>NZ_CP104899.1:0-8806 GCF_025449315.1 Bartonella sp. HY406 | reverse complement strand
TCGAAAATAAGAGGCGTGGAAGTGTTTTATTTGTTTTTTGTATTTCCTTTATGGTTTTAAACGTTTTTGCGCTTCAAGGGCTTTAAAATTGAAATTAAGCGGTAATTTATTTTAATTGTTATTCAAAAAAACGCAGAAATTGTTTTTGCGCTATGACACGGACGAAAAAGGCTCTGGAGCAGTTGACATTTTCATGTCGCCAATGCGTGAACAGCGCTACAAAAATGGAATATCAAAGCTTGTTATATCGTGCAGGAAAGCCAAAGACGCAATGATCATTATTCAGGCCATCAACTGGTATTTTAGCTATTGTTTAAGCTATCGGGATATTGAAGAGCTGTTATTGAAACGCGGCATCAAGGTCGATCATAGTATAATCAACCGTTGAATATTAAAATATGCACCATTAATGGAAAAAAGATTGCAAAATTTTAGAAAACCTCATTGTGGTTCTGTTTACATTGGTTTTATGGAGGTAGCCAATGAGTGAAGATCAAATGGCGCGCATATCACCTTATTTTCCCCTGTCACATGTAACAGATCTGTCTGATACGCAAGAACTCATTACCGATAAAGGTTATGATGCAGATTGTTTCAGGCAAACGTGGTTTGATTGAAATATCAAGTCTTGCATTCCTCTTTGAAGTCGAGGAATGAATTTGTAAAATTTAATGACTTTAAATGATGTGTGCATATTATATAATTTATGTTTTCCTAATAACTAAATGAATTAGTATTTACACATTATGAATAGTGATCATACATTCTTTTGATACCAGTTTGTAAGTCAATAGATGTTTTCCAATGCAGTTTTTTTTCAGCTTTTTGGGCAGATAAAACATTTATTTTAACATCAAAAAAACGCGCTTCATTATAGTTCACAATAAAATCTTTATGAACAACATCACGTAATATTTCGATGATATTATTAATTGAAGTTTCTTGGCCAGATGAAATATTAAATATGACTTCATCACCTTTATACTCCAAAGCTTTAACAAAAGCGTTGGCCACATCTTCAACATGTAAAAAATCTCTTTTGGCGAGGCCGTCGCCCCATATTTCTATAGGCTGATCAATGCATATATTATTGATAAAAGATCTAATAACCCCTTGACTACCTTGTGATTTTTGCCCCTCACCATAAGGGTTTGATATGCGCATGATTGTTGGTTTAAAACCATATAAATTTGCATATGAAAGAAGATATTTTTCCATAGCTAGTTTGACGATACCATAGGAAACAAAAGGATTTGTTGGATGCTCTTCATCAATAGGATTGTATTTTGGCAAGCCATAAACAGTTCCACCAGAAGAGGCAAAAATAAACCGTTTAATAGGATAGTCCTTACACAATTTGAGAAGTTTGATAAAAGATATAAGATTTGTTTCAATATCATATAGCGGATCATCAAAAGATGATTTAGGTGTTGTTGTAGTAATGAGATAAACAATAGTATCGACATCTTGAAAAACATTATGGTGATTTTCAAGATGAGCTATATCAGCCGTTATATATTGGATGTTTTCAGATGGCTTTATATCAGATTTACTAAAGCTACGGCTAATGACCTTGACAAAATAATTGTTTTCTATCAAGTTTTTTACAACCCTTTTCCCTATAAAACCAGTTCCACCAAATATAGCGATATTCATCATATAATTCCATCATTATGGGGCAGGGCATAGTGCTCTCTGTGTTGTGCAAATGCTCACACCAATCGTTCTAAAGCATGAAGTATTGTGTCGTCAGTTTCGATAGGTTCTAATGGATAATTTTTCCAACCAAAACCCAAATTAACAAATTCTTTTAAATAATTTGATCTTATCCAAAATATTGTATCAACTTGAAACTCAATATCATTTTTTAAAACCTTTAATTTAAAAGGCTTTTTATACTTAATTAGCAATATTTTTGTTTTTTGTCCATCCAACAATATATGGATATGAAGGAAAGATGATATCCAACTTAGGGGCGTCAATATATCCACAAACACAGGGAAAGATTGAAAGATGGCATCAGACATTGAAATATCGTATTTTACTTAAAAATTACTTATTTCTGCAAGACCTAGAAATACAAATTAAAGCTTCTGTCGATTATTATAACAATCACAGATATCATGAAAGTCTCAATAATATGACACTTGTTGATGTTTATTTTGGCAGAGTAAATGAAATCATCGAACAAAGGAGAATAATTAAAAACAAAACTCTATAAAAACGATGCTTGATTTATCAAAAAAGCGACATAACTGAACAAAAAAATGAGACAAAATCATCTCTTATTTTTAAACTAAAATAGTCTCAAAGCATTTGAATACAACAATTTTACTGGGGTGTTCTCGGGGGTGAGAGATTCTGTTTAAAGAGGAACTCATGAATTGAGGTTTACGCCATCTCAAAAAAAACATATTCTACAAACGGTCTCAGTAAGAATTAAGGTAATTTAGTGTGAATAAAATATATGTAAGCTATTTTTCTAATACCCGCATTTTGTCAAATGATGTATTGACTCCAATTCAGTGCGGAAGGTCTCTCTCTAAGAAAAAATTAAATATGATTGGGGATGATACCGGAGATAATATTTCAAATTTAAATAAATCATATTGTGAAATGACTGCCCTGTATTGGGCTTGGAAAAACGATGCAAAATTCGATTATATCGGATTTATGCATTATCGTAGATTTTTGGATTTACACCATGAAATTAATAGATCAAATAAAACGATACATGGAATTATAGTAGATAAGTTTGACACAAACTTTACAAATAATTTTGGCCTTAATTCTAATTTTATAAATAAATTTATGAAAGGCAAAGATGGCGTTCTTCCAGATCCTTTCAAAGTAGATTCTACTGTAGAAGAACATTATAAAAATGCAAATTATCATCATATTAAAGATTTTAGAATAGCAGAGAGAGTTGTTTCAGATTTGTATCCTGACGACATTGCTTATTTTAAGGAAATGGCATTAGGAAATATTATTTATCCATGTAATATTTTTATTTTTAAGCGATCTATTTTTATAGAGTACTGCGATTGGGTTTTTCCAATATTAGAAGAGTTAAGAAAAGAAATTGATCTTGATGAATATAATGATCAGGAAAAACGTGTAATAGGATATTTGTCTGAACGATTATTTACCACTTTTATTTTAAAAAAACGAGCTACCTCTCCAAATGTAAAATTTTCTGAAGTACCTATGGTCATACTTACCGACACAACCCCTGAGCCTTCTGGTCCAGAAAAACCGGTAACAGACATGAATGTAACATCTGTAGTAGCAGCGTCTGATCAGGCTTACCTGCCTCATATAGCTGCCCTTATTCATTCAGTTTTTGATAATTCTGATAAAGATGCATTTATAGATTTTATCGTTCTGGATGGAGGAATTAGAAATGAAGACAGAAGAGCTTTAGAGCATATTCCACAGATTTATAATAAACACGGACGTATTACGTTTATAGATATGTCTAATCAGTTTCTAGGAGTAGAAACACATTCTTATTTCGCTAAACCTACATTCTACCGTTTATTGCTTCCTGACATTCTGCCTAACTATGATCGTGTTTTATTTCTTGATACTGACATGATCGTTATTTCAGATATCACTAAATTATATAACATTGATATGAAGGGAAAATCTGTAGCGGCTGTCCCAGATCTAATCATGCGAACATTTACTGCCCTAGGTGTTAAATCCATTGCTGAATCCGGTGGGATACCTGCAAAGATTTATCTTTCACAATACCTAAATATGGGCGAAAAATATAATGAATATTTCCAGGCAGGAACTATCCTATTTAATTTGAAGAAAATGAGAGAGAAAAGATATTCTACTAAAATGGTTGAAGATCTTTCTGATAGAAAATATTGGTTCCTTGATCAGGATGTTCTTAACAAGAATTTGTTAGGAGATGTTTTGTTAATTAGTAATGAATGGAACTCAGTATTTTTAAATGAGGATACAGAAAGATTTTTAATAAAAGAAGATATTAAGATATATAAAGATTCTATATCAAATCCATCTATATTGCACTTTGCAGGATTAAGTAAACCATGGTTGAATGAAGAACATCCATTAAGTTCTTATTACTGGTTCTACCTGCGTAAAACACATTGGTATGAAGCTGTATTTATCAGGTATCTCGATAAATTAAATTCTACCGTGCCACACTATAAATCTACGATCTCTCCTGGCCCAGTCAGTCGGACTAAAAATACAAAGACAAGTTTCTACAGAAGGTTGTGGAGAGCCCTTCCTAGGGGTATGAGGAGGAATATTATTATTTTTATAATAAAAAAATATAGAAAAATAAATCCAGAAGTAATGTCTAAATATAATATCAAGAGCGAGTTTTGATAAAATGAGGAAAGATATTCTTATTGTAGGAGCAGGGCTAACTGGGTCTGTAATTGCGCATGAGCTTGCTTCAAATGGCTATCATGTGAGTGTTTTTGAAAAACGAAATCACGTTGCAGGGAATTGTTACACAGAAGTTGATCCTGAAACAGGCATTCTTGTTCACGTTCATGGCCCTCATATTTTCCATACGGATGACAAGGAAGTATGGGACTTTGTGACAAGTTTTGCTGAATTTGAGAGCTATATTTGCCAAGTTAAAGCAACAACAGGAGGAAGAGTGTATAGCCTTCCGATTAACCTTCTTACCATAAATCAATTTTATAATAAGACCTTTTCCCCTAATGAAGCAAAAATTTTTTTGGAACAAATAGGGGAAAAAATTGAAAATGTTATAAGTTTTGAAGATCAAGCTGTAAAATTTTTGGGTAAAAAATTTTATGAATATTTTTTTAAAGGATATGCGGCAAAGCAATGGGGGATAGATCCATCTTTATTGCCTGCATCTATTCTAAAGCGTTTGCCAGTTAGATTTAATTATAACGATAATTACTATAATCATTACTATCAAGGTATCCCCCGTGATGGATATACCCATATGGTAGATAATCTTCTGAAGCATAAGAATATTCATCTATATCTTAACCGCGAGTTTCGCCAAGAAGATAAAAAAGATTATGACCATATATTTTATACAGGCCCTCTAGATGCATGGTTTTACCATAAAGAAGGAAGACTAGGTTATAGAACACTTCGCTTCGATAAAAGCATACATAATGGCGATTACCAGGGCTGTGCGGTTATGAGTTACCCGGAAGAAAAATTTCCATTTACAAGGATAACAGAACACAAATACTTTACACCGCATAATGTATATGAAAAAACGATTATTTTTCACGAATACAGTTCTTATTGTGGTGAAAATGATATTCCCTATTATCCAATACGTTTAGCTGCAGAAAATACGATGCTTTCAAAATATATTGAGTTAGCAGGTTTTGAAAAAAATGTTACATTTTTAGGGAGATTGGGGACGTATAGATATCTTGATATGGATGTTTCTGTTGGAGAAGCTTTACGTGCTTCACGTAAATTTATGAATCTGGATAAAGAAAATTCTGAAATTCCAGTTTTTTTCAATGATCCAACTTAATTATCAATGGGGCTGTACTAGATTGGTTAATTTGGTACAGTCTCAAAATGTATTTAACACATTGTAAGTTATCAAGAAAAATGGCCTTATCGCAAATATTATTCGTAATCTGCGTTAACGTAAAAAATAAGAAAACTTGAGACTATGCTTTGCTGTTTTAGGGAGACAGGGATGCTAGAAAGATTAAAGAATATATTATTTCATCGTGCAAGGAATGATTTTAAAGGTTGCCACTTTGATGCAATGAATCATTATTCAGGCTATCAATTGGTATCTGCGTTATTGTTTAAGCTATAGAGATATTGAAGAGCTATTATTGGAGCGCGGCATCAAGGTTGATCATAGCACAATCAACCGTTGGATATTGAAATATGCGCCATTAATGGAAAAACGCTTACGAAATTTCAGAAAACCCCATTGCGGCTCAGTTCGCATTGATGAGACCTACATCAAGGTTAAAGGCCAATGGAAATATCTCTATCGCGCAATTGATAAACATGGTGTTTCCATTGATTTCTTACTGACAGCATCGAGAGATAAAGGTGCTGCCATTCGCTTTTTCCGAAAAGCTTTTAAAGATGATAGGCTCTTTGAACCTTCAAAGATTGGAACAGATAAAGCAAAAGCTTTTTCTTGTGCGTTGCAGTCATTAACTGAAGATAATTTGCTTTCTAAAAGGCACACCCATTACGCTACCAATGGTACTACAACAAGGCATTGAAAGCGATCATTCTCGGCTTAAAAGGCCAATGTCACGGAATGATGGCTTTCAATCATCAAGGACGGCCAAGCGAACGATAAGCGGCTATGAAGCGATGTTTTGGCTTGAAAAAGGATTTGGGTCAAAAGGTGCATAGACTACACTAGAGCAAAACCAATTGCTACACGATATATTGGGAATTAGACAAGTTAACAATACCTAAAAACTAGGTGTTCAAGGCATAAATGCGTTTAATTTAAACTTTGCGACAAGGCCAATGATCTTTATATGGTGTTTATAAATAACAAACGTTTTTGAGACAATTTAATTTTGATAATTAAATAGCAGAAAGTCTGCTATTTATTTTTCTCAAAAAATAATCTTAAAATTATTTAAAGGGTGAAGGACGATTTGCTAATTTTGATAATTTAAAGAATATTGGTGTAATCGCTCGCGCCATGAATAATACGTATTATCAAGATAGTATCTTCTTTAATGCGGTAAAATATGAGGTAATTACCAAAAATACAGCGACGAATATTTAAATGTTCATATCGCGATACGAGGGGAAAACCTAGTGGTATTGAGGCTATATTCTCACATTTGGCGCGTATTTCTTGAACAAATGAATATGAACGTTTTGGATTATCACTCGCTATGTAATCGGCAATTTTTCCAAGGTCATTTTGGGCTTCTTGGGTAAATTCTATAAGCATGCCGTCAATTATTCTTTTCAAGCATTAATTGGTATTTCTGTTCTAAAGCATCAAATACAGAGTTTGCAGATTTGGTATTGCCTGCTTCAGCATCTTCAATGCCTTTATTAATTGCTTGATCAAGCATTACTAAGCGCATTTCTCTTTCCTGTACTAATCTAATGCCCTCGCGTAAAACTTCACTTTTAGAGCCATATCGGCCGTTATCAACGAGCTTTTGAACATAATTTTCAAGTTGTTTTCCTAAATCAGCACTGATCATTCATCTTCTCCGCTTTTATGGAATAGCATCTCATAAAAATGGTGTCTTATCAACTATTATCAATTAATAGTGCTATTTTATTTTTGCCAAAACCAGCGTCGTTTTTTAGTTAGTAAATGTTGAGCCTGCTCTTGCCATGCGTCGGCTTGAGTTTTCCAATTGTCACGATCTGTTATTGTGATTTCGTTTAGCTTTTTCTCATTTAATAATTCAATTTCTAAGATAGAAATACGATGTTGTAATTCTTGAATTAAATAACTTTTGTCATGGGTGTCATCATGACTGTCTATAGGCTTGTCAATTGATAGTCGTGCGACAGGTATACCGACAGATATGCGACCATCATTTCTCTTTTTTTTAGGCCACTTATTTCGAGCAGCCTGCCTTCTTACCGATGCTTGTGCAATTCCTAGACGCGATGCTGCATCGTCATATGTCATAAATTCAAAATCACCTGTCATATTGACAATCCTTCTGACTATCATTGTGACAGTCACAATGACATTAAAGCACAATAAATATAATAAATTTATTTAAATTTCTTCAAACTCGATTTGGCTCTTATCGTTTTTTAATTTTTTGGGCGGTGATTTCAATCGATATTCCCTCATAAATGCAACTCTATCGCCTTTAAAAAATAAAGCTGGATTGACCCAAAATTGATTTGGAGCTCTATGAGCTAAGAAGCCTTTTTCAACGAGTTCTTTTAGTCCTCTTTGAAATGTTCTTTCGGATATGCCTATACTTTTTCCATTTAAGCCATCACCGAACCAATATAGAGTTAAACTATCGGCATAGCCTCCCGTCATTTTTTCCCGTTGGTATTCACCTAAAACAGATTGAAAAACTTTTGCTCCGGCCGCTTTTAATTCAAAGGCTGCTTTAACACCATCAGCGAAAACTTTAACAAAATGTTCTTCATCTTTTTCTTCAATGACGTGTATCATAGACATTGCTACAAGTTCACCTGTGCTTGAATCTACCAATTCTTGCATAGATGCCTTGGTCTTAACTGTTTTATGTCGTGTTCTTATTTCAGTGCCATGTTCCATAAATGGATTTTCTTGAAAAGAATAATTGGGTGATCGCATGTTTACTTTTGTTAAATTGAAGGTGTCATTCATTGCGTCAATATCCTCGGTTATTTTGACGTACCATACGCCATCGAATAACGTTTGTCACGACAAAAAAATAATAAAAATTGTCGCGAAAAGCGACTAATCTGTCGCGAGCCGCGACTAATCTGTCGCGAGCGGTTTATAAAAAACAATAGCTTACATACCTTCTCTTTCTCACTCTATTTAGCATACGCGAGGCGAAGCGCAAAAAATCGAAACCGCGCCCTTTCAATTAGCGCTGTAGGTTTCGATTTTTTTAAACAAGTCGGAGCGTTAAAAAATAATTAGAATTTTGCATAATCAGATTTATCCATCAGGTGAGGAACGAACCTGTGGTTAAATTCGCGTAGCGACCCAAAGGGCTGATTGTGTAAAAACTAATTGCTTAATTGAATTTTCTTTTTTGGTTCTTTTTTCTTTTACCGTTCAAATTATTGCAAAGTGATTTTTGCTCTTGAGTGATGAAGCGGCAAAGGACAAGCGATCAAA
>NZ_CP104898.1:0-8712 GCF_025449315.1 Bartonella sp. HY406 | reverse complement strand
CTTCGGTTATAATGAAGAAATCAATTCATGCAAAATAGTAACAACACCAACGGCAAAAAACAAGGGTGACACAATGGCGAAAATATCAGACGGCGGCAATGGCTTTCAAGGCAGGACACCAAAACCAACAAAGGCACAAATGGAAGCAAGGAACGAGCGACAAAAAGTACTCGATGAAAAGCAAAACCGCAAAGACGATACACGCCGAAAGATTTTAATCGGTGCAGTCGTCCTAGAACATGGCAGCGATGAAATGTTAGCTTCCATTATCGACATCATAAAATCGCATAAAGCGCCCTACAATGCAAAATTGTTTAATGGATGGACCCGAACACCAAAAAAACAATAAAACGCTTCTATGGGCTTTATTTTCGATTTTAAAGCATATTCCTTACCGCTTTATATTTCATCAAGAGCAATAATCACAGTGAAGCTTATACGAATGGTTGCAGAAATGAGAATTTGGGGGAAAATCATAGAGATTAAATTCAAATGACGAAAAAGCGTATTTGTAAATGAAGCGGGAAATGTAACTTGTCATCGTTACAATTTTTAAAAGGCTATGACTGGTGAAAAAAGAAAAAAAGAACCAAAAAAAGAAAATTCACTAAGGAAGAAAGTTTACACACAAGTTCATTACATTCGCTTGATGGAAAACTTTAAAATGTTTTTTGACGCTTTAGCTTGCTTAACTCGTTCGGTCGCTACAGCGCTTTTTAATGGCGCGCTTCCCTCTCTCGTTGCACTTCGCGTCGCGTACTTAGATCATTAGAAAGGGCAAAAAATGATACTCAATAAAATCAATGACTTACGGGGAGAGGTAGTATCATAGCTCATGATACTACCTAGTATCAAATTTAGCTATATTTTTTTCAAAAATAAAACATTGATTTTCATTTTTTGAAAGTGTATGTTCAAAAATATACCATGTGTGATACTACCTAGTATCAAATTTTAAGGTAAAAAAATGGGCGATTTAAAATTAGCTGTATCAACTAAAAATGTAAAAAAAGCATCTTGGGTGCAGACTGAGCGTGAAGTTCATGAAGCTTGGGCAGAATTAATTGGAAAATCGCCCAAAGCAGCTCAACTCATGCATATTTTGACTGCTCGAATGGGCGACAATAATGCCTTAGTTATTAGCCTACCTGTTTTAGCAAAAATAATGAAGTGCTCTAGACCTACTGCGATTAGAGCTATCCAAGTTTTAAAAAGTGGTAATTGGATTGAATCTTTACAAATAGGAGGTTCAGGAACAGCTAATGCTTATGTAATTAATGATCGAGTAGCTTGGACGCAACCAAGAGATAATTTACGTTTTAGTCTGTTTTCCGCAACTGTCATAGCTTCCAGTGATGAACAATCAGATGCCGACCAATTAGGAAATCAAAAACCATTACGCAGACTGCCTAAGGTTGGAGAGTTACAAATTCCATTCGGTGATGGATTAGAACCGCCATCACAACAATTTCTACCTAATATGGAGCCTAATTTACCTACATCAGGAAAAAATGAAGATTAAACTGTAGCTAAAGATTAAAATAGCATGCCCACCTGTGCCCAGTGGGCATTTTATAACAGGATGCCCACCTATGCCCACCCTAACGCCCAGTCAAGCAGCAAAAAAAATTGGCGTATCGAGACGGACAATAATGCGAGCTATTGAGCGTTTTGAGCTTAATGCATCACGAAACAATAAGAACCAATGGACAATAAAAGATGATGACCTTGCCCAGTGGGCGCGCAGTGGGCATGCCCACATAGAATACCCACCTAATGCCCACGTTGCCCACCCTAATAATTCAGATAATAATCTGCTATTGCGGATTGCAGTTTTGGAAACGGAATTAGCAGCAGAGCGTCGTCGTGCTGATACAGCTGAAACGCACATTATAGAGTGGAAAAATCAAGCGGAAGCATGGAAAGAGCAAGCCCAAAACCTATTACCTAAAAAAAAGCATTGGTTTTGGCAGTCTAAAAAATAACTACGATTGGGGGCTTACTTTAATTTGAGTTATCCAAGGCCTGCAATTGCTCAAGTAATTCAGGTAAAGCTTTTTGGACTGTATCCCAAACGACATCTAGATCTATACCAAAATAACCATGAGCAATACGATTACGCATGCCGCGCATACTTCGCCATGGTACCTGTGCATGAGCTTCGGCAAAATCAGGATATCTGTCCATAATTTTAGTAGCAGCTTCACCTATAATGATTAAACTCATAATAACGGCTTGTTGTGTCCGTTTGTCGTTGAAAAAATCATCGTTTTCTAGCCCTTCAACAAAAGAGCATGCATCAAATGCTGCTTGTTGCATATGATCTAAATAATCGGATAACCGTTGCTCTGTCATACTGGTATAGCTTCAGCAAGAACCTGATCTCGAAATTTAATAGGTAAATCTCCAGGTGTTAAAAGATCGACATGAAGACCGAGAATTTCCTCTAACTCTACCTGTAATCCTCCTAAGTCAAACAGCGTCGCTCCAGGCAATGTATCAACTAATAAATCAATATCGCTACCATCGCTATCTTTGCCATGTAATACAGAACCAAATACGCGTAAATTCTTAGCGCGAAACCTTTTTGTTACCTCGCGCATAGCCTCTCTATTCATATTCATTGCAACTGATGGCCGCATAACACTCTCTTTTATCAAAACCCATATAATGATATAAAAGAATATATAATATTACAAGAATGAGTTTCGATACCTAATAATCATAGCGATATCATCTTATTTTATTAATACGTATTGCGTCTCAAAAACGTTGTTATTTAAATTTAATTAAAGACCGATGAATAATTGAATGTGGCGGTGTACTTTGTGCTGATATCTTTTTGCTAATTAGTCTTAAATTTGCTTGACTATGATGAAAGATTTTAAATTCGTTGCTAATAGCATTATCACTAAAATGAGTGGAGAGTTGTGCATCTGCGGAAGAAGTAAGTATTCCTGATGGAATATCATTTTCCCATCCTTTAAGTTTTAAAAAATTTTTGACTATCAAACCAAAAGGGGGATGAGCATGGCTAAGCTGTGTATCAGAATATGTTATTAAACTTCCAGTAATATCGCATGTGATCATGTCGTCTGCATTAGCTATTTTTTTAAATTCTTGCTGTTTCATATTAATTAAATCTTGCGACACTGCGTTATGGCACGCTTTATAAAATTCTTCATCTTTACTTTTTGGTAAGCCAGTAATCGCTTTAATATAGCTAAAATCTGTCGATGTATTGTCTATACGTATAACCCAAAATCCTGGACTAGACCATCCATCGTCCTTATTGATGCGTCTCTCAAAATATTTTATACCTGACCCTATTTTCGAAGGACCATCTGTGATAAATAAGTCAAAACGTTCTAAAAGGGCAGAAAGATCACTATGATCGCTATGATCGAGTATCGGTTGGTCATCACGATAACGTGCTAGCATATCCTTGAAGTGCTGCCTTGCAGCGTTTTGTGATTTCCACTTTCGACCGTTTGTTAGCTCTACCGATTTTGCCAATTATTTTTTCCTTTTTTCCTTTAAATTGATTTTTTCTCGTATTTCTCGTACAATGATAGATGGTAATCCTATATTATCTAGCCGGCTATCATATTTTTTTATCCATTTGATACATGCCTCTTCATCAAGATTGTCAAAAGCTATAATTTTATAGAGTTCTACTGCACTTATACGTGATATTCCCAACTCCATTAAAGAGCGTAGTGTTATAGAACTGACGCCTAATTCAAGGGCAATTGCAATATCAAGATCGTTATCAATTAGATCTTCTCGTCCTACCAATTTTAGATGATAGTTTAACACATCAACATAAGCGGATAAATATCGAGGAGCTAAAAAGCGAGCTGTCTTTTCAACCATTTCAAGGGTATTTCTAATAATTTTGGCAATATCAGGTGTTTCTCCCCTTCTCTTTTTATATTCTATTCTCTTATTTATAATTTCAGGTAAAGAAAAACCTTTTAACCATTGTAAAATTGTCAACCCATGTAAAGGTATCAAATTTTGAGGTTTAAAGACTAAAAGTATATTTTCATTTATTATCGCCATTATATTTAATAAACGCTCGTAAGCATCATCACTTTCAGGTGGCGCAATTAGTAAATCTTCAATTTCTCCTTTATACGTGCTAAAAAAATTTAAAAGTTTTTGTAATCCAATCAAATTGACCCCAGGATTTCTAATCCCAATATCTGCTTCTATAGTCATACCTTCTGTCGCATGAGTGAGAGCTTTTGCAAGTAATTTTAAGGTTGGTTCATCGTAACGTTTTGCCCAAGGTGTCTCCGTCAAGGATCCATCATTGACAAATATTCTTGTTAAATATGCACTTACCTGCTCAAAAGTACGGACTTCAACTTCATTAATATCGCCCCCTGTTTGTTTTTTTTCTATATATTGAGCTAAATCATTAATTTTAGAAATGGCAATATCGGTTTCTCGTTGTATTGGATAACTAGTTCTTTGCGGAACGCCATATGGCCATACACTTTCATTTGAAGTATCAATACATATGATATTACCTTGAAATTCGTTCCCCCATCGACCAGCCCTACCTGCAAGATTCCAGAAATCTTGGGGCTCCATTGGTGTTCCAATACCTTTTTTAGGACCACGAACAACAATATTTTTACATGATAAATTAACACCTTCCATAAGTGTAGACGTACATACGAGGAATTTAATTTTTCCTATTTTGAATAAACGTTCAATCTCTAAGCGAATTAAAGATGGCATATTTCCATAATGAAACGCCACTCCAAGCTCTATGAATGGTGCTAATTGGTAATTTTTATGAATACATTTTCGGACTAAATTTGCAAAGTCCATTAGTTCTTCATCGATTGGCTCGACTTTTTGAACTAACTGGCTGATTAAATTTGCTATTTCTTCAGCATCTTTTTTTCCATTGGAATATACTAATGTTCCTCCGCTTTTACCTATAGTAGCAGCAATAAATGCAATTTTTTTGCATTGTGACGAAGGTGCTGAAGGCAATAAAACACTGCCTAAAGGTAGATATTTTTCGTTATAACGAATTTTCAGTGCCCATTCTTTGGGTTTACGTGGCACTTGTTGAACAATAATTATGTTTTGTAAAACAGTTGTAGCATCGCTATTTATCGGAAATTTCTCTATATTTTCTGGGGCGTCATCAAGTAATATTTCTGGATTTTTTGTAGCAGGACTTATGAAAATTACGCGTATATTGGGACTCCGTCGAATAAGGCGCTCAATGGCGTCTTGCATAATAACTCCGCGTTGCTGATCACCAATTTTATGCGCTTCATCAATTACAATGAGATCAAAATCTAAAATTTCTTGCAAAATATTTGCTAATAAATGTAATCGCTCCTGCGTGAAAACGAAA
This sequence comes from Bartonella sp. HY406, assembly GCF_025449315.1. NCBI lineage: Bacteria > Pseudomonadati > Pseudomonadota > Alphaproteobacteria > Hyphomicrobiales > Bartonellaceae > Bartonella > Bartonella sp. HY406. The sequence goes on along the minus strand of NZ_CP104898.1, from coordinate 3,326 downwards.
ACGCATTTTCCGTCTGAAGCTTTTGTATCATTATATTTTTTTACAGAAGGAAAGGAATATATTTCAATATTAATATGCGCTTGAATAGCAATTTCATTAAGTGTAGTTTCTATTTCAGAAACAAGAGCACGTGTTGGTGCAAGATAAATTACTCGTTGAATTTTATTCGTTGCTATACTATCAACAAGCCATTTTAGAACAAGAAAAGTTTTACCAGATGCAGTAGGTGCCGAAGCTGAAAGCCATGCTTTGTTATTAGAGGCAGCTTTCCAAAAATCATGCTGAAATTGATTAACGGGTAATAACTCACCACTAGCTTCTAAAAGAATAGAATTTTCTAATTGTTTACGTTGATTTTCAATCCGTAGCAAAACTCCAAGCCTAGTTTCTAAGTCTGGAGTTAAATATCCGCGTTGTTCAGCTAATAAAATTGCTCTATGATTGGATAACTTCTCAAAAATTACAGCAGCTGCATCACGAATAATATCAGAATTAGATAACAATATAGCACCAGTTGCTATTCGTAAGCTAGCTTCACGATGAAGGGTATTTTCTGATCTAACAAGTATACTTGCCGCAAATAATAGTCTTTGCCAATCAAAATTAAATGTTTCATCTTTTTTTATAATATTTTCAATATCAATTTGAGCCGTAACTATACTAAGATTTTGCAACTCGTCATTCAAGGATGTTTCATAGAGCCAATTTTGAAGTTCTCTTTCAGTCATCTGATCGCCCCATAACTGCTAAAAAATTTTTTCTAAATTCGCTTACAGATGGTAATGGGACACACAGAAAATGAATATCAAATCTTTCAAGCTTTTCCGCGTCTAACCTTGCCCCAATTGATCCTACCCAAGATGCAAGTTCTTGTTGGGCAGAAAATACTATGTCCTCTATAGTAGAATTACCTGTGTCATTAGGATAAAAATCAACATCAAATCCAATCATTGCTAATCCGCAATACTCTACTCTATTAGATAGAGGTAGGCTTGTATCAAAAAAATTTTTAAATGCATTGGATAATATTTCATCACCTAAATCAGCCTTATCACTTAAAAGCAATAAGTCTCGCTCTCGCGAAGATTCTTCAGAATCTTCTTCAATTAAGAAAGGTGCTAGTGATTTTAAGCATTCGCGTATGGCGTCGGTAGGATTGGCAAAAACTTTAGATTCTCCCCAAAATAACTTTAACTTTCCATCATCTGAGACTGATGCATAAACACCATCTGCACCATGATAATGCATTCTTGAGTCTGTTTTGAGATCCATTTTACAAAGTACATGTGGCATCTTAAGAAAACGCTCGGCTAAAAGAAAGAGGAGCATTTCTCCTCCTTCCCCTGTTTTACTTAAGTCCGTAAATAAATTTATCGCTTCTTCATGAATTTTTGCTATAGCAGATGTAGAGTTAAAATTTTTATCTCTTTTTTTTGCACTTTCTATTCTACGGCGTGGAATAGCATAATCCGCAGCAGCATTACGCATAAACTCAGCGAGACGTCTAAGTTTTACTTTGCCATTACCATCAACCATCAAACAATGACAATGTACTCTGACGGCTTTATTATTAATGAGTAAATCGCGTTCAATAAGGCGCAGATGCACATCCAATTCATCCGGATCACCTGATAGGATTGCATCTAATTCTTTACTAGTGATAGCCGTCATAAATAACATCCCGTAAATATTATAACTTGCGTGCCTTTTACATTCTATATCGTTGAACATCACAAAGCAAAAACTATCCTAACAAATTGATTACATTGATGGGCCATTATTCCAGTTATGATGATAATCATCTTCGGATTCTTCAGGCTCTATTTTTGTTGCTTCTGGCTTTAGTTCTAGTTCATGTTCTTTTAAAGCCCCCTCATAAGCACAAAAAACGAGAAGAGACTCCACTATTTCCATATTATCATTTTCTAAAATGATCTTTGCGTATTCATAAAGGTCATGACTGTTCAGTCTATCATCATCTAACAACCTGTTTTCTTTGAGTGATTTAATCAACATCCTTTTTTCATGAGAGTTATTAAGTAATTTTCTCAGTTGAGAAAATGTAGGGTTCATCATCATCAAAGCATTAGGATTTAAAGTCTGGTTATCACGCAATAGATCAACATCCTTGCGCAACCGTAAAACAGCACTTACAAGCGGTTCTATCCTAGCTTTATCGCAATTATTTTTTTCAAATATTCCGCTTAACTGGTTTTGAATTGTTTTTTTGTTTGAACGTAACTCTAGTCTTTTCACTCGCTCTATTTCTGCGAGCCTATCGGCTTCTAATCGCTGTTTTTCTTCTTCTAACTGCTTTTGAATTTGCCGCTTTCTCTGGGCTTCGTGCTTCGCCGCCAGTTCCTTGGCTAGCCGTTCTTGCTCCTTGCGCTTTATCGCGGTTTTGACAACGCCTTGATGCGCTAAGATTGGTTGGGAGAGTATAGAGACTTGACTGTAAAGGCTTTCGATTTTCTCACGCAACAATGCGGCTTTTTCGACGGGATTTCTTACAAATAAAGCCGATAAATGGGGCAGTACCGCTTTAATGCCTTTTTTAATATCAGAAAAAGAATTAATCTTCGACGCACTAGCTTCTAATGCTGTCGCCTCTTTCTCTAGTTGCTCAATCTCGTCTTTCTTATCAGCAGCAATCATCACATTAGAACGGTGATCTATTCGTGCATCAATTCGGGCTTTCTCTAAAGCTTCATTCGCAAAACTAGCCCACATTTTTCGTATTTTTGTGATCTCTTTCGGGCCAGAGATTGAATCGTCCAGCACCCTCGTTTTCTCTTTGAAGCCCTCTGCCGTTAAAACGCGTGAAGAAGCTAACAAATGAGCATGATGATTACGATCATCACCCTTCTTACTTGGCTCATGAATGGCGGTATCAATGGCAAAGCCATAAACATCAACCAATGCACACACAAAACGCTGCACAAGCTCACGGCGTTGCTCTGGGCTTAATTCAGCAGGAAGCGCAACCATAAATTCGCGCGCTACAGTTGAATTTTTACGTTTTTCGGCCGCCTCAGCTTCATTCCAAAGCGCAAGCCGATCACTAGCCCAATCTGGGGCGTAATCTGGTAGTGTGATAAAGCTATCGGTAATACCTTTGCGACGTTTATAGTCAAAGGTTTGACCTGTACGCTTATCATGGAGGCGCGAGCCTGAACGATAAGCGGCAGCAGCTAGTGCAGAGCGACCGTCCGAACGGCTAACTCGTGAAACTATCAAGCTGTAAATTGCCATTGTCGCCGCGCCTTTTTTGGGGTGTTGGGGTGAAACCCTAACCGCATTCAAACTTTAGTTTGAGTAAATGCGCC
>NZ_CP104897.1:0-23034 GCF_025449315.1 Bartonella sp. HY406 | reverse complement strand
ATTTAAAAATAGTTGAAACACAACCCAAATTCTTCGTCCAAATTTATCAACTCAAATGAACAAAAATCAGATCACTTGTCAAAAACGACCAAATGCACTCACGCTAAAAATTAAAGTTCTATTATCTTAAATGACAGAGAAGTCTGAAAGGTAAAAGGCTCTAGAAAAAAGTGACGCTACTAAATCTTCTCGATATTTACAAAAAAGTATAGTGTGTATCCTTTTTTAAAATCGTTTAGAAAGCAAGGATAAATGCTATGGTGAAAAGCCCTGTCTCAGGTGTTGCGGGATCTGTACGCATTCAAAGATTGTCAGCCGTTGCTTTTGCTGCAGCAGAGGCTCATGGAAAGAGGCTAGACCATAATGGTAAAATGCGAGCCATAAATGATTTGCCACCTTTAACAACAACAGGCCTTCATCTTAGTGAATTATATCAAGCTCACGCTAAAGACACTATGAGATCAAAAAGCAAAACAAAAGCTCTCCATGCAATTATTCAGTTTCCTGCTCAATTGATAAATCATAACGATAAACAAAATATGCTAAACTATGCTAGAAAATTTATGACTTTAAAAGCTTAAGAGCAAGTGTCATCTCGTCATGTTCAAAAGCAGAGCGATATGCATTAATGTCTTTGTTTGTCATGCCATATTGGGATGCAAGTCCTCGCCAATTAGTAGCAATGATTTCAGCCATATGTGAAATTTGTGCAACGGCTTTATCTTTTATAATTTCAAAAAATAAAGAATGTTCGATTAAAGTCTCAATACTTGCAGTTGTACCAGAAATTGCTGAAATTGCTGTTTTTAGCTCTTTATGCCGCTCGGGTGCAGGATTAACATCAAAAAGCGGCGAGAGACGCCATTTTTCCTTACCCTGATAAAGGAAGCCATGATTTTTTAAATGGTCATCAACATTTGAAACAAGGATAGTAAATGCAATTCGCATAAATAATTCATTTAAATCACGTAGTGGATTATCAGAATAGGCTCTTATCGATTGTGCTAATTCCTCATAAGTTCCCGACGTCGCATCTGGTCGTTGCAGCATAGTTTGCGCTGAAATATAAGGTAAACGCCCTTTGTCATTGCGATCAAACCGTTTTATAAGCGCTACAGCATGTTTCCCATGCTTGTCTAAAGTTGCTTGTGGCGTATTGAGACCACATTGGCGAGCAAGCTCCAAAGTTAAAACTTCTGCCACTTCTACAGGCATTTGATCGCGTACTGATGTAAATTTAGCAATATATAAGATGCCGGCCTTATCAATAACCGAGCATTTTGGCCGCGCGCCTCCTAGAGACCCAGCAGCAGCTACAAGATTTGTTAACAATACATGGTCATCACCATCAAGATCATTTTCTTCAACCAAAGCAATGATGCGACGCATCTCATCAAGTTGTAAAAGTGGCGGGATCTCATCATGCTTATGAGAATGAGAGTTGGTTGCAATAAACTTACCTGTTTTGGGATCCTTTAACCGTAAAGCTCCAATACGACTAAAGTCATCAATTGCAGAAATATAATCACATTCGTTTAGAGGCGTTGCATTTGGGGAAAGCGCTCTTGCTTGCCGCCGAATAATATTTCGCCCCCAGGAATCTGGCGAAGCATCTGCAAGCGGTGGCGGTAAAGGTGAACTCATCTCGTCATCAGCTTTAAAGAAAAAGCGATTTTCGGATAAAGCTATTGCTGGGGCAATCGCAAAGCGCCGTGGATTACTCAACCAAGATTGGCTATATTGAAATGTGCTGTGCTGACGCGCACCATTGGCTTCAAACCAAAGTGTGCCTACTTCTATTCCTAAATCGCCAATACATATGTTAAATTCTGTTTGCGCCATTAAAAGGCCTCGCCATTGTCTTGCATAGTGTTTTGTGGAGCCTCTAACTGCTCAAGGTTTCGTTTTTTACTGTTTAATGAGCGAATTCTTTTAGGCAGCCTATTGGCGTCATGCACTAAGCCTATATCGTCCGAAGCCATATCAAGCATTTTGCCTAAACGGTTCGGCTCACCAAGGGTTATCAAAACCATAGCAAGAACACCTATAGATATTCCAGCTTGACCTTTTTCTAGCCGCCGTATCGTTTCCACATTTACACCTGCCCCATCAGCAAGACGTTTCTGGGTCATTTTTCGCTTTTTGCGTGCAATAGCAATATCGCTGCCTAATTTTATAAGCTCAGAACGTGCGCGGAAAGACGGAAGGTTTTGGTTTTTCATAATACCGTATATATACGGTATAATATAAAATAAAACAATATATATCCATTTTAATTTTGATACGAATTACCAGCCCGGTGATGGTGAACAGCTATATTGATAATTATCTTCATCTTTTGGTGGTGAAGGTTCGTCCGTTATATTTTTTATCTGAGCATTTAACTCAGCGATAATTTCTGGCTTTATACAATTGAGCTCATGATTATGAAATTCTTCAACTAGCTTTTCATAGTTTTTAACATCTTCGTAATATCGATCGCGAGGCTTTTCACAAAGAATAAGCGCGGAAGCAAGATATTCAACTGATTGAGGACTTTTATCTTTGAATAAATTTTTATGAAGATTTGAAAAATAGAGAAATAATTTTTGGCCTAATTTTTTTACATTCTTGAATCCTTCAATAAGTTTTGAAAGCATCTTTTTATTGTTCATGACTTGGTGGTCGATTTTCATTTCTCTCTGGTCTGAAAATAAATCTGAAAAATATCTAAATTGATAATCACGCCATTGTTCGCGTGTAATCGGAAAAGTAACGGCAAAAAATTCACCTGTTTTAGCATCAATTCCCTCCAGCCTATTATTTTTTTCATCAATAGCAGTTATTTCCATAATTTTTTTGTTTTCTGCAATTGATTGATAAAAATCTTCACGGCTGCCATGTTTAGCACCGCTCGTTTGCCAAAGAGTAAGGGTTTCTTCACATTTTCTTTCTGCTTCATGATGAATTTGTTCTAATGGTTTATTTATTTGCGCTATTTTGTAAAGCTTAGCCATTTCATCATTCATGTGTTGCCAATTTTGTAATGTAATATTTATCGCTACAATTTTTTCTTCTAATAGCTTTCGTTCTTGCTGTAGCTTTTTAATTTCATTTTTTTGGGTTTCAATTTTCGCCTCATGAATCAATTTTTCGGGTGATAGCCAATCAGGTGTTCTTGTTTTCTTTTTGGCGCCACGTTGGACATTATGGATAGCCATATCATTACGCAGATAGTCAAAAAAGGCATCTTGAAGAGCTTGCCCCTGGCCCCATAAGGTAATTGGTCTATTATAATTATTTGCAAGGATTTTTAAGTGTTTTGAAGTTGAAATAGCTAATTGTTTTCTATGTTTGGTTTCTTTTATGTATTTTGGTGCTAAGAATATATCAACGACATGTTGGCTTTTTTCATCTTGATCCATACGGTCGGCAAAAATAGCATTATCTCCAAATATCTTTTGCATAAATTTTCTAGCATAGTTTAGCATATTTTGTTTATCGTTATGATTTATCAATTGAGCAGGAAACTGAATAATTGCATGGAGAGCTTTTGTTTTGCTTTTTGATCTCATAGTGTCTTTAGCGTGAGCTTGATATAATTCACTAAGATGAAGGCCTGTTGTTGTTAAAGGTGGCAAATCATTTATGGCTCGCATTTTACCATTATGGTCTAGCCTCTTTCCATGAGCCTCTGCTGCAGCAAAAGCAACGGCTGACAATCTTTGAATGCGTACAGATCCCGCAACACCTGAGACAGGGCTTTTCACCATAGCATTTATCCTTGCTTTCTAAACGATTTTAAAAAAGGATACACACTATACTTTTTTGTAAATATCGAGAAGATTTAGTAGCGTCACTTTTTTCTAGAGCCTTTTACCTTTCAGACTTCTCTGTCATTTAAGATAATAGAACTTTAATTTTTAGCGTGAGTGCATTTGGTCGTTTTTGACAAGTGATCTGATTTTTGTTCATTTGAGTTGATAAATTTGGACGAAGAATTTGGGTTGTGTTTCAACTATTTTTAAATTTTTGAAATCCTATGTGTTAAATATAGTGTTAAATATAGTGTTAAGCCCAAAAAAAACGCTGTAAGCAATTGGTTTGTATAGGTAATTTTAGGTGCACGGTCTTTAAAATCCTGATTTTGGTCTTTAAAATCCTGATTTTGGTCTTTAAAATCCCAACTATCCACAGGGTGTAAGTGCAGGAGCCTTTTTGTAAAGCAAAAAGTCTTTAATACCACGAACCTCTTGACAAAGTCTTTAATACCACGAATATGATGATATGGATCACCAAAGCTTAACCCACCAAAGTTCAACGATTGATAATCTTCTTCCCGACCGATATCCGCAAGGAGATCTGTTTATTTGCGATATTGCCGATGCGGTTTTGAAAGATTTGATCGCTCATATGGAGCATCCATTTTACTCCCTATCAAAGAAACCTGAGACAACTATTCGCCGCTATGAACATAATGGCAATTGGATTGAAATCGTACCAAGCGTTAAGGGGCTTGCAACGATTTATGACAAGGATATCTTGATCTATTGTATTTCTCAGCTCATTGCCAAGAAAAACAAGGGAGAGCCTATTTCTAAGCGCATTCGTATTAGCGCACGTGAATTGTTAATGTTTACCAATCGAGGCACGTCAGGCAAAGACTATGCCGCTATGTGTGAGGCTTTAGATCGCCTTGATGGTACACGGATTAGAACAAATATTAAACGTGGCGATGAAGAGCAGTTTAGCGCCTTTGGCTTGATTGATTCAGCTGCTGTTGCGCGTAAATTTGGTTTGGATGGGCGGCTTTTGTGGTGCGAGGTTACCCTATCGGATTGGGTGTTTAATGCGGTTAATCAAAATGACTATTTAACCCTGCATCGCGACTATTTTAGGTTGCGCAAACCACTCGAGCGGCGCATTTATGAAATTGCCCGCAAGCATTGTGGCCGTCAGCCAACATGGTCGATTAGCGTTGAGCTTTTATATAAAAAAACCGGATCGCGCAGTAAGTTAAAACAATTTCGCTATTTGCTTAAAGATATTGCCGAGAATAATCATTTGCCAGATTATTTTTTGTCGATTGAAGAAAAAGATATGGTGGTCTTTAAAAACCGCTCTGTGGCAAAACCTGTTAATGTCGTGCCCAATAGTGATATCCCAAAGCTTGATGATGATATTTATCATGATGCACGTTTAGCAGCTCCTGGTTGGGATATTTATTTTTTAAAAGATGAATGGCTGTCTTTTTGGGATGCAACAGGTCGCCCCGTTTTACATGATCCCAATGCCGCCTTTCTTGCCTTTTGTCGCCGGCGTTATGAAAAAAATGGCAGTCCAGCATAATCATATTTTTTTATAAACGGCTGCTGTGCTAAATGAAAGCAATTATATCTCTTAAAAATTCTAGAGTTCTCGATACTTTTAATATTTCACATTTGCCTATTTAAATATAACGGTATTTACCGTTTTAGGTATTTATATATTGCGGTATTATTAATTTGCACTCAATAGAGGTTTTTTTTGAGCCTATCTTATGCAATAGAGTATGTCTTGAAGCTATTGTTAGTTAGTCTAAATCTCTCAGGTAATATATGACATCAATCGCCTATAAACCAATGCCTTTTTCACCAAAATTTACACCTATTGCTATGAGCGTAAATATTCGTATCGATTGATTATCAATGGCATTTAGGCCACATGATGAGGAATATTTATGACTGTCTCTGACCATAAATAGCCTTATAGAAAATTGGCCTCCAACAATGACAGCAAAAGAAGAAGGCTTTAAGAAAATCAACACCAAGTTTACCGCTTTAAATATTTACCATGTTACTGACTTAGGTATAAAGGTAAATACCGCTATACCTTTTATTTGTCTTTGGCCTCTTGCTTTTTTATCCACATTTCAAAGGCTTCAACCAATATTTCATTGACTGGTTTATTATAGATCGCGCGCGCTATGCGCATTTGCTTATGAATTGGTTCTGGAAATGTAATTGAAGTTTTAACCATATGCTTGTCGCTCATATTATTAGCTGCACCAACATTTGTGGTTGTTACCTGTGTAGGTAAGAAGCTTTTTGGTTTAGGTGGCACAACGGCGCGCGTTTTCTTATCGTTCATTGCTGTTCTCCGATAGTCTTGTAGCTAATTCGACAATTTCTGCCGCAAGCAAGTCTGCCTTTTCTTCTAAATAGCCAACATTTGACCCTACTTCTGATAATGCGAGGCCATAATTTTGGGCGCGTTGATAAGCGGTTTTGGCTGCTATATCTTGTTTGGCTACATGGAATTTAACGCCGTTTTGCAAATATTGTCTTGCTTCACGCACAGCCACTTCGCTTTCAGTAACCTTGTTGAGCACCATGATGATGCGATCAGGATCAATGCCCTTTTCGACAAGTTCATTGGCAAACATCAGTTGCGGTTCAAGGTCGTCAATTGGTAAACCAGTCGGCACAACAATTAAATCAGATAGCTTGGCAATTTCAAGACTTGATTGATCTGAATCTGGACGACCATCTGCAACAACAAGATCAACCATTTCACGCCTCATCATTGTTGGCATATTATAAGCCTCACCCAAAATGATCGGCTGATGACCATTTTCTTCGCGCAGCTTTGTCCATTTAAACGATGTGAGCTGGCGCGTATTAAAATCGGCAATCTTGACTGACCAACCACCAACCGCATAGGTGCGGGCGATTAATCTAGCAAGTGTGCTTTTACCGACTCCGCCTTTTTGTGACAGGCAAGATATTAGAAGCGGCATAATAGTTCCTCAATGAATCATATAGATAGCTATACCTACTTATTTAAATACCGCAATACCATTTTAAATAAATAGGTAAATACAGCTATACTACTCTTCCTTCATTTTAAACTGAATAAACCTTATGTAGAATAAAGTTTCGAAAGATATTTTTAAAATTCATCAACTGGAGCCAGCTAAATAAAAAGCGATCTTGCAGATATCCTATCATAAAACAATTTTTGAGCAAAAAATTAAATTTTATTTCGAGAATGCTTTTTGATAAAATAAAATGGCAGAAAACCGCCTACTTTTTATTAAAAATGCTTATTTATTAAAAACGGTCGTTTAGAATAGCTCATATTGCAATAATTGCGCCTATTATCTTTGCATCATTGCTGATGGTGCAAATTTAACGCTTGACAAGACTTTCTTTTTCCTCTACATATTAACTATGTTGCCTTGTATTGGCGCTTGAAGCGCAAGGTTAGGGAAGTCGTATGATTGTTAATTTAACAAAAATTGTCGATATTTTTTTAGGTTATCCGCTACGTGAATCGCCTGACCGCTTAGCCATAGGCAAGACTGCATTTATCCAACTCAAAAATGTTGATGTCGATAATGGTATTGATTGGCCGTCAGTGCCTTTACTTACTTTGCCAACAAATGCGGAAAAATATTTATTGTTGGATGGCGATGTTATTTTTTCAGCACGCGGTTTGCATGCTTATGCTTATCCAATTATTGAGCCGCCGCATTTAGCCACTTGTGCACCGCATTTTTTTATTTTCCGTTTAAAATCTAAAATAATTAGCCCGCAATTTTTAAGTTGGCAAATCAATCAAAAGCCAGCCCAAAATCTAATCAATCGTACAAAGACGGGTGCCGTAACTCCGACAATCCGCAAAGACGATTTATTAAATTTGCCTATAAAAATTCCACCATTGGCGCAGCAAAACACCATTCTTGCCTTTTATAAAGCGGCAAATAAAGAAAAGCAGATTTATCAAGGCCTAATGAATATGCGACAAAAACAGATAGATGCTTTGGCGCAGACACTAGCACAAACATAAGTATTTTATACAAAACAAGGTATCAAAATATAGATCGAGATTAGAACTACACATAACCTTCATGTGGCTTTATTATTAATTCCTTTAAAATGCTTGAGAGCTTTCAAATGACAACAATGATTAAACAAGATGAAATCAATAATAAGGCATGGGCGATATGTGATATTTTTCGCAGCAAAGTTGATCCAGCTGAATATAAGGATTACGTGCTTTCTATGCTATTTTTAAAATATATTAGTGATGTCTGGCGTGATCATTATGACGATTATCAAAAGCAATATGGTGATGAGCCAGAGCTTATCAAGGAACTTTTAAACAACGAACGCTTTGTTTTACCGTTGGAGGCAAATTTTGCCACTCTTTACAAACAGCGCTTTGAAGCAGGTAATGGCGAGCGCATTGATAAGGCCTTTCACGCAATAGAAGAAGCCAATATAAGCAAATTGCGTGACGTGTTTCGTGACATTAGCTTTAATGCTAATAAGTTGGGTGAGGAGGCGACAAAAAATGCTTTGCTTTGCGACCTTTTAACCGCCTTTGGTGATGAAAAATTAGACTTGCGCCCAAGCCGTGTTGGTAATCAAGACGTTATTGGTAATACTTATGAATATTTAATCTATAAATTTGCTTCAAATTCTGGTCGTTCAGCCGGGGAGTTTTATACCCCCCCCCAAATATCGGAATTAATGGCCGAGCTTATGCAGCCAAAACTTGGCGATGAAATTTGTGACCCCACCTGCGGCTCGGCCTCTTTATTGATGAAATGCGGCAAACGCATTCAGGCTGAGCATGATGGTGCCAAGCAATATGCACTTTATGGGCAAGAGTCGATTGGCAGCACTTGGGCGCTAGCCAAAATGAATATGTTTTTGCATGGCGAGGATAATCACCGCATTGAATGGGGCGACACTATTGGCTCACCACGCTTATTAAATAGTGATGATAGTTTAAAGCATTTTGATGTTGTGGTGGCTAATCCGCCCTTTAGCTTGGATAATTGGGGGCATGGTAAGGCTGATAGTGATAAGTTTGGCCGCTTTCGCCGTGGTTTGCCGCCAAAAACCAAGGGCGATTATGCTTTTATTTTACACATGGTCGAGGTGATGAAACCAAAAACTGGCCGCATGGCAGTGGTTGCCCCTCATGGCGTGCTTTTTCGCGGCTCTAGCGAGGGGAAAATTCGCCAAAAATTGGTCGAGGAAAATCTGTTGGACGCGGTTATTGGCCTACCTGAAAAGCTGTTTTTTGGTACTGGCATTCCGGCGGTTATTTTAATTTTGCGTAAGGATAAAAAAGATAAAAATACATTATTCATTGATGCCTCACGCGAATTTATTTCTGGCAAAAACCAAAATATCTTATCAGATGATAATATAGCTAAAATTGTTGAAACCTATCGTGCCCGCCAAAATATTGAAAAATATGCAACATTGGCAAGCCTACAAGATATGGCTGATAATGATTTTAACCTTAATATCCCCCGTTATGTCGATACATTTGAGGAAGAGGCAGAAATTGACCTTTTAGCGGTTTACCGCGAGCGCCAAAGCCTGCGCACTGAGCTTGATGGGCTAGAGCAGCAAATGGAAAATTACCTTAAGGAATTGGGTTATGAGTTTTAACAGCAAATTTAGCGCAGTTTTGGCGTATTTGATTGCGTTGGCTGCAAAAGCAGATGCACGTATCTTCCTTTATACAAAAAGTGTTTTTGCACAACCGATAAACCCAAATGAAAACGGCGGTGGCAAATGATACCAGAGGGGTGGCAAATGTATCAATTGTCTGATGTATTTCAACTGTCAAGTGGAGAATCTAAACCTGAAGATATAGTTAAGACGTACGAATGCAGTTATCCATATCCCATATATGGCGGAAATGGTATTTTGGGATATTCACGCCATTATAATATTGATGGAAATAATATTATAATTGGTCGCGTAGGAGAGTATTGCGGTGTTACACGATTAATTACTGGAAAAAAATGGATTACAGATAATGCGCTTTATACGAAATCAATTAAATTAGAAATTGACCCACAATTTTTGTTGTTTTTGCTCGTTAAGTCCAATCTATCAAAATTGCGGAACAAGGGCGGTCAACCCCTAATTTCTCAAAAACCAATCTATCATACCGAGTTAGTGTTTCCCCCTCTTGCAGAACAAAAACGGATAGCAGAGATTTTATCGACATGGGATAAAGCTATTTTGGCAACTGAAAAACTTATTGCTAATAGTGAATTGTTAAAAAAAGGTCTGATGCAACAACTGCTCACTGGCAAAAAGCGTTTGAAGGATGATAATGGTTTTTGTTTTAACGAGAATTGGCAATTAAATACCTTTAAGGAAACATTCGATTTAAGAATTGGCGGAACTCCTTCTCGCTCTAATCTGGCTTATTGGGATACCGAAAAAGTTACAAATAATCGTTGGCTGACAATAGCTAATCTACAATATCCAAAAATTTACGATACAACAGAATACATAAGCGATTTAGGAGTAACGAAAAGCAATGCAACGCTAATCCCTGCGGGAACGCTTGTGATGAGTTTTAAACTGACAATCGGAAAAATAGCTCTATTGATGCAAGATTGTTATACAAATGAGGCAATATGCGCTTTGATTATCAAGGACAGAAACTTAACAAACTGGCAATATGTTTATTATGCTTTGCAAATTGTAGATTTTAATTCGGAAATTGATCAGGCAGTAAAAGGGAAAACCTTGAATAAAGCGAAAATCAATCGCTTAAATTTATGGCTACCACCGATAGAAGAACAACAGGCCATTGCAGATGTTTTATCCAATATGGACAAAAATATCGAAAATTTGCAAGCAAAGGCAAGTGCCTTAAGGCAAGAAAAGGCCGCCCTCATGCAGCAGCTTTTAACCGGTAAACGCCGTGTTAATATAGTTTAAGAGGCTGATATGCTAAATAAATCGGATAAATTTATCTATATTAGTAGCGGTATTTCCCCAGTTTTTTTAGTTTATGCTGTAAGTTTAGCCTTTGAATGTAAATTTGAACTTGCTGCATTTTGCTCAATTGCGTTTTTATTTTTCTTTTGTTTGCTCATATATTTATTATGGCATTGCCGCAAACATTTGGAGCGTTTTGACTTCAAGATAAAAGACATAGAAACGGTCGATAGAGATCAAACCAGCTTTCTTTTATTATATTTATCGCCGCTTTTTACCGCGCAATTCAATACAATGAATTGGGGGATCATTTTCCCCACCCTATTGGTTTTTTTATTGGTTACTATTGTTAGTGCCGGCTTTTATGCAAATCCCTTAATGAATTTATTAGGCTGGCGCTTTTACAAAATCAGCACAGATGAGGGGGTTTCGTATATTTTAATAACAAAAAGAGAACTGCGAAATGCCAAGGACAACTTAAAAATTTGCCAATTAACTGAATATTTAGTGCTTAATTTTGAATAATGGAGGATAAAATGACGCTATTTGCATATTGCAAAACAATACAGGGTATTTCTATCAAGCGTATTCCGCTTGATAATCAGGCAGATCAAAAGGTTTCAAGCACTTTTGCGCAGCAAGAAACCAAGTTTCGTAAAGGCAGAGATGTTGAAGTTGCTTTTGATGGTAATTGGAAACCCGATAGCAATGAGTTAATAACACTCCCCGCCACCACAGAAGTGGTCAATTTGATAAATGAAGTTAAAAATAATCCCTTATCGATACAACAAACTGATTTAAAAAATTTTAATAATGAAGGTATTAAAGCATTATTTGTTTATGATGGGTCATCAAAATTACTTATTCAGCGCTTTACGTCTAAACAAATATTGCATAATAAAAATGCTTTTTCCTTATCAAAAAATAGTTTTACTGAAGTTAAAGCCCCTGTATTCTCGCTAGATAGTAGTATAGCTTGTATTGTAGAAGATAATTTGATTAAATTTATAAGTTATAGTAATTTACGCATGATTTTTGATTTGCTGGATTTTTTTCAAGCCGCAACCAATAATGATATTGACAGCTTTGCAAATCACCCTTCCTTATTTATATCCAAACTTGATGAATTGAAACAAGATGCAAACCAAACCATACGAAAATTGATTCATAAAGTCATGAACGATAATGTTTTACAAAATTGTAAACCTAATAAAATTGTCAAAAAAGCTAAGGCGTTAAAGCTGACACTTGACTTGACGAATGGTCAAGTTGTGGTGCCGCAAGACAAAAAATTACTTGAACAGTTTTTACGGCTTTTGGATGACGGTCTTTATGAAGCAGCATTATCTAAAAAGCGCTATATGACCAATTCTAAGAAAGGGGTTTAATCATTCTTCCCAATATTTCAGAACAATATGCGGCCCATATTCCTGCACTTAAAACTTTGATGGTTTTAGGGTGGCAATTTTTGCCGCGCGCTGCTATGCATGACTTGCGCCCCGATAATTCTAAGGTGGTGCTTGAAACTATATTATTGAAAGAATTGCAAAAGCGCCGTTTTGAGTATCAGGGGCAATATTACCCCTTATCACCCAACTCCATTAGCCAAATTGTCCGCGATTTAACCGCCCCTTTAATGGAAAATGGTCTATTATCTGCCAATGAAAAGCTTTACAATGCCTTATTATTTGGTGTTGCTGTTACTGAATTTATCAATGGTAAAAAACATGTTGCAACAATTCCAATTATTGATTGGCATGATGTTCAAAATAATTCATTCATCGTTACTGAAGAATTTGAAGTATTAGCCTTGGATGGCGTGCAAAAACGCCGGCCCGATATTGTGTGTTTTGTTAATGGCTTACCCCTTGTCGTGATTGAAGCTAAAAAGGCCGCATCGGGTAACCCCAATAAGTCAATGATTGTTGAGGGGATTAGCCAATCGATACGCAACCAAAGAAGTGATGAAATTCCCCATCTTTTTGCCTATTCTCAATTGCTTTTATCAATTAATAGTATTGATGGGCGCTATGCAACAACTGGAACAAGTGCAAAATTTTGGGCCAATTGGCAAGAGCAAGATTTTGATGAAGCTCATTTTGATCGCATAAAAAATGCGCCCTTAACAGAAATACAGCTTGCAGCATTGTTAGATGATAAGCCCAAAATAACCTATGATTATTTCAAACGCTTATGGGCAGGGTTGTTAAGCTCCACCAATCAGGATAAGTTGATTATCAGCCTGCTATCACCCGATAGATTACTTGAATTCATCCGCTTTTTTATCATTTTTGATAAAAAACTTGGTAAAATTGCTGCTCGGTACCAACAAGTTTTTGGTGTTAAAGCACTCATTAATCGTGTTTCTACAATTAATAGCCACGGGGGGCGTGAGGGCGGCGTTATTTGGCATACAACCGGTTCTGGCAAAAGTTTTACCATGGTTTATTTATGTAAGGCACTTTTGCTCCTGCGTGACCTTAGCGCCTGCCGCATTTTAGTTGTGACGGACCGCATCGACCTTGAAAACCAATTGGCACGCACTTTTTCAAGCGGCGGTGCTTTAGGGCTGGGTTTATCTCAAGATGCCGCAAAAGCCAAAGCTGCAACGGGCCGTGATCTTGCGGAACGTATAGCCAAAGGTAATGAGCGTATTATATTTACCCTTATTCATAAATTTGCTACCGCAACAAAATTACCCGAGTGCCATAGCGATGATAATAATTTAATTGTTTTGGTTGATGAAGGCCATCGTAGCCATGGCGGCGAAAATCATCAGCGCATGAAACACGCTTTGCCCAATGCTGCCTTTATTGCTTTTACTGGCACGCCGCTTTTACATAATGAAAAAACCACCAATAAGTTTGGCCCCATTATCCATGCCTATACCATGCAACAAGCAGTTAAAGATGGTACGGTAACACCGCTTCTATATGAAGAACGCCAACCGATAATTAACGTCAATGATAAGGCAATTGATAATTGGTTTGATAAGTATACCGCAAGTTTGAGCGATGAGCAAAAAAGCGATCTTAAGCAAAAATATAGTAGCAAAGATGCTATTTATCGTGCACAAAATCGTATTGAGCTCATTGCTCTTGATATTGCCACGCATTTTGATGAAAATTTTAAACAACTAAGCAGCCCCTTAAAGGGGCAATTAGCAGTTGATGGTAAAATTTCTGCCATTCGCTATAAAAAGGCTCTTGATGACACTGGTCTTGTAACAAGCGCAATTATTATTTCCCCACCAGAGACACGTGAAGGGCATGAAGAGATTAATGTCACACAATTGCCGCTGGTACAACAATGGTGGAAGGATAATATTAAGGGTAATGCAGAGACTTATGAGCGTGAAACAATTGAAGCATTTGGACAAGATGGTGCGCCGGATATTCTTATCGTGGTTGAAAAGCTCTTAACTGGTTTTGATGAGCCTAAAAATGCCGTCCTTTATATTGATAAATCATTACACACGCATAATCTTATTCAAGCTATTGCGCGTGTTAATCGCCTCCATGACCAAAAAAAATATGGACTTTTAATTGATTACCGTGGGATTTTAAAAGAACTTGATACAGCAATAGTTGAATATCATGATTTAGCGCAAAAAACTCAAAGCGGTTTTGATATTGACGATCTTAGTGGCCTTTATAGTGATGTATCAACTCAATATAAACGCTTGCCCGCCTTATTGGATAAACTTAATGATGTTTTTGTAAAAGTAAAAAACAAGAAGGATTTTGAGCAATATCGTCAACTCCTTATTCCAAGCTTTATCACTAAAGCTGATGGTTCTGTTTTTGATGAAAATCAAAAAATTCGTGAAGATTTTTATGAAGCACTGACGAATTTTGCGCTTGCTTTTAAAATTGCGATAAGTTCTCAATCCTTTTATGAGGATAAATCCTTTAGTGAAGATGACATAGCCAATTATAAAAACAGTTTAAAATTTTATAGCCACTTGCGAAAAATAGCGAAACAAGATGCACAAGAAACTGTAGATTTTAGCCTGTATGATGAGCAAATAAGAAAATTAGTTGATCGTCATGTTGTTGGTGAGGACATAAAAGAACCTGATGGCGTTTTGATTATTAGTGACCTTGATAAGCCGTCAAAGCCTGAGGAATGGTCAAAAGAAAAGTTACGAAATGAGACTGACCTTATTCGTTCACGTTTAACCAAAACGATTGAGGAAAAATTGGCGTTTGACCCTTACGCCAAAACTTATTTTTCCCAATTATTACGTAAAGCGATTGAGGACGCGAAGGATCTTTTTAATCATCCTTTTAAACAATTTAATCTTTTTGAAGAACTTGAACAAAAAATCAATAAAAATGAAGTGGACGGCATACCTAAAGCTTTAGAAAATAATCGTCGCGCAAGTGCATTTTACGGCATTTTAAAATTGGAATTCGGCGATGAAATAGATGGTGAAGAAAAAGAAAATTATATTAATCTTTGTTTTAATTTAGATGATATTGTTCAAAAGGCCGTAGCTGAAAACTCGCTCAATAGCCATAATATTGATGCTGCTATCAAAACGCAGATATTACCAATGCTATTTAAACAATTTGGCTTGGATAAAGCTAAGGAAATCCAAAATAAAATTCTTCAAATCGTGCATTTAGGCTTTCAAGGTATAAAAGACGAATGATGCTTCATCTATTTTATGGCGATCAAAAAATTAGCTATGAAATCCGCCGTAACCTTGCAATTAAAAACCGCATTCGCATTCATGTGCAACCAGATGGCTTAGTCATAGTCGAAGCACCAGAAAGTTGCGAACTCAAGGATATTCAAAATGCGGTTTTTAAAAAAGCACGATGGATTAAAAGCAAACTCGATGAATTTAAAAGATTAAAGCGTTTTGCTTTACCTCGCCAATATGTAAGTGGGGAAACCCATTTTTACCTTGGTCGGCGTTATCAGCTAAAGGTAATTGAAGAAAGCGGCCAACTATCTAAAATTACGATAAAAAGTGGCTATATTCACGTCCAGCTCCCTTATAAAGATCCATTAGCAGTTAAAAGGCGACTTATGCTTTGGTATAAAAACCGCGCTTTAAGCTATTTGCAAAAGCGTCTTGATACGATTGCCGCTGATATTTATTGGATTGATAACGTACCATCTATTAAATTGGTCAATATGCGTACCCAATGGGGCAATTGCTCGCCACAAGGACAGCTAAACTTAAACCCTATGCTTATAAAAGCGCCGCGTGAATGTATCGATTATGTTTTAACGCATGAACTATGTCATCTGCGTGAACATAATCATAGTAAACGGTTCTATGCGCTGATGGATGACCATTTACCTAACTGGGAGAAAATCAAAATTAAACTTGATGACATGGCTGAATTACTTCTAGCCTAAAATAGGCTAGAAGTATTATTATTCAAAACAATTGAGCCCCAACATTGATGTTCGATCAATCGATTATACCAAATTATCCAACCTATTATTTTAATAATTGGTCTATTAGCTGTTGGACTTTTTTGCTAAGATCAATCCCCTCTTCGGTTTCGATTAGCTGGCTCTTAAAATGCTTATCGTACCATTGCGTTTTTTGCTCTTTGTATATTATGTAGGCCTCATCATTCATCATACCCCAATGCTCCCAATAAAATTTATCTCCCCTTATAGTGAGCGTAAAATCTGGTAGGTAGGAAGTGCCATCTCCGGCGATAAGTTGTTCTTCATAGGTAAATGGAATACCAGCCTGATGAAGTAGATTGGCAATTATTACTTCAGATTTTGATCTAACCATATCTCCGCTTAAAGCTTCATGTATTTTTCCACTTTCATACCAGTCATTTCGCTGTAACAACCGTTCATCTACAGCGCGAAAACCACCAAAAATTGAAGATGAAACTAAGATGCTTTGGGAGTTTTCCTTTCTCCTCGCATCCAATATCGGCTTTATATCTCTTTCAATATAAAGGCGACAATGTCCTTTGGCGCGGGTCAATGCCGTATAAATTAGCTCTGCACTTAATGGTCTTTTGGTTGATGGTATAACAACAAAAGTTTTTTCGAACTCGCTACCCTGCGCCTTGTGAATAGATATTGCGTAAGCCAGTTCAAGGTTTTGCTCAACGCTCTCGGTTCCATTCTTTTTGGGGCAATCGCGTCCATAACTAACATTGATATGCTCTTTGCGAGCAAATTTTACTATAAACCGTTTTAAATAAGCTTTAGAATGACCTTGAAACGCCTTTTTTAAATCTTTAAGGTCAAAGGGATGTACGTTTACATAGCCAATTTCGCCATTAAAGAGATCAATTTTAGAAGATTGTTTTTTGTTAAAATCATAGCCCCAAATTGCGTTTTTTGTGGTTCTATTTTTTATTTGGATAACTTTGTCATTTAATGTAACACCATCTACCGCGCCAATTCGATTGATTATACCTTTTGTAAGAGCTGACTGAAGTTTTTCGTTTAAAGCCTCAACGCCATAAAATTCACCGCGCCGAGGTGATAAAACTTGTAATCGTTCCGGTTTATTTTGATTAACTTCTTTTTGCCAGAATTTATAAATTGGGGTGCCAATCCCCTCATGGGGAAGCTCTGCAATAAAATCGGACAAAAGCTTGCTGTTGAGATCATCAGGACTATCCCAATAAATTACATACAAATCCTCATCAATTTTACCGCCTTGATGGATTTTTTGCAGTAGAAGCTCTACCGCAGGCGCAGTTGCTTTATTTTGCACATTATCAACTAAAAATAATTCTGCCAAATCAAGAATAGCCTGCCCGTTACCATCAATCTTATTTTCCATCTGGCGCATATTTGTCTTAAGAATTGCTAGATGTTCCGCATGGTCTTTAGCTAGCCATTCAATAATATCAGAAAAAAGTCTTCCCCGCCCAATAGGGGGTAATTGATTATGATCACCTACAAGAATTAAGCGCTTCACATGAAGCCAGTTGATTGATTTCATAAAAGTAGCTGCAAGAGCTAGATCGAGCATTGAGGATTCATCAATGATAATTGTACCTTCAAGGTTACATTGCTTTCCACCTTGTCGCTTAAATGTTAAATTATCATTGAGCCAACCATTTACCGCAAGAAATGAATGGATAGTGGATACATCAATTTCCCTTGTATCAGAAGACTGAAAAATAGCACGCACACGGTCTGTTGCTTTTCCAGTCGGCGTCATAATATTGATGGGCGCGCCATCACCTTCCACTTGACGAAGTGCTGATACCAATGCACGAATAATCGTCGTTTTTCCAGTGCCGGCATGTCCTGATATTACCGAAAACGGCAATCTAAAAATTTTATCACATTGTTCTGCTTGTTTCTCTATTGCTGTTTCATATTCACTCGGTGATTTTTTTGCAAGATTTGACTCGTCATTAAATAATTCTCGTCGCCAAAACCCTTGTGGTATTGGGCGTGTTAGCGCAATAGGATAGCGATCCATAAGCCGCATCAAGACATCTTCTACCTTCCTCTCATCCTCATAAACAGATTTAAGATAAAGATATAATTGCCCATCTTTGCTTTTTATCACCAATGATTTTTCTAAAGGCTCGCGATCAACCTCAAAATACTGCTTGGTAAAATTTCGCCGTTTCCATTCTGGCATACGGTCCATACGATGATTAACTTCATGTAAAATGGTTTCAGCTAAACGAAAGGTCTGATTTGGCTCTTTGCGCAATTGTTCAACACAGAGCGAACGAAAACGACGCGGATCATCATAGAGCATGTCACAAAGCACCTCACCACCTAGCTCTGGGGATGGGAAAACACCTCGATCAATTGTGCTCCAAGCTAGAAAATCATCGGGCGTTTCGCCCCTATATAATTCACTTAATAAATATGGGTCCTCAACAATTGCGCTTAGATCATCTGGCAGTCCGTGTGATCTTCGTTTTTCGCCTAGAATTGTTTCCAACTGTTTTTTATTAAGGTCAACGCGAACAGCTACTGATTTAATGAAATTGCGCTTACTTTCATCAAGTAAAAGCCATGAACGTGATATCTTATTCAAATTTTCGCCTAAAAGATTAAGCTCAGGACATTCTTTTTTATTATCAAGTGCATTAAAAAATAGCTTGTAAGCTTTTTTTTCTTCATTTTTTTCACAAAATTGTTTTGCATTTTTAATGCAAAACGTGGCCTCAAGCCGATCCATCACCACTAATAAACCAGGATAGAGCCCGCGGCGGTGCCAAAGCTTACCAATTTGTGATAAAAGCCATTTTTCTCGTAAATTCCAGTCATCTTGGGTGTCTTCAATAGCTTTTAACTGGTAGATCACACCAAGCAATTGCTCTAACATGCCTATCGCGCAATCATCACTAAGATGACGTGCACCATACTTACAGGTTGATGGATTTTCTGGGGTAACAAGAATTTTTTCTAAAAATTCGGGTTGATCACGATAAAGATGATAAGGGATGCAAAATCCTTCATCTGGATAATGAGACGTAACATTGCGCGCCCATACCATACCATCAGCAAATCTCTCTTTTATTTTATCAATAGCATTTGGATAAGTTAAATTTTTGCCTATATTTTTTATACGAGAAACACCAATAATTACATATTTGGGATTTTCTTCCTCAGTAAACGGGTTTGAATAGTTTGCATAGTAAAAAACCAAGCTTTCATTAATTGTTAACTCTGCAAAAAATTTATTAGCGAGGTCAATACGTTTGCTATTATCAATTTTACCAGTTATTTTGACCTCGTCAGAGTACATTGCTTCATAAGGCCATGCGCAAATAGTTGCAGGTGGAATTTCCCATTCTGCACGGTCTGCTCCACCATAAAAAAACGCAGGTGGATTTGAATAGCCTTGAATTTGTTTCTCCCCAAATGCATTAATGCTATAAATGCAAGGCGGTAGATCTTTATTGCCCATATTACAAATTGACTGGCCTGCATGATCTTTTTCGAAATCTAGATTACGCTCCCGCAAAATAACATCGCCTGGAAAGGATTTAGTGCCTACACAATAAGTATTAAGCTCAGGATGGGAGCAAATACGCCCATTCCAACCATTGTCATGCCATGCAATACGTGCAGTTAAATGAGTGGTCATGTGATAAACTCCCCAAGTAATTTATAATAACTTTAAAGTAATTTGTTTG
The DNA here is from genome assembly GCF_025449315.1 of Bartonella sp. HY406. Classification (NCBI taxonomy): domain Bacteria; kingdom Pseudomonadati; phylum Pseudomonadota; class Alphaproteobacteria; order Hyphomicrobiales; family Bartonellaceae; genus Bartonella; species Bartonella sp. HY406. Next base: position 3,197 of record NZ_CP104897.1, on the reverse strand, counting down.
AAATTTTATTATTGGTCAATCTTATTCGGAGCAGGACAATGAGATTTTTATTAAATGATGAGCAAATGAAGCAAATTGGTGCTAATTTTATTAAAACCAATTTGGAGCCAGATTTATTCTAAACGACCGTTTTTAATAAATAAGCATTTTTAATAAAAAGTAGGCGGTTTTCTGCCATTTTATTTTATCAAAAAGCATTCTCGAAATAAAATTTAATTTTTTGCTCAAAAATTGTTTTATGATAGGATATCTGCAAGATCGCTTTTTATTTAGCTGGCTCCAGTTGATGAATTTTAAAAATATCTTTCGAAACTTTATTCTACATAAGGTTTATTCAGTTTAAAATGAAGGAAGAGTAGTATAGCTGTATTTACCTATTTATTTAAAATGGTATTGCGGTATTTAAATAAGTAGGTATAGCTATCTATATGATTCATTGAGGAACTATTATGCCGCTTCTAATATCTTGCCTGTCACAAAAAGGCGGAGTCGGTAAAAGCACACTTGCTAGATTAATCGCCCGCACCTATGCGGTTGGTGGTTGGTCAGTCAAGATTGCCGATTTTAATACGCGCCAGCTCACATCGTTTAAATGGACAAAGCTGCGCGAAGAAAATGGTCATCAGCCGATCATTTTGGGTGAGGCTTATAATATGCCAACAATGATGAGGCGTGAAATGGTTGATCTTGTTGTTGCAGATGGTCGTCCAGATTCAGATCAATCAAGTCTTGAAATTGCCAAGCTATCTGATTTAATTGTTGTGCCGACTGGTTTACCAATTGACGACCTTGAACCGCAACTGATGTTTGCCAATGAACTTGTCGAAAAGGGCATTGATCCTGATCGCATCATCATGGTGCTCAACAAGGTTACTGAAAGCGAAGTGGCTGTGCGTGAAGCAAGACAATATTTGCAAAACGGCGTTAAATTCCATGTAGCCAAACAAGATATAGCAGCCAAAACCGCTTATCAACGCGCCCAAAATTATGGCCTCGCATTATCAGAAGTAGGGTCAAATGTTGGCTATTTAGAAGAAAAGGCAGACTTGCTTGCGGCAGAAATTGTCGAATTAGCTACAAGACTATCGGAGAACAGCAATGAACGATAAGAAAACGCGCGCCGTTGTGCCACCTAAACCAAAAAGCTTCTTACCTACACAGGTAACAACCACAAATGTTGGTGCAGCTAATAATATGAGCGACAAGCATATGGTTAAAACTTCAATTACATTTCCAGAACCAATTCATAAGCAAATGCGCATAGCGCGCGCGATCTATAATAAACCAGTCAATGAAATATTGGTTGAAGCCTTTGAAATGTGGATAAAAAAGCAAGAGGCCAAAGACAAATAAAAGGTATAGCGGTATTTACCTTTATACCTAAGTCAGTAACATGGTAAATATTTAAAGCGGTAAACTTGGTGTTGATTTTCTTAAAGCCTTCTTCTTTTGCTGTCATTGTTGGAGGCCAATTTTCTATAAGGCTATTTATGGTCAGAGACAGTCATAAATATTCCTCATCATGTGGCCTAAATGCCATTGATAATCAATCGATACGAATATTTACGCTCATAGCAATAGGTGTAAATTTTGGTGAAAAAGGCATTGGTTTATAGGCGATTGATGTCATATATTACCTGAGAGATTTAGACTAACTAACAATAGCTTCAAGACATACTCTATTGCATAAGATAGGCTCAAAAAAAACCTCTATTGAGTGCAAATTAATAATACCGCAATATATAAATACCTAAAACGGTAAATACCGTTATATTTAAATAGGCAAATGTGAAATATTAAAAGTATCGAGAACTCTAGAATTTTTAAGAGATATAATTGCTTTCATTTAGCACAGCAGCCGTTTATAAAAAAATATGATTATGCTGGACTGCCATTTTTTTCATAACGCCGGCGACAAAAGGCAAGAAAGGCGGCATTGGGATCATGTAAAACGGGGCGACCTGTTGCATCCCAAAAAGACAGCCATTCATCTTTTAAAAAATAAATATCCCAACCAGGAGCTGCTAAACGTGCATCATGATAAATATCATCATCAAGCTTTGGGATATCACTATTGGGCACGACATTAACAGGTTTTGCCACAGAGCGGTTTTTAAAGACCACCATATCTTTTTCTTCAATCGACAAAAAATAATCTGGCAAATGATTATTCTCGGCAATATCTTTAAGCAAATAGCGAAATTGTTTTAACTTACTGCGCGATCCGGTTTTTTTATATAAAAGCTCAACGCTAATCGACCATGTTGGCTGACGGCCACAATGCTTGCGGGCAATTTCATAAATGCGCCGCTCGAGTGGTTTGCGCAACCTAAAATAGTCGCGATGCAGGGTTAAATAGTCATTTTGATTAACCGCATTAAACACCCAATCCGATAGGGTAACCTCGCACCACAAAAGCCGCCCATCCAAACCAAATTTACGCGCAACAGCAGCTGAATCAATCAAGCCAAAGGCGCTAAACTGCTCTTCATCGCCACGTTTAATATTTGTTCTAATCCGTGTACCATCAAGGCGATCTAAAGCCTCACACATAGCGGCATAGTCTTTGCCTGACGTGCCTCGATTGGTAAACATTAACAATTCACGTGCGCTAATACGAATGCGCTTAGAAATAGGCTCTCCCTTGTTTTTCTTGGCAATGAGCTGAGAAATACAATAGATCAAGATATCCTTGTCATAAATCGTTGCAAGCCCCTTAACGCTTGGTACGATTTCAATCCAATTGCCATTATGTTCATAGCGGCGAATAGTTGTCTCAGGTTTCTTTGATAGGGAGTAAAATGGATGCTCCATATGAGCGATCAAATCTTTCAAAACCGCATCGGCAATATCGCAAATAAACAGATCTCCTTGCGGATATCGGTCGGGAAGAAGATTATCAATCGTTGAACTTTGGTGGGTTAAGCTTTGGTGATCCATATCATCATATTCGTGGTATTAAAGACTTTGTCAAGAGGTTCGTGGTATTAAAGACTTTTTGCTTTACAAAAAGGCTCCTGCACTTACACCCTGTGGATAGTTGGGATTTTAAAGACCAAAATCAGGATTTTAAAGACCAAAATCAGGATTTTAAAGACCGTGCACCTAAAATTACCTATACAAACCAATTGCTTACAGCGTTTTTTTTGGGCTTAACACTATATTTAACACTATATTTAACACATAGGATTTCAAAA
>NZ_CP104896.1:0-18771 GCF_025449315.1 Bartonella sp. HY406 | reverse complement strand
TTACTATCAATAAGACCCTATGAAGTTGTCTTGTTATAAACATTATTCGTAAACTGCGTTAACGTAAAAAATATAAAATATTAAGACATATCTTATCCTTAGACTTGTCTATTTAGGGGCGGGACCTATTATTTTTTAGAATTCCCATTTTAGTTGATTTACAATTCATTGGCGTTATGGAGAGAGAATACTCTCAATTAAAAACTATTCCATGACCTTTGAAATAGAAAATAGTTTGAATGTTAGAATATTATAATATAATTTATTATATAGTTTTAATATAAAATCTACTTTATTATTTTCAATATTTAAATAATATTAGCGTATGATTATAGCAACACTAGTAAATTATATTACATATATTTAATTTTTTTAATTGCCTAATATTTTAATTTATAATATGAAAACGTTGTATTTGCACGGCCACAAATTTTGTGAGGTGTTAACGGGGTTTTAAAAGCTTTACCTAATGCAACCATAGTCTGTCACATATAGAATATGCGTTATCGGGGATTTAGGTAAGCTTAATAATATATCAAAATTACCGCTAAAAGCGGCAAATGAATTGCTGTGCACGACACGTGCAGCAATAAGGGGTTCTGTGTGCTTTATACAGAATATTTAACTTATCTAAAATAAAAACTTAGGAGTTTTCAATGAAAATTATTCTTAAAGCCTTGGCTGCTGCCAGTGTTCTTGCTTTGGGTGTAGCTGCTGCTCAAGCAGAAACAGCACAAAATACTATGGATGTTCAGATCACCATTAAAGATGGTTGTACAGTTAACTTCCCTGAAAATGCAGGTAATATTAACTTTGGTGAGTATGCTGCAATTACTGAAGATCTTACCCTTACAAAGAAGGTTGTAATCAACTGTAAAAATGCATCTACTACTTCAGCAACTGCTGGACAATATACATTGTCATTGAATGACGGTATGGGTACAGGTGCAACAACTGCAGCACGCAAACTTACAAGCGGTTCAAATACTATTGATTATACTGTTTACCAAGCTGGTAGCATTTCTTCTGCTGTTTGTGGTGGTAAGCTTTGGGGTGCAGCTGCTGACCAAACATTCACTGGTACACTTACCACTGGTACAGGTACTGTAAGTGGTGATCACACCCATTTCTTCACTGTTTGCATTCCAAAAATCACTGGTACACAGCCAGCTAATGGCGTTTATGCAGATACATTGACTGCAACTCTTTCTTACTAAGATTAGTATTTTTATAAATTTTTCTTGGGGCGGTGTAACTGCCCCAAGTTCCTCTAAAGCTTAGTATTTATGGGTATTATTATGCGCTTTTGGACATATTTTTTTGGGTTATCTATATTATTTTCTTCAATTTCAATGGCTCACGCTCAGCAAAATAAAAGTGGTGGTATTACGCTCACCATTATGCCGCTTGTATTAGATGTTAGGCCTCCACAGGTTGGTGATAATGTCATTGTGCGTAATGGCAGCCAAATGCCAGTTCGCTTACAAGTGCGCGTATTTCGCTGGCAACAGCGTGGTGGCAAAGATTATTATGCGCCAACCACGGATGTTATTGTAAATCCTCCTTTTATTGAAGTTCAGCCCGGTGCGCGTGCAACCGCGCGTGTAACACGTGTTTCAAAACAACCATTAACTGGTGAAGAAAGTTACCGTATATTTGTTGATCAAATACCAGTTTCATCGTTAAGAACGGCACGAGCAGGCATTGTGACTCCCGGTATTAATATGGCATTACGTCAAATTATACCAGCTTTTTTCCGTCCAGGCTCAGGGCCTGCATCTGCAAATCAATCTCGAAACCAATCACAAAATGGTTTGATTTTTAAGGCGGAAGCAGCGCGTGGCGGCTTTAATATTACAGCCAGCAATAGTAGTGCAAATCGGATTAGAATTTCTGATGTGAACCTTGTCGCTAATGGTGCGGTTATTGGCGGTAAGGCCAATTTGGCTGGTTATGCTTTACCTGGTTCTGCAATTAAATTTTTTGTTCCCGCTCAAGGCGGCGGCATGCCCAACTCTATTAGTTTTACAACAGATCAAGGTCGTATGGAGTTACCGTTGCAAATCAATTCAAGACGCTAAGTGGTTTGGTTAAGTTGGCGTAATGAATTTTTATAAAGGCATAAAGAATGACAAAGCTAAAAATTAGAAATAAAAAATTCTGCTCCAGTGTTAGCGCATTTGCGTTGATGTCCTTGGGTACTGGAATTGTCTTTGCTTCTTTAACATATGCTCAAGCTCAAAATGCTTCATCTGACACTCAATGGCTGTCAGCTGAAGATATTACACGGCTAAATTATTCAGCGCCAACAGCGCCAACGACAGAAGCAGCAACGCAGGTTGAGGCTATTGGTTATCAGCCAAGCATTCCCCAGACAACAGCGTTTCGCGATCCTGATATTTATGTTCATATTTCACTCAATGGTGAAAGCCGCCCAGGAATGTTTGCTGTACGGCAAAGTGATGGTGGCATACTAATCATACGAGATAGTGTTTTACGCAAAATTGGTCTTTTGCCGCAAAGATCTGCCACTAATAGAGACGGTTGGGTAACACTAGATAAGCTTAAAGATGTCCAATATTATTATAATACGATAAGCGAAACGCTTGAATTTGTTACTACTCAAAAAGATGCGCTTGCTCCTTATGAAGTTAGTCTTGATCCTAAGGCTAGTGCGGCTAGACATGGTGATGATGAGGGAATTAAACCTCAGTCAGATTTAGCTGCCGTTTTCAATTATAGTATTTATGCCGATTCTGGTAATGATAAATTTAGTAAACTTTGGGACTTTCAGGGCGTATCAGCAACACTTGACGGCCGCGTTACCGGTAAATTTGGTACATTTTATACATCAGAGCTTATTCGTTATTCATCACAAGGTTTTGGCAACGATAAAACAGATGCCATTCGCCTAGATAGTTATTGGACTTTTTCTGATGAAAAACGCATGCTCACTTATCAAGTGGGTGACGTAATTACCCGCAGCCTTTCTTGGTCTCGCTCCACCCGTCTTGGTGGCGCACAATTAACAAGAAATTTTTCACTCCGAGATAATTTGGTTACTATGGCGATGCCAGAACTGAGTGGTTCTGCTGCCGTACCATCATCCGTCGATCTTTATTTAAATAATGCGCAACGTGCAGTTGAAAATGTACCATCGGGACCATTTTCTCTAACCGATATGCCTGTTATAACAGGGCCTAATAATGCTCGGCTTGTTTTGCGTGACGCTTCAGGGCGTGAAACAGTACAAAATCTTTCATTCTACGCATCTGCTGATTTATTATCTCGCGGTTTATGGGACTTTTCTTTGGAAGCGGGAACGCCACGGCGTAATTATGGTAGCGATTCAGGTAATTATACCAAAGATTTCTTCGTCTCAGGTACCGCACGTTATGGCTTAACCAATCGTATCACGCTTGAAGGCCATGGCGAAGCTGGTGGCGACTTCTTTAATGGCGGTATGGGGGCAATCTTTACAGTTTCAGATTTTGCTCAAGTATCACTTGCAGGTTCCGCAAGCAGTTATAAGAGCGAAACTGGTCAGCAATTATATGCCAGTATGCAATTGCAGCGTTGGGGATTTGTATTGACGGGTCTAACACAACGTACCTTTGGCGATTATAATGATATGGCATCGATTGTTGATAGAAAAGCATATCAACGCGCAAAAAGTAATACGATTGATTGGTCTGAGATTGATTATCTAGTTGATAGTCGTAGGATAGGAAGATTACCAAAGGCAATTAATCAAGTGTCTTTAAGTTCTAGCTTGCGTTTTGATCCTACAAATATAACGCTAAGCTATAGTGAAATTGATTATCATGATCAAGCCGATAGTGGTTATCAAAAGGATAGTCGTTTTATTAGCCTATCTGCCAATAGGCGTTTTGGTAAAAAATTGAACGGTTATGCCGTCGGTTATAAAAATCTTAAAGATTCCAATAATTACAGTGTCTTTGCCGGGGTTTCTTATTCCTTTGATGACGGAATTGGTGTTTCGTCAGGGGTTAACAGTACCCATGATGGTACACAGATTGATACGCGCATTTACAAGAATCTTGGTTCTAATGTGGGTGATTTTGGTTGGTCTATTCGTGATGCAGAAGGTAAGCGCTCTCAAAGAGGAGCCGCTGGACAATATCGTAGCAGTATTGCGCTGCTTGCCGCCTCGGTTGATCAATATGATGGTGATAATTGGCGTGGTACGCTTTCTGCTGATGGTGGTGTAGTTTTTGCTGACGGTGCTGTCATTCCAACGCAGCGCGTTAATGATGCATTTGCAGTCGTTAATGCTGGCGTTGGCGGTGTTGGTGTTAAGGTTGACAACCAAAAATCAGGCAAAACTTGGGCTAATGGTCGCTATGTCGTTAATAATCTTGGCTCTTATAGTACGGCAAGCATTGCCCTTGATATGGAAACCTTGCCTGTCGATGCTATCGTTGAATCAACTGAAGTAATGGTACGACCAGCCCAAATGGCCGGCGTTATTGTAAATTTTGGCGGGGCTAGTAGTGACCAATATATTTATGTTTCCTTTAAAGAAGCCAATGGACATTTTGTTGAAGTAGGGTCGCTTGCGCAGGTTGCAGGAACCGATACTGCCTTTGATATTGGTTATGACGGTTCAGCTGTTATCCCACTTGCTAAAGTGCAGCTGCCGGCAACTCTTCATGTTTTGAAACCTGATGGCAGCACTTGCCAAGCAACATTATCAAATGACATGGTCAAGGGTCTCAATGCTGGCATACAGGCTGTTTCATGTCAAACGATACGAACTGCCGTTGCGGCTCAATAGTAAGATCATTCATGCAATAAATATTTAAATAACAATTATTATTTTAAATAAATATTAGTTGATAGGAAAGAGAAAAAATGAATATTTTAATACATAAAGATAGTAAATCAAAATATAAATTGTTTTTGCTTTGTCTTTACTTTTTTTCTATTATCCTACCTGCTAGCAATTTATTATTTATAACAAAATCATATGCTGCTATTGATGGAAATTTAGCAGATTGTGTTTTGCAAACACCATCAGATAATATAAATCTTGGTGATATAAACCCACTTACAAATCCTCAACCACTTATCAACCTGCAAGATATGATAGCCAACTGTGAAACGTCGGCTTTTTTCGGTCCCTCTAGTGATGCTGATGGTTACATCTATTATGCTGATACGTGCATTGGAATTTCGTCTACATCCTCTACCGATTATGCATCGAGAAAGCTTTATTTACAAAGGGAAGATGGCTCAACCGACGTAACAAAATCTGTTGATTTTATATTATATAACCGATTAGTTCCTTCAAACACAACAATACTAGGTACAGGAGCAGCTGGGCAAGGTAAACCATATAGTTTGCGAGTGACGGATTTAGGCGCTGCTGGTAATACTCGACCAGATGGTGTAACTCGTATTCCTATTCAAGGCCCTTTGAGAATTGGAATGCAGCTTAGCCCTTCGCAACAGGCTCAACTCCCAGTTGGAACATATAAAAATACATTCACATTTTTTTCTTGGTCTGGTGCAGCCTTTACGTCTGGCTCTGTAACGGAACCACCACGGCCTAGCAGCACTGCGGGTTGTTCAGATTATTCTGGCGGTTCCACTAAATCTCAAGTTTTTACAGTCGTGGCAAGAGTTTTAGCAGGGTGTACTGTATCCACAACCAGTATTAATTTTGGTGAACATTTGGCTATTGATAATGATCTCAGTCAAGACGGCGCGGTAACTCTTAAATGCAATGTTAATGCCCCCTATGAAATTCAAATTGATGGCGGAAAATCTGGCGATGTCAATGCGCGCAAAATGTATTTTGTTGGAGAAAATGGTATTGAGGATCGCAGCAAAGCAATACCCTACCACATTTATTTACCCAATACGCAAACCGAATGGGGGACTACGGAGGGTAGCACCTATAAAGGGATAACATCTGCCAATGAGACACCGATAAAAGTCAAAGCGGTTATTCGTGCTTCAGAGGTAGGAGAGCGTGTGGTTGGTACCTATAAGGATAGGCTCACAGTAACAACAACTTATTAGTATTAATAATTAAAAGGCTACATTAATGGCAAGAAGATTCCTTTCACCTGTTGCTAGTACAACACCAGCTGCTTCTCCAAGTCCAATGTCGACAAGGAATATATCAACTTATAGTAACTCATTTACATATAAGGGACATAGCGATCCTGATGGTGTTTTGAAATCAGGTTCGTTTATCAGCACAAAACCAATCTTATGGTATTCAGTGACTAATGTTGGGCCTGCAGAATATCCTGTAGCTATTGGCATCAACGCCCAAGGACAAGATGTTCTTATTAATGGTGTTTTGGATCAGGCGACAGGCTTATGGAAATTTGATTTTGCTGCTGCTGGTGCCTTTTTAAAAACAGGTCCTAATTATATAACATTTGTCATCGGTGGTACACCGGGTAATGATACTGACCCTTTGACCTCCACTTTTCAAGTTTTAGATGACCCTACGGCAACGGCAACGATTGAAAATTTTACCGATAATGTTGGCCCAGTAACGGGTAACTTACCATCAGGATCACAGACTGATGACCGAACAATTACTTTAAATGGTAAGGTTAGTAGTGATTTCTTTCAAGCCCCGGCCAATGGTGCTAATAAATTAGCAATTTACCAAGATGGTCATCTTGTTGGTTATGCAACAGTTAATGCCAATGGTACTTGGTCTTATACTGTGCCAAGTGCTTTAGAAAATAGTCCACCTGTGCATAATTTTACAGCAGTCGTTGAAAATGCTGCCACACTTACTGGTACACCATCTGCTAATTTTGTTGTTGATGTTCATTTGACCATTGGTGTTGAATCTCTATCAACCGAAGATACAACGCCTGTTTTAAACGGTAGTATTGGTTTTGAGTTATTGTCAGGTGAATATATTACCGTTACCATCAATGGTAAAACCTATAGTTCAGCCAGTGGGCAAGTAGTCGTCAATCAGGCAAATATGACTTGGAGTGTGACGATCCCTAATCAAGATGCGCTTAGCGAGGGGAATTACCCAGTTGTTGCTGCACTGCATAAAAGTACAGGAGAAATTATAGTATCCAATAGCGGGCAAGCTGATATTATTGAAGCAGCCCCTCCTATTGATGATTTTACCATTGCTGCTTCACAAACGGAACATGCTGTTGCGATGACCCTTGGCGAAAATGGCCAGTGGAAAATTTTTGCAAACGGTACTGTACTTGACCAGAAAGCCACTAACAACTCAAGTTTTGGCGAATTTAGTCAAATTGTATTGAATAGTATTGATGGACGCACAGGTAAACAAGGCACAAAAAACGGTACTTGGTTAGATATTAATCGTGATGGCAAAATGGATTTTGTCGCTACCGATGGCAATGGCGCCAATGGTGCGCAGATCTATATGAAGGCCAATACTCCTTATTCAACCACCGGCTATTATAATTATCAAGTTGGTGGTTCTAATAGAAATACTGCTGACTTTAATCCAGCAGCCAATACTATGTCGGAATATGGTGGTGTAGTTGGTTTCGACCGTAATGGTAATGGTTATTCAGACATTGCATATGGTACAATTACACCTGGAAAATCTGGTTCTGTACGCAATACGACCGGTGCGGGTCAATCGCTTACTACCTATAATAGTCAAATTGTTACCAATCCGAATGCTTCCTTAAATGGTATGGTAAAAGACAAAAATTTTGTCGATACCAATGGCCGTAATGCGCAGGCAGGGGCTGAAATTTCAGGCGTTGATCTTAATAATGATGGAACAGTTGATCTTGTTTACCACGGTGTTAATGGCGCTAATGTAACAACAAGTGGTGCAATGAGTTCCAATCAACAGCGTCTTGTTGTTGTGTCTAATAATGGCAATGGTACTTATGGTACCAAGCAAATTATTGAAAATGTATTTCAGAATAATGCTTCAGCCAATGCGGCACTTGGCAATGCGATTTCTATGACATGGGCCGATTTTAACGGCGATGGTAATATGGATTTATTCCTAGGCCGAGGTGCTGCCGTTAATGGTCATTCGGCTTATGAAAGCCGTATTTTATTTAATGATGGCAATGGTAACCTTGGTTCTACCTCACCAAATGGTGTTGGTACGGCTAATAATGTCCATTGGTTAGGTGATAGCTTGCAAAGTGGTGCATCTATCGCTGTTGACTGGGACGGTGATGGCAAAATGGATATTATTGCTTTACCCGGTTATGGTAATGGCAATGGTATGACCGAGGCTGGCAATACTGGCGCTATCAACCTTCATAAAAATGTATCGCTTAATGGTGTTATCAACTTTGAAACATCCAATTTATTGGGTGGTAATAACACTATTGGTGTGAATGGCACTGTAAATAATGGTAGTTCAACCGGCAGTAAGAAAGATTTTGTGACCGGTGCCATTGCTGCGGATTTGGATTGGAATGGTTCTGTTGATTTAATGGCATTTACCCAACAAGGCCATGTTGAAGTTATCCAAAATAAAAATGTTATTGCCAATGGCACAGCTTTGCACTTCCGTATTCTCGATGGACAGGGCATCAATTCCTTGCTTGGCAATACTGTACAATTATATGATTCAACTGGCAAATTGGTTGCGGCACAGATTATTAATCCACAATCAGGTAATCAGACTAGCGATACTAGCGGTATCGTGCATTTTTATGGCTTAGATAGCAACGAAACCTATTCTGTTAAAATATTACGCAATGTTAACGGTTCATCGGCCCATATTAGCGAAGACAATAATGCTGCTTGGGGTGGCTTCACGCCAGGTGCCGCCAATGAAGCCCATGTTTTGACTACCGAACGTGGAACTGATGTCAATAATGCTAATATCGGCAATGGTGTTGTTGGTACCGGTTATAATGATACATTCTATGTTACCAAAGGCACCAAGCTTTATGATGGTGCCGGTGGTTGGGATATCATCAACGGTCAAAAACAATGGTCAGCTACTGGCGGTGTAGATATTGTTGACTTTAAACTTGCTGGCAATACAGCGCTTAATGTTGATTTAAGCAAGACAGGCTATCAAAATACCGGCTTTAACACCGTTATGCTTAAGAATATTGAAGGCATTGCTGGTGGTAATGGTAATGATACCTTCTCAGGTAATAGTGGTAACAACGTATTTAATGGCCGTGGCGGTAACGACACATTCAATCTATTCAATAGCAACCATCATACTTTGCTTTATGAACGTATTGATATGACGGACGCAACTGGTGGTAATGGCAATGATATTGCTAATGGCTTTACTGTTGGTAATTTCAACACCAATGCCAATGCAGATAGAATTGATTTTTCTGGCCTATTGATTGGTTATCAAGCAGGAACTAGCAATATTTCTGACTTTATCAGTGTCCGCCAACAAGGTAGCAATACCGTAATTTCTGTCGATCTTGATGGTAATGGCAACCAATTTGCGTCTGCTGACATTTTAACCCTCACCAATGTTCAGACCGATTTGAATACTTTGATACAAAATCAACAGATCATTGTTTAATAAAAGAATTGATTGCAGACTTTTATAGTCTGCAATCAATAAATATAAGAATTAATATTACTAATACAATGAATTAATTGCTAAATTTACGAATACTTATTAAGTCGGGGAAAATATATGCCAAAAGATTTTAATATTTTTGATAGCAATACTGCTAAAGAAGCTACATCGACAGGGGAACAATCCAATAATATTTCAAATAGTACAACTATATTCGACTATAAGGGACACAGCGATCCTGATGGTATTTTAAATTCAGGTGGTTTTGTCAGCACAAAACCAATCTTGTGGTATTCGGTTAGCGGTCTTGGATCTGCAGAATATCCTGTAGTTATTGCCGAAAATGATCAAGGTCAAGATGTTATTATAAATGGTATTTTCAATCAAGAAAACGGCTTATGGTCATTCGATTTCGCATCTGCTGGTGTCGCCTTAAAGCTTGGTACTAATTATTTAACATTTGTTACTGGTGGTACACCGGGTGACACCAATAATCCATTTAGCACTGCATTTGAAGCTTTAGCTGATCCAACGGCAACAGCAAAAATTGATAGTTTTACGGATAATGTCGGGCCGATTACAGGTAATTTGCTCTCTGGATCAACAACGGATGACCGCACAATTACCTTAAATGGTAAGGTTAGTAGTGATTTCTTTCAAACCCATCCAAATGGTGCCAATAAATTAGCAATTTACCAAGAGCGCCAATTGATTGGCTATGCAACAGTTAATCCCGATGGCACTTGGTCTTATGATGTGCCAGGCGTCTTGGAAAATGCACAAACCCATCATTTTACCGCAGCGGTAGAAAATGCAGCTTCACTTACTGGTACGCCAACAGAAAATTTTAATGTTCATGTTGAATTGTCAATAACGGTAGACCCTTTAACAACAGATGATTATACGCCTATTCTTACCGGTGAAATTGGCTTTGAATTGCTGCCAACAGAATATGTAACTGTCACTGTTAATGGTAAGACTTATAGCTCAGCCAATGGTGCCGTTGTTGTTGATCAGGCAAAAATGACTTGGTCTTTGCAAATTCCAGATAGTGATGCTTTGCCAGAAGGCCGCCATGAGGTTGAAGCTGCTCTTCACAAAGCAACTGGCGAAATCATTGTTAAAGATAATACTAATGATGAATTATTCATTGATACGCCTATTGAGCCACCAGTCGTTGCAGCAAATGATGATGAAAAAGCAACGGCTATGACCCTTGGTGAAAATGGTCAATGGAAAATTTACACCAATGGTACAGTACTTGATCAAAATGCAACAGATCGCAAAACCTTTGGTAGTTTTGGGCAAACACACCTACAAGCCAAAGATATTAATGGACCGATTAATAAACCAACTGCTGGCACGCAAAATGGTACTTGGCTTGATATAAACCGTGATGGTTATATGGACTTTGTTTCTAATGATGGCAATGCTGAGACTGGTCAGCAAATGTATTATAACATCGGTAATAATGTTTACCTATCCTATCAAATTGGTAGCCAATATAGAAATAAGGTCGATTCCAATCCGGCTGCTAATGTTTTGTCACAATATGCCGGCGTTATTGGTTTTGATAAAAATGGCAATGGCTTTGCTGATATTGCTTACGGAAATATTGCTCCAGGTCGATCTGGCTCAGTAACTGCTCCAGGCACTGGCTACAGTTCCAATCGTACTTGGGACAGTCAAATCGTTAGAAATATTAATGGTAATGTGCAATCATTGGTAAAAGATCAGAACTTCACCAATTCGCGCTCAGGACCATCAAACTTTAAATCCTCAACCAATGCAAATAATGCGCAACCTGGACCAGAAATTTCTGGCGTTGATTTAAATAATGACGGTAATGTTGATCTCGTTTTTCATGGTGTTAGCGGTTACAGCAAATTGGGCAGTGGCACAGCCGATATACGCCGCATGAGTAATGACCAACAGCGTTTAGTTGTTGTTTCAAGCGATGGAAAAGATGGCTATTCAACCAGCCAGATCATTAATGGCGTATTCCAAAACACCGGTCTAGCCAATGAAACGATAAGTAATGCCATTTCTATGACTTGGGCCGACTTTAATGGCGATGGCTTTATGGATTTGTTTATTGGCCGCGGCAAGGCAGAAAATGGTCATTCTGAATATGAAAGTCGTATTCTTTATAATGATGGCAAGGGAAATCTAGGCTCGACTGCTCCAAATGGTATTGGTACGGCCAATAATATTCATTGGTTGGGTGATAGTTTACAAGGTGGCCCTTCTATTGCTGTTGACTGGAATGGCGATGGCAAAATGGATATTATTGAATTGCCTGCCTATGCAGCTGGCAATGGTGTGACGCAGGCAGGCACTACCGGTACGGTTAATCTTTACACCAACAACTCTTCAGCAAGCGGCAATAGTTTTAGTACCTCTAACTTGCTTGGTGACAATAATACAATTGGTGTTAATGGTAGTGTTAATGCTCATAAAAGCCCTGGCAAAACCGATGCTGTAACTGGTGCTGTTGTTGCTGATGTTAATTGGGATGGCTCGCAAGACCTTATGATCTTTACCCAACAAGGCAATACCGAAATTATCCGCAATCACACCGAAATAGCAAAGGGGACGGCTTTACATTTCCGCATTCTTGATCAGGAAGGTATTAACTCGCTGCTTGGAAATACCATTCAACTCTATGACTCTAAAGGCCATCTTGTTGCTTCGCAGATTATCAATCCGCAATCGGGTAATCAAACAAGTGACACATCCGGTATTGTAAACTTTTATGGTCTTGATCCAAATGAGACTTATTCAGTTAAGTTATTACGTAATGTAAAAGGTCAAAGTGCTAATATTGACTCCACTGTTAATGATGCATGGGGTGGATTTACAGCTGGTGAAGCCTATGAAGCTCATGTGTTAACAGCTGAAAAAGGCGATAGTTCTAAAAACGCTAATCTTGGTAATGGCATTGTTGGCACGGGTTATAATGATACTTTTTATGCAACCAAAGGCACTGATAAATATGATGGTGGCGGTGGTTGGACGGTGGTTCATGGTCAAAAAGAATGGAGCGCAACCGGCGGCGTTGATATTATCGATTTTAAATTGGCAGGTACTACCGCCATTAATGTAGATTTGAGTAAAACAACTTATCAAAATACCGGTTTTAATACTGTTATGTTGAAAAACATTGAAGGTGTAGCCGGGGGTAACGGTAATGATACCTTTACGGGCAATGATCAAGATAATTATTTTAATGGTCGTGGTGGCAATGATACCTTTAATTTAAACCATAATGGTCATCATACCTTGATCTATGAACGCATTGATTTGACCGATGCAACTGGCGGAAACGGCCATGATATTGCAAATGGCTTTACCGTTGGTGATTTTAATAGCAATGCCAATGCCGATCGTATTGATCTTTCGGGCTTGCTAATTGGTTATCAGTCTGGGGTTAGCCAGCTTTCAGATTATATTACCGTTCAACAGCAAGGCAATAATACGATTATTTCAGTTGATATTGATGGTAATGGCAACCAATTTGCTTCGGCTGATATTTTAACACTAATCAATGTTCAAACTGATTTGAATACATTGATACAAAATCAGCAGATCATTGTTTAGTGAAAAAGATTGCAGACGGTCACAAGTCTGCAATTGAAGGTGTATTTGATTTCCCCCCGAATGAAATACACCTTACAAGAAAAATTAGGATGAAAACCCATACAGTCCTAATTTTTCTAAAATAGCTCAACCATAAGCGCAGGAAGAGCAAAAGGTACCTGATACTCTCACCCAAATGTAGTATCAGGTACCATCACTAATAAAAAATACTATTTACATTGTGCATAATAATGTTTTCAAAAATTATAGTTAAATTTAAAAGTTATAACTTTTGATATATTTTATATTAACATATTATAATGCACAATGATAAATATATATTAAATATAGATCATGAATTTAGAAAGAATAATTATGGCAAGAAGATTCCTATCTCCAACAACTACATCTAATTCAACGCCTAAAGTCAGTGCTTTTCTCGAAGAGACCGAGCAAAGCTCATATGTGTATAATACACGTTATACAGCAACAACTGGGAAAAATAATTCACTTTTAGTTGGTGATGGCCAAAAGAGTTTGGCATTCAATGCAGGTATCCTTGCACAAGGTTCTGGTATTAACAATATCCAGTTAGGTGAAGGACAACATAGCATTACTATTAAAAGTGGTATAGCCGCCAATTCTGGTGGTACTAATCGCTTTTCTTCATTAGGTGGTAACAACGACCTTACTATAACTGGAAATGTGACAACAAGCGGTCTTAATGAATTTGCATTTAACTATGGTGACCATAATGTTGTCATTAATGGTGACCTCTTGTCAAATGCGGGCGGTGCCAATCGTTTTTCAATGAACCAGAATTTTGATGGTTATGGTTCAACCAACTTTAAGGTAACTGGTTCAATAAAATCCTCAGGAACCACAGAAGTTCACACAGGTTCTGGCGATGATACTGTTAATATTGAACAATATTTCCAGGCATTAGCTTCTGGTTCAAAAAATTTGATTGAAACTGGTGAAGGTAACGACACTGTTATTATCAATCGTGGTATGTATGCTGCAAATGGCGCAAATAATACTATTTCAACAGGCGATGGTAATGATACTGTTATTCTACGCGGTTATCCTCATGCAGCAGCTGTAACGGGTACAGGTAAAAATTACATTGACCTAGGTGCCGGTAATGATAAACTCATTATTACTGAAAACTCAGATGTGGTTGGTGCGGGTATTCGTGCTGGCGGTCTTACCGTTAATGGTGGCGATGGCTATGATACATTGGTGTTAGACACCTTTAATCATGTTAATTCAGCAGGCCAACAATCACGCAGCGATAACACCTTTCAAGCATCATTTAAGCCTTGGTTAACAGATATTGCTAAAACCAGTGGTCTTGGTTCAATGAATATGGAATCTATTCAAGTTGGTGTTGATCGTAATACTGATATGCTCAGAATAGATTGGCTTACAAAACTTGTAAATGATTACAATAGCCATGCTAGTGATGAAAAATACATCGATTACGCTATGAATCTTGATCATTTTGCTTCAAGCTTCAAATTGGCAGATGTGTTCACTAAAGCTTATACAAGCTCGTTTGGTGAAATTAGCCTTGAGGGTAGCCAAAGCAATCAACTTACAATCGGTAATACTTTGCGCTCTGGCGGATACACTCATAATGACTTAATCATTAAGGGTGATACCAATGATACAGTGAAGGTTGGAAGTTCTTGGACTTTTCAAGATGTCTCTCATGATGATCGTTCAGGCGTTGATTATAACCATTACACCAACTCAATTGGCGAAGATATTTATGTTCAAATGGGCATGACTGTTCAGCTTGTATAATTAAAATTTACCGGAAAGGCTGTTTAAAGCCTTTCCGGAGTTTCTTTTAAATTTAATATCTCTTATTAAAATGCTCATAACTTAATTATTGGGTGAAAAATTAATAATTTATTTTGAGAATAGTTTATAATAATAAAAACATAAAAATAATGTCTAAATTTTATCAAAATTGAATTTTCTTAAAAACGATCTATTTAAATTTCGGCAGTTTTAAATTTACCTAACCGATCAATTGGAACGCCAATTATTATTTGTTTACGATTATTTTTTTGCTTTGGCCAATTGTTACGCCGCGCCTGAACCCTTACAGATTAAACCGTTGAAGACAAAGCAATAGCTGCATCTTTATAAGTTAAGAATTTATAGTCTTCATCCAAGTTTCGAAATGGTTCAAAAGCGATTATTGCTATATTTATAATAACTTATTAGAATTTTTTATTGTTTTACTTAAGGTTGTATTTTACAAAATGTACGAAATGTCTTTTCAATGTTTTTCTTATCAAGAGGTATCAACTTAGCTGAACACCAATATCTAAAATCATTCGCAACCAAATCTATATCGCGAACTGGTGCGGGCTGTTCTTCACGAGCTATTACACCCCATTTACTATAAAAAATAAAACCTTCTTTAGGAAATTATCCATATTCCCTAAATTTTAGAATTGCGAATATTTTGATCAGCGGTGATAATTTCCACTGTTCCTGATCGGCGCGCTTTTTACCAACCTTATGTTGATCTAATTCACGCTTTATTGAAGTAAGGTTTTGTTTTTCATGCCATACAATTTCTACACTTGTTATAGTACGCCCAGTTTTATGAGGTATAACGGCCTTGTCGTAAATATTATTAGAATATCTTGCTAATAACTACCTACTTGAACAATTATGTGTAAGTACTTTGAAAATGTCTCCCTTAGGAGGCTAAAATAGTAATGCTTTAAGATACAGAGCAGAACTATCAGCTTATAAAAAACTTATAAGGCATGAAAGACTTCTCCACCAAATATAGTAGATATCTTTAATAGTATAATATCAATAATGAAAACGCAATTGTGCTATTTCTAAGCTTTGCGCTTGTTTCTCCTTTGAAATACGATAGACTATTCGATGTTCTTGTGTGATACGTCTTGACCACCATCCGCTTAGATCGCCTTTTAAAGGTTCTGGTTTACCTATGCCTTTATAGGGTGTTCTTTGGCATTGCGTAATAATTTCATTAATACGTTCAAGCTTCTTTTTGTCTGTGCTTATCCAATATTGATAATCTTCCCAAGCCTCAGTTGAAAATGTCAATTTCATTAAATAAGCTCGTGTTCTTCACCATTATTGGCATCTAATTGTGCAATAGCCGATCGCAAGCGCGAAGCGTTATTAGGCGTAGAAAGAAGATGCAATGTTTCGCTAATAGAGTTCCATGTCTCTAATGATATAACAACGACGGCTTCACCGTTTTTTCGCGATACGACAACTTCTTGTTTATCATGGATTGCGCTGTCCATAACGTCTTTTAATTGCGCTCGAGCATTGGAATAAGAAATTACATTCATAATTTACTCTCATTACTAATTAATCTTATATTGTACAATATATAGTACATATTATTTGTTGTCCATAATTAAATTTTTATGATATTTTTATAAGGAAGTTATAAACAATTTATAAGTTTTTTATAAAATAAGGAGGATTTTTATGCAGGATTATAAGTTTATGACTTATAAAGAGGCTTCCAAAACTCTAAAAAAGTCAGTTGAATCAATACGAGTAATGGCAAGTAAATATAATTGGCCTAAGTCAAAAAATAATCAGAATAGAATTACAATTGGCATTCCAATCGAACGTTTAAATAAAGATAATGATGCTTATAATTTGCTTATAAGTACGAATGATAACGGCGATAAAGATGAAATCCTCGATTTACAAAATAAAATTTTACTTTTGCAAAATGAGTTGGCTGATTTAAAGTCTGAAAATTTAGTTATTAAGGAAAAAAATTCTAACTTAACTGATAATAATTTAGAATTAAAAAAAGAGCGGGATAATTGGCAAAAACAATCAGAAGCCCTTCTTGTTGAACATAAAGAACTGATTGATACATTACAGAAATCATTGAAGCCCTGGTGGCGGAAAATTTTTGGATGATAAATTTTCAAAACTTGTTTGATGTGTTTTTTTCAATCCATTTTTTACAAAAGCCTATAAAAGCTTTTTCTGCGTTTTGAGGTGGTTCTATATCATAATCTGCCATCCAATTGCGCCATTCTTGTTCAATGAAATATATGTCCCACCCAGGCGCAATAGTGCGTGCATCATGATAAATCTCTGGATTAAGTGTTATATGTCCGTAAATTTGATTTGCAGCTTTTTCTTTTTCTAACGTTCGGCGATTTTTAAATACAACACTTGTCTCAATAAGGTCTAAGGCATAGTCTGGTATATGTTTATGTGATTTGTTTTGTTCTACAATGTTTTGGATTAGTCTTTTAAATTCTTTTGCAGTCGATGTAGACCCACATTTTTTGTGCAATAGGTTTAAAGAAATTTTCCATTCATTTTGCTGTCCACAATGCTTGCGCGCTAATTCATACATTCGACGTTCTAGCGGTTTGCGGAGCCTGAAATAGTCTCGATGTAAAGTAAGAACTTCATTGTGTTTGATAGCATTAAAAACCCAATCAGAAAGTTTGATCTCAACCTCCTGCATTCTACCGTCGCGTGTTGTTCTAATGATATTGGCTTCTTCAATAAGACCAAATATTTTAGTCTGCTCAATGCCACCTGTCAAAATATTAGTTGTAATGGTCGTCCCGCGCAATCGACTTAAAGCTGCCTTAAGCCCTTCATATCCTTGACCATTGGTTGTTCTATTGGTTGCCTTTAATAAATCATAGGCTTTAAATTTTAAAAATTGAGATACTTTTTTTCCTTCATTAAGGGCAGCCATAATTTGGCTGATCGCAAAAATTAAAATATCACGATCATGAATAGTTGCTAATCCTTTTACTGACGGCGTAATTTCTACAAATATCCCATTATTTTCATATCGTCTGATACGACAATCTGGCTTTGTCGATAGTGAAAATATTGGATGCTCCATCGATGCCATATCCCCTTTCGGAACAGCATCAAATATATCGCATACGAAAAAATCATTTTGGACATTTCGTGCAGGAAGTAGCGGTGATTTTTTAGATTTTAGATCTTGTTTCATAATTCATTATTCGACATTTCGCACACCGCGTCAATATAAACGATATTTTACACACCATATTTTGCTTTCGATGGTTTGCACACCGTTTTTCGATGATTTGCACACCATTTTTCGATGGTTTGCCCACCAACTCTTTTTATTAACATATATTTTTCAATAGCTTACAATACATTATCCACAGCTTAACACTATATTTAACACTATATTTAACACACAACGCGCAAATTTCTTTAAATTCCACAACTCATAAAAGTTACAACTTTGACGTAATAATTAAATAATTTTTGTGATCATCAAATGTAACGATGACAAAATACATTTCCCGCTTCATTTACATTCACAATTATTAGCACCATAATTAAAAATACATTTCAACTTAGCTAAACAATTTTTTCTGTCTAACTAAGTTAATCATTTAACTGTTTTTTAGCTTAAGAATAAAACTGTAACTCACATCCCAACTAAAACATGCGTTTAAATCGCCATAAATAGTCGCTGGGAGTATTTACTGCCATCAAATAGTAAATCCCTACTTTAAAAATTTTATCCCTTCTTATAGATCAATATTTGCAAGAATTTCATCTTCGGTGATTTTTTTAAAGGCGGAAGCTGCAAATGCGCCAAGAAGTTTGGCTCTATCCTAAATAGCTTTTCAGTT
>NZ_CP104895.1:0-55674 GCF_025449315.1 Bartonella sp. HY406 | reverse complement strand
TTTCATGATCTTATTACAGCAATTTTTATTATCCAAGATAAGCGGCACATCTAATTTTACAATAAAATCATTTTATCATTGGCTTATATAGGCTTGCAATATGCCCTATTTTTGACACTAAATTTCCTCTTTTCAATTTTAAAAATTAATTCAAAACAAATAGATAGTTGTATGGCTTGCCTTTTTTCCGTTTTGTAGCGGAAAAAAAATCAATTGAAGATATTTTCAGCTGTGTTTTGATAGGTCGATAAATTAAAAAATGGAAGTGTCCATGTCAAACCAACTACAGACAAATGCTACTGAAACGATAGCTACACAAATTCAAACTTTGGCAACAAATGCCATGGTAAAAATTCCGGACATTCTACAAAGGAATGGTAAAGCTATGGATGATGAGCAGATAGAAAAGCTATCCGCTCATGTCTTTGCAATGGCTCGGCGCGCTTTAACCAATGAAACTTTACCTGAGTTTGATAAAAGTCTTTTTGACGAAGTTTCTGAAAAATCTATTTCTACAGCGCGTGAAATTGTTGGCCTGTTTGATGGTCTGTCTGATGACGAAACTTACTTGTTATCCATTCATTTTGAGGTTGCGCAAGACCTTTAAAGTGCAAAAGGGCTGGATCATTAATATTAATTATCCGACTAATTCAAAATATATAAAAAAATACATTCTGGGCTTTGTTTAAAACAATAAACACATATTTTTCAATTCATTAGGAATGGGACGTCACTCATGTCAGAAATCACTATTGTTATAGGCGATCGTTTAGGAAAAGGTCAAAAAGTTGCTGCCGGTGCAGAAGCTGCTGGGGCAAAGGCTATTGTTATCCCTGGTATTGCAGCTGACATGAAGCTTGGCGATGTCATGAATGCAGAGCAAGCAACCCTTGGTATTTCTTTTTGTGGTAGCGGTGGAGCCGGCGCAATTACAGCTCAATCTAAATATGGCTATAAGGCAAAACACAGCTTACGCTCAGTTGAAGATGGTGTATCTGCCATAAATGAAGACTTTGTCGTTCTTGGCTTTGGTTTTATGGACACAGAGGAACTAGGTGAAAAGCTTGTTGAAGCCTATAAGAAAAAGCACGGACTTTAGAGCATGCTAAAAACCTTCGAATTAGACGTAGAAGTATCTGGCAAAGGGCAGACCAAGCAACATGCATTTGCGGCAGCCCTTTCGGGTACACAACGTGCGGTTGGAAAGAAGGGAGATAACGTTCTTGTTCGTATTCAACCACAAGATGTTTACGTATTAGAAGCACGCGAAATGACGCGCGTAGATCGTTTTCTATTCATATTTTTACCACGTGAACGCAAGCAATATTACGTCAAATTGAAGGTGACCGTTCAGGTAAGCGTAATTGAGACGGATCATATTGAATTTAAAAGATAATTGATCGGTCTTGCTGAGGGAGATCAAAATAATGGATTTCATAATTCTTATAAAGTCGCTGATCATAGGTGGCTTTATTGGTACTGCGGTTGGCGCCGGCGCTGCTCGTATGTTTCATGCCCCAACAGTACAAGGTATGGGTGCATTTCGCACATTAGGTGAAATGAATGCCTGCGAGGGAGATCCAGCTGCCCATTTTTCATTTGGTTTAGGTTTTTTCTTTAATGCATGGGCATCAATTGTTGCCTCTGGTGCAGCGACACAAGATGTTGATCATCGTATCATCCCAAACTGGGGGGCTGCGGTTCTTTTAATGAAAAATCGTAATGTTGCACAAACAATGCATGATCCGCGTAAGATGGCTATTGCTTGCGGTATCATTGGCGCAATTGTTATTGCTTTTTTGAATACAACCGCTGCGGCAGTGCCTGAAGAATTGCGTATTACTGCGGTTAAGGTGCTTGTGCCTGCTGCCAATACTCTCGTTAATATTGCAATGCCGGTTATTTTCTGGCTTGCAGCAATTGGCGCAAGTAAGCGGGCGGGTTTTTGGGGTACTTTATTTGGGGGGCTTGCTCATATGATTATGGGTAATGCAGTGCCAGGTATAGTGCTTGGTATTTTACTTGGAAAAGGTATTGATGACGGCGGTTGGAACCATGTGGTTAAAATCATGTTTGCGGCCATTATTTGTCTATTTGCATTAAGTGCATTTTTCCGTGGTTTTGATATGCAACTATTAACGCAGTTCCATTTAACCGTTCCTGAATGGCTATCCGATGTTCACGGTAAAATCAGCGGTAAATAGGGAGAATTATGATGCAAGATGCTACTCATACTGAAGTAAAATCAAATGTTTGGTTTAGCGAATGGTTATTTCCTATTCTTGTTGGTGTGCTATCTGCGGGAGTTTTTGCAGGCACTCATATGTATTATGTTTATAAGGTGGGCGCATTTAATGAAGTTGCTTTCGTTGCCATGCTTGCCGACGGCATAAATACCGGCGTATATGGTGCAGTTGCGGCCTTTGGTGCAAGCTTTTTGTTTGCCCGTATCATTGAAGGCTCACTTGTTGGTATTCTTGATATTGGCGGCGCTATTATGACCGGCGTGGGCCTTGGAATTCCAGCCCTCTTTCTATCATTTGGTTTTGTTTGGCCTATTGAAAATTTTATTCCCTCCTTGCTAACAGGTTTTATTTTAGGTCTTGTCATCGGTGGGATAATTATTTTCGCGCGTAAATTCACCATTGGTCAAGGCAATTCTACCTATGGGGCTGATGTTATGATGGGGGCAGGTAATTCTTCAGGTCGCTTTCTTGGGCCATTGATTATTCTTGCTGCCATGCAGGCATCTATTCCCATTGGCGTTGGATCTCTCATCGGTGCACTTATTTTCCATCTTTGGAATAAACCTATCACCGGTGGTGCTATTTTAGGTGCTATGCTCTTTGGTTGGTTCTTTCCAATTACTATTCTTGGATAGGGGGAAGCTGAAAGGCACGTTTTATAACGGCGCCTTTCAGCCTTTTTAAATTTCTTTAAAAAAAATCTTAGGTAGGTCAATGTTTGATATATTGTTCGAAAATGCGCGTTTAGCAAATGGTGAAATCAAACATATTGCTATTACAGATAAAAAAATTACTTCTATTCATCAAGAAAATGGTTTAGCGGCAAAACGTGTAATAGATCTGAAAGGTCAAACCTATTTAAGTGCTGGCTGGATTGATAGTCACGTTCATTGTAATCCAAATTCTCCTATTTACTTTGATGACCCTGATGCTATTGGCATTGCTGGTGGTGTAACCACTGTTATTGATGCAGGTAGTACTGGTGCTGATGATATTGACGCTTTTCGCTTGTTATGCAAAAAATATAAAACCAATGTAAAAGCACTTCTTAATATTTCTCGTATTGGCTTAATTACACAACACGAATTAGCTAATCTTAATGATATAGATATTCCATTGGCAGGGCAAACCATCTGTAAACACTGCGAATTTATTCTTGGTATAAAGGCACGCATGAGCGGTAGCGTCATTGGCGATAATGGTTTAAAACCATTAGAAATGGCAAAGCAAATCCAAAGAGAAAACAATAATATTCCCTTAATGGTGCACTTTGGTAACAAGCCACCAATGGTTGATAATATTCTTGAATATTTAGGGCAGGGAGATATATTAACTCATTGCTATCATGGCAAACCCAACGGTATTTTAACGCCTGAAGGCCAATTGCGCAACGCAACTAAAGCGGCGCTTGATCGCGGCATGGTACTTGATGTTGGCCATGGCGGCGCTAGTTTTTCATTTAAAATTGCCAAGCAGGCAATGGATATAAATATTTATCCTAATACTATTAGCTCTGATATTTATTGTAAGAATAGAATAAATGGTCCCGTTTATGGCTTGGCCGCAGTTATGTCTAAGTTTTTAATGCTTGGCATGTCATTAGAAAAAATTATTACAAGCGTAACGAGCAATGTCAGTACTACCTTTAAAATTGCCAATAAAGGGCGTTTAGAAGTTGGTTATGATGCGGATTTAACCCTTTTTAATATTTCTAATCAACCGCAAAACGCACTTGATAGCGAGGGCGTTAGCCAGATATGCCAACAAAATTTTGTTCCGCTTGCCGCTGTGGTTGCAGGTGAATTATTCCCAACACGCGAGGGAGAAAGCAATCATGACATCGATTTATGAAAAATATAATGTAAAGCCTGTTATTAATGTGTCAGGTCGTATGACCAAGCTTGGCGTTTCAACTCCCCATCCACAAGTGCGTGATGCCGTATCTCATGCCTTGGGCGAATATTTTGAAATGGCTGATTTGGTTGATAAAACCGGCGAATATATCGCAAGTTTATTAAATGTTGAAGCGGCACTTGTTGTATCGTGTGCTTCGGCAGGTATTGCTCAAACGGTTGCAGCCGTAATTACCAAAGACAATAAAAATTTGGTTTTTAATCTACACAGTAATAAGCAATCCGTACCAAGAGAAATTGTTATTCCAAAAGGACATAATGTCAATTTTGGCGCACCCGTTGGCACAATGATTGGACTTGGCGGCGGTACAGTTGTTGAAGCTGGTTGGGGCAATGAATGCTCAGCTGAGCAGTTAGCCATGGCAATTACACCTAATACTGCAGCCATCATGTTTGTTAAATCGGCTCATTCTTTACAAAAAAGTGTGTTGAGTGCTGAACAAGCGGTTGCGGTTGCTAAAGCCAATAATGTGCCAATCATTGTTGATGCGGCAGCAGAAGTTGATTTGCGCGTTTATTATGAAATGGGTGCGGAATTGGTTATTTATAGCGGCGCAAAAGCAATTGAGGGGCCAACCAGTGGTTTGGTGCTTGGCAAAAAACAATATATCGATTGGGTAAAGTTACAATCCCAAGGTATTGGGCGCGCCATGAAAATTGGCAAAGAAGGCATTATTGGTCTTACTGTTGCTATTGAACGTTATTTGCAAGAAACACCAGAAACAGGTGCGCAAATGAGCGAAAGATTACAACCATTTTTAAGTGCGATTAATGACGTGACCGGATTGCATGCCGCCATTATACGCGATGATGCAGGCAGAGACATTGTTAGAGCAGAAATTACCATTGATCCAGATCTTTACGGCCATAATGCGCTTGCCGTTGCCAAAGCTTTTCAAAAAGCCAGCCCAGCAGTTTATTTCCGTGAATATCACGCCAATGAAGGCCGCTTAGAAGTCGATGTTCGCAGTGTAAATGACGAACAGTTGGCTTGGCTTGCTCAAATATTTAAAGATTTTGCATCAGGAGAATAATATGAAACTTAGCGCAAATTATTATAAAGATCGTGTGTGCCTCAATGTCCTTGCAGGTTCGAAACAAAACGCAATTGAAGTGTATGAAGCTGGCGAAACCTATGTGCTTGTTGGTGTTTTATCAAAAAATTATCCGACAGTAGAAGCAGCCCTTAGCGATATGCGTGACTATGCGGCCCTTATCGATAATGCCGTATCAGTAGGGCTTGGCGCAGGTGATCCAGCCCAGTCAACCATAGTTAGCCTTATTGCTGAACAATTGCAGCCGCAGCATGTTAATCAAGTCTTTACCGGCGTATCGGGTACCCGCCAACTATTGCGTCAAAATGAAACCTTGGTTAACTCGCTTATTTCGCCAACAGGTATTGTGGGCAAAGTATGTGTTTCAACCGGTCCGCTTAGCTCAAAAGAGACCCCAGCAATTATTGATGTTGAAACAGCAATTGCTATGGCTAAAGATATGGGCGCAAGCTCATTAAAGTATTTTCCGATGGGTGGGTTAAAGAGCCGCGATGAATTTGAAGTTGTTGCTAAAGCATGTGCAGCAAAAGACTTTATATTGGAACCAACGGGCGGTATTGATCTTGATAATTATAGCGAAATATTACGCATAGCCCTAGAAGCTGGCGTTAAAAAGATAATCCCGCATATTTATAGCTCTATTATTGATAAAGATACAGGTAATACACGGCCTGAAGATGTGCGCCAATTATTGGCTATGACCAAAGACCTTCTTAGCTAATAACATCCTATTGTGTTATTTAGAATATTCTAATAATAGGCTAGGTAACACAATATTTACGGTTAAACCAGTCTGCAATTTTGCGTCAAATGATGAAGTGTGAGAGGAGGATTCTATGCCCGGTGCCGTTAAGTTTCCTTATCTGCGACTTGAAAAACTTTTTGAAGAATTGCGTGATACTGTTTTACCGCAAGATGAACTTGCCCGCCGTCTGTCGGTATCAACCCGCACCATACGTAATGATATTGATATAATTAATTCTATTTTGGCGGATCATGGTGCACGTTTCATTTTACAACGGAATAAAGGGTATCATCTAGAAACTGATGATGTCTCTATTTTTGAAGGTATGAACCAACAAGAAATTTTCAATAAATATATACCGCGCAGTGCAAGCGAGCGGATTATGTATTTACTGGTGACGTTCTTAACATCATCTTATTCATTAAACTTGCAAAGCCTTGCTGATAAATGGGGCTGTAGCCGAGCCGCCTTACAAACAGATCTTGCTGATGTTAGACAAAAACTTAGTGATTATGGTTTAGTTATAGAAATCCGCCCAAGGCATGGCATGAAATTGGTAGGGGCTGAAACCGCAATTCGATTATGTTTGACCGATATTCTACGTTCTATTTCGCGTATTAATAGCGACCACCCGATTTTAGCCTATGATATTGTTTTAGCGGATGCATTAGAAATAACACGTTCAAAAATTTCACAGGTTTTAAGTACTGCTACCTTGCGCTTAACGGATGAAGGATTGCAGTTTTTGACACTTTATTGTGCTGTTGCTGCCAAAAGAATAGTAGAGGGCTTTCCTATCGAAAGTTTTAGTGTTGGTGAAATGGGCGAGGAAATCAACCGCGCAGCACAAACCATTGGCGAATTTTTGTCCACTTTGACAAGCCGGAAATTGTCTGTTGCAGAAATTGCATTTTTAAAAGCAAATATTGCGGGGCGTGCAACTGCCCAAACACTACCAGATGATATTAATGGCGATGATGCTAAAGATTTGGCTCATTTTATATTAGCTTACATCAATAAGCATTACAGCTATGATTTACGTCATGATGAGCAATTGCTGCAGGATTTAGTCACTCATATTCGTCCAATGATAACAAGGGTTCGTTATCAAATTGATCTCCCTAATCCGGTGTTAGATGATATTAAACAAAACTATGCTCTTGCTTATGATATGACCTTATTGGCAATTTCAAATTGGTCAAAACATTCATCTTATACTATTTCAGAAAACGAAATGGGGTTTCTCGTTTTACATATTGGGGTTGGATTGGAACGCCACTATCAAATTGGCTATGTGCGCTATCCACGAGCTCTTTTAGTTTGTGACAGCGGCAATGCAACTTTACGCAACCTCGAGGCTTTAATTCAGCGCCATTTTCCGCAAGTTGAAATTAGAAATTCTATGAATTGTCAAGATTATAATCATCTTGATGTGGTTAAGGAAGATTTTGTAATCGCTAATACAAAAGTTGAAAATAAGAATGCACCAGTGGTGGTTATATCAAACTTTCCAACTTCTTTTCAAATAGAACAATTGGCAAAATTGGCAAAAATCGACCGTACTCGCCCCTATATATTAGACCAATATTTTTCCGAAAAACATTTTTTGGTCGCGGATAAAACTATGACGCGTGATAAGCTTTTTGCTTATATTTGCGGACAATTGGCACAAGAGGGCTATGTTGATGAGCGGTTTTTATCATCTGTGCAGGAACGTGAAGCGATAGTTAGCACGATGCTGGGTGATGGCATTGCGCTGCCGCACGCATTGGGACTATTTGCACAAAAAACCACAATTTACACCGTTTTAGCACCACATGGCATTGAGTGGGGGGGCGGGGAAATTGCTCGTTTAATATTTCTCATTGCTATTAGTAAGGCGGAATATGAAAAAGTATTGTCAATTTACGACATTTTTATCTCAATACTTCGCGACCGAGCTGCAGCAATTTTAGCTCAATGCAAAGATTTTCAATGTTTTAAAAAAAACGCTTTATCAGTTTTAGTTCCTGATATTTCTTAAATGTTGGTTTTTATTTTACGTAATAAGATCAACCGCTTCACGCTTATTTAAAAAGGGCACCATAATGTGTGAAAAACTTATTTCGCCAGAACTTAACATTTTAAATCCTGCGGGTTTGCATGCGCGCCCTGCCGCTGTTTTTGCCAGTAAAGCGAAAACATTTGCATCTGCCATTAATTTGATTGTCAATAATAAGAAAGTGAATGGCAAATCAGTTGTTGCGATTATGGGGCTTTCAACACGCAAAGGCGACTTAATCCAAATCGAAGCCATAGGCGATGATGCAAGCCAAGCTATTGATGATTTGACTAATTTAATCAACGATCGTTGTGGTGAACATGACGAGGAAGCACCAGAAGAAATTATTGCAGATCT
The DNA here is from genome assembly GCF_025449315.1 of Bartonella sp. HY406. NCBI lineage: Bacteria > Pseudomonadati > Pseudomonadota > Alphaproteobacteria > Hyphomicrobiales > Bartonellaceae > Bartonella > Bartonella sp. HY406. The sequence continues at coordinate 47,317 of NZ_CP104895.1, read as the reverse complement.
TGCAACAACAGTTTTAGCAGAAACAAAAACAATCTTAACTGGTGTTGCAGCTTCACCCGGCATAGCAATTGGCAAAGTGTTTCAATATAAATTGCAGCAATTCGATATTCACGAATATGCCGAGGACTCAAAAAAAGAACAACAATTATTTGAAGATGCTTTGGTGGAAGCTTCTGGACAAATTGAAGTTATAAAAGCCGCTCTTGGTAGCAGTGCCAAACAAGCTATTTTAAGTGCCCATCAAGAATTATTGCAAGATCCAGATTTACTAGCGTTGACTTATGCAGGCTTGGCGGAAAAGAAAACAGCAGCTTTTGCGTGGCGGGCGGCATTTAGTGCTTATTCTGCTAAGCTTGAATCCCAAGAAAATAATTTGCTTCGCGAACGTGCGACGGATATTCGCGATATTGGGCGGCGGGTTTTGGCTATATTGGCAGGTACAGATTTAAAGAAAATTGAAGTTCCTGAAGGATCAATCCTTGTCGCAGAAGATTTAACACCATCGGATACTGTTGCCCTTGATCCTGCACGGGTGGTTGGCTTTTGTACTCGTACTGGCGGTGCAACCAGTCATGTTGCTATTCTTGCTCGCTCACTAGGAATACCGGCTATTTGCGGAATTTCTCAACGCGCTTTATCTCTACCTGATGATTTATTGGTTATGATGGATGCTTCACAAGGATTTTTAAATATTAATCCTAGTGAACAAGATATTCAACAAGCCCATGATGAACAAGATCGTATCGCTGCGCGCCAAAAGGCAGATCAAGCTGTGGCCCATCAGCAAGCCTATACGAAAGATGGTTGCAGGGTTGAGGTTGTTGCTAATATTCGAAATGCAAATGATGCACGCGAAGCTATTGAGCATGGTGCTGAAGGTGTTGGTCTTTTACGTACGGAGTTTTTATTTGCAGATAAGGCAACAGCACCTGATGAAGTCGAGCAAAAGCGCGAATATTGCGCAATTGCCAATGCGCTAGGCAAAGATAAACCCTTGGTCATTCGTACCCTTGATGTGGGGGGTGATAAACCATTGAGTTATCTGCCGCTACCTGCTGAAGATAATCCATTTTTGGGGTTAAGAGGAATTCGCGTTGGCATCGTACGACCTGATTTATTGCGTATTCAAATTAGAGCTATCTTGCAAGCTGCGGGTTTATGTAAATTACATATTATGTTCCCCATGATTACCTCGATTGCTGAATTGCGGGCTTCTAAAAAAATTGTCGAGGAGGAATGCGAAAAGCTTGGTGTCAGTGACGTTAAAGTGGGCATTATGGTCGAGGTACCATCTGTCGCATTCTTAGCCGAGCGGTTTGCTGCCGAAGTTGATTTCTTTTCAATTGGCACCAATGACTTGACGCAATATGTCCTAGCCATGGATCGGGGGCATCCCGAATTGGCGCGTTATGCCGATGCTTTACATCCAGCTGTATTAACGGCGATTGATGTAACGTGTAAAGGTGCAGCACAACACGGCAAATGGGTCGGTGTTTGTGGTGGCCTTGCTTCTGAACCTCTTGCAACGCCTTTATTATTAGGACTTGGTGTAAAGGAACTTTCTTGTAGTACACCGGTCATAGCAGAGATCAAAGCGATTATTTCTCGGTGGAGCTTATCAGATTGCCAGAAATTGGCAGAAAATATTTTAACTCTTGACGATACCGATGCTGTTCGTAAAGCTTTAAAACAACAGCAACGCTAGGGCGCAAATTTAGCTGTAAATTTGTTCAATAGAAATGACATGCTTTTTCCTAAATTCTTGGGAACAGCAAATTTAATCAAATCAAAAAAATTCTAGGCCTGCCGTAATTACAATTTGCGGCAGACCTAATGATTTTAATCAAGAAACGCTAATCAATATAAATATTTTCAATGTTTGTTGCAAAACCTATTGGTAATTTTCTGTCTCTTAAAAAAAATAACTTTAATTGACAAGTCGAAGAGCTCCACCAATTTTACATCCTGTATATTTGAAATATCATAGAGTTATTTCATTAGAAATAATATTAATATTGCAATAATTATAATATTATAATGTTTAAATATTTCCATATTAAATAATAGAAAAATTATTTAAATAATAAATATTTTTTGTTTTGAATTTTCAATTCACCATGCTAGAGGATTATATTATTAAATATCTAAATTTATATTGATCTTATCAAAGGGTGAAAAATGATAAAATTATCTTTATCTTTTTTAATTATATTATTACTATTCTCTTTATCCGCTTGCTCCACTGTTGATGAGAATATAAAAAAGTCATCTAATAATTACGTTGAGGAAGATCCTTTTAGATCAGGCGAGCGAACAAACTATAATCCAGGTAATAGCGTTTTTAGTAAAACTAAAAATCAAATCCGCTATTGTAACTATTATGATGAAGATGGTTTCGCTTATGAAGCGCCCTGCGGTAAACCCTAAACCTTTGTAAGCTGAGTAATACGTGCGATTAGATCTGGTTCAAAATCTTTAACAAACAAACTACTTATTTCATTTTGCAATCGATTAGCCTGCGCTGATACTAGTTTTTGCATTCCCCATTCGCTTAAACATTCAAGCATTAGCATTTCCCATAATGCATGAGAGCGTGGGCTATCTGCAGTTGGTTCAGCATCTTCCAAAATTTTGATAGCTTCATCAACCTTACCATTATTGGCCTTTTCGCGCGCTACACGGATAAGTGTATGCAAATCTGCACCAATCATTTCATTATTATTGTTACTTCCAGATGTCTTTCGAAGGTTTTTAAACTCATCAATCCACGCCTTTACATCTTGTGAGATAAATGGGTCGCCATTCATAAATTGTAATTTAAAAAGCCACGGTAGAGACCCGACAAATTGCGCCGTTTCTTGATAAATAGCATCTGCAGCCAATTTTCGTTCACAAACAAGTGCTAATTTATATGCTAAAAATTGCCCTTCGATCCAAAAGGGTTGCAAATGGCAGCTTCGCTCTAATTTTTGCGCTATTTCATGATCAATTTGACCGCGCTCAACAGCTATTTTATATTCATCAATTGCATTGGTGGATACAGGCATGATGACAGTTTTAGCATCATCTTTACGTTTTAACTCTGGTGGATTATGGATTCCATACCATGTTGCAAACCGACGCAAGCGATAAGATAAGGGATTAGTAATGTCAACATTTAACAAAAAATCTGCGACAATAGCAAGGCTTTGCTTTAACGCGCGTTCATTCTTTCCATCCAGCACCAAATTTTCAGGATGAATTTCAATATTGGGCTGGCTAGCCTGCGTCTTTTCTTTAACCTCAACAATCGGTTTTGCTTTGACAGGCTCTTTAAGCATTCGTTCTAAAGAAGGCAGCCCATTTTCATCTTGAGCGATCGAAAGCGCCTCAACCTTATTCGCAAGCGACAATATCTTTAGTTCAAGATCACTATCAAAAGATTTAAGATAATCAGAGGTCGATCTAAAACTTTGAGTTATGAGGCTAATTTGATCATCGTTTAGTCCTATCCGCAATGAATAATCATAAAGTTGGTCTATCGCATCGACTAATTTACGTAAAACAGGCAAGCGTTTTTTGGCAACGGGATAAGCATTATCGCCCCAAAGGTTGATGAAGCGCGCAAAAATTGCTGCCCCAAGCGTTAAAGGTTCTTCACATTTTTTTAGGCTTGATAATGATTGCAGTACGAATAAGATAAGACGAAAATCCTTGGTTTCCGTCTTTAACAATATTTCACTTTGTTCACAAACCCATTCCCAACGGATTGTTGAGTGGTTTAGGGTGCCACGTTTCATCATTTCAGTGTCTATTAAATCATAGACATCATTTTCATCAATGGCCACTCCCACAGGGGCTTCTTTGTCTAACTGAGCGCCTACGGCGAGAAAAAGCGAATTTGTATTGATCCAATCCAAATTCGTTATACCATTGTTTGGAAAATCATTCACACTCATTATAATTGCTCTGGGAGTTTTAAGGATATAAGTGGCTTTAGAACAAATGGGTTCTTATCAGTCGCTGACATCTTAATTTTATATTTTATTTGACCATTACCAATATTGAAATTTAATTCAGCGCTATCGGGTAAAACATTTGCCACTGTCGCACGATCAAAAAGACGGAAACTTGACCAAAGACCAGAATAAGTTATTGAACCATTATTACCTACTGATAATTGGCTAATATCTTGGTTACTAGATAGTGCATTTGGCCATAATATACTTATCGGACGTGACGGCCCATGACTATAAGGAACTAATTGTCCCTCGATATTAAGGACACTACGAGCAATATTGCCGCTCATTGTTACTGGTTCAACCGAATAACGCAATGTTGGAACACCATCAGCATTAAAGAAAATATCACGTACAGCGCGAATTTTTGCTATTTGAGCTATGAAATTTTCGCTGACACTTAAGCTCTGCCCATCAATCATAATTGGTGTACCATTATTGGGATTCATAAATGTTTTCAAATGATCATTGAAAAATTTATCAAACTGTCCCTCTGGCCCAAAAAATCTTTGAAACTCGGTAAGGGATACTTCTTCCTTGCTGTTAATGTTAAATGGATAACGTCCTGCCAATTCTACATTAAAGGTTCTATAAACACTATTTTGCCAAACAGATTGTAAATCTGTCTTGGCGGCATCAAGAATAACTTTCCAACTATTATCAGCTATTTGTGCATAAAATTTATCAAACGGCTTTGGCATATTGCTACCAGTTCGACGTATGATAAATATAGGATCATCCCCTTGCAACTTGGCGCGCTCTTGAGCTTTTTCCAAAGCCACCGGCTTGCTTGATTGTTGCCCACTAAGAATAGCACGCATATAAGCTTCTAAACCAGAAAGTGGTGCCATTGTTTCTTCAAGAGGCGGAGTTTGCCCCTCTTTTGCAGTGACCAATGCTGAAAGATCAGCAAAAGCACGGGTAATACGCAAAGCATGCTCACGATTTTTGTCAAACAAAATTTGGGTTTTAGGTTGCTCTGCATTAGTTTGCGTCGGTTCAGCAGGGTAGATTTCAGTTTCTGCCTTTATCAAATTAAGCAGTCTTCCAAATGGTGCAGAAGATCCATTAATTTCAGATAGAACGCGCCCTGCATCATCAATATTTCTAAAATCGGAGATATTGAGATTATTAATCATATTTTTCCAATAATTGATATAATCTGTAGCATAAGCATGACGTATTTTTTCAATGAAAGCTTGAAGATCTTCTTCTGAATATTTTATATCTTTACGTTCTCCACTAACCCAAGCATCTTCAATAGCAATGACAGATAAATCCTGACTTTTAGGAACAAAGAAATCTAAAAAACCGCGTTTGGTGTAAAAATAGGGAACAGAAAAATCTTGTGATAAAGCTTCATTATTCGCGCTATGCTTAAAGACAATATCGAAACTTGATGCTCCTATTTGGTTTCTTAAATTAAGCCCATTTGGAACTTGACGTTGCGCGAGAGTTTTCAAGTTACGATAAAGGCGCACATCACGCGGCACTTCACGCAAAGCAAGCTGTGTTGTTTCAACCAGTGGCTGATCAATAGGAGCAGCAATGTGATTGGTCGAAAGCGCGTAATCTAAATGCTGCAAAAGGCCTACTTGTTTATCTTCCTCACCTTCAAAACGCCTTTGCCAATCATTTTTCAACCAGGCTATTACTGTTGCTTTACCTCGTGAATTCGTACTATCTGTTGCATCCAATTCTTTACGGCGTTGAATATCACCAAGTAGTAAATATACGCGCAATGCATCAAGACGTTCATCACTATTATAAGTGTTGGGATCTTGACCAAGCCTAATGATTTCAGCCTTAATTTTTTCGGCAATACTCGGCAGGTAGCGATCACGCAATAAATCTTCATAAGCTTTATTTACGACAGGTCCCACCCTGCCACCTTGGTAAAGTGCGGCATAACGGCGAATTTCCCCCTTTTCTTGCCAATGGGGGAATTCACTATTTGCAGCAGAAATTGCATTTAAAGCTGGTAAAAGCTGTACTTCACTTCCATAAGCGCTCGCATCATGGGGTAAATTAATAAAATTTTGACTAGCTCTTAAAACATTATTAGCGCGAGTAATATTATCTTTGCTCGTTTCAGCCAAAATAAAGCACAATACTAAAATACTGATGGAACTAACCAATATTGTCCCACGTAAAACAAAGCGCTTATGTTTTTCAACAATTTGGTTGTCACCCGCAAGACCGGCTTCTCTAAAAATGACATTTGTAAACAGCTTGCCTGTAAAATATGGTGTACTATTACCAGAATATGCCGGCATTACCGGCAAGGTCATATGATAGTCATTTGAAATTTTAGTTAATAAGGCATTGAATGGCGCACCTTCTTGAACGGTGGATGTAAAATAAATACCTCTGACCATTGGCGGAGTTGAAAAGCGATCAGATAAAAGTGCTTTTTTAAAAAAGTCTGCAATGATTGGGCCAGATGCTGCAAATTCGCGCAAAAAAGTATATATATTTTTACGAATTTCAGTTTCACGTTGATTATTGACCCTGTCAACTAAATCATCATTGGCCTCGGTAAGAAAACTGCTAAATAGTTTTTCAAAATTATTCGCCCATTCATCAGCCTGTAATTCATCAAAAATAGCGAAGGAAAAACCAAAAGGTTCTTGCCGTTCAGCCTTTGACAATTGTGCAAAATAATCTCTAAACCCCGCCAATCGATCTAGTTTAGTCATAACAATGTGAACGGTAAAACGTGTGCCTAGCTTTTCAGCAATTTCAACAAGGCGCGCATGGATATTTTGCGCCATTAGATTGCGTGTTTCACTATCCATACGAATTAGATCAACAACATCAAAAGTTAGTACGACACCGTTTATTGGCCTGCGTGGGCGAGCCTCATTTAAAAGGCTCATAAATGCCTGCCATAAACGCTTACGGCTGTCTTTCACAGTTGTTCGCACAACTGGAATATTGGGATCTATGTCGTCATTGTCCAACCCATCAAAGGAAATTGGCGTCCTCATATCAAGCCAAGAACCAGGAATGTCGAACAAAACACTTTCACGCGTTACCCAATATTGCGGCAATTCATCGCTAATGGTTTTATTTATATGCGCTTGCTTTAATTCATGGGTGAGCGGAAAGTTTAACTCAGAGTCTTGTATTAACGATGTTTTGCCTGATGTGCTCGGTCCAATAACTAAATACCAAGGCATTGCATAAAGAGTGCGCGCGCCTTTATCTTTTCCCATCCATTTATCTTTGATGGTTTTCATAGTCGTGCGAAAGGATGCATTTAAAATAGAGATGAGTTCACCCACCGGGTCGCGGGGCTTTATTTCTTCTTCCACTTGCTTTTTAGGCTTTTTCTTGGCAGCAGAGCGTGCCAAGAAATAATTATTTAAACCCCATAGAATAATTAATACGCCAATAACAATAATACGATTGGTCGTTGGCTTTAACGGTGTATATTCTAAATATTGAAAGCCTGGCCCATAAAACCAGACGAAGCATACCAATAGAACAAGAATAATTGTGCTAATAAATAAACCTGAACCAAAACTACGTGCAATCATTTTAAATGTGCTGTTAATACGGCTTAGGAGTGAAGTGAAACCAGAGCTTTGCATGATCGTTTATTCCCTTACCAATGGCACGCGGTTCTAAGCGGCTTTAATCTTGATGCAATATCATTCATATCAAAGATAAATGCTCTGGGGCCATCGGGATAGTTAACTTGTAATTGCAACCGTTTATAATTGGCTAATGTCTTTATCGTATCGATACTTTCTAAACCGCGCCCCGCAATTATCACTTTACCATCTTCTACATCACGCCAATTAAGGTGAAACACGCTGCCAGTACCCGATGAAAGTGAAATATTGGCTTGTAGTGTTTTTATAGGTTTTGGTAAAAGAACCGCTAAAGTTGAAATATCATTTTCACAACTTAGCATCATAATTGCCTGATCTTCGATAGCGCGATCTGTAGGGATATCGGTCTCTTTCATGGTCATAAAAACATCTACTGTTTGTGGTGTCCATTGATGCTGAATAGAATTTTCATTACGCTCTGGCCTGTTGGCTGGGCTTAACATGACCTTTTCATAATCGATCTGAGTTAAAAGCATGGTTTCTTGCCAAGGTCGCATGCGCAATACCCAATTTACATCATTTGCTTCACGCAAATTTTCTAAGGTCTTTGCCATAGTTCGAAGTGGGCCATCGACTTTGAGTATTTCTTCTGTGACTGTAACAGGCGGTTTAATAGCAACAGGTGTCTCGAAGATTGCATCAAAACACAAAAGTCGTTGATTGCGATCCTCAATAACGCGACATTTTATCGCCTCTTCATTGATGTTTTGTGCATTAGCCTGTGTTTGAAGTGCGAACCCTGCAAAAAGAAAACACAATGACTTGAATGCAATAAGCCTATATTGCCTGTTCATTTTCTTAAAACCTCCAAGTCATATTTTTTTAATTTATAAAACAATGTGCGCTCAGATATTTGCAAAGCCTTTGCCATATCCTGTTTAGACCCTCTAAATTTTTGTAAAAATTGGCTTAATATTTTTTCTTCAAAGTTATCGCATGCTTTTTGGAAGCCATCTTTTAAACTTGTCTCTTCAAACACGGTTGGATGGTATGTATCGATAGAGTTATCATCATAAGTTTGCTGCACCAGTTGGGCGGTAATATTACCAACCTCTTCAGCGCTATGACAAATATTTTGAACCAATGAACGCAATTGCCGGACATTTCCTGGATAATGTAGCTTACTAAGCACCGCTACACTTGCATCATCAAAATAATAATCGGTATTATAAGTTTGATTATAAATTTCAATAAAGTGTTGAGCTAACATCGCAATATCAGATATGCGATCACTTAAGGGTGAAATAAGGATACGGCTTTCAGCAATTCGATAATATAAATCGCGCCTAAAATGTTTTTGTTCAACCATAGAACCTAGATCCTTATGAGTTGCACATATAATACGGGCTGAAAATAAACTCTCTTCAGTTGATCCCACTTGCCTGTATTTTTTTTCTTGTAAAACGCGCAATAATTTTGCTTGCAAATCAAGCGGTAGATCACCTATTTCATCTAAAAATAATGTTCCATTCTTAGCTTGACTTAGAAAGCCTTCCTTATTTTTATCGGCACCCGTAAATGCGCCTTTCACATGCCCAAAAAAAGCGCTTTCAATAAGATTAGCATTTATTTCAGCCATATTGACGGCAATAAATGGCTCAAGGCGACGATCAGAAAAATTATGTAAAGCATGAGCAACTAATTCTTTGCCTGTACCTGTATCACCTAAAATCAAAACAGATGAGTGTGTTGGCGCCAATTTTTTTATATCATTGCGAACCTTTACAATATTTGTAGAACTTCCCAATAGGGTGTTGGCCAATTCCTGATTTTTTAATTGGTCATGACGTGCAAGTGTTGAATTCAATGTTTTTATTGAATTTGAAAGCTGTTTTTCACGAAAGCCTATCATTTCTATGCTAAAATTCATTCGTGTAAAAACAGCACAATGATTGGCAAAGCTCTGAGCAATTGCCAAATTTTCTTGCGTAACAGATAGGTCATTACCAATTACAAAAAAGACAAGATCAGGATATTGATTATCTTTATAAACCGCAGGCACGACAACAAAGCCATCAAAATTTAAAACTGGGAAAAGCTCCTGTTTTAAACGTCTTAAAATCGGTAAATCTGTATATTTTATCGAAAGTGGTGTTACTTGCTGAAAAGCCCAATATAAAGGCGATCCTGCGCGTTCAGCTTCATCAATTCCAAGGGTTATATAGTTTTGTTTATGTGGCCAAGCTGCAAGCTCGATGAGATTTTCATTGGTTTCATCTCGGCCACATAAACAAACGGCACTTGCATCAAATAATTGGCTTAATGCTTCAACCATGAATAAACGCATATCAGGCGTCTGCCTAATATGTAAAATATCGGTATATTTTGGCAGAAAATCTGTCAAAGCAATCATTATTGCGCAGCCTCGTTTATCTCTTCGGGCTGCTCAGCAAATGTAAAATTATAAGACCCATCTTCATTAATATCGACTAAAACGCTGATTAGGTTTTTTTCAGTTAACCGGCTTTCAAGAATAGTTCGTGATATTTCGGGTAAAATACGCTTTTGAATTAATTGATCAATGAGACGTGCACCGCTTGCGGCTTCATTGCAAAGACTTTCTAAATGCTCAATGGCCCTACTACTGATTTCAAAAATAAGCCCTTGACGCTCAATAAACATATCTGCAAGTTGCGTTAATTTTGCCGCGATAATATCGCGCATAACTTCCTTACTAAGCGGCATATAAACCGTGGGTTGCATACGTGCTAAAAGGGCTGGCTTAAAATGCTTGGTTAAGGCAGGTTTAATTTCACTTAATATATCATCAGATGTTTTTTCAGGGAAATTTAAGGCACTTTCGGTGATGCTATGGCTTGCAAGATTAGAGGCGAGGAAAAAAACGACATTTTTACAATCTATTTCTCTGCCTTCGCCATCAGATAAAATGCCCTTATCAAAAACTTGATAGAAGATGTTCAATACATCAGCATCGGCCTTTTCGACTTCGTCTAACAATACAACTGAATAGGGTTTTTTGCGAATAGCTTCAGTCAAAATACCACCTTCACCATAACCAACATAACCAGGAGGCGAACCAATAAGACGTGATACGGTATGTTTTTCTTGAAATTCGGTCATGTTGATGGTTGTCATAAATTGCTCACCACCAAAGAGTTTGCGTGCAACCTCTATTGCAGTTTCAGTTTTACCCACACCCGATGGACCAACCAATAAAAACACCCCTAATGGTCGGCCAGATTTGTGTAAATCCAGACGAGAGGCTTGCAATTGCTCTTGAATAATTTGCAAAGAATAGTCTTGGCCTTTAATAACATTTGCAATATTATTTTTTAAATTCAATAAACTATCAATTTCATCCTGTGCCATTGACGAAACAGGAATTCCGGTCCAATCAGAAATAACGGCGGCAATTTCTTGTGGGCCAACTTCTAAACTAACCAGGGAATATTCACGCCGTGCATCTTCAAACCTTTGACGAGCAAGGACTATTTTTTCTTGTAAAATTGCCTTTCCATCATCAGTTTGTTCGGCTAATTTTTCGTCTCTTAAGGTCTTTAGTTCATTTATGAGGGTTCTTTGTTCACCAAGAATTTCAGTTAATCGATCCTTTTCAATATTAATATGAACGAGCTTATCATGGATAAGGTCAATGCGTTCTTGCAATGCTTTATCATGATGGCCAGCAGCAATATCGCGCTCGATACTATCTTTTTCACGCTCTAACGCTTTGGCTTCTTGAATATATTTTTCAATTTGTAAAGGCATGCCAGTGGCGCCGGCTTTCACACGAGCGCAGGCAGTATCAAGCACATCAATAGCTTTATCTGGTAATTGGCGGCCGGTAATATAACGCGAAGATAATCGCGCTGCAGCTTCCACCCCTGCATCACTAATATAAATACCTTCATGCGCCTTTTCATAGGCAGGAACAAGACCACGAATAATGATGCTGGCTTGCTCTACGCTTGGCTCATCAAGCTTTACAAGTTGAAAACGACGCGTTAATGCAGGATCTTTTTCAAAATATTTTTTATATTCAGACCATGTTGTTGCAGCAATAGTTTTAATTTCCCCGCGCGCTAATGCGGGCTTTAAAAGATTAGCAGCATCGCTACCCCCAGCATTTCCGCCTGCACCAATCAAGGTATGGGCTTCATCAATAAATAAAACCGTTTGTTTGTCGGCATTCTTTAACTCATCAAGGACAGCTTTTAATCTTTTTTCAAACTCACCTTTTACTGAAGCGCCGGCCTCTAATGCGCCCATATCAAGACCATAAATCTCAGCACCTTGAAGGCTTTCAGGTACATCATTATTAACAATTTTGTAAGCAAGTCCTTCAACAACTGCAGTCTTACCAACGCCTGCATCGCCAACACAAATAGGATTGTTTTTACGGCGGCGTGCTAAAATATCAATAATTTGGCGAATTTCATTATCACGGCAAAAAACAGGATCGATTTTACCTTCTCTGGCTTGCTGTGTGAAGTTTTCAGCATATTTTTCTAAAGCACTTTCGCTAACAGCAGTTTTTTCCACTTTTGTGCTGCGATCATTATCATTTGAAAAAATTTGCTCAACAGAACCACTTGTTAAGCTAAAAAATCTGTTCATTAATGTTATAGGTGAAACTTTTTCTAAAATATCAATATATTCATAACGACAATAACGGGCAGGATCTCGAACAAGCGCCAACAAAATAGCACCGCCTCTGATTTTTTGTTCATTTAGTTCTAACGATGTAATTAACCATGCCGCTTCTAATAAATCGAAGATCAAAGGCGATAGGGATGGCATTTCGCCATTGCTCACGCGAAAGCGGTTAAAGCAACTGCGTAATTCATCACTCAATTTATCAAAATCAAGATTTAAATTGCGGAAAATTAGCCTAATATCATTGCTATTTTGCTCACATAAAGAAACTAAAAGATGTTCGATGACAACTTCACGATGGCCCGCTCCAACACAGACATTAGATGCCTCTGACAACGCCGTATGGCATGCTTTGTTAAGACGATCAACCAATTGGCGTCTGATATCGATATTTGCCATAATAATTACCCGCTTTAATCTTATGTATAAATTGTTTTGATAGTGAAGAAGAATTACTTGGCTAGGACACCCGAGATATCCCTAATAATACTTCCCGTGTAAGCTTCAGTATAAATAAAAAATGCAAAATACAGTAAAATCGCACAAGCAAGCGCGATTAACACAACTGCAATAACTGGAGTTTGCCATTTAATTTCATGTTTTTTGATCACAACATGGTCAGCCTCAAAAAGGCGCAACGTGTCTGGATAGCCACGTTCCTTACGGATAGCGTCATGAACGTCTTTAATGAACGTTTCAAGGTTAAGTTTACCATTATGCTGAGGTCGATATTTTCCCTCATATCCTAAAATCATACATAAATAGAGAAATTCAACAATATCTATGTAACGATGAGGCTCATCCATCAACCGATCAACAATGACAAAGAATTTTTCACCACCCCAAGTTTCCTGATGGTATAAGGCAAGCAAACTATTTTGCGACCAACGGCTATTTTCTCCCCATGGTGTGATAAGGACGGCTTCATCAATCACACTGCATAAACAATATCGAAACGCCAAAATAGTTACGCGGTCATAGCCAAATTTATGTAGTTCCAATTCGATAGCATCAATTTCATGGCAACAGCGTTTATGTAAATCTTCTACATCGTCAAAATTACCAAGATTAGAAATGCGCATAATCAAAGCAATCAACGGAGATGCGCAATCAACAATTTTATTAAGCGTCATTCCCCGCAAGGCAAAGGCGAAATTTTTGCCTTTATTGACAGAGGAAGAAAGTGGCCTTGGTTTGGCTATCTCGGTGTCAATGGTATCAATATCTGTAATTCCGTTACCAAGATAAAAGCCGCCTGGGTCCTTTACCTTTGGCACATTTGAATTATCTATTATTTCGTTCATGCTATGCCTCCATTATCCCGTCGTCCACGAATAGCCCAGAACTGCATTTCCAAATCAGGAAATTCACCAGCAATATGGAAAGCAAAACCGCTCGATTTTATAATATTTTTCCAACCACTTGAGTGGTGATCAAGGAAGAAATAAGTATATTCCGCGTGATAGGGTAGTTGGCGTGGTGCAGTTGCTAATGGTTGCAATACCACACCTGGAAGATGGTGCTGAACCAATTCTCTGATTTTTTCAATCGAAGAGATCTTAACCTGCGAAGGAAATGTTTTTGCAAGACGATCAAGTGGCATTGCTGCTCGAACCGCCAAGACAAAGGAACATGTTTCAATAAGTTCACTATCGCTAATAGGCGAGGTAAGCACACCATATTTATGTTTTTGCAATGGTAGTGCGATAGCATTTGGCTCAAGCATCACAGAAAGTGAACGGCGTAAGGACGCTATAAGCGGATGAAAACAAATATGTGGCTCTTCATGCGAATAGACTGGCCAAATTTCAGGTAAGCGTCCTTCATGGGTAAAGGTCGCCAGTTCGCCAGCCGCCCCAGCAAAAAGCTCAAACAGCCGCTCTGGATGAATACGCATGATGGTACTTAAATGCTTAAATGTAGGGCCTAAACGATTTGTTGTTTGCAAAAGCATAAAGTCTGCAACATCAGCAACGCCGCCTTGAGTTAAGCCACCAAGACGTTGCGCAATCTGCTGGGAGCGTTGATTGAGTAATCCTGTAAAGTCATCCAAAACGCGGCGTAATTGCGGTAATGCTTGAATATCATAAGCAACAGGCATAAAATCTGCATCTAAAATAACGCTACCATCGCTACGTTTTTCTTTGATACGAGCAATAGGAATACAGCTATATGAACTGCGGTCATCACGTTCGGTTAGAAGTGTTAGACGTAATTGACCAACCTCGATATCCCATGGATCAGCGTCGTCACTGGTAACATCGCGTGTTTCTTGGTTATAAATATTTAACCGTGCGGATTCCTTGGCGCTTTCCTCAGTTAAGATTTCTGCAACACCACTTGTCCATAATGGCAAGCATAAATAAATAGTTTCATTAACGATATTGGTACCACTCACATCTAATGCTTGCGGTGCAGGTGTTTCACCAGGAATTTCAAAAACTGTTCTATCGGGAAATATGCCCATTGCATGAACGATAGATATACGTCCATGCAAGAGATTTTCTTGATTTATTTCAATTGATTCAAGTCCATATTGATAGGCATTAATAGCATCGCTACGCCGACGCGTAATATATTCGTGATAGCGTGTTTGCTGTTGAAAATGATTTGGCCGAATAAATTGCCCATCTTTCCAAATGGGAGGATTGCGTAATGACACCGTTAGCCCCTATCTATGAACCTGAATTGCAACACCAGTGTGTACAATTGGAACCATTATTTTATATTGTTCTCCAGTTGCATTCACCTTTTCAACGGCCTTCCAAGTTACGTTGTCCATATTGGCATAAGCTGCAACAACAGCGATAAAATTCGTTGTATCGGTAAATTTAAATGGCGTTAATACTGTTGACTCTCCTGGCTTCACTTGTTTTTTGACATGGCGAATATAGGATGTTTCCAAAGCCTTTTTGGGATCTTCAAAAAGTGAATAATAATCGGCACCTTCAAACTCATCAGGATCGCTTAATTGGAAAACCCACACATCAATTGGTGCGTCTCCATATTCAGATGTATTAGCTTTTTTATCTGCATAAACTGTAATGAGCGCGGTTGATGGCTTATCCGATTTTTGTTCACCCACTGGCAAACTAGGGTCGGCCATAATTTGCCCCATTTTTTTCATAGCTTCCGCACTTTGGGATGGAGTGCATGCACTTGCTGCAACTCCTAATAAACCAATAGATATAATTGAAAAAACTGTTTTAACGCGCATGCCTCAACCTTCCAATGTTTGTTCGCGCATTTGGCGATCATAAACTTGACTATAAACTTCCCAAAACATACGCGATAAGCCACCTTGCTGTTCTGAGCGCATTTCCTTGTAATAATGCTGGTACATTTCCCAATGCCAAGCATCTAGATCGCCGGCGCGTGGCGCATGGCCTTTGTATTTCTTAAATCTTTTTGCCAAAGCCACTGGACCAAGTGAGCGCAAGACCATGTCAAGTGCCTCTTCAACTGCTTTTTCATTAGCCTTTTGATGATATTGGATCAGCTGAAGGCTTTCTTCTATTGCTGCGCGTGCCGATAGGTGAACGGGACTGCGAACTAATAAAAGATCTTGAATAACTTCTTCTACTGATTTTTTTAGGCGCAATGGATTGTCTTCAATAGCATGAAGATGGGTTTCAGCCAGATGACTTTTATCGGATAATTCTCGCTGATAGCTTTCCATCAGCCCAGAAATTGCTGCCTTTAAAGCTTCACCAACATCGCCCATCAGCCGATTTGCTTGAGGAACAGACATTTTTTGTATAGGTAATCCTAATGCCGCACATAAGGGGCGTAAAAGGACATGATCAACCAATTCTTCAGTGCCATTTTCAACCGATACATCAGCAAGATATCGATCGCGAGTAAAGACATCACCGATATTGTGATGATTTTCTGCATTTGTTACTGCAGCCCCAGCCAATTTTTCAAGATATGAATCTAAATCATCATCATTCTGAGTTTTTGAGGATGTTTGCCCCGACATTTTTTCGCCCCTTACTTTTGGCATATTCATATAGGCCGAACCTGGTTGTAAATCGTCTGGAATCTCAGCAAATCCAGCATCTTCAGGTTGCACATCAATAAGATCACCGATCTTACTCGCCATATAATTTTTATCTGCCTTTTCGACCTTATCGAATAATTTTACTGGATCCATTTCGTGGGTAGAACGACTATCAACGCTTTCCTCAATGAGATTGATTGGATCAACATCTTGAGCACGCTTCACTGTCTCACGCATTTTAATGCTTCCACCATTATTCATGGCTTTACTTTCAAAAAAATTCTGTGCAGTGATATCTTCGTCTTCTTGTTGATCTACTAACGTACCAACGGAAACAAATCGTTTTGCCCAACGCTCGCCGCGTGTTTCCAATCGATCCGCTTCATTTAATGTCATCTCAACAAAAGCAGTGACTGAAAACTTGCCAATTTTTATCGTGTCACCATCGGTAATTTGAATTTGTTCACCTACTGGCAAATGTGCCTTTGCACCATTAATGGAAAGGCCATCGACAACGAGAGATTCTAGGCAAAATTGATGGTCAATATAATGGATACAAGCATGATTTGGTGCAATACTGCCATCGCGATCAACAATTTGCCAATCAGCAATGTCGGCCGCGCCAATGATACCACCGCTTTCATTAAAATCTCTAATAGCGCTATAGCCACCACTCAAATCATCGGTATTATTAATGACAAGACGTAAATGCATTGCGTTTAACTCCTCACCTTAATAATCACATCACGGACTTCGTCGAATTTTCTATCCCCTAAGAATGTTGACCACCCCAAACGACTTGGACTATTTTTGGCTAATGTAATTGGATAGGCTTGTTTCTTTTTGAGGCCTAATTTTAAATCGTAACTAAGCTGATCGCGAAACATGAACTCAACGAGACCGCGTAAGCTATTAAAATCTTTGCCATGAGGTAAAAAATCCTGAAATCTTTCAAAATCAAGATCTTGTATGACAATGCGGATTTTTCCTTGAATATCTGTTGCGAATGTGCCCGAAATCATGTTTTGGCCTAGAACGCAATTTTTTTGGCCCAGCCTAGTTAATTGATGCGGAGCGATTTTTACCTTTCGCGGCGTCCATTCTTCAATCCTAACCGTTTCAAGGTTAAAGGCGCGCGAAATAACCGTTGAAAATAAAGCTGGTGAACGGTTTCTCGTTGACAATAAACCGGCAAAGCATAGCAGTTTGGGCCAATAAATATTCGTAAATTTACGAGATTCACCACTACCAAGCCCAAACATCGAATAAATCCAAGTGGAAAATTTATCCTCACCACCAGGTTGGTAACGTCTAAAATATCGTGGTTGGCGCCATGCTCGATAGAGTAAACCAATAAGCCTATTATGAAAGAAATCAAAAAAATCTTTGGTAACCGATTTATCCTGCTCATAATGAGCAATTTGCTCGGCATAATAAGATGGTAGGACGGTACTTGCCCCATGAAGCCCCATAAATGTGACCTTCATTTTATATCTTTCTAGATCAGAGCCGTCATCAATTTTTTTTATCCGCACGATGTCAGACGTGGGAAACCCCAATGCTGAGTCAACTTCGAAAAGAATTTTCTCTTCAAAAGCTAATTCATGAGTTCCCACTTCGATACCATTATCGATTGCTTTTTCAACAAGCTCAATTGCTTCAAACGCCGAAAATTGTCGCGCATTTTGTGATAGAAAGCCACCTAGATCAGCGGCTGACGTCCGATCTTTGCTGGCCATTGGTATATTTCTCCGTTTTCTAGTCCGTGTACTTCCAATTCATGGAAAGAGTTAACTGTTGCATAAAGAGTAAAAAATTCAGCAAGAACTGCTGCGAATAAATACATCTCTCCTTCGGTATAAAAAGCACTTTCATTGATTTGCATAATTGATTTCAAACCACGAACGGGAAGCCCTTTAAATAGCAAGTCAATTGGCTTGGTTTTTAAATCAACAATACCATTAATACGTTGTTTCGCCGCCCGTTCAGCTTGGCGATTGGTTAGGCTTTGATAATCATAAATAGATAGCATTGCAGCCAAAGCATCATGACTTAGCAATGACATATAATTCAATGAAAGGTTGGAGATGAGGTTCCAATTAAGAGTACCGTCAAGAGGAGGATAAATGGGCTCCGTTGGCCGCGTAATATTTGAATAGGATACGAAAACAGGTGCTTTTTCAGTTGGTATACAAATATCACCAACCGCTAACTCTTGACACAGATCGCTGTTAAAGCACGTAATGTCGATCGAAACTACTTCTTCACTTGGTACTGCTGGCTCACTGTTATGCAACACAAATGACACATCATATTCAAAACCATTTGTACGCAAAGATTGTCGAGGTCGACTATAAAAAAATACTTGTTCTGCCAATTGATTAAAGCCTACTTCATGGTTGAAGGACTCAAAGGCTGGATAATTGCGCTCAATGAGAAAGTG
This sequence comes from Bartonella sp. HY406, assembly GCF_025449315.1. Taxonomy (NCBI): domain Bacteria; kingdom Pseudomonadati; phylum Pseudomonadota; class Alphaproteobacteria; order Hyphomicrobiales; family Bartonellaceae; genus Bartonella; species Bartonella sp. HY406. The sequence continues at coordinate 28,636 of NZ_CP104895.1, read as the reverse complement.
TTCTTTATCATCAGATGCCCTTTGGCCTTTAATTGCATCAATTGAAAAAATCTCTATATGGTCAGTATCAAAACCTAAGGGACGCACACGATAATGCGTCTTTGTATGTTTAATAATTAATGGTTCAGCATCCGTTTCAAAAAGATTAACTGCAGGCGCGCAATATAATTTTATATTATCAGTTTTTAACCGCATATCGGACGGTACTGCTCGCTCAAAATCAATCTCTAGTGAAAAATCACTTTCTTCTGTATTTTCAAAGGCTGCCCCTAGTTTAAGAAGGTCATAGCCGTAGAATTTATCTGGAAATACAAAATATTCTTGTAATAAACGGTGGCCATCAAATGCGTTATTTTGATGAGGTAAAATAGACTCTTCGCTTGCAAAACCTATGGGCGCTATATTGTTTTTTGAAATAGATTTGCGTTTGCCATTTTTAAAAACAATTGAAATTTTCTTTAAATATCGACCGAGCCACAAATAGAGCATTTGGCGCACAGGCATGTCACCGCACAAAGTCAAACGCAAATCCTTAAGGTTTATTTGACTTAATGGAAGACCTGATAATGTCTTGAAATCAATGCGGATTTTAGAGGAGTCGCGGGAACGCTCTAAAGCAACATTTTCAATTTCCAACGGATAGATGGGGCAGTCTGAAATCGTTTGGAAAACGCATTGTTGACCACGAATTGAATTTGACAAAATAGCAGAGCCTTTTGGTAATATGTGTCGCTCTGTTATAACACGGTCCGCAGGGGTAAATTTCATCATTGTTGTTGATGGAAAAGGACGTAAAAAATTAGGCCATAATAATTTGATAACAGAAATAGTAAATTCTGACATCTCGTCATCAATTTTTTCACGAACCCTGCTGGTTAAGAATGCAAAACCTTCTAGTAATCTTTCAACATCAGGATCTGTGCTCGTATCGGCTAAATAACGAGCAAGCTTAGGATTAAGCCGTGCGAAATCACGCCCACTATCTTTCAAGTAACTTAGTTCATCTTGAAATAGTCGGCTCATATAATTCCCCATTCTATAATAATATCAATCAAAGTAATAATATTAATAATTCTAAAAAATAGAGTTATTTCAAATAATTATGATGGGTAAAAATGACCATCTCTCATTGCAATATCTATTCTAATTTGTTCTTCACGCTTGGCAATTTTTAACATGGCAGTAATGAAAAAATTCAATTCCAAAGGCGAATCCACATCGGACTGAGACTTGACCTCCACGTTAAAAATTCGCGGCTCTGCTGTTGCTATGCATTTTCTTATTGCATCAATTAATTGCATGGAAACTTCAAAGGAGCTCACTGTACTATGATTAAAATCAGGGATACCCAGAGCCATATTTGAAAGAGCGCCCCCTGCATGAACATTGAGAGCACGATTTAAGTTTCTCTTTATAGATCTGATAATGCCATCAATCTCATAGGTGTAATGAGTTTGCGGCAAGCCTTCATCATCTGTAATCAACCGATCAAGCAGGCTACCACTTGCAATTCTTGTTTTTGCATCAATGACCTGTCTCTCTGGTGTCCCAGAAGGTTTCCTCTGGGACGTGGAATAAATTCTCATAACTTATAATCCTAATCGGATTCAGTTGTTGATTTTTCAAGTTTACCAACAAGCGATAGCTCAAAATTAGCGCCCATATATTTAAAATGGGGACGTACTTTGAGAGCAACCTGATACCAACCCGGATCACCAGCTACATCAGAAACATCGACACTAGCTGAGCGCAATGGCCGCTTACTGCGAACCTCTGATGGTGGATTTTCCTGATCCGCAACGTATTGCTTAAGCCAAACATTTAGTTCACGTTCTAAATCTTCACGCTCTTTCCAAGAGCCAAGCTGTTCGCGCTGTAAAACTTTCAAATAATGAGCAAGACGATTAATAATCATAATGTAAGGAAGTTGTGTTCCTAATTTATAATTGGTCTCAGCTTGTTTTCCTTCACGTGTATTGGGGAAACGTTTAGGCGCTTGCACGCTATTGGCTGAGAAAAATGCGGCGTTATCAGATCCCTTACGCATGGTAAGCGCTATAAAACCTTGTTCAGCCATTTCTAATTCACGGCGATCTGTTATTAACACTTCGGTTGGAATTTTAGCATCTAGTTGACCAAGAGATTCAAATAGATGTACAGGAAGATCGTGCACTGCACCACCGCTTTGAGGACCTATAATATTTGCACAAAAACGGTATTTTTCAAAGCTTTCGACAAGTCTGGTTGCTAATGCAAATGATGTATTTCCCCAAAGGTAATTTTCGTGTTCAGAAGCAACATCTTCAGTATAAACGAAATTACGAACTGGATTATCTAAAGGGTCGTAAGGTTGACGAAGGAGAAAACGTGGGCCTGTTAGTCCGACATAACGGGCATCTTCAGATTCTCTAAAAGCATTCCATTTGCGAAAACGTGGGCTATCATAAACTGAAGCCAGTTCTTTTACTGCTGGCAAGTCAATATTACTGTTTATACCATACATTTCAGGTGATGCACCGGCGATAAAAGGCGCATGAGCCATAGCCCCAACAGATGATACATATTGCATCAACTTAATATCAGGCGCTGAAGGACCAAAATTATAATTGGCAATCATAGCGCCCACTGGCTCGCCACCGAATTGACCATAATGAGCAGAATAAATATGTTTATAAAGCCCTGATTGTACAACCTCTGGAGCTTGATCAAAATCTTCTAATAATTCTTCTTTTGAAGCAGATAGAAGATCAAATTTAATATTTTCACGAAAATCAGTGCGATCGACAACGAACTTCAAACCACGCCAAGCAGCTTCCAATTGTTGAAATTTTTTATGGTGTAAAATCTGATCAACTTGCTGGCTAATTTTGCGGTCAAGTTCGGCGATCATACGATCAACAGTATTTTTATTGACTTTTTCATTAACATTTTTAGACTTTAGAAGATCATTGATAAGAACTTCTACGCCCTTTTTTGCAATATCATATTCTTCTTGGTCTTTTTTATAAGTTGTTTGTTCAAGTAATTGATCAAGAAGCGAGCCATCTGTAACTATAAGAGACTTTGCGTTTGTTTCTTCCGAACCATGTGCTTTAGCTGCAGTCATTATACTACCCTTTTGATATATTTCAAAATTATGAATCTGTGACAAAAGTCAGATGTTGACATCTTACTTAAGATAAATGCCCACTATTTATCCGAAGGCTCTTCGGTAAGACTGGTTGCTCCGGTAGATTCAATGGCAGCAAGTTCTTTTAGAATTTTTTCACGGCTATCTTTGTCATCAATAATATTTTGAATTGTTTGCCTAAAGGATGGAAAGTTTCCAAGAGGTCCCTTTAATGCATTAAGTGCATCGCGCAATTCTAAAAGCTTACTAAGCTCAGGTACCTTTTTAGCAATTGCATCCGGCGAAAAATCATCCAAGGAATTAATATCAAAATTAATTCTTAGCTCATCGTCTTTATTGGCACTCAATGTATTAGGAACTGCTACAGCAATATTGATCTTCTGATCTTCCATCACAGCATTGAAATTATTTTTATCAATAGATAAAATTTTTCGTTCCTCTATTGGTGTTTGATCCTCTTGCCCTGTAAAATCACCCACAAAGACCATACGTAATGGAAGTTCTTTTTCTTCCTGTTGCCCTAATGTCGCTGGCGTATATTTTATATTCACACGCTCTTTTGGTGCAACACTACCCTCTTTTGTGCCTCTAGCCATTGAAAACCCCGATTTCAATTAAAGTTTATGATTGGAACGTCATGCTTACTAAACATTATCTTTCCAAGATAATTATAAATACCGCTTTTAAATTATTGCACCTAAGTCAGGAGCAATTTATAACAAAATACCCTTTTACAATAGAAGTATAATTTACAAATAAGTAATATATACATATTACATTGCCAATGTCATTTCAGTCAACAATAAAAATAGCTTTATACTTAATTATTGATTTAATTTATAATTAGTAATATATTATATATTAATAAATTAAATTATGATATAAGAACTTAATTTTGTAAATTAACACTTATTTTTTATATTAATATTTATTATATTAGAATATACTTTATATCATCGACGATCTCCAATTTTATGGGAGATTGCGTAAGTTTGCTTATTGAATGTTTCTCTTCTAACCAAGTTTTTCGCCCGTTTGCGTAGGGGACGTTCAGCAACATGATAAGCAAAAGATAATAGCTTGATGACATAGGCTAGCATCAAAATACGAGCGCTCATAAAGCAATTGAAAATAAGTTTATATATAGCATTCACTTTGCCCTTGAAGGATAATAAATTACGAATATAGAAAAATCTAATCCTATAAATTAGCAGGCCTGATAATAGTCAAATGGATTTAGTTTGCGATTACTCACATTTTAAATCGAAAACAAACGCAATTTATAACATTATTAATGGTAAAGTTAGGTCAAACTCTAACGTGCCAATTTTCAGCTTGTTTGCGCCTTTCCCAAAAAAATCTATAAGTGCCGTCTTTCGCCAATAGGCTTTGATGGCTACCTTGTTCAATAATTTTACCCTTATTAAGCACCAAAATTTCATCAGCCGATTGAATTGTTGATAATTTATGGGCAACAAGAATTAAGGTTTTGTTGGCTACTAAAAATGCCAATGCTTGTTGAATAGCGCGTTCATTACTGGCGTCAATTGCTGCTGTTGCTTCATCCAAAAGCACAATCGGCGCATCTTTTAAAATGGCGCGGGCAATTGAAATGCGTTGGCGCTCGCCTCCTGATAGGCTGCTGCCAGCTTCACTAATTAATGTTTGATAGCCATTGGGTAAAGCTATAATAAAATCATGGGCATTGGCAGCTTTGCTTGCTGCCTCAATTTCAGCCTTGCTTGCCGCTTCGCGGCCAAAAGCAATATTGTCATATATAGTGCCGGCAAATAGATAAACATCTTGAAAAACAACGGTTATCATTTGATTTAGCGTTGCTTCATCCATGTCGCGCACATCAATGCCACCAATGGTCACGCTGCCTTGGTTAACGTCCCAAAAACGCGCAATAAGATTAAGGATTGTGCTTTTGCCAGAACCTGATGCGCCAATAATTGCCGTTGTGCTTGCAGCTTTTACCTTAAAGCTCACATCTTGCAAAACCTCATTTCCCGCAATGTAGCTAAAGCCAACATTTTGAAAGGCAACATCATAATCGGTTGGCACTTTGCTGGTGGTTGGTTCTAAAAGCGGTTTTGCAGCAGCAATGCGGTCAAGACGGATTAAGGCGGCATCTGCAATGCGCGTTTGTTCCATAACACTGATTAATGCTAGCAATGGCGCATAGGCGCTAAAAATTAAAATGAGAAAAGTCACCAAGCTTGCAAGGTCAATGGCGCCACTAAAAAAGCGCCAGCCAGCCATAAGCATAATAAGCGGTATGCCAAGACTAAGGACGCCAGCAAATAAGATAAGCGGTACAGTTAGTTGTAAAACCAGCTTTATCGATATATCACGAAAGGCTTTTAGGGCATTATAAAAGCGTTGTTGCCCCGTTTCCACCAGATTATAGGCCTTAATAACGCTAATTCCTTGCACATATTCAATCATATGGGCTGCTGCATCTGCTTGGCCATCTTGTCGCTTAATACCAAGAGCGCTAAGCCGTTTATTTGACCATAAAAATATCGGCACTGATAGTAAAATCGATATAAAGGCGGCAAGAGCCACAGCAAAATCACGCCAGGCTAAAAATGCCAACACCATCAGCGGAATACCAAAGGCTTGGGCAATACGCGGCAAAGCATCGGATAAAAAGCCTTCAATGGCTTGCATATCACTGGTAAGCGCGTTTACCGTGTCGCCCTTATGGCGCGAGAGGTGAAAACCCATTGGCAATTTACGTAAATGATCAAGAAGGGTCATACGCAACTGGCTCGCTAATGCGTAACTAGCCGACCAACTATTGGCAGCGCTTAAATAGCCAAATAGCATTTGGCCGATAAGCGACACAATCATCAAAGCAATAATTTGCCCAATCCAAACAGCCGTTAAAGGACGGCCATCAATGAGGCTTGTTACCACCCAAATCATAACCCCAAAAGCAAAACCAAGCGCCAAGGATTGCGCAAAGCGAAAAAAAATACCCCTTAGCACCTTGCCTTTAAGCGGGCCTGCCAATTGCCAAAGTCTTTTTAGGCTCTGCACGTCTGAGCGTGGTTGATTATTTGTGCTTTGATTAATCATTTTGCCCACCTTTTTCCTTTTGATCTTGGCTATAATTATAGTCTTGCCATAATTGTGCATAAATGCCACCTTCATCAACAAGGCTTTGATGATTGCCTTTGGCGACAATTTGCCCGTGGTCAACAACCAATATTGTATCGGCAGCAATAATGGTGCTGAGGCGATGGGCAATCATAATAAGGGTGCGGTTGGCAATTAAAGCGCCAAGCGCTTGCTGTAAAGCGGCTTCATTATCAGGGTCGGCAAAAGCGGTTGCTTCATCAAGAATAATAATTGGGGCATTTTTTAAAATAGCGCGGGTAATGGCAATGCGTTGCCTTTCGCCGCCCGATAGACGCCGCCCCAATTGGCCTAAATGGGTATTATAGCCTTGTGGCAAGGCCAAAATAAATTCATGGGCTTGGGCGCTTTGAGCTGCGTTTTCAATATCGGCTTGGCTGGCAGTCTTATTGCCACAACGAATATTGGCTTCAATCGTATCGGAAAAAAGAAAACTATCTTGAAAGACAAAAGCGACATTATCCATTAATTGTTGCAAACCAATATCACGCACATCAACACCGGATATGGTTATTTTGCCGCTATCAACGTCATAGAAGCGGGCAATAAGGCTTGCCATCGTGCTTTTACCAGAACCTGATGGGCCAACAAGCGCGGTAACACTGCCGGTTTTTGCGGTGAAACTTATATGATGTAAAACCTCACGACCTTGATAGCTAAAGCAAACATCATCAAAACATATATCGCTATTTTTTAAGTCAATAACCGCGCCGCTGTCCTTTTGCTCGGCTGTATTGAACAAGTCGCCAATTAACATAGACCCCATGCTGATATGGGCAAGGGTGTGAAATTGGTTAAATAATTTAAGCAATGATTGGCCGTAATTACCGCCTAAAATTAAGAAAAATAGCAGTGTTGGTAAATCAATAGTGTTATAATATAGCAAAATAACGCCGACGGGTAAAATAACCGTTATATTGGCAAGAACCAGCGAATAAAATGTGCTGCCAAGCGGCAAATATAACTTAGCCGAGGCAAGCTCAATATCGGTATAATCCTGCACTGCCTTTGCTGTTTGAGAAAAACTCTCTCCGCTGCGGTTGAAAATTTTAACCACAGGCATCGCGGCTAAATATTCAACCATTGACGCATTCATGCGGGCGCTTGCAGCTTGATAGGCACCAGCCAAGCGGCCGCCGCGCATCATCGCCATGGTAAGCAGTACAAAAGATAAAGGCGTGATGATAATAGTGGCAATCGCCATGCGCCAATCAACAATAAAAAGCCAAATGGAAACGGCAATGAAAGTTACCAAGGCGCTGATGCCTTCTGGCAAACCATGGGCGGCAATTTTTTCCAAAGTTTCAGGATCATCAATCATTAGTTTTTTTGCGTCGCCACTGCGGCGATTAGCAAAAATGCCAAGTGGTACACGGGCAATATGGCGGGCAAGACTGCTTCGCAATTGGTAGATGATGTCATAAGCAGCAATATGGGAAAAACTAATCGAAAAGCCAAGTGATAGAAAACTAATGATAACGCTGATAAGAGCAAAAAACGCATAAAGCACAAAAGTGCTTAAGGAAGCAGTGCCAGCAATTGCCGCGCTTACAAGTTGATAGACCAGCCAAACCGGCACTAATTCGCAGGCAACGGCTAAACACGCAAGCAGCACTGATGAAACTATCTTAACCCGCGAGTTTTGGCTATAGCGAATGATGAGTTTTAAACTTGCGAGATAATCTGGTTTTTTATCCGTTTGTCGTTTTGTTGCTTTTATCACTTCTGCCATTTTAAATACACTATCCTCTTAAGAATTGCCGGTTTTTAAAGGTGCAAGGGCGGCTGGTGAAAGCCTTGCTTTAACTAAGCGTGCGGCAAGCAAAATAAATAAACAACCCGCTGCAACTAGCAGGAACATCATGCCATAGCCCAGCATTGCTGCAAGGCTGATAACCATGCCAGCCAACATCATTTCGCCAACGACATTGACACTTTGCAACAAGGTGACATCGGTACCAGCTTGTTTGCCAGAGCCGCCAAAAGCCATGTTAAGAGTGGATGCACAAACGGCAATAATACCGCTGCCAATATTGAGTAAAAAGGTTGCGCAAATAACACTTCCCCAATTAACGCTTACTGTGCCAAGTGCAAGTAAACCCCAGAAAGCTAGCCCCAGCATAACAACAAATACGCCGCTGCTAAGCCCAAACCATAAGCGATAGTTGGCAAGTTTACTACCTATTGGGCTACCAATAAAAATTATAACAAGCCCACCCATGGTGGTAACAATTCCAGTGTCGCGACTTGTCCAACCAAGATCAACAAGAAATAATTTGGTAACACTGACCCCGCCGGCATGAGCACCGCCATAAAGAAAGGCAAGCAATAATAAAGACCAGATGCCACGGCGGGCAAAGCAGTCTTTTAGGCGGGCTTTGTAAACCACATGATCCGCAGGTGATAAGAAAGGTTCTACGGAATGTTCGCCCCAAATAAGCGCAAGGACAAAGGCAAAAATTGGAAATAATGTTAATAAAAACAATAGGGTTTGTTGGCCAAGGCTATCAATAAATAACAAAGTACCGCCGCTTCCAACCATGAAACCTGCCATCATGCCGCCAATTTGCAATGCATTGGCACGGCTTAAGGCACCAGCACGAAGCCGCTCAGCTGCAAGCCCATCGGTGGCGGTATCTTGGGTTGCACTGGCATTCATGCCAACCGCCATGAGTATCATCATCAAAATAGCATTATCATTTGTTATAGGAATAAAGGCTAAGATGATCATCGATAGGATCAAAATTGCTTGCATAGCTAATAGCCAGCTACGCCGCCGTCCAAGCCGTGCACTCCAATGATTATCAACCAAAGGTGCCCAAAATATTTTTAACACCCAAGGTAATCCTGCCAAAGGTACAAAGGCCAATAATTCAAGCGAAACACCATTTTGGCGCATGATGACCGGCAATGCTTCCATTGCTAATCCCATTGGCAGGCCTTGCGAAAAATATAAAGCACCAATAAGCGTCATGAGCAAAAGGTTATTTTCCCCCGTTTTGCTCTTAACTGTTTTATCTTGGTTGATAGTATTATTTGCGCCTTCTTTCATCATTTTATTTACCACTTAGCCGCTAAAGTGAAGCCAAAGCTACGCCCTAAAGCGGCAACCCCCATATCGGTGCCAGCATAGTTGAAATAGTTTTTAAGATAGGTTTCATCGCTTAGGTTTTTGCCCCAAAGAATTGCACGCCACCAATCTTTTTCAATGCCAATATGGGCGTCTATAATATTGGTTGGCTTTTGCCTAAATTCATTATTGGCAGTAAAGGAATAAGAGCTGCGATAGCTATAATCGACCCCAGCATGGATAAGCCAATTATTATGCAATTCGTGCTGCCAATTTAAACTAGTGTTAAAACTGTGTTTGGGAGCAAAAGGCAAGGGATTGCCGCTATAGGTTTGCTTTAAAATTTCATCAATGAAATCATCATATTTTGCATCTGTATAACCATAACCGCCGCTTAGCGATATTTCATCATTTATTGCAAATGTACCCTCTATTTCAAAGCCTTTCGAGGTTGCAGCAGCAGCATTGCGATAAACACGGGTAAATGGCGTTGTATAAATAACCGCTTGCTGGTTTTTCCAATCAATATAAAAGGTTGCGGCCGATAGGGTTAAACGTCCATCCAGCATGGTGGTTTTGGCACCAATTTCATAGCTCATTGTGGTTTCAGGATCATAACTATTAGCGCGACCATCGGCTTCAATATAGGGGCTTATGCCACCAGCTTTATAGCCACGGCTTATTTTTGCATAAGCAATATTGCCGGGTGAAAAATGCCAAGACGCGCTTATCTCTGGTGAAAAATTGGTAAAGGAAACATCATCGGCGGCAAAACCCGGATTACCAAACATATAGGTACCGCTTGGCGTTGAAATTTTAGATGTTGTATCTTTACGATCATAGGTTAAACGACCACCGGCTGATAATTCAAGCTTTGGCACAATAAAATAGCCCACTTCACCAAAGGCCGAATAGGTATCATTTGCTTGTTCAAAAACATCGCGGCTTAACAGATTACGCGGTAAATAGGCAAAATCAAAAAACTGCGTGCCTTCAAATTTTTCATGCATATAAAATAAGCCACCCATCCAACGCAATCGCTCATTATTTTTCGATGTCAAACGGATTTCTTGGCTAAATTGGCGTTGCTTTTCCACCTGCGCTTGGATAATTGATGGCGATGGGGTAAAATCACCATCAAGATATTGCGAAAAATTATGACCGCGCATGGCGGTGATTGAAGTCAATTCAAAGGCATCAAAATCATGATCAATTCGGGCAGAAAATCCACCGGATTTAACATTATTTTCAGGGGTAAAATCATGGTCGGCTTTATGTCTTAACGCGAAGTCAACCGGCGCATACCAAAGGCCACCATCACTTTTATCTTGCGAAAAATCACCAATAATTTTTATGCGTGTTGCATCGCTAATCTCTCCTGCAACCACAATGCGACCAGTAAAGTAATCCACATCACTAACATGGTGATGATTATAATTATTGACGATATAGCCATCATTTAAGCTCCATGAGGCATCAACCCGCATGGCAAGGCCAGTGTTCTTTATCGGTGTTTCAAATGCGGTTCTAACGCGTTTTTCGTGATTGCTGGCATAGGTTATATCAAGTTCTGCGCCCGGCTTATCTCCCGGCAAACGGCTTAAAAGATTAACCGCGCCGCCAAAGGTGTTTTTGCCATATAAAACCGATTGCGAACCACGTATAATTTCCACCCGTTCCAATCCATCTAGCAAAGTGGGATAGCCTAAAGGGCGTGCGACAAAGACGTCATCAATAAATAGGCCAATCGCCGGCGAGCGATCAACACCGCCTGATATGCCAAGAGAACCAACACCGCGTATGGTAAGTGGCCCACCTTGGTCGTTAAAATTGACATTTGGTGCATGAAAGGCTGCATCTTCAAGATTGGAGACACGGCCCGGCACCAATTGATCTTGCTGTATAACGCTTACCGACACAGGACTATCTTGAATTTTTTCTTCGCGTCGTCTTGCGGTAATAATAATTGGTTCTAAGACCATATTATTATCCTCTGCAATGGGCGCATGGCTGATTGGTTGCGCCGCCACGCCATCTATCAAAAAAACGGCAGAAAGCGCCGCAATTAAACTATTTGGCCATAAAAATCTAAACCGGCTCTTAATCATGATAATTCCCCTCAAGTTTAATATTTTTTAAAATAGTTTATTTTTGATAACAAGCAGGTGGACTTTCGGGATCGCGTCAAAGATTTTAGGGATCGCGTTAAATTGAGCCAAATTGCACTTTGGCCCAATTTTTTTTAAGATAGCTGCAACAATTTAAAACCGCACTGCAATGCCGGCGCCATAGGTTGCGCCACGGGCATAGGAAACACCAAAGATAGATTGGCCATCGGTATTGGTGCCAAAATATTCTTTAATATTTAAATATTGCTTATTTAAAAGATTATCACCAAAGACATAAAATTCGCCTGATCCCCAATCTAAACCAAAGCGGGCAGACACGATATGGGCTGGATTGAGTTTGCCGGTATTTGTCGCATTGGTATAGCGAGTGCCTAAATAATTATAGCCAAGGCGCGCATTAAATTCCTTATTGGCAAAAAAGCCGTTTATCCCAAGATCTTCGCCAAAAACATTATATTCAACAGCGGCTTTCCCCGACCATAATGGCACACTTGGCAACTTATTACCGCTGCGTATTCCTTCTTGTAAATCAGAAATTTGTTGAGAAACATTGCGCAATTTACTGGTTGTATAAGCAACACCGCCGCTTAAAATAAAATATTTGCCAAGCAAATATTTACCATCAAGCTCAAAGCCCGCACTTTGCGCGTCAATATTGACATTGTAACCGCTTACATTTTGATAATCCCATACCATGATTTGTTCGTCATGCATATCATTTAAAAATGCAGCTGCGGTTAATTCAAGACGATTTTCTAACAAAGCAGCGCGGCTACCTAGCTCATAAGTTATAATGTTAGATGAGCCATAGGGCTTGCGGGCAACGCCTTGCCAATTTAACGCATTTTCTTGGCCAAAGCCGCCGCTTTTATAGCCGCGTGAAATGCTAGCATAGCTCATTATATCCTTTGTCCAATCATAGGATAAGGCAGCACGTCCAGTTAAAAATTTATAATCTTCCTTGCCATGCTCTTCAAAATAGGGAATGGCACCATTTAAGCCATCACTAAAGAATTGACTATCGAATTTCTTGCTTTCATGGGTAGCGCGTCCACCAACCGATAATTTTAGTTTTTCAGCTATTGGATAAGTCATTTCGCCAAAAATGGCTTGGCCAGTTGTGGTTGTATTATAAATACTCGTACCAGTGGCGCTTGGGCCATAATACCAATTTTCTTTGCTATTATCGCGCATTGCTTTATCTTGATAAAATACAAAACCCGTAAGCCAGCTTATATTTGCTTGCGGCATGGAGCTTAAGCGAAATTCTTGAGAAAAGCGTGTGTCACGCTTATCATAGCTACTAAAATTTGTCTTGGGATCAAGAAAATCTTGCGGTGACAAACCGCTAATATCGGCAGCAAGCAAAGCATCGGGATAGTTATAAATATTGTAATTAGTGACTTTTGAATAGCTGGTTTGTGCAGTAAAAGTTACCGTTTCAAAATCATGCTCAAACCGTGAATTAATTAAATAAATCTTGCTGTCATCCTTACCAAGATTTTGTGCACCAAGTTTATGTGCAAAAGGATGATAGGCAATATAAGTGATGGGGGTAACTTTGCTATTTTCACCTTGAATACTAATTAACCAGCGGTTTTCCGCATTGGGGGTGAAAAGCAGCGAGCCGCGGCCAACAAAACTACTATCCTTGCCAAGTTTGTCGCCAACAAGATTATCAATAAAGCCATTTTCTCCATTTCGACGAATTGCGATGCGACCGGCTAAAACATCAGGAATAATCGTGCCATTCACCATGGTTTCAGCGCGATAAATGCCATCGCTACCAAATTCACCGCGAATAGTCGCGGCAAATTCGTGGCTTGGTTCTGCTGGAATTAAATTAATGGCACCGCCGGAGGTGTTACGGCCAAAAAGGGTGTTTTGCGGTCCTTTCATAACCTCAACCCGTGCTAAATCAAGATAGGAAGAAAAAGATGCGCCAATTGGTAGCGGTGCGCCGTCAACAAAGGTTAAGACCGAGCTGTCATCGGGACTAAGCGGGGTTAAGATTGGGCCAACGCCGCGCATCACCACAAATGAATTAGACCGATCGCCAAAAATACCAGCACTTGCTCCTGCAACATCACGCAATGCCGATGCGCCATCAATAATGCGTTTTTCCTCTAAACTTTCGGCGGTTTCAACATGGACTGATGCGGGTACGTCTTTTATATTTTCCTCGCGCTTACGGGCGGTAATAATAATTGGTTCAAGGGTGGTGCTTGCTTCATCTTGTCGTTGATGTTGGCTTTGCGCCCCATCTTGAATTTGTCCCCCATCTTGAGCCTTCGCCGATATAAGTGGAAGGGCAGGGGACACCAAACAACTTGCTAATAATAATCGTCCAGCCATTTTATAGGTTATAAGATTTTTCAAGGATAAAGACATCGTTAAAGACTTCGTTAAAGACATGGAAAACCTTTCATGGCTAAAGGGAACGGGTTAAACAAGAATAGAGGGCTGCGAGATTTTTGGCCGGATTAAGAAAAACCAGCACCATGGCAATAAGGCTTAATAAAAAAGCCAAACCAAAAAATGCCGATAGGCCGATAAAGGTAACAATGCTACCAGCCATTGATGCGGTTAATAGCGAAAGAGTAAGATCAATTGAAGCAAGCATAGACACACGGCTAGCGGCGGTATGGCTATCGCCGATTTGCTGGCTTAACCATAATGATAGTGCCTTTAAAGGGGCTATAAAGGCATAGCCAAGCGCCATATAAATAAGAGATATAAAAATAGCAAAAGGCGCATTTTGCCATTGATTGACACAGATTGCTGTTCCTAAAAATATGATTGCGGTGGCAAGGCTCATCCACCCGATAAGCTTTAAGCCATTATAGCGCAATAATATATGGCCGCTGATAAGGGCAGCACCCAGCCCCAAAGCATTGCTGCCAAATGCGCCAAAAAATCCAGCAAGGCCAGCAGAAACGCCAAAATCTACTTGCATAATTGGAAGATAGGCTGTGACTAAGCCTAAGCCCATTTTAGCAAAAAGCGCAATGAGGATAAAATGCCAAATGGTTTTATGGCGCAAAAAGGCTAAAAATTCCAAAAAAGACTGGGTTTCTCCGTGGCTTTTTGCGTCTTTAGGGCTATTCAGCTCTATTGCTAATGCCGGCCTTGCTGGGATTACTAAAAATAAAAAGCCGGTTGCAAGCGCCGTGCAAATAATAATTGCGCTAAGAATGATAAACCAGCTTTGACCATTGGCGAAAAAGGCAATCAACCCTAAAATAATACCACCGATGGTAAAGCCGATTACTTGCCAAATACTGGCATAGCGATAGCCTTGTTCATCTTCGGTAATAACCGCAAAGCCATCAAGTGCAATGGTGCCTGTGGCCAAAATGATAAAAAGCAAACTTGAAAGCACCATTAAAAGCGCAAAATTAGCACTCGGATCAACCCATAAAAATGCCAATAAAGTAAATGTTGCAATGAACGCAGTTAGCAAAATAATATGGCGATAAGCATTAGGTGCGCCTTTTGCATAGCTATCAATAAGGGGCGCCCAAAAAACGCGCAAAGCATAGGGTAAATAAACTAGTGAAAGCAGGCTTATAGAAGCGGCAGAATGTCCAGCTTCGCGCAGCAATGCTGGCAAAAGATAAAATATATAAGACATGGGAATGGCGGTAACAATATAAAATGCGCCATAGCATAAATAGCGCAAACGTCGTTGCCCATAAGGCGCATTTGTAGGCGCATCTGTGGGCGCAATTGATTTTGCAATTGATTGAAACACGATAATCCCCGTCCTCCAAAGGATGAAACCGCTTGCGATTTTTTAATATCTTTGTTGAGTAACATCTTTACTTCAATGGATATAGAAAGTCGGCTTGTGGATTTCGGGATAATTCTTGTGTTATTCGATCAACTTTATATTTAAGCAGTCTCATGCTTATAGATTTTTAAGATGATAGCTCTATTTAAATCGATCAACTGTTGGTGCATGGCCAAAATAATTGCGATAGGCATTGGTAAAATTTGCTGGATCAGAAAAGCCACATTGATAGGCAATTTCTGCAATATGCAATTGGTTTAAACGCACTTGCATACGGGCCATTTCCAATAATTTGCCGCGCAAATAAGTGGTAATAGATACACCAAAGGTTGATTTAAAAGCCCGCCTTAATGTGCTTTCATTGGTGGCAAAACGGTTCGCAATATCGCCAATTAAGTGCCGTTGATTAAGATGCTCATCAAGATAGAATTTAACCTCATAAGCAAGTTCATGATGGCGGCGGTTAAAATTGCTTTTTATTGGCTGGGCACTTAGAGCTGTAATACATTCTGCAATGAGGGCAAGTGCAAGTCCGGTGATCTCTATTTGCGTAACATAGCCATTTAAAGGTGAGGCATAAATTTGCTCAAGAATTGTTTGCATGGTTTTGGTTAGCGGCAAATTGCTTAAGCATGGCGCATTGCCAGCAATGAGTTTAAGTAATTCATCGGGTATAGGTTCATCCTTGGCTATTTGTTCAAAGAAATCCGCATTAATATAAAATGAAGTCATTTTAACATGCTGACCAATTTCCTGTCTTTCATGATGCTGACATATTTTACCGCAACCACATAGGGTAAGCTCATTGGTATTGTCCATGATTATCGGCTGGTCTTCGGCATAGCTGACCCAATTACCCTTAATGGTTTGGCCGATAAATAAACCTGGCTTAAGATCCATTGCTGCTTGGAAAGGTTTTGTTGTGGTAAGGTCGCAATCAAAATATTGAATATTAGGAGTTAGTAACTTGCCGCGATAACGTCCCTCAAAATCACCACTATTTGAAAAATCAACGGATGGATCGCAGTTTTCGTGGCGAGCGACAATGTCATCCACCATTATAATACTATCGCAATTTGGTAGATCAATATCTTTGTATGGGGTGTCCATTTTTCTTTGTCTTTCTATCAAAGATATTTTTAGCCAAATTTGAAACCGCGTCCT
This sequence comes from Bartonella sp. HY406, assembly GCF_025449315.1. Taxonomy (NCBI): domain Bacteria; kingdom Pseudomonadati; phylum Pseudomonadota; class Alphaproteobacteria; order Hyphomicrobiales; family Bartonellaceae; genus Bartonella; species Bartonella sp. HY406. The sequence goes on along the minus strand of NZ_CP104895.1, from coordinate 12,203 downwards.
GACCCTAGATTAACGCGGTTATCTCAGCCATCAAGACCGATTAATTTGCGATGGTGAAAAGCCAAATTTTTTGCGAAATTCGGTGGTAAAATGGGCAGGGTTATATCCCATATCATGGGCAACGCGTGAAATAGAGGTTTCGCCTGCCTCTAAAAGTTGACGCGCTTCTTCTAAACGGCGCGCCTTGACATAGCTATAAACTGGCATGCCAAAAATATCACTAAATCCCGCACCAAGTTTGCGGGCATTGGTGCCAACCATGCGTGCTAACTCTATAACCGTTGGTGGATTGGCAAGATCTGCCAATAAAATTGCTTTGGCAGCATGAAAACATTCTATATCCCGCAGTGACCATTTGGTTTGCTTATCCATATTATCACCAGCTTCTGGTAATAAATAAGCCATTAATTCAAGCGCCTTGCCTGTCATATAAAGCTGGCGCGATTGCCCTTTAAGGGGGCAAAGCAATATTTGGCTCGAGATTGTATTGACTATATGGGAAGCAGTATGTTGCATTTTGCCAACCGCATTCATTATACTGGAAACGGTTTGTTCGCCAAATTGTACTTGTGCTTTTAAAGGGTCAAAGTGCAAAAATACCGCACTTAAAGCACCATCAGCTAGCGAGCGATGACAACTTTCTGAAGGTTCTTCGCTTTTAAATATGGTCATTTGGCCTTTTTGCCAAATATGATTGCCAAATTCAGTGTGGTCCACCTCAACCAATCCTTCAACCACGACCCCCAGCCAAATACCTTCATCCATAAGCGAGCGCCATTTATAGTCGCGCTTGACATTCATTGTGTCAAACATGATCGTTAATCCGGCAGTTTCGATAATTTCCATGCCGCTACCTATTGATGATTTCAATAATATACCTGATTATAATCTTCAAGTTTTATACCCAATCATTGATAAAATCAACCATCGGTATATCTGCTGCAATAGGGCATTTTAACGTTTGATATCATCTTTTCCACGTTGAAATAGGCAATATCGATTATATAATCATAAGCAAAATGCTCTTTACTGCCATCACCTTAGCCCATTCTTGATCGCTCATATCTTCTACTTTAGCAATGGTAATGACACCGGTATTGTGAATTGAAACATTGACGCACCAAATTCTTTTTCAGCAACATCAAAAAGCGTACGCGCACTTTCCTTGTCCACAACATCACAAATGACCACCTTAGCCTTGACACTTAAAGTTTGAAGCTCTTTTGTCACCTGTTCAACGCTATCTTCATTAGTGCTAACCATTATATTGGCGTTCTCTTGTGCAGAATGCTATCAATACCAATCATTTGGAAAAATACACCAGGCTCAGGAAACAATTCATTTAATGGCTTTGAGCATGCAGGTGATAGTGAAGCAAAAATATTATAATATCTCGTCAATAACTATACACTTGAACAATTATCTGCAAGTACTTTGAAAAATGATACCTTAGGAGATTAAAATAGTAATGCTTCAAGCATACAGAGCAGAACTAGCAGCTTGCAAATATTATTCACAAGGAATTAAATACTTCTCCACCAAATATGGTATGAATATTGAGTATAGATTTATGATAAAAATACAGGACTTAAAACTACGTATATATGGGGTAATACTGGAAAATTCCTTAGGTGTTGCCAATAATAAGGAGTGTTAAATATGGCTGATATGGAAATTGTAAAAGCAAAATTTGAAGAAGTTAATTCACGCAAGCTTGTGCCTGATATAGTTGGCACACCGCGCACGTTAAATCCCGTTTTGTCAGAAAAAGATATTATATTTTTTCAAAAAAAATTTAGTGTCGAATTGCCAGAAGATTATATATTTTATCTTACAAATATCGCCAATGGTGGTTTAGGACCAAGCATGGAAATGATCGCACTTGATTTAAATGGTGTAAAAGATCCGCGAATAATTGATGATGGTGAATCGTCTGAGATTGATCTGGCTGCAAACTTTCCATTTGAGAGTGCTTGGAATGATAATAGTGTTTTAAAATATGACGATAGATTGCCCAACGATGTATTTGATAATTATTGGGCTATAAAAAAAATTAGCGGTTCTATACCAATTGGTATTTTTGGATGTGGAGAAATTGCACTACTAATTGTCAATGGAATGCGGCGTGGCGATATTTGGCGCGATGATCGCATGAGGCGAAGTGGTATATATCCATTAAATGAAGGTGCAAATACAAGTTTTGCAGACTGGTTAGATATGTGGCTTGATGATGTTCTAAATGGTGTTGGCCAATATGATCGTCGCGGCGATTAAAGGTCGCTGCATTGAAACTAAGTTTTTAATCATTATAACTAACGGTTAATTAATGATATTGCCTTCTAAAACATACCAACCGTTAGCAGAATACCAGATATCACCGCTACTTTGCCATATCTTATAATAAGGCGTAAAATCAACTTGGTAATCAATCATTTCTTGCATCAAAAATATGGTAATATTTTTCGACGCTGTTAGAGAATATAATGCGTCATAGAGACAACTACATATTGTGTCAGATTTGCTAAGTGTTTTATCAAATAACTTATAAAAAAATGTATCTGTAATAAAATCACTTACGCCTCCGCCAATAAATTTTTTACTTTTAATTGTACTTAAGAATTCATCTTCATTATTCGTTGCACGCCAAAATCCTTTTTTAAGATTGTTAAATACACTTATATCGATGTTTTTAGAGAATATTTCTAAGTTTTTTGAAAAATTTTCGCAAAAACTATAAAATTCTAATCGTGAAAAAACTGAATTATTAGGCAATACATAAAGGCTATTATTTTTATTGTCTTTTAATAATTTTTCTATTTTTCTAATGAGTATATCCCCATTACGGTTCTGTTCGCATTGATGAGACCTACATCAAGGTTAAAGGCCTAGGATTAAATTTGCGGAAATATCTCTATCTTAGCTCATGATAAACACGGCGTTTCCATTGATTTTTTGACAAAATCATCGAGGGATAAAGGTGCTACTATGCGCTTTTTCCGCAAAGCGTTCAAAGATGATAGGCTCTTTGCAGTTTAATCCCCTTTGGCAAGATTGGAACAGATAAAGCAAAGGCTTTTCCTAGTGCCTTGCAGTCATTAACTGGAGATAATGTGTTTTTAAAAAGCACATCCATTATGCGACCAAGATATTACAATAAGGCATTGAAAGCGATCATTCTCGGCTTAAAAGACCAATGTCGCGCAGTGATGGCTTTTAATCATTCAGGACAGCTAAGCGAACGATAAGTGGCTACGAAGTGATGCTTTGGTTTTTAAAAGCATTTGGGTCACAAGGTGTATGAAAATTAAAGAAAAAACAATTGCTACACGATATATTTGTAATCAGACAAGTTAACAATACCTAAAAACTAGGCGTTCAAGGGCGTAAATGCATCAAATTTAAACTTTGCGACAAGGCCAAAAAGGATTTTTAAATGTTCAATAATGATATTAACTTTAACTATGAAGAATTAGAGAAAAAAATAGGCGAAGTACTCTATTGCTGTGATTTTTATTTTTTTAAATGCCCTAAATGCAAAACAATATATCTATATGAATATGATGGGGGAAGTTTTTTCTTTAACCCCGACAATATAAAAGAAGTTGTAAACGAGTCAAATTTTAAATGTTTAAAATGTGGTTTTGAATTTACAGCCAATGATAAAGTATCTAACGGCATTTGGTTCGGTGATAATCAAGACCCCAAGTTTCATGTTACAAAAAAAGATGTTCTTTCCAGTAATTGGGAATGGGCAATAATTAAATAAGGGCATTGCCAGAATAACTTTGCATTTGAATAATGGCGTGATATTTTTGCGCCATGAGTAAGATCAATCCTAAGCAATCAGTTAGGGCAAAAATGGCTTTTTGAACGTGATGCGGCTGGCCGCGTCATTAAAGAAATAGACTTTGCCGGACTTGTTCAAAATTATAGCTATGATAAAGCAGATCGCATTATCGCAACGCAATATGCTGACGGCGCAAAGTTAAATTTTGCTTATGATAAATCAGCGTTTTTGAGAAAAATTAATTTAATTAGCTTTTATGCGGATGGTTTAGCAGTTTTTATTCTTGAAAACCATTCTTGAAATATTATTCTCTTTTTAGTAAGTTTAATTGAGTTTTAAGAATGTTAATTTGGCTTTGAAGGAAAAGAGAGCATGCTGATTGGTTATGCCCGGGTATCAACACAAGATCAAAATTTAGAATTACAACAAGAGGCTTTGTTGAAAGCAGGCTGCGAGCGAATTTATGAAGATAAAATGAGTGGAAGCAAATCGGAGCGACCAGGTTTAACCAAAGCTATGGAGATGTTGCGTGAAGGTGATACGCTTGTTGTATGGAAGCTTGATCGCTTAGGCCGCTCAGTGAAGCATTTGGTTGATCTTGTTGGTGAGTTACAAAAACAAGGTGTTAATTTTAAAAGTCTAACGGATTCGATTGATACGGGTAGTGCTTCTGGTCGGTTCTTTTTCCATGTTATGGCAAGTTTGGCACAAATGGAACGAGAATTGATTATTGAGCGCACACGGGCAGGTTTAGCGACAGCAAGACAAATGGGTCGTGTTGGTGGTCGTCCGCGCAAAATGACCAATAGTAAGCTCAAATCTGCCAAAAGCCTTTTAGCTAGTGGTATTCCACCAAAAGATGTAGCAAAAAATCTTGGCGTTTCAGTTCCTACCCTTTATCGGTGGGTTCCGGCTAGTTCTTGATGATCATTAGTTTTTAATGGTTAAAAACTTATCCACAGGGTACTGGTGTTAAATATTGAGTTAAATATAGTGTTAAGGGGAATCTTAGTTTTGTTAAGTTTTTGTTTTTAATGAAGAAAAAGGCGTTTTATTTTGCGGTATGGTACCTAATACCACGAACTTTGGTACCTAAAATCTTGCTATTGGCACCTGATAACACGAATCTTGACAACGGTACCTAAAAACACGAATATAGGCTATGGAACCTGATAACACGAATAGATTCTCTCAGCTTATACCCGATCGTCATCCGCAACATGATTTGTTCATTTGTGATGTGTCTGATGCTGTTTTAAAAGATGTGATGCAACATTTGGAGCATCCCTTTTATTCTCTATCCAAAAAGCCAGAAACCTGTGTGCGCCGTTATGAGCATAATGGCCATTGGTTGGAAATTACGCCAAGTGTTAAAGGCCTTGCGACTATTTATGATAAAGATATCCTGATTTATTGTATTTCGCAGATTATGCATAAGATCAAACAAGGAAAGCCGGTTTCACAGCGCGTTCGGATTAATAGTCGTGATTTATTGATGTTTACCAATCGTGGTACATCGGGGCGTGATTATATGGCACTGATTGAAGCCCTTGATCGGCTTGAAGGCACCCGCATTCGCACGAATATTGTAACAGGTGACGAAGAACAGATTGATGGTTTTGGTTTGATTGATGCTTCCTCTATTCGGCGTAAACACGGTCTTGATGGCCGTTTATTATGGTGTGAAGTTAAATTATCCGATTGGGTTTTTAGTGCAATTGAAGCACAAGAAGTTTTAACCCTGCACCGCGATTATTTCCGGTTGCGAAAACCACTTGAGCGGCGTGTTTATGAAATTGCCCGTAAGCATTGCGGCCAACAAGATAGCTGGAAAATAAGTCTTGCTTTATTGTTAAAGAAAACGGGTTCGCAAAGTTCAGAAAAGCGGTTTCGTCAAATGATCCGCAATCTTGCCCAACATGATCATTTGCCAGATTATCATGTTGCTTTTGAAGCTGAGCATGACATGGTAATGTTTAAAAACCGTGGCACGATGAAAATCACCCATCATGTTGAAAATCGACCAATATGGACTGGGCAACTTAGTAGTGCTGTCTATGTTGATGCACGCGAAGCGGCACCTGGTTGGGATATTTATATGTTAGAAGATGAGTGGCGGGCTTGGCTTGCAGAAAATGAGATTACGCCCAATTATCCAGAAAAGCATTTTCTAAAATTTTGTTCAAGTTGGTTTTCAAAAAGAGGAAAGCCGGCTTAAGCCCCCCTGCTCTAGGGTCAGGACCTAACGCTTGATCTTATCATTGCTAAAAATATTCTTTTCTGCTATGTAAGTATATATAATTATATATAATACAGGTGATTTATGCCCCGCACAACAATTATGACCGTTCGCCTTGGCGAAACATTAAGTGATTATGTATCCTCACAAGTTGGCGGTCATGGGTGCTATGATAATATAAGTGAATATGTACGTGATCTTATTCGTAAAGATAAGGCACAGCATGAAGCCCAAACCTTTGATCGCTTAAAAAGTGAATTACAATTGGCTTTTGCAGCTCCCGATGAAAGTTATTGTGCACTTTCAGCTGATGATATCATAAAGCGTAATCGCACGTAAGATGGCTCATTATCTCATTCAGGAAGCGGCAAGCTATCGTCTTGACGAGATTTACCGCTACAGCCAACATGTTTGGGGCGACACACAGGCAGAGGCTTATATTCGTGGTCTTTTTGATGCCTTTGATAAAATAGCCAATCAAACTCTTATATCGCGGGTTATTCCTGCAGAATTTGGTGTCAATGGCTATTTTTGCCGCTATCAGCATCATTATATCTATTGGAAACGACTTTCTTCAGGCGATGTTGGTATTGTGACCATCTTACATGAAAAGATGCATCAAAGTGAGCGGATACGAGAACTTTTTGATACGCCTTAGAGTGTGTTGTTTGATTGATTGTTGAAACAATAAAGCGCTTTTTTATTTTTTAATTTGTCGCACATCCAGCCCAAAAATTGAAACAACTTTTGGCAAAAATGCTTTTTAAAAAAAGCCCCCTGCCCTATTTGGCTTTATATTCTTTTTCTAGCAAGGCAACAGCTTTTTCCAATGTTTCACCAAGTCCCCATTCTTGACTATCGGCAATGGCACAAAAGGCTGAAATGGTTTCTGGTCGCGCTTTAAGATTGAACTGGGCATTGCGTCCAGTACGGCGGCGGCGAGGCAAAGCCACCTCTTCTTTTATGATTGGCGCTGCTTTTTTAGGTTCACGGCTTTTAAAGCCTGCAGCTTTTGCAGCTTGACTTGCTATTTCACTGGCTAGCTGTTTGGTATCTTCTTCTTGACCATTTGATGAAATATCTTTCGCCTTATCCGCTTTCTTTTCTTTAGGCGCCCATTCATCAAGATTGAAATCATCCAAACTATCAGCAAAGCCAAGACTTGCTCTTTGTTTTGTCATTTATGCCCCCTGCCCGCTTTCATTGACTTGCTTTAATTTAGCTATAACTTCACCAGTGAATTCTTGCGCATTGATACGGGCTTTTTCAATATTATTAACTTGCTCATTGGTTAAGGCAGATAAAAGCCCACCATAATCAAAAATATCACGATAGGCAGCGCGTTCGACAATTGAAGTTTGAAAAACATCAATGCCGGCTTGATTGAGTTGATCGCGTACATTTTTAAACGAACGGGATATAACAGCTGCACTTGTGCGCGTGAATAAGATACTATGGGGAATGGGTCTTCGCGCGAGACGCTCTTGATTGCGAATGAGCTTAATGGTTTTAGCCGCCCCTCTTGCATCCATAGAAGCGCCTTGAGCTGGAATAATCACTAAATCTGACATACCAATAGCATTAGCTACCATCAAGCTAGCCGTGCCTTCCAAATCGACAATAACAAATTGCGCTTTCTCTGCCGCCTCTTCTATGGCATCAACAATGCTATCTTCGCTCACATCAGCAATAATGGTAATATTATCGGGCTTGCCATCCAACTTACCCCATTGGGAAATCCACCGTTCAGGATCTGCATCAATGATGGTGACTTTTGCTCCTCGGCTAGCAAGTTCGCTGGCAAGAAGCAGCGCAGATGTCGTTTTTCCTGCCCCGCCCTTTGGATTTGCAAATGATATGGTTGGCATAATCATTCCCTTTTTTAATAATATTGACGCATAACTACATCATAGTAGCTAACAAATAGCTAACTGATATTAAAAAAGTATCAAAATCCTATCAATATATTATCAATAAGATATCTGATAGCTATCTAGTAGCTACTAGATATCAATTATGGAATTCAATTAAAATATATTGTGAAACTATTCGCCAGTCGCTTTTAAAAGTTATATAACTTGTTAAGTAAGCATCAGCGTAAAAAGAAAAGTTGAAAGAATTATGATAGCTAAAATTATAGCAACTGCTGTCTTTGCATTTACATACCTGCCCTTCTTGGCTGCTGCCGATGATCTTGAAATAGAATTTTACCAAACTTATTCGCGCTATAATGACGAATTTAAGAAAACAGTATATGTTGTTCAAAATGTCAATGTTTTAGAAGGTGTAGATGGTTTTGGTGGTTCCGATATTTATTTTGATTGTACACCTGGTGATAGTGGACGGTTTATGTATAGAATATGGGAGTTTGGCGGTTTTAAAAGTGGTACCACAGATATAAAGGTTACTTTTGACGAGATGAATAGTTTGATCATACCCATTGAATTAAACCCAGGAAGCCAAACGGTATATGCCGTGTTTACTGATAAAGTCGTTGAAGCCCAAAAATTTCGTCAATTTATAGGATATTTACAAACAGCTAAAACAGTTAAATTTGAAACGACGTATCGAGACGTAAATTATTCACACGCATTTACTACCGATGATGGGGAATTGGGTAGGTTGATCTCAGACGCTTTGAAGAAGTGTCAAATACAGTAAACTGGCTAACGGCTAAGATTATATTTATGTGATGATAAAATGATGGATAGCAATTGGATCATTATCAATTCGTGCTAACTTATGCTTTGCTTCTAACTGTCATGACTAAACATATTTACCAAATATCTTGTAAAGACCAATAAGATATCTGATAGCTATTTAGTAGCTACTAGATAGCTATCAGATATCTTATTGATAATATATTGATAGGATTTTGATACTTTTTTAATATCAGTTAGCTATTTGTTAGCTACTATGATGTAGTTATGCGTCAATATTATTAAAAAAGGGAATGATTATGCCAACCATATCATTTGCAAATCCAAAGGGCGGGGCAGGAAAAACGACATCTGCGCTGCTTCTTGCCAGCGAACTTGCTAGCCGAGGAGCAAAAGTCACCATCATTGATGCAGATCCTGAACGGTGGATTTCCCAATGGGGTAAGTTGGATGGCAAGCCCGATAATATTACCATTATTGCTGATGTGAGCGAAGATAGCATTGTTGATGCCATAGAAGAGGCGGCAGAGAAAGCGCAATTTGTTATTGTCGATTTGGAAGGCACGGCTAGCTTGATGGTAGCTAATGCTATTGGTATGTCAGATTTAGTGATTATTCCAGCTCAAGGCGCTTCTATGGATGCAAGAGGGGCGGCTAAAACCATTAAGCTCATTCGCAATCAAGAGCGTCTCGCGCGAAGACCCATTCCCCATAGTATCTTATTCACGCGCACAAGTGCAGCTGTTATATCCCGTTCGTTTAAAAATGTACGCGATCAACTCAATCAAGCCGGCATTGATGTTTTTCAAACTTCAATTGTCGAACGCGCTGCCTATCGTGATATTTTTGATTATGGTGGGCTTTTATCTGCCTTAACCAATGAGCAAGTTAATAATATTGAAAAAGCCCGTATCAATGCGCAAGAATTCACTGGTGAAGTTATAGCTAAATTAAAGCAAGTCAATGAAAGCGGGCAGGGGGCATAAATGACAAAACAAAGAGCAAGTCTTGGCTTTGCTGATAGTTTGGATGATTTCAATCTTGATGAATGGGCGCCTAAAGAAAAGAAAGCGGATAAGGCGAAAGATATTTCATCAAATGGTCAAGAAGAAGATACCAAACAGCTAGCCAGTGAAATAGCAAGTCAAGCTGCAAAAGCTGCAGGCTTTAAAAGCCGTGAACCTAAAAAAGCAGCGCCAATCATAAAAGAAGAGGTGGCTTTGCCTCGCCGCCGCCGTACTGGACGCAATGCCCAGTTCAATCTTAAAGCGCGACCAGAAACCATTTCAGCCTTTTGTGCCATTGCCGATAGTCAAGAATGGGGACTTGGTGAAACATTGGAAAAAGCTGTTGCCTTGCTAGAAAAAGAATATAAAGCCAAATAGGGCAGGGGGCTTTTTTTAAAAAGCATTTTTGCCAAAAGTTGTTTCAATTTTTGGGCTGGATGTGCGACAAATTAAAAAATAAAAAAGCGCTTTATTGTTTCAACAATCAATCAAACAACACACTCTAAGGCGTATCAAAAAGTTCTCGTATCCGCTCACTTTGATGCATCTTTTCATGTAAGATGGTCACAATACCAACATCGCCTGAAGAAAGTCGTTTCCAATAGATATAATGATGCTGATAGCGGCAAAAATAGCCATTGACACCAAATTCTGCAGGAATAACCCGCGATATAAGAGTTTGATTGGCTATTTTATCAAAGGCATCAAAAAGACCACGAATATAAGCCTCTGCCTGTGTGTCGCCCCAAACATGTTGGCTGTAGCGGTAAATCTCGTCAAGACGATAGCTTGCCGCTTCCTGAATGAGATAATGAGCCATCTTACGTGCGATTACGCTTTATGATATCATCAGCTGAAAGTGCACAATAACTTTCATCGGGAGCTGCAAAAGCCAATTGTAATTCACTTTTTAAGCGATCAAAGGTTTGGGCTTCATGCTGTGCCTTATCTTTACGAATAAGATCACGTACATATTCACTTATATTATCATAGCACCCATGACCGCCAACTTGTGAGGATACATAATCACTTAATGTTTCGCCAAGGCGAACGGTCATAATTGTTGTGCGGGGCATAAATCACCTGTATTATATATAATTATATATACTTACATAGCAGAAAAGAATATTTTTAGCAATGATAAGATCAAGCGTTAGGTCCTGACCCTAGAGCAGGGGGGCTTAAGCCGGCTTTCCTCTTTTTGAAAACCAACTTGAACAAAATTTTAGAAAATGCTTTTCTGGATAATTGGGCGTAATCTCATTTTCTGCAAGCCAAGCCCGCCACTCATCTTCTAACATATAAATATCCCAACCAGGTGCCGCTTCGCGTGCATCAACATAGACAGCACTACTAAGTTGCCCAGTCCATATTGGTCGATTTTCAACATGATGGGTGATTTTCATCGTGCCACGGTTTTTAAACATTACCATGTCATGCTCAGCTTCAAAAGCAACATGATAATCTGGCAAATGATCATGTTGGGCAAGATTGCGGATCATTTGACGAAACCGCTTTTCTGAACTTTGCGAACCCGTTTTCTTTAACAATAAAGCAAGACTTATTTTCCAGCTATCTTGTTGGCCGCAATGCTTACGGGCAATTTCATAAACACGCCGCTCAAGTGGTTTTCGCAACCGGAAATAATCGCGGTGCAGGGTTAAAACTTCTTGTGCTTCAATTGCACTAAAAACCCAATCGGATAATTTAACTTCACACCATAATAAACGGCCATCAAGACCGTGTTTACGCCGAATAGAGGAAGCATCAATCAAACCAAAACCATCAATCTGTTCTTCGTCACCTGTTACAATATTCGTGCGAATGCGGGTGCCTTCAAGCCGATCAAGGGCTTCAATCAGTGCCATATAATCACGCCCCGATGTACCACGATTGGTAAACATCAATAAATCACGACTATTAATCCGAACGCGCTGTGAAACCGGCTTTCCTTGTTTGATCTTATGCATAATCTGCGAAATACAATAAATCAGGATATCTTTATCATAAATAGTCGCAAGGCCTTTAACACTTGGCGTAATTTCCAACCAATGGCCATTATGCTCATAACGGCGCACACAGGTTTCTGGCTTTTTGGATAGAGAATAAAAGGGATGCTCCAAATGTTGCATCACATCTTTTAAAACAGCATCAGACACATCACAAATGAACAAATCATGTTGCGGATGACGATCGGGTATAAGCTGAGAGAATCTATTCGTGTTATCAGGTTCCATAGCCTATATTCGTGTTTTTAGGTACCGTTGTCAAGATTCGTGTTATCAGGTGCCAATAGCAAGATTTTAGGTACCAAAGTTCGTGGTATTAGGTACCATACCGCAAAATAAAACGCCTTTTTCTTCATTAAAAACAAAAACTTAACAAAACTAAGATTCCCCTTAACACTATATTTAACTCAATATTTAACACCAGTACCCTGTGGATAAGTTTTTAACCATTAAAAACTAATGATCATCAAGAACTAGCCGGAACCCACTCAATCAAACTTA
>NZ_CP104894.1:0-195273 GCF_025449315.1 Bartonella sp. HY406 | reverse complement strand
AAAGCTTGAAAATGCCGATATAAAGCAACCAAAAACAAATTTGAATTATAGGCAAAGCTCTATAACTACCTCACCAATACTTCTTTATTGGTGGAATAAGCCAAGCGCGTTTAAGGTTTTATCCCTGACTTTCATTTTTATTGAATTTGCGAAAGTAGTAAAAAATAAGCAGCCCGAAAAACGCACCAAATCCTGTAAAAACCAATGTATATATATTATAAATCTCGCTATTAAGATATAATTTTTGCATTGATACGACAATTATACCGAGCATTATTGACGCCAAAAAACCAAATATGCGCAATTTATGGGCTATCGCAAACAGTGGTAAAGCAATAATGACAAATATAGCAGTATTAATCGCGGTAATAACGGGAACAAAAACCGAAAAAAGAAACAAAAATACAATAATAGTTGCTAAAACATCATCATTCGGAAACACCACCCAACAAAAATACAAAATAATCATGCTGCCTAATGTAATAACAAAACTTAGCCAATAAGCTTTCATGAAATTTTCCACGATCCCTCCCCCAGTAATTATTTTGCTCCAAATTTATCTATCAGGTATTGGTACTCGGCGGGTTAATGGACGCAATTTATCAATATCATCCCAAAGGTCAGGGAAAACAAAAAACTTCATGTCATCTCGGTTAATGCCGGTGTCAAAATAACGAACAAGCCGATCTTGTAAACTTTGACTTGACCACATATTAATCATTTCAGTTTTTTCAATAACCTCACGATCTTCTGGCAGTTTTAAATTCCAGTGAATAACTTCGCGCTTATCAAAATTGCTATCCATTTGTAGCAATTTACCACCAAACCAAAACTTATCATAAAATGTGCCATCATGATATGGATTGTCAAAATAGATGTATGGATCAATCCATCTATAATCCTCGAAGGCTTCAACCGCAGCTTGGTCATAATCCAATTCAAGTTTTTCAACGCCCAAATGATTGAAGATAAGTTTTGTTACAGCAAAAACCCTAAGCAAGGGTTTTACATTTTTAAGACTATCTTTATGCCATTGGCCATCTTTGCTTTTTATATCAAACACCAAAAAGCCAGCAGTTTTTAGCGTCATACCAATAGTATAAAGATCATCTCGCAATTTCATTGATATGATGATGCCTTCTTTATTAATCGTCCGCATTTATTTTCCTTAACTGTAAGGAGCTATAGCAACAAAAATCAAATGAACTATGATTTAGGAATGCCATGCTTGACCACATAAATTAAAATCTGTCAGTGTTTTGAAATCAATATAACCGATTGTTGCGGCTGAAAAATATAAAAACCTATTCAAAAACCTCGTCAAGTTTACCCTTATGTCGCTGTTCTCTATTTTTGAAAAAATTATAAACCGCCGTAAAAATAAAGCTAATAATCGCGGCTGCTAGCCACATATTTTTAATTAAATTATATGTTAAATCGGCAAAAGAAAACTCGACCGTAAATCTTCCGCAAAACAACACTAAAAACCACATCACGCAGCCATGAACCCATGAAAAATTGCTAAATTTTTGAACCAGTATGAAGAAGGGTAGAGCCACAACCATCATTAAAACGAAGTCCACGACCAAATCCAAGGCAATATAATTCTTCATCATATTTAAATAAAGTAGAGCACCGTCTAGTCCATTGGTTTTAAGGTTTAATTCTAATCCAAGGCTCAACATTGTTAAAGCTAAGGAGACGATTATATAGGATTTAAAGAAGCTTTTCATTATCCCACGTTTTATAAAATACAATAGAAACTCCACGCTTAAGACCGTTTAAGACAAAGCCATATGCTTTAAAAACTATTGCACAAATGCTGACACTTAAAATAGGTGCTTGTTAGTGCAAAACACCTATCATGAAATTTTCAATTCACTATAAAACTATATTGAGGGAGTAGTTTATCGCCAGAAGCTTATTCAAACACACCGTCAACTTTAACCGCTGTGACTTTTTCACGTTTCTTAAATGCATTGTAAATAAGCTGATAAATCACCCCGACAAAGACACTTGCTAGCCACAAAGATTTTGTTTTAGTTGGTAGGAAGTCGTCAAATAGAAATTGAGAAGCAAAATCGTTGCAAAGAAATACCAAAAACCACATAGCGATTGAATAGATTGCAGAAAACTGGGTAAATTTTGTAACTAATATAAAAAATGGTAAAGCGACAACAAACATTAAAGCAACGTGCATCGTCACGTCATAGACTATCGTGTGTATTATCACATCTAAAACACTGATGGTATTGCCTAGCACATCATTAAACAAATAAAATTTTACTCCAACCGCTAAGAAAGCTAGAATTATAAGCATAATAATATAAGATTTAAAAAAACTTTTCATTTCAACCCCGCTAATCACTATAACATTTCACTATAACTGCTATTTATTTACAATATCAAACTACTAAGCCGATATTTTTATTAATTTCTATAAAAATTCTTCAATCCTTTGGAAATAAACCAAACTCAATTTCAATCAATACAACTCAGCCATTTGCTTGATTATTTAAAACATTAACTGAAAACTTCATCTACCTTAACCAAAGCTGGCTTTTGACGTTTTTTAAAGAAATAATGGATGGGCGCAAAAATCAAGCCAAAAGTAATACCCAAAACAAAAGAACCAATAATTTGTACACTAAAAACATTTTCATTGGTTGCGAAAATAAATAGAATGATAGCGCAACCCATTAAAAAGCCCATGAGAATACCAAAAAACCAAGAAAAATTCGCAAATTTGCACGTAATTGCAAAAAAAGGCAAGCCAACCAAAAACATAAAAGCAAGATCAAATAGGGTAAAAATACCAATGATGACCATAACTCTAAATAAAAAGAACGAAACTACGTCACCAATTGGGTTGGGAGTGCTTAACAATGTGAAATATAATAGCAATACTAGCAAAACATTATGAATCACAATTGTTAATAGAAATGATTTAAAAAAACTGCCCATTTTTTCTTCTTTGTTAAAAAGTGTATTTTGCTTAAAGAGTGTTACCTTGATACGAGTAGAATATTGCTCAATCATTCAATATTTAAAGCCAATACTGACATTTGTAAAAATAGGCCTCAAGATATGAAATATGTTAAGGCTCAAAGATCATCAATTATTTAAAAACTTGGTCCACTTTTGCCAAGGGGCGTTTTTCACGCCTAGTCGACCAAGAATAAACAGCTGCAAAAATAAGCCCAAAAATAAACCACAAAAGCAGCGAACCAACAAATTGCGCAGAATTATAACTCTTTGATGTTAACCGAAGAAACAAACCTGTAGCGCCCCCCATTACAAGCCCCATAAGAATGCCATAATACCATGCAAATTTGGTGTTTCTTCTAACAATTGCAAAGAATGGTAAGGCAATAAACAACATTAAAAGCAGATCCATTACGGTAAAAATACCAAGAACGATCAATAGAGGTGTGAGTAAGCTACCAGCCATCATGTCTGATGCAGTATCGTCCCCCAAATAGTTGAATACAAACAGCCAAATAAAAAAACCTAACAAAATATTATGAATAATAATTGTTAGTAAAAATGATTTAAAAAAATGCTTCATTATATCCCCATTTGCGAAAACGCCATTTTGCCGTCACAAGGATAAAATATTAAAGCGCTAAATTGCAATAGATTATTTGCAATAAACTAATATTTTAAAAATTTAAGCTTTTTTACCGCAATTTATTTCAATAATAATTTGAATTGTTTATTGATAGCAAATAGCTGGAATAAAGGATATTTTATATTTATTGAAGATAAGCTAAAGACGCGAAACAAGATTTAACGATTGGCGCAACTCATCAGCTTTTATATTAAATTTAGCAAGCATTTCCTGATTGCTCCTATGGGGTAATCCCAATGCGCGTAAGCGTTCAAAATAAGGTAAATTAACTGAATCAAAATTGGCCCGCGCGCGAAAAAGCCAATAATCCAACGAAGCTTCAATTTTACCAAGATCACCTGTTTTCATACTCCCCTTAGCGAGGCGTAACAGTTCCTTACGACTAAGATAAGAGTGCTGGCGTTCAGATGTCATGACTAACTGACAAGCCATTGCCAAAGGCTTATAAAAGATTTTAGATAATTCACTAATTAAAATATGAGCAGCTTTTTCCATCACAACATACATCATAACCGCATCTGGCCAATTTTCATAAGGGTAATATAACACGTTAACGCGCTTATCTAAGTTAATCACGTTAGGCATTGCACCATTATCGCCACGATCAAGACGAGCCGCCCAATTAAAACCTTTTTCATTATTAACGCGATTTTGATATTCTTGCCCCTCTTCACCAAAATCACGCATCATATCAAGGATAGCCTTAGCATGTTCTGCTTTTTCAACCACTAATCGTGCGACATTAATGCGCAAATTAATATTAGGAGCCATGTTCAAAAGATCAACAAAGCCCGCCGATACCGCAAGCTCGCTATCAAAAAATGCAGCCATAATTTGAATTAATTCACTACGATAGGGCTCTAGCACTTCTTCTGGTGATAACAATAGACCACCATTTTTAAGAAATTCACCAAGATCTCGCTCCCCAATCTTTTGCCCCGTCATTAAATCTCTCCCACCATAGTATAGTTTATAATTTTCTTATACAAAAATATTAAAACATAATTCAAGCCATAGCTTCAAAATTTATGCAAAAAACGGTATCAAAAAGGATATAATGCATGCTTTTAAGTAATGATTACGATATTTTAAAATCTTTTAAAAAAATGTTAGGCACATTCAATATTAGCACATTCAAAATTATCATTCGATTTGAAAAATAAATATACGCAGATTAACTGAGTATTTCAATAAATGCTTTGGTTACAAAAATATTCAAAGTAGATTGCCATCTTACACGCAGAAAAAAGTCAAAAGCAAAATTATATTTTAAACCACATATTTCTTTCAAATATCGTCAGGCCACAGAATTAGTTGGTGCTTTGAATTGTCTATACTGTAGCGACACCTATAAGCCGGCGATAATCCGCAGGGACTGACGTAATTCCTCCGCACGCAGATTAAATTCATCTAGCATTTCCTTATTACTACGATAACGCAGCCCATATTTTTTAAGACGCTCAAAACCAGAAGAATTAACCGATCCAAAAATTGCTCTTACTTTTGGCAGCCAGTAGTGAAATAGCGATTTTAGTTCATCGCTCGTGCCATTTTTATAAGCGCCTTTAGCAAACCGTAATAATTCATCACGGGCAAGATTGGTATGGCGTTGCTCAATAGTGCTAATGGTTCGAAAAGCATCAGCAAGTGGCGCGTAAGATATTTGACTTAATTCTTGCAGCTGAATTTGCTTTGCCTTACCCATTAACACGCCCATCATCATAGCATCACACCAGTTTTTGAACGGATAATAAAATACCGACAAGCGCATATCACGCAAGTTATACGGCAAAGCGCTCATATCACCATCACGTTCTAAACGATTAGACCAATCAAAATTGCTTCTATCGGGGTGATTATTGCCATATTGTTGAATATCAATGCCAAAATCAGCCATAATATTCAACACCGCCTCACCACTTTCGGCCTTTTCTAAAACGATACGTGCAACACTAATCCGCTGGACAATGCCAGGCGCCTCATTCAATATGCTAGCAAAACCCGCAGACGCGGCAAATTCGCTATCCACAAAAGACGCCATCAAGCGTAACAAATCCGCACGATAGCGCGAAGTGACATTGCGCGGAGAGGAAATCACGCCACCATTTTTAATATGCGCCTCAAGGGCTATAACATTGTCAAATCCATTAATCATGATTTTTCCTCTTTGCTTTCAATGTTACCATCGCTTAACAGCGCTTTTGCACCAATACTGCCGAATATAGTACCACTTAAGGCGAACCAGCATATGTAGGTCTAACAATTAGCATATCAAGATAAGATCGATTAACTCTATAATTTTCAAATATTTAACAGTGACCTTTTCTAAGATATAGTTTTTTAGACTAACATTAGAATCTTAGCCAATTCAATTGAACCACATATTATGCTAAACTTTTAGTAAAAACCTTAAATTTAAATTAAGCGGATTAGTAAATATTAAAGCGTCAGCCAAGGATTATTGGAAATAATTTACCATTTCATCAATGGCGTAAACAGCTATCAATCAATAGCACCCTAAAATTAAAATGCCTATATCGCCCATTTTTCGCTTTTCCCCTTTATGTTTTATTGCTGAACATACTTATTTATGTAAATTATTGGATGTTTAGAAAAACTCTGCTATTTAGTGTGCTAGCGACTATTGGTCTTTTGCCGATAAGCTATCCTTACGCGCAATAAATCCTTGCAAATTGATTATACGCTGATCAGTATCCACACTAGTTTGCACAAGACTACCCTTATCCCCTCTAAGATCACGCGCAATCATTTGTTCAACTTTCGGCGTAAGGGCTAGATATAATTTGGCAAAAAGTACATGAGCAATATCGCCTGCCCATGGCTGCGGTAGCGCCTCTTTTGGCAAATGCGGATCGCCTTGCAAAATCAGACGAAAATCATGCACAAGGGCCAAACGAGCGATCAAACAATCAAAAGGCGTTAACTCAGCAATAGCCTCTTGCTTCAATAGATTGCTATAATGGTCAAAAAAAGTCTCATAACGCCTTTGTAAATTTGTTAAGTCCCAAAAATTTGCAACAAATTCCTTCAAGCATCGCTCGGTTCGGACGATATTCGCCTCAAAAACTAACCCATCGCTGGGTTGCTTTGCGTGTTTTGATCCAATCACCATATGACGATTAAGTACTGCAAAGCCATTTTCTAAGTAACTTTGGTCGTTTTCAATATCGCGTCGCGCAACAATAAACCATTCATTGCTTGGTGGCTGAGGGTTAAACAAACTTTCCCCAACACGGTGGAAATACTCACGCGTATGCTCCTGCAAACGATAATAGCTTTTGCGGCCAATACGCTCGCCCTGTAATTGGCCTGCCGCAGCTAAGCGTGACATGGATGTACGCACAAGTGTACCATTAAACCCAAGCACCGCGCATAAATCAATAAGATTGCCCATCCATAAGACACCACCACGCGGCTCAACCACGTCACCATAGATAGTTATAAGAAAAGCAGAGCATCTGGGTGGCTCAAGAAAATGCTTACCTTCAAATTTAAACATCAAAACCTTCAACTCTTGCCAGTATCTTGCTTCATAAAATGGCAAATGCCAATTATAGAAAGCATCGGCATTTAACCTATATTTAGGCCTGTTTGGCGTAAATTGAACCGCAAAATATAGAAACGCTATTTTGCTTATTTATGAATTCGAAACTATCCTATCTCTTTAAACAAATGCAACGATGATTCACGTGTAACATGTGATGCCACCATAAGGCATCATTGAATTGAAGCCTTTAACAATTTGCCAAAAGGATTGACAGCCCGCGAAGTTATAATATAACAGAACAAAATCAGGCAAAATTCAACTACATTTACAAGTCACTAAAACAATATCATCAGGTTGTTAAATATAGTGCAAAAATATAAAATTCAAGATAGCTACTTTTTATTCTCTAACCCCAAGGATAGGATTGGTTCATTGACTGAAATTAAAAAGACGAACAATTCATTAGACAATGTGAATAAACCAATTGCCGCTGTAAACGCCAAATCCAGTACCTCGGCTTTGTTCCAATTTATTGAAAGTCTGCAAGCTCCCAATGAATGGGGCAGTTTTTTGGACGCGGGTACCGGGGTAAATTCTGCCCATTGGTGTGCAAGTTTGCAAACAACAAAATGGGTCGGAGTTACTGGTGCAAAAGATTACGCCAAACAAATTGAACAAAGTTTAGGCGACAGCTTACGACCACAAGATGAACTTTTGGTTGGCAATTGGGGAGACAAGAATTTTTTACAAAGCCAAAGCTTTGATACCGTGCTTGCCGATTATCTTTTGGGCGCAATTGAAGGCTTTGCTCCTTATTTTCAAGGTAAATTATTCGCACGCCTTTATCCCCATGTCAAAAAAACACTTTATGTCATTGGCCTAGATCCCTATATTAACGCACCTGTCGCCACTGAAGCCGGACGCATAGTGCGTGAAATTGGCCGCATGCGCGATGTTTGCCTTTTGCTCGCCGACCAAAGTCCTTACCGCGAATTTCCTGCCGAATGGACGTTAAATAGTTTAAATGCCGCCGGCTTTAAAATCACCGAAGCGCGGCGTTTTCCCAACCGTTACCGTGAAAAATGGGTTAATTCCCAATTAGATATGTGCGTGCGCCGCCTACCGCTATTTAAAGACAAAGCACTTGCCAAATCTTTTGCGACCACTATTGAAGCCTTGCGCCGCGATGGCCTTGCCCTTTGCCGCGAAGAAAATGGCTTACGCTATGGCGCTGACTATGTGATAGCCTGCGAGGTTTAAGCACCTGTGCAAACGAGCGCGCTATACTTTTATCAAGAGATAAATCTATAATAGCCTTAGGTAAAAAAGCGCTTTTAGCTTGGGCTATTTTTGGCTAAATTTATTAAACCTATAATATCTAAAAGGACAAAATGGTTTTTAAATTACATTTTTTTGGTAGTGTTTTTAAAAATCGCTAATACTGTATTTTCATTTCATAGACTTTCCCACTTTTAGACAAATAGAGGAGCAAAAATTGGGAACTTTGATGTTTGAATATATAAAAAGAAATCCAAATTATAATGAAGTGACCAATCCAGAACAAAAAAATGTTTTTGAACTCTCACCTATTGGTTTTCAATGGCAACATGACAATCAAATATATAAATATATGTTCAAATCAACAGGGTTTTGTTGCCCTTTAATATCTGGTGAGGGCTTTGCTATTGTTGATACAGATAAGACCCAAACAGGCAAAGCATTTTTATTAAATATAAAGGGAGACATTGTTTTCGAGATAAAGAGAAAAGACGATCTTTATCATCGTGATAATTACACTTACGTCTTTTATGAAAATAATGAATTATGCTTTATTGTTAACAATAGTAATATTGATTATAAGCATGTAATTGATGTGCCAACTAAAATTACTAAAAGCGTTGATTATGTACGATGGTGAGCGAAGTATTGGGTCTGCGTTTAGCTTATCCAGTTTGCAGTAATCATTGCCAATGACCGTTTGACTATCTATTGCCTGCTATTGATTATTAAATATCTGAACTTGGGCAAAGCCCACCCATATATTCAACAATGCCTTCGTTCGTTGAGGCAAATTCCACAAATTGCTTGTTTTTGTCATGCGAATTTCTTTTAATAACAGCGGCATGTTGCAAATATTTATTATATAAAACATCATTGTGCTTATTTATTCGCATAATACCGGGTGCTATACCGTAAATCATATATATAAAGTCATCATCTTCTTTTAAAAATTCTAGCGGTTGACAAGACAAACCCTGAATAGCTAAAATTTTAGCATCTTCTTTCTCAATATAAACTTTTTTGTGGTGTTCTTTCAACGACGAGAGTTGCATTAAAAATCTAGTAATGCCGTCTTCATCTTGTTGATATAATGTCGCGTAAAATTCTCCATCATCTGTCTGTATGATGAATTTATTGTCTTTAAACTCAAAATCTTGTATTTTAGTTACGATTTGTTGTTGAGCCAATACTGGCATTGCGCCTCCCAAAACCAATAAAGCCGACAAAATAATTTTTAAGGTTAGGCGCAATGATTTGTTTTGCAAAACTTTAAACATATTTTACCCCATTGAAGTTTAAGTGCATAAAAGCCATGTTAAGCCAATAAAACCAAACGCCATGATATTTTTAAATATTTTATCATGTAACTCAACAATATTACAAATTTTACAAAACTATGGCAGTGCTGTAATCAAAAATGATGACCAGCCAAATTTATAAAAACCTTGTTTTAAAGTAAATGGCGATTTTAACTTGCCTTTTTTTAAAACCACTATCATACTGCATCATGAACGACTTGATCGATAAATATTTACCCGATTTCCAATTTGAAGAAGTGCATGAAATTGAAATTCATGCACCGCGCCAAAAGATATTTTCCGCTCTCCAGCATTATGATGCGCAAGATGATTGGCTCATTGCAAGTTTTATTACCTTACGTGAAATTCCATTGCGAATTTTACATGCTTGTAATGTATTAAAAGACGTCTCCCCTACTCCGTTTAGCCTTGATAAATTCACTTTGCTTGAAACCTTTGAAAATAACCAAGTTGCCTTTGGCTTGGTGGGCAAGTTTTGGCAAGCTAATTATGGCTTGGAAATGATTGCCGATGGTGAGGCGTTTTGTGTCTTTGACAAGCCCAGTAGTGCAAAATTAGTACTGCAGTTTAAAATAAACGATCAAGACGCAGATAAAACACCGCTTTGTCAAAACCGTTTTACATTACAAACAAAAACACGCGTTTTTTGCCCTGATGGTGAAAGTAAAAGACGCTTTGCCCCCTATTGGTACCTCATCCGCCCTGTAAGTGGGTTGATTAGGAAAAGAATGCTCAAAGCGATAAAGCAGCAGAGTGAAGCAACTCAACTATAAGGCAAGAATTACTGCTGTTTCAAAACCATTATCAAAAACTATAAATAATTGTAATTAAATAATATTTATGCATTTTATACGGCTGACAAAAATAATGGCACGCCTATTTAATTTGTTTTCTGCAAGTCTCACAGCTTTCTCTTAGCTTTTGAACGGACAGCATCACTGGCACGCTGATACCATTTTATCGCTTCAATTATATTTGTTTCGACAATGAAACCGCTTTCATATTTGATACCTAAACTGGCTCGGCCTGTCTAGAGCCCTGCTCTGCCCCACGTTTAAACAGGTAATAGGTATTTTCTCGTGGATTTAGCTTTCCCTCAAACTTATTTAAAGTTATCAGACCAAGATGCGCCATTGCATTATCATTGCCTTTATTGGTGCTAAGCATCAACCATTTTACTGCTTCGCGGCATTGATATTTTGATAGGCAATGGAGATGCTGCCAAGAAGCTTGCCAGTTCATACCAATGAGCGGCTAAAACATAATCTTGGTTGATTTCATCGCCAAATTTATAAGCTTTGCCCAATTGATATTGCCCATCCTTTTCGCCGATATCAGCTTTAAGGCGTAAGAGGTAATTATCAGGATAAGAAAAATATGTAAAAGCGGGCGAGGTCGCAAAGGGCAATAAGCACGGCACCAACCAAGGCAGTTATTTTTTGAAAATCCCCATAAATACCCTTTAATGTGTAATTGCATTTATCGGCAATGAGCTAAACCGCTATTATTGGCATTTAAAGCGGCAATAGCTATAAAATTACGCTTAAATTCTTTTTGATAAGCATCTTATATTTAACGACGGTAAAATATTTAGTCTTGATGATAAGCCTGAGCAAGAGCAAGTTTGGCTTCAATGGTATTTTGTGCCGCAGACTTTTTAAACCAAAAAATCGCCTTTTCAACATCTTGCGCAATGCCTAAGCCATTATAATATAATTCACCCAATTCAAATTGCGCTAAACGATGATTGCTTTCTGCTGCCTGATTAAAAAAAACAAAGGCTTTATGATAATCTTTTGGAATTCCGCGATCTAAACTATACATCCGACCAAGGGCATATTGTGCCTTAGCAAAATTTTGTGCCGCAGCTTTTTCGTACCAATAGATAGCTTGGTTTAGATAATTGTCACCATCTGCATCCGTAATACAATAGGTTGCAAAGTGATACTGCGCTTGCGCATCGCCTTTTTCAGCAAGCCTTTTGAAAAGCTCATATTCCTCCTCACTTTGAAAGCCGCGCAAATCACGCAAATAAATCATTGTCAAAGGATGAATGGCAGCTTTATTGCCATTAAGCGCCGCTAATCGCAGCCACTTAAATGCATTTACATCATGGCGACGAGTGCCTTCACCGCGTAGATAAATCATGCCCAACTTATATTGGGCTTCTACGTCGCCAAGTTCAGCCTGCTTTTCGAGCGTTTCAATATTTGCTTTCGTAAAATCATCAGTCATAATATTTGTGCGCTGTTCTTAAACCATTTTACGCTAGCATCATTGCTTAAGGTCATAAAAAGCACAAGATATTTTTTTAAAAAGCCAAGTGCTTTTAATGGGAAAATATCTTTTACGTAGGGTCGGCACCTATTAATTTGAACGAAATGGTATGAGGAAATTTTTGTGAGAACCCAAAAATTAAATGTGAGAAGAACCGCCGAGAAATATAAATATTTCCAAGGGGCTTAGACGAAGTTATCGCGAAAATTTCTCATATCCTGAAAGGACACAAAAACAGCTGTAATCTACTGTGTCGTAAAGCTCACTTCAGTATACCACCCACTTTTCGCTTTCCTCCCCTTTATATCAAAAATATATATTTTTGCTGTTTATTGTGCCATTTCATTTAAATTAGTAGGTACTGACCCTAGCATAAACACACAATAGGGCAGGTTAGTGAGCCACCAATTTCTCATTGGGAGTTCAATTTTTGTAATAGATTTTTGGCTTGTTCATTGCCACGCTCTGCTGATTTTTGTGCCCAAAGTTTTGCTAGCTTTTCGTCTTTTGCGACACCCCATCCATTTAAATAAAACTGTGCGACCTCTAGCATGGCGTAGCTATTGTTATTTTGTGCGGATTTTTTGAACCATTGAAGTGC
Source organism: Bartonella sp. HY406 (assembly GCF_025449315.1). Lineage (NCBI taxonomy): Bacteria > Pseudomonadati > Pseudomonadota > Alphaproteobacteria > Hyphomicrobiales > Bartonellaceae > Bartonella > Bartonella sp. HY406. Next base: position 182,656 of record NZ_CP104894.1, on the reverse strand, counting down.
CAAAGCATCGTCATATTTAGCACCAACCCCACTCATATACATATTAGCTAAATGGTATTGAGCCTTATCATCGCCGCGATCAGCAGCAAGCTTGATGTATTGATAGGCTTGTAACAAGTTTCGTTTAACCCCTTCACCATTATAATACATAAGCCCCACATAAAATAAGGCGGGAGTCAATTCTTGCTCGGCAGCACGACTAAACCACTTAAATGCGGCTTCTTCATCTCTTTCATAGATTTTACCATAATAATGATTGTCATAATGATAAATTCCGTAATAATATAAAAGCCCAAGCTGATATTGTGCTTGCACATAATTTTGCTCGCCGGCAAGAGTAAGCCATTTTAAAGCTTGACGATAATTTTGAGGGGCGCCATCACCATAAAAATATATAATGCCTAAACGATATTGTGCCGGTGCATAGCCTTGTTGCGCTGCTAGCAATAGCCATTTTATCCCCTTGGCACTATCTTGCTGAACATCCCACCCCACCAAATAGCGCTCACCAATATTATATTGCGCCCAAGCATCTTTTGTCATCAAGGCATGACTTTCAAGCTCATTAATATCAACATAGCGAGGATGAGAGGGAATAGGTTTTGGATCCTGCAATAAATCATTTGATGACACAAATAATTTGGCTGGTGTCTCGGCGTCATCAACAAAAAAACCGATAATAGCGGATACAATCAAAACACTTAAACAAAGAGTGCGGAAAGGGCGGCGATGCTGTGTCATGATCAATCTCCCTTTCTTTGTTGGTTAGAATCAAACACGATAATGGTAATTAATTAAGCCAAATTGTTGATATTCCAACCATGGCGATAGTGGACATATATAATATAAGTGTCAATATTGGCTTTATAATCTCGCAGACCCTGTATGGAAATTTTATATATCGGTAAAATAGGCCTTTAACAATAACACTCTTTTATGTTTCAATAGTTCCCAGCTGGGAACTAGGCAAGCATGCACCTGCCCACCAATTCTAACATTTTACATAAAGTTCCCAGCTGGGAACTTAGATTAACCCAAGGCAAAGATCAATTCGCCTTTTAATCGATGCATGACAACGTCAAAAAATAAATAGATTTTTACGATTTAAAATCAATATCTTACTTAATTTTTTATCAATTTTTATTGCAAAATTAAAAAAAATAGAATAAATGTCATCTATTCACAAAATGGTAAAATGAGTCCTAAATGGCAAGATTAGAGCAATATGCTCTTTGATTATTTAAAGAACAAATAGAGAACAAAGACAAAAAAACTATGGTTAATTTTTTTTCATCACTAAGGCAATTAGGTTTTGCAAAGACAATCCGAATCTGACATATTTTTGTAACGCTAAATTTTCGTATTTCGTTTATTTTCCGTATTTTGAAAATGTAAACCGCTTATTAACCAACAGCATCTATCTTTTAAACTGCGCTATATTCTATATTAGATTATCCAACCAGTTTATTCACAAGATGCAATTTCAACTAAATTTAGGTAAGCCAAAATTAGATGAGCCAATATTTCGGAGAAAACCTTTGTCGCGCCATTTAAGCAGTTTGCATTTTATGAACAGCTTTTCCACCAAATTGGAAAAAGCCCTTAATAATTTGACGATGATGCAATTCCCTCCAGATGCTCGCCGTGCCATGCGCAAATTTTCCTCTACCGAGGTTGCCAATCTGCTCGGCGTTTCTGAAGCCTATATTCGCCAATTATCTTTAAAAGAGCAGGGGCCAATGCCAGAAACCACCAATAATGGCAAGCGGCTTTATACTTTGGAACAAGTTTTGGAATTGCGCTTTTATTTGGCTGAAAATGGTCGCAAAAAATGGATCAATCCGCGACGGATTAATGGCGAGGAATGCCAAATTATTGCAGTTAGCAATTTTAAGGGCGGCTCATCAAAAACCTCAACCACCATTCATCTTGGTCATTTTTTAGCGCTGCGTGGTTATCGCGTTTTAGCTGTTGATATGGATCCGCAAGCCTCGTTAACCAGCTTGCATGGTTCACTCCCCGATTTTGATTATCGTAGTGGCGACACACTTTATTCTGCCATTCGTTTTGAGGCACCGGTGCCAACAAAAAACATCGTTCACAAAACCCATATTAGCGGCTTTGATGTTATTTGCGCAGGTCTTGAACTTACCGAATTTGAAACTGCTGTTGCTCTTGAGATGCGCCAAAAGGGCGGTACCGGCTTTTTGTTGCGCGTTTCGCAAGCCCTTGAGCAGGTAAGCAGTGATTATGATATTATTTTGCTTGATTGTGCACCATCGTTAAACTTTTTAACCCTATCATCGCTTACTGCTGCAACAGGCGTGTTAATTCCCGTTCCTGCCCATATGCTTGATGTAGATTCCACCGGAAAATTTTTAGAACTTGCTGCTTCTTATATGCAAATTCTTGACGATGCAGGGGCTAGCAGCCAATGGGATTTTGCTAAATTCCTCATAACCAAATTTGAAGCCAATGACATGCCGCAAGCCAATATGCAGGCATTAATGCGGCAAGTATTTGGTGAAGATCTTTTGTTAAACAGCGTTGCCAAATCCACGGCGATTGCTGATGCTTTAACATGGAAACAAAGCCTTTATGAAGTACAAAGGTCGCGTTTTTCAGCACCTAAGACTTATGATCGCGCCATGGAGTCATTAAATGCCGCCAATGGTGAGATTGAAGGCTTGATTGTGCAAGCATGGGGGCGTGAATAATGAAAGCTAAAACCTCAAAAGGGCTGTTTGCCGCGGTATTGTCAAAATTAGATGAAGAAAAGGACGATGTGAGCGATGTTCAACAGCAACCGCGTTCAGCAAGTCCGCATTTGATGAAAGTTGCCGCTGGCGTTAAGGAAATGCAGGAACGCTCAAAGCTTGCCGACGAATTGCTGCGGACAGGCAGTCAAATTGTTGAGATTAATCCTGATAAAATCAAACAATCCGCAATTAAAGATCGCTTAGACAGCAATCTTGATGATGCAACGATCGCAGAACTTGAAGCATCAATGCGTGAGCGCGGCCAGATTGTGCCTGGTCTCGTGCGACCAATTTCCGGCACAAATGATGAATTTGAAATTGTTTATGGCCGCCGCCGTCTTGCTGTTGCCAAGCGCCTTGGCATTGCATTTAAGGCAGCTATTCGCGCTTTAAGCGATGAGGAAGCAATAATCTTTCAAGGTGAGGAAAATACCGCCCGCAATGATTTATCCTTCATTGAAAAATGTCTTTTTGCCAAAGCACAAGAAGATGCAGGCTTTAAACGCGAAGTAATTTGCGCATCTTTGAGCACCGGTAAATCGCATATTTCGGAAATGATCAAACTAGCGCGGCTTTTACCACCACCACTCTTGGACATTATTGGCAAAGCACCAAGCATCGGCCGTGGCCGATGGGAGGAATTAACCAATGTTTTAGCCGCCTTGCCAAACAATGATCTTACAACCGAGCTTCAATTGATTATCGGCAAAGATGGCGGCGACAAGCAGCAGTTTAATGCTTTATCATCAGACGATAAATTTGCCCGTATTTATGATGGCTTTGTTACAAACAACGCCTTGAACCGTGAAAAATCCGTGCCAAAGCCTCATAAAAAATCGTCAAACAATCGGGTAAAAAATATCAAAAGCCAACATCAAAATAAATGGCAAAGCCCTGACCAAAATCTTGAAATTACAATGATAAAAAGTAGCGGTAATGCAGTTTTTACCATTCATCCCATAGAAAAAAGCATAAATCATCAAAACATGGCTGATCATGGCGCGCCAAATAATCCAACACTGGAAAGTGCGACGACAGTTGAAGCATTTACAAGTTTTGATGACTTTGCAGATTTTTTAAGCAGCAATTTTGATGCGCTGTATAGCGTCTATCAACGCGCTGCAAAAACCACAAAAAAAGGAGACGAATAGGCAAAAAAAAGGCCTCGCCAGATTTAAATTAAGGTTTTACCCCAATTCAACGCTGTGGAAGCCTCTTCTCAATATGTAGCAGTTTGAGAATCGCATTTCCGCACAAAACTGTCAAGTATTTTTACGCGCTTTTTAGTGCATGATATTGTTTTGCCTTTTTTTAGCATAACAGCTTAAAGCCAAAATTATCAGCATTATTAAGTAAGGTGGTGTTTACTTAAATTTTAAGCCACTGATTATTGGTTGGTTACGGTTAATCCTCGTTGTCAACTTGCGTTAAAAATATGCGATGATTGGTTAGAATTTTATCAAATCTTGTTGGCCAGTCATTCCAAATTATCCCATTATTCGATCATTTTGTATGATTAAAAGTCATAGACTATTTGCCGCTAAAGTTTTTTAGCTTTTGCGAACAATGTTCATTACTTTAAATTTTAAGCAAAATAATCTGATAAATATTTGGCAGTGGCTTTTTTAAAACCCGCCTTTTTCTCTCCCAAAACTATAAGCCGTTTTAAACCGCCGTTTCAATAAGACGGCATGCCCGCTTAACGCTTTAAAAGATGAAAGGAATGATGCTCGATAATAGATTAATATAATCAGATATTTAAGCCATTATAGGCACAAAATTCCTGTCTGTTTGTAACGCAAATTTAAATAACAAATTTGCGAATGATAATTTATTGTCTTTTGCATTGTTAAAAAACATGGAAACACTAGGCCAAAGCCTTTTGCAAAATGCGCTGCTTAAAAAAGCTTTTTTAAAACATCAAAGCGCAGCTACAATTAAATCAACTCAACAATTAAACATAGTTGATGTAAAATCAAAGCCAAAACCCTATCGGCGTAAATCCTATCTTTTAGGATTTATCGAAAAGAAAATATTTAAAAAAACCGATCGCCAATCTTTAAAAAAGCTTTTACTTGCCGCAAAACGTTTTGATTTACAAAACCGGCAAAAGGGACAACGTTGCGGCCCACTTGGCACAATTGCGCTAGAGATATTAGAATATTTTATTAATATTATTGATTATAAAACCGGGCGGCTTGAACCGGCAATTTCTACAATTATGGGCAAAATTCGCCGCTCTCGTGACAGTGTAGTGCGCGCATTAAAGGCCTTGCAAAATCATGGCTTTTTAAATTGGGTACGCCGTTATAGCCACAATGATAAAGCCGAAGGACCTGCGTTTAAACAAGCAAGCAATGCCTATTGCTTAAGCCTGCCAGAAAAATGTGCCCATTTGGTTAAACAAGAAGCACCAATTTGCCAACATTTGAGCGATCTACAACAACATCACAAAAACCAACAACAAGCCATGTTCAATACTCTTTCATATGAAGAAAAAATCGCCCTTGATTTTAACGATAATCCCAAACTTGCCCAACAGCTTCTAAAGCTCGCAAATATTTTTGAAAACTCAAAGTCAAGGTTAAATTTTTAATGCCAAAACCCTGAGTCCGATCAACAGACAGAATATCAAACTAAATTATATTTATAAAAAAACCGCTGATTAAACCAAAGGATTGCTAATGAATTAAATGAACTTTTAAACATTTCTTTAAAGCATAAAGAAAAAAGGCTCTAGAAAGGTTTTGATGAGTGAACCCTCATTGTTAATCATTAAAAGTTTACCGCCAATATCTCAATCAACTATTCACAAATGAAATGTTATAATATAACATAAAATAAAATGAATAATGTTGGAGGCAAAATTTTATGAATAAAAACAATCCCTTCTTATCAAGTATTTTTGCCCAAACATCATGGCGGCGGTTCTTATACGTCTTAATCCTTTTAGCTATCCTATGGCTTGGGGTTATTTGGGCAGTTAATTTACCATGATCGCCTTTCAAAATACGCCTCTCATTTCCTTAAGCCATGTAACTGTTGCTTATGAAAGACAGCCGGCTCTTCAAGATATTTCAGGTTGTTTTGATGCCGGCAGTTTAACCGCTATTGTTGGGCCCAATGGTGCCGGTAAATCAACATTGGTTAAAACCATTATGGGCGACTTAAAACAGTATAAGGGTGAAATTAATAAAGGAAGCCTTAAACTTAAAGACTTTGGCTATTTACCGCAAGCTTCTGACATTGAGCGTCATTTTCCTTTGAGTGTTGCCGATACAATTTTATTAGGCGCATGGCATAAAATTGGTGCTTTTGGTGGCGTCTCTAAACAAATTGCCGATAAAGCTCAACAAGCCTTAGCAATAGTTGGCCTTGAAGGGTTTGAACGGCGCTATATTGGCGCCTTATCTGCGGGGCAGTTTCAACGGGTTCTTTTTGCCCGCTTGCTATTACAAGACGCTAAAATAATTATTCTTGATGAACCATTTAATGCAATTGATGAGCGTACCATGCATGATTTGTTAGCCTTAATCGGCCGTTGGCACCAAGAAGGGCGCACAATACTTGCCGTTTTGCATGATATTGAGCAAGTTAGAAATAATTTTCCATCAACTTTATTATTAGCGCGCCATCTTATAGCTTGGGGGCCGACTACAACCACATTAACTCCCACCAATTTAGCCAAAGCGAAAGATTTAGCGCAAGGTTGGGACGAAGCCACCTTGGTGGATCAAAGTGGTTTCGCCAAAAACACGCGAGGTGCATTATGAGCGTTTACGGCTTTTTAATTGCGCCTTTTGTCGATTATGGTTTTATGCGCCGTGCATTAATTGCATCCTTCGCGCTTGGCATGGGGGCAGGGCCGATTGGGGTTTTACTAATGTTGCGCCGCATGAGCCTTATGGGGGATGCTATGAGTCATGCTGTTTTACCAGGTGTTGCAATTGGCTTTTTGATTGCTGGTGGCTTGTCATTGCCGATTATGGGATTGGGCGGTTTAATTGCTGGTCTTAGTGTTGCTTTACTTTCTGGCTTGGTAAGCCGCACAACAATACTGAAAGAAGATGCAAGCTTTGCTAGCTTTTACCTTACATCACTCGCACTTGGTGTTTTGATTGTTTCTTTGCGTGGTTCTAATATAGATCTTTTGCATGTGCTGTTTGGAACAATTCTCGCAATAGATGCTGAGGCACTTTTTATTGTGAGTGGTATTGTTTCTATAACCCTTATTGTGCTTGCACTTGTTTATCGGCCACTGGTTGCGGAATGTTTTGATCCCGGTTTCTTGCGTTCTGTTGGTGGATGGGGGCCGTTTTACCATTTCGTCTTTTTATTTTTGGTGGTGCTTAATCTTGTTGCTGGCTTTCAAGCCTTAGGCACATTAATGGCTGTGGGTTTAATGATGTTGCCGGCTGCAATTGCGGAATTATGGGCTCGCCGTTTACCAATCATGTTTGCCATTGCGGTGGCATGTGCCATGTTATCTGGATATTTTGGCTTGCTTGCATCCTATCATTTAAAATTAGCTTCCGGACCAACCATTATTATAACCGCAAGCATTATCTATGCCGTTTCCCTTATTATAAGTCCTGCCGGCGCCTTAAAACGCCAATGGCATAGTCGTAAATTAACCTAGTAAATCAACAGGAAAAACGATCATGAAACAAAAGTTTAAGTTTGGACTATTGGCAAGCTTATTGGTGTTTGTATTTACGCCAACATTATCTCATGCAAAAACCATCGATGTGGTTAGCAGTTTTACAATCCTTGGGGATGTTGTAAAAAATGTCGGTGGTGATCATGTCAATGTGCATAATCTTGTACCTGCCAATGGCGACCCTCATGATTTTGAGCCATCCCCTAATGACGCCAAATTGCTGCAAGCTGCTGCAGTCACCTTTATTAGCGGTGAGGGATTAGAAACTTGGTTTGAGCGGCTTGCCAAGCCTCTGGCAGTGCCAAAAAGCCGATCATTGTTTCGACCGGCATTAAAACTCATGATTTTGAAGAAGACGGAAAAAAAGTCACCGATCCCCATGTTTGGAACAGTGTGCCAAATGTGCTTATCTGGGTTGATAATATAGAAAAAGCCCTTATTGAAGCAGATCCTGAAGATGCAGCAAGCTTTAAAGCCAATGCAAATGTGTATCGCAAGCAATTGCAAGAGCTTGATGCATCTATTCGTGCGCAATTTGCAAAAATTGCTCCAAATGAACGGCAAGTTCTTACTAGCCATGATGCCTTTGGCTATTATGGTCATGAATATGGGGTAAAATTTTTGTCACCATTAGGATTGTCAACCGAAACAGAAGCATCAGCTGCTGATATTGCACAGTTGATTGATCAAGTTAAAAAAGAACATGTCAAAATGTATTTCTTTGAGAACTCAAATGATCCGCGCATGGTGGAACAAATTGCAAAAGCAACAGGCGCACAAGCAGGCGGCGCACTTTATCCTGAATCATTATCAGCGGCTGATGGACCTGCAGCAACCTATATAAAATTAATGAATTATAATACAAATCAGATTATTAATGCGCTTAAAAAATAAGATTTTGCTTAGAATACCACTTTTGCAAAGTGTTAAGCAAAATTTATATATTGTTTATAGATCGAGATAAAACTTAAGGTCATGGCTGCTAATTCATTGGCAGGCATGACCCTAACCTATATCAATATTGATCCATTGGTAATTAGGTAAATTGAGATGATTATATATCAATATGTATTTGATAATTTGTTAGCACCTTTTGGTGGGCTTGCTGATAATGATGAATTATCTGACAAGGTCGAAGAATTTGAAAGACAAAAAAATGATATAGGATTGATAGATTTTATTGAAAAAGAAATGGAAGCCGCTTTAATATTTAATTTTGGTGAAGATTATTTATATTCAAAAAACATAAAACATACTTATTATTATTATTTATTTTGTTGCGATAGGCAAAAAACAACAAAAATTTTTGAAAGTAGTCTAATTACATTTAAAAATGTGAACTTATTTTATCAAGCCCTTGAAAATATATATCATAAAATGGCTGCAGTGACTGGGCCAACAATTATTAAGTGCAATGAGATGATTGAAAATGATCAAACCGGTGATCTACTTACCATATTTAAAGACAGAAAAGCTTGGCTAGATTATATGAAAAAATAATTTATCAATAATGATTTTTATGAGCATTATCTCTTTTTAAAAATAGCCACAAATCACCATTGATAAATTATTCTTTTTAGCGCATTTTAACAAATCAATAGGATCATTTATTTGAGTTTGGAGTTTTCTATGACCAGCAAATTGGAACAATTGCGCGCCATGACGACTGTGGTTGCCGATACTGGCGATATTGATGCAGTTATTCGCCTTAAGCCAACCGATTGCACCACCAATCCTACCATTGTTTTAAAAGCATTGGGCACGCCAATGTTTAGCTCTGCGGTTAATGAAGCTGTCAGTTGGGGCAAGGGACAAAATGGCAGCCGTGAAGCAATTATCAGCGCTATTGCGGATCGCCTTGCAATTTCGGTTGGTGCAGCTTTGGTAAATATTGTACCTGGGCGTGTTTCAACTGAAGTTGATGCAGATCTTTCTTTTGATACCGAAGCTTCGGTTAAAAAAGCCCATAATATCATTGCCGCCTATAAAGAGCGCGGCATTGATCGCGAGCGCATTTTAATCAAGCTTGCATCAACTTGGGAAGGTATTCGTGCCGCAGAGATTTTGCAAAAAGAAGGCATTGATTGTAATTTGACCTTGCTCTTTAGCAAAGCGCAAGCCATTGCCTGCGCCGATGCTGGCGCTTTCCTTATTTCGCCATTTGTAGGCCGTATCCTTGATTGGTACAAAAAATCAACTGGTCTTGATTACACCGCTGAAACTGATCCCGGTGTTTTATCAGTTCGCTCGATTTACAATTATTACAAGGCTAATGGCATTAAAACCATTGTTATGGGAGCGTCTTTCCGCAATGCCGGCGAAATTGAAGCCCTTGCTGGTTGTGACCGCCTAACCATCAGCCCGGCGCTTTTGGACGAATTGGCCAATGACAATGGTGCATTGCCACGTCAATTATCACCTGAAACAGTTACTGCTGAAGCACCGATCCACATGGATGAAAAAACCTTCCGTTGGATGATGAATGAGGATGTGATGGCAGCTGAAAAATTGTCAGAAGGTATTCGTGGTTTTGCTAAGGATTTAACCGCCCTTCGCACCATGATTGATAAATTATTGACCGCTTAATTGATCAACCTTTTTTAAAGCCTTTTTTTAAAGCACGCCAAATTAGTTTTTCGCGTGCTTTAAATTTTTATTTTGCGTATTTTTTGAGCGCATAATAGGGCAGGGGATAAGGCTTTTTTAGTTAAATATAATGGGTTCAATCATTTTTTAAAATAAAAGCTGCGGCCTTTTCAGCAATCATCAAGGTTGGTGAATTGGTATTGCCTGAGGTTATTCTTGGCATGATAGAAGCATCGGCTATGCGTAAACCATGTATGCCGCGCACCCTTAGCTCAGGATCAACAATGCTGTTTTCATCACTGCCCATGCGGCACGTGCCAACAGGGTGAAAAATTGTTGTGCCAATGTCGCCTGCAGCTTTGATTAAATCATCTTCACTAAAAAAATTGCCGCCCGGCATAAATTCCACCGGATTATATTTTTGCAAAGGTGCTTGTTCGACAATTTTGCGGGTAATACGTATTGAATCGGCCGCAACCGCTTGATCGCTGGCGGCGCTTAAATAATTAGGCGAAATAGCGGGCGCTTCTTTATAATCATTGTTTTTAATATGAATAGTGCCACGGCTATCGGGGCGTAAATTACAAACACTTGCGGTAAAGGCTGGAAATTTATGCACTGGCTCACCAAATTTACCAAGGCTTAAAGGCTGTACATGATATTGCAAATTGGGCGTGGTAAAGCTGTGATGAGAGCGCGTAAAAATACCAAGCTGGCTTGGAGCCATCGCCATTGGGCCAGAGCGTTTAAGTAAATATTCAAGGCCTATCATCATCTTACCCCAAAGGCTTGAGGCTTTTTCATTTAAAGTGGCAATATTTTCCACTTTGAAAGCGCAGCGCAATTGTAAATGGTCTTGCAAGTTTTCGCCAACCTCTTTGCGCTCGCGGATAAGATCAATATTGGCGGCTTGTAAAACATCACCGCGACCAATACCGGAAAGCTCTAATATTTGCGGCGACCCAACGGCACCCGCACAAAGAATAATTTCGCGGTCTGCAAAAATTGTCTCATCACCTTGCGCACCGCTAATAACCACGCCACTTGCACGCAAGCCTGCATCTTCACTGGTTTTTGAAAATTCTAGCCGCTTAACTTGCGCCTTTGTACGCACTTCCAAATTAGGGCGATGGGCAGCTGGCTTTAAAAAGGCTTTGGCGGTATTAAGCCGTACACCATGGTTTTGGTTGACATTAAAATAAGAAATGCCTTCATTATCTCCACGGTTGAAATCATTGATAATAGGAATACCATAGGCATGAGCAGCATCACGAAACGCATCAAGAATATCCCAATGCAAACGCTGTTCTTCAACCCGCCACTCGCCGCCTTTGCCGTGAAATTCGCTATTATTGCCAAAATAATCTTCAGATTTTTTAAAAAATGGCAAAACATCATCCCACGCCCAACCAATGCCACCTAATTGGCGCCAATGAACATAATCTTGCGCTTGGCCGCGCATATAAATCATACCATTGATGGACGAGCAGCCACCAAGCACCTTACCGCGAGGATAGGCAAGGGCGCGGCCATTCAAGCCTTTTTGCGGTTCGGTTGTAAAACACCAATCGGTGCGCGGATTGTTAATGCAATAAAGATAGCCGACGGGAATATGAATCCAGATATAATTATCGCGCTTGCCTGCTTCCAACAGTAAAACCCGATTATTTGGATTTTCTGATAAGCGATTGGCCAATAAGCAACCAGCAGTACCTGCACCAATAATAATATAATTAAAAGCCTCCGCCATGATAATACCTCCCAATATAATCAAGAAGTCACTATAAAGAGGTTTTTAATTTTACCAAATAACTTTTCTGTGGCTGGCCGCAATTTTGTTCTATTTTTATGCATTATAATCATAGCAATATTTTATTTTATTATCAGCTTGATAAGACGTAAATATTTAACGTTAAAAAGGACACGCCTCCTATAATATATATTGTATAAAATATTAGCTCAATGATAAGCAAAGAGGCGGCAATTCGTGAGGCGAATGAATGGTTAAATTCAGCAAAGCTTTTTCGATTATTTTATTCATAGCAGCTATTTCATTTGCAAGCTCGTCTTTTGGGGCAGAAGCACTTAGCGAGGATTTGTGTCAAAGCTCAGTTCTTATTGATGGCATGAAAGTCGAATTATCGCTGACGGCACCGATTATTGTTGACAAAAATACCAATAAATTGATTGAAAATGACTTTGATGATGAGAGGCAAGAAAGATTACCTCCTGGAATACGATTAAGTTTTACAGCTATTGATAAAGATATTCAATGGCAGGAAAATTTATATAGTTCTGGTATTGATATTTGGTATATGAATGGCAATGACCCAAAAGGTCTCCTTATACAATCCACTCGGCCAAATGTATCTGAAAGCTTAATAAAAGTTGATGTTTTAAAAAAAGGCATGGAAATGACGAAAGTTCATTCTATAAGTTTTATTAATTTTCCCGAAATATTTGAAAAAAATGGCTTTAATATAACATTTGGCGCTTTAGGAAGATTACACGATATAAAAAAGATGGCTCCAAATCCAACAATCACCAATATTTATGAAGGCGATAAAAACATCTGGCAGGCACCTTTTGAAATATGTTTAAAAGCAAAGTGGCAATATAATTAAGCTTAAAAGTGAGTGCGTTTTTGATCGAAATTTGTGATGCCTTTGGCTTTATCATCACATTCTTAATTGCAAGAATTTTATACTGAAAAATATGGGTAATTTAGCATAATTTTTCTAATTTTTAACTGTTTTTGAAAATTTTAACGCTTCATAGTTTTAGAAAAAAATTCTATTTTATAGCCAATTTAGATGATGCAATTGCTTTTGGTTGCAATAGACACTCAATATATCAACCAATATATCAATTGTCGCATGAAACGGGAAAATTTTTATGAATTTATTTAAAGTGGGACTCGGTGTTGTGTTGGCCTTGGGTAGCGGTAGCTTTGCTACAGCCGCCGAATATTTGAAACCCGAAAATATTATTACAACAGGCGGCACTGCTATTTTCCACCTTAACCAAGAGCAAGGGGTTTTAAATCCAGCCTTGCGGGCGTCTACCGGTGTTTATATGATTTCTGGCAAGATTATGGAACCATTGATTGATCGTTCTTATGAAGGTTATGTGCCCGTTTTAGCCACCAAATGGTCTTCATCAGAAGATGGTAAAACCATTACCTTTGATTTGCGCGAAAATGTTCGCTGGCATGATGGGGTTGATTTTACCTGTGATGATGTTGCCTATAGTGCCATGAATCTTTGGAAGCCTTTGCTCAATTATTCCTCAACCTTACAAGAAAATTTGGTGTCGGTTGATTGCCCAACCCCGCATAAAGCAGTTTTTAATTATGCAAAGCCAATGCCGCTTGAGCTATTGGTAGCTGCTATGCCGGATCTTGGCCACCCAGTGCCCAAGCATCTTTATGAAGGCACTGATATTTTAAGAAATAAATATAATGCAGCGCCAATTGGTACCGGTCCATTTAAATTTTCTAAATATGAGCGCGGTCAATATATTATAGCGGAACGCAATGATGATTATTGGCGCGGCAAAAATTATCCCTATCTTGACCGCGTGGTTTGGCGTTTTATCACCGATAAGGCTGCTGCTGCTGCCGCACTTCAATCAGGTGAGTTGATGGAAAGCGGCTTTAACAGCATTTCTATGTCGGATATGGAACGCCTTGGCGCGAGCGGCAAATTTGACATTGGTCCCAAAGGTTTTGAAAATAACATCGCCCATACCACGGTTGAGTTTAATTTGCGCAATCCTATCCTTGCCAATTTAAAAGTGCGCCAAGCAATTTATCACGCTTTAGATATTGATTTTGCTATTAAAAATATCATGCGTGGCTATGGTAAGCCCGGGCATGGGCCAATTCCAAGCACGGGCGGCGCAAATTATACCGATGATGTGCCAAGCTATGCCTATGATGTTGAAAAAGCCAAGCAATTGCTTGACGAGGCTGGCTACAAAGCCGATGCCAATGGCATTCGCTTTAAATTGCGCCACCGCCCGGCACCTTGGGGCGAATATACACAGCTTTGGGCAGAATATTATGCACAAGCGTTAAAAGAGGTGGGCATTGAGGTGGAACTTGTTGCCAATGATGCACCCGGCTTTTTAAATGGCGTTTATCGTGACCATGATTTTGACACGGCGAGCGGCTGGCATTTATTCCGCAATGATCCAGCGGTTTCCACCACTGTTTGGCTGCAATCAGGTATTCCAGCTGGCACGCCTTGGAGCAATCAATATGGCTATAAATCGGAAAAAATGGACAGTCTTATTGAACAAGCGGCAATTGAGATAGACCCCAAAAAACGTGCTGATCTTTATCATCAGATGCAAAAATTAGAGATGGAAGATTTGCCGGTGATTTTCGCGATTGAGCATCCATTTGTGGCAACCACCAGCAAGGTGATGAAAAACCACCATAATACACCGCGTTGGGATTCATCAAGCAATTATGATTTATGGTTAGGTCAATAGATCAGTTTTCCCCCCCCGCTTATATCCGTAACTTTTTATTATAGCATAAAGGCAGTGGCTTTTGCCCTGCCTTTTCGTTCAAGGTACAATATTTTGGTGTTTTCATGCCTACCATTTTAACCTTTGCGCTGCGCCGTCTTGTGCAAGCGGTTCCCGTTATACTTCTCATCATGGTGGGTAGTTTCCTGCTTATCCATCTTGCCCCCGGTGATATAGTTGATGCACTCGTCGGCGATATGGGCGGTGCAGATCCAAAATTTGTTGAAAATTTGCGCATTGAATATGGGTTAGATCAGCCCGTTTATGTGCAGCTTTGGCTTTATTTGGTTAAATTGGCGCAATTTGATTTTGGTTGGTCTTATGTTTATGAGCAGCCAGTTTTGCAAGTATTGCTCGATCGCTTGGTGCCGACCTTATTATTAATGGGATCATCGCTTTTTGCCGCTTTTATTTTTGGCATTGCCCTTGGTGCTTTAGCCGCGCGTAAAGCTTACTCGGCAACTGATACGGTTATCTCAACGCTTGGATTGGTATTTTACGCATTGCCAAGCTTTTTCCTTGCCATTTTGATGATTATTGTCTTTTCGTTAAAACTTGGCTGGCTACCATCAGGCGGCTATAAGGATATTATTGCTTTTCATACGGGTTGGCGCAATGCGCTTGATATTGCTATTCATCTTATCTTGCCGGCAACATCGCTTGCCTTAATTTACCTTGCTTTTTATATGCGCTTAATGCGCACCTCAATGCTAGAAGTTATGGATCTTGATTATATCCGCACGGCAAAAGCTAAGGGCGCAAGCGGCGCAAGATTAATGTTTCACCACATTATGCGCAATGCTTTATTACCGGTTATCACTTTGCTCGGCCTACAATTTTCCACTATTTTGGGTGGCTCGGTGGTGATTGAGCAAATGTTTTCCATTCCAGGGCTTGGGCAGCTTGCTTATACATCGGTTATCAAACGCGATATGAATTCTTTGATGGGCATTATATTGCTATGCTCGATTTTGGTGGTGATTGTTAATTTTATAACCGATCTTATTTATGCCCGCCTTGACGCAAGGATTGAACTATCATGAGCGCTGAAACTGTTTTGCCGCACATCAAACAACCATCACGCCTTAACGCCTTTTGGCGCCGCTTTGCCCGCAACCGTGCGGCAGTGCTTGGGCTAATCTTGTTTATAATCCTTGTTGGCATGGCGCTATTTGCTGGCTTTATTGCACCCGGTGATCCGTTGCGCCGTGCTGGTGAGGCACTTGTTTTTCCATTTATGAATAGCGCAAACCCGCTTGGCACCGACCAGCTTGGCCGCGATATTTTGGCAGGCATTGTTCATGGGGCGCGTATATCGCTGTTAATTGGTGTGGTTGCCACTTTAATTTCAATTATTATTGGCGTTATTATTGGTGCCATTGCTGGCTATTTCGGCGGCCTAATTGATGATGTTTTAATGCGCATTACCGAAGCCTTTCAAACCATTCCAAGCTTTATTTTGCTGTTGGCTTTGGTCGCCATTTTTGGCTCGACAATTGAAAATATTATTTTTTGCATTGGCATTGTGTCTTGGACAGCCCCTGCACGTATGGTGCGGGCTGAATATATGTCGCTAAGGCAGCGCGAATTTGTTGAAGCCGCGCGCAATCTTGGTTGCAGCAATTTATCCATTATTTTTAAAGAAATCCTGCCAAGTGCTTTGCCGCCCGTTATTGTCTTTGCGTCGGTTATCATGGCAAGCTCGGTTTTGATGGAGGCGGCGCTTGCTTTTCTTGGTTTAAGTGACGCAAATTATGCGAGCTGGGGCAATATGATCGGGCAGGGCAGGGCGGTGCTGCAAAGCCAATGGTATTGCGCGGTAATTCCCGGCATTGCAATTTTTATGACGGTTCTTTCATTTTCCCTTTTGGGTGAAGGCCTTAATGACGCTCTAAATCCTAGGCAGAAAAAATGACCAAGCAACCGATTATTGAAATTAAACATTTGCAAATTACCCTGCCAAAGGGACAGGAGCGGATTTTTGCTTTGGCGGATTTATCGCTTAAAATTCATGCCGGTGAAATCACGTGCCTTGTGGGTGAAAGCGGCTCAGGCAAATCCTTGACAGCAAGCGCCATTATGGGGCTGCTACCTTCACGCACGGTAAAAGTAAGTAATGGCGAAATCCTTTATCACGGTGAAGATTTATTGAAAATGCCAGAAAAATCGCTGCAAGCCTTGCGCGGTAATAAAATGGCGATGATTTTTCAAGAACCGATGACGGCGCTTAATCCGCAAAAAAGCGTTGGCTGGCAAATTGATGAAGTGTTGCGTTTACACACAAAATTAAACAAAAAAGACCGCCTTCAAAAAGTCATAGATATTTTGACCGAGGTGCATATCCCCGATCCAAAATCGGTGTACCATGCCTTTCCCCATCAAATTTCAGGTGGGCAAAGGCAAAGGGTGATGATTGCCATGGCGCTCATTTTAGAGCCAGAATTTATCATTGCCGATGAACCGACAACGGCTCTTGATGTCACGACACAAGCGCAAATTTTGCACCTTATTAAGGAATTGCAAACCAAGCATAAAACCGGCATTTTGTTCATTACCCATGATTTTGGTGTGGTCGCGGAAATTGCCGACACTGTTGCAGTTTTAAAACTGGGTGAATTGGTCGAGCATGGCAGCGCTGATGAGGTGCTAAACCGCCCGCAGCACCCTTATGTTAAACAGCTTATCAATGCCGTGCCATCGCTTGTGCCACCCGTTGAGCGGCAAAACTCAATGGATAGGCCAGTTTTGTTAAATGCCATAGGCCTTAATAAAATCTATAAGGCAAAGGCCGGCTTTTTTTCAAAGGGGCGCAAAGCCGTCCATGCGGTAAAGGATCTATCATTTCAATTGCATCATGGTGAAACCCTCGGCATTGTGGGCGAAAGTGGTTCAGGTAAATCCACCGTATCGCGCTTGATAACGCGGCTATTAGCAAGCGATAGCGGCGAAGTGCATTTTGATGGTGAAGATATTTTAACCGCCAGTGCCAGCCAATTACAGCGTTTGCGCAAAGATATACAGATGGTCTTTCAAGACCCAATGGCATCGCTTAATCCGCGCAAAAGGGTGATTGACCTTATTGCCCAAGGGCCAATTATTCATGGTGTAGCAAAGCAAAAAGCCCATGAGGAAGCATGCCGCCTCGTTGAATTGGTAGAATTGCCGCAAAGCAGCCTTGAGCGTTTTCCGCACGAATTTTCAGGCGGCCAACGCCAACGCATTGGCATTGCGCGCGCTTTAGCATTAAAGCCAAAAATCATTGTGGCTGATGAGCCAGTTTCCGCCCTTGATGTGTCGGTGCAAGAACAGGTTTTAAAGTTGTTAATCCATTTGCGTCAAGAATTGTCGCTATCAATTGTGTTTGTGACCCATGATTTGCGGGTTGCTGCACAATTATGCGACCGGGTTATTGTTATGCAAAAGGGGCAAATTACCGAACAAGGTGAAACAGCCACTCTTTATAGCAATCCAAAATCTGATTATACCAAACAATTATTGGCTTCAATTCCAGGTAAAAATTGGCATCCACCGCGCTTTTAAAATGTCAATCATGATAAGATCTGGTCATTACTAAGAAAATATCCTATTTATAATGAATAGGATTTTAAATATTAACGTCGATAAAGTGCCTTTCAATGCTTGCAACTTGGCTTGCCGATTTCATAGAACTTGCGCGCACCCGTAGTTTTACTCGGGCGGCAGAAAATAGAAATGTCACCCACCCAGCTTTTGGGCGGCGCATAAAAGCATTGGAAGAATGGGCGGGCGTGCCGCTTATTCACCGCACTGTGCCGATTGATTTTACGGCTGAAGGCATTATTGTTCTTGAAACAGCAACTGAAATTATTGAAACCTTGCGGCTTTTGCGCGAGCGTTTGGATAGCAGCGATAAGACCGGTGAACCAGATTTAAAAATTGCTACAGGTGTGACGATTTCATCAACCTTTTTTCCCCAATGGTTAAAAGAAGTGAGCGCAATTATTGGCAATTTTAGCACTCGTATCATTGCAGGCAATCACGAAAAAGCCATTGGCGCTTTGGCAAATCTTGATGCCGATATTTTAATTGCCTATTCAAGCTATCATACAAGGTTGAAATTAAACCCTGCCCAATATGATTGGATCATTATCGCAACGGAAGAATTAGTGCCAATAAGTGCGATTGGTGAAAACGGCAAGCCACTTTTTACCGGCAGTGAGTCAAGTTCTACCCCTTATATTGGTTTTACCACTACAACCGCTCTTCACCCGATTATTACCCGCCATTTATCAAGCCTTAAAAACAAACCTAATGTTAAAATGGTGCATGAGACGGATTCTTATTCATCGGTATTGGAACTTGTTGCGGCAGGTATAGGCATGGCATGGCTGCCTTTGCGTTTGGTGCGTCCAAGCCTTGATGCAAAGCGCATCATGCTGATTGATCAACCATCATGGCAGGCAAAACTGGATATTGCTCTTTATCGGCGTAAATTATTTTCTCATAAAATAGTCAATCAACTTTGGGAAAATTATTCTCTTCATAAAATTGATTAATTGATATTTAAAACTGCAGGTATCGGTTAGAGGCAGGCTCTAATCATCACTTATTATGCATAATTAACAGCGTTTTTTGCTCGCTCTTAATGATTTAAAAAAACTAATTATTATAAAAAACTATTATACATCGCGATTAAAAAATGTTATATAAACAAAATAAATACAATTCTGCAAAGAAAGCTCCATATTTTTTATAAAAATATGGTTGGTTTATCTTTTGTTTTTTATTTATTTTCTTCTATGCATATAGCTTATTATAAGTATTTGTTTATATTATAATATTGCAGATATATGCATTGTAGCACTGATCATATCAGTTCTGTTTTTTTTCGCTTTTGTGCCGTTATTGCACATAGATGTGCCAAAAAAGCACGAGATTTTCCAATAATATTTGCTAGTTTTTAAATCGATTTTAAAAACGTCATCAATTGTGTGATTCCAGACATAGCAATCCATTATGCTATTAAGTGGAATAATTTGCCAATATTGTGACCAAAATCATAAAATGTAACGCATCTTGAAAATTTGGAGATTTTTTTGATGCCGTTGTAAGTCCGTCATTCAAGGCGCAAAGATTGATGTCTTGGATGAATTGCAAAGATAGTTGGGCAAATTATTGACTAAGGCTTAAAGCCCCATTCAAGTTTAAATCTTTCGCTCGATTTTGTTTGCATCCTGCACATGCAACTGCAATTAAATAGGGAGGCCATATGTCTAATCCACAGGGCACAATGACAGTGGGGCAAATTATGCGCAAAAATTGGCGCGAATTTGTTGCAGCGAGCGCCGGTAACGCGCTCGAATTTTATGATATTTTGATTTATGGATATTTTTCCATAACCATTGGTAAGCTATTTTTTCCAAATTCTGACGAAACAGTATCACTGCTTATTGCGGTTGGTACTTTTGGTATTTCGTTTGTTACCCGTCCGCTTGGTTCGATCATTTTAGGTAGCTATGCTGATAAGGCTGGCCGAAAAGCCTCAATGTCCTTGTCTATCGGGCTTATGGTGCTTGGCACTGCAATGATTACCTTTGTACCAAGTTATGAGACGATTGGTTTCATTGCTCCTTTGGTCATTATCATTGCGCGTATGATCCAAGGCTTTTCAACCGGCGGCGAATTTGGCGCGTCTGTTGCTTTCCTTGTTGAACATGCAGGAACCAAACGCCGTGGCTTTTTTGCCAGTTGGCAAATGGCAACCCAAGGCCTAGCAACGGTCATGGCGGCAGGTATGGCAGCATTGATTTTTTGGTATTTTGATGCAACCCAAATCGAAAATGGTGCATGGCGCATTGCCTTTGCCTTTGGTTTGCTTATCGGCCCTGTTGGTTGGTATATTCGCCGCAATGTGGCTGAAACGGAAGAATTTGAACAAGTTAAGCATGAAAAGGTTGATCATAAGCCATTTAAGGAACTTTTGACCAATAATCTAAATAGCATGTTGCTTTGCATTGGCATTGTTGCTGCGGCAACCGCTTATAATTATGTTCATAAAATCTATATGCCAACCTATTCCATCAAGCAATTGCATTTGCCTGCAACTGTTTCTTATATTGGTGCATTAATCACTGGTTTGATGTTGTTGTTTGTGTCGCCCATGGTTGGTGCATTATCAGATCGCTTTAACCGCATTAAGCTTGTTGGCTTCTCGTTGCTATTGCTTGGCTTAACTTCGTTTCCGTTGATCTATATTTTGAACAAATGGCCAAGTGCAACCACGCTATTCTCTGTGCAAGCTTTTGTTGGTTTCCTTCTTGCTTTAAGTTTGGCAGCTATGCCAGCCCTTATTGCTGATATTTTCCCAACCAATGTGCGCAGTACCGGGCTTGCAGTTAGTTACAATATTTCTGTAACTATTTTTGGTGGTTTCGCGCCGCTTATCGCAACATGGTTGATTGATAAGACACACAATAATCTTGCTCCGAGCTTTTACGTTATAGCAACCGTTGTGCTAAGCTTAATTGCCATTACTGCGCTTTATCAACGCACACCAAAACGCCGCTAATATAAGGCTAGAGCAGCTTTGACTAAATTAAACTAAGCTGCTCTTTATTTTTGATTTGACGCATTTTTGATGAAAGTCCGTTTTACTATTTTGCTAAAATGGAGGGAGAAAATAAATTATGACTTCAAAATTCAAACATTATCCAATTGAATTGCCTTTTCCAGATATTTCCGTTTGGAAAGAAGGCAATTGCGGCGTTCAATATATTCACCATTTTGATTCAGGTAAGCCAGGTAAACATGCAATGATTATGTCATTGGTGCATGGCAATGAAGTCAGCGGTGCGTTGACTGTTGACCGCCTATTGCGTGATGGTTTCAAACCAAAACAAGGCAAGCTTACTCTTGGCTTTGCAAATATTGCTGCTTATGAAGCTTTTTCAGCTGAAAACCCAGATGCAACACGGTTTATCGAAGAAGATATGAACCGCGCATGGGATAATGAATCGCTTTACGGCACGCGTGATACCATCGAAATTCGTCGTGCCCGTGAAATTGAACCAGTGCTTGCTGATGTAGATCTACTGCTTGATCTTCATTCCATGCATGAAGCTGATCCGCCAATTATGATGGGCGGCGTATTACCAAAAGGTGAAGCGCTTGCACGAGCCATTGGCGTGCCAGAATTTATCATTATGGACCAAGGGCATAAGGCTGGCAAACGCTTGCGTGATTATGGTCAGTTTGGTAATCCAAATAATGATAAGGCAGCGGTTTTATATGAATCAGGGCATCATTTTGAAAAGCAAGCCTATCCGCTAGCGCTAGATGTTGCTGCGCGTTTCTTAATCGTTGCTGGTGTTGCTGATGCAAGTGACGTTTCAGATTATTTGCTTAATCAAGCACCAGTTACACAAAAAGTCATTGATATCACCGAAGCTGTGACGATTAAAACTGACAATTTCCGCTTTGCTGAAGATTATGTTGGTATGCAAGTTATTGCTAAAAAAGGCACAGTCATTGGTTATGATGGCGATGAGGAAATTGTCACGCCATATGATAATTGCTATTTGTTGCAGCCCACTTT
The DNA here is from genome assembly GCF_025449315.1 of Bartonella sp. HY406. Lineage (NCBI taxonomy): Bacteria > Pseudomonadati > Pseudomonadota > Alphaproteobacteria > Hyphomicrobiales > Bartonellaceae > Bartonella > Bartonella sp. HY406. The sequence goes on along the minus strand of NZ_CP104894.1, from coordinate 160,542 downwards.
GCGTCATGCACGCATTGGCACCACTGCGGTGCGCTTGGGTCGTGAAAAATAGATTTAACTTAGATTTGCAGTTTTTTCTATTCCTCCCGTCATGTAAAAAACTGCAATATGACGAGCATTTTTTGTAAGTTATGGATCATCACTTGCAAAAAAATTGCTCAAGGGTTCTTATCCATCCTCCCCCTTTCACGGATAAGAACCCTCCATTTCTTGACCCGTTGGGTATTTTTCCAAAAAATAAAAATATTGCATAGAGCACTTTTTTCGATCGTAAAAAGTGTTCTTGGGCTCCTATTCTATTCCTCCCCCCGCTTTTAAGGAATAGGGGCCCACCTTTTTAATCTATCATTTTTTCTAATTTGCACCAATCAGCAATAAATAATGCCATGGTTTGCGTTACTTTGCGCAAGGATTGTAAATCCACACATTCATCAAAACCATGCGGATTTTTACAATATGGCCCATAAACGAGAGTTGGGCAATCGCCATAAAGTCCAGTAAAGCGCGCATCCGTGGTGGCAGCAAACACATGCTCGCCAAGTTCTTCATTCCATACTTGCCTATGCGATCGTTGTAAGGCAGCTTCTTGCGCTTCAGCATTTTCAAGCACATAGCCTTCTGCTAAAAAGCCCGTATAGCGAATTTTCGGCATATTTTGGCAGCCCTTAATTTGAGCTGCTTTATCCATAATAAAGGCTTCAAATTCTTTGCAGATTTCGTTTATAGATTGTTTAGGATAAACGGCAATGCGCACTTCAAACGTGCAAGAGGCCGGCATGCTTGACGGCCATTCACCGCCATTTATTTTACCAATATTAAAATTAATTGGGTGGGGATGCTTATCAAAAGGCGGATGGTTGGACTTTTGCGCGTTCCATTTGCTTTCTAACTCGTCCAAAGCTTGGATTAATTGCATTGCAATATGGATAGCGCTTGCGCCTTTGCCAAAATCTCCAGATGCGTGACCGGGAGCGCCTGATACTTCGACCTCTATCCAGATAGGTCCAGTTTGCGCCCGCATTAATTTGGGTTCTAACGGCTCAGGAATGAAAGCTGCATCGGCACTATATCCACGCACAAGGCAGGATAAAGCACCATTACCCGTACATTCCTCTTCAATGACTGATTCAACATAGCAAGGTGAAGCTGGCATAAAGCCTAGAGATTGCAAGGCTTTCAATGCAAAAATATTGGCCGATACGCCTGCCTTCATGTCGCCTGCGCCGCGCCCATACATCCAGCCATTTTCAATGCGTGGTTCAAAAGGCGGCGATGACCAAGCTTCCAATGGGCCGGTTGGTACCACATCAACATGGCCATTTAAAATAAGCGATTGGCCAAGAGTTTTGCCCTTGGGCAGATATTGGCCAACCACTGACCATGCATCATCATAAGATACACTGACGGGTGAAAAGCCACGATGGGATTTAATCGCTTCAATATCAATCAACCATTTATCAACATTTAGACCAAGATCAATCATTGCCTCGGCCATAAAATCTTGAATAGCTGCTTCTTGTCCTCTTAGTGAGGGAAACTTAACCAGTTTTTTAAGAAATTCTACCTGTTGATCAAAAAGGCGATCGACAGCCAATTTGATATCTTCGCTGTTAGGGTAGTGGGGCTTTGCCATTTTGACTAACCTTTATAATAGGGTTCATTGATTAATGACTATTTTTTAACAGGTTCGCGTTTCACGCCTTGTAATTGATGAAACTGGATTGACAATCTATCGACTAGATTGAATGATAATGAAAAGTAACAACAAAGCAAATAAAATATTAAATTGGCGATCTTCGCAAATTATTGGTAATGATTACCAGATTATGTGAAACATGATCGAAGTATATTTTTTGGTGAAGATTGGGAGTGCAAAAATTTTCGCTTTATTCATGAAGCTTAACAGTATCACCCGGCCGATTAATGACAAATAGTAATATAAAACTAAAAATCATCAGGCGGGCAATAATCGTGAGTGTCTATATCATATAAATGGTATTTTCACGGATAGCACGAAGAATGCACCCTTATATTGGCATAAGTTGAAGCAAAGTGTCACAAGTGCCTAGGATAATGGTGCTATCTCGTTCAATCTCTACAAAAGCATAAAGGCTTGGCGAATGGAGGCTTAAAACGAATATCCTATGGCGATTAATATTTGGATTTTAAAATGTTAGATAATGAAATTAATTATAATTTAAATGAAATGGAAAAAAAATTTGGGGCTCCTATCACCAGTGGGTTTTTCTACTTTGTAAAATGTCCTCATTGTCAAACAATTTATCTCTTTGATAATGAATTTTATGTTTTCTTCGTCAATCCAAATAATTTAAAAGACATTATTGCTGACGATAATTTTAAATGTTTAAAGTGCGATTTTGTATTTACTGCAAATGATAAATTTATGAATGGTAGTTTTTATGAGGAAAACCAAGATCCAAAAATTCATGTAACTAAACAAGATCTTCTTTCTAGTGATTGGAAGTGGGCAATTACTTAGCCAGCCATTGCAAACTTATGTGTGATTGAAATTATCACTCATTGCCGCAAAATATTTTATAAGGGCATAGCCACACCAGAAATTTTTAAAGGCAAATATAAGCGGATGGTGGTTAAGGTATATCACCCAAAAATTCCATATAGCCTGTCCTATTTCAGGGGAAAAATATTCACAAAGTCTAAAAATAGCAAATAGTGGGTGGTATACCCATTTTCGCTTTATTATTAAGTCCTTTTTATATAAATATTAAATCTTGATAATAATATATAACATATAGTCTTATTAACAAAAATAATGATTGAATATATAGAGTGCAGTGAAAGGTTTTTTATGATTAATCGGCATTTCACCCAAAAAGATTTTGAAGAAAGAATATCCGCTGATTATGTTTTTTATTATTATAACAAAAATAACGATTTGGATCATGATGATGTAAATAAAGTATTTTTAATATATTTAGAAAAGATCAGTGAGTAAATAAACCCAGAATTTATCCTTTTGTCGAATATTCAAAGGAATTTTACTTTGGTAGCCATGTCGGTGATGAAAAATTTCTTGAGGAAAAAGGATTGAACTTTGGAAAAAGATCGGGACTTATTCGCAAAGTCGGTTTTATAATGAGGGAAGACTTGTTCTATATGTTTTATATAGATTAAGAGTTTGTATTGCTTTGAACGCCAATGAGCCGGAATATACGATTAGCCTTTTTTTTGCCGATGCTTTGGATTTAGATGGAGATAATTGGCAACATATTGAACCATCTATTGCTCAATATTATGCACCAACTTTTATAGTTGAGGATTAATGCGGCTATGGGGTGAGCTTTTGTCTTTTTTGAAAATATTTATATAAAAAATTGAAAAATAGCCCAGTAATTAGCCCCATTAAGCAAAAGATCAAATGTAATTCTAACAAAGAAATTAAATCTTTCAAAACGAAAATATCAAGACCCAAAAAGCTCAATTCGCATATAAATATACTATAAATAATTGCTCCTATAAGGCTAATATGAGGTTTGAAATTCCAATAAAGCGGCAATGTAAGCAGGCAAAAAATAGCTGCATGTATGGCAAGCAGGCATATTTCAAAAAAAATTATAAATCCAAATACCATTATATAGGAACCAAAATAACTTTTAATACCACCGGCACTACAGCCGAAAAACGCACAAAGAATAATCAGCGTTGCAATGATAATACCAGCCAATAGGCTTTTAAAAAATTGCGCATTTTTCTTCCTATAGCTTAAAATTCTATCGAATAAAGATAGCAGTATCCATTCTTGGTTTGGTAAGCCATTTATAAATAGCCCAAAAAATTAGCCCGGTTATAGCGTTAATCACCTTAAAAAAAATGGATATGATGTAAAATGGCACAAAACTCTTTACCACGTAAAAATATAAGAGGGTTGCATTGGCTAAGCCAATTGCTGTACTCCAGCTAAGGATATATAAAAATTTTAATTTAAAGTATTTTTGTAATATTAAAAAGAGTGGTATGCTTATTGCGACAAATAGACCTATAATAATAATAAATATTGCCAGAAATAAAATAAGAACTATCTTTATAATTAGCATCGTCATGCCATCATTAAGATCAATTTCTATTTTCTGGTTGAATGCAATACTAATTATAAAAGCTATGATCAGTAGGTTGGTTGCAAGGTAACTTAGCCAATAGGCAGAAATAAAACGCCACATAAATCCCCCTTAATAAATATGAACTTTGTTCAAATTTTTATCCTTTTGCTTCACAAAGTCAATCCTCTATTTTGATAAATTGGAAGAAGTAGGTTCAATGCGGAACGCACCTATTGGTTTTTGTTTTAAAATAGGCAATATTGCCTGAATATTTGGGTTTATTCAGCACATGTGGGGAATAAGATGTTGCAAAGGTTTTTACAAGGCTTTTGGGAGGTTCTATACAATCTATTTTGTAAAAGATCTGATCAACGCTATTTAAATAGTAAAAATTTCGCTGTGCATCATAGCCTTGCTGATGAATATGGCTCTCATTATCAAGATGTAAAAAAGCTGTTTGATTGTATTTTTGAAAATAGGCTCGATGATTTTGAGCAAGGCTATACAATTTTACGTAAAAAAGACCAATTATTACAAGGCGGTGTTTTAAAAAGCGGTTTGGTTTGGCAAAGATTAGGTATTGAATTTGGGCGCTATCCGCTTGAGCAGTTGCAACAAGGACTTGCAGCAATTGGAAAATGGGCTGAAGAAAAGCAAAGTGCTTTTGGCTTTGGTCTTTATGCTTATTGTCTTCATCATGCTGCATGGACTGAAGGCGGCGATCATTATGCCGATGAAGCAAGCGAAGAAGAGATAGATGGCTATTTCCGCAATATTGTTCAGATGGAAACGGCTCTAACCCGAGATGTTGAAGGCAAAGATGATTGTTTAATTTGGAATTTGGCCAATTATAATTATCATTCTGATGGCATTTGTGATGTTAAGACATTAAATAAATTATTCAAAAAATTAATTGCCTTGGATCCTGATAATCTTAATAACTATTGCCTGCATGCTTTTAAATTATTGCCCCGCTGGCATGGCAATTCTATGCGTGACATGGATAATTTTGCCCGACAAGCAATTGAAAAAACCAAGGATAGATTTGGCAATGGCGTTTATAGCTTGATTTATCATTATCAATTTCGCCTAGCCGACCACGAGGTTGAGGATAGTTTTTGCGATTTAGAATTGTTAAATCAAGGCTTTGATGATTTATATAACCGTTTTGGCGGACAAATGATTGTAAACCGCCAAATAGCAACATTAGATTGGGCGCAGGATTATCGTCGGGCAAAAGAAATTATTGATACAAGATTAACCGCCATGACACCATTGGCATGGATGTCAGAGGATAGCGACGAAGGGCTTGAATTTGCCCGCGATACAATTGCTTTTATTGGTCTTTTAGAAGATGATGAAGAAGATAATTAAAAAACGCTGTTTTTAGTCCGTCATTTATCGTTTTGTTAAATTTAAAAAACGAACATATTGCAAAACTTTGATGGTCTATTCGATTTAAAGCATAAAAAGTGATGATAGAAGATAGGCAAGTATTTATTGTACTATCGTTTTAGCCCAAAATGCTGTTGCTTTATGCATTTAAAATTCAAAATAATTTAAAACGATTTAAAAAAAATACCTTTTTTGTCACCAAATCCTAATTGCGTAATATTTGATTTTATTAGCATAATTGCGTTTAATCTGGGACAATATGTCGCTTGACAGGTGCTGCAGATTCATCAACACTCTTATTTGGAGTGAGTGTAATCTGGGAGGATTCCATGACGTCAGCATTTGACAAAATTTATAATGAATGGCAGCAACAGCCTGAACAATTTTGGGGAGAGGTTTCCAAACTTATTGATTGGTCGAGGCCATTTGACAAAGTTTTTGACAAGGATCAAGGCGTTTATGGCCGTTGGTTTACGGGTGGTAAAACCAATGCTTGCTATAATGCGGTTGATCGCCATGTTGAAAATGGCCGCGGTGAACAAGTCGCTGTTTATTATGATAGTCCGGTGAGCCATGGCAAACGCGCCATTACCTATCGCGAATTATTGGACGAGGTGCAGGCATTAGCTGCTTTCATGCAAGATCTTGGCATTAAAAAGGGCGATCGCGTTCTGATTTATATGCCGATGATACCACAAGTTTTTACCTCCGTTATGGCATGTACGCGTATTGGTGCTATCCATTCAATTGTTTTTGGTGGTTTTGCTGCCAAGGAACTTGCTATCCGTATTGATGATTGCAAGCCAAAACTTATTCTTGCCGCATCTTGTGGGATTGAACCTAATCGCATTGTGCCTTATCAATCCATGGTTAATCAAGCAATCAGCATGGCCGAGCATCAGGTAGAGCATTGTATTGTTCACGAACGCCCGATCATTCAAGAAAAGCCTGAAGGCTTATTTGAATTAAAAGAAGGTCGCGATTTTGATTTTGCCGTGGTGCTTAAAGAAAATATGGGGCGCAAAGTCCCTTGTGTTGAGGTGGATGCGACTGATCCACTTTATATTCTTTACACATCTGGCACCACCGGCAAACCCAAAGGGGTAATGCGCGATGTTGGCGGCTATCTCGTGGCGCTTGCTTGGTCTATGGGGGCAATTTTTAATGTTAAACCGCAAGAGGTGATGTTTACCGCGTCTGATGTTGGTTGGGTGGTTGGCCATTCCTATATTATTTATGCACCACTATTAATTGGCGCAACTACGGTGCTTTATGAAGGTAAACCCGTTGGTACACCAGACCCCGGTTCATTTTGGCGCATTTGCGCTGAATATAATGTGCGCTCGTTCTTTTCTTCGCCAACCGCGCTTCGCTCGATTAAGCGTGAAGATCCCCATGGCGATTTTACCAAAAACTACCAATTACCCAATTTGCAAGCGATGTTTTTAGCCGGTGAGCGCGCCGATCCAGATACATTAAATTGGGCGCATGAGCTTTTTGACATTCCCATCATTGATAATTGGTGGCAGACCGAGACAGGCTGGCCAATTGCTGCAAATCCTATTGGCATTGAATTAATGCCGATTAAACTTGGTTCACCAACCCGGCCAATGCCCGGTTATGCCATTGATGTGCTTGATGATGATGGTCAAAAACTGCCGCCCGATAGTTTTGGCAATCTCGCCTTCCGCCTGCCATTGCCTCCTGGCTGTTTGCCAACCCTTTGGCAAGCTGACGAGCAGTTTAAAAAAAGCTATCTTGAGCGTTTTCCCGGCTATTATAACTCGGCAGATGCAGGCTATATTGATAAGGATGGCTATGTCTTTGTTATGAGCCGCACCGATGATATTATCAATGTTGCAGGTCACCGTTTATCCACCGGCGGTATGGAAGAGGCTATTTCAGGTCATCAAGATGTTGCTGAATGTGCAGTTATCGGCATTAGCGACAAGTTAAAAGGACAGGTTCCTTGCGGCTTTATTGTGCTAAAACATGATGTTAGCCGCGCCAATGATGTTATAGAAAAAGAATGTGTTGACCGTATCCGCGACATCATTGGCCCTGTTGCGGCGTTCAAGCTTGTGGTAACTGTGCATAAATTACCCAAAACCCGGTCGGGTAAAATTTTGCGTGGCATGATGCGCAAAATTGCCGATGGCGAAGAATGGACAGTGCCAAGCACAATTGAAGACCCATCAACTTTGCAAGAAGTGCAGGAATTACTGATTGAACGCAATATTCGCCAAGTTGCTTGAAGCATAAAACTTTTTTGACAACTCCCCTTTAGCGGCTATTCACCCCGATAGCCGCTAATGCTCTTTAAGCAATCTTATGCTCAGTATCTAGCACTATTTAATCGATTATGGTTAAAGTAATTTTGGCATACCCATCATATAATTTTGGATAATTGTTACACCATTATCAGACAGCTTTTTTTTTAAAAAATCCAAGAAAAGCATAGTTCCGACGGTCAGCCCGTCGCGATACAGTGCGACCATATTTAATTATATGCTTATTGTCTGGTAGGTATTTAATATCTCTTAAATATATTAAAAAACATAATCCATTAAGGTTACATTTTTCTCTTTAATCTTTTTGATGTTTTTATAAGGATATAAAAACTTTTCATAAACGGTTTCGATATTATCACCAATTTCTGGAAATTCTATGATATAGGCATTAAGTTTATTAATGAGATTCAACTCGATTGCTTCATCTAAGGTTTCATACATTTTCGTCAACTGATCTGACGCATGATGATTTTCAAGCAATTTTGCCAATATGCTATTGATGATATCACTACTACAAAATGGAATGGACCCATCAGATTTATCCAAAAATTTTACGTGCCTAATTAACATAATCAGGGCATAAATCTCAGTTTGATCCAAAGTAACAGATTTGTCCAATTTTTGCATGTGGCACGCTCTTTTATAATTCAATTTATAAAACAATCTTAGCGAATGATTTTGGCTGAAAAACGCAACAATGCCAATAGGCAAAAAAGTTGAGGCTTAACTATCTGGGCGTTAGCTATTGGCTGACGTATTTATATTTTCATTTCTTTTGTTATGAAAATATTACTCAAATCAACGGAATTATTACGATTGTCGCTATACACTTCTTTATATGTGTAACATTTTTCGCACTTTTAAACGCACCATATGGACCATTTGATCATTATAAACATAAGTTTCTTTTATTTGTATCATGGGCTATAAATATGCTTATGTGATTGCGTTAACCTTCTTTATTTATTTAAGGTCTATGGCCAAAACTTCCAACAGGTGATTAAAAGCTGTATTTAAGGTGAATTAGGTTCAACTACAGCATGTAATTTTTTCGTTTCAGATGCCCCCACGCTTAAAAGGCATAAGTGAGGAACTAAAATGTTTATTATAGATTTTGTTGAAGTGCAGTATAGCGATAATATAATCTTTATACCTTCCTATATTGTTGAGCCAATAAAACAATATGGTAGTATATCATTCATAAATCAGCTAGAGGCAGAAAATGCGGAAGGCATTGATAACCCTAAAGGATTTATCCAGTTTCAATGGGGAATAATAAAAGGAACCTCCGATTTTTATAATTTTGAATGTATTGCCTATGTTGGCGGCGCTCTAATGCTCAAACTTAAAGATGGTAAAGAGAATTATCTTTTAATTAAAAACTTTCCTTATGAAGAATATGAAAAATCGCGCAATTTATTTCGATCATGGGGGTTAGAAGTGCGAAATTAAATAACAGCAAATGCCACGTCAGATTGCTTTTTATTCAATTGAAAATTTTTAAAAATATGGCCTTATCATTAAGGCGAAATTAGGCCTATTTTGGGTTACATGCTAGTGTTTTGGGATGATAACTCATCAATTGAGATTGACTGATGTAAAGTGCCGCTTATCAAAACAGCATTACACTACCCAACAATGGAAAATAAGGTGATCTAAGGCTTTATAGCTAATAGTTTTATAATCTGATCAATAAAGCCACATTTTTAAGCAATTTTTTATTTTGGGACGGCGCGAAAATCAAAAATAGAGCAGTCTTATAAGCAATGAAGCGCGCACCAATCACTCGCTAAGCTTGTTCAATTTCAATTAATGTACCGTCAAAATCCTTGGGGTGGATAAAAAGCACCGGCTTACCGTGAGCGCCAATTTTTGGTGTTCCATCGCCCAAAATACGAAAATTATTTGCCCTTAACTTATCGCGCATTGCCACTATATCATCAACTTCAAAACAAATATGATGCACGCCGCCATTGGGATTTTTGGCTAAAAAACCCGCAATGGGTGAATGTTCTCCAAGCGGATATAATAGCTCTATTTTGCTATTTTCAAAAGTGATGAAAACAACGCTAACGCCATGCTCTGGCAAATCTTCAATAGCTGATACTTCTGCGCTAAGCATTTGATAGTGTTTTGCCGCTTGTTCGAGGTTTGGAACGGCAATTGCCACATGATTAAGGCGACCAAATTGGCTCATACTAAACTCCCCTTATGCTTTGTGGCAAATTGCGTTTTCTCATTCTAATCATTACGCAATTTACCTTCTAAAAGATCAAGAATTTTTGCCGCTGCCTCTACTACATTGGTGCCCGGGCCAAACACTGCGGCAACGCCATGGGCTTGTAAAAATTCATAATCTTGGCGCGGTACGACACCGCCGCACACCACAATAATATCACTATTGCCGCGTTTTTTGAGTTCTTCTACCAGTTGCGGCAACAAGGTTTTATGACCGGCAGCAAGGGAGGACACGCCAATAAGCTGCACTTTTTTGGCAATTGCCATATCGGCGGCTTCATCCGGTGTTTGGAAAAGTGGGCCAGCAATAACTTCAAAACCAATGTCACCAAAGGCGGAGGCAATGATTTTTGCACCGCGATCATGGCCGTCTTGGCCAAGCTTTGCCACCATAATACGTGGTTTTTGGCCAATTTTGCTGGCTATTTCGCCCATGCGCCTTTGTAAATGCTGATATTCTGGCTCATTTTTATAGGCTTTACCATAAATATTTTTCACAACTTTTGGCGTTGCAACATGATCGCCAAATACTTTGCGCATGGCATCGGATATTTCGCCTACACTTGCCCGCGCCCGCGCCGCTTCAACCGCTGCTGCCAATAAATTGCCTTTGCCGCTTTTGGCAATATTTTCCAAGTCACTCAGGGTTTTTGTAACTTTGGCAGGGTCGCGGCTTTCGCGCATTTTGGTAAGGCGGGCAATTTGTGATAAGCGCACTTTGCTATTGTCAATTTCCAAAATGTCGAGCGTGTCTTCATTTTCAAGGCGATATTTATTAACGCCAACAATCACCTCATCCCCCTTATCAACCGCTGCTTGCCGCGCAGTTGCCGCTTCCTCAATCAAGCGTTTGGGTAATCCGTCTTTTACCGCCTTGGTCATGCCGCCAAGCGCTTCTACTTCTTCTATCAATGCCCATGCTTTTTGCGCTAATTCATGGGTAAGGCTTTCAACGTAATAAGAGCCAGCCAAAGGATCAACCACTTTGGTGACACCGGTTTCATGGTTTAAAATAAGCTGCGTGTTACGGGCAATACGGGCGGAAAACTCGGTTGGCAGCGCAATTGCCTCATCAAAAGAATTCGTATGCAAGGATTGCGTGCCACCAAGCACTGCCGCTAATGCCTCATAAGCGGTACGCACAATATTATTATAAGGGTCTTGTTCTTGCAGCGACACGCCAGAGGTTTGACAATGAGTGCGCAGCATTAAAGATGATGGTTTTTTAGGCGCAAATTCATGCATAATTCGCGACCATAAAAGCCTTGCTGCCCGCAATTTTGCCGCTTCCATAAAGAAATTCATGCCAATGGCAAAGAAAAACGATAGTCGCCCTGCAAATTGGTCAATATCAAGCCCTTTGGCAAGGGCAGCGCGTACATATTCGCGGCCATCTGCCAAGGTGAAGGCTAGTTCTTGCACCAAAGTGGCACCAGCTTCTTGCATGTGATAGCCAGAAATTGAAATGGAATTGAATTTTGGCATTTCCTGTGCGGTATATTCAATAATATCGGCAATAATCCGCATCGAGGCTTCGGGGGGGTAAATATAGGTATTGCGTACCATGAATTCTTTTAAAATGTCATTTTGAATAGTGCCAGAAAGCTGCGATCTTGGTACGCCTTGTTCTTCACCTGCCACAATAAAACTTGCCAAAATAGGGATTACCGCGCCATTCATGGTCATAGATACCGACATTTCATGAAGCGGTATACCATCAAACAGGATTTTCATATCCTCAACACTATCAATGGCAACACCTGCCTTGCCAACATCGCCGACGACGCGTGGATGGTCAGAGTCATAACCGCGATGGGTTGCAAGATCAAAGGCAACAGACAGGCCTTTTTGCCCTGCATTTAATGCTTTTTTATAAAAAGCATTGGATTCCTCGGCGGTCGAAAACCCTGCATATTGGCGAATAGTCCATGGTCGCCCCGTATACATGGTTGCCCTTGGGCCGCGCAAAAACGGATCAAGCCCCGGCAAACTATCCAATTCGGCAATATCAGCAATATCATCAGCGGTATAAACTGGCTTAATGTCAATGCCTTCTGCTGTGTGCCAGATAAGTTGGTCCGGCGAGCCTTTAATTTCTTTTTCGGCAAGTTTTATCCATTCATCGATCTTTAGGTTATTGGGCTTATGGGGCATTTAATTAAACTCCATAATAATTTGATCAACGGCTAGGCTTTGGCCAATATTGGCGGCAATTTTTGTAACTTGGCTTTTCTTTTCTGCCCGCAACATATTTTCCATTTTCATTGCTTCAACAATTGCTAGTGGCTGGCCTGCTTCAACCTCATCGCCTTCATTGACCAAAATTGCGGTAATCACCCCCGGCATGGGGCAAAGCAACATTTTTGAGGTATCAGGGGCTAATTTCACGGGCATTATGCTGGCAAGTGCCGCCACATGAGGCTCGCGTATTCTTGCTAAAACATCAATACCGGCATAGCGCAGCCTTATTGCTGTGCCTTTAATCTCGGTTTTAACTGCGAGGATTAGCCCATCAAGGTTGAAAATACCAAGGCTCATGCCCGGTTGCCAGTCACTTTCAACGCTCATGGTTTCACCATCGTCAAAGTGCATCAATATGGTTTTATCGTCTTCTGTTATTTTGAGGTTAAACGAGTTTTCATCAAGACCATTAAGAGTAACCACCCAATCCTTGCCAATAATGCGGCGGTGATTATCTAAAGTTCCTGAAATCATGGCGGCGCGTTTTTGTAAAATGAGATTGATAAAACCTGCAATTGCAGCAAGGGCGCGTGCCTGCCCAGCATTTGGGGCAACACCATGAAAACCATCAGCAAATTCTTCAGCAATATAGGCGGTGGTTAAGCGCCCTTCTTGAAAACGCTGCTGCCCCATAACGGCTGACAAAAATGGAATGTTATGGCCAATGCCTTCAACTTCAAAACGGTCAAGCGCTTCACTCATCGCTAAAATGGCGCTTTGTCGATCTTTACCCCATGTCACTAATTTTGAAATCATTGGGTCATAATAGATAGATATTTCACCACCTTCATATACGCCGGTATCATTACGCAATTTTATATCATCCAAACCATCAATATGGGTTGGGGATTGGTAGCGGCTTAAACGTCCAGTTGAGGGTAAAAAATTGCGAAATGGGTCTTCCGCATATAGTCGACATTCCATAGCCCAACCATGCAATTTTACGTCGTCTTGGGTAAGCGGCAAGGATTGACCATCAGCAATTTTGATCATTAATTCGACAAGATCAAGTCCAGTGATAAATTCAGTGACCGGATGTTCAACTTGTAAGCGCGTATTCATTTCAAGAAAATAAAAATTGCGATTGCCATCAACAATAAATTCTACCGTACCGGCTGAATAATAGCCGACGGCGCGGGCAAGTGCTACGGCTTCTTCGCCCATGGCTTTACGGGTGGCACTATCTAAAAACGGAGATGGCGCTTCCTCGATAACCTTTTGATTGCGCCGTTGAATGGAACATTCACGCTCACCAAGGGCAATAATATTGCCATGCTTATCACCAATAATCTGAATTTCAATATGGCGCGGTTCGGTGACAAATTTCTCGATAAAAATGCGGTCATCGCCAAAAGATGCTTTTGCTTCGTTTTTAGAGGCTTGAAAACCTTCACGGGCTTCTTCATCATTCCATGCAATACGCATGCCTTTGCCGCCGCCACCAGCTGACGCTTTAATCATCACCGGATAGCCAATTTGACTGGCAATTTTGACCGCTTCATCACTGTTTTCAATTAAACCCATGTGACCTGGTACAGTGGAAACACCAGCCTCACTTGCAAGTTTTTTACTGGTAATTTTGTCGCCCATGGCACGCATGGCATTGGCGGGCGGGCCAATTAAAATAATGCCGTTTTCTTGTAAACGCTCGGCAAAAATTGGGTTTTCCGACAAGAAACCATAGCCGGGGTGAACAGCATCGGCGCCGCTAATTTTTGCGGCTTCAATGATTTTATCGATGACCAAATAGGATTGCGCTGACGGGGAGGGGCCAATATGAATAGCTTCATCCGCTTCGCGGACATGTAAGGCGTTAGCATCGGCATCAGAATAAACGGCAACAGTGGCAATACCCATTTTTCGTGCGGTGCGAATAACGCGGCAAGCAATTTCACCACGATTGGCGATCAGAATTTTTTGTATCATTTTTGCCTCGGACAATGCGACAAAGTAAAAAATAAAAACACGATATTATCTCAATAATGAAGAGACGTTCTCTAAAGCGGAATGGTGTCATGCTTGCGCTTGCGGCTCTCAACCTTTTTATTGCGCAGCGCTGCAAAAGCACGCGCAACGCGCTTGCGAGTTGAGTGGGGCATAATCACTTCATCAATAAAGCCGCGTTCCGCCGCTACAAAGGGGTTGGCAAAACGGCTTTCATATTCTGCGGTATGGGCTGCAATTTTTTCCTCATTGCCAAAGTCGGAGCGGTAAAGAATTTCTGTTGCGCCCTTGGCACCCATCACTGCAATTTCTGCCGTTGGCCATGCATAATTAACGTCGGCGCCAATGTGTTTGGATGCCATCACATCATAAGCACCGCCATAGGCTTTACGGGTGATGACTGTCACCATGGGCACACTTGCTTGCGAATAGGCAAAAAGCAATTTTGCACCATGAATAATAACGCCATTATATTCCTGCGCCGTTCCTGGCAAAAAGCCCGGTACATCCACAAGGGTTAAAATAGGAATATTAAAAGCATCGCAAAAGCGCACAAAACGCGCACCCTTTCGCGCCGTATCAATATCAAGACAGCCTGCAAGCACCAAGGGTTGATTGGCGACAACGCCAATGCTGCGCCCCTCAATGCGAATGAAACCCGTGATAAGGTTTTTGGCAAAATATGCTTTCACTTCAAAAAAACTACCCTCATCAGCAATGGTTTGGATAAGCTCTTTCATATCATATGGCTTGGTCGAAGAATCCGGAATAAGCGTATCAAGCTTCATATCAAGGCGTTGCGGATCATCAAAAAATGGCCGCACAGGTGGCTTTTCTTGGCTGTTTAGTGGCAAATAATCAAAAAGCAGGCGGATGTTTTCGAGGGCTTCAATATCATTTTCAAAAGCCCCATCGGCAACCGATGATTTTTGCGTATGGGTGGTGGCACCGCCTAGTTCTTCGGCGCTGACAATTTCATTGGTGACGGTTTTAACCACATCAGGGCCGGTCACAAACATATAGGACGAGTCCCGCACCATGAAGATGAAATCAGTCATTGCCGGTGAATAAACTGCGCCGCCGGCACATGGCCCCATAATCACCGAGATTTGCGGTACAACGCCAGAGGCTTCAACATTGCGGCGAAATACTTCTGCATAACCAGCAAGAGATGCGACACCTTCTTGAATGCGCGCCCCGCCTGAATCATTAAGACCAATGACAGGCGCACCATTGCGTGCCGCCATATCCATAATTTTGCATATTTTTTGTGCATGGGTTTCAGAAAGTGATCCGCCTAAAACGGTAAAATCTTGCGAAAAAACATAAACTTGCCGACCATTAATGGTGCCCCAACCGGTTACAACGCCGTCACCTGCAAATTTTTGCTGCTCCATACCAAAATCCGTACAGCGATGGCTAACAAACATGTCATATTCTTCAAAGGAATTGGTATCAAGCAAAACGTCAAGCCGCTCGCGAGCGGTTAATTTACCCTTTTCATGTTGCGACTTTATGCGCCGCTCTCCGCCGCCTTGGCGCGCATTTTCACGCCGCTCTTCCAATTGTTGCAAGATTGCCCGCATTATAACTCCAATCCCGTTAATATTTTTACGTCAAAAATAATTAGTCGGCTAAATAATATGATTGCCTTATACGTTGTCTCTGGTTTCGGCCTAAACGTCTTTAAATATCCCAACTAACAAAATTAAGTGTGCAATGGCTAAAATTACATTGAGTAATTTAGCTTAATTAAATAATGAATACAGTAGCTTATAGTGTAAAGTTAAAATCAAAACGGGTGGTATGCCTATCATTAATGACGATGCTTCTTCGTGTAACAATGCGCATTTGGCCTCTTCTCCCTAAACCAATAGCACTTGTTAACTCACCATAAGCATACCAACCCTCGTGCCTCCCCGGCCAAACGTAACCTTTTAAAATGGCAAATCTGACAACGACTTTGTTTGCAATCAGACTTTCAGCCATATTCGCTTAGGAATCAAGGTAACAGATTTTTATAAATAATAAAGCTTGATTGTGTGCAAATGCATAAGTTATAAAAATGCAAATTGTAAATTGCAAAATTGTGAAAATCATGGCTATTGGTAAATTATATATTGGGCGCAAAGTGCGCAAATTGCGTGAAGAGCATCAAAACACCCAGATGCAATTTGCCGAACGTATTGGCATATCAACCTCTTATCTCAACCAGATAGAGAATAATCAAAGACCGGTTTCTGCGGCTGTATTATTATCGCTAGCTGAAAAATTTCACATTGATATAGCAAGCCTTTCCTCTGGTGAAGATGACCGTTTGCTTTCAGCATTAAGTGACACATTAAGCGATCCACTGTTTGAAAATAACCGTGCGAGCCTCCAGGAATTGCGGCTTATTGCCCAAAATGCCCCCAGTCTTGCCCGTGCGTTGATTTCTTGTCACCAAGCTTATCGGCTAGCATCAGAACAATTGGCAAGCAGTGATGATCGCTTGCAAACTAGCGGGCTTAGCGAAGTTTCGCCTTATGAAGAAGTGCGCGATTTTTTCCATTTTGTCGATAATTATATTGATAGCCTTGATAAGGCAGCTGAACATTTGGCTGCTTCTATCGGCATTGGTGAAAATGATAATCACGCTGCTTTAATCCGCATTTTGGAAGAAAAATATCAAATATTGGTTCGTTGGGGTAGCCTTGACGACACTACTGTGCGGCGTTTTGACGCGATGAGCAAAACCCTAACCCTTAACCCTTATGCACCTTTGCAAACCCGTATTTTTCAACTTGCTGTACAATTAGCGCAATTTGAAACCGATGATCTTTGTGAAGAAATTATCAATAAGGCCAATTTTAAATCCCATGAAGCTGAGGAAATTTGCCGCATTGGGCTGCACAATTATTTTGCAGGTGCTTTGGTGTTGCCTTATATGCCATTTTTGCGCACGGCTGAATTATTACGCCACGATATTGAATTATTGGCCGCGCGTTTTGGTGTTTCATTAGAGCAAGTTTGTCACCGCTTATCGACTTTACAACGCCCCGGCTCAAAAGGTGTACCAATCTTTTTTGCCCGTGTTGATCGCGCCGGTAATATTACCAAACGCCACAGTGCGGCAAAATTGCAATTTGCCCGCTTTGGCTCGGCCTGTCCGGTATGGAATGCCCACCAAGCTTTTGAAACGCCGGGCAGCATTATTCGCCAATTGGCTGAAACGCCAGACGGCGTGCGCTATCTTTGCCTTGCAGTGCAAGTGGTTAAGGGTAATGGTGGTTATCGCAGTACACACCCCCATTATGCCTTGGCTTTTGGTTGCGAAATTTCCAATGCTAAAAGCTTTGTCTATTGCGATGACTTGGATCTTGGCAATGGGGCAGCTTATGAAGCTATCGGTATTTCTTGCCGCATTTGTTCGCGTACAAAATGCGCCAACCGCGCCGTGCCACCCTTAAAGCATCGCTTAAACATTAATCATGATTTACGTGATGTTTTACCCTATACGTTGGAGCAAATTGGATAAAATTTTGCCATAAAATCAACCCTGCGGCAATAAAACGCAAGCAAGGCCATAATCGAAGAATAGGGATTATGCTATGATTAAGGTGGGTTAAAAGTCCCTAAAATTCGTTGTGGCCGATAAGGCATAATTTTCGAGGCGATAAACATGGCTAAAATGAAAGCAGCAATTTTTGTTGAAAAGAACCGTATTGTTCTTGATGAAAAGCCAATTCCAGATATTGGCCCGCAAGATGCGCTTATTCGCATCACCACAACAACTATTTGCGGAACTGATATTCATATTCTTAAAGGAGAATATCCCGTTGCTAAAGGCCTAACCATTGGCCATGAGCCGGTTGGCATTATTGAAAAACTAGGCAGCGAGGTCAAAGGTTTTAAAGAAGGGCAACGGGTTATTGCAGGTGCTATTACGCCAAGTGGCATATCCAATGCCTGTATGTGTGGTTGTAGTTCGCAAGATGGCCCGGGCACAAAGCATGGCTTTCAAGCAATGGGTGGCTGGAAATTTGGCAACACGATTGATGGCGCACAAGCTGAATTTTTGCGGGTAAATAATGCAGCCGCTAATTTATGCGCTATTCCCGACAAGCTAAGCGATGAACAAGTGTTGATGTGCCCTGATATTATGTCAACCGGCTTTTCTGGGGCAGAGCGCGGCGGCGTTAAAATTGGCGATATGGTGGTGGTTTGGGCACTTGGCCCAATTGGACTTTGTGCTGTGGCTGGCGCTAAACTTTGCGGTGCGACAACGATTATTGGCGTTGATACAGTACCAACCCGCATGGCAATGGCCAAACAACTAGGCGCAACCCATGTGTTGGATTTTAAAGCTTGTAATGCGGTGGAAGAAATCATGCGCATTACCGATGGGCGCGGTGTTGATGTTTCGATTGAGGCTTTAGGTTTGCAATCAACCTTTCAATCTTGCCTTAATGTTTTGCGCCCTGGTGGTAAATTATCAAGCCTTGGCGTTTACTCGGATGATTTAAAAATTCCGCTTGCTGGCTACCGAGCGGGCTTGGGCGATATTGATATTGTGAGTGGTCTTTGCCCCGGCGGCAAGGAACGGATGCGCCGTTTGATGAGCGTGCTTGAAAATGGCGAAATTGATCTAAAGCCATTGGTAACCCATAGCTATAGCCTTGATGATATTGAAAAAGCCTATGAGCTTTTTGCGCATCAAGCTGATGGCGTGATGAAAATCGCGATTAAAACCGCTGCATAAGATCATTGAAAAATGAAAAAAGAGCATTTTCGCTTCATGGCGAAGATGCTCTTTTGTTGGTATGCATATTAGATTTCATCTGAATGAAAATGTAAATTTATGTATATTTCGGTAGCTTGCTCCTCGTCAAACTATTCTAACCCGTTGACATTGCTTGGGCGCACATCATAATTTTGACAATTAAAGTACAAAAAGGTCCTAAATATGCAAAAACTAATTGAAAAAATTAAGTTTAATATGGATATTGAAGGATATGCTCAGTCAAAAGGCTTTATCGGTTTTTTTGAAAAATTTGGTAAATATCAGCACGGAATGGATGATGTTGCTATCAACTTTTTCTTAAATTATTTTTATCCCTCATTTTATCAAGGATATGTAATTAGTACGCTCTTTGTCGATATTGACTTTATTAAAAGCTATTCAAGTGCGAGCATAAAAAAAGAAACACCATTTTATATAGATTATCTTTCGCTTCATAGCTTAATACAGGTAATTAATAATCAATATAGCGAAATAGAACAAGAAGAATTATGTAAACATTTGATCAATATGAATAAATATATGACAAAAGAATTAAGTAGTTTTAATGTTTTTGATTTGTCAATTATTTCATCGTCCTTAATAAGTTGGGGTGCTGCGCGCGGCCATTTATTTTATTATCTCCCCAAATATGAATTGATTATATACCCCCATGACGATGTCGGCTTTGGTTTTATTAATATAAGTGATACAGCTGATAAAAATAATTACTTTGCTTTAAATTTTTTAAAAGAGGTTAATAAGTTAGATGGGTTTATTGCGCATTTAAATCGTGAAAAATATTAAAAATAAAGCGCATTTTTATGCAAATAAAACATAATGGAATTCACCGGATGCGTCACAATCCTTGATGTTTATCTTCAATATATATTTTTAGTGCGTATAGCTTCACAGTGTCGCAAAACTACTCTATGGTCAAAACGCTTGCGTTTTAAAAATGCCGAGATTTAAACAATTTAAAAATACAAGGATTTATCTGATGGGTTCAGCTTCAAATGACGCAAATATCGCAGCTCTTCGCAGTGAGGCCGAAAATGGCGATGCAAGCGCGCAAAATAATTTGGCGGTCATTTATGACGAAGGTCACGGCGTTGCGCAAGATAAGGTAGAAGCTGCCAAATGGTTTAAACTTGCCGCAGCTCAAGGCGAGATCAATGCACAGTTAAACCTTGCCAAAATGTATTTTGAAGGCGAAGGCGTTGCCTATGATTTGCAGCAATCCGTAAAATGGTTGCAGCTTGCGGCCGAACAAGGTCTTGCCGAAGCGCAATTTATACTTGGTAGTTTTTATGATACCGGTAAAGGGGTTGAGCAAGATAAGCAAGAGGCGGTAAAATGGCTTACTCTTGCCGCAGAGCAAGGCTATGCAGAGGCCCAATGCGATTTGGGTGTGATGTATGCCGATGGCGACGGTGTCACCCAAGATAATAATGAAGCTGAAAAATGGTATAGTCTTGCTGCCGAGCAAGGCGATGTTGTTGCTCAATTTAATTTGGCAGCGCTTTATCATAGTGGAGCGTTAGCAACCAAAGACAACCAAGATGCCTTAAGATTATACCAGCTTGCAGCCGAGCAAGGTTATGAATTTGCCCAATATAATTTAGCCTATATTTATGAACATGGCTTAGGCATTGACAAGGATATGCAAGAGGCTGAAAAATGGTATCGTTTGGCAGCAGAGACCGGAAATTCAGCTGCTCAATTAGCTATTTCTAAAATGTATCTTGAAGGCGAAAATGTTGAGCAAGATTTGATGGAAGCTGCAAAATGGGCGCGTCTTGCCGCAGAGCAAGGCGATGAAGAAGGGCAATTTGTTCTTGCATGCCTTTATGATAATGGCGATGGCGTTGAAGAAGACAAGGCGCAAGCGGCTAAATGGTATTTATTGGCGGCACAGCAAGGACATCCTGTCGCGCAATTTAATTTAGGCTACATGTATAGTGAGGGCGAAGGTTTGCCTCAAGACAAGGCGCAAGCAGCTAAATGGTATAGCTTAGCGGCGGAGCAAGGCGATGGTGACGCGCAATTTAATTTAGCTGAATTATATCAAAATGGTGATGGCGTAGAGCAAGATAAGGAGAAAGCCGCCCACTGGTACCGCTTAGCGGCAGAGCACGGCGACAGCGAGGCTGAAAAGGCATTAAAAGCGCTTTAACGACCACGCTATGAGCGGGGGTAAGGATATCTTATTTACAAGGATATGTAACATTAGATTCAGAATAGATGCTGATGTAAAGGTACAAGGTTAAAAAATGCAGGGGATGATTTAATGGGTTCGCTTTCTAATGACGCGAATATAACTGCTTTACGCAACTTAGCGGAAAAGGGCGATGCAGAAGCACAATATCAGCTTGGTTATATTTTCTATAGCGGTGAGGGTGTTGCGGTTAATCTTGAAGAGGCAGTCAAGTGGTTGCATCTTGCCGCTGATAATGGCTACGTACTTGCACAATATAATTTGGCCTCATTATACCAATATGGGGATCTTGTGCCGCAAAATTATGTTGAAGCCGCACGCTTATATCAGCTTGCTAGCGATCAAGATTATGCCTATGCCCAATTTGACTTGGCTTTGCTTTATGAAATGGGCTTAGGGGTTGATGAGGATAAGGCAGAGGCGGCTAGGCTTTATAAATTGGTGGCTGCAAAAAATTTTCCCAATGCACAGCTCTATCTTGCGCGTTTATATTTAAAAGGTGAAGGTGTTGCCTATAATGAAAAAGAGGCGGTAAAATTGGTGCGCCTTGCTGCAGAGCAGGGCTTTGCCGAGGCAGAATTTGTGCTTGGTAGCCTTTATGAAGAGGGAATTGGCTTAAAGCAAGACAGTGCGCAAGCAGCATTTTGGTTTTTACGTGCCGCTGAACAAGGGGAAGCTGCTGCCCAGTCTTATTTGGTTAAACTTTATGTTTCAGGCGTTGGTGTTGACTATAATTTACACGAAGCACTGAAATGGTGTCGCCTTGCCGCAGATCAAGGCGATGTGGAAGCACAATTTAGTCTTGGTTGTTTTTATGATTTAGGCAATGGCGTTGATGAAGATAAATTGGAAGCGATTAAATGGTTTCGATTAGCTGGTGAACAAGGACATGAAGAAGCCCAACATAATGTTGCTTATATGTATGATTATGGCGAAGGTGTTGCAGAAGATAAAGTGGAAGCTGCCAAATGGTACCGCCTTTCTGCGGAGCAAGGCAATGTTCGAGCTCAGGCAAATCTAGGTTATTTATATGGCGTTGGCGATGGTATTGTTAAAAACATTATTGAAGCCGAAAAATGGTACCGTTTAGCTGCAGAGCAAGGCGAACCCGCATCGCAATATAATCTAGGTGAATTATATCAAATTGGTGAAGCTGTTGGTAAAAATTTGGCGGAAGCCGAAAAATGGTATCGCTTATCGGCAGCACAAGGCTATAAGGATGCTGAAGAGGCGCTAAAAACTCTATAGCATAATCAGCTATATATGCTTTACGGGTGCAATATGGATTTAACAACGACTAAAGCTAATTGAGGCTGAAGTAAATAAGTCTATTTGCACCCAAATTGATTGTAATTAAAACATGGTTATTGATCGCTGACATGGAAATCTCGTTCAAAATTTCTGTTTACGCGCATTATCAATCGGCAAAAAATTTTAATCTGGCTCTTCTAGCCATTCAAAAAATCCATTATCCCGAAGTTTGGTAAAAGCTTCATGATATTCATCGGTTTGTTGGATTTTTTGCATGTTTTCTTTTGCTAAAAATTTAGGATAATCGCAGTCCACCCGATCTTGTCCTATATTTTTAAAAGATCCAACCGCTTTAATAAGATTTTCATGGCATAACCCCTCAGACATTAAAACTATGACTGCTTCATAATATTTTTCTGGTAGTTCATCGCCAAATGTGTCTTTTAGTAATTTATAAGTACTTAATAATATTAAATCATTCATTCTAAAACCTATGAATATTAATTGCATAATATTGGCTTTTTAAATATTATTTTAGCCTCATTGTGCCTTTGCGAGTTCCTATTTTTATAATAGCCTTTTTCGCTCTTATGCGAAAGCCGATTGCCCGGCGTTATCGTTTCAATGATTGATTGGGCTAAAACTCATACCAGATGATTGTGAACTTGTGCCGAAGGACTGGTAAATGACCTTACCATCATTAATCACTTGGTGGTTAATTATATCAATAAGACGTATGAGCTTAAAAATTGCATGCCATTGAAAGATGCACATCTTGATTAGAGTCTAAACTTTAGAACAATGTTACAGGAGCATAAAAATCTGTAATGAAAATCTAAGTGCTAGCGCAACTTTTAGCATTAACAACTAAATTTTAGCTTTAGCTTACCAAAATAACCACTGTTTTAGAGCATGACGAGGCAAAAAAACCACATTGATTGTAGAAATTAACCTTTTAAAAAGAAATATGACATTTTTGTGTTGAATATTGGTCTGCGCTTATTCAAAAGAATGTATTAAGAATCTTTTTAAATAGGGGAAGTCTATGGCTGTCTTGAAAAACGTCAAACTTCATATCATAGCGCTGTTGGTTGTTGTGCTATGTGAAACCATTGGCACCATGAAATTTTCCATTGGCAAATTTGCTATTGTACTTTTTCCAATGCTTTTTGCCATGATCATTTCTGGCTTTATTAGTTTTCCAAAATGGAAAATTATTAGCTTTAAAGAAGGTGACAATGCGGGCAAAATGCTCACCGTGGTACTTATTCCATTAATTACCGCTATTGGTCTTGGTATTGGCCCCAATCTTCCCGAGCTTGCTAATGCAAAATTTGCCTTACTCATTCAAGAATTTGGTCATTTTTTTGGTACCATCATAATCGGTATGCCAATTGCGGTAGCGCTTGGCATGGGCCGTGAAGCCATAGGCGCCACCTATTCGCTTGATCGCGAGGGCAATATTGCTATTATTGCTGAAAAATATGGCCTTAATTCTCCTGAAGGGCGCGGCGTTATGGCAATGTATATTTGCGGTACCGTTTTTGGCGCTGTGTGGATTGGCATTTTTGCAAGCGCAATTGCTAGCCTTGATATCTTTCACCCCTATGCTTTGGCAATGGGTGCGGGGGTTGGCTCTGGTAGTATGCTTGCTGCTGCATCAGGTTCAATCATTGAGTTTTATCCAGAAATGAAAGAGCAAATTCTTGCTTATGCAGGAGCTGCCAATTTGATGACCGGTATTTTAGGCATTTATTTTGCACTATTTATTTCACTTCCCCTTGCTGTAAAATTCTATCAACTTTTAAACCGCCTATTTGGTCGCAATAATAACAATGAAGGTGCGGTAAAATGAGTACATTTGAAGTTATTTGCCTTACTATTTTATGCGGGCTATTGATCGTTATTGGCCATTATATTGGCTATAGCGATGTTGATATAGTCGTTTCATTGACCGGCGTTGGAATTATTATTGGCGTTGGCATTTGCGGCTATATCATTGCAAAATTGCCATTGTTCAACATGTTGCCGTCCATTTTATGGATCTCTGCGTTTGCTATCCTCGTATCAAGCCCAATTTTCCCTTATCACGAAATTATCACTTCCTATGTAAAACAAGTTCCTTTCTTGGCGATTTGTACGCCAGTGCTTGCTTATGCAGGGCTTTCCATCGGTAAGGATTTAGAAGCGTTCAAAAAAATTTCATGGCGCATTATTCCAGTTGCACTTGCAGTGATTGCAGGTACATTCATTTGTGCGACATTGCTTGCCCAATGGGCATTACATCTTGAAGGCGCAATTTAAATCTTAAAGTCAAGAAGATATTTTTGGAGGTGTTATAATGAATAAAGAAGAACTGAAAAAGAAAGTTTGCGCAGCAATTGAAGCGCGCCGCGATGATATTCTTGCCCTTGGCCGCGCCATTTATCATGAGCCGGAGCTTGGCTATAAGGAAGTTAAAACTGCTGCCAAAGTAGAAGAAACCTTTAAGCGCATGCAATTGCCTTATGAAAAAGAATTGGCGCTCACCGGTGTAAAAGCTCGGTTAAAGGGCAAAAATTCTGATCATAGTATTGCTGTCATTGGCGAATTAGATGCAATTATCTGCCATGAGCACCCAAATGCAGATGAACTTACCGGCGCTGCCCATTGCTGTGGGCATAATGTACAAATTGCAACAATGATTGCGGTTGGCATGGGTTTGCAAGATGCTGATGCCATGGAACATTTAAGCGGCGATGTGGTTTTATTTGCTGTTCCGGCCGAAGAATATGTTGAAATTGCCTATCGCAATAAACTTCGCCAACAAGGCAAGATTAAATATCTGGGCGGCAAGGCTGAACTTATCCGTCTTGGTGCTTTTGATGATGTTGATATGGCCATTCAAATGCATGTCGTGCCCGATAATAAACATGAGCGTTATTTACAATTATCGACCACTAGCAATGGCTTTATCGGTAAATTAATCACCTATAAAGGCCAACCTGCCCATGCTGCCGCCGCGCCTTATGAAGGTGTTAATGCTCTTAATGCCGCTATGATGGGCATTATGGGGGTTAATGCTATTCGTGATACATTTAAAGATCAAGACAATGTGCGCTTTCACCCAATTATCACTAAGGGCGGAGATTTGGTTAATGTTGTGCCAAGTGATGTGCGCATGGAAAGCTATGTGCGTGCTGCCAATATTGACGCAATGATCGATGCCAATAAAAAAATTGATCGTGCGTTAAAAGCTGGTGCAATGGCAATTGGTGCGGAAGTAGAAATTGAAGATCTTCCAGGTTATTTGCCGCTTAATAATGATGGCAATATTAATGCGTTTTTTGAAAAAAATGCCGAAGAATTGGTAGGTAAAGACCGTGTTCGCCAAGGTAAGCACATGGCAGGCAGTACCGATACGGGTGATTTATCGCAAATTATACCACTTGCCCACCCCCATGCCGGCGGCATTGAAGGCACTTTGCATGGCAAGGATTATAAAATCTTTGATGAAGACACCGCTTATATTCGCTGTGCACAAGCTATGGCGATGACGGTGATTGACTTGCTTTATGGTGATGGCGAAGGCGCACAAAAAGTAAAATCTGATTTTAAACCACAGCTTACCAAAGAAACCTATCTAGAATTGCTCGAATCTTTTTCAAGCAATTAAGATGAATAAGCGGTAAAGGCATGCACCTTTACCGCTTTTTATTCGTTCAATCCATTCATTGCCTTTTGTGCAAAATGACTGCCTTGATCTGCGGCTCGTTTCTAGCAATTCTTGGCTTCACCTTTTATTGCAATGTCAGATTGTTGATTAAATTATCGTTTATAATTTACCTTTGGCAATTGAATAGGGTTTGAGTTTAAACCAACCCATTCCACCGCGAGTTCCGTCAAACGATCTGTTGGGGTATAACTATCCTTGATAGTGTTAATAATCTCGGCGACTTCATCAAGTTGGGCTTTTGATAGGGCTTTCCCTTCTTTTAAATAATTTAAAAAAGCATCCGCCATTTTTTGATAGTCTTGGTCGTAATTGCCTCCGCCATTACCTTCAATTTCATGGCTCAAGCGTCCAGCTATGCGAATAACTTCGCCTTGCATGGTGGTGCATGGTCCGCTAGATGGTACTAATAATTGCCATAAATATTCATGACATTGCTGCCAATTTTCACCTTTAGCAATGATGGGTGAATGACCATCATATTTTAAACGCACACCAATAGGTTCGACATTAAACAATTGATAGAGCTTTTCTAAACCAAAGCTTGCTTCTTCAAGCAAAGTTTTATTAAAATTTTCGCGGTGAAATTCAAAGTTTTGGCCAATTGTTTTTACAAAATCCTGTGTTTGCGTTGTTATTTGCTGCCCATCGCTATGAATGCTATTGCCAGAAAGCCACCCTTTTAATTTGTCGCTCAAGCTTTTCTTTGTTTTATTGATATTTTGTAGCTTTAGCAAAAATTCCGCCAGTTCAGCCATATCAGCAATTTTAATATTGCTACATTGTTGCAAGCCATATTCTAGCGCCGTATAATTTTTGCTATTACGCAGATTTATATCTGCACCAAATTCCACCAAGATTTTCGCCGCTTCTAAATTGCCCAAAGCTACTGCTTCATGCAGCGGCGTATTGCCATCATTGGTTAGGGCGTTTACATCGGCGTTATTTTCCAGCAAAATAACAAGGTTTTCGTGCCATCTTTGTGAGCGGTGATGTAAAACCGTCCGCCCATAACGGTCACGAGCATTAATATCGATACCCTGTTCAATCAGCCAAAGGGTTATTTCGTCACTTAAACCATCAAAAAACAGAGCTGTTTCCTGATAAGTATTGTCACGGGCATTGATATCAGTATTTTCAAAAAGGTTTTTTATAGCGGGCCAATTTTTAGCTTCTATAAGGTTTTGAAAATCTTCAGGTAGTTTTTGCCGTGTATCTTTTACCATTTTTCAATCCTTCATTGAAAGCTAACCAAATGACACCTACAGTTAGTCAGGGCGAGCATAAATAAATTTTATATATTTGGTAGAGTTAAACCTAATTTTCTTCGTCATATTTCTAATAAAAGGTGGATATCTCTTAATAATCTACCATTTAATTTGCCAAATGGTTGATCTTTATTTTAGAAGTGACTTAATTTGACTTCGTGCTAATTATTTATTGCCCTAACAGAAATATTTGCGCTTGAAAAAAGTGTAACTTAAAATAGCTTGAACCAAAGCTTTGAGACCACCGTAAAATGATAGGGTTTGTGATTAATTGCATTTTGACAAATAATAAATATAGTAGGTTTTGCTATAAAGATTAGATAAAAATGAAACAATTTAGATTTGGTTGTTAATTATGGATGATGGTAATAACCATTTAGCCTTGCAAAAAGAAAACCATGTGATTGTTATTGGTTCGGTAAATATAGATATTGCTGGTCGCTCTCATCAGCCGCCAAAGAAAAGTGATTCAAATCCGGGTAAAATTAGCTATAGCTCGGGCGGTGTTGGCCGCAATATTGCCCATAATTTAGCGCTTTTAGGGGTTGATATTTCTCTTATTTCTGCGGTTGGCAATGATGTTTATGGTGACAATATCTTAAAAACCACAGCACAAATTGGCGTTGATATGGCGCGCGTCATGCGTCTTGATGATGAAAACACCTCAACCTATCTCTCGGTGCTTGATGAGCATGGCGAAATGGTGATTGCCATTAATGATATGGATATTGTTCGCCGCATTGATGAAACCATGCTTGCAAGCCATATGGATGCAATAAAGGCTGCCAATATCGTGGTGGTTGATTGCAATTTGGAACAAACAAGCCTTGATTGGCTGTTAAACCAGAAAGATTTGCCAACTATTTTTGTTGATACGGTCTCAGCGCATAAATGCACTAAAATTCAAACTCTTTTAGCCAATATTAACACGCTAAAACCCAATTTATTAGAAGCACAAACATTGAGCAATATTGTGTTTCATCAACCAGATGACGCATTAAAAATTGCCGATTGGTTTCATGAACAAGGTTTACAAAATCTTGTGCTCAGTGCAGGCCAATTGGGGGTATTTTACAGCGAAAAAAATGGTGCTAATGGCTGGTTGCCAATTATTAAAACGGATATTGTCAATGTTACTGGCGCAGGCGACGCAATGATGGCGGGGCTTGTTGCTTGTAAATTGCAAAACATGCCTTTGCAAAAAGCCGTTCATTTTGCTCAAGGCTGCGCGTCTATGGCATTGATGAGCCCATTTACCAATAATCCAGATCTCTCATTCAAAAATGTTTTAAACCTCTTGGAGTTATCCCATGTCTATGATGCCTAAGGCTGCTATTTCAGACGAATTTCTTGTCATCTCAGACGAAGTAAAGGCAGCGCTCGCCGCCAATGCGCCGATTGTTGCTTTAGAATCAACGATCATTTCTCACGGTATGCCTTTTCCGCAAAATGCGCAAACGGCATTAAAGGTGGAGGAAACCGTGCGTGCCAATGGCGCAGTACCTGCGACCATTGCAATTATTGCCGGCAAAATGAAAGTTGGTCTGTCGCGCGAAGAAATTGAGCTCTTAGGTCGTGAAGGCCATAAGGTTGCTAAAGTCAGCCGTCGCGATTTGCCTTTTATCGTTGCCGGTGGTCTAAATGGTGCAACAACCGTTGCTTCGACCATGATTATTGCGGCTATGGCAGGCATTAAAGTTTTTGCAACCGGCGGCATTGGCGGTGTTCATCGCGGTGCAGGCCTAAGCTTTGATATTTCAGCCGATTTGCAAGAGCTAGCTAAAACCAATGTTGCGGTTATCTGTGCCGGTGCAAAATCCATTCTTGATTTAGGATTAACCACTGAATATCTTGAAACCTTCGGCGTGCCGCTAATTGGTTATAAAACCAAATCCTTGCCTGCATTTTTCACCCGTACGAGCCCCTTTGAAACCAGTGTTCAGTTAGACAGCGCAAAAGACATTGCTAAGGCACTTTTTGTCAAATGGCAAATTGGTCTTGAAGGCGGCGCGGTGATTGCCAATCCAATTCCGCAGCAATTTGCAATGCCAGAAGAACGCATTGCTGCGGCTATTGACCAAGCTGTAAAAGAAGCTGATGAACAAGGCGTGATTGGAAAAGATAGCACGCCATTCTTGCTTGCCCGCGTTAATGAACTAACTGGCGGTGATAGCCTAAAATCCAATATTGAACTGGTTTTTAATAATGCAATTTTAGCTTCTAATATTGCTAAAGAATACCAAATAATCAGCGCTTAGTCATTCATTTTGGGTTTTATTCCCCCTTTGATGACAAGGTTTTCAAAGGGGGGAGCAAAACAGGCTTTGAGCATGGTGGTGCACCCGTGCTAAAGAGAAGAGGGAAATAATATGGACATTATCCGCAGTCTTATCGGTATGTTTTTCTTGCTGTTTATCGGCTTTTTATTTTGTAATAATAAAGCAAAACTTAGCTACCGAACGGTTATTGCTGCATTTCTTCTGCAAGTGATACTTGGTGGCATCATGCTTTATGTACCGGCCGGCCAAAGAATACTTGAATTTGCATCACGCGGTGTAAAAGCGGTCATGGATTATAGCGATGTTGGTGCTGTTTTCATGTTTGGTGGGCTTGTTCAAGATGCGCCAATGACAGCAGCTTTTGGTAATTATGGTTATATTTTTGCATTTCGTGTTTTACCAGCGGTTATTTTTGTTACATCCTTGATTTCGATTCTTTATTATCTGCGGATTATGGGATTGCTTATCAAAATTTTGGGTGGATTATTCCAAAAAGCGCTTCAAATTTCAAAGATTGAATCTTTTATTGCGGTGACCACCATTTTTTTAGGTCAAAACGAAATTCCAGCCGCAGTTAAGCCTTTTGTTAAACAGTTAAATCGCAATGAATTATTTACCGCTATGGTAAGCGGTATGGCGTCTATTGCTGGTGCTATGCTCATTGCTTATGCAGGTGTTGGCGTTCCAATTCACTATTTGCTAGCAGCATCCTTAATGGCAATCCCCGGCGGTATTTTATTTGCACGACTTTTAAGCCCTGCAACAGAAGAATCTGTTGTCACATTTGATAATCTTCAATTTTCTGAAACGCCTGCCAAAACCATTATTGAAGCTTTGGCAAATGGTGCATTAACTGGTTTAAAAATTGCAGCAGGCGTTGCAACGGTTGTGATGACTTTTGTTGCGATGATTGCTTTATTAAATGGCATTGTTGGCGGCCTTGCAAACCTAGTTGGTTATGCAGATATCACCATTCAAGGCCTGCTCGGCTATATTTTTTCACCGCTTGCATATATTATGGGTGTTAGCTGGCCAGATGCTAGTAGTGTTGGCAGCTTAATTGGCCAAAAATTGGTTATTAATGAATTTGTCGCCTATACGGAATTGCAAACCATGCAGGCTACAGCGGTTTTGACCGATCCACGTTCTATTGCCATTGTATCTTTTGCCCTATGCGGCTTTGCTAATTTTGGTTCAATTGGTGTTATTATTGGTGCATTTTCTGCCGTTGCACCAGAGCGTATCTCGCTCATTGCACAGTTAGGTTTAAGAGCACTTTTTGCCGCAACTCTCTCCAATTTGATGAGTGCAACCATTGCCGGTCTTTTCTTATCTATAACTATGTAAGCAAGTTTGAACCCATTGATACATTTAAAGGCCAAGTTTCACCTTGGTCTTTTTTTGTTGTATTTTAGCAAATATTAAGTAAAATATTACCAATCAAACAATTACAGTTTCATCAATCAAGCCTTTTTCGTACAAATATTCTTTAAGAACTTTGGGAAATTGTAAGAAAGCTTCTTCTTGGGTGAAATAAATATAATTCATAAGCCCTACCCAATGGTGGCTATTGGATAGGCCATGCTTGGTTGCAAGCCATGTGATAAAATCATAATTATCAAAAAACGACAAATCCTTACCAATGTTATATCCTGTAATAAAGCAACAAAGATGATCTAAAGTGGGGTAGGTGGGTAAATACATACCGGGGCGCTTATAGATATTATCAATAAGTTGCAAAAATTCATTCAAAGCTTGGCTGTTCTGCTTGTCAGTCATAATTTAATTGCTTGTATCTGCCGTTTTTACATTTTGATCATATGGCTGAATAGAAAAATCTATATTGGTACTTATAAAATACAAATCACTTTCTTTAAATGTTTCTATATTTTTAAGCTCTTCAATTGTGTTGGGACTGTCCAAATTGATATAATGTAGCCCGCTCATTTTATAATATTTTATACCATCATATATGACATTATAACATCTATTTTTAAATATATTAAATCTTCCCTCTTGTATTTTTTTGATGAAAATTTCTAATATAATCCAGTCATTTTTTTCGTTCCGCACCGTTGCGATAATTTTAACATTTTCTAACTTATCGCAAAAAATAATATCCCTAATGATGCCATCATAGCCATAATTTATTTTTTCTAAATAAGTGTCTAATTCCATTTTACCTCCTATTGGGCTAATAATGCGGTCTTGCTAGCTGTCATGCCTCGTTATATTCATTGTGTTTTTACTTAGCTTTTAAAAGCAGTGGCTAATGCTAATATTATTGCATGTAAAATTTTGCAAGTAAGGCGTGTTCTTCGTCACAAAGACCTGGAAATATTTCACTTTCAATTATAACTTTATGCTTTGTTTCAAGTATTTTAATCAGATAACCGCTAATGGCCGATAATTCGGCATCGGTTAATATATGACTTCTCACCACCACAGCTAAATGGATTTTACCATTAATTTCTGGGTTTTCACAATCAAAGCAGCCAGTATAAAATAATTTGACCGACCAAAAACCTTGATCCAAGTTCCAATAAGTGTCGTTTAGATAATAACTGCTATCATGCTCATCAATATTAGCGATATTGAGTTTCTTGGTCAAAAGTTCCAATATAGCCAATGTCTCCGTATGATTTTTAACATTTATAATAAATAGATTGCCGGTTAACATTTGGGTTTTCCATTTTTATGACAGTTGAACAAAACAACGATTTCGAACTTTTTTGACATAGTAAGATAAGTTTTTGAAAATTAAAAGGAACTTTTAAGCGTTTCACGGGTTGGATTAACTTAGGTAAAATTTTTTATAAAGGATCGACCGAATAAGGTTTGATCAAAAATTGAAATTTTAAGCTAAGACAGCAAAAATGCTTTTAAAAGGAATTGTTATGACTGAGGAAATTACCAAGACACCATCTAGCGAAAAAAAGGCTAATGGTGGAAATAGCCTAACTGAACAGACAATGCCAAAAAATCCAGTAGATGCCTATCCGCAACCAAGCTATCCTACCGAAAAACAGGATCCGCCGGGATTAGCTTCTAAAATGAACCCGTTACCTGACCACGGTGAAAAATCTTATAAAGGTTCTGAACGTTTATTAGGCCGCAAAGCTTTAATTACCGGTGGTGATAGTGGAATTGGTCGTGCTGTCGCAATAGCATTTGCACGCGAGGGTGCAGATGTTGCAATTAATTACCTTCCTGCAGAAGAAAGCGACGCTAAAGAAGTTGTTGCATTAATTCAAAAAGCTGGACGTAAGGCCGTTGCCATTCCAGGCGATTTAACTGATCTTGCTTTTTGTAACGAGTTAGTTGAACACGCTGCCAAAGAACTCGGTGGTTTAGATATTCTTGTTAACAATGCAGGTCGCCAACAAGCCACTGCCTCTCTTGCTGATTTAACCGATGAAGCATTTGATGCAACGATGAAAACAAATATCTATGCTCCCTATCGTGTTACAAAAGCGGCATTAAAATATATTCCAGCAGGTGGTTCTATTATTATCACTGCATCTGTACAAGCTTTTGATCCATCTGGGAGCTTGTTTGATTATGCACAAACTAAAGCTGCTAATGTTGCTTTTGCCAAATCATTGGCCAAACAGCTTGGCCCCAAAGGTATTCGCGTCAATGCTGTGGCACCGGGTCCTTTCTGGACACCGTTACAGCCTTCTGGCGGCACACCTATGGATTCGATCCCGCAATTTGGCGGTCAAACTCCGCTTGGAAGAGCTGGCCAACCAGCTGAAATAGCGCCACTTTATGTATTATTAGCAAGTGCTGAAGCAAGTTATTGCTCCGGACAAGTATTTGGTGCAAGTGGCGGAACTGGCATGGATAGTTAAGGCATTTTATTTATTAATCTTACAATGCCGTGCAATTGCGTAAATATGAAGTGATTGCATTAATAAGAGCGATTTGCTAAAAAAACGCTCTTATTTTTTTAAATAAATAAAAATCATGCTATTAATTTCATCCCTTAAAAAATCCGCTAATATCATAGGCATCATAAACATCATCGTAATATTCTTCCCAATCGTCAGGTAATTTTACGCAAAATTTGTCATCATTCCAAAACCACTCTAATTGATAATTACTGTCAATAACCTGTTGCTTAATATCATCATATACAATAATGCGCGGTTGATTATCCATTGTATAGACATCATCAAGCTGACATAAAATTTTATCAACATTGCTTAAATCACTATGAATATACATAAAATAACCAAAGTAATTTTTTATGTTATCTTTTAATATTTTTTTCTTATAAACTTGTTCGGCAAAATAAAATTCACCATGAAGGGTTATATCCAATTGCCCATCATCAAGGTTGGGAAATTTTTCTTCGCTAATAGTAATTGGCCTTAACTCATTTTGTTCATCTAAAAAGTCGAAATAGTCCTCGTCGCTATCCGTCAAAAGACTATATTTATAAGCGATAGGTGTAACCTTTTTTATCAATTCCTCACGAGAATTTTTACATATGAATGCTAAGGTTCTTGACATATTTCCCTCCAAAAATCAGCTTGTTGTGACTTGATTAAATATTAGCGCATTTTCCCCATAATTTATTTCCTATAACCCAATTTAAAGCTATGAATTTTTTAAATTAGGCGTAGAGTTAAGCTACAAGTTACACATCAAGATGACAATTGTAAAACGATGTTCATCATAGTGGTGCAATATTGCTCTGCCAATATGTGATTGAGGGTGCTTTTGCCCCATTTCATAAAAGCAAGCCTTTTGTATTGTCGACCAGTTTTAGTCGATAAATTTTATAGTCAAAATGAAAGGACATAAAATGATCACCACCACAATTTTCCCATCACGCTATATTCAAGGCCCTAACGCTTTATCGCTGCTTGGTGAAGAATTGGCGCGTTTGGGAAAAAAAGTTCTTCTGCTTGAAGACCCTTTTGTTGCTAAAGACTATAATAATGTAATTAATCAAGGACTAGGCGATAAGGTTCAATCGGTGATTGAAGTCTTTACGGGTGAATGTTGTGATGAAGAAATTGACCGTTTGGCAAAGACTGCAGGAATTGATGTGGTTGCAGGTATTGGCGGCGGCAAAACCCTAGACACCGCAAAAGCAGTTGCTCATGCGTTAAAAGTGCCTGTCGTTATTGTGCCAACCTTGGCTTCAACCGATGCGCCTTGCAGTGCCTTATCGGTTATTTACACCCCAAAAGGCGAGTTTGCTCGTTATTTGTTTTTGCCAAAAAATCCTGATCTTGTTTTGGTAGATAGTGCCATTATTGCAAAAGCACCAGTACGCTTTTTGGCTGCCGGCATTGGTGACGCGCTTGCCACTTGGTTTGAAGCTGAATCTTGCCGCTTGTCAAAAGCCAATAATATGACTGGCCGCCCCGGCTCAACCACTGCCTATGGTTTAGCAAGGCTTTGCTTTGATACTTTGCTTGAATATGGCCCACTTGCCTACCAGTCATGCGAAGCTGGTGTACCAACTCCCGCCCTTGAAAAAATCATTGAAGCCAATACTTTGCTTTCCGGTCTTGGTTTTGAAAGCGGCGGTTTGGCTGCCTGCCATGCGATCCATAATGGCTTGACGGTATTGCCAGAAACCCATCATTATTGGCATGGTGAAAAAGTAACGATTGGTGTGTTAGCATCCCTTATCCTAACCGATAAGGACGCAGAACTGATTGATCATATTTTTGATTTCTGCGAATTGGTCAATTTGCCAACCACCCTTGGCGATATTGGTCTTGGTGATGTTAGCGACGCCGATTTGATGAAAGCAGCCGAAGCTGCAACGGTGGCCGGTGAAACCATCCATAATGAGCTAGGCACAATTACCGCACAAATGGTATTTAATGCGCTTCGTGCAGCTGATGCCATTGGCCGGGAGCGCCGCGGAGAATAGCATATGGTTTCGCTCCATTAAATGGTTAAATAAAGATAATAACAGCGCGTTGGTTTTAACATCAATGCGCTTTTATTATTTTATGCTAGTTTGTGGATATTGCTCTTAACTGGTAGGTATTGCAAGTCCGGTTTTAATCCGCTCCATAGCTACAAAAGTCCGAAAGCTTTTAACATTATTATTTTCAAAAAATAATTCGCGGGTTAATCGCTCATAATCGCGCATGGTTTTAACCGTAATAATTAAGATAAAATCAGCATCCCCTGTCACATAATAGCATTGTTGCACTTCGGGTGCGGCATGAAACAAAGTTTTTGCACTTTCATAAAGGTCAAGCCTTTCGCTTTCCATAGATACTTGCGTAATGATTGTTATGCGTTGATCAAATTTTGTTGGGTCCAATAGAGCAATATTGCATTGGATAATGCCAAAATCCTCCATTTTTTTGATACGTCTTTGTATGGCTGGTGCAGATAAATGCACCGCCTTAGCAATTTCCCGTTGTGGCATTTTATTATTGGCTTGCAAAATATCCAATATTTTACGGTCAAACTCATCTAGCTCGATTAAGGGGCTTTGCATAAATAATTCGCTATTCTAAGGAATGATAAGTAATTCTTGTAAGTAACTTGCATTATTAAAAGAGATTAATCGATATTTTTAATTTGGGTCTTGCTTAGTTAAGGGAGGGTAACCTTAAATATTATCGAAGGATTTTTGCTTTATCGGAAGATCGGTTATTAAATTTCCATTCACATTTTTTAAGATAGAATATAATAAAAGGTCTTTACATTTTTAAATCTTATCAAATACTATACCACATTATTCTTGTGACATTATGTGGGTGGCTTATGATAACTTTTATAAAAATCTATTGTTTAAGCTTTTTTATTAGCATCATGGTTTTGCCGATTGCTAGCTTAATATATTTGATTGACATAAATGATTATTATTCAAAAAACCTATTTATAGAGGCGGTTTATCCGCTTTTTTTAATAGTTGATGTTTACTTGCCAATTATAAATTTAATACTATTAATTTGCGTTGCTTTGCCACTTTATAAATTTTTTAAAAAAGTAAAATACCAACAAACATTGGTTATTTTTATTTATACGCAAGTTATAACTGCACTATCGTTTCTGTTAACTTTTATATGGGGTGATTACTTGCATGATAGCGAGGCTGGACTATTAGGTTTTTCATTTATTACTTCGTCGATTATGCTAGGTTTATTATTTGGAGCGATTTTTAAATGGCTTTATATTGATTTTTATGGCGAAGGACATGCAGCCTATTAGAGCGTTTTTTGAAAAGTGTGATGCGGTTTTCGGACAAAAAATGCGTTGTAAACAACGGATTAGAGCGCTGATCTGATTCAATCAGATCGAAATGCGCTCTAGGTTAGTGTTTTTGCTTTTTATAGCTTGACTATTTACACCCAATTTTATTATTTTCCATCGTGTTTTTTTATCGTTTTTTGCCGCCAAAGAAGCGGTATAAGAATAGCAAGTACAATGGGAAAAACCATCAAATTGATGAAAACCCAGCCGGCGCTTTGCAATAATGTACCAGATAAAAACGATGATAGTGCAACGCTGCCAAAAACAATAAAATCGTTTATGCCTTGCATTTTTGTCTTGTTTTCCGGCGTTGATAGAGCTGCTATCATTGATGTTGCGCCAATAAAGCCAAAGTTCCAGCCAAGGCCAAGTAAAATCAAAGCACTGAAAAAATTTAGTAAGCTATAGCCAGTTAACGCCGCCAAAGCTGATAGCATGATAAGGCTAAGACCAATGGCAGAAATACGCTCCGCGCCAAATTTATTAATCAAACGGCCAGTTATAAAACTTGGAAGAAACATGGCTAAAATATGCCATTGAATACCAAGAGCGGCATGGTTAATTGAATGGTTATGGTCATGCATGGCCATGGGGGTAGCCGTCATTAAAAAGCTCATCAAGGCATAAGAAATGGCACCTGCTATGACAGCCAATAAAAAGCCTCGAATGCGCAAGATTTCAATAATTTTAGGCGCAGTTTTAGATGAGGTAACCTCGTCGCTGCGAGTGGTGCTTTCGCGTTTAGTTTTTGGGCGGTAAAAGAATAAAACGGGCAAGGCAAGCAAGGCCAGAAAGGTTTGACTAAAGAATGAACCTGCAAACTCAATGCCTTCATAACTATTTCTTGTCCAAATGACTAATTGCGGGCCAATAATTGCGGCAATAAGGCCGCCAACCATAATCCATGAAATGGCGCGGTTACGCATATTAATCGCTACATCATCAGTTGCTGCAAATCGATAGCTTTGCACATGGGCGCCATAAACGCCGGCCAATAAAGTGCCTATGCAAAATGTAAAAAACGAACCATGAATAATACCAAAAGCAGCAACAACACCTGATAAAACACCAAATACAGCCCCTAAAAAATAGGCATGGCGCCGGCCAAATTGCCGCATAAGCAGTGCTGCCGGTACAACACTTAAAGCCACGCCGGCTTGATAGATGGAAACGGGTAGGGTGGCGATAGCAGGATTTTCGCTTAAATTGCGCCCCACCAAACCACCAAGGGAAATGATAATTGGCGGACTTGATGCACCAAGAGCTTGCGCTATGGTGAGCAGCATTAAATTTTTGCGGTTCCGCTTATCTGTTTCCATATGGTCCTCCCAAAACCTCTGGTGGTTATGTAATAATTTAAATTTTCTAAACTTTACCTACTTCTTTTAATCCTAAACGGTAAAACCAATAGTTTGCCATCAACTTTGATCTTACCATTTTTATTTTTGTAAATATTGAAAATATGCTTGCTTTGATTTACAAGCCAGCAAGACTGTTCGATCTAGGGTTAAAACCCAATTTTTCTTTCACCGGCTTAATTGCCGCACGGCTTCATATTTTGCACATAAATATCTTCAAATCGGGTCGAGGTGAAAGACGAAAGTGCCAAAATATTACCATCATAATTATAAATATGGTTTTCAAGCCAAGCAGGTTCCCCTTCTCCCATACAAACAGCCTTTGCCATAAGACTATTGCCAATAATAGCACCATTTTCAAAGGCACAACCAGCTTCATAACGCGAAAGCTCATAAACAATATGGCGGTTATTGGTGGTAATTGTTTTAAGTGATGCTGGGCCGTCCATGCAGGCGTCACTATTCTCGCCAAATTGTTTATCCTTTAAGCGCGTGACAAAGGCTGTCAAATCCTTATTTTCGCTATATTGGCTAGGTTGATAGCCCCAAACACTCATAGCATGAATAAAAGCTGATTTTTCATCATTAAATGTCTTTGGTTGCTTGCATTGCGCATCATTGCAAACAGAATAGGGCGCCATCGAATTTGCAGGTTCTTGCCCCGGGCTATCAAAGTCTAACATTTGCAGAGTTGAATCAAAAACACCAAGCAAGGCCGCCGTTCCAAGCAAGCCGGCGCATGCACCGGTATTTTCCTTTACCATGCCGTTGCAAGCAATAGATTGGATTTTGAAATAATTTTCATGGGCAGGAATAAAACGCTCATCTTTGGTAACATTGCGTACAGCACCATTATCAATGGTTAATATTTGCATTGGTGGCATAGCCCCTGCATAGGCTGAAAACATAAAAAATCTGCTGTCATAGGTGATAAATTCCATTAAACCATCACCATCAATATCTTTTGGCAGCATAATGTCCCCATCAAACGAACCAACATTAATTAGCTTTGCACCATTACTATAATCTACGACATAAACTTCACTGCAACAATGGGCGCCACCACTAAAGATTGATAGAACAATATTATAATCAGCACCTTCGCTAAAGCGCGCTAAACTAATATTGCCGATGCGGCCATAATCCTCAAAGGTAAGGGCTTTTGCATTGGGCTTACTAATATCAAAACGCACTTTAAAATCATCATCACTTGATGAGGGGGTAACTTTAATTGTGATATCATTAAAGCGATAAATTTTTGCTCCATCCTGTGCTTGCCATTTGACTATATCATCCTCAAAGATCAATATACTATCTTGCGCAAAAGCAGTGGACAAATAAAGGCATGCAAGCCAAAAAAGTCCGATAGTAATACAAATTTTTTTCATAAAACCCCTCAAAACATATCACGTCGATTAGAAATATATGCGCTATTTTTAACCATAGGTCGTGCAAAATATTTCATATTTTTCTCACGTACTTTAAATATAGTAATAAAAAAATATAGTAATCAAATTTGCCGTAAAACAATTAATTTGTAAAGATTAGAATGTTAAGCGTGTGGGAAGCCAAAAAGATGAATATGTTTTACATAATTGGATAAAATAGCTCGGCAATCCAGTTGTGAGGAACGATAAATCATAGAATAGTAAAGGCAGTATTTAAGAGTTTAAAATGACATTTTATTATATACCTGCTTTAAAATATTCAATTATAGTATTTATATTGCTTTTTTTTTCATTCATATCATTAAATATGTTGGAAAATCGCCTTGTTATCATTTTTAAAAAGCAAAATTGGGGGATGCTGTCGATAATATTGCTGCGGAGGTTGAACTTGGTGGGTTTTATTATCAAGATATCGTGGTTAAACAAGATCTTAAAAAGGCGCTGAACCTTTTTCAACGGGGCGCCAACCACCAAAATTTAAAAGCCTATAATTGGCTTAGCCGTGCATATATCGATGGGATTGGTGTAAAGGAAGATAAGAACCTAGCTTTTGCGTGGTTTTTAAAATTAGCCAATCAAGGCCATATTCATCATCAAAATATTATTGGTTGTATTATCTTCATGGCTTTGGCAGTTTTCAGCGAAATGAAAAAATTGCTGCAAAATGGTTCAAAAACTGCAAAACAAGGTGATCCAATGGGGGAGGCGGTTCTTGGTTGACTTTATCAAACAGGCCAAGGGATGGAAGCAAACGCCGTACTTGCTGCCCGTTATTATCGAAGGGCGTTAAACCAACAATCGACATTGGTAGAATTTAATTTTGGCTTGGTCATTCAATATGGTTTGGTCCAGTTAGACGCATCTATTTCTCGCTTTCATCGGGTATCAGCAGGTGATTTACCTTTAATTGAAGGGCAGAACTTTATCGCAAAGCGGTGGCAAAAGGTCATGCTAAGGCGTTGTATCAATTAGGACCACTTCATGAAAATGGTCCATTCTTTACGCTTAACATGAAAAAAGCGATCGAATATTATGAAAAAGCCGCTGCCCAAAATATAATTGAAGCAAAACAACGCCTTCAATTCATACAAGACAATAACTTAGTCAATCTTCGCTTTTTTAAGCACTATGCACAAACATGGAAGCAAACCGAACTAGGAGGAACAATGCCCGATGATCTAACAAAATTTATTATATAGTGATCTAACTATTGCGTAAGCTCAAAGCTTTTATCAATATGATTGCTTACATCTTCAGCCGACAAAGTACCATCAAGTAAAATGCCAATCCAATGATCTTTATTCATATGATAAGCTGGGATAAAGCCTGGCGCATGGCTTAAGTGCTCTATCAATGCAGGATCACATTTGACATCGAGAACATCTATATCTCCTGCGCCTTCAAGACCGATTTTTTCGCGCGGTACATTCAATATAATGCCATACCATTTGCTGTTATCCTTATGCCGTAAAACCGCATATTCTGGGTATTTTTGCCAGGGATATTCCTCAATCGTTTGATATTTTTTTTGCACATATGCAAAAACCTGAGCTCTATCCATTTTATTTGCCTTTTCATCAAAGCTTAAGTCAATAATGCGTCATAAAAAAACGCTGATTGAAAGTTAATAAAATTAACAATGAAAATACTCTATCATTATAAATGTATTTTGAAAGATAATAAGCTGTTATTTTTTTGCTTTCTATTCACATTTAAATGACTGATTTTACCCTTAATTATAAATAGAGAACTTAATTTACTTGCGAACTTTCAATTGATCA
Source organism: Bartonella sp. HY406 (assembly GCF_025449315.1). NCBI lineage: Bacteria > Pseudomonadati > Pseudomonadota > Alphaproteobacteria > Hyphomicrobiales > Bartonellaceae > Bartonella > Bartonella sp. HY406. Next base: position 119,041 of record NZ_CP104894.1, on the reverse strand, counting down.
TAAGCTTTGAAATGTGCAAATCTTTGTTTTATGGCTTTTAAAAACGGTAATAGCTTCACAGCTTTTTAAAAATCCTTTAAACTGATAGTTATTTTTTTAAAGGAAAACTGCATGAGCATGATCACCCGAATTTTTTGTGGCTTAATTGCCATGTTTTTTACCATTTTTAGCGTTTTTACCGCAAATGCTAGTGATAAGGGCAAACTTGATATTTCCGTTTATAATCCTGGCGATAAGGGTGTTTTTGCTGTATCGTCAGAAATACTTACTGGACCAAGCGAAGTTATGCTGATTGATGCCCAGTTTTCAACCGCTGATGCAGCAAATCTGGTTGAGCAGATCAAAGCAACCGGCAAGCCATTAAAAACGGTGTTCATTAGCCATAGCGATCCAGATTACTATTTTGGTTTAGAAACTATCAAAGCGGCTTTTCCTGATGTAAAAATCCTTGCAACACCGCAAACCGTTGCATTGATTGAAGCTAGTAAAGATGGAAAATTGGCTTTTTGGAAAGATATTTTAGCGCAAAACGCACCTAAAACGACTATAGTGCCAGAAGCTTTGAACGGCGACACACTTAACTTGGATGGTCATGAGATTAAAGTAATTGGACTTGATGGTCCAGCACCAGAGCGTACAGCATTGTGGATTGCCGATAATAAGGCGGTTGTTGGCGGTGTCATTGTTATGGCAAATGAGCATGTTTGGATGGCAGATACTCAAAGCCAAGAAGCAAGAGCTAATTGGATTAAAATTCTTGATGAGATTGAAACATTAAAACCACAAATGGTCGTTCCGGGGCATTTTGTTGACAATAAGGATGGTAGCAAGCCATTTACCATTGCATCTGTACAATTTACCCGTGATTATTTGAAAGCGTTTGAGGAGGAGGCGGCAAAAGCCAAAGATAGCAAGGAGCTTATTGCTGCTATGGAAAAGCACTATCCTAATTTTGAAGGCAAAACATCATTAGAAATGAGTGCTGAGGTCATTAAAGGCGAACGTAAATGGCCGGCTGAATAACAAATTTGACTATGGTCGGTTATAAACTGTCTAGCCTTGTATAAAAATAGAGCACGTTGCATCGAACTTGCAAACGTGCTCTTAATTTTTTCTATTATCTGATAATACGGAAAATAGTTAGCCAAACACCGTTCAAATTGCGGGGTATTATGCAAAATAAAACTGTGCAACAGGACGACATTTTTGAAGATTTAGAAACCATTGTGGTTTTTAAAAAGGTAGCATGGCACTTTATAACCTGCTTGATAATTATGACAAAGCATATTGGCTTGATTTTCAAGAAAAAGTATTAATTCGTAAAGCGATGGAAAGGGATTAAACCCAAGAAATTCATGCTAAGCATCCATTATTGTTATGACAAAGAGGTTAAGTAAGATCAACAAAAGGCATAAGTAGGGACCGTAGTCCCTACATTTTTACTTATTTTACTTAAGTGCCATGTTAGGCAACTTTATACCAAATTTTGCAAATAAGAATTATGTGTTTAGTACATATAGAATAATACTGGTAAAATTTGGCTGTCTTGCAAATATTCAATAAATTCAAACACAGGATAAGCAATGAAGAAAACGAGACCATCACCAAAAGTTCGATAAAGCCGGTCTGGTTTGACGGTTAATTCTATTGCATCTTGAAAAAGCGAAAACTTAGGAAAAAAACGCGGTACTTTTTGGCAATATTGTTGATAAAGTGCACCAAAATTACCTCGTAAAAATTTTTCTTCTACTAGAATAACCCGTAAAAAAGCCAAATAACATAATAGCCCCATGACCAAAGCTAATATTAAGCTACCGGTTTGCGCACCAATGCCGATAGCACCAATAGTACTAAAGACATAAAGCGGATTGCGGCTCATTGAGTAAGGGCCAATGGCAACAATTTCAGCACTTTTGCGACCTCCAATATAAAGTGTGCACCACAAACGACCAATAATTGCAAAAACAATGAAGCTAAGACCAAAAGCTTCAATATATTCATGCATATGGCCGTACCATGAAGAGCGTATAAATAATAAGGCAAAGATTAAAAGCACAATGATAATGCCAATAACATAGCGGCGCTTTTGTTGATATTTTCCCATTTCATGGATTGTTTTCATGGATTTTCCAATATTTTATTAGGCTAGATGATTTTTGCTTATTGAATAGAATTACGGCTAATTTAACACCAAAAACATTGTCTTTTAAAATAATGATTAAAGGTCACAACTTTTATAATTGGATTGTAAACAACGCTGTATCGCCTTTTCAACTTGTTGCTTTTGCAAGTCGTTTAAAGAATTTTCTATTTCCTGCGCGCGCCCAACAAAATTTTGGTCATTTTGGCCAGCAATATGTGCCCACATATAGGCCAATTGTAAATTTTTTTCTACGCCATAACCTTGTTGATACATATAAGCAAGATTAGCTTGTCCGAGCGGCGAACCCGCTTTGGCGGCTTCTTCATACCATTTTGCTGCGCGGTTAAAATTTTGTGCAACACCAATTCCTTCTTCATACATGCGACCAAGATTATTTTTACTCGCGGGAAAACCATTATTGGCCGACTTTAAAAACCAATGCAAAGCCATTTGATCGTCTTGGTTAGTACCTTGCCCTGTAACATATAATAGCGCCAAACGGTTTTGTGCATAAGCATCGCCTTGCTCGGCAGCCTTTTGAAACCAAAAAAAAGCTTTTACAAAATCTTGCTTAATGACCATGCCATCTGCATAAAAATCGGCAAGGGCAAATTGTGCCACAACATCGCCTTTCTTGGCTTCTTCCTCCAACTCGGCAAGTTTTTGCATAACCGCAGCATCTGGCTCTTCAACATTATCCATTTGTTCAATCTCGTCTTGTTGATTTGCAGGTGCAAAGGAAATCGTCGCCAAATGAACAAAACTAGTTACAAATAAAAGTGCTAAAATTCTAAAGATCAAAATGCCTCCCAATCAATCTTGTTTATTTTTTCTTACCATTCTAAATAACAAAATATTAAATCATTATATAGACAATGTTTAATTCAAACCATGCGCCTATAAAAATATGTTGGATGAGGGACATTATTGGTTTTTTCAATTTATTGCCAAGTATAAATAAAACAGCATCTAGGGTCACGTGCTATATTTACAAGCAGCAATAGCCCCCACCCAAAAGCTGCAATAGTCAATTACCTCCTTATGATTATAATATAGCAAAAAAGCGATATATATTTGCTTTATTCATAGATTTACCACAACTTCATATCAATTTATCAACTTGCCATATGTATATTTTTTAAGGTAATAGTTTAGCGATTAGTTAAACTATTACGATAGTGAGAAACATCACATATAAATAAGACATTCCTATCTCTTAAACACTAAAGCGGGAGCTATCATTTGAAAATGACGATTATTCGATTTATTTTAATTGCAATGACAAGTATTTTTCTTGTTAATTTTGGCTATAGCGGTGACTCAATTACTGATCTTCGTCAAAAAGCTGAGCAAGGCGATGTTAAAGCGCAATTTGATCTAGGCAATGCTTTATATGATGGCGATGGCGTGACAGAAGACAAGGTCGAGGCAGTAAAATGGTTTCGGCTTGCTGCCGATCAAGGTGATGCCGCAGCCCAATATAATTTAGGTATTGCTTATGATAATGGTCAAGGTGTTGAAGAAAATAAGGAAGAAGCGGTAAAATGGTATCGGCTTTCTGCAGAACAAGGCGATATGGACGCTCAATACAACCTTGGCGTTGCATTTTATGAAGGTGCGGGTGTTGAAGAGGATAAAGCAGAAGCGGTAAAATGGTTTAAACTTGCAGCTGAGCAAGATTCACCCGAAGCCCAATATAATTTAGGTATTGCTTATGACAATGGCGAAGGCGTTGAAAAGAATAAAGTAGAAGCAGCAAAATGGTTTAAGCTTGCTGCAGAGCAGGGCGATTCAGATGGTCAATATAATTATGGTATTTGTCTAAGAGATGGTGAGGGCGTTAAACAAGATAAGGTGGAAGCGATTAAATGGTTTATGCTTGCGGCTGAACAAGGCGATGCTGACGCTCAATATACTCTTGGTGTTAGCTATATAAATGGTGAGGGCGTAAAAAGAAACAGAGCCGAAGCTATCAAATGGTTTAAGCTAGCGGCTGAACAGGGCGATACTGATGCCAAACTTGCTTTACGCCGATTTGCTCGATAAGCTGGCATAGTATTTAAATAATTAGTGCTATTGCTGTAACTAAAAACAGATTATCTATTTGGGGGCTGCCCCTAAACATCTATAGGAGCGGTTATTGAAAACGCCGATTATAAAACTTTTTTTTATTGCAATAGCCAGTATGTTTTTCGTCAATTTTGCTCACAGTAACGACCTTATTGCAGATTTTCGCCAAAAAGCCGAGCAGGGCGATGCAATTGCTCAATTTGAAATGGGGGCAGCCTATGATATCGGCAAAGCCATTGCACAAGATAAGGTGCAAGCTGTTAAATGGTATCGCCTTTCAGCCGATCAAGGGTTTTCAAAAGCTCAATTTAATTTAGCGGTTAAATATTTGCTTGGTGATGGCGTTGAAATGAATAAGCTGGAAGCTGTAAAATGGTTTAAACGAGCAGCAGAACAAGGCGAAGTTCGATCTCAATATAATGTTGCTACCGCCTATTTAACGGGTGAGGGTGAAGTTAAAAATACCCAGGAAGCCATAAAGTGGTTTAAACTTGCCGCAGATCAGGGCTATGTCGATGCGCAATTTGCTTTAGCAAACATATATTTCTTTGGCGAAGGGGTTAATAAGGATAGAGAGCAGGGGATTAAGCTATTTAAACTTGCTGCCGAGCAAGGGGATGCTAAATCTCAATATAATCTAGGAATTATCTATTATAATGGAATGGGCGTCAACATGGATAAGGTTGAGGCGGCAAAGTGGTATAGGCGGTCTGCCGATCAAGGATATGCTGATGCGCAATTTAACCTTGGTTGTAATTATATGCATGGCGAAGGGGTGGAAAAAAATATGGATGAAGCTGTTAAATGGTTTCAGCTTGCGGCGGCTCAAGGCCATGGATTTGCCCAAGATACGTTAAAACAATTGGGTAAATAAGGTATAAATCTAAAGCCATTATGGTTATTAAACCGCTATAGGAGTTGTCATTGAAAACGCACATAATCAAAATTTTATTAATAGCAATGGCAAGTATGTTGCTTGTCAATTTTGGTTACAGCAATGAAACTATTATAGATCTTCATAAAAAAACCGAGCAAGGTGATGTTAATGCCCAATATAGTTTGGGCACGATGTATCTTAAGGGTGAAGGTGTTGCACAAGATAAGGCTGAGGGGATAAAATGGTTGCGCCTTGCAGCAGAACAAGGATCTGCAACGGCCCAAAATAATTTAGGACTTGCCTATTTAACTGGTTTTGGCGTTGAACGTGATCCGTTTGAAGCCGTAAAATGGTTGCGTTTATCTGCCGAACAAGGCCATGCAAGAGCTCAATATAATCTGGCTCGCGCTTATCTTGATGGAGATGGAGTTAATCAAAATAATGCGGAAGCAATAAAGTGGTTTACACGTTCATCCGAACAAAACTATGCTGCATCTCAATATATCCTTGGCGTTGCCTATGAAAATGGTCAAGGCGTTGAACAAGATAAGGCGGAAGCCATCAAATGGTACAAGCGTGCTGCCAGTCAAGACTATGCTGCAGCGCAATATAATCTTGGTGTTATTTTGTACGCCAGTGATAAAATAGAAGCGATTAAACTATTCAAGCTTGCGGCTCAACAAGGTGATGAGGATGCATATCGAGCCTTAAAGCAATTGGGTGAATAATTTAGCTTTTGCTAGGGTAAAACGCGAACATATCAATAATTTTGGTTTGAATTAAAGCAGCTATTATTTTTGAAAAAACAACTTTTAACTTTGAAAGAATATATTGTTTTATGCGCAATTAATGCGTTAAAATTTTAGGTCGCGATAATTCCAAGATCAAATTGGTCATGGCAGATGATTTTGATCTTGGAAAACTCTTCCATGACAAAATAAACAATCAAACGACCAAATTTGGCTATTTTAAATTTTAAACCTATCTTAAAATTTCAAATAGACAGGTTTTACTGATGGTAATTTCTCCATAGCATTTCGTTTGCATTAACAGGTTTTGCGCCGAATGTTTTTGAAAATATGCCATTATTTGCTTTCACAAATACATAAAATCAATAATTAGAGCACGCTCAATTGAAATAAACTCTTGTCAACATGCTCTAATTGCGTTGTTCAATTCGTGGCAAAAAGCTTTAATATTATTTTACTCATGTTATTCTGTGGCGATTGGCGTATCGCTTTCAATAATTTGAACATCGCCTTGAATATTTTTAATTTTTTCTTCAGTGTCTTTCACCTGCTCACTATTATGAAGCACTGTATAAGTTAAGTCAAAAATAGTACTTTCACCGGCTTGTAATTGCTTGACGCGCTTTTGCTCCCTTTCAATCGTTACTGGATAAGCATAGCTTGTTCCAGGTTCAATCCCTGTTACATAGCCTTGTTTTTGCGTATCTGTATTTTTCCAAAGGGTTAAAACAGGCAATTCACGAATATCAAATTGAATAGCCGCGCCCTTATCGCCGGCTTTATTAATCACGGCTGCAATGGTTTTATGGTCTTTATCGGCAAGTGGTTCAATATTAAACACCATTTCGTCAAAGTCTTTTGTTGGGCCGGCAAAATCTTGCCATGTTTTCAAACCTGCCTTTGCATAATCATTGAATGGGCTAATTTTTGTCATTGGTGCGATAAAACGCGCCCCTTCTTCGAGCAAAGGTGTACCAAAATTGCTGTGATAGATGATTTGATAATCATGAGGATAATCAGCATGGTTGGTTAAAACATCATGAAGGGTAAAACTATTGCTGCCCGGTATATAGCGCAACTCTGTCATAGTTTGTAAATCTGCTTTTTTAAATGTGCTTTCTTTGACCAGGCCACGAATACGGATTTCATAAGGGGCTTTTTCATCAATTTCAACTTCAACCTGTGAAGCTGGTGTATTGCCAGCTTTACCGTGTAATGTGTAAATTTGGCCATCTGTAGTTACTGGGTGGCCCGTCCATTCAAAGCCACAACGAACCATCATTTCGTTAAAACCTTCAAGCCAGCCAACGCCATTTCTACTTTCAAGATTTATAAAAGCTGGATTAACCACTTCCTTAACCGGTGAATCCCATCCCATGCGCGTATTAAAACCTTCAACACGCAATAAATTCATGCCTCGTGTCGGAATAAGCGTTATTGTAAGCCCATCTTTACTCGTGATGGTTATAATCTTGCTGCCTTCTTGTTTGCCACCATGGAGAAGTTTTTGCTCAACCGTGAATTCTTTATCCTTGATAGCCAAGTCTTGACTGGAAATTTGCCAATTGCCTGCTTCAATATTGTTCTCAGTACTGGTTAAAACCCATGTCTTGGCAGATAGTGGACTAGAAATTATCATTGCAATTGCAGTTAGTGCTAATGTTCTTTTCATTTTATCACTCCATGAAACGAAGATGATTTAAATTTAGCACAAGAATTGGATATAGCTTCATCAAAAATAAAAATACCCGAAAAATCAATACATTAGCATAGACTTTATTACTGATGACGTTAGAGTATAAATATTTAAATATTATTTGTATTTTATCTACTTTATTATCAATTGCCTATTCCAAATAGCAGATTGGCAATTAGGTAATATTTACTAGATTGAGGTCAATATCGACACGATTACCGGAAAAATCTTGTAAAATTAAGGCTCAATTTGTTTTAATTTTTGAATGGCTGGTCCAAAATCTTGATCTGCCGCTTGCTTTATCCATTTTATCGCTTCCGCCTTGTCAATCTTTCCACCTTTACCTTCATAATATAAATTACCAAGATTTAATTGCGATGCGGCATGGCCTTTGTTTGCCGCCATAGAAAGCCATTTTTTTGCCGTATCATAGTTTTGCGGAACCATCTGGCCTTCATAATATAATCGCGCTAAATTTATTTGTGCCGAAAGGCTACCTTGATTGGCTGACTTTTCAAATAATTCAATGGCTTTTTCTAGGTTTTTTGGCACGCCATTGCCATTAATATAAAGCAATGCCAAAGCATTTTTTGCATTCCTGTCATCTTGGCTAGCCGAACGCTCATACCATTCACGCGCCTTGGTATAATCTTGTGCAACGCCATCGCCCTCTTCATACATATAGCCTAAATAAAATTGTGCTTTAGAATTGCCTTGGCGTGCTGCAAGTTCAAACCACTTAAAAGCTTCACTGTAATTTTGGCGTACCCCTTTGCCGTCATAATATAATTGCGCCAAGCTCAGTTGTGCGTCAACATGACCTTGATTGGCGGCGCTTTTAAACAATTCAATCGCCTTTTCTGTGTCTTTTGCACCAACTCGACCATTCAAATAGAGCAAAGCCAAATTGTTTTGGGCGTCTGGGTCATTTTGGTTAGCCGCACGCTCATACCACACGCGCGCCTTGGCATAATCTTGTGCAACGCCATCGCCTTCATCATAGATAACGCCCATAATAAATTGCGCCGGTGCATAACCTTGTTTTGCTGCTAATTCAAACCACTTAAACGCCTCGTTAAAATTTTTTTCAACACCGCTTCCACTATAATAGAAGCTGCCAAGCTGCAATTGCGCGTTAGCTTGACCTTGATTAGCGGCGCTTTTAAACAATTCAATCGCCTTTTCTATGTCTTTTGCGCCACCTTGACCATTCACATAGAGCAAAGCTAAATTGTTTTGGGCGTTTGGGTCGTTTTGTTTAGCCGCACGCTCATACCATTCGCGAGCTTTGGCATCATCTTGGGCAAAGCTTAGCCCTTGCTTATACATAACACCCAAGTTGAATTGTGCCTGAGCATTATTATGCTCTGCCGCAAGCGTAAACCAGTGCCTTGCTATGTCATAATCTTGGCTGACAGTATCACCCGTATAATATAGCATACCAAGTTTAACTTGGGCATGACTGTCGCCAAGATCGGCTTTTAGACGCGTGACATGATGATCGGGATAATAGATAAAAACAAAAGCAATTGCGCCGTTAATGGCAATGAAAAAAATATTCATTACAAATTTTAAAATACGGCTCATTTTTAATCCCTATTATTTAACCAATAACAAAGCTGTTTTACACTGGCTCATATGCACAGATTTAATGTAAATGCCATAAGGTAAAAATTGTAAATAGCACTTGCTTGCTTTTATACATCTAAAGCACGTCTCTTTATTGTTGAACGCTCTTAAAATTTAGTATTTTGTATTAATGGCAAATAAAATATTTTAATTTTTAACAAATTTAATTAAAATTGACATTAATTGTACGCAAGGTCGTATTGCCATTTTCATCACTTACTCGCAATTGCATGCGCCCTGCTTGTTTTGGCCGCCAATCAAGGCTTGTTCCTGGAGTTACAACGCCAAGGAAGCGGTCTTTTTCAAACCAATAAAGTCGTTTTACGCCGGCCGGCGCGTCCGCCTCTAAGCGTATATGATCATTTTCATCATCGCGTTTTAAAACATAGGTGACATTCACCAACGGATAACGAATTTGCGGTGGGGATATATTGTCAGATTTAACTGTAATGCCACATGTTTTTTGCGTGGGTGGTTTACGCCGTGGCAAGCCAGCCGTGTCAAATAATGCATTTAAATCACTTGGCCAAAACTCAAAAATTTGTTGTTTAATATAGGGCTTATCATAAGGTGGGCAGGCAATTTCGCCGCTGCGTGTATCAATCATTAATGGTCGATGTAGGTTGGAAATTTTAATTGGCGAAACGCCGGCAATAAACCAAGTTTGCTTTCGTTTTGGACAATATTCATTGGGTAGATCGCCAGAGGCTGCACAAACATCAACGCGCACCACATTTTTAGGCGACAATTGTACTAATTGCTTTTCATTAGGCTTTAAAATTGGCAAAGCATCAGCAATTTTAAAGAATAACGGCGCTGCAGAACGCACGCCAATAAAGGCAGTAGGGCCGCTATTGTCAAAATTGCCAATCCATACCACCACAATATAGGGGCCAATCATGCCACTTGTCCAAGCATCGTGGTAACTCCATGATGTGCCGGTTTTCCATGCAACAGGCCAATCTTTTCCACGGCGATCTTTTGGCAAACCATCAGGACGCGGGTTTTGATAAAGCATTTGGCGGGTGATAAAACTCGCTTCTGGTGATATAAGTGCCTCACCCTCATGATAAAGCTCGGTTTTTAAAAAGCGCGGAAACTGTCTTTTGCCGTCTTTGGCAAGGCTGGCATAAAGGCTGGCAAGTTCCAACATTTTCATTTCACCGCCACCAAGGGCGATGGATAGTCCATAGCTTTCTTCAGGCCGCAGACCAGTAATGCCGGCATTTTTTAAAAACTGATAAAGGCTTGGTTTTCGTGTTTTGCTGGCCAGCCAAACGGCAGGCACATTGCGCGAACGGATAAGCGCTTCTTGCGCCGATAGTGGCCCGACAAAACGGCCATCAAAATTTTCAGGCTGAAATGATCCAAACATAGTTGGCGCATCTTTAAGCATGGTCATTGGGTGGATAATGCCCTGATCAATCGCCAAAGCATATAAAAACGGCTTTACTGTTGATCCCGGCGAGCGCGCGGCTATGGTGCCATTGACTTGGCCATGGATTTTTTCATTAAAAAAATCTGCTGAACCAATCATGGTCTTTATGCCCATATCGCGGCTATCAATGATTAAAATTGCGCTATTGCGGATACCTACCCGGCTGCGATCTTTAATATAGCCATTATTAATTGCCTCTATTGCCTTTTGCAATTTCAAATCTAGCGTGCCCTGTAACTGGTCTTCAGGGTAATTGGCAAGCAAATAATCGCTATAATGGGGGGCTAAAAATGGCAAATCGCGCCTTGTATAAGCAGTGATTGGTAAATCATTTAATGCCGCACTGCGCGGATCATTTTTATTGGCGTCGCGCCAATCATTTAATAATAATAGCCGCGCTTTTTGGGTCTCAAGTCCAAAACTTGCGCGTTTTGTCGGGCTTTGCGGAATAACGGCTAAGGCCAGGGCTTCATTTAGGGATAATTTTTGCGCAGATTTATGGAAATAAATTTGCGAGGCTGCTTCCACGCCTTCAATATTGCCACCCATTGGCGCAAGATTAAGATAGGCTTCTAAAATCTCCGCTTTGCTGTAACGCGCTTCTAACCAAAGGGCTGCCAATATTTGTTGCGTTTTACCTGAGATTGAACGCGAATTAATATTGTAAATTTTGCGCGCCAATTGCATGGTAAGGGTGGACGCGCCTTGGCGATTGCCGCCAATATAAGTGGCAAGGCTGGCGCGAAACAGCGCAAAAGGATTAACGCCAAAATGGGAATAAAAATAGCGATCCTCTTTTAGCATAATGGCTTCGACCATTACCGGTGACATGTCTTCAAGCGGCACAAAAAGTCGATAATGATCGTCTTTGCTCAAGGTTAAGCGCAAAATTTGCCCATTTTGGTCGCTAACAAGCTTTGAATAGGAAAATTGTTCTTTAAGCGGTGTATGCGGCCAAAGGCGCAGCGCGATAAGTACCAAGCTTAAAAAAGCAAAGCTATAAAGAAAAATGCGTAAATATCGCCGCAATCTTGATTTTGTAAAAAAACGCCGCCGCATTTAAGCCATACCAGTTTTAAGTCTTCATATGAAATACGCCATGATATCATCATGGCGTATTTTGTTATGGTTTATCGCAATTTATGCGGTTTACTATTTTACCTCAATAATCAGCTTACCAATAGCACCTTCACCATTAATTTGCGGATTATACATGCTTTCAGCAAAAGCGGCCGGAATGGTAAATTGCCCTGCATTGATAGCGCGTACCTTATAGGTAAATGTGCCAACTTCTTTATCTAAGCTGCCGTAAAGCACAACGCGGTCGTCACGTGGATCAATAAAGTGAGGCTGCCAATCGCTTTGGTCTGGCTCGCCAACGGCTGGCAATGCCTGTTCTTCATCGCCTTCACTATCATATTCATTGCCATCATCACCCTCATCGCCATTCTCATCACCACTTTCATCGTCATCAGAAGATTGCGAATGATTGGGTTGGCGATAAACAAGTTCAACACCACCTGGTAAAAGATCAACAATCGCGACATCACCGACATAATTTTGCCCTGTGCTGCGCATTCTTACCCGCACCAAGAATTCATCGCCAACATTGACCTTATCAATCTTGTTGCCTTTCAGGTCGGTATAATCATGGAAGATATCAATGCCATTATTGCGTGGCTCTTGGCTTTTGTTAATATCATAACCAGCTTCACTTAACAGCACAAAACCTGGTAAGTCGGATCGGCTTTTTGTTAATGTCAAGGATTTAAAATCAAAAGGTAAAATGGCTTTTGATGGGCTACCCTCTAATGTTACACCTGATGTTTGATCATTATTTTGTTTGACAGCAGCTTCGATTGAGGCACCACTATTTTGCACAGAATTTTCGTAAATTGATGCTGCACGAATAAGCAATGCCGATGAAAGACTATTATAGCGTTGGCTTTGTAAATTATCGGCAATTTTTTGCCAAACTTCATTTGGAATTTTTGATAATTGGTTAGGGAAATAGCGACCAAGTATGGTGATCGTTTCGCTATCATGCGTTAAAGCATCATCAAAGTAATATTGACTATCTTCATTATTTTTAAGCAATTGCCAATCAATGGAATTTACCAAGGCATTGGCTTCTTTATTTTGCTTAAACATCAAATAACTGGCCGCCATATAAACAGCGGTGGTATCTTTTTGCCAATCCTTTTTTTCATAATAAGTGTCAAGTCGCTCGCGAAGATTAGCAAGCTCGTTGAAACTAGGACTAATGCCAAGGCTTTGTGCTTGGCGGTTTAACAAGTAAATTGCATAGGCTTGCAAACGAAAGCCGTTCATTCCTTCAAAAGGTGGTTCTTCTGCAATGTCTTTCAAGAAAGCTCTTGTGCGTTCAAAATTTTGGCTCGCTACATAAAAACCACGCTCTTGCGCATCAAGCATAAAATCAACCGCATAAAGCGTTGCGAAAATATCGCTATCGGGTGTTGCATTCCATTGCCCTAAACCACCAGAACTATTCATGCGTTGGCCTAATATTGTCAATGTATTGGCGACATTTTTTGCCGCATCACTGTCTTCTGCTTTGCCAAAAATAATTGATGGCATGGTTTTAGAAATGGTTTGCTCGGTGCAAACATAGGCATAATTATCAAGATATTGATTAAGGCCGGTTGCCCAATTAAGCGGTGAATAGCCAAAAGATGCCTCTACCTTGCTTAATTGCGAATAAAGTTTGCGTGTTGGTTCAAGCGTTATAACCTTATCATTGGTGATTTTAGCGCTTAGCTGCACCCGCCGTTCAGATAGTGGACGGACAGAAACATTTTCAACCATAGTAAAGCTACGGCCATCAGCGAGTTTTGCAACAAATTTTATATCATGGGCACCTAATTTGTTGCCATCATTATCATTGGAAGCTTTTAACTGCCAATTAGCGGTTGCTTCTTTAAGTGGATCAACAGTGAATTGCTGGGTCTTGTCACCAATAATCTCGAAAGCCCGACTTGGCTCAATGGTCAAACTTACCACATCTTGCGAAGCTAGATTGCTAAATGCGCCCATTGACACATTGACTACATCGCCAGGAGCAACAAAAGCCGGCACATTTGGGGTGAGGACAATTGGTGCCTTACTTTCCGTATAGCTTTGGGCAATACCAATATGGTTTTGATCAACTGCCACCGCAAAGAAATGTACTTTACCGTTGAAATAATCAGGCACTTGCCAATTAAGTTCACTTTCACCCTTCGGCATATCTTGAATGCCACTCCAATAGACAACAGGTGGCTTATTTTTGCGCTTAAATGGATTTAAATGATTGGACAACGCCCCTTCATCATCACCGCCTGAAGCCGCCAAAAATAATTTTGAAAATTCAGGCAAGATCAAATCAAGAATTTGAGTGGTTTCAACTTCCAAAGCGCGCTTTTTGAAAAAGAAATCCAATGGCCGTGGCTGGCTATAGCGTGCCACTTGCAAAATGCCTTCATCAACGCCCCAAACCATCACTTGTGATGGGCGGTTAAGGTTGACCTTAATGGCAATATCATCACCCGGCTCAACCGTCTTTGGTGTTGTAACCGCAATATTAGTCGTGCGATTATCTAAACTAATGGCAAAAGGCGCAACACCATAGGAAAGTGGCGACATGAAAATTTCATCCGATTGCGGCGAGCGGACAAATTGCACATTAATATAAGCATTGCCCTCTAGCCCCTCAGGCAATTCAATATATTGAACGCTTGATGTTGTATCAGTTTTAAACCAAGAATGGGCATAGACCTTATCACGCTCGATGGTGATGAGACCTGCTCCGACATAAGGCGCACGAATATTAATTTCAATAAATTCGCCCGGCTTATAAGAGGTTTTATTAAGTTTAAGGGTAAGTTCGCTGCTACGATCTAGCGAGCGTGATAGGTTAGCATCACCTGCAACACTATAATTGAGCTGGTTTAAAACCGTATCGCCATTTTTAATTTTAACAATAAATTCACCCGGATTGCTGGTGTCGAGTGTATCAATTGTGCCATTTTCAGTAATAGAAAATGGTTTATTTTCAAGCACAACTTCTTTTTTGCGCGAAGCATAGCGATAGGTATCATCATATTGCTTTACCAATACCGATACATAGCGCACTTCCACCACTTCGCGTCTAAGGCCATTAATACCAATTGGCTTCAAATTGGCATTAACCGCAAGCCAGTTGACGCGCCGTTGTGTACCCTTATTGACATAATCAAGATTATCATCACTCTTTACACCCACCATATAATCAGCTGGGGAAACAAGGGCGCTTGCGTCTGCTGCAACATTACGCCCGCCATCAGCTTCAAAAACCCGTGCCAAAACTTGCAGCTTATAACCGCTTGCAGTAAAGCGGTTTAAATCAAGATTAAAATTGGCAATGCCATTTTCATCGGTTTTTTGGTCTGCCAAGTCTTCAACATGGCTTTCGTCCAAGGTGTTTTCAAGATAGAAACGATAATCGCGATAGCTATCAAAACCAACAAAAGCGGGTTCCATGCGCATGGTCATGCTTGTACGCCGATCACCTGCCGGCGCACCAAAAAGATGCATTGCTTTGACACTTGCCTTAACTTCTTCTGGCTTTAACCAGCCTTTAATTGGCGTTGGCGAAAGACTAGCTGTTACTTTCATGCGGTCTGGTTCAAAATCACGAATAGAAAATGAAACGCTACCAAGCGAATAATTGCCACCACTTTTGTTGGCAAGCTCAAGCTCTGCCGTATAGGTACCTGCAGGCATTGCAGGATCGGACGCAAAATCATAGCTTTCAAAGCCTTCTGCCGATAGCTGCATTTTCTCGGTCTTTACTTCGCGGCGGGCAGGATCATAAATGGTAAGCTCAACAGGCAAGCCTTGCAAGTTACCATGCCAGTCATCACGGCGAACAATCATGCCAAGATGCACGGTTTCGCCGGGGCGATAAAGGCCGCGCTCGCTAAACATGAAAGCGCGTAATGTATCTGTTTTGCCATCTGCCATTAAACCGCCAATAGCAAAGCGCGATAGGTCAAGCTGGCGGCCTTCATTATTAATCGGCAAGAAAGATTGATCCTCGCCATTGGTGACCACATACATGAGCGGGCGCTTTTCACGAGATAATTCGCTTAAATCACCAAAATAAGCATGGCCTGTTTCATCGCTATAGCTTTGCGCAACCGGCAGACCATTAACGCCGTAAACTTCCACCAAGGCATTATCGATTGGTAAACCTGTTTCGATGGATTGCACAAAAATATCATGGCCGCGATTGCTGTCGCGCTTGGCAATAATGCCAATATCGGTGACGACAATAAAGCGTATGTCACGCGCTGATGTCACTTCGCCAAGGGTTTGGCGATCATAGCTACCTTTTTCACTCATGCGCACCACAAAAATACCATGCCGTCCATCTTCACTTGATAGGTAAGGAGCAAGATCCACATAGCTATATTGCATTTTATTGACGGCAATATCAGGAAGATCAAAATCGATATTTTCGCGCTCGACTAAAGTATCAAATTCGCTTTCGCTCATATCAGGGCGAACAAAATTACCATCCAATTGATTAACCAAATGGTGAAGCTGCTTTGGCAGAACGCGGGCTATTTCAACTTGTGCGCCACTTACACCTTGCGCCATAACGCCAAGGGTGCGTTCACCACGAAGACCAAGCAAAGCGCCTTCTGACATGAATTGCAAAGTCTTGGGATAATTGGGCATATTTGATGTGTAAAGTGTTTGCGCATCACGCGATAAATAACCGCCTTGAGATTGGATTTTGCCATTAATGCGCACATAAAGTTGCACACCGGGCTCAGCATTAAGCTTAAATGAATGAAGGCTATTTTGAGCGCTATCACTAGGAATTTGAATAAGTGGAATTTTGCGCGAGCGAGCAAGCAAATTATCGGTAATTTCATTGTCGCGCCAATTAATGCGATCGCCAGATTCATTTTTACGCTGTGGTAAAGCCCAAGCTGTCACTTGTCCATCAATGTTAGTGTCGCTTACCGGTTTTGAGCTTTCAAACATGAAAATCGGCTCTGGCTCACCATTATTATTGCGCACAAAATCAATTTTTGCGTCACCAAAACTTAACTGATAACGTCCCGGTACATCAATGCTAGCACTAAATTCCTCAGTGCTAGCATTACCGCCAAGATTTGACGTCACGCCTTTTGACACCTTCAATTTAACGGTAGAGGTTTCAAGCGGCATGCTTAAAATTGCTGATTGAACAGACGCGGTTAAACCATCTTCAGAAAAGAAAATTTGCGGATTATTATTAGTCTTGTTTTGATAAGTAAGACCGCGCGATAATTCAAATGATATATGTTTTGCAAAAGTCTTTTGATCAATTGGGTGGCTTGCTTTAATTTCCGCTACCATCTTCTTTTGATTAGGATCTTGCGGATCTTCATAAAGCTTTGAATTATTAACCGAAATAGCAAATGGACTAGTGGTTACATCAAAACTATAATCTTTTAGCAATATGCCGTCAGTAAACAAGCCTTTTTGCGCAAGGCTTACAGTATATTTTTGGTCAATTGGCCAATCTTGTTGCGGCTTAAAAGTTAAGACCTTGTCATTAGACCAATGCCATGTACCCTTGATTTGTGGTGATAGGCTTACGCCCTCTTCAATTGTTGTATTGACTTTATCAATAGGAGCAACAGAATCTGAAAATTCGATAGTTAAAGGATAGGTTTTGACACCCTTTTTATCATAATCGGATAAAGGTGGATTAGAATAATCATAACTTACCATATAGGGCAGCGGTTGGTTCTGGTACCATATCCAGCCTCCGATTCCTGCACCAATGGCGACAATCAGAACGAATACACTTGCGATAGCGCTTTTAGTATATCTTTTAAAAAAACAACCAATGAGAGAAAATAATTTGCAAATGGGTCTTAGCCAAAAAGGCGGCACCCATGAAACATTACCAAAAATAAGGCTCAAGATTTTTGCGAAAAAAGAATAAATTGCTTTAAAAAATGCCATAACTCGCCCATAAATTTGTTAATGTCTTCAATTAAAAATACTAAAGTCACAATTTGGATAAGAATATTACATTTTTCAAAAAACTTCACAATATAGTATATATTTTTATTAAGAGATTTTTCGAAAAATTCGTTTTGAATTAAGATTATTCACTATATATGATTTTGAATATTTCTAAATAAAATGAGTTTGGTTTGAGGGATGCTATAATAATGGTAAAACTGAAGATAGTTTATATATTTCGATTGCGTCATATTACACATATATTATGCGAAGAATTAACCCTTGAGCAAAGTGCTAATATCAAAAACCATAATAATGCCTATGTTGTTAAGGATGAGGAAAAAATAGGCTCTTATATTACATCTTCTGGAAAAGTGTTTTTTTCATACCGTACATTAAATCCACCAAAATATTTTAGTTTTGCGACTAAAGATGAGGTAAATCTTGAAAGCCAACAATGTCAAACTGAAAATTGGTACTTAAAATTTGAATAGTTTTTACTATCAACTAAAAACAACAAAGCAGCTCATTTTTTATTAAATATAATGTTGTTTCAGCCAAGGTTACCCATCACCAAGAAGGCTTAGAGCTTAACTCCAATGATCATCGCGCATTTATCATTAAGTCGCTGATGTTGTATTGGACGAAATTGCTTATTACCAATTTTTATCATTTCACGTTTTTTATAGCGATGAATGCATTCTTGGGCTGCAAGTTTGTGATCGCTTATCAACTCGAAAAACTTATCATCCATCGATAAAACGCCAGAAAAGTCGCCTAGCGGATAATAGTCCTTATAAATTTCAAGGGCTAATCGGTCATGATAAATCATCAATATGTCCAATGCATCATGGTAACTTAAATTGCTATAAATGTTTAACCTATCGCAATAATCTGCAAATATCTTTGATCCATCAAGCTCAGTTTTGGCAAGCTGGCTTTTTATAGCCATTGTTGTGTTTTGTAATTTTACTGGAAAATATTCAAAAATACATTCAGCAAAAGCAAGGGCTTCTGCCACACAAATTGGTGGCTTGAAATTTCCTGCCGCAAAAGAGTTGCCAATAAATTGCATTTGCTGTTCTATTTTATTTGCTTTCAAAAATAGTACTCACTGTGTTTTCCGATGCTCCAATATCATTTTGATAGTAAAACCTAACCGTAATTCGTAAAATACGTATGTTCTTAATTTTTCTAAGCATGAGTTTTCATATATAACCCTATAGCCATTTTTATCTTCACTATAATAAATACTTTCAAAACTTTGTTGTTGAATGATATAGGGAGGATTTATAATTTCACCTTTAAATTCACTATTTTAAAAGGCACATTTTATTTCATTAAACATATAATCTTGAGGATAAATATCTTTAATTTTCTTAAATTCCGGATGGCTTGGATAATAAATTATAGCGAAATGTCGCGGATTCTTATGGGTATATAGTGTATAATGATCAGCATCTTTTACAAAAGCAAAAGAGCCTTCAATCTGCGAATTTTCAATAAAATTGGGTGCTAGATAGCCAACTAAATCCATTATTTATAAACCTTATATGTTAGTTTGGTTATATTTAAAGCGGTTTTCGGACAAAAAACGCGGTGTAAACAATGGATTAGAGCGCCGATCTGATCCAATCAGAGCGAAATGCGCTCTAATGTGCAAAGGAAATATCAAAAATAAACTGTGCTAAAGTTTTATGGCAACAATAAGAGGGGTTCGCATCGATAATTGAAAAAGGCTATTGGTGCCAATAGCTTTTTCTGCTGCTGTTATAGTAGGCGTAAACAGAAAAACCGCCACGTCTTATTTATACAAACTGCAAAGCGCTAAAAACTCGCAGGCTAGGATCTTGCCGTTAAGGAATTTTTGTCATCGATTAATGTCGCAAAATCATAATTGGTATGAATATATTGTACGAGCATTAAAGGTTGCGATTATGTTGTTAATGATAACTCTTTAACTAAAATATCCAAATAATTCCCATTTTAGTAGATATTTCGAATTATAATTAAATAGTTTTAAATGTTTTGAAATATAGCGAATATGGATATAGAATTTACATTTATACTGCAAAAAAATAGGAGGGAAAATGTCTATAGATAATAAGCATAATTTTGTTGAAATAATATATAAGTCTATTATTGATGAAAATATTGAATTATATCGTGATAGTTATCTTGATATAAAAGCTGATCCCTCTTTGGATAATTACGGCAAGAATGTGGTTAACCTTATAAAAAATTTAGATACAGATGAAAAAGAAACGTTGTTAATGATTATGAAGCAAGTCATGATTGATACACTTTCCAGCATTTTTAATCTAATTGAAGAGGATGGCAATATTGCTGATGTAAAGCTTATTTATAAGGGTGAAACCATTAATGAAGATTTACAAGATGCCTTTTTAGCATATGTGGAAGAATTATAGTCTAAGAAATCAATAGGAGCTTACATTGAAGCATTATATTATCCGGTTATTTTTTATCTTCATCACTAGTATTTTTCTTGTAAATTTTAGCCATGGCGCTGAAACAATTGCCCAACTACTAGAAAAGGCTGAAAAAGGTGATGCTAATGCACAGTATGATCTAGGTATTCATTATGATTATGGCGATGAAGTTGCACAGGATAAGGCAGAGGCTGTAAAATGGTATAGGCGCGCTGCCGAGCAAGGTCATGACAAAGCACAATATAATTTGGGCATTAGTTACGACATTGGTGAAGGTGTTGCAGAGGATAAGGTCGAGGCAGCAAAATGGTATAGACTCGCCGCTGATCAAGATAATCCTAAAGCGCAATTTAACCTTGCCGTTGCTTATGATCTTGGTGAAGGTGTTACTGAAGATAAGGCTGAATCTGCAAAATGGTATAGGCTTGCCGCTGAACAAGGTTACGCTAAAGCGCAGTTTAACCTTGGTGTTGCTTATGATGACGGCGAAGGTGTTATTGAGGATAAGGTAGAAGCTACCAAATGGTATAGGCTGGCTGCAGAGCAAGGACACGACAAAGCACAGTTTAATCTTGGATATAATTATTATTATGGTGAGGGTGTAAAAAAGAATAGACTAGAAGCAATCAAATGGCTTAAACTTGCTGCAGAACAAGGCGATGGTAGAGCACGTAAAATGTTAAATGCATTAGGTGAATAATTGAACGCTAATATTAAAAAAACGGTTTTATGTGAGGTAAATGGAAATTATGCATTTTATCTCACATAAGCGTCTAATGGTGTATTCGCCCAGCTTAACTTCATAGCTTTTTGCATTGATGTGATTTTAGGATATATTTTTATTAATTGAAAAATAGAGAACATTATTAATGTAATTATTTATGTCATTACCCAAATATTTGTCATTATAATAGTTTATTAATATGCAATTATTGGTTATCAAAAATTCAAATATATGTCTTAAATCAATAAGATCAATCATTCTTATGTGCAATTTAAAAATCACATCGCCATAATATTCTTCAAAAATAATAGAATGGTCCTGTTTATGAAACGTAAGAGCTTTATTGCTTAAATATCGACCATGATAGTTATGAAGTTTAAGATAAGTAATCAATTTTTGATATAAAGCGCTGTAATCATCTTGCCAAAAATCAGCTATATTATCCAAATGAAAATTGCCTTCATTATATATTTCTTGAGGTAATATAATTGATTTATAATATATATTGGACATCGCATATCCCTATTTTTACAAAACTATATTTAGGAAGATGGATTATAGCTTGATAGAATTTTTGTAATATTATTATATCGCATGATTATTACACAAATATATTGAACATAAAAGTTGAAAGGTAATTTTTAAAGTTATGCTAGAAATAGGTGATTAGGGTCAACACCAATGATATTTAACATTTGCAAAGTTTGCTGCTTTTAAAAGCACGCTATGATTTTGATCTACCAAAGCGTGCTTTGTTTTAAAAAATTTGGAATTTTATTTATGGGCATCCAACATATGGCGATTGGTTTTGCCAAGGTAATAGACAAGCGCTGCCCCAAATAGTGGTAAAATGCCAAGGATTAACAAGCCCAATGATGCGCTACTGGTGGTTTCCTTAATCCAACCCATGAGATAAGGACCACCAAAGCCAGCAAGATTGCCCACCGAATTAATCAGCGCAATACCTGCTGCGGCAGCACTACCAGTTAAAAACGCGGTTGGCAGTGTCCAAAATAGTGAAAAACAACAAAAAATACCAATAGCTGCAAAGGTTAGTGCAACCATAAGAATAATCGGCTCTTGCAAAAAGCTTGCGGTAATAAGGGCGATAGAGGCTAATAAAAATGGCAAGATCACATGCCAGATACGCTCACCAGTGCGGTCGGAATGAATGCCCCAAAGCACCATAGCAATAGCGGCAAAGAAATAAGGAATAGCAGTAACAAAACCCGTTTCCACATTGCTTAAACCAAAAGCCTTGATAATTTGTGGTAACCAAAAACTCATGGCATAAAGTGCTGCAACAAAGCTAAAATAAACAAAGCACAAAATTAATACGCGCGGCGAGGTAAGCCCTGCCATAAACGAATGATCGCTACCAACTTTGCGCCCTTTTTCAGCTTCCATGGCAATTTCATTTTCAAGCCAATTTTTTTCGTCATTTGTCAGCCATTTGGCTTTGCTTGGTCTATCGGTTAGATAAAACCAAGCAATAATGCCAAGAATGACTGTTGGCACCCCCTCAATGATGAAAAGCCATTGCCAACCGCGCAAGCCCCAAAATCCGTGCATTTCAAGCAAAATGCCTGAAATTGGTGCGCCAATCAGGGTTGATATGGGCACTGCAATCACAAAGCCTGCTAAAATACGGGCGCGGTAACGGCTTGGATACCAATAGGTTAAATAAAGCAAAATGCCGGGAAAAAACCCAGCTTCCGCAAGACCAAGCAGCAAGCGCAAGCCATAAAAACTCCATTGGCCTACAATGAGCGCCATGAAACAGGAGATCAGCCCCCAAGTGATTAATATGCGGGCAATCCACAGCCGCGCGCCTAATTTTTCCATAAAATAATTGCTAGGCACTTCAAACAGAAAGTAGCCCACAAAAAATATGCCAGCACCAATACTATAAATTGTTGGTGTAAAGCTTAAATCTGCATTCATCTCCAATGCGGCAAAACCAACATTGACCCGGTCAAGATAGGCCATAAAATAGGCAATAATCAAAAAAGGCACTAAGCGCAGCGATACTTTGCGTATGGCGCTTTGCTCAATGCTTGCTAACGATTTTTTTGCCGTTACATTTGAAATTTCAACCATGAATCTCCCTCTTCCCGTAAAATAATGTGGTTCAAGTCAATAAATCTTGTTTACCCATGCTTTCCCCTAAAAGCCCATAGACTATAAACTTGAAAATAAAGAATAGTTTTCTATACTTAAATGAAAAGACGATCAATCACTTTTATGCTGAAGAGCATGTTGGCTTTTCTGAAAGGCAACACATGCGCAAAACTCTTAGTTTTGGCGCATTGTCTAAACGCAAAACTTGATCAACTCTTGCTGAATATGCTTTTAATAACTGCCAAGTTAAAAATTACAAAGATTACGCATTTATATATGGAATGTCATTTCTTGCGTGTTATTCATCATCGAGTATTTTATTGAGCACAATGTTTTATGCGATTGAAAAACCCTACATTAAAAATTGTATCGATACACTTAATTATCATGCATTATGATCTGATGCTTTATGACAATCTTTTATAAAGCCCGAAACTTTATAAAGCCTTAGAGTTTTATTAAACACAAGAGTTTTATTACAAAGCGATGTTCTAAATTCACAAATATGGATCATTTGATGTCAAATTATTCGCAATAATTTAATGTTAAAATTAATCGGATGACCATGGCGAAATTTGCGTTGGTAAAAGAGGTATTTGTTTAAAGGTTACGCCACGGTCGTCGATAAATTCTACCTCGTAGGCTATGCACGGATTTGAAAATATTTCTATTATAGTTCCACGTTCGCCCTTTTGTAAATTTTCAGTTTCTAAATCTTCCAAAACTACGACAATATCAAATAATTTATATTTCATAAAATGTCTTTCTTATTCGACAAAAAGATGGGGTCAAGCAGCTATACTAGATCTTAATGTGTAAACTTGGCTAGTTTAAATGAACGCGTCGCAAGTTTGATATAGTATTAAGTCAAGTTTAAAGTTTTACTAAGGGTAAATTTATTGAATATGGTAGAGGCAGAGTAGAGAACCAATTTTTACAATGAGGGTTTATAAAATGATTGAGTATCAAGGCTGGATGACTGTAAGTGGACATTGGTTAGAAGAATGTGAAGAGGACTTTGATTATCAAGCCGCATTAAAAACGATTAAAGCTGAATTTAAAAATAAATTTGCACATGAAAATGTTTATCATGAAAATAATTGCTTTATAAAGTTAGATTTCTTTAATGGCTTATTACGAATTACGGCTATAGGATGCAATAATAGAAAGACCAATATTTTTCAAAATCTATTTGATTTTTTTACTTTTACCCAATCGGTTGCAATCGGTTCATATGGAATCTTTAGTTTTTATGATGATGAACCAAGTGGTGAATATAAATATCATATTTATAAATTTATCAAAGGCGAATGCATTCATGATTTTGATCCGCTATTATCATCATTTTGTTCGATGGAGTAGAAACTGCAATTGTTGGAAGTAAGTTATTTATGAATGGCTGTTTATTTGGCTGCATTGGTTGATAATCCATCTGCATTTTTTAGCCAAATTGCTTTAATGTTTGGAAGTCTATTAAGTTATCAATCAAAAATTGATAAAATTTTTCGTCATTTTGCTTATGTTGTTCATAAAGCGTGTCAATCAGTGCAGTCCAATGTCTAGCCGACTGATATTGATATTTCATTTTTAAAAATTCGCTCAATTCATCATTGTAGTTTTTTTGGCTTTGCTCACTATCCGCCAAACACCTTGAATAGGCGTAAAGATAGCCATAGAAGAAATTGGTTATTTCGACTTGGCTATTTTCATCAATAAAAAACATGCCAATATGTTTTTTTATAAAGGCGAGGTTTTCTTTATCAATCATTATTTGCTAGCACCAAAATATTTTAAGGCAAGGCGTGCCAAACTATCAAGACTATAGCCAATGATACCGATCAGCAGAATAATTGCCATTAATTCAGGGTAATCCAAGCGATCACGCGCATCGAGGATAAAATAACCAAGCCCTGCATTAACACCCAACATTTCTGCCGGCACGATAACAATCCATGCAATACCAATAGCAAGGCGAAGGCCAACAAAAATTTGTCCAATAATGCCGGGAAGAATAACAAAAAATAAGGTTTCAACTTTAGTTGCAGCTAGGCTTTTGGCAAGTTGCAACCAATGGCGGTCAAGCTGGTTTACCCCTGCTGCGGTGTTTAACAAGATTGGCCAAATGGCAGCAAAGGCAATTAAAAAATAAATCGGCTTATCACCAACGCCAAACACCATGACCGCTATCGGCATCCAAGAAAGGGGTGAAATCATGCGCAAGAATTGAAATGACGGCGATGCTGTTTTAGCAGCAATTGTTGAACAGCCAATCATAAGCCCTAAAGGGATACCAAGGATAAGTGCAAAAAACAGCCCAAACAATATGCGCTTTAAACTTGCACCAACATGCAAGATAAGATCTGGGCTTTGTAACAAATGCCAAAAGGCAGGAAAGGCAAGACTTGGCGAAAAACGCGCGGCAAAGCCATTGCCCTTTGCCCAAATATCAATAGCAAACCACCATAGAAAAACAAGGATAGCCAGCCCTAAAATGCCAAGATAAAAGGCTTTCAATTTTGCCGTGGAAGCCTTCAACGGTAATTTTGTTTGGGTTAAATGCACGCTCATTTATGCTTCAATCACCTCAACGCGTTCAAAATTTTGCTCAAGCCCAAAGGCCGGTAAGCCGCCAAATTGGAGAAGTGCTGCTTTGATAAAGCGATCATCAACAAGGTCTTTAGCGGCAAATTCTGGGTCTAAATGGTCAAGAAATGCATTATCGCCATGCATTAATGTGGTTTTTAAATGCTCGATCAATGATACCGTATAAGACGGGAAAGGGTAGGGCTGGAAACCGATGCGCTTTTCGCGCCATTCTGGGTGTTTAATCGCACCACTTTTTACATAGGCGCTATCATCACTGGCATTTTCTACCAGCACTTTTGTGAGTGCAGCAACCGAATGGGGAGTATAGCGATTGGCATTATCCTTAGACAAAAGCTCTGCGGTTTTTTGGCGGTTGGCAATTGTCCATAATTGCGCGTCAACAAGAGCATTAACGACATTTTGCGACCATTGCGGACGTTCCATCAAATCACTTTCATTCATTAAAACAAGGCAGCAGGCATGGTCTTTCCAAACATCGCCGGTAAAGCGCAAAATTTTGCCAATGCCGGCAAGTTCACCAAGG
This sequence comes from Bartonella sp. HY406, assembly GCF_025449315.1. Taxonomy (NCBI): domain Bacteria; kingdom Pseudomonadati; phylum Pseudomonadota; class Alphaproteobacteria; order Hyphomicrobiales; family Bartonellaceae; genus Bartonella; species Bartonella sp. HY406. The sequence goes on along the minus strand of NZ_CP104894.1, from coordinate 93,006 downwards.
GCGTTAAATGGCTCCGCAACAATGTATCCAGCAATTTCGCCATTGGCAAGGGCCGGCACCATGTCAGATGGCGCAAGAATAACAAGATTAACCTCGCGCTCGCCAATGGTGCCGCTTTTCTTTGAAACAGGGGTAAGTCCGGCTTTTTTGAGCAAAATTTGTAAAACAACATTATGAATTGAATACCAAAAGGGAATGGCAACGGTTTTGCCGGCAAGATCATCAATCGAATTGATATTTTCAGCAACCGATAATGCCGAGCCTGACATATGGTTCCAAGCGACGACTTTTACCGGTGCTTTGCTATTATAACGCGCCCAAACGGCAATTGGTGACAAAACATGCACCGCATTGACTTGTCCAGCAAAAAACGCTTCAACCAATTGTGCCCAAGAACGAAACATCACCGGCTTTTCTGCCTTAACCCCTTGTTTTTCAAAAAAGCCTTGGCCATGGGCTACAAGCAAAGGGGTGGCATCAGTAATTGGCAAATAGCCGATTTTTAATGGTTCATCTTGTTTTGCGCCACTTTGGGCATTGGCAAAACGCGTGTTTAATATGGAAGCCGCCCCTCCTGCGGTTAAAAGCGTGGCAAGGCGCATAATATCGCGGCGTGAAAAAAACTCATCATTCATAATATGTCCTCGCGCTTTGGGTAAAAATTACAATCAGCCATTCAATTTTAATGGGCTAGTTTTTGCATTATCTCGTTCTGGATGGCTAACGCCATTGAACTATCATTACCGTTTTGGCGTAAGTGTGTAAGATCCCACTCGCCAAGCAATTGACCCGGAGTACCGCCAATCAGCAAAACCCTATCGCTCACTCTTAAAGCTTCATCAATATCATGAGTAATAAGCAAAGCGGCACTTTGATAATCGCTAATAATTTTGATTAAAAGCTGTTGCATTTGCCCTCGGGTAATTGCATCAAGCGCGCCAAACGGCTCATCGAGTAATAAAACATCTGGCTGGCGGGCAAGACAGCGAGCAAGGGCAACGCGGCTTGCCATGCCGCCAGACAATTGCGCCGGCATTAATGCGCCTGCATCTTCAAGATTAACTTCGCGCAGGGCACGTTCTATACGCTGATGGCGCACTTGGCGCTTTAATGTGGGCTGATGTTTAAAGTTAAGGCCAAAGGCAACATTTTTATAGACATTAAGCCAAGGCAACAAGCAAGGGTTTTGAAAAGCCATGCTAAGGCGCGGATGTACTTTGGATATTTCCTCACCATGAATTTTGACCACACCATTTTGTGCGCGTTCAAGGCCACCCAAAATCCGCAATAGGCTGGATTTGCCAACGCCGCTTGGTCCTAAAATGGAAAAAATCTCACCTTGTCGCAGTGTTAAGTTAAAATCAGTTAAAATGGTGGTTTTACCATCATGGCTGATTGAAATATTTTCCCCTGCAAGCACAATATCGCCTTGTTGAGGAGCTTCCCTTGCATCAAGGATATTATCCATAGGCATAGCTACGAGAGGCACTTCATCTTGAAATGCGGATTGAGTAAAGGATCGACCGACCACATTATTTCCATTCATATAATTAAGTTATTTTATTGGTTTTGCGCTTGTAACACTGCCTTTAATTGTGTGATGCTTGGTGTGATAATAGGGATAAAAGCTGCTTCACGCAAGCGGCGTGCAAAATCGCTACCAGTTTTTTGCAAATAGGCTTTGCCCCCTAATGTTTGCAATTCAAGCCAAATGGCTTTAGTAACCAAATCAGCAAGGCGAATACGAATGCGAAATAAGGCTGCAATATCGCTAATGAATTGCTGTTCAATCAACCCTTGCTGTAGTTCATTGGTAAGGCTTACAAGGTCACTTGTTAATGTGTCAATTTCTGCGTTCAGCACATTGCGGCCTGCGCCCTGATTATGCTGTGCCTCATCTAAAATGCGCCGTGCAAGCCCCAAGGACATAGCGCATTGCATACCAATAAAGCCCGGCCGAACGGGTGCTATGGATGCGGCAAGATTATGGAAGATAATATGCTTTTGATCAATTTGCACATTTTTAAGCGATATGGATGCGGTATGGCTGGCACGAAGAGCCGTTAAGTCCAAATCATCAGAGCGGGTAAGGCCAAGATCATCAGCGGCAAAGCTCGCAACAAAGGCGGTTTTGTCAGCGCGCTCAATCGCGGCAGCGATAACAAAATTGCCAAGCCGCAAATTTGTAACCCAAGGCATGATACCATCAACAATAGTTTTACCATTTGTTTCAGCACTTACCTTAATTTGCAATGTTTCCAAACCTGCCATAAATTTCATAGCATTGGAAAGTGCCGATGCACCGGCTAAACTGCCATTGATAATTTGCGGCAATTGCTCTATTCGTAGCTGTTCATTGTCGCTTTCAATTAAAAAATGAGCATAAGTTTTTTGCACCCAAAGCACAAAGGCGGCAGTTAAAGAATGGTAGGAAAGGGCAGCAATTGCCTCAACACTATCGCAAATTGTGCCACCATCACCGCCAAAATCCTTAGTAACGCCAATGCCAATTGCGCCAGTTTTTAACAATTGTGGTAAAATTTCATCGGCTTTGTCGCTTTGCTCATCAAGACTATTGGCGTTTTGACTAAAATAATCAAGGCCAGTTAACCCATGGCGAATTTCATTTGATTGAAAAGACAAAGCCTTGCCCTCATTTTGCTGTTGTTGCATTTTTATCATTTGCAAATTTGCCTTTTCTTTTATTAATGCTTTATCGCTTTATTGTTTTTTCATTCATAAGGCAATAATTGCTCATTAATTGGCGTTTGGCCAAGATTATTGCTCTATTTCCAATCATTTTGTGCGTGTCATTTCGTCACCTTTTTAATAGTATCTGCTAAACTATTAGGTAATCATCCAAAATTCCCAGTATAATTTATCAAATATTACTAAAATTTTAGTTTTGTTTTCTGTAATGAACCTATATTCAATTGCATTTATGAAATTTTACATATGGCAAAATATTTCAATAATTGCTTTTTTACAAATTTTGGCTATTTTCCGTAAAGACGATGGTTAAACAACAGATTATTAAGAAGTGCGGGTGCAAAAATGCACACCGAAAAAAGCATAAAGGCACATTGCATGGATAAAACGCAACAGGTTAATGCGCAATGCTATCAGTTAGAAAATATGCGCTATGCTGCGCAAGTGATTGCAATTTTTCTTGGTGTCACTTCACTCTATTTAGCCTCCTATGTCCAAATACCCATTGGACCTGTACCAATCACCTTACAAACTTTTATTGTTACATTTATAGGAGCGTTTTTTGGACCGCGCCTTGGTTTCATCACCGTTATTTTATGGCTTTTTTGTGCGGCCATTGGTTTACCACTTCTTGCCGATGGAAAGTCTGGCCTTGCACCTTTTTATGGCATAACTGCCGGCTATCTTTATGCTTTTCCTTTTTCTGCATTTTTAACGGGTCAGCTTGCCAAAAAGGGTTGGAATGGCAGTAATTTGAAATTATGCATTCTTAATATGTTACTTGGCAATCTGCTTTGCCTATCGCTCGGTGCCTTATGGCTTGCGAGCCAAAAAGGCGGACAAATTGCTTTTGTTTATGGCTTTATGCCATTTTTACTTGGTGCGATTATCAAATCTTGCGCCGCAGCCCTTTGCCTTAAAATAATTGACATATATCTTAGGGGCAAAACCTACAGGACTAATTAAAAGATAAGAAATATTTAAAAAAAGCAAATGTGAAAGATGCATATTATTAAGCTATAAAATCGCTCTTTGCATCACATGTTTTCAATAACTTGCAAAATTGAGCCAAAAGGTTTTATTTGCAGTTAATGATTTCTATTGTCACTAAAATAAGCCATTTTGATTTATCTTCAATAATAGAATATCAATGGCAGAGCAATTATTAGCCCAAATTACATTGCCCCGCTTTTGTCTTTCCAAACAATGACGGGGCAATAAAACTAATATGATCAATTAAATTTCACATTAGAGCGTTTTCCGAAGAGTGTGAAGCGGTTTTCGGGTAAAAAACGCGGTGTAAACAATGGATTAGAGCGCTGATCTGATCCAATCAGATCGAAATGCGCTCTAATTAGAATTTTGATCTAAAGCCTATAGTGGCGTTTAATGTATAACTATCGCCAAAATCGCTAAAGCTGGTGCGGCCATCAAGTTCCCCATAAATGGAATAGCTATCATCTTTCCAATTATAGCTGAACCCTGTGCCCAAGCCACCCCAAAACCGGTCTGGGTTATTGCGGAAGTAAACCTTTGTCACACTGATTTCAGTGCCATTTAAAAATTCATAATAAAGATTACCAATAGCATAGGTTTTAAAACGGCGAATGTCACCATTTGACGCTTTCCAAACCTGTGCATGATCAAAAGACATGCCAAGTCGTCCGGTTAAAGCATCACCATCGCGGCTTTGTATATAGCCTTGATACTTATCAGAAAAGCTATTAAAATCAACGCTATTATAGGATAGTTGGGCTTGCGGCGTTATTGTCCATTGATTGCTTAGAGCAATTTTCTTACCAGTTTCAATGCTTAAACTATAGCCATTGCCGTGATTGCCATTTGCTAATTTTTGATTTTGTAGCCATTTAGAGCGCAAATCGCTATCAAACCACATAAGTTGAGCAACACTGTCGATATAAACATCATTATTGCCATACCATGTCAATGTGCCACCAAAACCATATGCGGTGGTTTTGATATCACCTGTGCCAAAACGCGAAGAGATATCTGCTTTTGCGTTGCCATATTGAAAATAAACGCCGCCAATAAGTTGGCCGCTAGTAAAGCTTTGACTATAAAAATCTAAACCAAACTGCATTTTTAGCAAGTCAATATCATAATTAGACGCTGTTTTGCTTACATGCGAATTGACATGGCCGGTTAATCCCTCGGCCCTCATCCAAAAGCCACGCTCTTCGGTTTTTGCCGCAAAGCTTTGATTGCTATCGGTCAAAAGCCATTTGCGATTGCCAACGCGTTGTTCAAGCGTACCTAAATTATTTAAACGCTGCAGAATTTGCGGATAAATTTCATATATTGGCACTGTTGGTGAATAAACAGGACTAGGTATAGGCCTTGGTTCGGGCACTGGTTGAGGCTCGGGCACTGGTTTTGGCTCTGGTTGAGGCTCAGGTTTTGGCTCTGGCTTGGGTTCAGGCTTTGGTTCTGGCTTTGGTTCTGGCTTGGGTTCAGGCTTTGGTTCTGGCTCTGGCGTGGTATAAAGCGAGCGTAAATACCAATCACCAGTAAAATTACCTGCTACATTTCCTGCATAAAGTGAATAAGCATAAGCGCCTGCCGCAACAGCCACTCTTCCTTCAAAACTATAATCTCCAGCCAGTGTAAAGTTGCTTGTTTGGGATGTGCCGTCAACTTGGATAAGTTGAATACCGTTACCTGTGGTTAATGCGCCTAATCCATCACGATTAACAACATAAACATCTGTTGCACCACTTGCATTACCGGTAATATGCAAAAAGTCAGTGGCTGAATCATCATTGCCAAGAACCGTATCAAAAATTATTTTGCCGCTTGTGCTTGTATAATCGCCATTAATTGTCAGCAAGCCGATATTATTGTCGCCTGGCTTAATTGTGCCATTATTGACAGTGCTGCCAACAATGCCCAAACCTTCAAGCGTGCCGTCTGCAGTAATGTCAATTGTGCCACCTAATTGACCATTTACCACAAGCGATCCACCGGTGATATTTGTTTCACCAATAAAATTGCTACTATCTGCTGTAAGCTTAGTGCGACCAGAAAACTGATTTATTGTTCCCTTAGCAATGCTCGTTGCAGCTGAAGTTAATTGGCTATTAAAAATATAATCTGTAGCATTATGATTAAAATTAAGTGTTGCATTGCCAAGACTAATGTTTGGCGCGTCAACAATTCCAGGAGCAATTGCTGCATCACCGGCTTTTGCACCAATATTTAAACTTGCAGAAGACGCACCTTCTGCTGCCATATAAATAGTATCTTGTGCTTTTAGCGTTGCATTATCGTGAAGGGTTACGCTTGCCGTACCAGCTTTTGCGATATAAATATTGGTTGCAGAAGATACAACAGAACCATCGCCAGCAATATCGGCATCTGCAGAACTGCCATCATTTACCGCAAAGATTAAATCATGAGCGGTTGAAAAAACACTTGCATTATTAAGAGTAAAAGTAGTCTGCCCAGCAATTGAAATAGCTGCCCCGCCAGTCGCATTAAACTGTGCGCCATTATCTAAATTGATTTGTGCATTGGCACCAACCTCTTGTGCGGTGTAGAAATTTTGCACAAAAACCGCACCATTATTATTGACATTGAATATACCAGTGCCACTTTGAGCAACCAAAATATTTGCATTGTTAACGTTTAGTATAGATCCTTCGCCATCAATATTAACTGTACCGGTAATACCGGCTGAGCGACCAACAATAATATTTTGATCCGTATTGCTAAATTGCAGCTCGCCACCATTAAGAATATCAAGGCGGCCATTACCTTGGCTACCAATCCAAAAATCATTATTGCTGCCACTTATTTCAAGCTTTGATCCAGCGTCAGAAATTGTAAGATGTCCAGAAGAGCCAGTTAATACGCCAATTTGGCCATATTTTGCTTGTACATAACCACCATCTAAAATAGACATTGTGGTATTATTGCCAGCAGCTGCCCAACCTAAATAAAGAGCGTCGCTAATATTAATTTGCGAGCCTATACCCGTTACAGTGATAGAAGCGGGTGAATTAATCCCAGATATGAAAGTTGCATTGAGGTTAACAATACCAGTATCTGCTGAGCTTGTTCCAACCTTCAACGTCCCATCTATATCTAAATTTTCATTAACCACCCAAGGTGTTGATGTATTTCCTGTAGGGGAAACTGTTATTGTATCAGTAGCACCAATATAAGCACCAAGTGCAAAGCTCTTACTTAAAACAAGTAGGGATCCCCCATAAAACAACTTAAGAAAATTTGTTTTAGCCTTTTGTTTAAAAGTATTTGCGATATTCATGCACTCATTCCTAATATTTATATAGTTTTACCTATTAATATAATAAAATGATAATGCAACAATTTAAAAATTAAAAATTTTTATTAGCAATTGCTAAAATTATATATCTTTCGAATAGGCCGACAATTAACGCGTTAATTTTATACCACGCCGTTATGAGCTCTATATTTTTCCACAGGGCAAAGGTATTATTTTATGTTAAGGCTCAGATTTTATGAAAGGCTTTAAGCTAATTGTTTTAGGCTTTACCGCATTATGGCTTGGTGTTTTTATTGCCGGTGCCGTAAAATTAAGCTGGAGCGAAAAAGAAATGCTTGCCATGTTTATTATCATGGCAATTGGCGTTGGAATTATTTCCAAAATGCGGGCGGATGCCATTGCATTAGGCTTTTTAAAGGGTGTGGTCAATTAGTGGGCGGCGCTTTTGTGGTTGGTCTTGCCCGTGCTATATCGATTATTCTTGATCAAGGTTTGATCTTGGATACAATTGTGTATCATGTTGTTGGTCTTCTTAACGAATTGCCACGCTCTATGACAGCTATTGGCATGTATGCAAGTGCGATGATTATGCATTTCTTCATTTCTTCATTTCATCAGGCTCAGGTTAATCTGCCGTTCTTATTCCGGTATTCACGCTTATTGGCGACGTGTTGGGCATTACCCGCCAAACTACAGTGTAAGCCGTTATCTTTGGTGAGGGTGTTGTTAATTGTATTAATCCAACATCAGGGGTTTTGATGGCAATTCTTGCCACAACGCAAGTATCCTTCACCAAATGGGTAAAATTTATTATGCCATTGGTCATCGTTTGGGGATTGATTGCTGCTGTCGTACTTGTCATTGCTGTTGAAATGAATTGGGGGCCCGTTTAAGTTTAAATAGTGTATAAATTTGTTGATTAGAAAAAAACTTGAGCCCGCTATTGCAATTAAAAGTAATAGTGGTTTTTTATTATTTGTTTAATAATTAGGCTTGAGAAGCAAAGTGGCAGTTTCAACTAATCTCCGCAAGATTAATGGCAATCAAGGATTATGAAATTGCTGTAAATTTGAGTGCTGCTGACACGCATGATGCGTTAGAACGCTTAAAGCCACAAGGTGAATAAATGAAATTGTTATATTATTGTTTTAGACAAGCTATTTTGTTGTTGACCGTGTCATTTATGGTAGGACAAACCAATGCGGCCGACTTTCCATTAAGCCCAGAGAGTAAATGCTATGAGCAGCGCGTCTTTGAACAGGAAGAGCTCAGAAAGCGCTATGAGATTTGCTTTGAACCTGATGTGCTTATGTTTTGTGATTCACTTTATGGCCCGCTTATAGACAATCGCCGTCTTCTCGATCTTGGATGCAGCGAACTTGGTGCTTGGCATATCAAGAACAATATTCTCTATTTCGAAGTTAGGGAATATGATTTTTCTTCGCAATGTGAAATAAAAATAGAAAATGATGGCATCACCTTAAGCGGTTGCCCTGATTTTGATAGATTTCCAGGTAAATGGCAGCCTTCGCCGCAAGACTAAGTTTTGATAAAACAACCGCTTTGGCAAGCGGTTGTTTGGAAAAATAAACCAAAAAAATCTAGCCAAAAAGCTTGTTCATGGTTTTGCTATAAGTTTTAAATATTTCATCGCGCGCAATGTGCTTGCCATCGCGGACAACTTCAACGCCATTAACCCAAGTGCTTTTAACGTCCACCGTTCGGGCAAAAATCCAATTGTCTAAAATAGCGTCTTCCTTAATCCAATCTTGACCTTTTAAATCAAGGGCGACAAAATCGGCGCTATTTCCGCATTTAATTGCGCTTTGGCTTTTTAGCGCTTGATCGCCGCCCTTTATCGCTTCATCAAATAAATGGCGACCATTGGAGCCTAAAGGTTTGGCGATTGCATTGCGCATATGGGTTTTTAAGCGCACCGAATATTCAAATTGGCTTAATTCATCAGCAACGCTAATATTAACATTAGAGTCGCTGCCAATGCCAAAACGGCCGCCATGTTCCCTAAAGAGCAGGGCGTTGAAAATTCCATCACCAAGATTGCCCTCAGTTAGCGGACAAAGCCCAGCAATCGCGCCAGATTTTGCTATATTGACGGTTTCATCTTCTGTTAAATGGGTGGCATGGATCAAGCACCAATTTTCATTAACCTTAAAGCGGTTTAACAGCCATTCCACTGGGCGCTCACCACTCCATGCAACGCAATCATCAACTTCTTTTAATTGCTCGGCAATATGGATATGGATTGGGTTACCATCAGCAAGTGGTAAAATTTCCTTTAACTCATCTTCTGTTGCGGCGCGTAAGCTATGGGGCGCGATGCCGACAATGCTTTTTTCAAGATTTTTTGCGTGGCTCCGGCATGATTGAACCAGTTTTGCAAAGCTCGCCGTGTCATTAATAAAACGCTTTTGCCCGTCAACCGGTGTTTGGCCACCAAAACCCGCATGAGCATAAAAGACCGGCAATAGGGTTAGATGAATACCGCTTTTTTGTGCAGCATTGCAGATGCGGCCGGCCATTTCGCCAATATCATTATAGGGCTTGCCGTCAATATCATGATGCAAATAGTGAAATTCGCCAACACGGGTAAAACCAGCTTCCAACATTTCGATATAAAGCTGTGATGCAACGGCTTCCACCTCGTCAGGATTCATGGCAAGGGCAAGGCGGTACATTTCATTGCGCCAGCTCCAAAAACTATCAGGCGTTGCGCCGCGCCGCTCGGTATAGCCTGCCATGGCACGTTGAAAAGCATGGGAATGCAAATTGGGCATGCCGCTTACCAGCACTTTATAATGGGCGCCTGTTTGCTGCGGATTACCATCATAGGCATTTTCGTCAATCGCGGTAATTGAGCCATTTTCAAAGCTGATCGCGACATTTTTTTGCCAGCCCTTAGCCGTTAATGCGCTATCTGCGAATATCTTTTGCATCCTATCCTCCACTTGTTCACAATTTTGTATCATTCATATTTTTGTCAGCGCAGTCTTTTAACCTTTTGTATCAGCGTTATTTTTAACGCCAATAGTGGCTAAAATATTCACTTTTTAAAACTTTGGCAGGGTTTTAAAATAAATTTGATTTGAATTTAAAAACTTTCTACTTGCCAGATTTTTAATATGTATATACATTATAACAAAAATAGGGAGGCTTCAATGGGAAAAATCATTCCATTTACCACTTCTGTGCCGCAACATCATGTATTTGCCGGCAATGATATTCTTTTCAAAAATGTATCTTTAATGACAATGGTCGCCTCTTCGTCTGGGGCATCTGCGCACCAAGATAACGCGCAAGATTCCCATTTAGGCATTATTAAAAATGGTGCAATCTTTGTAAAAGATGGTTTGATAGCCTTTGTTGGTTTTGAAAATGACTTGCCAGAAATCAAAAGCGATCATGATATTATTGATCTTGGTGGCCGTTGGATGAGCCCAGCATTAATTGATTGCCACACCCATATTATTTACGGCGGCAACCGCGCCAAAGAATTTGAAATGCGCCTTGCTGGCGCAAGCTATGAAGAAATTGCCCGCAGCGGTGGGGGCATCGTGTCGACCGTGGGGTCGACACGAGCGTTAACGGTTGATGAAATGGCAGCAACATCGCTGCCCCGTCTTGACCAATTGATAAATGAAGGTATCACCACAATTGAAGTAAAGTCTGGCTATGGGCTTGATATTAAAAGCGAGCTTGATATGCTGCGGGCTGCCCGCAAGCTAGAAACTTTACGCCCGATTAAAGTGCGTACCACGTGTTTAACCGCCCATGCAACACCGGTTGAATATAAGGGGCGCAATGCTGCCTATATTGACGAGGTGGTGTTACCCGTACTTGAACAAGGCGCAAGCGAGGGTTTAATTGATGCGGTTGATGCATTTTGTGAAAATATCGCCTTTTCTCCGCAAGAGTTAAAGCCAGTTTTTGACGAGGCAGTAGCCTTGGGCTTGCCCGTAAAGCTGCACGCCGAACAATTGAGCAATCTTGGCGGCGCAAAATTTGCCGCTTCCTATGGGGCGCTTTCGGTTGACCATATTGAGCATTTGGACGAAGAAGGCGTTGCGGCCATTGCAAAATCCGGCACGGTAGCGGTTATCTTACCGGGGGCTTATTACACCATTCATGAAACAAAAAAGCCACCTATTGCGCTGCTGCGCCAATATAATGTGCCAATGGCGGTGGCAACCGATTGCAACCCCGGCACATCGCCCTTAACATCGCTCTTGCTAACCATGAATATGGCGGCAACCTTGTTTGATATTCGTGTTGATGAATGTTTAGCAGGTGCAACCCGTGAAGCTGCCCGCGCCCTAGGATTATTGGAAAGCCGTGGCACCTTAGAAGTGGGCAAACGCGCCGATCTTGCTATTTGGAATATTGATGAACCGGCCGAGCTTGTTTACCGCATTGGCGCAAATCCGCTTCATGCGCGTTATATTTCAGCACAATAAACAAAATTTACAAAAGCAAAATTTTTAAGAAAATGTCCAAATTGGACGGGAGGTAAAAATGACAATTACTTTAAAACCGGGTGAAGTAACCCTTGAACAAATTAGCGATATTTACTGGAACGGGACAAGCGTTAAACTTGATCGTAGTTTTGATGCAGCAATTGAAAAAGGCGCGGCACGCATTGCAGAAATTGCCCAAGGTAATGAGCCTGTTTATGGAATTAATACTGGCTTTGGCAAGCTTGCCTCTATCCGTATTGATGCAAGCGATGTTGCAACCTTGCAGCGCAATCTTATCCTTTCCCATTGCTGCGGTATGGGTGCGCCGTTAAGTCGTGACATTGTTCGCCTCATCATGGCATTAAAATTGGTGTCGCTTGGCCGTGGTGCTTCTGGCGTGCGTCTTGAGCTTGTCCGCCTCATTGAAGACATGCTGGAAAAAGATGTAACGCCGCTTATTCCTGAAAAAGGCTCAGTTGGCGCATCGGGTGATCTAGCGCCACTTGCCCATATGGCAGCGGTCATGATGGGCGAGGGCGAAGCTTTCTTTAAGGGCGAACGCATGAGTGGCGCCAAAGCCTTGGCACTTGCTGGTTTAAGACCAGTTATTTTGCAAGCGAAAGAAGGCTTGGCACTCATTAACGGTACGCAAACATCAACCGCACTTGCTATTGCTGGCTTGCTGCGTGCTTACCGCGCATCTTGCACCGCGCTTGTGACTGGTGCTTTATCAACTGATGCTGCTATGGGTTCATCTGCGCCATTCCATCCAGATATTCATACACTTCGCGGCCATTATGGCCAGATTGCCACGGCACGTACTGTGCGTGAATTGCTTATTGGTTCGCAAATTCGTGTTAGCCACTTGGAAAATGATGAGCGCGTGCAAGATCCTTATTGCATTCGTTGTCAGCCACAGGTTAATGGTGCGGCGGTTGATGTATTGCGCCACTGCGCTAATACTTTGGTCATCGAAGCCAATGCGGTTACCGATAATCCATTGGTGTTAAGCGATAATAGCGTTGTTTCAGGTGGTAATTTCCACGCCGAACCAGTGGCTTTTGCTGCCGACCAAATTGCATTGGCCGTTTGCGAAATTGGTGCCATTGCACAGCGGCGCATTGCCTTAATGGTTGACCCTGCGCTTTCCTTTGGCTTGCCTGCCTTTTTGGCTGCAAAGCCGGGTTTAAATTCAGGTCTGATGATTGCCGAAGTAACATCAGCGGCATTAATGTCTGAAAATAAGCAAATGGCGCATCCTGCTTGTGTTGACTCCACCCCAACATCAGCCAACCAAGAAGACCATGTGTCGATGGCTTGCCATGGCGCACGCCGCTTGCTTACCATGACTGAAAATCTGTTTTCAATCCTTGGTATTGAATTATTAATGGCAGCGCGCGGCGTTGAGTTTCGTGGCCCCTTAACCACTAGCCCACAATTGCAAAAAGCAATTGCGCATTTGCGCCAAAGCGTGACTTCGCTTGAGGTTGACCATTATATGGCACCAGACCTTGAAGAATGCCGCCGCATTGTTGCATCGGGTGAAGTGGTTGGTCTGTTTGACCAAACAATATTCCCCATTTTAAAGGACTAAGTGCAATGGATGTTTTTGAAGTCAAACAAGGCACATCACCGCTTATTTTGGCCTTTCCTCATACGGGCACTTTTGTGCCCGATGATATCGCCGCCAATTTAAACGACACCGGCCGCTTGCTCACCGATACCGACTGGCACATTCACCATTTATATGATGGGTTGGTGGATAATGTCACCACTGTTCGCGCGCTATTTCATCGCTATTGCATTGATGCCAATCGTGATCCAACTGGGGTTAGCCTTTACCCTGGGCAAAACACCACCACCCTTGTGCCATTAACCGATTTTGATGGCAAAGATATTTGGACAAATGCCCCCGATATGGAAGAAGTGGAAAGGCGCAAGCAACTATTCCATACGCCTTATCATAATGCTTTAGTTGATGAGATTGCACGAGTGAAAGCCATTCATGGCTATGCAATCCTATATGATTGCCATTCCATCCGCTCGCATATTCCATTTTTGTTTGATGGTATTTTACCAGATTTCAACGTCGGCACCAATGAGGGGCAAACCACCACAGCTAAAATGGAACAAGCGGTCATGGATGTGCTTAAAACTGCAAGCAACTATAGCCATGTGTTAAATGGCCGCTTTAAAGGTGGCTGGACAGCGCGCCATTATGGCAAGCCGCAAGACAAGGTGTTTGCCATTCAAATGGAGCTTGCCCAAAGCACCCATTTGCAACAGGAAACATTGCCCTTTGCCTATGATGAATCCAAGGCAAAAGCATTGCGTACGCCGCTAAAAGCGGTGCTAGAAGCGGTGATTGCCAGTTGTGCCTAATTTGTTGTGCTTGAAAACGCATCAGGCAGAAGCATTTGAATTTAATTTTGTAAATTAAACCCATTATCTTATACTTTTGGAGGAGTAAAAATGACCAGTAATCCACGTCATAATATCCGCGAAATCCGCGCCCCACATGGTAGTGAAATCAGCGCAAAAAGCTGGCTAACTGAAGCGCCATTACGCATGTTGATGAATAATCTTGATCCTGATGTTGCTGAAAACCCCAATGAATTGGTGGTTTATGGTGGTATTGGTCGCGCTGCTCGCACATGGGCAGATTATGACAAGATTGTTGAAACTTTGCGCAGCTTAAATGATGATGAAACTTTGCTAGTGCAATCAGGTAAGCCGGTTGGTGTTTTCCGTACCCATAAGGATGCGCCGCGCGTTTTAATCGCCAATTCTAACCTTGTCCCCCATTGGGCTAATTGGCAGCATTTTAACGAGCTAGACCGCAAGGGCCTGATGATGTATGGCCAGATGACGGCTGGTTCATGGATTTACATCGGCTCGCAAGGTATTGTGCAGGGCACTTATGAAACCTTTGTTGAAGCAGGCCGCCAACATTATAATGGCGACTTAAAAGGCAAATGGGTGCTAACGGGCGGCCTTGGTGGCATGGGCGGCGCACAGCCTTTGGCAGCGGTTATGGCAGGGGCTTCATGCCTTGCCATTGAATGTAATCCAGATAGTATTGATTTCCGTCTTCGCACCCGCTATGTCGATGCAAAGGCTGAAACCCTTGATGAAGCAATGGCCATGATTGATAAATGGACAAAGGCTGGCGAAGCAAAATCCGTGGCGCTGCTTGGCAATGCCGCAGAAATTTTGCCAGAAATGGTCAAGCGCGGCATCCGTCCCGATATGGTAACCGACCAAACCTCTGCCCATGACCCAATTAATGGCTATTTGCCCATTGGTTGGACAATGGCGCAATGGAAAGAAAAGCGCGAAAGCGCCCCACAGGAAGTCGAAAAAGCCGCCCGCGCTTCGATGAAAGTGCATGTTGCAGCCATGCTAGATTTCTACCATGCCGGTATCCCAACCTTTGACTATGGCAATAATATCCGCCAAGTTGCCAAGGATGAAGGGCTTGAAAATGCCTTTGATTTCCCCGGCTTCGTGCCTGCCTATATCCGCCCATTATTCTGCCGTGGCATTGGACCATTTCGCTGGGCTGCGCTTTCAGGCGATCCAGAAGATATTTACAAAACCGATCAAAAGGTCAAGGAATTATTGCCAGACCATAAAGAGCTGCATAACTGGCTTGATATGGCCCGCGAGCGCATTTCATTCCAAGGCTTGCCGGCGCGTATTTGCTGGGTTGGTCTTGGCGACCGTCACCGCCTTGGTCTTGCCTTTAACGAAATGGTTAAAAATGGCGAATTGTCAGCACCAATCGTTATTGGCCGCGATCATTTGGATTCAGGCTCGGTCGCTTCGCCAAACCGCGAAACCGAAAGCATGAAAGACGGATCAGATGCGGTATCCGATTGGCCATTATTGAACGCATTGCTAAACACGGCATCAGGCGCAACATGGGTATCCTTGCATCATGGCGGCGGCGTTGGCATGGGCTTTAGCCAACATTCGGGTATGGTTATTTGTGCAGACGGCAGTGATGACGCAAAACGCCGTATTGAGCGCGTGCTTTGGAACGACCCTGCAACAGGTGTTATGCGCCATGCTGATGCAGGTTATGACATTGCGATTGAATGCGCCGGCGAACATAACCTTCGCTTGCCATCGATTTTGGATAACTAGAGTAAAAATCCTCCCAAGGAAAGCCCCAAGGTTACCCTCCTTGGGGCTTTTTGTTATTTTAGTTGCTGTCTTCATATATAATTATGTTTTAAAATATCTTTAATTTCTATTAAATTAAAACCTAATTCATATAGCACAACCAGTTTGAATACGCTTCGAGTTTGCAACATTAAATTTAAAAAGATCATAACCAGATTTCACATGCGCTGTTGTTACGATACCATGATCGTGTATTGTAGTTTCAAGTGGCAACGATTTTTTTGATATTGCTGCCATTTATGCTCTATAAAATAGGCAGCATAGTCTTAAGCTTTTTTATTTCATGTTAACGCAGATTACGAATGATAAATTCGACAGGACTTAAATTATCATCCTATGGATCTGATAAAGGGAGATTATTCCTTTTGAACCTCTTCTAAGATCACTTTAAGTTACAATCAAGGAAGTTTAACATCGCGCTAATAATTATCGAATTATCAATCTATTGGACGATAAAATGATGTAATTGCTTTTTTGATCCTTGATACGTATCCACTTTACCTATTGACAACTTTGTAAACTGACCGCTTTGGATTTTAGAGATTAGTTCTTGTTCTAACGTCTCAATATTTTCTTTAACCCTGCGCAGCTTTTCGCTCAAAAATTTTGCAATAGGATACTCATCGCCGCCTTTGAATTTTTGGAGCTCTTTAATAAGTAATTCCTCGAAAAGTTCATATTTGGAAACTGTTGTTTCAATATTTCCGTTTGCTTTTTTATCAAGAATATACACAGAAGCTATTAAATGTTCGATTATTTGAAGCGCAACAGACAGTGTTGCATCTTTAGGTGTTTTGATCTCATGAGCTGCATCATTTCCCATAAATCTAATCCCATGTAGTCGTTCTGCGTCAGTTTTTGAAATGTATCCATTGGATGCTAATTTGTTAATTCTTTGTTCAAGGTTCCTTCCCAATATCTTTAAATCGTTGCAAACTGCCTCAACAGTTGCTCTTAACCCTAATCCAGCAAGAATTTTTGAATTTTCTTGCAACGCGTTAATTACTTCGGAATAAATAATTCTTACGACATCTGGCAATTCCGATAAACTATCTATTTTCTTATGACCCTCAATAGCCTTGGGATAAATAGTTACATCTTCTGGTATCTGCCAATCATCATCAAATGTTAGGTACTCTGCCTCGATATCGTAAAACACTTTCCGAAAGGATTTTTTATCACACCCTAAGCATTGTACTATTTCATAAGATTCCGCGTATCGATATTCGCCTTTATGCAAGTCCTCTTTCGCGAACAAAATACTATGATTAGTCTTATTGCAGCAATCACCACAATAGTTTTTAATGATGTTATGACTCATTTTTTACCTTTTTTCGATGCTAACCAGTCTCAGTCCTGTTTTTAATCATCAAAGACAATAGTGAGGCGGTCAGTGTCTCTATCTTCTTCGCCTTGTTTTAACACGCAGAATTTGCCCATCACATCAATTGGTTGATCTAGCCGCATATATTCCCCCTCCCATTAGCTAGTTAAATATCATTCACTCTATGTTCTCATAAATATAAGTGCTTGTAAAGATTAAAGCAAAGGCTTGTATTGTTAATCCAATTGATTATGCTAAAGCCATTGTAAACAATGGTTCGCTTATTGATGAATATTATTAATCTTGATTTTTTTATTTCAACCAATCAATTGCTTAACTATGATTGTATTTACCAACACGATAATAGCGTGATCGAATTTGACTTGGTTGATGATAAAATTACGATAACCAAGAAATATAATCCGATATATTTAAATGATTGTCTTTTTGCGTCTGTCACGCCATTAAAAATTATTGAAGCAGAACGATATAGGCTTTATGTGGGGCAGGGTGATGGGCACGGATCAAGCGGATTTATTGTCCTTTGCGAAGATGATGTTTTAAAATGGTTTTTATTTTGTAATACTTCCAATCCATTTGAAGACGCGATGTTAGTCGGTGATTTTGTTCTATGCCGCACAAATAATGATAAGACATGGAAAATTAATATGAAAAGTCCTGAGAAAATACAAATAGGTAATTAGCATTTACGCATAGCCTTATTTGCAGCAGATAGGTGTTATTTTTTTCATAGTTAGCTTTCAAACATAACAAACGCATTTTAAAATATTAGAGCGCATTTGGATCTGATTGGATCAGATTAGCGCTCTAATCCATTGTTTACACCGCGTTTTTTGTCCGAAAACCGCTTCACACTTTTTAAAAAACGCTTTAAAATATTCTGGGTGGGGATTTTTAAATATAGCCTGCTGTTTTACCTATAAAATCTTTGTGTTTTGGCAATCGCTTGACTTTAAACTGGCTTTCCATCTTTATAAGGTTAAAAGCTGAGTGCAAATAAAAGCAAATCCACCCTTTACTAAAATGCCTTGATATTTTGGGAGAACCCTATGGCCAAGCCGCAAATTTCTACCCTTGATAAATCGCATTGCCAGACGCAAGATGGTTTACCCGCACCGCAAATTTATTGGGCATGGGCAACGCTGATGATTGGCCTCATGCTTGCCGTACTTGATGGTACTATTGCCAATGTTGCTTTGCCAACCATTGCCAGCGATTTTGCCGCTGGGCCTGCTGCCTCCATCTGGATTGTTAATGGGTATCAGCTTGCCATTGTTATCACCATTTTGCCGTTTGCGGCCTTGGGCGAAATTTACGGCTATCGGCGTATTTACCTTATAGGCGTTGCCGTGTTTACGCTTGCATCTATCGCTTGTGTTTTTTCGCGTTCGCTTGAAATGCTTACTCTTTCACGCATTATTCAAGGCTTTGGAGCTGCTGGATTGATGAGTGTTAATACTGCGCTTTTAAGATTTTGTGTGCCGCAAGCAAAATTTGGTACTGCCATTGGTTTAAACGCGTTTGTCGTCGCGCTTTCTTCCACTATTGGTCCAAGTCTTGCGGGCGTAGTTTTACAATATTTAAGCTGGCCTTGGCTATTTTTCATCAATGTACCGCTTGGCATTTTAACCATTGCCATGGGTGTAAAAACTTTGCCGTTTAATGCGCTATCGCCGCGAAAATTTGACTATTTAAGTGCTGTTTTAACCGCCATTGTTCTTGGTCTTACAATTATCACTATCGATAATGCCGGTTCTCATATGTCGGTGCCGCTTTTATTGATGCAAGTCATAATTATCATTACGGCAGCTATTTGGCTTATTCGTAGGTCGCGGCAAAAAAGTGACCCACTTTTACCTTTGGATTTATTGGCCATTCCAGTGTTTAGCCTTTCGCTTTGCACCTCGATCATGTCGTTTTTGGCGCAGATGATGGCACTTTTATCACTGCCATTTTTATTACAGGTGGTTTATGGCTATAAACCGATTGAAGTGGGTTTTTTGATGATGCCTTGGCCTATTGCCCTTGCAATCATTGCGCCAATTTCTGGCAAATTATCGGATCAATATTCGCCTGCCATTTTAGGGTTTATTGGTCTTGTTGTTTTAGCCATTGGTTTGTTGCTGATAGGTTTTTTGCCAACCGAGCCAAGTATCATTGATATTTGTTGGCGGTTAGCTATTTGCGGCATTGGTTTTGGCCTATTTCAAGCACCTAATAACCGTCTCATCATTACATCAGCACCAAAGCCGCGAAGCGGGGCAGCAAGCGGTATGCTTGGTACGGCGCGTTTGCTTGGCCAATCGCTTGGTGCTGCATCGGTTGCATTGTTTCTAGCAATTTCAGGTGTAGATAATATTGCAAATATTATGTTTATCGCGGCTGGCTTTGCTGCAGTTGCTGCCTTAATTAGTATTTCGCGCCGATAAAAATAAAAAAGCCGCTATATTATTGCGGCTTTTGTTTAGTCCATCAGCAACTTATCATCGTCAAGTGCTTCACCACGTACTTTGGCAAACATATCTAGCAAATCGGGTACATCTAAGCCTTGGCGTTCTTCATGGGCAACGTCAAGAATAATTTTACCACCATGCAACATTAAAGTACGGTTGCCATAATCAAGTGCTTGGCGCATAGAGTGGGTCACCATTAAGGTGGTCAACTTATTTTCGCTCACAATACGGTCGGTAAGTTTCATCACAAATTCTGCCATGCCTGGGTCAAGCGCGGCAGTATGCTCATCAAGCAATAATATATCGGCTTTTGCCAAGGTTGCCATAATCAACGATACTGCTTGGCGTTGTCCACCAGAAAGCATATCCATGCGATTTTGAATACGGTCTTCAAGTCCAAGACCAAGGGCTGCAATGCGATCACGAAATTCTTTATGACGCTCTTTACCAATTGCCGATTTTAACCCGCGTTTTTCACCACGTTTTGCCGCAAGTGCTAAATTCTCTTCAATAGTAAGCGAGCCACAGCTACCAGCTAGCGGATCTTGGAAAACACGAGCAATTTGGTTAGCACGTTTTGCCGTTGGCTTTTTTGTAACATCACTATCATTAATCATTACTTTGCCATTGGTTGGCAAAATATCGCCTGCCAAAACTCCAAGCATAGTGGATTTACCCGCACCATTGGAGCCAATAACAGTGACAAAACTGCCGCGCTCTATTTCAAGATTAATATCAATGAGGGCGCGTTTTTCAAGTGGAGTGTTTTTCTTAAAGACAACATCAATATGAGAAAGCTTAATCATATTTTTTTTGCTCCCAAATATTTAGGCACAATAAGAAAGAGAGCCACAATGGTTGCGGTGACCAATTGCATATCTTTTGATGGGTCTACGCCCAAAATACCGCCCAAAGCTAAAAAGACAGCAATACGATAAAGCACTGAACCAATAATACAGGATATTAAAATAACAAGAAGATTGCGGGTTTGAAATAATGCTTCACCAATAATGACCGCTGCAAGACCAAAAACAATGGTTCCTATACCGCCGGTAATATCCATACCGTGATTAACTTGCGCAAAAAGAGCGCCACCAATTGCCACTAAGCCATTTGATAAAGCAAGACCGAGATAGACCTGAAACGAGGTATTAATGCCCTGGGCACTCGCCATTTTTTTGTTAATACCGGTTGCGCGAATAGCAAGCCCGGTTTCACTTGCAAGAAACCGCCAAAAAATCAAAGCCGTAATGAAAACTAATATGCCAATGACAATAATACGCATATAAAATGGTTTTAGGCCAAATAGTCCTTCAAATGGCGTAAAAATTGAAGGCGCATTACCAACTTGTAAATTGCCGCCTCCCATAACATGCAAATTTATCGAATAAAGGGCTGTCATAACCAAAATGGAAGCAAGAAGATTCAAAATATCAAATTGCAAATTAAGCAATGCTGTTACAAGTCCTGCTAGACTTCCGGCAGCAAAAGCCGCTACCATAGCAAGCCAAGGGTTAAACCCAGCGACAACCAATGCAACATAAACCGCACCACCAAGCACAAAGCTACCATCTACGGTAAGATCTGGAAAATCTAGAACCCTAAAAGACAAGTAAACACCAATACCAACAAAGGCTAGTATGAAGCCCATCTCTACGGCGCCCGTAAAGGCAAACATGCTCATGGTCCAACCTTTCTGTTCTTCTCGATATATATTGTTTTAAGCATTACTTGTATTCTCAATAGCGTCCTTGTTTATATCAATTCAAACGGATTTCAACATTTATCGAAAAATGTCAATGTTTAAGCGCATTTTTATAGGGTATTGGCTAAAATTTGATTGGTTTTCAAGCACATTTTTGAAAATCATGCATTAAGAGCTATATGGAATCAAGCTCTTGCTAATATTCATAATATAAAATTGGGAGGACAATTTCCTTAATTGATACTTTAAACGGGCAGGGCAGAACCGTTGTAATCATTAATCAACCAAAATTTCAATATAAAAAAGCCCCTTTTACGTTAAATAAAAGGGGCTTTTTGATTAGTTGCTATTTAATTATTTCTTTAATTTCAGTGTGATGGGGGTCTTTAATTGGACGAGCAAACATCACTGATACAAATGAGATTATTGCACAGAAAATGATATAGAAGGCAACGGCAAACCATGCACCATTAAATTTATAAAGCAACATGGTTGCAATAAAGGGTGCTGTACCACCAGCAAAGGCGGCACCAATTTGGTAGCCAAGAGTAATACCTGTATAGCGCACCCGTGCTGAGAATATTTCAGACATTAAAGTACCAAGGGTTGCAGTAAGCGGCGCCCATACGATACCTGCACCAATAATTGTTGCGGCAAAAACACCGGTAATTGTGCGTGTATCAAGGATCATAAAATATGGGAATGCAAAGGCTGCCATAAGAACACAGCCAAAAAGAAATACTTTTTTACGACCAAATATATCTGACATTAGCCCCATAAGAGGGATAAAGAGGATTGTTACAATAGATGCAACAGTCACCGAATTAATTGCGTAAAACTTTTCAATATTTAATTGGTTGGTTGCATAGCTGATGATAAAGGTGGTGAAAAGATAAAATGGTGCGGTCTCAACTACTTTTGCACCAGTCGCGATTAACACTTCGCGCCAATGGTCACGGAATGTATCAACAATCGGCACAGAGGCAATTTTACCAGCCTTTTGGGTTTCACGGAAAGCAGGTGTTTCATCAACACCCTTACGGATCCAAAGTCCAACAAAAACCAGCAAAATACTACCAATGAAAGGAAGACGCCAGCCCCAGCTCATAAATTGTTCTTGTGGCAAAAGGCTAACCAAAGACAAAGCACCCGTTGCAAGCACGAGACCGAGCGGCACGCCAAGCTGAGGCACTGAACCAAAAAGACCTTTACGATTTGAAGGAGCATACTCAAAAGCAAGCAATAATGCGCCGCCCCATTCCCCTGAAATGCCTAGGCCTTGAATAAGACGTAGAACAATGAGCAATACAGCCGCCCAAACGCCTATTTGGTCATAGGTTGGCAAAATACCGATACCAAAGGTTGAAATACCCATAAGCGATAGAGTGAGAACGAGGGTCTTTTTACGGCCAATCTTATCACCAATATGGGAGAAGATGAAACCGCCAAGCGGCCGGACAAAGAAGGTTAGCGAAAAGGTAAGATAAGCGAGCATTTGCCCGACAATTGGGTCAAACTCTGGAAAGAAGAGTTTGTTGAAAACCAAAGCTGCCATAGTGGCATAAAGGAAATAGTCAAACCATTCGATGGCGCTGCCGATAAGACTTGCGGCAAGAACGCGCTTGTTCATCACTTCTGAACGCGTGGGTGCTGTCATTTAAAGTTCCATTTGTTTCGTTAATCATTTTTTGGCAAACTAGAGGAACTTTGGCAACTTGCAAAGCAAAATTCGAATAAAATATGACTAAAAAATGATAGAAATCCTGAAATAAGGCAGCTTGCCTTACTTTTGCCAAATTTTTTTAAATTTACGGGTCATAAATTCTCTTTATACATCAATTCACGCCATTGATGAGTGGCGACTACATTTAGTTTTTTAAAGAATCACGGAATATTACAAATTCTTTCATTGGTAATATGAGTAAGCGCTAAATAATTAACCCAGCAATTGGTTTGATAGCTAAATATTGCAAAATTAAGCTTAAAATATTTAGCCGCATAACTAATAATAAAATCACTTTTATCAAATTTTACTAAATCATCGCTTTTGATGATATCATTTATATATCTGATTTATGAAATTCTTCACCCTCGCACATAAAAAGCTTGTCAGTGTTTATTAAACATTGAATTCTTCAACATCAAATAACGTTTTTTAAAATAAAGCCCCCGAAAGGGCTTTGCTAAAATTAGAAGCAAATAGGAGATTTTGAATGAATTTTATGGATGATATAAATTGCGGTAATGAAATTCTTGTTTATCTAAAATACAAAAACTCATATATATTAATGCATGGGCCTAAAGACTTTTGGTATATGGACTATAGCATTTGGAACCGCAATGCAGATGATAAACATATCATAACTGATTTCTCGTTTCGATTTGGAATTAAAATATTAAATGAAGATAATTTAAATGTGTTCTTAAAATGTGCTTCAAGTTATATAATTGATGATAAGACAAAATTGAAATTAAAAAAAATAGAAAAAGAAATTAATAGTTTAAATGATTTTTATTCTTTTTTACCCTCTTTGTTGATCGATTTTGATCAAAAATATTTATATTCTTATTATCGTGATATGGTTTCTTTTGAAAACTATGTCCCAGAAACATGGACAGGTTTATATGAAGAATTTTATGATTTAATCCCTGATAAAGAAAAATATTGGACCTTAGAAGAACTAACTTTTTTTGAAACAAAAGCAGATTGAAATATTCAGGCCTTGTAGCAAATATTATTTGTAAATTGCGTTAATGTAAAAAATATAAAACCTTGAGACTTATCTACCCCTTGGGTTTGCCTATTATAGGAAGCTGTAGTGGCTCAAAAGATTAAAAAATAAATTATTTAAACAATTAAAAAGTAATTGCTCAAGGAATGCTTTTAAAGCCAATTTTACGAGTTAGGCACTTCGACGCAAGGATCATTATTCAAGTGACAGCCAAGTATCTCAATATGGTTTAAGCCATAGGGATATTAAGTAGCTGTTATTGGCGCGATATCAAGATTAAAGGGTTAGATTTGGGGAAATAACTCTATCGAGCAATTGATAAACACGGCGTTTAAGGTCTAAATGCGTCAAATTTAAACTTTGCGAAAAGGCCAAGTAGTTTGCTGCCTTGATAAAAACCTATAAAATATTGCCGCCTTTCGCAGATGTTAATATTTGCTGCTAGTTTGCATTGGGTGTAAATTCTGCAATAATACTATGGCGATCACCCGGATAGGTTAACTCCACAAAGGTGACAACACCAATATTATTTTTGGTAAAACGCTCAACGCAAAGACAAGCGCTATGTTCGCCAATATTGAGGATTTTAGCGGTTGCAGCATTGATATTGCACGCTTTAATTTCATTATGGGCGCTGCTCCACGGCACTTGGTCTACCAACCAATTACCTGGCGCTATGGTTGAAAAATCGGCGTCTTTGGCTTCAGGAACGCTTGTAAGGTTGATTAAACGCCGTTCCAAACAAAAAGGGTGATGATTACCAAAATGCAAACAGCTAATGTCGCGCACCAAGCTTTCACTGCCGATATCAAGATGCAATCTATCATGTGCATCAGCTTGGCGAATAGTGTCAGAGATGATTTTAAAGCTATAGCTAAGATTAAGGCTTTCAATCTCCATTGAAATCTCATTAATCGGTAAAACAGCAGCATGACTTTGCGGCATACGAACAAAGCTACCCTTTTTGCGCCGCCGTTCAATCATACCTGCAGCCACTAACTGCATCATCACCTTATTGACAGTCATACGCGAAACACCATAATGTTCAGCCATATCAACCTCAAAAGGTAGTTGAAAGCCAGGGCTCCATTTTCCCGTCAATATCTTGTCGCTAATATCATTCAGGATCTGCTGATGTCTGGTTTCATTTGAGTGTTTTGTCATCTCACTTCATTCGCTTTTAAAAGTTCCCCAAACTTATATAATAGGGTGCCAGTGCTCTTTTTGCCAATATTTTTGTCATATTTGGAAAAAATGCTTTAATTTTGTGCAAGTTTTTGAAATATAATCAATCAAAATTTGGGGGCAGGGGCAAAATAGAAGCGCTTTTGCTATGATATTGCCAATTTAGCCGCTTATCAAAACTTATCTGCCATGGAATAATCAATATTCGCATTGAATTATCAAAGCCGTTAGTTTTAGACACATATTTATACAATAATTTTGACGTATTTAAATTATAAATAAAGATAGTGAGCCAAGTATATAATATTTCCACAATGGGTTTATTTAAAATGGCAGTATAACCAGGACTATAAAATATAAGATTAAATTAGATTAATTAAAATGAACAAACAAAGGGATTACTTCCATGAAGATGAAAGCAATAACTCTAATTTTAATTTCATTAATGAGTATAACCGGTGTTCATGCCCGCACAGTCTTTATGCAAGAATTTGTTTGCCCTATTGGAGGGGAAAAATTTTCCACGCGAATGGACGGCAGTGGCACATCTTTTGGGCAAATGCTAGATTTTAAGCCGATTGGTCCAATTCCAGCGCCTTGGACGCTCGCTGTTTGTCCCGATAATCAATTCGTAATCTTTAAAGACGATTTCACTGAAGAAGAATTAAAAATTTTAACGCCTTATGTTGAAAGTGCCGAATATAAAAAAATAATCGATACACCAACCTATTATAGAGCTGCACAATTGCAAAGAGTGCTTAAAGAACCAACAGGCGACATTGCAACGACTTTACTGCAAGCTACTTGGCAATCTCCAACCGTGCCGTATCAGAAGGAAGCACTTGCTGAGTATAATAAATATATTGATGAGCTTGCACAAAACCAAAGCACTGCTCAATTATTTGAAAATGCGCCATGGGTTAATGCCAATCTAATTGCGCTTGAGCTTGAGCGCCGTACTGGTCAATTTGATGCTGCTAAACAACGTTTGAACGCATTATCAATTAGCAACGGTTGATTGCACTATGATCAACCTTGATACCGCGTTCCAATAATAGCTCTTCAATATCTCCATAGCTTAAACAATAACGCAGATACCAATTGATAGCCTGGATAATGATCATTGCATCAAAGTGGCAACCTTTGAAATCATTCCTTGCACGATAAAATAATTTATTCTTTAATCTTGCTAGCATCTATGGCTCCTTAAAATAGGCAGGCATAGCCTCAAGTTTTCATATTTTTTAGTTTACGCAGATTACTAATAGTATTTGCGACAAGGCCTGTTACGAGGCTAAAATTATGCAGCAAGCCCAAAATGCAGGGATCCCATCGGCTGGGGGTCATATTGGTGGCGGCTTTCTTCGTAGAGGTGTGTGGACACCGGGGGTTGGGTGTCCATTTTGTGTTAAGGCTACAGAACGCCTTAATGTTTTTATAAGAAAAAAGGAGTGATTGAATATGCCTAAAATTATTGAAATATATGATATAAAGTTAGACTTAAATGCTGAAGAAATAGATCAACTTGTAAAATTTGGTTGGGATCCGGATAGAAAAATTTGTGCTGAAGATATAATCAAAGATATGGCAGCAAACTATATTGACATTAGTCCCTACGCGTTGCCAATATTAAAAAATTTTACAGGCGTAGAGATGGGAAAAAATTCGAGAAATTTTGCTACACCCACATACATGATTGATTTTTATAAGACAAATGAATATGATGAGGATGACTCTAATCGGTTTAAAAATAATGGTTTATTCCAAATGACACCAATAGGTTTTGCGATTCCAGAAGCCGATATGTTTGTTGATGGGAATGCCAATATATATAGATTCGTTTCAGCTTATGTCTGTGGTGATGGAAAAGATCACTTAACATTGTTTGGAGATTTTTATAGTTTTTTAAAAGGATCTCTAAAGGGAAAATATAATACGAAGGAGATTGAATTTGAAGGTATTTCCGACGGTCTTGAGAGAACTAGGTTAGATAACAAATAGCTAGTTTTCTGCTTTTTGAGAAAATCAAAAAGCATTCTTAAAATTGTATTTTTTTAATATACTAATTTATAAGTTTCAATAATCAACGGTTTCAAAGAGGATGACCAATTTATTAAACAGATTTTGACTTTACAAAAAAAACTTATTGATCAAAAAGATCAAAACGGACATCGAGTAACTGATGAAAGCGAATAAAATTTAAAAAACCAAAATGAAATGGAGCGGTTTTGATGAACTATGCGGATTTAACCCCTTATGAGTTTCCGCTAGAAGAAAATATCAAATTACTTAATATTGGACGTTTTGATAAAACCATGCCTTTTACTCAAGGTAAAACATCGCAAGAATTTAAAGAAAAATTGGCGATGCTTATACAAGGAAAAATTGCCAATGTTAATATTATTAGCGGTAGGATACGCGGGTATTATTATTGCCCGTGTTGTCCACGCCTTGTTGATCCACCATGGATCGAGCTTTACTATTTTAACGATATGTTACTTAACCATTTGGAAATAATCATTCCATCAGCCAAAGATGATAGGTGCTTTTACTTCACCTATGGTACCATTCATCATTTGGTTGATTGCCATGATTATTTACCGCCAACCGATTTTATTGAGGCTATATTAAAACTAAATAGCAGTACAGCTTTCGATGCTGAATCAATTTATGGGGCATAAATCGGTCATTGATTGACCAATTATTCCCTTATATTTGCAAGGACCGCGTAAATGCCCTTCAATTTTTCTAAGCTTATTGGTCAACATGTTACGCCAATATTTCCATTTGGCTTCATCGGGCGACCTTGGGATAATTTTTATTGCTTAGAAAAATATTTTATTGAAACTATTGATGAAGAAAAATGGCACTGCTTTGATCTTGGCGATGTGTTAATATTTGTTGATTTTAAGTGTGATTTTTTAATGATTGATGATAATTTATTTATTATTACCGACCGCTTTTTTGTGAAAATGCGTGAAAAAATACAACATTTTTCGCGCGGTGCAATAGGGCTTATTGGTGCGCCGGCAAGGGTAGAGCGGGACATGGGTGATATTGTCTATGCGATGAATGGTGCAATCAAACAAAGTGCAAAGTTAAAGAAATGAGCGCGCAAAACCTTGTTATTGAGCTTGATTTACGCGATGTCGATACAGCGCAAAAGCTTTATACAGCACTTAATAACGCCTTTGGCTTTTTTAGTGGCTTTGGTAATAACGGCAATGCGGTGTTAGATTGTCTGTCATCTATTTATTATGGTGAACAAAGCCTTTGTCAAGTAACCAATAATTGCGATAGCGAAACGATTTTGGAATTTGTTTTCTATACTGAAAACAAAAATATTATCCTACATCTGCTCGACCTAATTACTGGCATTAATCAGCGTTTAACAATTATTGGGCTTCAGGGGCGCTATTGCCTTCGTCCAATTTTACCCATTCGCAATCTATAATTATGAGATTGAATAATCGTGTCATTTTACAATAAAAAAATCACATAAGATATCTTATGGAACTTTTTTAATCGTAGAATTTTTGTCGATTGCAGATTTGAACCTTTTTTGTGGCTCGGATAGATTTCCCTCAATCGTTCAAGTTAGAATTAACCAAGCCTAAATACAACGACTTTCATTATACAATATTATCATATGTAATTAACATGGTATGAATCTCTAAAATGTGCATCACGTGGAAAGTTTTTATTACCATGAAAACCAAAATCCTCTAATTCAAGCTTATATGTTTTTTTTGAAATCCAACATTTCATGATAATCATCAAAATAGTCTCTTACGAAAAATGGTTCTGTTTCTGGTGCTTCGTCAATCATAACGTCATAGTCATCATAGTCATCATAGTCTTTATTCCACACCACAAAAGCCATCACTGTATATATCCAATAAAGGTCATCTCGTAATGGGCGACCAATTTTTTCTATTTGAAATTGCAAATCCGAATGTTCAAATATATCATTTTTAATCTTCCATTCAATATCATCATGAGTACAAGATCGAGCATAAAAAATAATCCATTGTTTAGTTTTACCATCTGGTGAATTAATATAGCAATAACGCTCATCACTTAAATATATTGGCCAAGGGTTATCAGGTTTTTTTATACATTTATAATATCCTTATTTGCCAATTTGCCTTAACATGAAATAAAAAATGTAAGACACATGAATTTTTTACGCCTATTTATTAACGAAACCAATGGTACTATCAAAATGAACTAGCGATTGACAATACGCGCCGGCAAAAGCGCGACAAGGCAAAAGACAAAGCGCATAGATGCAAAGCAGAATTAAATAATCAATGCCATCAAGCATCCACGCCTTGAAAACTGTGAAGTATTTTGCGTAGCTATATAGCCCTAATCAGCGGCTAATTTATAACATTTCGCAGCTTCATTTTTACGCGCTGTAATGCCTATGCTATTATAAAAAACCACGTAAATTTTAGTTTTAACATCAAACAATAGCTAGATTTTTAATAAAATATCGATCATGGTAATTTTATTACAAAATATATCATTCAATACAAATATTTAGGATATTTAATACTATATATAGGCTATTTAAAAAATACATTCCACATTTTCAATACAACAATAATTTACAAAAAATACCGCCTTAGGGAATAAAATTACCAAAAAAATGTCTAACCCTTTAACGAGGCTAATTAAATCAATGCTTTCGATATGATGATCATCGTTGGGGCATGATAGTAAGGCTGCAGTAATGAATGAAGACATGATAGGCATAATCGAACCGCATATTCCTGCGATGCGCCGATATGCCCGCGCTTTAATGCGTAATAAGGAAAGCGCAGATGATTTGGTGCAAGATTGTCTTGAACGCGCAATAGACCGCTGGCACCAACGCCAAAGTGATAAAAGTGCACGCGCTTGGCTATTTACTATTTTGCATAATCTTGCCATCACGCGGTTACAGCGCGTGCAAAACCAGCCCCATCTTATCAAATTAGATGAAGCAAATAGTGCAAGTTATGCGGCAGCCCAAGAAAATGATCTTTATTATAAGGATGTCATGGCAGCGATTGACCAACTAACCGCTGAACATAAAACACTTTTATTATTAGTGGCGGTTGAAGGATTTTCTTATAGTGAAGTGGCGCAAATGCAGCAAATTCCACTTGGCACGGTAATGTCGCGCTTATCACGGGCGCGCATTCAATTGCATAAAATATTAACCGCTCCCAAAAGCACTCTTCAAAACAGCATAAAAGATGATGCGAACAGCCATTTGCGGAGAATAAAATGACAGATCGCCCCACAACTCCAATCACTGAAGATGATCTGCAAGCCTTTATTGACAACCGCCTTGATGGCGTGCGGCAAGCCGAAGTTACTGATTATTTGGCAAAACACAGCGACATGGCTGATAATATTGCCCATTTTCGCCAAGAAGCGGCAGTGCTGCGCCAAGCCCTTGCCCCAATTATTGATGAGCCAATCCCATGCGCTCTTAATTTGCGCACGCTTATTGGAGAAAGAGCAAAGTATAATCATAAAGGCGTAAAAAAAATAAAATCCACTTGGTGGAAATTACCCGATTGGAGCGGATATTGGTCTAAAATTGCGGCGGCAATATTTTTTATTGCTATAGGCTCTCTTTCTGGTTGGACCATGCGTGGTATGGAGATGGCCAATAAAAGTGATCTTCCAAATTTAAGCCGCATGGCCGCCGTGAGCTATAATATTTTTGCCCCCGAAAAAACCACTTTTGGCACTATAAATGCAGCACAAAAGCAAGAGCTTATCAGCCTTGTTAGCAATACAACCGGCCATCCTTTTAATATTCCCGATTTAACTGGCACTGGTTATGATTTTATTGGCGGACAAATGGTGCCAACTGTGCAAGGCGCTGCGGTTTTATTTATGTATAGCAATAAAAATGGTAATCGCTTAGCCATTTTAACCCGGCCAATGCCGCGCGAAAAAGTTAGCAATATGGAGGCAGTTAGCATGGATAATATTCATGGTTTCATGTGGGCTGATGCAGGGCTTGGTTATAGCGTGGTTAGTGAATTAAATCCGCAAATATTGCACCCCTTGGCTAATGAGGTGCGCCGACAAATTCGCCAAAATATTTAATCTACCCTTATTTTTAGCAATATTTAAAAGGTCTATAGCATGACGCTATCGGCCTTTTTAAGTTTTCCACATTAGGCAAGCTATGATTAATCATTGATTTTAAAAAATTATTCTCATTTTTGCCACAATTTTTGAAGCGCGCATTATTGCTTTTAAATTTATTTTAAAACGAAATCGTAAAAAACTTGCGCCTTTTTAATTATGTATATACATTAAACGCAAGGGAGACTGAATATATATCTTGATAAGGCGTAACAAACTGTAATCCTTGTTATAAGACATGTTCAACTTGATTGAGGGATTGTTTCATTATTTTGTTGATCTTGTATCAATAATGACTAGGGTTTAAAGACTGCGTCAAACCGTCAACGGATAAATACACAAGCGCACTAGCGTTTTAAACAAATTTGATTAAAAAGCTAAGGGCAAAGGCGGCAAGATATGCGGAAGTCTTGAGTCACACGGCTCATTTCCCATTCATGTTTATTGATTTATCAAGGAGGAGGACGAGATGAGCGATCATGGTTTAAAAAAAGGCCTGTCACGGCGCCACATACTTTTCATTGCCCTAGGCTCGGCAATTGGTACGGGGTTGTTTTACGGATCGGCTAAAGCCATTAACCTTGCCGGCCCTAGTGTTTTATTTGCTTATATTATTTCAGGTCTTATTGCTTTTATGGTTATGCGCGCCCTTGGCGAAATGGTTATGCGCAAACCGCAACCTGGTTCTTTTGGCCGCTATGCAGCCAATTATATTTCCCCTTGGGCAGGCTTTGTTACTGGTTGGACCTATATTTTTGAAATGGCGCTTGTATGCCTTGCTGATATTACCGCTTTTGCTACCTATATGGCTTTTTGGTACCCTGATGTGTCACCTTGGCTTTGGACACTTGGCGTCACTTTGATTATTTGCGGTTTAAATCTTACCTCAGTTAAATTATTTGGTGAGCTAGAGTTTTGGCTTTCATTTATTAAAGTTGCAGCTATTGTTGCAATGATTATTGGTGGTATTGCAATTATTCTTTTTGGGTTTTCAACCACAAGTGGACAACCAACAGGTATTCATAATCTTTGGTCTCATGGCGGTTGGTTTCCAAACGGTTGGTTTGGCTTTTTAGCAGCATTTAGCGTTGTGGTTTTTGCTTTTGGTGGTATTGAAATTATTGGCCTTACCGCAGCAGAAGCACAAGATGCTGATAAAAATATTCCAAAAGCTATTAATGCCATTCCATTTCGCATTTTGCTTTTCTACGTTATGACTTTGGCCGTATTAATGTCAATTTATCCTTGGGATCAAATTGGTTTAGGCGGCAGTCCATTTACATTAATTTTTGAAAGCCTAGGCGTAAGCTATGCAGCTAATATATTGAATATTGTTGTGGTAACTGCTGCAATTTCAGCGATTAATAGCGATCTTTATGGAGCAGGTCGTATGATGCATGGCCTTGCCGAAGAAGGCCATGCGCTGAAGCATTTGCGCCATGTTGCACCAAATGGTGTGCCAGTATTAGCAATTAGCGTGATGTTTATTGTGTTAATTGCCGGTGTTGTTCTTAATTATTTCTTCCATGATGATTTGTTCTTTTTAATTGCGGCTATGGCAACTTTTGCAACGGTTTTTGTCTGGCTAATGATCCTTTTATCACAATTCTTCATGCGTATGAAAATGACCAAGGAAGAAGCTGCTGCGCTTAAATATCCAATTCCTTTCTGGCCAATTGGTCCAGTTGTCGCCATCTTATTCATGGTATTTATCATTGTTTTATTAGGCGTAGTGGAAAGTACTAGGGCTGCGCTTTGGGTCGGCCTTATCTGGCTTGCTTGGCTTACTATTTGCTATTTGGCAATTAAATATCTTGATAAGGATGGACGTTTTGTCCTTAAAAAAGAAGATTAATGGATAGCTTTTAAAAAAATAAAAAATCCCGATCTGAAATTGTCAAATCGGGAT
The DNA here is from genome assembly GCF_025449315.1 of Bartonella sp. HY406. NCBI lineage: Bacteria > Pseudomonadati > Pseudomonadota > Alphaproteobacteria > Hyphomicrobiales > Bartonellaceae > Bartonella > Bartonella sp. HY406. The sequence goes on along the minus strand of NZ_CP104894.1, from coordinate 59,885 downwards.
TTTATTTAAAATTTTAAGGGTATCTTTTAAAACATGCCGCATTATAATGGATCCGCTTTCTATAAAGTGAGCCTCAAACCAGTATTTAAAATTAAACTCGATCACAAATTATGTTGGTAATTTCATCAAAAAGCTACCCTCACCCTTCGCTTCTCGCTTCAGCGATAAACAAATAATATCTAAAATTCTCCGCTTCAAATTTTAAAAAATTGTTTCTGCGGGTCTATTTGTATCCAAAATATTTATTAAAGCTCACTTTTTATTTTTAAAATACCATCAATTGCCAAAATAACGCCAATGACCATTAAATTTTTTTAATGGGGAATAAAACCGCGCGCCAATAGTCTTACTATCATATGAAACAGCCAAATTAATTGTAGGCAATCCTAAACATTTAGGAAAAGCCCTATTAAAAGGAAAAGTCTATGATCAACCGACGTGGTTTTTTATTAAGCGGGGCTATTGGTGCAGGGGCACTTGGTCTTGCGTGGCAAGTAAATCGTTCGGCCAATGCGGCATCACAAGGTGCCGCCGCCTTCCCCGTGTCAATGAGTGAAGATGAGTGGAAAAAACGTCTTAATGATCGCCAATATCAAGTTTTACGTCAACATGGCACTGAGCGTCCTTATTCTAACCCATTAAATGACGAGCACCGCCGTGGCACTTTTGCTTGCGCGGGATGTGCAAGTGATCTTTTTGCGTCAAGCACCAAATTTGACAGTGGTACAGGTTGGCCAAGCTTTTGGGCGCCACTTAAAAATGCGGTTGGTGAAACACAAGACACATCTTATGGCATGGTGCGCGTTGAAGTACATTGCGCGCAATGTGGTGGCCATTTAGGCCATGTTTTTAATGATGGGCCAAAGCCAACCGGTTTGCGCTATTGTATGAATGGCGATGCTATGACCTTTAAAGCAATATGATCTAATTAATACGCGATTGGTTTTGCAATTTTGTTGAAAGCCTACACGCGACATAAACAGGGATGCAATCATAACTGTTTTAACTTATAGAATTGAGATAAATATGCTGATATTTGTAATTGCCTATCTTGGCGGCGTTTTAACCGTCATCAGCCCATGCATATTGCCGGTTTTGCCCTTCGTATTTACGCGCACCGGTCAGCCTTTCATGCGCTCTGGCTTGCCCATGTTGCTTGGTATGGCAATAAGCTTTGCAATTGTTGCGTCACTCGCGGCCGTTGCGGGTGGCTGGGTGGTTGCAGCCAATCAATATGGGCGTTTATTTGCACTTATCCTATTAGCCCTTTTTGCGATAACGCTGCTTTTTCCAAGCCTTGCAACTAAATTAGCCGCGCCCTTTGTGGCACTTGGCAACCGTCTTTCCAATGATGTCGACAATAATGCAAAAAAGGGTAATATCTGGTGCTCCGCGCTTTTGGGTGTGGCAACGGGGCTTTTATGGGCGCCTTGTGCGGGCCCTATACTTGGGCTTATCCTTACTGGTGCGGCGATTAATGGCCCCAATGCCAATACGTCTATTTTGCTGCTTGCCTATGCTTTAGGGGCCATCACATCGCTTGCAGTTATTTTATTAGTGGGTGGCCGTTTGGTTAACTTATTAAAGCGTTCATTTGGCGTTACCGATTGGGCGCGGCGCGTCCTTGGCATTGTAGTATTATTGGCGGTGGGGGCGATTGCTAGCGGCCTTGATACGGGCTATTTGACCCAAATATCAACCGCTAGCACCAATGCGATTGAGCAAAATTTGATGTCGCGTTTTGCCAGCGGTAATAAAACCTTCGATAATAATGCGCCCAATAATGATGGTGCAAGCAATGCCATGATGGCGGCAAATCCGGCAATGATGGCCGGCAATAATTCCATGATGATGAGTGGCAATCGTGAGCAAAGTGCCACGCCGCAATTACCGATTGAAGGCGCAGCCCCCGATTTTACCGGCGCTACCGAGTGGCTAAATTCACCGCCGCTTGACCTTGCTAACCTTAAAGGCAAAGTGGTATTGGTGGATTTTTGGACCTATTCTTGCATTAATTGCTTGCGAACCATTCCCTATATTCGTGCTTGGGCAGAAAAATATAAGGATCAGGGTTTAGTTGTTATTGGCGTTCACTCCCCTGAATTTGCTTTTGAGCGTGATGTCAATAACATCAAAAACGCTGCGCAAAAATTAAATGTCACTTATCCGGTGGCGGTTGATAATCGCTATGCCATTTGGCGTGCTTATAAAAATCAATATTGGCCTGCCCATTATTTCATTGATGCTAAGGGGCAAATTCGCCACCATCATTTTGGTGAAGGCGATTATGAGCAATCCGAGCGCGTTATTCAAAGCCTATTAGCTGAAGCTGGACACACAAATATTGACAAAAATGTTGTTGATGTAAAGGCAACAGGCGAAGAAGCCGCACCTGACCTAGCCAATGTACTTTCGCCCGAAACCTATATTGGTTTTGAGCGAGCGGAAAATTTTGTTTCCCCTGATGGCATGGTCGAAAATGCGCCTAAAGATTATAGCGATGGCGATCCACGCCTTAATGAATGGGGCTTAAACGGCAATTGGACGATTGGCAAAGAAAATGCCACTTTAAACAGTGAAAAAGGCAGCATTGTTTTTCGGTTCCATGCCCGTGATTTACACCTTGTGCTTGGTCCTAAAGAACAAGGTAAAACCATTGCCTTTAAAGTAAAAATTGATGGTAAAGCGCCAGAAAACGCCCGTGGTAGCGATGTTAATGAAAATGGCGAAGGCGTTGTCAAAGAACAAAGACTTTATCAACTTATCCGCCAAAAAGAAGGCGCAGGTGATGAAGATCATCTCTTTGAAATTGAATTTATGCAACCGGGCGTTGAGGCCTATGCCTTTACCTTTGGCTAATAAAAACCCCTGCGTAAATATGCGGTAAACTTACAATTTGCTGCATATTTACAACAAAATAATGCACAAAGTTTATCTAAAATATAGGTTTTAAAAGCATATTTTGGATGAGTAAAACCGCTTCACACTTTTTTAAAAATATGCTGACGGAGGCAAACATGACATTAAAGATAAAAGCTTTTTTAGTGCTTATGACTTCATTGCTAGGCTTGATTGGCTTTGCAACATTCATGCCGGTAAGTGCCCAAGAAGGCATTGCTATTCCACCGCCAAAGCTTGACCAAAGCCAAGCCAAAGCGCCGCAAGTCATCGTGTTGGCGGGTGGTTGTTTTTGGGGCGTACAAGGCGTTTTCCAACATACTAAAGGTGTGATAAGCGCAGTTTCCGGCTATGCGGGCGGCGCTAGCGAAACAGCTCATTATGGTGCTGTGACGAGTGGCACAACTGGCCACGCTGAAGCGGTTAAAGTTACATTTGACCCTGCACAAATCAGCTATGGTGAAATTTTGCAAATCTATTTTTCGGTTGCCCATGACCCAACCCTACTCAACCGACAAGGGCCAGATCGTGGCACACAATATAGATCGGCTATTTTTCCGCAAACTGCAGAACAAGCAAAAATCGCTAAGGCCTATATCGGGCAGCTTAACGCCGCCCGTGTTTATAAAAGTGCTATTGTTACCAAAATTGAAATGGACAAGTCTTTTTATCCTGCAGAAGCCTATCATCAAGATTATTTAACCAATAATCCAACCCAACCCTATATCGTTTATAATGATTTACCAAAGATCGAAAATTTGAAGCAATTATTTGCTCAATATTATAGTTCAAGTCCCCGTCTCGTCGCACAAACAGGTATTTAAGCTAGATATCTATTAATGGTGTAAACATTCCCAAAAAAGCTGATAAGGCTTAACAAGCAGCTTTTAAAAATGACATTAAGTTAAATTTTTTAATTTAGGGTCGGTGCTTGCTTCTATCACCAACCCTAAAACGTTTATATTAATATGGTAAATTTAAATTTTAATATCAAATGCAAAAATATTTAATTTAAATAATGGAGTTTACCGTATAATATGATATTAATTTGATAAATATTATTTATATTTGATGATATGTTGGAGTAATTGTGGAAAAAATATTTTCTATATTGGTATTTATCTTTCTTTTTACTTTACCAACCTATGCTCAACAAGCAACTGGTAGCGATTGGAATGAAAGTGAAAAAGCCCAATTGCAAAAAGAAATATCAAACCTCATAAGCAATTTTCAATCAAAAGATTTTAAAAAATTAATTAGTTTAACCCCGCCTGCAATATATGAGCAAATGGCCAACGAACTTGATATTGATATTGATGCGATCAAGGAAATATTAATCAATATGAATACTGAAAGTTATAAAAATATTATGTCCGTAAAGCTTCAATTTAATCCTAATGACGTTGATTATCGGCAACTGAGCAATGGTGAAAAATATGCGATCATTCCCATGTCCAGCGAGGTCGAAATGCGTGATGGCAATAAAAAATCCGAGCTTCCCACCGTCGCCCTTATGATTGATAGTAAGCGCTATTTCGTTAATGCTAAAGGTCACGAGCAATTAGAATTATTAAAAACACTTTACCCACAGTTTAAAGATATTGATGTCGACGTAAATTAGTTTTTCATATATTAACCAAGTTGAGGGCAGTAATGCGCTCTATAATTTTTGTGCTCTGCATTATATTCGCCAAGGATTGCTCAAAGTTTTAAAAATAATCTTGGAACTTATTGCCATCAAAATGACAATTATTAAGTAAAAAGTCTAGCAAGATGAAATTCTACTTTTGGATTTGTCTTTATGTATGAAAAACACTTTTTTAAGTTTTTAATATGCTCGGTTCTATTATCTTGCACCATGCAAGCCAAGGCGCAAGATAGCGATGAAAATGCTTACATGGAATAAATCGTCATTTATTGTAAAAACTTAACATCACTCAATAAACGCAAGTTTTTTGAACAATATCATATGGAAAATTAAGTTTATCAGCTATGAGTAACCCCTGATAAGTATTTCTAGATATTATTTGCAAGGAAGCATCTTTTTTGGCAGAAAAAGCCGTCAATATTTTATTGATATCATCATTATTTTCATTAACAAATTTATTTTGATTTTTAAAAAACTTAAAATGTTGGTTGTTTATGATGAATTCAAACCCCTCCCCTATTGAATAATTGAATATTTCGTTTCCAATGACGATTTCTAAGCTTTTTTCTCGTGCGCCATTATTATTTTGACATAGAAAATTAAAGCTAACAGCAAAATCGCTCAGTTTCGTATCTCTGGTTGTTTTAAAATAAGCCTGTGTTGATAATAAGAATATGTCTCTTTTTTCCTCAATATTCATATAAAAATTAAGCACTGCCATTTCTATACAATGATCATTGTTTTTCTTGCAATTTAGAAATATCTCATCTCTTTTTTGATAAAACTGGTTCAATGCAGCAATTTCATAACCATAGGTAGTTTTTAAATATTCGTTTTGCGCTGCATCAAAATTTTGCCCAAAAGATGATTGGGCATAGCCAAAAAAACTAAAAATCAACAATAGAGAAATAGACAAAGTTTTATAAAGTTTAAGCATTTTAAACCTTGCTTTTGAAACTAATTATCAAAACCACTGATAAATATATTATTATGCATTTTCAGTTATTGGGCCCGATTTTAAGAGTAGTGCGGGGTTTAAGCACTGCCCTTTGCAGTTGATTAAAGCAAAAAGGGAAGTGCAGTGCACTTCCCTTTAAAGCAATTAACGAATAACTTTGGCAGCGCGATCAATAACAGCCTGCGGAACAGTTACACCTAATTTTTCAGCGGCTTTTAAATCAATTGAAATATCTTTGGCGGGCGGCGTCGTAACCGCAATATCAGCTGGCTTTTCACCTTTTAAGATACGCTCAACCAACTTACCAGTTTCAAGCCCAGCATCATAATAATTAATACCTTGTGCAGCAAATGGTCCGCGTCCAATCGAACTTGCATCGGCTGTAAATAGTGGTGTTTGACTTTCAAGAGCAACCACAGATACCCCTTCAAGAACTGAAATGATCATATTATCAGTTGGTACATAAATAACGTCAACCTTGCCAAGCAGTGAACGGGTTGCAGCTTGCACATCTGATGCTTTTGATGCAGATGATGGGATGACATTAATATTATTAGCCTTTGCTACTTCTTCTAACAATTTCAAATTAGAAACAGAATTAGCTTCACCGGCATTGTAAAGATAGCCAATATTTTTTAAATCTGGAAAGATTTCTTTCAATAGCTTGATATGCTCATCAACTGGTGAGCGATCAGAAACGCCTGTTACATTAGCGCCGGGCTTGTCAAGGCTAGCAACCAATTTTGCTTCCACTGGATCAGATACGGCAGAAAATACAATTGGAATTTCTTTGGTGGTTGCTGCCATGGTTTGTGCTGATGGGGTCGCAATGGCGACAATCACATTGGGTTCTTCACCTACAAACTGACGGGCAATTTGCGTCGCGGTTGGAATATTACCCTGTGCCGATTGGAAGTTAATGGTTAAATTTTCGCCCTTTTTATAGCCTTGCTGTTCAAGATAATCTTCAACGCCTTTGCGCACAGCATCAAGGGCTGGGTGAGCAACAATTTGAGTAATATCAACTTGTACCTTATCAGCGGCGCTTGCCGATAAACTCGTTAGGCTTGGCAATGCAAAGGATAAAGCCGCCACTGCAGCAACCAGTATTTTTTTCATAATTCATTCCCTTTTTTTGTGGGATTAACACGATTTACGGTTTTGTTGCTACTTTTATGCATGAAATTATAGACAAAGGCAATTATTTTACCAAACAAAATAGCGCTCTCCCCACAAGATGAAACGTGAATTAAAGGACCGTGTTTTAATTGATCTTTATATAAGATCATGATATCGCGACATAACGATTTATTTAATGGCGAGCTTATGGTTTTTTCATCTCTTTCATTTATTTTTTTGCTATTCCCCCTTGCGCTGTTTTTAGACACGCTTGCGCGCTCGCTTAAGAATATTTATTTACGTAATAGTTTTTTATTGGCTACTAGCTTACTGTTTTATATCTGGGGCGAAGCTTATAATGTTTTTTTACTGCTTGGACTTGCTATTTTAAATTATATTGGAGGTAATAATATTGCAAACTCCAAACATAAAAAATTTCATCTTCTAACCTTGGTTTTTATTAACCTAGGTATTCTTTTTTATTACAAATATTTTGTTTGGGCAATGTCATTAGTTTTGCCTAATGTTTCGGTTTCTCACTATGCTATGCCCCTTGGCATCAGCTTTTTTACCTTTCATGCTTTAAGCTATGTTATCGATATTTATCGTGGACAAATAAAGCCCGCACGAAATGCCCTTGATTTTTTAACCTATTTTTGCATGTTTCCCCATCTCGTCGCTGGACCAATTGTGCGCTTTGCGCAAGTGCAAGATGATATAGACCAACGAGGCCCAAGCCGTGAATTGTTCAATTTTGGTGTCTATCGCTTTTTAGTTGGTCTTAACAAAAAAATATTGATTGCCAATTCAGCGGCTCACCTTGCTGACGCAGCTTTTGCCAATTCTATTAGCGGTATTGGCATGCTAGATGCTTGGATTGGTATTATTGCCTATGCAATCCAGATTTATTTCGATTTTTCTGGCTATTCAGATATGGCAATTGGTCTTGCAGCCATGATGGGTTTCCGCTTTGAAGAAAACTTTAAACGCCCTTATTCCTCTGCCTCGATTAAAGAATTTTGGCGCCGTTGGCATATATCACTTTCAAGTTGGTTCCGTGATTATGTTTATATTCCCCTTGGCGGCAGCCGTTCTGGTGAATGGGGTACTTATCGTAACATGATTATTGTATTCTTCCTTTGCGGCTTATGGCATGGGGCCAATATGACCTTTGTCATTTGGGGCTTATGGCATGGGGCGTTTTTGGTGTTTGAACGATTAAAGCCAATCGCAGCTTTAATCGATCGTTTGCCAATTTTTGTTATGCGCTTTTACACAATCATCATTGTATTGATTGGTTGGGTATTTTTTAGATCGAATGATTTAAGTTCGGCTATGGCCTATATTGGGCATATGTTTAGTTTCCAAGGTATGGAAATAAACCTCACCTATTATAAAATTGCCAGTCTTTTAACTCTTGCAGGAATTATTACCGTGCTTATTCCTGATCGGTTCATTCCGCAGCCAACTTCACACAAGCCAACCGCCTTTGGTTTTAGCATTTATCTTGTACAGGCAGCTTTATTTGTCATATCATTGTCCATGCAATTAACCAATTCACGCAATCCATTTATTTATTTTAATTTTTAAGCCAAGGGAGGAAAACAGATGAAAAATACTATTAAAAACATAATCTCTTGTCTTTTCCTATTAGCAATATTTACTGTCCCACTATTGCTTTTTTTTAAACCGACAGGTGGCTTGCTTATTGACGAAAGACGCGAAGCTGCAACATTTCCTTTAAAAATTGAAAATGCACGTTCTGAATCAGTCAAGGGGTATTTTGCAAATATAGATAAATTCGTTTCAGATAGTTTTCCAGCCCGCGCTAATCTTATAGGTATAAATAGAGATATTGCTCTTGCTTTTAATGATAATATCGATCCACAAAAGGCTTTTAAAGGGCAAGAAAATTGGTTGTATTTAGGCAATAATTTTGAAAACACCATTGATAAATTTACCGGCAACAAACGCTTTGATGAACGTGCTTCAGCAAAACGCATAAAAAAACTTGAAGCTTATGCAAATGTATTTGCAAAACATGGAATAAAAACAATATTTCTGGTTGGGCCTGATAAACAAAGTATCTACCCTGAATATTTGCCATCAATATTTAAACCCGCACCCGAGCGATATATAACACCTATTTTAACACAAATGCAAAAAGATGGTGTTAATGTTTATGATCCGACACAAGATCTTATTGATCATAAAGACCAAGGTGTTTTATATTCCCGCACTGACACCCATTGGAATTTAAAAGCAGGTGAGCTTGTTGTATTAAAGCTATTGCAAAAATGGAATTTGAACCCTCCGCCAGCCTATGAAATTGAATTAACAAAATCTCTTACCGGCGATATTGTATCTATTGCTAACCTTATCACCATTCCACTTATTGATGACGATAATTATAGTGTCAGATATAAGTCGCTATCACCTAGTGCCAAGCTTATAAAAGAAGATGGTAGTGAAGTTGCCTTCCCTTTTGGCGCTATTGCAACTACTGATAATAATATTCTCATTAATCAAGATGCTAGCAACCAAACGAATTTATGGATTGTTGGCGACTCTTTCACCGGCTCATTGGTGCCCTTTTTATCCAGTGCTATAAGCCATATTGAAATGATGCATATTCAGAAAAATTCTCCTGACGAGATTGCAAAAAGATTAGAAATTGCTAAGGAAAAACCACGATTTGCACTTATTGTGCTCGTGGAACGCGCATTTTAATTCTTAATTTACGCGATTGGGCAAAAGCGGGCAAAAAGTCCAAGCAGCATTTGATTGAAAATACGATGTTCTTCTTGCCAGCTATCAAGCTCATTGATCGGCACAGGATTTTGCCCGTCAAGCTTGCTCATCAAACGTTTGCCAAGGGTTTTATACTGATAATCAGATACTTCCCCCGTAATATCACAAGCGCGGATACAGGGACTTAAAGCAACAATTAAATCCTGCAAATGGCGCATTTCCATCTGCCCTTGGTCCCAATTGGTTTTAATCGTTGCTTTAGATAAAACATCCTTGTCAATGGACAGATAGATTGACTGATTTTGGCATATTTGCGCGCTGATAAAGGCTGACACCAGATCATCAATATTCTTAAAACTCATGAAGCAATTTTTTAAGCCGAGATATTTTGCCCAGCCAACATCAACACCAGTTGACCAATAGGTAAGCTTGCCGCGGATAAGCGGACTTAAGCGGTTTTCAACTGCATGGCTTAAACCAATATCATTTGAGGTTATGCCAAGTACATGGACATGGTCAACAAATGGCAGTGCAGCCGTATAGCTTACCCACGAGCCGCAATGAATGCCAAAAGGATAACGCATATTATCTGGGTGGTTGTCCAAAATAACCACGGTAAGGCGTTTATCACCCAATAATTTGGCTTGGCGTGCAATGAGCAAATGGCTAATATGATGATAGTCACCACTGCCTAAAAATACTGGGCCTTGATGGTCGCCCAATTGGTCTTCAAGATAAGCCCCAAGCTTTTTATAATTGCGCATCGATGCGGCAAAGCGAATAGTTTTTTGATAATCGCTAAGCGGTAATCTTATTTCACCCTCTAAGGATTTAACGCTGTGATCAAAATCGAGAATAATTGGCTTCATAGATTATTCTCCACCGATGTAGCAGCGTTATTTTCTTTTGGCGCTATAGCCATACTATCACTTTCAAAGTGATGGCGAAAATGCTTTAAAATCCGCCGCAAAACTGGATTGCGGATGTAAACTGCATGTTGGGTCATGGCAAATTTTGCCCCAAGCGAAGCTTTTACTTTAGGATCTGTCCAGCCGGCAACATAAAATTCTAAGCGATGGGCGAGCGCATATTCAAGATTGATAAACCAGCTTAAAAAATACAAATTATAGTTTGTCGCAGCTGGATAATTAAAACCGATATATTTATCAATCAGCTTATTGTCATGGATAAAACAAATATTATAGCCGATAAGTTGATCATCTTTGGTTTTATAAGTAAAAACGCGCAAAGAGGGATCAGGATTTTGCAATAAATTGGCAAAAAAATCACGGCTTAATAGGTCAAAATGGACTTCACTTTGCTGATAGACCTCTAAATAAAGGCTATAATATTGATCAAGTGCTTTTTCATCAAAAAACAACGAGTTTCCTGCTTCAAGCACATCAATAATCAATTCATTACGGTGACGAAGTTTACGGCGAAAATCTTTGCGGCGATTTTTTGAAAAACGGTTCAAATATTCATCAATTGACGTAAAATCCGTTTTTACATAGGCAAGCGCCTGCCCCTCAACCTTGATAAAGCCGCAACGCTCTAAGGCGTTTAAAAAATTGCAACTTGCATCACTATCACTAAGGCGTACCAATGGATTTTGCAGTGGCAAATCTTTAACAATGACCAAAGGATAATTGGTCTTTGCTTTGGTTATTAATTCTTGAGCTGAGCTGTCAAATTCAAAATTTTCAGGTAGTGGTGTAAATTCACTTACCGTGGTGCCGACAAAAAGCGTGTTAAATTTTAAAAGCCGCGACCATAATTTAAAAAACGGCAGGCTTTCAATACGCTTTCGTGCATCGCTTTCCATCGTGGTTAAAAGATCAAACTTAGCGCCAAAGCAAGGCAAACCAGAATTTAAATCAATGCTTGTAAAGTCTTTTGGCAAATAAGCAAAAAAGAGGCTAGACAAATGACTAGGCTCAAGATTATTGCGCGAATAAATAACTTTATCCGTGCCTATTTCCTTGTGCTTAGTCACTTGAACAACCTCTTTTTCTCACCCTATCACTAGGGATTGCGACGCACGAAATTACATGCTGGCTTTTGCCCGCTTCAATAATTGGTCAAGCAAGGCAATGGCCTTATCAATTTCCGCTTTGCTAATCATCAAAGATGGTGCAAGGGTGATAACGTTCTTGTAATAACCACCAACATCCAAGACAAGACCGGTTTTTTGACCTTCATATTCAAGATCACCTGAAAGGCCAATGTCAACCATCCGGTCAAGCAATTCACGGTTAGGTGTAAAGCCATCTTCGTTACAAATTTCGCAACGAAGAGCAAGACCAAGACCATCAACATCGCCAATTTCAGGATGACGTTTTTGCAAATCTTGTAAACCTTCAAGGAAATGCGCACCCTTTTCCATAACCATGCCTTCAAAATCGGTTTCGGCGGTCATGCGCATTACTTCCAAGCCAAGCGCAGTGCCAAGCGGATTAGATGCAAAGGTTGAATGGGTTGAACCTGGAGGGAACACTTTAGGATTGATCAATTCTTCCCGCGCCCAAAGGCCACCAAGCGGATTAAGTCCATTGGTCAAGGCTTTGGCAAATACAAGCACGTCAGGGGTGACGCCGAAATGCTCAATTGACCATAATTTACCAGTGCGATAAAAGCCCATCTGGATTTCATCAACAACCATTAAAATGCCATATTGATCAAGAACTTTCTTGATGCCTTTGAAGAAGTTGCGCGGTGGCACGACGTAACCGCCAGTACCTTGTAAGGGCTCGATATAAAAGGCAGCATATTCAGCCTCGCTTGCCTTAGGATCCCAAACGCCATTATATTCTGTTTCAAAAAGACGGGCAAATTCATTCACGCAATGTTCGCCATATTCTTCAACGCTCATTCCGCGGGGGCGGCGAAATGGGTATGGAAAAGGCAAGAACATTGCGCGTTCGCCAAAATGGCCATAACGACGACGATAGCGGTAGCTTGATGTGATGGATGAAGCACCAAGCGTGCGGCCGTGATAGCCACCTTCAAAGGCGAACATTAAGCTTTTGCCATTTTTTGCATTGCGTACGATTTTTAATGAATCTTCAATTGATTGCGAACCACCAACATTGAAATGCACGCGGCCATCAAGACCGAATTTGTTTTTCATGTCTACAGCGATGGTTTTTGCAAGCTCAATTTTGGTTGGATGCAAATATTGACTAGCAGTTTGTGGTAAAGTATCAATTTGTTGTTTTAGCACTTCATTGAGGCGTGGATTGGCATAACCAAAATTGACCGCAGAATACCACATTTGCAAATCAAGATAAGGAATGCCCTTAAGGTCGTACATATAAGACCCTTCGCAGCCGGCGAAGATTTTTGGTGGATTGACGTAATGAACCGTATCGCCAAACGAACAATATTTTGCTTCATCTTGAAGTAAATTATTTTCAATTTCGTTTGCTTCGCCGTCTTTATATCCGTGAAATATTGCCATTGCAATTGCTCCAAACTTTTAAGTAATGCAGAATTAGCAAAGGCTTTTGTTCGTGGCTGTAGGCTTTATGTAGCGATTTGGTAACAAGGTAACAATTGTATATGTCTTATGTTTTGGTTCTTAAAATACCAAATAAATCATATAAAATAGGTGATATTTAAGTTGTATTTGTAACGCAACCGGCGTTTTCTTCTCTAGAAGTAATAAATTTCGTCAAAAAACGCAATTAATTTGTGTCAAAAATGTGATTATTTTTAATTGAAAACAATTTACATTGTGCCAAGGGCTTGCTAATCCTATACATTCAAACTTCTTTAAAATCGAGTTTTTAACTAAGGGGAAAACTGGATGACAAAAAAAACAAATAATCCAGACGAGCAGCACCTTGAGCGCGGGCTTGAAAACCGTCATATTCAGCTGATTGCGATTGGCGGGGCTATCGGCACCGGTCTATTTATGGGCTCTGGTAAAACTATTCACGCGGCAGGGCCATCAATTGTGCTTGTCTATGCGATTATTGGTTTTATGCTGTTTTTCGTCATGCGCGCTATGGGTGAATTATTACTTGCCAATACCGAATATAAATCCTTTATCGATTTTTCGGCTGATCTTTTAGGCCCTTGGGCCGGTTTTTTCATCGGCTGGACCTATTGGCTATGTTGGATTGTAACGGGCGTGGCTGATGTTATTGCCATTGCCGGTTATGCGCATTTCTGGTGGCCATGGCTTAATCCATGGATTCCAGTGCTTATGTGCGTTGCCGCATTTTTTATCCTTAATATTGTTGCAGTAAAATTATTTGGTGAATTAGAGTTCTGGTTTGCTTTAATTAAAATCGTGGCTATTTTAGCGTTGATTGCCATTGGCGTTTATATGATTGTTACCGGTTTTACCTCTCCAAATGGCAATGTTACCTCACTTAGCAATGTCTGGAATGGTGGCAATATCTTCCCCAATGGTGTAATGGGCTTTTTTGCCGGCTTCCAAATTGCAGTTTTTGCCTTTGTGGGTATTGAACTTGCCGGTACTGCGGCGGCAGAAGTGAAACATCCAGAGCGCACATTGCCAAAAGCGATTAACTCAATTCCAATTCGGGTTATTTTCTTCTATGTTTTATCGCTCATTATTATTATGTCGGTAACCCCTTGGGACCAGGTTGATCCAACAAAGAGCCCATTTGTTGAAATGTTTGTGCTTATTGGTATTCCAATTGCTGCAAGCCTTGTTAATTTTGTGGTGCTAACCTCGGCGGCTTCATCAGCTAATAGTGGTGTTTTCTCAACCAGCCGCATGGTCTATGGTCTTGCTGAAAAAGATGGAGCGCCAAAGGTTCTAGGCAAATTATCAAGCAAACGCGTCCCAGCTAATGGTTTGTTATTCTCATGCCTTTGCATCTTGATTGGTTATTCAGTTTTATCCATTATTCCAACCGTTATGGGTGCATTTACAGTTGTAACCACCATCTCAGCTATTTTGTTTATGTTTGTTTGGACAATCATTCTCATTAGCTATGTGGTTTATCGCAAAAAACGTCCAGATCAACATGCGATTTCAATCTATAAAATGCCTGGTGGCGTTGCTATGTGTTACGTGGTCATGGCCTTCTTTGTATTTATTTTAGCACTATTGTCACTTGAAGCAGATACCCGTATTGCACTTATCTATACACCATTATGGTTTGTTTTGCTTGCTGTTTGCTTCTTTGCTTTTGCGCGCAAAACCTATCATCAAAAATAAACATAGCCCATTGAGTAGTAGTTGAATACACAAAGCTGGCGAATTTTTTCGCCGGCTTTTTATTTGTCTTTTTGTATATGATCAACAATCATGTTTTTGATGAGCTTTGGAGCAAAATACTCTGATAAAGAAAACAAAAACAATTCAGCATAATAATCATAAATAGGAGGATTTATTGTTTGAATTTGTTTAAATGAACGGACAAGGCCCTCAATATACATGCCATCTTCAAGATCAATGCCACATTTTAAAATACGGATGAGGCGATTATATAAATAATCGCAATAAGCAAAACAATACTCATTATCACCGCAATTTTCAATTTGCCACTGCGCCATCATAGTTCCATCTTTAATAACAAGTTGGTATAGATTGCGAAAAAAAGCCGTTGGTGTCAAATGGATAAGTCACGGCGTAAAAGTCTCCTTTCACAAGTAAAACAAGTGGAGCTGATTAAGTATGTCTATTGGGTTTACCGGCTTTTTCTACTGCGATTTTAGCAGGAGTAAAGAAAAACACGCCTACGCTTTATTTGCGCAAATTATTTCACCTAAGAAATGATTTGATCTTATGCTTGCGGCAAAAATCTGTTAAATAATTTTTAAATGTTATTTTATTATTTTTATAATAATACAAGTTTAAGAGACATTATGAACGAAAAGCAGGTAACCACGAAGAAAAATATTTTTATCTGGATAGCTATAATAATAGATTGTCTTGCGATAGTTAAATTTATGTTATCTTTTGCAAGTATGACTTTTTTTACTAAATATATAGGAGAAGATTTAACTTACTCGATTTTTGATTTTTTAATTTTTGTTGATTCATTATCTTTGATCTTCAATGTTCCAGTTTTGATTATTTTAGGTGCAATTTTTTGGGGTATGGGGCTTCAGTCTGGGCGTTTTTCAGACCAACGGACAGATCTTATCGTTAGTATTATAAAAATTCATCTGGTCATATTATTTTTTGTTGCCATGTTATTATTAAGCATATGGATAAGTAAACTATAACCACCGCCCATTTTTTTTGAGGAAGTGTAGACAATCTACGTGCAGATATTTTCGTAGATTTTTTGCCCACTTTGCTGTTAAACTTTTAAATTTCTGGTAAATAATTGCCAAGATTATGGTAGTAAAGAAAAATAGGAAATAGGGTATAAATGAGCAATTTTTTAAGCACCTATCATGAAGCTGATGGAGATCCAATTTTGGCATTAATGGATCTTTTGCGCAAAGATCCACGCGAAGATTGTATTGATTTAGGTGTGGGTGTTTACCGCGATGACAAGGGTGACACGCCGATAATGCAAGCAGTAAAAGCTGCTGAAGAAAGTATTTTGCGCGATGAAAAAACCAAAACCTATCTTGGTATTCGGGGCAATATCGGCTTTCTTGATCTTTTATCGACCAAAATTTTTAGCCATGATCTTAATCTATCTAGCTTGCAAACGCCGGGTGGTTCGGGCGCTTTACGTGCACTTGCCGATTTTTTAGCCATTGATGGCAAAAAAAATATTTGGTTACCCAACCCCACATGGGGCAATCATCGCGCTATTTTTCAAGCGTGCGGCCATAATTTTGCAACTTACGCTTATTATAACGCAAAAACTGCAAGCCTTGATTTTAGCGCCATGTTGGCAGATCTTGAAACAGCTCAAAAAGGCGATGTTGTGCTGTTGCATGGTGTTTGCCATAATCCAACCGGAGTTGATCTTGACGCTGAGCAATGGCAGCAAGTGGCTGATTTATTATTGCGCAAAGAGCTTATTCCCTTTATTGACCTTGCTTATTTGGGGCTTGGCAGCAATTTACAACAAGATTTGGACGGCCTTCGCATTATTACCCATACCTTGCCTGCAGGATTAGTAGCAATTAGCGCATCTAAAAACTTTGCCCTTTACTGTGAGCGCACCGGCGCTGCCTTTGTTTTTTCTCATGAAGGGGCAACGCAAAAAGCTGTGCAATCGCAATTAAGTCGCGTGGCTCGTGTTAGCTATTCGATGCCACCAGATCATGGTGCAGAAATTGTTCGCCGCATTTTAGTTGATAAAAACCTTTATCAAAATTGGCATCAGGAACTTGCGCTTATGTGTGGGCGCATTAATAGCTTGCGCAAAAGCTTAGCTGATGAATTAGCAGTATTTTTTGAACCTGATCGCTTTGCCTATATTGAAAAAGGCAAGGGCATGTTTTCCCTCCTACCGCTTGATGAGCAGGCGGTAAATCGCTTGCGCGAAGAATTTGCCATTTACGTAGTACTTGGCGGGCGCATTAATATTGCAGGTTTAAAAATCCAAGAATGTCAACGTTTTGCAAGTGCTGTTGCTAAAGTGCTTAGTGCTTAATCCAATGCCTACACTGGAACACTTCATTAATCACCATGAAGTGTTCCATTTTTAGTATTTTATATGTCATTATTCAAAAAATTTAAGCAATGGTGCAAAGCAAAATACGACACCAAAGCCAAATACATACCAATAAGAAGGCGTGATAAATTTACGCAATGCCGGCACTTTTAAAATTAAACAACAAGGAATGATAAAGCCGACAATGCCATTTAAGGGTGAGAGAAATTGTATCATGGCAATAACCGAAAAGTCTAAAGCCACCCAGCCCCAAAGAATAAGAATGATAATTGCACAAATACCAATTTGTACAATGAAATTAGGTATATTCGCCACATTCATAATGCGTGAAAGTAGGTTTATAATGATGCCTTTAAACGCTTCATAAACACCAAGAAAAATGGCAAAAAACGCAGTTACAATCGCAAAGACATTAAGCAGTACCGACATAATCGCAATTGTTTTACCGCTTAAGACACTCGCTGCCAATGCAAGGGCAGAAATATTTTGCTGCTTTGCTGAAACTGCTTGTTCATGATTAATTGAAAAGGTAAAAGACAGTGCAAAAAATAAAACGCAAACCACTAAGACAATAAAGGCAATCGAGTTGACGCGTAATGCGCGATAAGTTGCTTTTTGTGGATCTGGTTCAGTTTTGCGAAAGGCAATATTCATTGGGCTTAGAATTTGCAGAAATAAAATAGAAAATAGCGCAAATGGCAAAGTTAAAATTGTATCCCTAACAAAAGAGAGTACTGGTGGAAAGCCTGGAATGTTTGAAAAGTCCCAATAGGGTACCATGACGATGCCAAGTAATACCACAATAGCTACTTTGGCGACCACCATTGGGCCAGAAATTCTAAAGAGCAGCCGCTCGCCTTGGGCAGCAATCAACACCAAAAATGTTAGCAATCCTAAAATATACCAGATATTTTGGGATAAAAGCCCTTCCGTAACGCCAAAAGTTTGTAAATATTTAGCACTATCAATAGTGATAGTAAGGGAATATCCTAAAATGCCTTTAAACAGCATAAGAAGGTATAAAACACCGAGTACCACCCCCCAATTTTTGCCAAGATATTGGCTAATTACATTGGAGTAATCCTCGCATTCACTTGTTTCGGAAAGGCTTTTTAAATAAAGTGCTTGCATCCAGTAGCATGCAGGGTAGGCAAACAATAAGGCGGCCAAAAATACCCATATGCCTTTTAATCCCACTTGAATTGGTAGATAAATTATTCCTGCACCAATTGCCATACCGATGCATAAGACTACCCAACCAAGATCATAGCGGGTAAACGGAATTTTTTCGGTTTTGCTGGTATTTAAAGCAGTTGTTGAACTTATATCCATAATATTTCCCCTTTATTTTTATAAAATTTTACGGATTTATGTAGTGTTTTATTGAAATGCCGCCTCCAATCGCTTTAAAGCCTCATTTAATGTTTGGCGGGTGCAACCAAGATTAACCCGCATAAAACCATGTCCTTCTTGACCAAATTTGCGCCCATCATCAAACCATAGCCCAGCCTTGGTTAGAAAAAAATCGTTTAGATCTTCGGCTGATAAGTTCAATTGCCGACAATCGAGCCAAGATAGGTAAAGAGAATCCATTGGTAATGCGGTGAGTGGCAAATTAGAATTATTAACTTTTGAAGCAAATATTTGTTGGTTTTCACGAACATATTTTAATAAGTCTTCTAGCCACTCTTCTCCTTGGCTATAGGCAGCTTCAGTCGCCACCATGCCCATAATATTAATCAAGTTTAAACCGCAAGTCTTCATATGGGCGGTTAGCTTTTCCCTTATAACTGGATTTGCAATATAATTATTAGAGCATTGCAAACCGGCAAGATTAAAAGATTTGCTAGCCGCCGTACAAATAATCGAATTTTGAGCATATTCATCACCAAGTGAAGCAAAGGGTACAAATTTTTTGCCCGGATCCATAATGAGGTCGCCATGAATTTCATCAGATACAACAATTACATTATGGGCGGCACATATATCGCCAATGGTCTTTAACTCGTGAGATGACCAAACATTACCGGTTGGATTATGGGGATTACATAAAATAAATAATTTTGTATCCGCCGTGATGGCCTTTTCAAAAAGCTCAGCGTCAAATACATATCGCTCGCCGACAAGTTGTAAAGGGGCAGTAACAAGCTTGCGGCCATTGGTAATAACATCTTGGTGGAAATGGATGTAAACAGGTGGTTGCACCAAAATACTATCATTGGTGTTGGTAAAAGCCTGTATAATCATGTTAAGCATAGTAACTATGCCGGGGCTAAGCACAAGCCAGTCAGGGTCAGTATGCCAATTATGACGCTTTTTTTGCCATGTTGTTATTGCTTGCTTATAGGAGGCACTCACACCGCTATAACCCAAAACACCATGATCTAATACATTTTGAAGAGCAGAAGTAATACAAGGCGCGACCCTAAAATCCATATCGGCAACCCACATAGGGAGTGGATCTAACTGCACCTGTTGCTTTGTCAAAAAACGATCAGGATATGACCATTTCATTGAATTTGAAGATTTGCGATCAATAGTTTCATCAAAATTAACCATAATTTATTCCTCCTCCTTGAATAAATCTATGATAAATCTTTAAGAAAAGCACGTGAAATGGCTTCTACCTCGTAGTTAAATTGTCAAGTATTAATAACGCATACCGCATTTATGAGCTAAATTTAGTTATTAAAGATGCGTTTCTTTACTCATCATCATTATTATTTTTAATAAATTTGTAGGTAGTTCCAATCATTGCCCCTTAATGATTTCCCATTTTATAATTTAACTTCAATATGGAAAAAAAAGAAATGTAATTTTTCAATTTATTTATAAATTTTGGGGCTGACACCTAAGATTGTGATTTAAGGATGATTTTAAGATCATCTAGCAACTGTTTAGGTGTACCGATATTAAAGCGCCATTCACATTCTTTCAAGAAAAGATTGAAATGCTCTTTTGGAACTCCGTTAAACTTTCTCATATGTCGTTTGGCTTGGTTCCAAAAATTTTCAATGCCATTAATATGGTTCTTTTCATTCGCAAATAAGATTGAATGATTAATGCGGAAATGTTTAAATTCTGAAACATCAAGCGCATTATATCCTCGCCAACAATCTGTATAAACAATGCTGTCCGGTACGATTTTCTGGCGGATTATAGGCATAAGCGTATCTGTTTTAGCATCCAAGATGATTTGTGTATAAACTTGACCACCTCGCTTAAGAATACCAAAGACAGCAACTTTACTTGGCTAGCTCCTCGACCGCGCATGCCTTTGCTATGACCTCCAAAATAACTTTCATCTAATTCGATTTCACCCGCAAATTGTTCCGCACGTTCCTGTTGTTTTACGGCAATTGAACATCGCAATTTATGAAAAAAGCGTACAGCTGTATTGCGATGAATACCAGCCAAATCAGCAGCTGTTCTAGCGGTTGAACCCGCAATGAAGTATTTCATAAGCTCTAACTGCTTATTTCTTGTTAGTTTACAATGCTTTACATACATAAAGAGACCCTAACTTATATAAAGTCAGGTGTCAGCCCCTAAATTTTTTAAAAATGATTTATCGCAGGTTTGTATCGAAAACTGCGATAGTTGTAAAACGAGCTAAATTGCAAAGCCTAGTCAAGACAGTTAGCATTTCGCATTAACCCCATCTCAACGATCAAAAATCTTAATCAATTAGCAGGACAGCATGGCACTTGCAGTGTTTCGTTAACACCGCAAGTTAAAATAGCTTTCAAAAAATTATTGCTGATTATAATGATGCAATGAGCGCGATTTATCAGCTCGGAACTGCGACCAAGGGTAGTTTATGAATTATCATCAGATTTACTTATGGGTACAAAAAGTAGCACTGATCCTTGATGCTTTTAAAATGGCCGTTCGCCATTTTTAAGCCTTTGTTCAATATCATCAATAACAGGTATAAGATCGGCTATAGTTTCAATGACATAATGCGCACCTGCAGCTTTTAAGCGTGGTGCAATTTTAGCCATTAGATCATTGCGGGCATTTTTGTCCATCGCCTCATAATCTGCAAGGCTTAAAGCTGCTTCATTACCGCTTAAGGCAAGGCCAATGGTCCATGATCCGGCAGCAACTCCCTCCATAATACCAACGCCGGTATCATCAATTTTTACGGTGAGATGCGCCGGCCACACACAAAGGTCTAAAAAGCATTGATACATATTAAGCGGTGTTGGCCGCCCAAAGGGTAGATCACCGGCACAAACAAGATTATCTGGCTCATAACCTTGGGCCTTAGTTAGGGGTAAAACACGCTCCATAATCGAGCGTGTATAACCGGTGGTAGAGCCAATTTTCATCTCTCGGCGGCGAAGTTCTGCTACAACTTCTAAAGTGCCAGGGATGAGGCTAGCATAATTATGGACAATTGCTTCATTAAGCGGTAAAAAATGCGCGTAAATAGCATCAATATCAGTGTTATCAGCAGTTTTTCCGTGTGTGTCCTGCCATGCCTTGGCAATACGTGGTTGGTTTAAGACCGCTACAATATGGTCACGTTTTGGCAACCCCATTGGCGCACGGGCTTCGCCAATCGATATATCAATATCAAAGGCTTTAAAACTTTCAACAAACACACCCATTGGTGCAAAGGAGCCAAAATCTATTGTGGTTCCCGCCCAATCGAAAATTGCCGCTTTTAACTGTGTCACGTTTTTTTCCTATGAAGTTGCTAGGGTCAGGACCTAGAGTGTTGGAGATAAATTTATTCTTTATCGTTTTTTAAATCTCGATAAGATGAAGGCTTGATCAAAACACTTCTCACCAATGCGTTTTTCTATATCATTTGAATATTGCATGGTTTGCTTTCAGCTTTGACTTATACCGATTACCCTCACCACGAAATCTATATAAGCAGCATTTTCATCAACAAAATAATGAAGGCTATATCTTTGCCCTTTTTAGCTATAAAAGGTAACGCAATTTTCGCCTTTGTCATATTGATTGGTTATGCCGATACAATCGCCACTACCCAAGGAGGGCATGCATAAATATATGTCATTGTAAAATAGTTGCCTCAAAAAAGATCATCCATTACCTCTTCACCCAAAGCAAAAGCGGTTGAAGCGCCAGTGCCACCCGTCACCATTACAAGGCGCACATGATCTTGCGGGCTATCAACCAATACTGTTTTGGTTTTTGATGCGGCATAAGTGCCAATCCAATGATTAATAATTTCACGCTTTGGTAGATCAATAATCTCATCCAAGCATTCCATCATCAAATCATCAATGGCTGTTTTTGCAAAGGTCTCTGGTGCATTGCCATAAATATGGCTATCCCCAACCACAAGCGAGCCATCGGCTGATTGAACTGCAATTAAATGAATACCCAGTTGCCGCTTTAACGGATAATCACGATCTAACCGCGCGCCAAGAGCAGCAGCTTGTGGCAAAGCAGAAAACCCCTCATAGCGGGCAAGGCTATGATCTGACATTAAGGCTGCATTAAATCTGCAGGTGTTGTTATTAGAAAGATTAGCAGCGCCATTAGGTGCAACGCGCAGCATTTGCAAGGTGCAAATAGAAAGAGCATGCGGGGCAATGCGCTCTGGGTAAAGTGATGAAAAATCATCGCCCGGGCAAACAATTATCGTATTGCCATAAAAATTACCACGACTGGTTTTCACGCGATTATCAATAATGCCAAGGGCTGCGGTTTTCCAGAAAAAATCAACCCCCTTTGCTTCATGAAGCCAATGGGCCAATTTTTGAATTGCTGTCATGGATTCAACCCGCAATTCATGGGGGCTATATAAGATTGCTTCATCACCGGATAATTTAAGGCTGGCAATTTGCGCTTGCGCTTCAGTTTTGGTCAATAATCTACAATCTGCGCCCATATCGGTTTTTAAAAAAGCAGCGACAACGTCGCGCGCTTCCTCGCGATAGGCGGGTAGAATAAGCCCCTTATGCAAGACGTCAATGCCGGCTTTAGGAGCAATTTCCGCCCAAATATCGCGGCTACGCTTTGCACGATTATAATGGGCGCCGGCGCGTTGTCCTGTAACGGTTACAAAGCCAAAATTGCGAATAGAAGCACCAACCGCCTTGGCATTGCGCTCGATAATTGCTACTTTTTTACCGCGATTAACCGCAGCCAAAGCACAACCAAGGCCAACAATACCGGCGCCAATAATAATAACATCAAAATGTTTATTCATGGCTTTCCCGCTTTGCAAATATGCCATATTAAATGAGCTTATTGTTCAAAATACCCTTTTGCCAATAAGTTATGACAATGACATTGCGTTTGGATGGCAGAATAATGACAAATATGACAATTGGCAAAACTTGTGCTAAATTTCCTTTAAAATGATTGAAACATGGCAAACTTTGCCATATAATGCTTTAAAATGCAGTTTTGAAAGGATATATTATGGCAACCATGAATGTTTCCTTGCCAGACCAGATGAAAAACTGGGCTGAAAAGCAATCAGATAACGGCCGATATCAAAATGTCAGCGATTATATTCGTGATTTAATCCGCAAAGACCAGCAACATCAAATCGCGACACAAGCTTTTCAAAGCGCAATTGATGAAGGTTTACAAAGCGGTACGCCAAAGGCTTTTGATAAGCTTGCATTCAAGCAGCGCATGCGCCAAAAACCTTGAACGATATGGCCTATCAATTAACTCCGCAAGCAGAGCAAGATTTGGAAGAAATTTGGCATTTTGGTGCGCAAACATGGTCAGAAAATCAAGCTGACAAATATCTAGATGAATTGGTTTCAGTTTTTGAGCTGATCAGCATCATGCCCAATTTAGCACCCTTGCGTCATAATTTTGAGCCTCCCGTGCATATACATGTCCATCATCAACATGTCATTATTTATAATCTTGTTGGTGAGAATATTGTTATTATTCGTATTTTGGGCGGCAAACAAAATTGGCCAGTACTTTTAAAAGAACTTGATTTTTAATGCCTTTAAGAGGCCTTATTGTTTATTTATAGTTAAACTATATTTATTATATAGTTATTAGGGGTAGCACCCATTAATTTAAACCAAATGGTTTATAGGAATTTTTGCGAGAAGAAGAGCTGTTCTTCTTTCAGCAAGCAAGTTGTTTTAGCCAAAATATTTGCGCAAAAAAGCCAATAATCGCACGCGTTAAATGTTAAAAATTATAGCTAGAGCCTTTATAGGGGGAATATAATGAGCATTTTTTTTGGCAAAGGTCGGCGAAAAACCTTTGAATTATCCAATCGTTATTCTTTGCAGCTCATATTTTTTATTCTTTTAGCGCATATTTTTTTAATATCCATTAAGGCCGAGGCAAGCGAAAATATCGTTTCGTTAAAGTCATCAAACCAACAAACGCAGATTAACGGTCCTAATGCATTGTTTAGTATCATGCATCTTAATGAAAGTAATACGGCGTTAAATACACAAATTTTAAACTATAATTTGCCGTTTTTGGAAAATGTTGATCCTGCCCTACAAAATCTGGGCGATAAAGAGTGTGGTTTTTTATATGGTCGATACTTAACCTATTGGTCTATCGGTTTAATTGAAAAGGCAAGCTATGGACGGGAAAACAGTAAAGAATTAGCCGATCTGTTACAAACGCTCATGATGCTAAATGGATTATTAATGATGCCACATCAGTGCGAGCTGCCAATGGGGTTTCATGATACGGATGATTTTGATTACTACTTAAAAACAACTAACGACATGCAAGCAACTAAATGGCTAGAAACTGCAGCGTGGCAGGGGCAAAAAAAGGCGCAAATCGCGCTTGCCAAATTTTATAGCAGATCTTTAAAGTATGAAGATAAAAAACAAGCCTTTAAATGGTGGTTAATGCTTGCCAATGCTGGTGATGACCAAGCAATTTTTAAACTTGGGCAGTTTTATGAGGATGGTGCCATTGTCCATAAAGATTTAAAGCGAGCTTATTATTACTATGAAAGAGCTGCAGATCTTGAAAATATAAAAGCTGTGGCTAAACTTGGTTCATTTTATGCAAGCGGCATTGTTGTTAAAAAAGATTTAAAAAAGGCTTTTGGCTATTATTTTGAAGCCGCAAAACAGCATGATGCAGAAAGTCAATTTTACCTATTTAAAGCCTATTGGCATGGCTATGGCGTTGAAGAAGACAAAAAAACTGCCATTCAATGGTTTTATAAAGCGGGTAGTATGGAACACCTAGGCAGCCAATGTTTACTGGGAGAAGTATTTTTTGAAGGAAATGTTTTTAAAAAAGATACAATGGAAGCCTATAGATTATGCTATATGGTGAAATTACGATCTGATCCACCACATGAAAAAACCGATGCTGTATTGAAACGCATTGCGCAAACAATGAATGATAGCGACATTAAAGCAGCACAAAAACAAGTACACGATTGCCTATCTGGTGAAATTAAAGCCTGCCCTCATTATTTATTGCCTGACAGTCCCCTTTTTGGATTTGGTTTTGCTTTTGAAAATTATTCAAATAAAAATCGCCATTAAAGTTAAAATTAAACCAGCTGCAATGCTGAGTATTATTTTAGCACCCAATCCATCAAGGAAGCGGACGAGAAAGAATTTCGCCAAAATTCTGTAGCCAATTATGGGGCGGTGACGTGCGATTTTTTTCGTTTCAATGACAGCTTAACTGCTAAAAATAAGCGCGAATGTTTCATTTAATATTATGAATAATTATTTTAAACAAATTTAGCGAAATATTGTTAGAAATAATAGCAGCATAAAATCTATCAACATAACTTATATCGCCATCTATGCCGGCGCAATCTTCGCCTTCCTACCCTTTATATCAAAATTATGTATTTTGCCCTTTATTGTGTTTGGTACTTTAAAATAAACAGTCCTCAGCGTAAGTACAAACAATAATAACATGAATATTTTAATCAACTTTTTGTTAATGGATTTTTAAACCAGCAATTGTGTAAATGCTTAAGAAGATTCTGCGCTTTTTAAGTGTTTTACAAAGGAAAATATTTATGATTTTACGTCTATCCAAAGCACTTATGGTTTGTGCTATTGCGTTTTTTACATCATTGGTAGTTTTTGGAAATGTAACTGATTACAACACCAATTTTCAATTTGTTCACCATGTTTTTATGATGGATACAATACCGCCCGAAGCATCTATTCATTACCGTGCAATTAACAGTAACTTGATCCATAATCTTGGCTATATTGGCATTATGAGCCTTGAATTTCTTACTGCCTTATTGTGCTGGATTGGCGGCATTAAAATGCTTTTATCAGTTAAGGCAAGTGCCAAAGCTTTTAAATCATCAAAAACCGTTGCCATTGCCGGTTTAACAATTGGCTTTCTGGTTTGGCAAGTAGCCTTTATGTCTGTAGGTGGTGAATGGTTTGGCATGTGGATGTCAAAACAGTGGAATGGCGTTCCCGATGCTTTCCGCTTTTTTATTACGATTATAATGGTTCTGCTTTACATTATACAGCCAGATGGTGAATTAGAAAAAGACTAAACCATCGCTAGGTTGTGTTTAAACTAAGTTTGATGTTTAATTTAGCTTATTTGATAATATTTGTCAGATAAGCTTTAATATTTTATAATTTATTGCAATAATATTATAAATAAAACCCATCAATAGCTACTTGACCGCGATATAATATTGGTCTAAAGGTGAGACATTAAATTTTTAAGGCTAGGTAGCACATCCATGAATGTTTTCTTTGTATCATAAATTTTTTCATTAAAAATCAAATGATAGTCGCGTTTGAATGTATATTCGCGCGCAAAAACAAAGAAGAACATTATGTCGTATAGCCAATCTCCAACTATGGAACAAACACGCTTGCTCGCTATTAAAGGCGATGTTGAAGCACAATTTAATTTGGGTCAATTTTACCTTACTGCCAATCAATATGCTGATAAACTTGTCGATGAATGTGCTGATGAGTTTAATCGAGATAGCTTTGAAGCATTGCATTGGTTTCAAAAAGCCGCAGATCAAGGACACGCTAAAGCGCTTTATCAATTAGGCGAATTTTATGAAAATGGCATTGCTATTAGCCAAGATTGTGATGAAGCCTTAAAATGGTTTCAACTGGCTGTTGAATTTGGTAATGTTGACGCCATGCTCAAACTTGCCAAAATTTATCTTAGCGGCATTTATAGCGATTATGGTATTGCGCAAGATTTTGGCCTTGCCCTTAGCTATTTTGAACAGGCGGCTCATCAAGGTCATCATGACGCTATTTACCAACTTGCGCTTATTTTTGAAAATGGCGTCGCAGTTGAATGCTCAATTCCAAAACATTACTCCATCAAGAAAAATGCAAAAAAAGCCTTTCATTATTGGCAAATATTGGCAAAAAATGGTGATTTAGCCGCGCAATTTAAGCTTGGGCTTTGCTATCAAAATGGTGATGGTGTTGATTTAGATTTAACCAAGGCCATCAAACTTTACAAAACTTTAGCAGATAATAATTATAGCAAAGCTATCTATCAACTTGGTCTTATTTATGAAAGCGATATATATGGCTTAAAAGACTTATTGACAGCTTTCCAATATATAAAACATGCGGCTGAACAAAATTATGCGCAAGCACAATATCATTATGGCACTTTTTACCGTGATGGTAATGTTGTTGCTCAAGACTTCAGCATTGCGGCAAAATGGTTTCGTCTCGCGGCGGCGCAAGACCATGGCGATGCTTGGGATAATGTCGGCTATTTGCATATTTATGGGCTTGGCGTTAAAAAAAGTCGGACCTATGGCTTTAAATGCTTTGAAAAAGCTGCTCAATTGGATAGCATGATGGGTTGTTATCATGTAGGGCTTAGCTATATCAATTATTGGGGCGCCCGTCATAGCCGAAAAATGGCGGCACATTGGTTTAAAATCGCAGCTGACAAAGGTCTTGCAGAAGCTCAATATCAATTAGCGCGGTGCTATCCCTATAGCCAGTTTACGAAAGATGTTTTTATTAAAATTTTTGAATTAGATAAGGCTGCGGCTGAACAGGGATATCAGCCTGCTTTTAGTTATCTTGCTTGGGCATATAAAGAGGGGCGAGGCACAAAAAAAGACCTTGAAACCGGCTATATGTGGCACTGTGTTGATGCGGTCTTAAGCAAACGACTTTTCTGGTATAAAGAGGATATGGAAAAAATATTTACACAAGAGCAAATAGAAAAGATCAAAAAAGCTGCACAAAGGTGCATCGATTCAGGGTTTAAAATCTGCTCGGTGCAATAATTAATAAAGGAACAAATGCAACTTAGCATTTGTTCCTATTTTAAAGCAATTTATACTATGTAATATAGAACACACGGTGGAAGAACAAAGATTGATCCTTGAGTATCAATTAGACCTTCATCACAATGGGGATATATAAGCTAAATCTATTGATAAGATTTATTCGCCGGTTCTCGATGTAACATATAGATGATAATGGTGATCATATTAGGAAGCGCATAAATCATACCGCCAATTTGGGTATTTAATGGATTGGCTTTCGCCTGCCATGCTAAATACCAGTCGCCAGCAATAACCATAAAGCCTACACCCCAAACTAGCACAGCTAAGGTGGCACCTAGTACAACGAAACTTTTACCGCTTTGCAATTTTTCATAAGGGGCATTGAAATTTTTAATCAATTTTAAAAGCCCTATAAGCCCCAAAATACCAGCCAACGTTTCAACCGTTGTAATAAGGATAAGGGCTAAAATAGGCGCTAAACCCCAAGAAATTGCACGCCATGTTTGTGCAGGATTGCCATAAGTATCGCTCATCGCGAACATTGGTTTAATAGCAAATTCAGCCGTGCTTGCAAATCCAGATGCATTATTAAGCAGTCCTAAAATCCCCCATAAGGTTGGGAAAAGGGCAAAGGCGATCAATACAAAACGATAAGTCTTTTTCTCATCCATTATGGTTTCCTTTAAAATCTTATAAAATGCTGTGCAAACTAAATAAACTTATAGCAATTTCGTTTTAGCATAATAATTTTAATCATTGATCAAGAGCTTTGCCAACCTCTATTTCAATAATTTTATCATACATATAAGTTATAATATCTGCTGTTTTTGTTCTAAGCTTAATACCATCATCAATTGAATAAATTTGGAAACCATTTTCATCCTTTTTCAATGAATAGACCTCCTGCCAATCGGATTTTTGACACTTCAGCGTGAGTTCATTGCCTTTCATTTTATAAACATCACATATGTTTTCTTTAAAAATATGATATTCTAACTCAGATAGAAATCCTGATAGGCTACCATATTCAATTGCGGTATCCTCATTTGGTGGTGCAAAAAACAGCGGTTCGCCGTCAGGAAGTCTGTTATAAATTGGCCCATTATTGCTATTAATAGTTAAATCCAATTTATCTTCATCATCTATAATAATATTATCATTCGAAACATAATTATCATCAATCCGACTAGGCCCATAATCTGTACCAAAAGCTTGATATGTCGATGTCCCCAAAAACAAAACAAATGCTAAAAAAATTATACTTTTTTTCATCGCATATTTCCCTGTAAATTGATTTTATATTTTTTTATCCTAGCATGTTTATTGAAGTAGCTTTGACCTCTAATTTACTAAGCTTTTTAAATAATAGAGCTATAGTTAAAACCTCACGAATGAGGCTCATCAGGGAATTTATGGCAACGCCACTCATAATAATTTCTTGCAGCATCGATAAAGATCTTACGTCGTTGTTCGTTTTTTATGATAGGCGCTATTTTAAATGTTCTATCCCATAAAACAACGGCAAGCTCTTCATTACCATCATAAAGCTCCTCAAAATCATTATCGCAAAATGTATTTATAAACATTTCTAGCACATCATATTCATTGTCGCGAACATCGCTATAGGGTTTATTTGGCTTTATATCATCATTGCATAAATAGTTTAATGGATTTTGTAAGTACCAACCCACATATTGTCTATTTTTAAAAATATAACCAAAATCTTGATGAAATAAAACAACTTCACTTTCTAATAAATCTTCAGCTTTATCAAAGCCAACAAGGTATTTTTTTTCCTTATTGAAATATCGCAAATGACTATACGTAAAATATCCTAATTCATCGACTTTACTCAAAGTGCCGAAAAGCTCTGTTGACGCTAATTCGGCTTTTTCGTTAATAAATTCAACTACCGGGCGGATTGATGCGAGTTTGTTATCTTCATCAAAATAAATATCATCATAGGAATCATAATAAATATCGCCATAGGTAGCATATGTTTTAGCATCGGAAATTTGGAATTTAACGCCAATACCATTGCAAGCTATATGAAACTCTATTTTTGCATTTGGATGTACGATGTGATCAGTAATTTCAACCTTGATACCGTCGGCCACGCGATAGTCGTCTAATTTTTGCATTCTGCCCTCTATTAAATATCATTTTGCAGAAGGTTTAAAATTGTCATCTACCTTTATATTTCGCCCATTTTCGGCGCATTTTGCTCGCGTGAATAAAACCACCAAAAACATGCGCCAAACATCACACCAAAGCCGGTAAACAAATAAAGATAAGGCTTGGTAGAAAGGGTCAACATATTGCCGAAAGCATAAAAATTTAAAATGCCGATGATGATGCCATAAATCAGCGTTAGATGGAAATTTAAAGGTAAAAACTTGCGTTGCAATAAATAAAGCGGAGTGACAACGACGACAAAAAGGGTAATGTTATAAACAGATAAAGCAATAATTCCTGCAAGGATTATTAAAAAAAACATTTCATCAACGTGGCTAAATCCGCCCCAATGAATAATATCTAACACCGAAAAACCAAAAATAACCGCGCCTGCAACAATAAGAAAACTAAAATAATAAGTTAAAAAGAACCGTTTCATGATGAAAATCCATTTATCGCATTAAACAATATTATAATTTGATAGGCTTTAAAATATAATATATTTTTACTTTATAGAATTAAAAATGAATACAGTAAACAGTTTTACAAAAGGTTTGATATGCACTTTTCTTTGCTCGTGATTGGTAAAGATCTTGATAAGTAAGATATATTGAATAGGTGGTTATATCCATATCAACTTAGTGACTGCGAAGAGTTTAATAGCAACCACATCGATGACATAGACGAAACAGCGCAAGTACTGAAAGAATATAACAGCTTAAAAGCAAATAAAACCGCAAAAACCTGTGATTGTAAAAGTTTAAAAGAATATATTATAGAAAGCAGAGCTTTGCCAATTGTTGAATTAGGTGATCCTATCGACATAGAGAATGAACATTACTTTGGCTATGTAATTTTAAAAGGCAAAGAACTTATCAAGGTTGTAAATAGAACCAACCCCAATGGGAAGTGGGACTTTTGGCTGCTCGGTGGCAGAATGAATGACACAATGATAAGAAAGACACCACCAATTTTACCTAAGCGAAGCCTTTGGTCAAAATGGCGACATAAGGACCAATTTGAAGACTTGAAAAATAGTGCCACGAATTGCATCCAATATAATGAAATTGATTGGATAGCCATGAAAAATAAAGCGGTACAAGTGCGGTTGCAACTTTGGCAAGATACAATAAGAGATTCATATGCGGCTTTGGGCGATATTACTAGTTTGAAAATTAATCTTGATAAAATACGATATGAAGTACTAAATAAAATCAACGACTTGCAAAAAGAATTTTTTAAAAAAAATTCACAAGCACAGTATCAAAAGCTTAAAGCCTATATTAGAGACAATGTAAATTATCCTTATCGCTTCTATATTTGGCTTTTAGATTATGTTAGCTCTTCCAGAGCTTACCCCAAAATAGATGATTGGATAAATGCTGCACCACCCTTATCCACATACGCCTTGCTTGATGAAAATGGTTGGCATGAATTAGAAGATAGCGAGTCCGATATTTTAGAAGATTATGAAAAAAAATTGCAAAAGTGGCAAGATTTTATTGATCAACGATTAAAACGTACAAAGCCAGACGAATGGCTTGCCATCATTGATTACCATTGTTAATCAATTAGCCGGTTATAATACACAGTATAATTAGTTAGCGTGTCATGATTAAAGCGGATGTTATTTATGGCGCTCCCATAAGATTTGATGCCTTTTTAGCGATATGGGGCTAACATAGACAATTAAAAGCACGTCACCGCATCAAAAAAGTGACGTGCTTCATTTCTTTATTTTGTGGCATTCTCCAATGCGAAAGTTGATACAGTTTTTTCTAGAACTGCTCAAGAAAGCCTACGGCATAAATCAACTTAGCTAGCGAGATCTTGTTCGCGCCCTCTATTTGTCAATGCAAGATAGATAATACCAATCGGTGCGATAAGTATGGCGGCGCTAAACAAGAGCATGTTTACAATAATTTTTGCCGGAACAACCAAACCCAACCACAAAAGAAACGAGAATTTAAAAGAATAATTGCCAAGGAATAAATCTTTGATGCTATCCCAAACGAATTTGGCAAATGGAAATAATAAAAAATTAATAAGATAGACTACAATCATGGTAATAATTCCATAAATTGGCATCGACCCTGACTTATTTAAAACAAACACCATTGAAATAAATATTGCGGCCCAGATTGCCCCAATCACATAGCTTCGAACCAGATAGGCTGCGTCAATAGATTTAAACAGTTTAGAAACGAATTGCATGTATATTCCCCAAAAAAGATAAAATTACCCTCGGTTTTTGATGCCATCCTGTATAGGATAAACTTCAACTAAAAATCTAATCCCCATAATCTCAACAACAAGAAAATGGTATTTTCAATAATCACATAACGTGATAGACAGATAAATTAATCATATTAGTTATAAATTCTAAATACAGTCTAATTTTAGATTATAAAATATAAGACCTTACAAAATTGTATAAATATATTTTAAATATTAAAAAAATTCAAAATTTGAACAATATATCCAACTTACGAAACTTTACTCAATCAAGCAATGCCAAACTATATTACATGAATAAAAATAAATCAATAAGTTTGTTAAGGTCTTGATTAAAATATATCATAAATTTACAACTAATATTAAATTTATCTAATTTATATTATTTTTATTCTTTTTTGGGTTATTGCTTATCTTATATACCGCAAAATTATAAAGCGCAGCCACTTAAAGAGCTTTCGTTAGAATAATATTGAGGTGATAAATTTTGTCCCATCACGTTTATTAAACTAGCTATATTTTAAAAATTTTCAAAAAACAAAAGTTGCTTCAATTTTTGCAAAATATGGGTTAATCAGCCTGCTTATTTTTATCACGCTTATTTTTAAAAACAATATAAGCAATGCCAATAGGTGCGATAATAAAAGCTATGCTGAACAAAAAGAGATTTACAATCACCCTTACAATAAGCGCCAATACCGTCCAAATATCTAGGTCAAAATCAGATGTAAAAGCGCCAAAGAATAAATCTTCGACATAGCCCCAAACCAGTTTAGCAAAGGGAAAAAGAATAAGGTTCATAAGAATGATAACCAGGATAACGATGTTAATTCCCATCGATAAAGGTCTTATGTCATTTAAATATATAGCTAAAAAAATGCAGATTACCGTCCCAATAATTGCCCAAATATAATTTCTAAGCAAATAAGTAGTATCGAAATATTTAAATATCCTAGAAACAATTTCCATATTGTTACCCTTTGAACAAAACAACGCAAATCATGGCTAAATGGATATTATTTTTAGCGACAAAGGTAGGTGAAACAACAAACATCTGTTAGATCTGAATTATTCATCTCTAAAATCCATACTATACACGCCGCGATGGCTTATTTGTACGGCTCCATAAACATATTGCTGCATATGAGAATTAGCAATTTCAATGAGGGTTGCAGCCCTAAATGACGGGCGTTTTATTTCAAAAGGTTGTGTAAGCTTGCCATTTTCAATGCCGCGCCAAAAAATACCCAAATGGTCACACCATAAAATAATATCATTATGATTTCGTTCTTTTATAAAGACAATATCGTCTTGGAACGTCTCTATTGTTTTATCAATAAAATAAAAGTAAGTTTGAATTGGCATCGCTTCATCATGGGTTAGAGGGTGGAAGGGCTGGAAATTCGCTTAAATCTTCATCTTGATAACGATTATACAAAAATTGAGGTCTCGCCATGGATGGGTTAAGGTCATTATCATTAAGTATGGCTGCTAATGGTTGGTTGAAACTTGCAGCAACATTATCACGAAATTGCTGATAGCAATCCTCGCGCATGTAAAGATAACCTAGCACCGGCAAAATTTGAATAAAAGGCCGTGCAAAATCACATTGCTCTGGCCAATAGGCATAAGCCTCAGTTGGGTTAACCCCATAAACCAAGCGCCAAATTCGTGTTTTGTCCCAATGACGCTCTGGCATGAAAGAAAACGCTTCACCGCCGGTTTTATATTTGTAATAATAATGCATATCGCGATTAACAATCAGCATTGGCGGCGGCGCAAAATTAGCCATCAAAGCATCATATTGTTTAAAAATTGCTTTTTGATTGATATTTTCAATGTCAACGCCGCGATATAATAATGTGCCTGAAAGCAGCATTAAGGCAACCGCCAACAGGCTCATTTGCAGATATTTTGCAAGTGTTTTTGGCTTTGGTATTGGCTGGTCTTTGAAAAACCATATAGTGATGAATAAAACGAGTAAGGGAAAGGCTAGCGCGATGCGTTCACCAAAATTCATTGCCTCTTGACCAAGACTTGGTAAAAAACAAGAAAATAGCGGTAAAAAGTGCCATAGATTGCTTTTTGACGATCTCACCGCAAAGAATAACACACCAAGCACCCAAATACCGCAAAAGAGTAGCTCCAACTTTATTGCAAGCGGCAAAAATGGCTCGCTTAATAAGGCAATTAACCCTAATTGAAATTGACCGTTTTGAAAGCGGTGAAAATCAAATAACCCCAAGTATAAAACACCGCTCACCAATGCAGCAATGAGACCGACAGAGAGAAGAGTAACCGCAATAAGTATTTGCCATTTTAACTTGGCAATATTACCACCCTGCCCTGCATGCAATTTTACCTTGTTATTATCTTTTCTTTTGGACCAATAATAGCCGATGAGGGATAGCGAAAAAAGCCCGATATAAATGATTGCTGATTTATGGAAAAACACCGCAAGACATGAAAATCCTATAAAAACAAAAATATAGCGCGGATAGCGATACATAAAATTTACGGCAATGACTAAAATAATCCAACTGGTAAATTGTTTAGGAAATTCAATCGTCATAAAATAAAAGCTAGGTGATAGAGTAATCCAATACAAAATAATAAGCGCTAAAGCGATGTTTTTTATAGTTTTTAAAAGGAGATAAAAGGCCAGTAAAAACAACCCAAAACTAACAGCGATATAGGTTTTCACCATCGCTTCGCCATTATTGACAAAATATGCAAGCGGTCTCATCAGCCAAAACAGCCAACTATCATCAGGAATACGCAAGCGACCATGATCAATGAGGCTTTGCGCTTGCACTGCGTAATAATAGCCATCATAGCCATAAAAATAGCTTTGATGAAACAGAATAAGCCCAAGCTGAAGCGCAACCATAAAAATGACTAAGCAAATAAAGCCAGTTCTACAATATTGCTTCATATTTTTGTACAAAATTGCACACGCTTAACAGGGACTACAAGGTCGGTATAAATATCGGATTTTACCGCATAAACATCTTTTTCAAGTAATATTTTACGCAATTTTTCACGAAGCTCGCTAATGGTTTTTGCTTCAACCACAAAGCCGTCATCAAGTAAAACGCTAAGCCCTAAATCATCACCCTCATCTTCTTCTTTATCATAGGTTGGCATAGCAATAAGGAAATTTAAAAGCCTTTTTTGCTCGCTTTCAGCAAGTTTTGAAAATTTTTCTATTTTAAAAAGATTTTGGAAAATTTGCGGGGTGGCATGGGCAATATCATCATTTCCCTTGCCACTTATATAACCAAACTGCGAAAAAAACGTTTGATATTTTTTACCAAATAGTCTCATCTCATTTGGTTTTACAAGCTCGAAATTACCTTCTGCGACTGTAGCAAAGGGGCGATTTTGTCCATCTGGTTTTAAACGCGCAGGATAAAGCACAAAGCTGCCATTACTACGCAGTCGAAAGGTTGA
Source organism: Bartonella sp. HY406 (assembly GCF_025449315.1). Lineage (NCBI taxonomy): Bacteria > Pseudomonadati > Pseudomonadota > Alphaproteobacteria > Hyphomicrobiales > Bartonellaceae > Bartonella > Bartonella sp. HY406. The sequence continues at coordinate 23,859 of NZ_CP104894.1, read as the reverse complement.
AACATAACAATAATCCTCGCGCAAGTACTTCTCACCCAAAGTTGCCCAATCCATGGTGCCCAAAAAACTACTAAATGTTTTATCAGTAAAAGCATTGTCAGTAAATTCGGCGATTATTGGCATTTCTTGACCAATAGGCAAAATAATTGCGCCCTTATTGTCAATAAAGCGCAGTTCGGATAGCACAACATCTCTATAGGCTTGCCCTTTATAAATATCGGCAATTTCTAAAACAATTTGGCTATTGCTAATTGGTTTTGGCAGCATAATTTTTTGCATGGCTTGTTCGTCTTTGACCGCAATTTTTTCGCCATTTATCAAAAGAGTTTTCACGCGGCTATTAGCACTAAAATGCTTATCTGACCTTTGATAGCCATTCCATATCATCACACCCGCAATATTTTGGTGATTTTTAAAGTTAAGGGCGATTTTGGTGCCAATGCCATTGCCTTTTTTACCATCTGTTGCAAAGGCCATGCTGGTATTGGAATCAAAAAGATGGCTTGGATGATAAGCATTTTGTGGATCAAGAATTGAAGTGGCATTGAGTTCTAGCAATGGTGCTTCAATAGGTAAATTAACCGCCAAAGCATGCGGCTCATTATAAATTTCTTTAATTAATGAAGGATCGCTAAATAACTGTAAAATATCTTTACTAACCAGATCAATTGAAGTGACTTTCCATTTTGCAGCTAGGTTACCGTCAATGATGCGAAAAAACACCGATTTCGCTTTATATTCGTGTTTAGGAAAGTCATCTATACGATATGGTTCACGCCTTAAGACATATACGGCTTTCTCAAAATCAACTTCAAAACGTTGGACAATAAAAGGAATTGGATCCCTATCTTCTCCCGTTGTATCGGCAATAGCATTATTACCATCAAGATAAGCGGTAAAGGTGAGGTCTTCGCTATCACCGATAACCGTTATCATGATATAATCCAGTTGAAAGGGCTGTTCAAATTGAAAGCCAAAACCTTCATTAACCGCACCATCCTTGGTTTGTGGTTGCCAAGCCCCATCACAATTTTTATCTAAAAGACAAATAATTGATGTTGATTGCTCTGTTGCGCTTGTTGGTGATGCCATTAAAATAGTTGGCACGATTTGATCTGTATTGTCTTGCGCATAGCCTAAAGCTGGTCGGAAACCAATAATGACAAGAATGACAAGGCAAAACCGAAATAGATTATTTAAAAAATGCTTCATCAGCTTATGCCCCTTTTTATAATTGAATTACCTAAGAATATTGGCAAGGATTTAACCGTCATAAATGCTAATTTTTATTATTAACTTTGTATCTTATTGTCTTCAACAGGCTAATAAAACAACTCTTCTCAAATATTGGTTTAGATTTTTGTACAAAATGGCACCCGATCAACAGGGACGACAAGATCAGTATAAATGTCAGATTTTACCGCATAAACTTCTTTTGTCAGCAATATTTTACGCAGTTTTTCACGCACCTCACTAATCGTTGCCGCTTCAACCACAAATCCTTGGTCAAGCGAAACAAATAGGCCAATATTAAAATCTGGTTGCTCGGCGTAAATTTTTTCAGGCTCTTCGTAAAGTGGTTCATTAATAAGCAAACTTAACAAGTCTTTTTGTTCTTTTTCGCTAAGGTCAGAAAATTTTTCAATGGTAAAAAGGCCTTGAAAAATACTTGGTGCGACTTTAATGAGCGCATTATCTTCATTTTCCTTTAAATAACCTGTCATCCGTGAAAACATGGTTTGATATTTTTTGCCAAATAATTTGAATTTATTGCGTTCAATAATTTCAAAATTACCCTCGGCCGCTATAGCAAAAGAATGCAGCCTATCAATGCCCTTAACATTTTGCGAATAAAGAGAAAAACTTCCATTGCTACGCATGCGAAATGAACCAACGTCACAAATATCAGCTTCAACCTCACCGCGCACAAAGACCATTTGGCTCAAAAAACCGCTAAAACTTCTATCGACGAAATGATTGTTAGTAAGTTCGGCGATTATTGGTGTTTCTTGGCTAATGGGTAAAATAACGGCGCCCTTATCGTCAATAAAACGCAGTTCGGATAGCACGACATCCCTATAGTCCGCCCCTTCATAAATATCGGCAATTTCCAAAACAATCTGACTATTAGTGATTGGCTTTGCCAACATAATTTTTTGCATGGCTTGTTCGTCTTTGACCGCAACTTTTTCGCCACTTATCAAAAGATCTTTCACGCGGCTATTAGCATAAAAATGCTTATCTGACCTTTGATAGCCATTCCATATCATCACACCCGCAATATTTTGTTGATTTTTAAAGTTAAGGACGATTTTAGTGCCAATGCCATTGCCTTTTTTACCATCTGTTGCAAAGGCGCTACCGATATTGGAATCAAAAATATGGCTTGGTTGATAGGCCGTTTGTGGATCAAGAATTGAAGTGGCATTAAGCTCTAGCAATGGTGCTTCAATCGGTAAATCAACCGCCAAAGCATGCGGCTCGTTATAAATATCTTCAACTAAAGATATTTCACCGTTTATTATTTCAAAAATATTTTTATTAACAATATCGATTGAGGTAACAGTCCATTTTATTGGTGAATTACTATCGGTAATACGAAAAAATACCGATTTGGCAGAATAATCAAGCGTAAGCGGTTTATTAATGACAGAGTACGGATCGCGCCTTAAAACATAAATCGCCTTCTTGGAATCGATCTCGAAACGTTGCAAAATAATACGAATTGGATCGCTATCTTTATCTGTGTCATCAATAATAGTATCTTTACCGTCAAGATAAGCGGTAAAGGCAAGACCATTGCTATTACCGGTAACCGTTATCATAATATAATCTAGTTGAAAGGGTTGTTCAAATTGGAAGCCAAAACCTTCATTAATCCCGCCATCCTTGGTTTGCGGTTGCCAAGCCCCATCACAATTTTTATCCAAAAGGCAAATAATTGATGTTGATTGCTCCGTTGCGCTTGTTGGCGATGCCATTAAAATAGTTGGCACGATTTGATCTGTATTGTCTTGCGCAAATGCGCTTATTGGTAGAAAGCCAATAGCCGCCAAACAAAGCCCCAATAGATAATTGTAAAAACGCTTGGTCATTGACTTCCCCCCTTTAATGCAATTATTCGATGATTGGATATTGCCGAGCATTTGGCAATTCAAAATGCCACCATTCACTATTAATGCCTTTAAGCCCTGCTTTTTTCATCAAGCCAAACAATAGGTCACGATTTTTGCAAGCAAGACTATCGGCTTTGGGGCATTTATAGTGTGCAGCGGCCTTACTGGTAAAATCATCAAAAGCAGTTGGAAAAAGCAATATTTTCCCATTTTCATCAGCTAAAGCCACATCAATCGCGGCGGCTCGATTATGGTTTGAACCGTTTTTTGGATTAGCAACATAACGGCGGTCGGGCAGAATGTTCCACATGGCTTTTTGTACAGCAAGTGGACGAAAACAATCCAATAGAACAAGTTGCAAGTATTGTTCTTGTAAATCCTTTTTAATTGTTTCAAGTTTTTTTGCTAAATCCTTATGAACAAGGCAGGTGCTTAGACCATGCTCTTTATAAATAGCACGATGCAAAAAATTATTGTCACTCGCATAGCGCAGATCAAGCAAGTAAGGCGTGCCGTTTAATGTTATCAATTCAGCATTATCATTAAAATCTTTGCTTTGTCCAAAAGCGGATACGCTGATTAAAAAATAAATAGTTAAGCTAATCAATTCAAAAATCTGCTTCATTGAAAATCCTTTAAACTATCAACCACATCGAATGCATCGGGCACATACATCATCGGCGCAATATTTTTGCGATAGAGTGTCTCGCTTATTAAGCTAGCCCCTTGCCATTGCTGGCGCCAAATTTCATTAAAGCGGTAAAACTTGCCCTCGCACTGCAAAAATCTATGATTTTTTTCACAAATGTCATATTTTACATTAAGCGTGTCATTGACCAAAATGTCACCAATCAAATGGTTTTCATCAAGGCTAAGACGTAACTGCCAAATGTTTGGGCTATTATTGGTAAAGCGGTAATCAAGATAATTATAAAATATGGTTGCCCCACAACCAAATGGCACAAGCCGGTCATCATCGCGAAACATATCACGCGAATGGTGATGATGCTCGATAATATCTAAATTGCTATGCAATATCAGCCAGTGCAGCATATTAGCAATTTGGCAAAGACCACCGCCAATACCCGCCCTCATTGTATCACCTGACAGCTCCAAGCCTTTGCGAAAACCGCGTAGACGATGGGCATGCCCCACTAATTTATAAAATGAAAAAGTTTCACCAGGGTGAATGACAACACCATCAAGGAGCGGAATTGCCTTTTTTAAATTGGTAATCTTATTTACCTGCAACTGATGATAGTCTTCACCAAAATTACGAATGAGTTTTGATTGGTGAGAAAATACCCGATGAGGCAAACTCTCAGCTTGCCGCTTTACCGCAAATTTTTGTCGTTCTTTGCTATTGCGCCAATAACGCAAACATCTTTGCCGCCAGATGGCGACAAAAAACAATATTGGATGTTTTTGGCTTAATCTTTTGGCCACCGTTCCCCCATCGATAATTAAACCGTATAAAATGTTAAAATAATCGAATATTCTTTAAGGCACTTCTTTATTATTTTATCAAAGATTTAGAAAAGCTCGATATTATTTTAATAAACTTATTAAAATGAAACTTTTATACAATAAAACAATTATTTAATAATTACAATAATCACTAAAAAGGAGAAAAGATGGCAAAGAATAAAGAAAGTGACAATTAAAAACAATAAAATACCGGTGGGCTAGCTCTACTGCAAAGGTGTGACAGTATAAGCTATGATATCAATTTTTATAACACTTATCTTGGTGGTTATGCCCTTTATTTGCAACAACAATGCAAAGGTAAGATTTTTACCGGCAAAGACTACTCACCTTAGAAATTTTTTGCGAGTTAAATGTCATCAATTCGGTCTAAACTATGAAATCTACCCCGATTTTCCTTATCATCTTTTTTTATAGATGAATAGCTAAGCCATTATCAACGATCTGTCATTGCCGCTAGCTTTGACGCTTGACAGCTTTAATAAAATCACAATCTTCTAAATTAGAGGTTTTGTCTAAAAGCAAAAAATTGTATTAATTTAAAGAAGTGACTTTTAAAAATGGTAGGCCAAGACAATAATAGGTTTTGCTATTGGCTTTTTTGCGCCAGCCAAATACATGAAATTTCCAAAAATAAAACTTATAGCAATGGCTATCTTGCTTAATCTTAAACAATGCAAGCCCAAGAAAGCTTATTTTTCTACGACCAACATTGCCCTGTTTAACAAGATTGCCCAAACATTGCTCGTAAACGGCTGTTGTGCGACAATTTTGCCACCATGATGCTGCAAGCTTAGTTTGTGGCGAACTCCAAGGTTTGTCACCGGTGGTATAATGGATTATACGCCCATCACCATTGGCCGCATGGGTATAAGCTGTCAGCATGTCATCCAATATTGTATCATGATAAATCTTATGCGGCTTATAATCTGATGCCATAACATTATAGCGAAAATTGAGGTAATGTACCTTACCAAAGCAGATAATATTCAGCACATCTTGATCAAAAAACTGGAATTTACGATCTGATGCGAGAAAAGCCATTAATTTTTCTTCAATATTTTGCGCAACCCATTGTTGACGATTAATGACTAAAACACCAGAATTAAAATAATGGTCATCAGTGCCATAATCCAATTGGATCACGTTTTTAAAATAAGCAATCCAGCCTTTTTCATAGCGCCGACATATCTCCATGCCAATATCAGGCGCCGCGGTAATCAGTTTATCACCAGGGTTCTCACTATCAATCAGTTCAGCCACATCGCATTCTATCGAAATATCGACATCTAGATAAAGAATAAGGTCATTATCAGTTAAACTGCCTAGAAAAAACCGCGCATAGGCTGCAGACGAAATATGAGGATTGGCATAATAAACTTCTCTTTGTGCCTGATATAATTCGTCAATTTTTTGAAACTTCAAAACAATATTGCTAAATTCACTCAAGCGAGCTTTGATGGCTTGAATGGTTTCTTGATCCAATCCACAATCAATAATAATAATTTCATAATGCTTTATTGGTGAGCTATGCTTAATAAGCCCCTCTAATGCCACCAACAAATAACGACCATATCCACCATCACAACAAAAAATAACACTATATAACTTGTTCAATTTGATGGATCCTTAAAACCATTTAAAAAATATGACGTATTTTTTGGTATATTAAGCGTTTTTAAATAGCAACCTATGAAATTAACGGGTGAGATAGTCTTGCCAAGGCGCAATTGGTAAGTCAAATACTGACTTTACCTTGCTATTATCAAGCTTTGAATATTGCGGGCGTTTTGCTGCTGTCTTATATTCGCTAGCAGGAATAGCTGTAATATTTGGAATTTTACCAGTTTGATTATGCTTTGACGCAAAAATTTCTGCAGCAAAATCTGCCCAATTGGTATAACCATCGGCAACAAGGTTAAAAATACCGCGCCAATTCTCTGCACATTCGCCTTTCGATATTTTTTGCGCAATGGTAATGGCAGATGTTGCAATAAAATCAGCACTTGTCGGCGTACCCCATTGATCCGCCACAATTCTTAACTGATCATGGCTTTGAGCAAGGCGCAACATGGTGTTTAAAAAATTATTGCCATAACGGCTATAAACCCAAGCGGTGCGTAAAATGACATGATTGGGATTAGCGTCATGCACCGCCCATTCGCCTTGCAACTTAGATAATCCATAAATATTGACTGCACCAACCTGATCATCTTCCTTATAGGGTGTTTTACTTGCACCATTAAAAACATAATCGGTCGAAATATGGATAAGTGGAATATTATGGGCGGCAGTTACTTCCGCCACATATCGCGCACCATCACGATTAACTAAAAAAGCTTGTGCGATTTCTGTTTCAGCCTTATCCACCGCCGTATAGGCAGCAGGATTGATGACACAATCTGGTTTATGCGCATCTATAGCTTTTTCAATTGAAGCTTTATTGCTAATGTCTAATTCTGGTCTACCAAGCACAACAAGAGATACATTACTTGAATTTTGGCCTTTCAATGCTTGCGCAACTTGGCCATTTTCACCAGTAACCAGAATTTTCATCAACTCAACCCTTTTTGGCTAGTTTCGCACGTTGTAATAATGGCTCCCACCACCATTGATTTTTTAAAAACCACTCAACTGTCTTTTCAAGACCGGTTTCAAATGTTTCTTGTGCATGCCAATCCAACTCATTTTCAATTTTAGTCGGATCAATAGCATATCGACGGTCATGCCCTGCCCGATCAGTTACAAAGCTAATTAATTGATGATAGGATTGTCCATTGCTTCGTGGCTTTTGCTTATCAAGAATATCGCAAATTGATTTCACCACTTGCAAATTGGTTCGCTCATTTTTACCACCGACATTATAGCTTTCGCCGACTTTGCCTTTTAACACAATGGTTTCAAGCGCCCGTGCATGGTCCTCGACATAAAGCCAATCGCGAATATTCTCGCCTTTTCCATAAATAGGTAGTGGCTTTTCAGCAAGAGCTGATAAAATAACCAAGGGAATAAGCTTTTCAGGAAAATGGAACGGACCATAATTATTGGAACAATTGGAAAGCACTACCGGCAGACCATAAGTATGGTTCCAAGCTCTAACCAAATGATCGGACGCTGCTTTTGATGCAGAGTAAGGTGATGATGGGTGATAGGGCGTTTCTTCGGTGAAAATACCTTCATCAAATGGTAAATCACCAAAAACTTCATCGGTTGAAATATGATGAAAACGAAAGGCTTTTTGCTTATCCGCATCAAGATTTTGCCAATAAGCACGAACAGCTTCCAATAGATGGAATGTACCAACAATATTGGTATCAATAAAGGCATCAGGACCAGAAATTGAGCGGTCAACATGGCTTTCAGCTGCAAGATGCATCACCGCCTCAATAGACTGGCCAACCAACAAAGCGCCAATGGCATTTCTATCAGCGATATCCAATTGATGAAATTGATAATTTTCAGAATTTTCGATCGATTTTAAAGATTGTAAATTACCTGCATAGGTTAATTTATCAATATTAAAAACCTCATGACCTTGGGCAACAAGATGCCGACAAAGAGCAGAACCAATAAAACCTGCACCACCTGTAACCAAAATTTTCAAAATAATAGTCCTTTAATCAAAAATATCAGCGCCTTTTAAAAAGGGCGCATTTAAATCCTTTTCGGATAATACAAAATTAGCAGCATTTAAAGGCCAATTAACTGCAATATCAGGATCATTGAAACGAATCGCCCGATCGCATTGAGGCGCATAAAAATCGGTGACTTTATACAAAAATTCGCAATTTTCCTCAAGAGTCAAAAAGCCATGAGCAAAACCGGGCGGAATATAAAACTGGGTCCAATTATCGGCCGATAATTCGACACCAGTCCATTGCTTAAAAGTCGGTGAGCTTTTACGAATATCAACAGCAACGTCAAAGACTCGTCCCTTAGTTACACGAACCAATTTACCTTGGGCATGGGGATGTAATTGATAATGAAGCCCGCGCAAAACTCCTTTTTCTTTAGAAAAAGAATGATTATCCTGAACAAACTCAGCATCTATACCCGCCTGTAAAAACAAACGCTTATTATAGGTTTCTGAAAAAAAACCACGATTATCACCAAACTGCTTTGGACGAATAATTAGCACGCCATCAAGAGAAATTTTTTCAACATCAAGCATTTTTCAACTCATGAATACGGCGTTTCAAATAAGCGGCATAATCAGTTTTTCCAAGATTATTAGCCCGCTCAAGCACTTGCTCGGCGCTAATATAACCTGCTTCATAAGCAATTTCTTCAGGGCACATAACTTTGATCCCTTGCCGCTTTTCGATAGCCCGAACATAGGATGAGGCATCATGTAAACTATCGTGTGTCCCTGTATCAAGCCAAGCGTAACCGCGCCCTAATTGCACAACTCTTAGTTGATTGTTTTTAAGATAGATTTCGTTAATATCAGTAATTTCAAGCTCACCACGCGGCGAAGGCTTAAGATTTTTTGCAAATTCTACCACTTTATTATCATAAAAATAAAGTCCAGTTACCGCCCAATTAGATTCTGGTTCAACCGGCTTTTCAACAATTGATGTTGCAATACCTGAGGAACTATCAAAACTAACCACACCATAACGCTCTGGATCATCGACATGATAGGCAAAAACTGTTGCCCCAGTTTGATGGCTACGGGCATTTTTAAGATGAGATACAAGATCATGACCAAAAAATATATTATCGCCAAGAATCAAAGCCACATCATCGCTACCAATAAATTCTTCACCAATAATAAAAGCTTCAGCAAGTCCATTTGGATGGGCCTGCTCGGCATAGGACAGTGAAATGCCATAAATGCTGCCATCGCCCAAAAGCCGCTGAAATAAAGGTAAATCATGCGGCGTTGAGATAATTAATATCTCTTTAATGCCAGCTAGCATCAACACACCAAGCGGATAATAAATCATCGGCTTATCATAAATTGGCATAAGTTGTTTAGATACACCAATTGTAGCTGGGTATAACCGAGTACCACTACCACCTGCGAGAATAATACCTTTCACTTTGCCTATCCTTTTTTGTAATAAACCTTTTTAATTCAATAACAGTTTGATTATATTTGTCACCAATTTTTTCATCAATTTTAAGGGAAATTTTGAATTAGACATTACACTTCGCTTTAATCATAAAGCTTTCTTTCATGAAAAGTCAATAAATCCCTTCTTAAACCAATGATGCGTTTTATCGTTTAATATCACCAAACATCACACAAACTATCTTTTTGGAGATTTTCTCATTCATCACACCAAAAAGACGCTCTATAGCATGCAGATTAGTACCATCAAGGGGAAGCGGTTCACTCATATAGTCAATCCAATCAAATTCCAGGTCAAAAAATGGCTGCATTAAATCACTTCGCGCCCAAAACATCGTGCCAACAGGAAAATTAATATAATGGGGTAATTTGTTAATACCAAGGCGCGGTGCTAGTCTTTTAGCTTCAGGACGATTTTTTGCCCAACTAATGCCGTTGCGATCATCTGGAAAAACAAGATTTATATTTTTGTCATTATACAGCGTCTGAATAATTGTATCCGCGGCATTAATTTTCTTTCCATCACCCAAGAGATTGGTTGTCAAATATTTTCCCCATAATTCGGCATATGAGCGATCATCAATATGCACACTATGTTTTGTATGCAAATGGCCTATAATATCGTAACCATGACGCAATTGTTCCCGGAACAAAGTTAGCAAAGGCCCAATATCCCGCCCACGATTTGGCGCAATCAAAATCGAGACCTTAGCAGGGTAGTTTTCTAACAATTTTTCAGCAAACGTTTTAGCTGCTTCATCCTTGACACTGATGAATAAATCTGGCCGCACTTCATTGACCAATAATGCATTGATCATAACGTCCAATTTTTCAACATAATAGGCATGAATCTGCAAAGCAATTTTTTGATTAAGCGCGGCTTTTTCAATTTTAATAGGCTTTGTCAGCATCTCCCACTGCCAAGGACCATTGGGCTTGCCGGCTTCAAGATAGTGCAAAAACGGGTCTTTGCGCATTGGGCCAAGATCATGATATTCTGCATAAATTCCGGGTTGAAAACCTGCACAAGGACGGCGTGGATACACACCGCTTTTCCAACTGCGGATATATTGTTTTATAGTTGCACGTGTAAAAAGCTTAGAACTATCCCCCGACCAAAATTCAAAATCAAATTCCTTTTTAGCAAAAAGCTCTGATGCATCTTTGTCTTCTTGTCTAATTTGTTCAGCAGCAGCGTTGCCAATTGCCGCTAATTCTTCAACAAACTGCGCAACGCCGCCGATATTGCGGCTTACTTCAATAAATTGATCTCTACTGGCTTTAGGTATTGAATATAAGTGATCGTGTAAGTTTTTGATAAATTGCTTAGGATCATTTTGATCTAGTAAATAATTATCATCAAGTTCATTTTGCCGATAAAGAGTCAATAATGGTAAAGTTGTGTTGAGAGCAAAAACCGCTTTTCCAGTTTGTAAAGCAGATTTCACCTGAGACATTTTATTTGCAAAACGAGATGTATCGAAAAAAATCTCAGCCTTTTGATAATAACTAGCCATTGCACTATTTTTAGATATGACGCGGCAGGAATTATCAGCCCTTTGTATTTGCAACCAATTCTGATTTTGTTCAAAACGGCTAAAATTGTTAGCCTGATTTGAAGATCGTAACCAAACAAATTCGGTATCATCATCAGCATATTGCTCTTTATAAAGACTTGCAGTCTTTGCAAAAAGATCAAAACCATCAGCAAAGGACACATCTCCATAGCCAATGACAAGTTTAGAGTCCGACTTATTCGGAGAGAAAACCACATTTTGGGATGCAGATGATAATATGCTCACTTGGTCAGGATAGCCATACATATAATCATATAGCACTTTTTCAGCATAGCTTTCACTCGTGTACACCACGCGCGTGGCGCTGCGCAATCCACGGGACAAATCGCATTTACCAAAGGCAAGATTTTCGCCGATAATAAGAATATTAGCAATATTTGCTTTTTCAAGGTTCTTGTAAAAAAAACCACCTTCATAAATATTAGAAACCACAAATTTCAAATTGGGTGTTGAGCATAACTGTTTTATAAAACTGGAAGTATGTTTGCCACCACGGTCAAAAATCTTATTAAGAATAAACCAATTGCAATAAGGAAGATATATTTCGTTTAAGTGATTGGAATTAGATACGACAACAATATTATGATTTTCTGACAGCTTCTTTATCGCTTCGAAAAAAAATAGACTGTCATGTTCATCATCACAGCAAAATACAATCGTTTCAAGATTATCATTCAAGCAGTTTTTTTTAACAAAATGAGACGTTGTATATAATCGTCCTTCATGGCGACCAATACTGCGATAATGCCGACGGGGAGATTTACCGGATATGGAAACATCTTCATATAAATATTGATAAACTGAAGAATTAAAATCCCACGGCAAACGCCGCCGCTTAACGGTAAATATATTTAATAAAAAATCTTTAACTGACAAAACCATTATCTTACACTTAACTACTGCAACAGCCTTCAAACACTATTATATCAATATATAGAATGAGTTTCCAAATTAGACACCATAACATTCAAAAATATTTCGTCTCATTTTGATTTAAATATCAAAAACCTTTTACTTTTTATAGGTCTAATCTATAAATATCAAATTCCTAAAATACGCCATCATAAAAAAATGACACTATATTTTCTTTTCACCAAACGCTTCATTTGCACGAATATAATTAGATTTACAATAGCAGATGCATTGATATTTTAAATATATTCTAAAATAAACTATATTTTGATTGATTACAAAATTTTGCATAGTCCCTTATATGAGGCATAAAATACAAAGCATATTCATAATGATGAAATTATTAAATTGATTTTATATTGCAAACAGTACCGCCTACGCTTTTCGATTAAACAGACTCGTAAGAACATATCATCAAATTATCGCGAACGACTATAAAAAAGTTGAAATGGCAAGATAGACTTTTTCTGAAACCATTACTAAATATTAAAATCATTAATGATAGTTAACATGCAAGCCATTAAAGTCGTTATTTATAGAAACTATTTTCAATATATAGACTATATATTCAAAACCACAAGGGCAGTCCGAATTTATAGTTAAGAATTAATAATTAATATTTTTGTTATATTTTAATTTTTACAGCTTATGGAGAAGGAAATGGTTGACGACCTTACAGATGAACAATAAGAGCGTTTAGCACCGCTTATTCCTTATGAAACAGTCAAAGGACGATATTCTTTGCGGATTGAAAAGGGTATCTTATTTGAACTCTTAGAGAAAATTGATGTAGAGCCGGATATGGCATGAATGATGCTTGATGCAATAAATGTTCGTGCTCATGCACAGGCTGCAAGAGCGCATAAAAAAGGGGGGGCGCTCCAAGTGCGGTTTTACCAGTAAAATACGTGTTGCTTGTGATGCTTTGGGACGCCATTACGTATAATTGTGGCTTCAAACTATTTTAACTTGCGAAATTGCAATGACATCACGCGTCTTAAGGAGCTTGTTAAAGGTTTTAAAACAAACTTTCTGCTTGCGGATAAGGGGTATGATAGCCTCCTATTCTTGACATGGTTAATGTTGCACAAGCAATAACGGTGGTCGCACAGCGCGTGAGCATTAAATGTCGCCGCCCTTTCGATAGGCACATCTATATAGCACGTCATATTATTGAATTTTTTTAAAAAACTTAAACAATTCAAACACTTTGCAACCCGATATGATAAACACTTACAAAATTGCTTTGGTTTCATACAAATCGCCGCGATCTGTATTCAACTCAACCAGTTTATTCTTAACTAAAAGATAGGCTCTAAATCCACTTTAATTGCCAAGTCGCAAGACAAACCGTGCGCCGCCAAGTGGGCTGGTAACCACAAATGCAGAACCATGGTGAAGTTCAGCAATGACCCGCACAAAGGAAAGCCCTACGCCATAGCCGTTTTTAATGTCGGCCTTATGCACATCCATACGATAAAAAGGCGAAAAGACTTCCTCACGAAAAGCGTCCGGCACGCCTTCGCCATCATCGTCAAGCTCAAAAATTACCGCATCACCATCTTTGATAACATGCAAAACGGCTTTTGATTTGGCGTATTTAAAACAGTTTAAAATAATATTGCGCAGCGCAATAGTTCCAAGTTCTAAATCAAACTCGCCAACAATATCCGGCACGTTTAAAACCAGTTCAAAATTTTCTGGCTTTAACGGCTTAAGTTTAGCCACCAATTCTTCAACCCAATCCTTAACCATGACCGGAATTGGATTGGTTGGTGCTGATTTATTGTTAAGGCGGAAATAATCAAGCGATACTTTAATCAGCCCCTCAAGCTCGCTAATATCATGCTCGATACCCTCGTAAAGCTTTTCTTTTTCATCTTCTTCAGCTTCGTCAAGCATGGAAAGAGCAAAACGTAAGCGAGCAAGCGGCGTTCTAAATTCATGCGCCATGGTATGACGCATCACATCACTATGATTAACCAGTAATTCAATGCGGGTGGCCATATCATTAATCACATGGCCAATCATTTTAAGCGGTTCAGTATGAATGCGCGGTACTCTTGCAGAAAGCTCCCCCTTGCCAAGGTCAAAAGCTGTACGCCTGATCATCATTGCTTCACGCCATGTACGGGCATAAGCAATATAAAGAATGGCAAAGGTAATCAATGCACTGACCATTGCCCAAAGCCCAAGCAAGGTTAAAAATGCACTGGCATTAGCTTCCAAAACATCTGAAACAATGAGCGGACCCATTTCCAAGTAACCGCCATTATCAAGACTGGCATAAAGATAGCCATCCTCAAAAGCACTTCCCCCCGTTTCAAGCTGTTCACGCACATCTTGCGAATAAATAGTGCCCGGCGGTGAATAGGCAAGACGGAAGGCAAATTGCGGCTGCAATTCATTTAAAACGACTGCGGGAGACACATTTTTTTGTTCATTAATTTCTTCTTTAATGAGAAAAATAGTACCTTGATGCGTGCTACGCTCGACATATTCATCTTCAAGAATACCAGTAATTGAAGAGGGCAAGGCGTCAAATAATTGCAGCGTCAAATAAGCAATAGCACTTTGCGCTAGCAAAAGGCATAATAATACGGCAATAGCACGCAATAAATTATAAAATTTATGGCGGAGTTTTTCCCGCTCTACCTTTTCGCTCGCCCGCGTTTTCATCTTTCTTGCGCCTGCAAAAATAAATAGCCTTTTGCACGCACAGTTTTGATAAATTGCGGATCATCAGGATCATCTTTAAGGCGTTTGCGTAAGCGCGATACCCTTGCATCAATGGAGCGATCAAGTCCGTCAAATTCAATCCCGCGCAGAGCATTTAAAATATCATCGCGTGATAGGATTTGTCCTGCTTGGCTGGCAAGCAACCATAAAAGATCAAATTCTGCCGTGGTAAATTCTAGTTTTTCATCACCAAGGGTAACAAGGCGGTTTTCATCATCAATTGCTAATTGACCAAAATGTAACACACTAATTTTTGGCACATCTTTAACAAAGCCATTGGCTTGTTCGACCCGTTGGGGTTCGCCTTCCTTGCGGCGTAAAAGCGCCCTGATATGGGCAAGCAAGCGGCGTGGCTCGACGGGTTTTGACAAATAATCATCAGCGCCAAGTTCTAAGCCGACAATTTCATCAATATCGTCTTCACTGGCGGTCATGATGAGAATAAGCCCATCATAAAAGCTGCGCGCATCGCGGCAAATATCAAGACCCGATTTACCTGGCAACATCACATCTAAAATAACAAGATCAGGCTTATGAGTTGCTATAGCATTTTCCGCCGTGTCACCACGGGAATGAATAGTTACATCATAGCCTTGTTTGCTTAAATAGGCCATCACAAGGTCAGCAAGGCGTTGATCGTCTTCAATTATTAAAATGTTTTTATTCATCTTGCCATATTTGGTTACAGAGTTTGGTTACATAAAAGCTACAAAGATCTTATATCAGTTTATATGTAGATAGCATAAGTTATGGCAAGTGTTTAAGTTTAAAACTTTGACTTTTTTAAGCCGCAGGAAAAACCATAACAAATGTATAAGCAAAATAAAAATTTTTCCCCCTTAGCTGTCAATAGCTTTTCGATGACAAATATCGACACTATGAAGCTAAATAGTCGTACAACTATATTAATCGATTTTGACGGTACAATTTGTTATCAAGATGTCACCGATTTATTGTTGAATAAATTTGCTTTGCCTGGTTTTGAAGAATTAGAAAATTTGTGGCTTTCTGGCGCGATTGGCGCACGAGAATGTATGGAAAAGCAAGTTGCGCTTATCCGCGCTACGCCGCAACAGCTTAATAGCGCCCTCAATGAAGCGCAAATTGATGTGGCTTTTAAACCATTTCTTGACATGGTTAAACGACAAGGTGCTGCGGCTCAAATCGTTAGCGATGGACTTGATTACAGCATCAACCATATTTTAGCGCATAGTGGCATTAAAGATTTGCCAGTTTATTCCAATCATCTTGTGCATTTAGGGGGCGAAAAATGGAAATTGGAATTTCCATTTAAGGCCAATAATTGTCCATCAGGTCATTGCAAATGTCGCCGTTATGACCCATTGCCACTTACCCCTTTTGGTAAAACTATTTATATTGGTGATGGCACGTCAGATTTTTGCCCATCGCAAAAAGCGGATTTTGTACTGGCTAAGGGTAAACTTGCCGATTATTGCGAAAAACACGCCATTGCCCATATGCGAGTGAAAGATTTTTCACAAATTATGGCGCTTTGGCCAGATTTGATGGTTGAATTGTCCAACACTCATTCAAATGAGATGGGCGCCCATAGCTTTACCGCACAAAAGGCGGCGCGGATAGCATCATGATTAGCGATGTTAGTTTTTACATGCCGGGTGGGCGCGCCGGTGTTATGCTTATCCATGGCTTAACCGGCACCCCTACCGAGATGCATATTCTTGCCAAGGGCTTAAATAAGGCTGGCTTTAGCGTTTTTGGCATGCAACTTGCTGGTCATTGTGGTGATGAGGCAGATATTGTTAAAACCAATTGGCGAGACTGGTACCAAAGCGTTAATGATGCGGCAGATGCATTTTTGGAGCATGTTGACACATTATTTGTCGGCGGTCTTTCGATGGGTGCATTACTGGCACTTAAACTTGCAGCAGAACGCCCCAAGGATATTGCTGGTGTTGGTGTTTATGGCGCAACGCTTATTTATGATGGTTGGAGTATTCCCTATCTCATACGCCGTACACAATTTCTTATTCTTTGGCTTTATAAAATGGGGTTATTTCATAACCGCGTTTTTATCGAGCGCCCCCCTTATGGCCTTAAAGATGAGCGTATTCGCAAAACCGTTGCCGACAGCATGTTTTCTGGTGAGAGCACCAAGGGCGGTCTTGCAGGAAATCCATTTCCGTCTTTGGCAGAAATGATGATGTTGGTCAAAAATATGCGCCCGCAAATAGATGAAGTTCGCGCACCCTGCCTTGTTATGCATTCGGCTAATGATGACATTGCCAATATTAAAACCAATGGTGGCTATATTGCCGAGCACGTGGCTGGACCGGTTGAGTTTGTTCCGCTTGATAATAGCTACCATCTTATCACTATTGATCGCGACCGAAAAAATGTGATTAATAAAAGCGTCGAGTTTTTTTCAAAGCTATGCGGCGACACTCAATTGGACATAAATGATTTGCCTGAAATTATTCCCGCGCCTTTTTCTCCTGTTTTTGAAAACATGAACTTACAAGCTGCAAACCAATTAACAGCAAATCAACCGACAGTAAATCAGGGCAAGAACACATGAATTGGCTCGTTTTAACCCTATGGCTTGCTAATGTTGTTTTTGACACAGTTGGCCAACTTGCATTTAAAGCCGCGGCAACAATCCCTGATGATGAGGAAGAGGAACCTGGCCTGAAAGCCTATTGGCATGCCTTGGTGCGAAAACCAATTTTATGGGTTGGTATTTTTGCCTATGTGGGCGAATTTTTCCTATGGCTCGCATTTTTAACCCTTGTGCCCCTATCAGAAGGCATATTGCTCGGCTCAGTTAATATTATCGTTATCATGGTCTTGGGCCGTATCTTCTTTCATGAAAAACTCACCCCGATGCGGATAATCGGCATTAGTTTGGTTGCACTTGGTGTTGCAGTTGTGGGAGCATTTTAAATGCGGCGTTTTTATATTTTAGGGTTTTTCTTTTTGATGATGTTCGATACCGTCGGGCAAATTAGCTTTAAGCAAACTGCAATGATTGCTGAGCCCTTGGAGTTAAGCCTTGACTGGTTTTGGCGGATTATTTCCCATCCTTGGGTCTATTTAGCCATATCGGGCTATATTGGTGCGTTTTTCACTTGGATGACCTTGCTGCGCCGTGCACCCGTTGGCCCAGCCTTTGCTGCCAGCCATTTAGAAGTGGTAACGGTGATGATTGCTTCCGTCATTATTTTTGGTGAAAATGTACCCCTTAGCCACATTATCGGTGCAATTTTGATTGTTGGTGGTATTATCTGCCTTGCCTTTGCCGAACGCGATGAATTGGAAAAGCAAAAAACCTCGCCAATATAGTCGAAACAAGCTTAATCGAGGAGTATAATTTTGCCGTTACTTTTTACCTCGAAAAAACAGCACCTAAAAATTTTGACAAGTGACACAATTTATGGCGAGTTGCCGCCAACGGCAGGCCTACCGCTTGTTTCAACAGATTTTTTTGGTAAAGGCGGCGATATAGCTGAAATCATTGCGAAGCAATTTAATTTACCACCCTTGTTGCTTGAATGTTCTGGTACAGCATCTTTAATTATTGCGCTTGAAACTTTAAAGCGCTTAAATAATAAGGATGATCTTACCAATACCCGCAATGAAGTAATTATTCCCGCCTTTAATTGCCCTTTAGTGCCGCTTGCCATTCATCATTGCGGCTTAAAGCCAATTATTTGCGATACCGAAAAAAATAGCTTCGATTTTTGTTTTGAACAATTGCAACAATTGGCAAATCACAAAACCCTTGCCATTCTTCCCACCCATATTGGCGGCCGCCTTGCTAATGTAGAAGCAAGCCTTAATATCGCGCGTAACATTGGTGCCTATATTATTGAAGATGGCGCGCAGGCGCTTGGCGCAGAAATTGGGCAAAGCGGCGATATAGCATTTTTTAGCCTTGCGGTTGGTAAAGGTTTAACTCTTTTTGAAGGTGGTTTACTAACCGCAAAAGACCCTAATTTATTTCACCAACTGCAAATAACCCATAAAAACCTTGTAAAGCCAAATTTTTTCGCTGATAAAATAAAACTTGCGCAATTAATTGGATATTATTGCTGCTATAATCCACCTTTGTTAGAGCTTTTTTATGGGCTTGGCCGGCGCAAAGCGCTAAAAAAACACGATTACATTAATGCGGTTGGCGATTATTTTGATCCAGAAATACCAATTTTTGAGGTTGGCAAAAAGCGCCGCGAAATTGGGGCAAAAGCTGCGTTAAGATTGCCGGAGTTTTTACAAAAAACCAAGATGCAAGCCTTAAAACGCATCGAGATTTTGGAAAAGAACCCCATTTTACACGAATTTGGCGTAAAAATCGTTAAAGGTGCGGATGCAGCAAAGGGCACTTGGCCTTTTATCATGGTATTAATGCCAAGCGATGCTAGCTGCCAAAAAGCTATGGAGCGGCTTTGGCCGTCCAATTTGGGGGTAACACGACTTTTTGTGTCATCAATCCCCAATTATGATTATCTGCAACCAATATTGGGTAAAGATAATAGCTCAAATACAACAGCCAATGCCGATGATTTTGCAAAAAGAATGATAACTATTACTAATAATTATCGATTAAATGATGATAGTTTTATGCAAATTGTTCAAGTACTTGAAAGTGCCTTGATTAGCTGATCATTGGCTTTTTAGCAACTGCTTTGGCAGTTTATTCTAGGCTCATTCATTGATGATAAATATAACGGCTGAGGCAATGCCATATTGCTGAGAAAATTATGAGAGCAACTTTATTTAAACATATCTTGCTGCAATGAGCTGCCAATTTTTAAGTTTTACATACAAGTTCTCAACTTTGTTTCGCAATTTGTAGGTTGTTATGTCAAAGCCGATGCGTGTTTTTCTACCTTTTTGAGAAAATACAGCACTTAATTTTTCTATCAAATAAGATTTGCCCGAACTAGCCACTGTCAACATTTTTGTCAGCAACGAGTTCTTGCTAAAACATTTATTATTTCAATTTCTTCTAGCCTATCAGCTAATTGTATAGCTGTATAGGTTGTAAAAGGTCCACCATTAAACACTAGCTTTCCAACTGAGGCATTAACTGAAAAAAGTTATTGTGCCACTTTTTTATCAATCATTTCAGTATATATTCTCTTTAACGTACCACAATAATAAGCTTGCTACCAATAGCAGGTTAAAATGATGCAACCGCCATTGATAGACTAATTCCTGCTAAAACGTAATGGAAAAGTTCATGCTTTTCCTATACCAAATGCCCGTACTGAAACACTTTTACCGATTATTAGGCAATCAATTAAGCCAGATTCCATTGTTTATCGAGATAAGCTTTTCTGCCTATGATGTTCTCGATGTATCTGAATTTCACCATGAGCGGATCAACTATTCAAAAACCTTTGGGCAAAAACCCTTATGGATGGGCACAATCATAACAATGGGATCGAGAACTTCTGGAGCCAAGCCAAGTAACATATGCGCTGTTTTAATAGCATCCCAAAAGAGCACTTTCACCTCTACTTAAAGGAGTGTGAATGGCGTTTTAACTATCATTCAACACAGGAATTGATTAAACTATTGTCAAGCTTTATGAAAAAATTATACTTAACCCTTATCTATGCCAGCCCTTATTTTTTTTACATAATTTTATTTTTGTACTTTGGCAGCTTGGACAAATAGTCAAAAAACCAATATTCTCTTAAGTGTCCACTTTCGTATTCGCTTTGGCATTTTTTATCCATATAAAAATTGACACCATTACCTAGAAAATCACCAAGAGCTGTAAAGCGATCTGGATCGAATAAGCCATGTAACCAAGTTGGAATTTGATCTATTGTTACGCCTTGCTTTATGCATACGGCAAATTGGTCCTCCAATATCAAAGTGGGATCGATAGAAATTGTGCCAAAGACAAATTCCTCATCGAAAAATATACCATCTATATCATCGACAAAATCGAAGAAAGGTGTAAATTTAACGCTCGGACTTTCGATAGTATAATCAAAATCTTTATTGTCTGAATAATTTTGGTCCAGTGTACGAAAATCAAAAAAGATAACGATCACCAACAGGCGTACCAAACTGGAAATCAAATTGACCGCTACATTCTGTTAGTTTTTTTAGCAACATGTTTTTTGACATATTTTCGAAATAGCCGCTAAATTCAAAATTCACGCTTTTTGGGCTAGACCAACCTTTATGCCGCAATGTTGCTTTTTGATGGAAAGAGCCACGTAGAAAAACCTGCTGATATTTAGTAAAAATTCTTAATATATAGCGGTAAATATCGCTACGAGATGGACTCTTTGTCTTAAACCTAAAATAAAAATTCGTTGACATTATCGCCTCTTAATCGGCTTGGCTCTTTGAAATAAGATAGCTTACCTAAAATTAGAGCGTTTTTTAAAAAAGTGTGAAGCGGTTTTCGGACAAAAAACGCGGTGTAAACAATGAATTAGAGCGCCGATCTGATCCAATCAGATCGAAATGCGCTCTAACAACACTAGTATTTATCTATCTACTTTGTGGTATTAACTCTTTTGAGAGTTTAAATAATCTTCATAAAACTTTGATAAATTATTGCCGATCCATTCGCCAAAGGCTTTGCTATCCGCGTGATTAAATTCCAAACTAAGAGCTTTTGGCTTTGGTTTAATCGCCACATCAATTTTTTTGTCATCCGACTGCCAAGCTTTAACCGCACTTTTCACATTGTCGCTCGTTTGGCCTTTTGCCTTTGATTTTGCATTGGTTTTAGCGGCAGATTTCTTTTGATATTTTACCAAATATTGATGCAAATCATCAAAGCGCTGCTCATAGCCAAGGGCGATAAACTCATCAGTTTTAACATATTCAAGGGCACGGTCTAAAAATGCGGGATTTAAAATGATTTGGCGCAGACTTAACCACTTATCACGACCGATATTTTTTGCCGCACCAAGTGCAGCTAGCAAAGCTTGCGGCATAATTTCCATAACGCTTAGCATTTTGGATAGCATGGCATCATCAAGGCTTAATGCTGATTTAATCACTTGACGCGATAGGCCACGCGCTGCAAGATTTTGCGCGAAAAATGCTCGTTCAATGAAGGATAAATTAGCCCGTGCCGAATTTTCTTGCCCCTGTGCCACGGCAGATGCCACATCATCAAGGCTTTTTACCACAGCCTTAACTTGCAGCCCTAATTCCTTTGCCACTTGCGCCCGCCTATGGCCAAACACCACCATATAACGCCCTGCTTGCTCTTCATGGGGGCGCACCAAAATCGGCGATAACTGCCCTTGCTCTTTGATCGCTTCCAGCAATTCGCGGTAAGCTTCGTCATTTTGTGACAAGCGATCAGACACAAAAGACGCATCTAACAAATTGGGATCAAGCGTGATGATTGTTTCACCATCCATGAGCTTCTTGGTATTTTCTGCCATTTCCTCAATTGAGCGCACAACCGCTTTAGCAGCACCGGTCATAGCATAACCGGTTTTGCTTGCCTTGGGCCGATTAGCTTCTACTTCTTCTTTATTTAAAGATGACATATCAAGATTGGCAAAGGGATTTTTACGCGACATGATGATGATCCTTTAATCGGTTGCAAGAGCTGCTCAAAAGGCGCAACTTATTTATTTTATTTATCGATTTTACAATAAAAACGGCTGACAAAAAATTCATACCCTGCCCCAATGCTGGTGGATAATGTCAACAATTTCACTATTGGCAGAGTTTAAACTTTCCATCGCCCGATCATAGGTAGCACGCACAAATTCGCCGCGCTCCACCTCATAAAGCGTTTGTTTTTTAATGCTGGCATCTGCGATAGCTGTCGATTTTAAAACCGGATTTTTAAGCATATTTGCAGCAAACATGCTTTGCATAAAACCAACCATCTGCGCTTGTGGAATATCGGTTGGTTCAAATCGGGTAACAAGATAACGAAACCAGTTTACCTTAATTTGCGCACCGGCATCGGCGACTGATGTCATAATGCCGCCAAGCATCATCAAAAATTGCGACATTGACATGATATCAAGCATTTGCGGATGAATGGTAATTAAGATCCCCGTCGATGCCATAAGCGCAGTAATGGTTAAATAACCAAGTTGCGGCGGACAATCAATCACCACCACGTCATATTGGTCATCAACTGATTTTAGCGCATTGGCAATGCGAATATGGAAAAGCCGCCCCTCTTCCCCCTTTTTGCCTGAAATCGCAAGTGGCACATCATATTCATATTCTTGCAGCATCAAATTAGCCGGTACAATGTCAAGGCCGGGAATATTGGTGCTTTGGATAATGTTGGAAATTGGCACGCGTTCATCATCAAAACGCAATGCTTCATAAAAGGATTGCGTGTCATCCATTTCTGGTTGAATACCAAAAAGCGAGGTTAATGATGCCTGTGGATCAAGATCAACCGCCAAAACACGGTGGCCAGTCAAGGCCAAATATTGCGCTAAATGAGCAGCTGTGGTGGTTTTGCCGCTACCACCTTTAAAATTTACCACCGACACGACTTGCATAGCCTCGCCCTCGCGGCGGCGCGGCACATAAAAGCGTTTGTCAGATTTTTTATTGTCTTCCAAATAATCACGCAAAGCAAGCATATCATTGGCGCTGTAATAGCGACGGCCGCTAATTGTTTCGACCTGCGGGCCCTTACCCTCAATATTTAATTGCCGCAAATGACTTTGGGTAACGCCAATTAACTGCGCAACTTCAGCAGTTTGAAACTTGCGTAAACCTTTTTTAGCATCGGGCGGATATTGCTGCATGCGCAACATATTTAAAGCACTGGAGATTTTTTCGCCCTGCTCGGCAATAAGATAATCGAAACGATTTGCTTTATCAGTAGTCATTTTGGCAAATAAATCCCTTTTGGTGATATTTTCGCAAAAATTGCAAAAATACGAATATTTACGAAAATATAGCCGATAATTTATTAATAAAGCAATAACAATTTCGATAATTTGGTAAA
>NZ_CP104893.1:3205000-3261520 GCF_025449315.1 Bartonella sp. HY406 | reverse complement strand
GATAAAATTTTGAATTGTCCAAGGTGGGAACGTTAAAAAACTTAACAAAAACAAGGCAATATTGAGTGGGTGTTGATAAGACTCACATTGTTATAAAGAGACTCATTTTAAGCCGATCAAGCTTGTGAATGAGTGAGTCTTTAAAAACAAGAATCAAAATTAGGTTATAAACATATATTTATATAAAAAATTAACCATTATCAAAATAACGCATAAAATTTACTGCTAATTGGTTGCGCCATTGGTCTACGTTTTTAGAAAATTTGTTAACCATTAAGGCAGAAGCTAAAAAATAAAGTGATTATTTAAAAAAGCTGATCGTCTCTTTAGTCCCAAATGTTTCAGCCTAAAATTTATATAACCAAGCCTTTGATTCTATCATTGAGTAAACCGTAATGCGATCCATAGAGTAATAAATACGGATTGGGCAGCCACAAAAATTGTTTTCACCAGAAACTTACATGAGACAAAGGGAGGTAAATGCAAAAACGCTTTACATCAAAAGATGCAAAGCGTTTTTAAAGATAAAATTTTAAAAAACAAGTTTATGGTTTTTGCATAGCCGCTTATGTGGCGACGACAATGCGTCCAATCTCATCAGGCAGCATTTTGCAATGTTTGGATGCGTGAAGAAGCAGCACCTTGAGCAATGCGGCGTTGCTCAATCCAATCCTCACGGCTTAAGCTGAAATTATCAGCTATTAATAATCCTGATACGATCGATTGTTGCTCACTAACACCTTCATAACGAAATCCTAATTTTTGGATAACCCGCCGCGAAGGGGTATTGGCAGCAAAACAGGTGACATAAATGCTATCAAGATCAGTTGCGCGAAAAATAGTATCGATTAATGCGTTAGTCGCTTCGCTTGCATAGCCCTTTTTCCAATAGGGTTCACCAAGCCAATAGCCGATCTCAACACCATTTGGATCGTCATGGCGTTCTCGAACGCTACAAGAGCCAATAAATTCGCCTGTATCACCCAACGTAATGGCATAGACGCAATGGCCCATCTCGCCCGCAACCGCACGTAGAATAAAGTCGGCCGCATGTTTTCGCGTAAACGGATAAGGCATAGCGCTAAGCATTGCAGAGACACGGCGATTATTGGCGAGATCGGCAATGGCGTCCATGTCTTCAATATGGGGTAATCGCAATACCAATCGTTCAGTTACTAAAACAGGGCAATGCAACTGCCGCCGCCGCTCATTATTGCTGATGCCGTTATTACTTAACGGCTCATTATTATCCAAGGGGTCGTTGCTCATTATAACCTCCAGAGCAAAAGAAAAAAGGGAAAGATGGCGTCCCATCTTTCCCTTATATTTTGGTCTGGATTAACAGTACCGGGGTCCAATGGGACGCCGGACTGTTTTAAGAGCTCCGGCTTACTCTGCTGCTTCTGCCATTTTCACGACAGATACAAAGCTGCGGCCATTGGCTTTCGTACGGAACGAAACCGTGCCGTTAACAAGTGCAAAAATAGTGTGATCTTTACCAATGCCTACATTGTCGCCAGGGTGCCACTGGGTGCCACGTTGACGAAGAATGATATTGCCAGGAATGACAGATTCACCACCAAATTTTTTCACGCCGAGGCGTTTTGATTCTGAATCGCGACCGTTGCGTGACGAACCACCAGCTTTTTTGTGTGCCATAGGTGTTCTCCTAAAAACTTTATTGCTATTGCAAATAATTTAACATTTTGCTGAAATTTACTGCTGCCAGTTTTGGCGCATGTATCAGCGGTTTTAACTTTTATAAAAACCAGTGATGGTTTTTAAATCTTTTAATTAACCAGCAACAATCTCGGAAATGCGGATTGTTGTCAATTCTTGACGATGGCCACGTGTGCGCTTTGAATTTTGACGGCGACGCTTTTTAAAAGCGATAACCTTACGGGCACGGCCCTGCTCGACAACAGTTGCCTTAACCACAGCACCTTTAACGAAAGGAAGGCCGATCTTGGCATCTGCACCAACGCCAACCATCATGACATCGGTAAATTCTACAACGCTACCAGCTTCACCAGCAACTTTTTCTACTTTAAGGAGATCATTAGCAGCAACGCGATACTGCTTGCCTCCGGTCTTGATAACTGCAAACATTTATAAGCCTTTCATACACACCAGATCTCACTGCAATTATAAAACTTTCAAAAATGAAAGATTTTAAACATAAAGGCAAATGCCGTTATTTTAACAGTGGCTAGTCTTTTTATAGTTTGTATCCCATTTATAGCTTTAAGCTAAAACCATGCGACCAACTTGTTTTTCATCAAAATTGCACAAAATTTAAGGCATAGAATCCCAAACCCAATTCATGCAAGTTTTTCTATTGCGAATTTTTGCTGCGATGTCAAGATTTTTTGCAGAATTTGATAAAATAACACTTGTCAGCGATTAAATTCACAGCTATTAAGCCGGTTAGCATGATATGTACTATCTTTGCGCTTTTTTGTAAACAGCAACTGACAAAGCGCATGATTGGAGAGGTGGCTGAGTGGTTGAAAGCACCGCACTCGAAATGCGGCATAGGGGCGACTCTATCGGGGGTTCAAATCCCTCCCTCTCCGCCAGTCATAGCAAGCTTCTTTAATTTCCCTAAGCTTTTGAGATATCTTTATTTTATAACTGAAAAGCAAATTTTTTCACCTAAAACCATTCCCATTCTTTTAAAATTGACTTTCTTATAGATTAGCCTAATTTTAAAACTTCATTTTTAACATTGGGGGATATTGTGAAGGATTTAAAAAAACAATTTGAGGAAGAACTGTTTGCTTTAGCTGAAAGAACATATGCTGAGACAAATTATAATCCAAAAAGATTCAAAAATTTGATAAAGGAACATGGTGGCGTAGGAACAGCCAAGAACTTATTGGGATCTAATAAGCAAGAAGAAGGTTATATCAAATTACTTCAACTGGGACGACTTGACCTCACCATGGAGTATTTTATTGTTAACACCCCTCAATATCATTCACTTTTCACAGAAAAAGAGTTGAAAAAGGCGTTGCAACTTTGTCCAAATGAAGACAAATAGACATATTTGGTTTCACGCCGCACCGAAGCTATATGCTGTCTTATAAAACAAGATTAATTCATAGCTATTTTAAAACAACGGCTGCCCAAGGCAGCCGTTTTCTTTTTATCATAAGTGCAAAAACTACCACTTTACTTTAAAGCCAACGCTGCCTTTTAGTGCATAGCTGTCTGAAAAATCTTGTAAGCTGGTTTTAACCGTGCCTTCACCAAAAAGCGCATATTTATCATCATTCCAGCTATAATTAGCACCAATAGTTACACCGCCCCAAGTGCGTTGATTGCGGTTTTCAAAGGCTTTGTCATTAAGCTTAACTTTTACACCATCGGCAAAATCTTGATAGATATTGGCAATTGCATAAATATTGCTTTTATTCTGGCTGCCATCTTGTTGTTTGATGATGGTTTCGCGTTCAAAACCAAGACCAATACGGGCGGTTAAGCTTTCGGCTTTATCCAATGATACATGCACATTATAAGGGCCGGTGAAATCATCAAAATCAACTGATGACCAACTTAACTGCGCTTGAGGCGTAATGATCCAACCATTATCTAAACCAAAACGGCGACCAGCTTCAATAGACAATGCATAGCCTGTGCCATCATTATCTGAGCGCAAGCCTTGTAAAATGTTTGAATCAAGGTCGCTATTATACCAATTCATCTTGGCAAGACCATCGACATAAAAACCGTTTTCGCCGATCCAAGTTAAATTAGCACCAAAACCATAGCCGTCAGTTTTAATCTTGCCATCACCTACATTCGCATCAATTTTGGTGGAGCCATTAGTATAATTCACGAAAATGCCGCCAAGCAATTTGCCATTGCTATTTTCGCTGAGCAATAGATCAAGTCCAGCTTCCAACTTAACCATATTGGTCGAATGATCGGCACCGCTTGTACTGCGGCTAGGGTCAAATTTACTATGCCCACCTTCAACGCGGCCCCAAAATAATGAGCCAGCTTTGCCTGCCTCGGCTGTATTATTGGCAGCACTATATGGATCAAAGAAATAGCGACCACCAGCGCGTTCGCGATAGGTAGAAACAGCATTTAAATCTAGCAAGGCTTGGCCATAAGTTTCATAGACTGGCACAGCAGGCTGATAATGCGAGCGCAAATACCAATTGCCATCATTACCAGTAATACCGCCACTATTATGCAGGGAATAGCCATAAATGCCGTGAATAATTGACTGCTTGCCCTCGGGAATGATGTAGTCACCATTAGCAAGAGTGAAATGTGCATTTGATGCGCCATTAACTTCAATCAGTTTAATGCCATTTAAAGTTTCTGCGCCTTCGCCGCCAGTGCGCATAACACGCAATGCGGTTGTACCACTTGTGTCTCCAGTCACATGCAACATATCGGTAGCTGATTGATCGCCACCAAAGCTGGTTGCCATTTCAAGTACACTGCCCGCGCCGCCGTGATAAGAACCAACGGTTAATTGATGCCCAGGCAATGGGCGATTAATTGAAGTAAGCGACAAGGTGCTATTATTGATCATTGCACCACTAAGGCGTGAATTGCCGGTAAAGATCAGCGAGCCGCCATTAATAGTTGTTGTGCCGCTCCAGCTATTATCGCCATAGAGCTCAAGCATACCCGTGCCATTTTTAGTAAATGAGCCTTGAGTTGTAACACCTGTTGATGGCGCAACATAATCGCCAATATTATTGCCCCATGTATCATAGGCATTAAAGCCGCCCTTGGTGCTATCCATATTAATGGTAACAAGACCATTAAAAGCACCATAACCATCTGCTGCATCATAAAGGTTTAAACGTGCATAACCACTACCATTATCTAAAGCGTGGCCTGATTGAATTTCAGTTGTTGCCAAAACTTCGCGCAATTGTTCCTTGCTCATATAAGGAAAGCGGTTGGCAATTAAAACTTCCGCGCCTTCTGGCACAACGGCATCAAGATTGGTGGCACCAACAGTTGGCAAACCGTAAGTTAAACGGTAGCGATAAACTTCCTTATCTTTTAATGATTGGGCAAAACCATCGGTGGTTTTGGTGCAAAGCGTAAGATCTCCCGCACAACCTTCATTTAAAAGATTACGCAAATCTTGCTGGGCAGCATCAAAAAGCGCTTTAAAATCTGATGGCAAGGCAAAACGACCGCCCAAAATACCAGGAACTTCGCTATTTAAATAATCTGGATTATTATTGAGCGCTTGGGTCAAAGCATAAAGCGTATGAATACGCGCACCGATGACGTCAAACGCATAATGCACGCCAAGCACGATACGACTATTGCCATATTCGCTACCGCGCAGCATCATTTCCTTATAACGCTCTGGCACCATCATTGCCATGCTCATCGTCGTTACAAAGCCGGTTGCCGAATGGCCACTAGGAAAAGCAGCATTATGGCTTACACCGGGGAAAATATTGGTTGCAGTATTAACTGGCTTGCCAAAATAATTAACGCCATCAAAAGCCACAACCCGGTCTGGTGCAACTTGCAATGGTCGGCTGTCACCAACGCTATTGGCGTTTTCTGGCAATGGATTATAAGCAACATCATAGGTATTAAATATGCCATCACTTGGCATTGTGATGCCGGTTAGCGGATGATCGGGATTACCATCATAACTACCATTGGCAAAATAATTTTTCGCCACAGCAGAATCGCCACCAACAACAATCGCGCTCATTGCGCTCATATATTTAGAAAAGTTTGGTGAAAAGGTCGTTACTTGAAAGCGCTCAGTAACGGAATTATTGTCCTTATAGACTTGTGCAAGCTGCGGCCCCAATGCATCTGCTGCTAAAAGACCATTATAAAGCGAGCCGACGAGATAGCCGGTTGTATCATCATAAATTGCCTGTTGGCGCTCTGCTGCTGTTGCCTGATTATTAATGCGCAACGTTGTTTCCAAGTTTTCACGCAAGGCATTGCGGCCAGCTTCGGTTGAATTTAGCTGACTAAAACCCATAAGCAATTCTGTCGCTTTAATATTTGTATTGGTTTGCGCTTGTGCTTGCACCCCTGCAATCGTCACTAAAGCCGAACTCAATAAAAGATAGGAAAAAAATTTCTGTGTCGTTTTTAGCATCAAAGCTGCCCTCAATATCCAATGTTGCCAAAGTTAATTATTAAGGGTGCTAATGCAGTAGCGATGTTACAGATAAATGACATATTTATGTCAGAAAAATAACATGAATAAATAATGATATTTATAAGAAATAAAACCTATATTTTGCACACTAAAGACGTTTGCTTATCTCAACATAAATCAATTGGCATATTAATTCGATGAGGGTTTGCGTAACAATAATCGCCGGTAATAATGGCACGGCGTTTGGAATTGTTAAGGCAAGCGGCATAATCACCAAAGAATTACGTGTTGCCATGCTAAAGGCAATACTGCGTTTTTGTGGTTTATTTAGCTTGCAAATTTTGCCAAGAATTACCCCCAGAATTGGCGCCAAAATTGCAAAACTGATATAAATAGGCAAAACAGTAAGCAGCGCTTTGCCAGCCAAGCCAAGTTGCGGTGCAATAGCTAAAATGACAATAAATAGCACCATGGCTGTAGCGAGAACTGGAAGACAATCAAAATACTGTTTTAAACGAAAGCCGAATTTTTGCTTTTTTGCCCAAATCTGCACAAAACTTGCAAGACATAAGGGCATAATGATCAGCCATAAAAATGCATCAGTGAAGGGAGCAATTTGGATATAATTTGCTGCTTCTTTACTCAAAAAAAGTGATAAATAAAGCGGTAAAAACATCATTTGCAATAATAATAAAAGTGCCGTTGCACCAAGCAGCGCGCGCGCATCACCTTTACCCATATGAGTGAAAGTCACCACATAATCGATGCAAGGTGATAATAATACCATTAGAACGCCAAGCTTGATTAAAAAATCCAAAGGGAAAATCTGACTTAAACCAAAAACAAGGCATGGAATGACTATAAAATTGCCAAATAGCAAAACTGACAAAAAGCGTAAATCTTTAAACACCTGCCCAAGAGCCGCAAGCGGTACTTGCAAAAATGTTACAAAAAGCATGAAAGCAAGGGCTGGATTGATAAGATTTTCCAAAAATGGTGTAAATTTTTGACTATTGGGATTACCCCAAACAATGAGAAGTGCCAGCAAGACACTGGCAAAATAAATCAATGCTTGCCAATGCTCCAATTGCGTTTGTAATTTTAAAAATTTTTGCAAGCAGAAGCCCCCTTATTGGCGCCAATTTTCCAATTATTTTAAATTATACACTTAAGATAAATTTTCCGTGAATTAATACTTGATTATTATAGTCATGTTTGATAGAAAAAATCTGTTTATGTAGAACATAGGTATAATACAGTATAAAGCCAGCAAAAATTTAAAAAAATAGCCAGCCATATTATATCTGCACCATCTTAAAATATTAAATCTGGTTATTAAAATTTAAAGTCAAGTATTAACTTCCTTTAAATTGAATGATTCTAAAAATAATTTCGATTTTTATGATTGGTGCATTTGTTCATTTAATAAAAATGGTTCAATTAAAATTTTTTCTATTTTTGGAGAATACTTATGCGCGTTGCTTTTAAAATGAAAAAGCATCTTTTAATGGCTGGTATAGCACTTAATTCGGTCATCCTTTTGGTGGCCAATATTGCCCATGCCCAAGATAGTCATAGCGGCGAAAATAGTGATACATTGCAAACCGTAACGGTTACCGGCAGCAATGGAGCAATGACACCAGCTGGCGTAAGTGTTGTTACGGCTGAAGACATTAACCGCTATGGTAGTGGCAATTTACAGGATGTTATCCGTGATATTCCAGGTACTTTCACTTGGGATAATCCTAGCCAGCCCGGCCTTGCAATTAATATTCGTGGCTTTGAAGGCTCTGGCCGCGTTAACACCATGATTGACGGCGTGCGTCAAAACTTCCGCTTTACCGGCCATGATGCTTCGGGCTATTCCTATGTTGATTCAAACCTATTAACTGAAATAGATGTAGAGCGCGGTGCCGTTGTTGGCGCTGGCGGCGGCGCTTTGGCTGGTAGCGTTAATTTGCGCACTTTAAGCGTTGAAGATATTATCAAGCCCGGTCAAAATTATGGCGTTCTTGGCAAGGCATCATGGGGCAGCAACGGTGTTGGCTTTTCTGAGATGATTGCTGGCGGTGCGCGCAATGATATTGCTGGTGTTGCAGCAGCAATCAGCCGCCGTGATTCACGCGATTTTAAGGATGGTGATGGCAACCGCCAAAGCAATACCGGCCAAGAATTGACTTCGGGTTTGGTTAAAGCCGAATTTGGCTATGGCACCGATCATCGTCTTAATCTTGGTGGTGTTTTCTATAATAATGATTTTGGTGCAAATTCCTATAATCAAAATGTCAAAAATACTACATTAACCGCCAATTATTCCTATAATCCTACGGATAATGATTGGGTGGATTTGCATGTCAATGCTTATTACAACCGCTTGAAAATGGAATATTTTGAAAATTTACGCGGTGTATGGGGAGGCTCTAGCGGCCGTGAAATTGAAGATCGTGGTGTTGGCTTTGATATTTCCAATACATCACGCTTTAATCTTGGAGAGGTTGGCGTCAAATGGCTTTATGGCGTTGAATATTTCCGCGATAAGATTGAAGGAGCTAATTCTGGCGTTAATCCAAGTAATGGTACAGCAAGCAGTGGCGGCGTTTTTTCTGATGCAACCTTCTCCTATAAGATTGTCGATCTAACTGCTGGTTTGCGTTATAATTTCTATAAAATGAATGGTGATGCAAAAGATGGTACGTCCCTTGTTGACCAATCGCATAATTCGGTTGACCCGCGTATTACCTTAGCGGTTAATGTTACCGACTGGTTGCAACCTTATGTTACCTATTCTCAATCTATGCGCAGCCCCACTTTACAAGAAACTATGGTTGGCGGCATTCATCCAGGCAGCACAACCTTTGGCTTTATTGCCAATCCTAATCTTGAGCCAGAAAAGCAAAAAGGTTGGGAACTTGGTGTAAATGTCAAAAAGGCTGATGTCTTTACTGCAGGCGATTTCGTCCGTGCAAGAGCTGCTTATTATGACATGGATATTAAAGATTATATCGTCAGTGAAGGGCGTGATGGTTGTGATCCATTGGCAAACCGTCGCTGCCAAACTTGGTATAATAATGTGCCCGGTACGTCCCGCGTCCGCGGCTTTGAAGCTGAAGCCCTTTATGATGCTGGCTTTGCCTTTGCCAATTTAAGCTATACCCATACAAAATCCGATCTTCCAGGTATATTACCTGGCCTTGGTGCTAGCCAATATTTGCCAGATAATGTCTTTTCAATCGGTGGTGGTGCACGTCTATTCGAGCGTAAACTCACTGTTGGTGGTCGTTATCGGTATGTATCATCAGGCAAGGTCTCAACCTATACAGGTGTTGATAAATCAGATGGCAGCTATGGCCTTGTTGATATCTTCACCACCTATAAATTCAAAGAAGATATTGAATTATCCTTCAAGGTCAACAACCTCTTTAACAAAACTTATACGCCATTCTTAAGCTCGGCGAATTCCGGTCAGGGTAGAACGTTCCTCATTTCAACCCAGTTCCGCTTCTAATAAGTTTTTTTAAAATTTAAAAAAAGCAGCCATTTATAAAATGGCTGCTTTTTTCATGCATAAAATTTTGTACTTAAAATAGTTTAGCGTAAAGGGGAAATACTAAGCGGTACAGCAAGAAGCGAGCGCATATCGCTCGTTAGCCATTGCGGCCCACCAACTGGTGGCCAGACACCTTGCTTGACCGATTCACTGCGTAAATCAAAACGCTCGCTAGCATTTTTAAATGGCCAAATATGGGTAATCCTTGGCTCGCCATCAATGCTATAAAGCGCAATAGTGAGGGGCGATATTTTTTCACGCGCTGGCACGGCATTTTCCCAAGCTTTTAAAATATGCGGTAAACCGCCATGCTTATAGACATAGCTGCGCATTTCATAAATTGGGCCAAATTCACCAGCTTCAACTGGCTTTAAAAATGGAAAAGGAATGTAGCTATCCAAAACCAAATTGCTCATCCATTCTGAAGCGCCAAAAGGATTAGCGGCATTTAAGGTGCGCTGACGCTCACTATTAAAATCATCTTCGCTATCAAAACCACGCAATAAAATAACTTGGTTTAGTGGTCCAACTTCAGTGGCAAAAGCTCCTAAAAGCTTACCCCTTGCCCCTGATTGCGAGCAAAATTCTTCAATCGCAGGGGCGGCCTTGGCAGCGCCGCCCATGGCAAGCTGCAATGTTGCAATTTCATAACGTTCCATAATAATTGACCTTTCTTGGGTTATATAAATTCTTTTTTGGTTTGTATAAATTAAAGCGACTTATCACGATAAGCCGGCCATAAAACTGACTTTAGTCTTTAAGTAAACCGGCGAGATATTTGCCAATGCGCCACCCAAAAACCATCGCTGGTCCAAGGGTTGTGCCAGGGCCTGGATAGGTGCCACGAAATATTGAGGTTGCATCATTGCCGCAAGCAAAAAGCCCTTCTATCGGCTTTTGATCATTATCGACGACGCGGCCAAATTCATCGCAATCTATGCCGCCACTGCTAGCAAGATCATAGGGGCGAACGCTCACCGCATAAAATGGCCCTTTACCTAAAACGCGCATACACGGATTTGGCTTATTGTCCTTATCGCCGTTAAAGCGGTTCATAACACTGCTTCCACGCCCAAAAGCTTGATCGACGCCGGTTAATGCATCCTCATCATATTGCTTTACGGTATTGATGAGCCCTTGAGGATCGACATTGATTTTTTGCGCCAAAGCCTCCAATGTATCGGCCTTAATGATGTAACCCGATTGGATAAGTCGATTAAGACCAACACCACCTGGTAAAACAAGCCCCAAACCATATTGGTGGATAAAGGCATCATCAACAATCAAATAGGCTGGTATGGTTGGCACCATTTTGTTTCGTTGCAACGCCCCCATACAAAAATCATGATAGCTATTGGATTCATTTACAAACCGCTCGCCCTTTTGGTTTACAGCCAAAAGCCCAGGCTTAGCGCGATCTAAAATAATATGCGGCCAAACCGCCATTTCACCATTTGGCTTTTTATAAGATGAACATGGCATCCATAAAGCAGGGCTATCGCAACCATCATCAAGCCGCGCGCCAATTTTAATCGCATTGTCAACACCATCACCATTATTGCTTAAAGGTGCAAGGCACTGCTCCCTTGTCCCCTCAGGATAAAGCGATTGGCGCAATTCCTTATTATTAGCAATGCCACCTGTTGCCAAAACAACGCCTTTGCGCGCATGAATAATGCGTATGCCGTTTGGCGTTGCGACTTTAGCACCAATGATGCGGCCGTTTTCTTGTATAAGTTCTTTAAGGCTATGCTCAAATTCTGGCATGCAGCCTTGCTGTTTTAGGCTAAAAAATAGCCGTGCAACCAGCGCATTGCCCATTAATACGCGAGTCCCGCGTGAAAAACGCAAACGATCCTTAAAATAGCGACTAACAATTTTTAAAGTTGTTTTTAAATTGGCAAGGCTTTTAAAGCGATTTAAGATGATGTCCAATTCATCGCGGCCCACCATCATGCCGCCAAGTCCCATAAATTCAGGGCGCGGTGGTCGCACCCGCTCAAAATCCTTGCCAAGCAAGCGGCCATCAAACGGCAAAGGCGATAACGCCCTGCCGCCAAAGGCTGCGCCGTCACCATCAAGATAATCAGGATGGGCTTTGGAAGCCACAAATTGCACTTCGGTCTTTTGGGTAAAATCGTCAATTGCGCTTGCGCCAGAGCGCAAGAAAGCTAACCGCTTAGCTTCACCGCCGCGATTACCAATAATGGCTTTTAAAAATTTTTCAGCGTCTTTGGCGCTATCAGCGACACCAGCTGCAACACTTAGACTAGTACCCGGTACCCATGTTGTACCGCCTGATGTTGCAGTAATGCCGCCAACTTGTGTGGTTTTTTCGCATAGCAAAACCTCAAGCCCTTCAAGCTTAGCAATTAATGCTGCACTCATGCCGCCAGCACCAGCACCAAAAATCAAAACATCTACTTCCTCAATAGTATTTTGAGATAAAGGCGCATTTGGCTTACTCCCTGACATGTTTAATCCTCCCCTATGCCTTATCTTGTACTCTATTTCGCGCAACGGCAACATTTTCACCAATAATGTAACCAAAAGTCATTGCAGGCCCAAGGGTTATGCCGCCGCTTGGATAAGTTCCGGCAAAAATGCTATTCATATCATTTCCTGCTGCAAATAGCCCATTAATTGGCTCACCATGCCCATCAAGTACCCGCGCTTTATCGTCACAAATAAGCCCAGCAAAAGTTCCCAAACTGCCAGCAGTAATTTCAACCGCAAAAAATGGAGCTTTCACTATGGGCGCAATACAGGGATTGGGTAAATGATCTTTATCGCCTTGCGCCAATTGGTAAGGCGTTGTGCCACGGTGAAATTCATTATCTATGCCCTGCTCGGCGTCGCGGTTATAATTGGCAATGGTTGCTTGTAAGGCACCTTCATCAATACCGCATTTTTGGGCAAGTTCTGCCAAACTATTAGCGCGTTTTAAATAGCCATTTTTAAGCCATTTAGAAAAAGGCACCGGAAAAGGCTTGACCGCACCAAGCCCGTAACGGCGGATAAACCTTTGGTCAGCAAGCAGCCAAGCTTTTACCGGCTCGCCCTTCGCGGTTGCATTGAGTAGCCCGACCATAAAATCATGATAGGATATATCCTCTGCAACAAAACGCTTACCATCTTGCCGCACGGCAATAAGCCCTGGCTTACCACGCTCCACTAAATGGGGAAAACGGTTAAAGCCACCTTGCCGGTTAGGTACTAAGGACACTGGCGCCCAAGCACCTGATGATATCAATGTTTCATCAACCAAGGCACCAATATTTTCAGCTATTTTTAAGCCATCACCATCAACGCTTAAAGGTGCGGCACTTTCATGCGGCGAGCCATTTTGCACATGGTCAAAAAGCCGTTTCTTTCTTAATTGGTCGTGAGGGAAGCCTCCAGTTGCGAGCACCGTGCCATATTTGGCAAAGACTTGTTTTTTGACACCATTGTGCGCAATAATAGCGCCACAAATATCATCATTATTTTTTATCAAGGATAAAGCTGGAGTGTCGGATAAAAGCCTGACATTATAATGCTGCGCCGACTTTAACAAACGTGCCACTAGCGCATTGCCATTAACAATTTGCGTTGAACGACGATAAAACGCCAAATCATAAAAATGCCGCATAAGCCGCTTTGTTACATGGCTAAAGGACGATATTGACCGCAAAGCCGTTAAAAATGCCCGCATATCTGCGCCTGATGCGATGGCCATGCCCATAAGCGTCATTTGCGGAATGGGTTTGCGCAATTTATAAAGAAGATCTCCTAATTTTCGACCATCAAAAGGTGCTGCAACCACCGAGCGACCGCCAATCACCGCGCCATCCACCTTGCCATGAAAATCAGGAACGGCATTGCCGCCATTAAAAGCAACATCGGTTTTTGTTTCAAAAAAATCCACCATTTCAGGTGCTTTTTTCAAATAAGTATCCACCATCACATCATCATAACGGTTGCCCATAATATTTTTCAAATAAAGCCGTGGCGCATCATCACCCTCAATAATACCAGCTTTTTTGGCATGCGATGTTTGTGGTATCCATAGCCACCCACCAGAAAAAGCCGTAGTACCACCAAAATACCGGTCTTTCTCCACCACCAAGACATCAAGTCCGTGATAAGCGGCGGTAACTGCTGCTGATAAACCACCAGCGCCAGAACCGATAACCAGTAGGTCACATTCTATCTGTTCCATATCGCTAGAAGGATGGTGTTGCATTATAACTGCTCTTTTCTGCTGATCTGCAAAAACTAATAACTTGAGCATTTCCAACTAAAGTTGGGTCAACTTTAGCGTACGGATAATGCGTCAAATTGAAGAATTTAAAGCACGATGTTGCTTGAACAATAAACAGACGTGCTCTACTCAAGATGAATGGTTTGGCCGCTTTGTGCTGCTTGTTTAACCGCAAAAGTAACCCGCAAAGTTTCCAATCCCTCACGCCCAGACACCAAAGGTTGCGCTTTTTTCAAAATAACCTCGCGGAAATTTTCTAATTGCAAAATGAATGGATCAATCAATGGGCGGTCATTGTCGCTTTTATCAATTGGTTTAAGCCAAGTGCGCTCATTGGTATAACTCCATAATTCAAGGCTTGGCAGTGCAAGAGAACCATGGGTGCCACCAATATAATAGCTATTTTGCTCACGTGGGGGAAAGTCAGGATTTTCACGTGCGGTAAGTTCCCAGCTCCAAGGTGCGCTAATCGCATCAGAAATGGAAAGGGTGACAATAGTACCATTTTTAAAATGCAATAATGTACCGCAGCTTTCTTCATTTTCAAAACCACGAATTTGCTTTGTTTCGACCGCTTGCACGGTTTTGACATCGCCAAAAAGATAACGCAAACAATCAATATCATGGATCATATTGACAAAAACTGGCCCTGCCCCTTTTATCTGCCGCCATTGCGCGTTAAAATAATCATCAGGCTTTAAAATCCAAAACATGCAATGAGCAGCGAGGACTTGCCCTAACTTACCAGATTCAATAATATTTTTAGCCGTTTGCAGCATGGGATTATGGCGGCGGTGATGGCCAACCATAAGCGGTACATTATTTTTTTCTGCCGCTTCAACGAGCTTTAAGCCCTCATCGACATTATCTGCAATCGGCTTTTCCATTAAAACTGGAATTTTGGCGGCTATTGCTTCAAGCCCATTGGCGACATGAAATTGATTAGGGGTTGCAATAATAATGCCATCAGGGCGGTCACTTAATAGCATGGTCTTAATATCAGGATACCATGGTACATTAAGGCTTATCGCATAATCTTTTGCAGCATCAACAGGATCAATAATTGCCGATAATTCAACATTTTTATCTTGTGCAATAATAGTGACATGGCGTTTGCCAATAAGACCTGCGCCCATAACTGCAACGCGAATTTTACTTCCCATTTCTCTCTCCCTTATGCCTCCCAAAGACGCGTTTTAGACATAGTCTCGCTGTGCAAGGTCTAAAATCTTGCGTGCCGATTCAATCGCCATACGCGCGCAGTTTTCAACGCCAAAAGCATTGATAATTTCATGGCTAGCAACTTCGATGCTAATTGGGGTATTTTGCGGCACAACCTGCATCAAGGCTGGTAGATCAATGCCACCATCGCCGGGCATAAGCCGTGCGCCCCTTGCAATGGCAATTAGCTCTTCATCACTTTTACCATAAGGCACTGGCCCATCACATAATTGCACATAATGAATCATTGATGGGGGAAGCGCTACCACATCATCAAGGGTTGACGTGCTGCGGTCAAAATGCAAGGCATCAATCAGCACTCCGCCATTTTTTTCGCCCGCCTTTTCAACAATATGACGAGCCTCGTTTAAAGATTTAACCGCGGTCCATGGCATAAATTCAAGGTCTGCGGTAAGATTGGCAGTTGCAGCAAGCTGACAAAATTGGGCAAAATTATCGCTAAGGCGTGCGACATCAAAATCATCGCCAGCAACCAAAATATTTTTTGCCCCTAATTCATAAGCGCGCTCAATAAAGGGTTTAAAATCAGCAATATTGGTTTTGTCCTTAAGGCGAATGATTTCAACATCGCCCACTGCCATATCATAATCAAACAATGCTTGTTTTGTATCATTTAGCAATTGCTTGTCAGTTAATAATGGATAGGCAGGCTCGGTTGGTGCGGCAGGCAACATACGCAAGCCAACCGCTTTATAACCGTATTGAGCCGCAATTTTAATGGTTTCAACCGGTGAAATATTACCAACAGTTAGAAAAGCAAGCGAAAAATAATGGGGCATTTTATTGCATCCTTAAATGAGCAATGCATTTTCAATTTACGCGTTTGTATCTTTTGCCAATAGGAAATTGACGACAAGATCACGCACCTTGGCAAACATATCAACCCCAAGCACCGTGGTTGAACCACGTTTTTTAGCCTCAATAATCCAAGCTGTTTCAACTGGTTTTGCAATCACATCGCCAGCCCAAGTATGAGCGCTAAGGGTTGTTACATCAAAGGGTAGCGGATCATCATCACGCATGCCCGCTGGGCTTGCATTAATGGCGCCATCAAAACCGCTCACATCGCGGCTACCTTTCACAACACGGCAAAGCCCCAAGGCATTTAAACGTGCAATATTATCATTTTGACGGTTTTCATCCATGTCAAAAATTGCAAGTTCGCCAACGCCATTGGTAACAAGGGCATGAGCAATAGCACTACCTGCACCGCCCAAGCCGCATAATAAAACGCGCTTACCCACAAACTCACAACCCTTGGCATTTAAAGCAGCAATATAGCCAAGACCATCAACCATATCGCCTGAAAGACCGTTTCCATCTTTACGCACAACATTAACCGCACGTAAAAATTTCGACCTATCGCTTAAATGGTCGCAAAATTGCGAACCTGAAATTTTATGAGGAATGGTGACTAAAATACCATCAAGATTTTTAATCGTTTTGGCAGAATTAAAAAATGTCGCTATATCTTGACTTGCAACATTGGTTGGAACGCAAACCGCATTAAGCCCCAAATCTTGCAAAGCTGCGGTGACGCCAACTGGTGCTTGTACTTGTGCTATTGGATCACCAACCACAAAATAAAGCCGTGTTGATCCATCTAATTTTGTCATCAAAACCTCCCAATTTTGATAAGGGCAAAAATCTACCCAAAAGGCTTAAGCGCCTCATCTCCCGTTTATTTTTGCCCTTACAAAATTCAAGTCTTGAAAAAACTTAAAATTTACGGTTACTTAGAATTTGCAAGGGCAAGATTTTACATATCTAGAAACACAGTTTCGCCTTCACCTTGAACAATAATATTAAAGGTAAAAACAGGCACGCCATCACGCATCGATTTTTGCGCAATTAATGTTTCACGGCGTTTTTTGGCATCAATACGGTTTAAGAGCGGATCTTGCTCGTTTTGCTCGCTCATATCAGAAAAATAAGCACGGGTATGGAGCGCCATATTAATACCGCGCGCACCAATCCAAAAGGTAATATGCGGCGCTTGGTTGCGCCCATCAGGATAGGGCGTCGAACCCGGGCGGATGGTCTCAAATTGGAAGAAAGCTGCGTCGCTTGATGCTGGCTGACGCCCCCAACCAGTAAAATTGCTATCAGCTAC
This sequence comes from Bartonella sp. HY406, assembly GCF_025449315.1. Taxonomy (NCBI): domain Bacteria; kingdom Pseudomonadati; phylum Pseudomonadota; class Alphaproteobacteria; order Hyphomicrobiales; family Bartonellaceae; genus Bartonella; species Bartonella sp. HY406. The sequence continues at coordinate 3,244,260 of NZ_CP104893.1, read as the reverse complement.
GCCACGCGTTTCATTAACCGAATTATAAAGACCATCCGCATCGGCTTGCCAGATCTCGATTAAAGCATCTTTGATAAGCTCGCCGCCCCCGTCAAAAACTTGTCCTTCGATAATAATACGCTCGCCTTTGGTGTGCGCATTAATCATTTTATTGCCTAAATCTTCAGGATAAACGCCATGAATACCAACATAATTAGGCGTTGCACCAATATGGATATAAGGGCCAACCGTTTGCGAAGGGCTTTCTTTTAAATAGTTTAATTCTTGTGCCATTTTAATTGCCCTCCATACGGTTTTCAAACATGGTTGAACGTCGTCCACGCAAGACAATATCAAACTTGTAGGCAAGGCTATCCATTGGAATAGTGGCACTACGGTCAAGAGCTGCAATAAGCCGATCAATAGCCGCGGGATCAGGAATTGTCTTAACAATCGGGCACTGCCAAATCATCGGATCACCTTCAAAATACATTTGGGTGATAAGACGTTGAGCAAAGGCATGGCCAAATAGCGAAAAGTGGATATGTGCGGGGCGCCAATCATTAACGCCATTTGGCCAAGGGTAAGCACCAGGTTTAATGGTGCGAAACATATAACGTCCCTCTTCATCGGTAATGGTACGCCCACACCCACCGAAATTGGGATCAATTGCAGCAAGATAAGTTTCTTTTTTATGACGATAACGTCCGCCAGCATTTGCCTGCCAAAATTCAAGCAAAGTATTGGGCAGCGGCTTGCCATTTTCATCCAAAATGCGACCATAGACTACAATACGTTGACCAATTGGATCGCCATCCTTGGCGTAATTGCGAATAAGGTCATTATCATATTGCCCCAATATATCATGACCAAAAACTGGGCCTGTTATTTCAGATATGGTGGCAGGCAAGGATAAAAGTGCATTACGCGGCGAGCGCAAAATACTGGTTTTATAATCTGGCGTATAGGCGGCTGGGTGCCATTCTCTATCGCGTTGAAAATAATTTCCACCCCGTTCAAAAAAATTATTCGTCATTATGTTCCTCCACTTCCTGCAATTCTTTTTTAGCGATTTTTATAGCGCTATTGGCGGCAGGAACGCCGGCATAAACTGCAACATGCATTAAAGCTTCAAGAATATCTTCAGGACTTGCACCCGTATTGCGCGTTGCCCGCACATGCATGGCAAATTCTTCTTCATGGCCAAGAGCGGCAAGCAAGGCAAGCGTCACGATTGAACGCTCGCGCTTAGAAAAATGATCGCGCGACCAAAGGCTTCCCCATGCGCCTTCAGTAATAAAGGTTTGAAAAGCGTCATCAAACGGTGTGGCACTTGCCAAAGCTTTATCAACATGAGCATTGCCAAGCACAAGCCGACGTGTTTTCAAGCCATTTTGATAGCGTTCACTATGCTCATTATCACCCATGGACTTCCTCCGAAAGAAAACTTTTTAATAATTCTATTGTTGCTTGCGGTTGTTCGATACAGGGCAAATGACCACATGCGTCAATAAGTTCAAACCGCGCGCCCTTAATCAATCGTGCGGTTTCTTTCACCAATTCTGGCGGTGTCGAACCATCTTGTGCACCAGCAATAACAAGAGCAGGAAGCGATAATTTAGCCGTTTGCTCACGTAAATCGCTATCGCGCAAAGCCACGCAGGTCGCGCAATAGGCGACTTTTGGTGTACGCTCCAACATATTGCGATAGGCTTGATAGGCAGCTTGCTGATTATTCTTAAAATCATCGGTTAACCAGCGCGCCATGATTTGTTCGCCAATAGCTGCAATACTATGCGCCTTTATGGTAGTGATCCGCTCATTCCAAGATTGCTCAGTACCAATTTTTGCCGCCGTATCCATAAGCACCAAACGGCTAACCTTATCCTTAAAACGATAGGCATAATTTTGAGCAATAAGACCACCGACCGATAGGCCGATAAGCGTTATATCGCTATCCCAACCAATATTTTGCAACAAAGCATGCAAATCATCAGTTAAAAGATCAATCGAGTAACTGTCATCTTGCAAAACTAAACCAAGATCTGTCAGACCATGCCCGCGTTTATCATAGCAAAGACAAGCATAATCTTTTTCAAGACCTGCAATAACATCATTCCAAATACGAAAATCTGTTCCCAACGAATTGATAAAGACAAGGCGCTGGCCGTCTTGACGACCAGCAGTTTGGTAATGCATGACTATATCATTGGCGATGGTAAATTGCATTGGTCTGTCCTCCTAATAATTGTTCTAAATGAATTGACAGATTATGTAAAATGATAAATTATACAAGAAATATAACTTATAGGTTATTTAAACGCGGTGATAAAATGCTACCCAGTGATCTTATTCGGCTTCGTCATTTAAAAACATTTCAAGAAGTTGCACGGCAAAAAAGTATTAGCGGTGCGGCTAATGTGCTAGCCATTACCCAGCCCGGCGTATCTAAAACCATTAAAGAGCTGGAAACCATATTAAATGCCGAATTATTTGACCGTAGCCACCGCACTTTGCGGCTAACCCCAATTGGCAAGCGTTTTTTAACCCATATTGAAAATTCGATGCTGGCGTTAAACCAAGGTATTGAAGAAATACAAGAAGCTAAAGAACGCAATGCACTTCCTTTAAAAATTGGGGCTTTGCCAACCGTATCAGCGCGGCTATTACCAAGGGCAATTTTGCGCTACAACACCAAGAAACTTGGGGGTAAGCCGGTGATTGTAACTGGCTCTAATGGCTATCTTATCCGCGACTTGCGCGAAGGTAAGGTAGATATTGTCCTTGGCCGCATGGGGGAACCTACCGAAATGATGGGTTTACATTTCGAGCATCTTTATTCAGAAAAAATATGCTTTGCGGTGCGCCCCGATCACCCACTTTTAGCCCTTAAAACTTTTGATATAGCTAAAATTGCCCAATATGATTTCATCATGCCATCCGAGCAATCAATTATTCGCCCTGCGGTGGATAAATTAATTTTGATTGCCAATTTACCGCGCCTTAACATCATTACCGAGACAGTTTCAACTGCCTTTAGCCGTTCATATGTGCGGGCAAGTGATACGGTTTGGGTGATATCGGAAGGCGTTGTTTTAGAAGATATTGCGAGCGGTGCATTAGCCGCTTTGCCGATTGATACCTCATCAACCTTGGGGCCAGTTGGCATGACCTTGAGAGCGGAAGGGGCGATATCCCCTGCCGTTGAATTTTTTATGAATGAAGTAAGGCGCGTTGCATTAAGTTTTGGCAGATAGAATTTTGAGCCGATATTTTAGGCCTTGTTCATAACAAATATGGCAATGACATTGGCATTTTGTGGCAAATTATCAAGCACATCGCCACCATCCCAAATAAGCGTATCTAACTCGCCTAAAGCTACTAATTTTTCACCAATGCTTAAATCTGTGGCAGCGGTTGCTATAAGAAATATTTTGATAATTTGAGCCGCATTAAGTGATGGTAAAGGCTGGCTTAAACGCTGCATATGATGCTGGAAGTAATGACGATTGGTCATAATATTAAGATCAGTCGATGCGCCGCCGCTAACCTCTGCATAAACCTTGGCTTCGCCTTTAAATGAATAACAATCGCCATTTTGATTAAGGACAACCTTTTCCGTATCATCAATGGTTAGAACAACGTCATCGCCTTTTATTAAAGCAATGGTGCGATCAATATCAAAAAAGGTGGAAAATGGGCCAGACTTTGAAATGGTAGCAATGCTCACCCGCCAATCTGGAGCTTGTTGGGTACTTTTTTCATTATTGCCGAATGCCACTTCACGGGTTTCACCACCGCCATTTTTCCATGGCATTACTTTATAATCACTTGCTTTAATGTGCTTCATTTGACACCCAATAATAAGATTTTTAACAAGCATATAATATTTGCTGCAAAACTCAATTAAATAGCCGAGCATTTTTTAAAAACGCTCGGCTATTATGGTCAATCACGTAACGATCCAATGGACGTGATGCGCCTCAAGCAATGTTGCCGGCTCCCATTTGGCAGCAAGACCCGCAATGATGTTTTCTGGCACCCTAGCTTCACGCTTTTTGTTTTGGCTATAAAGCTGAACACTATTGGTCACAAGCCCATGAATTTCAACACGGAAACCATAGTCGCGGCAAAGCTTGATGGCGCGGCCGCGATTAAGCTCACTAATATGAACAGCATTCCAAACAAAGCTTTGTTCACGCCGCAAATATTCCCTTGCTTGCTCAAGCGCTGCTTGCACCACTCTCCCTTGATTTTTCGTTGGAAGAATTCCCATTTCTTCCCTGATAGCATCAAGCGATAGGACTGGCAATTCTTGCAAATGCTTGCCAATATATGTGTCTTTGCCCGCCCCCGGCAAACCACTTAATATATGAGCTGTTGCCGTTGGCTTTTCATATTCTTGATAGCCCTCATAGCGGTCAGGCTTTTCAAAATATGAAATCCGACTTTCTTCATTAGCAAAAGGATATGGCGCATGAAGCATGGATTCTTCGTTCAAAAATTGCCGCAAAAGTTCAAGCTCAAATGCGGTTTGTTCGACCTGTGGCGAAATGCGACCAAGATTATCAGCCTCTGCTAAAATAAGCAGCGGCCGCCAATCATAAATCCATGAAAACTCAATAGCTTGACGCTTCATCCTATCGCTTTTCCAAATATGGAACGGCTTTTGATGCCAAGCAATCAACCAATAGACCTTTTCAATAATTGGCCAAGCAACGCCATTATGCCATAAAAGATCAAGCACCCGATGCGCGCCTTTAAGAGCATGCCCCGGCTGGCTAACGCGGATGCGTTTTTCAATCGGATCCCACAATTCAACCGTTGTGCGCGGTTTGGCAAGGTCATGCAAAAAAGCAGCAAGCAGCAAAATGATTTGCTGCTCTTTATCGCTTTTTTGAAAACCTTGATGATTAATCATACAATCAACCACCATTTGCGTATGAATCCAAACATCGCCTTCACCATGATAGACTGGATCATGAGGGCAATTGGCAAGAAGATCAGCAAAGGGAAATATGGCTTTTGCTAATTGGATATCGCCATCAAAAATGCTTTTAAGCCAAGATTTCATCACTCATCTCCTTTCATCTGATAAAATGTATCACTCTTAATGAGGCCGTTTGGTACAATCGGCCGCGAATGCCAATGGCTATTATTGTCAATGATCGTTTGCACAAAATTTGGTCGCACAAACTTAAAGCGCATGGTGACAATGCCATTTTCTTCCACCTTGCCGTAAATACCTTCCGACAATTCACTGGCTTCAAAACGCGACATATTGCGTGCCTCATCAAGCCCCTCGCGTTTTAGGGTTGCAACCAAATGGTCTTGCCAATTTAAACTGCGATAAAGCGATGGTTGGATAAAGCTTTTAAGATGGTCAAGACTTAGAGCTGGCCCTTGATATAAAACCGGCACATGGCAAAATGGCAAATCCTGTAATAATTGATGGCGCGAGGGCGTATCAAGAAAGACTTGGTTTTGCGTATCAAACACATCAAATTCATGAAAATAATGCGGCAAACGGTCATAATACAAAGTATGAGCTGCAAAAAGCCACTCACCATAGACAATATAACGGCCAGCCAAACGATCAAAAAGCGCGTCTTCTATTGCAAGCAATAAATCCTTGAAGCGGTTGAAGTGTCGTTCACGGCCACCGCGCTTTGCTAAATCCAGATAATGCCCACGGCTTTGACCAAAAAGCGTTGCATCATCATGAAAACCAAAGCCGGTATTCGCACCATCCAATTTTTCTTCATAAACCACATTGCGCCCCAAAAGCGCCGAAAATGGTATAATATCCGCTTGTTTATCACCTTTTTGCAAGCCTGATCCATCAAGATGCGGTGTCGAGGGATATTTGCGGATAGAATTGAATAAATGAGACATAATAGATAACTCTTTTAAACACAGAGTATTGCTAACTAAAAGCGTGAAAACGGCCTTAGTTAAAAATGCTCTAAGAGTTGCGCAAAGAAAACTATTATAAAGACAAGCAAAAGCACCATCAGTTACGCGCATAAAGACGCAATAAACCAATCCTTGCCAAGCATGATGGCAAGTGCCTAATCGCCCCAATATTTAAGGGAAGTTAATCTGTCTTCAATAAACTGATTTTTACCAAAAACACAATTTACCATTGTCTCATGCATGTTTGCATAAAACTCAAGCAAAAAGGTTCCTGACAAAGATCACATTCTTTGACAACCAATATTCATAATTTGTGAGAAATGTGCCAACAATAATTCATTGAGAAATCAAAGCTGATTTCTTTTCTTTATTATTAATTATGTGGCAAAAAAATATCTATTACATTATCCCGTTCCTTTGATGGCAAACGGCTAGCATAATTATTTGCAAAAATCAACAATAAAGATTTATATATTTAAATGATAAAATAAAAACAAAGCTTAGCCGCAAATAAATAGGGCTAAGCTTTAATATAAATATTTTAAGTTAATTAGCGCATTTGCAACACGAATATTGATTAAAAAAACGGCAGCGCGCTAAATTGTCGTTTTTCAATTTCTTCGAACGCAAAAGTCAATACAACTTTTGCTGAAAATGCTTTAGTTCTTATCGCCTGAATAGCGCCCACCTTGGTCAAACAAGGCAGCAACAACAACGATAATTGCAGAGATTACCAATATTACTATAACCCCTGTTACCGAATTAGTGGGCGAAGCCGTAACTAACCCCAATGCTAATAAGGGTGCTAAACCACCAGCAATCGCCGTACCAATTTCACGCCCCATGCCAAAGCCTGTGGATCTGGTATTTACGGGAAATTGCCGACTTAAAAACGATCCCTGCGGTGCAAACATCATTGGCGCCAAAATACCGGTTGCTATAGCAAGAGCGAGATAAATTAAATGCGCTTGCCCCGTTTGCAAAAGAGCCATAAATGGATAGGCGAAAAATACCGAAAGCACACCACCCATTATAAGCACTTTTTTAGAGCTCCAACGGTCACATAACCAACCAAGTGCTGGTACTGCAAAGATTGCGACAAAACTGGCAATCGTTACCGATAACGAGGTGACAGACGCACTAACATCTTGAAATTGGGTTAAATAAGCAAGGGAAAATGTTTTGAAAATATAACTCAAAGCATTGTAACCGATAGCAATGGCGAACACCACGAGCAAACCTTTAAAATTATACTTGAAAACATCTAGGATTGCCGTTTTATTCTCCTTTTTGGTTTGCTCTAGCTTCACAAAATCAGGTGTTTCAGGCAAGCTTTTGCGCACCCACAAACCAACAAACACTAAAGCAATCGACAAAAGAAACGGAATACGCCAACCACCAGACAATAAGAATTCATCACCATTGATAGTCAACAGATAAACAGTCGCTGAAGATAGTAACAAGCCAAGATTTAATCCCAAGGCCGGCCAAGCACCTTGACGACCGCGCCTTTTGCTATTTGCATGTTCATAAGATGTGACAGCGGCAGCGGCAAGTTCTGCACCTGCGCCCAAACCTTGGAAGATACGTATAATAACAAGAAAAACCGCGCCCCAAATACCAATAACTTCATAACCGGGGATAACACCAATTAATGCCGTACAAACACCCATAAGACAAAAAGTCACCATGAGCATTTTCTTACGTCCATAACGATCACCAAGATAACCAAAGAAAATGCCACCAAATGGGCGGGCTATAAAACCAATGGCAAAAGTGGCAAAGGCTTTCAATGTTGCTGTTTTGGGATCAGTATTATCAAAAAAGATACGGCCAAAAACAATTGATGCCATGGTCGCATAAAGATAAAAATCATACCATTCCAACATTGAGCCAACAATAGTTGCAACTGCAACTTTGCGAATACGTTTGCGCTCTTCATGCGCTGTTTCGGGCTGATTTATTGCACCCATATTACTTCCTCCTCCTAACACTCCACTATGTGCTTTGTTTAAAATTTGTCGTAAAACTTACAAAAAAAATTTAAACCAATATTGCATCAGCACATTGCATATTGTTTAACTCACCCTCAATGAGAAAAAATAGCCATGTAAAAACAGTATATTACAATAATTTTATTGAAAACATTCTCAACGCTGATGCAAAGAATTATTTGACTAGTTATCATGTTGTCTGATAACATGCAAGTTCGATAATTTGCATTAAGATAGATCAGCATTTCGATTTATAACGAAAATCACCTTTGGGCATTTTTGTTTTTGACATCACAAAAATATAAAGATTATGGGCGGTATTGGGAGGATATTTTGGAAAATTTTGATTTTTGTATTATTGGCGCCGGCATTGTTGGCCTATCAACAGCCATGCAACTTTTGCAAACAAAGCCAAATGCATCATTGATTGTTATTGAGAAAGAGGCAACGCCCGCTTTTCATCAAACCGGCCATAATAGCGGTGTCATCCATGCTGGTGTTTATTATGCGCCGGGCAGTATGAAAGCTAAATTTTGCCGCGAGGGACTTGCTGATACCATTGAATTTTGCAAAACTCACAATGTTGCCTATGATCAATGCGGCAAACTAATCGTTGCAACTTCGCCTTTAGAGCTAGAGCGCCTTGATGCCTTGGAAAAGCGCGCCGAGCAAAATGGTCTTGATTTAGAAAGGCTTGACGGCGCGGCATTGCGCGAGCGTGAACCCCATATTACTGGACTTGGTGGCCTATTGGTTAAAGATACCGGTATTGTTGATTATCCGGGCATGTCAAGAGCCATGGTTAAGGAAATTACCCGCCTTGGTGGTAAGATTGCCTTTGCCAATCAATGTATTGACATTAAAGAAACCACTGAAAATGTCACCGTTACCACCGATAAGCTTGAAATTTGTTGCAAAAAATTGATTGTATGTGCTGGATTACAAGCTGACCGGCTCGCTAAAATGGCCGACCTTGATGTTGACTTTCAAATTGTTCCCTTTCGCGGCGATTATTACCGGCTGCCAGCTTCTTGCAACAATATCACCCAGCATTTAATTTATCCTGTTCCTGACCCTGATCTACCGTTTTTGGGTGTGCATTTAACCCGCATGATTGACGGATCTATAACTGTTGGTCCCAATGCCTGTCTTGCCTTGGCACGCGAAAAATATAGCCGCTTTGGCTTTAGCCTTAAAGATTTTGCCACCATGATTGGCTTTTCGGGGCTTTGGCATGTGGTGTGGAAGAATCGCAAATCAGCAATATCTGAATTAAAAAGCGCCTTTATGCGTAGCCAATATTTAAAATTATGCCAAAAATATTGCCCAAGCTTAAAACTTTCTGATCTGCAACCCTATCCTTGTGGCATTCGTGCGCAAGCAGTTTTGGCCAATGGCGACCTTGTGCATGATTTTCTTATCAAGCAGACGGCGCGCAGTATCCATATTTGCAATGCGCCATCGCCGGCTGCTACCGCATCACTGCCCATTGGTCGCCATATTCTCTCTCTCATTAATGATCAAAACGAGAATATGGGATCTGAAATTTAGAAAAATTACAATAAATGGTGCAAAAGCGATCAATGAAATAAGACCTTTGAATTCTTTCATTGAATTATTTTTTTCAGATAGTGTATGTTTCTATGGCATGGGAGCATAGGCAATGGCAAAGAAAAATAACATATCATTGACGCAAGAAAACCAGCCAACAACCAATGGCCTTGATATTGCTCCTGTCAAACGCAAACAAAGTTTGGCAGGGCAGATTTGCGATGTATTACTGGAACGCATTGCCACGGGAAGTCTGCGCCCCGGCGATCAACTACCAACCGAACAGCAGCTATCTGCAGCGTTTAAAGTGAGTAGATCTGTCATCCGCGAAGCAATTGCCCGCCTTAAACAAACTGGCAATATAGAGACCCAACAAGGGCGCGGAGCTTTTGTTGTCGAGCAAAAAACCACAATTGATATATTGGCTTCGTCTTTGCAGCCTTCCATTTCTCCTACCAATATTATGGAACTAAGACGGATTATAGAGCCTGAAATTGCTGGGCTTGCCGCATTAAGGCGCAATGAAAGCGATATTGCAGCCTTAGAAAAAGAAATTGCCATTATGAAAAATGCTGGCGATATACTTCATGAGCGCACACAAGCCGATATGCGTTTTCATACAGCCATTGCAACAGCCAGTAAAAATCCACTTTTTTCATCGGTCATTGAAAATCTCTATCCACTTTTTACACAATTCTTATACCTTGCCCATGATAATGCCAGCAAAGTCAAAGGCACTTTTATAGCAGCTGAGGGCGAACATGATGCCATAGTTAAGGCGATTATTGAAAGTGATAGTAGTGCTGCAATGAAAGCGATGAAAAAGCATTTACAACGCTCATCTATCCGCCTATCAATTTTTTAAAATAGTGATCATTGCGCCAAAATAATTATTTAACGCTCAACACATAAAGCAATGCCCATACCGCCGCCAATACACAAAGTGGCTAAGCCTTTTTTGGCATCGCGTCGCTGCATTTCAAACAATAAGCTAGTTAATATACGTGCGCCAGATGCACCAATTGGGTGGCCAAGCGCAATCGCACCGCCATTAACATTAACCTTAGAGTGGTCAAAATTAAGACCGCGGCATACACTCAAAGCTTGCACTGCAAAAGCCTCATTCGCCTCGATCAAATCAAGATCATTAATTGTCCAACCAGCACGCTGTAAAGCTTTTTGGGTGGCTGGAATTGGTCCCATGCCCATAATCGCTGGATCGACCCCAACGCTTGCCCATGACACAATGCGAGCAAGCGGCTCGATATTACGGCGCTGCGCCTCATTAGCACTCATCAATAAAACCGCTGCTGCGCCGTCATTAATGCCAGATGCATTGCCGGCAGTTACACTGCCCTCTTTATCAAAAACGGGACGCAATCTTTGCAATTGTTCAATTACTGCTCCCTGACGAATATATTCGTCCTTGCTAACAACTATATCGCCCTTACGCCCCTTAATCACAACGGGTGCGATTTCCGCGTCAAAGCGTCCAGCCTTTTGGGCAGCTTCTGCCTTATGTTGGGAGTGGAGTGCAAATTGATCTTGCTCTTCACGACTAATATTCAATTTCCGAGCAATATTTTCTGCAGTAATGCCCATATGATAATTGTGGAAAGCGTCACGCAAGCCATCATAAATCATTGTATCAACAAAAGAACCATCGCCCATTTTTATACCTTGGCGTAAATAGGCTGCATGAGGCGCTTGCGACATAGATTCTTGACCGCCAGCAATGATAATATCAGCCGCCCCTGTTACAATTTGTTGCATGCCAAGAATAATGGCGCGCAGCCCCGAGCCACAAAGCTGATTAATGCCAAAAGCTGTACTTTCTTGTCTAAGTCCCGCCAAAAGCGCCGCTTGACGTGCGGGATTTTGCCCCCCAAGAGTGGTTAAAACTTGCCCAAGGATAACTTCATCAACTGCCTCAGCAGTAATGTTGGCACGCTCCAACACAGCTTCAATCACCACCTTTCCTAATTCATGGGCAGGCAGAGACGACAAAGCTCCATTAAATGACCCCACCGGCGTGCGTGCAGCCGATGCAATGACGACAGATGAACTAAGCAAAGAAGTTTGAAACTGAGACATAAACACTCTTTTCTAAAAAAAACGATAATGATTACCATAGAGCTATAATGCCGGTGATTGATCCCTTCACTGAACCCTAAAGTACAAATTGAAAACGCTTTTTTCCTACTCCATCAACTGTGCCATCATCGGCCCATTCAATCAATGGCATTTTTTATGCTCTGCACAAACAACTGCCTTTATTATAAAAAAAGCCCACCAATTGCTTAGCAATAGATGGGCTTTGTAAAAATTATTTGATTGAAAAATCAAAATGGCAATTTAAAACCTGGAGGAATTGGCAGACCTGCAGTCATTTCTTGAGTTTTTTGCGCCATTGCAGCTTCGATCTTGCCTTTGGCTTCATTGTGGGCAGCCATGATCAGATCTTCCAAAATTTCGGTATCTTCAGGCTTATTAAGTGAAGGATCTATTTTAATGCCCTTAATCAGCCCTTGCCCAGATAATGTGACACTGACCATGCCACCGCCAGATGTGGCGGTTACTTCCATATTGGCCATTTCATCTTGCATTTCTTGCATTTTGGCCTGCATTTCTTTGGCCTTTTTCATCATGCCCATCATATCGCGCATCAATAACTCCTTAAAATAATCAACGAACCATAGCTTAACGCTAAAGCTTATTCTTCTTCCATATCGGCATGCTCATCGCTTAAATCAATATCGTCATCGCTTTCATCTTCCGGATCGATATTATTTAAACGCACATCAACAATTTTTGCACCGGGAAAATGTGATAAAATCCGACCAACATCGGGATCAGCCTCGGCATCTGATAAAAGCTCATCGCGATGAGCTTGTTCGGCTTCGGCAATTGTCATGCCACCACCATCACGCAAGGCGGTTACCGCCCAACGCTCTCCCGTCCATTCCAATAAAGTCTTGGTAATAATGGTTGAGAGATTACGTGGTGCATCATCGGTTGGTACATATTCCAACACGCCTTGCTTGACGGTTATTGGGCGAACATATTCTTTTAAATAAAATTTAAAATGCAGATCGCGATTTTCATCAGCAAGCGTGATTAAATCATTAAAGCGTTTAATTTCAGGCTTTTTTTTTTCGCTTTTTACTTGCCCATCAATAGAGGCTTCATCTTCGCCCTGCGCTTTACTTTCAATTTGTTGATTTTCAGGCTTTTGACTTTCAGGTTGTTGATTTTCAGCTTGCTGTAAAACGTCAACCTCAACCGCTTGACTTTCAGCTTGTTGCTTGTCGCTTAAAGGCGCGGTTGCTTCAATTGATAAAGAGCTGTCTACTTCATCAACGGTGGAAAGCGGTGCAACGCCTTCATCTTTCACTGCGTTAGCAACTTGCGTCTTTTCTTCAACCTTGTCTTCTACTTGTGGGATTAAAGCCGATTGCTTATCCACTGGTGCTTGCTCATGATTTTTATTATCTAAGCCAGTATTATCTAATTGAGTGGTTGCCTCTATGACTACATTTGCAGCATTATCAACAACTGGTAAGGATTGCAGAGCAGGATTTTGCTCAATTTTGTTTTGCCCATTTAGACTTATTACATTTGCGCTTTGTGGTGCAGCTAGTTGTTGGGGCGCTGCCTTTTGCATGGCGACAGCCATTTGGCTCAATGCAATATCAGGGGTTTTACCGTCAGTAATAGCTTTTAAAGCTTCATCAATTGTTGGCAAATCGGCAGCATGAGCCAGCCGAATAAGCAGCATTTCTGCCGCTTGCAATGGGCGCGGCGCATTATCAGCTTCGCTAATGCCTTTTAGCAACATTTGCCAATTACGTGACAAAGTGCGGATAGAAAGCTTGCTTGCAAAATCTGCACCGCGGCGGCGCTCTTCTTCGGAAAGCGATACATCATCAATCAATTGCGGGGTAAAGCGCAAGCGGGTTACCAAGTGATTAAAGTCCGCAAGCTCGGTTAAAATCACTACCGGATCAGCACCGGCATCATATTGGCCTTTAAATTCTTGCAAAGCACTGGCAATATTACCGCTCATAATAAGCTCGAATAAATCGATAATACGAGCGCGGTCGGCAAGGCCAAGCATTGAGCGAACCGCTTCAATATGAACACTGCCAGCACCGTGAGCAATAGCTTGATCCAAAATAGACAAGGCATCTCGCACCGATCCCTCACCAGCGCGCGCAATCATCGCCAAAGCTTCACTATCAACAGTGATATTCTCGGCACTCGAAATTTTTTGCAAATGCTGCGTCAAGGTAGCAGAATCAATGCGGCGCAAATCAAAGCGCTGACACCGACTTAATACTGTAATTGGAACTTTACGAATTTCGGTGGTTGCAAAAATAAACTTCACATGGGGTGGCGGTTCTTCCAATGTTTTAAGCAGACCATTAAAGGCCTGCGTTGAAAGCATATGCACCTCATCGATGATATAGACTTTATAGCGTGCTGAAACAGGGCGATAACGCACTTGCTCAATAATTTCACGAATATCATCAATACCGGTATGGGAAGCAGCATCCATTTCTACCACATCGACATGGCGCCCTTCCATAATCGCTTGGCAATGTTCACCCATCACTGATAGGTCAATGGTTGGGCGGTCGATAGTATCAGTCTTATAATTAAGAGCGCGCGCCAAAATACGAGCTGTAGTAGTTTTACCCACACCGCGTACACCAGTCAGCATCCATGCTTGCGCAATGCGCCCCGCCTCAAAGGCATTGGTTAGGGTGCGCACCATCGGCTCTTGACCGATAAGATCAGAAAAATCTTGCGGACGATATTTGCGGGCAAGAACGCGATAAGCTTGTTCTGCCGTATTATTGTCCATGCTATCAATCCAAATATCTGAAAAAAGGTTGGCTAAAATATTTCTAGATTTATGGCATTTTGCCAACAGCTTTGCAATTTATTTATTTGCAAAAAAAATGCGCTTTACACAGCTGAAATATCGATATCCTAAAGAATATTTGATTTGCTGCAAACCTTACAAAGGTGGGAAACTGGCACGGTGACCCGACCCAGATTCGTTAGGGCTGCTTCCTTCCGGACCTGACCCGATTGGCGAGTGGTTCGTCCACCACCAGCTTCCCACTTGTCATATCGTCAATTTGGGCGCAAAAAGCAAGTATTGATTTTTAAAAAATGGTAAGAAAATACAATGAATAGCCAATTTTCCCTTGATAAACGCTTAGAAAACGACACAAAACTAATATGTTCCTTAAAAATTTGTGATTTACGCCTGCTTGATGATAGCCGTTGGCTTTGGTTAGTTCTTATTCCAAGAATCGCTAATGTGGTTGAATTACACATGCTAGATCAAACCAGCCAAAGCGCGATATTTGCTGAGATGATGAGTGTATCGCAAGCCTTGCATAATATTTTCCCCGATGCAAAAATCAACACCGGTGCGCTTGGCAATATTGTGCGCCAATTGCATATTCATATTATTGCCCGCCATGAAAATGATGTAAATTGGCCAGGACCAGTTTGGGGCGTTGCAGGAAAAATAGCTTATGATGATGAGGCTGCCTTTACTGTAATGGATAAAATCAAACATGCTTTAGGCAAAGATGTGCTTAATTAAAAAAGAAAATAAAGTTGCAGCATAGCTTTGAGAAGCAAAGATTATATGATTTTAAATATAATTTACAAGATGTTAATCTATAGCCGAAAAAACGACTAACCTATTTAATAGCATTTAAATATCGGTCATTTTAAAATTTTTATCTTTGCTGATGAAATTTTTAAATGCTGCCATATGTAGAATAGAACGAGCGAACACAAGATGCTTTGCTCTGTAAAATCTGTTCATCTTTGCTTCGGACCAAGTAGGCTTTTTCAAGTTGGCCTGTAAACGTCAAGGCATTCTTTTATTTGTGATATTGCAGTTTTCGGGGGAATGATATGCCAGCACCAATTTCTTTGTCAAATATTGCTTTTACTGGCAATCCAATTATCCGCGATAGCGAAAAGCGCAGCGACGATTGTGTGGAGCTTGCACTAAAATCTGACGAAAGCTTAGTAATATTGTTTATAAATGGTCTTGCTGTACAAAAGGAAGATACGCCATTACTTACTCTTGGCGAAGTCCAGCAATTTGATCCCAATTGGAAAAGTGCCGTTTATCTCGGGCAATATCGTGGCCGTTCGATTCTCGCGGCCCATAGTAATATCAAGATTGATGATTTAACCGAGCCGTTTACTGCCAGTAATTTACGCAGCCTTTATACTGATACAAAAATTGCACCACCATTGGTGGGTGCTTTGGCGCAAGCTTCATCGCTTTTAAATTGGCATGATAATAATGGCTTTTGTGCGCGCTGCGGCAATGAAACCTTGATGCGTGGTGGCGGCAATCGTCGCAGTTGTAGCCGTTGCGGAGCGGAGCATTTCCCACGGGTTGATCCTATTGCCATCATGTTGGTAACACGACGCGATAAATGCCTTTTGGCCCATAATCATAATTTTACTGAAAAGCGCTTTTCCTGTCTTGCAGGGTTTATTGAACAGGGTGAAACATTTGAAGCAGCGGTACGCCGCGAAGTATTTGAAGAAGTGCAGATTAAAATTGGTGAAGTCACCTATATTGCAAGCCAACCATGGCCTTTTCCCCAAGCCTTAATGCTTGGTAGTTTTGCTGATGCCCTTGATAATAATATTATAATTGATGATAGCGAAATTGAGCAGGCCCAATGGTTTGACCGTAGTGAAGTGAAGACCATGCTGCTTGAAGAGCATCCGCAGAACTTTAGTCTTCCTCCTACAGGCTCTATTGCTAATTATCTCATACGTCGTTGGTTAAATAAATTTTCGAGAGGAAGAAGCTAAACAGGCTGAAAATCTGACTATTATGATAATAATCACGCTGCAATAGTTGTCACAACAGCTCCATATAAACAAGCTTGCCCCATCGCCACCTAGTTTTGTCATGAAACTGCAATGTCGTAACGATAACACTTGACTGTATTTGGAATGTCGAGGTTATTATGTTAAAAATTTTTCGTATTTGCGCAATTGGGGCGCTGCTGTCTATGTCTGCTTTATCTGCTTTTGCACAAGTACATCTTGACCGCTTACCGCAAAGTGACAAGGTTCCAGACGAATTTGTCGCCGTCATTGAAATACCGCAAGGCAGTAATGTAAAATATGAAATTGATAAGGAAAGCGGGCTTATTTTTGTTGACCGCTTCCAATCTATGCCTGTGGTTTATCCTGCCAATTATGGTTCGGTGCCAAGCAGTCTTGCAGGTGATGGCGATCCTCTTGACGTCATTGTTTATACTCGCAGCCCAATTATGCCAGGTGCAGCGATTAAAGTACGCCCCATAGGCATATTAAAAATGATTGATGGCGGCGAAGCCGATGATAAAATTGTTGCCGTACCAACATCAAAAATTGATCCAACCTATGACAATATAAAAGACCTTAAAGACTTGCCAAAAATTGAAGTTTTGCGGCTTGAGCAATTTTTCGCCATTTACAAAAATTTACCCGAAGGGCGCAAAAAAGTCGAGTTAAATGGCTTTGAGGATGCGGTGGCTGCTCGTATAGCGATTAAAACAGCCATTGATGCCTATAGAGAAAAAAATACCGCCCATTAAGTCTAATAATCGCGGTAA
This sequence comes from Bartonella sp. HY406, assembly GCF_025449315.1. Classification (NCBI taxonomy): domain Bacteria; kingdom Pseudomonadati; phylum Pseudomonadota; class Alphaproteobacteria; order Hyphomicrobiales; family Bartonellaceae; genus Bartonella; species Bartonella sp. HY406. Next base: position 3,227,162 of record NZ_CP104893.1, on the reverse strand, counting down.
TCATGCCTCAAAAATAAATAAAGCGCTTGTGTTCAACAAACACAAGCGCTTTATTTATGCCTTAATGTTTAACTCTTAATCAAGAGTGAAGTCAAAACGGTAGCTGCCTGATACACCAACGGTGAATTGATTTTTAGAGCCGCGTTGCTTAACTAGGCTAGAATCAGCAGAAGGACCAGTTAAGCGATCATATTCAGCAAAAAGACTGGTGGTAATCTTATCAGTAGTTTTCCAAGTCACAGCACCGCCAGCACCAACAGAACCAATGCCGCCCTTTGGATTATAGGGCTTGAGGCCGGTTAATGGTGCACGAATTTCATCAACACCATAGAAGGCTTTATAATAATCTTTTGAAGCAACAAACATTCTTGGGCCTGCCGACACACGAACGGTTGGCGTAACATCGTGGAAAGCATCAACAGCAATATCGGCAACAACACCTTGGTGAGAGCGGATACCATGGCGCACTTCAACACGGGCGCGCATCCAATCAACTGGATAAAGTTCAGCAAAAAGACCTGCTTCGCCGCCAAGCTTTACGCGCTTCATGCCTTTAAGATCGTCGGATGTGCCACCATCGCGTTGCCAAATAATCTTGCCAACAATACCGGCATTAAATGGGCCAGAGGAAATGAGACCAAAGGAAGGATTATCATTTCGTGAAGAAAAGCGTGCTTCAGAACCAGTGCGACCGATCGAAAAAATGGGCGCAAACTTAAGTTCGTTTTTAGAATCACCTTCATAGCTCGGCGCACTATAAGCAGAACCGCCTAAGGTGAGCGACCAGTTACCAGACCAAAAATGTGCTTTTTCTTGCGGCATAGCAATGCCATCATTATAGCCACTGCCATTATTATTATAGCCATTGCCACTATTATAATCGGCAGCCATAGCGGGTAGCGCAGCAAATGATGCGGCTGATAAAAGTGCAGCAGTAATTATTTTTTTTGTGCCGCTTCGTATGTAATGACCTAAAAACACGTTATAAAACTCCAATATAAACCCCGCCTTGTTTTCACATTTCCAGTGGTCAAGATTAACCATATTACCTGAAAGTTTAAAAGAAAACAGCATCATTGTCGGCAATAAGTGTAAAATTTGATTTAAACAATGAAATCAAGTTTTATATTTTGAGCCAAAAAATGCTTTCTTCTATTTTATGGTTTCCAAAGGGTTAAAATTTATTCCTAAATTTTGCTGCCAATAGCATTTAAAAAAAGATTAGAGTGCTTGCCTCGACTTAATATGCAGTCACGCTCTCTATCCGTAGCTGATAAGTGGTTTTTACCAAGTGACGAGCGCCAAGTAAACAATCCGCCTATTTGATTCCATTTAACACAAAACAATCACTTAATTTCCTTAAAAAATATAACCAATTGTTTATTATGTAAAATTTTAAATACTCCATAACACATTTCAAATTATAATATCATAAATTTGCTTTATTTCTCTTTCATATTGAACGTCGTTCAATATTGAATTATGTTCAAATATATTAAAGGAGGCGAAAATGCAAGAAAAAAACGATCTTGAAACTCTTAAAGCCGAGAACAATCCATCACAACGTTTTTTTAATGTAGCAAGCTTTGCAGTCATCATCTGTATAATAGCCTCAGCATTCACCACCTATCATTACCCAAAAAACCAACCCGAATTGACTATTTGGGGCGGCACCCCACTTTTGGCAACAACATTTGGTCCAATTATTTGGCTGCTTTTTGTCGCCTTGCCACTGGTGCTCAGTGTTAGTTTTCTTTTTCGGAACCAATATAAGATGTGGCGTATTGGCTCCTATTCGATGATGTGGGCAAGCATCCTCCTTGGCATTATTTTTATCATCATGTCGGTCTACGAAATTTTAAGCACTATTTTCGCATACATAGTTTGCAGCTTTGCTTCATTATTTGGCATATTCTTCGTGATGGCAAAACGTATTGATACAGCATTTAATTCATGCCTTGCCAAAAACGGCGTTGACATTAACCAAACCTTTGGCATTTCTATTTATCTGATCTATGCTGCTGCCCTCATTAGCCTTTTTACTCTTATCCATATGGCAATTAAGGGAGCGATAAAAAAAACATAGATTTTTAATTATCTAACTTAGAGCTTGATGCATTTACATATATTCACAATAATCTCACTCAATAATGTGCAATGAGATTTCATGTTTTTTCATCTAAACAGTTTTTTAATCTGCCGTAAAATTTTAATAATTTCACGCCTGCTAAACCAATTATGAGCTTTTCCATCAACGCGAAGTGCGAGAATTTGTTTGAGTTTTGATATTCCCCGAACCTAATCGCTAATATCCTTGCGGATCACTCATTTGCGTATTTTTATGACTAAAACAGGCGGTAAACTTTATAGCAGCCTGTTTAACGTCAACCATGTTTAGCACCTATTTCTTGCAAGAAAAATAACCTGAACAAATTATCCAAATACCGATATTGAAGCGCTAAACGCTATTTTGATACTGAAAACGCCACACCATTTCCAAGCAAAGCCAAGCTAATATGTTGAAAAATCATAAAGAGCTCATTTGTAGCGCGCAATTTTGTGCCAGAATACAAGCTAATAGCTGGCGTCTTGTATTTACATTAAGCGTACAAGCCAAAAGCGCTCACTAGCAACAGCAAATAAAATAAATGAATTTATCAAAATTTATGATAGTTTTCTTTGTTTAACCATCAGCATAAAAATATTAACCAACATCTACCTTAGTAGATATTAAAGCAAAATAATGATTTTATAATATATAAAATAACCAGCACTTGAATAACCACCATTACATTGTTTATAGTAACGCCGTTGACTATAAAGTCGACCCTTAGTCATATATCAAATAAGTCATATCTTAAAAAAATTCTAATATTTTAACTATATCGAACTGATTTATAATTGGCTGCCAATCGAGGAAAACATATTGAACGTTTCAAGTAATTTAGTAGTGAAAAATAAATTGCAAAAAAGTGACCCTAAAATTGGTGGATTGCTTTATTTGGTTGCAATATACTTAACATATCACGTGGTTTATAATGTCAGCTATATTTTAAATAAGGTTCAATTTATTTACAATTTTGACAGCTTTACCCAAGTTTTAGTCTCATTTCTTTCTGCTCCATTCTCATTTGATTTAGTCTTAATGACAATGGCTTTCATAGGGTTACTTAAGGAAAAACGAACCTTCCCATATGTATTTATTGCATTTTTGATCTATCGAATTTGCTTGGATGTTGGTTATGCCTTATTTTTTAAATATAGATTTAAAAAAGATGAAGTGTTTACGTCCCCTATTTATTGGCTAGGCTGTTTTATAGCTGTTATTTTTCTATTCTATATTATTTTTTCTAAGCGAGTAAAAAACACCTTCGTTAATTAATTGTTTTTTAAATATAGTTATTTCAATTCTTAGATTGAGTTTGGAACCGTTATGAATGGTATAAATACAAGTAGCAATATCACCGCAAAGAAGGGAAAAATTGTAAAAAATACTAAAATTGGCGGCGCGCTTTACTTGGTTGCCCTTTATCTTATTTTATTTACAATTTCATGTATACGCGACATCATAGCAATTTTTAATAGTGATTTTTCAACTTATTTCTTTAATGCTGATTTTTCAAATAATTTCATTGTAGCGAAGCTATTAAATACAAACTTTTTGTTTCCATTATTTTTATTCCAATTTGTGATGCTCTTTATCATTGCAATTGGATATTTCAAAAAATACTATTATTTCCCTACTATGTTTATATTATTTTTAATAAGTAATTTTCTTTATAATGCAGCTTATATAAAGCAAATACCAAATTTTGAATATTTGAATTATTTTTTTAAATTTTATTTTGAGATTCTTTTGATTTTATTCATAGATATAATTTTATTAATTTATATATATTGCTCCAAACGGGTCAAAGAAACCTTTATAAATTGAATAAAGGCAACTGATTTAAGTTGCTAGAATTTGCCTTATAATGAAACACTTTAGACGGCGTTGAACCTTTCATAAAATTGTAATGTCAAAATGACAAATTGCAAAACGACAATGTTACACAGATAATTGATTATTTTTTTAACAATATGAACAGTAAATTGATGTTTTTTGGGATCGTAATGGATAAAATGACGGTGACGAAAATTAGTTGCTAAAAATGATCTATGAGGAAGTGAAAAATGGATAAAAAGAAAAAGCGATTTTCCTTTCCTAAGCTCAATAATAAAACACTACGCCAGAATGTCGATTCTGCGATTAGAAATCGTCGCGGACATCGGCCACTATCAGCAGATAGGGAGGGTGGCGATACGGTTATCGCATCCTATAATGTTCATAAATGTGTGGGCCTTGACAAGATATTTAATCCTGAAAGAATTGTTAATGTTATTTCTGAACTTAATGCTGATATTATAGGTTTGCAAGAAATCGATAAACGCTTTGGTGAACGCATAGGCCTTTTGGATCTGAATTATTTAAATGAGCGCACCGGATTAAAGCCCGTACCAATACAGGCCATGTCATCGCTGGGGCACGGTTGGCACGGCAATGGGCTATTTTTTCGTAATGGCGAAGTGCGTGATGTACATCAGATAAAATTGCCAGGATTAGAGCCGCGCGGCGCTGTCATTGTTGAATTTGAGTTAATTTATGGCCCCCTACGAGTTATTGGTGCGCATTTTGGTTTATTACACCGTTCGCGTATACAGCAAGCAAAAACTATTTTAAGCTATCTTGAAACGCGCCCAGACATGCCAACTTTATTAATTGGTGACCTGAATGAATGGCGTATTGGTAAAGGGTCATCTCTCACCAGCCTATCACCGCTTTTTGACCTTGCAATGGGAACTTTACCAAGTTTTCCTGCGCGTTTTCCCGTCTTAGCTTTGGATCGCGTGTTTGCTTATCCTAAAAATCTAATAAATTCTGTAGAGGTGCACAAAAGTGCTTTGGCCCGCATTGCATCAGATCACCTACCCATCAAAGCCCATATTGATATCCTTGGCGCTTTAAATAGCATGAATGTCGCAGCAAACACTTAATAGAATATTTTGTCATAAGCATTTTACGAAAGACTTATCATAAATGCAGAAGTTCTATGTCCATAATATTAACTAATCTGAATTTTGCCAAACCAGCTCAAGTAAAACTCGACACAAACTGCCTAATTAATTTTTAGTTCGATTTTTTTGAATAAATTTTGGATTTTTTAAAAGCTTATAGTCGGTATTACGAAAGATTTTTGGATATTTTAGATTAAACTAATATTTTTGCGTAAAAACTGGCAAGAGATAAGGCTATATTGGTTTAAATACAACTACTCAGGAACGGCAATAATTTCTTGCTAACCAATATCTCTATAAAATAATAATCCGGATGCAGAAGCATCCGGATTACGTCCTGAGGCCGGGATGACAGACGGCTAATTGCGGGGCACCGTTCTGCCGCTAACACATGCAGGATATCATATGATAGCAATACAACTATATGGTGTATTTTGATTCATGTCAAATAAAATTAACCGGCTAATTAGTTTATGGCTATAATGTGGTGGAAAACTGTTTTGTTTTAAATCTTAAGAAAAATACAACTAAAAATTACATAATTTCCAAGAAATTAATATTAGAAAATATAAACTAGCTCCATTTCGAGCCATTATTTTTTGATTAAATATATTTATAATTCTCTAAATCGCGCTTAAGTTGTATTTAAATACTGATTAAACAGGTTACTTGAGTAATTAGATAACCTCAATTTTAATTATTTGTAAATACTTTAATGAATTTCAACAAAGTTTCGCGACAAAAAATCAAACTATACCGTATCTATTTTACCAATATATTTCCCACGCATATTAATTTTACACGCGATTGATAAAATGAGGTATTTTAAAATTGTTTTTATCAAAAAGGCTAAGTCAGGCGGACTTAAAATGTGAGTCCGCCATGCTGTTGCACTATGCAATCTTAAAAAAGTAGATTGCAATTTTATGATAAGCGCTTTTTCCAAATTTCGATTTGTTGGCGCACTTGATTTGGCGCTGTACCACCGTAAGATTGACGGCTTTCAACCGACTTTTCTACGGTGAGGTAATCAAATACATCACTGGTAATACCCTTATGGATAGATTGTAAGTCTTGCAAGGTTAGCGCACCAAGTTCCACTTTCTTTTCTTCAGCTAGTGCAACCGCACGTCCAGTAACGTGGTGAGCCTCCCTAAAGGGTAAGCCAAGTACGCGCACTAGCCAATCAGCAAGATCGGTAGCGGTGGAAAAACCAGAGCCTGCAGCTTTTGCCATAGCATCGGTATTAATGTGAATATCGCTCATCATACCCGTCATAGCAGCAATGCACAGCTCTAAGGTTTCAGCCGCGTCAAATACCGCTTCCTTATCTTCTTGCATGTCTTTAGAATAGGCAAGCGGTAAGCCTTTCATCACAGTCAGCAATGTGATTAACGCACCATTGATACGGCCCGTTTTTGCACGGATAAGCTCTGCGGCATCAGGATTTTTCTTTTGAGGCATAATCGATGACCCGGTTGAAAAACTGTCAGACAAGCGCACAAAATTAAATTGTGGTGTTGACCAAATAACAATTTCCTCGGCCATACGGGATAGATGGGTGGCGCAAATCGAGGCTGCACTTAAAAACTCCAGCGCATAATCACGATCAGATACGCTATCAATCGAATTGCGGGTTGGTTCACGAAAGCCTAATAATTTGGCGGTCATGAAACGATCGGTTGGAAAGCCCGTACCGGCAAGGGCTGCGGCACCAAGGGGTGACTCGTCCATGCGATTGACCGCATCTTGCATACGCGACAAATCACGGCCAAACATTTCAACATAGGCCATAAGGTGGTGACCATAGGTAACTGGCTGCGCCGTTTGTAAGTGAGTAAAGCCCGGCATATAATTTCCAGCAAATTGTTCCGCACGCTTTACTAAAAGAACAATTAATTTATGAAGGCTAGCAGCGGTCTTTTGCGTTTCATCCTTAACCCAGAGACGAAAATCAACCGCCACCTGATCATTACGCGAACGCGCGGTATGCAAACGCCCTGCCGGTTCGCCAATAAGATCCTTAAGACGCGCTTCAATATTCATATGAATATCTTCAAGGCGGCGTGAAAAAACAAAGCTACCGCTTTCAATTTCTTTCAAAATAATATGCAATCCGCGCTCTATCTCTTGCATATCATGAGCAGAAATAATACCTTGTTTAGCAAGCATCGCTGCATGAGCAAGGGAACCTTTGATATCTTGTTTATAAAGTTTGCGGTCATAATCAATGGAAGCATTAATTTCTTCCATAATAGCGTCGGGGCCAGAGGCAAAACGTCCACCCCACATCTGGTTGCTTTTATCGGTCTCAGTCATAATCTTGGCCCTGAATTAAAGGAATAATAAAATGCTTGAAGAAAAACCTTATGGCAAAAGGATTAAAACAGCAATAAAAACTATTTTTAAACCTAAAAGCTCGTATATTTTTGCCCTTCTACCATTTTTGCTATACGCGATTTTCCCCGCACCCTCAATGGCAGAAAATAAGTCTTGTGCGTTAAATGAACAAAAATTAAGCTCGTTGAAAAAAAGTCGTTCTGGCGAGTTTACCAACGTTATTATGGCACAAGATCCGTTTTATGCCGGTGATTTAACCTTTAAAAACGCGGACGGCAAAGAAGTTAAAGTTTCTGATTTTAAAGGACAAACAGTTTTCTTAAACCTTTGGGCAACGTGGTGTGGGCCATGCCGTGAGGAAATGCCCGATATTGCCAAGGTGCAAGACGAAAAAGCAGATGATTCTCTTGCTGTTGTTGCAGTCAATGTTGATAAGCAAGAAGATAGCTATGTGCATGACTTCTTAAAAGAATATAAAGCCGATAATTTGCCGTTTTATCGCGATACTTCAATGGCAATTTTTTATAAATTACGCCGTGAAGGTTTGGCACTCGGACTTCCAACCACATTGATTATTGACAAGGATGGTTGTTTGACGGCTAGCCTTATCGGCTCTGCTCCTTGGGGCGATGCAGATGCTATGAAGTTCATCGACAAGGTCAAAGAACTTGATGCACAATAAAGCCTAATTTACTTCACTGCTTTAAAGCCGGTTTTAAAAAAGCCGGTTTTTTGCTTTTATTTTGCTAGTTCCTATAAAAGCGGTTTCCACTTAGAGCTAAAATGCTATACAGCGCTATTAAAGTTTTAAAGCTGCTTAACAATATGAGATATTATGGCCAATCCTCCTCTTTTAACCCTTGATCAATTATCGCTTACCTTCGGGGGCACGCCTTTATTAACCAATGCCAATTTAAGCGTTAGCGAGGGGGAGCGCATTGCATTAGTTGGCCGCAATGGGTCTGGTAAATCCACCCTTTTAAAAATAGCAGCTGGCCTTGTTGAGCCAACTGATGGCGAAATTTTTCGTCATCCAGGTGCGACCATTCGCTATTTGCCACAAAGTCCTGATATGGATGGTTTTGACACGGTGGAGGCCTATGTTGAGGCAGGACTTGGGCCAGCTGATGACCATTACCGCGTTGGTTATTTGTTGGATCATCTGGGTTTAAGTGGTGAAGCTAATCCGCGTGATTTATCTGGTGGTGAGGCGCGCCGTGCAGCCCTTGCCCGTGTACTTGCGCCCTCACCCGACGTTTTATTATTAGATGAGCCAACCAACCACCTTGATCTTACCACCATTGAATGGCTTGAAAATGAGCTTGCGCAAATTCGCTCAGCATTGGTAATTATTTCCCATGATCGGCGTTTTCTTGAAACCGTGAGCCGCTCAACCGTATGGCTTGATCGCGGTGTTACCCGTCGCTTGGATCAAGGCTTTAAATTTTTTGAAGAATGGCGCGATAAGGTTTTAGAAGAAGAAGAACGCGATCAGCATAAGCTTGGCCGCCAGATCGAGCGTGAGGAGCATTGGCTGCGCTATGGTGTGACAGCGCGGCGTAAGAGAAATGTTCGCCGTCTTGATGAATTGCATAATTTACGCGCCCGCCATCGTAGCCATCAAGGACCACAAGGCGTTGTGCAATTGCAAGCCGCCGATAGCCGCGATTCGGGTAAATTAGTGGTTGAAGCCAAACATATTGCTAAAGCCTATGGCGAGCGTGTTTTGATTAAAGATTTTTCTACCCGTATTAATCGTGGCGATCGTATTGGACTTGTTGGCCCTAATGGTGCCGGCAAAACCACGCTGCTTTCAATTTTAACCGGCCTTATTGAGCCTGATAAAGGCAGTGTGCGCCTTGGGGTTAATCTTGAAGTGGCAATGCTTGACCAAAAACGCAGCCTTAATCTTGATGAAAGCCTTAAAGATTATTTGACTGACGGGCGCGGCGATAGCGTTATTGTTAATGGCGAACAAAAACACGTTGTATCCTATATGAAAGATTTTCTCTTTCAAACCGAGCAAGCACGCACGCCAATTCGAGAGCTTTCGGGTGGTGAACGCGCAAGATTAATGCTAGCACGGCTTTTGGCACGCCCTGCAAATTTGCTTATCCTCGATGAGCCCACCAATGATCTTGATATGGAAACCCTCGACCTCTTGCAAGAACTCGTTGCCGGCTTCCCAGGCACGGTAATTCTTGTAAGTCATGATCGCGATTTTCTTGATCGCACCGTCACATCGGTTATTGCGCCAGAAGGTGATGGCGATTGGTTGGAATATGCCGGTGGCTATAGTGATATGTTAGCACAGCGTAAAGATAAGGCGCTAAGCATACGCAAAGAGCAAAAAGCAACCAAAAATAATGACACGGCAAATGCCGGACAAAAAAACGATAATGCGCCGGCAAAGGAACAAAAACGGAAGCTTTCTTTTAAACAAAAATATGCGCTTGATAATTTGCCGATTGAGATGGAAAAGCTCAATGGTGAAATAGCGATTCTTGAAAAAGAATTATCTGATCCTAATCTTTATAGCAAAAATGCCGACCGTTTCCATGACCTTTCTAAAAAGCTTGAGCAAAAGCAAACATCGCTAATGGAAAAAGAAGAGGAATGGCTGGAGCTTGAAATGCTGCGCGAAGAAATGGAATAGCAAACGTATATCAGGATAAGAGTTGGTTTAAATATCTCACCTTTTTAAATATGCTGATATTTCGCCATTTTTGATCAAAAAGCCGCATATTATATGCGGTTTTTTTGCGCGGCTTTGCTTAACACTAAATTTTACGCATAAAAAAACGCCTGCTGCGGGAGGAGGTGCAGCAGGCGCTTGAATTGAAAACCGACTGGGAGGAGGAGGAGATGTCGGTCTTCCAAAATTTTCAGGGTATAGGAGGAGGAGGAGAACCCTGAAAAAACTGTAGTAATACTTATTTCTAACTCAAAAGCTCTCAACCCATTTTTGGAGAGCGCCTATGAATAATTTATTAACGTGTTGCGCGACGAGCAATTGTTGGGATTTCAGCACGATTAATGCCAAGATCATTGAGCTCACGAGAGGAAAGACGGCTAAGCTCGTTAACTGTTGTGCGATAACGACGCCAGTTGTTGAAAGAGCGAACCAAATTCATTTTAATCACCTAGATTTTGTTTGTTAAGCTTTATTGCTTGGTTAACCTGAATATAGGCTGTTCACATTTATTTGAGTAGTGCCAAGTTTGCATAGCTGCCCTAGCCATTTCACAAAGATTTCTAAAAAAATTCCTAATATAGGCTTTATTAAATAGCTCTTTAGGCAATGCGTTTTGCCATAAAAAAACACCTGCTGCGGGAGGAAATGCAGCAGGTGTTTGAATTGAAAACCGACTGGGAGGAGGAGATGTCAGTCTTCCAGAATTTTCAGGGTATAGGAGGAGGAGATTTACCCTAAAAATTTAAATTTCAATTTAAAGGCTCTCAACTTAGCAGCGAGCGCCTAGATCAAATTTTATGATCAAATTTTATGATCAATTTTGAATATTAACGTGTTGCGCGACGAGCAATTGATGGAATTTCAGCACGGTTAATGCCAAGATCATTAAGCTCACGAGCAGAAAGGCTATTTAACTCATTAACCGTTGTACGGTAACGACGCCAGTTATTGAAAGAGCGAACCAAATTCATTTTAATCACCTAGATATTGTTTGTTACGTTTTATTGTTTTGTTAAAATGAATATAGGTTTTTCACGATAATTTGAGTAGTATTAACTTTGCATAGCTGATCTGCGAAGAGCATGCAAAAAGCGCCTTTTTTAGTCATATTTCTTTCATAAAGGCCTAATTTTGCCGTAATCTGATAAAAAATGGTTTGCATTACGGCTAAAGCATGGCGCATATTTTTTCGCTTTCTTTCTTTGCCATTTTTTATATATTTTATTGGGTATTTTTGGCTTTGCTAAGTCTTATGCTCAAGCTTAAAAATGTCTTGATCGAATCATTCATTGTCATAGCTGCGCGACAAAACTGCTTGCGCAACATCATCACCCATTTTTATAATGCGAATAAGCAAAGGGATAAAGAGTGCTAAAAAGCTACGCTCTAAACCGCGAGCCTTTTGTGCTTCATAAATATCATCGGCAATCGTTTTCACAACTGGTACAAATCGCAAGGTCAACGACAAGGCCAATGCAATTTTTTTGGGGTTAGCGCCAAGCGGTTTAAAGAGCATAAAGAATCGCTCAAATGCGTCAAGCATATCGCTTGCTTTGGTCGTTGCATTAATCAAATTTGCGGCAAGTAATAAAATTGCAAGACGCAAAGTAATTGCTAAACTAGCTGCCCATGGAATAGTTAGCCATTGCACCAAAAATAATCCAAGCAACAGCCACCATAATTTTACAAGATTTTTAATTGGCAGTGTTAAGCTAAATCCAACTATTGGATAAGCAAGCAGCACCAATAGGAAGGCAATTGCCATAATATCGATGCGCGTGAAAAAAAATACAAATAAGCCAAGGGCAAAAAGGAAAATAATTTTCACCCAAATAGGTGTTTTTTTCGCCCATAAACGTGCGGACTCATTGTTTTCAAAATTGCTCATCATTGCATTAAATTTTTATAAAATTCAATTGCATCATAGGCGCTGCCATCATAGGCTATTTTGCCTTCATCGATCACGATCACACGATCGAAATCCTGCAATAATTCAAGATCGTGACTTACCAAGACAACTCGTTGCGGCAGATTGTTGATGAGGGCGGCAATGCGCTTTTTATTGCGCAAATCGAGCATGGTTGTTGGTTCATCAAAAACCATAATTTCAGGCTGCATAACCAAAACACCGCAAATCGCCAATAATTGCTTTTGTCCACCACTTAAATTATGGGCAGATGATGTTTTAATCGCATCAAGATTATAGAGCTGTAAAACATCATCACTGCGCCTTTGGATTTCCGCCTTTGTGAGCTTCATATTTTTAAGCCCAAAAGCAATATCTTCCTCAATTGTTGGCATAATGATTTGATTGTCGGGATTTTGAAAAATAAACCCAACTTTGCGACGTATATTTTTACCGTCCTTTTTCGTATCTAAACCGTCGATAAAAACCGTGCCAGTATTAGGTAGCAAAAGCCCATTTAACAATCTTGCAAAACTACTTTTACCCGAACCATTAGCGCCAATAACACCAATGCGCTGTTGTTGTAATGTTACATTTATCGATTGTAAGATGGTCTTATTGCCAAGCTTTAATGTGACATCTTCCAACTGTATATGCTTATCGCAAGTGGGACTAGCTAAAGCCGTGGCAGTTGCAATTTTCACCGTATTTGCCCCTGCCAATCAATGCCAAGTTCCGCCAGTCTTTTAACAGCTGTTTGGGGCATAGCTGGTGGATTTTTGCTATTTGCTGCTTCAATCAATAAATCATCACAGGCTTTTTCAGTAACCTCTTCCAATTTTTTTAAAAATTCACGTTTATTAAGACCTGGCTCAATGGCAGGTAAAACCCGCATAATAACGGTGCCAGGATAGCGCATGACAGTTGATCGCGGCCAAAAAAGCCCCGCATTAAGCGCAATAGGAATAACGGGTAAGGATAATTCACTATAAATTGGTATAATTCCCGGCTTATAGCTCGGTTCCGCACCCGGCTCTTGACGCGTGCCTTCAGGAAAAATAACGATTTGCCGGCCATCGGCAGCCTTTTCACGCGCCCCATTAATAACCGCTTTCATCGCCTTGATTGGGGAGCCACGATCAATAGGAATCATGCCAATTTTCCACATAAACCACCCAAAAATTGGCAAGCGCATTAATTCGCGTTTGAGCACAAGACTTGGATCTTCAAGGCACATACATAGCATGATTGTTTCCCACATGGATTGATGCTTGGGTGCGATAATACAAGCACCTTTTGGTATATTCTCCATGCCTTCAAGGCGATAATTAGTGCCAACAATATGCCTAAATAAAAACATGGTAACGCGGCCCCATATTTTAGGCACTATCCATGCTTTTTTTCGCGGCAAGAAAAAATAAAACGGCGTATAAAGAAAAACCTGCAATATCGATGCGGTATAAAAAGCAAATATGAATAATATCGATCGTATAAAAAGCACTATTTTTTCCAATGCAGAGTTTTGGGGCATTTGGTTTATAAAACAGAATAAACACGCTGAAAATGGCTTTATTGCATATTGGGTTATTTTACCAAATAAAAATAAGCTATTTTGATGAATTTTTAAATCCTAGACTGCGCTTCACTGTCATAGGCTTTCATGATCAGGTCAACGATAGCATTTAAACGTTTGGTATCAACCCCATCGCGTGCCTGTACTGAAAAGCCGCAAAGGGCAGTGCAACAAAAATCAGCAAAAGCAGTTTCATTAAAGTTTGGCGCAATTGTACCATCACATTTAGCCTGCTTAAGGTAGGATTTAATCAGATCAGTGCGTTCATTGCGCATATCGGTGAGCCATTGTGCGATATTATGATGGTCTTGCGAGTAATTAACGGCTGAAGATACAACCATGCAGCCCATGAATTTATCGGTATAAACATCTATTGCCCCACGTAAAACTTGCTCGATTGCGGCACGTGCATCGCTATTTTGCGCAAGCGCTACATTGGCGAAGGAGCCTTTTTCAAGCTGATATTGCTCAACAGCTTCACGAAAAAGCGCTTCTTTAGAGCCAAAGGCCGCATAAATACGAGCCGATGCAATATTAAGCGCTTGTGAGAGGTCTGCCATAGAGGTTCCCTCGAAGCCATATTGCCAAAAAAGATTACGTGCTTTTTTTAAAGCCTCATCTCTATCAAATTCCCTTGGTCTACCTGCCATTTTTCAATCTCATATGTCAATTCCCACGCCATTCTTTGTCAATTGATAAATAATTCATTTGACAAAATAAAACAAGTCTGCATTCTTTAATGATCAACAAAGAATTATACTGGAAGATAATGATGTCCGAAAAGAGCTTTGAAAACAAAACAATATTTATCCTCGGTGCAACATCTGGAATTGGTTATTATCTCGCCAAACATTATGCAAAACTAGGCGCTAACCTTATTATAGCAGGACGTTCAGATCAAAAATTACACATGGTTCATAATGAAATAAAGTCCGCAACAGGCAGTATTAAGACCGAAAAAATTGATGTATGTGATGAAAATTATGTCGCTGGTGCATTTAAAAATATCAATAATTGGTTGCAAAACCAAAATAGCAAAATGGATATAGCTATTAATTGCGCTGGGCTAGTCAAAAATGGTGAAATTGATACCATGACAAACAGTGATTTCAAACAAATGATAAATACGAATCTTTATGGTGTATGGCTTTGTATGAAAGAAGAAATCGCATTGATGAAACCCCATAAAAATGGAAGCATAATAAATATTGCGTCTAATATTGGTCTGCACTCAATACGACCTCTAATGGGTGGTTATGGAGCAACAAAAGCTGCTCTAACCATTTTAAGTCAAACCTCTGCACTTGAAGTTTTGCCCTTTAATTTACGTGTTCATACGCTCAGTCCTGGACCATTTGACACTAAATTGTCATATCGTTCCGGAGAAGACAAAAAAATGCGTGACATAAGAATCTTTAACAGCAACCCTTCGAAGCGAGTTGGCACCCTTTTAGAAATAGCTGAAACTATAAAATGGTTATCACAAAGCCCGCATTATCTTGTCGGTCAAGATATTATAATCGATGGCGGTGCATCGTTATGAAAAAAAAACTATCGCTCCCCTTTTCAGTCTCGCCGCTTTTTTGCTTACTCGTTTTGCCACCGCTATGGTTTTATTAACATTTGTCTTTAACCATTTGGCACTGGTTTATATAAGTGTTGCGCTTTGGGAACTAACTTTTTGGGGGGCGCTAACTTTGCTACAAACCGCCCTTGCCGATGCCGCTAGTGATGAAGCCGATATGGCACAATCTTTCTTTGTAACGCTGTTTAACCTTGGAGTGGCAGGTGGTGGTCGTATAGGTGGCTATCTATTAGACTGGACAAGCGCCAAATCTTTACCTACGCTTTCTCTTCTCCTTATATTTATTGCACTTATTATTGCATTTTTGGCTAAGAACCATGCTTTCAAAACTGGACATCGCCATTGAATATTTTCATACTAACCAAATAAAAAACCGTAATAAGAAAGGATCTTATTACGGTTTCATTGAAATTTAAATTACAACTAAAATTAACTAACTTTGAATTTCAAAATTGAAATATAGGCTTTAGCGTGAAAATGGCGATACACAGATGCGGCGCTCGCCTCTTCTAACAGCAAAGCTGTTATCGGATGGGCGGTAAGTGCGATATTGTTGAGCACACCACTTAATATGGCGTTGGTTCAAAACAGGGCGTTGCGGCATCGGTCTATTGATACTTGGATGGTTGGGACGCGGTTGATCCAAGTGGTTAGAAAGCGGTGGGCGCGGACCACGATCGCTATTATGAGGGCCGTCATAAATTGGTGGCGCAGGGCGAATATGCCTAAATGCCGCCTCTGGATACCACCAACCATCACTATGGCGCTGATAACCTGGGCGATGATGGCGATAGCCCTTATAGCCATTATAAAGTCCTTGATTGATCGGCCCATTTCTTTGTTCAATGCGCTGCGGCATATGGTCATTTGGCGCTGCAAAAACATTTGTGCTTGATACAAGGCTTGCAAAAACTGCAAACGCAAGAACCTTGCCAAGAGCCTTTTTTGAAATTTGTTTATAATGGTTGGTCATTTTAAATCCCATTCTGCCATTGTTTAAAAATATGTTCTTAAAATTTGATATTTGCACCCAATCATGGCAAATTTTAGCTAATCTCAACACCCGCAAACACAAAGGCTTTCAACTTTTATTGAAAGCGTAAATAAATGGTTTTTAAATCATTATAGCAAAAATCGCTTATCGAATATCGAGCGATCACCAAGCAATTATTATTCATCAAGCAGCTTAAAACTATTGCTTAGAGCCGCCACTCATTATAAGCAATCCAGTAAAGATCTCAGCAAAGGGGAATGCGTTGCAAAAATCCTATTATTCTATTTGGCTGCGTCCAAAATCAGTTGATTTTACATCCTTGAGCGATTCTGTCGCACATTTTTCGCAGCTTTTTAATAGCGAGAATTTTGAGCCACATATGACCCTTGCAGGCGATATCAGTATGGATATTGAAAAGGGCGAAGAAAGCCTCATTGCGCTAATGGAAGCAATTGCCAAGGATATATCCATTTTTTCTGCACCAATTATTGATGTGCGCCAAGAAGATGTTTTCTTCCGTTCTTTCTATCTTGCATTTGATCTGGTAGAAAATTTGGCAGCTCTAAAACAGCGAGTTGCTGATTATTTAAAAACCGATGATTTTGATAGCTTTATGCCGCATCTATCCTTAGCTTATGGTGTAGAGAATAGCCTGTTAAAACGTCAAGAAATTGAAAAAATACAAAAAATATTTGCCAGTAAGTCAATGGCTTTTGATCAGTTGGTATTATCAACAGCATCTAGCCATAATGCAATTAAAAATTGGCAGGTCAAACATGTTTTACCATTAAAGCCAATAACCGCCTAATCGTTGCTTAGGCTAATCTGTTTTAAGACTTGCAATTTATAAATTTCATTTTTTGATAAAAGGCAAGTAAATGACAATAGAGCGTGCTGATTTTAAAGATTTTCACAAAAAACTGCTCTTCCAGTAGCTAAAATCCATAAGAAATGCCTCTACCCTCTTGACTTGATGTGCGATAAATGTCGAAAGATTTTAAATGAGTAAAAATATTTCGATCCACAAAGCTATCCATCGACTGCGCAGCAATATTGGCGAGCGCTCTTTGGTGCTTGTTGGTTTGATGGGCGCAGGCAAGACAACAATCGGCAAAAGGCTTGCCCAATTGCTTAATCTTGATTTTTATGATGCTGACCACGAAATAGAGCACGCTTCACAAATGAGCATTAGTGAAATTTTTGCTCAATATGGCGAACAAGAATTTAGAGATCTTGAAAAACGTGTTATCTTGCGTTTGTTAAATAAAGGGCCAATTGTTCTTGCAACAGGTGGTGGTGCTTATATTAATGAACAAACTCGCGAGGCTATTCATGATCAAGCACTAGCGATTTGGCTTGATGCTGATCTTGATACTTTGATGGATCGCGTTTCACGCCGTAGTCATCGTCCACTTTTGCAAAATGATAATCCCCGCGCCGTCATGGAGCGGTTAATTGCGGAACGTTATCCAATTTATGCCAAAGCCCATCTTTCAGTGATGAGCACACGCGGCAAACGTGATGCAGTAACACGGCAGGTTATTAAAAATGTTGATGCTTTTCTTGCCAAAGAAAATGAGAGTAATAGCGCAATCGAAGCGCAATAAAACAAAATTTTCATTGCATTGTTAAACTTTTTTTCATTTTTATTTAATCTTATTACAAAAGAAGTTAGCTACAACTGTGCTTAAACCGCTAAGCAAAGATGATGTGGTGCAATTTTATTAAATTCATCTATTCATTTAAAGGATTTTATAGTGAAACTCTATTTTTACTACCCTAATATTGATAACGCTGAAATAGAATTTTGGACATTGGAAAAGATTGGTTTAATCGGTTGGGATAGCGAATTTTCCGTATCCTTTGCATCGCCTGATGAATGTGTAAATAATACCCCCTCCTGTCTCATCGATTTTGATGTATTTGATAAATTGTTTTATCCTTCAAGCTTTGCTGAATTGGAGGCAAAGGGATATGCAGATATCTTGACCGGCTATTACCTGCTAAGCGATGAATGGAAATGTGGTGAACCTTACGGAAAATACTTGGGCGAGCGTATTTATTTTTAGGGCTGGCATAGATAGCTAAAAAAAGTTATTGGTTTCAAATGGATAAGTCCCATCGCAAAAGTCGTCTTTTGCAAGTAAAACAAGAAGAACCGATTGAAGTATTTCGTAGCAGGCTCAACGGCTCGTTCTGCTGCCGTTTTAGCAGGAGTAAACAGGAACACAGCTACCCTTTATTTCCACAAGCTGCGAGAGGAAATAGCCTCACGCCTTGAGCAAGAAATCCCCGAACTCATGTGCGGTGCAATTGAACTTGATGAGAGTTATTTTGGTGGGGTGAGTAAAGGCAAAAGAGGGCGCGGAGCTGGTGGGAAAACACCCGTATTCGGATTGTTAAAACGTAATGGAAAAGTTCATGCTTTTCCTATACCAAATGCCCGTAATGAAACACTTTTACCGATTATTAGGCAATCAATTAAGCCAGATTCCATTATTTATCGAGATAAGCTTTTCTGCCTATGATGTTCTCGATGTATCTGAGTTTCACCATGAGCGGATCAACCATTTAAAACCTTTGAGCAAAAACCTTTTTGGATGAGCACAATCATATCAATAGGATCGAGAACTTCTGGAGCCAAGCCAAGCGTCATATGCGTCGTTTTAATGGCATACCAAAAGAGCACTTTCACCTCTACTTAAAGTAGTGTGTATGGCGTTTTAATAATCATTCAACACAGAAATTGATAAAAGTATTGTCAAGCTTTATGAAATAATTATACTTAAACCTTATCTATGCCAGCCCCAAAATTTGAATAAATCATCTAGATTAAATATTCACACAATTTAAAATTTTTAGTATAACTTATATTGATTTCAAAATTTTATAAGGTCTTCATTATGGAAGAAAGATATACAATTTTTATTGATGAAAGTGGCGAGGCGGACATTAAAAAATTCGCTCGGAATCTTCCAGCGGTGCATCCCCTTACATGACATTAGGCGCGTGCCTTATCGCTAACCGAGATAGAGAAGTCATTGAGAATACTTTAGTAGAGGTTCGAACCCAATTACGAAAAAAATCACTTCACTGTTCAGATCTAAATCATTACCAAATAATTCACTTCACTCGGCAAATTATTAAACAGAATATACGCCTATTTGGGATTATATCACGCAAAGAAACTTTGGGTGGTTATAAAAGCCGCATTGATGATAATAGTAAAATGTACTATAATAAATGCGTCCAATATCTCTTGGAGCGCGTAGGTTGGTTTATGGAGTCACGACAAATTCCGCCCGAAAATCTTGATATTGTTTTTGAAGATGCCAACGTGGACTACAATAAAATGCGTAATTTACTACGATCATGCCAATCAAATCCGAGACATGAAAATACTCAAAAATTACAATATATTGACATTAAAAAAATAACAGTAAAGAAGAAGAGCGAGGAACCTCTATTAGAGTTAGCTGATCTCGTTGCGCCTGCGCTATATAAATGCGTCGATAGACAAACTAAGCAACAGAATATACTTGAACCACGTTATTTATGTGAGCTCGCTCCGCGTTTTTTTGGCAATCCTAAAAATCAAATTGTAGTTGGTGCGGGGTTATATTGCGTGCACACTACGCGTGACCTTAAACTCGATGCAGATGTAGAAACAATTTTAAACGGTTTGTTGGCTTTGCCTTTTAAAACTACAAAGGAAGTTGAATGAAACAAGCAAAAATTTACACCATCGTGCAAAAACAAAATTAGATATAAAAATTTGTATTAAGGTTATTTCGCAATGTTTACGCTGTTATATCACCTAAAAATATCTCGTAAAAAACGACCACCAACACCGTATTAAGATCACCAAAAACTAGTTTAAATGTCTTTTAATTCTACGGTGATTAAGAATAGAATAAATTTAGGGTTAGGTTATCACGCCAAATATCCCAGACCAACCCAGGCTTAATGTCTTGAGGCATTTACAAGTATTTCATAAAGCTTTTGGCCTTCAGGAAGAGCTTATCTCTACCATCAATGAATTTGGAACTTAGCTCTACCTATGTCGTTCATTTAGCTACATCATAACCATGCAGTACTCGTTTTTGTGCATGTACCGCTTTTTCATAATCGTAAGAACGCCAAGAGCCCCCTTTGTAGGTTATTGTAAACTTGGTGTTAGTTGAGTTGTTTTATTGCTTCGATATTACTTACACATCTTGGTTATGGTTTTCCTTGGTTGCGAAGAGGTGTGTTCTACCATATTAGCAGCGCTCGCTTTGGCGCATGTACCGAATTGGTATTATAGCCCTCATGTACTGATTTGGCATTATGGCGTTAGAACCGCCAACGACCGCTCTTTGGGGGTATGGTATAAATAGTTTCTTATTTCAATGATGGGTAATATTGGTTGCGGGGGCAGGATTTGAACCTACGACCTTCAGGTTATGAGCCTGACGAGCTACCGGGCTGCTCCACCCCGCGTCACCTATAGTCTTTGCTAGAAGTATTATTGATAATCGAGCAAAGTCATTATCTGATTGATGTATTTGCGTTGTTATTTAAGCATGATCAGATAGATTAATAAGGGTGTTTTGATGGTGAAGAGATAGTATTCAATCATGCATTTTGCAGACCTGGCAGCGACCTACTCTCCCGTGTCTTAAGACAAAGTACCATTGGCGCTGGAGCGTTTCACGGCCGAGTTCGGAATGGGATCGGGTGCAGCCGCTCCGCCATAACCACCAGGTCGGCGAAAGGCATGAACGAATTGAAGCTGGTTTTGATTTTCTGCTTTTTATTAACTGGATATAGGTAATGGGAACGATCAAGCCGATTGAACGATTAGTATCAGTAAGCTTCATGTGTTACCACACTTCCACACCTGACCTATCAACGTGGTCGTCTTCCACGGTTCTCATGGGAATACTCGTTTTTAGGTGGGTTTCCCGCTTAGATGCCTTCAGCGGTTATCCCTTCCGTATATAGCTACCCTGCTATGCGGCTGGCGCCACAACAGGTCCACCAGAGATACGTCCATCCCGGTCCTCTCGTACTAGGGACAGATCCTATCAATATTCCTACACCCACGGCAGATAGGGACCGAACTGTCTCACGACGTTCTGAACCCAACTCACGTACCGCTTTAAATGGCGAACAGCCATACCCTTGGGACCTGCTCCAGCCCCAGGATGCGATGAGTCGACATCGAGGTGCCAAACAACCCCGTCGATATGGACTCTTGGGGGTCATCAGCCTGTTATCCCCGGCGTACCTTTTATCCGTTGAGCGATGGCCCTTCCACACGGGACCACCGGATCACTATGACCGTCTTTCGACTCTGCTCGACTTGTCAGTCTTACAGTCAGGCAGGCTTATGCCATTGCACTCAGCGAACGATTTCCGACCGTTCTGAGCCCACCATCGCGCGCCTCCGTTACTCTTTAGGAGGCGACCGCCCCAGTCAAACTACCCACCATACACGGTCCTGGTTCCGGATAACGGAACGCAGTTAGACATCCATGTAGATAAGGGTGGTATTTCAAGGAAGACTCCACAATGGCTGGCGCCACTGCTTCAAAGTCTACCACCTATCCTACACATGTCGACACGAATGCCAGTGTAAAGCTATAGTAAAGGTGCACGGGGTCTTTCCGTCTAACCGCAGGAACCCCGCATCTTCACGGGGAATTCAATTTCACTGAGTCTATGTTGGAGACAGCGGGGAAGTCGTTACGCCATTCGTGCAGGTCGGAACTTACCCGACAAGGAATTTCGCTACCTTAGGACCGTTATAGTTACGGCCGCCGTTTACTGGGGCTTCAATTCAATGCTTGCACATCTCCTCTTAACCTTCCAGCACCGGGCAGGCGTCAGACCCTATACGTCGTCTTGCGACTTCGCAGAGCCCTGTGTTTTTGGTAAACAGTCGCTACCCCCTGGTCTGTGCCACCCCCTAACGGTTGCCCGCTAAAGGGTCACGCTTCTTCCGAAGTTACGCGTGCAATTTGCCGAGT
>NZ_CP104893.1:2977500-3200000 GCF_025449315.1 Bartonella sp. HY406 | reverse complement strand
ATACCGACTTTGAGGAAGTGCTAGATTTGCACTTGTAACTCGCATTTAATGGTTAATTGAAAAATGGAACTGATTTAAAGCGGATGGGTAAGCACAAGAATATAAAAGTTGATCCTGGTAATGAACCAGCCATAATCGCTAATGGTAACCGGCGCCCTGATCGGCGTCAGATATCCGCACGATGGCTTGTTGGAACACTTTTAACTGGTCTTACTTCTTTTAGTTTAATGGGGGTCGCTTTATTCGCGGCTCTTGATGGGCACGAACAGTTAGCTACCCCACCCGAACTACTTGGCCGCAATGAAATTCCAAAACGGGTCATTGCAAAATCAGGTGGTGTCAAAGGTGATCGCCTTATACCAATCAAGCCTAAAACTCCACTTAATGACAATCGTAGCTTTGAATTGTCTATGGTGCAAAAAGTAGGCGGCAAGGAAATTGTAAAAGCTCAAGCATTTGAACTTGTTAATATGCCGCTTGCTGAAGAACATGACCAAACTTACAACTACCCCAAATTTAATGCGTTAAACCTTTTTGAAGATGTTGCGCCGATTGCAGCTACCAATACTGCATCAATATCCTATGCTGTGCCAGCTGCACCGGAGGAAAAACTTCCCATGCGCGACTTCCCCCTCGATGCGCAGTTTTCAGACGTTATTGACCAATTAAGCACCGAGGAAGTGGAGCACACGGTAAAAGTTGCGGCTAGTTCATTGGGTACTGGTGTCGCACAAGTTGCCGCATTGCATTATATTGATCCAGCCCAAGTCAAGAGTTTAAGCCGATCGGTCAGCTTTTCTGATGCGCTTGATGTCAGGATTTTCCAAGAAAACGTCTCTATCGCAATGGGATCGAATAATCGCCAAGCTATTGAAAACTATTCTGAGGATATTTTACCCTTTATCCGTGATGAAAAGATAATTGATATCTTAAATCGCGCAAACTTTATAGGCGAGGATGCCGATCGCATCGCCGATGCTCTTAACGCGATGACCAAGAGAGACGATTTACCTGCCGGTAGCATTTTACGACTTGGAGTTGAAACCGATAAAACCGGAAAACGCTCTATAGTACGCGCTAGTATTTATAATGACAAAAAACATGTTATGAGCATCGCGCTTGACGATAATAATAATTTTATACGCTGCGCAGAACCTGAAACGACAGAGCTTTTAATTTCTGCTCTTGATGGTGATATGCCGATCATTCGTGTTGCCACAGATAAGCTACCTTCGGTCTATGATGCTGTTGTACAAGCTGCTCTATCTTACAATATGGGTGAGGATAGCGCACGTCAATTAGTACGTATGCTAGCAAATGATGTTGATATGCAATCGAATATATCAGCCACTGATTCTTTAGAGGTATTTTATCCAAAACCAGATAAGACGCTGGCTAATGCAAATCCAGAAATTTTATATGTTGCAGCAACTTTTGGCGACATAGTAAAGCGCTATTACCGCTTTCAATCCCAAGACGGGAAAATTGATTATTATGACCGCGAAGGGCGTAACTCCAAGCAATTCTTATTAAGAAAACCAGTACCCAATGGTGTGTTTCGCTCGCCCTTTGGCCCAAGACGCCATCCGATTCTTGGCTATGTGCGCATGCATACAGGTGTTGACTGGTCAGCTCCACGAGGAGCACCGATTGTTGCTGCCGGTGATGGTATTGTCTTAAAAGCAGGCTGGAGTAGTGGTTATGGTAACCACACAGAAATCCAACATGCCAACGGCTATATTAGCAGTTACTCCCACCAAAGTGCCTTTGCAGAAGGGTTAAAGCCCGGCATGCATGTGCGCCAAGGGCAAGTTATCGGTTTTGTTGGCTCTACCGGACTTTCAACCGGGCCACATCTCCATTACGAAATTGTTGTGAATGGCACAAAAGTCGATCCGATGCGTATCCGCCTTCCCGATGAAGAATCTCTTCGCGGTGATGATCTTATCGCTTTCAAACGTGAGCGCGATCATATTGATGCTTTAATGAAAAATGGCCCTCGCAGCACGCAAGTAGCTTCATCTGCACCTTTATCGAATTCATAGGTTAGAATTTGAGTTATTTTTAGCACTATCAACAAAATAAAGGGCGGTTACTACCGCCCATTTTACACATATGCATTTGAATAATATAGAGAATAAAGCTTTTAAACTGTCATCTTTGAGAAGCAAAATAATCTGCAATTTTTTCGGCTAATTTTTCGGCCACCTGCTGCTTATTAAGAAGCGGCCATTCCTCAACCTTATCCTTTTGCACAATATGAATATGATTCTCATCGCCCCCCATAATGCTTTCGCCTTTTTCATTCATTGAAACATCATTGGCGATAATCCAATCAGCAGCCTTTTTTTCTAATTTTTTTTGGGCATAGCTAATCAAATCATTGGTTTCTGCGGCAAAACCAATAACCAACTTTGGGCGATTATCACCATGAGCAATCGTTGCAAGAATATCTGGGTTTTGCACCATGGAGAGAGTAAGGCTATCTTGCCCTTGCTGCTTTTTCATTTTTTGATTTTTTGGGCTATCCATGCGCCAATCTGCAACGGCTGCAGCAAAAATAGCTACATCTGCCGGCAAAGCAATCTCAACTTGCTGTAGCATTTCATGAGCTGTTTCTACATGGATGGTTTCAATATCCAAAAAAGGAGTTTTTTGTGGATCATCAACACTAACAGGACCAGAAACGAGTGTTACCTTAGCGCCCAAATAACCAAGAGCCTTGGCTATTGCATGCCCTTGCTTTCCTGAAGAGCGATTGGCAATATACCGCACGGGATCAATTGGTTCATGGGTGGGGCCTGATGTCACAATGATATGATGGCCAGATAAGGGGCGGTCGTTTTTATCTAATAAAATTTTTTTAGCAGCCTCAACAATAGTCAATGGCTCACTCATGCGGCCAAGACCATTTTCATAAGCTTCAGCCATCTCGCCCTTTTCAGGGCCAATAAAGAAAAAACCATCATCTTGAAGAGTTTTAAGATTTCGCTTGGTTGCTAGATTTTTCCACATCATTGGATTCATGGCAGGTGCGCATAAGATTGGGCAGTTTCGCGCTAAAATTATCGCACCGGCAAGATCATCACCAATGCCTATTGCCATTTTTGCCATGCGGCTTGCAGTGCAAGGTGCAACAATAATAAGATCATGATTGCGAGCAAGGCGGATATGGCCGACATCTTGCTCATCAAGCCGCGAAAAAAGATCGGTGTAAACGTGATTGGCGCTCAAAGCACCAGCCGCAAGTGGTGTAATTATTTCTTGCGCGGCCTTTGTCATGACAACCGTGACAGTTGCACCATTTTCTCGCAAGCGGCGGATAAGATCAAGGGATTTATACGCGGCAATACTACCGCCAATAATCAATAATATCTTTTTATCGTTTAAATCCATTGAATACATGCCTTATGTCGTTGTCTATGACTTATACAGCCAAAGCCACTATTGAAATAGAAGCTAAAATATCATTCTTAAAGTGATGTAAAGAATACAAGCGGCAATAATATAAATGGCATAACGCATGAATCGTCCGCTACGGGATTGATAGCGAGCAAGACGCTTTAATGTTGCTTCATCAAGAACAATGCCATGTTTTGACATATGTGCCATGCCGGCGGTGATTTCATCAAAACGCTTGGTAAGTTCTGGCGTTTTGCGCACGAGATCGGTGACAGCAATGGCACTATCACGCAAATCCTTTACCAAACCTAAGGGCCCTAAATTTTGCATGATCCAGTCAGATACTACAGGATCGGCAGCTTTCCACATATTGAGATGAGGATCTAATGTGCGCGCCACTCCTTCAACTACGACCATAGTTTTTTGTAAGAGAATAAGTTCTGGCCGCGTTTCCATGTCAAATAGTTCTGTTACTTCAAAAAGCAGCGTCAAAAGCCGTGCCATCGAAATAGTTTCGGCAGATTGGCCATGCACTGGCTCACCAATCGCGCGGTTAGCTTGCGCAAAACTTTCGATACTATGATGCGATGGCACATAGCCCGCTTCAAAATGGACTTTAGCAACGCGGTAATAATCACGTTTAATAAAACCATAAAGAATTTCAGCCAGATAACGCTTTTCCTTTTTACCAAGCCGACCGGTAATGCCAAGATCAACCGCAACAATAATACCATCCTTATCGACAAATAAATTGCCTGGATGCATATCGGCATGAAAGAAACCGTCGCGCAAAGTATGGCGTAAAAAAGATTGGATCAGAGTGACCGATAACGCCTCAAGATCAAAACCAGCTGCAACCAAGGAATCACGATCCGACATTTTAATGCCGTCAATCCATTCCATTGTCAAAACATCACGGCCAGTGCGCTCCCAATCAACGGTTGGAACGCGAAAACCTGGATCATTTTTGGTGTTTTCACCAAGTTCAGAAAGAGCCGCAGCCTCTAAGCGCAAATCCATTTCAAGACGGGTTGTCTGTTCAAGATTTTCAACCACTTGAACCGGGCGTAACCGCCGCGATGCTGCAACATAACGCTCTTGCGTTCTTGCTACAAGGTAAAATCCTTCAAGATCTTGAGCAAAGCGGCGCCGAATACCAGGGCGAATGACTTTAACAGCCACTTTTTTACGGTTGCCATTGTCATCCAAAATCCAAGCCGGATGCACTTGCGCCATCGATGCGGCCGCAATTGGTTCGCCAAATTCAACAAAAAGATCATCAATCTTGCGGCCAAGCGAACCTTCAATTTGCGCAATAGCTTCAGCTTGTGGAAAGGTTTTAACCTTATCTTGCAGCAAAGATAAATCATCGGCAACATCACGGCCAACAATATCAGGACGGGTTGCTAAAAATTGTCCAAGCTTGACATAAGAAGGGCCAAGCCTATTCATTGCATTAGAAATACGCTCGGAACGCTCGCTATTTTTTGCACTACCACGTGACATCCATTTAGCGACACGATGACCTAGGGCTGGCAACCCTGTTAGTCCATCGGCTGGAAGGGCACTTAACACGCCTTCACGAGCAAGAACATAACCAGCCCGCATCAAACGCAAGGATGCAAGAAATTTTGACATTAAATTTTCCAGCCTGAGTGGATGGCGGCAATACCACCAGTGAGATTACGATAACTAACCTTAGAAAATCCAGCTGTGCGGATCATGTCGGCAAAATCATCCTGTCGCGGAAACTTGCGAATAGATTCGACAAGATAGCGATAGGAATCAGCGTCCCCTGCAATCATTTGTCCAACGCGTGGAATACCATGGAAAGACCAAAGATCATAAACCTTATCAAGAATTGGTAGTTCAACTTCGGAAAATTCAAGACACATGAAGCGACCACCCGGCTTTAACACACGGAAAGCCTCAGAAAGCGCCTTATCAATGTGCGGCACATTGCGGATACCAAAGGCTATCGTATGAGCATCAAATTGACGGTCATCAAAGGGCAGCTTTTCTGCATTGGCTTCAACAAAATTGCAATGATTAAGCAGCCCCTTTTTCTCGGCCCGCTCACGGCCAACTTCTAGCATGGAACCGTTAATATCTAAAACCGTTGCATGGGCATGGCGACCAGATGCCTCGATAATTTTAAATGAAATATCACCCGTACCACCTGCAACATCAAGCACTGTCCAGCCATCAAGATGAGGCGGTGATAGCCAAGCAACCATGGCATCTTTCCATAAACGATGCATGCCCACCGACATTACATCATTCATAATATCATATTTACGGGCAACAGAATGGAAAACACTATTGACCATATTTTGCTTTTCTTCTTCTTTTACAGCTTTAAAGCCAAAAGAATTTTCCATGCCACCAAGTGCGCCCACACGGGAATTGCTATCCTTGATATCTTCGGTTGCCATTTTAAAAACCCTTTTGATATGTTCTCACCATGCCCAAAATCATCTCTCAAAAAAACGTGTTTATTTAGCCAAAAAAGCCAAAAACGAATTCTTTTACAAAACCTTTTAAATGGGCACATCTTTAAAAGCCATAAACTTGATGAAACTGCCTATCTTATCTAGTGAATACACAAACAAAAACAAAAACCATTTTGGGAAAACCATTTTGCACTGCTTCATTTTTTCATCAAATTCAAATTATTTATTCTATCTACTATAGACTGCACTGAACTGCAATGCTCGATAAAAGCCAATAAAAAATAAGCGTCGCTAAACCTTAATTGCTTATTTTATTTATCAATGCAATTGCAGAAAACAGCCATTGATTTTAACGCCAAATTTATTTTAGAAATATTTTTTATTAAACCTTGCGTCATTTAAAAACGTGTTAAAGCATGATATAAGATTTTGACAAAATTTATACCTTCTTGAAAAAAAATTTCGTCATTTCCATTTGATTTTTAAACCCAATCAAATACGCCCATCATATATAAACTAAAATTGCTAACTGTAAAACTTAGGAAATAACCGTGTCACAAGTTCATGTTATCTCTCATCCGCTCGTTGCCCATAAACTAACTATGATGCGCAAAAAGGAAACGTCAACCGGTGATTTTCGTCAATTATTGCGTGAAGTCGCCCTACTCATGGGCTATGAAGTAACACGCGACTTGCCGATGACCACAACAACCATCGAAACACCGATGATGCCAATGGAAGCACCGGTGCTTGATGGAAAAAAACTTGTGCTTGCCTCAATTTTGCGTGCGGGTGAAGGCCTATTAGAAGGCATGTTATCGCTTATTCCATCGGCACGGGTTTCCCATATTGGACTTTACCGCGATCATACTACATTAGAGCCAATTGAATATTACTTCAAAGCACCAGAAGATTTAGGTGAACGCTTGGTCATTGTGGTTGATCCAATGCTTGCGACAGGGCATTCGGCAGCTGCGGCAATTTCACGTCTTAAAGAGCGTGGCGCCGACCAAATTCGATTCGTTTGCGTTTTAGCTGTTCAGCAAGGCTTGAAATTTTTGCAAGAAAAACACCCCGATGTTGATATTTACACAGCATCCATTGATAATGGTCTTGATGAAAATAGCTATATTTTACCGGGGCTTGGTGATGCGGGCGATCGCATGTTTGGAACCAAATAGGTAATTCATCTAATAATTACAAAGCTAGTTCTACAAAGCACTTTTATACTGAACAATAAAAGTGCTTTATTTTTTAACTAAAAAACGTGACAATTCAAATTGCCAAACAAAGAATTTACGTTTTAATATATGTTTTGTGAAAATTGGAGCGGGCGATGGGATTCGAACCCACGACCCCAACCTTGGCAAGGTTGTGCTCTACCCCTGAGCTACGCCCGCTCATTTAGCGTATCGAAGCATAGCGCTTCGTTCAAGATTGGCGTTATATGCCGCAACGGTGTTGAGAATGCAATAGCAAAAATTCAAAAAAATGTATAAAAATGCAAATATTTTTTAAAATTCGCCTTTTATGACAAAAATAAGCATTAATTTGGCAATGAACGCTATCGGTTGGGGATAAGTTTTAGCTTTTAAACTATATTCATCCTCTTTCAATTCAAATGACAATCAATGCCTGTTGTCCAATACGCTAAAGTTTTAGGAAAAACTACACGCTGCTATTTAAAAATGCGACTTTTAATATCATCTTATAGACATAAAGCGATTGCAAAAGCTATCAATGCAGATTTTGGAAATTGCTTCACAGTTTTTTAAAAATGCTCTAAGTAAAGAAATCACCTCATTACAATTGGACCTATTCAATAATGACTGCAATTAAAAAAGCACGCCGCGTTGCTGGTACTTTATATACCAAAGAGGAAATTGAAGAAATTTTCCATCGCTTTTCATTGCAGCGCCCCAATCCTGAAAGTGAGCTGCGTTATACCAATGCCTTTACTTTGCTTGTTGCGGTTGCATTATCGGCGCAAGCAACTGATATTGGTGTGAATAAGGCGACAAAGGAATTATTCAAAGTTGCCGATACACCTGAAAAAATGGTGGAGCTTGGCGAGGAAGGGTTGGGCGAATATATCCGCACTATAGGGCTTTGGCGCAGCAAAGCTAAAAATGTCATTGCCTTGTCAAAATCACTCATTGCCAATTTTCATAGTCAAGTGCCGGATAACCGTGATGCTTTGATTACCCTTGCTGGTGTTGGCAGAAAAACGGCTAATGTGGTGTTAAATATTATTTATGATAAGCCCACATTGGCGGTGGATACCCATATTTTTCGCATTGGTAATCGCCTTGGGCTTGCGCCGGGGAAAACTCCTGACGAGGTTGAGGAAAAATTATTAAAAATTATTCCAAAAGCCTATTTAAAAAATGCCCATCATTGGTTGATTTTACATGGCCGCTATGTATGCAAGGCGCGAACACCAGAATGCAAAGCTTGCATAATTGCAGATATTTGTCACGCTGCAGTTAAAACCAATGCAATTCCTGCGCCTATCATGGTTATAAATTAAGGAGCATTTCGTATTCAAACAAAATACCCCTTAATAAAGATATAAAATTTGTGCCTATGGTGAAATTTTAGCTACGTTGGATTGCCGGACCACCGCGTGTTCCAATTGGCACATCTTGAAGATCATCCTTTTCAGCCGTTTCCTTATCAGTTTGGTTAAGTTGCTCTGGTGCAGATTTTGCCGTTGCTATCCTATAACCTTCGATTTTTGATAGATCGTCATTTTCATTGATAAGATCTTCCAAACTTTCATTGCTGCCGATCCCACCATTGCGATATTGCAATTCATGAAGGCGTGCATAAACACCATTTTCCTTGGCGAGCAATTGGGCTTGTGTCCCTTGCTCAATGATATTACCGTGTTGCATAACAACAATCTTATCGGCATTGGCAATGGTTGAAAGACGATGGGCAATAACGATTGTGGTGCGACCATCAGTAAGACGATCCAAGGCTTGTTGTACAGATGCTTCAGATTCTGAATCAAGGGCACTGGTTGCCTCATCTAGAATAAGAATGCGCGCATTGCGTAGCATGGCGCGCGCAATGGCAATACGTTGGCGTTGGCCACCAGAAAGATTGCCACCATTTTCACCAATATCGGTATCGTAACCATCACGAAGTTTAACAATAAATTCGTGAGCATTGGCGTCTTTGGCCGCAGCAATAATTTCCTCGTCACTAGCATCAGGGCGCCCCATGCTAATATTATGTTTTACGCTGCCTTTAAAAAGAAATGTGTCCTGTCCAACATAGGACATTGCATCACGCAATGAGGCAAAGGTTACTTCCTTAATATCTTGACCATCTATAAAAATTTGCCCTTGTGTTGGATCATAAAGGCGCATGATCAAATTGATCATCGTCGATTTACCTGACCCTGAAGCGCCAACGAGAGC
This sequence comes from Bartonella sp. HY406, assembly GCF_025449315.1. Classification (NCBI taxonomy): domain Bacteria; kingdom Pseudomonadati; phylum Pseudomonadota; class Alphaproteobacteria; order Hyphomicrobiales; family Bartonellaceae; genus Bartonella; species Bartonella sp. HY406. The sequence continues at coordinate 3,190,717 of NZ_CP104893.1, read as the reverse complement.
GGTCATTTTACCGGCAGGAATTGCTAAACTAATACCATGGAGAACGTCATCACCCTCAGGATAGGCAAATTTAACATCAGAAAAAGCCACTTCACCCTTTGATGCAGTTAAAGTCTTGGCATTTTTGGATTCAACGAGGGTTAAAGGATGATCCATAACTTGATAGAGCATGCGAACACCAATCATCAAAGTCTCAAGTTTGACACGTGTATTGGCAATACGTTTGGCTGGCTCATAAGCAAGAAGAAGAGCGGTAATAAATGACATTAAATCACCAGGGCTTGCCCCATGATCAATCACCATTACACCTGAAAAAGCAATGACTACAGCAATAGCAAGACCGGCAAGGGTTTCCATAACCGGTGCGGTTGCCGCACTATAAAACGCAATGGAATTTGAGCGCGATTCAACATCACTAATCGCGCTGTTCATACGCGCTTGCATCTTTGGCTCAAGCGCAAAGGCTTTCAACACCCGAATACCAATAGATGTCTCTTGCATAATTTGAATAATGGCGGTTAAGGAGGCCATTTCCTTTGCCATAATTTTTTTAACTTTTTTCGTAAGGATACGCACACCCAAAAATGCCAAAGGCCCAATTAGAAGCGAAATGCTAGTTAATAGCCAATTTGTGTAAAGCATCACAGCTAAAAGACCAACAACTTGGAAAAGATCACGGACATAGGTCGTCACCAATAAATCAATGACACCACGCGCCATTTGCGAAAAATTGGTGACCAGCATCAAAAGATCAGCTGGTGCATTTTTTTGAAAAAACGCAACTCCTTGCGATAAAATACGCGCATAGACCTTCTTTTGTTGCTCAGCCACAACGCTGTTACCGGCTCTTGCTAGATAAAGCGAATTAAAAAATGTTGCAAAACCTTTCACAACAAAAATACAAGCAATAAAGATTGCCACCATAAAAACATGGCTTTTATTCTTGTCAACAACCAAGCCGTCAACCATTGGCTTCATAATATAAGCGCTAAAGGCAGTTGTCGCTGCAATGATAAGCATGGAGATAATTGCTAGAAAATAGTGAAAAAAATGTTTGCGAAAATTTTCACTAAGCAAGCGCTTGATTAGCGTCATGTCATTTTCTGACAATTTCTGTGTTTTTTTTGCCATATTGGTCAAAATACCTTTTTATTTCTTTTGGCGCATTTTATCGGCATTACGCCTGACTTACAAGTGATTTAAAAACGCCATCACCTAAAACATTAGATTCTAATAATATATTCTGCCGAAGCAAGGCTAATAAGTAAGAATCATTGCTAGCATTTTAAAACAAAAATAAATGCATTTTAACAGATTTAGGCTTATCAGCTTTGTTAAATTATAATAGCAGCTTATCTATTTTCCATTTTTTGAGTTGGAAAAGCAGTTAAAATCGTTGGAATTCTAGGCAAAACAAAGCGGGTGCAGCCATAAGCACTAAGACCACCAATGATAATGCCTGCCAAAATATCAAAAGGATAATGAACGCCAACAAAAATACGTCCCCAGCAGACAAGAACTAATAAGCCGAGCGCAAATTTTGCCGCCATTTTATAGCGTAATAAATAAAGACTGAAAAAATAAGCCGCACAAATGGTAGCGTGATTAGACGGAAATGACGCATTCGGCGAATGATGAATAAGTGCTTCAACAATACCAGCGACGAAGGGGCGTTCTCGATAAAATCCAAGGCTTATTAAATAACCAATAAATAAGCCGGTTATGATACTTGCGACAATTGTCAAAGCGGCTAGTCTTTCAAACTTCCCCCCTGCAAACCATAAAAGTAATAAATGAAGCGGTATAAAATAAAGCAGCCCTTTGGCGCAAAAAATTCCAAACCAAATGATCAATGTTGGAGTTTCACTGTTGCCAGCAAGGCTTTGAGCTAAAAATGTATCAATCGTTGAAAGCATAATTTGTCCATTTATAATAAGCGCATTTAATTTTTATAATAAAATGCTTAAGATGAACGCTTGCCAATAAACATAGGCTTCGCCATCTCAAATTTTGGAGTACGTGGTGTATACCACATACTCGTAAGTTTTATTTTTGACTTTAACTAGGCATATATTATAATTATCCAATCTAAAATATAAATTTAAACCTTGAAGGTTGAGTAAACGCTCAAACTCTTATTCAACTGGCTTTTTAAAAAAGAGCCCAAAATAAGTCTTCGCAAGTTTTAATGCATATTGTGCCAAATGAAGATAAGAGTTCATAAAAAGCCAATATAAAATCCACCAAGACCGTAAAATTTATAGGGCATTTAAAAACGTCAATGTTCGCTTATCATTTTATCAACGTTGTGATGAACGGGCAGCCTCAACCGTTAAAGCCAGCAATGTTTGACGGATAATTGGCACGCTAAGTGCCGCCGATTTACGACTTTCAAGAACGGCGTTTTGCAGCCGCTCCATGGCGCGAATGATGCGCGGCATCGTCCAGCTATTTAATGCGCGCTCTACAATTTGTGCTCGTTTGAAGAATATTGGCGGACGAGCGGATTTTACCAATTGGCTCGCTGATGCCCTATCATTGTCCATTTGAGCTCGCATTTGCATTAATTGTTGAAATTGTCTTTGCGCTGCACTTAATACAAGAAATAAGGCTGCGCCGCTTTCAACCTGCCGATCAAAATGCTGGTTAAAACTATCAATATTGCCAGAAAGCACACTATCAATAATTTCATCTTGCGAAAGCGCGCTGACATCGCTTACCGCATGAGCAACATCATCTACGCTGATTTCATCTTGGCCCTTGGCATAAAAGCAGAGTTTTTCCAATTCGCCGCGTGATGCCAAGCGGTCAGCACCAAGACTTTCACACAGCCATTTACGCGCGTCCATAGATATTTTCATGGAAAATTCATCAAGCACTTGATCAATCAGCGCATCAATGCCACTTTGATTATCGCTATAGCAAGGAAGTGCCATGGAGCAAGAACCAGCCTCGACAATACCGCGTAAGCCAGTCACGCCTTTTTTCAAATCCCCAGCTTCGATTAAGACGTAAGCGCCTTGTGGCGGTGTTGCTATTAACCATTTAACCGCGTCGGCAAGACCTTTTTGGGCACTTGCATTGCGTACCCATATTAAACGCTGACCACCAAAAAGCGACACGGTGCGAGCTTCATCACCAAGGCGAGCAGGATCGCTATCAATTTCACTTGCATCAATTTTTAAAGTTGAAAACGGATCTTGTAAATCAATGCCAGTATTTTTAGCAAACAGTGTTGCGCGTTCGGACACAAGACCTTTATCTGGCCCATAGACCAGAACAATGGGAAAAGTTGATGAGGGCTTGAGAATAAAACCATCCACCTCATGGGCTTTTCGTTGCGCCATTTTGCTAAGAATCCTTTGATTTAATAAATGTAGTTTTGATTTAAGGCTTGATGCTTGGTTAAGCAACAGCAAAAGCATTTATCAGCCTCATAAGCTGCGATAAATTGGTGGTTGTCTTTTTTAATACCATCTCACAAGCAAAACTAAAAGGATCTGAATTTATTATATAAGTGTTCTTATATTAAAAAAAAGAATCAAATCTTTGCCAAGGCAAAATTTTATCAAAAATTCTAATAATATGGATTGATAAATTTTATCATAAAAACAAGTGGTTGTATTTTTTTTTATAAAAAACAAATTTTGTTATTGCATTCTCAACACCATTGCGGCATATAACGCCAGTCTTGAAACGAAGCGCAATGCTTCGATACGCTAAATGAGCGGGCGTAGCTCAGGGGTAGAGCACAACCTTGCCAAGGTTGGGGTCGTGGGTTCGAATCCCATCGCCCGCTCCAGTTTCCTAAAAAACTGATTTATTAACAAACTCCCAATAGATGCAGTGAAAACTTTAATAGTCAATAATTGTCATTGAATCATAAATTTTCAAAATAAATTAAGTTTTACTCAAAAACGTTCGAATCATAATAATATCTGGCTGCATTTAAAAATATTTGACGACGCTGTTCGTTTTGAATTTTAGGCGCAATTTTAGAAATAGTAGTCCAAATCTCAACTGCTAATTTATCATAATCTTCATCTAATTCATAAAGTCGATTGTCAGAAAATACATTTAAAAAAATGTTAAATACCTCATAATCAGCATCGTTAACATCAGTAAATGGTAGCTTGGGTTGAATATGCTTGTCACATAAATAATTTAGTGGATTTTTCAAATACCACCCAACATATTTTCTATCTTTGATAATAAAAGCAAAATCATCAGATAAAAAAATAATTTCTGAATTTTTTAAATCTTCAATCTTGTAAAAACAAAGGTAATATCTTTCATCTTGATTTAAATATCTAAATGATGTTCCCTCAAAAGGCAGCAATGTGCCAGATAAAGATAGTTTTCCAAATCTTATTTTTTTATAATCAAGGCGGTCATATATTTTTGTCTTCCTATTTTGATTAGAAGAAGCACATTTTACCGAAGAGAACTCCCCATTTTTATCAAAGCAAAAAATATCTTGGCTTGTTAATATATCATATGGAGTACAAATGTCGATGTTTTGAGATTTTATCAAATAAGCAAATATTCCTGTAGGCGCTAACTTAAAGCGGATTATTGCGTCTGAAAACACTGTATTTTCAGTAATTTCTAATAAGACCCCATCAGTTATTTCAAAGCGATTAGAATTTTCCATAATAATTCCATTCGTTTATAATTAAAACTCGTAAATATTGAATATTTTTTCTATTCTTTCACAAGCTTTAAAGAGCATAAAATATCAAAAGAACAATAGCTATTGTCTATCGCTTATTTCTCAATCTATAATTTAAACAATGAAGAAAATTTATTGCTTAAAAGTCATTATAGCGGTTAATTATACATAGTCGATAAAATAAGATCAGACTTAAATTACTAGTGCTGGAGCATTTTTGTGGACAAAGATGAGCTTTTTAAAATATTAAACGATGAATCTTTAAGAGCTCCTCTTAAACAATTTATACTTCCACATTTAATTAAACAAGCAAAACAAGGTAGCCTAGAAGCGCAAATATGCCTTGCTGGAAATTATGAGCGTGGCGATGGCATCCCTCAAAATACTACCGAAGCCGCTTACTGGTACCGCAAAGCAGCTTTACAAGGTGATGCTGCCTCACAAGCCTATATGGGTTATCTTCATCTCAAGGGAAAAGGTGTAACTCAAGATAAACAACAAGCTATGGAATGGTTACGCCTTGCTGTTAACCAAGGTAATGCTACCGCGCAAGTTAATTTAGCACTTTTATATATGCAAGATCAAAATATTCCCGATTACTTGGAAGAGGCAGCGCAACTTTATCATTTAGCCGCAGAGCAAGGCAATGAAGTTGCGCAAATTAATTTAGCCCTCATGTATCAACATGGCTATGGCATTGAAAAAAATATTAGCGAAGCGGTTAGGTTATACCAATTGGCCGCAGAACAAGGTCATTTACAAGCCCAACGCACGCTTGCGCACCTTTTTAAGGATGGAGAAGGCGTTGACCAAGATTACGAAAAAGCTGTCTATTTTTATCGCTTAGCAGCAGAACAGGGCGATGATGAAGCCCAATACATGCTAGCAGGGCTTTATAATCACGGATTAGGCGTTGAACATGATAACCGTGAATGCGAACGTCTTTTGAAACAAGCCGCGGAACAAGGCAATATTTCGGCACAATTGGCATTAGCAGAAAAGTATCATGATGGCTTGGATTTTGAGAGAAACATAACTGAGACTATTCGTTATTACCAATTAGCAGCAGCGCAAGGAAGTCCTGAGGCGCAGTATAATTTGGCGGTAAAATATAGTAACGGTGAATATTTTGAACAAAATAAGCAAGAAGCCTTGCGCCTTTACCAACTCGCTGCGGCGAAAGGATTAGCATATGCACAAAATAATATCGCTCATATGTATAAAATAGGCGACGGCGTTGACGTAGATAAAGAAAAAGCCGCCTATTATTATCAATTAGCCGTTGCACAAGGTAACGCCTATGCTCAAGTTAACTTAGCCTCACTTTATGAAGATGGTGACGGAGTTAAACAAGATTACCAAGAAGCAATACGCCTTTATCGCCTTGCTGCCGATCAAGAAAGTGCCTACGGTCAAGCCAGTCTTGGTTCAATGTATGAAAAGGGTTTGGGTGTAAATCAAGATTATCAAGAAGCCCTCCGCCTTTATCGCCTTGCCGCAAACCAAGGGCTCAGTGATGGCCAATTTAATTTGGGGCGCATGATTTATCATGGCAACGGCGTTGAAAAAAATCAAACCGAGGGATTAAAATGGATTAATTGTGCAGCAGAAAGCGGCGATGAAGATGCACTTAAATTTTTAAAAGAAATTGCGCGATCTATTAGCTAAAAGCCTAGCGGGGAAACCATGATAAATATTTTCAATTTTTGGCTTAAAAAATTTAAATGCCTTTTTGCCGATAAAAAGCCAAGCGATTCTATTGCTGATTTGCAAGAACAAGCTGCAAATGGCGATCAATACGCACAGACAGAATTAGGCTTTATGTATTACCATGGCAATGGTGTTGTTGCCAATAAGCAAGAAGCCAATCGGCTTTATCGCCTTGCCGCTGCACAAGGTAATGCGCAAGCACAGTTTAATCTTGCACTTGCCTATCAACATGGTCAAGGTATTTTGCAAGATAAACAATTGGCTTTGCATTGGTATAGGCTTGCAACCCAGCAAAATTTTGTACCAGCACTGGTTAATCTTGCCTTAATGTATGAAACTGGCGACGGCATCCCACTAAATTATGATGAGGCTGTGCGGCTATACCAATTAGCGATAGAACAAAAAAGCGCTATTGCCCATATAAACTTAGGTGCCATGTATCAAAGAGGCGATGGCATTAAAAAAGATGACCATGAAGCCTTTAGGCTATTTTATTATGCTGCCGAACAGGGATTTAAAAATGCCCAATACTGCTTAGGCTTTATGTATGAAAATGGCAATGGCGTTGAAAAGGATATAGGAAAAGCTATCCAATGGTACACGCTTTCGGCTGAACAAGGTTCTGATCTAGCCCAATTTGCCCTAGCCAATCTTTATCAAGCTGGTGATGACATCCCGCAAGACATGCAAAGAGCAATTTTTTGGTATCGTCTTGCAGCAAAACAACGACACAGTGGCGCACAAGCCAATTTAGGCCTTATCTACGAAAAAGGCGATGGGCTTCAACAAAATATTGCTGAAGCGATTAGATTATATCGATTGGCGGCAGAACAGGGTGATAGTAACGGGCAAAATCGGTTAGGCAGCGCCTATAGGAAAGGATTGGGCGTTGAGAAAAATGTAACTGAAGCTCTGCGCTTATTTAATCTATCGGCAAATTCTGGTAATATATTTGCACAAATGAACCTTGCAGTTATTTATGATCTAGGTGAATTATTAGAAAAAAATTCTGCCAAAGCAGTCCATTGGTACCGCTTAGCCGCCCTTCAAAACTTTGCACCAGCGCAAGCAAGGCTTGCGGTTATGCTAACCAATGGTGAAGGCTGTGCGGTAAACAAAGCAGAAGCCTTGCGCCTTGTTCAATTAGCCGCAGCACAAGGCCATGAAGCTGCACAAAATAATTTAGCCTTATTATATGAAAGCGGCGATGGTATAGAGCAAAATACCAAAGAAGCATTGCGCTTATATCATCTTGCTGCCGAACAAGGCTATAGCGAAGCGTTGCATAATCTTGCAGTCATTTATGAAAATGGTGACGGGGTAGAACAAGACATAGAAAAAGCCATGGCTTATTATCATTTGGCAGCAAAACAAGGTCTCACAGCATCACAAATTAATCTTGCGCTATGCTATCGCAACGGTAAAAATGTAAAGCAAGATATTAATGAGGCAATAAGACTTTACCGCCTTGCCGCCAATCAAGGTAATGCTAATGCACAAATGTTACTTGCATTATTATACAAAGATGGGGATGGCGTTAAACAAAACTTGCAAGAAGCCGTTCGCTTACTCCGTCTCGCCGCAGACCAACAATATGCAAGGGCCCAATTGTTGCTTGGCACACTTTTTTATCAAGGAAAAGGCGTTTCAAAAGATATGGATGAAGCTTTAAAGTATTTTCATCTTGCGGCAAAGCAAGGCGATGTGTTTGGTCAATTAACCTTAGCTGCTTTATTTGAACAAGGTGAGTTCATCCAACAAGACCGGCAGCAGGCACTGCATTGGTATAAGCTTGCTGCTGAACAAGGTAATGATATTGCGCAATATAATCTTGGCACCATTTATGAACTTGGCAAAGGTGTCGCCCCAGACATAGCAAAAGCCTTAGAATTTTACCAACAGGCCGCCGCGCAAGGTAATGAAGATGCATTAGAAAGGTTAAAAAAATAATCTATGCCAATCAAAATCTATTGCGTTTATTATATTTTAAAAATACAAAATAAAAAATCATAATTTTACTGCCCTATTGTTATCTTCATAAATTTAAAAACCTTTAAGCGAGTATAAAATGAAAAATATTTTTAAATCTGTTAAAAATTTTCTTTTTAAAAACTCTAAAGATGAAATTTCAATTTTAGATTTACAAGAAAAAGCCAAGCAAGGCGATGCCAAGGCACAAGTGCAATTGGCTGTCATGTATCTATCAGGCACGGCAATCCCCCAAGACAAACGAGAAGCGGCAAGGCTTTTTCGTCTCGCTGCAGAGCAAGGTAATGGAGAAGCACAATCCAATCTTGCAATGCTTTATCTGTCGGGTAATGGTGTTATGCAAGATATGGAGGAAGCTGCCCATTGGTGCAAACTTGCCGCAGAGCAAGGAATTGTAGCTGCCCAAGTAAACCTCGGTCTTATGTATGCAAATGGTGATGGTGTTGAGCAAAATGAAAGTGAAGCCATACGCCTTTATCGTTTGGCGGTTGAGCAAGGCGATAGTATCGGGCAACTTAACCTAGGCATAATGTATCAAAATGGCCAAGGGGTAGAACAAGATTATGTTGAGGCAGCGAGGCTATTTCGGTTAAGTGCAAAGCAAAATAATAGAACCGCACAATATTATTTTGGTTTTATGTATGAAAATGGTTTGGGCTTTAAAAAAGATAGCAGCGAAGCTGCCAAATGGTATAAATTATCAGCTGAACAAGGTGATGCCGATGCCCAGTGTAAATTGGCTATAGCCTATCAGACCGGCGAAGGTTTAAAGCAAGACAAACAAAAAGCTGTTCATTGGTACCGTTTGGCCGCTAAACAAGGACAAAATTTTGCGCAAGCTTTTTTGGCTAATATGTATCAACATGGCGATGGTGTAGAAAAAAACACTGCTGAAGCCCTACGGCTTAACCGTCTTGCAGCCGAAAAAAATGATGCGGTAGCACTAAATAGCCTCGCTATCATGCATCTTACCGGTGATGGTGTTCCTAAAAACCCAAAAGAGGCATTAAAACTTTTAAAAAAATCAAGTGAACTTGGCAATAACCTTGCAACATATAATCTTGCCCGCATGTTATACGATGGTGATGGGGTAGCAGTAGATAAACCACAAGCTCTGGAGTATTTTAAACTTGCCGCTGAACAGGGCATGGCTGAAGCACAATTTTGCTTAGCGGCTAAATATGATACTGGCGAAGATGTTATTGCCGATAAGCAAGAAGCTGTACGCCTATATAGCCTTGCTGCTGCAAACGGTCATGACTGGGCGCAGCTACATTTAGCAATGCTATATCAATTGGGTGAAGGTGTTAAACAAGATAAGCAAGAAGCGGTGCGTCTTTGTCAATTGGCAGCAGATCAAGGCAATATGGAGGCACAATATAATTTGGGTCGTATCTATGACGCTGGCAACGGTGTTGCAGAGGATAAAGTAAAAGCGGCACAGTTTTTTAAATTAGCTTCAGATCAAGGCTTTGATAACGCCCAATATGCCCTAGCCCGTATGTACGCTGATGGTGAAGGCGTTAAAAAAAATATCGATGAAGCGGCAAGATTATATGGATTGGCGGCAGATCAAGGCCATCATTGGGCGCAGTTTAACCTCGGCATTTACTATGAGCAAGGCTATAGCGTTCAACAAGATGTAACCAAAGCGGCAGAGCTCTATCAACTCGCAGTAGAACAGGGCAATTCCGGCGCGCAAATTAACCTTGGCTTTTTATATATGTTTGGCACAGGCGTAGAAAAGGACATGAAAGAAGCTCTACGCCTTTTCCATCTTGCTGCTGAACAAGATGAGCTATTCGCACAGTTAAATTTGGGAGTACTTTATCAAGATGGCGAGGATGTAAAACAAGATTTACAGCAAGCAATGCACTGGTTTCGTCTTGCGGCTGAAAAAGGCAATGCCGATGGACAATTTCATTTAGGGCAACTCTATAGTAATGAGCAAAACTCAAATTATGATAAAGAAAAAGCATTAAAATGGTTGCATCTTGCGGCGGAGCAGAACCATCAAAATGCGCAAGAACTGTTAAAAGAACTTGATAATTATGTACCACCGCTAACACATTAATTTTAGTAATACATTCGTTTTGGTAGCGCATTATTTGGGGAGAAATTGTAAAAAATATGCTCGGTAAAATCATGTTTTTTAAAAAAAGTCTAACCTTCGACAATTTTCATTATCTAAGACAGGCTCAATTAAAAAATAGAACCCTGCAGTTAAAATCCTATTTAATTGAAATAATGATGAATTTTTATATGGTTTTTTATCAACAATGTGATAGAAGATTTGAGGCTATGCCAAGCCTCCCCCCTCCAGATGGGAAAGCACTTTTTGTGTAGGTATAACGATCTAAGTAACAGCTAATATCGCGAGATGATATGAGGAGGGATTGTCATAAATTTGCGATTTAAGGTTGTTAATTTTATGAACAATATTCAAAGAATACCACTTCATCAACTAAAACGCCAAGCCAAACAATTGGTGCGCTTAGAAAAAATCGCCCATGTGAAAGCATTGAACCGCATTGCTAGGGAAAATGGGCATAAAAGCTGGACCTTGCTGCTGCGTGCTTATCAAAGTAATAAATTCGGCGATTTATTTACCAAGTTTAAAAATGGTGATTTGATTTTAGTGGCAGCCCGACCAAGGCAAGGTAAAACACTTTTAAGTTTAAAAATAGCGCGTGAGGCAATCGCATTTGGTCATAAAGGTGTATTTTTCACTCTCGAATATAACCAAATGGACGTTCATAAACGTTTACAAAAAATTGGTGTTGCGCCAAATCAATGGCTAGAAAAGCTTATCATTGATACTTCAGAAGATATTTGCGCCAACTATATTATAAATATTACAAAAACAATGCCATCGAGATCTTTTGCGATTATTGATTATTTACAATTATTAGACCAAAGGCATGACAAGCCACCACTAATCGAACAAATATCCTTGTTAAAAACATTTGCCATGCAGCAAAAAATTATTCTTATTTTCATCAGCCAAATTGATCGAAAATTTGAATTAAGCGGACGCAATTTTCCTGATTTAATCGATATACGACTACCTAATCCAATTGATCTTACCTTGTTTGACAACATATGCCTTTTGCATGAAAAAAACCTTAAGCTAGTTAGCCCAACCGCATAATGTGCAGACATTGGTTGTTTTGCACAAGCGATTCAACCTCAATTGTCATTTCACCGATAGGATTATCCTCACAATCATCTACATCATCAATATGTTGGCAACGATAAATTATACTATAATGAGTTATGCAAAATAGGGGATAAAAAATACTTGTATCAAGGCTGCAAAAGCAAAGAGAAAAAGCCAATTATTTAGTCCAACCACATTAAAACCTATAGCATTATTCATAGCATCAACAACTATTCCCAGTATGATTGGTGGCCATATTAATGCAGCTTTACTCATACACAATAGTAAGAATTAAGAGAAAATAGTCCCAAACACTGTTTGATCGTCAAATCAAAAACTATAATTCGATATTATCCCCTCTTAATGCAATAATTACTCTATTGCTGATGGGATCATAAACAGGTGCATTAAAGGTGCTAGGTGGCTTGTTAGAAATAATTTTTATATATTTAAAAGTTAAATTTATAATAGCCCTTATCCCAATAAAAGTATTAAGAGAACTGCCAAAAGCAGCTCTTTAATATCCACTGTTAAGGAAGTTAAAATGAAGTTATATTTTTATTACCCCAATGTAGACAATTCTGAAATTGTATTTTACACTCTAGATTCAATTAAAGTTATAGGCTGGGATAATGAATTTTCAGTATCATTTGCATCAGCAGATGAATGTATTAATTATCAACCATCTGGTGATGTAGATCTTGACCTTATTAATGAATCATATCGTCCTTCTTCTTTTGTCGAATTACAACTCAATGGATATGAAGACATTTTAATGGGGTATTTCCCAGTAAGCGATGAATGGAAATGTGGTGAGCCTATGATAAAGTATCTAGGCCCACGAGTTTATTTTAATAAGGTCACTCCATAATTTAAGAGCTAAAATAAATCCCATTTTGATTAAAAAAAAATTTTGAACCACTTGCTCTTGATGATAAAAGTTGGCGAAATGCAGCAGGTGCTGCAAAATTGAGTAAAGCCTATCGCGTCACTATGGCACGGCTAGTGGAACCAAAGATCCTAATAGTGAATGGGTTCATTTTACCACATTTATAGGCTATGTATGCTTTTATTATAATTCGTCCTTTGGGTTGTTATAAAAATCAAATGCACCAAATAAATCAAAATAATTTTGTGCCATTAAACAAACAAAAAGATATTATTGATATAAACGACAAAACTATTTTTCTTGAAAGGTTCGGATCAAACATGTTTCGTCTTACACGGCATTCCTTGTTTATCATCTGTTTAATGTTTGGCACGCTGGCAGCATTGATAAGACCAGGGCAGGCACAGCTTGTTGTGGATGTAACGGCTAATCAGTTTAAGCCGATTCCTATCGCAATCACTGATTTTTTATCAGGTGATCAAACAGGGGCTGAAATTAGCCAAATTATTGCCGCAGATCTTGAGCGTTCGGGTCTTTTCCAACCGCTTGATCAAACGGCATTTTTAGAGCGCATTACCAATCCTGATGCGATTCCGCGCTATAATGATTGGCAACAAATTGGTGCACAAGGCCTTGTTACAGGGCGCGTTGTAACCCAACCTAACGGTCAATTGCGTGTTGATTTCCGTCTTTGGGATGTTTTCAAGCAAGATCAGCTTGAAGGGCGCTATTTTATATCCTCGGTTGTGACGACAGCTTCAAAACGCCGCATTGCCCATCAAATCGCTGATATTATTTATGAAAAAATGACTGGTGAAAGCGGCTATTTTGACACACGAATCGTATTTATTGATGAAACAGGTCCACGTAATAAGCGTGTTAAGCGTCTTGCGATTATGGACCAAGATGGTGCTAATGTTAGCTATTTATCTACCGGACAAGAGCTTGTTTTAACACCGCGCTTTTCGCCAACCCAGCAAGAAATTACCTATATGGCCTATGGCAGTGATAATGTGCCAAGGGTCTATTTGCAACAAATTGAAAGCGGACAAAGAGAGCCAGTTCCTTTTAGCAATATGACCATTGCGCCACGTTTTTCACCCGATGGGCAAAAGGTTGTCATGAGTCTTTTGCAAGATAATGGTAGTTCCAATCTTTACGTTATGGATTTGCGCTCACATATGACTACGCGCCTTACATCAACCTTAGCAATTGATACATCAGCATCTTATTCGCCCGATGGTAGTAAGATTGTTTTTGGTTCTGACCGTTCTGGAAAGCCAAAACTTTATGTGATGAATGCTGATGGTAGCGATCAAAAGCCAATTTCTTTTGGTGATGGTAGCTATTCAACCCCAGTTTGGTCGCCACGCGGAGATTATATTGCCTTTACCAAGCAATTGCAGGGGCAATTTTCCATCGGTGTTATGCGTCCTGATGGTACTGATGAGCGTATATTAACTAGTGGCTTCCATAATGAAGGCCCTACTTGGTCGCCAAATGGCCGCGTAATCATGTTCTTCCGTCAAGATCAGGGCAGAGGCGCAAAGCTTTATACAATCGATGTTTCTGGCCGCAATGAACGTCAATTACCAACCCCAAATGACGCATCAGACCCAGCTTGGTCACCTTTGTTAAAATAATTATTCAAAGCAAATGCAAAAATAAAAAGGCACAGATTATTCTGTGCCTTTTTCATTTGCGTAAAACTTTTATCCTTATGATAATTCTACCAAAGCGCGTTCTAAACCTTCCGCAACCAGTTGGTCCGCACGCTGCTGACTTGCCGCTTCACTATAGCAACGTAGTTCTGGCGCATTGCCAGAGGCGCGAAAATGGATAATTTCGCCATTTTGTAAAATAACCCGCAAACCATCAATTGCGTCCCAGCTTTTAATGGTGCCAAAAGGTTTAAAAAAGCGAATACGCTCAGTACCATTGGAAAGCAGGATAAGAAATTTTTCGGTTTTTTCACTTGGAATGCCTTGCACACGGCTGCTAGCGGTAAAGCGTAGTGGTAATCCCTTACAAAGCGCATTAATCGGCAAATTATTCATTTGCGCTAGACCTAAAACACATAGAATCGGTAATAATGCATCGCGGGTTGGCAAGGCTGGTAGAACACCATTTTCTAAAGCGGCATCGCTGCCAAGCAATACGCCACCATTAGCCTCAAAACCTATAATCATTGATGAGCCATCTTGCTCGGCTTCGTTCATATCGGCAATAACATAAGGCGAGCCAACTTTACTGCGATAAACATGGGAAAACCAGTTAGAGGTTTCAACAAGTGATGTTGAGGTGACCGGAGTTACCACGGCATCGGCATTTAAAAATTTTGCCGTCAGCATACCAAGAATATCACCACGCAAAAAATTACCGTCACTATCAGCAAGCAATGGTCGATCACCATCGCCATCGGTGGAAATAAGCGCATCAAGATCATAATCCTTGACAGCTTGCTTGGCAATGTCACGGTCTTCTTGGCGCAAAGCTTCGGTATCAACAGGGATAAAATATTCTGCACGGTGAAGCGGAATTACCTCCGCTCCAAGCTCGGCAATAATATCCACCATGACATCGCGGGCAACCGAGCTATGCTGATAAACGCCAATGCGCATTGATGAAAGGCTAGCAAAGGGAAGAACTGAAAAAGCCCGTTGGCGGTAGCGATCAAGCGCGGCAAGCGAACTATAGGGTAAAACTTCAAAGTCATCATAGGGGGCATGGTCAGGCAAACAGTTTAAAATTCCCTGTTCATCAACCTTGGTAATTTCACCATCTGGGCGATAGAATTTTAAACCATTGCGATCTTCAGGAATATGACTACCTGTCACCATTATTGCGGGGCTTTGCTCATAAAGAGCGGATAATGCCAGTGCTGGGGTTGGTAATCGGCCATAATTCTTAACTTTATACCCCTCTGCAATAGCTGCCGCCATCACGGCATTAGCAATACGTTGGCTGCTTTGGCGCAAGTCACGACCAACCAATAATGTACTATCCTTATTGATAACCTCACATTGGCGTAAAAAACTTAAAAATGCGATCGTATAACGCTGGCAAATTTCATCATCAAGCTCCTCTACCAAGCCACGTAAACCGCTGGTACCAAATTTCAAATCGCCCATGATATAGATCTACCCTAATTGGAATGAATGGATGCGTTGCTTATGCTAAATTGTCATGCTGTTGCATTTTATTGATAAAATCAAGAGACACTTTTTCTCATACGTCACCACATAAATGAAAAATAAATTTGGTGATTGAAATCAGTATTTTGATTTTTATAAAGCCTTACGATAAGTCCTGTCTTTTAAAGATTCGTAAAATCCATGACTTAGCTGAGAATTCTTCTAAACTTTCAGATCATAAAATACAGTTAAAAAGCCAAAAAAAATGCATTTTGAAATAGGATTGCTTAAATTTGAGCTAGAAGGATAAGTTTTTTATCTTTATATATCACACTATAAAATGGAAATGTTGGCAACTGCTCATACATCTTCTATAAGGTGGATAGGCTATGTGCCAGATTAAATGAAGCCAAGGCTTTTTATAAATTTTAAGGATATATCCCATGAATGCGCCGCTTGGTAATGTTGCTGAAGCCCTACAAGAAGAGGCTGCTCCATCTTTTCCTATTCCTGCCAATGTTTTTGCTGAAAAGGTGACGGAAGTTAAGCATTATACCGACCGCTTATTCAAATTTCGTATTACGCGGCCAGAAAGTTTTCGCTTCCGCTCTGGCGAATTCATCATGATTGGCTTGCCAAATGCTGAAAAGCCAGTTTTTCGCGCCTATTCTATTGCTAGCCCCTTTTGGGACGAAGAAATTGAGTTTTTCTCAATCAAGGTTCCAGGTGGGCCACTTACTGAGCATTTGCAAAAAATTAAAGTAGGTGACACAGTATTAATGCGCAAAAAGCCAACCGGTACTTTGGTGTTGGATGCGTTAATTCCCGGCAAGCGGCTTTATCTTTTATCAACCGGCACTGGCGTTGCTCCTTTTGCTAGCCTTATCCGTGATCCAGAAACTTATGAAAAATATCAAGAAGTGATTCTTATTCAAACAACCCGTGAATTGGCGGAGCTAGATTATGCCCGTGATCTAGTTAAACAAGTGAATGAAGATCCACTCATTGGTGAATTTGCTAATCAATTGAAATTTTATCCTATGACCACTCGTGAACAATCGCCCCATATGGGCCGTATCACCGATACCATGCTTTCGGGACAGTTTTTCAAAGATACTGGCTTGCCAGCAATTAATATAGAAGAAGACCGCGTGATGATTTGCGGCTCAATGGCAATGCTCAAGGATTGCGCGGCGATGTGCGAAACATTTGGTTTGGTGGAAGGTGCTAATAATGCACCAGCAACTTATGTCGTTGAGCGTGCTTTTGTCGACTAATCAAAGACTTTGAAAGTCAAACACCAATAAAAAGACATCCCAAATGGGCTTAAAGCTTTAACTCTTTGGGATGCCTTGACATTGCAATGTAACAGCCTATTTGCGATATTTATCCTTATATTGTAGGTTAAGAATTTGCGTAATATTTAATAAAAACGCATATCGTAAAAAAACAGTATTGTGGATGGTTCAAAAATTAATCCCATCATCCAATATTCGCAATAATTAGGTCAAGGGCATGAATAAGACAGCGCTTTTAAGCTTTATTTTTTTAGGGGTTATTTGGGGAACAAATTTTGTTTTTATAAAATGGGCATCTCCCTATCTTGATGCTGCACAAATAACTTTGCTTTGCGTTATTTTTGGATTTATCCCTGTTTTTTTCTATGCACTATATAAAAAAGCATTGCATGTTTCGCAATTGCGATACTGCCACCATTTCATCATCATGGCTTTACTGGTGATGGTCGTTTATTATTTTGCTTATGCCGAAGGGGCGATACGCCTACCGGTCAGCACCGCTGGTCTTTTAAGTGGCACTGCACCACTTTTTACTTTTTTATGTGCCTTATTATTTTTAAAAGAGCAAAAAATTACTTGGCTCAACGCCTTTGCTATTTTTATTGGTTTTTGCGGTATTGCGCTGCTTGGCAATCCCTTCGCTGAAAGCCATGCTTTTGATATGATCGGTATTGGCTATATGATTCTAGCGTCATTAAGCCTTGGTGTTTCCTTTGTCTATGCACAAAAATTTTTGATGCCGCTTAATATTCCCATCATTGCATCAACCACTTATCAATTAGGGTTTGCAATTATTATCCTTTTACCGTTTATTCCATTAAATAATATTGCCCCAATTTTTAACGATCCCAAAGCATGGATTGGCTTAATTATTGGCCTTGGCTTATTAAGTACCGGTGTGGCTTATGTCGCATATTATTATATTGTTGAAAAATCAGGCGCGGTTTTTGCCTCCAGTATTGTATATGTTCCACCGATTGTTGCCCTTGCCCTTGATATATTTGCATATCATCACAATGTTGGACTAAATAGCTATTTGGCAATTATTTTCGTTTTGGCTGCAGTTGCACTGCTTGAGCTTGATTCATTTAAAAACCGTGCGCCAGCAATTTAAAATTGTACATTGCCAATTCCTTTTAATATGATGCACATTCTTTGCATAGTAAATGAAAAGCATGTTTTTTAAACCTAAAACCATTAAAGAAGCCTATAGCGACAACTTTGTTCTGTCGGATAGGACTTTACCCTTAAAAGTTATAACCAATAGCCGCGCCAAAAGATTAACGCTCCGCATTGTAAGTGGTGGCAAAGGCTTAAGGGTAACAGTGCCACCGCGTACCAGCAAAAAGGCAGTTGGTGAATTTTTAAACCGCTATAAAGGTTGGCTTGAGACGAAACTTAGCCATTTACCACCACCGAGCCTTGAAGAACCGATGCTTAAATCAGGCGTCAAGATTCCGATTTTTGGCAAGCCTCACCGCATTTGTCATTTGGAAGGGCGCGGAACAACAAGCTTAGTGCCGAATAGTGAAGCCGACCCTCAAATTTTGGTTTATGGCGCAGAAAAGCATCTACCAAGACGGCTGAAAGATTTTCTCATAAAACAAGCAGAATTGGTGATTACGCCTTTGGTGGCAAAATATGCAAGCGAAGTTGGTCGCAAACCAAAATCCATTCGTTTTAAAGATACAACGAGTCGTTGGGGATCATGTACCAGTGATGGGGCATTATCATTTTCATGGCGCATTATGATGGCGCCACACAACGTCATTGATTATCTAGTAGCGCATGAAGTGTCTCACCTCATTGAAATGAACCACAGCAGCGATTTTTGGAATCTATGTGAAAAGCTTTGCCCCGAATCTAAAAAATGTCGGGCTTGGTTAAAACGTAATGGGCAAAGTTTACACGCGATTGACTTTGCATCCATCTAAGGAAATTCCTTAATGTAACTTATTTCACAATCGATTTGCCCTAGCCGCCCATTTGCAGCAATTGCCCTCATTAGATAGAATCTACCGAGTAGGCGTAAAAGTTCTTTCGCAATTAACGACCGACAATCTGGCAAACAAAAAAATAAAAAAATAAAAAAAGAAATTATTTTATTTTTTGACCGAATCCGTTTCGATTCTGCTTAAAGTTTGAAAGATTCGCCCATCTTTTATTAGGAATAAGGCATATTTGCCATGGTTTAGCATCGAACATGGACGAACAAAGGCGCAATTATGTCAAAAACGAGATGAGTTAACATTTTGTTTACTAAAGAATTTTCGCTTTTTCGCTTTTTTCGGTAAGTTTGTGCACATTTCGCTAGGTGTGGCTTTTTTACTACAGACTTTTTTGCTAGAGCGACTATATTGAACTTAATTGCAGTTCTTTGCATGGAGAAATGAAAATGAATATTAAGTATCTTATCGCAGCATCAGCTGCAGCCCTTATCGCAGCAACAGCAGCAAACGCAGCTGATATCGTTCAGCCAGCTCCTTATGAGCCAGCTCCAGTTGTAACAGTTCCTACATTTAGCTGGACTGGTGCATATGTTGGTGGTCAGATCGGTGGCACTTGGTCAGATTCAAATGTTAAATCTGAACGTAACATTGGCTTCTTGCCAGTTGGTTACACTCAAGGTGTTAACTGGAGCCCAGATGGCAACGGTTTCGTAGGCGGTCTTTATGCTGGTTACAACTTTGAAGTTGGCAACAACATCGTACTCGGCGCAGAAACCGATTTCGTATGGGGCGACGTAAAAGACAGCTACTCTTCAGTTGCACGTTATGGCATTGACCCATTGTCACCTTATAACTACAACAGCGAAGGCAACATCAAGCAAAAATGGGCTGGTGCTACTCGCGTTCGTGTAGGTTATGCAATGGATCGTTTCATGCCTTACGTAGCTGGCGGTGTTGCTTACACTAAAGTTGACACTAATGGTCGTAACTATTTGACAAGTGCAAACCCAGCAAGCCTTGCTGAAGTTCCAGGCTCAAGCCTTGGTTATAGCACTTCAAACACAATGACCGGTTGGACAATCGGCGCTGGCGTTGACTATGCAGTAACAGATAATGTTCTTGTACGTCTTGAATACCGCTATGCTGATTATGGTGATAAGACAAACACTTATACCCATACAACTGGCCAGACCTTCAAAGAAAAGATTGACTACAAGTCAAACGACGTTCGCGTTGGTGTAGCTTACAAGTTCTAATCTGAATTTGTTTCTATTAGAAAAGCCCCGTGCATTGCGCGGGGCTTTTTTATTGCCGTTTATAATCTAGGGGGCTGCCCCTCTTAGGTTAAAATATTGATGTCATCGAAAGCTCATCAAATATTTCCTCTTCACCAAAGTTCATGGTCTTTAGATATAACCCAAAGGCAAATAGAGCTCGCAACATAAACTTGATTGAGTTTTTTTAATTGGTGTTAGCTGATGTAGATTATTGCGATATTATTTATTTATTTGCAGGTGAGTTAAACATTGACGCTTTGTTCAACTTATTGCTCTTAAAAATGTTTTAAAGCACATTTAAACGAAGCCACTGCTATGAAGTGCTGCATATTTGATGTTTGTCGCCGCATTTGACGCTATAATGATTCGTCTTTTGCTCTGTCATTCGATAGTTATAGCTTTTTAAAAGCCGTTCAATTAACTAAAGCTGATTTCCCATGAGCTTTTCATGTGCTTTTTTTACAAAAAATTGCAGTTTTTGGGTATTTCATTTTGGATGACGAGCGTATTTTACATTTAAGCATTTGGAAATAAATGCACTCCCACGATAAAATCGCCATTAAGTGCCTACCTTATGAAGCTCTTGACCAAAACGGATAAGATCCGCAAGGGTTTTTGCCTTCATTTTTTGCATGACATTGCCACGTCGTACTTTAACTGTAATTTCACTCACATTAAGTTCGGCAGCAATTTGCTTGTTTAAAAAGCCTTGTACCACATAATCCATAACAGCGCGTTCACCACTATTTAGTAGACTATAACGACGTTGCAATTGAACATGACTATCTTTATGGCGCAGGTTTTCTTCGCTCACAGTCAATGCACGGTTAATTGCTTCTAATAAATCTTGATCGCGAAACGGTTTTTCCAAAAAATCAACCGCACCGCGCTTCATAGCGGTAACTGACATAGCAATATCACCATGGCCTGTAATAAAAATTACCGGAATATCGAGGTCAAAATTTTTCATCTTATCGTGAAAATCCATGCCACTTTGGCCCGGCATTCTTACATCAAGCACAAGACAAGATGCACAATGGGGATGCTCGGCACTTAAAAATGTTTCCACATCGGCAAAGGATGCTGTTTCTAGATTGACTGATGCTAATAAATCATCAAGTGCTTCGCGCACAGCAAGATCGTCATCAATGACATAAACCAGTTTTCTTGTATCCGTCATGGCTCACTCCGATTAATTTTATTTTCAGGTAAGGAAATGCTAAAGATTGCCCCACCTTTCGGATTATGTTCGACTGTAATAATGCCGCGATGCGCCTCAACAATAGCACGGCACAAGGTTAAACCAAGGCCAGTGCCCCCTTCTCTGGTCGTCCAAAAAGCATCGAATATTTGGGTTATTTGTTGGTCGCTCATCCCACAACCGCTATCAATAACTGATAATTGAACACGGTGTTGATAATAATCGGTTACCACAAGTATATTGCGTTCTTCCGGTCTTTTTTGCCGTACGGCTTCAATCGCATTCAAAATAATATTGGTAATAACTTGTAACATTTGCACCTTATCGGCGTTAATTAACAAAGGCTGCTCATCTTTTTCCCATTCAAGGTGTATGAGATGGCGCTCAATTAAATGGCTCGCAAGGGCAATAGCCTCTTCAACAATATCGTTGAGATCATAGGCTTGTTTATGTGGCGTTTCATTTTTAGCAAGTGAGCGAATGCGGGTAATAACATCAGATGCACGGCTAATTTCACGGTTTATTCGTTCTAAGGCAATTAATGCTCGTTCTACCTCAACTGGATCTTTTTTCAACCAATTACGACAAGCATCAGCGCTCGATCCGGCGGCGGCAAGCGGTTGATTAATTTCATGAGCAATAGAGGCGGTTAATTCTCCTAGACTTTTAATACGGGCAACGCGGTTTAATTGTTGCGTTGCCTTAAATGCTAAATCTTCAGCATTTTGTGCGCGCGTTACCAAATAGCTAGTCAATATAAGAGCCATTAAAGCAATAACACAATTAACAAGACCTGCTTCTGGCGCGCCGCTACGGGTTAAAAAGAAGGATAAAACCGTGAGCCCAATACAAATAACGCTTAATATCCATATGCCGCGCTGACTCAAAAAACGTGCGCTGATCAATATGACAACAATATAAAAAACCGCCGCAGCAATTTCTAATCTTGAAATAGTATCAAGAATAAAAATAATGCCAAGGAGCGGGGCAAGAGCAGCTTTGGTGAACAGATTTTTGATTTTCAGCCTTGTATTCCTATTCATGCCAATGTCGTCATGCCTTTTTATCGCATTTTGTAAAATGAAAATAGTCTTAATTTTTTGCCAGGTAATATCTTGTCTAAATACAGCTAATATGGATTGAGATTTTTGTTAAATGAAAAATGTTCAAAAAAATAAGAGCTAAAAATGCCTTAAAGGTGATAGGGATATTTGCAAGCTCCACCCAATTATTCATTGGTCAAAAATCCTGGCAGGGATAGAATAGGAATGGGAGGACAAATTGACAAATATCCCTATCACTTTTAAGGCAATAAGTCGGTCTTTACTGTTTAACAATCGTTGCTTCAATTGTACTTAATTGACCATATCCGCTCGAAGCTTCTTGGTCTTGCTCACTATCTGAAAAAAGCTTTCTCAAGCTGGCATGCAAAGGGCAAATAAGATAGATTCTCAAAATTGTTGCACCAGCAAAGAGCAAAACAACTAAAGCTGCCAATATTTGTTGACCAAAACCAGCAAGGGTCATAGCTTCAAACATATCTTGTCTCCATATCGGAACTTGTTTTTTGCCAAAAGCATTCCATATGGCCAGTTGCTGGATCACGCACCCATTTGCAAACCATGTTAAGCTCATTTACTTGACGCTGCTGAGGAGCTGCATTTTGCAATGCTACTTCTGCAAATTTTCTTTTTAAGTAAATACCAATAAATTGAGCTGGATTGGTTGAGAAACGGCCATTATTTTTGGCAGAGAAATTGCGGGCAAAACCGCGATTGGTGTTCATTGTCATTTTAGTACCTTTCTAGCCAAAGCTTTAAAAGGCACATTTACTGCGACCTTTAAAAGCTTTTACGGCTTATTTTTAATATGTAACTACTGTCGCAGTCGGGCATTATTTTCATCTTTCCCATAAAAATTGGATTTGTTTACTTTGCCTGTCACATGAAAGAAAGGCAACCATGCATAGGCATAGAAAACATATACTTAGGTATATCATTTCTATGATTATGGATAATTGTTTTATGCCTGCAGTCTGTGGCATCAGTGTTTTAGCTTGGGATGAAAATTCCAACAGGCAAAAGATGCGGCTTTATAATGGAGGCCCTCAAGGCTAAGCAGCAGCATTTGCTTTCTAATTAACAAATAACCTTTCTTTTCAACAATAGTGGGTGATGTGTTTCACACATCACAGTTTTGTTGGCACAATAATAAAAACATCGATCAACTAATTCATAAATCAAAGCGCTAATGCTTAAAGTTGGAATTAGTTACAAGGTAAAAGCTTGGTTTTAGGGATTTGCCAATGGCAGATATATCTAACACCCGGCTTTTCACTGGAGATAGTCATATGGATGACCCCGACAGTATAGACGCCGACGATATAGGACGAAGTCGGCAGAAATATAAAGAATTTAAAGAATGCAAAAACGCGCTCAAAGTGGTTAGAGTAGCCTTAAGGTAACTCCTTAATGTTGCTCGCTTAGGCGCGCGACAGGAGTTTGCCATGACAAGCAACAAAAATTTGTCACATAACGACCCAAAGTCCAATTCTTCTAAGCATAAAGCTAATGGGAAGAATGGTGGCTTTAATGCCCAAGCGGCACGCGAGGCGCAAAATAGCCTTGAAAACACCTTAAATAACCTCCATGCGAGCCTTGATGGCTTGACAACAGCCGATGCACAAGCTCGCTTTAGCAATGACGGCCCAAATGAAGTCGCTCATGATAAGCGGCCACCTGCCTTTATCCAGCTTTTAATTGCTTTTAAAAATCCATTCATCTTTGTTCTGCTTATGCTAGCGGCAATCCAATTTGTAACTGATTATTGGTTGCCCTTGCGTGCTGGCGAAGAAACAGACCTTACTGGTGTTATCATTGTTCTTACCATGGTAATGATCAGCGGTATTTTGCGCTTTTGGCAAGAATATCGCTCTGGTAAAGCGGCAGATGCCTTAAAAGCAATGGTGCGCACAACCGCAACGGTGTTACGCCGTGCAGATAATTCATCTGAGCCAAAGCGTATGGAAATTGCCATGCGAGAACTGGTCAGCGGTGACATTGTTTATCTTTCAGCTGGTGACATGATTCCAGGCGATGTGCGTCTTATTGATTCACGTGATCTTTTCGTGTCTCAAGCCGTTCTTACGGGTGAAGCTTTACCGGTTGAAAAATATGATACATTGAGCGCTGTCAGTGAAAAACATGCCGATGCAGTAGCAAGTGAAAAAACTGAAATTCTTGATCTACCCAACTTGTGCTTTATGGGTACGAATGTGGTGAGTGGTAATGCTAAGGCATTGGTTATCGCAACTGGTCCATCAACCTATTTTGGTTCCTTGGCAAAATCGGTAGTGGGCACACGCTCACAAACCGCTTTTGATCGCGGCGTTAATTCGGTTAGTTGGCTGCTTATCCGCTTTATGTTGGTCATGGTACCGATTGTTTTTGTCATTAACGGTCTTTCAAAAGGCGATTGGCTTGAGGCGTTCCTGTTCTCTGTTGCGGTTGCTGTTGGTCTTACCCCTGAAATGTTGCCATTGATTGTGTCGGCCAACCTTGCCAAGGGTGCTGTATCTATGGCAAAACGCAAAGTTGTGGTCAAGCGGTTGAACGCCATTCAAAATTTTGGTGCGATGGATGTTTTATGTACCGATAAAACAGGCACATTGACACAAGATAAAATTATTCTTGAACACCATATCAATAATTTTGGTGCCAAAGATAATCGCGTGTTGGAACTTGGTTGGCTTAACTCATTCCACCAAAGTGGTATGCGCAATTTGATGGATCAGGCGGTTGTTCACTCTGGGCAATCTTTCCAAGATGATCCTTCTATGCGCGCATATCGCAAGGTTGATGAAATTCCCTTTGATTTCATGCGCCGGCGCTTGTCTATCGTCCTTGAAAATATGAAAAAAGATCATATCCTTGTCACCAAGGGCGCAGTTGAAGAAATGCTTTCCATTTCATCCTATTGGCGCGATGGCGAAGAAGCCCGTCCCATGGATGCCATGGCACGACAAAAATTAACTGAAATTGCCGAACTTTATAATCGTGATGGCTTCCGCGTGTTAATCGTTGCAACACGCCGCTTGAAAGAGGAAGAAAAGGCAGAACTTTATAAAACTAGCATTGAAAGCGATCTTATTGTTGAAGGCTTTTTAACTTTCCTTGATCCTCCCAAGGAAACTGCGCGTCCTGCCATTGCTGCCTTGCGCGAAAATGGTGTTGCCGTCAAAGTTTTAACTGGTGACAATGCGATTGTGACCACCAAGGTTTGTCGTGAAGTTGGTCTTGAGCCGGGTGTGCCTTTATTGGGCCGCGAAATTGAGGCTATGGGCGAACATGAATTACGCGAAAAAGTTGAAGAACGCACTGTATTTGCTAAATTGACACCATTGCAAAAGTCTCGTGTACTAAAAGCCTTGCAAGCCAATGGCCATACAGTGGGTTTCCTTGGTGATGGCATTAATGATGCGCCAGCCTTGCGCGATGCAGATGTGGGTATTTCGGTTGATACAGCTACCGATATTGCCAAGGAAACAGCCGATATTATTCTGCTTGAAAAAAGTCTAATGATCTTGGAAGAAGGTGTTATCAAGGGTCGTGAAACTTTTGGTAATATTATGAAATATCTTAATATGACTGCAAGTTCCAATTTCGGTAATGTATTCTCAGTTCTAGTCGCAAGTGCCTTTATTCCGTTCTTGCCAATGCTTGCTATTCACTTGCTCTTGCAAAACTTGCTTTATGATATTTCACAATTATCCTTGCCTTGGGATAAAATGGATAAGGATTATCTTGCCAAGCCCCGTAAGTGGAGCGCCCGTAACATTGGCCGTTTCATGCTTTATATTGGGCCAACATCGTCCATCTTCGATATCACCACCTTTGCCCTTATGTGGTTTGTCTTTGCCGCCAATTCGGCTGAAATGCAATCATTGTTCCAATCTGGTTGGTTTATTGAAGGCTTGCTATCACAGACTTTGGTTGTGCACATGTTGCGTACTCGTAAGATTCCGTTCATTCAAAGCACGGCTGCCTTGCCTGTCCTATTAACAACCAGCGTGATTATGGCTATTGGTATTTATATTCCATTCTCACCCCTTGGTCATTATGTTGGGCTTGTTCCATTACCATGGAGCTACTTCCCATGGCTTGTCGGTACATTGTTTGCCTATTGCTGCGTTGCACAAGGTATGAAGGTATTTTATATCCGCAAATTCGGTGAATGGTTCTAAGATTAAATTTTTAAATTAAAAAATGCCCTGCATAAGTTGTTGCGGGGCATTTTTTATTTGACATATAGTTGTAAGGCTCATCTTGTATAAAAAGGCAATATGTAACCTAAGAGGGAATTAATCATGAGTGATAAGCCACAATTTTTGAAAGATAGTAAAGTTTGCAATTTGATATTTTTAGCTAATGATCTTGATGAAACGCAAAAATTTTATGAAGATCTTTTAGGTTTAAAAGTCACCCGCCTTATAGATGAAGACGAAACCTTTTTAATTGTTAATCAAAATGACGGTGTTGAGTTGGTTTTCTTTGAAGGTGAAGTTGAAGGTTCAACTTTTCCTGTTACAGTTTTTAACTTACCCAATGGTGGCATTAATAAGATTGTCGATGGCTTGGAGCAGGCAGGCATTACTATTATTAATGGTGTTTCGCCAGTTCCAGGTGGTTTGTCTGCCGATTTTGAAGATTGTAATGGTTATGTTCTATCTATCTGCCAAAACGAAGACCAACCTTTATAATTCTAAAGGTTTATAATTACCTTTGTTAGTTTAATACAATAAATGCCAATTGAATTTTAAATTGGCATTAATTAAAATCTTTTGAAAAATTTTATTTAAATTATTTAATAAGTTATACTGGGGAAAATATGATTAGATTATTGGTTGTTTTATTTGTTTTGCTTTCGCTTAGTAGCCAATCAAAAGCAACTGAAATTACCATGCCTTTTGGCCCCAATATAGAAAAATTAGTGCTGCCTGATGATTGGACCTTTGAAATAATACCCTACGCCAAAAGGGCTAATCTTTATTATTTATCAAATGGTCAGAGTACGATAAGAATTTTTGACCACGATAATAGTGACCGTGATGATAAGCTTTTACTATGCAAGCCAAGTATTGACTTATATAAATTATCACCATGCGCTGAAAACACTTTTCAATATAAAAATTTATTAAGCTACTCAGAACTTAGATATGATTGCCATGATGAAAGTTGTAACAATCTTATAAAAATCATTAAAAATAATTATATCGAGAAGAAAAGTTTCACTTTTGACGGTAAGACATTTGCTATTGGTGAGAAATGGCATCCTTTTACACGTACAAAATTTGGATTAATCGAAGTTTATGGATTTTCCTTTGAAGATCAAATAGAGCAAAGTATTATGATTATTCGCCGAAAGGCTACAAAGAGTGATAATATTGCGCGGCTCCTCAATAATATAGGCTTTTACGATTTTGCTAAAAATGAATTTGTTGCAGAGCAAATTGCTCAAAATGAGTACAATTTTTATGCCCTATGGCCTCAGCCTAACAAAATGTTAATGAATATTGACATTGATGAAAATTTTAATTTTTATGTGGCGCATATCAACCAAGAAAATCTTGTTGGTATCGAAGATTTGTTTAATTTTTTATCGCAAAAGTTTGAAAATCATAAGACACTAGACAGACCTGAGACTATAATAGCTCAAAAAAATATGCGCGTTGAAATAAGTGACGGCTATAATTTTAAATATATTTATGGTTTAGGCTTTTGTAACCAATATAAAACCTTTGATGATTACGTTGCCTTTATAAAATCTAATAGCCATCTTGACTGGGCTAAAGCTGATTACCAAGGAAATGAAGCAATTAAGGCTGAATATACTTACAGTAAATCTACAAAGACCACCAAATTTTATAAAATGTGTATCGATGGAAAAACAAAAACTGTAATTAATTTTTTTCAGCAACAAGAAAACCAACAAGCTTATGATGCAATCGATAATAAGTTAACGCAAGGGTTGAAATAATTTTCGCATAAATAGCCAATCCATTTTTACCTAAAAAGGTTTAAAGCGGATAAGGTCAACTCCATTTTTTAGTGCCTTAATTGATGAAAAAATATCTTATTATTTTGCTTTTTGAAACGCACCTTTGTATTACTTTTCAAGTGGGGGAATCCCCCCCTATTTTGATTATCACTAAGCCGTTCAATGGTTTCGTCTTGCTTACGCATTATGAAACAGCTTATATGTGGATGGCGGTTGCTTCCTCTTTAAAGCAGAGTGAAAAAACGACTGAAATTAACATTTAATGATTAAAATGCGGCAATTTTGCCGCGGGTTTTAATTGCATGGTGGTTTAATGAAACGTTTTATTATTGCTGTAATTGGTTTTATTATCATTGCTTTTACTAGCATTGCTTTTCTTTATATCCATTATGGCGATCATATCACTTTACGACTGCGCGCCGATCTTAATGACCCTTATGCCCAGCATAATTTGGGCGTATATTATTTAAACGGGGATGGCGTCACTAAAGATAAAACAGAAGCCGTTAAATGGTTTCGCCGCGCTGCAGAACTTGGGTTAGATGATGCCCAAAGCAATTTAGGCGTGATGTATTTAAGAGGTGAAGGTGTTGCCGAAAACTACGAAGAAGCGCTTAAATGGTTTCAATTAGCAGTTGAACAAAATAATTCAATGGCGCAATTTAATCTTGCTTATATGATTGAAAATGGGCTTGGTATTCAAAAAGATATTGAAGATGCAAAACGCCGGTATTTTTTATCTGCCGAGCAAGGCAATGCCAATGCCCAATATGCCATTGGTCTTTTATATTATTTTGGCAAATCAATGCCTGTTGATTATACAATCGCTGCCAAGTGGTTTCAAAAAGCTGCAGATCAAGGTTTGGCAGATGCTCAAAATAATCTTGGTAGTCTTTACAGTGCTGGTGATGGGGTTAAACAAGATTATGTTAAAGCAATATCACTCTTCAAACAATCGGCAGCTAAAGGCAATGTTGCAGCACAGACAAATCTAGGCGATCTTTATTTTGCCGGTAAAGGAACCGAGCAAAGTGCAATTGAAGCCGCAAAATGGTACAAATTAGCCTCTGATCAAGGTGATGCATATGCCCAGACTAAACTTGCAGTTTTTTATCAAACCGGCGTTGGAGTTGAGAAAAATATAAGCAAAGCACTCGATTTATTTAAAAGTGCTGCAGAGCAGGGCAATGTTAATGCGCAATATCGTTTGGGCAAAATATATGAAGAAGGAATTGAGGTTAAACAAGACTATAAGGAAGCTGCCAAATGGTATTTATTGGCTAGCGAACAAGGTGACATAAATTCTCGCAACAATCTTGGTATGCTTTACATGTATGGTAGGGGTGTAGAGCTTGATTACAAAAAAGGTGTAGCGTTGATTAACACTGCCGCCCAAGCTGGACTCGCGGATGCTCAAACCAATTTGGGTGTCGCTTATAAAAATGGCACTGGTGTCGATCAAAATTATAGCTTAGCGATTGAATGGTTCGAGCGTGCTGTTGCGCAAAATTATCCGGAAGCTCAAAATAAGCTTGGTTTAATCTATATGAACGGCATGGGCGTAAAAAAAGATTACTCGAAAGCCAAATATCTTTTTCAATTAGCTGCTGATCAAGGCTTAGCTATTGCACAGAATAATCTTGGTTTGATTTATATCAGTGAAAACAATGTTAAACCCGATTTTGAACAGGCAGTAAAGTGGTTTGGCCGTTCAGCAGATCAGGGGGAAAAGGCTGCTCAATATAATTTGGGTCTTATCTATCTTAACGATCATCCTGGAATTAAACAAGATTATGCTAAATCAGCGCGTTTATTTAAATTGTCGGCTAAACAGGGCTATATAAAGGCACAAACTAATCTTGGATTTTTTTATTACTACGGTCATGGCGTGAAGCAAAATTATAGTGAAGCACTAAAATGGTTTAGCATTGCGGCTAAAAAGGGCGAGCCAGAATCACAATATTATTTGGCACTTATGTTTATGGAGGGAAATGGCGTTCAACAAAACAAAGAAACAGCTTATATGTGGAGCGTGCTTGCACTGTCTTTCAACTATAGTCAACGCAATCTCGACTTACAAAACACTATCGGCAAGAACTTAACCAAAGAAGAAATAACAGCCGCAAAAGCGGCTGCATCATTGTGTTATGAATCGTCTTTTACAAATTGCATTATTGAATAAAGCTTTAGGCCAGTTGATTGAGATTTTTGGTTAAAGCGGCAATTTGTTGCTCAAGCGCTTCAATCATTTCTGGATCATTGTCCCATTCCTCAAGAAAAAACCAGTTTTCATCAGGCGGACTGACCATATTTTCTAAAATTTCGATAGCTTTGGTTAAAACCGGGCGCAAATCATCAAGCCTATTGCTTGGCCAAACATAGGGCCGCCCCAAAGTTTCAAGCAAATAACAAGCAGCGCGAAACGCGCAATAATCCTCATTGGCTGGATCAAAATTTTCAATCAGAGTAATAATTGGCGAAAAATCCTTATCTTGCCAAAAATTTGCAAACCAATCTGCCGCCTCATCATTTCCCCAAGGCTTTACACTCCAAGCGCCCATTTTTTTCTCCAAAATTTCATTAATTATTGATACGTTTTGATATGATAATCTTAAGACTCATCTTGGTTGTCTTTAAGATCAAGTGAATGGCGAGCTAAAAGCGGTGTTTGCAAAATTAAAAAGATGATGGTGATGGGCATTGTGCCCCAAACCTTGAAATTTGCCCAAAAATCATCGCTGAAATTGCGCCAGATAACTTCATTTAAAACCGCTAAGAAAATGAAAAAGCATGCCCAGCGAAAAGTAAGCTTGCGCCAACCTTCAGCATCTAGTCGAAAAGCTGAATCGAAGACATAGCCAAGCAGCGAGCGACCAAATAATAGCCCACCAAATAAGATAATACCAAATAAAGTATTGATAATTGTTGGCTTCATTTTAATGAAAATATCATTATGCAACCAAAGAGTTAAGGCGCCAAAAAACACCACGAATATACCAGATACCAAGGGCATAACTGGAATAGTACGGGTTAAAATCCATGATAGGATAAGGGCAACCACAATCGCCACCATAAAAATAGCCGTGGCTGGAAAAATTGGCTTATCAAAGCTTGAAAAAAAACTGATATTGTCGATAAGCCATTGCCCTTTATAATTGGCAAAAAAGAACAAAACCAATGGCCCCATTTCCAATATTAACTTACCCATTGGCGACATTTGCGCCTTTTTTACCGCTGCAGCATCATCTGGATTTGGTTCAAAAATTGATTTTGTCATTCATCATGCTTTCTAAGGTCATGGATTTTACTTAAATTTAATTCAATCAGGTGAGATTTATGCTTGCTTAATCATGTTTGCTTAATCATGTTTTCCAGCAATCGCTTGGGCAAATTCATTGGCTTTAAAGGGTTCAAGATCATCAATATCCTCACCAACGCCAATAAAGTAAACAGGTAATTTGTGCTTTGCTGCAATAGCCACCAAAATACCGCCGCGCGCTGTTCCATCAAGCTTTGTCATCACCAAACCATTGACCCCTGCAACATTGCGGAAAATTTCGACTTGATTAAGGGCATTTTGTCCAGTGGTTGCATCAAGGGTTTGCAAAACCGTATGCGGCGCATCAGCATCATGCTTGCCTAAAACGCGCACGATTTTGGCAAGTTCATCCATTAATTCGGTTTTATTTTGTAAACGCCCTGCTGTATCAATAATCAATACATCACTACCCGCTTCCCTTGCCTTTTCATAGGCTTCAAAAGCAAGGCTTGCAGCATCAGCGCCAAGCTTAGTTGCAACAACTGGTGAATTGGTGCGTTTACCCCAAATATGCAATTGCTCAATTGCTGCTGCGCGAAAAGTATCGCCTGCGGCCAACATTACTTTTAAGCCACCACGCGATAATTTTGCTGCCAATTTACCAATGGTGGTGGTTTTACCTGTGCCATTGACGCCAACCACCAAAATAACATGCGGTTTATGCGAAAGATCAAGCTCTAAAGGTTTGGCAACAGGCGCCAAAACTTTTTCAATCTCATCGCGCATAATCACACGCACTTCATCGGTAGAAATATCTTTACCATAGCGGCCAGAAGCAAGGGAATCGGTAACCCGCATTGCCGTTTCAAGCCCAAGATCGGAGGCAATCAACACATCTTCAAGATCTTGCAATGTTTCTTCATCAAGTTTGCGTTTGGTAAAAATAGCACCAATTGAATCGCCGAGCTGACGTGATGAGCGCGACAAGCCATTGCGCAAACGCTCAAACCATGAGCGCTTTACCGCAACAGGTTCTTCTACCACCACAACTTCTGGTTCAATAACTTCTTCAATATCGGCGCCAACACTGATGCGCCCTGTTTTTTTTGGCAATTCCTGTGGCGGAAATGCCGTGACAACATCTGCTGCCTCAGCTTCATCAACAAGCAGGCTTGTATCAATTGTTGCAGGTACAATGCTATCTTGAGCAATTTCAGCAAATGTTTCATCAAGTGTTGTATCGGGTTTAGGACTTGATGAATCGCTTTGGCTTTCGGTTTCCTCTTTTGGGGAGGTTTCTTTGGCATGGTGAGTGGCGTGTTCACTTGCAGTTTTTTGAGCTTCCGCTTCTTCTTGCGCCTGTTTTAATGCCAGTTGGTGGGCTTCAAAAGGGGTTAATGCTGGTGCTTGACCTGCATTTTCTTCATCTGTCTTATCGGCAAAAGAAAAAACCTTTTTGAAAAAACCAGCCATATTGTTTTAAATCCTTAAAAAAACATCAAGCCACAGGCGTGGCTTTTTCTCATCTATATATCAAAATATTGTTTTTGCTAATCCAAAAAAGTTAGATTGTTAAGCCGCAATTCTATGACCAATCAGTTTATCACCCTCAACATGGGAAATATCGCAATCTATAATAGTGCCAGCCACCGCACCAGCAATTTCGGTCAAGGTATAATCTTCACTGCGGCCAATGCCATCGCGTTCAACCAAAACTCGTTGGCGGCGACCAATTGCCTGTTGCAAGTGCTTTTCATAGGCTTTGTCACCTTCGCTGCGTAAAATTGCAGCGCGTTCTTTCACTATGCCGCGTTCTAATTGCGGCATACGGGCGGCAGGTGTTCCTTCACGCGGCGAAAACGGGAAAATATGCGTATGGGTTAAACCGCAATCGGCTATAAGCTGACGGGTATTTTCAAACATCTCTTCCGTTTCGGTGGGGAAACCAGCAATAATATCAGCGCCAAAAATAAATTCAGGACGTTTATCGCGTAAATCATTGCAAAAACGCACTGAATCTTCACGAGCATGGCGGCGCTTCATGCGCTTTAAAATCATATTATCGCCCGCTTGCAGCGATAAATGCAAATGTGGCATTAAGCGTTTTTCATAGGCTAAAAGCTCTAATAATTCGTCATCCGCCTCAATCGAGTCAATCGATGATAACCGCAACCGCTCAAGATCTGGTACACCACGCAAAATTGCTGCAACCAACTTGCCAAGCCCAGCTTTTCCTGGAAGATCTGGGCCGTAGCTGGTAAGGTCAACTCCCGTTAATACAACTTCTTGATAGCCATTGCCATTAAGCCGCTTTATCTGCTCAACCACGGCCCCCATGGGAACTGAGCGCGATGGACCGCGACCATAAGGAATGATGCAAAAGGTGCAACGATGATCGCAGCCATTTTGCACTTGCACAAAAGCACGAGCGCGCCCTTCAATAAGGTCAACCATATGGGGGGCATTTTCTTTAACCTCCATAATGTCATTAACGCGGACTTTTTCAAAAAGATTAACACCAAATTCAGGCAATTGGCGATAAGAATGAGAATGCAATTTTTCTTCATTACCTAAAACCAAATCGACTTCGCCCATGGCTGCAAATTCGGGGGCAAGGGTTTGGGCAGCGCAGCCGGTGACGATAATACGTGCGTCAGGATTTTCACGCCGTGCTTTACGAATAGCTTGGCGGGCTTGGCGTACCGCTTCACTGGTTACAGCGCATGTATTAAAAATGATTGCGCCGCCCTCAAGGGTGTCAAGACCAGCCGCTGCGCTTTCTTTGCGCATGACTTCAGATTCATAAGCATTCAGCCTACAACCAAAGGTAACAATTTCAGTCGCCATCAGGCATTAACTCTTTCAATCTTCAAATTTGCTTCATTCTTGATAAATTGACCCGATAATGGATCAAAATATCCAGAAAACTCGTATTGGGTTGGCCCAGTCATAAGGACATTGCCGTCCTCTTGCCAAAATAATTCTAAATCACCACCCGGTAATGTTGCCACAGCGCGCTTATCAATAAGCCCACGACGATTAGCTGCAACTGCCGCTGCACAAGCCCCAGTACCGCAAGCAAGGGTTAGGCCCGCACCGCGCTCAAAAGTGCGCATATTAAACGATGTTGGCGAGGTGATTTCGACAATGGAAATATTAATCCGTTCTGGAAATAATGCATCATGCTCGATAATTGGTCCTAAATCCCCCAAGGGATAATCCCAAACATCCTTATCAACAATATAAATTGCATGGGGATTACCCATAGAAACAAGCGAGGCATCCTGCAAGGGGCCAGTACCAACTGCCACATGGTTGGTATCATTAACCGCATATTGCGTTGGAATATCCTGCCAGTTTAAACGCGCCTTACCCATATTAACCGAAACAAGACCATTTTCAAGGCGGCGTGCTTCCACAATACCACCATCGGTTTCAAGGATAAAATGGCTCTGCCCATTTTGATTGTAGAGCCATTCAACCACGCAGCGTGTGCCATTGCCGCAAGCCTTGGCCTTTGAACCATCACTATTCCAAATTTCAATATAATAATCAGTTGTTGAAATGCGGCTATTATAAATTGCCATAATTTGATCAAAGGAAGTTTCATCATGACTGGCAAGTTCTATCGCCGCAGCCGCAACAATATGCACATTTTGGTCGCGCATGTCAGCGACAAGAATCTTATTACCAAGACCGTTCATTTTGGTAAGTTGTGTCATTGCTCTTTGCTTTTGCATAGCTGTCATTTCAGACTTGAGTAAAGATTCTGGCATTTTAATAATTCCGGCAGATTTATTTTAGATTATCACATGAAATCTGATTGATGTGCCTTATATGGCGTAAAGGCAATAAAAATACCAGTTGAACTTGAGTAGAATTATTAAAAAGCACTATAATGTGTTGCTATTAAGCCGCATTGTTAAAAAAAAAGCTTAATTTCATTGCATTTATAAGTGAAAACCGAATATTAGCAAAAAAACCTTTTATGGTTAACAAAATTGACCGATTCGGATGATGGAGCATGTCATGGCGTTGAATAAAATTTCATTGGTTGCGTTAGCTTTGGCTGCACTGGTAACTACAGGCTGTATGGCAGACCGTATGGGCAGTGGCAATTATCAAAATGCTGATGTGCGCCCATTCCCACCAGCAACAGGCACTGGCCCTTCAGCATCAATTTCGCAGTCTGAATTGCCAGCCCCAACAGGCGACTATCCAACTGCGCCAGGCATGGATGGTCAAAATCAAGTTGCAAGCCTTGGTAGTGAAGCAACTGGTATTAACCTTGCTGCAGCCAGTATTGCAGGTGTTTGGAATGCCAATGTTGGTGGCCTGACCTGTAAAGTTGTAACGCCAATGACCAAATTTGGCCAAGGCTACCGCTCTGCACCTTTAAATTGCCCTTCAGCCATTTCAAGCGTTAATTCTTGGAATATTAGTGGTTCAAAACTTGAATTCTTTGATGCATCAGGTGCAAGCGTTGCAACACTTACATCACAAGATGGTACCCATTTTAGTGGCCAAACCTCGTCAGGTTCGCCAATTAGCCTTTCACGCTAAGTTTAACGTGTAAAAGCTCATATTAGGATAGATCAGAACTGGCGTTAAATGCGCCAGTTTTTTTATGTTCTTTTATATTAATATCAACGAACGGAGGGGGAAATGGTTAAAATTTGTTGTTTTCATACGGCTAAAAGCAATGTGGCGCTTTATGATGAAGCAGCTTTAAATCTTTGCAAACTAGATCATGCAACAGATTATAACCTAGAAATAAGCCACATTATTCGCCCTGATTTACTCGAGCGTATCGAGCAAAATTGCGATATTCCAAACACTTTAGTAGCAACCGCTGATGCAATGCGAGTGGCAGCTAAAAATGCCGATGCTATTTTACTAACCTGTTCTTCCCTTGGCGCTGCGGTTACTTTAGCAAAAGAACAATCTCAAAACATATTTTTTAGGTCAGATGAAGAATTGGCCCGTGAAGCGGCGAAGCTTCGAGGCAAAATAGCTGCATTTTGTAGTGTTAAAACAACGATTAAACCAACCCAGCAAATATTTGATGCGCAAGATTTTGGCAAAGAAAATAGTTTTGATATTATTTTAATCGAAGGCGCTTGGGATTTGTTTAAAGCGAGTCAATTGCAAGAATATAATGCACTAATTGCCAAAGTCGCGAATGAAGCATTAAAAGACGATTATCAAAATATTGTACTTGTGCAATCGTCAATGATGAAGGCCGCAAAACACATAAATCATTCAACGGTTTTAACTGCACCTGAAGCTGGTTTAAAGGCGGTCATGCAACAATTTCTTAAACTAAATTAAAGATGTATACCTTTGTTTAAAATCATTAGATTCAATCAATTGCATTATTCTTCAATGCTTCTAGTTCTGTTGTTGAAAATTATTATGGTTAAATGCGTGTTGGTTTAATTGATCGCTGATAAACTTAACCAACACGCATTTTTAATAATCTATTCAGTTCTTAATATTTCCATCAAGCTTTTATTCTTAATTTCAACATTCTGGTTAGCTTGTGGATTAACAGCTGGTGGCGGTGGTGGAAAATTATCATCACTATCATCATAATGATAGCCATTCTCATTATAAGGTGATGGGGTACTATCATCATCAGGCAAGAGATCATTGCCGCCAGGAATTGCGTTTTCGATTTGATAACTCGCCAAAAGATCGCGTATAGGCATATTTTTTTCAGCAGCTCCCATATAATCTTTCCACACATTAACTGGAAGCCCGCCGCCGCTTACACCCTTCATTGGCTTGCCATCATCATTGCCAAACCAAACACCAGTAACATAATCAGCTGTATAGCCAATAAACCATGCATCACGCGAATTTTGACTGGTACCGGTTTTACCTGCTGCAGGTCTACCAATATTAGCACGTTTTGCAGTTCCGGTTAAAATGGTTTGTTCAAGCATGGCATTCATCATGCCAACAATTTGTGGATCAATAACGCGACTGCCACTTAATTCACCAATATCATAAAGCACTTTACCCTTCGTGTCGGTAATGCGGCGAATAATATGAATTTGTGGCTTATAACCACCATTGCTTAGTGGTACAAAAGCACCAGTCATTTCAATAAGGCTAACTTCTGACGTTCCAAGGGCAATTGATGCATTATCATTGAGGCCAGAATGGACGCCAAGACGATGAGCTGTTTCAATAACTGCATCAGTGCCAACTTCCATAATTAATTGCGCAGCAACCGAATTTAACGAGTGGGAAAGCGCCGTGGTCAGTGTAACTTGCCCCATATATTTACCGCCAGCATTGCGCGGTGTCCATTTGCCAATTTTTACGGGTGCATCATTACGAACGGAATTTGGCGTGCGCCCTTGCTCAAGTGCTGCCAAATATACAAAGGGTTTAAAAGTTGATCCTGGTTGACGACGAGCATCGGTCGCGCGGTTAAATTGGCTGTCAGCATAATTGGCGCCGCCAATTAATGCGCGGATTGCACCGCTTTTATCAATAGAGACAAGCGCTGCTTGCGAAACATTATTCTTTTTACCAGATGTTGATAATTGCGTATTAATTGCCTTTTCAGCTGCTTTTTCAAAACCATAGTCAAGAGTGGTTTCCACGATAATATCGCGGTCAGCCTCACCAATTAAAAATGGCAATTGGCTTACCACATAATCAGCCGCATAATTTTCGCCGCCCGACCAATAGGATGCAGCCTTTACCATGGGTTCAGCAAGGGCAATTTGCAATTGTGTGTCATTGATCATGTTTTCTTGGCGCATTGCTGCAAGTACCAACTTAGCGCGTGCATAAGCAGCTTCGGGATTACGCGCCGGTGATAGGCTGGATGGGGCTTTTAAGAGACCCGCAAGGGTTGCGGCTTCCAGCAAAGTGACGTCTTTAGCCGATTTATTGAAATAACGCCGTGAGGCAGCCTCAACACCAAAAGCACCAGAGCCAAGATAAACACGGTTGAGGTAAAGCTCAAGAATTTGATCTTTATTAAGCTTTTTCTCAAGCCACAAGGCAATAAGTGCTTCCCTTACTTTACGATCAAGCGTGCGTTCGGATGATAAAAACAGATTTTTTGCCAATTGCTGTGTAAGGGTTGAACCACCTTGCTTACCACGACCATTGGTAACATTAGTATAGACCGCGCGCGCAATCCCCACTGGATCAACACCATAATGGGAATTAAAACGCCGATCTTCGATAGCTACAACCGCTTTGCCAATCCAAGGGCTCATATTTTTTAACGTGACTGCTTCACCACCGGTTGTACCACGATTGGCAATCAACTCTCCACCACGCGCAACAATACGCACATTGGGTGGGCGGTCGGGAATCGTCCAAGTTGATAATTGCGGCATGCTTAGCCAGACATAGGTAATATAGGCGCCAAGAAAAATAATGCCCCATAGCCCCAAAACAAAGCTCCAATAAAAAAGCCTACCAAAAAAACTTCGTTGTTTTTTTGACTTGCGCCGTTTGGAGGAAGACGATTGTCCGCTACTATTTTTGGACTTTTTGCTTTTTTTAGTTGTCGGTTTTATGACGCGATCATCCTCAGAAATGTGCATTACGCCCCCTTTAAATAATTTAGGGTTTGATAGTTAAAGGTTATTGCTAATGTCACGTGGTTAATTTCCTAAAGTGATGGTAGATCATAAATATTTTAAAAGCGTAAAGTCTAGGTTGGATTTGATCAAAGCTTCAAGCAATGCCTAAACCAGTTGGTGTATGACGTAAAGCATAAGAATCTCACTTTGCGCATATTTAAAATAGTTTAGGGGCAATTTATCGGCAAAATATGGCAAAGTTTGAGTTTTCTATTCGTATGGATTCCAAATATTGAAATGACTAAATATAACGAGAAACTCTGTTTTTAGCATCTTTTCATTTAGCAACGGCTTTGGCGTTAAATTTACCAATTAGTAGAACGGTTTTGCCTCTATCACGGATAAACAAAAATTTGTTTGGTCAAGACGCGTAAATTATATGATAATTTGCTTGAGCTAGGATTAAAATTAAAAAATAATTCTAATAGAAAATAAAAATCCATGCTATACTATGACCATACAGGAAATTTAGGTTTTTAAATGTCCTATTTCGCTTAGCACTGCGACAAGCTTGTTCTTGACGTAAGACCTAAGGTCAGCCATGATAATTAATAAGCTATAGCAATGTTAGATGCATTGACTTAAATATGCATTTAACCGTGCAAAAATGCATGAAAATATAAAATTAAATCCGTTCGCTCTTTTTTATAAAGTCGAACTGATTTAAACCTTTCCGAAAGATCAAGGCCTATATAAGGATTTCAACATGACAACTGTAACCGTGGATACAACAAATTTCGAAAGTGACGTATTAAAGTCAAATCAACCAGTTGTTGTGGATTTTTGGGCTGAATGGTGTCAGCCATGCAAAATGATTGCCCCAGCTCTTGATGAAATTTCGCAAGAATTGGAAGGCAAGGTACGTATTGCCAAGATCAATATTGATGAAAATCCTGAACTTGCAACCCAATTTGGTGTTCGTTCGATCCCAACATTGTTGATGTTCAAGGATGGTGAAGTGACATCAAATATGGTTGGAGCAGCTCCTAAAAGCCGCCTTGCTGATTGGATTAAAGCATCGATTGCATAAAAACTGCCGTTAAAAGGCTGATTTCTTGCATATGACATTATGCTAACTAATTTGTCTTCATTAAAAATTAAAGCCCATTGCAGTTTTATTGCAATGGGCTTTATTATTTTCAAACTAAAATTAATAAAAAGCATTACGCCGCTTTGAAAAATAGTGGTTTACTTTTTGTCTTTTTTGGCGGTGAGCTTATCAATATAGGCAAGGAAAAGCGCGGAAACAATAAAAGTAAGATGCAAAATTGTGTACCATTTAACATGGTCCTTATTGAAGTCATAAGGCAGGTTGAGAAATATTTGCAACAAATGAATAGAAGAAATTGCAATAATTGTTGAGGCAACTTTAACCTTTAAAGAGCCAGCATCAATAGTGCCAAGCCAATGAACATCATTTTCGCCTTCATCAAAACGGCTAACAAAATTTTCATAACCAGAAATAATCACCATCACCACTAGGCTAGCAATTAGCGCTGCATCAATAAGACCAAGCATTTCTAAAATTGTTGCTTTTTCATTCAACGTAAACACATGTTGAACAAATAAAAACAAATCCTTAGCAAAAGAAAGCGCGTAAACCGCAAGGGCAAAGGCAAGCCCTACATAAAAAACAACTAGCAACCAGCGCGAGGCTAAAATAATTGCTTCAATTAATAACTCGATGCGCTTCATCATTCATCCTATTTAACTAACAATGCTCAAATTATTTTAATATTATATGACTTATAACGCCTGATAAAGCCTTAAAAAGAGAGCAATTGCAGGCTGCTATAATATAAATTTAGACCATTTTGCAACATTTATGGAAGAAGCTACAAAATAAGACCGGCAAATAACGTCTTATTTAATTAAATTTTTTAATAAAATGAAGCCAGTGTTTAATGAAAAAGTCTCATTAAAAACTGGCTTTGATAAAATTATAACGTCTAATTACCGACAGAATTTAAAAACCATGCAAAATGATTAATGTAAGGTAACTGTTTCCAATTCATGTTCATTGGCACCAGCTAAAGCTTGCCCCTTAGCATCAGAAAGCACTATTGGCTCACCACTTGCTCCAAACAGCCCCCAAACTTCAATATTAGGGGTCATTTCGGGAAGGCCGGGGAAATTCTTTGCCAATTCGTCGGTATTAACCTTTTTGACATAAGCAATGCGCCCAGCGCCAAGCTGCGCAAATTCGGCTGAGGTAAAAATAGGCTTTTTAGTTGTTTTTGTATTAGTCATTTTGGTATTTGTCATGGCATCCCTCCATAGAGCCGAGATATCATTATTTAACGCTTAATAACGTCAATATTACTCATCACTTGTTGAAATGGTTATTCGTCGCACCTGCTTTTCCGGCTGTGGGCGGTTAAGATCAATGGCCAAAAGACCATTTTTCAATTCCGCTCCAATAACCATCATGCCATCGGCTAGTACAAAAACCCGTTG
Organism: Bartonella sp. HY406; assembly: GCF_025449315.1. NCBI lineage: Bacteria > Pseudomonadati > Pseudomonadota > Alphaproteobacteria > Hyphomicrobiales > Bartonellaceae > Bartonella > Bartonella sp. HY406. Next base: position 3,149,050 of record NZ_CP104893.1, on the reverse strand, counting down.
AAATTGCCGTGAAGCAATACCACGATGGAGATATTCATGCTCACTATCATCCAATTGCTTGCCACGAATGATAAGCTGACTATCTTCAACAGACACATCAAGCTCATCAGGCGAAAAACCTGCAACAGCCAAAGTAATTCGCAACCTCACTTCGCCGGTTTCATCTTCCAAATCATTAAGCCGTTGGATATTGTAAGGTGGGTAACCATCACCAGATTTTGCCACCCTTTCCAAAGCTTTTTCAACAGTATCAAATCCTAATAAAAGTGGATTTGAAAAAGATGCTATACGTGTCATTTGCAGTCCTCAAAGTTCAAGCGACCGAGTAAGACAGCCCTTTATTGGCACTGTCACTTCATAACTATATGGTAATAGATCAAAGGCCAATCAAGGGCGCCACTCAAATATCCGTGACATAGAGATGTCAGAGCTACAATCCTTAAACCACAAGACAAAAATAAGGTGCCAAAATCTGGCCAAGGCGCCAATTATAAATACTTATGAGAACTGCTTGTCATAAATCATTAGGCGGTTTAGTCTCAGCCTTAGACAGGATATTAAGTTTTTAAACGGGATAGCTCATGAAAATCGCTCTTGCTCAACTTTCTGCTAGTCGAAACAAACAGGAAAATCTTGATAAGGCATTGCTTTATATAAAACAAGCAAAAACACAAAACGCCGATCTTATTGTTTTCCCAGAAGTCTATATGGCTTTGCTTGGACCAAAATCTGGTATTGTTTATGCCGATATGGCAGAACCACTTGATGGTCCTTTTGTCAGTACCTTGGCAAAAGCTGCCAAAGAAAGCGGCATCCACATTATTTGCGGCATTTTTGAAAAATCCAGCAGTGATAATATTCGCGCCTATAATACCATTATTTTTTTAAATGATAATGGCGAGCTTATCCATAGCTATCGCAAAACCCATCTTTATGATGCGTTTTCCTATCAAGAATCAGCCAATATTATTGCTGGCGACAATGGTTTTGAACCGGTCAAAACGCGCTTTGGCACCATTGGTTTGCTTGTGTGTTATGAATTGCGCTTTCCCGAAATTTCTCGCACCCTTGCCTTAAAAGGCGCTGATATTCTTATTGTACCCACCGCTTGGGTTTCTGGCCCGATGAAGGAAGAACATCTATTATCTATATCCAAAGCACGCGCCCTTGAAAACACCGTTTATATGTGCGTTGCCGATCAGGTAGGCAATATTTACAGTGGCCGAAGTGTTATATATAATCCCATGGGCACTATATTAGCGAGTTGCGGCGAAGATGAAGGGCTTATTTTTGCAAATATTGATCTTGAAAAGGTCAAAACCACCCGCGAAAAATTGCCCTGCCTTGATCAAAGACGACCAGAGCTTTATAAGCTTGGCTAATTCATCCTTATAGAAAGACTGCAATGGCACGGGAAAACCTCAATGATCTGGCAACCTTTGTTGTGGTTGCACGGGAAAAAAATTTTACCCGTGCCGCGGCTCAACTTGGGGTATCACAATCAGCATTAAGCCATACAATAAGAGGGCTTGAAGAACGTTTGGGCGTGCGTCTCCTTACCCGCACCACACGCAGCGTTACCTTGACCGACGTCGGCGCGCATCTTCTCTCTACCCTAGGCACCCGCATTGACGATATTCATGACGAGATTAATCTTTTGGGGAATTTTCGCGATAAGCCAAGCGGTTCTATCCGTATTTCTACCACTGATTATGCCATTAATACAATTCTCTGGCCAAAGTTGCAAAAATTTTGCCGTCAATATCCTGATATCAAAATTGAACTTATTGATGATTATCGCCTTACCGATATTGTCAGTGAGCGTTATGATGCCGGCACTCGCCTTGGCGAACAATTACAAAATGGCATGATATCAGTGCGCATCGGCCCCGATATTAAATTTACTGTCGTCGGCGCTCCAAGCTATTTTGCAGAGCACGATAAGCCAAAGTCACCGCAAGATCTTATTCAACATAATTGCATCAATATGCGCTTTGTTTCCACCGGCGGAATTTATGCATGGGAATTTGAAAAAGACGGCCATGAACTTGCTGTACGTGTTGAAGGTCAATTAATCTTTAACGGAAGCTACCATATTTTAGAAGCTGCCAAAAAAGGTTTTGGGCTTGGCCATCTGCCATTAGATATAGCACAAGAGGCGATTGATAAAGGCGAATTAATCCCCGTTTTAGAAGACTGGTTTCCCCCTTGGCAAGGCTATTATCTTTATTATCCAAGCAAGCGCCAACACTCTATGGCCTTTCGCCTTTTAGTCGATGCATTACGCTATAAAGGTTGAGTTTATAACAACAAAGTATTTCTTTACTTCGTTATAGTATAAATCGTTATAACGCACCGATAATGAGACAAATTGTCATTATTTATTTTTAAATAAATCCTTGTCTTTTTTATGAGGTCTTATATATATCCCTAAAATAAGAAAAATCTTGATTATTAGATTTGTGTTTATTCATTATTATTAAAAATGGTTGACACGCATATTTTACAAAAAGGATAGTAAAATGAAAATTAGTGCACGTAATGTTCTTAAAGGTAAAATCGTTGAAATTAAAAAAGGCGCAACCACTGCCCATGTTCGCCTTGATGTAGATGGTACAATTGTAACAGCATCAATTACCAATGAATCTGTAGACGATCTACAATTGACCGTTGGCATGGAAGCTGCAGCAGTTGTTAAGTCATCGGATGTAATGATTGCAGTTGCTGACTAAGCAAATAAAATATCTCAATTTCTATAATTAATTTGCAAGGCCGGATATTTTAATCTGGCCTTGTTGCATTTTGCAACATGAAAAGCGTTTAGAGTTTCAATAGACTTAATCTATTGCCATCAAAAAATGCAGCTATATTGCTTTGATCATTAAAAGCTTGCGGCATGAAATTTGGTAAAAAGCCCAATCTTTGCCAGTTCTTCATATCCCAAAGACTAAGCCCTATTTCATCTACGGATATTAAGCCTTGGTTAGCTTTATAAAACAGACCCTTTGGTCCGCGCACAACTGTAATTGTACCATTCTTGATATCATAAAGAAACGCATAAGGATTAGCTTTATTATTGGTCTTTGTGCCTAAAATAAAGTTGTTTTCATCTAGCCAGCAGGCACCACAATCCCAATCATCGCGTGCTAAGACCTTTTGCTTAGCACATTTTTCGTCACTTTCTTTTATATTTTGCGTAAGCCATGTTTTAGCGGAAAATAGCGACGGCCAACCTCTTGGGTGCCAAACCCAACCATCATCTAAAATTGTAGCTTGATCGGGCGACAAATAAAGCCCCCCATGAAAATATTCAGGATCATTATAAGTAGTCTTTTCAAAATGACGTTGAGTTAAACACTCTCCGGTAGTTGTATCTAAAATATCAAGGTGGTTCCAGTCACGACGCTTTATAAGATAGTTTTTTTCATTATAGGTAAAAAAGCAAACACTAAAAGGAACAGTTGAACAATAATAGCGATCGCTTTCAAGATCGCAAATAGTCTTATTATTCTTTAAATCAATAAGCTGGCCATTGCGGCCATAATCATGGACAATAGCACAAAAATGCCTATCATCGCTTACATGCAATTTTACTGTCAGATGATGCCCTATAAAATTTTCATCTTCCTCAAAAGGCAATGAAAAATTACTGAGAAAAACATGACTATCGTCACATTGGTTAAATTTATAAATTTGACTATTCGTGGAAGCCACCAACCACTCATCTTTTCCAAACGGGCTTATTGCTGCAATCTCGAAAGGAAATTGATAATGCTGAATAGCGGCAAAGTTATAAGGTTTTTGCTCTTTCTCGAAAGTCGCAGGGCTATGATAAAATTCATCAAAATAGCCTTCACGAAAAATCACTGCCAACGTCTCATCGCTAGGGTCACGCAATGCGCTTTCAATGTCTTTTTGGGGCTTTGATGAGCATTCGCCACATAGCAACATAAAATCTTCACTATTGCCAGTAAAGACACACCCATAATAATCATCGGGTTCGGCAATAAGGTGGCAGCAAACGGATTTAATATGCTTATAATCATAATGCCAATTTTCCTGCATTTTGCCCCAACCTTAAAAAAACCCTGTTAGACGATAATCTAACAGGGTTTATTGATAATTTCCAATTTTTGAAAAGCAAAAATTTAAAGCTCTAACGGCTTATCATTTTCACCTTCTTTAATGCGGGTTGGCAGCCCCATTTTATCAAGCAATGCTAAGAAAGGCTGCGGCGCTAATTCTTCAATATTGGCCATGGTTTTTACGTCCCATTCGCCGGTTGCAACCAATAATGCAGCAGCTGCGGCTGGAACACCAGCAGTGTAAGAAATACCCTGCGCGCCAGTTTCATCATAAGCTTCGCGGTGATCGGCAACATTATAGATGAAGACTTCGCGCTCTTTACCGTCCTTTTTACCCTTAACAAGGTCACCAATGCAAGTTTTGCCGGTATAATCAGGTGCAAGTGATGATGGATCAGGCAAGACGGCTTTAACCACTTTAAGCGGCACAACTTCCAAACCTTCAGCTGTTTTAACTGGCTGTTCAGATAACAGACCAAGATTTTTTAAAACATTAAATACAGTGATATAACGCTCACCAAAGCCCATCCAGAAGCGAATATTTGGCACATCAAGATTTTTAGACAAGGAATGAATTTCATCATGTCCAGTCATATAGGTTGTGCTAGTGCCAACAACTGGTAAATCCCAATCCTTGCGCACTTCAAACATCTCATTCGATGTCCAATTATTATCCTGCCAAGACCAAACTTGACCAGTAAATTCACGGAAGTTAATTTCAGGATCAAAATTTGTAGCAAACCAACGCCCGTGACTTCCCGCATTAATATCAATAATATCAATCGATTCCATCGTGTCGAAATAATTGTCACGCGCTAAAGCAGCATAGGCATTAACAACACCAGGATCAAACCCTGCACCAAGAATTGCGGTAACACCAGCTTTCTCACATTCCTCACGGCGTGGCCATTCATAATTGCCATACCAAGGTGGAGTTTCGCAAATCTTCAACTGGTCTTCATGGATCGCTGTATCAATATAGGCAACCTTTGCCTCAACACAGGCGGAAAGCACCGACATATTCAAAAAAGCAGAACCAACATTGATAACAATTTCAATATTGTTATTTTTAATCAGCTCAACGGTTGCCGCAACATTCATGGCATCAAGGCTATGGGCTTTGAAAACTCCATCAACTTTCATGGAATTTTTTTCTTTGACCGAAGCAATGATGATCTCGCATTTTGCAATTCTACGTGATGCAATATGAAGATCGCCAAGAATATCGTTATTTTGAGCACATTTATGGGCAACAACTTGTGCCACACCGCCGGCGCCAATAATCAGGACATTCTTTTTCATTCCCGGTTTATCTCCTTATAGCTTGCTATCAATGGTTATGAAATATCCGCTCTGGCACCATGCCAATCAATATTTCAGTGAAGTTTAAGGGCTTTAAAAAGCGCATAGCGCATGTTTAAAAACCCTTCTAATATAACGCGTCCCACTTAGCAAGATTGCGATTAACGCTGTTGCCTTGATAAGCGGTTTCATCAACATTATTAAGCCATTTACGCGATATTATTTCACATTTTCGCTTATGGCATTTATGTTACAATTTCATGTCAAGAAAGACTGTTCATATAATCATTATAATCAAATTCGCGTTGTACACGAACACTGCCATCCAATTCCTTAATGGCAATTGCTGGCATATTAACACCATTAAACCAATTTTTCTTAACCATTGTATAGCCGGCAGCATCTTGCACCGATAGACGATCGCCAATTTTTAGCTTTTCAGGAAATTGATAGGTGCCAAAAATATCGCCAGCAAGACAAGATTTGCCGCAAACCATGATTTCATGAGGGCCGCTATTTGGCAAAATTTTAGCATTTTCGCGATAGATTAGCAAATCTAGCATATGCGCTTCAATCGACGAATCGACAATAGCCAAATCCTTACCATTATTGAGCACATCTAATACTGTAACTTCTAATGTAGTTGAGCGAGTAATCGACGCCTCGCCCGGCTCAAGAAAGACCGTAACATTATGCGTGTCGGAAAACCGCTTCAAGCGATCTGCTAGCGCATCAATTGGATAGCCCTCACCAGTAAAGTGAATACCGCCGCCAAGACTGATCCAATCAACATGATTAAATAGCGAACCAAAACGCTGTTCAATTTCACTAAGCATACGGTCAAAAAGCGCAAAATCGCCATTTTCACAATTATTGTGAATCATAAAGCCGCTAATTTGATCAAGCACGGTTTCAATTTTTTTGGCATCCCATTCGCCAAGGCGACTAAAAGGGCGCGCAGGATCGGCCAAATCAAAACTTGATGAACTCATTTGTGGATTTAAACGCAAACCACGTTTAATAGAAGATGATTGCTCACTAAAACGGTTAAGTTGGCTGATTGAATTAAAAATCATTTTATCGGCATAAGAAATAGCTTCATCAACTTCATGATCAGCCCAAGCAACCGAATAGGCATGGGTTTCTTTACCAAATTTTTCGCGGCCAAGTTTTAACTCATAAAGCGAAGAGGATGTGGTGCCATCCATATAATCGCGCATAAAATCAAACACCGACCAAGTGGCAAAACATTTCAATGCAAGAAGCGCTTTTGCACCAGACTTTTCACGCAATTTGGCAATAAGCTCCATATTGCGGACAAGTTTGGACTTATCAATAAGATAATAAGGCGTTTTGATCGCTGTTACATCTGTCATTTGCGTTTCCACCACTTCTTCAAAAGCGAAAATCTATAATTATTCTATCTCTAGAATTTTTCTATCAAAGGGTCATATAGGCATTTATCCTCAAAAGGGCAAACCAAGTTTTACCCTTTCAAAGTTTTCCAAGCTTTTATAAGTTTATCAGCTCCATGTGAAAATTAAAATACTAGACAAGCATTTCGTTAAAAATGATCTAGTGCGTAATATTAGGCACGTCGGACTTTGGAATATGATCGGTAACCACTTTTTTGCGGTGGAAGATGAAAAGGCCGGCAAGAACAATAATTCCAGCCCCTAACAAAATCATCGCATCAGGATAATGTTTAAAGATAACAATATCGAAGATAATCCCCCAAAGCAGCATGGTATATTGCAAAGGCGCAAGTACCGAGGCTGGTGCCATTTTAAGCGAGCGTGAAATGAGCAAATGCGCGATGCAAGCAACAATACCTAGCAATAAAAGCGAAATGGATTGGGAAAAATCTGGGGTTTGCCAATGGCCAACAATCATAAACAAACCAATCACCAGTGCAATACTATTTTGCCAAGCAACCGATATTGTATCACTGGTTGAACGTAATGAGCGCCCTAAAATCAGCACGAAAGTAAAGCAAAAACTGCTAAACAAGGCAAAGGCTGATGGGAGTGAAATCATATTGGTCGATGGACGCATAGCAATGACAACCCCGACAAAGCCAATACAAATGGCAAGCCACCGCCGCCAAGCAATTCTTTCACCAAGGAAAAAATGCGAAAAGACTGCAACATAAATTGGCACAGCCATATAAAAGGTCATTACATCGGTTAATGGCAAATAAATCAGTGCAGAATAAAAGAATACGGCATCACCAACCGAGCATAGCCCCCTCAAAGCGAGTAAATAGGGACGAGGCGGCTTTATAATATCTTGCGGCTTCTTTTGGCTTAGCATTGGAGTTAAAATAATAAATGCGCCAATTGATCTAAAAACAATCAATTGTCCCACGGCAAAGCCTTGCACCAAAATTTTACCCATTGTGTCATTGGCGGCAAACATAAATTGCCCCAAAATCATCAAAATAACACCCAATGCAATGGAATTTGCCGTAAAGGATGGCCGCTTCAACTTCATGTCAATCTCCGCACTTCATCACCACCTTTTGACACGGTCCCTTGGCTCGCCCCATTGGTTTGATGCAGTTGCAATTTTAGTTGGATAATCGCTAATACTATTTTAAATTCTTTAAACCAGCGCTACAAAAAAAACCAATAAAAAGCAATGATTATCACTTTAATTGAGTTGTTTTCTTAGACCTGTTTAAATTTAAATAATTTATATTTCATTTGTAACAATAGTAATCGTTGGTTTTATGGCAAAATAATTTAAATTACCGCCCTCACCCGCGGCATATTTTTTTAAAATCACACCGCAAATGACAATAAATTTAGACAAAAGTTTAGGGTTTAAAGGGCCCTGTCGCAAATATCATTTGTAATCTGCGTAAACGTAAAAAATATAAAACCTTGAGACTTATCTACCCCCTTGGGTTTACCTATTTTAGGGAGACATGACTTAAAAGATTAGAGACTAATTTATTTCAGCCTTTAAAAACCAATTGGTCAAGGAATGATTTTAAAGCCAATTTAAATAATTCGGCAATATTGCAGTTCTCGCCCATTTTTACACTTCCATTGATAACACCACAATCAAGGTTAAAGGGCCTAATACTGATTTAGCGGTTAGATTTGGAGAAATATCTCTATCGAGCAATTGATAAACACGGCGTTTCCATTGATTTTTTGACGAAAGCATCGAGAGATAAAAATGCTGCCACGCGTTTTTTTTGCAAGACTTTCAAAGATGATCGGCTTTTTGCAGGTTAATCTCTCTTGGCAAAACTTACCAATCGGCTAACGAGGCGATAATTTGACATAATCCTTTTAAGGCTTCAACAAAAGGGATATTTTTGCTAAGACTAAGAAGCACTTAAAACTGACGATTTAAGGTTTCAACTTCCTTATTGTCGTTGCTTTAAATCAGTGGCTTGGGCATATTTTGACCGATAAGAATACATAGATAAATTACAGGATGATTAAAATGGCATTTATTTCAATAGGTAGTCTTGGTGGTACTATTGCAATGGTCAAGGACGAGCAACATGGCGGTGTTGTTCCAAAGCTCTCGGCCGAATTATTGGTAAATGCGGTTCCTGATTTAAAGCAATTTGCACATATACAAGCTGAAACCTTATTACAGCTTCCTAGTCCGTCATTAAAAATCCAACATATCATGGATGTTTTACATTGGGCCGATCAACAAATTTTAAATGGCGCAGATGGCATTGTTTTAACCCAAGGAACCGACACCCTTGAAGAAACTGCCTTTTTGCTCGATCTTTTTTGGAAGCATGATAAGCCATTAATCGTAACAGGAGCCATGCGCACCCCCAATGCTGCCGGCGCTGATGGGCCAGCCAATATTTTATCGTCAGTTATAACGGCAGCAAGTCCCGATACTATTGGTCGCGGGGTACTTGTTGTACTAAACAACACTATTCATGTAGCGCGCTTTATACGCAAATCCCATACACTGGACGTTGCAACTTTTATATCGAGCATTGGTGGATCGCTAGGATATGTTGTTGAAGACCGCCCTATTTTCTTCTCATCCTTAAAAGATCTGCCTAAATTAGATGCGCAGTTGCTTAAGAAAAGCGTAAAAATTGGCTTTTATGAATGCCTGCTTGATGGTGATGTTGACGTGCTAGAAATGATGCTTGAGCAAAATCATTACCACGGCATAGTGATTGCTGGCTTTGGCGCCGGCCATGTTTCACAAGATGAAATGGCAATCATTACGCGTTACATGGATAAAAAACCAATTATTCTAGCAAGTAGAACCTATAGCGGCTCCACGGCAGCTAAAACCTATGGGTTTTGTGGCTCCGAGATTGATCTTGCCGCTAAGGGGGTAATATTAGCAAAATGGCTAAACCCACGCCAAGCACGACTATTGCTATGGGCATTATTGGCAAGCGGCCAATCAATTGGTGATATTAAAGCATTTTTTAACGCCTATAATCCTTGAATGTTGCTTCAGATGAGAAGCCATTTCGTTTGAATGAACAAGCTTAAGTCAATGATGTGAAAGCCTTAAAGGACCGCACTATATTTTCATGCTCTATATTTCTAACAATAAAAACCAATCTTGAAAATTGATCATCCCACGGCCAACGTTCTAAATGTTCTGGTGGGTATAAGCAATGTTGAACCCCATGGATCAATATTGGATTTTTTGAATCTTCAAGATTTAAAATGCCTTTTACGCGTAAAATATTTTCACCATGTTTTTTCAATAATAGATTAAGCCATAATCCAAAGATGAGCCAATTTATCGGCTTATCATGGGTGATAGTAAAACTTACAGCTTGATTGTGAATTTTATTTTCATCTTTATTAAATATGAGAGCCTTTTGATAATCACATTTCAAGTTTTCATCTCGCAAAAACAACTGTTTCATCGTTTCCATGTTGTCTTTCAAAATAAAATTAGCATCAGGATTTAAGGCCTCTATCAATTTTTGTACAAAGATGAGCTCTTGATGTTCTACCCTATCAACTTTACTTATAAAAATCTGGTGCGATGCCACCACCTGCGTCAGCCATTCTGGGTGTAAATCATATTGCAATCTAGCATGTTCAGCATCCACAATAGTGGTTAAGCCATTCATTGAAAAACTGCCATTTAAATGAACGTCATTCAATATGGTGGCCAATAAAGACGCAGGATTGGCAAGCCCTGTGGTTTCTATTAATATCTTATCAAAATAGGGTATTTCTTTATTATTTCGCTTATTAAGGACATTAAACAGTGTCATTTTTAAATCAGATAAGACTGCACAACAAATACAGCCATTAGGCATAAGATAGGTATTTTCTGAAATATTTTGAACCATAATATCATCAATACCGATGCTGCCAAACTCGTTGATTAAAACAAGGGTATTTTCTTGCGAACCATTTTTAAGCAATTGTTTGATAAAACTGGTTTTACCACTGCCTAAAAAGCCGGTTATAATATGGATTGGGATCATTTATTGCCCTCAATAAAGGATAATAAATCAGGGTTTAATACATCAATAGAATGACCGCTTATATTTTTACATTCGTCCCATAAATTATCAAGCCCACCAACAATGGCAGATTTACCGGTTGGGGTCTGTAGCAAATAGCTAACACCATGAAAATCTGAAACGGTTAAACGTCGATAATGAAGAATTTTATTAATCAACTTTATTTTTTTCAATCTATTTTGGCGCAGTGGTAAATCAGACTTAACTTGATCACTCCATTCCTGCTTTTCGCCAATTAATCCGCATAAACCGCACATAACAACTCCTTAGGGCATAACATCGCCGCTATTGGGGCCAAGTGTTTGCCCAACGAAAAGATTACCCCCAGGATCTGAGGCTAATAAAATAGCTGTTGGAGCCACTTCTTCAGCTTGACCAAAACGCTGCAATGGTAATTCTTTAGCTTTTTCAGTTTTCCATTTTTCACTAATGCCATCAACCAATGCCGTCGAAATTGGCCCTGGGGCAATGGCATTCACCAAAACATTATGCCTTGCAACTTCTTGGGCTAATGACTTTGTAAAGCCAATGACACCGGCTTTTGCTGCCGCATAATGTGCCAACTCAACTCCGCCTTTAATACCAAGTTGCGAAGCTATATTAATAATTCTACCCCATTTTTGTTTTATCATATGGGGTAGTGCGCGTTGAGATGTTAAAAAAACGCTGGTTAAATCAATCCGCAACATTTGATCCCACATGTCAAGAGTCAGATCTATTACAGGCGCTTGGGTCAATAGACCAGCATTATTAACAAGCACGTCGATGCCATCATAATGGCGAACACAACTATCAATGAGTTGATGGCAACCAGCAACAGTGCCAATATCTGCCGTAAATGAAATAACATGCTTGGTGTATTTCTTGCATTCGGCTAGAGTTTTAGCGTTTGCTTGCTCGTTAATATCACTTATTAATAATTTTGAATTTTGTTTGGCAAATTCAACTGCAATAGCAGAACCGATGCCGCCACCCGCGCCGGTAACAACAACACGACACTCATTTAAAGGTTTCATAATTTACACCTATTTGTAAGTTTCGCCTTTAAATGCCAGCTTAAATTTTTAAGATGGCATTTTTATTCTCATTGATCTCGTTTATTGCCATTAATCAAATTTATTGCAATTAATCGGGCCAACGAATGGTTAGTCCGCCATCGACAATAATCGTTTGTCCGGTAATATAGCTCGCTTTGGTGCTGGTTAAAAACTGTATAACTTCCGCAACTTCATCAGGCTTTCCAACTCTGCCCAATGGAATAATCTTGCCGGCAGCTTTCAAACCTTCAGGACCAAGTGAATTTTTAGCATCAAGCGATTGCGGCGTTTCAATTAAACCGGGAATAATCGTATTACAACGAATACGCCTAGGCGCAAGCTCTACCGCAATGGAGCGAACCAAACCAGGAACGCCTGATTTTGCCCCCGCATAATGAGCATGATCTTGCCAACCATAAACACCACCAGCGATGGAGGATATTGCTACCATAGCGCCACCATCCACCATATGTCGAGCAGCAGCACGAAATGTTCGCATTACGCCGGTAAGATCAATATTAATCATCTCGTCCCATGCGCTATCGGTCATTTCTAATAAAGATGATTGCCTTAATAGACCAGCATTGGCGATTGCATAATCTAACCGCCCAAAATGGCTAATAGCCTGTTGAGTGGCATTTTCAACCGATTGTGCATCGCCAACATCTAAGGGTAACATAAGGCATTGACCACCTTGTTGTTCTACCAATTGTTGCGTTACAACAGGGTCATGGGGGGCTTTTTCATAATATCCCCCAATAACGCGAATATTGTTTTGTGCATATGTTACAGCCAAAGCCTGACCAATACCACTTGCAGCACCAGTAATTAAGGCAACGGGTATTTCTCTTTCCATGATCATCCCCCTTTATTGCATATTTTCAGGTTTAATATGCGGTGTTGCAAAAATCATTAATCCCGATAAGAAACAAGGAAGCGCCCCAAACCAGAAAGCGGCGGATGCCCATTCACCACCAGATTTTAAAACAAATGTAATACCAATACCGGCCAAAATTGCGCCTAGCGGCCCCATAGCAAGAATGATTGCACCGCCCGTTGCGCGAATTTGGGTTGGAAATGATTCACCCATGAAAAACATCAAAGCTGCATAAGGGCCAGTTAAAAAGAACAAGCCAACACTATACAATGTAATGACAACAGTAAGATTGCTCGAAAGGAAAATCATCGCGCTAAATGCAAAGCCGCCCAAAATCCAACCAATTGCAATTGTGTTACGCCGCCCAATGCGATCACCCAACATACCATGAACCAAATAGCCAGCAAAACCAACCAAATTTGATAGAACCAATATTAAAAGAGAATTTTCGAAAGATAGTTTATGGATATTAACAATGACCGATGTTCCCAAAACACTAAAGACCTGAATAGCTGCCCAATTTAATAAAACGGCAAAGCTTAGCACCAATGTCGAGCGCAATGCCTTGCCTTGAAAAGCAACCTTTATGCTGGTTTGTTGATGAGATGGTGCTGCAATGTTAAAACGCTCGGCAAGCACTTTAATTTCATCATTTTTACCTGCCTTTTTCAATTCTGAAATCTTCTTCATGATTTCAAATTGTGGGCTTTCTTTTAATTTTCGTGCAAAGAATGCGACAATAAAGCAAGGAATAGCCGCAAAAATGAAACAGCCTTGCCAGCCGATATAGGGCAATAATATTGCGGTTAAACCTGCTGCCGTTAATGCGCCAACAGGCCAACCACTTTGAACGAGAGAATAGATAAAACCTTTGCGTTTTTGAAAAGTTAAATCTTTTGATTTTGCATATATTTCAGTAAGATAAGCAGCGTTAATTCCCTGTTCAGCATAGCCAAGGCCTGCAACCGAGCGCACCAATATTAGCCCCATTTTACCAAAACTAATACCGAGTGAAGTCAAAGCCGAGGCTATACCAGTCCCAACAACGGTAAATATAATTCCTTTTCGCCGTCCAATACGATCAACAATTGGACCAATGACAAATGCGACTACCGTACCGCCAATTGCAATCAATGTTGCCATCTCTGTCTGTTTTGCTTCGTCCCAACCAAAGTCTTGTCCCATGACCGGCAACAGCATACCAAACAAGATAAAGTCGTAGACTGCAAATACCCAAGCAAAGAATGTTATAATTGACGCATAATTAATATCTTTTTGGCTAATTGGCGTCGGTTGCCACTGGTCACCATCATTTTTAATGTTGTCCATTCAATTCTGCTCCCAAATTTCTGATTGTTCCCCAATTATATATTATTATTTTTTGCGGGGACGACGATTGGCGAAATCTGTTGCTATTTCATTCATAGTGACAAATTTTACCCCTTCATGCTGCTTGAAGTGCTCTATCAAACGCTCAAGCATAAGAAGCACTTGCGCTCGTCCAGAAACATCGGGATGGATCGTAATTGGAAAAACGGCATAATCCATTTCACGATAGACCCAGTCAAATTGGTCTTTCCACATTTGCTCAATATCGCGTGGATTTACAAAACCATGACTATTCGGTGATTTTTTGATAAACATCATAGGCGGAAGATCATCAAGATACCAATTGGCAGGAATTTCGATTAAATCGGTTTCTTCACCGCGAATAAGTGGCTTCATCCAACTATCTGGATGTTGGCTATAATCGATTTTAGTCCATGAATCACCAACGCGCACATAATAAGGCGTATAATCGTCATGCATGAGACTATGGTCGTATTTAATGCCTTTTTTTAACAATAATTCATTGGTAATATTGCTAAATTCCCACCATGGGGCAACATATCCGGTTGGCCTTTTTCCTGATAAATTAGTCAATATTTCTATTGTCTTATCTAAAATTGCTTCTTCTTGCTGAGCTGTCATTGCAATTGGATTTTCATGACTATATCCATGTAAGCCAATTTCATGGCCAGCATTAGCAACGGCTTTCATCTGCTCGGGAAATGTTTCTGCAGAATGTCCAGGAATAAACCACGTCGTTTTGATATTATATTTTTCAAACAGCTTTAATAATCGCATTGAACCAACTTCACCGGCAAATAAGCCTCGTGAAATATCATCGGGAGAATCCTCGCCACCATAGGAACCAAGCCACCCAGCCACAGCATCAACATCTATACCAAATGAAATAAATATTTCTTTACTCATGGTTTTCCCTTTTTTGTTAATTTTAATTGATTTTATTTATGCAATCCAACCTTTGCAGCTATTTAAAATTAGCCTTGATAAGCTTCATGTAAAATGGATGCCAACAAATTTGTTAGACACGCATTTTTAGCCTATACCATTTGTTCAATAATGCCAGAGGATTTTCAATTTGTTTAAATGAAGATAATATTATCCAATAGGATTACCTATTTGAAAACCATACACCATCCTTTTATCATTTACCGTGATGATAGATGGCCAAATTTTAGGCGTTATTTCTGAGCCAATATATTGGTGCAACTAATATTGCTATAATTACATCAATACAGCCCCAATTAAATTTCCCAATAATTTTTTGCGCAATCGTTCAATCATATAATAGTATTAAAGGGTTTTAATGCGCGCTTTGGTCAATGAGTGGTGCAATATCGTTGGCTTCAGCCCATTGGTTTAAGTCCTGCCTTTGCAAGGCTGCCGCCATTAATGAGGGAAAACGGTCTGGCGTACAGGCAAAGACTGGACAATCCATCGCGGCAAGGCTTTGGGCATGTTGATGGTCATAAGATGGCTTGCCATCATCTGATAATGCCAGTAGCACAATGAGATTAACGCCAGAGCGTTTGAGCTCTGCTGCACGCGCGAGCATTTGTTGGGCGTTGCCGCCTTCATAAAGGTCGGTAATGAGTACCAGATGGGTTTTTGCCGGTTGTTCAATAAGATCCGCACAATAACCAAGCGCCATATTAATATCGGTGCCGCCGCCCAATTGCACACCAAAGAGCACTTCAACCGGATCTTGCAATTGCTCGGTTAAATCAAGGATAGCCGTATCAAAACAGACAAGTTGGGTACGAATAACCGGCAAGCTTGCCATAACGGCGGCAAAGATAGATGCATACACCACCGAGCTTGCCATTGAACCAGATTGATCAACGCATAAGATGACATTGTCAAGATCCGCCAATTTGCGTGACTGACGGCGAAAGCCAATTAAAGTTTCCGGTACAATTGTGTTAAAGTCTTTTTGCCAATGGCGAAGATTAGCATTAATGGTACGTGGCCAATCAATATCGGCAAAGCGCGGACGCCGTGTCCTTGCGCCGCGTTGCACTGCACCACGAATGGTTTCGGCGGTCTTTTGCTCAAGCTGTTTCATCAATTCATCGACTACTTTTTTAACCACTTGCCGTGCGGTATCCTTGGTTTTATCAGGAATAACACCGCGCAGTGAAATAAGGTCGGCGACAAGATGCACATCGGCTTCCAAAGTGGTTAAGAATTCTGGCTCTAGCATCATAGCGGTTAGATTAAGCCGTTTAAAAGCATCACGCTGGATGAGTTGCACCACTGGCGTTGGGAAAAATTCGCGTACATCACCAAGCCAATTGGCAACGCGCGGCATCGAACCACCAAGGCCGCCTTTGCCTTTTTTGGTTGTTTCACCATTGCCGTAAAGAGCGCTTAGGGCTAAATCCAGTCTTTGATCGCTCTTGCTTAATAAATCACGATTTTCGTCATCGCTACCTAAGGCCAATTGCCAGCGTCTTTGTTGGTCGCTCAAGGTCATTGGCTTTCTCCCTTATTATTGCGGGCTATCGTGTCTTTTTGCACACCAAGAATGGTTTCTAATAAGGGAAGAGCCCCATAAAACGCTTCTGGCACATTGGAAGCTGCGTTATCATCCTTTGACACATTTTGCCCTTGTTGGGCCAAATTTGCTGGCGTTGGACTTTGCACAGCTGCTGTTTTAACAAGTGCGGTTAAACGGCGGCGAGCAATGGCATCAAAATCACTAAAACCGCGGCGAATAATCGGTAATAATTCGGTAAAGATCGACTCGTCAATTTGCAGCAGCCATTCATTGACCAGCGCAATAAGGTGGGTATCTTGCAACAAAATTTCGGGCGAACCCGATAGAAAGCTTTCCAGAAAAAGCCCTGCATCTTGTGGTGCAATCGGCGGGGTTAAATGGCGAGAAAAATGCGTTGCAACGATTGTTTGCTCCAAGGCTCCGCGTTCATGCAAAAGCCGTAAAACCCGACCAGCAATGGCAGGGCTTGTCATGTCGTGGCTAATGATTTTAGTTAAGGTGAAAATCCAATTTTCTAAAATGGCTTTATTGTCAAATTGACTGATTGCTGGATCAAGATCCGCGATAATCTCGGCAAGTGCGCTTGCTTCATCCTCGTTTAAATTGCGAACCGCTATTTCAAGATTAACGTGGATTTCATTTAGCAGTGTTTCGACCAATTTACGCAATTCATTTTCAGGAATGCGCCGTGCTGTGCCGTAACGCAATACAGAAACAAGCGGTGGTATAGCCTTCATCAAACTGCCAATATCGCTATCAACAACTGCAACTTCTTGTAAGCGGGCAATAATAATTTCCGCCGCTTGAGGCAAATCGGCAAGCAAGCAGCCCTCAACAATTTTTGCAAGTTCGCCAATCGCTTGACTGGCGCGTGCTTTAGCAATAGCGGCATTGGCTGATGCCATTTCAATGGTTACGCCATAGACCATGGCTTCAGCAAGAGCGACTGATAATTCTGGCTGCCAACGCAACCGCCATTGCTCGCGAAATGTACCGCGTCCGGCAGAGCTTGCAGTTAATTGACCCCACGGCACTTCAATAAGGTTAAGGCGATGCAACAAAGTTGATTTAATAAGCCCCGCCTCACTGCGCAAATCAACCGATATATCGCTATCTAAAGCTTCAGGTTTTAGTCTTGTCTTTTTTTGCCAGCGTTGCAAATCTTCCATCAATGGTAATTGCGGCACGCTGTCATCAAGGCTACCAATTTTTTCACCAATAAATAGCTTTTTATCAATGAGGTGGAATGCAGCAGCTTCGCCTTGGCAAAGAACGGCAAGGCTAGCATCACGCATATCATCAATATCAGGAATGCTGCGGCCATGTAACGTGGCAAGGGTTAAGGCAAGCCTTGCCGCTTCAATCACTGATGCCGTTGCACCAGAAAAACCTTGGTCGCGCAATAAACGCCCAACTTGTGCTTGCCAATGGGAGGCAAGCTCTGCCGCATCGACATTTTGACCACCTTTATATTTTGACCATAAATGCCCATACCAACCGGGTGCGGCAACACCTGCGCCATAGCCAGAACCAGATGCTAATCGTGTTTCGCTCCACGGTGCCCATGTTGCTGCAGTTTTTATTGGCTTTAAACCTTTTAAACAATCTCTATCAGCAGATTGCGCATGTTTTTCAGCCAAAGCCGGCACGTGCCATGCACCGCAAATAACGGCAATTTCGCCATTATTTTCTTTGATCGCTTTGACAATTTCAAGCCGCATATGGGCTTCACGCATCTGCTCGCGCTCAACTGCCATTGGACTACGCTCTAACGAAAAGCCGATTTCATTGCGTAATGCGCTCATTGCTTGGGTAATGGCAGGAAAAACATCGCTAGCCGCACCACGCTCTTCAATAAGAGCATTCCACCAACTTTCACCATCATCATAACCAGCAAGCTTGGCTAGCAATTCTAATGGATCATTAATCTCTTGTTTGTCATCGCTTATGGTTGGGGAGGTGAGAAGTTCGGCATTTTGGTCTTCATCACCATTCTCATCACCATGTTGGTTATTTTTATCTTCGCTTTCATCTTCTTTTGCAGCTTTATCAGTAGCTTCTTGCTTATATTTTTCATAAAGGGCAAAAGACATGCCAACCGGCAAATCAATGAAACGAACTTCTTTACCGTGGTCAAGCGCCCAGCGCATGGCTTGCCATTCAGGTGAATAGGCGGCGAAGGGGTAAAATACGGATTGCGCAGGATTTTCGGCATCATAAATGAGCAATGCTAATGGCGGTGTCATGCCTTTATAATTGGCAAAATGGATAAGATTATTGGCCTCCGGTGGCCCTTCAATCAACACCACGGCCGGATCAAGGGTATTAAGCGCATGCAAAAGGCTTGCCGCAGACCCTGGCCCATGGTGTCTAATACCAAAAAGATGAACGCGCTTATCCATATAATCCAACCTAGTTATACTTCGTTCATTTCAAGATTTCAAAACTCACAAAGCATAGATGCTTTTTATCATTTGGTTTTGTGAGCTTTTTTAACAAATAGCTCGCAAAATTATACGACATCGCGCAAAGCGGTATAAAGATCATCCCAATTTTTCCGTGTGCGCACGACATTTTCCATATATTCTTGAAGCGCTACACTATCGGCACCGGGGTCTTTAACAATAGCGCCGACAAGATTACCAGCAAGGCTTACCGCATCAACACGACCAGAGCCAAAATGTCCAGCTTGTGCCCAAGCCGATATGCCAACTGAAATAGCCTCAGCGGTAGAAAGTGAACCGCTAACAGTTTTAAGTTTTAGCTTGCCATTAAGGGTTTGGCCTTCACGCAATTCGCGGAAAATTGTAACAATACGGCTGATTTCTTCCGCCGCAGGTTCAATTTCTGGCAGTTTTAAGCCGCCACCAATTTCGCCAACTCGTTTGGTGACAATAGCGGTTTCTTCTTCAATCGTGGCAGGGGCGGGTAAAACCACCACATTGAAACGGCGCTTTAATGCTGATGATAATTCATTAACGCCTTTATCGCGATTATTAGCGGTGGCGATAACATTAAAACCTTGCTTAGCTGAAAAAGCAAAATCAAGTTCAGGAACAGGCAGTGTTTTTTCTGAAAGTAAAGTGATAAGTGTATCTTGAACATCTGATCCCATACGGGTTAGCTCTTCAAGGCGTACCAAGGTTCCTTCGGTCATCGCACGTAAAACCGGCGTGCGCACCAAGGCTTCTTGCGATGGGCCATGGGCTAAAAGCATCGCATAATTCCAGCTATAGCGAAGCTGATTTTCATCGGTTCCGGCTGTGCATTGCACCAACCGCTCTGATGAGCCTGAAATTGCTGCCGCCAAATGCTCCGACACCCAGCTTTTTGCCGTGCCGGGCATACCAAGCAGCAGCAAAGCGCGATCGGTAGCAAGGGTTGCAACGGCGGTTTCCATCAAACGGCGATTACCAATATATTTGGGTGAAATTTCTGTGCCGTCCTTGGTTGTGCCGCCCATTAAATAATCAACGACAGCATTGGGTGACATAAGCCAACCTGGTGGACGCGAACGGTCATCATCCTTGCGTAAAGCTTCAAGCTCATGGGCATAAAGATTTTCGGCATTCTTTCTTAATTGCTCACTCATTGGGCTGCATCCTTCGCTATGGCTGTCGCAAATTTGATATAATATTGAACGTTGTCCACATATTCATAAGGACATTTGTCAATATATTTTTTTAAAATTGATAAGGATTGAGGTGGAGTTAATGCTGCAAAAGCATGCATCATACGTTGAAAAGAAACTTTTCTTTCTTCTTCTTTTAGCTCTAATGTATCTTTGATATATTGGTCTAGCAGTCCCGATTGGTCTAAGGCCTCAAATTTTTTAACTGGTAAAGGTTTTTTTATAATTGTGTAGAGATGGCTTAAGTGATCAGGTAATAGAGGTGATGTCATTTTTTCAGGATGAAATAAATTTTCAATATAAAATTCGATTTCATCATCGCTTTCGATAGCTATATTATAACTTGGAAAGCATAAAAAATGCTGCCATAAATCAGCAGGCAAAAGATGGGCGCTATTTTTTAATGCAGTAAATTCTTGATGGACAAAAGCACTAACGGCAAAACCAATAATAAGCGCTTCATCATCTTTGGCCGCTTCAAATAGACTTTCAACACTCTCAAAATCCAAAGCTTCGATCAACGCATTTAGTGAAATATGGCGAAAGTCTTGAATAACCCCATACGGAGTCCCATTGTTTGCTATCTTCATTCTCTGTGCTGTTGCTGAATCAAGTGCTAAAGTCCTACGGCGTTTTATAAAACCTTTTTTTTCAACTGCAATCGATTTGATAAGCTGGTTATTTCTGTCATTAAGCAAAGTTGTCATGTGTAAATCTTTAATTAGCTTTTCAGCTTCTTGTCTCACATGAACAGATCGATCTGTAGACAGTCCCTCTAAAAATTGTCGGTCAATTTCACTAAGATAAGCACTCATGTGCCCTAACAAACTGTAGCGAATATTTGCGGGTTGAGAAGAAAAATATTTTTCTAAAAACTCTAGACCAGCCTTGGGATCACGCCAGCGTAATTTAGAAAAATACCTTACTTTTGCTGAGGGCGAGGCAGTTTGCCAATCGTCTTCAGAATGGATTTCGTCAGTTTTACCGCCGTCTTCAACGCCGCAAAGTTTTTGGTAATTAGGACCCAGCATAGCGGCGTGAGATTTTGCAAAACTTGATAGTTTTAAAAAATCAAAAGGGTGAGGGCTAATCTGAAAATAATCAATGAGCATCGCAGCTGCTTCTGCAAGTTTGCTATCTGCAGAATTTTTGTCGAGAAAAGATAATAAAGCGCGGCGGCTTTGCGTCGACATAAAAGGCCATGTTTGCGCTAATGGTTCAAAGCCTTGTAAGTCATCAATAAAACTCGGCGGCTCAAAGAGCAAAACCTGTGCAGCAAGGGCAAAAGCTGCCAATTGGCGTGTGTCCATATTTGCTGTTTTGTCAACCAATAGCGGCAGATCATTGTCTTTTACGGGCCGCCTTGCTGTGCCTAACATAAAGGATTGCGCTAAAAGGTGGGGGGAAAAATCCGTCATTTAATCATGCCCTCCAAAGCCCGATAGTCGTTTGCGCTGATAGTGCGCGCAGCCATGTGCCATCCCAAAGCGCAAAAAGTGTGAAAGCACCAACACCGCCAAGCAAGCGCATTTCATCAATACTATCTTTATGAACAGGCAAACAAATTTTTTCACCCACCACATAAAGCCCATCATTTTTTTGGTAAAGATGCACATTATCAGCCATCAGCAAATCTTGGGTGAGCCATGGCTTTAAAGTTAGCGCCTGTTGGTAATCGTTAAAGCTTTGTTGTAAATTTTGCCCACTGGCGGTTAAACTTGCCCGCGTTTCAGTCGCGCTGCTTTGCTCTGCAATTAATGCGCGCCTTGGCACGGGCGAAGGATAAAACACGAGCTCGGCTGAAAAACAATCTCCAACCGCAAAAGCCAAACCAACAGAACCAACGCTTAACGGAAAAAAGTCTAATAAGACTGCCTTTTGCCATTGATCATTGCTATCTTTGCCAATCAACCATATTTCATTGCGGCGCAATTTATCGGGCTGCACAACACTGCTGGCGCCAACCACTTGCCAATCTGCTTTAATACGCAAAGCTTGCGCGTCTTGGCATAAAGCTTCTTTTTCAACATTCCAGCCAATAGTTTCCAAAAGGTCACTATAGAGTAGTGGTGGCAATGCTTCACGATTGCGATAGGCCATGGCAATAATATGCAGCACGCCCAACTGCTTTAAAGCAAAATCAGCGCGCAATGCTTCATTTAGGCCAAAAATTGCACTGGATAATTGCTCAACCCGGCTTGCAAGGCCACCAGCTTTGGCATCAACAAGGCGGGCTGCCAATATACGACAATCACTAACTGCGCGCACATCAAAACCATTAAGCCCCCGCGATATTTGGTCATTAAGCCATATATCAAGCGCGTCTAAACCATCGCCTACCAATTTTTCACGCTGCTTGCGGCTACGCTCGCGCGCATCAGCCGAGCGTTTGGCAGCCTTTGCAGCATCTTCAGGATCTAATGGCTTTTCAATATCCAAACTGGCGAGATCAGCAGAAAGTTTTGGTTTTGGCTTATCATCGGCTTTGTCCCTGCCAGCTTTTGCAGCCGTTGTTGGGCCGCGCCGGCGCGATAACCAATCGCTTACCCAGTCGGGGCGTTCGGCCTCTACAAATTGCGTAGGGTTTTCCGCCCGCATCCACATGATTGCCAAACTGTGTTTACACGGAAATTTACGGCTTGGACAATTGCATTTATACCCCATATCACTTTCGCAAAATACGGTGCGATAAGGCGTAGAACCAGAGCCCTGACACTCACCCCATACCAATCCACCATCATCACAGGCAAGAGTTGGCCATTTGGAGGCTTTACGCAGTTTTGAGGCCGCGGCAAGCGAGGCTTGATCTGGTGCTATTTGCTCGATTTTTTCAATAGAAACCATAAACCCCCGCTTAGATTTTCAAGTAAATCAAGACTAACTTGGCATTTATAAATTGCAATAAGTATTTTTCATCTTTCCCAAACAAAATTTATAACAATCAATAGCTATTTAAAAAAGCTTCAATTATCTATTGCAAAATGACGGTGATTTTAGCTTTCTTAATTAATATACGTTTTATTTGACTAGAGGCAGTTACTTCAAAATGTTATACAAAGCCGGCAAATCTTTATCATCAGGTAAATTATGTTGAGCCAAAGAAATTAATTCTGATATATTGTTGCGATAGGTTTGAATGTTTTGCAGTTTCATTTGCATATAATCCATTTGTTTTCGGCATAATTTGCCGATTTGTTTTGTTTGCTGCCCTCGCACCCCGTCTTTCCAACTTGTCGTATCGCAGCCACGTGCTTCTAAGGATTGATAAATTTTCATATCAGATTTTAAGTAGTCAATATCGACCTGATGATTTATCGGGGCAATGTCGCTTAAATATAAAAGGCTCCATGTTAAAATAGCTTTTATTGGATAGGATTCACCCTTATGGTGAAACACGTCACCGCAATCTAATTGATTATCATAGGCAAGCGGTTTTTTAATCAGAATATGAATCCATTGATTGCATGAATCATGTAATTTTTCCTCGTCCAGTGCAATACTATCGTCTAAAGCAAAGAGCCTTAGCAATAGGTTTAACCGTTGATAAATATCCTTATGGTCATTTAAATAACCACCATCATAGCTTTGTCCAAACAGCGATAATAATTCGTGTTTTAGCGATAGATTATCAAAAACAGGTAATGGCAATAAATACCCTTTGCTGCTCATTTCGTCCTTTAATCGGCCACCAACCTAATTGGTATAATCAATGCCATTGTCATTGGGGAGAATAAGATATAAATCCCCAATATACCAAATATAGGATGTCTCCTGCATTGAACCTCGTTTCATGTGTGATCTTCCAAAAAATTCACCTATATGAAGAGTACTAGCTCAATCAAATCTAGCGGTTTTCACCAGGTACCCAAAGGACATCACCACCCTTATCATTATTAGCATAGCGCGCCGCAACAAAGAGCAAATCGGAAACGCGGTTAACATAATGCAAGGCGGCAAGATTGATTGCTTCCACTTCTTGCAAGCCCACCATAGCGCGCTCCGCACGGCGAGTAATCGTGCGGGCAAGATGTAGATAGGCACTTGCATGGCTGCCAGCCGGCAAAATAAAAGAACGTAATGGTTCTAATGCTTGGTTCAAAACATCAATTTCTTGCTCAATACGGCTGACTTGCGCGGCGACAATACGTAAATCATGGCTTTCTTGTAAATTATCATCACGCAAAGGAGTAGCAAGATCGGCGCCTAAATCAAAAAAATCATTTTGAATACGCAAAAGTATGACATCAAGCATGCTGCCTTGTTCAATATAAAGCCGCGCTATGCCTATTGTGGCATTTGCTTCATCAATTGTGCCGTAAGCTTCAATACGGGGATTGGATTTTCGCAGACGCGAGCCATCAACAAGCCCAGTCGTACCGTCATCGCCAGTACGGGTATAAATCTTGTTCAGTTTAACCATTTATCTGCCTCTTATCAAAAAATCCTGCGATAGCTGTCTCATTATACCGGCTCAAATATACTAGCCTCAATATAATTGAAATTTTAACTCGATATTACACAGCTTTATATGAAAGCCAAATGATGAAAAACAAATTTTTATTTCAATTTTTTGGGAAAGGATTACACATTTTTTAAAAATCTTTTCCTGCAAAGTTTAAGTCAATTTTTGCGGAAAACAATACAACAAAATAAAAAATTAGATCACGATATTGCCTCAATAATAAATGGGCCGACCCTCGAACTAAATTTAATATAACGAAAAATTGCAGCAATCTTCAGCCGTTAAATTTGCATGATGAATTTATTTTTCTTATAAGAATAAAAATAATGATGAAGAAAGGGGAGGCTATGTTTAAACAAACAACAGATAATAATCATTTTCGCTCTAGTCTTATTCAAGCGCCGATGGCTGGCGTATCAACCCCGCAATTAGCTGCCGCTGTAAGTAATGCTGGTGCCATTGGCTCACTTGGTATTGGCAATTTAAAGCTAGATGACGCGGTTTTAATGATTGAGAAAACCAAAACCTTAACCGATGCCGCCTTTAATATTAACTTTTTTTGCCATAAGCCTGCAACTTCGCTTGATGAACAAAAAGATCGCCAAAAAGAAAGCCATTGGCGACAAGTATTAAATGAAAAATTATTTAACGGAAACTGTCAATTAGATAAGCCCCTTGAAGCGGTTTACGGCTCGATAAAGCATGATATAGCCTTTGCTGAGGCTATTTGCGATTTACAACCTAAGATCATTAGCTTTCATTTTGGCATTCCTGATGAAAATATCCTTGCGCTATTTCGCAAAACCGGCGCGACTTTAATTGCCAGCGCAACCAACCTTATCGAGGCCGAACAAATTGCCAAAAGCGGCTTTGATGCCATTATTGCACAAGGCTATGAAGCAGGTGGCCATCGCGGTATGTTCGACATCGACCAGTTTGATAGTCGGCTTTCTACCCATGTTTTGACCAATCTTCTTGTCAACCGGTTTAATCTCCCAATCATTGCGGCTGGCGGTATCATGACTGGGGCAGATATTGCCGCTTATAAAAAAATTGGTGCAAGTGCTGTGCAACTTGGCACTGCCTTTATTGGCTGCAAAGAAAGCGCAGCAAATGAGCATTATCGGCAATTATTAAAGTCTGATGCAGCCTATAACACAACGATGACGCAGGTCATTTCTGGCCGGCCCGCTCGTAGCCTTATGAATGATTTTGTTGGCTGGGGCATAAGCCTTGATACCAATATTATTGCCGACTATCCTTTTGCCTATGATGCGACAAAACAGATCATGTCCATTATGGCAAAGGAACAAAATTTTGATATTGGCGGTTATTGGGCTGGCCAAGGAGCACCATTTGCCCGTTTCTTACCAGCAAGTGATCTAATTACCTTATTAGAACACGAATATTTAGCTAGTTTTAATTAGCATCAAGTTAAATAGACAAAATCTAACAAAAAACACAATGATAACTTCAGTTATTGTTGTCATTATCATATCACATAAAAATGCCATAACTCGTTTATAGTTTGCATTTTTTTAACAAAGAGTGGAAAAAATATGGATATTCGCCTCGTAGGTATTGGCATGCAAGATGGATCACGGCGTTTGGGCTGCGATATGGGGCCAAGTGCTTATCGTGCAGCTGGCATCGTAAAGGCCTTAGAAGATTTGGGGCATAATGTAATTGATACTGGCAATATAACCCCTGCCTCTAAGTCAAAACTCCACCACCCAAATAAAGAAATCTATCATTTACCACAGGTCCATGATTGGATTGAGGCTATTACTGAGCGCGCCTATCAAGAGCGCTCCCAAGGGTTTCCAATTTTTATGGGGGGCGATCACGCTTTATCGGCTGGTACTGTCGCCGGCATGCAACGCTATGCACAACAAATCGGCAAACCGCTTTTTGTTTTATGGCTTGATGCCCATACTGATTTTCATACACTTGATAGCACCAAAAGTGGCAATTTACATGGCACACCTGTTGCCTACCTCAGTGGTCAAGCAGGTTTTGAAGGTTATTTCCCTCCCCTTGCCAATCCAGTTCCGCTTAAAAATATCTGTCTTTTTGGCATTCGTAGTGTTGATGGCGCTGAACGTACCGCGCTTAATAAAACACCAATTACCATTTGCGACATGCGCAATATTGATGAGCTAGGTGTTGGTGTTTTATTGCGCCGCTTTTTGGAGCGGGTTGAACAAGCCAAGGGTATTTTGCATGTCAGCCTTGACGTGGACTTTCTCGATCCTTCGATTGCGCCTGCCGTTGGCACAACCGTACCTGGCGGGGCAACCTTTCGTGAAGCCCATTTGATTATGGAACTTTTAAGCGATAGCAAGCTGGTTTCTAGCCTTGATCTTGTTGAACTTAACCCGTTTCTTGACGAGCGGGGCAAAACCGCAACCTTGATGATGGACCTTGCTGCAAGCTTGATGGGAAGACGCGTTATTGACCGTGTTACCAGAAGCTATAATAGCTAGTATTCTTAAAATTAAAGTTTTTGATAAAAATATGCACAACTAAAAATATGATCGGTTTTTAATAAAAAATCTCATTGGGTCAGAGCTCGTTAATTTGAAGCAAAGAATATAAGAAAATTTTCCATATCTTGAAGTTACTTGGCGCTGACCCTTGTCTTTTATTATGTGTATTTTAATGAAAAACGCCTTTCATTTTAACAAAATCGCTCTAAACAATCAATTGGCCTAAAACCGCCGCACTGAGCATTGCTATGCCTTAAATAGCTATTTAACGCGATAAATATATCAATCTTTGCAATTTCTTTTGCATAGATTGATAAAATCTATATGTTGTTCGAATGAATTTAAAAAAATCTAACCGATATTTTAGCGTATTGTTAAAAGAAGCGGAACGATTTGAAGGACAAAATGAGCTGGTTTCATCCGTTCCTTTAAAATAAGACTTTACTTAATTAGCAATAAATACTTTATAGCAATTTCATTTCACTGCCCCATATAAAGATTATAGACCGATATAAATGCAACCAGCTTTTGTTCTTGGTGAAAAATGATTTAAAGAGATTGATTATTATGATAAATGATAGTGTTGCCAAGGCTGAGTGGAATATTCCCACTCGCATATTATTAGGTGAAGGCCGTATTAGCGAAATTGAAGCGCAGCTTGATCATTATAATTTTAAAAGCCCTATCATAATTTGTGATAAGCAAACTGCCAATTCGGCAATTGTTAAAAATCTATTGCGCCGGCTTGACCGCGGCAATTATTCATTTGGTAGTTTTTCAGAAGATATTGGTTACGTTAGTGATCAAAGCATTGGTTTTGCTGATGAAATTATCATGAAAGGCGAATTTGATTGCGTTGTCGCTCTTGGTGCTAGCCGTATCATAGCTTTTGCGCGCCTTGCGGCCAATAACTTAAAAATACCCGTCATTGCGGTTCCTTTAACTGCTGGCAATACAACTGAATTTTTGCCTTATGGATTTTCATACCAAACCGGTGAAAAATATCCCTCAGTTACTTTGCATAAAATAGAATTACCCAAACTCGTTCTTTTTGACACAAGACTTGCTTGTAAACAAAATAAGGCATTATTGGTCGATTCTGCTCTTGCTATTCTTGTCCACGCCATTGAAGCTTGGTGTGTGGGCGGCTTTGACCCTTTGGCTGACAATCTATCCCTAGAGGCCACCAAAACTATATTTGCGCAATTGCCGCAATTAATCAATAATCCAACAAACCATGAAATTCATGCCCATTTATTAAGTGCGGCGGTCATGGCAGGCCTTGCAGGTACGCGAAGACAAGGGGTAACAGCCGCATTAGCACGCTGTTTAAGCTTTATCTATGGCGTGGGTTACGGCAAGGCTGCAGGGCTTCTTCTCCCCCATGTCCTCACCTATAATCTTGAGGTGCTTGACCCACGACTAACCGACCTTGCTAACCGCCTTGGCATTAAAGGCGGCTCGACAGGGCTTGCCAAAGCCTTGCTAAAATTACGCCGCTTGGCTGGCGTACCAAGTAAATTGACCAATCTGGTGGGAACAGCAAAGATAAAACGCAAAGAAAAATTAATGCTTGAGCAAATGTCGGTTAATCACCCACTTGCACACATGTATCCTATCCGTTTTACGCAAAAAGCAGCACTTACTATTATTAATGCTGCTATTGCAGGTAAAATGAAACGCGAATAGCGTTTTGTGCAGCCTTCAATAAAATAAGCATTACAATTTAATAACATTATTAGAGCACTTTAACCAACTTGGTAAAAATGCTCTAATTTTATAGTTTCGCGTTATTTCATGCAAAAACAAAACAATTTTTTGTGAATGTTGTACGCCACCACTTTTATTATATAATATTTCAATATTGGCTAAGCTTCATGTTTTCAGTATATTGAATACCATCAACTTCCTTAATCACTGCTTGACCGCATTGCATAACGCCATTTTCAGGATTAGGAGCATAAGTGGGGCTGCCATAAAGCATCCAACCATTATTTAACGCAGCCGTCACCTTATGGCAAAAACTAGCATCATCAGGTCCGGTTAAAAAGCGATATAATTTCATTATAGCCTCTCCTTGAACATAAAATACTTTAAAGCGATTTTTATTCTGCCTAGCTCATTCAATCACTATAAATTAATGGTTTCAAGCATTAAATTGTGCTCAATCCACCGTATTCATTTAGCAAACGACTTTCAGCCCTACCCTTAATATAGGATAAAACGAATGACGTGCATAGCTTACCTATTGCGACAAAAATGCTCGACATACCCTATTGGATATAAAGTCCAAAAAGAAGAAAGAAATTGTAATTTACCTATGATAGATTATTAACAAGCGCCTTGAAACCTCCTATATTATCATGAATGATGGAATGGCTGATGCTAATCAGCTCTCAAATGCCAATAAAAGTAATTGATCGGAAATTTATATGAAAAAATGGTTGCAATCATTTTTGGGTGACTCACCAGGCAGAGTTTTTATCAAATTACTGATATTTTCGCTTATTATTGGTGCTTTGCTTAACTTCTTTGGCTGGACACCATTTAATGTTTTTGAACGGCTGTGGGATATGATTGCCCATTTATGGCGTACTGGCTTTTCATCTGCCAGCCAATTGCTCAATGTTATTTTTGTTGGTGCAGCGGTGGTGGTGCCAATATTTATCATTATACGCATATTAAATTGGCGTAAATAATCTAGTTAGGTTTATATCTTCCAAAGTGTGAGTACAAAATTTTCACTGCACATGACACTTAACAGCCCTAAATTCATTGGGGCAGGACCTATTAATAATATTTGGCGTGAATTCCTTTAAGAAATCACGCCAGCCAAAGCAATAAAATGTACCGATACAACATTTGCATGGGGAAAGGATAATTCTTTCATTGGATTAAACTGCTCTAAAACCAATTCTTGTGCATTATGGCGCAGAAACTTTTTAATAAAGGCATGGGGCGTGGTTTCATTTTTGATTATAACTTGCGCAACAACATAATCACCTTTTTTAACACGGCGGTTTGGATCAATAAAAGCAAGTTCACCATCTTCATAGCGTGGATACATAGAATCGCCTGAAATCATGATCGCGTAAGCATCTTCAACATCTTCCAATTGTGGTGGACATAGAACATCAAATAAGACGGTACCATTCATTGGAAAATCCCCATCAACACCACCAACGGCCTGGCCAAAAACCGGCAGCCGCCGAGTGCCAAATTTTAACCCCTTAACAATCATACCATTGGCTGACTCTGCCAGATCATATCCATTGTTGTTATATATGCCCGATGATGGGTCTAAATGGGCATCTTGGTGCAAAGATTCCGCATTTCCTTCACCGCTCATAAGCCATTGTGCAGTTGTCTGCAAAACAACGGCTATTTTTTCGAGTGTATCAATACGCGGTGACAACGATTTCCCTTCACGAATATTACGCAAAAAGGAATCGCTCAACCCCGCCTCTAGCGAGGCCTTGCGCTCGCTCTTGCCCAGCTTTTCAAGCCGCTGTTTTATACGGCCGGCCAAACTGTCAAAATTATTCTTATTGTTTTGGCTGTCTTTGTTCTGGATCACAGGTATATATCCCTTACAAGATCGATTCGATATATTTTTAATATCTTGTCATAAATACTGATAAAATCAATTTATCATTAAAAAATAATATTGTTTTTATTTTAATGGTTTAAGATAATTATCCACCAGCAGTTAAGATATCCAATAAATTTACCTTGATTTTAACGGTAAATTTACCTTATATTCAAGCAATCATCAATGATGATTATATGTTGGGTGCATTTGATTTTTTGCAAAAATAGATGGAAAAAACGAATGATAATTTCTATAATCTGGCACTTGGATTTTGAAACAAACCAATTGCACAAAATTAGCTGGATAAAGATGTATTAAGCCAAGTGATTACCAAATAATTTCATCATTTTTAACCAAGCCGCCTCTTCTATTCCATTTCCAATTATCCAAGATTTTTGAAAGAGACAAAATCATCACTTCTTCATAACCGCCAAAAGAACAAAACAAGAACAATTATTAAAAATGTGAGGAATTTTTATGAATAGCAATTTTTCAATCAGCATTAAAAAACGCGGTCGCCCTAAATTGAAAGGCAAATTACGTGAAGCCAATGGTCGGGTTAGCCGTGCCAAAGAGCCTATCCAAAAATTGGCTATTGAAGCGCGAGCCAAAGCCCATAAACTAACAATTGCGCAGGCAAGTGATCCCCGTTCTCAAAGCTATATTGGACGGCTATCGCTATTTGATCGTGCAGGCGGTATCAGTGCCGATCAATATCAAGCAGCATTACGATTTTTAGAAATTCGTAATGATTATCGCCGATCTCTTTTATCACCCGGCGCCTATTATGAAGCAACCGGCATTCAGCTTGGCAGTGAAAATATGGAAGAATATTCGGCCTGGGTTTTACGGGCACGAAGACGCTATAGTGCGACTTTGAAAGCGATTCAGGAAGCACAATTTGATAATGGCAATGAAAATCTTTATGCGGCAATTCAATATATCCTTATCGATGATAGGGAATTGCCACATTTACTTGGCGCTACACGCATGGTGCTCAATGCTTTACATCGCCATTTTTCTCACTTTGAACCTAATCGGCGTAAAAATATCTGGTCTGGTTATATTTCCTTAGGCCAAATGAATAAGGAACCTAAAAACGAGGAAAATTAGGGTTTAAACACAAGGCTAGAATATTCGAGAGCATTTTTACCAAGGCGGCAAAAGTGCTCTAAATTTCAAATTTCCTCATTGGCAGCAAAATTGTATCTCAACATTATTCAAGGTGGCAGCCTATATATTGAAGGTATTTTAACAATAGGCTTTTTATAATATGTTATTGTCAATCATATCACTGATAATTGCTTCAAGCACATCACCAAAACTATCAAGTGGGCTGTTTTTTCCAGTTTCCCATCCGGGCGATGCAAACCAGTGAATGAATATAAATTTACCAGTTAATTCGCCTTTGGTGATAAGACAAGCATAATCATCAGAGCCTTGGCGATGAGCAAAACACAATATGTTTCGATACGGATAGTGGCTATTAATGCCAGCACTTGTTTTTATAATCTCGTCATCACTTAAAAATACCCAAGGATCAAAATCCATTTTTCGATTGCGTATAACTTTGAGATTTTTATACAGCCTATCTTCAGGACTGTTATTATTTAAAAATGTCAACATTAGTTAGCTACCTTTATATTATGATATTTCATAGATTTTGACCTTGGAACTATTTTTATAAAATTTGGTAATTTTAAAAGTCCGATTGTAATATTTTAATTGTTTTAAAAGATCATACTCGTTAAAGATTAAGCTTGTTGGCCAAGTTAGCCTATTGTTTTAATTCCTTGTTGGTTTTTCATGACAGATGATCTTATTTTAGCATCCCTTAGCCCTTTTCGCGCAGGACTTTTAAAAAATGCCGGTCTTTCCGTTGCGATTGAGGGCGCCCACATTGATGAACGCGCAATTGAGGGTGAATTGGATGCCGTTAGTCCGATAAAATTGGCTGAAACTTTAAGCCTTGCCAAAGCCTATGACGTATCAAAACGCTTTCCTAATGCGCTTGTCATTGGCTGCGACCAAACTTTGGAGCTTGATGGCAATGTGGTTCATAAACCAAAAAATATGGAAGAAGCACGGCGGCGGTTAATGGCCATGTCGGGGAAAATTCACTATCTGCATAGTGGTATTGCTTTGGTTAAAAACCAAGAAACGATTTGGAGTAGTGTTGAAACGGCCAATATGCATGTGCGTATTTTAGAGCCAAGCTTTATTGGCCATTATCTTGAACGGGTGGGTAATCAAGTGTTGGCAAGCGTGGGCGCTTATCAAATTGAGGGGGAAGGCATTCAACTCTTTGATAAGATTGATGGCGATTATTTTACCATTATTGGCATGCCACTTATTCCATTATTAAATAAATTACGCCAATTGGGGATTATCAATGCGTGAACTTTCTAAGGCTTTTGTCACCGGTTATCCAATTAAACATTCGCGCTCGCCGCAAATTCATCGCCATTGGCTTAAATCCCATGAAATCGAAGGCAGCTATGATCCAATTGAAGTTGCGCCCGATAATTTCAAAGATTTTATTAAAAACTTAAGGCAAAGCGGTTTTAGCGGCGGTAATGTTACCATTCCCCATAAGGAAATGGCTCATGATTTGGTGGATCGACGTGATGATTTAGCCAATGAAATTGGTGCGGCTAATACCTTATGGTTTGAAGGCGATGTGCTTTGGGGATCAAATAGCGATTCCTATGGCTTTGCCAAAAATCTTGATGATTTTGTTGATGATTGGGCGGGAGACTGCGCATTGGTGATTGGTGCTGGCGGTGCGAGCCGGGCAATTATCCATGCTTTACGAGAACGCGGATTTAAAAAGATTATGTTGAGTAATCGCACAAAATCGCGGGCTGAAAATTTAATGGTGCATTTTAATAATGATGTCGATGTGATCGAGTGGCAGGATATGAATGATCATGTGCAAGCGGCTGATCTCATCGTCAATACCACCTCCTTGGGACTTGAAAATCATCAACAAGATGCAAATTTTATGCCCATCGACTTTAAACAAGCGCGCCGTGATGTTATTATTAATGATATTGTTTATACCCCACTTAACACACCTTTTTTAAAGGCTGCTGCGCAAGAAGGACTTAAAACGGTTGATGGTATTGGTATGTTATTGCACCAAGCAATTCCCGGATTTGAGCGCTGGTTTGGTGTAAAGCCAAGCGTCACACCGGAATTGCGGTCAAGCATCTTGCAATCAATGGGTGAAAAAGACAGGTAATTGCATGATTATTTTGGGGTTAACTGGTTCTATCGGCATGGGAAAAAGCACAACCGCCGCATTTTTTAAAAAATATGGCATTGCGGTTTATAGTTCCGATGAGGCAGTGCATGAGCTTTACCTTGAAGAACCTGCTTTAAGCCTTATTGAAGCGGCTTTCCCCAATACAGTGATCAATGGTGAGGTTTCGCGGCAAAATCTATCCTCTTACGTGGTTGGCAATAGCGATAATTTGAAAAAACTTGAAGCGATTATCCATCCGCTAGTGCGCAAAAAAGAGCAAGATTTTATAAAACTTCATCAAGATAATTGCGAAAAACTGGTTGTGCTTGATATTCCATTGCTTTTTGAAACAGGTGGTGAAAGCCGTGTGGATAAAATTGCTGTTGTTAGTGCGCCGTATGATATACAAAGAACCCGTGTTCTTGCCCGTGAAAATATGAGTGAGGAAAAATTTGCCGCCATTTTAAAACGGCAAATGCCTGATAGTGAAAAACGCGCGAGCGCTGATTTTATCATTGATACTAGCCAAGGTTTAATTGCAGCAGAACAAGCGGTACAAAACATTATAAAGACCCTAACGGAAAATACAAAAAATGCGTGAGATTATATTTGATACGGAAACCACCGGTCTAGATAAAACCAGCGACAGGGTGATTGAAATTGGTTGCGTTGAAATGGAAAACCGATTTTTGACCGGACGCACGTTCCATGTTTATATTAATCCGCAAGGTAAGGCTGTTCATCCAGATGCTTTGGCAGTGCATGGCATTTCTAATGAAATGCTGGCAGATAAGCCAAAATTTGGTGATATTGTTGATGAGTTTTTGGCCTTTTGCGATGGCGCTAAATTAGTAGCTCATAATGCGATGTTCGATCTTGGTTTTATTAATGCTGAATTGGATCGTATTGGCCAATTGCCGATTAGTGTTGACCGTATTATTGATACGCTTGCCTTGGCGCGGCGTAAACACCCAATGGGGCCCAATTCTTTGGATGCGCTTTGTAAGCGTTATGGCATTGAAAACAGTCACCGCACATTGCATGGCGCATTGCTCGATTCTGAAATTTTGGCCGATGTTTACATTGAACTTATCGGCGGTAAACAGGGCGCTTTGGGGCTAGCTGCTGACAATAAAAACAGCAATTCAGGCAAAAACAATAAAGACCAAAATGTTATTACTCTTCCACCGCGGCCAAAATTTTTAGCCCCCCTATTAACCGATGAAGAAAAAGCCGCCCATATGGCTTTGCTTGAAAAAATTGGCCCTAAAGCTCTTTGGTATGCTAAAAGTGAAGATAGTCAATAATAATTAAGAGGCTAACCTTAGATAGTTTAGGTTAACTAGAGCCAACCCCAATATTTAAGCAAAGCCGGTAAGCTATCTTTGGGGCTTGCCTTGATGTTTTCAAGTCACGAGCGCTGGAAGCTATTAACAGAATCGTGAAATTTTATAAAACAAATACAATTGTTTAGCATTAAAAAACGTAATAACTCAGTAGAAAGCGGGCTATTTTTGCGCTAAGCCATGCATCTATTTTAAAAACGCACCTTTTTATAAAGGTTTCCCATAAAATACTTTAAATTAAAAATGGCAGATTTTTGCTAAAAAAGTCGACGCCAAAAAAAGCCCTTTGACTGTTATTCCAGGCAAAGGGTTTTTTTTATTTTGGCCAAATTAAAAGCACTTACTGTAAGGCAAGAACCTATAATTTAGGAATTGAAACAGTTACATTAAACTCGCCATTTTCTTCAAGCTTAATGCCCTCATTGGCTATTATATCCTTGTCATTTACACAGATCTTCAACTCGCTACCCTTTGGCGTAACCGTTATGTGGTAAATAGCGTCACCATTTTTATAATCAATCTTGAACTGTTTCCAATCACTTGGAATAGATGGATTGATATAAAGCCGGTCGGCCTCTTTACGAATACCCAAAATAGCCTCGGTTGCAGCGCGATAAAACCAGCCAGCCGATCCCGTATACCACGTCCAGCCACCCTGCCCGCGCCGCGGCTCAACTGAATAAATATCAGCCGCTATAGCATAAGGCTCAACCTTATAGATTTCAGGCTTTTGGCCATGGCTAATGGGATTGACCATGGAAAATACCTTATAGGCGTCATCGGCTTTACCCATTTTTGCCAATGCCAAAATGCTCCATAAAGCGCCATGAGTATACTGGCCACCATTTTCGCGAACGCCTGGTGGATAGCCTTTAATATAGCCCGGTTCTTGTACTGTTTTATCAAAAGGTGGCCAGAATAGACGGATAAGGCCGCCCTCTTCATCGAGCAGATGCTCAAGCATAGATGCCATAGCTTGTTCTTGACGATCTGGTGCGGCAACACCTGACAAGACACTCCATGACTGGGCAATGGTGTCAATTTTACATTCATCGCTCAAATGCGAACCCAGCGGTGCGCCATCATCATAAAAACCGCGGCGATACCATTCGCCGTCCCACGCATTATCATGCAAGGCCTTGGTCAAATGTTCAAGATGACCATTCCAAGCATTAACATGGGCTTCATCGCCGCGTGCCTTGGCAAGGGGAATGAATTGTTGCAAAGTGGCACAAAGGAACCAGCCAAGCCAAACGCTTTCGCCCTTGCCTTCAATGCCAACGAGATTCATGCCGTCATTCCAGTCGCCACCTAGCATGAGTGGCAAACCATTTTCGCCGGTACGTTTTATCGCTAAGTCAAGCGCCAGAGCGCAATGATCATAGAGCGAAACACTTATCTCTGAGCGCTCTGGTGTGAAGTAGGAATCATGCTGGCCTTCGTTTAATAATTCTCCTTCGATAAAGGCGATCTTCTGGTCTAAAATATCGCTATTGCCTGTAACTTTAATATAAAGCGACACGCCATAGCCAAGCCATACCACGTCATCTGATATAAGCGTGCGTACCCCTGATCCAGATTGCGGCAACCACCAATGCTGAACATCACCTTCTTTAAACTGGCGTGATGCGGCATTGATTAATTGCTCACTAGCAAGGTTAGGCTCGAGCAACAGCATGGATAAAGTATCCTGCAGCTGATCACGAAAACCAAAGGCACCACTTGCTTGATAAAAAGCAGCACGCGCCATAATGCGGCAAGCATAGGCTTGATAAGGCAACCAATGATTAACCATCATATCAAAAGAAGGATCTGGCGTTTTTACCTGTAAAGGTGCGGTAAAATCGCGCCAGAATTGTTTTTGCTTGGCCAAGAGATCAGCAAAATCTGATTTTTTTGCTTCATCCAAAACAACTCTAGCCTGATCGATATTATTGCCATTACCAAGATAAAAAATTACCTCTGTTGTTTCACCTGCAGCGATTTCAATATCAACTGCAAATGCGCTACAAGGATCAAGCCCCGCTTCAACACGATTAGAAAGATCTTTTGCATCGCGGATAGCTTGCGGATGCTCGATCACTCCCAATGAACCAATAAATTCATTACGGTCTGCACTGACACTGCTTGGCTTAATCGAGGCGGCAACAAAGCTCACAAAATCAGCTTTTTCGGTTTGATAAGGATTGCGGACGAATAAAGCACCGCGCGCCTTATCATGAGTTGGTACAATGTAAGGTGCATTTTTAGCGCGTACTGATCCTAAAACCCATTCGGTATAATGGTAAAGGCGTAAGCGCTTTTTCGTAGTCGAGTTGTTTTTAATCGTCAATCTTGACAATTTCACCGGATTAACCGGATCAACAATATGGGTTAACTGGTAATCCACCTTGTCATGGGTTGACGAGAATTGCGAGTAGCCCTGCCCGTGACGCGCTTCATAAACCACATTATGATCGCGTTCCACCGCAGATACTGGTGAAAAACTGCGTAAACTATCACGATCAACAATATAAAGTGCTTCACCGGGACGATTTGAAACTGGATCATTCGCCCAGCGCGTTAATTGATAATCGCGGCTATTGCCAGCCCAAGTGAAACTTGAACCTTCGCTTGAAACATGCATGCCAAAATGCTCATTGCTAATGACATTGATCCAAGGATGAGGAGTGGTATTGGCACCAATAAGACGCGTGACATAACTACCATCACTATCAAAGCCACCATAATTATTCCAGAATTGCAAATCCTTACCATTGGCAAAACGGCGATCATCAACCTTACTAATAAGGCCGATGGCCGTTGCCTTTGGTTTTATATTGGCTTCTTTATCAATCAAACTTGTTTCATCGCTAGCATTAGCAATGATGAGGCTATTATGTGGCGTAGATTTACCTAATGCTTTGTCATTACCAACACCATTTGAAAGCTTGCCATTGATTGGATCATTGGCAATGCTTTCCATGCGCTTTAATTGTTCTGCCAAGGTACCATTAGCGGCATGAAGAACAATGCGAGCGCTGCTAAGTAAAGTATCAAAACTTGCATCACTAATTTGGTCGCGGCGAATGGTAAAGATATGAGGCTTTCCATTACTATCATTGGAGCGATTACGATACCCTTCACACATCCAATCAATAGCGCGCTGTGTGTCTTGAGCATAGGAAAAAGCACGCTCATTTAAAACAACGCAATCAACAATCAAGCCGCGTGTGCGCCAAAATTCATGGGCGCGTAGCAAATTTTGTAAAATGCCAATATCGGTTTCATTACTGATGCGTAAAACGAAAATTGGATAGTCACCCGATATTGACATTGGCCAAAGATCTGATTGCTTACCAAGACCGGTTGCAATACGCTCTGATGGCAGCCAAGGCCGCTCAGGATAGATGAGATAGCCAGCATATTTTTGATAATCAAGCGCTTGCTTTGGTGTAATGCCAACCTGATATAAAGTCACTTGCGAACGTGTCCAAGCCACGGCAAATTCACGCGGGAAGGCATTTGGTTGGCGATAATAAGCAATGTTATTTTCTAGCTTTTCACGATTATCGGCAACAAGTGTCCAAAAGACGAGGTCAATTTTTTTGTGGGCGGGCACGCGCACCTTGCAGCGAATAGCAGCAATGGGGTCAAGTACACAGCCTGATGAACCAACAAATGTCTTATCACGATCAAAAATAGTTGGTCGCCAGATGGTTCTACCACGGCCGATAAAGGCAGCGCGATCTGTTTCAGCTTCCGCCTCACGGATAGCTCCTGCCGCATCGGTAACAAAATGGCTTACATAAATATCGCGATCATTGGGGCTACGTTTACGGCGATGGGCAAATATAGTTGCGCCGTCATCCGCAATTTCTGTTTCCACAAACATCCGTGAGAAAACTGGATGGGCTGCATCAGTATCTGCGGTGGTTAAAACAAGTTCGCCATAAGAGGTAATCTCGATAATTCGATCTTTGCCCGTGGTATTGATAAGCTCAATTCGCCGTCCCTCGCCATCGCCCTCAGAAGCAACAATCACTTCAACCGTTGATTTTATACCATCAACGGTTTTGTGATATTCCGCTTTTTCAGCGGTGAAGACACAAAGACAATCTTCCTCGCTGACACGGGTTGGCTCACTGGTTGCCGACCACCACCGGCCAGTTGACACATCGCGTAAGAATAAGAAAGTTCCTTGTTGGTCTTGGGCGCTATCGGCCTCAAAACGGGTCACCATTATATCATTCCAACGGCTATAGCCTGCGCCCTTTGAAGTGAGCATGACATTATAGCTGCCATTGGATAATAATAAGGTTTCACGCGCTGCCGCCAATGGATCATTGATAATGCGCATTGGTGCATCTTCAAAGCCGCCTGCATCGGAGCGCATGGGATTTGCAGTTTTGGCATGGACAACGGGAATTTCACGCGGTGCTTTTTCTTGCAATAAAAGCTCAGTTGCTTCAATTACCGGATCAGAATGGAAACGCTCGCGCATAATGCCATCAAAAATGACATTCGATATAGCAAGAATAGACATGCCGTGATGGTGGGCATAATAATTATGCACTATTGCACAATGCTTACCCTCTGGTACACGCGCTGGGGTAAAATCAACCGCATCATAAAAGCCATATTGTCCCAAAGCACCAATTTGGCGCAAATTACGCAAATTGCTAACTGCTTCACTTGGGCTATATTGCGCAGCTAATAGGCTTGCATAAGGGGCAATGACCGCATTACGCGATAGGCCGCGTTTAAGGCCAAGACTTGGTACACCAAAGGGACCATATTGATAATTCATCTGCTGGTCGCGCGCATTAAATGCCGCTTCCGATATGCCCCAAGGTAGTGAGCGTTCACGCGCATAGCGAATTTGCTCACGCACAACAAGTCGGTTGGTCTGGTCAAGCAGCGAGCCAAGCGGCTCACGCATTACCAAAGGTGGCATCAAATACTCAAACATTGAGCCAGACCAAGATAACAAAGCGCCTTTCCAGCCAACAGGTACAAGCAAACGACCAAGACGGAACCAATGCTCAACCTTAAGATCGCCCTTAGCAATCGCAAATAGGCTTGAAAGTCGTGCTTCTGAAGCTAGCAAATCATAGCAGCTTTCATCAAGCTCATTTTCTTGGACGCGATAGCCAATCGACAATAAACGGCGTTCCTTGCGTTCAAGGAAATCAAATTTCATATCAAAGGCATATTGACGCGCTTGCTCGGCAAGACGGATTAAGTGCGCCCGCAAGAAATCGCTATCATGGTCGCCGGTTATATCCTGCTCATGGGCGGCGCAAGTGTCTAACAAACGTTCGGCCCAAGCCAAAGCTCGCGCAGAGCGGCTGCTATGCAATTCGCTGTCAAGTTCGCGTACCAATTTTGCAATATCACTTGCCATGAGGCTAATATCATGAATACGGAAGGTTGCAGTTTCCGGCTCATTCAATAATTGGAAAACAGCACGGCGGAAGTTTTGTGTGCGGTCAAAAATACGCGCACGTAAGGGGCGTAAAACACGCCGATCATTTGGAATTTCCGCCAGGGCTTCCTCAATAATATCATTGACATCATTAAGGCCGGCAAAATCGCTTTGTACATAAACGGCAGGCGCTTCCGCCCAAGAACGCAAAGCTGATGATAGGGTGACCAAATGGCCGGCAAGATTGCCCGAATCGACAGTTGAAACATAAAGCGGCAATAATGGACGCAAACTATCGGTTTCATACCAATTATAAAGGTGGCCTTGATATTTTTCTAGCTTGCCAAGGGTTTCAAGCGAAAGCTCTAGACGGCGCAAAGTATCACTAAAACTAATCCAACCAAAATCACGGGCTGAAACAATTGCTAGCAAATAAACACCAATATTGGTGGGCGATGTGCGCTTGGCAACAATTGGTTCAGGTTCTTCTTGAAAATTATCAGGAGGAAGGAAGTTATTTTCCTCATCGGCAAATGTTTCATAATACAGCCAAGTGCGCCGTGCAATACGGCGAAGTTCCGCTTTATCGCTGGCATGAAGTTCAAGCGAATCTTGTACGGCAGCCGAGCGGCTAACAATCCAAGCGATAAAGGGCGAAAAAAACCAAACAAGACCAAAAGGAAGGGCAAGTAATGCGGCAGGTGCAGTTAATAAAATTGGCAAGGCAATGGCAAAAAGACCAATAATACTGGCTGGCCACATAAGACCAATATAAGAGATTAAATTATTAGGCCCTGATTTTGTTGCAGCCGATGAACGCCATTCCAATAAATTATGATGAGAAATGCCAAGCCGATAAAGGGTGCGAATTATTGCGTCCACCATATAATAAGCGGTGTGAGCAATAAAGGTAACCCGCAAAGTAGCCTCTGCGGTATTTGATGAAATGCTGGTTAATACCGCCTGTAAATGGCCGCGCATTGAATAATCACGATTAACCGAGATTATGCCGCGCAATACCCCCAAAGTTGGCGCAATAAACATGCCGATAAGCAAAAATGCCTGCCATAAAAGTGCCGTTGATAACGGCATTAAACACCAACCAGCAATCGAGGCAGCACACCATAAAAGCGGTGTTAGTGATCTGCGCAGATTATCCTGCATTTTCCAGCGGGTGATAAGGCTAATGCCACGATTTTTAAACAAATAAGGCAAGAGTTGCCAATCGCCTCGCACCCAACGGTGATGACGGGCAGCGTCAACTTGATAAGCGGTTGGATAGTCTTCAATCACTTCAACATCGGTAACGAGAGCCGCACGTGCATAGCCACCTTCAAGCAAGTCGTGGCTTAGAACGGCATTTTCATCAATGCGGCCATCCATGGCGCGTTCAAAGGCATCAATATCATAAAGCCCCTTACCGGTAAAACTGCCCTCGCCTAGCAAATCTTGATAGGTATCAGAGACCGCAAAGACATAAGGGTCAATACCGCGATTTAGCGAAAATACACGTTGCAAGAACGATGCTTCTTCACCGGTGGTGAGCGATGGTGTTACCCGTGGCTGCAAAATACCATAACCGGAAATAACATTATTGGTTTTTGGATCATGAACTGGACGATTGATTGGATGAGATAATTTACCCACCATCAATGTAACTGAATCCGGCGTTAAACGCGTATCGGAATCAAGTGTCATGATATAACGAACATTGCGCGGTAAATTGGGGTCAATGGGGAAAAACGAGGTATCTTGATCGCCGCGTAATAAAAGATTAAGCTCGTGCAGCTTACCGCGCTTACGCTCCCAGCCCATAAAGCAGCCTTCGCTTTTATTATATAAGCGGCGGCGGTGCAAAATGAAGAATTGCGGTACATTATCACCAAAATAATGGTGGTTTAATTTGGCGATGGCATCGCGAGCATAATCCAGAAGATCAAGATCTTCCTTAGTTTCTTCTTCTTTGGCATCGGGCCAGTCGCTTAACAATACAAAGCCAATTGCGCCATTGGGATTATTTAGATAATGCACTTCAAGATTACGCACCTGCTCATCAACACTATCGCGCGAATTGATCATAGTTGGCACCACTACCAATGTGCGGGCATCTTCAGGAATGCCATCCTTATATTCGTAACCAATAAGGCGGTGGGGCTCCACCGTCCATGAAATGAGCAAATTATAAAGGGCAGAAGCAATATCCATCGATGGAAAAATGGCAAAAGCAGTAAATAGCAGTGCAAAGCTTTGCGGCAGCCCCAAAAGATGCAAACAGCAATAGACAATTGCCAACAAAACAAGAGTAAGGACGGTAACTGGAACAGCAATATTCCAAATGCCAAGTCCCTTGAAAAAACGCATGAATTTATCAGAAAATGTTGGCTGATAATCGCATTTTTTTTCAAGACCACGGCGCCCCTCACCGACTAAAAACCAAGCAAGCGAGCGGATAGCAGGATTTGCTTTAAGATTTTCTTCGCTGCGTGTTTCATCGGCAAGTTCTAAGGCCTTACGGGTAACAGTCAATTCATCATTGGGCGAGCGACGGGCAAGCTTTTCAATAATTTTCCGGTAATTATTGCGCGAATGAAAATCAACTTGTGAAAAATCACTATTATTACGCAGCAAAAAGTCAACATGGCTGACGCTTTCAAACCATGACGTCCAATCAACGTCATCAATCGCTTTAAGCGACTTTATGACGTTACCCATGGTCACGCCGCCGGTTGCTTGGCGACTATGCTCATTGGCCATGATTGTTTCACTGTCAATATTTTGTCTGCTTAACTCATCATCAATCAAGGTCAAAGCACGGCTACAATCCACCGATGCGCCACGTAAACGGTTAAGCAAATGGGCGGCAAAACTTGTGTCCCCCAAAAATTCGCGATAACCAGCAAAAAGTTCGTTGACGTCGTCTTCCTCACCCATGGCAATAATTTTGTCGGCCACTTCATTAGCGTTAAAACGCATTTGGCGGGCTTTTTCGATACGTAAGCAAAGACGGCGAGCATTATCGATGAGTAAAAAGCGGATCGCTGATGGCAAAGCCCATAATTCACCAATACGTAATGGCTCTTTTTCTTGATAGCCCTCGACCATTTCAGTCAAGGTTTCAAGAGAAAAGTTACTATCAGTATGGGCAACATAAAGCCAAGCCATTGCGAAAATACGGGCAATCTTGTCATTATTACCATAGGCTGGCAATTGCTTTAAAAAGCCACGCGGAAAATCGCGCCGCGTTTGCTGGATAGCTTTATCAATGGTGTAATGATTATCAAGCAGCCATTGCGCTGCCGGTGTTACCGTTTCATTATTACGTGCTGCTGCATCGGTTGCGCGAAAGACATAAAGAATGATTTTGGAATCTTCTGATAGGCGGCTACCGAACACAAAAGGATCATATTCAGGCAAGGAAATAGGCTCATGTCCTGCCATTTCATTGGCAAGCTCGCGCAATTGACTGGCAGATTTATAAACCGCACGGATAGGGCGGGCTGCTAATTTTTGGCTTTGCCAATTATCTTGTCCGAAATGAAACCAATTGCCCGATACAATGTTTTTTACCATAAATCACTATCCTTATGCCCAAAAAGGCGATTAAGACCGTATTTTTAACCTTTACAAGCGCCTATCCATTTGCGGTGCTCAAAAGACATATTCTGAAGTATTTTCCATTTAGTTTAAAATGAAAAAACAGCTAACATATTGTTTATATTTTTTTAAGAAAACACTTATTAACTAATCAGTACCATTATCAGCAAACCAAATACTGCAATTAAAAACATAGCCATTGCAACATGGTGAAGATGTAAAAAAATTGCGTTCAACCAACTTACGCTCTCCCTTGTGTTTGTTTTATAATCTAAAATAAAGCGCA
Source organism: Bartonella sp. HY406 (assembly GCF_025449315.1). Taxonomy (NCBI): domain Bacteria; kingdom Pseudomonadati; phylum Pseudomonadota; class Alphaproteobacteria; order Hyphomicrobiales; family Bartonellaceae; genus Bartonella; species Bartonella sp. HY406. Next base: position 3,104,354 of record NZ_CP104893.1, on the reverse strand, counting down.
TGGAGTGCCTTCGTTATAATAGCTGTAAAACCTATCAATTCAAAGAATAATATTTCATAAACGCCCAATTAGCTTAACCAATTCTGTATAGAACCTTCTATCCTGTCCATTCTGAATTATTTGCAAATTTCAATTTTGGCAATCGATTTTATCCCTTATAAAAATATTAAAAATCAACAATATAATTATTGTAAGCCTACAAAAACTAACGTGCCTAACAATGAGATGCAATCAGCAGCCTTAGCATTTGGTTCTTACAATAATTACAAACAGAATATGGAAATATTTTTAAAATTTACGAAATCATCCAACACGTTTTTTTTCACTATGTAATGATTACAATTTACACAGCAGCGAGCTTTCATAGATTTTTAGAATAAATCTACTGCCCTAACCGATTTTATGAAACATCATCATAAATTGGATAAAATGTTGCTCTTGTCCAAGGGGTAAAACCTAGTAGCATTTTTTAAGCATAAGACTTTGATAAAATTGAAAAATAATTATAGCGACCATATGCAATATGTGGAGAAGATAGGTCTTAAACGCAAGAAATATAAAAATTTAACCTGGAACGACAAAATTATCGATAAAATTTTCCTGTTCCATTTCAATAAACAAGTCCTGACCCTAGCCACTTTTATTATGGCCTATAGAAAGAATAAATTGCAGCAGGCAGCGCCGATATCAAATAATGAGCGGACTACACCGACAAAAATCCTTTAATATGAGTATGTAGGATAAGCCGTTTTAAACATTTAAAAACGGCTTATCTTTATTCAAGCGATTTATTGTGGCTGATTGTCTTCTCTATTACCTAATGGCAATTCTGGAAGGAAGTCCTCAATATCTAGTTGTACTTCACTTTCACCGATTTGCTCACGCACTTCAATCATTTCAAAATAGCTTTCCGCAGCAAGATAGGGGTTGCGCTCGCCCTTTTCTGTCGATGGCGACCAGAAGAGCTGCACTGGCGTTGCCGCATTGCGCAATACTGCACGTACTGGTATTTCAGCTGCTTCACCAAGTTCCAAAGCTTGTTCAAATTTTTCGAGCTTTGCCTCACCCTCAATATGAAGGGCAATAAAATGTGCCTCGATCAATAGCGGTAAAGTAAGTGTAAGGCGCGGTTCTTCCGCCCCTCTTGCGTGAATTGGCACAACAAGGGCGCGCGATTGTGGATCGATTGCTTGCTTTAAGCGGTCGCCGCCTGGGAAAAATGACGCGGTATGGCCATCAAGACCCATGCCTAGAATAACCACATCAAAAGGGCGAGGAATATTATTAATACGGCTTGCCGCAGAAAAAGCGGCCAGTTCTGCGGTAGTTGAGCGCATATAAAGCCCGATAAAGCGCGCTCTTTCTGCATAATTTTTCAATAAATGTTGGCGCACAAGCCGTTCATTGGAACGAAGATGATCAGGCGCTACAAAACGCTCATCAACCAAGGTTATCGTAACCTTATCCCAAGCAATATCAATCTGTGATAAATAGTTGAAAAACAACTTTGGTGTTTCTCCGCCAGAAACAGCAAGAGTTGCTTGGTTGCGTTCATTAATCGCCAAACTAAGCTCGGTTGCAACACGGTCGGCAAGCGAACGGGCAAGATCTTCTGGTCGATCAAAAGTATGGCGATCTATATGTAATGCAATCATAAAAAGGGCCTCAATCCATATCATTCCACGTGCGACCATCACGCTCGATCAAAGCGATCGAGCCGGACGGGCCCCACGTACCTGCTGTATAACCTTGGGCAGGTTGTTTTGTTTCATTCCATCCATCAAGAATTGGGTCAACCCATTTCCATGCCGCTTCAACTTCATCGCGGCGCATGAATAAAGTTTGGTTGCCGCGCATAACATCCATCAACAGCCGCTCATAGGCATCAGGATTACGCCCTGCAAAGGAGTTGGCAAAGCTCATATCAAGCGGAATTTGTCTTAAGCGCATACCGCCTGGGCCGGGGTCTTTCAACATCATAAATTGCTTGACACCTTCATCAGGCTGCAACCGTATAACCAAACGATTAGCCATCACAGGGCCTGCATCTTCGCCAAAAATAGAATAGGGAATAGGTTTGAAAGTTACAACAATCTCAGACACCCGCTTGGTCATGCGCTTGCCGGTGCGCAAATAGAAAGGTGTGCCTGCCCAGCGCCAATTATCAATATCGACCCGCAAAGCAACAAAAGTCTCGGTATTGCTTTTATCACTACCAAGATCCTCAAAATAAGACGCCGCGCGTCCGCTTTCCGATGCACCAGCCATATATTGACCACGCACCGTAGCTGTTTGAACATTATTGGCATTGACTGTACGTAGTGCCCGCAAAACCTTTAGCTTTTCATCGCGCACAGCATCGGCACTATTGATAAAGGGGGGCTCCATCGCAACAAGGCATAATAATTGTAACATGTGGTTTTGTACCATATCACGCAAAGCGCCAGCTTTATCATAATAGCCTGCCCGTCCCTCAAGCCCGACCGATTCCGCAACGGTGATTTGGACATGGTCAATATGGTTAGAATTCCATAATGGTTCATAAAGTGCATTGGCAAAGCGCAAAGCCATCAAATTTTGTACGGTTTCCTTACCAAGATAATGATCTATTCTGAAAATTTGGCTTTCTTGGAAAACTTGACCGATTGCATCATTAAGCTCGCGCGCTGTTTCAAGATTTTTACCAATTGGCTTTTCAACAATGATGCGCGTATCCTTGGTAACAAGGCCATTTTGTCCAAGCCGTACCGCAATATCACCAAATAGAGCAGGGCCAACCGCCAAATAAAAGGCGCGGACATCAACCGGTGCTTCCTCGATTTTTTTCTTCAAATCGCCCCAACCTTTATCGCTCGTTGCATCAACGGCTACATAGGAAAGGCGTTTTAAAAATTTTTCAATCTGCTCGTCATTAATGTCATCTTTTGCAACATGCTTATGAAGGGCAGTAGCCGCAAATTGCCGGTATTCCTCATCGCTCATCGGGCTACGCGAGGCACCGATAATACGCACAGGTTCTGATAACTGGCCAACAAGTTGGCGGTGATAAAGTGCGGGAATTAGTTTACGCTCAGCAAGATCGCCAGCGCCGCCAAATACAATACAATCAAACGGAGGAATTGAAATACTATCATGGGCCATGAAGAATACCTTATCCTGATTGGTTAACCAGTTGTTGAAGTGGCTCTATTTATTACAAATAGAAAATCCTATATTTATTCTATAAACCCCTTATGGTTAAAAAGGTTCATATATTTAATGCGGTTTTTTTGTATATTTATTCAACGTAATCCGTAACACACAAGCAGAAAAACAAGTCAAACTATGTGACATGACTGCTTCGCGATTATTGGTATATTAATCACATTGCTCCATAAAGAAAATAGTTTATCTAACTGTTTAACGCGATATACAATTAATATTCGATATCCTAAAACTAATTTAAATGTCCATCTTATTTTGACGGATATCATTTTCCGTTAACCAATTTACGGCAAACTCTTACCATAATTTGCATGGGATAGGTTGGCGTTTCCAACCTTTTATAAGGGGAAAACTTTGTCAAAAGATTATGATATCAACAACCAATTATCGTTAAAAGGCAAAACGGCATTAATTACTGGGGCAGGGGCCGGCTTTGGTGCCGCAATAGCCCAAAAATTAGCGCAAGCGGGTGCCAATGTGGTACTTGCCGATATTAATTTGAAAAAAGCAGATACTATCGCCAAGCATATTGTGACTGATATTGGCAAAACGCAAGAAAATGCCGCCATTGCAGTTCAAGCTGATGTAACCCGTGAAGGTGATATAGATCATATGGTTACAAAGGCTCTGCAACATTTTAAGAAAATTGATATTTTCATTGCCAATGCCGGCTTTGCCCATCCGCAAGCCGATGTAACAGATGTTGACGAGCCTACTTTTGATCTTATACTCGCTGTCAATATTAAATCCCTTTATTATGCTATAAAAGCTCTTGTCCCGCATATGAAAGAAAATGGCGGCGGCTCCATCATTACACTAGGTGCCACCATGGCAGAACGGCCACAATCTGGCTTCAGCTGGTTTGGTGCCGCAAAGGGCTGGGTAATGAGCGCAACACGTGCTTTAGCACTTGAGCTTGCACGCGACAATATTCGTGTCAATTGCGTATGTCCAGCCCAGTCGGATACCGCAACTTTTGACGTTTTCTATGGCAGCCTTGCCGAAAAAAAACGTCAGGAATTGATCAACTCAATTCCACTTGGCCGCCTATCTAACCCTCAGGACGTTGCCAATGCTGCCCTTTGGCTTGCAAGTGAGCAATCATCCTTTACAACAGGCGCCATAATACCCGTTGACGGCGGTTATAATCTTTAGATGGGCAATCATTTTTGGCTATTAAGTTGCAAATAGTTGTTTTGAGCACTTTACCTTGGCAATCACATTCATGGATGCCATTTTTAATAAGCTTTAAACGTCATAACCTATTTTTGATAGCCATCAAACATTCATTAAAATGTCACTTAATGTTCATGAAACAGAAACAATCCGTTGTATTTTAATAGGCTTCCCCATTAAGTCTTTCCAATATATTCCTTATTACAGATAAAGAAAAATTAAATTAAAACAACACATAAGGAATAGCACCATGAAATTATCAGCTTTGACATTAGTCGTAATTTTGGCAACAAGCTCTGTGGCATTGGCAGAGAATAATCGCAGTTTTTTTGGTGATGGTTCACCTGAAAATTCTTATATTTCTGGACAAAGTGCCTCGGCAAATATCAATAATAAAAGCAATTTGCCAGCCAGCTTTAATGGACGTGATGCGTTTGGAGATGGCTCGCCTGAAAACGGCTACACAATCAATATCCAGAACCGGTCCAACACCCCATCAAATTTTTCATTCAATGATGAAGGAAGAAATGGTTTTGGCGATGGCTCACCGCTTAACTAATAGCTTTACGCTCTAAAAGCATAATTTTTGCCTCTTTGAAAAACCGCTGTATGGCTCGTCCGTCAGCGGTTTTTGCTTGAGCTATACAATTAAAGCACGGCATAGAAGAAAAAGACAATTTAGCCATGATACCAATAATCTGCCAATGGGGACTGCCAACGAAATTGATACAATATGTCGATATTAATCTGTCTTCTGATCTAAAATATATTGGCTAAATTCTTAGCTATAAGAAAAAAATATTTTAAATCAAAATCAAGGATTATTATCATGAAATTATCAATTTCCACATTAGTAGCAATTTTAGCAACAACCTCTGCATCATTTGCTTAAAACGGCCGTATATTCTTTAGCGATGGATCGTTAGAAAATAACTATGTTGCGCATATCGCTATAACTGATCATAGCCAAAACAATCTGTCCTTCGATAATGGCGCGCGAACTGTGTTTGGTGATGGCTCTCCTGAAAATCATTATACAACACGCACTCATTCTTCTGCTCAAAGCATATCAGTTAGTGCTTTTGGTGATTATGGTAGAAATGGCTTTGGCGATGGTTCGCCGCGCAATGACCAATAAGGCTGAAAGATTATTGAAGTTAAGTGAAACGGCCAAGCTTAAACAAGTTAAAACCGCAATAACCATCATGGATATTGCGGTTTAATCATGATTATGATGCTCGACATTATAAATGCCAGTGCAATTTGATAGCTAAATGTAAATTTTTTAATTCAAGCTGTTTTTGTAAAATTCCCCGTTGCAGATGCAAAAAAACGGGGAATATAAATAATATTAGTCAAACAGACTGGAAACCGATTGTTCGGCCGCGGTGCGTGAAATAGCTTCGCCCAATAGGCTAGCAATAGAAATGACGCGAATATTACCGGTTTGTTCAATAGCAGTGGTGGGCTGAATAGAATCAGTAATCACCAATTCTTTCAACTTAGATGCACCAATACGAGCTGCTGCGCCACTTGAAAGCACACCATGGGTAATATAAGCAGTAACGCTAGTTGCACCTTTTTGTAGCAAGGCCTCTGCTGCATTACAAAGTGTACCACCAGAATCGACAATATCATCAAGCATCAAGCAATTTTTACCCGCAACATCACCAATAACATTCATCACTTCTGATTCGCCTGGACGTTCGCGGCGTTTATCAACAATAGCAAGCTGCGCATCAATGCGTTTAGCAAGAGAACGGGCGCGTACAACACCGCCAACATCAGGCGATACGACCATTACATTGTCGGTTGTATAATTGGCTTTAACATCACGAGCTATAACAGGAACCGCATAAAGATTATCGGTTGGAATATCAAAAAAGCCTTGAATTTGGCCCGCATGGAGATCCAACGTCAAAACGCGGTGCGCACCTGCTTCAGTAATGAGGTTAGCAACCAATTTTGCAGAAATAGGCGTGCGCGGCCCAGGCTTTCTATCTTGGCGAGCATAGCCAAAATAAGGAATAACTGCGGTGATCCGCCGAGCTGAAGACCGGCGTAACGCATCAATCATGATCAACAGTTCCATTAAATGGTCATTTGCTGGGTAAGACGTGGATTGCAAAACAAATACGTCTTTACCACGAACATTTTCATGAATTTCTACGAAAACTTCTTGATCGGCAAAACGGCGCACTGTCGCAGAACCTAAAGGGATATTGAGGTATTTCGCAATATCCGCAGCTAAACGTGGATTTGCATTTCCGCAGAAAAGTTTCATTTGTCCATCCTCTGGCACTGTTGCTTTGCCTAAAGAGCTTTTTTAAAAAGTAATGCCATTTTTTTACATTATTCTTCTAACGACTGCGAAAAATAATGCCTATTTCCAATTAATGGTAAAAACGATTTTGGTAAAACTTATTTTCAGGTGATGAAGAGTGAAATTAGTCATTTACCATACATGTTACAAATAAAGTGCTAGTATAGCAAACCCTATATCACGCAACATGCAAAACCGCATATTCCATCGCATAGTCCTATGGCTGTTGATGACTGTTTTTAATATAATTCCAATAAAGGCGTTTTAACGTTCTGAGGATAAAATGCAATAAGACATTTTACATTCAACAGCATTTTAGCAAAAAATTTATAAATGTGGTAAATATGCCAAGCAAGATAATAAACAAGTCTCATAATGAAACAATTAAGTTCTATTGCATTGTGTTAGGGTTTCAAACACATCTTGTTTTAAACACTAAAATATCTTTACAATCATATTCAATATGATTGGGAGGGAGGTAAATAAAAAAACGTTGACTTTATTTGACTTCATTGTACGTAAGGCCAGTAAAACCCGTGATTTAAGAGCTTATAAGTCAACCTCATAATAACTAAAAATATTGTTCATTTCAGCAAATGATTTTTTTAAAATTATTTGCGTTTGCGACCATAAAGTTCAAAACGATGATGAATAATATCATAGCCAAGTTCACGAGCAATTTCCTCTTGCAATTTTTCAATTAAGTCAGAGCGAAATTCGATAATCTCATTGCTGTCAATATCAATAAGGTGATCGTGATGCTGACCTCCTGCTTGCTCAAAACGTGATGGGCCACCTTCAAAACTAAGGCGATGGATAGCACCGCATTCTTCCAAAACCTTCATGGTGCGATAGATGGTGGATAGCGAAATTGTATTATCAATAGCATTGATTTTATTAAAAATTTCAAAGGCATTAGGATGATCATCGGTGCTTAATAGGAAATCAAGGATGATGCGCCTTTGACGCGTGATGCGTAAACCAGCTTCGCGCAACGCCATTTCATAGCGTGATTTTTGATCCATAGCTGCCTTTGTCATCACCTGCTTACCGTTTTCCCATGCTAAATTTAAGTTTGCCTTACACTTTGCCAATATATTTATTTTATTATAAACCTGCGATCAATTATATAAATAAAAAAACATATCCATTGCAAAAAATGGATATGTTTTCCAATACAAAAAGCTTCACTTATAATAATATGCGTCACCAATGCGAAGCATAGATTTTATGCACGAAGTACGCCGTGACAATGCTTATACTTCTTGCCAGAGCCGCAAGGACATTGCTCATTACGACCAACTTTGCCCCAAGTTTCAGGATCATTTGCGTCACGATCAGCAGGATCAACGATCCTTTCTTCTTCAAAAGGTATCGCAAGCGCCGCTTCTTCAAAAGAACCAAATTCGTCAGCTTCAGGATGATTTTCAGTCATCGGCGGCAATTGTGGGGAAGGGGCTTCTTGAATAATTTCAAAGCGCATTAATTTCGACACCACATCGCGGCGCAAATTAATTAGCATGTTTTGGAACAGCTCAAAGGATTCTGTCTTATATTCATTAAGCGGATCACGCTGCGCATAGCCACGGAAACCAACAGCCGAGCGAAGATGATCAAGATTGCCCAAATGTTCGCGCCATAAAGTATCAATTGTTTCGAGCAACATGGCTTTTTGGAAATATTGCATAAGCTCAGGACCAAAACGCTCGTCACGTTCTTTTACGCGTGCTTCGAGTGCTTCGCGAACCCGCTCAAGGATTTGCTCTTCACCAATACCTTCTTCATGGGACCAATCTTCAATTGGTAAGTCAAGATGCAAGGTCTGGCGCAGATCTTCAGCAAGTTCCGCCGGCTTCCACTGTTCAGAATAAGTACCTGCAGGAATATAATGATCAACCATATTATCAATCACTTCCTCACGCATTTCAGCAATGAGTTCATGAAGATCGGTTGAGTCTAATACTTCATTACGTTGCTCAAAGACCACTTTTCGTTGGTCATTCATCACATCGTCATATTTAAGCAGGTTCTTACGAATTTCGAAGTTACGAGCTTCAACCTTTTTTTGCGCCTTTTCAAGCGCCTTATTCATCCAAGGATGGGTAATTGGCTCGCCTTCTTCAAAGCCAAATTTTTGCACCAAAGCGCCAAGTTTGGAAGAACCGAAAATGCGTAAAAGATCGTCTTCGGTTGAAAGGAAGAACTTAGAACGACCAGGGTCACCCTGACGTCCAGAACGACCACGCAACTGGTTATCAATACGGCGGCTTTCATGACGCTCGGTTGCAAGAACATAAAGACCACCAGCTTTTAGCGCAACTTCCTTCAAGCGCGCAATATCTTCACGAATGGCTTTTGCCATTTCATCGCGCTCTGGTCCTTCAGGAATATCAGCCAATTCCTGGCTAATACGCATATCGGCATTACCGCCAAGCTGAATATCAGTACCGCGACCTGCCATATTGGTCGCAATAGTGATCGCACCTGGTACACCTGCTTGTGCAACAATATAGGCTTCCTGCTCATGGTAACGAGCATTGAGCACTTTTAGATCAGTAATACCTTCCTTGCGAAGACGCTCGGCAAGATGCTCAGATTTTTCAATCGAGGTGGTACCAACAAGTACTGGCTGATGCTTGGCATGCGCCTCGCGAATATCTTTAACAATCGCCTTGGTTTTATCCTCGATGGAGCGATAAATAACATCATCTTCATCAATACGGATAACCGGAACATTGGTTGGAATTTCAATAACATCAAGCCCATAGGTGCTGGCAAATTCTTCAGCTTCCGTTGCACCCGTACCAGTCATACCAGCAAGTTTTTTATACATGCGAAAGTAATTTTGGAACGTGATAGATGCAAGCGTTTGGTTTTCAGGCTGAATCTTGACGTTTTCTTTGGCTTCCAAAGCCTGATGCAAGCCTTCAGAATAACGCCGACCCGGCATCATACGCCCAGTAAACTCATCAATAATGACAATTTCATCATTGCGGACGATGTAGTCCTTATCGCGTTGGAAGAGTTTATGGGCTTTCAAAGCATTATTAAGGTGATGGACAATGGTGACATTTTCAATGTCATAAAGCCCTTCAGCTTTTAAATAACCAGCTTCTGCCAAAAGCTTTTCTAGCTTTTCCGTACCTTCTTCGGTGAAAGTTGATGTCTTTTGCTTTTCATCAATTTCATAATCTTCTGGCACCAACGGCAAAATAAACTTATCAATAAGGGTATAAAAATCAGAGCGGTCTTCAAGCGGTCCTGAAATAATAAGCGGCGTACGCGCCTCATCGATCAAAATAGAATCGACCTCATCAACAATCGCGTAATTATGTTCGCGTTGAACCATCTGGCCGCGCTCAAAAGCCATATTGTCGCGCAGATAATCAAAGCCAAGTTCATTATTGGTGGCATAGGTAATATCGCAATTATACGCGGCACGGCGTTGGTCATTGTCAAGATCATGAACGATAACGCCAGTGGTCAGCCCTAAAAAGCCAAAAAGTGGGCGCATGGTTTGCGCATCGCGGCTAGCAAGATAATCATTCACCGTAACAACATGAACACCCTTACCTTCAAGGGCATTAAGATAAATTGGCAAGGTAGCGGTTAGCGTTTTACCTTCACCGGTACGCATTTCAGCAATACCACGTTCATGCAAAACCATGCCGCCAATAAGCTGCACATCAAAGGGGCGCATACCCATGACACGTTTTGATGCTTCACGTATGGTTGCAAAAGCTTCATTCAACAAACTGTCCAGTGTGGCGCCATCAGCAAGACGTTGTTTGAATTCGGCAGTCTTTGCACGCAACTCGTCATCACTAAGGGCAGAAACCTGCTGTTCAAGCGCATTAATCTGCGCAACACGCGGGCGCAAACTTTTAACACGGCGCTCATGCGCTGAGCCAAAAAGTCTGCGAGCCAAACCACCTAAACTGACCATTACTGGTCCTTTCCATTCTTAAATAAAACCACTTGGATTAAGTATTAATCCAAGTAAACCACTTTTAAACCTAAACAGCTTTTATAAGTGCAACAACTATAATGCAACTCACAAAAGTGCATGTCATTATAAAACCTGCTTTAAAAACCAAATAATGACTTGAATAATCTTAAGCTTTTAATGATTTCACTAAAAAAGCAATTATAGCTATTTCACGTGAAACATTAAAAAAAACTAAATCAAATCTTTGCCTTTGATGGATAAAGCCATCAACCCCGATTTTTCAAGAAATTACTATATAAACAGAATATAGAAATTTCTTGACAGATAAGAAGCAATAACCAAATTGTCAATATATATAGCTAAAATCGCCATTACAAAGTGCTTAAAGAACAACTAATTATAATAGAATTATTATAATTTTGTGGCACAATAAAGGGCGTAACTAAGTCATTTTAAGCTTTGACACCAAGACCAATAGGGCAAGATACGCCCGTGCCTTGTAAACCACAATAACCATTGGGGTTTTTAGCAAGATATTGCTGATGATAATCTTCGGCATAATAGTAAGGAATATGCATTTTTATTTCGGTAACAATATCACCTAGGCCACGTTGATGAAGGGCGTTGCCATAATCTTTGGCACTTTGTTCAACAATAGCAAGCTGATCATCATCATTTACATAAATGGCAGAGCGATAATTATTACCCATATCATTGCCTTGACGCATAAATTGGGTCGGATCATGTTCTTCCCAAAACAGTTTTAAAATCTGTTTAAGGTCAATTTTGCTTTCATCATAAACAACCTCGACCACCTCAGTGTGTCCTGTGCGGCCGGAGCAAACTTCCTCATAAGTGGGATTAGGCGTTGTGCCTCCTGCATAGCCAACACTTGTCACGATCACTCCTGGCAAGGACCAAAACAGCCGCTCGGCGCCCCAAAAACACCCCATACCAAGATAAATGCTTTTTAACGGCGATTGCCATTCGCCTTTAAGTGGCGCACCATTAACGAAATGCTTGTCTGCAGTGGCGATTGCATGAGACCGACCGGGTAAAATTTCATCACCCTGCGGCATTTTAGACTTATCAAAACCAGATGATGTCATAGAATGCTCCTTAAGCTTTGTATTCGTATTAAATGGTAAATTGTTAATATGAAATAAAGTACCGGCTCAATTTTATTATTGCCATATAGCTTTCAAATAAGCATTTGCAAAATTGGGTGCATTTGTTTCCAATGCACCCTTGTTATTTCTTTCAATGAAATTTTAGTTGCCAAGCTCTTTCGAGCGTTCACAAGCAGCTTTTACACATTCAACAATCATATTTTCCATGCGCTTATCACCCATTAAAACGGCAAGACCTGCAGCTGTTGTACCATTAGGACTGGTGACGCGCTCACGCAAGAGCGATGGCATTTCAGGCGAACTGGCGGCCAAAATACCTGCGCCTTTTACGGTTTGGCGAGCAAGCAACAAAGCGGTATCTTCATCAAGACCAACCTCCATACCAGCGCGCGCTAAACACTCAATCATATGGAAAACATAAGCGGGGCCAGAACCAGAAAGACCGGTGACTGCATCCATTTGATCTTCTTCAACCTTAGCAACTTCACCATTTGCATGTAAAAGCGCGCGAACAAACTCTTCTTGGCCAGCATTAACATGGTCGTTGATGCAATAGACCAACATGCCTTCACCAATTGCAGCAGGTGTATTCGGCATTGTGCGCACTACAGCTGTTTTTTCACCAAGTAGCTCGGTAAATTTTGCAATTTTTACACCAGCCATAATGCTGACAAAGGCAGCTTTATTTGCAAATTTTTGATAGGCTGGGGCAATCTTGTCAAACACCTGCGGTTTTACGGCAAACAATACATAATCAACAGCGACATTTTCGCCAATGCCCTGCGCATCGTCATAAACATGAACGCCAAGCTCTTGAGCGCGTTGGCGCAACTCTTCATTTGGTTCAACAACATGAATCTGGTCGGGCTTAGCGACTTTTTTATGAAGCCAGCCCTCAACCATGGCACGCCCCATATTACCACAACCAACCAACACAATATTATTGCTCATCTCATCATCTTTCTATTTGATCCTGTTTTAAAACAGAAATCTTGATATTTTGCATCATGCTTAAAAGCGACCATAGGCTTGAAGCCGAAATAGTTCAAACACTGTTTTTATAAAAACCAAAATGCGCCCATTTTGTCACAGATTTTATAAAAGCAAGGTCCTAACCTTATTTGTGGTAAATTAATTCTTTTAAAAGAGTACCATCATCGTTTAACTTTGCTAGCAATTTCTATATAGGTTTATAAGAGTTATAGTTTGAAAAGTGACCTATAATACGATTATAACAATTTGCACAAAGAAAACAGGCTATTACTGCTTGAGTGAAGGGGAAACTTCATGGTGGTGATAGGCATTAAGTAAACACACAATTGGAGCTTTACGGATGGCCGATATTATTGATGGAAAACTGTTGGCAGCACAAATTATTGAACAGATCAAACATGAAACTGGGCAATTAATGGCAAGCCATAATATCCGTCCCGGTCTTGCTGTGGTTATTGTCGGGCAAGATCCAGCAAGTGAAATCTATGTTTCCTCAAAAAGTCGCAAGGCAGAAGAATGTGGCTTCAAATCGGTAACCCACAAACTTGATAGCGATATTAACGAAAAAGACCTATTGCGTTTAATCACTAATTTAAATGGCGATCCAGCCATTCATGGTATTTTGGTGCAATTACCGCTGCCAAACCATATTTCAGCTGAAAAAGTAATCGAAACCATTTCACCACGCAAAGATGTTGATGGCTTTCATTATGTCAATGCGGGTAAATTGGCCATTGGTGCAATTGATGATACTTTCGTACCATGCACACCCGCAGGCGCAATGATTATGATCCGCCGCGTCCTTGGCAATGATCTTTCTAATCTTGATGCGGTGATTGTCGGTCGCTCCAATATTGTTGGCAAACCAATGGCTAGCCTATTACTTGCTGCCAATGCCACAACTACTATTGCCCATAGTCGCACTCATGATCTGCAAGACGTTGTGCGTAGCGGTGATATTGTGGTAGCTGCCGTTGGCAGACCAGAGCTTATTAAAGGTGATTGGATTAAGCCGGGCGCAACAGTGATTGACGTTGGCATTAACCGCATTGATGCACCAGAAAAAGGCGAAGGCAAAACCCGCATAGTCGGCGATGTCGAGTTTGATAGTGCAAGCCAAGTCGCAGGTGCTATCACGCCAGTTCCCGGCGGAGTAGGGCCGATGACCATTGCCATGCTTATGGCCAATACCCTTAAAGCTGCTTGCCTATCTGTTGGTGTTGCCGCTCCACAATTTGATTGATTTATATTAGCTTGAGCATTTTACCGTTTTCATAATGGATCAATGCTCAAGCTCGTTAAATGGCTTTGCTCAGCAGACAGGCTTTTTAAAAATCAATCAATATTTTTTAAAATTTTAAAAATTCGCAGACCATAAATATAAAAATCATCCGGACTTACGATTAAATCGGCAGGATTTACATCCTCACGAACAGAAAACCTAGGAAGCTCACTGCGCCAATAAAGCTCTTTATCATTAACGGCTGAAGACAAGGCCGCCAATAAAGCAGGATTAAATCCTATATAGTAATGCGGATTTCTGGCAATATCGAGCGCAAATGGATTTTCACCTTGAACATAAGACGCTATCGTTTTAACCGATGCCTCTTGTTTAAAAAAAGCAATGACAGTTAAAGTACCCTCATATTCAGGGGTTGAGCAATAATAAAGACCACAATGCTTAAATTGGTTTAAAACAGTTTCAAGTGCTTGTTCTTCACCATTTGCAAATAACTTTTTTACTGCGGCCAATGCTGTTTGGGGTAGATAATCGCGATCTTGATCTACGATCAATGCTACACTGCCAATATCAATAAATAGCTGGCTTTGTTCTTGCCATCTATCACCTTTTGCCTCCGGCATATTCATATATTTGCGGTAATCATCAACATATCCCATATGAAGTGCATAACGGTAGTAGGTTGCTAAAATATTTTTGCTTGCACTGCGATAACCAGATTGTAACCTATTGACTGCATATTCATCTAATTGATCAATATTTGAACCTAATATTTTTTTAATTTCTGGATAACTATCCGTTAACAATCCCATATAGTAGGTAAAATGGTCGTCGGTTTCAAAATCATAAAAATCATTACTTAATAATTTTTGCGCTAGTTGTTGTTGATATTCTCCGCGAAAGAAATATATCCAATTATGGCTCATAACAGTATTCTTACAAGATGAGTTTTTGCTATCTATCGTAGACAGTATTTTAAATAATTCGTCACGATTTAAGCTAAAAACTTTAGCTAATTTTTGTTTTAATTCATTGCTAACACCATCATAATAATGCCACTGTTTGGTAATGGTTTTAAACCTCCTTTCATCATGCATAAAATTGCTATAATCAATTTCTAAAAAAACATTTTCATAGGAGCAAGTAGGATCTTTGACAGCCTCCTTGGCGCTTAAAAGCAAGACTGCTCCCATAATACCAAAAGCTAACAAACTAAAAATTATACCCCACCATGTTTTTTTCAAAACGATAATCCCTCTTTGATAATTTTTTAGTATTTACAAAAATAGTAGCTTTAAAAAAGGCAGTAATTCACTATTATAGCTAATAAAAACAAAACATTACTAATTTTTTTGCTTTTTTGTAATTTTTTGTTTACTTGCATTTGATCATAATATATCGTAATTTGATCAAAATAAACATGATCCATAAAATGCAGTATCAAACTGCCTCATCAAAATAACAGGATCGTGATAAAAAATGGGATACTGGTCAGGGAGGTAATCTACCAGTAAAATTTGTTTGTTATAATCTGCACAGTTTACATGCAATACGAAAAGCTAAGGTTTACAAGCCTGGCAAATTCCTGCACTGTTTGTGCAAGATTTATAACTGTTTTTTATGCTGTTGTTTTAAAAACGCGGCAAAAGAATATAATTTTAACAAACATAAGATTTAGGGTGAACATAATGTCTGTTAAGAAAATTTTTAAAACCTGCCTTATTACTGCAGCCAGCGCTTTAGTGACCCTTGGTGCAGCAGAAGCGCAAAACAAGAAGCTGTTTATTTTTAACTTCTCCAACTATTTTGCCGATGATACAATTTCCAATTTTATCAAACAAAGCGGTATTGATACCAAGCTTGACTATTTTGATACCCATGAAATGTTGGAAACACGACTTATTACTGGCGGTAGTGGCTATGATGTTGCTTTTGCTAGCTCTCCAGTGGCAAGCCGGCTTATTCCAGCCAATGCTTTGCAAAAGCTTGATAAATCGAAACTGAAAAATTATGGCAATATTGATCCATTCTATTTAGAAATGATCAGCACATTTGATCCAGGCAATGAATATATGGTGCCTTATATGATCACCACGACCGGCATTGCTTATAATGTTAAGAAAATTAATGAGCGGATGCCTGATGCACCCGTTGATAGTCTTGATATGTTCTTCAAGCCAGAAATTGCAGAAAAATTTGCCAATTGCGGTATTGGCATCAATGATTCGCCAAATGAAATTATTCCTATTGCATTGAACTATCTTGGACTCGATCCTTACTCTACCAACAAGGAAGATCTTGCCAAGGCAAAAGACCTTTTAATGAAATTGCGTCCCTATATTCGCCACATGCGGACAGGACAATTACTTGATGATATGGCATCAGGTGAACTTTGCCTTGCATTAATGTGGAATGGCGATGCAAATATTGGTGCCCAGCGCGCTAAAGAAGCCAATGCTGGAGTTGAAGTGATTTATCGCTTACCAAAAGAAGGCACCAGTATAACTCTTGATAATATGGTTATCCCTGTAGATGCGCCAGATCCTGAAGAAGCTTTGAAATTCATCGATTATATCATGGAACCAAAGGTAACCGCTGATATTACCAATGCAGTGTTCTTTCCTAATCCAAACACGGCGGCAACACCGTTTGTCGCCTCCGATATTCGTGACAATCCCAATCTTTATCCACCTGAAGAATTACGCAAAAAGCTTTTTGTTGATAAATTATTGTCGCCACGTGATGCGCGTGAACGCACACGTTTATGGACTGCTTTTAGAGCAGGAAAATAAGCTATACAAAGGGTGGTTTCACAACGGCTGCCCTTTTCTTACCATATTGTGCGATATGTGATTTGTGTCTTTCCGTTATTTTAGCCTGATGATTTATGGGGATAGTTAACCATGACTCCATGTGTTTCGATTAAAAATGTAACCAAGATTTTTGGTTCCTTTACTGCCGTTAATAGTATCAATCTTGATATTGGCGAAGGTGAATTTTTTTCCCTGCTCGGGCCATCTGGCTGTGGAAAATCAACACTTCTGCGCATGATAGCTGGATTTGAAGTGCCAACAGCCGGCACGATATCCATTGCTGGAAAAAACATGACCGAGGTTGAGCCTAATAAGCGGCCAACCAATATGATGTTTCAGTCCTACGCACTTTTTCCCCATCTTACTGTTGCCAAGAATATTGCATTTGGCTTGGAACAAGAAAAGCTGTCCAAAGCTGAAATTAATTTACGAATAAAAGAAGTTGGTGAAAAATTAAAACTAACCGAATTTATGGACCGCAAACCATCAAGCCTATCTGGTGGGCAAAAACAGCGTGTGGCATTGGCACGGGCGCTAGTCAAGCGGCCAAAAGTTTTGTTGCTAGATGAGCCTTTGGGTGCATTGGATAAGAATTTGCGCACCCAAACGCAATTGGAATTAATGCGACTACAAAAGGAACTTGGTATTACTTTTATCATCGTCACTCATGACCAAGATGAAGCGATGACTGTTTCATCGCGTATTGCTATTTTGGAAAAGGGCGAAATTATCCAAATTGGCACACCAAGCGAAATTTATGAAAAGCCACTCACGCGCTATGTGGCAAAATTTTTGGGTGAAACCAATATTATCACGGCAGATTCAGCCGAAGAAGACGAAGATGGTAATAATCTGATCATTGAAAGTGCGGAAGTTGGTGGAACAATCAAGGCAGCTTATTCAGATCGTGTGTCTTTAAGTGAGAAGTTTTGGTTATCTATTAGACCAGAGCGGATTGAAATTGCTAAAGTTGGTACTCAAGGCGTTGAAGGTTTGAATGCTGTTATCGATGCAATCACCTATACTGGTATTAAACGTAACTATCGCATGCGTCTTTCAACCGGCAAAATAATCGATGCCATCCGTGTCAACCAAGGCATTGAAGATGATTTTGAAATTGGTGATAATGTTATTGTCCATTGGCAACCAGATGCTGCCTTGTTATTGGCAGATTAGGTAGGAGGCCTTTGCTTATGATAAATCCTGATAAAAAAAGTTGGGGAGCAAGGCTGCTCATCGGCATACCGGGG
This sequence comes from Bartonella sp. HY406, assembly GCF_025449315.1. Classification (NCBI taxonomy): domain Bacteria; kingdom Pseudomonadati; phylum Pseudomonadota; class Alphaproteobacteria; order Hyphomicrobiales; family Bartonellaceae; genus Bartonella; species Bartonella sp. HY406. The sequence goes on along the minus strand of NZ_CP104893.1, from coordinate 3,086,276 downwards.
CTTTGGCTATTTCTATTTTTTCTTGCCCCTTTTGCCATGGTGGTGGCAATTAGTTTTTCAACCGCCCGCATTGGCATACCGCCTTATGATTTTTTGGTCGCGGTAAAAGACGAAATTGTCTCTATTACCCTCAATCTTGAAAATTTCCTTTATATTTTCTCAAGCGACACATATCTTCTTGCCGCTTGGACAAGTATCCGCATTGCCGCCATTTCTACAGTAATTACCCTGCTCATTGCCTATCCGCTTGCTTATGGTATTGCATCCGTTGATCGGCGCTATCGCAACTTTTTGGTTTTTTTGATTATTATCCCATTTTGGAGCTCGATGCTTATCCGCGTCTATTCGTGGATTGCAATATTGCGCAATGACGGCCTATTAAATAATTTCTTAATGAATCTTGGCCTTATCCATGAACCTTTGGTGATTTTAAATACCGAAATCGCTGTGTTTATTGGTATAGTTTATACGTATTTACCATTCATGGTATTGCCGCTTTATTCAACCCTTTCAGTAAGTGACCGCACCTTGATTGAGGCAGCTCAAGATCTTGGTTGTTCGCGCATTAAAGCCTTTTGGCGTATAACCGTGCCATTAAGCATGCCTGGCATTATTGCTGGCTGTGCCCTTGTCTTTATTCCAGCCATTGGTGAATTTGTAATCCCTGATCTTTTGGGCGGAGCTGATACTAATATGATTGGTCGCGCTATCTGGATCGAGTTCTTTAACAATCGCGATTGGCCGCTAACTGCTGCGGTTACTGTTGTGTTGCTCGGTGTGCTTATTATTCCGATAAGCATCATGCAAATGCTACGTTCACGACAATCAGCAAATGGGGGGAAATAATTATGCATCGCGCAACTTGGTTCAATTATTTATCGATTGGGTTAGGATTATTTTTTATCTATCTACCCATTTTTGTCCTGGTTTTTTACAGCTTTAATGCTAACCGCTTAGTATCAGTTTGGGGCGGATTTTCTACCCAATGGTATAGCGCAGTTTTTAACAATCACTCCTTGTTAACCGGAGCAAAAATCAGCTTTATTGTTGCCGCTTGTTCAGCAACAGGTGCAACATTTTTGGGCACCTTATCTGCTATTGTTCTTAACCGTTTTAAAAGATTTCGTGGTCGTAGTGTCTTTAATGCAATGCTATTGTCGCCAATGATTATGCCCGAAGTGGTTTTGGGCATATCTATGCTTTTGATGTTTGTGGCGCTTGGTATTGATCGCGGACCAATTACCATCATTATCGCTCATATTACTTTTACCATGTGTTTTGCTTTTGTGGTTATTCAATCGCGGTTGAGCGAGCTTGACCCATCACTGGAGGAGGCCGCCCGCGATCTTGGCTGCACGCCTTTTAGTGCTTTTGTCAAAGTGGCGTTACCCAACCTTGCAACCGCTTTAATATCGGCTTGGTTATTGTCTTTTACGCTTTCACTTGATGATTTGGTTATTGCCAGCTTTACCACAGGGCCGGGCGCATCAACCCTGCCAATGAATATTTATTCGCAAATTAAATTCGGTCTGACGCCAGAAATTAATGCGATTTCAACCATTATTCTTGGGGTTGTAGCAAGTGGCCTAATCATTGCGCGATTATTAACGCGTAATTCAAAATCAGCCGCTGCTGCCGCTACGATATGATGATGCGCTATCATGGTGTAAAGATTTGATAAAAAGCCGTCAGCTTTCAAGGCTGATGGCTCTTTATACCTTCAATAACGTGGACTGGGTTTTGACAACTCTCCGATTAAAACTGCGATTAAAAAAACGGGAGTTAAAAGTATAAGCTCAAAGGTGCTCATGGGTCTCGATTGCCGCGGACTTTCGCTTCGAGGCTGCGCTTTGTCCGTTTCTTTTTGTTTTTGTCGATTGTTTACATTATTTGGATTTAATTTAGGCTTACTATCATGCTTCTCACCGCTATATGCAGCCTGATAATATTCGGGCTTTTTAGTGCATGCTGCTAATAGCGATGATATAAGCAATATGCTAATTGCTATTTTAAAAAATTTGATCATTGAATTACCCCTTTAAATTGAACAATGTTCATAAAACTTACAAAAAAATACAGTTTTTTTGCATTTAGTTAAAACCCTCGAAACAAAAGCCATCCCGACGCAAGCAAAAGCGAAGAAAACTCATTCAAAACAAGAATGCTCTAGCGTTGATTAAATCCTAATGATTTAAACTGAAGGTCAACCGGTTCAAACTTTGCCTATAAAGCTTAATCAATTTAAGATGTTAGTAACTTATATGATTGCAACGCCGCAGCAAAAAAGATGAGTTTTATGGATGCTTCCCAATTTTTTAGAAAAGCATTTTTTAAAGTCATTTAAGCCGTGTTTTAAAACTAAATTAAAACTGTTTTGAACGACCATCAGCAAAAAATCTTTACCCTCTTTAATTGAACATCGTTCATTTTTGCAAAAAAAGCAAGCGGTATTTTTGAATAATTGATAATCCAAGATATTTGAGTTAATGCGGGATAATTATAGTGGAAAAACTAAAACAGGCACTTGAGTTTAAACTCATGGTCAATAAACGCCTGCCTCTAACCCGATAGACGTTTAAACTTAAATTGCTACGTTTATGGTTTCAAATTACCAATCAATTCTAACTACACCTAACAGCCATGTTGCGCCACGAAGAAAATTTTTCTTTGTGCAAAGATGCGATCTTTTAATCAAATTTACGTTATTAATAACTTGACATACAAACTCATGTTTGTTAGCGAGATATAAATCTACTTACATTCATATATTATAATAAAAAAATTCAAAATAGAATTTATGCTTATTTTAATATAAAAAAAATTTATGTAAGAAAAAATATATCCAATATTATTGATGTATAAATGCACAAGAGAATGGACATTCCAAATGAAAAGTAAAAATCAGATTTTAAGAACTTTAATGTTAACTTCAACTGTTTTTTGCCTTCATTACACCGCGGCGAATGCGCAAAGCTTAGAACATGAACAGTTAGATACGGTTGTAATTCAGGCTGATAATAATCCTAATAATAAGGATATATTGGTTGACAAGATTTCAGCCAAAGAGATAAGCGCCAAACAGGTGGACAATGTCCGTGATATTTCTCGCTTGGACCCGTTGATTAATTACAACCGTCAAAATAATAGTTTTAACATTCGTGGCCTTGATAGTAATCGCGTTTTAACCACTATCGATGGTATTCCAATGCCGTGGTTAAACGACATTTCACGCGGTGTTAAAGGTGGCCCATCATCCTTTGACTTTGGTGCATTAACCTCGCTTGATATTGGTCGCGGTTCTGATTCAAGTCTTTATGGCTCGGGTGTTTTAGGCGGCATTGTCATGCTGCAAACCATCAATCCCGAAGATCTTATTAAAAATAATAAAAACTGGGGTTCCATCACCAAGGGGTCTTATGACTCATCGGATAATAGCTGGCATATAAACCAAGCCTTTGCAGTTAAGGCGCAAAATACATATGTCATGTTGCAAGGCGGATATGTCGACGGTAAGCAGCGCCGCAATAATGGTGAAGGCGGCGGCTATGGCACGGCACGCGTTCTTGAAAACCCCGAAAATTACGATCAAAATAATCTTCTATTTAAGCTTAACCACTATATTAATCCTAATCATAAAATTGGTTTTACTGCTGAGCGCTTTAGATCAGATCGTAATATTGATGTTTACAACCAATCAACTGTTACCTATCAGGCTGGTACTGCCGAGCAAGAACAGAAAAATCGTCGCGATCGTTTTTCTTTATCTTATGATTATTATGGTTATGGTCAACAATTTCTTGACCGCTTTGCAACGGTTTTCTATTGGCAAAACCAAGAAAATAATATTGAATCTCATGCTCAACGCCTTGTGGTGCCGAAGGGTGATTTTAGGCGAAATAATGAAATCAAGGATGAAAGTTACGGCTTTAGTTTAAGGGGCGAAAAGAAGATTGAAACCGGCACAATAAGCCATAATTTCCGCTTTTTGGCCGATGGTTCATCATCAAAATTCCAACAATATGCTAGCGGAAGTGATAGTTGTCCACCACCACCCCACACTGGTATTTATTTACAATGTCGGATGCTCCACACCAACCAATCCGATGCACCCGACACCAAAAGCAAAAGCTTTGGCTTTTCTATAGAAGATGAAATCGGCTTTTTTGATAATCGGTTACGGCTTACCCCCGGTGGACGCTTTGACTGGTATGAGCATAATCCGCAAAAAACGGCCAGCTTTGAAGTTAATCCATCCTTTAAAGGCTATCCTGAAAAAAATAACGCATCACGGTTCTCACCAAAGCTTCGGGCTGAGTGGCAAGCCAATAATGATTTGATGTTTTATGCACAATGGGCACAAAGTTTTCGTGCGCCAAGTGTAACAGAACTCTATCTTGATTATACCAATCCTGGAATTTATCACGTTATCGGTAATTCTGCCCTAAAAGCAGAAACAGGTAATGGCTATGATATTGGATTAAAATACGGCAATGAAACTCTAAATGGTTCCCTTGGTTTATTCACCAATCGCTATAAGAATTTTATTGATTATATAGAATTGGCGCCAACGCGTGAATATATTCGTGGGCAACGCGCTTATATTAATAAATCACGAGTGAAAATTTCCGGCATTGAAGCAAAAGGCCAATGGCAGATCACCCATAATTGGCAGGCAAATATTGCTCTTACTTATATGGAAGGTAAAGACACCGAAACAGGCGAATATTTAAATTCCATTCCACCATTTAAAGCCGTTTCCAGTATTGCATATCAACAGGAGAGTTGGGGCGCAGAATTATTTATGACTGCAGCAGCAAAACGCGACAAGGTCGCCGCTAATTCACAATATGCAGTTGCACCCGGATTTGCAGTCTTTGATATGACAGCTTGGTGGCGTCCAATTGGTGAAAAGGGTCCAAGATTACAAGCTGGGATCTATAATATTTTTGATAAAACCTATTGGAATGGTGTGGAAATGCCCGCCCTTTCAAACTTTAAGAAAGACTATTATAGCGAGCCAGGCCGTAACTTTAAAATTTCTTTTGTACAAGAATTTTAATTTTTATGACAATTGGCCAAGGCAAAATTATTTGCTTTTATCAAAGTTAGGCAAGACCAAATTATGGATCATCAAACAGCACAAGCGCTGATTTCACGCTTTGAAACTGCAGTTGCAACATCAAAGGGCTTTATTCGTGAGCGCGATTTTGCCAAACAAAATGGTATAACCGAAGCAGATATTTTTGCCGCCTATAGCATTATCTCTCAATTTGAAGAATTCGTCCCCAATCTTGGTTTGCTTCTCTCCATGCTCAACCAATTGGGGCCGATCATGATTATCACGCGCAATAATTATGCAGTCCACCAATTGCGTGGTTGTTTTGACGGCTTTGATGATCAGCATGGGATTATCACAACCTTTGGCGATATAAATTTATCACTTTCAAAAAATCAATGTCATCGTATGTTTTTTAAAACCAAAATCATCGATGGGCAAAGCTATTCTTGTTTAGCCATATTTGATAATCAAGGGGTTGCGGTATTAAAATTATTTGAACAACCAAATTCCAATCATCAGGCATGGCAAGATTTGATTGAGACTTTACGAAGCAATAAGAGCTTGCCAAACAATCCATCAGTCGATGAAATAGGCAATAATCAACCAAAACCACCAATAGAAGACAAACAGGTCACTCCTGAATTTTTAAAATCTTTAATAGAATTTTCAATTCAAAAAGGGCTTATATTTCATTGCAAAGTATGCAATCAAAGCTGCTGTCAGAGCTTTAGCGGTATCATCCATAATTTTAAAATTATAAAAACATGGTTTAACATTATGGATGGCAGTTTTAACCTTCATCTAGATATCAGCCAATGCCAATTAAGTGTTAAAAAAGATAATAAGAGATTATTCTTAAATGCAAAAAGCAGCGATAATCGCGAAGCTTGTGAAATAAGCTTGGATTTAACTGACGTATCGGTCGAAGATTATTTTGATGATATTACCAACCAATATGGGATAAGCAAACAATGATAAAATATTTATTGCGCATTGTTTTACTGCTATCAGCTTTTTTAACTTTTCAGGTCAATTTGGCAAACAGTGCCGAACCTGCTCAGCTAAGCGAAACCCCAATAAATGAAAAGCCAGTAAATGAAAGGCTTGTGGTTATTGGTTCAGGCCTTATTGAGACAATTTTTGCCTTGGGCGCTGGCGATGAAATTATTGGTCGTGATACCGCTTCAACTTATCCAGAACAAGCAAAAGCGATTGCTGATATTGGCTTTATGCGCGCCTTGTCACCAGAAAGCATCTTATCACTCAATCCGCAAAAAATTATTATGTCCAAGGGAAGTGGGCCAGCGACATCAATTGAACTTTTAAAAAAATCATCGGTTCCACTTATCATTATTGACGAGGAATTTTCGCAAAAAAGCGTTATGCAAAAAATTCAAGAACTCGGACAATACTTAAACAGACAGAATGAGGCCAAGGCACTTGCAGAAAGTGTTAACCGTCAGTTTGATGAATTAACGAATTACGTCAATAAAATTGAACAAAAAAAACGTGTATTGTTTATAATGTCTGTTCGCAATGGCCGGATCATGGCAGCTGGACAAAACACCGGCGCAAATGGCATGATCAATTTAGCCGGTGGTATAAATCCTGTGCAATATGACGGCTATAAATTGATTAATGATGAAGCAATTATTGAGCTTGCTCCTGATGTTATTTTAACAATGAATTATAATGGCATGGCGGTAACAAGTGAAGAAATATTATCTGTGCCTGCACTGCGCTCAACTCCAGCCGGCAAAAACCAAGCTTTTTTTAGCATGGAAGCTCTTTATTTGATGAATTTTGGCCCAAGAACGGCAAAAGCAGCTCTTGAACTGTCTAAAAAAATCTATCCCTAAATGGGTAATTATATAAGCTTGTTGGAAAAGCCATTTTAGCTTTTTCCAACAAGAGTAAGTTTAAAATCTTGGTTTTTAATTTTAAGCATAACGAGAAATATCAAGCCCACTTGGGTCAATGTCGGGGCAATTGCCACTAATAATATCGGCAAGGAATTTACCGCTGCCTGTTGACATTGTCCAACCCAGTGTGCCATGGCCCGAATTAACATAAAGTCCTTTAAATGGCGTTGCACCAAGGATTGGCACACTATCAGGTGTAACTGGGCGACGACCCGACCATAATTCGCTTTGCGATGAATCGCCAGCACCTGGAAACATTAAATGCAAAGCTTCTTGCAATGTATTACGCCGCGCCTCTTTATAGGTGAGATTATAGCCAGAAACCTCTGCCATACCGCCAACGCGAATGCGGTCCCCAAGCCGAGTAACGGCCACCTTGTAAATATCGTCAATAACCGTTGATACTGGTGCTTTTGCTTCGTCAATAATTGGCACGGTAATCGAATAGCCCTTTACTGGATAAATTGGCGCATAAAGACCAAGCGGCTTTAACAAAAACGGCGTAAAGGAGCCAAGTGCCACCAAAACCGCATCAGCCGTAAAACGCCCCTTGGATGTTTGGGCGCCAATCACTTTATCACCATCACGCAATAGGGAATGAATATCGGTATTAAATAAAAACTCGACGCCTTTTTCTTGGCAGAGTTTCGCTAATTTTTCAGTGAAAATTTTGCAATCGCCGGTTTCGTCATCGGGCGTACGTAAGCCACCAACAATTTTATCGCCAAGATCTGCTAAACCTGGTTCAATGGCGATACAGCCTTTGGCATCCAACATTTCAAAATTGACGCCATCAGCGCGCAAAACATCAATATCCTTTTGCACTGCCTCTAATTGATGAGGATCACGAAAAAGCTGTATCGTCCCACGCATACGTTCATCATAATGGATATTGGTTTCTTCGCGCAATTCTTTAAGGCATTGCGCGCTATAATCAGAAACGCGGATCATTAAAGCCTTATTTTTTTTATACTTGTCTTCGCTACAATTACCAAGCATAGCAAACAACCAGCGAACCATATCAAGATTAGGACGCGGATGAATAATCAATGGCGAGTTTTTGCGAAACATCCATTTCATTGCTTTAAGCGGCAAACCGGGGGCTGCCCATGGCGTTGTATAGCCAAAAGACACTTGACCTGCATTGGCAAAACTTGTTTCTTCTGCCGGGGCGCTTTCATGGTCAATAATGGTGACCTCATGGCCAAGCTTGCTAAGATACCAAGCTGAGCTAACACCAATAACGCCACTTCCCAAAATAAGAACTTTCATAATCATTTCCCCTTTTATATATTGCTGCATTTATAACTATGACAGTCAAAATAAGTTTTATGATTTATAGAACGAAACCCAAGGCGCTTTGCGCAATTGGCTGGCGTTATTTTTAATGCCTCCTAATTTGAAATATAACGCCGCTCATAACGCCGTCCAAGTGACGTCAATATTTCATATGGAATGGTTCCAGCATCCTTTGCCACTTCGTCTATAGTTTGATGTTTACCAATAAGTTCGACATAATCGCCACGTTTTAACTTACCCTCTGGCAAATCAGTTATATCAATGGTCATTGAATCCATTGAAACACGGCCAATGATTGGCAAACGAATACCGCTAAAATAAGCAGCACTCTTGTCGCCAAGACAACGATGCCAGCCATCAGCATAACCAACAGCAATTGTTGCTAAGCGGCTTGGACGTTTGGTGACATAAGTGCCGCCGTAACCAACCCGCACACCTTCCCCTACCAAGCGTTGTTGAATAACGCAGGCTTCAAGACTAACCACAGGGCGCAAAAATTTACCGGTTTCGCCCATTGGGTCAATGCCATATAATGCAAGGCCAGGCCGCACCAGTTGAAAGCGAAAATCTGGCCCTAAAAAAACACCGCCAGAATTAGCCAAAGCAACAGGAGTTTTCGGCAAACGCTCTAGCATTGCCTTCATACGGTTTAATTGATCAAAATTAGCAAGGTTTTCAGGTTCATCAGCGCAAGCCAAATGGCTTATTATGAATTTTATATCAGCGTATTCAAATATTTCAGGATTATCCGCCAAAATTTCAAATTCTAGCTCATCAAGCCCAAGCCTACTCATGCCAGTATCAAGCTGTAATAATGCCGGTAGTTTTTTATCCAACTTCTTACAAAGTGCTTGCCATTCTAAAATAGAATCAAGCGAATTTAAAACTGGAAGAATTCCGCGTTCCGCAGCTATAGGAGCAAAACCTGGTTGAATGTCATTAAGGATAGCTATCTGGGCATCGCTTGGCAAAATCGTTTGCAATTCAATAGCTTCATTGGCTTGCGCTACAAAAAACATACGCGCCCCAGCTCGGTAAAGTGGTGGGGCAATAATATCAACACCAATACCATAGGCATTGGCTTTCACAACTGCCGAAACTTTGGCCGGGTAAGCTTGCCGGACCAAAATTCGGTAGTTATGAACCAGCGCATTGAGATCAATGGTTAAAACTCCCCCCGCAGAGAGTTCCATCAACTCATCCATATCTGCCGCTGATTGATCGAATTCTAATTCTGTGCCCATAACTATCCTGCCTGACCCGTGACAGACTATTATTTTCATGAGCACCACGCCCTAAAACTAATAATAGCCCAATTTTATTCGAATGTTGTGTTTAAATATAAAATATTATACGAATTATGCATCAATATTATTAGAAACTGCGAAAAACAAAAAGATAATTGCTATGTTTCATCTCGACGCCATTGATCGTAATATAATTAGAGCATTAAGGCGAGATGGGCGCATGACCAATGCCCGTATTGCCCAAGAGGTTGGCTTGTCGGCGTCAGCTTGTTTGCGGCGTGTGCAAATATTGGAAGAAACGGGAGTTATACGCGGCTATACCGCCATTATTGGTGAAGTTGGCAATGACGAAGGCCTTAATATTATTGTTCAAATTACTCTAGAGCGCCAAAGTGAAGAGTTTTTACAAAAGTTTGAAAATGCAGTGCGCCGCCATCCAGAAATAAAGGAATGCTACCTTATGGCAGGTAGCGCCGATTATTGGCTACGGGCAGAGGCGGAAAATGCCGCCGCTTATGAAATCATCCATAAGCAAATACTGTCACGCTTGCCGGGGGTTATGCACATTCAATCTAGTTTTTCGATAAGATCGGTTTTGACGCAAAAACAATCATCCCAATATTGAGTAAAAACTATATGCTGCGTCAATAGAGGTGATAGTAATTTGCGCGCGTTTGGGGTACTGACTGATAGATCTTTAAAGCCTTTGCGGAACGACATCTCATGAGCGATACATTTAAACCATCTAATAAACTGTCAGACCTTAAGGTCCCCAACGACAAGCGCAAGCTACAGGATATGATCAAAAAGGCCAACCAGACCGTTACCATCAATGAAGGTGGTGTTATGATTCCTGCGGCATTTTTGATGTTTGGCATAGCTATTATATCGCTCGCCATACAAGAATTTTTAATCGGCAAGGTTTTGAGCGTCATTTTTTTGGTAGGCTTTGCTATTGTGCTATTTACCTTGTTTACCCGCGCATTATTACGACGCCGCACGCCTTTTTTCGTTCTGACCCCACAAGGGCTTGAAACAAGTGTTTTTCAAACACCCTTGCCATGGCGTGGTATAACAGATTTTCAAATTAATGCGACAAAATCCAATGCCTTTAATATTACTGTGGTTATGGAGTTTGACATTGATGAGAAATATTTGCCCGCTTTAAATGAAAAATGCCGCCCTGCGTCCTATTATGATGAAAAGCGTAAAATGCTTAAAGTTTCAGGTCTTAATTTTCGCCTTGATATGGGGCGCGATAAATTAAATGACTTAATTAATGATTATCGTTTAGCAGCCCTTGCAGAGCAAAAATTAACAATGCGCAAATTTAACTAGCTTTTATCAAAGCAATATTGCAGCTAATACGCCCATATTGAACAAAAAAATGACATGTTTTACCGCTATTTTTTATGCTATCTTTCTTTATGCGCCCACCAAATGATGAGTGACGGCGATTTATATACATATATATAACATCAAACTGTTAGACAGCATTTTCATTGTAAAATATGATAAGGCTGCGCCTTTAATCTATATGATACCTTCTATATTGACTATCTTATCCACAGCCATACTTTATTTTGTCATATTGATGCGCAATTTTAAGCCATCCGATTTGAAAACCCGATTGCCGATCCAAATGTTGACCAAAAATGTCATACCAAATATCGAAAAACTCGGTCTTCAACTCTTTGGATTTGTGATAAGGAGATGACAATGCCACGTCTTTTTACAGCACTTGAAGTTCCCCATAATATTGCTTCTTCTTTATCGCTTGTGCGTGGTGGTTTGCCCGGTGCGCGCTGGCTTGAAAATGGCGACCTTCATATCACTTTAAATTTCTTTGGCGATGTTGAAGCGCATATAGCCGATGAAATTGTTCACGCCCTTGATCGGGTAGAATTGCCACGTTTTAACCTTCGCTTACGCGGACTTGACGTATTTACCCGCAAGAAACCAAGTACACTTTATGCGGGCATTGAAGCGAACCCTGCTTTGATGACCTTGCACGAAACTATAGGACGAAAATTGCGTCATCTGCCATTAGAGCGCAATAAGCGCAGTTTTACTCCCCATATTACCCTTGCCCATGTGCGGCAAAGCAAAATTGATGATCTTATTAAATATTTGACCGAGCGCGGTGGCTTTTTAACCGACACATTTGAAGCAAAGCGCTTTGTGTTAATGTCATCACGAGAACTGGTGGGTGGTGGCCCATATATTATTGAAGAAAGCTGGCCATTACACCAAATTGTTCCAGCGACAAAAACGGCTACTGCTTTTTAAACGCTAAAATTTAATGCCAATTTTTAACCAAATAGCGCCAATCTTTATTGATTGGTGCTTTTCTATTTTGTTATTGGCTAATAACAATGCGGGTAATAAGCGCCTGTAAATGCAGCGCATAGGCATTATCAAGAACCGAGCGATTAGGATCAGAGGTTACAACCACCGTTAGTGCCTTATTAGGCACGACAAAAATCATTTGTCCGCCATAGCCCCATGCATAATAAATCGGTACACCACCAGCACCGGAAATAAACCAACAATAACCATAGCCATGACCAGTAAAAATCGAGTTGGTGCGCTTCACCCATGATTGCGTTATCCAATCTGCGCTTATTAATTGCGTTCCATCGCTAAGCCTTCCCTTATTGCGATAAATCTCACCAAAGGCAGCCATTGAGTGCGGTGTCATAGCCATTTCATTGCCGCCAATAGCAATGCCTTGTTGGTCCTTTTGCCAATTGGTGATTTTAAATTCGCGGCAGGGGGAAAACCATTTTGCTGCAAGCACGTCAGTAGGTGTGCCGCTTGCTTTCATTAGTATCGCTGATAAAAGATGGGTGGAACCAGTTGAATAAAGCATGCCGTCACCCGGACGGCCAATAAAGGGTTGCGCAAGGATAAAAGCAACCTTATCACGAGCCTTGGCAAATTGCCCATATTTAGGGCCAGATAGCGGCGCAAGTCCAGATTGCATCGATAATAAATCACCGATAGTTATATTATAAAGCTGACGATTGGCATTCCTAGGAAACTTGTTTTCCAAAAAATCGGCAATTTTCTGGTCGGTGTTATGAATAATATTCTTATCAATTGCCATACCAATAAGAGCTGAGACAACCGACTTTGAAGCCGATTTTATATTGGTTGGTTTATTGACACTCGCGCCATTAAAACTCGCCTCATAAATACTAGAACCTTGTTCATAAATTACTATAGTTCGGATAGATTGAAGTTTAGAATAGTCCTTAATTATTTGACTAAGCTTTTCTTTTTTATAGGTTAATGTATTTTGTGAAAAACTGTGAACACCGCTCAAAATCAATGACGAACTTGCAAGGCCAGTTATAAAGCCGCGCCGATGAAGTGGTTTCATCTACCCCCCTTAAATTATCGCTCATATTTATTGTTAAAGCATTGCATAAATAATGCATAGGGCTATTTTAAGGCTTATATTTAGCTTTTATCGCCCCATTGCTCATTAAAAATCAATTCTTGCAAGGGCAAGCGATCACGCCAACCTTTACATTGCAATTCTGGCTCTTCATAGAAAAATTCCACATAGCCAAGACAAAGATAAGCGATAATTTCGATATTTTCAGGAATTTTCAATAATTGCCGTAACTTCGCTTCATGATAAATTGATACCCAGCCAACACCAATATTTTCGGCGCGTGCTGCAAGCCAAAGGTTTTGCACGGCGCAAACGGTGCTAAATTGCGACATTTGCGGGTTATGAAACCGGCCAATGCCGCTTGTCCCATCGCGCTTAATATCGCAAGTAACGCAAATATTAAGCGGCGCTTTGACAATGCCTTCAAGTTTCAATTGCCGATAAAGGCTTTGCCGTTCACCGCTAAAAACTTCAGCTTCTTCTTCATTGGCTAATTTAAAAATATTTTGGACAGCTTGTCGGCGGGCAAGGTCGCGGATAAGCAAAAAGTTCCACGGTTGCTGAAAGCCCACTGATGGCGCAAGATGGGCTGCCGATAAAATCCGCAGCAAGGTTGCATCGTCGATCGGCTTTGGCAAAAATTCATCGCGTACATCGCGCCGCGCTGCCATTACACGATAAATGGCTTGTTTATCCATCATGTTATTTGTCCAAATCTTTTTCAGTTAGCGTATGAAATAAGCAAGTTTTCATATTGTCGCAGCCAATTATAATTCGATTGCAGCGCAACCATTTTCGCTATAACTTGTTTTAAAGAAGTTAGCATCAACTACCAACCAAAAAATATTGGTGCAATAGAATTATTATCGCTATTTAGCGTAAATTGAGGAATATATGGAAAATTCAGCACGAAAAACTCTTGTTTTAACTGGTGCAAGTCGCGGCATTGGTCATGCCACGGTCAAGCGTTTTTCCCATGCCGGTTGGCGGGTTATCACCTGCTCACGGCAAGATTTTGCCGATAATTGCCCTTGGCCAGCTGGGCCAGAAGATCATATCAAGGTAAACCTTGCCGATGCTGAAGATGTTGGGCGTGCTATTTCAGAAATCCGCCGCCGTTTAGAAGCAGAAGGCAGCGTGTTGCATGCTTTGGTTAATAATGCTGGCATTTCTCCCAAGGGGGAGGGTGGTAAACGCCTCAATTCTATTGAAACCAATATGCAAATTTGGCGTGCCGTCTTCCAAGTTAATTTTTATGCGCCAATTATGCTAGCACGCGGTCTTTTCAATGAATTAAAGGCCGCCAAGGGTGCAATTGTCAATGTAACTTCAATCGCTGGTAGCCGAGTGCACCCTTTTGCTGGTACCGCCTATGCAACTTCTAAAGCAGCCCTTGCTGGCCTTACCCGTGAAATGGCATCTGATTTTGGCCCCCATGGCATAAGGGTTAATGCCATTGCGCCAGGTGAAATTGATACATCTATCTTGTCACCGGGTACTGAAAAGCTGGTGGAACAATTGCCTATGCGCCGTTTGGGGCTTCCTGCGGAAGTTGCTGATACCATTTATTATTTATGCGGCAGTGAAGCTTCCTATGTAACGGGGTCAGAAATCCACGTTAATGGCGGCCAGCACGTATAATAATTTCATATCTTTAAAAATATTGAAAATCCCGAAGCTAACCATCTTCGGGATTTTTTATTTGTTTCATGTGAAACATTTAACCATGCTAAACACGCTTCTATTTACGCTAAAACTGGTAGTTTAAAAAAAATAGCGTAACTACTATGATTTTTTATCACGAATAACATCATAGCAAAGCCAAACGAAATCACGTTCAATTTGCTCAACATGGCTTAATTGTAGGTAAAAGCCTTGGTTAATTTTGGCAATATCATCGCCCATATACTCCATAATTGATGGAGCGCCCGATTTACCGTAGATAGCAGGATAAACCATAATGCTATAAGCATCAATTGCATCTGCACCATAAAAGCCGCCATTAAGCACGGCGCCCCCTTCAAGAAGTAGGCTACGCACATTGAAATAGCGTTTAATTTTTTGCAAAGCAAGATTAACATCATTACCATCTTTTCCCGCAAAAATATAAGAAATATTGAGTTGCTGCAAAGCGGCAAGATAATTAATGTCTGCGCCCTCAGCAATAATTGTTACAACTTGTGCGCCTTCAATTTTATTACTTGGATAGTGCACTTTGCCGTGGCGATCGACAACAATCATCAATGGTGAACCATCACGCGGCACATAAAAATCTTCATTCGCTTTGGCGGTTATATCGGCAGGAACCGCCATTTTAATGCCATCACCCAACATTTCCTCGGTGGTAGCGCGTCCCATGATAAAGCCGTCGGCATGAAATTTATGCCCTACATCATGATAAATACGCAATAATTCTGGCACATCCATTGGCTCTTTAGTCTTAGAATAATAATCGGTTTGCAACCGACCATCAATGGAACTCACCATATGACAAATAATTTTAGGACGCATATAAATTCTCCCACCCAACAGGCACTTCATTAAGAAATGCATTAAAAAAAATCATAATTTCAAATTACCTTATTATAAGTTTTAATTATCGCATTTTACAGCCGCAATATAGCCTAAAAATGAACCAACGGTATTTTAAACAGCTTACCCAAATGGTCTACAACTCACTGAAATTATTAATAATTAAAACAGTAATATGACGCAAAATGCAATTTTCTTCAAATTTTTAATTTATATTGGAACCAAATAGCCTTAAAATTAGTTATATCTAATGTAGTCAAGAATTTAATAAAATGGAGTACTATTATGCGTCTATTTACACTAGTTGCTGCAGGCACCACCCTATTGAGTTCCGTTGCTTTGGTGCATAGTGCACCTATTGTGCAGGAAGTTTTCGTCACAGCAAATCCTACCAGTATTATCACCAGTAATATTTTAGGCTTAGATATTACCAATCATAAGGATGAAAATATCGGTAAGATAGAAGACGTTATTATTAATGATGATGTTCTTACCGGTTATATCGTCTCGGTCGGTGGTTTTCTCGGCGTTGGCGAAAAATATGTTATTGTGTCACCATTGTCGGTTAAAATTACCTATTCAGAAAGCGACAAAAAGTGGTGGGCAAAAATGGATACTACCAAAGAGCTTTTGGAAAAAGCACCAGAATTTAAATATGAAGGCCGTTGGGGCAAGTAAGATTTATTAACGTACAAATCACGCAAAGCGTTTTGTATTTAGTAGCTTATTTCACAGTCAATTTTAATTTAAAGGAAACCCAAAATGGATTGGAACCGTATCGAAGGCAATTGGAAACAATTTAAAGGTAAGGCCAAAGAAAAGTGGGGCGACTTGACCGATGACGATCTTGATAAAATCAATGGCAAAAGGGATCAGCTTGAAGGCATAATCCAAGAACGTTATGGTATTGCCAAAGATCAAGCTAAAAAAGACATTGATGATTGGTACAATAATCAATAGTTGTAATATTTTTGTATTTAATCGAGTATTTTGATAAATTGTTCTTTTTAATTGCGAAGCAGCTATTCTAGTCTGCTTCGTTTTTATTTGCAGATATAATTGCTTGAAACACCAAAACCTAAAGTGGTAGTTTTAACGATTTGGCCGAGATAAAACAAAAGCCGCGCTTGCGATAAAAATAACTGCGACAATAATCAGCCAAAGTAAATCTGGTTTTACTAAAAAATAAAACATGCCAAAGCCAAAAACCATGCTCACTGCGGCTATTATCTTAGCTTTTGGATTGATCGAACCACGCTCTTCCCAATCACGAAGCATGGGGCCAAACAAAGGTTGGTTGTAAAGCCAGCGGCTAAAACGTGGTGATGAGCGTGAAAAGCACCAAGCTGCAACAATTAAAAATGGCACCGTTGGCATAACAGGAAGCCAAACGCCAATAAACCCCAATCCAGCAAATATAAAACCAATGGTTAAATAAACATAGCGCATAGAAGCGCTCCTATATTGTTTCTTAAATAACGCTACTTAAAAGCATGTTTACAAAACATAGCAGCTTTAAACGTTAATAAAACCACTAAAACAATCCGGCCGCATTATTGTTTTAAATTGGCAACCATATAAAATTTAGAACATGACCAAAATACAATAGCAACGCATTTCATTTTGAGTATTAAGTAAACTTCACTTAAAATTAATTTTTACATTAGAAATTGTGATTTTAAAGGTAGGGTCCAAAAGACTATTATTATTTCGAAAATGAACCTTAACTTTTTTAAAAATAATAAACATAGTCGAGGTAGTATCAATTTTATAAAAAACTCCCTATTGCGGTCAAGTTAGTCCTGAATGAAATTTTTCATACCAATATTTACGCCATGCAAGGTCATCGCGGTCAAGATGATAAACCAGATTTAGAAGCCTATCATTTAATGGAAATTCATATGGATAGGTTGCCATTGACAAAACTCTCACATATTTGTTTAATTCATCAAATAATATCTGACTTTCTTTAAAAAGATTTTCCATTTATACTTAATATTAATTGCTCGCATTTCATTTCATATCGTGCTGCAATCATCCTAATAGACGATACAATATCTCGATATCTAATTAACTCACCTTCAAAAAAATCACTATATTCCACTAAAACACCTCTATTTCTACCGTAAATGGATGAAATCTTAATAATTTTGGATAAAAGGCTTTAATTATTCCTTACTATTGAAGTTTTAAATACAAAATCTCACCTGCTATATGTAGATCTATTTAAACAATATTCATATGGTAAGTTTTTACCTATAATTGAGGGAAACAATGACTGAAATGACATCTGAACAAACGGCAATTGAAATAGGAAAAATTTTGTTTCAATGCGCAGGGGAATACGCGTCTGAAGAACTGGGAAATTTTGATAATTGGGATTATGCAGGCGCTATTTTTGAAGAAGGCGGTGGAGCAGCTTTTTTATATAAAAATAGAGTTCTTTATAGTTACGGCTTTAGAGATTACCAACTCGAAATCTCAAATCTTTGGCGACAATTTCGAGCCTTAACGCAAGTCGAAGGTGATAAGCCATGGCTTAAGTGTAAAGCTGTCATTAGGAATGATGGTAGTCTTCAAATGTTATTTGAATTTGATGATGAGGATAAATGGTCAATTGGACCAAGAAACATTGATCAAATGTATGAGATTATGCTGGGCGATATATTTCCAGAAGCACTCGAAATACAAGCATAGCTCAGAGCGTATCTCGATCTGATTGGATCAGATCGGCGCTCTAATCCATTGTTTACACCGCGTTTTTTGTCCGAAAACCGCTTCACACTTTTCACAAAACGCTTTGAACCGACCTGCCGTTACGACACAAACTTCAAATAAAACGTCACAAAAAAACCCGCTAAAAAGCGGGTTTTCTTATATTTATGTAAGGCAAGTATTAGTCTTGGTCTTGCTTCTTAAGAGCTGCGCCAAGAATATCGCCAAGAGAAGCACCAGAATCTGCTGAACCATATTGAGCAACAGCTTCTTTTTCTTCAGCAATTTCAAGAGCCTTGATAGATACTGAAATCTTACGGGTCTTCTTATCAAATGCTGTTACACGAGCATCGATTTTCTGACCAACGCTGAAGCGTTCTGGGCGTTGTTCTTCACGGTCACGAGCAAGGTCTGCACGACGAATGAAAGCATCAAGATCATGATCAACGAGCTTCACATCAAGACCAGTTTCTTGAACGCCAGTAACTTCACAAGTTACAACGGCATTCTTACGAAGATCGCCAGAAGCAGCAGCTTCGCCAACTTTATCTTCAGAAAGCTGTTTAATGCCAAGAGAAATACGTTCTTTCTCAACATCAACATCAAGAACAACAGCCTTTACAGTGTCACCCTTTGAGAATTCTTCGATAACTTGTTCGCCTGGACGGTTCCAATCAAGATCAGAAAGGTGAACCATGCCATCAACATCGCCTTCAAGGCCGATGAAAAGACCAAATTCAGTCTTGTTCTTAACTTCGCCTTCAACGATTGTACCAACAGGGAATTTGTCAGCAAATGCGTTCCATGGGTTTTCAAGAGTTTGCTTGAGGCCAAGTGAAATACGACGCTTAACAGGATCAACTTCCAACACAACCACTTCAACTTCCTGCGAAGTTGAAAGGATTTTACCTGGATGTACGTTTTTCTTGGTCCAGCTCATTTCTGAAACGTGGATAAGACCTTCAATACCTGGTTCGATTTCAACAAATGCACCGTAATCAGTGATGTTGGTAACAGCGCCAGAGATCTTTTTGCCAACAGGATATTTTGCACCAATGCCATCCCAAGGATCGCTTTCAAGCTGCTTCATGCCGAGTGAAATACGATGAGTATCTTGGTTGATACGGATAATCTGTACCTTGACAGTTTGGCCAATGGTGAGGATTTCTGAAGGATGGTTAACACGGCGCCATGCCATGTCGGTCACATGCAACAAGCCATCAATGCCACCAAGATCAACGAATGCACCGTAATCTGTGATATTCTTGACAACACCATCAACAACCTGACCTTCTTCAAGGTTCTGAACGATTTCAGAGCGTTGTTCTGCACGGCTTTCTTCAAGAACGGTACGACGTGACACGACGATATTGCCGCGACGACGGTCCATTTTCAAGATTTCAAATGGCTGTGGGTTGTGCATCAAAGGTGTAACATCGCGGATTGGGCGAATGTCAACTTGGCTGCGTGGCAAGAAGGCAACCGCACCATCAAGATCAACGGTGAAACCACCCTTAACTTGACTGAAGATTGTACCATCAACGCGCTGACCAGCATTGAATTTTTCTTCCAAACGGATCCAGCTTTCTTCACGGCGCGCTTTTTCGCGCGAAAGAACAGCTTCACCCATGGCGTTTTCAATACGCTCAACGTAAACTTCTACTTCATCGCCTGGCTTTAATGAGCCATCTTTAGCTTTTAAACCAAATTCCTTCAAAGGAATACGGCCTTCAACTTTAAGACCTGCATCAATGATAGCCATATCTTTTTCAATGGCGATGATGCGGCCCTTAACAACATTACCTTCTGCAAGGTCTTGTTTCTGGAAAGATTCAGCTAATAGGGCTTCAAAATCTTCGGTGCTTGGATTGGATAGTGACATAAAAACTCCTGAATGTGCTTTAGATATTTCAAAGCACAAGGCGCCGGGGGTTGGTGTTGAACAAATATGGCAAAAATCCTTTGATCCATAAAATGGATACCGGCGCAGGATCTACCATGGAAAATTTGTGTATGAGCGAGCCAGATAAAACATCTTAAAATCTTTCTTTAAAAGAAATAACTATAATGATGTATCAATCACTTGGCATGCTGTTACAAACGCTGTTTCTATACTCAATTTTGTTGTATCTAGCAAGTAGGCATCTTGCGCTTGTTTAAGCGGTCCCTCGGCTCTATTGCTATCACGAGCATCACGTTCAATAAGATCAGCTTCAATTTGGGTCAAATCTGCGCTGCCACCACGCGCAACTATCTCGTCAAAACGCCGCTTTGCTCGCACTTCAACCAAAGCAGTTACAAAAAATTTGACCGTTGCATCAGGACAAACCACGGTGCCAATATCACGGCCATCAAGTACAGCACCCGCACCATTTTTTGCAAATTGACGCTGTGCATTAACCAAAGCACGGCGTAATTTTGGAAAAACCGCTATTTTTGATGCAGCTTCACCGATCAAGTGATTCGATAAAATAGCCCTATCCATTTTTGAAAAGTCAACGCTTTCAGCAGTCTTAATCACCGTTTCTTCATCATCAAGGGGTAAATTATCTTCCAGCATTTTATGGGCAACGGCGCGATAGGTAAGCCCCGTATCCAAATGCGGCAAGTGATAATGCTCGGCAATCATTCGCGCCAGCGTTCCCTTACCAGAAGCAGCCGGTCCATCAATGGCAATGATCAAAGCTTCTTTCTCTGTATTGTTATTTACTGACATTCTAAATCCGCTCCAAGATTGCCCATAAGTGTGATAAATTCAGGGAAACTTGTGGCAATCATTGTGCTATCATCAACACTTACCGGCTTTTGGCTCGCACAACCCATTACAAGAAAGCTCATGGCAATACGGTGGTCAAGATGAGTTGCAACTTTGCCGCCGCCAAGACCTTTGCCTTCTGGTACGCCCTCAACAATTAGGTAATCTTCACCCTCTTCGCAAACAACATTATTGGCTTTTAGACCAGCTGCAACGGCCGCAAGGCGATCAGATTCCTTAACCCGCAATTCTTCCAAGCCGGGCATAATTGTGCGCCCTTGCGCAAAGGAAGCTGCAACGCTTAAAACTGGATATTCGTCAATCATCGATGGTGCGCGTTCAGCTGGAACCGTAACGCCGCGCAAATCAGACGAGCGCACACGCAAATCTGCAACATCTTCACCACCGGTTTGTCGCTCATTCATTAATTCAATATTAGCGCCCATTTCCAACAATGTGGTGATAAGTCCAGTTCGCGTTGGATTCATCAAAACATTGCGAATAATAATATCAGAACCCGGAACAATTAATGCCGCGACAATGGGAAAAGCTGCCGAAGAGGGGTCGCCCGGTACTTTTATGGTTTGGCCGGTTAATTTGCCTTGCCCTGCTAAGCGAATAATCCGCTCGCCATTATTGCCAATTTCCACCTCAAGATCAGCACCAAAACCGAGCAGCATTTTTTCCGTATGGTCGCGGGTCATCACCGGCTCAATCACCGTTGTAATGCCCGGAGTATTAAGCCCAGCAAGAAGAACAGCTGATTTAACCTGCGCCGATGCCATGGGCACTGTATAGGTAATAGGATTAGCCGTTTTAGGGCCAATCAATGTTAAAGGCATTTTATCGCCTTCACTTGCTTCCACTTGCACCCCCATGAGGCGTAGCGGATCAAGCACACGTCCCATTGGCCGGCGACTTAAAGAAGCATCGCCAATAAAACTTGTTTTCATGTCATAAGTGCCAACCAAGCCCATGGTAAGACGGGCGCCAGTACCGGCATTGCCAAAATCTAATGCTTGTTGCGGCTCTAATAATGCGCCATTGCCAGTACCGTGAATAATCCATTCATCGCCTTCACGCCTAATTTGTGCCCCCATAGCGGCAAAGGCTTTACCAGTATTTAAAACATCTTCGCCTTCCAAAAGCCCAGTAATACGCGTTTCGCCGCTAGCAAGCGCGCCAAACATAAAAGAGCGATGCGAAATGGATTTATCGCCAGGAATATGCACTTCACCCTTAAGGGCGCTACATTGATTGGAAACCATTGGCACGGGTTTAAGATCTGAAGACATGATGTTTTAAGCTTTATATTGAAGTGAAAACAGAATAATGCGCAAGTTAGCTATTTTAACTGCTGAGTGCAATGCTTAAAAAGACGTTCACAAATTAAAATAGCGATAAGCATTTATGAGCGATCTGCCATTAAAAGCGTTAGTTTATCCAATAAGGATTGCCAACATTGTTGTGAATAATAAAAATATCATTTTTTATCTTTGACAAATTATCAAAATTGCGCTTAACCAACAGCCAACTCTTTGCCAAAAGGCAAAATCAATTGGGCTTATTTGAAAAAAACAAACAAGCTTTGGTAAAATTATTGCAGTCTGGGTTTTTTTGTGCTTGTGATACACTAGATACAACACAAATTGTTCCCTTTAACTTTTAAGAGGCTTGCTTATGGCAAAACCTGAATTAGGCACCAAACGCATCGATCCTGAAACAGGCAAGAAATTTTACGATCTTAATCGTGATCCTATTGTTTCGCCTTATACCGGAATTTCTTATCCCCTTTCTTATTTTGAAGCATCAGCTGAAGCTAAGGGCGAAGAAGAAGAATCTGAAGAAGAAGGCCTTGATACAGCTCTCGAAAAGCCAGAATTCATCTCACTTGATGATGATGACAAAGATGACGATCTGCCAGATCTTGGCGATGATGATGTTGATCTTGGCGATGACGATGACACATTCTTGGCCGATGACGATGATGACGAAGATGATGATGTTGCTGGCATTATTGTTGGCGGCGTTAATGATGAAGACGACATCTAATATACATCAATTAACTATTTAATTTAAAATGCCCAGCTGTATTTTATAGCTGGGCATTTTTATATCATGCCCAGATTTTGCGTTTTTGTAAAAGCTGTTTCTTTTATCTTGCCCACTGAAATGAAGGCAATTGCAAAACTACACAAAATGCCGAGAACCAAACCCCAAACCCAATATGGCGATTTCGGTAAAGAAATAATAAATTCAATATATTCTGACCAGTCGGGTAAAAAAACACCGCATGTAAATATTACAATCATCAAGGTAACGACTGTTCCACGCCATTTTGCAGAGAAATTCTCAACCAATAGAACCAATGGGACTGTACTTAGCACCGAGCCAGCTAAAATAACCCACACACCCAATAGCATGATGACAATAGAATAATCGCTATTCGTCGGAATAACTAAATTTAAAATGCAAACCAAAATAATAAAAATAAAAGTCCCCCATAAACTGTACCTTATAACTGGTTTTCGGCCAATAACATCAGACCATCTTGCAAAGCCAAGAGTTGAAATTATCAAAATCAAACTTGAAGAACCAAAAGACACAGAAAACAAAAAATCTTGGGAAAGATTGTTACTATATAACAAGATTATCAAACTAAACAAAGGTAATAGAAATAAAAATTGGGCAAGACCTATAAAAGCCAAGGTGCGCTTTATTTTTTTAGTTAAATCTATGGGCGCAATTTTAGCCAAAGAGATAAGATTACTGTTATTGACCCTATCTGGCTTTTTTAAGCAGAATATGCGTAGAACAACCAAGATAGCTGATAAAATTACACAGAAAAGCCAAATGGAAACATCTTCAAAAATTATTGTAATAATTTTTTGTGAATAAATTGGAATGCCTAAAAATAGTAAAGCATAAATAATATCAAGCAGAAGATTAAAACATAAAACCCGCTTTAATTGAAATTTATGCAAATTGATAGCATAGCGATTAAATACGAGACGTACCCCCAAAAGCGATATGATGAGTAATAGGAGTAACAAAAATTGAAAAAAATTTAAATAAATGGCGGTTAGGATGAAACTTACACTAAAAGCGCGATATCCCTTATCACTAGTTTCAATGAGATAAGATAAAGAAACTGCAAGCTCGGCACAATAAAATGCAAAAATAGTGATTTTCGCTAAATTGATAATGATTGATGCAATGGTTAACGGCACCAATCCTTCCACTATTACAAAAATAACTAGTGACATTAATAGCAAAAAAAATGCATTAAAAACTAATATAGCTTTGCGGTAATAGTAATCAGAGATAGACGCAAAAACAACAGCACCCATAAGTGTAACAACAAAGAAAAGCGGCGCTGGAATTTGCCATATTTCTATATCAAGGGGGATAGAAAATACATGCTTATTATCTGCAAGACTTCCAAATATTGCTAAATAGTTATGAAACAAAAATACGCCTAAAACTATTGCTAAAATTGGCATAAAGGATTTTTGCAGCTGATCCAATCTAGTCCTCCCAAGTTAACTTATTTAATGCTGCGCATTTTATATCTCATGTCAAAGATATATGGGAATAAAAATCGCTATAACTTATGCATTTCTTTGTTTAATATTGCGATAATAGTGCTAATAAGGGTTAATTGAAAATTATTGGCCGCCAAAGTCCGCCTCTATAAATATAATAAAGCGCATGGAGTTACAAAATGACCAGCAATGTTGCCTTAACCGGTCTTGCCCGTGATCTTAAAGAACACGCCAAAACGGGCAAGCCTATCCGCATTGGTCTTGTTGGTTGTGGAGAAATGGGCACCGATCTTTTAGCAGGCGTCGCGCAAATGGATGGTATTGAAGTAGCGGCTGTTGCAACGCGCACACCATCAAAGGTTATACAAGCAGCTGAAATTGCTTGGCAAGAAAAGGGCCACGCGAAGGAAGTTGAAAATAACACTGCCATGAGCGCTGCCATTGAAGCTGGACTTACCGCAGCGACCGGTGATCTTGATTTAATGCTGAATAACGAGCTTATTGATATCGTTGTTGATGCTACCGGTTATCCAGAAGCGGGCGCAGAAATTGGCATTAAAACCCTTGAAAACAACAAGCATCTTGTGATGATGAATGTTGAAGCTGATGTAACAATTGGCCCCTATTTGAAATATGAAGCCGATAAGCGTGGCTTAATTTATAGTTTGGGCGCTGGTGATGAGCCATCATCTTGTATGGAGCTCATTGAATTTGTGTCCGCCCTTGGTCATCCGATTGTTGCCGCAGGTAAGGGCAAAAATAATCCATTAAAATTTGATGCTATTCCCGATGATTATGAAGAAGAAGCTTCTCGTCGTGATATGAATGTGCGCATGCTGGTTGAATTTATCGATGGTTCTAAAACCATGGTGGAAATGGCAGCCATTGCCAATGCAACTGGCCTTGTGCCTGATTGTGCGGGCATGCACGGCCCAAAAGCCAGCGTAAAGGAACTAAGCAACGTGCTTATTCCAAAAAGCGATGGTGGTATTTTACAAAAAAGCGGTGTGGTTGATTATAGTATTGGCCAAGGCGTTTCACCTGGGGTTTTTGTGGTGGCTAAAATGGACCACCCACGTATTCATGAACGCTTGCGAGATTTAAAAGTAGGCGAGGGGCCTTATTTTACTTTTCATCGTCCCTATCATTTAACCGCTATGGAAGTGCCCCTTACTTGCGCCCGGGTCATGCTTTATGGCAAAGCCGATATGGTGCCTTTACCGCGCCCAGTTGCTGAAGTTTGTGCTGTCGCCAAAAAAGACCTTATGCCGGGCGACAAGCTTGATTTTATTGGTCTTTATACCTATCGCGCTTATATTATGACCATGGATGATGCCAAGAAAAACGATGCAATTCCTTGCGGTCTATTAGAAGGCGCGAGCGTCACTTCACCAATTAAGCAAGGTGAATTGATAACCCATAAAAACGCCACCATACGCGAAGATCAGTGGATTGCCAAATTACGCAAACGCCAAGATGATCTTTTAAAAAGTGGTGCTTTAACTTAATATAAAAACTAGTAATGCGGCGGCCGTGTAATAGGAATAGAGGGCTGTATTTGCTCTTCAACATTTAAAAAACGCTCGGTTAAACGATCGAGCTTTCTTTGCATGGCATCAATAATTTTCCATTGCTCGGTCAATGTAGTTGATAAATCATCAATCATTTTTTCCTGCTCAGTAATGCGGCATTGCAAGGCAATTATTTCTTTTTCCATGACGTGTTCCATAATAAGTGTAGTCTTATGTCAATAAAGCAAACTAGAGGCAGGACCAATTAATTTCAACGAAATCTTATAAAAAGATTTTGTAGGCAGGAGAAGAGGAAGCACCAAGAAATATGAAGTTTTTGAAGACACTTTGACAAAATTATCATGAAAATTTACGTGCATATTGAACAGAACACCAAAACAACGGCTTAACGCTCAATCCTGTAAACCCCAATTTTTCGCTTTCCGGCGTGTATATTTCGCAGTTTATTGTGCTTTTTTCTTTCAATGAATAGGCCTGCCCCAATTCTCCGTCTTGCATCTACCAACATAAAAGTGTTTCTATTGATATCAATTTAGAATGTGGTGAGCTAACATAGTTTTAAATAAGCGAGAGTTTTTACCATGATAAACACGGAAAAATTCGTGCCAGTTAAAAATATCGAATGGTTTGAAGTATGGTTCGATGACGGACTTATGCCACCTTATATTCTCTACTATTAACAAAAACAAAAAATATTGATGAATATATTATTTATGATTTATTGAAGTCTCCTAAAGCTGACAGAATCTTTAATTGCTATGAAGACGAATATAGCTGCGTAAAGGGACGCGAACGAATAATATAAATTCAAATTAAACGAACGCTCTAAGAGCGTGAAATGCCTTTTTTAAAATTAAAAAACGCCCCACTATTATAATTTATGCGAACTTATATTGGTGTTTCACAAAACCATTATTGCAATTTTCCAAATTATTTTTTCTAAATTTATCAATATGTTCTAAAAGACAACGTTTAAATATTGACCGCATTATCATTGTCATCAACAGATAATTTCATCTTATCAGTTTTACATTGTCTCATTTACGCAACAGTTGAATGAAACCGTCATAATTTTGCTACAAGCCCGCCACAATTAATCTTGACATATAGGCTCATAAATCGCTAGCAAATAGATAAATGAATTAGCTCAGGGGAAATAACTATGACTATAATGCCGAAGAAAAAGGATTATGCCCAGTCGCGACTGGTGAATAATATGGCTGTGCGCCTAGGATTGGCAGCAACGCTAACGTCCTTGCCGCTAGTAGCGCAAGCACAAAATACTAACGCAACCAATGCAAATAATAACAATACTAATGTTGGCGCCAATAATGGTTCTACCGTTCTTGAAACGGTAACCATCACCAGCGACACTGGCAGTATTAACACCAATAATGCACAAACTGGTTCTTCACGTATGCCAGGAAGCGTTCGCGAAGTTCCGCAAACAGTCAACACTGTTCCAGAACGCATTATGCAAGAGCAAAATGTAACAACCCTTGAGCAAGCTTTGCGTAATGTTCCTGGCATCACCGTCACCACTGGTGAAGGCAATGGCGGTATGAATGGTGACCGTTTTAGTATCCGTGGTTTTGAAACCTTGGGTGATACTTATCAGGACGGCTTGCGCGATTTCGGTGTTTATGTTCGTGACAGCTTTAACATGGAGCAAGTTCAGGTATTCAAAGGCCCTAACGGCGAGAATTTTGGCGTTGGTACAACTGGTGGTGCGATCAATACTGTTTCTAAAAAGGCTCGCCTTGGTACTTTTGGTAAAGTTGAAGGTACAGTTGGCAATGGCCCACTTTATCGCAGCACGATCGACTATAACAAGCAAATCAATGATACAACCGCTGTTCGTTTTAATTTAATGGGCAATTGGCAGAATATTGTTGACCGCAATCAGAACACATCTGATCGTTGGGGCGCAGCTGCATCAGTTGGTTTTGGTCTTGGTACAAATCAGACATGGCATTTAAACTATTACTTCCAACATAATGACCGTACCCCTGATTATGGTGTGCCATTCGTTAAAACGCCTAATGGTTACTTCTATCCTGTGACTGAATATGGTGTGCCACGCAAGAATTTTTACGGTAAGCATAGCGATCAGGATAAGTCTGACATCCATATGGTTACTTCAAATTATAGCAATGAAATCAATGATTGGTTAACAATCAAAAATGATACACGCTATACACATTTCTCACGCTGGTTTACCACAACACCTGCTAATTGTGGCACTTCTGGTGGGCTAACAGCCGGTTGTACAGCAGCCCTCTTTGGTGCAGGTGGCAATCCAACACTCGCTATTGGTGCTGGTGGCGGTGTAAGCTATGATCAAACAAGTTGGGGCATCCAAAATGTAACGACAGCAATCGCCAAATTTGAAACAGGTGCACTTCGTCATGAAGCAGTGCTTGGTCTTGATATGATGTATCAAAAAGATGAGCGTCAGGGCTATCGCTACATTGGCAGCAAAGCAACCCATGCGCCAACCCTTTGGACCGAAAATTTTGACTCAAGCTATTATCAGCTTGTTCCAAATACGGCCAATTACAAGGATGCTAATTCACGATCATTCGCTGTTTTCTTAAGCGACCGTGTTTGGTTTACTGAACAGCTATCGATTTTGGGCGGTGTTCGTTGGGATCATCAAAAGACCAATTACGATTTGACCGGGGCAAATGGTATCACATCTAAGTCTGCTAGTGCAGATTATGCCAGTCCTAAAGTTTCACTTATTTGGGAACCAACCAAAAGCCAAAATTATTATTTAACCTATTCGGTTTCTAAGAATTTGCCAGCTGGGCAGTATATTACCTCTGACGTGAACCCTGTTTCAAGCGGCATGGCAGATTGGAAGCCTGAAAAAAGCGAGCTTTGGGAAGTTGGTGGCAAACTTGATCTTTTTGATGGCAATCTTGGTCTAACCGCTGCTGTTTTCCAGGTAACTAAGGATAATTCTATCCATTCAGATCCTGATGGTGAACTTACCTTCTCAGGTGACAAAGAACGCGTTCGCGGTTTTGAAGCTGGTTTAACTGGCAATATTACCGAGCAATGGAATGTTTATGGTTCCTATACCTATTTATGGAGCCGTGTTCTTGATGCCGAGGAAACTGAAACTATTGGCAATAGCGTTGGTAAAGTTGCAAAAAATGCTGCAAGTATCTGGACAACTTATGATCTAGCACCTCATATCGCAAATCTTGACGGCAAATTGCTCGTTGGTGGCGGTATGACCTATCGTGATGCTATGGCAATTCGTAGCGATGGTATGGCGCGCGTTCCCCATAGCTTTACATTGGATGCACTTGTTTCCTATGAAAATGAAAAATGGAAAATCAGCGCCAATGCCTACAATCTTACCAATCGTATAAATTATGATAATTTCTTTGAAGGTCGTATTGCATCGGTTGCACGGACTATCCCTTCATCTGGCCGGTCATTCACTTTGAGTGTTGCTGCCAAGTTCTAATCATGTGATTTTGGTCAAAGGCTTTCCAACGCCTTGGGCCACTTGAGCACTATGAACAATAAGCAGCTCCGATAAAACAGGGCTGCTTGACTATTCAACCTTAAAATCAAGTCTCGGCATAAATCTATGCTGGGCTTATATAGTGATGCTCCCCGCAAGACCGTAAAGGCCTTGTGGGTTTTGTGCTGTCTAAAAACAATAATTCTACTGAGCCTACATATTAAAAAGCATCATAGTTGAAATATAACCAAGAGAGAAAAAGGTGTAATATGATTGTACAAATACCCAATATTTTAACTCCTGAAGAAGTGAAGCTATGCCGCGAAAAATTGGAAGCCTCGCAATGGGTTGACGGTGCAGCAAGCGCAGGCGAGCAAGCTAAAAAGGTTAAGTTCAATCTGCAAATACCACAAGGCTCCAATGAGTCAAAAGAACTAGGCGAGATTATTCTAAATGCCCTTGCCCGTGATCCAATTTTTAACTCGGTAGCCATGCCAAAACATGTCTTTCCACCATTGTTCAATCGATATGATGTTGGCATGCGTTATGGCGAACATGTGGATGGCGCATTTCGATCCGTCGCTAGTGGCGCACGCATAAGGCAAGATGTTTCAACAACAATATTCCTAACCGAGCCTGAAGAATATGAGGGCGGCGAATTGGTGATTATTGATGGCCATAATGAAAGCCATATTAAACTGCCTGCTGGCTATGCAATCGTTTATCCAACCATTAGCTTGCACCGCGTTGAAGAAGTAACCAAGGGATCGCGCTGGGCATCATTTTTCTGGACACAATCCTTAATTCGTGATGTATTCATGCGCGATACATTGCATGAATTAGATATGAGTATTCGCAATTTACGCGCTATTTTGCCTGATGACCATGCCGATATTTTGCGCCTTGTGAATATTTATCACAACCTTTTGCGCCAAAATTCAGATCTTTAACAATAATGCCAGCCTTGGCTTTTAAATCAAGGCTGGCATAGTTACACCAATTTAAATTAAAGGTGCAATTTTATGTCGCCCATTCGCCAATGGCCTGCAAAACTGCTTGATAAAATGCTTTTGCCACAGGGGGTGAATACGAGCAATCAAGCTAGTGCACCTCTTCCTGATGCTCATATTTTTTTACTACGCCAACCCTTACTAAAAATTAGCGACTGGGAAGCGCAGTTAAAGACCAATGAAGCAGCTCTTCATGCCATGCGTCTTGCTGAACAGGGCAAAGCAAAAGCGCAAGTTCAATTTGCCCGTATTTTACTATTGGGTCTTGGTGTTGAAAAAAACCAAACGGAAGCCTTTGCATGGTTTGGCAAAGCTGCCGCCCAAGGTAATATAGAAGCCATCAATATGTTAGGGCGCTGCTTTGAACATGGTTGGGGCATTGACCAAAATTTTAACCAAGCTGCCCATTATTTTTCAAAAGCGGCCACTCTTGGTGATGATTGGGCGATGTTTAATTTAGCAGATCTTTATCGCCGTGGTGACGGCGTTCAAAAAGATGAACAAAAGGCTTTTGAACTCTATAGCCAAGCCGCGCTAAAGAAAAACCCAAAATCTTTTAATATGCTTGGTCTTTTTTATGAAGAAGGCGCGATCATTCCCCAAGATATCAATGTTGCTAGCAATTACTTTCGCCAAGGGGCAGAACACGGCGATTGTTGGGGCTGTTTTAACCATGCCCGCATGCTGTTAGCCAACAACCAACCTGATGAGGCTTTTTCTTGGCTTGAAACATCGTTAAATCATCAAAATGACGATTATTGTCAAACCTTGGTAAAGCTCTTTGGCCATCATAGCAATTCGCAGTTACGGGCCATTGCGCAAAAGGCTGCCGCGCTGATTGCGAATAACCAAATTGAAAAATAAGTAATAGGAAGCTAATAAAAATGACAGTCATTCCCCATGACGCAGTTTCTCTTTATGACTATGAACGTTATTTTTGTGAAAAAATGCCTGCCGATATTCTTGGCTATATTAATGGCTATGGCGCTGATGGCATTACCTATCACAATAATCGTCATGCTTTTGATAAGCTTTCGCTTTGGCCGCGTGTGTTAAAAAGCTTAAAAAATGCCAATACCAATTGTGTATTTGATGGGTTTTCACTACCATCACCCGTTATTATTGCTCCTATGGCCCATCATCAATTGGTTGATATTAATGGCGAAATTACAACGGCTCAAGCTGCTTCTTTAACCAAAACGCCATTTTGTGTCAGCACACAAGCAAGTTGCAGCTTAGAAAGCGTGGCAGCAAGTGCGCCTAATTTATATTTTTTTCAGCTCTATAAGCGCAAAAATATCAATGACAATCTCGACCTTGTTGATCGCGCTCAAAATGCTGGTTATAAAGCTATTGTTTTAACCGTTGATACGCCAGTGAGCGGGGTGCGCAATTGCGAAATGCGTGCGGGGTTTCAATTGCCCAAACATATAAAATCGGTAAATCTTGCGCCCTATGATGATGAAGAATTCATTGCAAAAAACGCAGGAAGTCCAGTTTTTCAAGGCATGCTTGATGATGCAGCCGATTGGGAGTTTTTGCAAATGCTATGCAATCATGCCCAAATACCTGTTTATGTTAAAGGAATTTTACACCCGCAAGACGCACAAATGGCAATTGATGCAGGGTGTCGCGGCATTATTGTTTCCAATCACGGGGGGCGTGCGCTTGATAGCGTTCCTGCCACAATTACGGTTTTGCCATTCATTGCCAAGCAAGTAGCAGGACAAGTACCGATTTTGCTTGATGGTTCTATCCGCCGTGGCAGCGATATTGTTAAAGCACTGGCGCTTGGTGCAAAAGCAGTGTTACTTGGTCGGCCAATATTACATGGCCTTGGCGTTGCCGGTATGGTGGGAGTTGTCCATGTGCTAACTCTATTGCAGACCGAACTTGAAATAGCCATGGCGCTTTGCGGTTGCGCAAGTCTTAGCGATATTAGCCGCGATATAATCTATTGCTCCCCCAATATATAATTATTTTAAAAAAGCTGAATATGTATAACTTCACATAGTTTTATAAAATATATTTATAGTTATTATAACCTAAACATCAAATTTTTTATATTAAACCTTTATTTTTTTTAATAAATATTTTAAAAATTATGAAATTGCTATTTTTATATGGATATATAAGTAATGATTAAAATAAATATTTGCTTCTTGAAAAAATCTATCATCATTGCCTTGTTACCCCTTGCATTATACGGTTGTAATTCTTTGCCTGAAGCAACGGATGAGCAACTTATCGAGTTTTTTGCCCATCATCCAATGGGCATGAATGGCAGATTTGGTGGACCTCCAACTATATCAATGTCAACATTAGAATGCCTTGCCATTTTATCCAATGCAAGTTTTGATGGCTTTGAAAAACCACCAAAAGAATGGGCTGATATGATGCGTGGAGATTGTCAAGGATTTCTATTAAGCTTGGTGAATGATAAAGACATCAATGTCATTGGTTTTAAAATGAAGGATTTTGAAAGCAAGGAATTAACTGAACGTGTCTATAAGCTTCGTGCGGTTAGTCTTGCTGCCTCAGAGCAATACCGAATTGAGCAGAACAAAAAGCGCGAAGAACAGAGCGAAAAAGAACGGCAAGAACAAGAAAAAAAGCGCGAAATTGAAAAACAGCGCCAACTTGCAGCGGAAAATGAGGCCAAGCAAAAAGCAATTGCCGAATTAAAACAAGCGCGCGATCAATATGCAGCCTTTGTAACTTCACTTGATACACGCTTACCACAATTACGTGCCACCTGTAACGAACATAAAGCGTTAACGGAAGAGTTTCGTAAGATTGATAGCACACGTGCTGCAACAATCAATTTGATGCGTGATGATATTTGTACAAGTAATTTTGCCAAGTTAAAATCGGAAGCAAATGAGCTTTTAAGCAAATGGAATCGCCTAAAAGTCACTGGCGATGGAACGTCTTGGCGCTTCCATAAGCCCTATTTGAACACATTAGCCGACGATAACCGGATTAATTCTGTCATGGAAAAACTGACCAAAGAAATAAATGAAATGAAAAGCAAATTGGGTCGCTAGGTATTTTATTGAATTAAAAATGCTTCAAGATCGGACACTACGAGTATCTTAAAAAACTAGCATGCAAATGGTCGTACCTTTTTGGTGTAGTTGTTATTAAGCATAGCAACTGCACCAAAATTTTATCCAAATGGCTTTGGCTTTAAAGGCTTACATAGCACCGGCATCAACTAAAACAAGCTCTGCATCTTCCAAGGCTGTGACCCGAATTGTGTCTTCATTGCTAATTGCGGCACCATCACCGGTATTGATTGCAATCGTGTTAATTTCCACTTTGCCCTTGGCTGGAACCAGATAGCCAAAGCGGCTATTATCAGCAAAGTGATAGTCAACGCTTTCGCCCTTTTTTAATGTTGCTCCCAATACGCGGCCATTGGTACGAATAGGCAAAGCATCGCTATCACTATCAAAGCCACTTGCTAACACCACAAATTGTCCTGAACGCTCGCCCTTTGGAAAAGGCTTCGTGCCCCAAAAGGGTTTTCCACCTTTTTTGTCGGGGAAAATCCAGATCTGAAATATTTTTGTATCTTCATTTTCGCTATTATATTCTGAATGTTGGATACCTGTTCCAGCACTCATCACTTGCACATCGCCTGCAACAGTGCAACCTTTATTGCCAAGACTATCTTCGTGAGAAATTGCCCCTTCACGCACATAGGTGATAATTTCCATATCATTATGGGGATGGGTTGGAAAACCAGTGCCAGCCGCAATTATATCATCATTCCATACCCGTAATTTACCCCAATGCATGCGATTACGGTCATGATAATTAGCAAATGAAAAATGATGCTTGGCATTAAGCCAACCATGATTTGCGGCGCCCAGGTCTTTAAAAGGTCTATGTTCAATCATTATCTCGTTCCTTGATAATTTCTATTTTAATTAATCAAGAATATAAGCTATGGCCTCCTAGTTGAGAATGAGCAAAGCGGAATAACAAACTTTCCAATTTTGATATCTCATTTGCAAATATTCAAAGATGCTTTATGCATGTATAGTGAGCTTAAAACAGCATTGATAGGCATGGGATCAAAGACATGGGATCAAAGGCATGGCAACAATATTACCCGATTTAGAAGGATGGGCAATATTTGCCAAAGTTGCAGAAATGGGATCTTTTGCTAAGGCAGCCTCCGAGCTTAACCTTTCGCAAGCAACCGTTTCCAAAGCAATTTCCCGTTTAGAGACGCGGTTAAATGTCATGTTGGTGCAACGCACATCACGGGCAATTTCTTTAACCGAGGCTGGATATGCCGCATTAGAGCGTGCCATCGCTATTCTTGAAAATGGTCATGCAATTGAAGAAGAAATAAGCGAGCAAGCAACAAGTTTACGTGGCCGCATACGTATTTCGTTGCCAATTTCCTTTGGGGTTAAATATGTAGCACCCATCCTTACTGATTTTTTGATGCAACACCAAGATGTTGAAATTGACGCGGATTATTCCGATAAGCAGATTGATCTTATTGAGGATAAAATCGACCTTTCTTTACGGATTGCCAATATGGTTGATTCAAGCCTTATTATCCGCAGTCTTTGTTCCGTGCGCATTCTTCTGGTTGGTTCACCAAGTTATTTTGCCAATCATGGTAAGCTCGAGCATCCGCGTGATCTTGCCAACCATAAGACATTTAAATATGCCTATAATTTTGGTAAAAAAGGTTGGAGTTTTGTTCATAAAGAGCATGGTGAATTTACCCAAATAACCAAGGCGCAAATGCAAGCTAATAATGCTGAAGCTTTAACTCCTGCTTTACTTGCTGGATTGGGTGTTGCACTCCAACCAGAATTTCTAGTTTGGGATGAGTTGCAAAATGGTAGCTTACAAACAGCATTGGATGATTGGCACATCAAGCCATTAATGCTGCATATTGTGACACCGCCAGGGCGTAAAAGACCACATCGGGTGCAAGCCCTTATCGACCATATTGCCCAAGCACTAACCAAACAGCCTTGGGTTCACGCAAAGGCATAAAATTAAACGAGAATAAGCCGGTTAGAAAGTTTCAAGCGTAATTTCAACCGCCGATTAGGTAGCCGCAATTGAAAGCGCTTTTTGCCAATTGTTGTTTTGTCTGTTAACAAAGATTGCAAGGGTGCATATTCACGCAAAAAATAATCAAGCGGCGCACATTCACGAACTGGGCGTAATTCATCAAATTCGTCAATCACCATCATTGGTAAATTATAAAGATCAGCCCATAGCCGCCAATCCAATAGCACGTCATCATAATTATCAGAAATCAACAAAGGAATAGAAAGGCTAGGGTCTTTATGCACCAGCATCAATGCCAATAAATTATCATTTTTACCGCCCTTTAAACGATGGGCGCTCACACCGTAATAAGAGGATAGCGGAATAATCTTAATGACATTGCTATCTTGTGGTAAATCGCTATTAGCTGCACTGTTATCTTGCTGCACAATAATAGTATTTTCTGTCAATGTGCCACAAAATACTGTATTTTGACCGTGAAAGGCAATTTTTTGTGGCAAATGGCAAGGATCCAATCGCAATTCATGCATATGCTCACTTTGTTCATTCCAGCAATCTGCCCAACGTCCTGCCATTATAACCCTCATTACTTCAACAAAAAATAGCACATTTCAACTTTATAAATTGAAATGGCTCAAATACCCTCCCCAACAGGGTATGTATTAAAGCTTATAAAGATAAATATTATCAGGAAACTTAATGGCTAAGGTTAATCAATTATGTTTTTAAATTAAATAAATGTTTGGTTAGCAAAAAGCTAATTTTATACTATGTTAAAAAATTCGTTTTGAAACATAAAAAAAGAGCCGTTGTTACGGCCCCTTTAACGTTGAAAGAACGAAAAGACTAAATGTCAAAACGCGCGGTTACCGGAACATGGTCAGATGGTTTTTCCCAGCTGCGTGCCTCTGTTTTAATATCTATCGCCTTTAAATGGCTAACCAGATCTTTTGAACCCCAAATGTGGTCAAGACGGCGGCCTCGATTAGCAGCTTGCCAATCTTTAGCGCGATAGCTCCACCAAGTGTAAAGCTTATCTTCAGGCGGAATAATTTCACGCATTAAATCGACCCAAGCACCTTGATGAAGCACTTTATTCAGCCCTTCAACCTCGATCGGCGTATGGCTAACAATTTTTAACAATTGCTTATGCGACCAAACATCGTTTTCAAGGGGAGCAATATTCAAATCACCCACTAAAATGGAAGATATACCATCATTTTCATCAGCGCGGATCGCTAACATTTCTTCTAAAAAAGCAAGCTTATGAGCAAATTTGGGGTTAATTTCGGGATCAGGTTCGTCGCCACCAGCAGGTACATAAAAATTATGCAGCCGAATTTTCTTATTACCTGCTTCAAAAACCACCGATACATAACGGCGATCATCAATAGTACAGAAAAGCCTAGTTTTCATATCACTCAATGGTAAGCGTGATAGAATTGCGACACCATGATAGCCTTTTTGGCCACTAATTGCCATATATTCATAGCCGGCAGCCTTAAAATTTTTAGACGGAAAGGCATCATCAGGACATTTTGTTTCCTGCAAGCATAAAATATCAGGTTTTTCTTGGTTTAAAAAATCAAGCACGATATTTTCGCGCAACCGCACCGAATTAATATTCCAAGTGGTAATAGATAAGGTCATGGGGTTTAGAACGTTCCTTGCAAGTATCAGTAGGGCAGAAAAATACTGCTTTATTGATAGTTTTTTTAGGGTTAGAACCTATTATATTATAAAAACGGTAAAATAGCGCAAAACTATATAAATACAAGCATAATGTCCATTCAAGCTCTTCACAACTCGTTACAATAAGATGCTTTATATATTTTATTTGCGTTTTTATTTTCGGTGATGATCGCCAAAACAATCACCACAAGCGGCAAGGGTTTCAATAACGCGGCAATCATGAATGGTGTGGTTTTCACATTTTTCAGTCATGCGAACCAGTTCTTTTTCCAATAATTTTAACCGTTCAATGCGTTGACGCACCGCTTGCAATTGGGTCACAGCAATGTGATCGGCTTCACCGCAGGGTTGCTCTGGATGTTTTGACAATTTAATCAACTGCCTTATTGCTTCTATCGAAAAGCCAAGCTCACGTGCATGAAGGATGAAAAGCAGGCGGTTGTAATGCGTTTCGTCATAGCGGCGTTGGTTGCCGCTGGTACGTTCTGCCTCATCTAAAAGACCAATTTTTTCATAATAGCGAATGGTTTCTATATTGCAGCCAGTGCGTTTTGCCAGTTCGCCAATAGAATTTTGCCGCATGGTCATTTTTCCTCTTGAACCTGTAGTTACTACAGGGATTACATAAGAAAGACAGGAATAAAATACCAGCCTTTAGTTGCAATGAAAGGCTAAAAATTGGAGCTTATACCATGTCAAACAATGAATTTACGCAAAAAGGGCAAAATGTAGACGATCAAAAGCATGACCATAATCATCACCACGATCATAATCATCACCATGACCAAGAGATCGCGCTTATTGAAGGTGACGAAAATATACCTCAACAAGGTGATATAGTTTGGGCGATTAAAGGTATGGATTGCGCTGCCTGCACAGTAAAAATCACCAATGCAATGAAAAATATGCAAGGCGTTGATAATGTCCGTGTATCATTAATGCGCGAAACCTTATCTTTGCAAATAGATGAAAGCAAAACCACCCCACAACAAATCGAAAAGACAATTGCTAGCCTTGGTTATAGTGCAAAGCCGCTAAATGACCAAAAGCAACCAAATATAACAGATGACGTTGTTTGGTGGCAAACAGCTAAAGCACGCATGGTGTTTTCAGCAATTAGCCTCGTCATACTTGCCTATATTATTAGTTTTATTACACCGCAATGGGCTGCGCCAGCTTTCATGGCTGCAAGCCTAATTGCCCTTTATCCAGTTGCAAGCCGCGCCTTTGCCGCCATACGCACAGGTAGTTTTTTCACCATTGAGATGTTGATTACCATCGCCGCTATTGGCGCAATTTTTATCAATGCTGCGGAGGAAGCCGCCATTGTCATTGTACTTTTTTTGATTGGCGAATTATTAGAAGGGGTTGCGGCAGGGCGTGCCCGCGCGGGCATCAAAGCATTGCATGACCTTGCCCCTAAAACTGCGTTTATTGAAACAAAAGAAGGGCTTATTGAAACATCCGTTGATGCTTTGAAAATTAA
This sequence comes from Bartonella sp. HY406, assembly GCF_025449315.1. Taxonomy (NCBI): domain Bacteria; kingdom Pseudomonadati; phylum Pseudomonadota; class Alphaproteobacteria; order Hyphomicrobiales; family Bartonellaceae; genus Bartonella; species Bartonella sp. HY406. Next base: position 3,047,549 of record NZ_CP104893.1, on the reverse strand, counting down.
CGATATTATTATTGCCCGCACTGGTGATAGGATTGCTGCCGATGGCATGGTTCTTGATGGTATATCAAGCGTAAATGAAGCACCAATAACCGGTGAATCAATGCCAAAGACCAAAGAGCAAGGCGATAGTGTTTTTGCCGGCTCGATTAATCTTGGTGATGCCATGCGCATTAAAGTGCTAAAAAACGCTAGCGATAATACCATTGCCCGCATTATTGAACTGGTTGAAAATGCCCAAGAAGCAAAAGCTCCAACCGAGCGCTTTATTGATAATTTTGCCCGCTATTATATGCCGATTATCGTTGGAATCGCCTTACTCACAGCATTGATACCACCGCTATTGTTTGATGGTGATTGGCAAAAATGGATTTATAAAGCGCTTGCTCTCTTATTGATTGGCTGCCCATGCGCTTTGGTTATTTCCGTTCCAGCCTCAATTGCATCGGCTTTAGCAAGTGGTACCAAACGCGGATTATTGATTAAAGGCGGGCAAGTGTTAGAAACGCTTGCCAAAACAAGCATTATTGCCTTTGATAAAACTGGTACGCTCACCAATGGCACGCCAATCGTTAGCAAAGTATTTGCAGTCAATAATAATACGCTTGATGAAAACGTGGGCAATATAGTTAGTATAGCAAGCGCCATGGAAAGCATATCGAGCCACCCGCTTGCGCAAGCCATTGTCACTTATGCAGCAGAGCATGATATAAAGCCATGTGATTTAAGCAATGTAAGCACGTTGCAAGGCAAGGGCTTAACTGCCGATTATAATGGCAAAACACTGTTTCTTGGTGCACCACGCTTTGCCAAGGATTATGCCACCCTAACGCCATTGGTTGAAGCTAAAATTACCAAGTTAGAAGAAAAAGGCAATACAACAATCGTACTTGTTGAACAAAATGCAGTCATTGGCATTATTGCAATGCGAGATGAACCAAGAAAAGACGCAAAATCGGCAATGACCGCCTTAAAGCAGCTGAAGATAAAGCCACTTATGCTAACCGGTGACAATAGCCGGACAGCAAATGCTATTAGCCAAGAGCTTGGCATAGATGCCTATAGCGAGTTGCTACCGGAAACGAAATCAAAAATTATTGCCGATTTAAAAACCAAAGGTTTAACTGCAATGGTGGGCGATGGCATTAATGATGCACCAGCGCTTGCCTTGGCTGATACTGGCATTGCCATGGGCTCTGGCACCGATGTTGCACTTGAAACGGCGGACGCTGCTATTTTACGCAACCGTGTTAGCGATGTTGTAACCTTAATAAAAATGGCCAAAGCTACGATGCGTAACATTCACCAAAATGTTGCCATTGCGCTGGGGTTAAAAATTGTATTTTTGCTTGCTACTTTATTCTGGTTTACCGATTTATGGCTAGCCATTTTTGCTGACACCGGTGCAACTTTGCTAGTAACCTTAAATGCGCTGCGGCTCTTAGCTTGGAAAAAAGATTAAAGCTAAGGTCAGGCGTTGATTAAGCATCACCATTTATTTTAACCCAAAAAAGGTGCTTCACACAATTTGCGAATTGCTCTAATAGAATAGGGTAATAAAGATTAAATGATGGAGAGCTTTTATGAGTGGTGATGCACAAGGTTTAATCGATAAGGCATCCGCCTTGGTTGAGGCAGCAAAAAAGGCTGGTGCCGATGCGGCTGATGCTGTGGTTATCCGCTCACGCTCACGGCAAGTTAGTGTGCGGCTTGGCAAAGTTGAATCGACCGATAGTTCAGAGAGTGATGATTTTTCATTACGCGTTTTTTTAGGCAAAAAAGTTGCAACTATTTCGGCTAATTCTCAATCCGATCCTCAAGCTTTGGCAATTCGCGCCGTTGCTATGGCAAAAGTATCTCCTGAAAACCCTTTTGAAGGTTTGGCTGATCCTAAACTTTTGCAGCATAAGCCACGTGATCTTGATTTATTTGATGCAACAGATTTAGATAGTGCAGCTTTAACCCATGAAGCGCTTGCAATGGAAGAAGCCGCATTAGCTGTAAAGGGCGTCAGCAATTCTGGCGGTGCAGGGGCAGCATGTGGCGCAGGCGGCATGGTATTGGTGACAAGTGATGGTTTTTGCGGCCATTATATGAGTTCGCGATTTTCTCGCTCTTGCAGCGTTGTTGCCGGCACTGGCACAGCAATGGAACGCGATTATGATTATAGTACGGCACTGCACTTTGCAGACCTTGATCATAGCCATCATATCGGACAAAGAGCAGGTGAGCGTACTGTTGCCCGCCTTGGCGCGCAACGGGCAAAGACTGGCACAGTCGATGTGATTTTTGATCCACGCATGGCGCGCGGTATTGCCGCCCATATTGCTAGTGCAGTTAATGGTGCATCAGTTGCTAGAAAAACCAGCCTATTGCGTGAGAAAATGGGGCAAGCCATCATGCCGCAAGGCATCACTATCACTGATAATCCGCTCAAAGTGCGGGGCAGCTCGTCCCGCCCGTTTGATGGGGAAGGCGTTGAAGGGCAAATGCTGGAAATCGTTAAAGATGGTGTTTTGCAAAATTGGCTCTTATCCACCTCTGCCGCAATGGAGCTTGGCTTAACAACCAATGGCCATGGCGTACGCTCATCCAATAGCGTTGCGCCGGCATCCACTAACTTTACCATTGAAAGCGGTAATATCAGCCGCGAGGATATGATAAAGTCACTTAAAAGCGGTTTTTACGTCACCGAATTGGTTGGTCATGGTGTCGATCTGGTAACAGGCCAATATAGCCGCGGTGCATCGGGCTTTTGGATTGAAAATGGTGAGATTACCTATCCAGTGAGTGAAGTAACTTTGGGCTCCAACCTTTTACATATGTTTGCTCATATGCAAGCGGCAGACGATCTTGACCGCCGTTATGGCATTGCTTCGCCAAGCTTGTTAATTGAAGGAATGACACTTGCCGGAAAATAATAGCTTAAGACATCAAGCAATAAGTGATGATTTAAGACTGATAAGCGATGCGGCGCGTCAAGCAGGTCACATCGCTATGGGCTTTTTTAAACAAAATCCCAAAATTTGGCATAAGGAGGGTAACTCTCCGGTAACAGAAGCTGATTTTGCGGTTGACCGCTATTTGAAAGAAGCTTTGCTAAAAGCGCGTCCGCAATATGGTTGGATATCTGAAGAAACAGCCGATGAACGCCCCGCCCAGCAATATCAACGTTTCTTTGTGGTTGATCCCATTGATGGCACGCGTGGTTTTATCGAAGGCCAAAATAACTGGTGCATTTCTATTGCGATTATTGAAAATGGGCGCCCAATTTGCGGCGTCCTGCATTGCCCGGTAACTGGCGAGCATTTTATCGCCCCCATTAATGGCAAAGCGTATAATAATGATATGGTTTTAGCCATTGCCAATGATGAGTATTTTCGCCGCCCTGTTATTTCATGCGCTGGTTCATGGATGAAAAAGATTACACCAGAACTGCACCAAGATTATATTTTTAAAGCCAATGTGTCGTCACTTGCCTATAGATTAGCCCTTTTTGCTAGTGGCAAGGTTGATATGGTTTTGGTGCGCCCCAATGCCCATGATTGGGATATTGCCGCTGCCGATATCATTGTTGAATGTGCAGGTGGTGCTTTGCTTAACAGGCAGCAAAAGCCACTTATCTATGGAAAAGAACCATTTTGTCACGGTATTTTGATTGCCGCATCAGCAAAAAATTTTAAAATAGCTTTAGATATTGTACATAAAGCGTTAAAAGATTAATCATCATTATTATTATTCAAATATACGAAATAAAGCGGTTTTAAAGTAGTTTTACCCAATGTTATTGCACTTTAAAATTATTAAAATTCAAGGAGACTATAATGCCCGCAACAGCTGAAAAAAAACAGCTTCTACACCTTGTTTTTGGTGGCGAGTTAAAGAGTGTTGACAGTAGCGAATTCCGCGATCTTGATAAGCTTGATATTGTCGGCATTTACCCAGATTATGCTTCAGCACAAGTGGCATGGAAAGCCAAAGCACAAGCCACAGTTGATAATGCATTGCAACGCTATTATGTTGTGCATCTTCACCGCTTGTTAAATCCTGAAGATGAAGGCGCATAGGTTTAGGGTCAGGACCTATTAATTTAAATGAAATGGCACAATAAACAGCAAAAATATACAAGGAGGAAAGCAAAAAGTGGGTGGTATACCCATTTGAGCTTTATGACGCAGTAGATTACAGCTGTTTTTGTGTCCTTTCAGGATATGAGAAATTTTCGCGATAACTTTGTCGAAACCCCTTGAAAATATTTATATTTCCTGCGGTTCTTCTCCTTGTTCTCACAAAAATTTCCTCATACCATTTCGTTCAAATTAATAGGTCCTGACCCTAATCTTCTAGGTTAAAACCTTTATTTTTAATTGGGCATTTTGGTTTTTTATGAATTGCCAAATGCCCAATTTTATTTGTTAGTGCATAAACAAATTATGCAGCAATTTTTAGATCATGACGCAATTACTCTGCCTTGATGATTTGCGGTTCACCAAGCGATAGCATCAAACGATTTGCCCAATTAAAAAAACTAGCGGCATGAATAACATCACCAATTTCATCATCATTAAGCCCAGCATCATGCAAACCATCAACATGGCTTTGATTAAAATGTGGCGGTGTCTGGGTAAGGGCAATAGCTGCTGCGATAATAGCATTCCAACGCGGTTGCAAATCTACATTAACACCATTTTTTAACAAATTATCAACATCATCAACACGTTTGGAATATTGTGCAGCATGGCGGGCATGAACTGAGGCACAATAAATACAGCCATTAAAACGTGATGTTGCGGTGGCGGCCAATTCACGTTCTGCCCTTGGTAATCCGTCCTTAGTATTATAAAAAATGTCCTTATCTGCTAAGGTGCGTGCTTCCAAAATATCTGGATCACGCGCTAAAAGGGTAAAATATTGAGATTTTGCCCTTGCACTATCAACAAGAGCTGTTCTTTGCCGCTCGGTCAGTTCAGCTTCAAGAATGGGTGATAACCAAGGTAGCCAATCGAAAAAATCGCGAGAAAAAACATTTGGCGCATTATTTTGTAATGCGTTATTAGCAGCGTTATTGCTCATCATATGCCTCCCTTATGGCTTTTGCACGGATTGCGGTTTATTGGCTAAAACTTTCAAACCAACGACAAGGCGAATTTGATAGCTAAGAAAAGCAATAAGCTGGGAAAGCGTCACAATATCATCATTAGACCAACCCGCATGAACAAGCTTATCAATATCATTTTTGGCACTATCACGCGGATGAAAGACCAATAAATGACCATGCTCAAATCCGGCAATTAACTTATCACCAAGAGAACCGCGCAAACCATCATCAGCCTGCCATAAAAGCCCATCTTCATCTTCGCGACTTAAAGGACCAGTAGGATAATGCCCATAAGGGCCGGTGGTTAAAGCAGTTTCTGCCGCTTGTTGGACAAAATCTGCCTTTTGCGCAGCAATTTTTGATAATTTTTCAAGGTAAAACTGCGCAGCTTCATCCACTTGATGTAAAAGTGCAATGAAAGCCGCTACAGCAAAACGATCGGCTATAGAAAAACTAGCATTATCTTTATTTTCAAACAAAGCTTCATAGCTTTTTTGGGTTTGAGTAACCGTAATTGGTCGGCGTTGCCGCAGCGCAAGTTTTTGCCCAACCATTTTATCAATAACATCACTATCAGCCATCAAATCAACCCTTTATCGAAAACATATTGAAATAAAATACCTAATCAATTTCGCATTTTTAATGCAAAAGTTAATGATTAAGTGAAAGACCAAGCGCCGGTGCAACCTCTTGGGCGGTAAGCTCAATCGATTTTAAAATATCTTCGTGAGGTGGCTCTACCGAATGGACTTGGAAGACGATATCTGTTGCCCGCAACAAAGTTGTATCCTTTTGCAAAGATGCAATCACCTCGTCAGGCGTGCCGACATGCAAATCAAAAGAAGCTATCAATTCTTCAAGGCTATGTCCGCGAGCTGGTTGCCCTGCTTTTTCAAAACGCTCAGCCGCACGACGTAGTCCAACTTCAGCAAGGCTTAATGCTCGCTGGCGATCCGTTGATACAAAAAGGCTGCGCGATGCCATAATGCGCGGTATTTTACCCTTTGGCAATGCCGCCAAATAGGCATCAATAATCGGGTTTTGCAAGGCATCAAGGCTCGCATCACTATTGTCTTTTGGGCGTGGTTGGGTGCGCGATAACATCAAACCATCACCTGCTTCACCGGCAAGTTTACCGCCAAAGCTTGAAAATGTCGCCATCCAAAAACGATCTAATAAATGCGGTGCAGGTGGATAAAGATGATTGCCTTTGTAAAGATCTTCACCATTAAAGGCAGCGCGTAAAACTTTAAGGTAATTTGCATAAACTTCGCCGCGATTATCCGGATCAACGCCAAAGGCTTCAAAAGACTCGCGCGTGCCACCAGTGCCAAAGCCAAGCTCTAAGCGCCCATCAGATAATAAATCCAAAACCGCAGTATCTTCTGCAACTCTTATCGGATTTTCCATCGACAAAGTGATAACACCTGTGCCAAGGCGAATTTTATTGGTTTTAGCGGCTAAATTTGCCAAGAAAGCAACAGGGGAGGGCAAGCCACCTTCATCGGGATGAAAATGGTGCTGCGCCACCCAAGCAGTGTGAAAGCCAAATTTTTCAGCATGAATAATTTGTTGTTGCGCCAAGGCATAGCGTTGTTTTGCGTCAACATCATCTAATAAACGGGTAAAAAAGCCAAGTTTTCGGTTTTTAAAAAAATCATTTACATTTGTCATAGCAAACCTTTAAATTTCAAAATCTATGTCATTTATAATTGGGCAGAAAGCACCGATTTATGCAAAGCATTGGCCTTGCCCGGAATTGCTGCAATAAGCTCTTTGGTATAATTTTGCGAAGGGTGAGTAAAAATATCTTCAACACAGCCACTTTCAACGACACGTCCATTTTGCAAAACGGTAACTGTATCAGATATTTTACGCACAACTGAAAGATCATGGCTTACAAAAATATAGGTCAAATTTGCTTCTTTTTGAAGCCGCTCAAGCAGGGTCAATATTTGTGCTTGCACCGTAACATCAAGGGCTGAAACGGCTTCATCTAAAACCAAAATATCTGGTCTTAAAATAAGCGCGCGGGCAATTGCTACCCTTTGACGCTGTCCGCCAGAAAGCGCATGGGGACGGCGATCAATAAAATCTTGTGGTAACTCCACCTCAGCCAACAAATCCAACACACGCGCGCGCCGTTCTGCTTTACTCACAGGTTGAAAATTGAGTAAGGGTTCCTCGATAATTTTGCCAATCGTATATTGCGGATCAAGCGAGCCATAAGGATTTTGATAAACAAGTTGAATATGGCGGCGAAATTGGCGTAATTCTTCGCCTTTTAAGCCGGTCATATCGGTGCCATCAATAATGATTTCGCCACTTGTTGGTTTTAAAAATCCACATAAAGCTCGAATAGTGCTAGTTTTACCCGAACCAGATTCACCAACAATTGCATGGGTTGTACCGCGCTGCACACTAAATGAGAGATCATCAATAGCACGATAGGTTTGCCGTCCACCATAATCAATATCAATATGACGCAGCTCAACCAATATATCACGATCAACCAAATCGAGTTGGCGGATCGGCGGCACGGTTAAAGATGGATCATTGGCAACCAGTTTTTTGGTGTAACTTGATTGCGGATTGGATAAAATCGCGCGGCTATCACCACTTTCTTGAATGGCACCATTTTGCATGACGATAATGCGATCAGCACGGTCGCTTGCAACACCAAGATCATGGGTTACCATTAACAAACTTGAGCCAAAATCTTGGCGAATATCATCAATCAAATCAAGAATGCGTCTTTGCACCGTAACATCAAGCGCTGATGTCGGCTCATCAGCAATAATAAGCTGTGGTTTTAATGCGATAGCTATCGCAATCAACACACGCTGACGCATGCCGCCTGATAATTCATGCGGATATTGATCAAATCGCCGTTGCGGTTCGCTAAGCCCAACCTGATGTAGTAAATCAACTACTCTTTCCTTGATTTCTGCTTTGGCGACCGCTTTATGAATTTTAAATATTTCGCCAATTTGCTGACCAATCGTCATTAATGGATCAAGTGACGAAGACGGATCTTGCGGAATTAAGCTAATCACCTTACCGTGCAGATTACGCAATCGCCGCGCTGACCAATCGCTAATTTGGGCATTGTTAAGTGTAATTGACCCATGATCAATACGCGCATTATTAGGCAATAGACCTAAAATTGCTTGGGCGGTTGTGGTTTTACCTGAACCCGATTCCCCAACAAGAACCAAGGATTCGCCTGCCTTCATACTAAAGGATACATCATGGGTAACGCGGCGCCAGTTGTTTTTATCACGATAGGCGATGGAAAGATTTTGCACATCAAGAAGCAAGTTGCTCATCATGGCCTCCACTGGGTAAGGGCGCGGCTAACGCGGTTGGCGGCCAAAACCACCGCAATAATAAATAGCCCGGGAATGATGGTAAGCCACCATGCGGTCGCAACATAATTTCTACCCTCAGCAATAATCAATCCCCATTCAGGCGTCGGTGATTGCACGCTATAACCAAGAAAGCCAAGGGTTGCGATTTGCAGCAAAGCATGACCAAACTGCAACGCCGCATAGCCAACCACCGTATAAAGCGCATTGGGCAAAATATGACGATAAATCACCTGCAAAAATTTACCACCAGAACCAAAGGCAGCTTCCACATATTCGGCATGACGAATACGCGAAACCTCGGCACGGCTAAGGCGGGCGAAACCAGCAACCGATGTAACACCAACGGCAATCGCCACTTGCAGCGTACCAAAGCCCATTAAAGTAATGAGACTAAGCGATAATAGCAGTGATGGAATTGCTAATAAAACATCAATAAACCGCATAATAATAGTGTCTGTTTTACCACCTAGCGAGCCTGATATAAGACCAAGCAAACCACCAATAACAAAACCAAAAGCGACCGCTGCCAAGGCGCCTGAAATGGAATAGACCGCCCCATAAATAATACGTGCATATAAATCACGGCTTAAATCATCGGTACCAAACCAATGATCGGCGCTTGGGGGTGCAAGTTGTGGGCCACTTTCAACAATTGGATTATAGCCAGTAAAGAGCGAGGGAAAAACAATAAAAGCCAAAGCCAAAACAAGAATAAGAATGGCTAGCAATAAACCAATGGGCTGGCGCAAAAATGACAGCTTTAAAACTTTATCGTGACCACTCATGCGGCTTTTCCTTTACTTTTTTTAAGGCGCGGATCAATGAACGGGAATGATAGGTCAATCAACAAATTGATCGTTACAAAAGCAAGTGCGGAAATAACAACAATTGCTTGCAAGACAGTAACATCTTGCGAGCGCACCGCCTGTTCTGTCATTTTGCCAATTCCACTTAGGCCAAAAACTGTTTCAGTTACGACCGCACCGCTGATTAATTCACCAAACAGCAAGCCAGCAACAGTTAAGGTTGGCAAAGCGGCATTGCGCAAACCATGCTGCCAAAAAATTCGCCATTTGCTTGCCCCCTTCGCTTGTAAAACCATAATAAAGGGACGGGTTTCAATTTCATCCATAGCGCGCATTAATATTTGCGCCATCGGGGCAGAAATGGGAATGGCAAGCGTTGCAATTGGCAAAATCAACCCTTCAATTGGTCCGGGGGCAATAACCGAAATCCAGCCTAATTCAAAGGAAAAAACCTGCACCATGATAATGCCAATCCAAAAAAGCGGAACAGCAAGAAAAAGGCTTGGCAAAGATAGAAATAAATTTTTTAACCACGCAAATGGAGAGAAGCTCGATAAAAGAGTGAGCAAAAATGCCAATATAATTGCCGCAAGAAAAGCAAAGCCAGCCAATTGCAATGTTGGCGGCAAATTAACGACCAATTGCTCTGTAACTGGCACACCAGCTTGAATGGAAAAACCAAGATCGCCATGAAGAAAATTACTAAGGCTTTTTAAATATTGCAAAAAGACTGGCTCATCAAAGCCATAACGGCCGCGCAATTCTTCAATCTGCTGTGCGTTTAACCCATATTCAGGATTTAAAAATTTAAGCAATGCTGCATCGCCCGGCATAACCTGCAAAAGGATAAAAGATGCGGTAAATGCAGCCCATAAAACAATGAGTGCCTGACCCAGCCGATTAAGACTATAACGCAGCATGATATTCTTTCCTTAAACTGGCAAGAGCATTTTTTAAAAAGAGAAGCGGTTTTAGCAAGACCTTATAGAAAGGTAATAAGCTATTGAACCGCTTCATATTTTTAGTTTATTTTTCAATCCATGTATTATAAAAATGCGGGCGACCAACCGCTTCAAACGCAATACCTTTAACGTTTGGAGCACCACCATAAACCTGTGGTTCTTCAAAAATTGGGATAGCATAGGCTTGATCAATAATGTAATCGGTCGCCTCGATTAACAAGGCATTGCGCTTTTGCGGGTCACTTTGTGTTGCAACATCTTCAAGATAAGTATTAAGCTTGTCATCGCGGAAGCTCTTAACCTTGTCGCTTAAACCACCCTTTTGCAAAAGTGCATCGCGATTAAGTGGATAAAACAAGCTTTTAACCACATCGGCATCAGCGCGGCCAACCATATGAGGGATCACCGGAGTTTTTTCTGGATTAAGATTATCGATCAATGTTGATGAACCATCGTAATTCTTAATATTTAAAATAACCCCAATCTTACGCCATTGCTGGGCAATAAGCTGCAACATCGCTTTGCTTTGCGGTTGCTGCAAGGCTTCAGACGCGGTTAAAATAAGTTTCTCACCATCCTTGCTACGAATGCCATCACTACCAAGCTTCCAACCGGCTTCATCTAGCAGGGCGGCAGCGCGGGCACTGTCATATTTAAGCTTTGCACTTTGATCGGAATAGCCAAAGGCATCATGGGCGACCAATGAAGTAGCAAGAGGATAATTTTTAGAATAGAGGTTTTTGACAATTTCTTCGCGATTAGTAGCAAAACGCAAGGCTTCACGCACCTTTATATCGGCAACAATGGGATTATCAGGGCGAAATGTAAGCGAGTTGTTAACCCCACGCGTACCTGCTGAATAAACAATATTACCCGCTTTACTGACGCGATCTTCATCATAGGCTTGCAATTGTCTAACAAAATTGGCCTGCTTGGCAATAAGCGCACCAATACGAACATTATCTTCTGGAATGGTAAGATATTTTAATTCATCAAGATAGGCACGGCCTTGATGAGCAAATTTTTCTGGCGCCCAATTATAATCTTCACGCACTTTAAGAACCAGTTCTTTGCCTAATGTTTCACGTGAGACAAAAAATGGGCCAGAGCCAATAATTTTAGTCGCATCACCCAATTGATCAAGCGATAGACTTAATGTTTTAGGTGAAACAATGCCCGAACCTATCACTGAAGTGCCTTGTAAAAAGCCCGGCGATGGTTTTTTAAAGTAAAAACGCACCGTTAAAGGATCAATCACTTCGCTGCGATCATAATTATTAATGACTTCCGAGACAGATAGTTTTAAGTCCTTATTGCCAAGACCGTAAGTATCGAAATTTTTGGCAATAGCTGCGGCATCAACGGGTGTTTTATCAGAAAATGTCACCCCATCACGCAGATGAAACGTATAAATGGTGGCATCGTCATTTACTTCCCATGATTTTGCCAGCCACGGTTCAATTTCTAATGTTTGTGGATTTTGCCAGGTTAAACGATCGGTAATCTGGTTAAGAATACCCCCATTGGTATAATTTCCGCCCAAGGGCGGATAAAGATTATGATGGGTTTGCTTATCTAAATAAACAAGAACACCGCCTTGACTTGGCTGCTCGGCTTTGGCACTAAATGATGCCAAGGCAAATGTTGTCGCAAGGCTTGCTGCTAAAAAAATGGATTTCAAAGACGGCTTGACCATAATAATCCTCTCAAAGTTGATACTTGCAAGGATAAACAAGCCCCGTTATTTTTAAACGCACATTCATGATGAAATTATAGAATTTTTAGTGTTTGATTTTAAATTTTTGCAATGTTTTAAAAAAAAATTCTAATATTTAAAATTTTCATTGGTTTGCAGTTTATGAAATTATTCCACCTTCCATAGCTACTATAAGATTTCACTATTTTTAATTGGAAAAAATTTATGTTGCAGCGTGATGCTTTTGAAAAATTACTAAAGTGCGAAAAGCTTGATGAGCTTGCAATATTTATTGATGATTATGAAAGCTTTGAAGAATTTCCATTAATATCGCGCTATACACATCTAGCCGCCTTAAAAAAACGTATAAACATCGGCGCAAGGAATGAAAATAAAATCGATGTAGAAACCGCTTTGATTAAATTTTCAAGCCTTTATATTGATAAAATAAATTGCCATGCCAAAGAAAATCTTAACCCTGAAGACTATGACAACTTTTTTTGCTGCCTAACATTTTTTTACCATAGAGAGAAAGAATATTCTTATATTCCGCATTTCCTTGTTTCTAGAAAAAAGCAATTATTTAAATCTTTAAGCGATAATGAAATCTCACTTTCGTCTCAAAATTATTTTTATCCAATATTTGCGCAGTTAAATATCATCAATTCATTTCGATATTTTATATCAAAAAATGATGATCCTGATTTAAATCGCCTTTATTGCCTGCCCATTTATCATCACGAGCCATGATTTTTTAGATCAATAATCGAAAAAATAGAAAGAGGGTTAGATTTGCGGATTTTTAAAAATCTGCTAAGTTCAAACACCCAAAATAGTTGCCGTTTAAAAGGATAGACCCATGCAATTAAAGCGCAATATTCCTGTAACCATCCTTACTGGTTTTCTAGGATCTGGTAAAACCACCCTTTTAAACACCTTATTGCGCGATAATATGCTTAAAGACAGCGCAGTCATTATCAATGAATTTGGTGAAGTGGGCATTGATCATCTTTTGGTTGAAAAGGCAGATGAAGGGATAATTTCCCTTTCTGATGGTTGTCTATGCTGCACTATTCGGGGTGATCTTGTTGATACGCTAGCAGAATTAATTGATAAATTACAAATGGGTGAAATTAATCATTTAACCCGCATCATTATTGAAACAACCGGTCTTGCTGATCCTGCGCCGATATTACAAATATTGCTTGCCCATCCGATCATTATTGAAGCATTACAGCTTGATGGTGTTATTACCACCCTTGACGCGGTAAATGGGGTTAAAACCTTGGAAAATTATCAAGAAGCTGTCAAGCAATTGGCCGTTGCCGATAGGGTTATTATAACCAAGGCTGATATGGTTGAAGGAAAAAACCAATTAGCGGCTTTACGAAGCAAAATAGCCAGCATCAATCCACGCGCCGAGATTTATTTAAGCAGCGATATTGAACAGCATATTGCTGACTTATTCCGCAGTGGTATTTATGATATTGATAATAAAACTGCTGATGTCAAACGCTGGCTTGCCGATGAAGACCAACACGACCATCATAATGCCCATAATCACGAACATAACCACGCGCATAATCACCATGACCACAGTCATCATCATGATGTAAACCGGCATAGCGACAAAATCCGCTCTTTTAGTCTTACCCATAATCAACCGGTCGATTATGCAGCAATTGAAGCCTTTGTTGATTTAATGCGTGCATCACAAGGCGATCGTATTTTACGTATGAAGGGCATTGTCCAAACCATTAAGCGCCCAGACCAACCCTTAATTATTCATGGTGTGCAAGGCATGTTCCATCCGCCAAAACGCCTTGATAGTTGGCCAGATGATAAGGCAGAAACACGTCTTGTGATTATTGGTGATGGTTTGGATGAAACCTATGTGCGCGGGCTTTTTGATGCATTTTTAAACCGACCCGCAATTGATACAGCAGATAGGCAAGCATTAAGTGATAACCCGTTGAGTATCCCAGGTTATAAGTTCTAAAAACTTAACAGATACTTTTTTATCATTGATAAAAAAAGCCCTAGTCACAATTGATGACTAGGGCTTTTTTAAATATATTGAGCACTTTTATGCAAAAGCATTTAAAACTTGGCATTTACCCCTAAGCGGAAAGTTCTGCCTGGTGCTGGCATAAAGCTTTGCGCCAAAGGATCAAGGCAATACAATCTGTTAAATTTTGCACTGGCGTATTAAAACTTAGATGTCTGTTAAATATTGCAATATAATATTTAAAACACATTGGTGATCATTGCTGAATTTATTCAAAGCCTTATGAGCCAATTTAACGATGCTCACTTTTATGCTCCTTAAAACTCGCATGCATAGTCTCAATTTTTTATATCAACATAGATTACCAATGATATTTGCGACACGGGTTTTAAAAATCATTCGCGTTTATTTAAAAACAAATAACAAAAAAAATATAATGCAATAATTCCAGAAACAAAACCATTTGAAATATCTATGATAGTAAAATATAATTCATAACCCATTTCTGAAGCGTAAATACTTTTTTTAAAAAATAAAAAATATATAAATACACTAAAATAAAATAAAAAAGAAATAATTGAAATTATTTTAATATTAATAATTATTATAAAAAATATAGGTATAAATATTATTATAAAAATATAAAAAAAATTAAATTCACCAAGCTTTATTAAATATCTATTGATTAAAGAAAATAATATATATGTAACAATGATTTGCGCTATGAAAGACAGTAAATATATCAAAACTGTATTTAATATGTATGTAAATTTTCTATTCCCAGTCATATAATTTCCCTTAAATTAACTTAGCATTCCAAGATAATTCCGGATTATAATCAAATAATATTCCTCATACTAAAGCAGGTATATTTTTTTAAAGAGCTTGTCATAAACTTTTCGAGAATACGAAAGTTTAAAATAATATTTTAGCTTTGGGCAATACTACTCTTTTAATAATGCGACAAAATAAAGAATTAAAAACGATATTACGTCAACAATAAATAGATATGTCCTTGCGCAAAAAAGTTTGCGACAATACCTAAATGTCAAATAGTTATTTATAGCGTGGTCTTAAAGCCAAAATTGCAGCAGCTGTTTCTTCAATTGAACGACGGGTGACATCAATAAGCGGCCAATTTTGCCGGTTACAAATACGCCGCGCATAATTTAATTCTTCAGCAATTTCAATTCGATCAATATAGGCTTGCGTGTTGATACCGCCATCAAGATCCCTTGCACTGCGCACTGTTGCCACCCGATCAACTGATGCCACTAAACCTACAATTAACGGATTTTTGGCTTTTAATAATTGTATCGGCACTTCAAATTGCGGAACCAAGGGAACATTAGCAGTTTTAATACCGCGATTGGCAAGATAAATGCTAGTTGGTGTTTTTGACGTGCGCGAAATTCCAACAAGAATAATGTCTGCTTCATCAATATTTTCAAGCATTTGACCATCATCATGCTCCATTGTGAAATTTAATGCATCAATTCGGTGAAAATAATCGGCATTCAACACATGTTGCGCGCTAGCGCGGCGCATTTTTACCTGCCCCAAATAGGATTGAAAGGTTGAAATGACCGGATCTAAAACAGATGCACAAGGAACACCCATTTTTTGGCAGGCCTTATTAATCTCATCGGCAATCGTTTCATCAACAACCGTATAAAGCACAATTCCAGGTTCTGCATCAATTTCACCCATCACGTCACGCAGCTGCGACTCGCTACGAATGAGAGGATAAATATGCTCTATCGCCCTGTGGCTGGGATATTGGGCCGAAACTGCGCGGCCAGCAGACAATAAAGTTTCCCCTGTTGCGTCTGAAATCATATGAAGGTGAAAGTAAGAAATTGATTTAGCCACAGAAAAATGCCCCTGCTGTTGATAAATGTTAGAGTCGAGGATGACCGTAGAGGACTCCTTATCGTGTTGGGGATAACCAACAGTTTCATCCACAATAGCATCACCTGTTTGAAAGCTTTTCCACCTAGCTAATTTTACGTGGATTATAGTGCATTTTTCAAAAAAATGACACAAGATTTCCACATAAACGCGCCTATACTCAATATTTT
Organism: Bartonella sp. HY406; assembly: GCF_025449315.1. Taxonomy (NCBI): domain Bacteria; kingdom Pseudomonadati; phylum Pseudomonadota; class Alphaproteobacteria; order Hyphomicrobiales; family Bartonellaceae; genus Bartonella; species Bartonella sp. HY406. The sequence continues at coordinate 3,031,530 of NZ_CP104893.1, read as the reverse complement.
GGATTCATAAGCTTTTTTTCATTTTTTTTTAGCTATATACACAGGCATGGATTAATTTGTACATATAGCCCTATTGAAAGTTCGAACTGTGGAAAAATGACTGGTTTTTGATAATCCACATTACTCACAGACTATAATAATAAGAATCCTCTTTTAAGAAAGATTCTTTATTTAAGAAAATAAAAAAACGGAAAAAACCTGATGACAAAAAAATTGGTAAGCGTGCTCCAAGGTGAAACATTTAGCGTACCGCCTTTATGGATGATGCGTCAGGCAGGACGTTATCTTCCTGAATATAGGGAATTACGAAAAAAAGCGGGTTCATTTCTAGATTTATGCTACCAACCAGAACTTGCTGCAGAAGTAACATTACAACCAATTGAACGCTTTCAATTTGATGCAGCTATTCTTTTTTCAGATATTCTAGTTGTTCCCCATGCCCTTGGTAGAAATTTAAGATTTGAAGAAGGACGTGGTCCTATTCTTGAACCAATTGATCTTAATGGCATAAAGGCTCTTGAAAAAGATGAAGCGCAGGCACGCTTAGCGCCTTCTTTTGAAACGATTAAGCTTGTTAAACAAAAACTTAACGATCAAACTGCACTTATTGGTTTTTGTGGAGCACCTTTTACCGTTGCAACCTATATGATTGCCGGACATGGTACGCCAGATCAGGCGCCTGCACGGCAATTTGGCTATCAAAACCCGCAAGAAATGCAAGAACTATTGACAATTCTTGCCGATGTTTCTGCCCAATATTTAATTAATCAAATTGCTGCTGGTGCTGATGTGGTGCAAATTTTTGACTCTTGGGCGGGAATTTTAGACGAACAATCTTTTGAAGCATGGTGCGTAAAACCAATTTTATCGATGGTTGAAAAAATTAGAGCCGTTTATCCAGAAGTGCCAATTATTGGTTTTCCGCGTGGCGCCGGCGCACTTTATGAAAATTTTGCTGAAAAAACTGGGGTTTCTGCCTTGGGGCTTGATTGGAGTGTACCGTTGTCTTTTGCAAAAAAACTGCAAAAAACAACCGCTGTGCAGGGTAATCTTGATCCACTTCGCCTTGTTTGTGGTGGCAAAGCTCTTGATGATGGTGTTGATGCAATTTTAAAAACCCTTGGTAACGGTCCATTGGTTTTCAATCTTGGTCATGGCATTACACCTAATACGCCAATTACCCATGTTGAACAGATGATTTCTCGCGTTCGCAATTTTAAATCATAAATTTGTAAATATATTAAGATACTGATTTAAAATATTATTTTTAAAAAAGCCGAGGATTTTTCCTTGGCTTTTTTTTGTTGTGTCGAATTGTCACGAATTATTTTTGCATATTTTCTAATTTCTTCGCTATAATCTCAAGAATTATTCTAGATTCCTTTGCTTTTTCAGCAATTTTTTAGAATTTATAAATCAGTAAAACTATGTGTATTTCAAAATTAGGCAAAAAAATGCAAAATGAAAAATCAGGCTCAATGAGCAAAACAACTATTTGGATAAGGGCAATTGTTTCATTACTGATTGTTGTTATAGGTTTATTTCTTTTGCTAAAAATTGAAAGCCCAATGGCTCAGCTCTGGTTTAAGGCTGTCCACATTATCGCTGTTATTAGTTGGATGGCGGGAATGCTTTATTTGCCGCGTCTATTTGTCAATCATTGCCGCGTAAAAATTGGTTCTGAAACATCTGAAGTTTTTAAAGGCATGGAAAAGCGCCTTTTGCGCTACATCATCAATCCAGCGATGATTGTTACTTGGATTACAGGGCTTTGGCTTGCCCTAACCATTGGCGCATTTCATGATGGTTGGTTCCATTTGAAATTTACGGCGGTTATTTTGCTTTCGGCATTTCATGGTGTTTTATCACGTGGTGTCCGGCTTTTTGGCCAGGATAAGAATATTAAGTCTGAAAAAACATGGCGAATTTTAAATGAAGTTCCAACAATTTTAATGATTATTATCGTTATTTCAGTAGTTGTACTACGTTATACTTTATAATTTCGTTTTGAAATTTATATATTAATATTATAAAGGTATAGTTTTAAAAAAAATAAGACCGTCGTGGTGAGGGGAACCACAACGGTCTATCTGTGCACTTTAATAGTAGATTTCCGGAGAGGGGATCGGTTTCTACTATATCTGGAAATAAAGAAATAATCTTAAAAATCCAGATACCAACTTAATTGGTTGATAGGTTTTAATTAATAATTCAAAAGTGGCATTTCAAAGGCATTTAAATTAATAATTCGTAACATTTTAGTGAGTAGGTTCGCTGGGATTGTTGAGTAGAATAGTTTTAAGAAATTTCTTAAAAAAATAAAAAAATATTTATAATCAATTGGTTAAAAAATATTTTTGAATTAGCTTAAGCGAATCGGTTTTTTTATGGCAGTTTTTAAGCTATGAAAGACGTTAAAGCTTTAAAAATGCGCGTTGTAATTACTATTTTTGGATATCATAATGGATAAAAATAGCCATCTTTTTCTCGTTGATGGGTCGGGATATATATTTCGCGCATTTCATGCGCTGCCGCCTTTGACGCGTAAAAGTGATGGTTTGCCAGTGGGTGCAGTTGCTGGTTTTTGCAATATGCTATGGAAATTAGTGCGTGACTCACGTGAAACATCGGTTGGCGATGCACCAACACATTTTGCTGTGATTTTTGATTATTCATCAGCAACTTTTCGCAAGGAAATTTATCCAGAATATAAGGCTAATCGTTCAGCGCCACCTGAAGAGCTAATTCCACAATTTGGGTTAATTAGGCAAGCAACCCAGGCATTTAATTTGCCTTGCATTGAAAAAGAAGGCTTTGAAGCCGATGATATTATCGCAACTTATGCAAAACAAGCCAGCGACGTAGGTGCGCGAGTTACAATCGTATCTTCAGATAAGGATTTGATGCAGCTGGTTAATGACCATGTCGGTCTTTATGATGGCATGAAAGATCGCCATATTGACGTGGCTGCGGTTATTGAAAAATGGGGTGTTGGCCCTGAAAAAATGGTTGATTTGCAGGCCATGATGGGCGATTCAACCGACAATGTTCCCGGTATTCCTGGTATTGGGCCAAAGACTGCGGCGCAACTGATCGAACAATTTGGTGATCTTGATAATTTATTGGCAAAAGCTGATGAAATTCCGCAAAAAAAACGCCGTGAAAATATCATTGAATTTGCTAATCAAGCGCGTTTATCGCGCGAATTGGTAAAATTATGCGATACTGTTCCGCTTGATATTGATCTTGATGGTTTGTTTTTAGAGGCAGAAAATGGTCCTAAACTCATTGCTTTTTTAAAAGCCTTGGAGATTAACACGCTAACCCGCCGTGTTGCCGAAGCCACCAATTGTGATGCAAGCGCCATAAGTCCTGCAACGCTTGATATTGAATGGGGCAGTAAAGCGCATGGGCCTGATTTGGATGTTGATGAAACAGACGGTAAAAGTGCAGGGCAGGGCGATCTTTTTGGTGACTCAATCGCTAAAATGCCAGTTGAAACAACAATAAATGCGAATGGCGATCCCATTTTCAGTTTCGCGCAGTTGGCTGAAGAAACACGCCTTGAAGCAGCCTCATCAAAAATTATCTATGAAGATTATACGACAATTCGCGATGAAGCTATTTTGAAACAATGGTTAGATCAGGCAATAGATCAAGGTTTTATGGCGTTTGATACCGAGACAACAGCTCTTGATCCAATGGTGGCAGAGCTTGTTGGGTTTTCTATTGCGCTCGCGCCTAATAAATCTGCTTATGTGCCGCTAAACCATATTAGCGGCAAAAAAGATCTTTTAAATAGTGGTGTGGTTGAAAATCAGCTTGACCAAAATATTGCTTTGGCTTTGTTAAAACCTGTGCTTGAAGATAGCTCTGTTTTAAAAATTGCGCAAAATATGAAATATGACTGGTTGGTTATGCATCAACATGGCATTAATATTACCGCTTTTGATGACACAATGCTATTATCCTATGTACTTGATTCTGGTACTTTTTCTCACGGTATGGATGCTTTGTCCGAGCGTTGGCTAGGGCATAAACCAATCAGCTACAAAGAGGTTACTGGTAGTGGCAAAACTGCTATTTCCTTTGCGGAAGTTGATATTGAAAAAGCAAGCCAATATGCGGCCGAAGATAGCGATATTACATTGCGCCTTTGGCAGGTTTTAAAACCGCAAGTTGATGCAAATGCTCTTGCCCGTGTTTATCAGCGTTTAGAACAACCGCTTGTGACCGTTCTTGCCAAGATGGAAGAACGTGGCATATTGGTTGATAGGCAAATTCTATCGCGGCTTTCTGGCGAATTTGCTCAAAAGGCTGCAGGAATTGAAGACGAAATCTATAAGCTTGCTGGTGAAAAATTCAATATTGGTTCGCCTAAACAACTGGGTGATATTCTTTTTGATAAAATGGGCTTACCAGGCGGCGCGAAAACAAAAACCGGTCAATGGTCTACTTCTGTGCAAGTTTTAGATGAATTGGCTTTATCGGGCCATGAATTACCGAGCAAAATTGTTGAATGGCGGCAATTAAGCAAATTGCAATCTACCTATACTGACGCATTGCCCAATTTCATTAATAAAAAAACGGGGCGTGTCCATACAAATTACGCAATGGCAGCAACCTCAACAGGGCGGTTATCATCATCAGAACCCAATTTGCAAAATATTCCGGTCCGTACCAAAGAAGGTCGGCAAATTAGAACCGCGTTTATTGCAGGGGAGGGCAATGTTTTGCTTTCTGCTGATTATAGCCAGATTGAACTGCGTGTTCTTGCCCATGTTGCTGATATTCCCCAATTGAAAAAAGCTTTTGCCGATGGTTTGGATATCCATGCCATGACAGCAAGTGAAATGTTTGGGGTGCCTATTGATGGTATGCCTTCAGAAACAAGAAGACGCGCCAAAGCAATTAATTTTGGCATTATTTACGGCATATCCGCTTTTGGCTTGGCAAACCAGCTTGGCATTTCTCGAGAAGAAGCCTCGCAATATATTAAAACTTATTTTGAGCGCTTTCCAGGTATTCGTAATTATATGGAAGATACTAAGGAATTTGTTCGCAATCATGGTTATGTCGAAGATATTTTTGGCCGCCGTGCTCATTTTCCAGAGATTAAATCGTCCAAGGCACAAATTAGGGCATTTAACGAGCGGGCTGCAATTAATGCGCCTATTCAAGGGGCTGCTGCTGATATTATCCGCCGTGCGATGATCCGCATGGATGATGCATTGTTCAATAATGACTTAAGTGCAAAAATGTTATTGCAAGTTCATGACGAATTGATTTTCGAATTGCCTATTGATGAAAGCGATAAGACGATTAAAGTCGTTAAAGATATAATGGAAAATGCCGCTATGCCTGCGGTTAATCTTTCTGTTCCATTGCAAGTTGATGCTCGTACCGCTAAAAACTGGGATGAAGCGCATTAATCTCATTGTTAAGTTTTTGTAGCGCTGTTGCTTATAGCTTTTATTGGTAAAATTATTAATAGATTAAACGCAATTTTAAGCTCGTCAATATATTTGCGTTTCATTTTAAAGTCTTGATTAAGTCCTTAACATTGAGACTATTGGTGCTGCGCTAACTTTTCACAGCACCAAGAATTGACGATATTTGGTATTAGGCGCAGGCTAGAATTAATTTTCAATATTGAGATATCTTTACCAATCTGGGCATTTCTCGTCCCTATAACCCACAAATGTTCTGATTAATTCAGTGAAATGCATTAATCATGCAAAACGGTTCCTCTTTGCATAGTTAAATGTTGAAGTAAGGTAATTATCTTGTCAGAAAAACGGTTATATACAAAATTTATTATATCGACCACCCTTATTGGCGGTTTTATGAGTTCACTCGTCAAATGGGGATCTGAGGTTAACATGCCACCGCACTTGCTTGGTGAAGTCTCACCTCCATGTGTTCATAATGATGATTGACTTACTTGGCTAGAGGTAGATTAGCACTCTCTAGATTACATCTATCAAGGTAATAGCGTGCTTGGCGTAGTAACCCTTTATCATTGGTTATTTAGTTTTGCCTTTGTTGTTTGGTCAATTTAATGGCCTACAATACGCTTATGGTACGGCACATTATACGGTATTATTACTTTTGTCATGCATGGTTTCTTTATTGCGTTGCTTGGCTTTAGAAATTCTGTATACGCCGGTGGTTGTGTTGGTTGGTTATGGAATTTAAACTAGTATGAGCTTTGGAGTGAAATTTTAGGCCATATTTATCGGGCGGTTTCTATTGAAATTTGTATGATTGCCGTACTTGCTAATTTTGCACGACCAATTTCAGGGCATTGGTGGCGTTAATATTTGGGACTTTTAAAAATGCTATAGGCTTGAGATTGTCATAGGTCTTAAGCCTTCAGTGTAAATTTTACATTTTATAGCGTTACTTTTTGTGACGGCTAATATTTGGAGGCGTTAATAATTCTCCTTGCTTTTTTAGGCTTTTTCCCCTATATAACATCCATCCCTCCTTTTTGTCTTCCATCATCATTTAATCTGCTATCTCTAGCGACATGTTGGCGACAAGTTTTTCCATTATTATTATATGAGATTTTTATGCAAGAAATGAAGCTTCAAGAACTGAAGAGCAAAACACCGGTGGAGTTGCTTGCACTCGCCGAAACGCTTGAGGTTGAAAACGCCAATGCAATGCGCAAACAAGAATTGATGTTTGCAATTTTGAAAAAATTGGCTCTACAAGATGTTGAAATTATTGGTGAAGGTGTTGTTGAAGTATTGCAAGATGGTTTTGGTTTCTTGCGTTCAGCTGATGCCAATTATTTACCAGGCCCGGACGATATTTATCTTTCACCATCGCAAATTCGTCGTTTTTCTTTAAAAACAGGCGATACGGTTGAAGGACCAATTCGTGGCCCTAAAGAAGGTGAGCGTTATTTTGCCCTTCTTAAAATTAATCTAATTAATTTTGAAGATCCTGACAAAATCCGTCACAAGACCCATTTTGATAATTTAACGCCGCTTTATCCAAATGAGCGTTTACGGATGGAAACCGATAATCCAACTCAAAAGGATATGTCGCCACGGGTAATCGATCTTGTTGCACCTTTGGGTAAGGGGCAGCGCGGTCTTATCGTTGCGCCTCCGCGTACTGGTAAAACCGTTCTTCTACAAAATATTGCCCATGCTATTACCGAAAACCATCCTGAATGCTATCTCATCGTTTTATTGATTGATGAGCGTCCAGAAGAAGTGACGGATATGCAGCGCTCGGTTAAGGGTGAAGTTGTATCTTCAACTTTTGACGAACCAGCAACACGTCACGTTCAAGTTGCTGAAATGGTCATTGAAAAGGCCAAGCGCTTGGTTGAACATGGTCGCGATGTGGTTATTCTTCTTGACTCGATTACGCGTCTTGGCCGCGCTTATAATACGGTTATTCCTTCATCAGGTAAGGTTTTGACCGGTGGTGTGGATGCAAACGCATTGCAACGGCCAAAGCGCTTCTTTGGTGCAGCGCGTAATATTGAAGAAGGTGGCTCGCTCACCATTATTGCAACGGCGCTTATTGATACTGGTAGCCGTATGGATGAAGTTATCTTTGAAGAATTTAAAGGTACCGGCAACTCAGAAATCGTGCTTGATCGTAAGGTTGCTGATAAGCGTATCTTCCCCGCTATGGATATTCTCAAATCTGGTACTCGTAAAGAAGACTTGCTTGTAACCCGTCAAGACCTTCAAAAAATCTTCGTTCTGCGCCGTATTCTTTCATCAATGGGCACTACCGATGCTATCGAATTCTTGATTGATAAGTTGAAGCAAACCAAGAATAACGACGAATTTTTTGATTCAATGAATACGTAATTTTTAAATTACTATCATTTCTAAACTTTATAATGCCGACCTTTGGGTCGGCATTTTTGTTGAATATATGGTTCACCTTGTATAATCTATTTAGAAATTTGATTTATAAAACAGGGTTAGTTTTTGAAATTAGATGCTTGTAATATGTGAGCATAAATTTAACTATAATAATTAGTTTGAATAAACATTGACACATATGTTTTGTGCAAGAAGTCATTATTGAGGTTTAATATGGAAACGATTTTCGCGCTATCAAGTGGTGCCTTACCTTCTGGTGTAGCGGTGATTAGGATTTCGGGTACTGAAACGAGCGCAATTTTATCAGCGCTTTGTGAAGGCATATTAAAACCGCGTGTTATGCATTATCGTACACTAAAAGATGGGTGTGGTGATATTATTGATAATGGATTGGTGGTGTTCTTTAAAGGGCCGCAAAGCTTCACAGGTGAAGATTGTGCAGAACTCCATATCCATGGTGGACGTGCAGTGGTACAAAAACTATTGGATGTACTTGGTGCGTTCCCCAATTGTCGTCAAGCAGAAGCAGGGGAGTTTGCCCGCCGTGCTTTTGCTGAAGGCAAGTTAGATCTAACTGAAGCAGAAGGCTTAGCCGATCTTATTGAAGCGGAAACTGAAAGCCAACGCAAATTGGCACTTATGGGTGCAAGCGGTGCGTTGGCAGAGCTTTATCGCAATTGGCGAAAGGAATTGATATTTTGCCGCGCCATGATCGAGGCAGAACTTGATTTTGCCGATGAGAGTGATGTTCCAGGTTCAGTATCTGATGAAGTTTGGCAAAGAGTGAGTGCATTAAAGCAGTCTATAGAACAACATATTGAGGATGGCAAACGCGCAAATATTATGCGCGATGGTTTACGCATTGTTATTGCAGGTGCTCCTAATGCCGGCAAATCAAGTTTGATTAATCGTTTAGCTGGGCGTAAAGTTGCTATTGTTACTAATGAGGCTGGCACCACAAGAGATGCGTTGGAAGTACGCCTTGTGATTTCAGGAGTGCCTGTTTTAATTACCGACACGGCTGGCCTGCGTAAGACCGATAATCACATTGAAAAGGCTGGCATTGAAATTGCTGAAGAACACATCCTAACTGCGGATCTTGTTCTTATGCTCGAAGATATGCAAAATCCAACGCCGATTGATTTGCCAAAGACAGAGGCCAATATTTGGCATATTGGCAATAAGCTGGATTATGGGCAAGGGGAGGATGAGCGTTGGCCCCTACAAATTTCAGCCGCAACCGGTGAGAATTGGCAAGAATTTATTGATCGACTCGAAGCGTTTTGCAGTGCGCGGGCCGGCGATGTAAGTAAGCTAGTGCCGGCACGAAAAAGGCAAGTTAGCCTTTTGGCTAGCGGTATGCAAGAACTAGAATGTTCGCTAGAAAAACACGATATTGACCTAGAGTTACGCGCTGAGCATTTGCGTTTAGCGGCTAATGCAATTGGGCGAATTACTGGCGATGTTGATGTTGAAGATCTCTTAGATGTCATTTTTTCAGAATTTTGCATTGGCAAATAAAGGTCAATGTTCGTGTCATAATGGATAAGTGATGGAATGGTTGCTTCGCTAAGGCGATCATCGCGAGCGTTGTACTGCTCCTAGATATCAGCTAATATGGCTATTCTCCTGACGTGATCTTAGTCGCAGCAACATTATAGCTAAGCTTCCACCGCCTGCGGTTAGGTTTATCGCTATATTAATAACCTATTAACCAAACTTATTTTGTGATGTTTCACGTGAAACATTTAAATATGTTGGAAGCCATTGCGCTATTTGTTTCACGTGAAACAAAATTTTTTATGCAAATTAAATTACTAAATTCGCTTGATGGAAAAAGATTTCCACCGCTATTTTGCAGTAAATGACAGCATTTCAACGCAAATCTTGAGAAGTATCTTTGCATTCACTATATTATGCGGTAAAGACTAAATCAGATATCTGATAAAACAATGGCATTTCTGAAACACTATGATGTGTCATTTGGTTTATCTTCAACTGCTGTCCTATCTTTTTATGCAATGCAGAATGTAAAATTCGACCGACGCGAGGCCACGCGATGAATTGGTCAAGGTGAAATATTATGTCAATGAATTATGATGTTATTGTTATTGGTGGAGGGCATGCCGGTACTGAAGCAGCAGCAGCCTCGGCACGGCTTGGTGCTAAAACCGCTTTAGTAACATTTTCATTTGAAACAATCGGTGTTATGTCATGTAATCCAGCCATTGGTGGTTTGGGTAAAGGCCATTTGGTTCGTGAGATCGATGCGTTAGATGGCATTATGGCGCGTGCTGCGGATCGTGGTGGTATTCAGTTCCGTCTATTAAATCGGCGTAAGGGGCCGGCAGTTCGCGGTCCCCGTACCCAAGCCGACAGAAAACTATATCGGTTGGCCGTGCAAGATCTTATTGCAAACCAACAAAATCTTACGGTGGTAGCAGGCGAAGCAGTTGACATCTCAATTGTCAACGGAGTTGTTAAAGGTGTGGTGCTTGCAGATGGGCTGCAACTCAATGCACCATCAGTGGTATTAACAACGGGAACCTTTTTACGTGGACTAATCCATATTGGCGATAAAAATTGGCCTGCTGGGCGTATGGGTGAAGCACCAGCTGTTAAGTTGGCAGAGCGCTTGAACGAGCATGGCATTGTCCTTAGTCGCTTAAAAACCGGAACGCCGGCGCGTTTGGATCGTGAAACAATTGAATGGGATCGATTGGATAAGCAGTCGCCAGATGATGTTCTAGTACCATTTTCTAGCCTTACCGATAGCATTACGACCCCGCAAATTGATTGTGCTATTACGCGCACTAATGAACGCACCCATGCTATTATCCGTGAAAATATTCATCGCTCTGCAATGTATTCCGGTGCTATTGAGGGGATTGGCCCGCGCTACTGCCCATCTATTGAGGATAAAATTGTAAAATTCGGCGATCGCGATGGTCATCAAATCTTCTTAGAGCCTGAGGGTTTAGATGATAATACAGTCTATCCTAATGGTATTTCAACCTCGCTACCTGAAGACGCGCAAGATGAGCTCATTCATTCGATTGATGGTTTGCAAAATGTTCGCATTTTGCAGCCGGGTTATGCAATTGAATATGATTTTGTTGATCCTCGTCAACTCCATCGTTCCTTACAATTAAAAGCAGTGACTGGCCTATATCTTGCAGGCCAAATCAATGGGACTACTGGATATGAAGAGGCCGGCGCACAAGGCTTGATTGCCGGGTTAAATGCAGCGCGTTTTGCAGCAGGGCAAGAGCCAATCATTATGCAGCGCAGCGATTCATATATTGGTGTGATGATCGATGATCTTGTGTCGCGCGGCGTCAGTGAGCCTTATCGAATGTTTACATCGCGGGCTGAATTCCGCTTGTCTTTGCGTGCTGATAATGCCGATGCGCGTTTGACACCATTAGCAATTGATTTGGGTCTTTGCGGTTCAGAGCGCATTGCCGCCTATCAGGAACGCGAAGGCAAATTGGATGCCTTGCGCGCTCTACTAAAATCCGTCAACCTTACGCCCAATGAAGCCGCCCAACATGGCTTACAGATTAATCGTGATGGGCAACGGCGCACCGCCTATGATCTTTTGTCTTATAATGATATTTCCATTGCTAGCCTTACTAGTATTTGGCCAGAACTTAATGGCGTAGATGCTAAAACAATTGAGTTGATGGAGATAGAAGCTCAATATGCTGTTTATATGGAACGTCAAGAGCAAGACATGGCTGCACTGCGTCGCGATGAAAAGCTTTATATTCCTGAGGATCTTGATCTCAATTCGATATCTGGCCTATCAAATGAGCTGAAGATTAAGATCGCGGCTCGGGCACCACGTACAATTGCCGAAGCGCAGCGTATTGATGGTATAACCCCTGCTGCTTTATCTTTAATTATTACCCATATCCAAAGGCAACGCCGCAGCCAAAAGGATGTAGCATAATGGTAGATAAATTTGATCAATTGAAAGCGATATTGCCAGATGTTTCACGTGAAACATTTGATAATTTAATCGCTTTTGAAGAGCTGGTTTTGAAATGGCAAGCCAAAATAAATTTGGTGGCAAATAACGCAATTAGTGAACTTTGGCAGCGCCATATCCTTGATAGTGTTCAGCTTTATCAATATGGGCTTGGCGCCAATCAATGGTTTGATATAGGATCTGGCGGCGGCTTTCCCGGCATCATTCTTGCAATATTGATGAAACAGCAAGGGCAAGGCGAAATCTGCCTTATCGAGAGTAATAGTAAAAAATGCGCATTTTTAAATACCGCAATTGCGCATCTCGATCTGCCTGCCAAAGTATATAATGATCGCATTGAAAATAGTAGCTTAGTTCAACAAGCACCAGATATTATTTCGGCGCGCGCTTTAGCTTCGCTGACCGAATTATTTGGTCTATGTCAAAACTGGCTTGCTAAACCGAGTACTTATGCTCTTTTTCAAAAGGGTAAAAATTATAAGGATGAGATCTTGGAAGCACAGCTTTTATGGTCTTTCGATGTTGAGGTTTTCCAAAGTGTGATCGATAAAGATTCGGTTATTTTGAAAATCTCCAATCTTTTTCCGTTAACAAAGGAAGCGTAACATGAGTGATCAGGTACGTATTATTGCAATAGCTAACCAAAAGGGTGGCGTTGGTAAAACAACCACAGCGATTAACCTTGCTACTGCTTTGGCTGCTATAGGCGAAAAAGTCTTAGTATTGGATATCGATCCACAAGGAAATGCGAGTACCGGACTTGGTATTGACCGTAATAACCGCCGTCTATCATCCTATGATGTGGTGATTGAGGGTGTTTCAGTCGTTGATGCTGCGCTTGCTACCGATGTTCCAAACCTTTCCATCGTGCCATCGACCCTTGATTTGCTAGGTGTTGAAATGGAAATAGCGGCGCGCGCGGACCGTTCTCATCGTTTGCGTTTGGCTTTACGTGATGACCCAAGAGTTAAACATAAGTTTTCTTACATTCTTATTGATTGCCCACCATCTTTCAATCTTTTAACTCTAAATGCCATGGGTGCTTCGGATTCTGTTCTTGTACCACTGCAATGTGAGTTTTTGGCATTGGAAGGTTTAAGCCAGTTGTTAGAAACAATTAAGCAAGTGCGTTCAAGCCTTAATCCGCATCTTACCATACAAGGTATTGTCCTTACCATGTATGATGGGCGTAATAATCTTGCTAATCAAGTGGTGGATGATGTACGTTCTTTTATGGGTGAAAAGGTATATCGTACTGTCATTCCTCGTAATGTGCGCGTATCTGAAGCACCAAGCTTTGGTAAGCCGGCGCTACTATATGATTTGAAATGTGCGGGTAGCCAAGCCTATTTGCAATTGGCGTCAGAAGTTATTCAACGAGAACGGCGTTTGCGTTACGAAAATGCATAAATCGCGTGATTTATAATTTATGGAACATTGGTTTTGCCATTTAGTGTTATTATCATTATTGGGCGATCTATTTTCTAAGTTTAGAAAAGCTTGCGGAAAACGGAATTAATATGAGTGAAGATAAATCAAAAAAAAGATTAGGGCGTGGGCTTGCTGCGCTAATTGGCGATATTGAAGCCCCGCAGGCTTCGCCCGACGTAGTGGTTACACAGATTGCATCAGAAAAGCAGGTGCCAATTGAATTGGTATCGCGCAATCCCCGTAATCCCCGCCGAACATTTGTTGAAGCCGAGTTAGATGATCTCGCGCAATCTATTCGGGAGCATGGTATTGTGCAGCCGCTTGTTGTGCGTCCATTAGGCGGCGATTATTTTGAATTGATTGCCGGTGAACGACGCTGGCGTGCAGCGCAGCGTGCTGGCCTTGTACGTGTGCCGGTTATTGTCCGTGATGTTGATGACCGCACTGCTTTAGAGCTTGCTATTATTGAAAATGTTCAGCGTAGTGACCTTAATCCAGTGGAAGAAGCTCTGGGTTATCAGCAACTGATTGACGAACATGATTATACTCAAGCCGATCTTGCCCAAGTGATTGGTAAAAGCCGCAGCCATGTTGCCAATACTTTGCGGCTTTTAAAATTGCCACCTGAAGTGCAACAAATGGTTAATGATGGGTTACTTTCAGCTGGGCATGCACGTTGCCTTATTACTGCATCTGATCCATTGAGCCTTGCACAAAAAATTATTGCTGAAGGCTTATCAGTGCGTCAAGCGGAGGCATTGGCAGCAAATGGCCCAGAAGAAGAAAAGCCAGCTAAAATACCGGTTGAAAAAGATGCTGACACCAAGGCATTAGAGCGGCGTATTGGTGATTGCCTTGGACTTAAGGTTGATATTAAATATAATAAGAAAGGTGGAGATATCCGTATTTCTTATAAAACGCTTGAGCAGCTCGATGATCTTTGCCAGCGATTAGGCGCACAAATTGCTTAATTTTCAATGATTTAATAATTTTAGGCCCGGCAGATAAGTTATCTGCCGGGCTTTAACTTTCCACTTAATAGCATAATTGCTATGTGCGTTCACTTATTCGTTTGCTGATTTTTTGGTTTTGATAGGTTATTGATCTGCTCCCAAGGGATTGGTCCACCAAATATGTCTTGTGTATTTTCGTCTGCCTCATATTGTGGATAGCGCTTTAATATCTTCATCGCCAGTATTTGCCTATTTTTACTTTGTTCATCACCGCGCTGTTTATATGCTGAAATATAAGCCATTGCGTCGACAATATCATTCATTTGAATATTGTCTAAATATCCTTCGTCAATGAGTTTAGATAATTCTTCGTAACCAGTTATTGATAGACCTAACTGCCCAACGAGATTTATGCCTCTATCATTACGAGCCCAGATATTCGCACCAGCTTCCACTAAAATGTGAACACCATCATAATTCTGCGCAAGGGCAACCATCATCACCAATGGTCTATCATTAGCCTGTCTAAATCTAAAGTTAGGATCGCCACCATGTTTTAAGTAAATTTCAATAAGTTTGGTTCGGTATATACGATCTGCAGCTTCGTCATTGCCGCCAAATGAGTCCAAAGCGCTAATAAATTCCGGTTCACTATTTAATAGCGGTCTTTTCGCCATGGTATAATCAGCGCCATTACCGATAAGTAAGTCAATGGCTTGAACGTTATGTTGTGTCATGGCATGAAAAAGCAATGTGGTTTCATCTCCATAACGTTGATTTAATCCGTTGGGTGGAAGCGCTGCCAGATCACTTTGGTTAATTGCTTGTTCACGTTCTATTTTTTGCGCCAAATGATAGACAGGCTCACCATAATCACGAAAGAGGCGATCTGATCGCGGTGTTGACTGCTTATCATAGTCAAAAGCAATTTGATGAGGTCTTTCTTGTCCAAAATCACATTTTATCACTAGACCGATAATGGTTAAAAGACTTGAGGCTACGACCAATGTGATTTTTAATGTTTTAAAGTTGGCTGCCAATTTCACTAATCCTGTAGTTTAGCTTAAGTAACTAGCCTGCGGCTTGAATCTACTTGAAATATTGCATGCGATCCAAAAGTAAAGTAACTGAGTCGATATGGTAACAGCAATTGAACTTACTAATAGAATACTAATATATATGATAGCATATATGATTAAATGTGAATCAATGGCTAAATTCCGATTGGTATAAAAGATAAAAATATAAAGTGGAATTATGCTGCAGCAATTAACCAGTGCAGTTAAATATGCAAAATTTTTAAAAGACAATTGATGCCTATAATGTAAGATGAAGACAACTACTAAGCCGAGAAATATGATTGGCACTCTGGTTGATGATTTAATAATTTCAAGAATAATTGTACCCTGACTAGGCTGATATGGTGTATTAGTAAACTCCATTTTTGATAGCATTTGCTGACCAACCGAAAACATGGCAATGATAAAAATAAAAAGAAAGAAAAATTGCACGTAATAGATCGGATTCGCCTTCTGTTTATCTATGATGAAATTTGTTTTGAAATTTTTATCAAACAGCCATTTTAAAACGATAATCACCGCAATCGTGGCTTCCAACATAGCATTTTGATGCTTCATAAAGAATCTCATAGGGGTTACAACAATGTCCAAATTCATCGGTGGTAGCGAAGCGGTAAAGTGCAAAGGAGCAGCGAGGGAAAAGGCTAAAATAATAGCCCATTGGATAATATAACCAGCGATCACATAAGATATCTTAATCTTCTGAAAATTTCGAAAGGAAAAAGCAGCTAAACCAGAAATAATCGTTGCCGCTATCACGGGAGGCGCTATTATTTGCACCAATTGTTGAAAGACATTGGACGAACCGAAATAAGAAAATACAAATATTAGCGGAATAGCTTCTAATAATACTATTAGAAGAATAATAATCAATGATGTTAAAAATACTTTTAAACCTGATGTATTTTTTGGCATAATATACCTTAAATTTTATATATTAATGAGAAATAATTGATATTAAATAAATACTATACGCATATTATCTTTTTTTTAACTTTAATTTAAAAAAAATCATGTTTTATCTTATCTCAATATTCATTATCATATTCCCAATAATTTGAGGTCAAGGTGGGCTTGGAGGAGTTGAGCATTTCAATAGAAATTTTATAATTGAACCTCATATTGGCTTAGGCTCATTAAAGTTTAGTAGTGGTTGTGAATATACTGTTGTTTTTGGAAGAGCTCTATGGTTGGTAAGTTTCCGATAGATATCGGTGATGAGGAATTTGAGCCATATTTTCGCTATAAAGCTAACGAAATTTAATGCTTTTATAAAGACAGCAATTTTAAAATAATGCAGAAGCGGCGATTTAGTCAATATTTTCGAATGTGGAAGTTATTATATTGACTAAATATACAAAATATAATTCTTCAAAAGGCTTAAGCTTCAACTTGGTGCTAAATTGGGTTGTAAATTCCGTATTGTTGATAATCCTGATCATTATTGCGCGGACCAGCGTAGAGTGTAAAGCTCTTCTCATCAATGCTTTGGGAGCCTTTATTGGTCCAGCTTAGCTTTCCATTGGCAAATTGTCCATTTGTAAATTGCCATAGGGTGATATGATTATTGGGAAAATATATATCTACTTCATGAACCAAAGGTAATTCATCAACAAAAGCGCAAAGCTGTTTGACTATGGCTTTAGGTTCTTTTATAAAAACAAGATGATTATTGAAATGGAGTTGGTCAAAATGAGAATAGGCAGATATCTCAAATAATTTTTCATCAATATATAAAAGATCAATGCCGCTTTCATATTCAATTTGATGCATAGGCATTTGTTTTTTCTGTGATTGTGCTAAATAATGAGATTGAATTTCATCTAACCCTTCAATCTCAAGACCTGTAGTGGCTAACAGGTTATTCGCCATATTAAATGCATCTACATTATCACTCACGTCATTTTCAAAGGTAATATCGCCATAGATATTGCTCAAACCTTCATTTTCTTTGCGCGATGACCCAAGCCTGAAAAGACCTACGCTTTGCTTTGGTACAAATTCGTAAGGATCCATTGCCATTTATCGCTTACCTTTTTTCAAACCACTATTTTCATCAAATAATGCTGCTAATTGCTCGGTAATTGCACCAGCAAGCTCTTCTGCATCAACAATAGTAACAGCGCGGCGATAGTAACGCGTCACATCATGACCGATACCAATGGCGATAAGCTCGATAGGCGAGCGTGTTTCAATCTCTTCAATCACACCGCGCAAATGTTTTTCTAAAAAATTACCCGGATTAACCGAAAGGGTTGAATCGTCAACAGGTGCACCATCAGAAATCATCATTAAAATGCGTCTATGTTCACTGCGTGCCAATAAACGTTGATGCGCCCAAACAAGTGCTTCACCATCAATATTTTCTTTGAGCAAACCTTCACGCATCATCAAGCCGAGATTGCGCCTTGCACGGCGCCAAGGTGTATCAGCGCTTTTATAGATGATGTGGCGCAAATCATTTAAGCGACCCGGATTTGCTGGCTTGCCGCGTTGTAACCATGCTTCGCGTGACTGGCCGCCACGCCATGCTTTGGTGGTAAAGCCCAATATTTCAACTTTCACGCCGCACCGCTCTAAGGTGCGAGCAAGAATATCCGTACAGGTTGCAGCAACTGTAATTGGACGACCGCGCATGGAACCAGAATTATCCAAGAGCAGGGTAACAACCGTATCGCGAAACTCTGTATCACGCTCACGCTTGAAAGAAAGCGGTTGGGCAGGATCAATAACCAAGCGGGTCAAGCGTGCTGTATCAAGATAACCTTCTTCGAGATCAAAATCCCATGAACGGTTTTGTGCGGCCATTAAGCGCCGTTGCAAGCGGTTGGCAAGTCTGCCAACGACCCCTTGCAAATTGGCCAATTGCTTGTCTAAATGGGCGCGTAACTTATCAAGCTCTTCCTCATCGCAAAGCTCATTGGCTTCCACCGTTTCATCAAATTCGCGCGTGAAAACCTTATAATCGCCCAAATGCTCAAGATCAGCCAAAGCATTTTGTGGACGCCTTGTTTCACCTGGTTGCATTTCAGAATCAAGATCTTCAGTTTCCGATGCTTGTTCATCAGAATAATCAGCAGCTTCCATTTCGCCGTCTTCGGTCTCTTCCGAGCCTTGTTCGGCATTTTCGCTTTCACCACTTTCCGCATTTTCAGGATTATCGGCTTCGCCCTCCTGATCTTCGTCTGATTGGCTTTGATCTTCCTCATCGCCATTTTCGTCAGGATTTGGATCATCGCGTAATTCTTCACCAAGCTCCATTGCGGTTAGCATATCACGGATAGCACGCGCAAAAGCATTTTGATCGTTGAGCTTATCGGTTAAATTTTCAAGGTTCTTACCGGCACGCGCTTCCACCCAGTCGCGCCATAGATCAACCAATGAGCCAGCTTCAACAGGGGCTTTGCGACCAGTTAATTTTTCACGCACCATCAAAGAAAGCGCTTCAGCTAGCGGCGCATCATCTTGGGATTCAATATCTTTGTAATTAGCCCGCGCATAACGCTCGCCAAGCATAGCATCAAGATTATCTGCCATACCATCCATCATTCGCGCGCCGATGGATTCAATACGGGCTTGTTCAACCGCGTCATAAATCGCGCGAGCATCATTACCTTCAGGGGCTAATTTTGCATGAATGGAAGCATTATGCCAAGCTTTGCGCAAGGACATAGAGTCACCAAGGCCACGTGTAACGGCAATATCACGCAGTGTTGGTCGGCGGGATAAATCTGGCAGCCGCGCAGTGTCGCCACTTAATGAAGGGCGATCATTGGTGAAGGTCACATTAAGTTCACGGTCGGCGGCAACAGCACGCATTGTTGCGTTAATCGCACGCTTGAATGGCTCACTATCAACAGGTTTTGTCCTATTGTCGCGGCTATTATCTCCCGGTTGTGCTGCCATGGTTCTGCGCTTTTCTCTATTCTTAAACAAAGGCTTATAAAGCTAAAAATCTTAAGGAGCTTGATTTAACAAGCCCCTTTGCCTGTCACTGTTTTATGCAAAAACGGTATTGACGATCGAGTCTGGAAGATCTTCGCCAAAGGCACGTTGATAGAACTCTGCAACAATTGAGCGTTCAAGTTCATCACATTTATTTAAGAAGGTAAGGCGGAAAGCAAAACCAATATCTTTGAAAATTTCAGCGTTTTCTGCCCAAGTAATAACCGTTCTTGGGCTCATCACTGTTGATAAATCGCCATTAATAAAGGCTTGGCGGGTAAGATCAGCAACGCGCACCATGCGGCTGATAATATCGCGGCCATCGGCTTGGGTTTTGAAATATTTCGCCTTTGCAAGAACAATTGCCACTTCATTATCATGGGGCAAATAATTCAAGGTGGTGACGATTGACCAACGATCCATTTGCGCCTGGTTGATTTGCTGTGTACCGTGATAAAGACCGGTTGTATCGCCAAGCCCAACAGTATTTGCCGTTGCAAAAAGTCGAAATGCTGGATGAGGGGCAATGACGCGGCTTTGATCAAGCAAGGTCAAGCGACCAGAGGATTCAAGCACACGTTGGATAACAAACATCACATCAGGGCGACCTGCATCATATTCATCAAAAACCAAGGCAACATTATGCTGGTATGCCCAAGGTAAGATGCCATCTTTAAACTCGGTTATTTGTTTGCCATCTTTAACAACAATGGCATCCTTACCAACAAGGTCAATACGGCTGACATGGCTATCTAGATTGATACGCACGCAGGGCCAGTTAAGGCGGGCAGCAACTTGCTCAATATGGGTGGATTTACCAGTACCGTGATAGCCAGAAACCATAACACGGCGATTAAAGGCAAAACCGGCTAGAATGGCAAGAGTTGTTTGGCGATCGAAAAGATAATCAGGATCACTCTGTGGCACATAATCATTGCCTTGTGAAAATGCTGGCACTTGCATATCTGTATCAATGCCGAATACATCACGGGCAGACACAGTAATGTCAGGCAAGTGCATGGTCGATTGATTATCCTCTTTCATTCTCTTTAATGCCTCCTTGGGCGAAAAATTATTTTTCCGCTTTATGATAAATATAGTGTTTTTTAAAACTATATTTAGTTTCATCTGCAAAAATATTGCAATAATTTGCCTTTTAAAATGCTTTGTTTCAAGAAAAAATTTAAGAAAACAAAGCGAAAGCCCCATCATATTCTGTTGATAGGCTGCTATACCGATGAATTGGTTATATCAGAGCAAGACATAAACACAACGCAGAAAATGCCGGATTTGTTACAATTTTGAGTGTTGTTGGTTTAAACCCATTTTGTCACTATATGCGCGTCAGGTTAAAGCTTTGATCTTCAAGCTCGCAGATAAGGTTTTGCCAATATTTCTTCAATGCCGCCAATCGCACCTTCTGGCAATGGCGTATAGCGGATGAGCGGACTTAATATTTGCGGATAATCTAAATTGGCGGAAAAGCGTTCTATTTCTTGATAAGGATCATCAAACATCGTCTCATATTTCAATAAGTATTTTAGAAAAATATATATCCAACATTTTTTTGCTAGTAGTTCATTATAATTGGGTATTAGCTTTTTGAGACTAGCAACAAAATTAAAATCATGATCTTCCGCTATGAGATCGTAAAGTATATTTTCACTTTTTTCATCAAGGCTTTCAATAATATAAGCCCTTAGGTCTTTAACCCCAATAAAGCCGTTTTGTAATCCAAAATAAAGGGCACCCAAATCAAGGCTATCATCAATATCGTATAGGTCTTTGCGGCTTATCGTCCAATGCATGGTTTACTCTTGTCTTTTTGCATAGAGCTAAAATTTTGGCTAAAATGGCAATAATATTGGCACAAGGATAAGGGTTAGCAACATTGTTAATAATGAAAAAGGCACGCCAAATTTTACAAAGTCAATAAAGCGGAAATTACCCGGACCTTGCACCAATGCATTTACCGGTGATGATACGGGCGTCATAAAGGCGGTGGAAGCAGCAAGAGCAACTGTCATGGCGAAGGGCAAGGGCGACACACCCATTTGCTGTGCAAGGCTAATCGCAACAGGTGCCATAAGAACGGCGGTTGCTGTATTCGATATAAACAGCCCCAATACGGCTGTAACAATAAATAAGCTTGCTAGTAACACCCTTGGCTCGCTTTGCCCGGCAAGCGAAAGCACAAAATCGGTCGCTAAAGTAATACCGCCAGTTTTTTGTAAAGCCAAAGAAAATGGCAACATGCCTGCAATTAAAACAAGACTTTGCCAGTGAATAGAGCGATAGGCGGCGTCAAAATCAATACATCGTGTTAAACCTAAAAATAGACAAACCAGCAAAGCTGCCAATACATTGGGAATAATACCGCTAACCATTAAAACAATCATCACACCAAGACCGATAAGCGCATAGGGTGCGCGGGTAGGGGCAGGGGTTGCGTCATCAATTTCTTCGGGTAAATCCAAAACAACAATATCATTGCCGTAATTCGCAAGGCGGCGAATATTGCGCCATGGTCCGATAACTAATAAAATATCGCCCATTTTAAACGGCATATCGGCAACACTATCACTTACAGCTTTGTTGGCGCGTTTCATGCCAACAATGGAAAGATCAAAACGCTTTCTAAATTTAACGCTGGCTGCAGTTTCATTAATTAAAGCTGAGCTTGCTGGTATCATAATTTGCGCCATGCCAAGTTGTTGGGTACTATCGGCAAAATAACCACTAGCAAGACGCATTTGTTCAAGCTTATAGGCACCACAAAGACTGGCTACCGTTTCACTTTCCGGCATATTGACCACATCAAGCAGCAAAATATCATCTTGTAATAAAAGCGTATCTGGGCGCGGTGTAACAAGTTTTTTGGTAAGACCGGAGGTGCGTTCAATTGCCAAAATATTAACACCATTGGCTTGGCGTAAATCGAGCTCTTCCAATGTTTTACGAATAAGTGGCGAGTTTTTTAAAATTTTTATACGTGCTTCACGTTGATAAAGCTGATACTCCTCAACCCAATCAGCAATATGCGGGCGTTGATAGGTTGATTTTGGCTTTTGCTCTGTTCCTAAAAATTTACGGATAACAAACATATATAAAATGGCAAGGATTAAAAGCGGCAAGCCAAAAGGCGTAAAAGAAAAGAAACTGAACGTTGGAAGGTTATGGCGAACAAGTTCGCTTTGAACGACAAGATTAGGTGGTGTGGCAACAAGGGTAAGCATACCGCTTAATAAAGCTGCATAGCTTAGCGGCATCATTAAGCGGCCAGCGGCTATATGGGTTTGTTTAGCAATACGCAAAACAACCGGAATAAAAATGGCAACAACACCGGTTGAGCTCATAAAAGCGCCAACACCTGCCACAGCCACCATTAAAAATATTAGCAGTTGATTTTCATTGGAGTTTGATTTCTTCAGCAGCCAATCGCCAATATATTGCACTATGCCCGTGCGCGCTAATGCTTCACCAACCACAAAAAGCAAGGCAATAAGAATAACGGCGGAATCTGAAAAGCCTGATAGTGCCTCGTTGACGGTTAAAATGCCACTTAATGGCAAGGCGCAAATCATAATAAGCGCAACAGCATCCATGCGTGGCTTATTAAGCGCAAACATAACAACTGCAAGAGCCAGTAAAATAAGAACAATGCTTAAATCTTGGCTCATAATCTCAGCCTTGATGTTGTTGGACAAAAGTACCTTTTAAAAATGAAGCCAAAATAAATTTTGTGCCATCTTAGATATATAGCTTAATTTTATATTTCAAAATATTTAATAATAAATTGATAGGATCAATTTTTATACTGCCAATGAGATTATAAACATAGTTCAACCGGTAATTGTTAAATATTTTATAAGTGTTTTAACGTTTTATTTCATTTAAATCCATCAACTCGCCGCTTACTTTAAATAAGATTTTAAAGTCTTGCCAAGGTTCTGCCCATAGCTGAGAAGCAAAATCTCTCATTTATAAAATATAGTAAAAAACTGAAATTCGTAAAAATTGCATTTTACCCCACAATAGCTAAACACAAACAAACAGCAAATTGCCCTATCCAATATATATTTAATTAATATGACAGGATATATTTAGCTGGAGGCGCTTATATCCTCGATCTTTAATTTCTATCGTATTATATTTTGTTTCATTTGTAATAATCCGCATCGCAATGAGTTCGTCATTGACTGCGTTTTTTATCGACACTTTAAGCAGTGCCGAAGTACAAGCGCAATCAACCGCTGTTTCGCTTCTTATGCTTTCCAATAAAAACCTAATAGCTATAGTGCTATTTTTTATTTGAATGCTGCCGTCTTTGGTGGTTTGGCACGTATGGATAGTATGGGAATGAATAACATAGTCGATACTTTCTTTTGACTGCGAATTTTGCAACAAAACCAAGTTAACCAATACCGACATAATGACAAAAATGCCAAACCTCATCCTTATCTCCTTGATAATTCCAATAATTAAGTCAACCAAAACCGATTATATTGACTGCAAATTAAGATGCTTGAAGCAACTTAATTTATGAAGAGATATATCCCGAATGAAACGACTATGATAATTGATATTATAATTCTTAAAAGCGGATTTTTTCTAAACACAGGTATGAAAGCCCATATATAGAAAATAAACAATAATATTAACCCTAATAGTCCGCCTATTATTGACCAAACAAAAAGGAACGCATAATAGCCATCAAGTGTTTTACCGTTGATAAATAGATTTAGAAGAATATAACTTAAAATTGCGACTAAAAAGATACTTAAAATGAATGATAAACCATCTATTAATCCAGTAAATTCACCAAAATCACCTATGCGATTTTGTATTATTTTATATCTTTTATAATAAAAATAAAAACTAACAATATTACCAATGAAAAAATAGAAAAATTGATATTTATTTATGGTCAGGAATTCATCAGGAAATAATAATAGAGTAGGAATATTTATCAAAAAGATAAAAGGAAAAAACAAAATATTTAAAGCATAATACATTGATTTTTTCTTTCTAAAAAAATATTCACCTATTATTATGAAAAATAGTTATTAATATAATATTTGATGTTTTTATGTTCAATTATAATGTTGCTCAAATATAGTAATAGAAATCAATAAAATATTTTCTGCTTTTAAATAATACGCCATTGAAGCTCACGGCTGATTTTGTGCTACCTGCTATATATCGAGCGATGAAAAATTATGTAGCAGATAAATTCTTACCTAAACCTTAGATCATTAAGGAACCATTTCATTAAGGTGTAGTCCTGATTTTTGTTTAATGCCCTTTTGCTTCTTTTGCATCCAGAAATAGCCAATCACCCCAACAATAGCGATTAGCGCTGACACAATTCCTGCGCCGGCTGGCTTATGCGGCATGGTAAAACTTATGGCCCCAGGCAAGATAATCAACATTAGGAAGAGCAAACTAAGCATCTGTTTTGCAAAAATGCCCTTAGGATAGCCCACTTCAAAGGATCGTGTCTCATCACTTTTTAAGGTTATTGCCATGCTATTGCTACAGTTCGATTTAGGATTTAAGCCAATTTTTAACGCATAATCACCATCGGCAACTTCTAGCTCCACCGTTTTACCATTGCCAATTTTTCCAACAGCTTTATCATCAAGATAGATGTTAAAACGGCTCGCCGCTAGATTAATACTTGAGTTGCGTTTAATAATGAGCGTTGCCATATAATTTCCAATTGAAACAAATGATATCAAGGTTTTCATAAAGTATAAATATAATATAGTTTATTATCATTGTTTAAATAATCGCAAGCCTTTTTCTGTTAAAAGTGCTTGGAAAGGAATGTCATGGTCTTCCGCTGCTATGGAGTTCACCTCTTGGCAATCAAAAGCAAGCCCTACCAAAAATGGTTGTTTCTGCCGTGATCTCATGTCAGCAATGATCCGGTCATAAAAACCACCACCATAACCAATGCGGTTGCCGATAGCATCAAATGCCGCAAGCGGTAGCAAAATTAAATCGGGATCAAGAATAGCGGCGCTTGCAGGTGGGCCCATAGTGCCAAAGCCCATCGGAATTAATTCATCTTCACAACAAAATTGGCGAAATTGCATTTGACGGGCTTTGCTATCGATTATAGCCGGCAGGCAAATGGTTTTACCCTTCTCTTTAAGCACCAACAATAAGGGTCTTGGGTCGATTTCACTGCCAATTGGCCAAAAGCCGGCGACTATGCTTGCTTCATCAAGTGACAAAAGCGCATTTGCTTCATTTGCTAATTGTTCAGCAACTTGTCGGCGAAAATCTAGCGCCAAACGATCACGCTTGGCTAATGCTTCATGGCGTTGTTGCTGTTTTGTCATTCTATTATCCGTCAAGAAACGTTCACTATCAGCATAAACACTTTTATGATGGGAAAAAACCAATTTTAACAAAGCTGTTTGTTGGATAAGTGCCACGAAGGGCAGTAAAGAAGTGGCGTCCACGACAACCGATGGAATTTTTGATCCTAGGAACCTACATAGTAGGTGGGCGCCATATGACGAAGCCCACGGGCCTCATCAGGGACGGCTCCCTTTAAGATCATTAAGGCCCTAGGGATGCTGTTATCCTGTCGCGAAGCGCAGAACGCCGCTAACCACTATAAACCAATGTTTTACAAAATGCCAATAGGATTTATATTATTTTAAGGGCAGCTTTAATGGTTGAACCATATCTAAGAAAATATCTAGATAGCTCTATCGGTTGATTTTTCTAATAAATCAGCCACGCGCTTTTGCACCTTGACCATTTGCGGATAAATATCAAGCGCTTTATTATAAATATCAATTGCCATGGGTTCACGGTTGGTCATTTCAAAAATAGCACCAAGCTGCATCAGCGCATTAAAATGGCGTGGTTCAATTTGTAGCACCCTATTTAATTCAAGAACGGCAAGGGAAATATCATTCATCTGGATATGAATTGATGCGCGCCGCATCCAACCTTCAGCATAATTAGGGTCAAGCGCTACAACATTATCCAAAAAATCCATCGCTTGTGCATAATCTTGGTTGCGCGCCGCATCTTCTGCCCAGCCCATCAACAAATCTATTGTTGCGCTACCCGATTGAGACCAAAGCCCCTGTATTTGTTGACTAATTTTTTGAGCTTCTTTTACATCAGCGCTGCGCTTCAAACTGGTAAAAAGTGTGTTTAATTCATCAGTCTTTTTAACCAATGGCAATAGATTTTTAGATTTATTTGGGTTTTCAATAGCTTGATCGGGTTTAATATTAGGGCGTAAAGGCACAACATCATCGGGCTCGAGCGGGGATTCAAGTGGTTCATGCGCTGGTGGAAATTGCGGTGCTTCTTGCGCATGGCTAAGTGAAATCATCACCGCTGATAAAGTCGGCGCAGTCAATAAAACAGCACAGCAAGCAAATATAAGATCTCGATATTTCAACTTCTTTTCCACACTCTAACCATTGATTAAAATTTTATTTTAATATGGCTTAGTTTAAGATCAATTAAAAGGCAGTAAAATGGCATATTGCTATTAAAAGTAACCCCGCCAAAACTATAATTTAGCCATAAATGCTTTTTAGGTTCACTAAAATGTGAAGCACGCGAAATTTTAGAGCGTTTTCCGAAAAGTGTGAAGCGGTTTTCGGACAAAAAACGCGCTGTAAACAATGTATTAGGGCGCGGATCTGATCCAATCAGATCGAAATGCGCTCTAAGCTTAAAGGGGAGATAATCATAATGAAGTGGCTAAAAAGGCTGATCTTATTTTTGTTAATTTGCTATTTATTACCCATTGGTGCAAGTGCCCTTTGGTGGTGGCAATTAGATCGCCCACAAAGCTACCGCGTTGCTGATTGGACAAGCGCAAATTTCTTGCCAAAACCGCAAGCGCAAGGCTCTAGCCTTTATATTATGGGCGCAAGAACCGGCGGCATGAAGGGGGCAATTTCACTTCACACCTGGATCGTCTTTAAAAAGGCCGGTGAAAGCCAGTATAATCGCTATGATGTTGTGGGTTGGGGCAAAGCATTGCGCCAAAATGCCTATGCGGCCGATGCCAAATGGTATTCTAATGCGCCATTTATTATTTATGAATCCCATAATAATGATGCGTTGATTGAAAAGGTTGAAGCGGCTATAAAGCGCTATCCCTATGGTGGGAGTGGTCAATATATTATCTGGCCCGGGCCAAATTCGAATAGTTTTGTCGGTAATATTTTACGTGACGTGCCGGAAATCAATGTGGCATTGCCACCGCTTGCTGTGGGGCGTAATTTTTTACCCAACAATAAATGGTATTTTTACGATAAGGATAATAGCGACCTTATCATAAATTATCATGGCTTTGGTGGCTTGGCGATTGGCGGAAAAAGTGGGCTTGAATTGGATATTGGTGGCTTTGTTTTAGGCTTAGATATCAAAAATCTTGGCGTAAAAATCCCCGGTATTGGCAGAGTTGGCTTTTAGTAAAACTATTTTACAAGAATATAAATTAGCTTTTAAAAAAAACGCCTTTGAATAAGTTCAAAGGCGTTTTTTTAATTAACCGATACGGCTAAATTATTTTTTAGACATATCTTGTGCAACGGATAAATATAATTGTTCGGCAAGTTCGTTGGCTGCACGTTCAATCGCATCTTTTTCGGCAGCAAGATTAGCATATTCTTGGCGTGGACGATCAAAAGAAGCATCAACCGAACGGCTACGCTTGGCAACAATCTTACCATCCATATCACTAATTGTATAAGTACCTGTTGCGCGTGCAGTACCAGCTGACGCACGACCGGTACGATCGGTACGGTCACCAACATTAACCCGCACTGCAGCCAACACAGTCGTGCTGACATTTAATGCTAGCTTATATTGCGGCGCCCCGCTTTCACCAGCACCACCATTAAACAGATAAATCAAACGGTTGCGCACAATTTGAGTTGTGCGGTCACCGGCTTCGCTAATCTCAATAGACTTAAGTTTTGCCCGCATTGGTGAACTTGCATTAAGCATAGGGCTGCCATCGCTATTGCTGCCCTGATAAAGCGGTTGCACTGTGCAAGCACTTATTGTGATAGCAGACACCATAAGCGCCGCCAGAGTAATGCTTTTTAATGCTATAATTGGTTTAGATAACAACATTAATAATCCTTTGCGGTACAACAACCAACTTTTTTGGTGCCTTGCCATCAAGAGCTTTTTGAACAAAAGGCAATTGCAACACAGCAGCTTCAACGGCATTCTTGTCCGCATCACGGCTAATTGTCAAATCACCACGCTTTTTACCATTAATTTGCACAGGCATTGTGACATCATTATCAACGGTCAAAGCTTCATCATATTGCGGCCAAAGCAAAGTTGCCACCATTTTATTACCACCCAAAGCGGCGTGGCACTCTTCAGCAAGATGCGGCATCATCGGTGCAATCATGGCAATAAAGAAATCAAATGCCTGCTTTAGTGCAGCCTTGGTATCATTATCAGCCGTTTCAATATTTTGCGCAACCGGCGACAAAATATTTAGCAACTCATAAAGACGGGCAACTGCACGATTAAAGGCAAGCTTTTCAATATCATCAGCAACTGCTTTCAAGGTGCGGTGTGCAGCCTTGGAAATATCAAGGGCAACGCCGTCCTGCGCAGCTTTGCCTTCAACACCTTGCAAATGTTCTTCAGCAAGTGCCACCATGCGCCAAACCCGCTGCACAAAACGGAATGCACCTTCAACACCAGATTCAGACCAGATAACATCGCGCTCTGGCGGCGAATCAGAAAGCATAAACCAGCGTGCCGTATCAGCGCCATAGGATGCTAAAATATCATCAGGATCGACAATGTTGAATTTTGACTTCGACATTTTTTCGATTGGCCCAATTTCAACCGGCGCACCATCGGATAAACGGAAAGCTGCACGCTTACCATCTTTTTCTTCAATCTTAATATCAGATGGGAAGACATAGCCCGTTTCATCACGGTAAGATTCATGCGTCACCATGCCTTGGGTGAATAGGCCCTTAAATGGCTCTTCAACCCCAACATAGCCAACTTTTTTCATCGCACGGGTAAAGAAGCGCGAATATAAAAGATGCAAAATAGCATGTTCAATACCGCCAATATACTGATCAACTGGCAACCAACTATCAGCCATAGCTCGCTCTGTTGGTTCATCAGCATTTGGATCAGTAAAGCGGATATAATACCATGATGAATCAACAAATGTATCCATGGTATCGGTTTCGCGTCGTGCGGGTTTACCACAATTTGGACAATCAACATTTTTCCAAGTTGGGTGATGATCAAGCGGATTACCTGGCTTTTCAAAGGTAACATCGTCAGGCAAACGCACGGGCAAATCCTTGCGCGGTACTGGCACCACCCCACATTCCACACAATGAATCATTGGAATTGGGCAGCCCCAATAGCGTTGTCGGGAAATACCCCAATCACGCAACCTATATTGTACGCGGCGTTCGGCCTGTGGTTTACCAATAAGCATTGTGCTTTCTAAACGGTTTGCCACCTCATCAAAAGCTTGTGTTGGCGTTAAACCGTCAAGAAAGCTTGAATTAATCATCACGCCATCTTCGGTGTGTGCTGTCTCGGTCACAATAAAGCTAGATGGATCTTGTCCCTCTGGCAGCACCACAGGGCGCACTGGCAATTCATATTTATTAGCAAAATCAAGATCGCGCTGATCATGGGCAGGACAGCCAAAAACCGCACCAGTACCATATTCCATCAATACGAAATTGGCGACATAAACTGGCAATTGCCAATTTTCATCAAAAGGATGGGCAACGGTAACGCCTGTATCAAAGCCTTGCTTTTCAGCTGTTTCAATAGCGGCAACTGATGTGCCAATACGCTTACATTCTTCAATGAAGCCCTGCAATTGTGAATTGTTTTCGGCAATTTGCTTGGCTAATGGGTGGTCAGCAGCAATGGCAATGAAGGATGCACCAAAAATCGTATCGGGGCGGGTTGTATAAACTTCAATTGTATCAAAGCCTGCTGGCGCATTTTGGGCTATTTGCCAACGCAATGCTAAGCCTTGTGATTTACCAATCCAGTTCTTTTGCATAAGGCGAACTTTATCAGGCCATTCTTCAAGCTGATCTAAACCTTGCAATAGGTCTTCGCTATAATCGGTAATTTTGAAGAACCATTGGGTTAATTCGCGCTGCTCAACCAAGGCACCCGAACGCCAGCCCCTACCATCAACCACTTGCTCATTGGCAAGTACAGTCATATCAACTGGATCCCAATTAACCTTGGCGCTTTTACGGGTAACAAGCCCTTTTTCCACCATATCTTGGAAAATCATTTGTTGGCGATGATAATATTCAACATCACAAGTGGCAAATTCACGCGACCAATCCAGTGATAGGCCCATGGATTTTAACTGCGAACGCATGGTGGCAATATTTTCATAAGTCCATTCTTTAGGATGAACCTTATTTTTCATTGCCGCATTTTCAGCCGGCATACCAAAAGCATCCCATCCCATTGGGTGCAGGACATTAAACCCCTTTGCCCGCTTATAGCGCGCTACCACATCACCCATGGCATAATTGCGCACATGGCCCATATGGATACGGCCTGATGGATAGGGAAACATTTCTAAAACATAATATTTTTCACGGCTATCATCATTATCAGTCTTGAAAACATCTTGAATATCCCAAGCCGATTGCCATTTTTTTTCAGTAGCGCGTGGATTATAACGTTCGGTTGCCATTGCTTTTATTCTCTTGCGAAGATTAACTAGTTTAAAAATCTGTCAATGGAGCTTCAACACACATTGTGTAAGGCGTCAACTGGCGATAGTATTTTGAATATATAGGCAATAAAGGATATCTCGATGAATGACAAGCTAGATAATCAGACTTCAGTGCAGGAAGCCCATGATGTTTGTGCGGCACTTAAATATGTGCGGGCAGAAATTTTGGCAAGCGCCAGTGAAGCCAAACGATCAGCTAGCGATATTGATCTTATTGCTGTTTCAAAAACATTTGATGCCAATGACATTCGTCCCGTGCTTCAACAAGGGCAGCGGCAATTTGGTGAAAACCGTGTTCAAGAAGCACAAAGCAAATGGCCGCAATTGTGCAATGAATTTTCGGGTATAGAATTACATCTCATTGGGCCACTACAATCCAACAAGGCGGCGGAAGCCGTTGCACTTTTTGACGTAATTGAAAGTGTTGACCGTGAAAAAATTGCCGCGACCTTAAGCGCGGAAATGAACAAGCAGGCACGCAATTTACCGTGCTATGTTCAAGTTAATACAGGTTTAGAGCCGCAAAAGGCAGGCATTGCCCCACAAGATACGCTTGATTTTGTCAAACGCTGCCAAAATATCCATGGTCTTAATATTATTGGTTTAATGTGCATACCGCCAGCTGATGAAAATCCGGGTCCCCATTTTGCATTGCTTGAAAAACTCGGCAAACAAGCAGGCTTGCACAAATTATCCATGGGCATGTCAGGTGATTTTGAATTAGCGATTAAGTTTGGTGCAACAAGTGTGCGCGTTGGCTCGGCAATATTTGGCTACCGCCCGATGAAGAACGACGATGATGCCTCAATTGAGGAATAGCCGAGAATAAAGACTGCATAAGATAAATGAATGGGCATTTTTGCAAACATTGGTTGCATTTTGCAAAAATGCTTTAATCATCATTAGCTGTTTATTATGAAGGTTTAAAAATGAATGTTTTGCGGATAATCTGCCTTGCCTTGTTTTTGTTGGCTTTCTTCAACCTGTCCGTAAAAGCAGATGACTTTGTCAATCACCAAGATATGTTAGGACGCAGCGCAGAAGATCCCGTTTTTAAAACTTACATGGAACAGCAACGCAAACTTTATCCATTAAGGCCTGTGCCAAAAGATGCTCCCGCTTGGGAAACACAAGATTTTGATACCGGCTTTAATGTTTCGACGGAAGAATATCGTTTATTCTATTATTTATACGGTGAGCCAAAGTCCAGATTTAGCACGAATGACGATGAGAAAATTGTCTTGTACATTGAATTTGGCGACAGTGATAGTCTTCGAACCGAGCAAAGACCTTATAAGCATCCACTACCCTTTGGTTTAAAATTTGGTGATACACCGCAAATTGTCGCCCAAAAACTTAACACGAAACCGGGTATGCAAACAAAAAGCAGCTGGCTGCCAGGTGTTAGCGATGAAAAATATAACATATCGTATAGGGTTGGAAATCTAAATGTTATTGCAACTTATACGGGCGAAGAAAAATTGATACGTCTCACTATTACGTTGCTAGATCGCGCCGATATACGTGCGCGCGAACGACAACAAAATGTGAAGAATTATATCATTGACCCTAAAGCAAGCGCAGGATTAGAAATATATCGTCAGAGATTTCCAACCAAGCGTTGGCGTAAACTGATTGGCTTGGATAAGGGGTATAATGAGCAAGATATTCGTGCGGTAGAAGAACAGCTTAATATTTTTATTGATAGCGTCAAGGCTGCTACTCAAAAAGCTGATGCAGAAGCAATCTATAAGGCGGTCGAAATTCTTGTTGTAAACGTCAATGACATTAACGGCCGCAATGGTTTGGTCGAAACTTTGGAGCGTGATGAACTAAGCATCTTTATTGATAAGGTTGTTGCGCAAACGGGCTTTCTCATTGAAGAAAATGAAGATATTACCAGTGAATGGCGGCGATGGTAACGCCTCTATAATGGGCAATCCTTATAGCCTGTACAAATACATCTTTGGGCTGCTAATTCCGCTTGTCGCACCTGCTTTTTAGAAAGCTTGGATGCTAGAACATCCTTTGCTGATGGATATTTACCCTCAACCAAGGATATAATATGGCTCCAAATATAGGCTTTGGTATAATCTTTTTTTACGCCAAGTCCTTTTTCATACATGCCAATTAACATCGACTGCGCATAAAATGCGCTAACGTCACCGCTTTTAGCCGATTTTTGGTACCATATTGCGGCCTTCGCCAAATCCTTATGAACACCTAAGCCGAGGTCATACATTTCGCCGATATGATATTGTGCAAATGAATTATTTTGTCCGGCAGCTTTAAAATACCAATCTAGTGCTTTAAAATACCAATCTAGTGCTTGCTGATAATTTTGTTCAACACGTTTACCCGTTTGATATTCATACCCAAGCTGAGCTTGAGCCGTTGCATATCCATTGTTTGCAGATTTTTTCAATAAAAATAATGCTTTATCTAAATCTATAAAATTGTTATAGCTAATGTCATTTTAATAAATTCTAGAGAGTTCATAGTCAACCGCTGAGTCTTCATGTTCGGCAGCTTTTTGGTACCAATATAAAGCTTGCTGCTTGTTTAATTTGGTGCCGCGTCCAAATCGATACATGTCCCCAAGTTTTAATTGAGCTTGCGCATTATTTTGATCTGCTGCTTTTTTATACCAGCTAAAGGCAAGCGCATCATCTTTTTCTATTTCCAATCCTATTCTCTCGCCTTTTTCATAAAATTCAGCAAGGTGCAATTGCGCGTTAACATGACCTTGCTCGGCAGATTTTTGATACCATTTAAATGCTTCAGTAAGGTTAGCTTGCCATCGGTTGCCAAAATCATATTGCCTTGCAAGATTAAATTGTGCCTTTGCATCGCCTTGCTCGGCACTTAAGCGATATTGGTTAATTGCATCTTGCTTTAATGCGTCAATATTTTGATTTTTTTGAAAATTTTTACATGAAAATCCTTGAGCCGCAACAGGACTTTGTAAAGAGACCGCAAAACCGCCTATAACGAGCATATAGATAATATAATTAAAGCTTTTAATTGCTAAATTTTTCATCAAAATCCCCGAATATATTTTGCTTAAAATTAATTGATTGCACAAATTTTATAATTGGTGTCTTTACATCGTTTGACGGCAATTTTTACCTTGTCAATTTGCTCAGCTGATAATTTTTTGGCAAATTTATTTTTTGCATCTAAAAATGTATTATCATTTGAAGCAGCTAAACTTGCCCACATATAGGCTATTTCATAATCTTTTTTTACGCCCTCCCCATCTAGATACATATTAGCAAGCTTATTCTGCCCCAAAGCATTTTTTTGCACCGCAGCTTTGTAATACCAGTGGACTGCTTCCGCATAATCTTTTTTGACACCAATGCCATCTTTATAAAGATCACCTATGTTTACTTGCGCAAAACCATGGCCTTGACCGGCAGCTATGCGAAACCAATTCATTGCTTGTTTAGCGTCTTGTTTGACACCCAAACCAGCTTGATACAAAAGGCCAAGGTTATTTTGCGCGTCGGCATTATCTTGGATTGCAGCTTTGCGATACCATCTTGCTGCCTCCCTATAGTTTTGCTTAACACCTTCGCCTCTTTCATATGCAATGCCCAAATTCAAATATGCCACGATATTGCTTTGTCTAGCGGCTTGCTCATACCAATATAGTGCCAGATCATAATTTTGTTTATCGCCAAGACCGCGCTTATATAATGAGGCTAAGTTAAGTTGCGCATCTACTTGTTTTTGCTCGGCGGCGCTTGAGTACCAACGCATGGCTTTTTGATAATCTTGCTTGGTACCCTTACCCATCTCATATAATAAGCCCAAATTCATCTGGGCATCTTTGTAGTCCTGTTCTGCTGATTGGCTATATAATTTAAAAGCTTCAACATCGTTTTTTGGTACACCCAAGCCATCTTGGTACATGGTCGCCAAATTATACTGTGCTATTTTATCGCCTTGCTTGGCTGCTAATTCAAACCAGCTTTTTGCCGCTTTATAATCCTGTCTCACACCTTGACCGTTTAAATATAAATATCCCAAATTAATTTGGGCATTTATGTTGTTTTGCTTGGCTGCTTTTAAATACCATTTTATTGCTTCTTCATAATTTTGCTTGGTGCCGCGACCATCATCATACATGCGCCCAAGAGCATTTTGTGCCTTGGCATGGCCGCTTTCTGCTGATTTTCTCAGCCATTTTAAAGCCTCACTATAGTTTTGTTTGGTGCCTTTACCGCTTTTATATTGCATTCCCAAAAGATATTGTGCATCAATATGGCCTTGGTTGGCAGCTTTTTGATACCATTTTTTTGCTTCAACAAAATTTCGATCTGTGCACCATCCATCACTATAAACATTGCCAAGTGCATATTGAGCAATAACTAAATTTTGTTCGGCAGCCTTACCATACCATTTTAACACTTCATCGCATTTTTGAATGAGATCAGTGCGATTATCATAAATGCTTGCAAGGTCAAATTGTGCCTTCGCATCGCCTCTCTCTGCTTTAACGCGAAGTTTTTTTATAATCTCATGCCTTTGATTGGACTGATGACATTGCTCTTGGCAATTATTGCGGGGCGTTTGTGCCACTGCAATATTATATAAAGAAAGCAATAGGCCTGTTGTAAAAATCGCCTTTTTAGCAAAATTAATATCTAGCGCCCAACCTTTAATCATCAAATAGTCCCCATCCAATAAATATTAGAAATATTTATATAAAATTCTATAATAGACTGTCATTTCAAATATGGATATTTGATGGAAATACACGAATAAATCTACATTATTACATAATGATTTTGGTCGTGCATCTTTATGGATACACTTTTAAAAAGCTAAAATATAAGTTATAGAGATGTTCAAGCATTTTAGAACACGTCTTTTATTGTTAAAGCAATGTCGTGCTCTAAATTCTTTATTTTGGCGCATTGTCCAAACGCAAAAGTTGAAACAACCTTTGCTGGAAATGTTTTAATTATCTTTGAAAGCGTATCTATGCGATTTTTATTTTTGGGCGACATGGTGGGGCGGTGTGGTCGCACTGCCGTTTATGAGCGCCTTCCTGGTTTAATTTCAGATTATAAGCTCGATTTTGTTGTCGTAAATGGCGAAAATGCCGCCTCTGGTTTTGGTATTACCGAAAAAATTTACCTCGAAACACTTGAAGCGGGTGCCGATGTGGTCACAACCGGCAATCATGCTTTTGACCAAAAGGAAACCCTTGTTTACGCCAATCGCTCGGAGCGATTTTTGCGCCCAGCTAATTATCCACGCGGTACAGCTGGCAAAGGTTCAGGCCTATTCATTGCCAAAAATGGCGCACGCGTATTGGTTTCCAATGTTATGGGCCGCGTTTTCATGCATCCAGAACTTGACGATCCTTTTAAATCAGCTGAAGAAATTGTTTCCGCTTGCCCGCTTGGCGAACAGGCTGATGCTATTATTTTTGACTTCCATGCCGAAGTAACCAGCGAAAAACAATGTTTTGGTCATTTTCTTGATGGGCGTGCCAGCGTTGTTGTTGGTACTCATACTCATGTGCCAACCGCTGATATGCAAATTTTAAATGGCGGCACTGCCTATATGTCGGATGCTGGTATGTGCGGCGATTATGACTCGTCGCTTGGTATGGATAAGGAAGAACCGTTAAACCGCTTTTTAACCAAATTGCCGCGTGGGCGTTATGAGCCTGCCTCTGGTCCTGCAACGATTTGCGGTTTAGCCGTTGAAATATCTGACCGCACTGGTTTAGCAGAAAAAATCGCTGCCGTGCGCATTGGCCCACGTTTGCAAGAAACCTTGCCCGATTTTTGGTAAATTCTAGGATCAAGACCCATTAATTCTACTCTTCATCACCAATGATGTGATGAAGAGTGGAACATATTTATAAAACAACGATCTGTTGCTTGCCTTCTACGACTTCACCAATGATACTAGCGCGCTCATAACCGTTAGACAAAGCCAATGCCATAACATCCTTGGCATTTTCAGGAGCTACAGCAACCAACAGACCGCCAGAGGTTTGCGGGTCTGTGAGCAGCGCTTTTTGATGATCGCTCAAGGCTTTTTCAAAACGGATAGCATCGCCATAACTATCAAAATTGCGCTTTGATGCGCCGGTAATATAGCCTTCACCTGCAAGATTTAACGCATCGCTTAAAAAGGGTAGCTTATCAAAGTGCAAACGCAATTCAAGGTTAGAGCCACGTGCCATCTCAAGAGCATGACCAAGAATACCAAAGCCGGTTACATCGGTCATAGCATGCACGCTATCCATTTTTGCAAGCTCCATACCAATTATGTTAAGCTTGGTCATGGATGCGACCATCTCATTATAATTGCCATCACTTAACGCGCCTTTTTTAAAGGCTGCCGAATAAATGCCAACCCCTAAGCCCTTTAATAAAAGCAATGTGTCGCAAGCTTTAGCCGTATCATTGCGACGCAAGGTTTTACGCGTTGCACTACCAATCACGGCAAGCCCATAAACTGGCTCTGGACAATCGATAGAATGACCACCTGCAACAGCAATACCAGCTTCTGCGGCGATTTCTTGCCCACCTTGCAAAATCTTGGCAATTATATCAGGTGATAATTTATCAATCGGCATGCCAAGGATAGCAAGCGCCATGAGTGGTCGCCCGCCCATGGCATAAATATCTGATATGGCATTGGCACCAGCAATGCGTCCAAACATAATGGGATCATCCACCATTGGCATGAAAAAATCAGTTGTCGCAATGATAAGATTATCATCATCAAGCGCATAGACAGCCGCATCATCACTTGCTTCATTACCAACCACAAGACCATTAAACGGCCCAAATTGGGGTTGATTGGTTAGCATTTTTTGTAAAACCGCCGGCGCCAATTTACAACCACAACCGCCACCATGGGCAAGTTTGGTTAGGCTTACTGTTTGATTACTCATCACGCCGCTCCCAATTATAGCTAGATTTGACAAAATTTTGACGAAAAAATGCAAAAGGCAATATATTTTACCATGCATGATATTTGCTATTTTTGTTTAAAACATAGGCTCAATTTCACCTTATTAAAAGATGTAAATATTGATAAACGCATGAAAAATGACTTAAAATTATAGATTAACAACAAGTATTGAAAAAAATTGCTTTATTACAAGCATAAAATGATGTATGGAAGCACCCAAGCCAATATAATTCTTTTCTGGGATGAATTCGTTTATGAATCTTAAGCGGCGCTCGCCCTCTTTCTTTTAAGAAAAAAAAGCTGTATTGCGCTTATGTTCGAACGTTAACCGAATTAACGGTTATTTTCTCCAATCCCACGAACAAAAAGAAGAATTATCATATGAAATTGCGCAATATCGCGATTATCGCTCACGTTGACCATGGCAAAACTACACTGGTTGACGAGCTTTTAAAACAGTCCGGTGTGTTCCGTGACAATCAGCGCACAACAGAGCGTATGATGGACTCTAACGACATTGAACGGGAGCGCGGCATTACCATTCTTGCCAAGGCAACTTCCGTTGTTTGGAAAGATACCCGTATTAACATCGTTGATACGCCAGGCCACGCCGATTTTGGTGGTGAAGTTGAGCGTATTTTGAACATGGTTGACGGCGCTATCGTTCTTGTTGATGCTGCTGAAGGCCCAATGCCACAAACCAAATTTGTGGTTGGTAAAGCCTTGAAAGTTGGCTTACGTCCTATCGTTGCTATCAATAAAATCGACCGTCCAGATGCGCGCGCAGAAGAAGTGATCAACGAAGTATTTGACCTTTTTGCAGCCCTTGACGCAACGGATGAACAGCTTGATTTCCCTGTTCTTTACGGTTCAGGCCGCGATGGCTGGATGGCTGAAAGTCCAGAAGGTCCAAAAGATGAAGGTCTTGGCCCATTATTTGACCTTGTTTTACGCCATGTTCCTGAACCCAACACTGGTGAAGGCCCATTTCGTATGATCGGTACGCTTTTGGAAGCAGATCCATTCCTTGGTCGTATTATCACTGGTCGTATCCATTCAGGCAGCATTAAGCCAAACCAAAACATCAAAGTTTTGTCACAAACTGGTGCACTTGTTGAAACTGGCCGTATTTCACGTATCCTTGCTTTCCGTGGTCTTGAGCGCCAACCAATTGAAGAAGGTGTTGCCGGCGATATCGTCGCAATTGCAGGTCTTCAAAAAGGTACGGTTGCAGATACGTTCTGTGATGCTGCTGTAACTGAGCCATTAACTGCACAGCCAATCGATCCACCAACTGTTACTATGAGCTTTATCGTTAATGATAGTCCGCTTGCTGGTACTGAAGGTGACAAGGTAACGAGCCGCGTTATCCGTGATCGTTTGCTTAAAGAAGCAGAAGGCAACGTTGCTTTGAAGATTGAAGAATCCAACGATAAGGATTCTTTTTATGTTTCAGGACGCGGCGAATTGCAGCTTGCTGTTTTGATTGAAAACATGCGCCGTGAAGGTTTCGAGCTTAGCATTTCGCGTCCACGCGTTGTTATGCAAGAAGACGAAAATGGCAATGTTCTTGAGCCAATCGAAGAAGTTGTTATCGACGTTGATGAAGAATATTCAGGCACTGTTGTGCAAAAAATGTCTGAACGCAAAGCCGAAATGGTTGAATTGCGCCCATCGGGTGGTAATCGCGTTCGTATGGTATTTTATGCACCAACACGCGGGCTTATCGGCTATCAATCAGAGCTTTTAACCGATACACGCGGTACGGCGATTATGAACCGTTTGTTCCATGATTATCAACCATTTAAGGGTGATATTTCTGGTCGTAATAATGGCGTTCTCATCTCCAATGATAATGGTGAATCGGTTGCCTATGCACTGTTCAACCTTGAAGATCGCGGCCCTATGGTTATTGATGCAGGCGTAAAAGTCTATCAAGGCATGATCATCGGTATCCACTCGCGCGACAATGATTTGGAAGTTAATGTCCTTAAGGGCAAAAAACTTACCAATATTCGTGCAGCTGGTAAAGATGAAGCTGTTAAGCTTACACCGCCAATCCGCATGACGCTAGAACGCGCTTTATCATGGATTCAAGATGATGAATTGGTTGAGGTAACACCAAAATCTATTCGTTTGCGCAAGCTTTATCTTGATCCAAATGAACGCAAGCGTTTTGGCAAAAGCCGCGGATAAACTGATTAATAAGATTTAAAAGCGGGATTTATTTTCCGCTTTTTATTTTGCTTTTACATAAAATGAAAATTGATATTAGCGCTCCCTTAAAGGTACAAAATAACGAATTTGTGCATAAAAGATCACTGTTTTAACCCGTTTTAAAAAAATATATCCTTGCAAAAGGACTTTTCTTGGTTCAAAACACAGCTATTAAAAATGTCATACCAACAAATATTGAGCCGTTACGGTTATCCATGGTACAATGAAAGGGCAATGAGATGAAGATTGATGCTATCTCTATTGGTAAAAATCCTCCTGAAGATGTGAATGTTATCATTGAGGTGCCAGTTGGTGGCCAACCAATAAAATACGAAATGGACAAAGAGTCAGGAGCACTTTTTGTTGACCGTTTCCTTTATACGCCAATGACCTATCCTGGCAATTATGGTTTTGTACCGCATACCTTATCAGAAGATGGCGATCCAATTGATGTGCTTGTGTGTAATACTCGGCCCTTAGTTCCCGGTTGTGTCATCAATGTACGCCCAATTGGCGCATTAATTATGGAAGATGATGGCGGCAAGGATGAAAAAATTATTGCTGTTCCAACTCCTAAAATGACCCAACGCTATGTTGATGTTCATGATTATTCCGATTTGCCTGAAATCTTTTTAAAGCAGATTGAACATTTCTTTGCCCATTATAAAGATCTAGAACCTAATAAATGGGTTAAAATTGAAGGTTGGCGTGATGAAGATTTTGCTCGTGAATTGGTTGTGCAAGCCATTGAACGCGCAAAAGCTGCAGGTAAATAATTTTTAGCCACCAATTTGTTTATAAAGCGGAGTGCCATAAGCGCTCTGCTTTTTTTATTGCCTTTGTGGGCATTCTAAAGATAAGGGATATAGGCGAGCTCAACTAAATGTATTCTGCTATGTTAATTAATATAGTACCTATGCCGCTAAAATATGGAGTAAATTTTTTTGCTTAAAATCACTTGGCCTAGTATTTGGTGTTG
Source organism: Bartonella sp. HY406 (assembly GCF_025449315.1). Lineage (NCBI taxonomy): Bacteria > Pseudomonadati > Pseudomonadota > Alphaproteobacteria > Hyphomicrobiales > Bartonellaceae > Bartonella > Bartonella sp. HY406. The sequence goes on along the minus strand of NZ_CP104893.1, from coordinate 2,990,358 downwards.
GGGGTAAAATGCATTTTTTACGGATTTTGGTTTTTTTGCCGTTTTTTATTTACTCGGGATTTTGTTACTCTGCTAAAAATGCTGATAATGAGGTTAAGAATAGACTTGTTGGTCAGTGCTGGAAGTATAAATATTTTACGAATGCGATAACTTTATACGAAAAGGACATTTGCTTTCACCAAGATGATATCCATATGGGCATTTACGAGTTTTATATGGGGGTTGGAATGGGTAGAGATATGGGCTGGGAAAATTGGTACACAAATGGCAACAAAATTTATTTGTTGGGGAGGTATGACGAAGATTTGGGCGAAGATCGTTGCCTTGTAGAAATAAAAGATAATGTGCCGCGATTTTATAGCTGCACACCAGCCGCGAAGGAATGGTTGGAGGTGCCATGGGGAACAACAGTTATTCGCCAAAAAATCAAGTAAGCCAAAATAGAACAATAATTCCAATTAACACCGCTTCTTAGGCTTGAGTTAGATAGGCTGTTCTAATTATCTATTTTTAACAGTTTTATTGTTTTATGGTCGTTATAATTTATCTGAGCTTGATGTCTTTTATTTTAAAAGTGATCGATATTTTGACCGCGTGTTAAAGCTGCCAGTTTTTATCGTTATAAAGCCATTGTCAAAATTGTAGGGTTTGATTTTGCCTTGCCTGTATTTGCCTTATTATTTTGATAAGAACGTATGGCAAGATATTGATTTTAGGCACTCTCTTGATTTTGCTATTGCCGTAAGGGATGAAATGACCTTTGGCGAAGGACCGCAGCGCCAGATGTTTGAAACTTATGCTGATGCAGTAAGTGATATGGATCGCACAATTTGTGTTAAAGCTGCCGCTTACGCCGAACAGCAGGGTTGGAATGATCTTGAAGATGATGATTGGTTTATTCTTTGTGCTTTACAAGGCGGCGGTGAAGTTGATTTTCAATTTTGGGATTTGGGTTGCTTTATCTTTGCTGCAAATCGTAAAGACACCATAAAAGGCGATTTCAGCAGAACCTATGCGGCCATCGATTCATCTTGAATTGATTTTAGTTTTATTCACACACTGTCTGGACCAAGAATCAAACCCTATTTTCAACCATTAGAGCGTTTTCCGAAATGTGTGAAGCGATTTTCGGGTAAAAAACGCGGTGCAAACAATGGATTAGAGCGCCGATCTGATTCAATCAGATCGAAGTGCGCTCTAAAAGTCAAGCCGCTCGTTGGCATTTAAGGCTTCTAAATAGCTTTTTGCTTGTTTATAGGCTGAGCGTTCTTGGGTTCTTTTTAAAAATGCTTGAATATGTGGACATTGGTCTGGAATTATAGAAGATAGCGCTTCTAACGCAAAACTCATTTGGATATCTGCAAAACCAAAATTGCCGGCAAAGTAATCATGTTTGGATAAATGATCCTCAACAAATGTGATGTGGTCATTTAATCGTGGTTGGCTAAAATTGGCTTTGATACCTGTTGTGATGATATTAACAATTGGGCGAATTATAAATGGAACTTTTTCGCTCACCTTATTCATAACAAATTGAAACATTAATAAAGGCATTAATGAACCTTCAGCATAATGCATCCAATATAAATATTGAAAAACATCTATATCTTTTTGTGGTTTGAACTGATGTTGCAGATCATATTTATTTTGAAGATATTCCAAAATAACCGCAGACTCAGCAATGACATCATCATTATCTTGTAGAATTGGCGCTTTGCCTAAAGGGTGAATCTTTTTCAATTCAGCCGGAGCCGAAAATGTAAGGGATCTTTTGTAATACTTGATTTCATAGCTTTTCTGTAGTTCTTCAAGCGCCCAAATGATGCGAAAAGAGCGAGACCGTTCCAGATAATGTAATGTTAACATATTGCCCTCTTATAGAGTCTCCGGTAGCATTGATAGTATGCCTATATGTTTAAAAGATGTCATCCATACATGATCTGATTTCAATCCCTTAAATTGGTCTTGACAAAATATATTTTATCCAATATTCTAACAATCATTAGAATATTGGAATTTATATGGTAACGAAACATCAGATAGAACTTGCATCCCAAATGTTTAAGGCTCTTGCTGATCCGTTGCGGCTCAAGACCATTATGCTACTTGCGCAAGACGAGCGTAGTGTCGGGGAATTATCACAAATAGAAGGTGATAAAATTGGCACCGTATCGGCTCGTTTGAAAGTGCTTTTAAATGCACGTTTGGTGGAAAGACGCAAAGACGGACAAAGGGTTATTTACTCCATTGCAGATCATCATATTCTAGCTTTGGTTAGCAATGCGTTGGAACATGCTTGTGAACATCGGATTGATAGTCACTTAACTGATAAGACAGCAAATAAAGAGGAATTTATCATGAGTACTTGTAATCATCCCCAGCATGCAAATCACGATCATGAACATGGCGAAAATTGCGGTCATACTGCGGTAAAACACGGCGATCACATTGATTTTTTGCATGATGGTCATTTACATCATCCCCATGATGGCCATGTTGATGAACATGTGATTGAAGTAAGTTCAGAAAATCCAGATGGTTGCCATCCAATTGCTAATCATCTTGGCCATGATCATGCCCATGTGCATGGACCAAATTGCGGCCATGAAGCTGTACCGCATGGCGATCATGTTGATTATTTGGTTGATGGCCGTTTACACCATCCTCATGGCGATCATTGTGATGATCATGGTCCATTGGAAGTTGTTTCAAAATAATTTCAAAAATTTTGTGAGTGTTTGGGGGTAAGCAATTATCCCCAAATGCTTTATGCGGTTAAATAGTGCCGATTGTAATGTAACAATCGCAATAATTAATCTTCTTTTGGTGGCACCATAGCAATCGTAATCCAGTCGGCTGTCAATGCTGGCTTTTTACTATTTTCAATTTCAAGTGTCACATTATAATGGAAAACAATTCGTCCTGAGGGGCGAATTTCTGCATCGGAAACGACAAAACGTGCCCTAACTTTGCTGCCTGTTTTGACTGGTGCCATGAAGCGTACCTTGTCAAATCCATAATTAATGCCAAAAGTTTGGCCTTCGAGTTCTGGCAATGCTTCATAGGCTAAGGTAGATAACAGCGAAAGTGTCAAAAATCCGTGCGCAATTGTACCGCCAAAAGGTGTTTCTTTGGCTTTTTCAGGATCAGTGTGGATAAATTGATGGTCATCAGTTGCATCAGCAAATTGGTTGATCATATCCTGGCTAACAACACGCCAATCGGATAGGCCTACTTCTTGGCCAATTGATTGCGGAATATCCGCAACTGTTACTTTTTTTGCCATAATGGCCTCCATTCAATTACCCTTTATTTAACTGCGCTCTGGTTTGCTTGGCAGCAAACCCTTTGCTTCACCTTATTTAGAGCATTTTTGCAAAAATATACGTCTTTTGACGTAAAAATGCGATAAATAAACAAACTAGCGCACGCCACTGCCTGAATATAGGCTGAGGGTGTTCTAAGGTGCAGATCATCAATATCAGCGTTAAAACCCATTTACATAAATATGTGCGGCCCATGTACTAAGTCTAGATCTGTGTGAAATCGCATAGCAGCTTTATGACCAAAAAAAAACTATTTTGGCTTTTTATATTAGCAATAATATGATTTACCGAGATTATTTTATCATTATCTGTTGATTTCGGCATTATGTGCTGATTTTGGTTAGTTAAGAAGCTGTATAAAACGCTTTTTTTAAAAATGCATAAAGGCATAGATTACTTTATGCGAGAATTTATCACTAGAGTTTCTCATATTGTTTAGAAAAAATATAACTATATATTTGATTAATATAACCATGTCGTTATGATTACAATATTTTTTTTGACTTCTAATATTAAATTAGTTATAGAAATGAAAAATGGGAGACGAGGAGTATTCCATTTCATTTTAAGAAAATAAATGGCGGTGATTTCAAAACAGCTTTGCAGATAGGTTAAAGTTCAATACTTTAGTTGGTGCTGCCCATTGGTTGGAAATCGCAAAATGTATTTTTAAAAAAGCTTGCATCGGGGAGCTCTTTAGATAATGCAATAGGAGCAAATTATCGATTTTTTCAAAACGTAAAATTGGTAAGCACTTGGGTCTTATTGTTGGTGAAAGAGTGCGGCATCTTTTTTGAAAATTCTCTATAGTCATCAGGAGGAGACAAAATGGGCACATCAGTAAATAATTCCACACCTCAAACAAAGGAATCGCGCAAGGCTGCGGCGAGTGGTTGGATTGGGTCAACCCTTGAATATTATGACTTCTTTATTTACGCTATGGCGGCGTCTTTTGTATTTCCAACCTTGTTCTTTCCCGCTGGCAATCAAACAATAGGTATCATTGCCTCTTTGGCGACTTATGGTGTTGGTTATGTCGCTCGGCCAATTGGTGCTATCGCGCTTGGTCATTGGGGGGATCGTCATGGTCGTAAAAGCGTGCTCATTCTATGTATGTTTCTAATGGGCATATCGACAATTGGCGTTGGTTTGTTGCCAACCTATGAACAAGTTGGTATTCTTGCTCCTATTCTTTTGGTGTTGTTGCGTCTCTTGCAGGGGTTTGCTGTTGCAGGCGAAATGTCGGGTGCGGGTTCGCTGATCCTTGAGCAAGCCCCACTTGGACGGCGCGGTTTTTACGGTAGCTTTGCCCAGCAAGGTATTAGCTTTGGCCAGCTCCTTGCTGCAGGTATTTTTATTCCTTTTGCTTACTTTTTACCTGATGAAGCGTTTATGTCGTGGGGATGGCGTGTGCCATTTTTGCTATCCATCATCGTCATCATTGCCGGCATTATGATCCGCCGCCATGTTAATGAAACAAAAACATTTACCAATGAAGTTAAGCAGGGCAAAAAGCCAAAAGCGCCAGTCATGCAGGCATTAAAATATCATTGGCGCGATATGCTTAAAGTCACTTTTATGTCGTTAAATAATATTGTGCCGGTTACCATTGCTGTTTTTGGCGCAACTTATGCAACGCAAGCTGCTTATGGTATTAATATAACCAAGGACGCATATCTTTGGGTTACACTTTTAGCCAATATTGTTGCTGTTATTGCAACGCCTTTTATGGGCATGGCATCGGATAAATTCGGCCGCCGCCCCGTTGCAATTATTGGTATTGTTGGCTCTGGCGCTATGTCTTATTTCTTCTTGAATGCGATCAGCCAAGGCGACCTCTTTACCGCAATCATTTATGCAATGGTTGGTTGGGGCTTTATCTATCAAGGTTTTAATGCGGTTTATCCTTGCTATTATCCTGAACTTTTCCCACCTGAAGTACGTGTTTCAGCGGTGGCTATTGCCAATAATATTGGTGTGCCTGCTGCGTCTTTCATGGCATCGGTTTTTGTTTGGGTCGCTTCGCCCGGATCTTCAAATATTGCTTTAACGATTGGTCTATTTAGCTTTGGCATAACATGCCTATCTGGCTTTGCGGTTTTCGTTTCACGTGAAACCTATCGCCTTCGTGGTGAAGATCTTGGTAATCCTGATGCGCAGCCAGTTGATGGGGAAGAATATGAAAAAGCCCGCACTAGCTCTGTTTTACGTATCGTAAAACCAGCCTGATAGCCTTTAAAATAAAGCAAGCATTTCGATTAACCAAGCGAAATGCTGGCTTACAAAGCTCAATATTCAGTTTGAATCAGCATATGATTAAAAAATTACTTTTTTTAAATATGGGAGAAATGACATGAATAAAACAATTGGCAGTCTAGCCGATGCTGTCAAAAATATCCATGATGGCGCAACCATAATGATTGGCGGATTTGGCGGTTCAGGTGCACCAATTGAACTTATTCATGCGTTGATTGATAAGGGCGCAAAAGACCTCACCGTTATCAATAATAATGCCGGCAATGGGCGCATTGGAATTGCCGCAATGATTGATGCTGGCATGGTCAAAAAAATGATCTGTTCCTTTCCGCGCTCGTCTGATCCGCGTGCCTTTACCGATGCTTATCTTGCCGGCAATATTGAACTTGAACTTGTACCACAAGGCACATTAGCTGAACGTATCAGAGCAGGGGGCGCAGGTATCCCTGCTTTTTATACACCGACAGCCTATGGCACGGAATTAAGCGAAGGCAAGCCAATCGCCGAATTTGATGGTCGGTTTTATGTACAAGAACGTTGGCTAAAAGCTGATTTTGCACTGATTAAAGCAAAACTTGGTGATGAGCAGGGCAATCTTACCTATAATAAAGCCGCCCGCAATTTTAATCCGCTTATGTGTATGGCGGCGCAAAATACCATTGTTCAAGTATCCCAAATTGTAACTGCTGGCGAAATCGATCCTGAAGATGTGATAACACCGGGAATATTTGTCAATGCCGTTGTGGAAGTGGCCAATCCTCAACAGGAAGAAGAATTAATCAGAGCAGGAGTGGTATATCAATGAGCCTTAATGTTTTTGATGAAATTAAATTATCCAATGCGCAAATTGCATGGCGTGCCGCCCAAGATATTATGGATGGTGCTTATGTTAATCTTGGTATTGGCTTTCCTGAAATGGTGGCACGTTATCAGCCAGCCGGTCGGCAAGCAATCTTCCACACCGAAAATGGTGTTTTAAACTTTGGTGAAGCGCCACCAAAGGGTAGTGAAGACTGGGATTTGATTAATGCTGGCAAAAAGGCCGTTACACTAAAGCCGGGTGCTTCTTTCTTCCACCATGCCGATAGTTTTGCCATGGTGCGCGGCGGCCATCTTGATGTTGCTATTCTTGGTGCCTATCAGGTGGCACAAAATGGCGATCTTGCTAATTGGCGCGTTGGCAGCAAGGGCGTGCCGGCAGTGGGTGGTGCTATGGATCTTGTTCATGGTGCAAAGCAGGTTTTTGTTATTACCGAGCATGTTACTAAAAAGGGTGAACCCAAATTGGTTGAGGCTTGCACCTTTCCGCTTACTGGCGTGCAATGTATTACCCGTATCTATACCAGCCACGCGGTTGTTGATGTGGTTGATGGTCATTTTGTTTTGCGTGAAAAATTAGCTGATATGTCGGTTGATGATTTACAAGCGATGACCGGTGCTAAGTTGCATCTTGATGGTGATGTTAAAGAATTAATTGTACCTGAGGTTGGGGAATAAAATGGGCGACGCTTTTATTTGTGATTATATTCGTACTCCTATTGGCCGTTTTGGTGGTGCTCTTGCCCCTATGCGCCCCGATGATCTTGGTGCGCTGGTGCTAAAAGCTTTGATGGAAAGACAAGCCTCAATCGCCTTTGACGAAGTTGATGATGTTATTTTCGGTGGCGCCAATCAAGCAGGCGAGGATAACCGCAATATTGCCCGTCAGTCGCTTTTATTAGCTGGAATGCCAGTTAATGTCAGTGGCACAACAATGAACCGCCTTTGTGGTTCCGGTATGGATGCGATTATTGCGGCTTCCCGCGCGATTAAGTCGGGTGAAGCTGATCTTATCATTGCGGGCGGCGTTGAAAGCATGTCACGCGCGCCTTTTGTTTTGCCAAAGGCTGAATCAGCTTTTTCCCGTAAGGCGGAAATCCATGATACAACTATTGGTTGGCGTTTTGTTAATCCAGCGATGAAAGCACAATATGGTGTTGATTCAATGCCGGAAACTGGCGATCATGTGGCGATTGACTATCATATCTCCCGCGAGGATCAGGATTATTTTGCCATGTGCAGCCAAGAAAAAGCAGCAATTGCTCAAAATAATGGTCGTCTAGCCAAGGAAATCATCGCAGTAAGTGTACCGCAGGGTAAAAAAGAACCGATCTTGGTAAGCAAAGATGAACATCCGCGTGCAACATCATTGGAAGCATTGGCCAAATTAAAGACCATTAATAAAATGGCAGGCGCTACAGTCACTGCTGGCAATGCATCGGGCGTTAATGACGGTGCGGCAGCACTAATTATTGCATCAGAAGCTGCGATTAAAAATTATAATCTTAAACCATTAGTGCGCATTTTAGGCGGTGCTATGGCCGGCGTGCCACCGCGCATTATGGGCATTGGCCCAGCTCCTGCGACACAAAAATTATGTGCACGTTTAAATATCGCGCCGCAAGATTTTGATGTTATTGAGCTTAATGAGGCTTTTGCTAGTCAAGGCATTGCGGTTTTGCGTGAACTGGGTCTTGATGAAAAGGCCGATTACATTAATCCCAATGGTGGTGCTATCGCCCTTGGTCATCCGCTTGGCATGTCGGGCGCGCGCATTACTGGCACGGCTGCACTAGAATGTGCGCTTAACAATAAAAAGCTTGCTCTTGCCACCATGTGTATCGGGGTTGGCCAAGGCATCGCTATCGCGCTTGAAAAAGTGTAAATTTGTTTGCAATAAATAATGTTTAAAAATAATATTTTAGGCTAAGTTGTTTGCCAAAACTGGAACAGCTTATCAATATTACCTTTTGCAGGTTTTTAGGAGTGATGTGATGAAAACTTCCATAGCCACTGTATCCATTTCTGGAACCCTGCCGGAAAAATTGGCAGCTATTGCCAAAGCAGGTTTTGACGGGGTTGAAATATTTGAAAATGACTTTCTAACCTTTGATGGTAAGCCCGAAGATGTAGGCAATATGGTGCGCGATCATGGCTTGGCCATTACGCTCTTCCAGCCTTTTCGTGACTTTGAAGGCATGCCTGATCCTTATCGTCAACGTGCCTTTGATCGCGCCGAAAAAAAATTCGATATTATGCAGAAATTGGGTGCTGATATGCTATTGGTGTGCTCCAATCTTTCTGCGGTTTGTCTTGGTGGGATTGAACGCGCCGCCGATGATTTTCGTGAGCTTGGTGAGCGAGCCAAACAAAGAGGCATAAAGGTTGGTTTTGAAGCCTTGGCTTGGGGCAAGCATATTTATGACCACCGCGATGCGTGGAAAGTAGTGCAACAAGCAGATCACCCCAATATTGGACTTATTCTTGATAGTTTTCATAGTTTGTCACGCGGTATTGATAGTCAAACGATAAAGTCAATCGATAAAGATAAGCTATTTCTTGTGCAATTGGCGGATGCGCCACTTTTGGATATGGATTTGCTTTATTGGAGCCGGCATTATAGAAATATGCCGGGTGAAGGTGATCTAGCGGTTAAAGATTTTACCGCTGCTATAACTGACATTGGCTATGATGGTTATTTTTCACTAGAAATATTTAATGATCGCTTTCGTGGCGGTTCACCATTTTTAATTGCTCATGATGGTCATCGTTCATTGCTTAATCTTGCCGATAGCGTACGGCGGCAAACCCATTCTAAAACGTTACATTTAAAAAAAATGCCGGCGCCTATTAAGGTAAATGGTATTGATTTTATTGAGTTTTCAACCGACAACAAACAAGCTAGTGCGCTTTTTTCATTGCTTGCCCAATTGGGCTTTAAAAAGAGCGGCCAGCACAAAACCAAAAATGTTGATTTATTCACCCAAGGCGATATCCGTCTCATCGTTAATCGCGATGAAAATGGATTTTCTAATTTATCTTTTGTGATGCATGGCACTATGGCCTATGCTGTTGCCTTAAATGTTGATGACGCAGAGGCGGCGTTCAAACGTGCTATTGCATTGGATAGTGTGCCATTTGAACAAGCCGTACCTGACGGGCAGACCAAAATTCCAGCTATTCGCGGTGTTGGCGGTGGCATTATCTATTTCATTGATGATAAATCCGGACTGAAAGACTTCGCAATCAATGATTTTGAACCTGTGGTGAGTGATAATAAGGTCGCTACGGCCAGAACAAGTTCAAAAGATGCAGAGATAATTGATGCAAATTTAATTGATGCTGGGCTCTTGCATATCGACCATATTGCGCAAACGGTTGATTTTGATGAGATGCTGAGTTGGGTATTGTTCTATACATCCATCTTTGATGTGCAAAAAACGCCCGCCGTCGATATTATTGATCCATCAGGTATTATTCGCAGCCAAGTCATAGCCAATGAGGCAGGGAGTTTGCGTATTACCCTTAATGGTGCAGAAAACCGCCATACTTTAGCGGGGCATTTTATCGCCGATAAATTTGGTGCAGGTATTCAGCATATTGCTTTTTTAACCGATGATATTTTTAAAACGGCAAAAGCTTTACGCCACAATGGTTTCAAGACATTGAAAATATCGCCTAATTATTTTGATGATGTTGAAGCGCGATTTGGTCTTGATGAGGCTTTTTGCCAAAAATTGCGTGAAAATCATATATTGTTTGATAGCGATGAAAATGGCGATTATTTTCAGCTTTATAGTGAAACTTATGGCGAGGGTTTCTTTTTTGAAGTTGTGCAACGCCAAGCTAAAGGTGAAAACAGTAAAAAGCCTTATGATGGCTATGGCGCAGCTAATGCAATTTTTAGAATTTCTGCCCAGAAAAAGCAGATTACTCCGCGAGGGATGCCAAAAATTACCGCTTCGCCGAAGGATTAAATCATTTTTAAAAAGTAAGTTGATCCTTTGCGCTAAATTATCATCTGAAAATTTCAAATACCTTGTGTCATAGATTTGTAATCCTAGTCAATTAAACTTGCCCCAAATATAGTTTTCATAATATAGCTCATATATTCAAATCCAATGTATTTTTACTAATTTAATGTTTTATTGTGAAGACTATTCCATTTAATTGTACAAACGGGGTGTTTGATGAAAATATTAAAGCAATTCAAAACAATTGGTATTTTAGCTTTAGGGCTTGCGGCATTAGCAGGGATTAATTCTTCATCGGCTGAAAAATTTACTATTGGAGTTATTTCTGATACGCAAAATTATAATGATATAACCATGGCACAGCCACGCGGTGTCAATACATTTATTCAACAAATGCAATATATTGCTGACCAAAAGCAGGAAAAAAATATTGTTTTTGTTAGCCATATTGGTGATGTCGTTCAACATGGTGATGGGCAATTCCGCACCGGCATTGTTGGTCAATATACCTATTGGGATACCAGAAGCGAATGGGATTATGCGAATATTGGCATATCGGTGCTTTCAGAAAGCGGCATCCCCTTTTCAATTGTCCCAGGTAATCATGATTATGATAATTACTCTTGGTATGAAGGCTTTAATAGTCCAGGTAAAAACCGTCCACTAAAATTGGGTTCCGTCTTTAATCTTTATTTTGGCCCGCAATCACGCCACTTTGTTGGTAAGGACTGGTATGGTGGTGCTTATGGCGGCGGTCTTAATAGCTTTCAGATTTTTGAAGCTGCTGGCAAGAAAATGCTGCATATAGGCTTGGAGCAAGAGCCAAGCGCCCGCGTTTTGGATTGGGCACAAAGGGTGGTTGATACTAATCCCGATATGCCGATTATTGTCACTACTCATGAATGGATAGAACCAAATTTCAAAGGTAAAACAGATCGTTCTAATAATTATAAAAATTATTTTGAAGGAACAGACCACTTACCGCCGGATGAAATTTGGGATCAGTTCATTCGTAAAAATTCCCGCATTTTTATGGTGTTATCCGGTCACCATTATACGCCGCCGGTAGCAGGTGTTTCCAATGGTCAGAATATGCGCGTTGATAAAAATGAAGCTGGTTTTCCTGTTTATCAATTAGTACAGGACTATCAAGGCAATACCGTAGGCCTTGATGGTAAGCCTGAAACCGCTAATGGCGGTGCCGGTTGGATGCGCTTTATTGAATTTGATACTAAAAGGCAAAAGATCCATTTTTATACTTATTCAACTCTTTTGAATAAGTATGCTGGTCGCAATGGTGAACATACATTTGGTCAAGATCCAAGCTTTTCAGATTTCGAGATTGATTTTCCACCGCAGCTTGCTGATCCAATAAAATTGAAACGCGAATTTTAAAAGCGCACTAATCTTTATAACAACCCATAAAAGGCTATTTCAATTATAGAAATAGCCTTTTTTATTTTAATGCATGTTTTTAAAACTTATTTTTTCCGCGCAAAAGCACCTAAAAATGCAAGAAAAGCAAAAAAGAGTGACGCGATTGCATTCATGCCTGCCATAGAGATACCAAAAATTTGAAAGGCTGCGTCAGAGCAGGAAACAGGGCGTGTTGCATTTAAGCGACTTAATAATGTTGATGCATCGCTGCCAATAGAAAGTTGTGAGCTTGAGCAATCGCTTGGCCCTTGCCAAAATTTATATTCCGCGCCAGCATGATAAACCGATAGAGCAAAATTATAAAATGTTAAAACAAATATAATAATAAAGATAAGACGGATAAGTGCACCAGGTCCGCGCATATAGCTTAATATAAAACATAGTGCTAGCAAAGGTGTGCCAATATAATAAGGGATGCGTTCTTCAAGGCAAAGCTTGCAAGGCAAAAAACCGCCAATATATTGAAAGCCCAATGCGGTCAAAATAGTCGCTGCCATTAAAACAAATAAGATAGCGGATAATCCAATTTGCGTCGCATCAGTTTTATGAAATGGAGAGGTCAAGGTGAACATCTTTTATCAGATCCTAAAATTTATAACTAAATTAATGCAATAATTTATAAGCGGTAAAACCTATAATAACAATGACACATATTACCGCAACTACCAAGGTTAAACGCTTAACCACGAAATCAAGAATGCTTGGGCCATATTTGCGTAAAACCCAAGCAAGCAGATAGAAGCGCGCGCCGCGAGCCAAAATTGCAGAAATAATAAATAGCCAGATATTAATACCAGCAGCCCCCGAAAGGATTGTAACAACTTTAATGGGGGGAAGATGAGAAAGTCCCGAAGTTACCAGAAGAAAAAGGATAAAATCAACACTCGAACTGCCGCGTAAGGCTTCAAATGCTTCAAGCTTGCCATAAAACTCTAAAACGGGCTTAGCTACCGCCTCATAAGCATAATGGCCAAGTAGCCATCCTGCTACACCGCCCAACACCGAAAATAGTGTAGCAATCAATGCATATCGGTAAGCATTTTTAG
>NZ_CP104893.1:2970000-2972500 GCF_025449315.1 Bartonella sp. HY406 | reverse complement strand
TAGCTGGTTCTCCGCGAAATCTATTTAGGTAGAGCGTTAGTTGTATTCTCCAGGGGGTAGAGCACTGGATGGGCTAGGGGTCCTCACCGGATTACCAAACCTAACCAAACTCCGAATACCTGGAAGAACTGACTAGCAGACACACGGCGGGTGCTAACGTCCGTCGTGGAGAGGGAAACAACCCTGACCACCATCTAAGGTCCCCAAGTTATGGCTAAGTGGGAAAGGATGTGAGGATCCCAAAACAACCAGGATGTTGGCTTAGAAGCAGCCATCATTTAAAGAAAGCGTAACAGCTCACTGGTCTAAATAAGGGTCTTTGCGCCGAAAATGTAACGGGGCTAAAGCCATACACCGAAGATGTGGATTTACACGTAAGTGTAAGTGGTAGCGGAGCGTTCCATAAGCCTGTGAAGGGATACCCGTGAGGGATCCTGGAGGTATTGGAAGTGAGAATGCTGACATGAGTAACGATAAAGGGAGTGAGAGACTCCCTCGCCGAAAGTCCAAGGGTTCCTGCTTAAAGTTAATCTGAGCAGGGTGAGCCGGCCCCTAAGACGAGGCCGAAAGGCGTAGTCGATGGGAACCACGTTAATATTCGTGGGCCTGTGGGAAGTGACGGATTGCGTAAATTGTATCATCTTATTGGATTGATGATGCAGTGAAGCAGTTCCAGGAAATAGCTCCCACATTATAGACCGTACCCGAAACCGACACAGGTGGACCGGTAGAGAATACCAAGGCGCTTGAGAGAACTATGTTGAAGGAACTCGGCAAATTGCACGCGTAACTTCGGAAGAAGCGTGACCCTTTAGCGGGCAACCGTTAGGGGGTGGCACAGACCAGGGGGTAGCGACTGTTTACCAAAAACACAGGGCTCTGCGAAGTCGCAAGACGACGTATAGGGTCTGACGCCTGCCCGGTGCTGGAAGGTTAAGAGGAGATGTGCAAGCATTGAATTGAAGCCCCAGTAAACGGCGGCCGTAACTATAACGGTCCTAAGGTAGCGAAATTCCTTGTCGGGTAAGTTCCGACCTGCACGAATGGCGTAACGACTTCCCCGCTGTCTCCAACATAGACTCAGTGAAATTGAATTCCCCGTGAAGATGCGGGGTTCCTGCGGTTAGACGGAAAGACCCCGTGCACCTTTACTATAGCTTTACACTGGCATTCGTGTCGACATGTGTAGGATAGGTGGTAGACTTTGAAGCAGTGGCGCCAGCCATTGTGGAGTCTTCCTTGAAATACCACCCTTATCTACATGGATGTCTAACTGCGTTCCGTTATCCGGAACCAGGACCGTGTATGGTGGGTAGTTTGACTGGGGCGGTCGCCTCCTAAAGAGTAACGGAGGCGCGCGATGGTGGGCTCAGAACGGTCGGAAATCGTTCGCTGAGTGCAATGGCATAAGCCTGCCTGACTGTAAGACTGACAAGTCGAGCAGAGTCGAAAGACGGTCATAGTGATCCGGTGGTCCCGTGTGGAAGGGCCATCGCTCAACGGATAAAAGGTACGCCGGGGATAACAGGCTGATGACCCCCAAGAGTCCATATCGACGGGGTTGTTTGGCACCTCGATGTCGACTCATCGCATCCTGGGGCTGGAGCAGGTCCCAAGGGTATGGCTGTTCGCCATTTAAAGCGGTACGTGAGTTGGGTTCAGAACGTCGTGAGACAGTTCGGTCCCTATCTGCCGTGGGTGTAGGAATATTGATAGGATCTGTCCCTAGTACGAGAGGACCGGGATGGACGTATCTCTGGTGGACCTGTTGTGGCGCCAGCCGCATAGCAGGGTAGCTATATACGGAAGGGATAACCGCTGAAGGCATCTAAGCGGGAAACCCACCTAAAAACGAGTATTCCCATGAGAACCGTGGAAGACGACCACGTTGATAGGTCAGGTGTGGAAGTGTGGTAACACATGAAGCTTACTGATACTAATCGTTCAATCGGCTTGATCGTTCCCATTACCTATATCCAGTTAATAAAAATGCAGAAAATCAAAACCAGCTTCAATTCGTTCATGCCTTTCGCCGACCTGGTGGTTATGGCGGAGCGGCTGCACCCGATCCCATTCCGAACTCGGCCGTGAAACGCTCCAGCGCCAATGGTACTTTGTCTTAAGACACGGGAGAGTAGGTCGCTGCCAGGTCTGCAAAATGCATGATTGAATACTATCTCTTCACCATCAAAACACCCTTATTAATCTATCTGATCATGCTTAAATAACAACGCAAATACATCAATCAGATAATGACTTTGCTCGATTATCAATAATACTTCTAGCAAAGACTATAGGTGACGCGGGGTGGAGCAGCCCGGTAGCTCGTCAGGCTCATAACCTGAAGGTCGTAGGTTCAAATCCTGCCCCCGCAACCAAAATACAACCTCAGCAAAATAATAAACACAGTGATTAGACATATACAATAACCGCCAAAGAGCGGTTTTTGACGTTTCTAACGCCATAATGCCAAATCAGTACATGAGGGCTATAATACCAG
>NZ_CP104893.1:2947500-2965000 GCF_025449315.1 Bartonella sp. HY406 | reverse complement strand
CAATAGATCGGGATGACTTGTGGCTAGGGGTGAAAGGCCAATCAAACTCGGAAATAGCTGGTTCTCCGCGAAATCTATTTAGGTAGAGCGTTAGTTGTATTCTCCAGGGGGTAGAGCACTGGATGGGCTAGGGGTCCTCACCGGATTACCAAACCTAACCAAACTCCGAATACCTGGAAGAACTGACTAGCAGACACACGGCGGGTGCTAACGTCCGTCGTGGAGAGGGAAACAAC
Source organism: Bartonella sp. HY406 (assembly GCF_025449315.1). Taxonomy (NCBI): domain Bacteria; kingdom Pseudomonadati; phylum Pseudomonadota; class Alphaproteobacteria; order Hyphomicrobiales; family Bartonellaceae; genus Bartonella; species Bartonella sp. HY406. The sequence continues at coordinate 2,964,764 of NZ_CP104893.1, read as the reverse complement.
CCTGACCACCATCTAAGGTCCCCAAGTTATGGCTAAGTGGGAAAGGATGTGAGGATCCCAAAACAACCAGGATGTTGGCTTAGAAGCAGCCATCATTTAAAGAAAGCGTAACAGCTCACTGGTCTAAATAAGGGTCTTTGCGCCGAAAATGTAACGGGGCTAAAGCCATACACCGAAGATGTGGATTTACACGTAAGTGTAAGTGGTAGCGGAGCGTTCCATAAGCCTGTGAAGGGATACCCGTGAGGGATCCTGGAGGTATTGGAAGTGAGAATGCTGACATGAGTAACGATAAAGGGAGTGAGAGACTCCCTCGCCGAAAGTCCAAGGGTTCCTGCTTAAAGTTAATCTGAGCAGGGTGAGCCGGCCCCTAAGACGAGGCCGAAAGGCGTAGTCGATGGGAACCACGTTAATATTCGTGGGCCTGTGGGAAGTGACGGATTGCGTAAATTGTATCATCTTATTGGATTGATGATGCAGTGAAGCAGTTCCAGGAAATAGCTCCCACATTATAGACCGTACCCGAAACCGACACAGGTGGACCGGTAGAGAATACCAAGGCGCTTGAGAGAACTATGTTGAAGGAACTCGGCAAATTGCACGCGTAACTTCGGAAGAAGCGTGACCCTTTAGCGGGCAACCGTTAGGGGGTGGCACAGACCAGGGGGTAGCGACTGTTTACCAAAAACACAGGGCTCTGCGAAGTCGCAAGACGACGTATAGGGTCTGACGCCTGCCCGGTGCTGGAAGGTTAAGAGGAGATGTGCAAGCATTGAATTGAAGCCCCAGTAAACGGCGGCCGTAACTATAACGGTCCTAAGGTAGCGAAATTCCTTGTCGGGTAAGTTCCGACCTGCACGAATGGCGTAACGACTTCCCCGCTGTCTCCAACATAGACTCAGTGAAATTGAATTCCCCGTGAAGATGCGGGGTTCCTGCGGTTAGACGGAAAGACCCCGTGCACCTTTACTATAGCTTTACACTGGCATTCGTGTCGACATGTGTAGGATAGGTGGTAGACTTTGAAGCAGTGGCGCCAGCCATTGTGGAGTCTTCCTTGAAATACCACCCTTATCTACATGGATGTCTAACTGCGTTCCGTTATCCGGAACCAGGACCGTGTATGGTGGGTAGTTTGACTGGGGCGGTCGCCTCCTAAAGAGTAACGGAGGCGCGCGATGGTGGGCTCAGAACGGTCGGAAATCGTTCGCTGAGTGCAATGGCATAAGCCTGCCTGACTGTAAGACTGACAAGTCGAGCAGAGTCGAAAGACGGTCATAGTGATCCGGTGGTCCCGTGTGGAAGGGCCATCGCTCAACGGATAAAAGGTACGCCGGGGATAACAGGCTGATGACCCCCAAGAGTCCATATCGACGGGGTTGTTTGGCACCTCGATGTCGACTCATCGCATCCTGGGGCTGGAGCAGGTCCCAAGGGTATGGCTGTTCGCCATTTAAAGCGGTACGTGAGTTGGGTTCAGAACGTCGTGAGACAGTTCGGTCCCTATCTGCCGTGGGTGTAGGAATATTGATAGGATCTGTCCCTAGTACGAGAGGACCGGGATGGACGTATCTCTGGTGGACCTGTTGTGGCGCCAGCCGCATAGCAGGGTAGCTATATACGGAAGGGATAACCGCTGAAGGCATCTAAGCGGGAAACCCACCTAAAAACGAGTATTCCCATGAGAACCGTGGAAGACGACCACGTTGATAGGTCAGGTGTGGAAGTGTGGTAACACATGAAGCTTACTGATACTAATCGTTCAATCGGCTTGATCGTTCCCATTACCTATATCCAGTTAATAAAAAGCAGAAAATCAAAACCAGCTTCAATTCGTTCATGCCTTTCGCCGACCTGGTGGTTATGGCGGAGCGGCTGCACCCGATCCCATTCCGAACTCGGCCGTGAAACGCTCCAGCGCCAATGGTACTTTGTCTTAAGACACGGGAGAGTAGGTCGCTGCCAGGTCTGCAAAATGCATGATTGAATACTATCTCTTCACCATCAAAACACCCTTATTAATCTATCTGATCATGCTTAAATAACAACGCAAATACATCAATCAGATAATGACTTTGCTCGATTATCAATAATACTTCTAGCAAAGACTATAGGTGACGCGGGGTGGAGCAGCCCGGTAGCTCGTCAGGCTCATAACCTGAAGGTCGTAGGTTCAAATCCTGCCCCCGCAACCAATATTACCCATCAGCAAAATAATAGACACATTGATTAGACATATACAATAACCGACAAAGGGGGCTCTTGGCGATTGTGAGGCTTAAAATTTGCAATAGCTAAATTACTCCGTAATCTAATCGCGTGATCAATAGTGATTTCTTAAAGCGTTTGCAAACGCAACGGATAATGATTGTAAAAGTCAGAAAGGTTAATCAAAAAAAGCTAGGTTAAATAATAAGAGTGGTAAATGGCGGCATAGCTGTGTGCATGACGCGAATGTTAGCGTTTAGTATGAGTATTTGACGCTATCCATTTAATTAAGTTTGTTTTGCTTGCTAAAAATATTGTTTCATTTACCATTACATTTGGCAAAAGGGTTTTATTGAGTTTGTTTATCTAGCGTTGAAAATCCAAGTCAGATTGATTTCTTAACCTTTCTTATTAAGCAAGGCGTTTTGGAATATTAATTCGTTTCGCTCAAAAGTTTTTTGCTAGTTTTTGTTAATGGGGTGAGGGGTGTGCAGATGTATGGTTTGGTTTTACGTATATTTGTTATAATATTGGGATCTATTGGTTTTTTGGAGCCTGCTTTCCCCGACGAGGCCTCCTCATCTGGAACGGGTTTTGCGGTTAGCAATGATGGATGGGTCTTGACGAATGCTCATGTGGTAGAGGGATGTGAACGTATCGAGGTAGTTAGTCTGGGCAAAGCTATCGATATTCGCAAGGATGGCACAAATGACTTGGCTTTGATTAAGGTCGATACAGACCTTGCCCTTAAGCCCCTTGCTTTTCGCCGAAATATTACACGTCTTGGAGAAGATATAATAGCACTTGGTTATCCGCTTGACCAAGTATTATCAGATTCAATTAAAATGACGACGGGAAATGTAAGTTCCCTTTCGGGGCTAGGAAATGATACCCGATTTTTACAAATATCTACTCCCATTCAACCTGGAAATTCTGGTGGACCAATTGTTGATAGAAGCGGTTATGTTGTTGGTATCACGACATCAGCACTGTCAAAGAAATTTTCTGATCAAATTGGGTTTACGGCTCAAAATGTAAATTTTGCGATCCGCATTATGGTTGCAGATTTATTTTTGCAGGCGCAAGGTATTACTGCACCTTATGATTTGGACGGAAAAATAGAAAATAGTGATCTCTCAACTGCTGATATTGCCGAGGCAACTTCGCCTTCGGTTTTTAAAATTTTGTGTTATACAACGCCAAAGCCGGTTGTTCAGGCTACAAATCAAACTGCCGCGCCAGCCTTTAATCCGTCGTCCAATCAATCCTTTCTGATTCACCAAAACAATTATGATGCTATCGGTTTTGATTACGATATTGCACGCAATGTGAGCTATGATCAATGTACCTCTATATGTGAGCAGACAACACGCTGCGCAGCGATTACTTGGCATAAGCGTTTCCGTTCTTGCATGTTAAAAACAGATGTCGTTGCGCTTATTAAGAATAATGATGCTGCCGCGTCTTATAAGTCCTATAAGGCAAAAGATGTCTTTCTAAGCAGTTTTACTGCTTATAGCGGTTTTGATATTCCAGGCGGAGACTATGCACGCAAACAAAGATCTAATTATTTGGAATGCTTTTTGGCATGCATTGGTGATAATCAATGTAAGGCTTTTTCATATCTGCCGAAAAAGAAAGAGTGTTGGCTAAAAAACAGTCTTGGACAGCCACAAGCGATGAAAAATGTCGAATTGGGTATAAAATAGGAGGTTGGCACCTAAGGTTATGATTTGAGCATGATTTTGAGGCTATCAGTTTAACGTTTAAGTTATCCCATATCAAAGCGCTAATATTATTCTTGAAATAATGTGAATTCATTGAAATACCGGCGCACCTAGATGGTGGTTCGATCACTTAAAAATTATTAGGTAAATTATGGTCTTAGGTATTAGTGTTTACTTATTCTAAAAATTATATCATAGCTTTACGACAATTAATTGGCACTTAGCTAGGCAAGCCCCTTAAAAAATATGGTCAGGCATATTGCTGAAAAACATACCTGACCACATGATGTATTGATTGCATAATTATAGGTTTTTATGACCTTTTAAATTACTCACCTATAATAGTCGTCAATGATTTCACAGCCTTTCTTTTCAAGCTCACGGTCAATCCAAGAATAATCCCGTGTATTCTCTTCGATTGCTTTGATAATAGCTTCTTCATCAGCATGTTTTTTACGTGCCTTTTCAATCAGCTCTGGTGCCTCTTTGGGGGAAACAACAACAATGCCGTCATCATCACCAATAATAATGTCGCCGGGATGGACAACCACGCTACCTACGCTGATTGGCGTGCCAATTTCGCCCGGCCCATCTTTATAAGGGCCAGCAGCCGTAACGCCTGCTGCATAGATAGGCATATCCAATTGAGATAGAGTAGCAACATCGCGAATAGCGCCATCAATGATAACGCCACCCAATTTTTTAGTGAGAGCTGTCCGCATCATGAGTTCGCCAGTGATTGAATTGGTAATATCACCATGAGCATCGACAACAATGATATCACCGGGCTGTGCCATATGTAACGCTTTGTGGAGCATTAAATTATCGCCTGGTCTTACTTTTACAGTAAAAGCGCAGCCTAGTAGATCGGGGGTGCTAATTTTTTGTATACGTGCATCAAGCACACAGCTTCGATTCATTATGTCAGCGACATTGGCAACAGGAATACCACGAAAGCCTTCAATGAGTTCAGCTGCAGGGCGATTAATCTTTGTAAAAACTCGAAATCCTACATTTGTCATTTTAAATATCTTTCTTTTTGAACTGCAAGCAGCAAATGATTGTTGGTGTAAACGTTTAGAGCATTCTTAAACATCTGCGCACCAGAAATTAAAATAGACCAAGCCAACGCCAATAAGTAACTGCACATAGGCTATAAACGATGACGGCTACGGTACAGATTGGTATACCGACTTTAGGGAAATCGCTCATTTTTAATTCTCCTGTACCAAAAACAAGCAAGCTTGAGATCGTATTGTAGAATAAAAATAGAGGGAAACCGCCGATAATCATACCTGCTGGCATTGCGAGAATTATAGGGTCAATATTAGCAGCTTGCGCAACGCTAATAACGATAGGAATCAACATTGTTGTCATCTTAGTGGTGCCCATGAAGGGAATATGCAAAAATTGGACAATAAAGATAACAATAATAAGCAGACTGAGCACTGAAATAGTACTGACATTAAGGGTGCTAAATAATGTTGTTGCAAGCCAATTTGCTGCACCAGTTGAGATCAAAAGATCAGCAACGATAAAACCGCCGCCCATGATAAGCATAAATTGGAATGCTGATGACTTTGAAGCATCAGCCCAATTGACAACGCCCAATAAGAACATCAAGCAAACACCCAACAAGGCTGCGATTGTTGTGTTAATTCCGGTTAAGCTACCAGTGAGCCATAGGACGACAACCAAGAGGAAAATCATACTTGTTTTCCATTCATCTACCGTCATTTTTCCAAGGCTAGTATATTTTTCAAGGATATGCTCTTTGCCTCCAGGAATTTCATTTAGCTCTGCTTTAAATACAGTTTTGATGAACCACCATGCAAAAAATGTCATGATAAATGCTGGGGGAAAACCATACATTAGCCATTCAACATAGGAAATAGTATGGCCAGTTGCTTTGGCGATAAAGTCAGCAGTGACGGGGTTGGGGACTGTTGCAGTAAGAATACCAGCGCTAATAATTGAATTGGTAAAGGCAAGCGTTAAAAGAAGGCTAACCGCAAATTTACTGCGACCTTCCTGCTGGCTGTTCTTTCTATAAATTTCAATGATTGCTATGCAGATTGGCAATAAGGCAGCAGTTCTTGCTGCTGTTGATGGGATTAAAAATGCTAAAAGAATGTTAGCAAGGGTAATACCTAGCGTGATGCGAATTGAGGTACAACCAATTTTTGACAGCAGCCAATAAATCAGGCGCTCTGCAAAGCCAGACTTTGACATTGCAGGTGCCATTAATAATGCTGCTACGATTAAAAAAATTGAAGGTGTCGAGAAATTATTTAATGCATCTTTTACAGTCATCATTTGGAATAGTACGACCACTACTGCCATAATGAGACTGCTTATTGCTAGGGGCACTGGTTCCAATGCCCATAAAACGATGATACCTGCAAATAATGCTAAAGCTTGTTGACCAGTAGGTGTTAACCCTTCTGGATTAGGAAGAAAACTGATGATAAGGACAACGAGTGCGGCGATGCCGATACCTATAAATCTGGCTTTCTGTGTTTTCGCTTTTTTCTCCGCCATAGGAGTTCTCCATTTTTTGTCCTCCCGATTTAAATGTATGGCAAAAACATGGCGACGAAAAGAAATTATTTAAAATTGTAGCAAAGATTGTATTGGTTTGAAGATTTATGTTGAAAACTTTTATTTTGTGCAGAAAGAATATATCATTAATAACTAATATCTGAAATAGTAAATATTTCGCGCCTTATTTAAACACGATCTTGAATTATATTGTTGATCACAATAGTAAAGCTAGAAAATGTCTATTCTTTGACTGATTTTTGATGTAAGTTATTGATATAATTATTGTTATATATATTTTGGATATCAAAGAATTCAAATAAATTTTTGATGGAAAGCTTTAAGTTAAGTCTTACGCTAAATGCACTTAGTATTTGAACCAAGTTATAGAATGCGATAAAGAGATTCTTAAATGAAGCAATTGCCTGTTATTTTGCAGATCTCTCACGCTCTTTAGTGGCTATTATTGCCAAAATTTGATATAGCTCGCAAAGCGAACCAGTAGCTTACAATATTTAAAACTGCAAATATCGGTGAAAAGCACCGCCGTCTATTGCGCTTGGATATATCTTTTAAGGATTATAATGCAAAAACTTTTTACCGAAGCGGAAACAGCGAGCAAAAGATTAGACCAATGGCTCGCCACCGCATTAGCTGCAGATTTTTCTAGAAGCCGTCTGCAAAGTCTTATTCAAGAAGGGGCTGTTTCTGTTGATGGCAAGGTGGTTTTAGAACCCAAGTTCAAATTAAATGGCGTTCAAGAAATTACCCTTATTTTACCAGAGCCTGTTGATCCAGAACCACAAGGGGAAAATATCCCCCTCGATATTCTTTATGAAGATGATGATCTGATTGTACTCAACAAACCACAAGGCTTGGTTGTTCATCCTGGCAATGGTAATTGGCAAGGTACTATGGTCAATGCTCTTGTTTATCATTGTGGCGACAGTCTTTCCGGCATTGGCGGTGTTAAGCGGCCGGGTATTGTCCATCGTCTTGATAAGGATACAAGCGGTGTGATGGTGGTTGCCAAAAATGATTTTGCCCATAAGCATCTAAGCGCACAATTTGCTGATCATGGTCGCACAGGTGCTTTAGAGCGGGTTTATAGTGCTATTGTTTGGGATGTACCAGCTCGTAATACTGGCACAGTAGACACCTATCTTGGGCGTTCACCCCGTGATAGAACCCGCCAAGCAGTGGTAAATGAAAGCCGCAGTGACGCGCGTCATGCCATAACCCATTTTAATGTAATTGAAAAATTTGGTGCACGCGAAGATGCTGGCGCATCGGCAAGCCTTATTGAATGCCGCCTAGAAACCGGACGAACCCACCAAATTCGTGTTCATATGGCGCATATTGGTCATCCACTGCTTGGTGACAATGATTATGGTGCGTCGGTTAAAACTAAAGCCAATCGTTTAGATGACGATGTAAAGGCGGTTGTACAAGCCTTTCCTCGCCAAGCCCTTCATGCTGGCCAATTGGCTTTTGAACATCCGCAAACTGGCGAGGTTATGCATTTTGAAGCACCAATGCCACAAGATATGCTTGAATTAGTAGGGGCATTACGCAAAATTGAAGTTGCAGCAGCTGCGCCGAAAAAATGGCAGGTAATTTAATTGCAAAGCCATTAAATTTAATCATAACACCAATTATGAAATATCAAAAACGAGAACAAGTAAGTCTAATGATTTAATTGTTCTTATTCTTGACCTTACATAAATTACTGAAAATGCATGAGTCATCGCGCCATTGAAACTGCGTGATGGCTTTTAAAATGAATTTTGGTAAACTTTATGGATGATGAATCCTTGGTTGAAACTGCCAAATAAATTTTTGGCCTTGTGCAAAGACTAGATAAAATGCCATTTGCCTTTTGCAAGAAATGTGGAAAATTAACAAGGGCAGACATTTTAAATGCCGCATCAAATAAAAATATAGGATTTTTGAAAGAACAAAATTAGTCGGTTAAGATAGGTTAAATCGCCAATACCAATTTTTGCTTTAGTGATTATAATTGATAGAGATCTTCAAATAAATTGGATTTATCTTATTCAATATGATGGCGATAATCAGCATAAAGGATAGTAGGCCATTATTTTGATTTTATATAGCCAAAAAGTCACTATTCAGGTTGTGAAGTGTTGCGCTTTTTAAAAATGACCTTGAGCTGTTTGTTGTGGTTATCGACAGCGAAATCACTTTAAAATATTACAAATTTCTTTCATTAATAAAGCTTTTAAAAAGTTTAGGTAATGTAAAGGCTAGAAAAAATCATAAACGCCATTATCTACTATTACAACCCATTGACTTTGTTTTAATTTTAGTAAATGGCTCACAAAATTCAATTCCGGAAAACCGGTGGCAGTATAAGGCTGAATGGAGAAGATCCGAAATGCAAAATAATCACAATCATGGTTATGACGACGGTGATTACACTTATGAACAGAACCATTATGAGGAAGCTCCTGATCCAAACCGCCTTGATCCAGCCGTAGAGCGAGTGCGGCGCAAGTTGATGCGCTTGATGATTGTATCAGTAACCATTACTCTTTTATTGGTTATTGCAGTGTTCATTGCGGTTATTTATAAAGCAACTCGTACACCGGACAATGCACCAACAACACAGGTAAATCAGCCTGCAGTACCTAATGATTTGAGTGTTGTGCCTTTGAATGATACAGCTGGTCAAGCGGTAGTAGGACAAAATACTGTTGAGAATAATCAGCCAGTAACGCTGCCTGCAACCATTAACCGTGAAATTGATTTGCCTGTCGGTACTCGCATCCTATCTCACAGCCTATCTGGTGATCTTATTTCGCTTGAAACTTTAGCACCATCCGGCGGCACAGAATTGGTTATTTATAATTATAAGCAAGGAAATGTGGTTGCACGTCTGCCAATTCCGGCTAATGATATGCCATCTCCCGAGTTAAATAATAATTGACGTTAGTTTTTATGGCTTTGCTGTAATTTAAGTTTTTACGGCAAAGCTTTTTAAGTCTTCGTGTAACATAATGGCACGATGGCGTGATATTTTTAAAAAATTCCATCTGCATGGTTTAAATAGCTCAAAAATTCGTCATTCGGCACCATAGAACCGCCTGTCGCCCATACAAGATGCGTGGCATTTTGTATGTCTTGGCTATTTATATTTTGGCGTTTTAAATATTCGCGATTTTGGAGCACGAAAGAAAAGCCTGCAAAGCCTGCAGTCGCTGATGGCTCCAATTTGATGTTTTCACAGTTATAGATTTTGGCTAAATAGTTAAAGAGGGTTTTATCCTCCACTGTATAATAGCCATCAATCAGTCTTTGCATGGCTTTGCCAACAAAGGCAGATGGTCTGCCAACTGCAAGTCCATCAGCTGCGGTTTTATTGTCAATGCCAAAATCTTGGACGCTGATCTTATCATGTAGCCCAGTGTAAACGCCAAGAAACATCGCAGGTGAATGGGTTGGTTCTGCAAAAATACAATGGACATTATCGCCAAATACGGTCTTTAAGCCAAAAGTAATACCTCCAGGACCACCACCTACCCCACAGGGTAAATAAACAAAAAGCGGATGCTTTGCATCAACCTTGATACCGTGATCATCAAATTGTTTAACCAGACGCAACGCCGCAACACTATAACCTAAAAACAGATTGTGTGAGTTTTCATCATCAATAAAATAACAATTAGGATCATTTAAAGCCTGTTGACGTCCTTCTTCGACGGCTTTGCCATAATCGCCTTGGTGTTCTATAACATGTACGCCATTGCCGCGTAACTTGTCTTTTTTCCATTGTTTGGCATCGGCTGACATATGGACATAGGTTTGAAATCCTAGTTTGGCCCCTATAATGCCAATAGAAAGACCAAGATTGCCGGTAGAACCAACTGCAATCTTTCGATTTGACAAGAAATTTTTTATTCGCGAACTTTCAAAAAGACTATAATCATCATCTATACTCACATGTCCAGCTGAAAGCACAAGGTCCTCAGCGTGCTTTAACACCTCATAAATACCACCGCGCGCCTTGACCGATCCTGATATGGGCAAGGCATTGTCTGACTTGAGCCATAATTTGCCTGAAAACGGCAATTCGCTTTGCATATTTAAAGCCTTTTGCATTTTTTCAAGGCGCAAAATAGGTGATTCTATTATGCCATTTGATGTGATTGTCTCTGGAAAAGTTTTTGCAATAAAGGGAGCAAAACGTTGTAATCGTGCACTTGCATCATTGATATCATCACTTGTCAGTCCGACATCCCTGAGAGCTTCATTAATGGTAGACGATGCCGGATTAAACCAACTGGTTGGGCGTAAGGCAATCATGTCTCTTAGTAAGGGATATTCTTTGCACCATTGATCAGTGTTTTTTGCTAAGATTACCATCTTCGCCCCCGTTTATGAAATTTAATATATGGCTGATACTAAGGTGATTCATAAAAAGAAAACGTTAATTCGTTTAAATTAAACGTAGTTGCGGCAGCAATTATAATGTAATTTATGAGGAAAATATGGCATTGTTTAGAAAAATATCACTTAACTAAATAATTTGATAAAAATCAAAATAATTTTCTATTTCAGTGATAATAATAAAATATAATATATTTATATATTAAAAATATCAATTATAAGATAGAATATATAGTATATTAATATTAATTCTTATATTTATAATTTAATTTATACGTAAAATAATAATTATCTAAATTTTATATTTAACGGGTTAGGTATTTTTTTATGTTAAATATGAATTGTATCATTTTAAGACAATTTATGGCAAAAAATCAAAAAAAGACCAGTTTTTCGTAAATACTAACTAAAAAAAATGTTAATTTAGTTTTTAATTATTGACGAATATAAATATTATCAATAGTCTTGTTTGCAGATCAATCAGCTTTTGACCATTCCCCCCCCCCGCAGGTCTTCTGATTGATCTTATCTGCCCCTCATAAAGCAACTGCTTTATCTGATGAGGTAACAAGATGCAGCAGAGTTATGCCACCCCCGCCATGCTCTGCTGTATTCTTGAGGCACTTTGCAGGTGCCCTTATTATTATGGCATTATATGTTTTCATGAATATTTGTTTGTTTTTAAAATTTCATTGCGACACACGTGCATTTATATATGATGTGTTGATCATTTTAGAGCAATTTTTTTTAAAAAAAGACAAAGTATTATTTGTAAAAATTTTGAAATGCTAATTTAAAAATCTTTTTATATTTTGTTACAATTTGTTAATCGACTAAATCAAATAAAAATTTTAATTATCATAAATACGTCATTTATTTTTTTATATTAATACTTTTAAATATACAAAATATTATAATTTTGATGGAAAGGCAATGATGCGCATTACTTTAAGACAGGTTGAATATTTTATAGCTACTGCGGAAACTGGTAGCATTAGTCTTGCGTCTGAACGTGTTAAGGTTTCCTCGCCATCAATATCGACTGCGATTGCCAATCTTGAGGAAGAGTTGCAAGCAAAATTGTTCATTCGACGTCATGCTCAAGGGTTGGCTTTGACTTCAGCAGGTAAAAAGGCACTTATTCAAGCGAAAAAAATCATTGATGAAACTGAAAAACTTTATAATGTAACGGATGATGTAACAAGCCAGTTGCGCGGACAAATTGCCGTAGGTTGCATGGTGACCCTTGCGCCGATGATTATGCCGGCCTTATCCAAGGCATTTACCCAACAATATGATGCAATAACTCTCAACCAAAGCGTTGCGAATCATGATGTTTTGTTAAAAAGTATTCAAGATGGAGCGATTGATGTTGGGCTTAGCTATGATAGTTTTGTACCTGATTTTTTTGATTTTACACCGCTTGCAGATTTGCCCCCCTATCTTATTATCGCTGAAGGTCATAGCTTCGCCAATCGCGTTTCTGTATCATTAAAAGAAATTGCTGATGAGCCTTTGCTGCTTTTGGATTTGCCTCACAGTCGAGAATATTTCTTTAGTCTATTCAATCAACAGGGGCTTTCCCCCAATATTGCTATCCGCTCACCGCACCAAGATGTTATACGCACGATGGTTGCTAATGATTATGGCTATTCTATTGCTAATGTTGCGCCACGCTCACAAATTGCACTTGATGGTAAGGTAATTCAATATATTCCTATTGCCGATGAAGTGCCTATAATGAAGATTGGTCTTTTTAGCCTTAAAAGTACGCAACACACTCAGGCAATTAAGGCTTTTTATCAGTTTTGCCAACGGCAAATAAACAGTGATCATATCCCAGGAATGGTATCCCATTTAGCTTAGTATTTTTGTTTTAAATTGGTTCAATATAGTCAGCTTTGTCACTTTGGCAGAGTAGCTGTTTTGTAAGCGAAATATGGGCAGTAAAGATGCAATGCGTAGTCAAAGGCGGTTAAAACCGCACTAAAAGGCTTATCGGATGCATCATCTTTCCAAACATTAATTGAAATAACAAGATGGTTTTATCTTCTAAATAATCTTTAGAGTGGCATAAAAAAAAGTTTTACCCATATCCCATTCAGCATCAATAGTAAGAACAAAAGAGCCGGCATTTTGGGCATTTTTTGTTCGCTGCGCCCAAGTAGTAAGCTATAAAAAAATTAGAGTCTTTCTCACTGTTTAAAAGATCATCTGCCATATACCTCTAGGTAGGTCTTTATAATCTCCTTTATTAATGGCCTGTATTTTCACTTCTTCCAGTTGATGGTTTTTTAACAAATAATACAAGAACGGTTAGGCTTGCAAAAAGTAAGGTTAAAATAAAAAATGAATCGATAAAGGCCATAACCGCTGCTTGGCGGTGGACGAGTTGGTTAAGTTCCGCCAGAGCTCCAATATTGGAGGGATTTGCTGGTGTACCTAAACGCTCAGCAAGGCCGGTTAAAAACTCCATTGCTTGTGCATTGCCCCAATGGAGTGTTTCGGCTATGCGGGCAAAGTGTAAATCGCTTCGTCTCATGATTACAGTATTGATGACGGCAAGGCCTATCGCACCACCTAAATTGCGCATAAGATTAAACAAGGCGGCGGCATTTTTTATGCGGCTTGGCGGCAATGTACCAAGAGCGATATTATTGATTGGCACCATGCATAGCATCATCGAGGCACCACGCAATATTTGCGGCCAAAACAATTCCCAAAAATCCCAGTCGGCTGTCATACCTGTTACCATCCAAGTGCCAATACCAAAGCCAGCAAAACCAATGGCCATCATGAGGCGTGGATCCATCTTTTCAGAAAGAATCCCAGCAAGTGGTGCTGCAAAAAACATGGCAAGGCCAGATACAAACATGGTTTCACCGATCATAAGGGCATCATAACCACGGATTTGTCCTAAATAGAGTGGATATAAATAAGTCAGCCCATAAAGACCTATGCCCATAATAAATGAAAAAAGTGAGCCAAGGGCAAAATTCACATCGCTAAAAGCCCGTAAATCGACAATCGGTTCTTGACTGGTAAATGCGCGCCAAAAAAATAGCACACCGCTTATCATAACCATGACAGTTAAAATGCAAACGGTTGTATCATCCATCCAGTCATTGCGTGGTCCTTCTTCTAGCACATATTCGGCGCCGCCAAGCAATATGGCCATAAAAATTAATCCCCACCAGTCAAATTTGGCAAAAAGTGAGGAATCGCCTTTATCAAAATCGATGAAACGCCATGCAGCAAAAGCGACTAAAATTCCAGGAATAAAATTAATCAAAAACAGCCAATGCCATGAGAAAGCATGACTCAAGTAACCGCCAATAGTAGGACCTATCGTAGGTGCAAGGGTTGCAACAAGGCCGATAAGGGGAGAAACAATGCTGCGCTTTGATGGAGGAAAAATGGTAAATGCTGCGGCAAAAACGCTGGGAATCATACCGCCGCCAAGAAAACCTTGAATAGCGCGGTAAACAATCATTTGCTCAATTGAAGTGGCGGTTGCGCAAAGCAAGCTTGCAAAGGTGAAACCAATGGCCGAAAGGGTGAAAAGCGTTCGAGTTGATAATAAACGTCCTAAAAACCCCGATAAGGGAATCATAATAACTTCTGCAATAAGGTAGGACGTCTGTACCCAAGATATTTCATCGCTGCTTGCAGATAGTCCAGCTTGAATTTCAGCTAGAGAGGCCGACACAATTTGGATATCCAGAATCGCCATAAACATGCCAAATACCATGGCAATAAACCCAAGAACGTGACGTGGGTTTATCTTGTCACTATGATCATTGGTTGTAATGGCATCAGCGCTCATAAAATTTTCACTCTATTCCAACAAGAACATTTTCCAAGAGCTGATGATGTGTGGTCGCTTCGAGGTCATCGCTTTTGCTATAGGCTATTAAATATCATTATTCTGCATGAAAGTCTGTTTTTTGTTCTTAATAGATAATGCAGGTAATGCAATATTTAAAAAAATCAAGCATTCATACATGCTATTATACGGCATATATTTTACCTCAATTAACATCTTCATGTTAAGTTTTTGGGGCTTTAATGGATATTTGGTTGTTGGTTGGTAGAGGTGTTTTTATTAACAAATAAGACAAGGGTGGTAAGCACTATAAATAATATAGTTAAAATGAAGAAGGCATCAATAAACGCCATGACGGTTGCTTGTTGGCGTACTAATAAACTCAATTGTGATAGAGCAGCAGTGTCGGAAGGATTGCCGATTGTACCAAGGCGAACCGCCAATCGATCTAAAAATTGCATTGCTTGTTCATTGCCGGCATTGAGAGTTTCTGCAATGCGGTGAAAGTGAAAATCCGATCGTTTAATAATAATGGTATTGATAATGGCTAGTCCCATCGCGCCGCCAAGATTGCGCAAAAGGTTGAATATGCCAGAAGCGTTTTTCAATTTATTCGGTGGTAGCGAGCCAAGCGCAATATTATTAATTGGCACCATGCAGAAAATCAGTGATGTACCGCGTAAAACTTGTGGCCAAAAAATTTGCCAAAAATCCCATTCGGCGGTGAGGCCAGTTACAATCCATGTGCCAAGAGCAAATCCACCAAAGCCGATGAGCATCATGAGACGTAGATCGATTTTCGTTGAAAGATAGCCAGCAAGAGGCGCTGCCAAAAACATTGTAAGACCGGATACAAACATGGTTTGCCCGATCATCAAGGTATCATGGCCACGAATTTCACTCAAATATAGGGGGTAAAGATAAGTTAATCCATAAAGACCAATACCCATTACAAATGAAAAAAGCGATCCTAATGCAAAATTACGATTATGAAACGCATCAAAATCAATGATTCTATTTTTACTCGTAAAAGTTCGCCAAAAGAAAAGCACGCCGGCAATGGTTGAAATTACAATAACGGTTTTGATAGTTGAACTTTCTAACCAGTCTTTACGTGGACCTTCTTCTAAGTAATATTCAGTACCACCTAAAAACACCGCCATGAAAATTAAAGCTGACCAATCAAATTTTTTGAGAAGCGATGGATCGCCTTTGTCAAAGTTGATAAAGCGCCAAGCTACTATAATAACGATAATGCCTGGAATAAGATTAACCAGAAAAAGCCAATGCCACGAGAATGCATGGCAAATATAGCCACCAACTGTTGGTCCTATTGTTGGTGCAAAGGTGGCTACAAGTCCAATGAGTGGTGATACTATGCTGTTTTTTGAAAGAGGAAAAATTGTGAAAGCTGCGGCATAAACACTTGGAATCATACCGCCGCCCAAAAAGCCCTGCAAGGCACGATAGACAATCATTTCTTGGATTGAGGTTGCCGTTGCACAAAGTAGACTTGCAAGCGTAAAGCCAATAGCCGAAATCGTAAAGAGCATACGAGTTGACATCAAGCGCCCTAAAAAGCCCGATAACGGAATCATGATGACTTCTGCAATGAGATAGGATGTTTGTACCCAAGATATTTCATCGCTGCTTGCTGATAGGCCTGCTTGAATTTCAGCAAGCGAGGCAGAAACGATTTGAATATCCAAAAGCGCCATAAACATGCCAAATACCATGGCTGTAAAGCCAATGACTTGGCGGATATCAATTTTTTCAGCTGCCGCTGGTTCGCTGGATGCAGAACTCATGTTAAGACCAATTTTCCTTAAAGCAATCAAAAGGCGCAACTTTGTTGCCTATTTGCCGACCAATGCATCAATCTAGTTTTGTCCGCGTATCAATTATTGCATGAACACTCATACCAGCTCTAATACGGCCAGTTTTCAAAACTTCATCGGGAATGGATATGCGTACAGGGATGCGCTGAACAATCTTTGTGAAGTTACCTGTTGCATTTTGAGGAGGCAAAATAGAAAATACCGCACCAGAAGCCGGCGAGAGTGACAATACCTTTCCTTCAAAGCCATCACCTTCAAAGCCGTCAATAGTAATGCGGGCTGTTTCGCCGCCAAAAATTTCAGCGATCTGCGTTTCCTTATAATTGGCATCAATATATAAGGCTTTATTGGGTACTAAAGCGGCAAGCTGTTGACCATTGACTACAAGATTACCCTTTTGGCTGGATAAGTTGCCAATAATGCCATCGATTGGAGCGCGAATAATTGTAAAGTCCAAATCACGTTTAGCTTTCGCTCGCGCTACTTGTAATGATCGAGTGGCACTTTCTGCTTCGTTATATTGCGCTTGCAGCACAGCAATATTAGCCTTGGCAGCAGCAATTTGAGCGCTGGCACGTGTAGCATTAGCAACAGCTTGATCTAATGCAGATTGCGCAGCATCGACCATGGATTGTGATACCGATTGGCTTTGCTGTAGGGTTTGGGCACGGTTTAATGTTAAATCAGCATTGGTTTTAACTGCAATAGCAGCAT
>NZ_CP104893.1:2745000-2942500 GCF_025449315.1 Bartonella sp. HY406 | reverse complement strand
TGGAAGAACTGACTAGCAGACACACGGCGGGTGCTAACGTCCGTCGTGGAGAGGGAAACAACCCTGACCACCATCTAAGGTCCCCAAGTTATGGCTAAGTGGGAAAGGATGTGAGGATCCCAAAACAACCAGGATGTTGGCTTAGAAGCAGCCATCATTTAAAGAAAGCGTAACAGCTCACTGGTCTAAATAAGGGTCTTTGCGCCGAAAATGTAACGGGGCTAAAGCCATACACCGAAGATGTGGATTTACACGTAAGTGTAAGTGGTAGCGGAGCGTTCCATAAGCCTGTGAAGGGATACCCGTGAGGGATCCTGGAGGTATTGGAAGTGAGAATGCTGACATGAGTAACGATAAAGGGAGTGAGAGACTCCCTCGCCGAAAGTCCAAGGGTTCCTGCTTAAAGTTAATCTGAGCAGGGTGAGCCGGCCCCTAAGACGAGGCCGAAAGGCGTAGTCGATGGGAACCACGTTAATATTCGTGGGCCTGTGGGAAGTGACGGATTGCGTAAATTGTATCATCTTATTGGATTGATGATGCAGTGAAGCAGTTCCAGGAAATAGCTCCCACATTATAGACCGTACCCGAAACCGACACAGGTGGACCGGTAGAGAATACCAAGGCGCTTGAGAGAACTATGTTGAAGGAACTCGGCAAATTGCACGCGTAACTTCGGAAGAAGCGTGACCCTTTAGCGGGCAACCGTTAGGGGGTGGCACAGACCAGGGGGTAGCGACTGTTTACCAAAAACACAGGGCTCTGCGAAGTCGCAAGACGACGTATAGGGTCTGACGCCTGCCCGGTGCTGGAAGGTTAAGAGGAGATGTGCAAGCATTGAATTGAAGCCCCAGTAAACGGCGGCCGTAACTATAACGGTCCTAAGGTAGCGAAATTCCTTGTCGGGTAAGTTCCGACCTGCACGAATGGCGTAACGACTTCCCCGCTGTCTCCAACATAGACTCAGTGAAATTGAATTCCCCGTGAAGATGCGGGGTTCCTGCGGTTAGACGGAAAGACCCCGTGCACCTTTACTATAGCTTTACACTGGCATTCGTGTCGACATGTGTAGGATAGGTGGTAGACTTTGAAGCAGTGGCGCCAGCCATTGTGGAGTCTTCCTTGAAATACCACCCTTATCTACATGGATGTCTAACTGCGTTCCGTTATCCGGAACCAGGACCGTGTATGGTGGGTAGTTTGACTGGGGCGGTCGCCTCCTAAAGAGTAACGGAGGCGCGCGATGGTGGGCTCAGAACGGTCGGAAATCGTTCGCTGAGTGCAATGGCATAAGCCTGCCTGACTGTAAGACTGACAAGTCGAGCAGAGTCGAAAGACGGTCATAGTGATCCGGTGGTCCCGTGTGGAAGGGCCATCGCTCAACGGATAAAAGGTACGCCGGGGATAACAGGCTGATGACCCCCAAGAGTCCATATCGACGGGGTTGTTTGGCACCTCGATGTCGACTCATCGCATCCTGGGGCTGGAGCAGGTCCCAAGGGTATGGCTGTTCGCCATTTAAAGCGGTACGTGAGTTGGGTTCAGAACGTCGTGAGACAGTTCGGTCCCTATCTGCCGTGGGTGTAGGAATATTGATAGGATCTGTCCCTAGTACGAGAGGACCGGGATGGACGTATCTCTGGTGGACCTGTTGTGGCGCCAGCCGCATAGCAGGGTAGCTATATACGGAAGGGATAACCGCTGAAGGCATCTAAGCGGGAAACCCACCTAAAAACGAGTATTCCCATGAGAACCGTGGAAGACGACCACGTTGATAGGTCAGGTGTGGAAGTGTGGTAACACATGAAGCTTACTGATACTAATCGTTCAATCGGCTTGATCGTTCCCATTACCTATATCCAGTTAATAAAAAGCAGAAAATCAAAACCAGCTTCAATTCGTTCATGCCTTTCGCCGACCTGGTGGTTATGGCGGAGCGGCTGCACCCGATCCCATTCCGAACTCGGCCGTGAAACGCTCCAGCGCCAATGGTACTTTGTCTTAAGACACGGGAGAGTAGGTCGCTGCCAGGTCTGCAAAATGCATGATTGAATACTATCTCTTCACCATCAAAACACCCTTATTAATCTATCTGATCATGCTTAAATAACAACGCAAATACATCAATCAGATAATGACTTTGCTCGATTATCAATAATACTTCTAGCAAAGACTATAGGTGACGCGGGGTGGAGCAGCCCGGTAGCTCGTCAGGCTCATAACCTGAAGGTCGTAGGTTCAAATCCTGCCCCCGCAACCAAAAACCCATAATAAATTAATAAACATATTGTTAAAATCTATTTTAATAACCGCAAAAGTGAGGCTTCTTGCCTTTATACCTAGTGAATAACATTCGCTTCACTGGCGGAAAGATCCTATCACAGAATATGAAAAAGGTTTGCGACAAGGCTAGTTATGAGATATTCCATTGATAATAATGGAAAAAACTGCCTTAACAATAACGCACAATCCAAAAAAATCTAATAAAAATTGCAATAGCATATATCATAGCCGCAACAGAGGCGGTCTGGGGGCTTTGGCGTTTAAAAGGCTGTTAGACGGCCCTTGGAATTCTTACAATTATGAAGTTATTGGCGCTTATGTAAATTGTCACTTAGAAGCGCGGTAAAGTATATTGAGGTGTCCCTCTTGATACTCAGACTTGCGTCAAACCACGTTCGTTGAGATTCAATAATTGGTAGTTCCATTTAACAAATGTGGGATCATAAAAGATCCTATAATTGGCTTAACTTAAGTGAATGCACTCGACCTTCGCGATGCCAATTTTAATCTCAATTTACAAACCAATATGCCAGCCAAATGAAAAATCTTACATATGCTTATATAAACGAAACGCTATCTGGTTAAACTATGTCGTGTTTATGTCGATCAATCCGCTTAAATATAGCTCGGTAGATACTTTATAAGTGCCTTTGGTTTAACCGTCCTTGGTTTAGTCGTTTGATTATATGTAAATAGATACTGAAATAAATTATTTTTAATAGGCATAGATTAGATACGTTTGCGATTACTAATATCGCTATAAATTCTGAATTTGAAAGCTATGTTACAATGCATCCCTTGTTTTTAGTGTAAGCTGTCGAGCGTTCACAAATTTTTTATAAAAAACTAAGCTATGATATTTTTACATTGTTTACTCGAAGCTTATCGTCTTCAATCTTAAAACCTGTAATCATGTGACGTTCCTCAATAATATTGAGCAATTTTTTGTTGTTCTCTAAATTGTCGAATGCTGGGCGTTTGCCATCTTCAGCCAATTTGCAAAAAGGTTCTGGTAAGTTTTTCAATAATACTAATAATTGGTTATTATCCAGCTTCTTTTCATATTGTACTATTAAGTAGATTTTAGCGTCAATCGCGTCTGCTGCATTGATCAAGTGAGTAATCGTCTTGGTATCAAAGTTGTCGATAATTTCGTTCATATCATATAAAGTGTGACTAACGAGCGAGGCGATTTGCAAATTGTTGGTAATGATTGCGGCTTCGATATCTTCAACAAGTTTAAATTTGTCCTGTGAGGATATATTGGACTTCAGTAATGCAATGAGCACGCTTTCAGTGAGCGGATATTGGTCTGTATTTTTAAAATATTCTTCAATATTATTGCCCAGTAACTTTGCCTGCAATCTTGGATTTTGCTCAAGAGAAGTGAATGAGTTTGGATTTAAACTAATTTTTTTAAGATCAATGATTGCTTCTGCCTTTTCTTCGGTTACTGCATGGGGAAGTGCGTCGTAAACTGCATGTACTTTTGTTAGGTAACTTTTATAATCATCGTTTGGCAATGTTCGATTAAAATAAATAAAGTTCATTAATGGCTTTGTGACATCTGAATGTAGATAGCTATCTTTGAGCAAAGCTGCTTTAATGCTTGGATTGAGAATATATTTCACCATGGCTGCGCTATCATGATCTTCGACATTTAAATAAAATAATACATTTTCCCATGTTGGTTTAATCTTGTATTGTTCAAGCAGAATTTCGTAAAAATCTGTAGGCACTTCATCAAAGTTTGGTATAATTGTTTTTTGCTGTGCAAAAAATTGCTTGCGTTGCTCAAGATCAAGTTCTTCATTGTTAATAATTAAGATGATTGTTGCAACATCTTCACTATTATTGTCTGGTAAATTTATCAAAATAGTTTCAACATATTGCTTTAAATTAGCATTAATATATTCGATCAATGTTAAATTGCTTGAGTTTCTTATCGTTGTAAAATGGCAAGATGCAAGGTTTTCAAGTTGTTTTTTAGAAAGACCATTATTTGTCAAAACTGTTTTGATGTTATCAGCGTTAATGGCGTATAAGCAATTGTTAATTATTGTGTCCCAAATATCGCTATAATAAATGAAATTTAAATTTTCTACTTTTAGCTGAAGCGCTATGAGTTTATCTTTTTCGAATGGTTGTCGAAACTCCAAAACACCAGCTAAGTGAGTATTTAGATAATTGGTAAGTTCTTGTTGTTTGTTTAGCTTATTAACCAGCTTATCAGCCAAAATATAGTCCATAATGTTGGCGATATGCTTTTCGTTAATTTCAGATTTAATTGCAGCAGATATGAAGTCTTTCCAATGATCTGTCAGGTAGTTTAACAGTCGTCCTATTTCTCGCCCTTCAAAATAATAAACATCCCAGAAATCGTCTAAAGAATTAAAATTAAGCTCAAAATATTCAAGCATTTTCACACACTGCAAGGCATAATCGCTTTGATGTTTAATTAAATGATCAATGATTTTGCAGTTTAGTACATTGCTACTATCAAAATCGCTATCACGCATTACGGCAATAACATTGGCAGGATTATCAATTGGTAGGTCTGGCGGTGGATTTTTATAGCTGCGGATTTCAATGAGGTATTTTTGATCGTTGCGTGAAAGGCGACCTTCATGAAATAGCGACGTATAAAGATAATAGCTATCGTCCAAATAGCCGTCTAAAACTAAAAACTTAAGTAGATCTTTTGTCTCTCCAAATCCATCAAATTGGTGTTCTGAATCGTTTGCATCATTTTTAATTATGGTTTTAAACGGCAGTCTTTCAAGTTTTGAAATTTCAGTTTTTTGTTCTTTTATTTTGTCGCGTAGTTTTTGCTTTTGTTCAGATGATTTTTGATTAACTAATTGCTGGCGCTTTTCATAACGTTTCAAAAGATCATTTTCACCTGTAATCGTTTTGAATTCGAGTGTTTCCGTGTAGCCATTTTTTGTTAGATACTCAAAGAAGCCATCAGTAGAGAATTTTAGGTAGTTATCTTTATTGTATAAATACTGGATTGTAGAACTGTATCCCTTAATTGTAGATTGGATAAAATCAAGGGGTAATTTTTCTATTAACTCAGCCATAAAAATATTATGTAGCTCATCTAAATTTTCTGCAGTTTCAGCGTCAATTTCTTTTAGATTTTTTTCAATTTCTAAAATTTTATTGGAATATCGCTGCTTAAGGTTCAAAACGCGGTTTGCATGTAATTGCACGATTTTGTAGAAAATACCTTTTTGGTGATGTAGTGCTTCGAAGTCGCTTGGTACGACATTTTTATAAATTAATACAGCAAGTAGTTTATTAGCATCATGGGGCATAACCTTAGCTGCTTCTTTATCATTGATTTCTTTATAAATACCCAATTTTTCAGCATATATCTTATATTCATTGAAAATATTAAATATAAGCCGCATATCTGCTAAATAAAGTGCTACATCTTTTAGAAACCTTTCATCTAATTTTTTGAAAGGATCAATTTGTTTTAGATTTTCTCGCATTTTATCAATCGAATTGTAATGATTGATAATTGGTATTACCGGAATGATAAATTCGAAAAATTTGGTGCGATCTGTATTTATAAACATGTCGTCGCGTAGCGCATAAAGAAAGCTTATCTTCCGCTTTATGTCGGCATTGGCATTAATAAGTGCATTGATCTCGCGTAAGGTAACGAAGATATCAGTATTATCAAAACGATCCAAATCTTCGATTATAACGAGATCATATTCAGTTGATTGGAAAAAATAAATGATTTCATCAAGATGACGATTAAGAATAGAGTCTTCTTTAACCGCTTCAGGCGTAATTTCGACATTGGTCAAGGAAATGCTTTTTAATGAAATGCCACGACTTGTAATATAAATATAGTGGCAAACTTTCCAAATGAATAAAAAGCCTATTACAAACGAGACATTTAATTCCCAATTATTATCATATGGGTTTAATTTAAATAATTGACGATTGGTATAAAATTGGAAAAGAAAAAAAAGACCTAATACAAAAGAAATAGTTTTCCACCAGAGGCCTTTAATCGGACTTATACGCTTAAAGCGTGAAAGGGGGAGCTTATTTGCGCCTTGACCATAAAGCATTTGTTGTAAAATGCTTCTTTCTATTTCTTGCTTAATTTTTCGATTTTTAGGGCGATTTTTTGAATCTTTTGTTTCTTCTGTATTTATGCTTTCAGCTTCAGGTAAAAAAGAGGCTAGGGATATTTGCAACACTTGCATTTTTGGGTATTTTTTCAAAAATGCTTTGATAATACTGCTTTTACCAGAGCCATAGGGGCCAGTTAGAGCGATGTTAAACACTTCTCTATCATTGACGGCACAGTTTAAAGCATTTGAATAAACACCATCTTTATCTGCATCACTGGTGGATGCTAAGTTGTGATATTCATTCGTATTTTCAGCGTTATGCGCATTTTTTTTAAAGTGATTGCGCGTTATAAAATGCCAAAATCCTATTAACAAGTTTGTTCCCCCGGTTTTTTAACTATTTGTCTACATCTAATATAATGCGTTTATCCGTCTTGCAAAAGGCTATCGGGCTGAAAATTGAACATGATGTTGGCGTGATGATTTTCATGCGAAATATCATCTATATTAAAATTTTCGTTTATTCGGCGAAAGCATCGAAAATTACTTGGTATGGGTTTTAAAAATTTTCCTCAACGCTTGAAACTTTAAATCTTACATTTTTAAATTCAATGACAAGTTTGCCCGTTGCAAAGCAAAGTTCGTGGCAAAGGTGATCGTCATGCCAAGCGAATTTATGGGTTAACAAGTCTGATAAATCACCATTACCTTCTATTTTATATTGTAAAACATCTTCATAGAAAATATCAATGATTTGATCATGATAGGCTCCTAAAAAGCATAATTGCAGATTGACGGGTTCAAACTTTCGTTGCAACAGATCTTTTGTGTTGCCATAGATCATATTTAACGATACCAGCCACGCATCGTGTAAAGATGTATGGCTATCGGGGTCATAAAACCCAAGATCGGTTATATATTGAAATGTTTCATCATTAATTTCACTTTGAAAGTTCTTTAAGTTTTCAATATCGGCTATATAGTTCCACATGGTTCAACTTTGCTGTTTTTATTTAGATTGAGGTTTTTTTCTGCCAGTCAGGGTCAAAGCCCGTTCCGCTTGAAGCAATAGCATGATAATCCGCTAGAGCTTCAACTAATAAGACTGGCGGCACATCTCTGATCGCTATTGGGTAGATACCATAAAAACCAATACCCGCATCATGCAGGAAACTTAAGCTGGTTATAGCAGTTACTCTATTGGTTTCAGGCGAGGAGTTGCCGGTAAAATGTATCTTAGCTATCAAATTACCTGATCTATAAGGCTTTTGATAGCTCGTAAACCACCTAGCCTCTTCTTGCTCGCTACGCTCATAGCCATATTTATTAGCAATTGTTCGTAAGTTAAAGCTATCAATCATGTAGCCTTTACGGTCATCAATTTGGTTTAATGTGGTCATTTCGTCCGTAAATATTGGCCAGTCATCACGTAATTGCAAAAATGAAGGCTTTACTTCGTAATCTGATAGATGCTGGCGCCAAGCCTTTGCCTGCGAATCTCTAAGCAATGTAATATGCGCAAGTTTGATGTGTTCAATATTGTTTAATGATATTGCATTATCGCTACTATCGGTAAAACTGCCATCTTCTAAAGGGCGAAAACTTATTTGGTTCTTGTCATGATCAATGCCAATCCAAATTAATTTTGAAACAATGTTTCGCATGATTGGGTGATCGTAAATATAGGCTTGCCAATCAGCAGTTGACCAAAGACGCTCAAAGCACATATCTTCAAAAAGCCGAGCAGTTTGAAAGGTGAAAACTTGTTTCAATTCCTTTTTTGCATCGATTATAAATTTCTTTGCTTCAGTTATAAGATCCTTATCAACCTTATTATCGCCCTTGGCATTGGGTAAAGATTTCACCTCCTTGCCTTGGTCGTTTAACAGGATCAGCGCACCGCTTTGGTTAAGCTTTAGTTTAAAAATTCGCCCATTTCCACATTCAAGCTCCGCCTCGCCATTTTCATCAAGCCCTGCGGTTGGTATGGTGCGCTCAATCAAGTCTTCAAGGCTGCAATCATTTTTATCGGCAATTTCTTCAAGAGCTAATTTGGCGTAATCTCTTACGCTACGTTGTTTGATACGGTTGGATGCAGCTAAAATTATTTGAAGTGCAATAGGCGTAGCATTTGCAGTTAGCATATCAAGTATTGCTTTGGCTTGCGCCGCTCGTTTGCTGTGTTTTTTAAGGTAATTAGCGCCCAAAGTTGCAATATGTGCAGCCTTAACCTTTGTGGTTAAAGCTAAAATGCCCTTAGTGTCGGCACCATTATTTTTATATCCACCCTTTTGCATTTTAACAATGGTTTCAAAAAGCATTTCATCATCATGCAAGCTAAGCAAATAGCCATATTGTGGATATTGACTGGCGAAGCTTTGCGGGTTTGTGTGACTTAAATCAACAAGGCGGGCGGCATAGGCTTGGGCATCATCAAGGCCGTAAGTGGGGGTATCGTAAGCAAACCAAGCTTGTGCCACAAATAGTCCAAATTGGTTCGCATCTTCTGGCTTTAATTGGTCTAGCCATAAATTCATCATGGCATTGCCCTTTGGTTGCTTTAATTTTGCTGCCAAAGTCACCCACCATTGCAAGATTATCGGGTCAACTACATCACCATTTTTCCAATGGGCTTGTGGGAGTTGTTCTAAGGGAAACCAGTCAAGACTTTTAATTCTTGTCTTGGCTAAGCCTCTTTTTGCGTCAAGTAACAATGTGTTAGGCGCAAGAAAATTTGAAACATCATCGCCTAGCTGTTCAAGCGCGCAAAGATAGGCGGCGCGTGCGACCTCGCTTTTTTCGCTTTTAAGTGCGGTTTGGAGTGTTGGAATTTCTTTTTTTGCATTGCGACTTGCAAGCCAAGCAGCAGCACTTGCGCGCACATTTTGTTGCCCATCTTGTAATAATTTTGTAATTGCTGGATCAAGTTCCTGCATACTAGTTAACAATCTGCGGGCCTGCATTTTGATGTTTTTAGTAACAACACCAATATTCATAATTTTATTGCCAGTAGCTAGCAACATTATTGCCGTTGCATAGCGTTTTGGCGGCATGGGGAGCAATTTTAATAAGAAAAATGCATTGTTAATGTCGTAATTATATTGGGCTTCTACTGGACTAAGACCAAATACTTCATCAAATGTTTTTATGTTATTAATGATAAGATATGAAAAAGCATTTTCGCCCAATTTTTCATAACAATAGGTAAAAAATTTGTAGTGTAGTTTTTTGTTTTCGCCATCCGATAAAAATTGCTTAATGAATGAGGGTTGGTTTAATTTTTGCGTCCAAATGCGCTCCATTATCCGCCAATCACCAATCTCTTCGACTTTGCGGGTGAGAGCTGCACATAATGGGTTTGAAGATTGCAAATTGCAGACAAGATAAAAATATGGATCATCTGCTACAACTTTTAATAAGGCTAATAATTGATAAAGCGTCAAAGCTGGGCTATTGATAAAGTTTGAGATGCCCGTATTGTCAAAGCCGGTTTTCTCTAACAGCTTCATTGCGTAAATGAGGTCTTCTGCTTTTTCTATATTACCATTCATGGTATTTTTAAGCTGTGTTATCGCGGCTTGGGCATTTAATTTATCCTCTAAGTAAGGATAGAATCCACTGTCATTTTGGCCTCTTAATGCTTGGTCTCTCAATATTTGGGCATTATTTAAATAGGCATTATAGTTTTCGATAGCTTGCAAAAAATTTTGGTAATAAATATCCTCAATAAAAGCTATCTGACTTTGCTGTATTTCATCATCAACATTATGAGGAGGTGCGGTTATAACGCTGCCATCAAGGGCGGTATAGGAAAGACAACTATCTTGGGTTATTACTTCACTATTTGAAGTTTTAGTATTTAAAAACGCCAATTGTTGCTCAATAAATTCTTTTGGCTTGGCAGAAGTTTCAACTGACAGCCAATGATTTAATAAATTGGCGGCATCATTGTTAAAAAGCGCTATTGCTGCAATGACCAATAAAACACGGTTTGCTGGTGTTTGCTC
This sequence comes from Bartonella sp. HY406, assembly GCF_025449315.1. Lineage (NCBI taxonomy): Bacteria > Pseudomonadati > Pseudomonadota > Alphaproteobacteria > Hyphomicrobiales > Bartonellaceae > Bartonella > Bartonella sp. HY406. Next base: position 2,932,113 of record NZ_CP104893.1, on the reverse strand, counting down.
GTCGTAAACATCGGTTAATTTTTTTTCAATTAAATCCTTATCTGCTGTAATTAATGCCATAAGTGCTTTTTTACGTGCGGTCTTTGCACCATGCATGGTCGTTGCAATTAAAAGGTCGATATAGTCATTTCCAAGATTAAGGCAGCTTAAAATAGTAAAAAATTGCGAAAGCTGTTCATCATTTAACTGCTTTGCAAGCGAAGTGATTGCCAGTTTGTTGTCAATGAACCATTGATTGATATTCTCAATCTTTTTTACCTCATTGGTAATACCGTCTCCAAAAAGATCATTTACAAAAATATCAAGAATGTCAGCAATCGTTGCCCCACCTAAATTTGCTAATTGATGAAGATCATTAATGGTCATTTTATAATTTTTGTGCGGATGATTGCCGGCTTGTTCATCCTTATTTTTGCTCTTAAGTAAGGCATATGTAAAGCTCGCCCGCCACCAAACGGGAGATGCTTGATCACCGTATAAGTGGGAAAGATTATAATCATTGGGTTGCAAATGCTCGATCATTTTGCCAAGCCGAAAACAGCCAAGAACATAGCTTTGATCATTAAATGCGGTGTGAAATAATTGATGCTTTTCAAAAGGCGTAAAGTTCCAATGTGCCGCTTTTGGCGATATTTTTAGTAAAATCTCTTCATTGCCTGTTTCAATATAATCACATAGCTTATCGATTACATCTTGGTTATGAATATCGCATTTATTAAAGAATCTTTGTAAAGCATTGCGGTTAAGATTTAATTTTGGCGTCTTGGAAAAGTCTGCAGCTTCTTCAATATTGGCGGCATTGCTATTCGTTGAAAAAATTCCTTTGATTGATTTTAAAAGGCTCATATTATTCCCCCAATAATGCGTGAGATTTCACGTGAAGCTGTAATATTGATAGCAGCTTAGAGCGCATTTCGATCTGATTGGATCAGATAAGCGCTCTAATCCATTGTTTACACCGCGTTTTTTGTCTGAAAACCGCTTCACACTTTTTGAAAAAAACGCTCTAATAAGCCGACTTTGTTTGCCAATCCTCATCAAAGCCAGTGCCAGCCGCAGCAATAGCATGATAATCCCCCATGCTTTCTGCTAAAAGCACCATTGGTATTTTTTCAAGGTCGGTGATGGGTCGTTGATAATGACCGTTATTTTTAACTTTCATAAAAACAACCTTTATCAAAGCAGCAGGCAGATTTTTTTCAGGAAGTTCATTTCCAGTAAATTGGATTTGAACATTAATATTGGCGCTAGCATAATGGCGTATATAGGTATCAAAATGGCCACCATCGCCCTCTCCACGTTGATAGCCAAGTTTTGTGGCTATTGTTCGCAGCTTATAAGTGTCAATCATCCAACCCTGGCGATCGTTTAAGTGCGTTTGATTTTCTACATCCTTTGTTATTAGTGGTAAATTATCGCGCAATTGCTTGAAAGGCGGCTTTATTTCATAATCAGTAAGATGCATACGCCATGCCTTAATATCAGCCTCATCAAGCAAGCTAATATGGGCAAGTTTGATTGTTTCTATTTGATTAAGTGATACCGCATTGTCATGGTTATCGGTCAAGCTGCCATCTTCTAACGGGCGAAACGTTACGATTGTTTTGCCATCTTCATTCATGCCAATCCAAATAAGTTTTGTAACAATTGGGCGCATGATCGGATGGTTGAAAATATAGTTTTGCCACTCATCAACCGGCCAAAGGCGTTCCAAACACATGGCTTCATAAAGCCGCGCTGTTTGCGAATTTATGGTTTGTTTTAACTCTTTTTTGGTGGTCGCGAGGGTCTTTTTGGCGTCATTAATTGTTTTTACATCTTGAGCATCGTTTAGATTTGGCGTTGGTAGAGTTTTTACCCCTTTGCCCTTATCATTGATAACGCTTATGCTATTATCGTCACTTAGTTTTAATCGATAAATACGCCCTTTACCGCAATCTAGTTCAGCTTCACCATTTTCACTCAAACCAACCATTGGAATGGTCCGGTCTGCCAATTGGTCAAAGGTCCAATCATGGCGATCAGCAATGTCTTTAATGAGCTGCTTGGCATGATCTTGCAAAGATTTTTGTTTGATACGCCGCGCTGCCGACAAAATGACTTGAATGGCTGGCGAAGAAGAATTGCCAACAAGCATGTCCATCATTGCTTTAGATTGCGAAACTCTTGAGCCATGTTTTTTGATATAATCGCGGGCAATGGCGGCAAGCTCGGCGCCATCAATATGCGAGGCTAGGGCTAAAATACCTTTGGAATCTACCGCACTTTGTTTATAATATTCAAAAGCGCTTTCGTATAATTGTTTAAAAATTAGATCACGATCGGTCAATAAATAGCTGGCTAATTCAGGAGTATCTTTAACGTATCGTAAATTTTCTTGTAACGTTTGATCTGTATGTGTGTTGGCGTAAGCAAAGGCCTCATCTTCATTATAGGTTAATGTGTCCTCTGCAATCCAAGTGTGCAAAATAAATAATCCAAGCTCGTTTGCACTTTCGGGTTTAAGTTGATCAAGCCAAAGCCTCATCATTTGATTGCCCTGCGGTTGCTTTAATTTTGCGGTTAATGTGATCCACCATTTAACGATAATGGGATCAACAAGCGTGCCATTTTTCCAATTTAATGAGGGAACTTGCGCAAAGGGAAACCAGTCAAGTCCTTTAACTTTGGTTTTCTCTAGGCCTTTTTCGGCATCAAGCAATAGTTTTTCTGGGGCAAAATAGCTTGAAATATCTGCGCCCATAATATTTAAGGCAGATAAGAGTGCAGCCCGCGCTCCATCACTTTTTTCTTTTTTAATGGCGGCTTGCAAGGCAGCAATTTCGGTTATTGCTTTGCGGTCTTTTAACCAATTGGCTGCGGCTGTCCTAAGTTCTTGCTGACCATCTTGTAAAAAATGTGCGATGGATGCGTCAAGATTTGGCAACGGGCTTAGTAATTGCCGCGCATATTCCCTATCTTCGCGGCTGACAGCCCTGCCATTAACTGCGCGCCCCATTGCAATAAGCATAAGTGGGGGTACATAGGATAATGGTAATTTGGGCAGCATTTTTAATAAATCAAAAGCTGCAGATAGGCTATAATCTACCTTATTTTCTATTGGTAAAAGCCCCACAGCCTTATCAATATAGGAAAGGTTTTCAGCGATAAGCGGCCAAAATAATTGGCTGTCACTAAGATTTATTTTATCAAGATAGTAAGGGCCATAGGGCCCCGATAATTCGTGAATTAAGGATTCTTCGCCTAAATTTTGCGTTAAGATATAATCAAAAATCCGCCAATCACCAAACATATCAATTTGATTGATAATTTGGCTTTTCAACGATAAATCCTCTTGAGCAGAAAAAACAATGCTTAAATAATTATAGTCCTTTGTTTTTCTTGCTAATAGCATCATTTGAAAAAGAGAAAGATTAGGAATTTTAAAAATATTAACGCAGCCAGAATGATCAAAGTCACGGCGTGTCACATGCTCATATAGCTCAATCAAAATATTCGATGTTGGTAATTTCCCTTGCAAAACATCTTTTAATGCAGCTAAAGCTAAATCACTATCAATTGGCTTACTATAATCAGTCCAATGCCAGCTCCCATCTTTCTTTTTTTCATTTTTCTCCAAAGCATAAAAAGCATTAAAATTTTCAACGGCTTGATAAAAATCCGTGTAATATTTTTTATCAATGACATTAATTGCGATATAAGATTTTTCTTTCTCAACATCATAGGGCGGTATTGTAACGGTATTACCATCAATCGCCACATAGGAGCCAGCACAGTCTTGCTCAAGATTTTCGGTTAACCCATTGTTTAACAGTGTCATTTGTTGCTCCATGGCGTCTTTAAGTTTCAGTGTCTTTTCTTTTTTAAACCATTCATGAAATAATTCACTTGCTCGGTGCTTTAATATGATTGTTGTTGCAACAATAATTTGGTGACGAATAGCAGGCGTTTGATCGGCGTAAATATCACGCAGCTTACTCACCACCTTATCTTTATTCGCGCTGGTTAGTGCGGTAATGGCATTGCCTTGTACAGTTTTTGTATTCTGCATTAATGCTGGAATAAGAATATCTAAATAATGATCACCAAGGTTAAAGCCACCTATAACGCCAAGCAATTGGGCAAATTGTCTGGTTGGCAAATGGCCGCAGGCTTGAGAGATCTCTTGGCTTTGTTGTTTAAGCCAATGTTCAATACCGGGAAATGTATCGACTTCATTTGCTCCAAATTGACTGACTGTAAGGGTTAAAATAACATCAAGTATATTATTTATTGTTGCGCCGGCAAAATGTGCTAGCTCAATAAGGCGAGGTGCTGTTAGTTCTAAGCCTTTATGTTGATCATCTGAAAAAATAAATGTGCAGTGTTTATTGCATGGCATATAAGCAAAGGTAAGGCAGTGTCGCCACCAATCGGGCGATAATTCGCTGCCCAAATGTACAAAATTTTTACCTCCTATCGGTCGCAACTGCGCAAAAATTTTGCCAAGCCGGATAAAAGCAAAGGGTTGCCAAACATTGCCTAAGGCTGCAGTAAATGATTTGTTGATCTCATAAAAACTAAATGAACCATGGGATGATGTAGGGGATAGCCTTAATAAGACGCTTTCATTTTGCCCATTTTCCATATAGCGGCATAAATCATTGATTAAGTGTGGATCGTCTAATCCTGCTGTTGCAAATATTTTTTGTAGATGTTCAAGATTAAGTGTGTTTGTGCCTGCTTGCACGCGAGAGCCGTCACTGTCACTATTGCTATTCAACGCGTTTTTGGGATAAAAAAACTCTTTGATCGACTTAAGCAGGCTCATAATTGTTCCTTAGCTTTTGGGGAAATATTTTAGGATTTAGAGCATTTACCGCTTACGCTGAAAAATGCTCTAAATCTTTATTGGTAGAGATAAAAAAAATTATAAAGCCGCTTGGTCTTCCCAATTCTCAATAAAGCCGGTTCCTGCTGCAGCAATTGCGTGATAATCGGCTATGGTTTCAGCTAACAATACAGGTGGAACATCTTGCAAACGAATTTCCCCACCATAATTGTAGTTGCCACCCCTATCTCTGCCAAAACGTAATTCAGTTAAAGCTGCGGCAATATTTTCTTCTGGCACATAACTGCCGGTAAAATTAATATAGGCAATAAGATCGGCTCCCGCATAGCGGCGGCTATAGTTAAAAAAGCTGCCGCTATCTTCGGCTTCACCGCGAACATAGCCAAATTTTTTGGCTGCTGCACGCAATTTAAACGTTTCAATCATCCAACCTTTGCGATCAATAATTTCATTTTCTGCTTTAAGATCATCGGTTATTTGCGACAAATCTTGGCGCAATTGCTGAAATACGGGCTTAATTTCATAGTCCTTGATATGGTTGCGCCAAGCCGTTGCTTCCTCATCACTAATGAGTTGAACATGGGCAAGTTTAATCTCAAATACACCCTCAAGGGTTACAGTATTATCATCGCTATCGGTTAAACTGCCATCTTCCATTGGTCTAAATAGCAATTTTTGATTGCCATCCTTATCAAGCCCAATCCAAATTAACGAGCTAACAATACGGCGCATAAGCGGATGGTTAAATAAATAATCCTGCCAATCAGCAACAGGCCAAATACGCTCTAAACACATGGCTTCAAAAAGCCGCTCTGTTTGTAAAGCAATCACTTGCTTTAACTCTTTTTTGGCATTGGCGACAATTTTCTTGGCGCTGGCCAGTTCTTCGCTTTCTTGCGTATCTTGGGGATTAGCGGCAGGCAAGGCTTTCACTTCTTTGCCACTATCATTTAAAATGATAAGATTGCTATCGTCATTTAATTTTAATGTATAAATACGGCCTCTGCCACATTCTAGTTCGGCTTCACCATTTTCATCAAGACCGGCAGATGGAATGGTTCTATCTGCCAATTCATCCAAGGTCCAACCAAATTTTTCAGCAATTTGGTCAATGGCTTGGCGTGCATGTTCTTGCACCGAGCGTTGTTTGGTGCGGTTGGCGGCAGCCAGCACAACCTGTAAAGCCGCAGGTTCAGGATTTGCAGCCAGCATATCAATAATGGCTTTGGCTTGTGATGCGCGTTTGCCATGCTTTTTAATAAATTGGCTACCAATGGCGGCAATATTTGCACCATTTACCCGTGCAGCAAGAGCTAAAATACCTTTGGCATCAACCGCACTTTGAAGATAATTACCCAAAACCTCACGGCGCAGTTCTTGGAATAATAGGTTTTCATCTATTGTATAATATTGAGCCAATTGCGGATGACGTGCTACATAGTGTTGGTTTTGTTGTAAACGTTGGGCAATATGGGCGGCGGCATGGGCATTGGCTTCATCATCACCAACCGCATGGGTGTCATGTGCCACCCATGTTTTGGCAACAAAAAGACCAAATTGGTTAGCACTTTCTGGGGCGAGTTGATCAAGCCAAAGGCTTATCATGGCATTGCCTTGCGGCTGCTTTAATTTTGCGGCTAATGTTACCCACCATTGCAAAATCATAGGATCAACGGCGGCACCATTTTTCCAATTCGCTTTGGGCAATTGGTCAAAAGGAAACCAGTCAATGCTCTTTATGTTAGTTTTTTCTAAGCCTTTTTGCGCATCTTTTAACAGCGTTTCTGGCGCAAAATGGCTAGAAATATCTTCGCCCAAGGCATCAAGGGCAGAAAGTAGGGCTGCGCGAGCGACATCATTTTTTTCTTTTTTTAATGCAGCTTTTAAAGCGGGAATTTCTGTTTTTGCATTGCGTTTTTTTAGCCAATTGGCGGCACCAATGCGGGTTGATTGCTGGCCGTCCAATAATAAATTGGCGATGGCAGGGTCAAGATTTGGCAAATCATTTAGAAAAATGCGGGCTTGCTGCACAATGGCTTTGTTCATCGTGCTATTATTAACTGTATTACCTGTTGCCATAACCATTAATGGCGTTGCAAAACGCTTTGGAATCTTGGGTAAAATCGCTAAAAGCATAAATGCAAATTCCATTTCGAAAGGCTTTTGGCTTCGCTTGGGGGCAAGACCAAAAGCTTCATCAAGCAAGGAAATGCTATCCATTATAAGCGGCCAAAAAGCGTCTTTTCCAGCTTTTCTGGCATAATTTTGTAAAAAATCATGGAAGGGTATTTTATAATAATCTTTTTCTAAAAAGTGAAAAATAAATGGTGATTGGTTGAATTTTATCATCCAAAGGTGATCAAAAGCACGCCAATCGCCAAGTGCATTAATTTTATTGAACATAGCCTGATATACTGAGCCTTGCCTATTGAAATAATACATTAAATGGCGATGTGCAATCATATCATCAGCTTGCGCTAAAAGTGATATTTGATAGAGTGATAAGGCAGGATTGCCTATGAATTGCGCAATTCCAGATGTGTCAAAATCTTTGCTATCAATAAGAGCGAGCACTTCTGCTACAAGTTTAGTTTTTGTTTTATTGCCGCTCATCAATTGACGCAATTGGTTGACAGTTTTCTCCCTATCCAATGGTTTGGCTTCTTTAGCGCGCAAATAACTGTGGGTCTTTTTTTCCCCGCTTTTTATGGCAGCTACATGAGCATTATAATTATCAATTGCTTTGGCAAAATTGTCATAAAAAATTTCATCAATTGTGCCTAACTCAAATAGTTTTTCTTCACTTTCATATTCACAAGGGGGAATTGTTACAATCGTGCCATCAAGGGCAATATAACGCGATGCATCATCGGTTAAGTTTTGCTGGTCAGTTGTATCAATATTTAAAAAGGCAAGTTGTTGTTCAATAGCTTCTTTCGTCTTTGCATTATCTTCCGCTTTTGCCCATTCATTTAATAAATCGCTCGCTTCATCGCCCAATAATGTGACCGCGGTTGAAACGAGCAAGGCACGACTGGCCGGCGTTTGGTTGCTATAAATGGTGCGTAGTCGTGTTTTAAGGGCATTTTTATTAACGCCGATAAGCGCATTAACGGCGCTGCTGCGTGCAGATTTGGCTTTATTAAGTGACGCATCAACTAAAACATCAAGATATTCATTGCTTAACGATAGTTGTTGAATGGCAAGACATAAGTGAGTTAAATACTCCGTTGATAAATGTGGGGCAATTGCTGCTATTTCCAATCTTTCGTCATGAAACCATTTCTCGATTCCGCTAAAACTTTCAATATGGTTTTGCTGATCGGAATAATTTCCTTTTGTCAAAACCACATCAAGGATATGTGCTTTTGTCGCACCACCTAACTGTGCTAATTCAAACAACCTATCCGCGGTTACTTCATAGCCATCTTTACGGGTTTTTGGTCCATAACAAGCATTTGTATTGCTTGTAGAATTTGCAAAAGTTACGCAATATCGCCACCAGTCAGGTGATGCATTACTCCCTAAAAACGAATTATTATTATTTGGCAGTGGTGCCAACCAAAGAGCGCAAATCTTGGATAATCGGACATAAGCAAGGGGCTGCCATTGATTATTGAGCGCGCCGACGAGTAGCTCGATTATTTCATAGGTGTAAATATGCCCGCCATTAGCAGCATTGAAGATTGAAAGTAAACTAGTTTCATTCTCTCCGCTTTCAATATAATTAACTAAATCTTCAACAAACTTGTTATCAATGATATGCATTTTTTTTAAAATGCGAAATATTTTATCGCGATTGAGGGTTAGTTTGCCCGCCTTCTGCAAATTTTTATTAGTCTCTTCGCTCATAATAATCTCTTCCCGTTAGTTATATGCATTCAAATTTGTTTGTATATTTAATATTTTTAAGTTTAATCATGCGTATTTTATGACTTTTTTAAACTATGTTAAGTCATAGATATTTTTGTATTTTGCTGTATTGTAATAATGCAGTCTTATAATGAGGTTAGTTTTTCCCAATCCTGATTAAAGCCAGTACCTGCCGCCGCAATGGCGTAATAATCGGCCATGGTTTCGGCTAATAAAACAGGTGGAATTTTACCCAATGTCATACCCTGGCCCCAATAATAGCCGTTACTTGAATATTTAGAAAAACTAATATTAAGCAAGGCAGCAGGCCTGCTCGTTTCAGGAAAATAATTGCCAGTAAATTCAATGATAGCGACAATATTGGCATTGGCAAAGCGGCGCGTATAGGTGGTAAACCAACCGCCATCTTCAGCTTGTCCGCGTTCATAACCATATTTACCAGTTAAGGTTCGTAGTTTAAAGGTTTCAATCATCCAACCTTGGCGATCATTGACTTCGACTAAATTCTTCATGTCGTCGGTAAGGATAAAAGGATTTTCACGAAACTGCATAAAAGCTGGTTTCACTTCATAATCATTAAGATGCGTTCGCCAAGCCTTGCTTTCGTCTTCACTAAGTAAAGTGATATGAGCAAGCTTGATTATGTGAATGGCATCAAGTGATATTTCTTCATCATTGCTATCGGTAAGGCTGCCATCTTCAAGTGGCCTGAATGTTTGGATTTTATTGCCGTCTTTATCAAGGCCAATCCATACCAATGAACTGACAATCTGCCGCATTATTGGGTGGTTAAAAAGAAAATCTTGCCAATCGGCCTTGGGCCAAAGCCGCCCTAAACACATGCCTTCAAAAAGCCGTTCGGTTTGCAAGGTAACAACTTGCTTTAATTCTTTTTTGGCATTGGTGACAAATTTTTTCGATGCGGAAATTTCAGCTTTTTCCTCTTCATCATTAGGATTAGGTGTTGGCAGAGCTTTTACTTCTTTGTCTTTGTCATTTAAAATTATTAAATTACCAAGGCTATTGAGTTGCAATTTATAAATACGGCCCTTACCACATTCAAGTTCAGCACAACCATTTTCATCAAGTCCAGCGGTTGGAATGGTGCGTTCTGCTAGTTCCTCTAAACTCCAACCATATTTTGCAGCAATTTCATCAATCGCCTTTTTCGCATGCTCTTGAACTGTCTTTTGTTTGGTACGGTTAGCCGACGCTAATACAATTTGAATGGCCGCAGTGGAAGGATTTGCCGCTAACATGTCAATAATTGCCTTGGCTTGCGAAACACGTTTGCCATGCTTTTTGATATATTGACTGCCAATAGCGGCAATTTCTGCACCATTACCGCGTGCAGCCAAGGCTAAAATACCCTTTGCGTCAATTGCACTTTGTTTATAATTACCCAATACATGGCGGCGAAGCTCTTGAAAGAGCAAATCGCGGTCTGTGGTATAGTATTCAGCATATTGCGGGTGCTTTTTTACAGCTTGTTGGTTGCTTTGCAGCTCTTGATCAATGCGCGCAGATGCATAGGCATTGGCTTCATCACTGCCAACCGCCAATGTGTCATGGGCGACCCATGTTTTTGCAACAAAAATACCAAATTTATCGGCACTTTCTGGAGTTAATTGATCAAGCCAAAGGCTTAGCATGGCATTGCCTTGTGGCTCTTTTAGTTTGGCAGCAAGCACAATCCACCATTGTAAAATAATCGGCTCAACCGCGCTGCCATCTTTCCATTCAGCTTTTGGCAATTGGTCAAAAGGAAACCAGTCAATGCCTTTTACCTTATTTTTTTCCAAACCTTTTTGTGCGTCTGATAATAATCTGTCGGGTGCCAAATATTCGCTAACATCACCGCCCAACTCACCAAGTGCTGATATCATGGCGGCGCGGGCAACATCGCTTTTTTCTTTTTTTAAAGCTGTTTTTAACGCTGGAAGCTCATCTTTTGCCTTGCGTATAACTAACCATTGCGCCGCTTCCACTCGCGTATTTTGTTGTCCGTCTTGCAATAATTTGGCAATAGCAGGATTGATGTGTGGCATGCTTTCTAATAAATTGCGGCCTAAAATTCTAGTGTTTTTATTGATGCTCCCACTAAATAAGGCGCCACCGGTTGCTACTATCATTAATGCCGTTGCATAGCGCTTTGGTATTTTAGGCAGCATTTCTAATAGTAAAAAAGCCTTGTAAACATCATAGTGATCTTTATTTTGCGATGGTTTTAGACCAAAGACTTCATCAAATAGATCAAAGCCATCAAAAATAAAGTACGAAACAGCATCCTTGCTTGTTTGCTCAGCGCAATCGTTTAGAAAATCAAATTGGTCGCTACTATAATAGGTGCCTGTTAATAATTGACGTAAAAAAGATTGTTGTTTTAACTTATTCACCCAAATGCGCTCAAAAGCACGCAGATCGTTTAATTGTTTAATTTTACTGATGATTGCTTGTCGAAAGATGGATTGTTGACCACTATTACACAAGTAATAAAGTGGGTTAGTGGTAGTGGATACCAATAATGCCAAAAGCTGATAAAGTGACAATTGCGGATTGGCAACAAATTCACTTATTCCCGAAAGATCAACGTCTTTTCTCCATAAAATAAAAAAAGCATTGTTTAAATTTTTAGCCTTACCAATTTCGCCTTTCATAACATTTCGCAGCTGCGTCAACATCATTTTTTTATCTAATTGTTTGCCGTCATAACTATGCCAAGTACCACCATTTTCTTTTCTTTTTGCTTTTAATTGCGCTAGGTGTTGGTTATAATTATCAATCGCATTGGCAAAATTAGTATAAAATATTTCATCAATATCACCAAGTTCACTTTGCTTTTGCTCATCATCAAATACGCATGGCGGTACGGTAACGACACTTCCGTCAAGAGCCGTATAGGTTAAGCGGTCATCACTATTTAGTCCATCATCAGCTTCAACGCCATTGCTGCCTAAAAATGACAATTGTTGTTTAATGGTTTCTTTTGGTTTTGCCGCTGTTTCGGTGCTTTGCCAATTTAACAATATTGGTAGTGCCGCACGTTCTAAAATAGTAACCGTTGTTAAAGCTAGCAAAGCTCGGTTGCTTGGTGATTGGTCAGGGTAAATTGCAGCTATTTTTTCTTTAAATAGGTTTTTATCGGCAGCTGAAATCGCTGTAAGGGCTGCGTTTCGTGTAGCTTTTGAACTATTCATGCTGATTTGCAAAAGTTCGTCTAAATAATTATCACAAAGTTTAAGGGTTTGAATGAGCTTGCAAAAATTGGTGAGGCTTTCGCCTTTAATTGTTTTTAAAAGTGCAATGATTTCTTGCTTATTATCAATAAACCATTGCTTTAAATCGTCAGGATTGCGTATTTGTTGCGAAAAACGCATAGCGGGATGGTCCGTGACCAGAAGATCGAATATTTCAGCCATAGAAGCATTGAATAAATTGGCCAATTGCTCAAATTGCTGCCAATCTATTTTATAGCCTTGTAGGCTACCCCCAGATGGCGGTGCATTGCGGTCTTTGCTCGCAAGTATGGCACAAGTTACAAAATAGCGCCATTCATCGGGTGATGTCTTGCTACCATAGACGTGGCTGGAGTAAAGAGGGTGACGGATCAAATTTTTTATTATTTTGGCCATTCTTAGGTAACCAAGCGGTTGCCAATTATAGTCAAAAATTTGCGGAAGATAGAGCATTAGTCCGGTATCATACCAATAACAATTATTAGTTGATTGGGCGGCCTGTAACAATATGGATTGGTTTTGTCCGGTTTTCAAATATGTATATAGGTCTTGGATCAGGTCTTTATCTTCTAGCCCTAAACTGCCAAGCAGCTTTTCAAAAGATTTACGCTTTACAATTATGGTTTCACTTGTTTGCTCATAAAGGGTTGCTTTGTTGAATTTATTAGAAAATTTATTTAATAGTTTTCTAAATAGGCTCATCTTAATCCCTTTCAGATGATAATATGACAAACGAGTTTAATTGTTAATTTTACGCGTGCTAAATTAAAAATATGTGATGGTTTTATAACGTTAATAAAGTTCAGATTTGGCTTCCCAATCCTTGTCAAAACCAGTTCCTGCCGCTGCCATAGCATGATAATCGGCATAAGTTTCAGCAAGTAAAACGGGTGGAACTTCTTCCAAAGTGATTTCCATATTTGCAGAATATTTATTATTGCTCATTTTATAAAAGCAAAGGCTAGTTAAAGCCGCTGATATATTTTTTTCAGGCAAAATATTGCCGGTAAAATTAATGCTAGCAACAAGGTTAAGGCATGTATGGCGGCGAATATAATTCGTGAAATAACCGCCATCGACGATATCGCCGCGCTGATAGCCAAGCTTGTTAGCCAAGTTACGCAAGCTATTGCTTTCAACCATAAAGCCGTTGCGATCGGTGATTTCGAATTGCTGCTTTATACTGTTCGATATGGTTGGTAAATCTTCACGCAATTGCCTAAAAGGCGGCGTTAATGCATAATCTTTTATATGGTGACGCCAAGCATTGCCTTCTTCATTATTTAGTAAGCTAATATGGGCAAGTTTAATAGTTGATACTTTATTTAAATCAACCGCTTCATCACGACTATCGGTAAAGCTGCCATCTTCCATTGGTCTAAATGTTAATAGTGGTTTTCCATCATTATCCATACCAATCCAAATAAGCCCGCAGATAATTTGCCGCATTACAGGATGGTTGAAAAGATAGTTTTGCCAATCTTCAACCGACCAAACACGCTCCAAGCACATGGCCTCAAAAAGCCGCTCTGTTTGTACTGTGCCAACTTGCTTTATTTCCTTTTGCGCATTGGCTATAAATTTTTTGGCCTCATCAATCTCTTGGCTTTCAAACGCATTACTTGCGGTTGGCAAGCTTTTTATTTGGCTGCCCTTATCGTTAAAAATAATAAGATTGCCTTGCTCATTGAGTTTAAGTTTAAAAATTCGCCCCTTGCCACAAGCAAGCTCTGCTTCGCCATTATCATCAAGCCCTGCCGTTGGAATAGTGCGATCAGCCAATTCGTCTAAGGTCCAACCATACTGCTCAGCAATGTCATTAATGGCTTGGCGTGCATGGTCTTGCACCGTTTTTTGTTTGGTGCGGGTTGCTGCCGCTAAAATTGCTTGGATAGCAGCAGGGGCCGGATTTCCTGCCAGCATGTCAATGATTGCTTTGGCTTGGGCGGTGCGCTTGCCATGTTTTTTAATATAGTGACTACCAATGGCTGCAATGATTGCGCCATCAGTACGGGTTGCAAGGGCTAAAATACCTTTACTGTCAATCGCGCTTTGTTTGTATTTGCCTAATTTTTCATGGCGAAGTTCTTCAAATAGTGAATCGCGGTCGGTTGTATAGAAACATGCAGATTGTGGTGCTGCCTTAACTAATTGTAAATTGGTTTGTAAGCGCTGATCAATATGAGCTATAGCAAAACTTGTCGCTTCTTCATTGGTTGTCATTGGCGTGTCATAGGCAATCCACGCTTCCACAATGAAAGCCCCAAGGGTATGGGCGCCTTCTTTTGTAAATTGATCAAGCCACAAGGTTATCATCGGATTGCCTTGCGGTTGCTTTAACTTTGCGGCAAGGATTAATAGCCAACGGATAATCAGAGGGTCAACGGCATTGCCGTTGTTCCAAGTAACCTGCGGTAATTGGGAAAAGGGAAACCAATCAAGTTCTTTTCCCTTGGCCTTTTCCAATCTCTTTTGTGCCTCGCTTAGTAATTTTTCTGCTACAAAGTGGCTGGAAATATCATCACCTAAATGTTGAAGTGCAGAAAGAAGTGCTCCGCGTACTGCATCATTTTTTTCTTTTTTAAGTGCTGCTTGCAAAGCAGGAATTTGCGAAACGGCTTTACGGCTTTTTAGCCAATCGGCTGCTTTAATGCGTATTTCTTTTTGTTCATTTTCTAAAAGCCCTGAAATAGCAGGATCAAGCTGTGGTGAGGCTGCTAATAACGTACGAGCTTGCTGTCTTTCTTGCTGAGTTATCCTATTGCCATTCAAGCTGTTACCAGTCACCATCAGTATGAGGGCTGTCGCATAACGCATTGGAACTTTGGGTAATAGTGTTAGTAGATAAAATGCAATATCAAAACGATAGCTGACATTATCAATTGGAGGAGCAATATTAAAGGCTTGGTCAAGAAGATCAAGATTTTCGGCAACAAGCGTCCAAAGATCTTCAGCCTTTATAAATGGAATAAGGGGCAAATCATAACATTCCATTGCAGTTAAAAGGTGCTCCAAAATTGGGCGTCTTTGTTGTTTAATACAAATATGGTTTAAAACTCGCCAATCGCCAATTTCACGCATTTTTTTTAAAATAACAGGACCAAAAATATTTTCCCCAAAAGTGCTTAAATTCGATAAATGATCAACATAATGTTCCATATTTAACAATAGCATGAGTTGGTAAAGCGAAAGGTCTTTACATTGCGCAAATTCTTTCAAGCCTGAGGTATCAAAATTGCGCTTTTGATGGGTGTCAAATAAGTTATGGCTCGATAAGGCTTTATCTAAACTTCCCGATAAAATAGCGTGCAGCTCTTTATTGACCTGCTGTTTGTCAAGTTTTTTTGCGTTTTTAGTCCAATGCCATTTATCGTTTGGATTTCGTCTTGCCAAGGATTCATCAAAATGGTGATTATAATTTGCAAGTGCATCAAAAACCGGTAAAAAATAGCTTTCATCAATAGGATTAATAGCGAAATGGACTTGTTCCTTTGCCTTGTCATAAGCAGGAATAGTGACGATACTGCCATCTAAAGCAAGATAGGAACCGCCACTATTTGAAAAATCTTGTTGAGCTGAGTGCGCAGTGGCGTTTTGGAAGTTTAACTGCTCTTCAATTGTTTTTTTAAGTTTGGGTGGATTTTTATCGTTTTTCCATATTTCCAATATTGATTTTGCTTGCTCGTTAAAAAGTACGATCACTGCATTTACTAATAAAATTTGGTTCGCACTCGGCTGTGTTGGAAAAAGCTGCAATATGCGTTCTTTTAATATGATTTTATCAGCATGGTTTAGTGAGAGTAATGCTTTTTGGCGAACAGTTTTGCTTTTACTCATTGTTTCTTCAATTAGGAAATCAGTAAAAGGTTCGACGAGATTCAATTTGTAAAGAGAATCGCAAAATTCAATCATATTATTGCTTGGAAGTTTCTTGGCGAGAGAGATGATCGTTTGTCTATTTTCTATGAACCAATCTTCAATGCCGTAAAAGTCTTTTAGGATTACTTCATTGCGATAACCATTATAGTTGTGAATAAATACGTCAAAAATATCTTCAACGCCTAAGCCGCCAATATCAGCCAATTCTAACAAAAGTTTTCCGGGTTTTTGAATTAATGCATATAATTCATCAGAGGCAGCCGCAATTGAGCTATGATCTAAATTTTGCAAGTAATATACGCTATAACGCCACCAATCTGGTGATATGCTAGTGCCGCGCATCTTATAATTTGTACTTGTTATTGGCGATAATGAAGCTAAAACTTTGCCTAAGCGTATAAAAGCTAATGGTTGCCATTTATAATTTAATGCATATAGTATTTTGCCATTATGTAGGTTGCAATAGGTTGTTGTAGCCTTACCTCGAGCTTGGAGCAAGATTGCTTCATTTTTGCCAGTTTCTATGTAATCACATAAGGCTGGTGCTAAAGTTAAATCTCCCATGCGCATACTATTTAATCCAGAGGTAATCCGGTAGCGATCCAATGAAACTTTGGGTGGCGTATCTTCAACAGTCAAATTGCTGCCTAGCTTTAAGCTGTTCATAGCTACCCCTTTTTAATTGACGTGATCCTTGCAAAGTATAATATCTATTTTCAATGAGGCGGCAAGACTACAAATCAATGTAAATTATAGTTTTTAGTATATGTTTTAATTCACAAGAATTATAATTTTTCTAAAATAATATTAGTGTATTCTTATATTTATAATATAAAGGTCATAGTCTATGGAAAAAAAGGCCAGTTTGCGGCAACCTGCTGAAGAAATCTATGCGGATGAATTGCAAAGATTAAAAAGCCTTGATGATTTACCAAAGCCGAAAGGTTGGCTGTTGTCGCCGCGTTTTGTTCGGTGTTTCATTGTTGGTGATGAAAAAAAGGGCATTTCCCGTAAGATTTATGGCGAAGATAGTTTAATTGATCGTGCTATTGTTTCCTTGATGAGTGCGCAAGGGCTGATGTTGGCAGGAGAGCCGGGCACGGCAAAATCGCTACTATCAGAATTATTAGCCGCCGCCATTAGCGGTCATTCAGGGCTTATTGTGCAAGGTTCTGCTGGTACCAGTGAAGATCATATTCGCTATTCATGGAATTATGCTTTGCTGCTTGCTGAAGGGCCAAGTGAACGAGCGCTGGTTGCTTCCCCGATTTTTTCAGCTATGAAAGAAGGGCGCATCGTCCGCTTTGAAGAAATTACCCGTTGCCCGCCCGAAGTGCAAGATGCGCTGATTTCTATCATGTCCGAAAAATCTTTAGCAATACCTGAACTTGGTTCAAATGATGCTTTGCGTGCAGCGCCTGGGTTTAATATTATTGCAACGGCCAATTTACGTGACCGCGGCGTAAATGAAATGTCGAGCGCTTTAAAAAGACGTTTTAATTTTGAAATTGTTCATCCAATCAGTGATGGCGAGCAAGAGCGCGCCTTGGTGCGCCAACAGCTTGATGCGCGATTAGCACCGCTTGGCATTGAGGTTAGCAATATAGATGCAACAATAGATATTTTGGTTGAAACTTTTCAGGATTTGCGCACTGGCCGCACGCGTGAGGGGATAGCGCTCACTAAACCTGATGCGGTTATGTCAACGGCAGAAGCGGTAAATGTTATGCAGGCTGCCGTGCTGGAAGCGGCCTTTTTGGATAATGGCAGTGTATCGGGCGCCCATATCGCCCACCAAATACAAGGGGTTATTTTAAAAGATGAGCCGGAGGATGGCAAAAGATTTAAAGCCTATATTGATTATATAGTTAAAGATCGCGCCGGTAAAAAAGGCCCTTGGAGGGAATTTTACAGCGCAGCACGAGCCTTAAAACTCACATGACAAAACATCCGTCTTTTCTTTATGATGAAAGGTTGCAGATTACCATTGTGCCGGTACGCCATCATAGTCCGGCATGTGCTTTTGCTGTGCGTTTATTGCTTGACGAAATCAAGCCTAAAACGGTGCTGATTGAAGGCCCTAATCATTATGATCGCCTTATAGATCAGATCATTGATGATGGCACTGTTCCGCCAGTCGCCATTGTTACTTTTCCCTCTAAAAATGCGTTAGGTAGCAGCTATTATCCAATTTGTAGCCATAGCCCTGAATATATTGGCTTATTATGGGCACACCAAAACAAGGTCGAGACGCATTTTATTGATCTCCCCATTTTTTCCCGATTTCAAAATGATACATCTGACGATAATGATAATGATGACATTAGCGATAATGAAAGTGACGAAGAAAAACAAAGCCATATTGCCGATAAGTTCTTTCCCTTAAGCAAGGACTATTTTGATAGTAGTGATTATACCAAGGCACTTTGTCAAAAAATTGGTTGCCGCGATGGTGATGAATTATGGGACCAAATGTTTGAAACACAGCTTGGTGAAAGCGATTGGCGCGGTCTATTTTCAGGGATTGGTGTTTATTGTGATCATATGCGTCAATCTACTAATGATGAACTTTTGCAACGTGATGGCACTTTGGAGCGTGAAGCGCAAATGGCGGCAATTATTGCCCGCGAGAGCGCTAAAAAAACTGGTCCCATCGTAGTTATTGTTGGTGGTTTCCATGCACCTATTTTACTGGATTTGGTGCGTGCGCCACAACAAGCAAAGATCGTGGAAACGCTAGAGGAATCATATTTGATCCGCTATGGCTTTCGTCAGTTAAATGCCCTTACGGGCTATATGAGTGGATTGCCTTTTCCTTGGTATTATGATCGGCTTTGGCAACAACAAAATTGCATTGTTGAAGATGAAACAAAGCCAAGTAACGTTTTTGAGATTATTGCAGAAAAAATTGTAATCGAATTTATTGCGCATTTGCGCAAAGATATGCGCCATGAGCGTATCGCATTTCCAGCTTTAGTAAATGCGTTGGAAATGGCCAATGGCTTGGCGCAGTTGCGTGGCCATAAAGGGCCAATGCGCAGTGATATTATAGATGCTTTACGCACCGCTTTACTAAAAGGGCATGAAGGTGGCGAAGGCAGTGGAATCTTAGCCGAATTTTATTCGTTTTTAACGGGTTCTACCATTGGTGCAATATCGTCAAAAGCAGCTGTGCCACCGCTTTTACGCGATTTTTTTGCTAAAGCGCGTGCGTTAGGTATTAAGATTGATGATGGGGAGGCACGCAATCGTACTCTTGATATTTATCGCAAACCAAAACATCGCGCTATTAGCCGCTTTTTACATGGAATGAAGTTTTTAAATGTGCAATTTGCTAGTCGCACCGCTGGACCAGATTTTAGCAATGGTTATGCAACAGATCGTTTATTTGAAAACTGGACCATTCAATGGTCACCCTTGACCGAGGCGCGTTTAATCGAGCTTGCAAGTGAAAGTGACACATTACAAAAATCGCTATTGTTGCAATTATTTCACAATATTACTGCCTTGAAAGAAAATGGGCATGGTGGGGAGACGGCAAGCGCTGTTAGGCTTTTTATTAATGCTTGCGAAGCTGGTCTATCAGGGGCTGCAAAGCAAATATTACCGCTTATTGAACAAGAAATTATTGCAGATGCTAATCTTGTAAGTGTTGTTGATGGGTTAAAATCGGTGCTCGCCTTATGGCAAGCGCGTAAATGGCTGGCTTTGGATGATGAGCAAGTGGTGCGTGATTTAATTACCATTTGCTACCGCCGCGCCATGTTTTTACTACCCAATATTATTCATGCTGACAACGAACAAAGCATGGCTCTTGTTGATGCATTAGCGAATTTACGGGAATTGCTTATTTTAAGTGAACGGGAAGCAACAAAGCTTGATGGGGAAATATTTCAGGAAAGAATTGCAAATTTACTCACTAATACCGATGCGCCGCCCGCCATACGTGGTGCTATTGCCGCCCTTGCTTGTCTTAATGGCCAAATAAGTGATGAACAATTGGTTGAGCGTTTTGCAGGGGAAATACAGGCAGCTTATAGCACGAGTGAAGAGCGCGTTGGTTGGCTTCATGGGGTGATTACGATTTCGCGTGAATTATTATGGCGTGTATCGCAATTGATGGAAAAGGCAGATATGCTGCTGACGAGTTTTGATGACGATAGTTTCCTTGAAATATTACCCTTTTTGCGCTTGGCCTTTAGCCGCTTGGATCCAGATGAATTGGATCGGCTTGGTAAAAATATTGGTAAATATTATCATCAGGAAGATTTTTTATTGCTTCATTCTAGCCTTGATGAAAACACGGTATTACAACGATTGGCTCTTGAGCAAGATGTATTGGCGCAAATGCAAGAGGAGCAGCTTATATGACCAATTCGGTTGAAGGTTTACGCCGTTGGCGCCTTGTGCTTGGTCGCTATAGTGAAACGGGACTAGGCAGTGATTGTAAGCTTGGAGGTGTCGACATTGAGCGCGACCAAGCTTTTGATTATCTTTATTCACGCGAATTAAAACAAAGAGGATTGCGCCAAGAAAATGCGAAAAAAAGCCCATTAGGAGGTCGCGATTCAAGTGGTATTAAGCCGATTGATTGGCTGGAACAATTGCGAGGGATTTTTCCACAATCAGTATGTGAAGTGGTTGAAGGGCATGCTTTGCAAAATCTTGGCATGACCGAATTATTGAGCGATCCTAAAACTTTAAAAACGTTAACTCCGAATACAGATCTTTTGCGTAGCTTGATGCTTTATAAGGATAGAGCCAATCCCGCTATTCAAGCGACTATTCGCGATATTGCCAAAAAAATTATCGAAGATATAAAAAAGCGCTTAAAACTACGCTTAGAGCGCGCTGCATCAGGGCGGCGTAATCGTTTTCGGCGTGGCCATTTGCGGCGTATGCAGGATTTTGATTGGCGGGCAACCATTCGCGATAATCTTAAAAATTTTGATATTGTTAATCGCCGCATTATTGCTGATAAGTTGCGCTTTCATTCGCGATCAAGATCCTATTTCTCCAAGACTATTATTTTATGTGTTGACCAATCGGGATCAATGACTAGCTCTATTATTTATGCGGCTATCATGGCTTCTATTTTAGGTGGTCTTTCATCGGTTAAAACAAAGTTGGTGCTGTTTGATACGCGCATTGTTGATATGAGCGATCAACTTGCTGATCCTGTTTCGGTGCTTATGTCGGTGCAACTTGGTGGTGGTACCGATATTGGCATGGCGGTGAATTATTGTGAGCAATTGGTCGAGCAACCACGCCAAACCATTTTTGTGTTAATTAGCGATTTTTGTGAAGGTGGTTCACCCGCTAAATTATTGGCAGCTATTCGCCGTCTTGCTAGTGCGCAAGTAACAATGCTTGGCGTTGCAGCCCTTAATGATGATGGTATTGTTGATTATGATATAAGCATGGCACAACGCTTGGCAAAGGCTGGTATGGAGGTGGCGGCACTTACACCAGATAGGTTGGCAGATTGGCTAGGGGGAGTTATATCCTCATGATATCGCTCGCTCTCCATCAAGCTTTAGTAGCCTTTGACGAAAGTGCGCTTGAACTTTTAGCGAATAAGGGTTTGGTGCGTCGTGCTACCCGCGATATTGAGGGCGGCAAGGTTACATTTATCGATTGTGACGGTGATAATGCAACAGTTAAGGCGGATGGGGAAAGCGTTGCAATGGGTTTAGCCGGCCCTCTTAAGGCAAAATGCAGTTGCCCTGCCGCGTCTGTCTGCCGCCATAAGCTTGCAGCAACATTATTTTTACGCGCATTGCCGATTGAAGAAGGCCTTAAAACCAAGGATCAAATCAAGGATCAAATTTTGGAGCAAAGCCAAAGCGCTCGTGACGAGATTTGCGAGTTTTCATCAGCTATTCTGCAGCGTTTTGCCGGCAAAGCTGGATGGCAGGCAGCTCATGATATTGCGGCTAAGGGGGCAATCGTCAAAGAGGAAAAAAATAGCGTTCGTATTTTCATCATGGATGAGGAAATTTGCTATCTTTTGGGGCAGGGGCTAGAGGGGATGGTCTCGAAAATATCGCCTGCTAAGCGCAAAACATTTCATATTGCTGCCTTATTGATTGCCCGTAGAAAATGGCACATTAATGATGATGTCAGCGAAGAGAACGCGGTAATCATTAAAAAGCAAGCACCCGATAGCGGCTTTCTTGATAGTGTTGATGAAGCCTTATTGGATGCCTTGCGCACAGGGTTAAATATTGCACCCAAAGCTTTAGAGGAGCGTATCTTTGCGCTTTCTGTATCATCACGAGCGGATGCTTTACCAAGATTATCGGCGCTTTTGCGCATTTTAGCAAATCGTATTCGCGAGCGCAGAAAACGCGCTTTATCATTTGAAATTGAGCAATATTTACCATTTATTGCTCATATTGCCATGTTGGTGCGTATTTTAAGAAAAACCAATATAGATGATGAAAATTTCATAAAACTTGCAGGTGTTTATCGGCAAGATTATCTGCCAATTGGTGATATTGACTTAGTGGGTATGGGGGCTGAAATTTGGCGCACAACCACTGGCGCACGCGGCGTTAGTACAATTTTTTATGCGCCGCAAAACCAACAATGGTATAGTGGTGCTTTGGCGCGTCCATCGGGTGTCGATCCTTCCTTTATACCTGATAGTGCTTATTATACTGGGCATTTATTTGGCAAATCACCAAGGGATTTGAGCCGCAGCCAGTTGACTTTAACCGGCGCTTTGGCATCCCCCCAAGGGCGTTTATCAATGTCGCAAGGTGTTATAGCAAAAGATGTCAAGCTTTTTACTGGCACCTATACCGAGCTTGCTTGTGCCTATAGCGATTGGCAGGTTTTGGCTGATGATTTACAACAGGCTTTTATGCAAGGACTTTATAATATTGCCCCGACAATACAACCCGTTTTGCTAGTGCCAAGCAATAATTTTGAATATTATTTTGATGATTTACGTCAACAAGTGATCTGGCCAATTATGGATAGTAATGGCCAATGGTTGGCGCTAACATTGGATCATAATAGTGATAAGGAAGCGCGCATTATTGCGGTTGAATTACATTCAGGCAATAAAGTTGATGCGATTGTCGCTAATGTTGTTGTTGAGCAAGGGCGCTTTGCCTTGCGGCCAATTGCGGTTGTTTGCAAAAATATGATTGAAAATTTAGGGCTAGATGGCAAAACTGCCAATAAAAATTGGAGTTGGCATCGATTTTTAAACGCTATTCAAAATAAGCGCTTTGACTTTCAACAAAGTGATCGCGCAAATTTTGTTCTTGCTGATGCTTTGGACCAAATTCAATCGATTGCTGAAATTGGTTTTGCAAACCAGAGATATAAGGATAATTTGCAAAAGGCTGGCTCTATCCTTCAACAGGCGGGGTTCAGCAAATTTGCCAGTATGGCGACCATTATTGCTGAACAAGATTTTGCTGATAGTGAATTTGCAAAGCTTGCATATCCGCTATTGACGCTTATTTATGCACTTAACCAAGCAATGCAAAAATTGCGCTCCTTGCCCTATTTACAGCCGCTAAAATAGTTGGTTTGATAAATAGAGCTGAGATAAAAACGTAAAAATTTAAGTTGCCTCTTTATTGATGCGCTGTTCAATATAATGGGCAAGTGCGGTGGCGGCATTTAACATATGGGCGCGCATGTAAAGAGCAGCTTTTTCACCATCGCCTTGCGATATGGCTTGCATAACCATATCATGTTCTTGGCGAGATCTACTAATACGATTGTTTTCGCGCAATTGCAGGCGGCGAAAAGCACTCAATTTGGAGCGAATGGCAATGGCCTGTTCTTCTAAAAAACGATTATGGGTGGCATGATAGATTTTTTCATGAAACTTACGGTTCATGCGGTCATAATCATCGATTTGATTGTTAATGACCATGTCGTGTGATTGTTCATGAAGTTCCATTAAGGTACACCGCTCAAGCGGTGTCATTCTATAAGTGGCAAGGCGAACGCAGATCGCTTCAATTTCAGCCGTTGCTTCAAACATGTCCATAATGCGCTCAGCAGTTAGCGGTGTAACAATAAGACCGCGCCGGCCGCGTTTTTCAGCAAGGCCATTGGCCTCCAAATGACGTAAAGCTTCGCGCACGGGGGTGCGCGAAACGCCATATTTTATTGCAAGTTGCTGCTCGTCCAAATCAGAGCCTGGTGGCAGGGTGCCATCGGTGATTTCATCGCTTAAAGCATTTCTAATGCGTTCGGATAATAAAACCGTTTGTTCATCGCCACCAAATTTTTCACTCATATTCAACTTCTTTAAAAGATCATTTTTACTGCAAGAAATAATATTGACGGCCCCAAAAGGCAACCAAGACCGGTATGAAATGTTGCGGTTAGGGCGCCATAAGGCGCCAAACGCCTATCCGTTGCAGCCAAACCACCACTAACCCCGCTGACCGTCCCCATGAGCCCACCAAAAACCATGGCTGAACGTGGATTGTTAAGACCAATCATCTTGGCAACAAAGGGCGTACCAATCATTACCAAAATTGCTTTTAAAACGCCAGTCGCAATTGATATCGCCATAACGGCAGAATCGGCACCAATTGCCGCACCTGTTACTGGGCCAACAATGTAGGTAACTGCCCCGGCGCCAATTGTTGTTAAGGCAATCGGGTCGGTGTAGCCAAAGGCAAAAGCAACGATTACTCCCACGATGAAGGGAAAAAATGTGCCAAGTAATAATGCAACAAAGCCAATAAGACCTGCCTTTTTTGCTTGTTCAACATCCACCTCAAAAGCGGTGGCAACAATTGCAAAATCGCGCAACATAGCGCCGCCCATTAAGCCAATGCCGGTTAAGCCAACCACATCGGCAAGCCCCTTTTGACCGCCGGTCGCGATGCCTCCCCAAAAGGCAAGGGCAAGGCCGATGATAATGGCAATCGCTGACCCATGTACGCGCCCAAAGGTTAGATATTTGGACAGCATGGCTGAAATCCACATGACAATACCGATAAAGGCAAAAGCAGTAATTAGCGCATTATGTTGCAAAACGCTCATAATCATCTCAACCATTTTTGCCCTCCGCTTTTTCGCGTGCTTCAATCTCGTCCATGGTTTCCACTGTGCCACTCATTTTGCCGATAATTGCAACTGAAGCAAAACAAACAGCAACAGCGCTCACTGCAGCAATAACAACGAGTGGCCCACCTTCAACCGCTGCAACAACATTTTGGCTGGCTGCCATGGCGACCACGATCGGGATATAAAGACTACCCCAAAACTCAACGCCAAAAATAACGCCGCGACTTAAAATATTTTTATTTTTGAGCCATAAACGCATAGCGATTAATAGCATCATCGCTATACCAACACCGCCAACATTGGCATGCACGCCAAGAATTTTACCCAATAAATCTCCTAAAAAACCACCCAATAGGGTGCAAATCGCCAGAAGTGCGACACCTGATATAGTCATTTACCCCTCCCATGCTGCCAATTGCAGTTTCCCCCAAAGGACAGCTTCCCCATATGAATGAAAAATGTATTGCGTTTTAGATTTTTTCCTCATTTATGTATCCTCCCACTGGATAAATATGGTTTATAGTATACACAAAAAAATATTATGGACAATATAAATACATTGAGATAGATTATCTTTATATTTGTATGCGGGAGGACTCGATGAGAAACTGGAACTGCCAAAAACAAGCATTGGAGCAAAGAATTGCGTCGGGGAGCGCCTTTGCTAAAGGTAAAATTGTCGAGCGGACAAATATTGAAAAATTATTGGCGGCGGTGATCCGCTCTGGCGACCGTGTTTGCCTTGAGGGGGATAATCAAAAACAAGCGGATATATTAGCTAAAGCGCTAGCTGCGCAAGATGCTGACCAGCTTAACAATTTGCATATGGTGCAATCGGGCATTGTTTTACCAGAGCATTTGGATGTTTTTGAAAAAGGCATTGCCAAACGGCTTGATTATTCTTATTCGGGGCCGCAATCGGCGCGTATCGCCCGCATGCTGTTTGGCGGCAAAATTGAACTTGGCGCAGTGCATACATATCTTGAATTATTCGCCCGTTACTTCATTGATTTAACACCTAATGTTGCATTAATTGCCGCCGTAAGCGCGGATAAATATGGTAATCTTTACACTGGCCCCAATACAGAAGATACCCCAACAGTTGTCGAGGCAACCGCCTATAAAAGCGGTTTGGTTATTGCGCAAGTGGGCGAAATTGTTGATAAGGTTCCCCGTGTTGATATTCCAGGTGATCTTGTGCATTTTGTGGTTGATACGCAAAAGCCGTTTTATGTTGAGCCATTATTTACTCGTGACCCCGGTGCAATAACTGAAACGCAAATCTTGATTGCGATGATGGCGCTAAAAGGCATCTATCTTCCCTATGAGGTCAAGCGACTTAATCACGGTATTGGTTTTAGTACGGCAGCTATTGAGTTATTATTGCCCACTTATGGCGAAAAGCTGGGGCTAAAAGGCAAATCCTGCACGCATTTTGCCTTAAATCCGCATCCAACCCTAATTCCAGCCATTGAAGCGGGATGGGTGGAGCAGATCCACTGTTTTGGATCTGAAGTTGGTATGGAGGACTATATTCGGGCGCGTTCGGATGTTTTCTTTACGGGGCCTGATGGCTCACTGCGCTCTAACCGAGCTTTTTGCCAAACCGCAGGCCTTTATGCTTGTGATATGTTTATTGGCTCAACCTTGCAAATTGATCTTAATGGCCATAGCTCCACCATTACTACTGATCGTGTGGCGGGGTTTGGTGGTGCGCCCAATATGGGGTCAGATCCCCATGGTCGCCGTCATAGTAGCCCTGCTTGGTTAAAGGCAGGGGAAGAAGCACAACCAGACATTCCTGCGAATTTACGCCGTGGTCGAAAGCTTGTCGTGCAACTTGGTGAAACCTTTGGTGCTAATAATGTGCCGCTTTTTGTCGAGAAGTTGGATGCCGAAGTTTTGGCCGAAAAGCTTGGCCTCGATCTTGCGCCAATTATGGTTTATAATGACGATGTTAGCCATATTGTAACCGAAGAAGGCATTGCCAATCTATTGCTTTGCCGCAATGCAACTGAGCGCGAGCAAGCCATTCGCGGTGTTGCCGGCTATACGGATATTGGTCGTCAGCGTGATAAAAAAATGGTGGAAACTTTAAGGGCGCGCGGTGTTATTCAGCGCCCCATTGATTTGGGCATTGATCCGCTTGATGCTGATCGGCGTTATTTGGCCGCGCGTTCCATCAAGGATATTATGGTGCAATCAGGGGGGCTTTACAATCCTCCTAGCCGTTTTCGTAATTGGTGAGGGGAGCAATCATGGAAAACATGAAATTTGAGTTTTTAACCAATAGAGCAGCGCAACCCCAAAGAAAGCAAGTTATTATCGGCGTTGTTGCCTCGGGTAATCTTGAGGCTTTGGTGGAGCGCATTGATGATAAAACCCGTTGCATTATTGATGTGGAAACAGCTTCGCATGGCTTTGAGCCAATATGGCAAGCGGTGATGGGGGATTTTGTCGAGCAGTATGCGGTTGGTGGTTTGCGCATCTCGATTAATGATGGTGGGGCGCGACCTGATACGGTGTCGCTGCGTCTTGCACAAGCCTTGCGTTTAATGGAGGAAGTCGAATGACGAATTCAGCTCAACTTTCCAATAAAAATGAATCTATAAGCTATTATGAAGCAAGTGCGCGACAAAGAATAGATTATCTGGTTGATAAGCATAGTTTTCAAGAATTTATCGGCCCAGAACAACGCGTTGTTAGCCCACATCTTAAATTGTTCAATCTACCAGAACAATTTGATGATGGTATTGTTATTGGCCGTGCCATGCTTGAGCAAAAGCCGATATTCATTGCCGCGCAAGAGGGGCGTTTTATGGGTGGTGCAATTGGCGAGGTTCATGGTGCAAAATTGCTAGGGCTGATAAAGGCGGCACAGCATGAAAACCATGATCTTGTGCTTTTGCTTGATAGCGGCGGCGTGCGATTGCAAGAAGCCAATGCTGGCGAAATTGCGATTGCTGAAATTATGCGGGCAGTTGTTGAGGCGCGGCTTAGTGGCATCAAGGTTGTGGTTTTAATTGGCGGGCGTTTTGGTTGCTATGGGGGCGCTGGTCTTATCAGTGCTTGCGCCAGTAAAATTGTTATGTCCGAATATGGGCGCATGAGTGTAAGCGGCCCAGAAGTTATTGAAACCAATAAGGGGGTAGAGGAGTTTGACTCGCGCGATCGTGCGCTTGTGTGGCGCACAATGGGCGGTAAACATCGCAGCCTAATGCAAGATGCGGACTATTTTGTTGCCGATGACATATTAGCCTTTAGGCACGCTGCAATAACTGCTTTAGATCAAGATGAGCAATTTGGATTTGCCGCTTTAAAGCAACAGCAAGAAAAGCTTGAAAGCCGGCTTAATAATTTTGGTGATGCTAAAGATGCAATCGATATTTGGACAAAATTGGGTATTAGCAACGCGCAAGAAGTTCCATCGCTTTCTGATGATCAATTTTTACAACTCTTAAGCGGCGTAAAACAAGCTTATTGCAGTGATGCATCAAAAAATGTCGCAACAACTACTGCAACGCCAACCCAGCCATTGCCTGATGGGTTAAATCAATTATTATCATCTTTGTTTGTAGACCAATTTACGGTAACGGTGAGTAATAATCATATTATCGGGCAAGCAAGTTTAAATGGCACGCCTTGTCATATTATTGGCATTGCTAATAGTGCACCAATTGCCATTGATGATGCCAATATTTTATCGCGGCATATTATCAATATCGTTGAAAATCATCCCAAGCAGGCAATTTTGGTGTTGGTGGATTCTGCTAGCCAAAATATGAGCAAACGTGATGAATTATTGGGTCTTAATCAATATTTATCGCAATTGGCCAAAGCATTGATTTTTGCTTCGCTTAATGGGCATGTAACGATTGGTGTTTTATACGGCCATAGTGCGGCAGGTGCTTTTATTGCCAGCGCTCTTGCCACCCAATCACTTATTGCCTTGCCTGATGCTTATCCAGCCGTGATGGATTTGCCGTCAATGGCGCGGGTTACTAAATTATCGATTGATCAACTGACCGAAATGGCCAAGGCAACGCCGGTTTTTGCTCCAGGGCTTCTAAACCTTTATAAGACTGGCGGAATAGATGAGATTTGGCCAAATGACGGCAATGTCGATATAAAGGCGCAAAAACTCCTTAGCCTTTATCAAAGTCTTGAGGGGCAGCGCCCTCATGATAAAAGGGCGCAGTTGGGCTTGGAAAGAGGGGGGCGATTAAAGACATTGCCTTTGTCAAATGCTGTTATAAAACTTGCAAATTATGATGGGTGATCTTCATCGTCATGACCTTGTTTGGCTTGATGCGACAGGTTGGCAAGCTTTATATGAGCAATATCACTTTGATGTGTTGAAAGAGTGGGAGGCAAAAAACTTCCCCCTCATTGTTACGCAACAACCAATGCTGAAAAATAATGATGATCTGTTGCTTGGTTTGCCTTTACCTCCAACTATGGGCAAGGCAAGAATATCGCTCATAAGTCATAAACATTACATAAGCAAAACAACTCCGCCACCTTTGCTAAGTGAGTTAGCGCGTTATGCACCTTATGATTGGCAAAACCTGATTAAGGCGATGATACAAATTGACGCAAATTTTAGAGTGTTTGGTAGTCTATGCTGGCAAGCGTTAACAAATATGCATTATATCAGTAAAACTTCCGATCTTGATTTGTGCTTAGCTGTCTTACCAAGGCAAGATTATGTTTTAAATCTATGTAATAGCATTGAAAGCATCAATAAAACTGCATTGATGCGTATTGATGTGGAGCTGATTAGACCAAAGGGCGGTGTTCATTATCAAGAAATATTACGTCAATATAAGGATGATATAATCGTAAAAACCAATACTGGTGTGGTGCTGATGCCTTTTGCAACATGGGTGGGGGAGAATGAAGATGACTTATCAGTTAAACAAACAGTCTGGTCAGTTTAACAAACAATTTGGTCAGTTAAAAAACAGTCTGGTTTTTAATGATATTGGGCAACAAGGTGATGCCATTGCCAATAAAGCATATGACGCCCTCATCAAGGAATTGCAGACTTATCCAAAGCCCGGCCTTGTAAGTCATATAGATAATGGCGCGCATGCGGATATGGATTATGCAATATTGGCAAAGAGCGCTGGTGCTATTCGACCATTTTTTAAAGATTTATTTATTGCTGGTACAAAAAGCGCACAAATGAATGAGCTACGTTGCATCGGTATAGCTGCCGAACAGGCAATGATACAGGTAACCAATGGTATAAATGCCCATCGTGGCGCAATTTTTGCTCTTGGTTTACTATGCGCAGCCTATGGGTTTAAAACGCAAAATTTTCCGCTGCCTATAAAGCTAGGTACTATTATCGCCAATCAGTGGGGGCATGATATTTCACATGGGCCAATTAGTTTGACAAGTCATGGCACCAAAGTATTGCGCTTATATGGCGCAGGTGGTGCGCGTGAAGAGGCAGCAAGGGGCTATCCATCCCTATATGAAATTGGTTTGCCGGCATTACATGAGGCGCGCAAGTGGACAAAGGTGGAAGAAGCACAACGGATTCATGTCACGATGCGATTGTTAGCCAAAATCTGCGACACCAATTTACTGCATCGCGGAGGTATCGAAGGTATGACTTTTGCGCAGCACACTGCGCAAAAATTTATCGAAGATGGTTCTATTACACAGATTGATTGGCAAAAAAAGGCCGCGGAAATACATGATAACTTCATTAAACGCAATTTGTCGCCGGGTGGCGTTGCCGATATGCTGGCTGCTACCGTGTTTTTAGAATGCTTGGGGGATGGATAGAAAATGTTTGCTTTATTATGCGGCGGGCAAGGACGTTTAACGCCGCAATCCTTAGATTTGGGTGCAAATAGTTCGAAAAATAGTGATTTGCTTCATGCTGCCGGCGTTTTATTAGGCCATGATCCGTTAAAGTTTTTACGTGAAAGTGATCCGCAAACACGGTCAAGTAATTACTATAACCAATTCTTTTCTGTACTTACTGCCCTATGCCATTATAATTTAATTAAGGATCATTTACCAGAACGCATATGCGTGGCTGGTTATAGTGTTGGCGAGGTTGCAGCTTTTGCTATTGCCAATATTTGGCAGCCAACAGAAGCATTGGCTATCACATTAAAACGGGCAACCTTGATGGATAGCGCTCATTCAATAAAGGCGCGGCTAGCTTTTGTTATGGGGCTAAGTGAAGCACAATTACAAACGCCTTTGCATCAAGCTAATTGTGTCATTGCTATTCATAATCCAGATAATTTTTTTATACTTGCTGGCAATGAAAATGATATTGAAACACTATGCGAAGAATTGCGCAATATAGGGGCAACGCGCTGTGATGTTCTAGATGTGTTTATTCCCTCGCATACGCCATTTCTTGCAAATGCGGTTCAACCCTTTTATGATTTTATAGCAGCAAAGCCATTTAATGCAATGGATGATAATCGTTTGCTTTTTAGTGGTCTTGATGGTGGCCGTATTTTTAAAGTGCAAGATGGTTTAAAAAAACTTGCCGAGGAAATTGCTCAACGGCTTGATTGGCAAGCAGTTTTACAGGCATTGAGTGAGCAAGGGGTAACGTCTATCCTTGATCTTGGTCCGGGTAACGCATTGGCAAATATGATTAAAAGTTATTATCCTGCAATGTCTGCTTATGCAGTTGGTGATTTTCAAACGATTGATGGAATCGAAATGTGGTTAAAAAGGCAGGAATAAGTTTAAGGTGGGGAATGCGTTATTTTAGCTTTTAAGTAAAATTAATATAAGATTTTTAGTATTTTTATAAGCTTTAATATAGATAAATTATTGTTTAATTCTTTTTTTAAAAGAAAAAAATATATAATATATAACTAATATAATATGTAATTAAAAATATCAATAAAAATATATGTACAGTTAGATTATTGTTGAATAATATTTGATGCTGTAATAAATATAGCAATGCTTTAATTTATATTTGTGACTATACGCAATATTTTACCATGTATAGTTATATATTTAACTTAGCTAGCATAGCATTCTCTTTCTTAATATTTTTAACCATGTGGGGCATTTAAATGGCTTTAGGAAATTTCTGGTCTAGTTGGAATTTTACATCTACTGCAGGTGTAAAGGAGATTAGCGGCAGTGATAATAATGATATTATCAAGGTTTGGTCAAATGTTGAAAGTTCTGCAGGCGCATCAACCAGTATTGATGTTGGCAATGGCAATGATAGCATTTTTGTTGGTGGTCGGTTAAAGGGGAGTGGCTCAAATTCGATTACCGGTGGCGATGGCAATAAGCTCCTTAATGTATGGGGTGGTTTGGATGCTACAGCAGGGGCTGAAAATAGCATTGTATTTGGCGATGGCAATCATGGTTTAACCTTTTTTTGGGGTATGAAAACCAATAATCTTGGTAGCAACACCATTAGTTTGGGTGATGGCACGGATGTTATTTCTATTTTAGGCAATGTACAATCAAGTAACCAAAATCGGGTTGCGCTTGGTGATGGAACAAAAACGCTTAAAATTACGGGTAGTGTTACAGCAGCGAGTGAAGCTGCAAATCTGTTTTCAATGGGTGAGGGTACCCATATCGCAAGTGTTTGGGGCAGTATTGATGCCGCTTCAAATGGCGTAAATTCTTTCTCTTTTGGTGCTGGAAAAACGGTTTTATCTATCGGTGGCCGTCTTCTTGCCAGTGGAACGAACAGAATTACCGCAGCTGCAGGTGACCACGTAGTTACTATTGCCCGCGGCATTGAATCGCGCGTTGGCGGTGAAAATTCATTAACTTTTGGTGATGGTAATACGGTTTTAACGGTAACTAATGGCGTTTATGCAAGTGGCTTTAATCAGTTTGTTATCGGTGCTGGCGATCATGTAGTAACCATAGTTGGTAACTTTACTGCTAGCAATACTGGCTCAAATATCTTTACAGTAAATGGCGGCAAAACTGTTCTAACCATTTCAGGTCTTGTTGAAAGCTATCATCTTAATGAAATTACAACGAGCGCTGGTGATGATTTCTTGACCTTTGCTCGCGGTATGGTTAGCCATGAAAACGGTATTAATAGTATTAGTTCAGGCGCAGGTAACGATACACTGCTATTTACAAATAAAGTGATTGCTGCTGGAACCAATCACATTGATGCCGGCGAGGGTGACGATAAGATTGTGTTTAGTCGCGGTCTTGAAGCGCAAAATGGCGGCAAAAACGAAGTTTTCGCTGGTGAAGGCAATGATGTTGTTGAGATTTATGGCAAGGTGTTAGCATCTGGAACAGGCTATAACCTTATTGATACGGGCGATGGCAATGACCGAATTTCGCTTAATGGCTTTATTCAGCAAGGTGCATTGCAAATTAATGCTGGCGAGGGTTATGACACATTAGAGCTTAACTCGCTTACTGTTGCTGGCTTTAATACTTATTATCAAACATGGCTAACCGACATGTTCCATACAGATGGTATGGCAAATAGCAATCTTGATGTATTGCGCGTTGACTCTGTAAAATCATTTGGCTTTGCAAGTCTTGATTGGCTTGGCGCTTTGATTAATGAATTTAACGAAAATCACAATAATCAGCTTGGTCTTGAAGTTGATATTAGCGGTTATGGTCGCAATATTAATGCTGGAAATCTGTTTAGTGATGATTTTAGCTCTGCAGTTACAGCGCTTGACCTTACTGGTAATGGTAAAAATACATTAAGTTTTAATGGTTCGCTTTTTGATAATGGCTTTGATGATAAAAGTCTTAATATTAAGGGTGACGGTAGCGATGTTGTTAAGCTTGATAATAGCTGGTCGCTTACTGACGGCAGCTATACGGATGGTGCTGGTGTTGTTTATAGTGTCTATGCTCATGGTGATGAAAGCCTTCACATCCAAGCAGGTGTTAATGTAACAATCGTTTAATATTTACAAATATTTAAGGACTGGCTCTTTTCATGTGATTGAAAGGAGCCAGTTTTTTTATGTCTTTTATCTTTACAAAAGTTCTATCAGTCAATGATTGTTTGACTTTATTGTGAGGATCTTTGACAAGTTTGGCGCAAGATGGCTTTCATCTTTTGTGGTTAAGGTGGCTTAAAGGGGGGAGTAATAGGCAATGCAATAGTCTTTGTAATCCTTATACTTCTCTATTTTTCAATACAATTTTTGGAGAAAATAGAAATCATTAAAATCAGTTGGTTTTGTTATATTATAATTTTCTAATTTATAATATAATTGGCGCTTTTTAAGCCAGATATCCTTGATATTTATCATCTATATTGGTATTTTCTTATCTGTATTATATAAAATATTATCAATTAATTGATTTAGTTTATTGACATATATTTGTATCTGCCTGTACTATAACAGCATATTTTTATATTAGTATTACATTAAGTATGCGGGGATCGAATAGTGGTTAGTAAGTCTAATTTGAATGGTCATGCCAATTTAAAAGTCACAAGCAAATCGGGTGTTGTAGATGCGCCAGAAAGTGCTAGTAATTTTTATATTGATGCGCCAAAGGGTGATATAGCAAATTATGCGCGCGAAGGCGGTGATTTGGTTATCGAGTTTAAAGATGGTCAAAAGCTTGTTATTAAGAATTTTTTTGTAAATGGGTTAGACTTTAATAATTTACTATTGAGTGACGGTGGAACGCTTCTGCTAGTTGATTTTAGTAAGGCTTTGTCTGGTCAAGATGGTATTAATGATCCAGATGTTATCTATCATAATTTAAATGATGTTGATGCTACAAGCATATTGATTGGTTTGCTTGGTGCGGGCGGTATTGCTGCTGCGATAGCTTTTTCAAGTAGTTCTGATTATAACTATACACCGCCTGTTGTTGATACGGCGCCGCCTAGTATCCCATCTCTTGATAATGTTTATGATAAGGTTGAGTCTATTGTTGGTCCAATAGTTGCCGGAACCAGTACGAATGATCCTCGTCCGACTTTTTCCGGTACTGCAATGCCTGGAACTGTTATCAAATTTTATGATAATGGGCAGCTTATTGGTTCGACAGTGGCTGCAAGTGATGGTCATTGGAGTTGGGAGCCTGAGGTGGATCTTGCCGATGGTGCTCATTCAATTACTTATACGGCCTCTGACGGTGCTGGTAATGAAAGTGCACATAGCGATCCCTTCGTTTTTTCAGTGGATACTTTAGCGCCGTCAACGCCAACTACACCTTTGGTTATGGATAATACCGAACCGCATGTTGGGCCTATTCTACCTGGAAGTAGTACCAATGAAACTCAGCCAGAATTCTCAGGTACTGGTGAGCCTGGTTCAACTATTACCATTAAAGATGGCGATACTGTTATCGGGACGACAACGGTCGGTACTGATGGCAATTGGTCAGTTAAGCCTGATGCTGCGCTTCCTGAAGGTAATCATTCGATTACGGTTACTGAAACCGATACGGCTGGTAATGCTAGCAGCCCAAGCGCCCCGATTGATTTTACTGTTGATACGACTGCGCCAACAACGCCATCTGTTCCAACTGCAACCGATAATACCGAGCCATATGTTGGTCCAATTTTGCCTGGCAGCAGCACCAATGAAACTCAGCCAGAATTCTCAGGTACAGGTGAGCCTGGCTCAACTATTACCATTAAAGATGGTGATACTATTATCGGGACGACAACGGTCGGTACTGATGGCAATTGGTCAGTTAAGCCTGATGCACCTTTAACTGAAGGTAGTCATTCTGTTACAGTTACTGAAACTGATACGGCTGGTAATGCTAGCAGCCCAAGCGCGCCGATTGATTTTACTGTCGATACGACTGCACCCGCAACACCATCTGTTCCAACGGCAACCGATAATACCGAGCCATATGTTGGTCCAATTTTGCCTGGCAGCAGCACCAATGAAACTCAGCCAGAATTCTCAGGTACAGGTGAGCCTGGCTCAACTATTACCATTAAAGATGGTGATACAGTTATCGGGACGACAACGGTCGGTACTGATGGCAATTGGTCAGTTAAGCCTGATGCACCGTTAACTGAAGGTAGTCATTCTGTTACAGTTACTGAAACTGATACAGCTGGTAATGCTAGCAGCCCAAGCGCGCCGATTGATTTTACTGTTGATACAACGCCACCAGCAACGCCATCTGCTCCAACTGCAACCGATAATACCGAGCCTGTTGTTGGGCCTATCGCGCCTGGCAGCAGCACCAATGAAACTCAGCCAGAATTCTCAGGTACTGGTGAGCCAGGTTCTACCATTACCATTAAAGATGGTGATACGGTTATTGGAACGACAACGGTTGGAACCGATGGCAATTGGTCAGTTAAGCCTGATGCACCTTTAACTGAAGGTAGTCATTCTGTTACAGTTACTGAAACTGATACGGCTGGTAATGCTAGCAGCCCAAGTGCGCCGATTGATTTTACTGTTGATACAACGCCACCAGCAACACCATCTGCTCCAAGTGTTACTGATAATCAAGAGCCTGTGACCGGCCCTGTTACCGCTGGTAGCAGCACAAATGATACTCAGCCAGAATTCTCAGGTACTGGCGAGCCAGGTTCTACCATTACCATTAAAGATGGTGATACGGTTATTGGAACGACAACGGTTGGAACCGATGGTAATTGGTCGGTTAAGCCTGATGCGCCTTTAACTGAAGGTAGTCATTCTGTTACAGTTACTGAAACCGATACAGCTGGTAATGTTAGCAGCCCAAGCGCGCCCATTGATTTTACCGTTGATACAACGCCACCAGCAACACCATCAACGCCAACTGCGACCGATAATACGGAGCCAGTCATTGGTGCTATTACTGCTGGTAGTAGCACCAATGAAACGAAACCTGAGTTTAAAGGGACAGGCGAGCCAGGTTCAACCATCACAATTAAAGATGGTGATACGGTAATTGGCACAACTACTGCTGATAGCGATGGTAAGTGGACGTTAAAACCTGAAAATCCCCTAAGCGATGGCAATCATTCAATTACAGTAACTGCAACTGACTCTGCCGGTAATACAAGTACCCCAAGCGGCTCACTTGATTTTAATGTCGATACAGTCATTCCAAATCCGATTGATACATCTAAGATGGATTTGGTTGATGATTTTGGTCCTGTTCAAGGAACGATCAATCGTGGTGATCCAACGGATGATCGCACGCCAACCTATAGTGGTGCTGCAGGTTCTGTTGATGCCAATGATGCCTCAAGCATTAATATCTATAATAAGGATGCAAGTGGCGTTGTTAAGCTTATTGGTTCAACCAGTGTTAATGCTGATGGTTCTTGGAGCTTTGATCCAAATCCACCATTAACGCCTGGTGATTATATCTTCTCCGCCCGTCCTGTTGATAAGGCTGGCAATGAAGGTCCAGCGACGACGGATTGGAACTTCACGCTTGTTGGTGATGCACCAGCTGATCCTGCCATTACCAGCGTTAGCGATAATGAAGGTTCGGTCCAAGGAGCCCTTCAAAAGAACGGCGTTACCGATGATACAACACCTGTTGTTAAAGGTACCGGCGAAGCTGGCTCAACCATTACCATTCATGTTGAAGGTCCAGATGGCGTAAGCTTTGTTGGTGGTACAACCACTGTAAATGCCAATGGTAGCTGGACTATTGAGATTACTCCTGCCTTTAGTAAGGGTGATGGTACTTATACGATCAAGGCACAGGCTAATGACTCTGCCGGTCAATTAAGTAATATGACCGGTGGCTTCCCAGTTGTTCTTGATACGACTGCGCCTGCAACACCTAGCCAACCAACCATTACTGATAATGTTGGTGATGTTACTGGTGCGTTATCTGCCAATGATACTACTGACGACAAACAGCCTGTTCTTTCTGGTAATGCTGGTAGTTCAGAAGCTGGTGGCACAGTAACCATTAAGGATGGTGATACCGTTCTTGGTACAACCAGCGTTGGCGCCGATGGCTCATGGAGCTTTACACCGCCAGCACCAGGTCTTAGCGATGGTAGCCATTCAATTACAGTAACAGTTACCGATAAGGCTGGTAATGAAAGTGCTGCAAGTCCTGCCTTTAATATTACCGTTGATACCAGCAATGTTGTTGTGAGCTTTAGCCACTTTGAAGATAATGTTGGTACAATCCAAGGTAATGTTAAGAGTGGTGGTATCTCAGATGATCGCACACCTGTTATGGTTGGTAGCGCAAGCGCCAATGCAACAGTTACGGTTAGCTATGTTAATGCAGCAGGTACGAAGGTTGTTGTTGGTACAACAACTGCCGATAGCACGGGTGCATGGAGCTTGACGCCATCAGTTGATTTGGCGGATGGTAAATATAGCTTTAGTGCGGAAGCCGTAAATGCTGCTGGTGTTAAAGGCACAGTAAGCTTCACACTTGAGATTGATGCAACCGCACCATCAGCTCCAGTTATCAATGAAGTTCTCGATGATGTTGGCTTTATTCAAGGGCCAATTACGTCTGGTTCATCGACCGATGATACAACACCAACCTTTAGTGGTACAGGTGAAGTTGGTTCAACCATCACTATCAAGGATAAGGATGGTACAGTTGTTGGTACAACCACCGTTGATAGTGATGGCAAATGGTCGGTTACAACTGATGAGCTTGCTGAAGGCACACATAATCTTACCGTTACATCAACCGATGCGGCTGGTAATGTTAGTGATGGTGCGCAGTTTGATGTTATTGTTGATACAACAGGTCCATCAGCAACCGCTGCCCTTCAATCGATCAGTGATGATACAGGTTTTGATACAGCCGACTTTATTACCAATGATACAACCTTGATCTATACAATTAAGGTAACTGGTACATTGGAAACGGGTGACACTGTTTGGATGCGCATCAAACCAGAGGGCGGCACAGCTGGCCAATGGATCCAAGCTACCAAAAATGCTGATGGCACTTATAGTGTTAATCATAATGATGCAGACCACGCCTTAACTGATGGTCGTTATACAATTGAGACCGTTGTCCGTGATGCGGCAGGTAACCCATCAACTCCATCAACTCAAAATATCGAAATCGATACTCAAGGCCCAACTGGCGGCACGGTTACGATTAGCGGCTATTTTGATGATGTTGGTGCAATTACTGGTGATATAACCACATCTGGCACATCAACCGACGATACAACCCCACTATTGAAGGGTACTGTAACCGGTCTTCAAGATGGTGATCGGGTCGTCATCAAAGTAACTGGCTCTGATGGTGTTGCCAAGGTTCTTGGTACAGCCACAGTTACCGGTGGCACTTGGAGCTATCAGGTAACTGATGCGCAAGCTCTTAGTGAGGGTGATTATAAGTTTGAAGCTATTGTCACCGATAAGGCTGGTAATGAAGGTTCCAAATCTGGTCTCTTTGATCTTAATGTTGATACGACTGCACCGGCAGCGATTGATACATCTAAGATGGATTTGGTTGATGATTTTGGTCCTGTTCAAGGAACGATCAATCGTGGTGATCCAACGGATGATCGCACGCCAACCTATAGTGGTGCTGCAGGTTCTGTTGATGCCAATGATGCCTCAAGCATTAATATCTATAATAAGGATGCAAGTGGCGTTGTTAAGCTTATTGGTTCAACCAGTGTTAATGCTGATGGTTCTTGGAGCTTTGATCCAAATCCACCATTAACGCCTGGTGATTATATCTTCTCCGCCCGTCCTGTTGATAAGGCTGGCAATGAAGGTCCAGCGACGACGGATTGGAACTTCACGCTTGTTGGTGATGCACCAGCTGATCCTGCCATTACCAGCGTTAGCGATAATGAAGGTTCGGTCCAAGGAGCCCTTCAAAAGAACGGCGTTACCGATGATACAACACCTGTTGTTAAAGGTACCGGTGAAGCTGGCTCAACCATTACCATTCATGTTGAAGGTCCAGATGGCGTAAGCTTTGTTGGTGGTACAACTACTGTAAATGCCAATGGTAGCTGGACTATTGAGATTACTCCTGCCTTTAGTAAGGGTGATGGTACTTATACGATCAAGGCACAGGCTAATGACTCTGCCGGTCAATTAAGTAATATGACCGGTGGCTTCCCAGTTGTTCTTGATACGACTGCGCCTGCAACACCTAGCCAACCAACCATTACTGATAATGTTGGTGATGTTACTGGTGCGTTATCTGCCAATGATACTACTGATGACAAACAGCCTGTTCTTTCTGGTAATGCTGGTAGTTCAGAAGCTGGTGGCACAGTAACCATTAAGGATGGTGATACCGTTCTTGGTACAACCAGCGTTGGCGCCGATGGCTCATGGAGCTTTACACCGCCAGCACCAGGTCTTAGCGATGGTAGCCATTCGATTACAGTAACAGTTACCGATAAGGCTGGTAATGAAAGTGCTGCAAGTCCTGCCTTTAATATTACCGTTGATACCAGCAATGTTGTTGTGAGCTTTAGCCACTTTGAAGATAATGTTGGCACAATCCAAGGCAATGTTAAGAGTGGTGGTATCTCAGATGACCGCACACCTGTTATGGTTGGTAGCGCAAGCGCCAATGCAACAGTTACGGTTAGCTATGTTAATGCAGCAGGTACAAAGGTTGTTGTTGGTACAACAACTGCCGATAGCACGGGTGCATGGAGCTTGACGCCATCAGTTGATTTGGCGGATGGTAAATATAGCTTTAGTGCTGAAGCCGTAAATGCTGCTGGTGTTAAAGGCAGTGTTAGCTTCACACTTGAGATTGATGCAACCGCACCATCAGCTCCAGTTATCAATGAAGTTCTCGATGATGTTGGCTTTATTCAAGGGCCAATTACGTCTGGTTCATCAACCGATGATACAACACCAACCTTTAGTGGTACAGGTGAAGTTGGTTCAACCATCACTATCAAGGATAAGGATGGTACAGTTGTTGGTACAACCACCGTTGACAGTAATGGCAATTGGTCGGTTACAACTGATGAGCTTGCTGAAGGCACACATAATCTTACCGTTACATCAACCGATGCGGCTGGTAATGTTAGTGCTGGTGCGCAGTTTGATGTTATTGTTGATACAACAGGTCCATCAGCAACCGCTGCCCTTCAATCAATTAGTGATGATACAGGTTTTGATACAGCCGACTTTATTACCAATGATACAACCTTGATCTATACAATTAAGGTAACTGGTACATTGGAAACGGGTGACACTGTTTGGATGCGCATCAAACCAGAGGGCGGCACAGCTGGCCAATGGATCCAAGCTACCAAAAATGATGATGGCACTTATAGTGTTAATCATAATGATGCAGCCCACGCCTTAACTGATGGTCGCTATACAATTGAAACCGTTGTCCGTGATGCAGCAGGTAACCCATCAACTCCATCAACTCAAAATATCGAAATCGATACTCAAGGCCCAACTGGCGGCACGGTTACGATTAGCGGCTATTTTGATGATGTTGGTGCAATTACTGGTGATATAACCACATCTGGCACATCAACCGATGATACTACACCACTATTGAAGGGTACTGTAACCGGTCTTCAAGATGGTGATCGGGTCGTCATCAAAGTAACTGGCTCTGATGGTGTTACCAAGGTTCTTGGTACAGCCACTGTTACTGGTGGCACTTGGAGCTATCAGGTAACTGATGCACAAGCTCTTAGTGAAGGTGATTACAAGTTTGAAGCTATTGTCACCGATAAGGCTGGCAATGAAGGTTCCAAATCTGGTCTCTTTGATCTTAATGTTGATACGACTGCACCAGCAGCGATTGATACATCTAAGATGGATTTGGTTGATGATTTTGGTCCTGTTCAAGGAACGATCAATCGTGGTGATCCAACGGATGATCGCACGCCAACCTATAGTGGTGCTGCAGGTTCTGTTGATGCCAATGATGCCTCAAGCATTAATATCTATAATAAGGATGCAAGTGGCGTTGTTAAGCTTATTGGTTCAACCAGTGTTAATGCGGATGGTTCTTGGAGCTTTGATCCAAATCCGCCATTAACGCCTGGTGATTATATCTTCTCCGCCCGTCCTGTTGATAAGGCTGGCAATGAAGGTCCAGCGACAACGGATTGGAACTTCACGCTTGTTGGTGATGCACCAGCTGATCCTGCCATTACCAGCGTTAGCGATAATGAAGGTTCGGTCCAAGGAGCCCTTCAAAAGAACGGCGTTACCGATGATACAACACCTGTTGTTAAAGGTACCGGTGAAGCTGGCTCAACCATTACCATTCATGTTGAAGGTCCAGATGGCGTAAGCTTTGTTGGTGGTACAACTACTGTAAATGCCAATGGTAGCTGGACTATTGAGATTACTCCTGCCTTTAGTAAGGGTGATGGTACTTATACGATCAAGGCACAGGCTAATGACTCTGCCGGTCAATTAAGTAATATGACCGGTGGCTTCCCAGTTGTTCTTGATACGACTGCGCCTGCAACACCTAGCCAACCAACCATTACTGATAATGTTGGTGATGTTACTGGTGCGTTATCTGCCAATGATACTACTGATGACAAACAGCCTGTTCTTTCTGGTAATGCTGGTAGTTCAGAAGCTGGTGGCACAGTAACCATTAAGGATGGTGATACCGTTCTTGGTACAACCAGCGTTGGCGCCGATGGCTCATGGAGCTTTACACCGCCAGCACCAGGTCTTAGCGATGGTAGCCATTCGATTACAGTAACAGTTACCGATAAGGCTGGTAATGAAAGTGCTGCAAGTCCTGCCTTTAATATTACCGTTGATACCAGCAATGTTGTTGTGAGCTTTAGCCACTTTGAAGATAATGTTGGCACAATCCAAGGCAATGTTAAGAGTGGTGGTATCTCAGATGACCGCACACCTGTTATGGTTGGTAGCGCAAGCGCCAATGCAACAGTTACGGTTAGCTATGTTAATGCAGCAGGTACAAAGGTTGTTGTTGGTACAACAACTGCCGATAGCACGGGTGCATGGAGCTTGACGCCATCAGTTGATTTGGCGGATGGTAAATATAGCTTTAGTGCTGAAGCCGTAAATGCTGCTGGTGTTAAAGGCAGTGTTAGCTTCACACTTGAGATTGATGCAACCGCACCATCAGCTCCAGTTATCAATGAAGTTCTCGATGATGTTGGCTTTATTCAAGGGCCAATTACGTCTGGTTCATCAACCGATGATACAACACCAACCTTTAGTGGTACAGGTGAAGTTGGTTCAACCATCACTATCAAGGATAAGGATGGTACAGTTGTTGGTACAACCACCGTTGACAGTAATGGCAATTGGTCGGTTACAACTGATGAGCTTGCTGAAGGCACACATAATCTTACCGTTACATCAACCGATGCGGCTGGTAATGTTAGTGCTGGTGCGCAGTTTGATGTTATTGTTGATACAACAGGTCCATCAGCAACCGCTGCCCTTCAATCAATTAGTGATGATACAGGTTTTGATACAGCCGACTTTATTACCAATGATACAACCTTGATCTATACAATTAAGGTAACTGGTACATTGGAAACGGGTGACACTGTTTGGATGCGCATCAAACCAGAGGGCGGCACAGCTGGCCAATGGATCCAAGCTACCAAAAATGATGATGGCACTTATAGTGTTAATCATAATGATGCAGCCCACGCCTTAACTGATGGTCGCTATACAATTGAAACCGTTGTCCGTGATGCAGCAGGTAACCCATCAACTCCATCAACTCAAAATATCGAAATCGATACTCAAGGCCCAACTGGCGGCACGGTTACGATTAGCGGCTATTTTGATGATGTTGGTGCAATTACTGGTGATATAACCACATCTGGCACATCAACCGATGATACTACACCACTATTGAAGGGTACTGTAACCGGTCTTCAAGATGGTGATCGGGTCGTCATCAAAGTAACTGGCTCTGATGGTGTTACCAAGGTTCTTGGTACAGCCACTGTTACTGGTGGCACTTGGAGCTATCAGGTAACTGATGCACAAGCTCTTAGTGAAGGTGATTACAAGTTTGAAGCTATTGTCACCGATAAGGCTGGCAATGAAGGTTCCAAATCTGGTCTCTTTGATCTTAATGTTGATACGACTGCACCAGCAGCGATTGATACATCTAAGATGGATTTGGTTGATGATTTTGGTCCTGTTCAAGGAACGATCAATCGTGGTGATCCAACGGATGATCGCACGCCAACCTATAGTGGTGCTGCAGGTTCTGTTGATGCTAATGATGCCTCAAGCATTAATATCTATAATAAGGATGCAAGTGGCGTTGTTAAGCTTATTGGCTCAACCAGTGTTAATGCTGATGGTTCTTGGAGCTTTGATCCAAATCCACCATTAACGCCTGGTGATTATATCTTCTCCGCCCGTCCTGTTGATAAGGCTGGCAATGAAGGTCCAGCGACAACGGATTGGAACTTCACGCTTGTTGGTGATGCACCAGCTGATCCTGCCATTACCAGCGTTAGCGATAATGAAGGTTCGGTCCAAGGAGCCCTTCAAAAGAACGGCGTTACCGATGATACAACACCTGTTGTTAAAGGTACCGGTGAAGCTGGCTCAACCATTACCATTCATGTTGAAGGTCCAGATGGCGTAAGCTTTGTTGGTGGTACAACTACTGTAAATGCCAATGGTAGCTGGACTATTGAGATTACTCCTGCCTTTAGTAAGGGTGATGGTACTTATACGATCAAGGCACAGGCTAATGACTCTGCCGG
Organism: Bartonella sp. HY406; assembly: GCF_025449315.1. NCBI lineage: Bacteria > Pseudomonadati > Pseudomonadota > Alphaproteobacteria > Hyphomicrobiales > Bartonellaceae > Bartonella > Bartonella sp. HY406. Next base: position 2,887,631 of record NZ_CP104893.1, on the reverse strand, counting down.
TCAATTAAGTAATATGACCGGTGGCTTCCCAGTTGTTCTTGATACGACTGCGCCTGCAACACCTAGCCAACCAACCATTACTGATAATGTTGGTGATGTTACTGGTGCGTTATCTGCCAATGATACTACTGATGACAAACAGCCTGTTCTTTCTGGTAATGCTGGTAGTTCAGAAGCTGGTGGCACAGTAACCATTAAGGATGGTGATACCGTTCTTGGTACAACCAGCGTTGGCGCCGATGGCTCATGGAGCTTTACACCGCCAGCACCAGGTCTTAGCGATGGTAGCCATTCGATTACAGTAACAGTTACCGATAAGGCTGGTAATGAAAGTGCTGCAAGTCCTGCCTTTAATATTACCGTTGATACCAGCAATGTTGTTGTGAGCTTTAGCCACTTTGAAGATAATGTTGGCACAATCCAAGGCAATGTTAAGAGTGGTGGTATCTCAGATGACCGCACACCTGTTATGGTTGGTAGCGCAAGCGCCAATGCAACCGTTACGGTTAGCTATGTTAATGCAGCAGGTACAACAGTTGTTGTTGGTACAACAACTGCCGATAGCACGGGTGCATGGAGCTTGACGCCATCAGTTGATCTTAGCGATGGTAAATATAGCTTTAGTGCTGAAGCCGTAAATGCTGCTGGTGTTAAAGGCACAGTAAGCTTCACACTTGAGATTGATGCAACCGCGCCATCAGCTCCAGTTATCAATGAAGTTCTCGATGATGTTGGCTTTATTCAAGGGCCAATTACGTCTGGTTCATCAACCGATGATACAACACCAACCTTTAGTGGTACAGGTGAAGTTGGTTCAACCATCACTATCAAGGATAAGGATGGTACAGTTGTTGGTACAACCACCGTTGATAGTGATGGCAAATGGTCGGTTACAACTGATGAGCTTGCTGAAGGCACACATAATCTTACCGTTACATCAACCGATGCGGCTGGTAATGTTAGTGATGGTGCGCAGTTTGATGTTATTGTTGATACAACAGGTCCATCAGCAACCGCTGCCCTTCAATCGATCAGTGATGATACAGGTTTTGATACAGCCGACTTTATTACCAATGATACAACCTTGATCTATACAATTAAGGTAACTGGTACATTGGAAACGGGTGACACTGTTTGGATGCGCATCAAACCAGAGGGCGGCACAGCTGGCCAATGGATCCAAGCTACCAAAAATGCTGATGGCACTTATAGTGTTAATCATAATGATGCAGACCACGCCTTAACTGATGGTCGTTATACAATTGAGACCGTTGTCCGTGATGCAGCAGGTAACCCATCAACTCCATCAACTCAAGTGATAACTATTGATACGTCTTTACCAATTACGGGCTATGAAGTTGCCATTACGGGTTTCTTCGACGATGTTGGCTTGATCCAAGGTGATATGACCACATCTGGCACATCAACCGACGATACTACCCCATTGTTGAAAGGTACCGTTACCGGTCTTCAAGATGGTGATCGGGTCGTCATCAAGGTAACATTACCGGATGGTTCAAAAATTATTCTCGGTGTTGCGACCGTTACTGAGGGAACTTGGGAATATCAGGTAACTGATGCGCAAGCATTTACATCTGAGGGTCAATATAGTTTTGAAGCCGTCGTTACCAATATTGCAGGCAATGAGGGTAAAACCTCAACTGGCTTTGATCTTAATCTTGATTTAACCGCGCCAACCGCTACATCTTCAATCACCGGTATTACCGATGATACAGGCTTTAGCGATAGCGATTATATCACCAGTGATGATACACTCATCATTCATGGTAGCGTGTCTGAAACCTTAAATGCGGGTGAAAAGGTTCAAATCCGTATTGATGGCGGTACTTGGGTTGATGCTGTTTATAATGCAACAGATAAAACTTGGAGCTATGACAATCAGGCCAATGCCTTGTCAGAAGGTGACCATAAGATTGAAAGCCGCGTTGTTGATGCTGCTGGTAACATCACTACAGGTGGCTCACAAACTGTAACTATTGATAAGACTGGCCCAGTTGAAGGCTATGAAGTTGCCATTTCTGGTTTCTTTGATGATGTTGGCTTGATCCAAGGTGATATGACCACATCTGGCACATCAACTGATGATACAACACCATTGTTGAAAGGTACTGTAACAGGTATTAAGACAGGTGATGAAGTTGTTATCAAGGTGACCGGTCCTGATGGCACAAAGATCATTCTTGGCAATGCAACTGTGACCAATGGAACTTGGGAATACCAAGTTACAGAAGCACAGAAATTTGTGACCGAAGGCAAGTACACTTTTGAAGCTGTTGTCACTGATAAGGCAGGCAATGAGGGTAAAACGTCAACTGGCTTTGATCTTAATCTTGATTTAACCGCGCCAACCGCTACATCTTCAATCACCGGTATTACCGATGATACAGGCTTTAGCGATAGCGATTATATCACCAGTGATGATACACTCATCATTCACGGTAGCGTATCTGAAACATTAAATGCGGGTGAAAAGGTTCAAATCCGTATTGATGGCGGTACTTGGGTTGATGCTGTTTATAATGCAACAGATAAAACTTGGAGCTATGACAATCAGGCCAATGCCTTGTCAGAAGGTGACCATAAGATTGAAAGCCGCGTTGTTGATGCAGCTGGTAACATCACCACAGGTGGCTCACAAACTGTAACTATTGATAAGACTGGCCCAGTTGAAGGCTATGAAGTTGCCATTTCTGGTTTCTTTGATGATGTTGGCTTGATCCAAGGTGATATGACCACATCTGGCACATCAACTGATGATACAACACCATTGTTGAAAGGTACTGTAACAGGTATTAAGACAGGTGATGAAGTTGTTATCAAGGTGACCGGTCCTGATGGCACAAAGATCATTCTTGGCAATGCAACTGTGACCAATGGAACTTGGGAATACCAAGTTACAGAAGCACAGAAATTTGTGACCGAAGGCAAGTACACTTTTGAAGCTGTTGTCACTGATAAGGCAGGCAATGAGGGTAAAACGTCAACTGGCTTTGATCTTAATCTTGATTTAACCGCGCCAACCGCTACATCTTCAATCACCGGTATTACCGATGATACAGGCTTTAGCGATAGCGATTATATCACCAGTGATGATACACTCATCATTCACGGTAGCGTATCTGAAACATTAAATGCGGGTGAAAAGGTTCAAATCCGTATTGATGGCGGTACTTGGGTTGATGCTGTTTATAATGCAACAGATAAAACTTGGAGCTATGACAATCAGGCCAATGCCTTGTCAGAAGGTGACCATAAGATTGAAAGCCGCGTTGTTGATGCAGCTGGTAACATCACCACAGGTGGCTCACAAACTGTAACTATTGATAAGACTGGCCCAGTTGAAGGCTATGAAGTTGCCATTTCTGGTTTCTTTGATGATGTTGGCTTGATCCAAGGTGATATGACCACATCTGGCACATCAACTGATGATACAACACCATTGTTGAAAGGTACTGTAACAGGTATTAAGACAGGTGATGAAGTTGTTATCAAGGTGACCGGTCCTGATGGCACAAAGATCATTCTTGGCAATGCAACTGTGACCAATGGAACTTGGGAATACCAAGTTACAGAAGCACAGAAATTTGTGACCGAAGGCAAGTACACTTTTGAAGCTGTTGTCACTGATAAGGCAGGCAATGAGGGTAAAACGTCAACTGGCTTTGATCTTAATCTTGATTTAACCGCGCCAACCGCTACATCTTCAATCACCGGTATTACCGATGATACAGGCTTTAGCGATAGCGATTATATCACCAGTGATGATACACTCATCATTCACGGTAGCGTATCTGAAACATTAAATGCGGGTGAAAAGGTTCAAATCCGTATTGATGGCGGTACTTGGGTTGATGCTGTTTATAATGCAACAGATAAAACTTGGAGCTATGACAATCAGGCCAATGCCTTGTCAGAAGGTGACCATACAATTGAAAGCCGTGTTGTTGACGCAGCTGGTAACATCACTACTGGTGGCTCACAAACTGTAACTATTGATAAGACTGCACCAATTGACGGTGTTTCTGTTTCAATTACTGGCTTTACTGATGATGTTGGTTTGATTCAAGGCGAAGTTACGGCCAATAATAGCTATACCGATGATACCGAACCGTTGCTTAAAGGAACGATTGCTGGTGTTGCCGATGGTGAACGTGTTGTCATTAAAGTAACTGATGCAAATGGTGTAACAACTGTTTTAGGTGTGGCTGTCGTATCAGCTGGAACTTGGGAATATCAGGTAACTGCGGCACAAGCGTTCAAAGATGGCCAATATACTTTCCAAGCGGTTGTAACTGATACTGCTGGCAATGAAGGTGCGACCTCTAATCAATTTGGTATTATTTTCGATACAGCTGCTCCAACGGCATTGTCGAATATTACTTCTATCACTGAAGATACTGGTAATGGTACCAATGATTATGTCACACGCGATGGTACCTTGATAATTACTGCCAAGGTTACTGGTACATTATCCGATAATGAACGCGTACAAATTTCGTTAGATAATGGCACAACTTGGCGCGATGCTACCTATGCAGCATCTACTGATAGTTGGACGTTGGATAATACAGATACCTTACTTGCTGATGGTACTTACACATTTAAAACCCGTGTTATCGACGCAGCCGGTAATTTGGGGACTGAAAGCAGCCAACAGGTTGTTATTGATAATAAGGTTCCTGAAGCTACCACTAAAATTACTCATTTTAGCGATGATCAGGCACCACAAGTTTATGATAGTTTACCATCAGGTAGTTATACCGATGATACGACACCAACCTTACATGGTACTTTGACCAAAGCACTTGATGAAGGTGCGGCGATTGCAATTTACCGCGGTAGCGTTTTTGTTGGCTATGCCACGGTGACAGGCTTGACTTGGAGCTTTACGCAGCCAACAGCACTGTCGGATGGAACATTTTACACCTATTATGCTGCAGTGCAAAGCCGATCCGGTGTGAACGGCTCACTATCAGATGCTTTTGAAATTGCTATTGATACAACCGATAGCAATATGGCACCAAATGTTGGTGCAGATGGCAAATACGCTACTTATTCCATGTCCTTGCGGCTTGGCAATAATGGCGGCTGGATGATGATGACCGATATGGCCGAATATTCTTCCGATGGTAAGGATTTCCGTAATTTTAAAGATCCTACGGCATTGAATTGGGATAATATTATTGCTGCTGCTGGTGGTAATACAGTTGATAACGCTATTAATCAGGGAGCTTATCGTACTCAAAAGTTATTTAGTTCTTACACTTATGGTGATTATAACCGTGATGGTTATATGGATATGTTCCTAACTGATCAAAGTTATATTGGTGGTAATAATGCTACTATGTTTGTCGGCCAAGCTGATGGCAGCTTTTTGGCAACTTTGGTAAACACTGGGACTGCTACCCACTTTGGTAGTACAATTTCGCTTGATTTTGATGGTGATGGCTGGCTTGATGTCGTCATTGGTGACTCAGGTACCGATAGTGCTACGTTCTTTAAAAATAAAGCGGACCAAGGCAATGGTAATATGACCAGTGGCCAATGGGATGTTTACGGTTATGGTGTAACGGGCTGGGGATCTACATTAGCGACTGAATTGCGTTACTTTATTGTTGATCATGAAATGTCGGCAGTAGATTTAGACAATAGTGGCTCTGTTGATGTAGTCGTTCATGGTAATAAAACTAGTCAAAATTCTTATACCATGTCGGTTCTGCGCAACAATGGCACTTCATCATCAAATGGAACCAATTGGACAATTAGCCAAAGTTGGCAGTCGATTTTTAATACGAGTGGTGAAAACCCAGCTGGAGATTCATTTGAACGTACTATTTCCATGACTTGGGGTGACTTTAACGGCGATGGTTATATGGATCTATTCATTGGCCAATCTAAAAATGCTGGTGTTGCCAATGTAGCTAATACAACTGGTACCGATAGTATGATCTTCTATAATGATGGTACCGGTAATCTTAAGGATCCGCAACGCATTGCTGATGGTATTATGGGTAAATCAACCCTTGCAATTGACTGGGATGGTGATGGTAAAATGGACCTTGTTGAGGTTCCTGAAGCCAAATATTCTATCGGTACATCGCTTTATTACCATAATACTGGTACGCTTGATGATAGTGGCCAAGTTGTCTGGGATATTAAAAATATCAAGGATATGGGTGTTGCAACGGCTGGTGGTTCCATCATGACGTCAACAGCACTTGATGCTGCGGTTAATGGTGCAAGTGCGGCTGCAATGGATTATGATTGGGATGGTGATCAAGATTTGATCATATCACGTGCTAATACCACTGAAGCATCGATTGTTATCACTAATCCGAATACGCCCGCTTACGGGACGGCCATGCATTTGCGTATTGTGCGTCCAGATGGTTCGAATACTTTCTACGGTAACACAGTTGAGCTATACAACTCCGCTGGTGTGCGTGTATCAAGTCAAATTATTAATCCGCAATATGGTACGGGTTGGAATGATAGCTCAGCAATTGTTCACTTCTACGGTCTCGAGCCTAATGAAACCTATACCGCAGTGATGCGCTTCAATAAAAATGGTATTTCACAAGACTTTGGTGGTCAAGCTTTTGCTAGCAGTACCAATCCAGTTGAAAATGTAAATTCGAGCTGGACTAACCTTAAAGCAACAGAGCCTTATAATGGTTATGTTCTAACAGCTGAAGCTGATGGAGCAGTTAACAATACAACTGATTATAGCTCCAATGTTGGTATTGTTGGTACTGGTTACAATGATACCTTCTTTATTGGTGCGGGTACCCGTTTCTATAATGGCGGTGGCGGTTGGAACGTCGGTGATGGCGAACGCACTTGGAATGAAAATAGTGGTTTGGATATTGCAGACTTTGCCGCGGTTGGTTCTCAAGGTATAAATGTAAGCCTTGCGAATACAACAGACTATCAAACCGTTGCAACTGGCTTTGCCACTCGTCTCGTCAACATTGAAGCAATCTATGGCTCTAGCGGCAATGATACAATTACCGATGGTAATGGTAACAATGTTCTCAATGGCCGTGGTGGTAATGATACCTTTACATTGACTGGTACGGGTCATACCACCTTGCTTTATGAAAATATTGATAATGCTGATGCAACTGCTGGTAACGGGCAGGATACTGTCAATCAGTTCACCCTTGGCAATTATGAAACTAATGCCAATGCTGATCGTATTGACCTTGCAAATATCTTGATTGGTTATGTTCGCGATGCTGATGGCCCAGCTCATTTTGACGCAAATGGCACTGCTAAAATCGATGTTGGTGACAATATTGGTGATTATCTTCGTGTCGTACAAGATGGTGGTAATGCTGTCCTATACGTTGATCGTGACGGCACGGGTGGCGCGTTCCAATCAACAGCATTGTTGACACTTAACAATACAACTACTGATCTTGCAACCTTGCTTGCCAATGGCCAGATCGTTGTCTAACCAAACCAATAGGGTCGGGGTATGTGCTCCGACCTTTTTATTTTTTAATCGCAAATATATTAAGGGTTCTGCCTTTTTTATGTTTGCGATTATTTTTTATTAAAGACCATTTGCAAAAAATGATCTTGCCCTAGCTATAATGGTTGCGTGCCTAATCATTATTCGCATTCTATTTGATCTATCATTTATTGGTTGTTTAAAGGTGTACTGTTCAAGAACTCGCGATGCGGCACCTAAAGGCAGGCGATTGTTTTTAATTATTCAAATTTTCGATAAATTTTGAAGAAAGGCCAATATTGTGTTGGACTTGCGTTCTATCAAAAAAGTAGCAGTTATTGGTGGTGATATTGCTGCATGGCTTGCCGCTTTAACATTTCGCCGGCTATTTGGGCCTTTGGTTGAGATCACTGTTTTTGACGACGACACACAACCAATTGCAGATATGTGCGAGGGAGGTTTGGTCAACCTTTTATCCACATTGCAGCGAAACCAAATTCAGATGGACGAGTTTTACAGCACAGTTGATGCTACCTTTAAAATTGGGACAAAATTTGAAAATTGGCGTTCAAATGGTGAAAATGAAGCATATTATCATTTATTCCCTAAAAAAGATGCCAATGTACCGGAATTGACGCTAGAAGCTTTTGGAACCAATCCTTTATTGATTTCGCGCATTGCAAGCTTGCAGAATCTGCACGATTTTTTCCCTGGATTTAAATTAATCCAACAAAATGCTTCACAATATGATGCCGCTGCTGAGTTGCAAACTGCCAATACTGGATTGGCGCTTTCCTTTCATTTTGATCGTTATAAATTTAAAAATTTTTTAAAAAGCAAAGCGCTCAACAGAAATATTAAACAAAGCGCGATTGACGTTCGACAATTATTATTGTCAGAAAACGGCAATGTTGTAGCGATTAAAACCGATGAAGCTGTTTTGCCAACTGATTTCGTCGTTGATGCATCGGGCATGAAAAGGTTAGGTATTGGTACCACCTATGGCCAAAATTGGCGCTCCTTTAGCGACCAGTTGATCAATGATAAAGCTGTGACCTTTTCCCTTCGGCAAAAAAGTAAAAATCCGCAATTCTTTACAACAGCACGCGCAATGAAATCGGGTTGGATTTGGCAATCGCCGTTAAGACAGCACGTTGGTGCCGGCTATGTTTTTTCAAGCCGCCATAGCAGTGCGGACCATGCAGCCGATGAAATAGAAGCTTTATTTGGCAATTCCGTTACATTCGAAGGTGTTTTAAATTTTAATCAAGGTAATTTTGAACGCATATGGTGCAATAATCTTACTGCTCTTGGGGCTGCTGCCGGCTTCGTTGAGCCTTTAGAGGCAGCTTCCATTGGTCAAAGCTTAGAAACTTTGCGCAATATTGAGCGCATCATTAATAATTGTCGCGGCGTTATTGGCCAAAATATTATCGATGGATTTAATATTGCTAATAATCAAAGTTGGAATGAAATTTGCGATTTTTTACGCTTACATTATGATACACCGCGTGATGATACAGCCTATTGGCGTGATGTCCAATATTTGCCACGCTCACCGCAATACCAAGAATTTTCGGCTTGTTGTGCGCAGCGTGTCCCACGGGTGATTGATATTGAAGCTTATACAAGCAATAGCTGGTTGCCGATTTTCCATATTATCAATTGGTTGCTGGTAGCGGCGCCTCTTGGGATTATCAATCCCCATGCTGCCCGTGCAGAATTGGAAACTTTGCCTGAAGATTTTATCAAGCAACATATCCAACCTTATCTTAGCCGTTTGCAAAATGGTAAAAATAATTGACATTCAGCGAAGTGATTTCAAAATTAACAAAAATTTTTTACGAGTTTTTAGCCATTTTGCTAAAAATAGTTTAAGGTTGCCGGACAAAATTGGTGTAATGCATCAAGGTAAATATCTTTTGAGGTTGCAATATGGCAGAAAAAGACGAAGAACGCGTTGGTTGGTTTAAATATTGCTGGCAAATACTTTTTAATGCCATTGGGCATTATTTTACTGAACAGGGTTCTGCTTTCGCTAGTTATGTCGCACTTTCAAGCCTCATGGCGTTTTTTCCCTTTTTGATTTTTGCCACCGCCTTAGCGAGCTTTTTGGGTGCGCAAGCCTATGCAGCGACGAGCGTTACCTATATTTTGGAAATGATGCCTGATGCGTTGAAACAGCCAATTGGCAAGGAAATTACCAATGTTTTAACGGTTCAGCGCGGCGGATTATTGACCCTTTCGGCGATCGGTGCGGCCTATTTTGCCTCTAATGGCGTCGAAGCTTTACGCACAGCGCTTGATCGTGCTTACCGTGTAAAAGATAATCGTACCATTATATTTTGCCGCTTACAAAGTCTTGTCTTTGTGATTATTGGCACGATAGGGCTTATGGCTATCAGCTTTTTGCTAGTTCTTGCACCTCTCGTAATCGCCATTGCACAACGCGAAGTACCAGCACTTGCGCCTTATGTCGGTACAATCCGCTTTTGGCGATATTTCATTGCTATTATTATTCTATTGGTGACCTTAGTTACCGCCCATAAATGGCTACCTGCTGGAAAACGCAAATTGGTGGATATTTTGCCGGGTATTGCCTTTACCATTATTACATGGTTGGTGGCATCGATGCTTTTTGCGCAATATCTTGCAACCTTTGCTAATTATGTTTCAACCTATGCAGGTCTTGCCTCGATCATGGTGGCAATTATTTTCCTCTATATCATCGCCTCAATTTCTATTCTTGGCGCCGAGATTAATGCTGCCATCATGTTTTATCGCAACCGCCCTCAGCAACCAGGACAGGTGATAAAGGCAACCCATATGGCAAATGCCAATAATGCCGAGGAAACTTGATCTTTAATATTCGTTAAATAGCAATCGGTGATGGATTGATAGGCGCTGTTATTGTAACGCCTTTTCAATTTCAGGCATCAAGGTTTTGGCTAAATTATCTGGCATGATTGGGCCAATATGCTTAAAAACTATTTTACCATCACGGTTTAAAATAAAAGTTTCAGGCGGGCCATAAACCCCCCATTCAATAGCGACGCGGCCGCGTGAGTCAAAGCCAATTATTTTAAACGGATTGCCAAAGGCGCCAAGAAACCGAGTGGCATTTTCTTGATTGTCTTTAAAATTAATCCCAACAAGGTCAAAGCGAGAATCCTGGGCAAGGGTTAAAAGTTGTGGGTGCTCTTCGCGGCAGGGGGGGCACCATGAACCCCAAAAATTTACTAAGGTAACACGGCCCTTAAATTGTGCCGGGTCAAATATCTCGCTAGTTGGTTCGCGTAAAGCCAATATTGGCAATTGCGTTTGTGGTGCTTCTTGTCCTGCCAAAGCATTGGGCAATGAATTGGCGGTATCAGGATTGTTTGAAGTAATGCGGATAAGGGCGATGGTCGCAAAAAGCATAAAAGCAGCAAGCGGAATAAACAGAGCAAGGCGGCGCTTAGGGCGTTGATTATCACTCATGGTTGATCATCTTGTAGGCTTGCTGAAAGAGGCTTTTTGTTTTTTTGCCGCCTTGGGTCAACAGCTTCTAAGAGAGCTATTTTGCGACTTAAAATACGACCGCGCCAAATAATTGCGATTGTAAGGGCAATAATGCCAAAAGTTGCAGCGCCATAGGCGGCAAGTATAAAGGCTAAATGGTTCATGCAGCTTCCCCTTTGCTTGAGCGATTTTGGCGGGCTGCTTTTTTTTGTAAATTAATCAGGCGGCGATTTAAGACCTCATTGCGCATCGCCATAAGATGTAAGGTAGCAAATAGAAATGATAAAGCAAAGGCCATCACTAAAAGCGGCCAAAGCAGCGATGATTCAATTGCCGAGCCACCACTGCGTAAAAGCGACGCCGGTTGATGAAGGGTATTCCACCAATCAACTGAAAATTTAATCAAGGGAATATTGATAAAGCCAACCAAGGTTAAAATGGCACTGGCGCGGGCAGATTTGCTAAAATCATCAAAAGCATGAGATAAAGCAATGATGCCAAGGTAAATCAAAAACAACACCAACACAGAGGTTAACCTTGCATCCCATACCCACCATGCGCCCCAAGTTGGACGCCCCCAAATCGAACCGGTTAGCAGACAAAGGGCGGTAAATACCGCGCCAATCGGCGCGGCTGCAATGATGCTAACATCGGCTAAAGGATGTCGCCAGATAAGAGCGCCCAAGGCAGAGATGGTCATGACAGTATAGCAAAGCATGGAAAGCCAAGCAAAAGGCACATGGATAAACATGATTTTAACTGTTGAGCCTTGCTGATAGTCATCAGGAGCGGTGAAAACAAGGTATAACCCAATCACTAAGCCAATGATGCTTAGTATAGCAAACCAAGGTAAAAGCTTTTTTGAAAGCTCCATAAAATAGGTAGGGGTGCCAAGTTTTTGCCACCAGCTTTGCTTTGTCATGTCCATATGCTTACTTCAATTCTGTTTTATAGAATCATTTTAAGTGTTTAATAATATAACTGCAATGATAACTTGCCTATTCCGACAAATATTTAAGGGTAAATGTTGCAGCAATTGACCCAATGAGACAAAATATCAGGCTAAAAGCGCTAAGAAACATCAAGGGTGCCATTAAACTATCGGTTGGCGAAAAAATGCTATTAGCTGCACCAACACCAAAAATCATAATTGGCATGGTTAGTGGTAACACAATCACCGAAATAAGCATGCCTCCTCGCGGCAAGCTAACGCCGAGGGCAGCCCCGACTGCACCAATGAAGGTAATGGCTGGTGTGCCAAGAATAAGGGTTAAAACAACAATCAAGATTGAATAAGGTTCAAGATTAAGGAATAGGGCAAAAAGCGGTGCAACAATAATCAGCGGTAATACCGTGCCAATCCAATGGGCAATGGCTTTGCTAAAGACGATGAGCGCTAGGGTGGTAAAATCTTGCCCCATAATGATAAGGTCAAGACTACCATCTTGGGCGTCTGCTTGAAACATTCGCTCAAGGCTTAATAAAATTGATAAAAGCGCACCAACCCATACCATGCCAGCACCAATTTTTCGCAATACCTCTGGATCAGGACCAACGGCAAAAGGCACAATGGTTGTTACGGCCAAAAAAAACAGCAGTGAAATGATAATGCTATTACCTGCACCAAAGCTTAGTTTGATATCTCGCCAAAATAGAGCGGTCATTTCATGGCCTCATCATTACCAGTAAACGGTTCAAGAACAAGATTATGGCCGGTATCTATACCAAGGGGTAAATGGGTTGCCGCGATAATCATACCCTTATTATCGAGATGCTCTTGCATCAAAGCTGAAAATATATCACTCGCCGCACTATCAAGGCCGCTGGTCGGCTCATCAATAATCCATAAAACTCGATCATCAAGCAATAACCGACAAATGGCAATACGTCGGCGTTGGCCGGTAGAAAGTACTCCAAAGGGAAGGTCGATCACATGGCGAAGATTAAGCCTATCAAGGGCATTTTCGATCAAACTCTGTATGGCTGATGCTGTGAGTGAAGGTTGGTAAAAACGCGCCCAAAATTTAAGGTTGGCAGCAACGCTTAAATGAGGCTTCATAGCATTTTTTTCCCCAAGGTAATGGGCAAAAGGCGCCACTTCAAAATGAGAAACACCATCAAAAAATTTTATTGTCCCGCATAGAGGTGATAAAAGTCCGGCAATGATTCGCAATAGGGTGGATTTTCCTGCGCCATTCGCACCGGTTATAACCAGTAGTTGATTCTCTTCTAACAAAAAATTGACTGAAGAAAACAAGATTTCGCCGCCCCGCTCAATACTAAGATTTTCACCAATAAGCTGCATTCTATCCTCTGTCACCGGGCGTTTTTTGGTTGGAGTTTTAAAAAATTTGCCCAATTTAAACAATTAAAGACTTGGTTTAACGGTATTTTCCGAAAAAGGCTAGTTTTGCTCTTTTAAAATCACTTTAAAATACTTATTACAAACAATAGAGGTGGAGGAATTTTTATTGAGTCATTCGTTTTTGAATATTTAACTCTGGAACAGTTCCAAAAAAACCTCTATAAGAAGAACAGTCATGCCAGCGGTCGGCGTGGTTGACGATTTTGGGCCGATCTCCCAATCTAATTTTTAAAAACAATATTTTAAAAATCTTGGTTGAAAGGGGCGGACAGCGGAAATGACTGCACCCGCACCTCGCTTGTAGCCTTGACCTGCAGTGAGTTGGTTCGTTCTCTGGCCCGCAAGCATAAGGACGAACAGTCGTGTCGCAAGTTGATAGTTTTAAATGCCGCAAAACACTTGATGTTGATGGCAAAGAATATGTTTACTATAGTTTAATTGAAGCTGAAAAAAATGGTCTTGAAGGGGTTTCAAAACTGCCTTTTTCCATGAAAGTGCTTCTTGAAAATCTTTTGCGTTTTGAAGATGGTCGCTCGGTCAAGAAAGAGGACATCGAAAGCGTTGCCAAATGGCTTAATGATAAGGGCAGTGCAGGGGCGGAAATTGCCTATCGCCCAGCTCGTGTATTGATGCAGGATTTTACTGGTGTCCCTGCAGTGGTTGATCTTGCTGCCATGCGTGATGCGATGGTTAAGCTTGGCGATGATCCTGAATCTATTAATCCTTTAGTACCGGTTGATCTTGTGATCGACCATTCGGTTATTGTTGATGATTTCGGCAATCCGCTCGCATTTAAACACAATGTGGACCTTGAATATGAGCGCAATGGCGAACGCTATCGCTTTTTGAAATGGGGCCAGCAAGCCTTTAAAAATTTCCGCGTTGTGCCCCCAGGTACGGGTATTTGCCATCAGGTGAATGTGGAATATCTTGCTCAATCAGTTTGGATCCGTGAAGATAGCGGCGAAACCGTTGCTTATCCTGATACTTGCGTTGGTACCGATTCCCACACCACCATGGTCAATGGTCTTGGTGTTCTTGGATGGGGTGTTGGCGGTATTGAAGCTGAAGCAAGTATGCTTGGTCAGCCTGTATCCATGCTGTTGCCAGAAGTTATTGGCTTCCGCCTTACTGGTAAAATTCGCGAAGGCATTACCGCAACCGATCTGGTTTTGACCGTGACCCAGATGTTGCGTAAAAAAGGCGTTGTAGGCAAATTTGTTGAATTCTTTGGCCCCGGCCTTGATCATTTGACCCTTGCTGACCGTGCGACTATTGCTAATATGGGCCCTGAATATGGCGCAACCTGTGGCTTCTTCCCAATTGATAGCGAGACCGTACGTTATCTTACCATGACAGGTCGTGACGAACATCGCATCAAGCTTGTTGAAGCCTATTCGCGTGCGCAAGGGCTATGGCGTGAAGCTGGCATGGCTGATCCAATCTTTACCGATGTGGTTGAATTGGATATCAGCACCGTTGTTTCATCAATGGCTGGCCCTAAGCGTCCTGAAGGGCGTATGCCAATTGAAGATGTTGGTGCTAATTACGATATCGCGCTTGAAAATGAATATAAGAAAACAACAGGTCAACAGGATCGCTATCCAGTTGAAGGTGAAGATTTCGATCTTGGCCATGGTGATGTGGTAATTGCCGCAATCACTTCTTGCACCAATACATCAAATCCAAGCGTTTTGATTGCTGCAGGTCTTTTGGCTCGTAATGCAGTTGCCAAGGGGCTGAAAGCTAAGCCTTGGGTAAAAACCTCGCTTGCTCCAGGTAGCCAAGTGGTTGAAGCCTATTTAAAGAGTTCAGGCTTGCAAAAAGATCTTGATGCGCTTGGTTTCAATCTTGTTGGCTTTGGTTGCACCACTTGTATTGGTAATTCAGGCCCATTGCCTGCGCCAATTTCAAAAACCATCAATGATAAGGGGCTTATTGCGGCGGCCGTTCTTTCCGGTAACCGTAACTTTGAAGGCCGCGTATCACCTGATGTTCAGGCAAACTATCTTGCAAGCCCACCACTTGTTGTCGCTCACGCGCTTGCAGGTACCGTGCGCAAAGATTTAACCAAGGATCCAATTGGTACCGGTTCTGATGGGCAACCTGTTTATCTTAAAGACATTTGGCCATCATCGAAAGAGATCCAAGAATTTATTGAAGAAAATATTACACGTAAGCTATTTTCGGAAAAATATGCCGATGTTTTCAAGGGTGATATTAACTGGCAGCAAGTAAAAGTGCCAGAAGGTAAAACCTATGCTTGGGATGATAATTCAACCTATGTGCGTAATCCGCCTTATTTTGAAAATATGCCACGCGTACCAACCGCAGTAAAAGACATTGAAAAGGCACATATTCTTGGTCTTTTTGGCGACAAAATTACCACCGACCATATTTCACCTGCAGGCTCGATTAAGGCAGATTCGCCAGCTGGCCGTTATCTTATGGAACATGGTGTAAAGCCTGCAGATTTTAACCAATATGGTACCCGTCGTGGTAACCATGAAGTTATGATGCGCGGTACTTTTGCCAATATTCGTATTCGCAATTTCATGCTTGGTGAAAACGGGCGTGAAGGTGGTTACACTATTCATTACCCATCTAAGGAAGAAGAATCCATCTATGATGCAGCCATGCAATATAAGCATGATGGCGTTCCATTGGTGGTATTTGCCGGTATTGAATATGGTAATGGTTCATCGCGCGACTGGGCAGCTAAGGGCACCAATCTTCTAGGTGTGCGTGCGGTTATTGCCCAATCATTTGAGCGTATCCACCGTTCCAACCTAGTTGGTATGGGTATTGTGCCTTTTGTTTTTGAAGAAGGTACGAGTTGGAAAACTCTTGGGCTAAATGGTGAGGAAACTGTCACTATTGAGGGGTTGAATGAAATCAAGCCACGCCAGATGACCAAGGCAACCATTACTTGCGGTGATGGCAGCATTAAGGAAGTACGACTTCTTTGCCGTGTTGATACGCTAGAAGAGCTTGATTACCTCCATAATGGCGGTATCTTGCAATATGTTCTGCGCAATTTGGCCAAGCAAAATAAATAACGGTGAAAATAGTCAGGCGGACTAAATGTCTGATGCTGTTGCACTGAATGAAGGCATGTATTGGAAACATTACATGCCTTTTTATTTTCTTACATTATATTGTTAGTTTAAGCTAAATTATTGAATTTATTTATTTTAATAAAATACTCTTCCCAGAGTTTTTTAATCTGCTATAAGGTTAGTATATAAAAATTATAGTGAGGTTTTTACAATATTGCTCTAATTGCTGACGGTAAAATCATCCAATTGTTTTGGGCTAGGTTCAATATCAAATTACCTTCAATAATGCCTAATATTTGTAAGTTTATGAAAAATAATCTTCAATCACATTTTAACGAGTTGTCGAAGGTTTTATGATTAAGATGGCTTTTGTAAAACGGCGAATAATCTTGGGGCTACCGCTTCTTGCATTTGCTGGATTTGGTGTCGTTAAATTTTTTTCTAAGAAGCCAACGGTCATAAAGACAATCCGTTTACAACTATTGCAACCCTTTCAAGATTTTTTTAAAAATAATAATATCGATCCCTTTGATGCATTGCATAATCATAATAATGAGCTGCATGATGATTCATGGCCGGGTTTTTTGTTTGGAAAAAATGACGTTAGCAGCGATTTTTTGGGTGTCTATGATATTTGGCTTTATAATAGTTCCCCTATTCAATTGCCGCTAAGTGCAACATTCATCGTTAACATAGAGGCAGGATATATTACTGGCTATACCATTGATATTCCGATAAAGTCAGTAAGCCTAGCCAATGCTAATCTTATGGCTGACGATATCGCTCTAAAATTTCAAAAACAAGGCTACGCTAACACCTTTTTGGCAAGCCAAGCTGCAACACACCAAAATATTATTGATTCTGAATTTTATAAGTCGATTTGGCGCTATCCGATTAAGGGTAAAATATTTGATAGCTTTTTAAAGGTAACCATCACTATCGAGCAAGATAATAGGGCAAGGCAAGACCAAGCTCAAAGTAATATCGAGGTGAGCAATGCCGATAAGGCGGGCAATTATCTTATTCGCCTTGGTTGTAGTCTTGAGAACGATATTATGGATGAGTTGTTGGCGTTAAAAGATGCGAGGCGAATTGCCATAACAGGTGATAGGATGAAACCCATTTCCTTACAGGATTGGTATGATAATCCTAATTGGCGTCCGGTTGATTGGAAAGGTAATTTTGTATAACCAAAAAACAAATAAGAAAAGAGTATAATATTTCCAATATACTCTTCTTAACACTGTAATGGACAAGCTAATTCTTATAATCCAGCGTCAACTTCTTTGATAAGCTTATCAAGCATATCGCAAAATTTATTAATATCATCATTTTCAGACGTCCAATTTTCGCTAAGTTCTGCCATACGGGCATACCATTTTTGCGAATTTTCAGGATTGTCCGTGATAGCTTTATTTACCTTTTGGTTAAGCTCCATATTCTTTGCTCGTAATTCATCTTCAGTGCAATTTGCAAAAGCGAGTGTTGTCGACATTGCAAAGATGATAGAAAGAATAGTTCTTTTCATTATAATCCCCTCATGGATTGATTTTCAGTCATATATATTAAAATGCCCATCATGAAAATGGTGTATATTAAAGTAACAAGCAAAACTGGCTATTAGGCGATGAGTTAATAATGGCAATAATTGATTAGGGCAGGATATTTGATAGTTTTAACGGTGACTATCACTATCACGCGATAATAGAGGAAAATCAGGTAAAGCTCACAGTAATGATGAGATGGGTAATAGCGATGAAACAAAAAGCTATTTTGTTCGTCTTGGTTGTGGTCTTGAAAGTGATATGATGGATAAGTTGTTGGTGTTAAAGGATGCGCAACAAATAATCATCACAGATGATAGGGAAACCAATTTCCTTACAATAGCAGTGTTGTTATCCTAATTGGCGACCCTATAACTAAAATGCAATTTTGTTTAAGGGTTCAAAACACAAAAAGCATATATTGAAAACAATATATGCTTTTCATAATGCGTCAGTATTTAAAATTAAAGTGCAGATTCGAGTTCTTTAATAAGATTATCCATCATATCGCATGCTGCATTAATGTCATTGCCATTGCCTTTAGCTGCTTCAGCTTGCGCAACTTCGCTCATACGTGTTTGCCATTTTTGTGCACTGGAAGGATCTTTCATCATGACTTGCTGAAATTTGGTTGATAATTCAGTTGCTTTGGCAGTATATTCTTCTTGAGTGCAAGCAGCAAATGCAGCTGTGCTTGTTAAAGCAAAAACCAAACCAAGAATAATTTTTTTCATAATAAAACCTCTGTATTTTAGTGTTTTGTAATATAAAATTAATGCCTAGTATTTAAGCAAGTTGACTATATTTATTCAATATTAAAAGAAAAATCTAAAATTGATTTTTCTTGCTTTATTAACAGTATATTGGGGTAATTTATGGTTGTAATACGCAAAAATTATTGATTTTTCGCTTTGTTATTATCTTTTTTGAACTACGCAATTGGCGCATGCGACATGAAAAGCCTACAACTGGTTGATTATATTCTATTATAGATTCTTTCGCTAAGCTATCAAAAACTACGCTTGCTCATCGTTCTCAATCTATTGGAGCCACGCCATTATTGGTGATTGATTATCCGTGTTTGTAATAGCTAACATCTTCTATCTTCAACGTGCTAGCTATCGCCGTAATTATGATGGTTACATAAATAATAAAAGTGATTGTAATTAAAATACTAAATTATATAACCACTTAAATATGTCGTAAAAAAATGCAATATATTGAATAGTTAAACCAATGAAGAGGATATAACTAATTATCAGTAAAATGCCAGAAAATGTAAATGTTATGGTTTTACCTATTTTTGTTTTTTTGAAACTATTATATTTTTCTTGAATAGGTTTCTTGTCTTTGGCCGGATTAACATCTATTTTCAAGGATTTTTTACTATCTATTGTCATAAATCTACCCCCTCAATAAAACGGCATTAGTTTTATTAAACGTATAATTGGTTGGTTTTATGAAAATATTGTGGCTTTTATTTATGCCGCCATTTCATTTAAATAAATGATTCTTGCTTCTTAAATGTTTGGCTTGGAATATTGAAAGCAGGGTTCAATGTTCCAAGCCATTTTAAGCCTTAAGCGCGTAGACTACCGCCTGTGGATTTCACCACATTATCGATGATCTTTTTCGCTAAACTTTCAAAATCAGCGTCGGTTAATGTGCGCTCCACTGGTTGGATTGCCACTTCAATCGCTACTGATTTTTTATCTTCGCCAAGGCTTGCGCCTTCAAAAATATCAAAGACCTTGGCACCACTAATTAGCTTTTTATCGGCGCCAAGGGCAGCGCGGATAATAACCGCGGCGGTGACATTCTTATCCACTACAAAAGCAAAGTCACGACTCACCGCTTGGAAAGGTGATAATTGCAAGGCAGGCTTGGTCTTTGTTGGTTTTTTACGTGGTTCTGGCACCGCATCAATAAATACTTCAAAACCACATAGGCTACCAGATACATCAAGGGTTTCTAGTGTTTCTGGATGAAATTCGCCAAAATAGCCAAGAATAACTTTTGGTCCCAATTTAATTGTACCGGAACGGCCAGGGTGATACCAAGCTGGGCCGCCATTTTCAATTTGCACCTTATCAGCCGTAAGACCGCAGGCATCAAGCACAGCTAAAGCATCGGCTTTTGCATCAAAAACATCAACATTTTTAGCATTGCCCGACCAAAAGCGGCCAGAGCCGTCAAGTTTCGCGCTACCACGGCGAATGCCACCTGAAACACGGCGCTGCTTGTCGGCTGTATCACCTTGATAAGTGCCAGAGACTTCAAAAAGTGCAAGATCATTAAAGCCACGATCAGCATTACGCTGCGCTGCCAATAATAGACCTGGCAAAAGCGATGGGCGCATATCCGACATATCGCTAGCAATTGGGTTTGCGAGCTTTAACGCTTTATCGCCGCCGCCAAAAGCTGTCGCTGCCTTTTCTGAAATAAAGGAATAAGTGACGGCTTCCATCATACCGCGAGCAGCAAGCGAGCGGCGGGCAAGGCGGGTGCGAATTTGTAGCGTTGTCAAAATTGCTTCACCAACGCCTGCTGGCATTGCGAGTGGTGTTGGCACGATTTTATCAATGCCATAAATACGCATCACTTCTTCAACCAAGTCAGCCTTACCATCAATATCAGGGCGCCAGCTTGGTACCGTTACATTAGCGCTCTCACCGTTGATGGCAACCTTAAAGCCAAGACTTTCTAAAATTTGTGCAGCTTGTTCTTTGCTCACATCAAGGCTAGTAAGACGCTTGATTTCGCTAAATGGCATAGTGACAACTTTTAGGTCTGCTGCTTCATAGCCAGTAGTTTTGAGCGTGCTTGGTGTACCGCCAACCATATCAGTTAGCAATTTGGTGGCAATTTTTAAGCCATCAACCATAAATTCAGGGTCAACACCGCGCTCAAAACGATAACGCGCATCGGTAACAATGCCAAGCTCACGGCCAGTCATTGCAATATTGCGCGGATCCCAAAGCGCTGATTCAATGATGATATTGGTGGTATTTTCATCAACACCGCTATCTTCGCCGCCCATGACACCGGCAATTGATTCAACTTGGGCGCTATCAGCAATGACACAAATCTTATTGTTAAGATTATAGGTCTTGCCATCAAGGGCAATAATGGTTTCGCCATCTTTTGCGCGGCGAACCGTCAAATTACCCTTAACCTTATCGGCATCAAAAACATGTAATGGGCGACCAAGATCAAAAGTGATATAATTGGTCATATCGACTGCGGCATTGATTGACCGTAAACCAATGGCAGTAAGGCGCTTTTGCATCCATTGTGGGCTTTGGGTGTTTTTAACATTCTTTACCATAACCCATGAAAAGCCTAGGCAAAGTGGTGTTTGATCTGCAAAATCAAGGCTAACATCAATCGATGGCTCAAAACTGCCTTGAATGTCTGGAACATTGAGCGGCTTTAAAGTGCCAAGCCCACTTGCCGCCAAATCACGGGCAATACCGCGAACGCCCGTGCAATCAGGACGGTTGGGGGTGATTGATACATCAATGATTGGATCATCAAGACCTGCATAGCTCGCAAAAGAGCTACCAATTGGTGCATCTTCTGGCAGATCAATAATGCCATTATGCTCGTTGGAAAGCAATAATTCGCGCTCAGAGCACATCATGCCAAAGCTTTCAACGCCGCGAATTTTGCCAACAGCAAGTGTTACGTCAAGGCCGGGTACATAAGCACCGGGGCGACCAAAAACACCAATGAGGCCGGCGCGCGCATTAGGTGCACCGCAAACAACTTGCAATGGTTTACCATCACCAGTATCGACTGATAAAACCTGCAATTTATCGGCATCAGGATGTCTTTGTGCGCTAACAACCTTGGCAATAACAAAGGCATTAAAGGCTTCACGCGTATCAACATCTTCAACCTCAAGACCGATAGAGGTGAGACGCTCAGTAATTTCATTAAGGCTGGCTGTCGTATCAAGGTGTTCTTTAAGCCAAGATAGAGTAAATTTCATTTTTTTAACCTTTCGGTATGGCGCTTGGCGCCGCAATCACGCAATATTTAACAAGGCTTATTGACTAAGACCGCTTAGCAAGTTTGGAATGTCAAGCGGGCGGAAACCATAATGGTTAAGCCAGCGAACATCCGCTTCAAAGAAAGCACGTAGATCCGGCATGCCATATTTAAGCATGGCAAGGCGATCAATGCCGATACCCCAAGCAAAGCCTTGATATTCATCAGGATCTAAATTGCAATTGCGTAAGACATTGGGGTTAACCATGCCGCAACCCAAAACCTCCAACCAATCATTGCCTTCACCAAATTTAATCTCGCCGCCAGAGCGGTCACATTGGATATCAACTTCCATAGATGGTTCGGTGAATGGGAAGAAGGATGGGCGAAGACGCATTTTAACCGATGGTACTTCAAAAAACGCTTTAATAAATTCTTCAAAAACCCAAACCATATTGGCAATGGTGGAGGTTTTATCAATCACCAAGCCTTCAATCTGATGGAACATTGGTGAATGGGTGGCATCTGAATCCATGCGATAGGTTTTACCAGGGATAACAATGCGAATAGGCGGTTGTTGCACTTCCATGGTGTGAATTTGCACAGGGCTTGTATGGGTGCGCAATAATTTGCGGTTGCCTTGTTCATCACGATTGAAGAAAAACGTATCATGCATTTCACGCGCAGGGTGACCTTCAGGAAAGTTTAGCGCGGTAAAATTATAATAATCGGTTTCGATATCTGGACCTTCAGCAATAGCAAAACCTAAATTTGCAAAAATTGCGGTAATTTCATCAATGACTTGCGAAATAGGGTGGATGCGGCCTTGTTCTGCAGGTGATGGACGCACCGGCAAGGTAACGTCAACAGTTTCACTGCGTAAACGCTCTGCAATAGCCGCTTTTTTAAGCACATCACGTTTATTGCTTAAAAGATCCGTAATACGGTTTTTAAGCCCGTTTAATATTGGCCCAACCTCTTTGCGCTCTTCAGCAGACATGGTACCAAGGCTTTTCATCTTTTCAGAAATAGCACCTTTTTTACCCAAAGCATCAATGCGGATTGTTTCTAATGCCTGTTCGTCATTGGCATTTTCAATCGCAGCGGTTAATTCTTTTTCAATTTGTTCAATATCACTCATGATTTTGCCTTAAGTCCCAAGTGCAGCATAAAAAATTCCATTGCATTTAACATATTTTGTCCATCAACACCAAGCCGTATATTTTTGGCCAATTTTAAAGGTAGGATGCAAAATTTAAAAAATAAAACTAGCTCTTTCAAGCTTTCCAAAGTTTCTAACGAGATTTTACGCCGCCATGCACCAAATGCCGCATGGGGCGTTCGTTCCTGATCAACCGCTTGCGTGGCGATTTGGAAAAACAATAACCATGCATCGCGCGCTTGTGCTTGCGCAAGGCTCATCACTGTTTCTGGTTCTTCATCAAAATCAAAAAAGCCAATTTTAGCTTGGCCTAAAAACATATCGACCGGATGAGGTCTGCCGTGACAAAGACCTGCCGCATGAACATCGCCTAATGCAGCTGAGCATTGGATCAATAGGCTATCGTGAAGATGGGTGTTTAATTCACGTAATTGCTTTAAACGAGTTTGAATATTTTCGCCAACGTCACCCATCATGATTGCACTACCATCGCTGCAAATAACTTCTGGTACATCAATATGGTGTTTCTGAAACAGAGCTATCTTGCGCAATTCGCGTTTTGCCATATCGGCGGGGCTTAAAATCGGCGAGGCGCGTAAAAAATGCGCTGGTAAAATCGGTGATAGAAACCCGTGTAATTTGCGCCCAAGACGGGGTCCGCCAACATCATGGCGTTTGATAAAAACCCGCTCATCACCACGCATGGCATAGCTTGTTCTTTTTCCAACACTTGCCGCTATGAGAACTTTGTCAGCCTCACTACATGCATAGGGATCGGAAAAAGAAAATTCTAACATGATAGCGCTTATTCGTGCCTTTATTTATGTCGAGGTATCGGGTGTAAATAATGGATAGCAATGCTTAACAAAAACTATGTTTGTTTCCACTATGCTTAAATTCCATTGAAAGCAAAAAAATAAATCGGCCCTTTTGTTGCATTATCAATGCGATAAGTCTAGCCTTTTGATAAAATTTATATTTTTGTGTTTAGCTTTTTTTGATTAAAAAGTTAAAAGAAAAGCCCGCAACCGGTTTTGCCAGTGCGGGCTTGATCTTCACTCAAGATCCTTTTAGAACCACTGGCTTATTGCACAGCAGCTTCAAAAGCATTTGGAGTTGTGTCTTTAAGATATTCCAAAGCCTTCTTTGCAGACTGAACAAGAGCAGAAAATGCTGCAGGTTCATGAATTGCAAGATCAGAAAGAACCTTACGGTCAACTTCAATACCAGCCTTGTTAAGACCGTCAATGAAGCGGCCATAGCTTAAACCTTCAGCGCGAACGGCAGCGTTAATACGCTGAATCCACAATGCGCGGAATGTACGCTTACGATTTTTACGGTCGCGATAAGCATATTGCTTTGAACGGTCAACAGCAGCCTTCGCAGTACGAATGGTGCTTTTGCGACGGCCATAAAAACCGGAAGCTTGCTTTAAAACTTTTTTGTGCTTGGCGTGAGACGTTACGCCGCGTTTTACACGTGCCATGTCATGATATCCTTGAAAAAACACTCAATAAGAGTGCGATAATTTCTTACAGTCCGTTAGGAAGATAAAAATTTACAACCTTTTTGCCATCCGGCTCAGCAAGCACCATAGTGCCGCGTGCGTCACGAATGAATTTATTGGACCGTTTGATCATGCCATGACGCTTGCCAGCGGCAGCAGCCTTGACCTTGCCAGTTGCAGTAATTTTAAACCGCTTTTTGGCAGAAGATTTGGTCTTCATCTTGGGCATTTTGCTCTCCATATGTTAAAAATTAAAGGAAAAGGCTGACCAGAGCCAATTCCAAGCTACTCAAAAGTTACCACGGCATGCCCTGCCGGACAACTTGAACGCTTGCTCCATAGCCTATTGAGGGTAAAATAGCAAGTAAGTGTTCACGAAAAGAAGCGCTTTTCATGGTTTAATAGCCAATCTTTACGCCATAAACCACCTGCATAGCCAGTTAAAGACCCATCTGAGCCAATAACGCGGTGGCAGGGAATAATGATGGCAATTTGATTCTGGCCATTGGCTCTTGCCACTGCCCGCATTGCCGTTGGTCGCTCAATATCTTTGGCAAGAGCCGCGTAAGAGCAAGTAGTGCCATTGGGTATTTCTTGCAACGCCCGCCAAACATTGGCGGTAAATGGCGACCCATGAAGGGCTAGTGGCGTTTTAAACATACAGGATTGGCCGCTAAAATAAGCATCAAGTTCCGCACTCAACCGATCTAAAATTTCGTTATTGGCAAACTCAATTGCTGACTTCGTCGATAATTGTAGTTTTTTAAGTTCATTGGGTAGCCCCTTGCGGTCAAAAAACTCAAGCAAATGTAAAAACTGATTATCCGCTACTGCTAGCATTTGACCAATCGGCGTATCAATCCATTTTGCTTTAAGGAGGGTACGGTTTTTAAGTGCCTGTGGCGGCTCACCAATCAGTCGAATAATCGCATCACGAAAGCCGCTTGATGATTCGTAGCCAGTTTCTAGTTGGGTATTAATGACTGAATCGCCAGCGCTTAATTGAGCGGCCGCTTTGCTTGCGCGCTTTAACCTTGCAAGGTCAAGAAATGTCATGCCAATGGTGCGCTTAAAAATCCGCCGCACCGTTGATAATTCATAGCCAAGTGCGCTGATATCTTCTTCACTCCAAATATGGTCGGGGTTGCTTTCAAGCCTTTGCATCAGGTCTAAATAGCATGGGTCTTTCTCAGAAAGGCTTTGTAAAGGTTTGCATTTCGTGCAGGGGCGAAAACCCTGCTCCAAACAACTTGCCGCATTGTCGGCAAAAAATACATTTTTTTGTAAGGGCTTGCGTGCCTTGCAAGAAAGGCGACAAAAAATACCGGTTGTTTTAACGCAAACAAATATATGCCCATCATAGGCATGGCTTGATGCGCAAAGGGCTTGATATAATTCATCATCATTATTTAAAAAAATTGTGCTCATAAAATCAATATAAAGTATTTTTTCAACCTTGTCCGCCGATTATCGGGCAAGCAATTTTTACAACTGCATTTATAGGCATAATTTTGCAATAAAATATTTAAAAACCCTGAACCTATGGGGAGCGAAGTTTATCCGTAATATACGGGTGGTAAAACAATTTCACCGTTTGGAATATCGATGCCCAAAAGAAAAATTAAAATTGAGGCGTTGAATTAATGGATAATATAGACGGTAACTCGCATTTTTTCCATTTTTAGCTTTAAATCTTCCTTAGCCACATCAGAATATAAAAAGCCGGAAAAAAAGCCATCATCAAGAAAATCTAACACACCATCAAGTTTTGCTTTATCACTTAACTTAAAGGAATTAATAAGAATTTTTAATGTTTTACCTTTTTCCGCGTGTTCGCTTATCCAATCTGAAAATACATCCTTCAAGCCATATGTGCCGAATTTTGATTGTCCACCTTCTGCAAAATAGGTAAATTTTTCACCATTTAGCAAAGCGATAAATGCATTAATGACTTCGGAGGTCGATCGGCATTTAAGAAGATTTATTGCAATTTTAGCATTATCCTTGCCATATTCTTCGTCAACCTGGTGATATTGTAAATATTTGATTATAAACATGACACATCCGCACTTTAAATGGATTGAATTGTTTTGGAAGGCATGTGTTAAAAATCAGGCTTGTTAAAAAACAAGCAAACACCAAGGATAATTTCCATTAAGTGAAAATATATGCGAAAGAAACCTATTTTTCAAGAAATAAATATAATCTGTATTTTAGGTATTTGATTGCCCAAATAATACGATATTAATTTTCATTCTCAATGCAAGGTAGCGACATTTTAATATTGCTTTTCAAAATGTCGAAATCTTTAAATTCATTTGGGTCATTAAATAAGTTAACTTGCGCTAAGTAAATCAATTCCGATATATTGTGGTGATAGCTTTGGGCGGTTTGCAAGTTCAATATGGTCTATCACGTGCTACTCTGAAGAAAGCTGTAAAAGCTAAAAGCGCATTTTTTCTTTTCCAAAATAGCTATCAACACAATTTACGATAAATCTTGCCTATCTACCAAGCACTAAAGCCCAATAGCGATAGTTTGGTTTTTGCGGTGATACGGCGTAGGCAAGGCCATAATGGCTAAATTCTGGATCAAGCATATTTTTGCGGTGGCCTTTGGAATTCATCCATGCTTTAAAAACTGTTGCAAGGTCAGGTTGGCCAGCCGCAACATTTTCAGCCGCTGCGCCTCTTATGCCAAATCTGCGCACCCGTGCGCCAAAATCATTGCCCCAACCAATCGAATGTCCCATTTTCTGGTTCTGTGCCATACGCTCTGCTTGGTCTTGGGCAGCTTTTTGCAATAATGGATCTGGGCTCATCGAGGATAAGCGATTTTCCTTGCGGATTGCATTGAAAAGCTGGGTAACTTCATCTTCCTTTTTAAAGAATTTACCAAGCTGGGCGAAGCTTGTTTGCGACAATAAAATGCTAGGTGCAAGCGCGATGCCTAGGGTTAAAAAATGGCGGCGGTGCAGCAAGGTTTTAGCATTGCTTTTTTGATCACGCATCATGAAATGCCTTTATTAGATAAGTTCAAGTAAATTAAGCTTCGATTTTAATGCGATATTGAATGAAATCGCTTTTTTGTGCCTTTTGATCATAAAGGGCTTGGGCGGCTTTATTACTTTCTTTGGTTACCCAATAAAGTCGTTCGCCTCCATTATTTTGGGCAACACTATGGATAAAATCAATAAGCTTGCCGCCAATACCCAATTTCCGCGATTTTTCTGCGGTAAACAAATCTTCCATGTAAAAATAGGGTTTGCTTGTCCATGTTGAAGCATGAATGACAAAATGGGCAATACCGCTTAACTCATTATTGATAAAAGCACCAACTGCAAAGATGGGAAAATTATTGTCCATCATGCGTTGCCAACCAATATCAAACTCGATTGTATCAGGATCAACATCATAAAAAATTATATATTGGCGAAATAATTCAAGCCATGCTTCGTGGTCTGCTTGTTGTAAATAACGAATATTAACGGCATTTTCCATCATTTTCCCCTATCAAAAATTTTAAATATTGCGCTGTTCAATGCGTAAGTTTGAGCCTTGATAAACCCCAACAATACGCAATTCACTTGAAAAAAACTTTAACTCTTCAAGCGCTAAATGAACAAGGTGGCTTTCTGGGTGGCCTTCAATATCAATGTAAAATTGTGTTGCTTTAAATTGTCCTTCAAGCTGATAGCTTTCAAGCTTAGTAACATTAATACCGCAAGTGGCAAAACCACCCAATGCCTTATAAAGCGCGGCTGGTACGTTACGGACGCGAAAAACAATTGTTGTAACAATATTTTCGTCAGCTTCATCATATTGGGGGCGATGGGCATCGCGGGATAAAACCACAAAGCGTGTAACATTATCGGCTGAATCTTCAACATTTTCTTGCAAAATATCAAGGCCATAAAGTTCTGCCGCTAAAAATGGTGCAAGTGCTGCCATGCTGCGCTCGCCCTTTTCGGCAACCAGTTTGGCGGCACCGGCTGTGTCACCTGCAACCATCGGCTTCCAACCATTTTGCTTGATAATATTGCGACATTGGCCAAGTGCATGAATATGGCTGTGAACAGTTTTAATTTCTTCACGTTTTACACCGGGTAAAACCATAAGTTGAAAATGGATAGGCAAGTAATACTCACCAATAATATTCAAAGGTGAGCGTGGCAATAAATGATGGATATCAGCAACACGACCAGCCAGCGTATTTTCAATTGGGATCATCGCAAGTTTTGCTTCGCCACTTTCAACGGCGCTAAATGCATCTTCAAAAGTTGCACAAGGCAAAGGCTCCATATTGGGAAACATATTGCGGCAAGCCGTATCGGAATTAGCACCATAATCCCCTTGAAAGGCTATTTTTGTTTTTGGTTGCGCTGGTTGTGTAGCCATTATTTTAAAGCCTTTCCATTTTCTAATTTTATGATTTCTTTGGCGCGTTCAAGGTCTTCTGGTGTATCAACACCAAGGGGAATACTATCAATAATTTCAACATCAATACGCATAAAAGCTTCTAATGCACGCAATTGTTCGAGCTTTTCGCGTTGCTCCAATGGGGAGGGTTTTAGGCTAACGAAGCGCTTTAGCGCTTCACGCCTATAGGCATATAGCCCGATATGATGATAGAGTGGGCCGGCGCCTGTTGGTGCAGTGGCGCGGGTAAAATAAAGGGCGCGCAAGCGTTGCGGTGCGATTTGTGAGCCAACTACTTTGACGACATTGGGGTTGTTTTTTTCCTCTTCACGGGTAATTTCAACGCAAAGGGTGGCTATATCAACATTTTTGTCATCAAGAGGTGCAAAGGCAGCACGAATTTCATCTGGACTAATGGTGGGCAAATCGCCCTGCACATTGATGATCGCATCATATTTGCCATCACTATCGACTTTTTGTAGCGTTTCAAAAATACGGTCAGAACCCGATTCATGGTCTTTGGCTGTCATTACTGCGTCAAAACCATGTTGAAGCACCACCGCTTTAATGGTTTCATCATCGGTTGCGACAACAACTGGGCCAATATTGGCAGCTTGCGCGCGTTCAGCCACATGGACGATCATTGGCTTGCCGCAAATATCGGCAAGTGGCTTGCCGGGTAAACGGGTAGAGGCTAAACGGGCTGGAATAATGATAAGGGCGGATTGGGTCATGAAATATCCTCAAAAACAGCATTGCCATTTTAAATCATTGCCGATGGTGGGTGTGCTGCGACTTTATAGACGTTGCAGTCTTATTACAAAAGTTCTATTTTACCAAAGCTATTTTTAAAAGGTTTTTCTTTGTCTCATGTTTCGCATTTCAGTTGCTACCATTAATAATTTTATTCTTATCTGCCTGTTATGGTTTATTGTGCTTATCACACTTTATTATGTTAGTGAGACAATTTATAGCAATCCTGATCCAATAAAAAGTGAAAATAGTCTTGTGCAAGAGCCAAGCGCAAATAATATCGCTGATAAGACAACCACAACAACTAAGACTTTAGAAACCCGCCTTGCAACAGGTGATATAGAACATGGGCGAAAATTATTTGGTGAATGCGGTCTTTGTCACATACCCGCTGAGAATGGCCCAAATCGTCTAGGTCCTAATTTGTGGCAGATTGTCGGTCGTCCAGCTGGTGCGGTTAATGGCTTTAATTATTCAAGTGCCATGCGCCAATTGGGGCAAAGCGGTGCAAAATGGAATTATCAAAGCTTGGATGCATTTTTAAGCGCGCCACAACGCACATTAAAAGGCACAATCATGACCTATAAGGGCATGAAAGATGCACAAGATCGCGCTGACCTGTTACTTTATTTGCGCTCTTTAAGTGATAATCCGCAGGACCTACCAAAGGTTGATAAAGCAATTGATAGTGAAGACCAGTAGTTTTGCACTATTTTGTTGGTGTAAAAGTCCATCTTATTCATTTATTAAAGATAATTAATTATGAAGAATTTGCCATAAGTTTGGCAAAAAGCACATGATAATAGCATTTAAACTATAGCTCATAGATGCTCGACAAATGAATTGATAGGCAAAGGTTCAATATGCAAAGAGTAGCGACATTTTTTAAAATCATACTTCTAACTGCTTTGATAATGCCTTTTAATGTCGCGCTTAACGCTCTTGCCGAGCCCGCCAATCACCAACAAGAGTTGGGTGTGCAATCTGATAATACCCAGCAAAGCTCACCTAAAGCTGAACCAATATGGCGAACAAGTTCAAGTCTTGGCGATGCACCCAAATATGATGCTAATTTTAAACATTATGATTATGTCAATCCTGCTGCAAAAAAGGGTGGAACTCTTAATATTATTGTAACTGGTACTTTTGATAATCTAAATGCTTTCATTCCTAATGGTAATGTTGATAGCAATATTATGTTGATTTATGATACTTTGATGGCACGTTCAACAGACCAACAAAGTGTAAACTATCCGCTTATCGCTACGGCCTTACAATATCCTGATGATTATTCTTGGGTGAAATATAAAATAACGGATAAGGCGACATTTCATGATGGTACACCGATTACGCCGGAAGATGTGGCTTGGTCATTTAATACATTAAAAAGTGTGTCGCCCATTTATAGCTCTTATTATAGTGGTGTAAAATTGGCGGAAGTCACCGGAAAAGACGAAGTCACATTTATTTTTGCTGAAGCAGGAAACCGCGAATTGCCTAATATTATCGGCCAATTGCCGATTTTGCCAAAACATTGGTGGGAGGCAAAGGACGCGACTGGAAAACAGCGTGATATTTCTAAGCCTTTGCGTGAAATACCGCTTGGCTCTGGCCCTTACCGTTTGGAAAACTATAACTTTGGCAAATCCTCTCTTTATAAACGGGTGGATAATTATTGGGGTAGGGATTTGCCGGTCAACATTGGCCGCAATAATTTTGATGCGGTTCGCAACACTTATTATTTGAATGAAAACGCCAGTTGGGAAGCCTTTAAAAAAGGCGGTATTGGTGATTATAGGCAAGAAACCCGTATTCAATCTTGGATGCAAAAATATGATTTTACTGCAGTTAAAAACGGTTTGGTTAAACGCGAAAGCTTTGAAATTCATAGCTCTGGTCGCATGCAGGGTTATTTTATAAATTTACGGCGTGAAAAATTTGATGATGTTAGAGTGCGTAAGGCTTTAACTTTAGCCTTTGATTTTGAACATATGAACCGAGCTTTGTTTTTTGATCAATATCAACGCATCACCAGCTATTTTTATGGGCTCGATTTTGTTACCGCGCAAGAGATGCCGCAAGGTAAAGAATTGCAATTATTGGAAAGCGTTAAGTCGGAAGTACCAATAGAAGTATTTGAAAAGCCTTTTACCTTGCCTGTTTATAAGAATTCAACAGAGCTGCGTAAAAATTTAAGCGAAGCCATGAAATTGTTGCAAGATGCTGGTTGGCAGTTGAAAAATAATCAATTGGTTAATGCACAAGGTACGCCTTTTAGAATTGAAATTTTGCTAGATAACTCAGCTTTCGAGCGGGTAACCGCCCTTTATATTGCCAATTTAAAGCGCTTGGGTATTGATGCAACAATGCGCACAATTGACACTGCCCAATATCAAAACCGTCTTTATAATTATGATTATGATGTAATTTCCAGCATCATCGGCCAATCCGATTCACCAGGTAATGAGCAGCTTTATTATTTTGGCTCAACCATGGCAAATAAAAATGGCGGTAAAAATTATGTCGGCATTAAAAATCCTGCAATTGACGCAATGATTAATGCGATTATTTATGCCAAAGATCGTGATGATCTGGTCGCAGCGACACGGGCAATGGATCGAATTTTATTGTGGAATTACTACGTGGTGCCGCAATGGACATCATCAAAGATTAATATTGCCTATTGGGATAAATTTGACATTCCGCGACCGCAGCCAGAGGCATCGGGGTTTGATATTTATTCTTGGTCAATTGATCCGCAAAAAGAACAAGCATTACAGCAAAAATCGTCAGGTCAATAATCTTATCGGTAATTATGGTTTTAAATCGCAGCATTTATTTTGCACTTTATTTACCATATTTGCTTAGAGTTACGTTTTATCATTATAACAAAATTAGGCGAATTTCGTTTTGTGACTGATTGGTAAAAATCAATTGCATATTGAAGAAAGAAAATGGCAATGAAATCAATGGCGCGGATAGAGCCGCTAGCAATAATGGGGAGATATTAATGGCCGCTTATATCCTACGCCGCTTATTGTTGATTATACCAACCATTATTGGCATTTTAACCATTACTTTTGTTATTTTGCAATTTACCCCTGGTGGGCCAATTGAAACCATTGCTGCACAATTGCAAGGCGGCGGAAATGGTCCATTAGACCGTATCTCTGGCGGTGGCGGTGATATGGGCATTAGCGCTGAAAATGTTGGCGCTCACACAAGTTCCAGCCAGTCAATCTATCGCGGTGCGCAAGGTATGGACCCAGCCTATATCAAAAAGCTTGAAGAAAAATTTGGCTTTGATAAACCAGCTTGGCAACGCTATCTCATTTTATTACGCGATTATAGCACATTTAATTTCGGTAATTCTTTCATTTCAGACCAACCAATTATCGATATGATTAAAAAGACCTTGCCTGTTTCGGTGACGCTTGGTCTTTGGTTAATGCTCATTTCCTATGCAATTTCCATTCCTCTTGGTATTCGCAAAGCGCTTAAAGATGGCTCTGCTTTTGATGTGTGGACAAGTGCGGTTATCATTATCGGCTATTCTATCCCCGGCTTTTTGTTTGGCGTTATGCTGATTGTATTTTTTGCCGGCGGTTCGTTCTTTGACTGGTTTCCACTTCGCGGATTAACCTCCGATAATTTTGA
Organism: Bartonella sp. HY406; assembly: GCF_025449315.1. Classification (NCBI taxonomy): domain Bacteria; kingdom Pseudomonadati; phylum Pseudomonadota; class Alphaproteobacteria; order Hyphomicrobiales; family Bartonellaceae; genus Bartonella; species Bartonella sp. HY406. The sequence goes on along the minus strand of NZ_CP104893.1, from coordinate 2,854,195 downwards.
TGAATTATCATGGGGTGGCAAGATCCTTGATTATTTATGGCATATCACTTTGCCTGTTGCTGCTATGGCAATTTCAGCTTTTGCCACAACAACATTGCTTACTAAAAACTGCTTTTTGGAAGAAATCCGTAAGCAATATGTGGTAACCGCGCGCGCCAAAGGGCTAAGTGATCGTAAAGTGCTTTATGGGCATGTTTTCCGCAATGCAATGTTGGTCGTTATTGCTGGCTTTCCTGCAGCGTTTATTTCATCGTTTTTTACCGGTTCGCTGCTTATTGAAATGCTGTTTTCCTTAGATGGTATGGGGCTTATGAGTTATACGGCGGTTGTCAATCGTGACTATCCTGTTGTGCTTGGCACTTTGTTCATTTTTTCATTGCTTGGCCTCGTTGTCGCGCTTGTGTCAGATCTTGTTTATATGTTGGTTGATCCGCGTATTGATTTTGAAAAGAGGGATGTATAATGGCGAGTAATCCTTCAAATATTATGGCGGGTGAAAATACCGCTAATGGTTTAGCAAGCGAAATTGCGCAGGACGTTCATCGTTCAAGCGAACAAAAACAAAATAAACAAAAACATCGCCGTCCGTTTTTGTCGCCATTAAACCAACGGCGTTGGCGTAATTTTAAGAAAAATCGTCGTGGTTATTGGTCTCTTTGGTTATTCTTATTTTTATGCCTTTGTTCGTTTGGGGCTGCCTTTATTGCCAATGATCGACCGATTATTGCGTCCTATAAGGGTGAATTGCTGTTTCCAGCCTTTGTTGATTACCCTGATGAAAAATTTGGCGGCACTTTGGCTGCTGCCTATTTTCGTGATGGCTATATTCAAAAAGAAATAAATGAGCATGGTTGGGCAATTTGGCCACCTATTCATTATTCTTATGATACACCGAGCGAACAAACCCAAGCTTTATCTCCACCCTTTTGGATGCAAAGTAAGGATGAGCGTTGCAGATTTTATGATGGTGGTGCAGCAAATCCTGAATGTAAATTTGGCAATTGGAATATTTTAGGCACTGACGATCAAACGCGCGATATTTTTGCCCGCGCTCTTTATGGCTTCCGCGTATCGGTGGCCTTTACGGTTATTTTAACCGTATTTTCCACAATTATTGGCGTTGCGGCCGGTGCGGTGCAAGGTTATTTTGGTGGTTGGGTTGATCTTATTTTCCAACGATTTATTGAAATTTGGTCGTCTATACCAACGCTTTATTTGCTAATTATTCTATCGGCTTTTTTTGCACAGGGCTTTTGGGTATTGCTGGCAATTATGCTGCTGTTCCAATGGGTAACATTGGTCGGCGTGGTGCGGGCCGAATTTTTACGAGCGCGTAATTTTGAATATGTTAATGCCGCACGTGCGCTGGGTGTTTCCAATATCACGATTATGATCCGTCATTTATTGCCAAATGCTATGGTTGCCACCATTACCTTTTTACCATTTTTGTTAACTGCTGGCATTTCAGCCCTTGCTTCACTTGACTTCCTTGGCTTTGGTTTGCCGCCAGGTTCGCCCTCGCTTGGCGAATTAATGCTGCAGGCAAAAAACAATATTAATGCGCCGTGGATTGGTATAACTGGCTTTATTACTCTTGCCGTGCTTTTATCCTTGCTTGCCTTTATTGGTGAAGCGGCGCGTGATGCATTTGACCCAAGAAAGACACTCCAATGACGCCATTGCTATCAGTTCGCGATCTTTCTGTTGCCTTTCGTCAAGATGGTGAAGAAAAGCTATCGGTAAAAAATGTGTCCTTTGATATTCTGCCCGGTGAAACCGTTGCACTGGTGGGTGAATCAGGGTCAGGCAAATCAGTCACGGCTTTATCGGTATTAAAATTATTACCCTATCCTATGGCTAGTCATCCATCGGGCGAAATTTTATTTCGCCAAGATGATAGGGACAAGGATTTGATGAAATATAGCGAAAAGCAGCTGCAAAGCGTGCGCGGCAAAGATATTTCGATGATCTTTCAAGAACCAATGACTTCGCTTAATCCGCTTCATCGAGTGGAGCAGCAGATTGGTGAGATTTTACGTATCCACCAAGGTATGAGCACCAATGCCGCGCGTTTGCGTACGGTTGAACTTTTGGAGCAAGTGGGCATTAAAAATGCAGCAATGCGGCTACGCTCTTACCCGCATGAATTATCCGGTGGACAAAGACAACGGGTCATGATTGCTATGGCATTAGCCAATAATCCTCGGCTATTGATTGCTGATGAACCAACCACCGCCCTTGATGTGACGGTACAAGCGCAAATTTTGGATCTTTTGGCTGATTTGAAAAAACAACATAAAATGTCCATGTTGTTTATCACCCATGATCTTGGCATTGTGCGAAAAATTGCCGACCGTGTTGCGGTCATGACTAAGGGTGAAATTGTTGAGATGGCACCGGTGGATGAAATATTTGCCAATCCTCAACATGAATATACCAAAAAGCTTTTAGCAGCAGAGCCAAAGGGTAGTCCGCCTGCGGTTGATCCAAATGCACCAATTATTATGCGCGGCGAAAATGTGCGGGTGTGGTTCCCGATAAAGACCGGGCTTTTTCGTAGAACAACCGATTATATCAAAGCGGTGAATGGCATTGATATTACCATAAAAGCAGGGCAAACTTTAGGTGTTGTTGGTGAGTCAGGCTCAGGAAAGACGACCTTAGGACTTGCTTTAATCCGCATGATTTCGTCAAAAGGCATTATCAAATTTGATGATAAGAATATTAATGCTTTAAGCTTTAAGAAAATGCGGCCATTGCGCCGCGATATCCAAATTGTTTTCCAAGATCCTTTTGGCTCATTGTCGCCGCGCATGTCGGTGGGGGAAATTATTGCCGAGGGGCTTTCTATTCATGAGCCAAAGCTGTCCTATGATGAGCGCGAGGATAGGGTGATTGCCGCAATGGAGGAGGTGCGCCTTGATCCACAATCGCGCCATCGCTATCCTCATGAATTTTCTGGCGGGCAAAGGCAGCGTATCTCGATAGCGCGTGCCATGGTGTTAAATCCGCGTTTTGTTATGTTGGACGAGCCAACCTCTGCTCTTGATATGAGTGTGCAAGCCGAGGTAGTTGATTTGCTGCGCGAATTGCAACGAAAACACAATCTTTCTTATCTTTTCATCAGTCATGATTTAAAGGTGGTTAAAGCCCTTGCCAATGAGGTGATGGTGATGCGTGATGGTAAAGTGGTTGAACGGGGGGCAGCAAAAGATATTTTTGCTAATCCGCGTGAAGACTACACCAAAACCCTTATGACCGCTGCTTTTAATATGAATACGCGATTAAATAATGAGAAAGTTATGCCAAAACTATAAAACACCAAAAATGCGCTTTGGTGTTTAACAAATATTGTTCATAAAATTAACAACCTTTAATCGTAACATTTATGACAATGCTTTCGCATATCATCTAGCGATATTAGTTGTTACTTAGACCATTAAATTCATACGAAAAGTGCTTATCCATTTGGATGGGGAGGCTTTACAACGCCTTAGATTTTTTAACTCATTGCTGACAAAAAAACATATTAAAATTCATTCTATCAAAATAAAAATACGAGTTTTAACACAGGATTTTATGCTTAAATTGGACTATATTGGTCGTGAAAATTAAGAAAATATATGATTTGCTATGCTAAAATAGTTGATATTGATGATGTTATAAACGAAGAGATTACCATCTCTATCGGCGAATTTACTCTTGTCTGCTTTTGTGGCTATATGCCAAAGGCATTTGATAAAAATAAAATTTATCTTTGTGAAATTGACCTTGATTTTTTTGATAATGAAATTCTAGAAGAGGCCAAGGGTAATAATGTCAGGATCCAGCGTGATGGGGACGGTTTTAACTATACTCTTTATGGCTATTACAGTCATGGTTCGTTGTTTTTAAATGGACTTTATTTTGATGATGAATTTTTATTAGACTATGGCTATCTTGATAATAAATTTGTCCAAATAAAAGTAAGCAGAATAAATCTTAATATTTTATCAAATTGAGTTTATTGATGCCTTGGCTTTAAAGAAACGTTGCAGCAACAAATGCTACAACGATTAAAGATATATTAGAGCGCATTTCGATCTGATTGGATCAAATCCGCGCTCTAATACATTGTTTACACCGCGTTTTTTGTCCGAAAACCGCTTCACACTTTTCGGAAAACGCTCTAAAAGCAAATAGATAGATTTTTAAGCGCTATGGGAAAAGATATCACTTTCAGACCAGCCCATAAGGTCGAGCTCTGCTCTTGATGGCAAAAACTCAAAACAGGCTTTTGCAACATTTGTGCGGCCTTCGCGGGCAAGGCGTTCTACCAAAATTGCGCGTAAGCGATGTAAGTAGAGGACGTCAGATGCCGCATATTCGATTTGCGCTGGCGTTAATTCAAAGGCTGCCCAGTCAGATGATTGCTGCTGCTTGGAAATTGTAACATCCAATAATTCAATGCAAATGTCGCGCAAGCCATGGCGATCGGTATAGGTACGGGTAAGTTTTGACGCAATTTTAGTGCAAAATACTGGCTTTACTTCCGTATCAAAAGCAAGGCTTAAAACGGCAATATCAAAGCGGCCAAAATGGAAGATTTTTTCAATTTCTTGATTTTTTAAAAGGCTCACCAAATTAGGTGCAGTTTTTTGTCCCTTAGCAATTTGAATAACGTCGGCAGTACCATCGCCAGGGGAAATTTGTACAACGCATAAACGGTCACGATGAGGTTGCAACCCCAAAGTTTCGGTGTCAATAGCAACTGCCTTAACATTTTTATAATGGTCGAGATTTGGCAAATCACCCCGATGAACACGAATATCAGTCATCAAATTTTTCCTAAAACATGGTTATTAAATATGCCGTGCAAAGCTGTTCTTTGCACGGCTTGAAATATTAAGCAAGTGCCGCCAAAATACGTGCCCAAGAACGTTGCCCCTTGTGAAAAGAGATCAAATTATATTTTTCATTGGGTGAATGGATGCAGTCACTGTCAAGAGCAAAGCCGACAAGCAGGGATTCCATTTTTAAATAATCTTGAAAATCGCCAACAATTGGAATAGAGCCGCCCATGGCAACCAATTCTGCTTGCTTACCCCATTCTTGCGATAGGGCAATTTTAGCCTTGGAAACAATTGCGGAATCATAAGGCAATTGAATAGCAGGGGAAGCGCCATGCTCGATAAATTCAACCGAGCAATCAGCAGGAATGCGTTCTTTAACAAATTTGCGGAAAGCGTTGCGAATTTGGATCGGGTCTTGCTTATGGACAAGACGGAAAGAGATTTTAGCCGATGCTTGTGCAGCAATAACGGTTTTAAAGCCTTCCCCTTCATAGCCACCGCTAATGCCATTAAATTCGGCAGTAGGACGCGCCCAGATAAGTTCAAGCAGACTGCGATTGTTTTCACCGCTTGGGAAAGACAGGCCAACAGGATTTAAAAATTCTTTTGGCCCAAGACCAAGATTGTCCCATTGTGCTAAAATTTGGGTAGGGGTTTCTTCAACACCATCATAAAAGCCGGCAATAGTCACTGCGCCATTTTCATCATGCACATCAGCAAGAATTTTGCTCAAAATGCGGATAGGGTTAGCGGCGGCACCGCCATAATAGCCTGAATGAAGATCACGATTGGCAGCTTTTACAATAATTTCTTCGCCCACAAGACCGCGCAAGCCAACTGAAATGGAAGGCGTTGTCTCATTCCACATGGATGTATCACAAACAAGGGCAAAATCAGCGCGCAATTCATTGCGATGGCTTTCTAAAAATGGCTTTAAGGAAGGGGAACCCGATTCCTCTTCACCTTCAAATAAAATGGTAACTGCAACAGGTAATTGCCCAGTTTCTGCTTTAAAAGCCCGCAAAGCTTCAACAAAGGTCATAAGCTGACCCTTATCATCAGATGAGCCACGACCAGTAATAACTTTTTGCCCATCGCGCTCTTTCACTTTTGGGTCAAACGGATCATCCTCCCAAAGGGCAAGCGGATCAACTGGCTGAACGTCGTAATGACCGTAAAACAACACGTGAGGGCAGTTTTCGCTTGGGCCTGCATGATGGGCAACCACCATTGGGTGGCCGGTCGTATCGCGGCGCGATGCTTCAAAGCCAATAGATTTTAGATCTTCTACCAGCCAATCAGCAGCTTTTTTACAATCTTCCTTAAAGGCAGGGTCGGTGGAAATAGATTTAATTCTTAACAAATCAAATAGCCGTTCAAGGCTTTGATCAAGATTACCATCAAGGCGTTTAAGAACATTTTCCAGCATCATAAATCCACTTTCCAAAAATTGTTAAATAATTAAGCAGTATTAAAGCTAAAAAAAACACTTCAAGCAAGTGCGCAGTTAAAAATAAGCTTGGGCCTATCATCTTCGTGATCAAATAAATTGATCTTCAACCATTATCTTGGCAAGATGAACAATAAAAGGTTGAGCGACCCGATTGTACAATGCGTGAAATGATTGTGCCACAATTGGTGCATGGTTGGTTTTCACGACCATAAACAGCAAAATTATGTTGGAAATAGCCAAGTGAACCATCCGCATGGCGATAGTCACGCAAGGTCGAGCCACCAGCTTTAATTGCTTCAGCAATAACATCCTTAATGGCAATGGCTAATGCTTCACTTTTTTGCAACGCAAATTCACTACCATTGGCTAAATGTTCACCGCTTAATTGCGGCGATAGGCCCGCCCGCCATAGGGATTCGCACACATAAATATTGCCAAGGCCAGCAATAATGCTTTGATCCAATAATAAGGCTTTAAGGGGTGCTTTCTTATTTTTAAAGGCAACGCGCAGATAGTCGCCTGATAATACGTTGCCTAAGGGCTCAATGCCTAGTTTCTTAAATGCTGCATAATCCGCAAAATTTGTGTCTAGCTCAAGGGTGAAGAAACCAAAACGGCGCGGATCATTATAAACAGCCTCAAAAGTTTTTCCGTCTTTATTAAGCCCTAAAATGACATGGTCATGGGCGACTATTTTATCTTTTGGTGCATCATCACCGCTTTGACGCAGCCGCCATGAGCCCGACATGCCCAAGTGGCTAACAATAAAAAAGCCACCATCAAGATGGATAACAAGATATTTAGAACGCCGTGTTAAGGAACGGATTTTTTGCCCTTTAATGAGGTCTTTCATATTTTCTGCATAGGGCAAACGCAATTTTTTATCACTGGTTTTAATATAGTCGATATGTGCGCCTTCAAGATCTGGTGCAAGACCGCTACGGACCGTTTCAACCTCGGGTAGTTCTGGCATTTATAGTCCCTAATTCCTATTGTAGTGAGCGTATTTGGTTTCGTAAAAAAATATTGTCACGAATAATTATAGACTGCTCGGCATATTATTCGTTAGTTTTATTCAATAGGTGGTCAATCTGTCATATGAATGCAATAAATCTATGCGAAAAGCAAATCATCGGTGTTATTGTCATGGCTTTGACCACGGATGTACTGGCAAAGCTTGACAAAAGGTCGGGCACTCCATTTCCCGGCCTTTGCTTTTTTTTAGCGGATGATTTTTTCATCCGCTATTTTTTTGCGTTATAGCATTAAACGTTAAATGCCCATTCACCTTGGCGGAAGACAGCAACACGGCTACCATCGGCCTTAATGCCATCAATATCCATATCTTTGCCGCCAATCATCCAATCAATATGAATAAAGCTGCGATTGCCGCCAAGTGCTGCAATTTGGTCAGCACTTAACGATGCGCCATCCTTAAAGCATTTGGAATAGCATTGACCAAGCGCAATATGACAAGCGGCATTTTCGTCAAACAAGGTATTATAGAATAATAAACCACTTGCGGAAATTGGCGAAGAATGAGGCACAAGGGCAACTTCACCTAAATGGCGGGCACCTTCATCGGTATCAAGTACCTTGTTTAAAACAGCTTCACCTTTAGATGCTTTTGCTTCAACCACTTTGCCATTTTCAAAACGCATGAAAATATCATCAATCAAGCTGCCTTGGTGCGACAAGGGCTTTGTTGAGCGCACATAACCATCAACACGGCTATGATGGGGGGTGGTAAATACTTCTTCAGTTGGAATGTTTGGATTGCAAATAATACCATTTTTAGCCATGGATGCACCGCCATGCCATTCATGCTCATCGGCGAGGCCTACAGTTAAATCAGTCATTGCGCTTTTAAAATGCAGCGCAGAAAAATTTTGCCCATTGAGCCATGAACTGCGCAGACGTAAATTGGCATTATGGCGTTGCCAAGCTTCAACCGCACCATCATTATCAACACGGCTTGCTTTAAAAATAGCTTCCGCTAATTGATGGGTGGCTTCATCTTCACTCAACTGGGGAAAAACAACTTTTGCCCATGATGGATTGGGATAGGAAACAATATTCCAATTCACATCAAAACCAGCAATTTTTTCAAGCGCTGGTTGATACGCAAGTGAGGTTGCTTTGTTAAGACGCGATACTTTTTCAGGATCTTCGTTAGAAAGTAAAAGCGGATTATCTCCAGCAATGGCAAGGCGAGCTGCGCCATTTTCAAAAGCTTTTGCCATGCCTTCATAAAGCCATGAAGCGGCGCGGTCAAAGCTTGCATCATGGCCGTTATGGAAACGTTCTAGGCTTAAAACCTCGTCACCAAAAAAAGGGGTCACAACGCCTGCACCAGCCTTATAGGCATGATGGGCAATGCGGCGCACCAAAGGCAATGCTGCAATCGGCGCGGTTAAGACAACATCTTGTCCTTCTTTTAAGCCAAGCCCAACTTTCACCGCAACTTCTGCTAAACGGTCAAGCTTTGTTTCATCAATAATTGTCTTATTTTCTTGCATGGATTTGACCTCTTTTTTATTGCAAATTATTGGCTAAAATTAATATCGCTGAAAGCCAATGAAATGCAATGCTTAAATATCAAATAACAATGTCTATTGCGGTATGGAAAAGCTTTTTCATCATTTTATTCTCCACCGCCAATTTTCTCATTTATCAATGACAAATAAGCGCCTATCGATTAATCATGCCCTCATATTCCCATGAAAAATATTGGCATAAATAAAGCTGAGCATCTATCTGGCTAATGATCTGCTTTGCATTGTCTAATATATTTTGAATAATATCTTTGACCTTTTGCCAGCTATATTTCTCAATTAAAATGATTTTATAAGGATGATCCAAGTGGTTGTGTTTTAATTGGGCAATGCCCTCTCTTGTTGCAATCATCACGCTATAAATATCACAGCCATCTTCACCCCTATAGCCAATATACATGTCAAGTGAATAAAAGACACAATTATCAAGTGGCTTCCATTTTTCAAGATTATCAATATCTGAACAATGGAAGCCTTTGATTTCAATCTGTTTGCTTATTAATTTTGTGTATTTTTTGGGCATTTTAAAAACCTAAGATAAAATCAAAAGTTTCGCTTTCACCCTTAACTTAAACGCTTAAAACGGGCGGCAAAAAAACCATCCATGCCACTAAGTTTTGGATTTTCATTGGGTAAATCGGCAGGCGTCGTGCGCAAATATCCTTCATCGGTTAAAATATTTGCATAAATATTTTTAGCCTCATCGGACGTATTATTAAAGCTTTGGCAAAGTTCTTCAACGGTGAAGGGAATAAGCGCAACATTAGTGCGGTTTTTCAAAAACTTAGTAACCAGTCTTTCGCCTTCTCTTTTGCTTAAAGAACAGTTGGAAAATAATATCGTGCCGCCAATTTTAACCAGATCAATGCTTTTTTCTAAAAGTTGCAATTGTAAATCTGCAAGCCTGCCGATTTCATCAAGGGATTTTGTCCACAATACATCGGGATGGCGGCGAATAGTGCCAGTTGATGAGCAGGGCGCATCAAGCAATAGTGCATCAAAAGGCTGTTCTGGTTTAAAATCCTGCAATTCGCCATTATAAGTGGCAACATTTAAGTTTAAACGTTCCATATTGGAAATGAGCCGTTTCATGCGATTTGTCGAGGCGTCAACCGCAGTCACATTTGCCCCAGTACTGGCAAGCTGCGCGGTTTTACCACCAGGGGCCGCACATAAATCGGCAATATTTTGCCCTTTATCAGCCTTCATTAAGCGGGCTGGTAGGCTTGCTGCAACATCTTGCACCCACCATTTACCTTGGCTGAAGCCCGGTAATTCTGGAATAGAGCAATCAATTTCAGCAATTCGGATAGATAGGAAAGGCAGCACTTCGCCGCCAAGCTCTTGTGCTATTGCTTCAACATCACCACTTGCTGTGATGTCCAAAGGCGGCTCATAGGCTTGTGCCTTAATGATATCTTGGGCTTTTTTTTTACCGTAATCACGCTCAAGCATTTGCGCAAACCATAAAGGCACATTGGATAGAACATCATCGTGCTGTAAAATTGCATCTTTTTCGCGGGTAAAGCGGCGTAAAATAGCATTTACTAGGCCAGAAAAACGGGTAAGGCGCGGATCAAATTTGGCAATTGTGACAGCAAGATTAATTGTCGCATGATCCGGCACATCAAGATAAAGAATTTGCGCGGCACTAATATGAATAAGATGTTTTAAAGCACTGGCATTTTGCGGCAATGGCCTATCGACAAATTGGTCAATCGCATTATCAATAGCACCGCGATTTCTTAAAGCGGCACCCAAAATTGCCCGTACCAAAGAGCGGTCACGCATATCTAGTGCTAAATATTGTGGGTGGCCATGCTCATTATCGGTTAAGCCATCAAGCGAGGTTGCCTTGTCAATCACTGCGCCAAGCATACGCAAGGCTGCTTGGCGAACGGCGATGCCAGCCACTTTGGGCTGGCGATCTTGTTTGTTACTATCGCGTTTTGGCTTCTGATTATTGCTTTTTTGCGCTTTGGCGTTGTTCAAGACCATGGACCTCTTGGCTTATTATCTTTTTTAACTTTCATCCAGCTTGGCCGCTCAACAGTTTTGCGCATGGTTTGCCTTGGGCTATTGCTGCGCATATCGAAGGTGCTGTTTGACTGTGTTCCCATCTCTTGAGCCATTTCACGCAATTTTGCAATACGATTCTCAGTATTGGGGTGGGTTGAGAAGAGATTATCTGTTCCACGACCTGATAATGGGTTGATAATAAACATATGGGCGGTTGCAGGATTATGTTCGGCTTCGTCATTAACCACTTCATGGGCGCCGCGAGCAATTTTGTTTAAAGCCGATGCAAGCCATAAAGGATTGCCGCAAATTTCTGCGCCGCGTCTGTCAGCAGCATATTCACGGGTACGACTAATTGCCATTTGTACGAGCATCGCAGCAAAAGGCGCAACAAACATGATAATCACCGTTCCAATTATCCCAAGTGGATTGGTAGAATTGCCGTTGGAATCGCGATTACCACCAAAAACAAAGGCAAGATTTGCCAGCATTGAAATAGCACCAGCAATCGTTGCGGTAATTGTCATGGTTAAAGTATCACGATTTTGCACATGGGCAAGCTCATGCGCCATAACGCCAGCAATTTCTTCCGGTGTTAGGCTGTTTAATAGCCCAGTTGTTGCTGCAACCGCTGCATTTTGTGGATTTCTACCCGTTGCAAAAGCATTGGGTTGCGGGTTTTCCATAATATAAACGCGTGGTTGTGGCAAGCCAGCTTTGCGAGCTAAATCGCTGACAATATTGTAATATTCAGAGTTTGATCGCGCATCAACCTCACGGGCACCATACATGCGCAACACCATTTTATCTGAATTCCAATAAGAAAACAGGTTAAGGCCAGCTGCAATCACAAAGGCAATCATCATGCCCGAAGGGCCACCGATAATATAACCTACACCCATGAAAAGGGCCGTCATGAATGCTAAAAGCATGGCGGTCCGAATAATGTTCATCAACAAAACTCCATCGTTAATTCGTTTCTGTTCGCATTTTGTAAATCTACTTACCCACTTATTATATTATAATGACCAAAAAATGCCTAATAAGGGCAGTTTTTGCGATTATTTGAAGCATAGGAATATTCCTATGCTTGTCGTTAAAAAATAAGCTGGCAAGATTTACCAATTTTATATAAAATGTGGATTTGTAAGAATTTTTTCAATGGATTGGTGAAAAAATGACTGAAGAACAGCAAATAATCAATAAAGATGATGATGGGGCTGAGGAAAAGCTCGTTCCACCGGCAGCAAAACGCGCTTTAGCCGAAGCACAAAAGCGCCGTGAGCAGGCAGCCCTTGCCGCTGAAAAGGCGAAGCGAGAACTTGGTGGGCGCGGTGGTCATGATCCGGCGCGTTATGGTGATTGGGAAATTAAAGGCCGCGCTATCGATTTTTAATATCCAATAAGCCCACCATCTACGGCATATTGGCTTGATGTTACAAAAGAGGCATCACTAGACAATAAAAATAAAGCTACTGCGGCTGCTTCATCTGCAGTGCCGATGCGCCCCAATGGAACTTGGCTTATGACTGTTTTTTCAAATTTATCACGCATATCTTGCGATAAAAAATTTCGAAAATTGGTTTCAATCGGGCCAGGAATTATTGTATTGACTCTAATTTGCCTTGGTGCGAGTGCGCTTGCCCAGCTCCGCATCATTGCAATAACAGCGCCTTTTGTTGCCGCATAGCGACTGGTCAATGCTGCGCCCTCATAGGCGGAGCTAGATGAGGTTAATACAATTGAAGCGCCGTCATTTAATAGGGGTAATAGATGCGCAAGTTGAGCCATCGGCCCTTTTACATTGACAGCAATCATCTCATCTAATGATGCCAAGTCTATATCCGATATATTATCTAAAGCGGCAATGCCTGCATTAAACCAAATACCATCAATGCGGCCCCATTTTTCAACGGTCTTGGTTAGGTTTTCTATATCAATATTTGATGATGCATCATTCTGAATAACTATACTATTTGTGGGAAGTAGTTTAGAAATTTTTTCAATAGAATTTGTATTTCTTCCCGTTAGTAAAACATTTCCACCTTCTTTTATAATTCGCTCGCTACCAGCAAGCCCCATGCCGCTTGTTCCGCCGGTTATTATGATTTTTTTGTCTTTAAATCTCATTGCTACCCTCCCTTTACTTTTTTAGAAACGAATAACTGATTTGGATTATTAACTATTAGAAATTCGAACCATATAATAATTTCTTAGAGAATTTGTGGTAAATCCTATCAATCAACCTAATAAAAGCAAGTGTATTGTTTGCCGGTTTAAGCTAACAATACCCTTGCTTATATATTTGTCTTACATAACTTAAATTAACGATTTTGGATATCTACCAATTTTTGGGCGATCTCCTGCATGATGATACCGGTATCGGGGCCAAAGCCAAGTAGCTTTAAACCATCCAGCCGTAAGAGATCTTTATTCTTAACTGCCGGAGTATCTTGCAATGGCGCTTGCTCTAGCAATGTTTCAACCGTTGGGAAGCCATCATTGCTCATAGATAAAATAAGGTCGGGTGCCATTTTAGTTACTTGTTCTTTATCTAAAGGTACATAGGATTCAAGATTGGCGGCGGCATTTTCTCCGCCTGAAAGAACAATAATGTCATTGGCGGGGGTGTTTTTACCTGCCATGAATATGGGGCCAACTTCCTTGTCGCCTGAAGGTACAGTCAACAGAAAAAGCACTTTTTTCTTAGTGGTAAGTTCAGCCTTTATGCTATTTGCTTTATTAAAGTCGTTTTTTATCCGCGCAATTAACTCATTGACCTTATCTTCATGATTAAGTGCATGGCCAATAAAACTAATTTTTTCAATGACACCATCTTCACTGTGATCATCTGGAATAATAAGAACTGGAATCTTGTTGTTTTCAATAGAGGTTAAATTATCCTTATTTAAAGCGCCTTCTAAAGCCAATACAGTTTGGCCATCAACTTTTTTAATTGCAGCAAGGTCAATAGTTGCGGCAGCGCCAATATTTGTAAGATCGCGTCCCTCCTTCATAAATGTGCTGCGCTTATCAACACCGACTAAGCGATCTTTATCACCAAGGGCAATAATGGTCTCAGTAACGGGCCAGCCGATGGATACTAATTTAGCATTATCATTAATCAAGATTTCGCTAGCTTGTATTAAAGACGGTTGACTATTCGTCGCCAGTGCAAATGCCGCAAGCATAAAAGTTTTAAAAATTCGGTTTTTGGTAACAGTCTTAAGTGTTTTTGTCATAACCTATCCTTTTCATTTTTGCGGCATGTGAAGCAGGACACTTTGTTTATCGCTGTGTCTTGCAGGTTTGTTAAATGTCCAAGGCTTTGCCCTTTGTTACGTTATTGGCTAAAATTCTTGCACAAATGAGATTTTAAAATTGCGCCCCGGCTCGCTATAATAAGCTTTTTTATAATTGGCGCTTGATGGTAGATCGAGTGCATTCCAATAGGTTTTATTAAATATGTTATAAATACCTGCTTGTAATTTTGACCCTTTTTCACCAAGCGGACGCCACCAACCATTAATATCAAAAACGGCATAGCCGGGTGCTTTGGCGTAATCCGACTTGTTTTCTACACGGTTGCGTTTTGACGCCGCCGTCATTCTTATGTCCGCGCCCCATATTTCTTGGGCATAGCCAAGACCAAGCGTTCCTTTAAGGGGGGGAATAGAATTTAAATATTCGTCCGTTTCGCGATCCTTGCCTTCCATATAAGCAAGGGTGAAATCTGTGCGCCAATTGGAAGTTATTTGCCAATAGGCTTTTGCTTCTACGCCGGAAATACGAACCTTAGCGCGGTTTATATAAACAGCCTCACCGCTTGGAAACATAAGCGATGGTCCAAGTTCTTTGCGGCCGATAAAATTTTTATAATAATTGCTAAATAGTCCAAGCGAACCACCCCAGTTGTGACTTGTATATTTTGCACCAATATCAAAGCCATTGCCAATTTCAGGCTTCAAGTTAGGATTGCCATAAAGGTGATAAATGCCAGGATTGGCGAACTCTAAGTAAAGTTCCGATGAACTGGGCGCCCTAAAACTTTGTGCCCACTGCGCATAAAGCATGATATTATCGGTTGCATCCCATTCGCCACGTAATTTGGGTGAAAAGTGCGAATCGCTAACCTCTGCTGCATAGCCATGGAAAAATACGTTGGATTCAAAGCCTTTGGTGGCTGAGGGCTTATGTTTAAACCAGTCAAACCGACCGCCAGGGGTAATTCTTAGGCGATTGTTCAAAAATGCCATTTCATCTTCAATACTTATGCCCCAACTTGTTGAACGGGTAGTTGGTATTTCAGATTGGTCGCTAAGTAAAAATTTGCACATCATATAGGGTGGACGATAGGGTGGCGGTGGGCAAGTATCATGACCCGTTGTATATTGCTCAAAGCGCGAAGACGAGCCGTTACCTGCAATGCGCAAAGTATGGGTCACGTGCTCAAAATTTAATACCTTCATTGCATCAAATGTTAAGCCGTAATCTCGATTTTGCGTATTGGAAATTCGATAAAAATCCCCTTTGGGTGTGGTTAATCGAATTTGTTCGGTTCCAGAACTTGCACTATTTTCTTGCCAATAGCCAATGATGCGGGCACGATCTAACCAACCATCACCATTGCCATAATAATCATATGAAGCTGAATAACGCTCACGCTTGCGATTTTGTTCTTGATAGGTGCTCGCTGGTTTATATTGAGCGCTTGCTTGGTTTAGCACCCATGTGTCACGGTCATTGTCAAAACGCTCTGCGGTAAAGCCCAAGCGGTGTTGATCGTTAATATATTGATGAATCTTAAATAAGTAGTTTTTGCTAGAGAAGTCTTCAGGGTTTTGCATGCTGCGCAATACGCCATAACCGCCATCATCGCCATTATTTGCGCGTTGCTTGCCGCCAACATAGCCGCCTTGAAACAGCATATAAGTTTGATTAAATTTAACTGCGAAAGCTTCGTTAATGTGCCAACTGCGATTGGCTGAATCGTAACTACCTTTGGTAATTGATCCCCAATTTTTATTGTCTTTAATAAGATCTTCAGGGTCTAAGGTGCGCATTAACACAATGCCGCCTAGCGAGCCAGAACCGTAAATACTTGAATCTGCTCCTTTGCCAATATCAATTGCTGATAAACTACCAAAATCAAAGGCTGACGCCCCACCCCTTACACCACGTGTAATATCATCAAGCCAAGGAATAGGTATGCCGTCAATCATGGTGGTGACACGATTGCCATCAAGACCGCGAATATTAAAACTGTCATTTTGACGATTATAATTGATTGCTGGATCAAGCCGAGAAATATCGTTGACATTATCAACTTGCTTATTTTCAATGTCTTTGGATGTAACCGTATCGGTTAAAACACCTTTATTTTTTATATTTTGGTTTTTTTCAGCTTCCACAACAACGGTGTCAAGTTCAGTTTCTTGTGCCGCTATTGCTGGAAATGTAGCAATTTCATAAAATATTGATAATGTCAAAAATGTGGTTAATAGAACTTTTGTTTTAAATCTAGGTTTGATTTTTATCATTTTACTATCACCAATAAATCAAGTTAAGTAAATATAGTCATTAATTAGATTTTTAACGGGCTATATAAACGATCATAACTTAAATATGACTAGGTAATACAAACTCTTATTTTTCGACAACTATCGAGATAAACTTTTATCTAGCCTATATTTATTTTTATTTTGGCTATCAAACATGATAAAGTTAGTCAAGATATAAATTAAAAAGCACTTTTTTAAATTAGAAATAAAGTTATAAAAAGCGCAGATTTTTGGGTTTATTTTGTTATATCTGCGCCAAAAAGTCGCGTGCGCACAGAGCGGCATTTTACCTTTTAATAAGATCAATCCATGTTGATCATTTTTATCGCCCTGATTTTTTATTGTGCTGAATTGCTTACTTGGAAGTGCAATTCTCTTGTGCTTCAAAAATAGTTTGGATTTATGAAGTTTATCATTGGTAAGATTAATGCATTTATTGATTAAACAATGAACTTAAAATTTACGGACATCATTTGGACGATAAAAAAATGGATCGTCTAGAAAATTGTGAGGCACTAGCTCCTTTTCGTTGTGATATAAGGGAGTAAGCTTTTCTTCGGCTATACCTATTTTAATCTTCATCGTCTTTGTTTTTAAATCACTAAGATCTAGTGCAGCTACATTGCTTAGGTCAATATTGGTTAGCCTCCCCATTTTGTTAAGAATGGATAGCTTATTAAAGGCAGTATTTGCCAATAATAATGTCTCAAGTTTAGTTAAATTTTCTAGGTTTTTAAAATCTTTTATTTTGGTGAATGAAAGATCAAGCGCTTCAAGCTTGGAAACATTTTCAAGACCAACAAGGCTAGTTAAAGGTGTATGGCGTAAACTTAAGACTTTAAGGCTGGTAAAACTGCTAATAAGAACTAAATCCTTTATTTCACTCTCGTCAAGAATAAGAAATTGAATTTTTTCTTGGTGATTAAATGGCTTATCTTTTGTGATTTTCGTGCGGTTAAGATCTAGCACAACTAGGTTATGAATGGTTGGTAATTCACTAGGATCAAAATTTGGAAAATTAATAAGTTGCAATTTTTTGAGATTTTTGAATTCTGTTAATTTTGCAAGCTCTGCTTTGGTTAATAATTGGTCTGTTTGTAAAGGCTTGTCGGAGTAGTTTTTATTATGGCAAAAGTGACTAAGTGGATATTCTAATTTTTCGGGCTTATAGCAAACTGTAATATCTTCATGGTCTACCCAAAAATCTCCGCCCATAAATTGTATTTTTTTATCGCCGCGTTTTTGGTGAACAAAATCATCTGTTTGTTCTGAAGGTATGAAATATTCTTCGTCGATGAGAGCTTCGGGATTATAAATAAAATTGGTTTCACGATTATTGCTCGGTGCTTTACCATGTATAATATTAGGTAATTGGGTTGCAATATAATAATAATGCAAGCGTGTACTAGCTAAGCTGGCATCATCAAAACCCCGTAGGTCAAGATATTTAGAGACTGGTATTTGGGAAAGATCTTTAATTTTGCTATTGGACAATAGCAGCCAATCTAGCCAATTGATTTTTTTAAGGGGTGTTGCATCTTCCACAAGAGTGCCGCGCAAATCTAAATGATTAAGCGTGTAATAAGAATAGGGAAGTTTATTTAAATTGCTTATTTTTGTATCATTAAGGAGGAGGGTTTTTAAATTTTTTTGTTTAAAATAACTCAAATCGTCAATTTTTGTTCCCGTAAGAATTAAGGTTGTAAGATCAGGTAAATCGGCTATTGGAGCATAATCGTCCACTATAACGTCCGTTAAGTTGAGATAATTTAAACGTGGAAATCGTTTTAAAAAATTCAGATCTTCAACTTTCACTTCACTCATACTCAAATAGGTGAGGGCTGTGTTCTTGAATGACGGAAGGTTTTGTTTGCCAAGTTCTAAGCCGTCTAGCCAAAGAAATTGTAAATTTTTAAAATGTTCTAGTAATCTTATGTTACGAACATTTGTTCTTGAAAGATCTAATATGGCAATATCAGCATTTGCACTAATCAAGCGCGGAGAAGAAAAATTACTGTCAGCAAGATTTAGATAATTGAGATGATACAGACTTGTTAAAAAACTAAAATCATCAAGCATAGTATAATTAATTGTAAGATTTTGTAAGCTTGTTAACTCGCTCCAACCGGATATTGTACGGCTTTTAATATGCCTTAAGCTCAAGCTTTTCA
This sequence comes from Bartonella sp. HY406, assembly GCF_025449315.1. Classification (NCBI taxonomy): domain Bacteria; kingdom Pseudomonadati; phylum Pseudomonadota; class Alphaproteobacteria; order Hyphomicrobiales; family Bartonellaceae; genus Bartonella; species Bartonella sp. HY406. Next base: position 2,835,604 of record NZ_CP104893.1, on the reverse strand, counting down.
AATTACGGGCATTTTTTAAAGGGCTAATGTCTTCTAGACGTGTTTCTTCAATTTTTAGCTCAACCAGATTAGGCAATATAGGAAAATTGGCTAAGGATTTTAAACCTTCGCCTTTTATATTAAGTGTATGCAATTGTATTAGTTTTGCAAGATTTTGCCAATCTTGGTGCGTGTAACCCGACACAGGGGGAGTTAAATATACAAAGCTACTGTTCAAGGCGATGGTTTGATCGCCAATTAAAACGGTTCCTACTTGGTCATTAGTGGATTTCGCATCTTGACCATGAGAAAAATTGGGAATGAGCAATAAACAAAGGATAAAAAAAATTTTATTCTTGAAAAAAAACTTTCATTGCCACCTCTAATTTGACTATATAAATAAAAATATAGAATTAATACATTTTCTATTAATCGGATTAGATTGTGACTTTTTAACGATATAGTATTGAAAGGTAGATTTTAAAATAAAAATATGCAATTGCAATCAAAAAAGCAACACGATTATTCATCATGTTGCTTGATTGTCTAAATGTGTATTATGGCGTTTTATAACTTAAAATTTTTCGCATTTAATGTCAGTTTGGCTTTCTAGCAATTGGGTAATTTCGTGCCAAGTTGGAGCAGCTTCGGAAGCGCCTTTTTTGGTGGTTGCTAAAGCACCAGCTGCACCTGCAATGCGGATAGCTTCATCAATAGCAAGACCATTAGCAAGGCCGGTTGCAAGGCCAGCATTAAAGCTGTCGCCTGCTGCCACACTATCAATCGCAGTCACTTTAAAGGGCGGTAAAAATCCACGTTCTTGCTTGGTGAAGTAGCAAACGCCTTCGCTTCCTAGTTTGATAATAGCAATATCAAGGCCACGGCTTAAAAAAACATCTGCCGCTTCTTGCGCCGATGCGCGGTCATGTGGGCGAATACCGGTGAGCTTTTCTGTTTCCGTTTCATTGGGGGTCATAACATGCGCAAGCTGATAAAGTTCATCGGGCAGGCTTTGCGGTGCAGGCGCTGGATCCATGATGATAATACCGCCTGCGTTTTTAACAATTTGTGCCGCTTTTAAAACCGTATCCATTGGTACTTCAAGCTGCATCATCAATACTTTGGCGTTTTCAATAACGGGTTTGATGCGATCCACATCATTGATGCCAAGTACCATATTGCTGCCGCCTGCAACAACAATGGTATTTTCACCGTTTTCGTTGATATTGATTGAGGCAATGCCGGTTATTTCAGTTGGGTGGACATTTAATCCGGCAAGATTGAGACTTGTTGCCTCTAGGTGAGCGCGCGCGTAGTTCCCCAAAGCGTCATCACCAATCCAACCCGCAAGGCGTACTTCAATACCGCTATCTTGTGTAATGCGGCTTGCTGCGACCGCTTGGTTAGCACCTTTACCACCAAGGCCCATGGCAAAGCTTTGCGCATGAATGGTTTCGCCCGCCTGTGGCAGTGCATTAACTCGGTTGGTCATATCAATGTTAATGCTGCCAAAAACCGCGATAGATGCTTTGGACATGGGCAATTCTCCTTGATGTGTCTAATGACTAGATCGATAAACGATTTTCTTTGTCTATATCTGTAAGGGCTTATTTTGTCTTGCTAAAAAATAAAGCTTTAAGTGGTTTTTCGCTTATAAGAAATGGTATCAAAACGTGCATTAAGCCCATCATAAAGCAGCAATCGCCCAATTAATGGCTGGCCAGCACCAGTGATAAGCTTAATCACTTCCATAGCTTGCAGCGAGCCAATAACGCCCGGTAGCGCCCCAACTACGCCTGCTTGGGCGCAGCTTGGCACTGTTCCTTCTGGCGGTTCTACGGGGAATAGATCACGGTAACGCGGATTATTATCCTTATAGGGCATTAATACTGTAACCGAGCCATCAAAGCGACCAATTGCGCCACTGACCAAAGGGCGACTTATATCTTCGCAAAGGTCTGCAAGAAGGTAACGGGTTGAAAAATTATCGCAACCATCAACGATGATATCGTAATTTTCAAGCAATTGACGACCATTTTGGTTGGTAAGTCGCACATTTATCGCATGTATAGTGCTATGGGGATTGATTCTTGTAAGAGCGGCTTTTGCGCTTGTTACCTTGTCCTCACCAATTTTATCGCTGTCATGAATAATTTGGCGTTGCAAATTGGATAATGATACATGATCATCATCAATAATGCCAATAGTGCCAATGCCTGCGGCAGCAAGATATTGCAATACTGGGCTACCAAGACCGCCGGCGCCAATAACCATGACTTTGGCAGCTTTTAGTCTTTGTTGGCCAAGGCCACCAATTTCGGGTAAAACAATATGACGGGCATAACGTGATATTTCATCATTGCTTAATTGAATTTCATTTTGTTGCGTCATAATCTACCCTTGAAATATTATATACGTCATACATTTTAAAAATGAATTTGCGGAGTATATATATTTTTACTATGGTTCGTCTTTTCTACTTGATTTTTGTAAAAATCAAGTGCGCTTACTATATTCAGCAACAATAGCATAATATAAGAAATTAGACCATTATTTTAGAAAATGGGTCATAAAAGGTAGGTTTCAATGATAATTGCTGTCCAGATGGATCATATAGCTTCCATAAATATAGCAGGTGATACGACTTTTGCTTTATGTCTTGAAGCGCAAAAACGCGGACATAGTCTTTTCCATTATACACCCGATCGCCTCTCCTTACGCGATGGTGAGGTGAGTGCGCGGGTTGAAGCGTTGAGCGTGCGTGATATTGTTGGCGACCATTTCACCCTTGGTGAAGCGCAGCGGACAAATTTGGCAGAAATGGATGTGGTTTTGCTTCGTCAAGACCCGCCTTTTGATATGAATTATATTACCACAACCCATATTTTAGAGCGAATCCATCCTAAAACTCTAGTTGTTAATGACCCTGCTTGGGTGCGAAATTCGCCAGAAAAAATATTTGTGACCGAATTTCCTGATTTGATGCCGCAAACATTAATTACTAAAGACCCGTTGGAAGTTGCGGCTTTTAGAGAAGAATTTGGTGATATTATTGTAAAGCCGCTTTATGGTAATGGTGGCGCTGGTGTATTCCATCTTAAAAAAGATGATCGTAATTTAAGCTCGCTTTTGGAAATGTTTGCACAAATGTTTCCCGAGCCCTTTATTGTTCAGCGCTATTTAAATGAAGTGCGCGGCGGCGATAAGCGCATTATTTTGATTGATGGCGAACCGGTTGGCGCAATTAATCGCGTGCCGTCTGAAAGCGATTCGCGCTCTAATATGCATGTTGGCGGCAGAGCTGAAAAGACTGAACTTACCAAGCGCGAGCAAGAAATTTGCGCGCGTATCGGTCCATCCTTGCGTGAACGAGGTTTTATTTTGGTTGGTATTGATGTTATCGGCGATTATATGACCGAAATCAATGTGACCTCACCTACCGGTGTACGTGAGGTTGCCAAATTTGGCGGCGCTGATATCGCAGCCTTGTTTTGGGATTGTGTGGAAAACAAGAAACGAGCATAAAAGCTTGTGAACTATTTTTAGTTCTTTTGGATAAAATATGACAATATTAATAGCGATATTATGCTAGGCGTAATATCGCTATTTTTGCCTTTGACGCTATTCGTGCGGCTAATATTGTCTTTTTATAGAATTTAAATAGTTGGATTATTACAATTCTTTCAGTTGGTTGGGTCTTTTTAGGCCTTTTGAAAATCTTAGGGGCAGTAAAAATTGGTTAACTATGAAGCGCCGTTTATTTTGTCATAAATAAATTCTATATGCGCACGGATTTCTTTAGTTGTTTACGAGCAAGTTATTGTTTCATATTGTTATTTTGAGAGTTTTTCTAAAATGCTACACACATTCTTGGTAAAATCAATTGTCATAAAACTGTAATAAACCTGTCATAGAACGGTAACAGCATCTTTTTAAATGGAACTACAACCTGATTAAAATGACTGTCAGGACATTTTCAGTCCATATGCAAGGAGTTCATGGATGAACAGATTGTTATCAACTGCTGCCGCTTTGGCATTTGCCGTTACTTTTGCTGCTGGTGCAGCGCAAGCCCGCGATCAAGTTCAAGTGGCTGGTTCTTCAACTGTTTTGCCTTATGCAAAAATCGTTGCTGAAACTTTTGGCGAAACATTCCCTAATTTTAAAACTCCTGTTATTGAATCAGGTGGTTCTGGTGCTGGCATTAAAGAATTTTGCCGTGGCGTTGGTGAAAACACCATTGATATTGCCAATGCGTCACGTGCTATGAAAACTAGCGAATTGGAATCTTGTATTGCTGCTGGCGTTACCGATGTGCAGGAAGTGCGTATTGGCTATGATGGTATTGTTTTTGCAACCGATATTGCTGGTCCAGATTGGAAATTGAAGCCAGTTGATGTTTATAAAGCCCTTGCAGCACAAGTTGTTGTTGATGGCAAATTGGTTGATAATAAGGCCACCAAATGGAATGAAGTAAATGCCGATCTTCCAGCTTGGGATATTGCTGCTTATATTCCTGGCGAAAAACACGGTACACGTGAAGTTTTTGAAGAAAAGCTTATGACCGAAGGTTGTAAGGAAAGCGGCGCATTGGATGCGATGAAGGCTGCTGGTATTGATGAAAAGGCTGCAAAGTCAGCTTGTATTGCTGTGCGTAAAGACGGTAAAGCCGTTGATATTGATGGTGATTATTCAGAAACTCTAGCACGTATTTCTGCTAATAAAACTGGTGTTGGCGTATTTGGTCTTGCTTTTTATGAAAACAATGCGGATCGCTTGAAAGTTGCAACAATTGATGGCATTTCACCATCGGTTGAAACCATTGCAAGTGGCGAATATCCAGTATCACGTCCATTGTTCTTCTATGTTAAGAAAGCGCATTTGGGTGTTATTCCTGGTCTTAAGGAATATGTAGAATTTTTCCTTGATGACCAAATGGTTGGCCCTGATGGTCCTTTGGCTGCTTATGGTCTTGTTGCAGCGCCTGAAAGCGAGCGTGAAGCACAACGTAAAGCATTTGAAGATGGTACAGTAATGGCTGTTAAGAAGTAATTTAAGTGATGAGTAGCCGGCGCGAAGATGTTTTCGCGCCGGATTTTTTTGGGAAAGGCGAGTGATGACTATTTCTTGGGTCATAATTGTTATTTTGGGTGTAGGCCTCTTAGGATATATTCTTAGTCGTTCGCGCTCCCTTGCCATTGAACGGAGCGGCGGTAAGCTTCATTCGCGGCCAAATTACTATGCGTGGTGGACGCTGTTATTGGCTATTGTTCCATCACTAATTTTATTAACTATTTGGGACGGGGGGGTAAAGGTCGCGCTAGAACAAAGCGTTTCATCTCAAATTCCTCAATCATCCGATATTGCATCATCACAGCCAGGAAATGTACAAAATCATAGCCTTATTATGGGTATGGTCCGCAATCTTGCAGATGGTTTTGTAAAAGCAGGCGGCGATTTAGATGCCTATAAATCCAATACATATGAAGATATCCGCAGAAAGTTTAACGAAAAAGGTATTTTTTTAGCCGAGCAAGGGCAAGATTATATGGTACCTTTGGCGGTTGATTGGGCGCAAAAGTCCAAAAATCTTTTTATGCTTGGTGATGTTTTTGCCGTATTGCTAACTATTGTTGGTTTTCTATATGGTTTAAATGGTGTTAAGGCTCAACAGCGCGCTCGAAACAAAGTTGAAAAAATGGTGCTAGTTGGTTTAATCCTAGCATCAGTTATTGCCGTTTTTACGACAGTTGGCATCGTGTTTTCAATGCTGTTCCAAACGATTTCTTTCTTTAAGTCAGTGCCGTTAAGTAATTTTTTCTTGGGTACGGTTTGGGATCCGCGTTTTTCGGCTGCAGGATCTGATGCAATCGGCCAGTTTGGTCTTTTACCTTTGCTCGCCGGTACTTTTTACATTGCTTTTGTCTCTATGCTTTTTGCGGTGCCCATTGGGCTTTTTGCCGCTATTTATATGTCAGAATATGCATCATCAAAGGTGCGCAGTGTTGTTAAGCCGCTTTTAGAAATTTTGGCTGGTATTCCAACAATTGTTTATGGTTTGTTTGCGCTTTTAACGGTTGGACCATTTTTGCGCGATATTTCAGCAGCACTTGCTGGTGGTCACGCCTTTATCATGTCGCAAAGTGTGTTAACTGCAGGTCTTGTGATGGGAATTATGCTTATTCCCTTCGTATCATCCCTATCCGATGATATTATTAACGCTGTTCCGCAAGCGATGCGTGATGGTTCTTATGGTTTAGGTGCTACCCAATCTGAAACAATCAAACGTGTGACATTACCTGCCGCCTTACCTGGTATTGTCGGCGCGTTACTTTTAACAGCGTCACGTGCGATTGGTGAAACGATGATTGTTGTTTTGGCCGCTGGTGTCGCGGCAAATATCTCAATAAACCCCTTTGAGCCAATGACTACGATTACGGTTAAAATCGTCAATCAGTTAACTGGTGACCTTGAGTTTAACTCACCACAAACGCTTGTTGCTTTTGCTCTCGGTATTACACTGTTTTTTATAACCCTTGTTATTAACATTTTTGCCCTTTACATTGTGCGCAAATATCGGGAGCAATATGAATGAGTGAGATCTCAATGAGTGCAGCCCCAAAACCACGCCGTGATATTGGTTTAAAAAAGCGCTATCGTGCCGAACGTCGTTTTAAGGCCTATGGCATATCAGCAATTGCAATTGGCATATTATTTCTTGTAATTTTGATGACCTCGATTCTATCAAATGGCTATACGGTTTTTGGGCAAACGACCATGATCCTATCTGTCAAACTTGATAAGGCGATTATCGATCCGAAAGATCAACGGGCGACTAATCCAAATGTTTTGCTGACGGCTAATTATCCGCTATTGGTTAGAAACTCATTGGCTGAACAGCTTGGCGTGTCCTTGGATGACCGTGCTAAATTGCGCCAGATTAATGCGATGTTTTCTGATGGTGTCCGTGTGCAATTGCGTGAAATGGTGACTAAGGATCCAAGCATTATCGGTTCAACCCAAACGGTAAAAGTATTAGCATCAAGTGATATCGACCAAGCCTATAAAGGCCATATTGATCTTTCTGCTCCTGAAACAAACCGGAAAGTAAGTGATCAGCAAGTTGCTTGGATGAATGAACTTGCTAAGGATGGTGCGCTATATAAAGCTTTTAATACTGGCTTCTTTATTAATCCACCATCAAGCCGTCCTGAAATGGCTGGGCTTGGTGTTGCTTTCATTGGTTCGCTTTATATGATGCTGATTGTGTTGGTACTTGCATTGCCAATTGGTGTTGCAGCAGCGATTTATTTAGAAGAATACGCAAGGAAAAATAAGTTTAACGATATTATTGAAGTAAACATCAATAATCTTGCTGCTGTTCCCTCTATTGTTTTTGGTCTGCTCGGTCTTGCCATTTTCATTAATGCTTGGGGCTTGCCGCGTTCGTCAGCTTTGGTTGGCGGCTTGGTTTTAACCTTGATGACATTGCCGACAATCATCATTGCAACACGTTCAGCCTTGCGTGCTGTTCCACCATCTATCCGCACAGCGGCTCTTGGTGTGGGTGCATCAAAAACCCAAATGGTTTTCCATCACGTGCTACCCTTGGCAGCACCTGGAGTACTAACGGGTACAATTATTGGCATGGCACGCGCTTTAGGTGAAACCGCACCATTATTGCTGATTGGTATGGTGGCGTTTGTTGCCAATTATCCGGTAACGCCTTTTGATCCTGCAACCGCATTGCCAGTACAAATCTTCATGTGGATTTCTGAAGCTGAACGTGGTTTTCAAGAACGCGCATGGGGTGGTATTATTGTTTTGCTTGCCTTTATGACTTTGATGAACATAACAGCCGTTATTTTGCGCCGCAGATTTGAGCGCCGTTGGTAGTGAGCAGTTGATACAAAACCAAATTTTAAGGTATTAAAGTGAATTTTTGACGTTAATTTTAGCCAGTTCGGGATAAACTAAAATTATATGGCAAATAGACTTTTAAAGGAAATGGCTGATGGAGCCCAAGATGAATATCAAAATGCGTGGACAAGATGTGCGGGTCTTTTATGGCGACAAGGAAGCGTTACATGGCGTAAATCTTGATGTGCCTGAAAACATGGTAACGGCCTTGATTGGGCCATCAGGTTGCGGTAAATCGACATTTCTTCGTTGCCTTAATCGTATGAATGATACCATTGACGGTGCACGCGTAACCGGTCTTTTAACCCTTGATAATGAGGATATTTATGATCCTAGTATTGACGTTGTAGAGCTACGCGCAAGGGTTGGTATGGTGTTCCAAAAGCCAAATCCTTTTCCAAAATCCATTTATGAAAATGTGGCCTATGGTCCGCGTATTCATGGTTTGGCTAAAAATGCAGCCGCGCTTGATGAAATCGTTGAAAAAAGTCTTATTAAAGCTGGTCTTTTTGAAGAGGTTAAAGATCGCTTGAAAGAGCCTGGAACGGGTCTTTCTGGTGGCCAACAGCAGCGTCTTTGCATTGCGCGTGCTATTGCAGTTAGCCCCGAGGTCATTTTGATGGATGAGCCATGCTCGGCGCTTGATCCGATTGCGACCGCCCGTATTGAGGAACTCATCGACGATTTACGCCAAAATTATACAATTGTTATTGTGACGCACTCGATGCAGCAAGCGGCGCGTGTTTCGCAATTTACTGCAATGTTCCATCTGGGTGATCTGGTCGAGGTTGGTGAAACTGAGATGATGTTTACATCGCCTAAGGAACAACGGACTCAAGATTATATTACGGGCCGTTTTGGCTGATTTATAAGGGATAAAGCTCATGCCTACGCATATTGTTCGCTCTTTCGATGAAGAATTGCAGTATTTAACCCAACGAATTGGCGAGATGGGTGGCTATGCGGAACGCATGGTGGAACGCTCGGTCGATGCTATTATTCGCGACGATTTAATGCTTGCTGATGAGGTTGTAGCGGAAGATCGTATTCTTGATGAAGCTGAACGCGAAATTGACGAACGTGCAGTGACAATCATTGCTAAGCGCCAACCAATGGCGATTGATTTGCGTGAAGTTGTTGGCGCTATTCGCATTGCTGCCGACTTGGAGCGCGTTGGTGACATGGCGAAGAATATTGGCAAGCGTGCTGCAGCGATTTCTGAAAATCGTCAACCAACTTCGTTTTATCGTGGCTTGGAAAATTTCGCGTCTCTTGCTGTAAACCAGTTGAAAGAGGTCCTTGATGCCTATTCCATGCGCTCGCTCGAGCGCATTGATATTGTGCGCAAGAAAGACGAAGAGCTTGATGCTATCTATACATCGCTTTTCCGTGAATTGTTGACCTATATGATGGAAGATCCGCGCAATATTACGGCTTGTACGCATTTATTATTCTGCGCCAAGAATATTGAACGCATTGGCGATCATGCGACCAATATTGCTGAGACGGTTCATTATATCATCAGTGGTAATTATCCGACCAATGAACGACACCGCGAAGATTTAACTCATACTTTGGTGACGGAAGAATTGGAACAAAAATAAGACTTTGGTTTCATATTGGGGGAGTGGACTTTTCCCATATAAGGATTAAGGGTGATAATAGAATTATCAGCTCGTTAAAATGTTAGAGTGAATAATCACCCTTAATAGGCCTAAAATATTAGATTTTTAGACGTGATATCCATGAGGGGGATCACGAACAATATTGTTATGGCATGTCACAGCATAAATACCTGTGAAAAATTATATTGAGCCATAGAATTATTGTATGTTTGATTAACCACTCATGGTTTTTTGTGAGGGACGTGGAAAATATGGCGCGAGTACCAGAAGTTGCGGTTGTTGAAGATGAAGATGCACTAACAATCTTATTGCGCTACAATCTTGAAGCTGAGGGCTATAAGGTGCGAGTCATTATGCGGGGAGATGACGCCGAGTTCGAGTTGGAGGAAAACCGACCTGACCTTGTTTTGCTGGATTGGATGTTACCTGGACTATCTGGCATAGAATTATGCCGCCGCTTGCGCCAGCGTGATTCAACCGCTCATTTGCCGATTATTATGTTAACCGCGCGCGGCGAAGAAAATGAGCGTGTACGCGGATTATCGGTTGGCGCTGATGATTATGTGACTAAGCCTTTTTCAATACCAGAATTAATGGCACGCGTTAAAGCATTATTGCGGCGGGTTAATCCAAGTACTTTGGCGCATGTTTTGTCCAATAATGATTTAACTCTTGATCGACAACAGCACCGCGTTTTTTTCAAAGATGTTGAAGTAAAACTAGGGCCGACAGAATTTCGCTTGCTTGAGTTTTTTATGATGGCACCTGGTCGCGTCTTTACGCGAACGCAATTATTAGATGCAGTGTGGGGCAATGATAATTTTGTTGATGACCGTACGGTCGATGTTCATATTCGCCGGTTGCGTAAAGCGATTAATATTGGTGAAAAAGATCTTATTCGCACAGTGCGTGGCACTGGTTATTCCTTCGGATAAGTGCTTGAGCAACAGATTTTTGCTACGTTAAAATTGCATAATTTGTTTTAGAATTGGATTAAATATGTGGATGTTAACTCTTTCTTAAACATAAGAACATGTTTTAGCATTGGTTTTGTAGCGCAGTGCTGTCATTAACTTTTATTTAGGAACATAACGCCAAAATTGAGTATAAAGCGATTATATTGCGTTGATTTGGTGTTTTTTATGACAAAATTGCCATTTTGCCTTTTTTTCGCCATATATATTACGATTGTGTAATCCGGCACTATGCCTTGGATAAATTAAAGAGTGAGAAGTCTATTGCGGTTTTCAATTAAAGCGAAATGGATGGCACTGGTGGGAGTATTGCTTGCTCCGCTTGTTGTTACAGGTTGTTCCAATAGTGGGAAGAGCATTGCAAGCCTTGGTGGTGAAAAGACCTATTCTTACCCATTAAGTGAGCGCACTTGTTTAGAGCGCGCAATGTTTTTTGAGTCTAACCGTTCTAGCCGTGAAGGTATGATTGCTGTTGGTACTGTGGTTATGAACCGCGTTAATTCAAGTCATTATCCAAAGACCATTTGTGCCGTAGTTGGTCAGCCTAAGCAATTTGCGCCAGGCGTATTGACCCGTCCAATGAATTCTAAGGCTATGCCTGATGTTCAAGCTGCTGCTGATGCCGTATTGCGCGGTGAACGCCACCAAAAATTGAAGAATGCTATGTTCTTCCATACTGCTGGTCTTAAATTCCCTTATCGCAATATGCATTATACTTTGGTTGCCGGTGGCAATGCGTTTTATGAAAAACGTGGCCGCGATGGCAATTTGCAGCTTGCAGTTAATGATCAGCCTTATAATGTTGCTTTAGCCTTTGCTCAGGAAAAGAGCGGCGCAGCGCCAAAATTTGATCGCGTTATCCGTCAAGAAGCTGAAACTCGTAGCGAAGCCATTGCAGTTGCCCAAAACATTGAAACAGCTAAGCCTGTTGCAATGCAGCAAGTTGCTATGCGTGAAGCTGCACCAATCGCTAGTCAATCACAAACTCATGCAGTGCGACAGGATGCGGTTGCAGCAATTATCGAGCATGTCCCCGTGCCAATGCCATCGCCGCGTGCCGAGCATGAAGAGACTGTTGCCCTTGGTTATGCAATTCCTGAAGCCCGTCATGCTGATGTCATCGGTGCCATGTTATTGCGACAGCAAAACCAATAATATTAAGATTTAATGGTTATCGTTTTTTAAAGGGCGCTTTAAGCGCCCTTTAATTTATTAAAAACATTTTCATAATGGATAAAATGAATAAACTATTGCCCGCCTATTAATTTTACATCTCATTTGATAGTTGTAATATTAATTTAACAACTCAACGACTTTTGCTAAGGTTTAAGCGAAATTATAATGCATGAATTCGCTTTTTGATAAATTGCAAAGTGATAGCTGTGCCAATATGTGGTGCGCTCAATATCCCATAGTAGAACTGTATATGCGTGCTGAAAATGCGTTTATTGCAATATATAGTTAGAAAAATAATGATAATTATGAGCGAATCTAACGGCGATTTAGAAATATAGGACGAGGATGTAAGCATGCAAAATAAGATGGTTCGCAGACTTGTTTTAAAAGGTAGTGCCGCTTTAACGCTATTATCTTTGACACCTAGTTTCGGTATTTCAACTACTAACAAGGCTGGCTCTTTTGGCTGTTCTGCGCCAGAAAAATTAAATGAAGAAGATTTATCAAACTCGAAATCTTTGAAAGATAAAGAGCCTAAGCGAGCCATGGTCTATTGGCTTTATACAAAAGATGGTAGTAGCGTGGCGCAAGCTGATATTCACCAAGAAATTTATCGCAAACGTTTAATAGGATCAACGGCTGTCAGCCATAAAATCGCAGTTTAAGCTCGTATATAATAACGTTTGTTTTTAACCATTCTTAAACTTGTTGACTCATGGATTTAATGCAGTGGATTGCTAATTGTCTTCGGCTAAATATATAACCTAACAAAAGCCTTTGATCAAAAACGCCCTATTTTCATATGGTGTTTTGAATGCAATCTATACGTTATTGTGCGTAAATTCCAAATGGTAGAAACTTTGTAGCAAAAAAATGCCCTGAATTTTCATTCAGGGCATTTTAATAAATAAAGATAATGTTTAATTAGACCTGACGCTCGACCATTAATTTCTTAATTTCGGCAATTGCCTTGGCAGGATTAAGGCCTTTAGGGCAGGTTTGCGTACAGTTCATAATGGTATGGCAGCGATAAAGCCGGAAGGGATCTTCAAGCTTATCAAGGCGGTCACCAGTTGCTTCATCGCGTGAATCTGCAATCCAACGATAGGCCTGCAATAGAACTGAGGGCCCCAGATAACGGTCACCATTCCACCAATAGCTTGGGCAAGATGTTTGGCAGCAAGCACATAAAATGCACTCATAAAGCCCATCAAGTTTCAATCGGTCATCATGGCTTTGTAGCCATTCTTTTTCAGGGGTTGGCGATACGGTTTGTAACCAAGGCTCGATCAAACGATGCTGGGCATAGAAACGATTAAGATCTGGTACCAGATCCTTGACCACTGGCATTGAAGGCAATGGATAGACCTTAATTGGGTGCTTAACTTCATCCATGCCGGTAATACAAGCAAGGGTGTTAGAGCCATCAATATTCATGGCGCATGAACCGCAAATACCTTCACGGCAAGAACGGCGTAGCGTTAAAGTCGGGTCAACATGATTTTTGATGTATAAAAGACCATCCAAAATCATTGGCCCGCATGAATCGCGATCCACATAAAAAGTGTCAAGGCGTGGATTTTCGCCATCATCTGGCGACCAACGATAAATGCGAAATTCCGTTAAGTTCTGGTTTTGCTCTGGCTTTGGCCAGACCTTGCCTTTCTTAACCGTAGAATTTTTGGGAAGGGTCATTTGAACCATAATTTTGCTCCCCTAGTAAACGCGCTTCTTAGGCGCGATTTTCTTTGGATCAATACCACCATCTTCATAGCGGGTAAGTGGATCCACATGCACAGCACGATAGGAAAGACTAACTTCGCCTTCCGGTGAAAGATGAGATAGTGTATGCTTACGCCAGTTGACATCATCGCGATCTGGGAAGTCTTCACGGGCATGAGCGCCCCGGCTTTCCTTACGTGCAACAGCCGAGTAAACGGTACAAATTGCATTGGCCATCAGATTATCAAGTTCCAATGTTTCCATCAAATCTGAATTCCAGATCATCGAGCGGTCTGTCACTTTCACATCTGGTAATTCTTTCCAGATAGCAGAAATACGTTCGCAACCACTTACTAGCGAATCTTCTTGACGGAAAACAGCCGCATCTTCCTGCATGGCGCGTTGCATCTTGTCACGTAGCTCGGCTGTCGGGATTGAGCCATTGGCAAAACGAATGCGGTCAAAGCGTTCCATGATTTTGTCACAAGCTTCAATATTAAGCTCAGGAATTGGACCATCGCGGTCAATTACTTTTGCAGCCCGCAAAGCGGCAGCACGACCAAAAACCACCAAATCGATAAGCGAGTTAGAGCCAAGACGATTGGCACCATGAACTGAAGCGCAACCTGCTTCACCCACTGCCATTAGGCCTGGTTGAACGCGATCATTATCTTCTTCAGTTGGATTTAACACTTCGCCCCAATAATTGGTTGGAATACCGCCCATATTATAGTGAACGGTTGGCAATACTGGAATTGGGTCTTTGGTAAGATCAACACCAGCGAAAATACGGGCTGATTCAGAAATACCAGGTAAGCGTTCATGAAGAATAGCTGGATCAATGTGGCTAAGAACGAGAAAAATATGGTCTTTCTTTGGACCAACGCCACGTCCTTCGCGAATTTCAATGGTCATGCAGCGTGATACAACGTCACGCGATGCGAGATCCTTGAAAGATGGCGCATAACGCTCCATAAAGCGCTCACCCTCAGAGTTGATGAGATACCCGCCTTCACCGCGTGCGCCTTCAGTAATCAAACAGCCAGAGCCGTAAATACCCGTTGGGTGGAATTGTACAAATTCCATATCCTGCAAAGGAAGACCTGCACGTGCAACCATGCCGCCGCCATCACCAGTACAGGTATGGGCAGAAGTTGCTGAGAAGTAAGCGCGGCCATAACCACCAGTTGCTAACACAACCATCTTGGCAGAAAAACGGTGAATTGTACCGTCATCAAGGTTCCAAGCCACAACGCCAGTACAAACACCGTCGGTCATGATGAGATCAAGTGCGAAATATTCAATGAAAAATTGCGCATTATGTTTTAGGCTTTGGCCATAAAGCGTATGTAAAATAGCGTGGCCAGTACGGTCGGCAGCCGCGCAAGTACGCTGCACGGGTGGGCCTTCACCAAATTCAGTGGTATGGCCACCAAAGGGGCGTTGATAAATCTTGCCTTCTTCGGTACGCGAGAATGGCACGCCATAATGTTCAAGCTCATAAACCGCAGCAGGTGCTTGACGGGTGAGATATTCCATCGCATCCATGTCGCCAAGCCAGTCAGAGCCCTTGATGGTGTCATACATGTGCCATTGCCAGTTATCAGGTCCCATATTGGATAGGGATGCTGCAATGCCGCCCTGTGCGGCTACTGTGTGCGAGCGGGTTGGGAACACCTTGGTAATACAAGCGGTTTTAAAACCTTGCTCGGCCATGCCCAAGGTTGCACGCAAACCAGAGCCACCAGCGCCAACAACAATAACATCGAACTCGTGGTCGATATATTGATAGGATTTTTTATCCTGCGCTGCCGAAGCATTTGAATTATTACTTGCCATGGAATTTAACCTCCCAAAGCGATTTTTACGAGTGCAAAAAGGCAGGCTGCACCCATAATGAAACAAAAGAAAATATTAAGCGATAGGATAAAAACGCGGAGATAATGATTAGGGAAATAATCCTCAATAATTACCTGCATGCCTAATTTCATATGATAAATGCCAGCAATAACCATTACTGCCATAACAACTGCAATAATCGGGTTTGATAAATAGCTGATAACGGTTGCATAATCTTTACCAACCAACATGATGAGCAAGATGATAAAGAAAATAAATAGCGGCACATTTGCAAAGGCTGTCAAACGTTGGCGCCAAAAATGGTCAGTACCATGTTTAGCGGAGCCAAGACCAATGCTTTTATTAAGCGGTGTTCTAAAATCTTTCATCACACCCTCCTAGCGCACAATATAGCCGACAATCCAAATAAGGAGTGTCAGAACAATTGAAACTACAATGGTTGACCAAGCCGTTTTGGTGGCTAAGTTTTTCTCTAAAAGAGCAGGGTTGGTATCCCAGAATAAATGGCGCACACCACCAACGAGATGGTGAACAAGTGCCAAAGTATAAAGGAATAGTACCGTGCGCCCTAAAAATGAGCCAAAGAGCCAATTAACTTTTTCAAAAGCAACTTCACCCATTGATGCTGAAATAATCCAAGCAGCAAATAAAAATGTGCCGAAATAAAGCGCGCCACCTGTCGCGCGATGGGCAATAGACATTGCCATCGTAATCGGCCAACGGTAAATCTGAACGTGGGGTGAAAGAGGCCGTCCAGAAGGTGTCGTATCTGTCATGAGCGTTCCTGACCTGACATGTGATCGTGATATTGCAAAAAACAATATCGGCAAAATAATGAATCCGTTTCCATTCTCTAAAGAATCAAAACAGCTTTTTCTGCCGTGTAAGAAAAAATTCTCACACATTCGACCGACTGCCTGATGAAGCGGATTAAAGGTCACGTTCACGGGCGTACGGCTTGGCAACGGCGCAAAACGCCGCTCAGCTTGCTTTGCTTCTAATGCGGAATTTGATTCACGTCAAAGCAAGAAAGCATTTTTTCGATCAAAAGATTGAGAAAATAGAAAAAAATGTGTAAAAATATAGTTTTAATCGTTTGAAAAACTTGATTAAAATTTGAAGGTTTTTTAGTTTTTTATTAAAAAACGACTCAATTCGATTCTCTTATATTTTCCTATTATTCAAAAAATGGTTTTCCATCTTTTACCCAACCTCCAATGATGAGAATATAAAGGTCATTTCGTGGTGTATAATTTTTGGCTTTCATTTCAAATTGGGTAGATCCAATTTTTTTGACATTTTTACCGCAAAAGGTAACAATGGCATCGGGATCGCCTTTGTCCACGACCAAGCGAAAATCACCAATGGTTCCACCTGCCCAATTGCCTCCAGTTTTTAAAATATAGCCAATGTCGTCATATAAGGCATCTAGACCCTGTTTTTGTTTTTTTGCCATTGCATTGAAAAATCCGCGATCGGGGCAATACTCGCTCGTCGCCATTTCGGTTAAATTTTGTACTGGATTTAATACAGCGCTACCAGTAATTGGCCTGTATTCATGGCGGACTTTAATTTTTTTATTTGCTGGAAAATTTTGATGCCAGTAATAGGTTATTTGAAAAACTTCCTGATCTGCATGTTCATTAAAGCCTAATGTTTTTTGCTTATTATAGTCGGTTTTGACCCGTTTGCCTTCAACAAAGGTTTTAAAATCAACGAAGTTATCACCAATTTCATCAGGCGTTGCTGTTACTCCAGCGCCTGTATCACTTTCCGGCTCGACGGGGTGGGGCGGTAAGGGAAAAGCAACAATGGTATTAATATCGCGGTTAGATTTGTTTTCAAAAACATAGTTGACGATAATTTTGTCTGCAGAAATATAAAGATCTTCGGAGAACATGGAGATATTTTCAAGCTTTTGCAAGACAAGACCACCACCAACCAGTTTAGCCCCGCTATCATTAGCCTCTGTCATTGTTGGAAAATAAACCAAGCTTGCTGTAAATGCTAAAAGCTTAAATAGAGTATATATTGGTTTCATAAAATCACTTTTAAAATGCGATTATTCGTCATCACATTGTTTTTCTAAATTCATTTACAAAAAATATAACCGTAGCCGTTGGTTTGGTGGAGACAATATTAATAAAACCGACCCAATGATTGATGAGGTGTCAATTGTTAGTTTGACCATATGTTATTGAGAAGTGATTTCAATCAATAGCCCATCAAGATTGCAAAGTGATTCACATAAATTTATTAGAAAATACGCAAGATAAAATGGTTTTTGCGCAAATTTGGATGCGGAAAAGCAAAAATATGAAAAAATATATATGCATTTTTTACATTAAACCGATTTAAAAGTGCTTTGAATAAAATTTAAATTTGACACGAGTAAAAATTTACCCTTACACTCAGCATCGTGAGAAGCAGAGGAGTTGGCGGATTTTATTAAAGGCGTTTTTTCGCCGACCAAATTAAGTTATTGGATGTTTTTAGTAAGCTATTTTAGCGAAATTCAGCAATTACAATTCTTTAATTACAATGGTTTGGCATATAAAAAGCTTTTTAAAAAATCGGACTCATATTTAAGCTGTTCTGATGCTTTGGTTGTCCAAATGTTTGGGATTATCCAAATGTCTGGATGTCTTTAATGATCGCAAATGCGTTTCGTGCAAATATTATGGAGATTTACATGGGGTTTAAAAAGACAATCTTTACATTGATGTTAAGTGCAGCAGCTTGCTTTACGTCAAATGCTTTTGCAGATGGTATTGGTGCTTCACTCCTTACCCAGCAGCATCCATTTTATATTGAACTTGCAGATGCTATGAAAGCTGAAGCCAAGGAAAAAAATGTCGCATTGGAAGTAAGCATCGCTAACCAAGATCTTAACAAGCAATTATCCGATGTTGAAGATTTTATCACCAAAGGCGTTGACGTTATCATAATTTCACCGGTTGACAGTAAAGGCGTTTATGCGGCAATTGCAAAAGCCAATGCCGCTGGCATCAAGGTAATTACGGTAGATGTTCCTGCCGCGGAAGGTGATGTTGTTTCTCATATTGGTACCGATAATTATACTGGCGGCGTTAAAGCTGGTGAATTGATGGCCAAGATCCTTGATGGCAAGGGTGAAGTTGCAATCATCGATTATCCAACCGTGCAGTCGGTTGTAAACCGTATCGAAGGCTTTAAAAAAGCGCTTGAAAGCTATCCTGATATCAAAATTGTTGCTCAACAAGCAGGCATCACTCGTGCCGATGCTTTGTCTGTGGCGCAAAACATCCTTCAAGCCAATAATAATATTACTGGTATTTTCGGCTTTGGTGATGATGCTGCCCTAGCCGCAGCTGTTGCCGTTAAAGCTGCGAATATGAGTGATAAGGTTGCTGTTATCGGCTTTGATGGCATGAAAGAAGCGCGCGATGCAGTTGATAGTGATCCAGTAATGGTGGGCGTCATTCAACAGTTCCCTGATCAAATGGGTAAACTTGCCGTTGATACGGCTGTAAAAGTCATTGCTGGCGAAGAAGTACCTGCTGAGCAGCCAATCGTTCCTGGTGTTTATACAAAGCAGAAATAGGTTAAATGATGGACCGGACAGATAAAATCATCCTTTCCTTGAAGGATATTCAAAAGTACTTTGGCCCAGTAAAAGCTATTAAAAATATGCAACTTACTGTGCGCCAAGGAACTGTGCATACTTTATTGGGTGAAAACGGTGCCGGTAAATCCACCTTAATGAAAATTCTTGCGGGCGTTTATCCGCAAACGGCAGGGCAAATCATATTTGATGGTGAGCCATATAGCCCCAAAAATCCGCGTGAAGCGGTTGCTAAAGGCTTATCGATTGTTTTTCAAGAGTTAAGCCTTTGCAATAATATGAGTGTTGCTGAAAATATTTTTGCAACCCATGAGCCACAACGTTTTGGCTTTATTAATGACAGGCAATTACGCAAAGAAGCTGATGAGTTGATCGCCTATTTAGAGCTACCAATCCGTGCTAAAGACAAAGTTAATGACCTTTCAATTGCCCAGCGCCAATTGGTCGAAATTGCCAAAGGTTTGAGTAAACCAGCTAAAGTTCTTATTCTTGATGAGCCGACCTCATCACTATCCGATTCAGAAGCCGAAATCTTATTTTCACTGATCGACCGTTTAAAAGAACGTGGAACAGCTATCATTTATATTTCCCACCGCATGGAAGAAATCATGCGTTTATCGGATGATATAACGGTTGTACGTGATGGCGAATATATCGACACAAAACGTCGTCAGGATACCAATATTGATGAATTAATTGCGATGATGGTCGGGCGAAAAATGGATGAAATCTATCCCCCCGCTCTTTCTAGCCCTAATTTTGAAAAAATATCTCCAATTTTAGAAGTAGAAAAACTATCGTATAAAGATGAATTTCAAGATGTTTCTTTTGCCATTCGTCCGGGTGAAATATTAGGCTTTTTTGGTCTGGTTGGTTCTGGTCGCTCTGAAGTGATGAATGCCATATTCGGCATGAAAAAGGCAAGTGGGACCATACGCCTTGAGGGTAAGGCCGTTAATTTTAAGAGTGCTGCGGAATCTATCGCTGCCGGTATTGGCTTTGTAACAGAAAACCGCAAAGAGGAAGGTTTGATCCTAAATGCGAATGTTATGCATAATATTTCTATGGCATCGCTTAAAGGATTTACCAATAAATTAGGCTTCATGAACTTTGGCGCAGAGAAAAAAGTTGCGCTTCAAGAAGCAGAGCGCCTGTCGGTAAAAGCTAGTGGTTTAGACACAGTGGTGAATACTCTATCGGGCGGAAACCAACAAAAAATCGTTTTTGCTAAATGGCTTCTAACCCATCCTAAGGTTCTCATTTTAGATGAGCCAACGCGCGGTGTTGATGTTGGCGCCAAATTTGAAATCTATAAAATTATTAGACAATTAGCTGATGAGGGAACAGCAATACTTCTCGTTTCCTCAGAACTGCCCGAGGTTTTGGGCCTTGCTGATCGTCTCATCGTTATGACTGAAGGGTGCATTACCGCCACGCTTAATGGTGCAGATATGACACCACAAAATGTTATGGCTTTTGCCACCGGAACGGTTGCCACAGGAATAGTTAAATGAAACAGTCCGCACAACTCCTAAAATCACCAAATAATGAATTAAAAAATTCTATCCAGCGCTATGGTGGCATTTTAATGGCTCTGGTCATTCTTTGCGTCATTTTTAGCTTATATACCAAAGGTAGCTTTGCAACTTTTGGCAATATTTCTAATATCTTACAGCAGGTTGCTGTGGTTGCTATTGCAGCATTTGGTATGACTTGGGTAATTTTGCTTGGTGAAATAGATCTGTCTATCGGCTCAATTATTGCGGTCGCTGGCATGGTTGGTGCGCAAATACTGGCTCTTGGTTATGGATTTGTGCCTGCAATTATTATTACCTTACTTGCTGGGGCATTAATGGGCTTTATCAATGGTGCATTGACCGCGAAATTACTATTGCCGTCCTTTATTGTTACCGTTGCTACAATGGGGATTTATCGCGGTCTTGTTAATTTGCCAACCAACGGCTCACCAGAAATGATTAGAGATCCTTCTTGGATTGCTATTGGTTCTGGCAATTTTTTAAATTTGCCGATTATCATCTGGATTGTTGTTGCAATGTTTTTGTTTAATCATATTCTTTTATCAAAAACAACTTTTGGACGACGTACTTATCTAACTGGTGGTAATAAGGAAGCTGCTTTATATTCAGGAATTAAGGTTGACCGCCTAAAAATCCAAATTTTTATTTTATCAGGCGTTATGGCTGCCATTGCTGGTATATTATTATCATCACGCCTTTATTCGGCGCAAACCAATGCGGGCGTAAATAATGAACTTGATGCCATTGCTGCCGCTGTACTTGGCGGTGCTAGCCTATCTGGCGGTGTTGGTACCATGGTTGGGACTTTGTTTGGTGCACTTATCATTGGTGTGTTGAACAATGGCATGAATATGATGTCTGTTCCCTTTTTTTTCCAGCTTATTGTTAAAGGTTTGGTTATCTTAATCGCTGTTTGGTTTGATGTAAGAGCCAAAAGAAAAAGAGGTTAATCATGGGTAAAGTTTTAACCATCGGCGAAATTTTGGTAGAGATTGTTGCAACGACTAAAGGTGATGGTTTTTTAAGTGCGCAGCCGCTTATTGGACCATTTCCATCAGGTGCACCAGCTATTTTTATCGATCAAGTTGGCAAATTGAATACGCCATGTGCGATTATTTCCCGCGTTGGTGATGATGATTTTGGCCGCGTCAATATCGATCGATTAAAAGCTGATGGCGTTGATGTTTCAGCTATTGAGATTGCCCAAGGTGAGTCAACCGGTAGTGCTTTTGTGCGCTATCGCGAGGATGGCAGTCGCGCTTTTGTTTATAATATCCGCTATAGTGCATGTGGCACATTAAACACCACTCAAAGCGCTAAGGATATGATTAAGGATTGCGATCATCTTCATGTTATGGGGTCGGCTTTTTCAGCGCCTGAACTTGGCGCCATGGTTATTGAAGCTGCAAAGGCAATAAAACATAAGGGTGGCACAATTTCCTTCGATCCCAATTTGCGCCCTGAATTATTGAATACCCCTGGTCTTAAACAATCTTGCGAATTTATTCTATCTATTACTGATCTTTTTATGCCGTCTGGTGAAGAAATTTTCTTATTTGAAAAAGCTGGCAATGAAGAAGAAGCGGTCAATCATCTATTGGCGCGTGGTATTAAAACCATTGTGGTGAAACGTGGGGAAAAAGGTGCGAGTCTTTATGAAAATGGCAAGCGGTTTGACGCGCAAGCTTTTAAGGTTGAGGAAAAAGATCCAACTGGCGCAGGTGATTGTTTTGGCGGAGCATTTTTGAGTTTTTGGCTCAAAAATACCGATCCGCAACAAGCGCTTGATTTTGCCAATGCTGCAGGTGCGCGTGCGGTTAGCGAAATTGGCCCTATGGAGGGAACGTCAACCCTTGCCGATCTCGAGCGCTTTATTGCGCAGAAAGCACTTTGATCATTTGGACAAAAATTTGTTAAACCTGCACTCGTAAAAGGATATTCCATGACTAAAAATCCTCTGCAATCCATTTCAAATTGGCGTCAACAATCGGGGCCATCTGGCATACCGTCTATTTGCACAGCACACCCCATGGTTATTGAGGCGGCAATGCGTGCAACCATGCCAACGCCATTGCCACTATTGATTGAAGCAACCTGCAATCAAGTTAATCAAGATGGTGGCTATACTGGCATGACACCACAGGATTATAAAAATTTTGTGCTAGATATTGCCCAAAACTGCAACTTTCCAGTTGAGCGTTTAATCTTTGGTGGTGATCACCTTGGACCTAATCCGTGGAAAAATTTAGCCGCAGAAGAAGCTATGGATAAAGCCGAAGTCATGATCCGTGCCTATTCGGCTGCCGGTTTTACCAAGTTGCATTTAGATTGTTCCATGGGCTGTCTTAATGAACCTTTGGCACTTGATGATAATATTATTGCGCTGCGTGCTGCCCGACTTGCCAAGGCTGCAGAAGAAGCAAGAGCACAAGGGGCAATCGGCCCTGTTTACATTATTGGAACTGAAGTACCAGTGCCTGGTGGTGCTTTGGAGGAAATCGAGGGGCTTGAGGTAACGAACAAAGATGCTGCCCTTACAACTTATGATATTCATAAGCAGGCATTTATAGCACAAGGCTTAGAAGATGCCTTTTCACGAGTTATTGGCCTTGTTGTGCAGCCCGGCGTTGAGTTTGGCAATCATAATGTCATTGATTATGATCCGCAAGCTGCAGTCACTCTATGTTCTGCATTGCCGCTTATGCCGAATATTGTATTTGAGGCGCATTCTACTGATTATCAAACCCGCGCCGCTTTAACGGCTTTGGTTAATGATGGATTTGGTATTTTAAAAGTTGGCCCCGGCCTTACCTTTGTTATGCGTGAAACCTTATATGGTCTTGATATGATTGCAGAAGAGCTTTTTGCAGGGCGACGTCAAAAGACTTTGCGCCAAACCATGGAAGAGGTCATGCTCAGCTCTCCTGCTAATTGGGATCGCTATTATCACGGTGATCAACATGAATTGGCCTTGCAGCGCCATTTTTCTTATAGCGACCGTATCCGCTATTATTGGCCTGATGAAAAAGCTAATCGTGCGGTTGAAGAACTCTTGGGGTTATTTGACAATGTCACATTGCCAGAAACTCTTATCGGGCAATATCTTGGCGGGCTTTATCATGATGTTCGTAGCCAACGCCTGCCAGCTAATGCCAAGGATTTGGTGTTCGCAAGCATTGAAAAAGCAATCAATGATTATATTGCTGCTTGTTGGCAAGTTTAAATTGCAAAATTAAGGACATTGTCTGGCTTTGGTCGAAACGATAGTGAAAGCCAGACATGTTTTTTAGATTAAAACGCCTGAAGGTATTTGTATAAAAATAAAAGATAACACTTTTTGTTGGGTAAAAGATTAAAAATGAAAAAAATAAATTCGATACCTGAAATTCGTACCCCGGAAATTCGTACAATGGAAGAGTTTGCTAGCCATATCGGATTATCACGCCCAACAGTATCCAAATATTTTAATGATCCAACATCGATTAGAAATTCAACACGCTTACTCATTGAAAACGCTTTAGCTGAGTTTGATTTTCGCCCTAATCTATTTGCGGTTAATTTAAAGCGCCGGCGTACTAAAATTTTGGGCGTTATTATTCCAGATACGCTTGATCCATTTTATATGGAGCTTACCCGCAAAATTGAAGAAATTGCTGAAAAAAATGGCTATTTTGCTGTTGTATTAAGCTCGCAAGGGCAAGTGTCAAGACAATCTGATGCGATTGAACGATTGCAATCCATGCATATTGCTGGTGCAATCATTGCACCAATTGCCCATTCGGCAAGCCAAGATAAATTAAACTCTTTAGCTGATCGCATTCCCCTTGTTTATGTCGATAGTAAGGAAGAAAGTGATGTACCCTTTGTTGGTACTGATAACCGCCAAAGCCTTGGCCTTATCATTGATTATTTATGCCGATCAGGAGAACCACCGTGCTTTTTGGGTATGCCGGGGGTGAATGCCAATTCAACATCACGCCGCCATGCTTATGAAGAAGCGATGATACGCAACGGTTTTAAACCTCTTATATTGCCAGTTGATAGCTCAAATAGCTGGGAATTCGAAAAATTTGGCTATGAGCAAACAATAAAAAATGTCAAAAGCGGTCTGCCAACCAATACAATATTATGTGCAAATGATCGCATTGCTTTTGGCGCTTTGCATGCTGCATGGGAAATGGGCATTAAGGTGGGGCATGGTTTACCAAGCAGCGAACTACGCATTGCTGGCCATGATGACCATCCGCTTGCGCGTTACACATCACCACCCCTTACAACCGTTGCACAAGATTATGCGCTGATTGCACAAATTGCCATGCAAAAATTAATGGATTTGTTTGATAATGAAGATCGGCAAGAACCATCTAAGCTAAAAGAACATGCAAAGAGTAAAGATCAATTAAAGCAAAAAGACCAGACATTGCTTAAAGCAAGCCTAATGCTAAGACGATCAGCTTAAACGGTTGTCTAGCCAATTCGAATTATAAACTAAATTTTTCTTTGATGAAAGTATAGTAATAACAGGTAACAATGGTCATATTTGTTAGACTATTTAAATAAATAGAATATGGCTATCCTAGGAAATTACTTAATGCTATCATACGCTTATTGGGGATATATCAAGAGTCATTATCATTTTAGCGATTTTAAAGCGCAATCTTTTGCTATTATGAACTGTTTTAATCGACAGTTCACCCAGTTTGATTATAACTCCCCTTTTTTTCAAAGTTATGGATATAGAAGTTACGGAAGGCTTATTAAACGAGCTTTAAAATATAATGATGCCTTGAGTAAAGTTTTTCATATCTCACTTGAAGTGGCCGATAAATCAGATTGTTATATCGAGAGTTTTAATTTAAGCATTGCCTTTCGCAACCCATTTTATCAATGTGAAGACAAAGCACCAATAAGACAAAAGTGTCAGCTCATTGCATTTAATTTTAAAAAGAATTTTACTTTAGACGAAAATTTTAGCCAAGCTGTTGGTCTTTTCGATGCTCTGGCGACGTGCGCTTTAGATTTAAAGCAATTTGCGATACTTGAAAGTAATGAGTTTTTAAATATTGAATATTATCACGCCGGTGTCAATAATATTGCCTTAGTACCATCATTGGGCGTTGTGGTGCTACAAAAGAAAAATTTTGAAAATTAATATTATTGTTTATTATCAATAACTTATAATAAAAGTAAAATAATTAATTTTTCTCAAAAAAATTTGGAACTTTTTCGTGATCGAACCGTTAATGCTGCAACAAGGCTAACAAAAGGTAAATAAGCCGAGAAACTTAAACAATTAATCAGATAACTTGGAAGAATTTAATAAACGGAAGCAAATTGGTTTCCCGTTAACGATCTAACCTTGCCTAAATTTAAAGTGATTTAACGCAAAACCAGCTTTTGCGAACGAGAAAGCTTTGTTTAAACACGGTTGGGCGGTTCTTCCAAAACAAATTTAAGGATAAAGATCATGAACCGTTTTGCAAAATCAATCATCGCTGCTTCAACTCTAGCAATTGCTGTAATTGGCAGCGCACTTACTGCACAAGCAACCACAATTTCAGCCCCTGCCTTATCATTGCATAATGCACCTGCAACAAGTGCGGCCGTAACCAGCAATATTGCTAAGGGTACTCAAGTTAATGTTGGTGTTTGCAATTCAGCTTGGTGCTATGTAACTGCAGGAAACCAAAAAGGTTGGGTTGAAACCAATAAGCTTTCAACACAATTGGCTGCTGCAAATAGCCGTGCTCGTTCAATGGCAGTTAGCGGTGGTGCAGGCGGCTCTGCAGCAACTGGTGGCCGTACAGCATCTGCTGGCTTAAATATTTCAATCACCATTGTTCCTGAAAAGTCAGAAGCAAAGGCTGTAAACCACAACCGCATTAATGTTGCTAAAATTGCACCACAAAACTTGCGTTAAGAATTTCACAAATCCCCGTTAGCTAAAATCAAGCTAACCAATTGGCCTATCTGATTTCATGATCGATCAGATAGGTCTTTTTTATTGTTTTAAATGTTGTTCACCACGTGTAAGCGTTGTTTGCGGGGTAAAAACGGGTGAAAATATCCGCCGTGAATTACGCTTTAACAGTGGGATGCCTTGACTGATATGCTTGGTTGCTTCAAGAACGAGAGCGCCACCAAAATAAGGAAAAAAACGCTTTTGCATTTTTTCAAAAAGCGTGGAAAAGCGCCGGATATTTAAATTTCTTTGCGGTAAAAAATGCAGCGTTTCGCTAAGTGATTGACATGTAAAACCAGCATTGGTCACAATTTGGTTTAGTTGGCCACGGCTATAGGGTTCGCCGGAGCCAAAGGGAGTTGCATCAGAACCTGCCCAAAAGCCACGTCGGTTTGGTGCAATAATAATGAGTTTGCCATTAGGAGCTAAAACCCGCCATAATTCACGCAGGGTTTCGCTCGCGTTTTCAGTTTGTTCTAAGGCATGCACAAGGATGATCTTATCAAGGCAACCGTCAGCAAGGGGCAAATCTTCTTCAAAGACCAAGGCAGTTGCAACATTTTGGCTATCTGGCCAAGTTGAAGCGCCTTGCCGCGCCGGCATAAAAGCAAAACAACAATCACATTTTAGGCGAAATGGTTCAAGATAAGGAACGCAATAACCAAGTCCCATAATCCTTTCATCATTGCGGATTGGAATATGTGGCTGAAGTGCGTTATTTAAATTTTGCTGCACCTTTTTACCTAAAGGCGATTGATAAAACTTTTGCAAAGAGTGAATATCAAGATACATTGCGTGCCTACCCTTTGCGCTAAGATGAAATTTGAATGCGTTTTAAAATGCCGTTATTGCCAACAACCTATTTGACGACCTCGCAAATTATGAGCATCAAGATCGACAAGGAGACGCTGGTCTTTTTCCAGTAAATAATAACGCGTGCTATTCTTAATCTCAAGCTTTTGCCAACCAGCGCATTGGGTTGGCATAGATGGTTGCGAAAATGCGATTTTTTCGCTCCATGCTGTTGCTTTGGCAGTGCAACCACATAAAAATGGTAGCCCGATTATCGGTAATGCTGCTAAAGCACGTCTATTTTGGGTTAAGTTTTGAAGAACAGTTTTTGAAAAAGACGACATAAATCCCCCGCAAATTGCCAAATCTCATTTAAATAACGATAGTGTTATTGGTAAGTTATTTTATAATGATTAGATATTACTCGCTGTATGGCTTAAAGCATAGCAAAAAAACATGCGTCTATCCATATATATGTTTTTGATATAAATGAGTGAATTGATTTATCATAAATATTTGCTAAGCTTTTGATGCAGCGTCTGTCTTAGTTTAAATGGTTTTTGCCAGATAATAACAAAAATCATATGCAATTTCCTATAAGCTTGTTAAACAAAATTTATGTAAGGAACAAATTATGGAATACCGTGCATTAGGAAAAACTGGGTTTAACATTGCGCCTTTAGTTTTTGGTGCCAATGTTTTTGGCTGGACTGTTGATGAAAAACGCTCATTTAATTTACTTGATGCTTTTGTTGATGCAGGCTTAAATGCAATCGATACAGCCGATGCTTATTCAACTTGGGCGCCGGGCAATAAGGGTGGAGAATCTGAAACCATCATTGGCAATTGGCTAAAGCAAAATCCAACGAAGCGCGAAAAGGTCGTTATTATCACTAAAGTTGGCTCGGATATGTTGGAGCCTAGTAAAAAAGGGCTATCGGCGCGTTGGATAAAACAAGCGGCAGAAGATTCTTTAAAACGCTTACAAAGTGAAGCTATTGATGTTTATTTATCCCACTGGCCTGACCCAGAAACCAGCCATGAAGAAACATTGCGTGCCTATGAAGACCTTATAAATTCCGGTAAAGTGCGTGCAATTGGTTGTTCTAACTATGATGCAAAACTTTTAAAGAGCGCGCTTGATACATCAAAATCCTTGAATTTGCCAAGCTATCAAGTGCTTGAGCCTGAATATAATCTTTATGATCGCAGCGGTTTTGAAGGCGAACTTGCCGATCTTTGCCGCCAAGAAGGTTTGGGTGTTATCACCTATTTCAGTCTTGCATCTGGTTTTCTTTCGGGAAAATATCGCAGCCAAAATGATGTTGAGGGCAAAGCGCGCCAACGCATGGTTGAAAAATATGTCAATGAACGTGGCCTGCATATTCTTGATGTGCTTGATGGCATATCAAAGGCACATAATGCAACCAATGCTGAAGTTGCCCTTGCTTGGATTATTGCACAAAAGGCAGTGACCGCACCTATTGCTAGTGCTACAAGTCTTGAACAATTGGCAAGCCTTGTTAAAGCAACGACCCTTAAACTAAGCAATGACGATATAACACATTTGACTAATGCCAGCGCTTTTTAACAAGCTAGAAATTAAATTCTATATTGTTAAAATATAAAATTGTGAGCAAATCCATTTCAAAATGAAACGGATTTGCTTTTAGATTTGAGCAAGGTTTATTTTAAGGTCTTGCCGAAATTGGATTTAGCCACTAAATCTAGCGATTTGAATATTTTCGCAAAAATATGAGGCGTTGTCGCCAAAATACGTAAAAGCAAAAACTAGAGCATTTTAGTGACTTTAATTAAAGTGCTTTAGCCCAGGAGAGATAGATGTATGCTTTTTTTTCGACTATAAGTCTTATATTAGACTTTATTAGGATACTTATTGTAGGCAGAATAATTATTTCTTGGCTTTATGCGATGAATATTGTTAATCCGCGCAGTCAGCTCTTCGGTATGATTGGTAATTTCCTTTATACAGCAACTGAACCTATGCTAGCACCAATAAGGCGTATATTGCCGGATCTTGGTCCAATCGATATTTCGCCTATTATTATCTTTTTTGGGATTTATTTTTTGCAAATGTTGATTGCAACATCGCTTATGCCTGCATTTGTGTAAGTAAAGTAAACTGCGCAAAGGATGGAATAAGATTTAAAAATAATGAGCCGTTTTAGTTTTGAAAACTAAAACGGCTTTTTTTATTTACATTGAATATTTAACAAATTGGATATTTCACAAAGCGGCGCTTTGTGACCATGCTTTTAAAAATTGGCAATTTTTTTCAATTGTTCATAATTATGGGGCGCAGCAGCAAGAACAGGATGCCCTTTTTTGAGATTTTCACCATCGGTGGGGAATGGCATAATTTTGCCGCCTGCTTCCTGCACAAGGCAAAAACCAGCTGCACAATCCCATAAATGCATATAGGGTTCAACATAGCCGACGAGGCGACCTGCCGCGACATAAGCAATCATCAATGCGCCTGACGCATTACGATAAAAATTGCTGCCCGCAGCCAAAAGATTTTGTAAAACATCAATTTTGCGCTCTGTTGAAATATGATGATTGCAGCCAAAGCCAGTAAGTCCATTGGCAATTGTATTTTTCTTCGTTACTTCAATTGGCTTATCATTTAAAAATGCACCATCATTAGTCATGGCGCGATAAAACTCGTTTTTATATGGTGCATAGATCACGCCAATTGCAGGTTTGCCCTGATATAAAACGGCGATCGAAACACACCAATCACCAATTCCTGCTAAAAAAGGCGCCGTGCCGTCAATAGGGTCGATTACCCATAGGAAATCTGATTGATGGTTGCTAATACCACTTTCTTCGCCCAAAAATGCATCACCAGGAAAATGGCGATAAATTGCTTCTTGAATGTGCTTTTCAACATTGCGATCAGCCATTGAAACCAAATCTTGAGGGTCTTGTTTGGTTTCAATAATTAATTTATCGCGGTTATTAAAATAGTCTAAGGCAAGGTTGCCCGCACTTTTTGCCAATTGCTGCGCAAGAGCATAGCGTGCTTGTAACAATTTTTCGATATTTTGAAGTTCATTTTCGATATTTAGCGAGGTCATGACAGTTCCGTTTTAAAGTGAATAGCAACGCTTTATGTAATTTACTATTATAACATATACGTGTCGCTTAATCATGAGGGCGTGCGGTATATGCATAAAAAATCAAGTCTATGTTTTAAGTATAGCCTTGATTGTAAATTTTTATGATTTTTTACCCAAAACGGTTTGCAAAACTTAGCAAAATCCTGCTTGTTTAAGTTGGTTATAAGCTTGCAAAACTGCGCGAAAACGCTCCTCAGAACTACGATCGCCGCCATTTGCATCAGGATGGTGCCGTTTGATTAAAATCTTATATTGCGATTTGATTTCTTCGCTGCTTGCCATTTCTTTTAGCTCTAATGTGGCAAAAGCTCTTGCTTCCAGCACTTTCAATTTACGTTTAGGCGCCGCTTCAACACGCTTTTCATTAATCAGCCCATAAGGGTTACGTAAGCGCTTTTGCGAAACAGCGGAGCCTGAACGAATGCTGGAAAATTCCTGCGAGGTTTTAGTGGCTGTGGTGCGGTTAGAGCCTATTTTCCTTGTTGGGCGGTGGCCGGTTGCAGCATCCTTTTGGAACTTAGCAATTTCCGCATCGCTAAGGTCGGAAAAATAATTAAAATTTTTATTATATTCACGCACATGGTCAATACAAAAATGTAAAAATTGCCCTTCTCGGCCACGACCAGCAGGTGCACGATGGGGACCAGGCTTTTCACAGCCTTCCCATTGGCATTTCATTGTTTCAGGCTCGGCTTTTGCCTTTTTGCCTGAACTAATGCGTATAGAGTCAAAGAATTTTGAATTAATTGCCATGATATTTAGGTCATTCCGAATGGATTATAGTGTAATAATGTTTGACAATTGAATGAAATCGCACCAAACTTTATACAAGGCAAACTAATGCCCTTTCAAGAAAACACGATCAAACAATGATTTTGTCCTTTTTAATAAAAGATACTACGCTATATATGGGGTTTAAATTAAACTTTTAAACTTAATTAAACTGAAAGCGTTGCAGTTTCATATTTGGATTGGCGATTTTAACCAATTATAAAAAAACTGCAAGAGCTACGATATGGTTTGGGAAAATAATTATGTCCAGCACGATTAAAGAAATAATGGAAAAAAAATTGCGCGCTGCTTTTTCGCCCCTACATTTGGAAGTTATCAATGAAAGTGCATTGCATGCCGGTCATAGTCATGACGACGGTAGCTCTTTTGATGGTGAAGGTGAAACACATTTTAGAATAAAAATTACTTCAAATGAATTTATCGGCATGAAACGGGTAGAGCAGCATCGTGCCATTAACGATGTATTAAAAGACGAGCTTGCTGATAAGGTTCATGCTCTTGCAATTGAGGCGCAGGCAACACCATAAATGGTACTCAACAGTGAAATTTTTACGCACTTTACATCACAACTGTTTTGTTCCTTAGCGAAATATGCAAAACTTCATTTTAAATAATGAGTTTTGTCCCTAAGCTATGGAACTTCGATGCATATTCATGCGTTATCATCGCTTAAGTGAATGCGAAATTAATATTTAATATCAAAGTGGTTAGTAATAAAGCTTTCTTTGTAATTCTTTAATTTGAATTGTTGTAATTTTTGCTATAAATGAATTATATTTGATCGCAATTGCTTAAATGAGATAGTTATTCATTAATATGTTGGAATATATATATGGAACGCGCAGCTAGAACCCAATGGCGTGATAGGCTTATTCTTGAAAATGCTTTAGATTATGCCATATTAACCACTGATATGAATGGAATTATTGATAGTTGGAGCGCGGGCGCGCATAATTTATTTGGTTGGCGCGAAGAAGAAATTATAGGAAAATCATTAGACACGCTTTTCACATATGAAGATCAAGCGGATGGATTGCCAGCAAAGCGACGCGAAATGGCCCGTCAACACCGGCTGGATCCGGTTGAGCGCTGGCATTTGCGCAAAGATGGCAGTAAGTTTTGGGCATCTGGTGATTTGCAATTATTTCAAGATGAAAATGGCGCACCTTGGGGTTTTTTGAAGATTGTCCGGGATAGGACCAGCGAGCGACAACATCAAGAGGCACTCCGATTAAGTGAGGAACGCGCCCATCTTGCGCAAGAGGCCGGTGGCATTGGGTCTTTTTCCATTGATGTGGATCGAGGTATTATTCTTGCTACACCCAAATTTATGGAACTATTAGGACTTGAAATTAAGCCAGAACTTGCAATTGAAGAATTTTTAGATGTAATCGTTACCAATGTATCTTATATTGCCAGTCAGATGCTTAATCCACCAGATGATAATTTAGTATCGCTAGAAATTCAAATTCAACGCAGTGACAACAATGAAAGACGTTGGATTGCTTTTCGCGCAGAAAAAGCACCAATTGATATTGGTGAAATGCAAGGGCATCGCCCGATCCTTGGAGTTATTCAAGATGTAACTGCAAGGCGGCTTGCTCAAGATAAAAGAGAAATGTTAGCGCAAGAATTAGCTCATCGGGTTAAAAATACCTTAGCTATTGTGCAAAGTATTTGCAATCAAAGCTTAAATAATGCCACGAACATTGAAGAAGCGCGCCGCATTTTAACCGCACGCATAAAAGCCCTTGCTGATGCACAAGATATATTAACGCACGGAGCCTCCTCCAGTATTAATTTGCATGAGATCATCGTCAATTGCCTTGAGGGTAATATTGGCCTAACCAATCGCTTTACCTGTAATGGCCCAAAAGCTGCGCTTGATAGTGAGGCGGCGCTTTCCATGTCTCTGGCATTGCATGAATTTGCAACCAATGCAGTAAAATATGGCGCTTTATCGAATGAACAAGGGCGGGTGGACATTACATGGGATTTTGATGATGGAAAATTTCATTTTGCATGGCATGAAATTGGTGGGCCTGAAATTACTAAACAACCAACCCGCAAGGGTTTTGGGGCAAAATTGGTGGAACGCTTATTGCCTGCAAGCTTGAACGGTGAAGCAAAACTTGATTATGCACCAAATGGTTTTAGCTATCACCTAACTGCACCAATTAGTGATTTGATTAAACCACATTAAGTCAATCCATGCATTAATTGAAGATTGTATCATTTTGACTATTATTTGAGATTTTAGCTTAACAAAAGATGCTATGTCTTGTTATAATTTATAGTGATTTATAGATTCCATTTGAACATATTGCATCTTATCCTTTTGCAGTTTCCTGATTGTAATAGGTTTAAAATCACATAGAATTTGTTGGGATATTGGAAAACAACATTGACGACACTAAATATTGTTGGCACAAACAGCAAATAGCAAAAATATGTGGCAAAAAATGCGGCATATGCTATTAAATGTTTAAGTTTTTACTAAACTATCCATTGTCACTAGCACTAGTCACCATTAAGTGTCACCACCAGTGTCATTGCAAAGTTTAGGATTGAATTGCAAATATTATCTTTCTAGAGGGGTTTCCCGTGCACCGTCATTCTTATCTTTTTACTAGTGAATCCGTTTCAGAAGGTCATCCCGATAAGGTTTGTGACCGTATTTCTGATGAAATTGTTGATATGATTTATAAGGAAGCGCGAAAAACCAGTACTGATCCATGGAGTGTGCGTATTGCATGTGAAACAATGGCAACAACAAATCGTGTTATCATTGCAGGCGAAGTTCGTGTACCTGATACATTCTTGAAAAAAGATAAGCAGGGCAATTTGGTTGTTGACGAGCAGGGCAATCCGCAAATTAATCCATCGCGTTTTCGTGCGGCAGCGCGCCGTGCTATTAAAGAAATTGGCTATGAACAAGAGGGTTTCCATTGGAAAACCTGCCGTATTGATGTGCTGCTTCATTCACAATCAGCCGATATTGCCCAAGGTGTTGACAATGCTGCTGACCGCCAAGGCGAAGAAGGTGCTGGCGATCAAGGTATTATGTTTGGTTATGCTTGCCGTGAAACTGAAGATTTAATGCCAGCGCCCATTTATTATGCCCATAAAATTTTGGAAGAAATTGCTGTCGCTCGTCATAAAGGTGATGGCGAGGCTCGTTTATTGGGACCAGATGCTAAAAGTCAGGTAACGGTGCGCTATATTGATGGCAAACCAACAGAGGTGGTGTCAATCGTCCTATCGACTCAGCATCTTGATGCCAATTGGGATTCGAAAAAAGTGCGCGAAGTGGTTGAACCCTATATTCGCAATGCTTTACATGACATTGAAATCTCAGAAAATTGCAATTGGTATATTAACCCAACTGGAAAATTCGTTATTGGTGGGCCTGATGGTGATGCGGGGCTTACCGGTCGTAAGATTATTGTTGATACTTATGGTGGGGCCGCGCCGCATGGTGGCGGTGCTTTTTCTGGTAAGGATACCACTAAAGTTGACCGTTCCGCTGCCTATGCCGCACGCTATCTAGCTAAAAATGTTGTTGCTGCTGGCCTATCTGAGCGTTGCACCATCCAGATTTCCTATGCGATTGGCGTTGCCCAACCGCTTTCAATTTATGTTGACCTTCATGAAACGGGCAAGGTTTCAGAGGCGCAGGTTGAAGCCGCTATTCGCGCAGTGATGGATCTTAGCCCAACCGGTATTCGTAAACATCTTGATCTTAATCGACCCATTTATGCCAAAACGTCAGCCTATGGACATTTTGGTCGTAAACCTGGCCGCGATGGTTCATTTTCTTGGGAAAAAACCGACCTTGGCAGTGCGTTAAAGGCAGCAATTCAGTAATGCAATCGGATAAAACACCACATAGAACCCGTATGAGCGAGGCTTTTTATGGCCGACGTCAAGGCAAGCCCTTACGGGATAACCAAATAAAACGGCAAACAGATCTTTTGCCGCAGGTGTTGGTTGACCTCAAACAGCCAGCGCCGCAATCGCTAAAAGAATTATTTGCAAAACCCGTTGAAGCTGTACGCCTTGAAATTGGTTTTGGCGGCGGTGAGCATTTATTGCATGAGGCTGGTCGTTTCCCAAATACCGGTTTCATTGGGGTTGAGCCTTTTGTTAACGGCATGGCAAAGCTATTAGCTGGTCTTGATGAATTGCCTGATTTGCAATCCTCATTGCGTCTTTATAATGATGATGCAACTGCACTGCTTGATTGGCTGCCTGATCAATCGCTTGATGGTATTGATCTATTCTATCCAGATCCATGGCCCAAGAAAAAACATTGGAAGCGGCGCTTTGTGAATGAGAAAAATTTGCAGCGTTTCGCCCGTGTTTTAAAAAAGGGGGCATTGTTTCGTTTTGCTAGTGATATCGATACCTATATTAACTGGACATTATTGCATTGCCGTGAGCATGGTGGTTTTGAATGGGTAGCGGATAATGCCAGTGATTGGCACACGCCCTATGAGGCATGGCCGGGCACGCGCTATGAAGCAAAGGCGATACGCGAAAATCGCACGCCAGCTTATTTGACATTTAAACATATTTAAAAAAGGGGCAATTTTGCCCCTTTTGTTTTTGATGTTAAAAATACATTATTGGCAGTTTTGCCAGTTCATGGATATAAGCTTATATTCATAATATTGGCTTAATCATATTGAGTTTTTAAGGTGGAAGCGACAGATGAATATTGGTTTTTTAGGCACTGGCACAATTTCTGATGCTATTATTCGTGGTCTTGCTAAATCGGATATTACCAAATCAAGCCTTGATAAATCAAAAGGGGCGGTTAAATCAATCATTGTATCACCGCGCTCACAATCTATTTCAGCTAGGCTTGCCACAGATTTTCCAAACCTTGTGCATGTGGCATGTGATAATCAAGCGGTGGTCGACCAATCGGATATTGTCTTTATCGCTTTGCGAGTACAAGACGCGCAAGACTTGCTTAAACAATTAGCATTTAAACCGCAGCAAAAACTTGTTAGTTTTATTGCAACCGCATCAATTGATGATCTTGCCGCTTGGAGTGGGCACAAGGGGGACATTCTTCGCGCGGTGCCGCTACCATTTGTGTTGGATCATCAAAGCACCACGCCGGTTTTTCCAAAAGATGAGGACGTTGAAGGAATTTTTGCCAAGATTGGCGGCGCACTTAGTCTTGCCAATGAAGAAGAATTGAAAATTTTCATGATTGCAGGCTCACTTATGGGCAGCTATTATCGTTTTGCAGGCAGTGCCAATCAATGGTTGATTGACCATGGCATTGATGAAAATATTTCAACCAAATTTATCAGCAAATTATTTGCAAGCCTTGCCCATGAAGCGCAATCGCGACCAAAAATTGATTATAAACAACTAGAAATTGACCATTCTACCAAGGGCGGCACCAATGAGTTGGTGACGAAAGTCTTTACCGATAATGGTGGCATTGATGCGCTTATTAAAGGGCTTGATAGCGCGCTTGAAAAAATGCAGTAGCTTAAAATTTTGTATTATTTTTATATAGAAGATGAAGAAGGCAGCTATGGAAAACAAAGTTATTGATCCTAAAAAGACCGCTTTAATCTTGATGGATTTTCAAAATTTTATTTTGGAGAATTTTATTTCACTAGAGCAAGCGACACATGTGACGCAAAATGCTGCAAAGCTACTTCAATGGGCGCGCCAAGCAGGTGTTTTGGTTATCCATGTGAATGTTAGTTTTCGCCAAGGCTATCCTGAAATTAATTCACGCAATGTCATGTTTGGTGATATTAAGGCCAATAAGCGGGTTATTCCCGGCAGTGACGAGATGAAAATCTATGCGCCACTTGCGCCGCAAAGTGATGAGCCAATTGTTGGCAAACATCGCATTAGTGCATTTTCTGGCAGTGATTTTGATATGATTTTGCGCGCTAATAATATTGAAGAATTGGTGCTTGCTGGGGTTGCAACCTCGCATGTTGTCTTATCTACCTTCAACCAAGCATTTGATCTTGATTATGGTTTAACGGTCATTGAAGATGCTTGTACCGATGGTGATCTTGAAATGCATGATATTTTAATTAAAAAGCATTTTCCAAGACATGCAATGGTCATGTCTGCACAAGAATTTATTGAAACAAATATTAGCTAATCTTTGATTTTTTAGGTAAATATCGCAGTTTAAAACGTGGATTATAGCATAAGCCGGGGAACAACATGTTACAAAATTTATTTTTAAAAATCTATATGCCTATTTTTAGATTTAAAAATAGGCGTTATTTAAAAAAGCGAAATTTTAACTACATTATTGATCGTTTTGAAGAATATGGCGCTGCTGGGCTTGAAGTTAAAAAAGTTACAGACCATTTTTTACAAAATCATTTTGACGCATTTCGGCAAGGGTTCGAGCAATTGCGCCGCAATGATGAGCTTCTTGCCAATGGCTTTTTGAAAAGCGGACTTGTCTTTGATGGGCTTGAAAATATATTTAAAGACTGTAGCTTTGATGCAGCATTAGAGAAAATTTCGCATTTGGAAAATTGGTGGGAAAAAGAGAAAAGCTCATTTGCTGGTGGGCTTTATGCATTATGTCTTTATCATACCGGTTGGATTGCGCGCGGCGGCGGATATATCCAAGATGTCGGTAAGACTGGTTTGAATAGCTATCAAGGTTGTTTGAGCAAAATGTGGGATGTCCTCAAAGACAGCGTTGCAGGGTCTGACAACTGCCTTTTATGGAACTTAGCTCATTATAAATTATATAGCGATGGTGGTGCTGGAATTGAATATCTTAATGAGTTGTTTTGTACACTTATTGCTTTAGATCCTGATAATCTTACCCATTATATTGATCATGGTTTTCGGCTATTGCCGCGTTGGTTCGGCTCATCTATGCAAGATGTTGACGATTTTGCTCGCAAAGCCATTGAAGTTACCAAAGAAAAATTCGGTTGTGGTGTTTATGCGATGATTTATTCATTCCATTTTCGACTTGGAGATAATCCCGTGGAAGAGACCTGCTGTGATTTTGATTTGTTAAATCAATCATTTGACGATTTATATCAGCGTTTTGGTGGGCAGGCTATGGTTAATTATAATATTGCCCTACTTGATTGGGCGGAAAAATATGACAAGGCCTATCCGTTGGTTAATTCTCGGCTAACTGCAATTGTGCCTGCTGTTTGGAATCCTTATGATGTTGTCAACGGATTATTAATCGCTGATCTTAAAATTTGTCATATAGGGCTACATTATTCTTAAGTTACATAAAGGCGCTTATCTTTATTTTAAGCTGTTCATCTAACCGTAGTATTTTGTTTTGCAAAATTCTTGCATTAATTTACATATCGTTATATAGATTTTATATATAACGGGTGTAAAATTGTTGTGAAAGCTATTATAAAATTGATAGCGCATTAAAGGAAAAGATGATGAAAAAGATTGCCTTTCTTTCTTTTGGACGTTGGAAACAACATGAACTTTCCAAAACAACGACACCGCAGGCATCCTATAAGCAAGCAATTGAAATGGCAGTTCGAGCGGAGGAAATGGGTGCTGATGGCGCTTATTTTCGTGTTCATCATTTTACCGAACAATTGGGTGCGCCTTATCCTTTGCTCGCAGCTATCGCAATGCAAACCAAACATATTGAAATTGGCACTAGTGTGGTTGATCTTCGTTATGAAAATCCGCTTTCCATGCTCGAAAATATCGCCTCTGCAGATATGATTGCTGACCAAAGAATACAATTTGGTATTGGCCGCGGCGCGCCGTTTGCATCCATTAATGGTAGTGAATTTTTTGCACCAAGCATGAATAAGGAATTGAGCCAAAGAGAACTTGCCCAGCAACGCGCTTTGTTTTTTCTTGACCAATTACGCGGCGAAAAAACATTTGAACTTGAATATAATTTTGCCGACGCTGGTGAAACGCGCCGCATTGCAAGAGTGGAACCCTATAGTGACACGTTACACAAGCGTATTTGGTGGGGATCTGGCACGATGGAATCGGCCATCTGGGCAGCTGAACATGGCATGCATATTCAATGTGCCACCCATCGCAATCCTGATACCGGTCAATTTATGTTTTCAGAGCAAGTCGAGTTTTTAACTGCCCATAAAAAAGCCTGGGATAAAGCTAAGCATAATTATGCACCACGCGCTGCAATTATTCGCGAGATCGTACCGCTTTGTGATGAAAAAGAAGACGCTTGGTTGCAACAAATCAATAATGAATTGGTGGAATTATGGCCCAATAATAAGAAAGCGCGTGATGTTTTTCACAGCACCTATTGTGGGCGCCCTAAAGATATAATTGCTAAGCTCAAAAATGATGCCGCAATTTCTGAAGCGGATACTATTTTTATTCCGGTTGAAAATAGCATTGGTCTTGAATTTAACCTTAAAATTATTGAAAATATTTTGACAAAAATTGCACCGGAATTGGGGTGGCGCTAACAAAGCGACCTGATTTAAAACTGACATTTTATAAATATAAAAATGAAATTTTTTTGAGGCGTAACAACAGTTTCGCCTCAAAAATATTGTTTAATATTAGTTCTCTGTAAATCTATATCGTAAACTTGATCCCAATCTTAGCTCAAAAATTACATAGGTATGTAATTTTCTTAGGCATGAATTGTCTTCTATAGCTCTGTTTGCTCCCTCTATGTAACTAAAATTCAAATCCCGAAAAAAATTTATTTCAGACAAAGTTGAATGTTGTGGATTTTGCGGCACAGGTGCAAATTTTCTGCTTTCAAAGGCGCATTTTATTTCATTAAACATATTGTCTTGCGGATAAATATCTTTAATTTTTTTTAAATCGGGGCTTTGAGGATAATAGATTAAAGACCAATGTTTAGGATCTTTATGGGTGTGCAGCGTATAATGATCGCCATTATCAACAAAAGCGTAAGAGCCGTCAATCTGCATATTTATAAGGATATTTGGTCCCTTATAAGCGATAAAATCTACCATTGTAATGCCTTAAAACTTCTATTCATTTTTTTTTGTGAAAAAAATAAAGTAAAATATGCTAAAACTTGATGGCACCAATAAGATTTCAACTAAAAATGCTTTTTTATTACGATGCTCTAGGTTCTGTATTTATTTTAATGAACCATTATTTGTCTTTTTTGATAAAGTATTATCAGCATAGTTTGATTTTTTTCATAAACTTCGCTTATATTTGTCTAGGAAAGGTGAGCTATGGAAATTCGCGATTATGAACTTGAGGAAAAATATAAAGCTAAGATTTTTGAAATTATTTCATTAGGATTTCCGCTTTTTTTTGATATTTATGAATATGCTGAAAATAAGCTAATAATCGCCATCAGTAGTGATTTTTGCTATTATCATAATTGCGAATTTATTATGGACGGTGTTGAATTGATTCATTGCGAAGCTATGTGGTCAACGGACTTTAATCTGGATTATTTACGCATCTTCAAATTTCAAAAAAATAAACAGCATTTTATACGTTTAGAAATACTCTCAGATTGCGGTATTCTCTTTAGGTTTATTGGGAAAAGCTTAGATTTTAATCCCTATATGGTTTTTTATTATGAACGTGAGAATTTAAAGCCCGGCGAGCGTGTAGTTAGTAAATTGTTTTAAATATCG
This sequence comes from Bartonella sp. HY406, assembly GCF_025449315.1. Taxonomy (NCBI): domain Bacteria; kingdom Pseudomonadati; phylum Pseudomonadota; class Alphaproteobacteria; order Hyphomicrobiales; family Bartonellaceae; genus Bartonella; species Bartonella sp. HY406. The sequence goes on along the minus strand of NZ_CP104893.1, from coordinate 2,794,897 downwards.
GAATTTTATGATGGAAATTGATAATCATACAGCGCAAACCATCATGGGCTATTTGCGTGAACGTTGGCCTAATCAGATTTTGCGCATTAAAATATATGAGTGGTGTTCAACTAATCTGCTTTTAGCAATTAGTGATGATTTTCAAAAGCATCATATTTGCGAGTTTTTTTCAAATGATTATTGTTATTCCAATTGTTCGGTCGAGTGGAGTTTCAACACCAATAGTGATTTTTTAAAAATTAATCTTCAAAACGAGTTTCGCCCTATACCCGAGTTTATTTTTACCGCTCTTGATGGTGCTCAACAGCTTATAAGCTGCGATAATTTCTATTTTAATTTTGATGTCGTTGATTATCTGGGCGCTAAAAAGCCGCAAAAATTTGACCGCTTAAATAAAAATTATTTTTCGCATTATGATCCAAAAACGGATCTATTTGATGAAAGAAAGTGGGGACAGCGATTAGATTAGGAAACGAAGAATAAAAACGCGGGCAATGATTATTATCAATATGATATAGCCAACGTTGTTTAACCCATCATCGTAAATGCTTGGTATTTTGGGATAATGGGTTAAAATCTTCTAATATAATCTCATAATAGTTTTATTGTGGCGTAACATCTGGACGATCAAGGCTGATGCGTTGCTCATAAGGTAAGGCAGTAAGGTTTTCAAGAATAGCAAGGCGGCCATTTACGCCGTGTTCTTGAATATAGGCCAATTCCTTAGCGGTAAGCAATGTGATTGCTAACAAGCGAATAGGGCCGCAGGGCATAGCGAGTGTGGTTGAAAAGTCAGGCTGCGGTGCACCGATAAGAATACCAAGATTACCATTATCCAAGACAAAGCGTGATGGGACTTGGTTTGCAACTTCAGCGCTTTGAAAGTCTGGATATTCAATAGAAACCGCACCATATTGCTCAACCATATCAGCAAGGTTTGGATTTTGTGCAGCAACATCGGCGGTGCTAACAACAACACTATAGGCAAAACTATATTGCAAACCATTTTTAGTGCCATCATGGCTAAGATATTCAGGGGCGATGGAATTGGTCTCCAAAAACACTTCAAAGCCGAAACCGCTCGTTTTCGCCTTACTTGATTGCGGCCATGATAGCCCATTACTGGCAACAATAATGCTGTTGGTGCGGCGCACAAAAGCAAAACTTTGCACAACTGTTGGCCAAGGTTCGCCCTGTACGATTAATGACACAATGCCATCATCCATTTTGCCAATATTATTCCAGTGTTCATGCAAAATAGCGGCTGTCTTATCGACTAATTGAATGTGCTTATCATCCGCCTTTGATCCTTGAAATATATTTTTAATAAAACTAAACATATCTTATCCTATTAGGGCTTTGTCCTTTAGTAAAGTTTTGGCATTTCATTATTGGGAATTATTTCATAAAGATTACTGTCCAATGGTCCCTCTAACGTTTCTTTATTTAAAAAGCGTTTCAATGATAAAAAACGAAATTGGTAATAATCATTTTGATTTTTGACCCAAAAATTTAAATTTAGTTTAATAAATTTATTAAGTCCATCATGTTTTAAATATAGCTCGTAAAATTTATCATAACATTTATAAACATCAATTTTATTATATAGTACAATATTTATAATAACTTGTTGGTAATCCCACCATGGATCTAAATATGATATTTTCCACAATTTTTCATCATGCTGTTTTAATTGATTTTCAAGGGTATCAATTTCTAATTTAAATTCTGGAAATTGAAATTGCATCTTTCTTTTCTCCCCTTTTATTAGTCGTAAAACATTATAAAAATTTAAACTAAGTTCGATTTAATTTATGGAAGCGGTGGTATAGCTTATTTATAACGGTAAAATAATTAAAGAGAATTTCAACTTAATTGATGAAGGAGAGCCGCGATTTCTGCGATTTTAAAAAACTTTAAATATAAGCGTTTCGTTTAAGATGAGGTTTCAAAGTTTTATCGTTGGTTTATTTGATGGTTATTTTTGATAAAGCTTATTTTTTTACCTTCAACTTCAATAATGCCGATAGGTGCTTTATAAAGATTGGTTAGCATTGTTTCGTTCATGACATCATGGGTTTTACCGCAACACAGCATATTATTATCCTTGATCATTAAAACATCATCGGCAATGTCAAAGGCTTGGTCTGGATGATGGGTTGTAAAAATGATCGTGCGCCCTTGGTGTTTTAACGCGCCAAGTAGCTGAATGACATGGGATTGATTGTAAAAATCAAGACTTGCGGTTGGCTCGTCCAATATGATTGCTTGGGCATTTTGCATTAATGCGCGGGCGATTAAAACAAGTTGTCGTTGCCCACCGCTCAAGCTGGCATAATCTTGGTTGGCAAGATGCAAGATATTTAATTGATCAAGAATAGTGCGGGCTTGTTGCTCATCCCTCTGGTTGGGGTGGGCAAAAACGCTCATTTGCCCAGCTTTTCCCATGGTTACCATTTGCAATACGCTAAAAGCAAAGCCGATTTGCATATTTTGCGGCACATAGGAAAGGACTTTGGCGCGTTCTTGCAAATTTAAGCTGCTAATTGGGCAAGAGTTAAGGAAAATTTTCCCTGATAAGGGAGGCAATAGGCCAAGTAAGGTTTTGAGTAAAGTGCTTTTACCCTCGCCATTAGCACCAAGAATACAAAGGACGCTGCCTTGCTTGATTGAAAAATCAATATTTTGGCAGATCATTTTGCGATGATAACCAATAGTAAGGTTTTGAACGCTGATCAAAGTTTGCATTTATTTTCCTTTGATTAACAGCCAAATGAAAATTGGCGCACCAATAATGGCGGTTAAAATGCCAAGCGGAATTTCAGTTGCGGCAAGTGAGCGGGCGCAGCTATCAACAAAGAGTAAAAATATTGCACCAATAATAGCTGATGTTGGACCAACACGCCCAAAACTTGGGCCAACAATCATGCGGCTAATATGGGGAACAACAAGCCCAACCCAGCCAATAATACCAGCAATTGAAACGGCAATTGAGGTGAGGAAAGTCGCGCAAAGAATAGTGGTAAGGCGGATTTGTCCTGTGTTAATGCCGATTGTTTTAGCCTCTTCTTCACCAAGGGTCATGACATCAATGCGAAAACGCATGGCAATTAATATAGTAATACCAATGATAAAAAATGGTGCTAATAGCAAAATATTATCAAGCTCTACCCGGCTTAAACTTCCTAACAACCAAAAGGTGATAATCGGTAGTTTTTCATAAGGGTCACCAATAATTTTTAAAAGCGATACGCCTGCACCAAACAGGCCGCCAACAACAATACCAGCCAAAACGAGCACCAAAGTGACATCGCGCCGTGGTACAAGTCGAGCAATGAGAAGAACGATAGCAACAGCACCAATGCCGCCCAAAAAAGCACCGACCTGAATGGCAAATAGGCTTAACGAGGCAACAATGGCTAAACATGCGCCAAAAGCTGCGCCTGAAGAAACGGCCAATATATCTGGTGAAACAAGGGGATTGCGAAAAATGCTTTGATAGGCAGCACCGGCACAAGAAAATGCGCCGCCAATCAAAATCGCGGCAAAAATTCGCGGCGCTCTAATATTTTCAATGATACTGATGATCGTATCATTGGGTCGCTCACCGCCAAAAATACGCCATTCTAACCATTGTAAAAATGTTGATGCTGATATTGGATAGGCGCCAATTTTTAAATTGATGAGAATAACAGCAATTAAAAATAGCGGCAGCCCTATCCATTGCAAAAGTTTGATTTTCATTGAGAACCAGTTTTTTGCGTTTGAGTGCTAATCATGAGGTCATCAAATGCCTTATCATCAAGCGTGATATGATAAAATAGGTCATAAAATTCACCAGCGGTGGCTTTGATATCCACATCATAGGTTTCTGGATAAAGAATATGGGTGAGCCAAATGACGCCAATGGCGCGATTGACTGAAGGGGGAACATCAATCCAACTATAAGGCATGGATGGGGCAAGATAAACCTTGTTGTTTTTAACCGCACGCAAGTGCTGCCATAAGGGATCGCTGGCGATGGTTTCCATAAATTTTGGATTTGAAGCAATGATAATATCAGGATCAAGAGCCAAAATGTGATCCATGGATAATTGTAATATGCCTTGGCTACCAATATTAGCATCAACTGCATTGATCGCGCCAGCGCGTTCAATCACTTCTGCATGGATAGAGCCGCTACGCCCCGTTTCTTTGCCATCGACACCGCGGGCATAATAAATACGCGGACGCTTATCCTGCGGGATCTGATCTATTGCGGTTTTTACCGCTTTCATATGGTTTTCGAGCCACAGTGCGCGTTTTTCACCTTCATCTGGTTTATTGATTGCTTTTCCAATCTCTCGATAGGCTTTAGGGAAATTGTCTAAACTGCCATCAAACAGGATATAGGGAATATTAGTGCGTTTACGCACCATTTGGGCAAGTTCAAGGTCAACCGTGCCAACATTTCCTAAATCAATAATGACATCAGGTTTTGCCAATAAAAAACGTTCAATATTGGCTTCACTGCCAACCCGTCCACCAAGAGAGCCAATGACCGGCATGTCAACGGCTCGTTGCCCTAAAAATTCGCGGCGCTTTTCACCAATTTCGCTTGGCCAACCCATCATTAAATCTGGTGCAAGCGTATAAAGGAAAACACTGGCTGGCGGCCCTGCGGGGGCGATCTTGGCGATTTGGTCTGGTATTTTTACAACTGTGCCTGTTGCATCAATTATTTCAGACGCTTTTGCAAAGCTTGGAACTAATATTAAGATTATAAGTAAATAACGCAGTAAGACCATTGCACAGACCTTTATTTCCACTATGAGCTCGTTTTTTTGAACAGAGTTTTTTGCAAAACTTTATGCATTAGAAAAAAATACTATTTACACTAGCTCTAAAAAACATTACGGTATATAGGTAAACTACATAACGATTTATAATTCAAGTAGCCATTAAGGTTAAATAGAAAAAATATCACCTTTGTTCATGTCTAATATACTGGCGTGCAAGGGGTGGTTTTTTGCAAACTTTTTTGGCGCATTGTGCACTTTAATCGTATATTTCTTAATCATATTTTTCCTTGAGGGGTCTTGGAAATGAAAGACAACCAAAAAACACTGCATAGCCCCATAAAGGCTATGCTTTTTGCCGCCGTATCGTTTTTGACCTTATCGCAAGCCGCATTTTCCGCGCCAGTTGAAGGGCAAGACCAAAATGCGTCATCGTCATCAAGCAGTTTAGAAAATCAAACCCGTAATGATGATAATAATGCAGGTGTCTTCACCCTTGGTACAATTACAGTTTTTGGCGCAAGAGCCAATGCTGCTACGAGCGGTTTATCGGTTTCTGAAAGCACTGTTACATCAGAAGATATTCGCGTTTATAACCGCAACACTTTGGGCGATGCACTCAAAGTGACACCTGGTGTTATAGTTCATAGTTCTGGCGGGCGGCGCAATGAAAACCGCTATTATATTCGTGGTTTTGATATGAATCAGGCGCCGTTGATGGTTGACGGCGTCCAAATTTATCTGCCCTATGATAATGGCCTTGATATTAATCGATTTTTGACACCTGATTTATCACAAATACAGGTGCAAAAGGGCTATGTATCGGTACTGAATGGCCCTGGTGGCATGGGCGGTGCTGTCAATCTGGTGACCCGCCGTCCAGAAAAAGCCTTGGAAGTTGAATTTCGTCCAACTGTTGAATTTGGCAATACAGGTAGGGTTGCCAATTATACCACCTATGGTTATGTTGGCAGTAAGCAAGACACTTATTATGTCCAAGCAAGTGGTGTTTATAGCGATAATGATGGCTTTTTTCTCTCCCGCCATTTTGATCCAGTGGTTATTGGCAATAGTATTATTGAAAATGGTGGCCGTCGTGATTTTTCATCATCAAGAGATTGGCGCGGTAATTTGAAAATTGGCTTTACGCCAAATGAAACCGATGAATATACGATTAATTATACCAAGCAAGAAGGCCACAAGGATTCGCCTTATTCAATTTTTGCGCCTGTTGATGGTTTAACAACCAAACCGCCTAAAGGTCTTGGTTACCAAGCCAATTGGAATTGGCCGCAATGGGATGTTGAAACCATATCATTGTCAAGCCACACTGAATTTGGCGAGCATACTTATCTTAATACGCGGTTTTTCTATGCTGAATTTGACAATACCATTGCAGCTTATGATGACTATCACTTTAATAGCCAGTTTAAGGGTAAGGCTTTTCGCTCAACCTATCATGACAAAAGCTATGGTATGAGCATGGAAGCTGGTACCAAGCTATTTGAACGCAATGATTTAAAAGCTGCTTTCCATTTTCGCCGTGATGAGCATGAAGAGCATAATATCAACCAGCCTTCTAAGCCAACCGCTATATATGATCCGGTAACGGGGCAAGATGAAAATATTTTTTCAATCGCGGTTGAAAATACTTTTCATGCCACGGATAAGCTCGACTTAGTTGGTGGTATTAGCTATGATTATCGTGATTTAAAAAATGCTGAATATCTCATTAAAGGGACTCGTGATATTGGGCATTTTGAACTTTCTGATGATGATGCAATAAACTGGCAAATGGCAGCAATTTATCGCCCAACCACTACTGCAGAGTGGCATGCCAGCGTTTCTAGCCGCACACGCTTTCCAACTATTAAAGAACGTTTTTCAAGTCGCTTTGGCGCGGCTGTTCCAAATCCGTGGGTGAAGGCGGAACGCGCAACAAATTATGAAATTGGCTGGTCAGACTTTGTAACCTCTGATCTTGAGGTAAGCACTGCAGTGTTTTACAATAATGTTGAGGATATGATTGATTCTGTCTATCTTGGCGTTATGAACAGCGATGGCCGTGAAATGGCGCAAAGTCGCAATGTTGGTAAAGCTCGATATTACGGCATTGAATTAAAGGCTGAATGGCAAATTAATGAAAACCTACTTTTTGGTGGAAATTATAGCTATTTGAAGGGCAAGATCACATCGCCGAATGAAAGCGAAACATTGGTGACGGGTAAGCCGCAACATCAAGCTTTCATTTATGGTAAATGGACGCCGATTGAAAAGCTCACCATTTCACCTAGCATCGAAATTGCTTCTTGGCGTTATTCACGCAGCGCAATCCAAAATATTTATCGCAAAGCTGATGGTTATGTTATCGGCAATATTTCTGCCGAATATAGCTTTACTGATAATGCAAGCTTGCTCGCAGGGGTGAGAAATATTAGCGATGAAAATTATGAAGTTGAAGCTGGTTATCCGGAGGCTGGTCGAACATTTTTTTTAAGCGGCCGTTTTACTTTTTAAGCTGAAAGTTTATGAAAATATAAAGCGCTGGTCTAACATTTTAGGCCAGCGCTTTTTTTGTTTCTAGACGAAAAATTGGTTTCTTGCATACGGCATGCATCGAATATTGTGGTTGTTAAATTGTCGCTTTTCTATCAATATGCATGATTGATAAAGATATTATTGGTAACAGGAAAAATGCTTTAAAAAATAAAAGCAGGATGTTTGTCTTTTTAAATCAAACTTAAGACAAAAACTTGTATAAAGACTGATTATGACACCTCTTTGCTATATTGCATGGCAAAATAATGCCAAACGGATGGAATTATGACCATAGAAGTTGAAAATCAGAATTGGCAAGCAAAACTGGCGCGTGTGCGTCGGCTGACCTTTGCTATTTTGATTTTCGAGCGTTTATGGCCGTTGGTCTTGCCGGTTATTTTAGTGGTTTTGAGCTTTTTTGCGCTTTCATGGTTTGGCATTTTTAAAATGGCTTCCGGTTTAACGCAAATTGGCTTGCTATTGGTTTTTGCGTGTTTACTGTTTTGGTGTTTGCTGAAATTGTTGGATTTTAGATCACCCACTCGTAGTGATGTTGATAACCGAATTGAAAAAGCAAGTAGCCTAAAGTTTCAGCCAATTCTTGCGCAATATGATGCGCTACCGCCAACCAGTGATGAAGTTGCTAAAATATTGTGGCAAGCACATCGCCAACGCTTGGTTAAATCCTTAAATAATTTACAAAGTGGCTACCCATCGCCCAATATTCCGCGCCAAGATCCCTATGGTTTGCGCTCGATTGTTATTTTAAGTTTTGCTATTGCTTTTGCCTATAGTTTTAGTCCATCCTCAGGGCGCATTGATGATGCATTTTATTTTGGCAAACATGCCGACTGGTCCAATATGCGCGTTGATGCGTGGGTTGCGCCGCCTGAATATACAGGGCGCGCTCCGATTTATTTAATTGAAAATAATACATCTTCCAAAACGGACGGACAGTTTGATGTGCCAGTCAGTAGTATTGTTAATTTGCGTATTAGCAGTGCTGATACGCGCTTAAAACTTACTGCCAATTGGCATGATGGTGACAATACGCTTAAAAGTGAAGACATTGCAGCTAAGGCCGATGATAATAGCGATGTTATGGCTTATGATGTCAAATTAACCAAAGCGGTTACGCTTTCCTTGACTGGCCCGCATAAGGATTTAAGCTGGAATTTTAATGCAATTGCTGACCAATCCCCGCGCATTAGCTGGGAAGGTGATCCCAAAAGGGCAATTAATGGTTTGCTTGATTTAAGCTATAAAATTGATGATGATTATGGTGCGGTTAAAGCTTGGGCAACGATGGAACTCGCAAAGGATGATGATGGCGAGATCCCATTATCAAAAGGGCACCAGCTTTTTCCAGTGCCTGATATTACTTTAACATTGCCACGCAATGGTAAGGGAATTACTCGCACATCCAAAGATTTTGCCGCAAATCCTTGGGCCGGTGCTAAGGTTTATATGACCTTGCATGCACAAGATGCAGCCGGTAATCTTGCATCAAGTGAGCCTAAAGAGTTGGTTTTGCCACAACGTAGTTTTGGCAATCCACTTGCCCGCGCTTTGATTGAGCAGCGTGGCTTATTGATTGCAGATACAGCCAATAAAGATCATATTCTTGATATGCTTTATGCCGTGCAAATTCGTCCAAAAGATACAATTAAGAATGCCACAACGGTGATAACCCTTGCGAGTGTTAAGCGCCGCCTTGCCGGTGCTAATAATGATGAAGAATTTCGCAATATTGCCGACTATTTATGGGATATTGCCGTTGGAGTTGAAGGTGGCAGCTTAAGTGCAGCAGCACAAAGACTAAAAGCTGCACAGCAAGCCTTGCGCGATGCTTTGCGTAATGGCGCAAGTCAAGACGAGATTGAGCGTTTAATGGCTGAGTTGAAAAACGCCATGTCCGCTTATATGGATGAGCTTGCGCAAAGTGGCCAAAAATTGCAACAACAGCCCGGCCAGCAAATGCAGGACTTGAGTGAAGATGAATTGCAAAAGAAGTTAAAGGAGCTTGAAGACCTTGCCAAAATTGGAAATCGTGCTGCGGCAGAGCAATTATTATCTGAACTTGAAAAAATGATGGATAATATGCAAGTCACCCAAAGTGAGGGGGGCAGCGGTAGTGGTAAGGGCGAGAATAAAGATAGCGCAAAGCAAGAAATGCAGAAAAATATCGATAAATTATCGGATTTAATGCGCCGCCAACAAGAAATGCTTAATGATACTAATAAGATGACTGGCGAACATCAGCGTGGTGAAAAATCTGATGAGGATTTTGCTAAAGATCTTGATGATTTAAAAAAACGCCAACAAGAATTATCCAGTGATTTAAAAAATCTGCAAGAGGATTTAAAAAAGCAAGGCATGAAACAAGGCGAAGGTCTTGATGATGCAGGGCAAGCGATGGAACAATCGCAAGAAGCGCTAGATAATGAAGATGGCGAATCGTCAACCCAAAGCCAAGCCGATGCCCTTGATGCAATGCGCAATGGCGCGCAGGAAATGATGGCTGAGATGCGCGAAGCCTTGAAGGAAAAAGGTGAAGGCACACCCAATGATGATCGCAAGATTGATCCATTGGGGCGTGAGATGGGCGGCGAGCAAAATCAGCATGGTGATAATGCAATTCCAAGTGAAAGCGATATTCAAAAAGCCCGACGCATCTTGGATGAAATTAGGAAACGCCTTGGCAATCTTACTCCAGAAATGGAACGCCAATATCTTGAACGCTTGCTAAATTTTGATTGATGCCTATTTGTGTTAAGCTAAGAATTAAACACCAATTATATTAGGTAATGTATTTAGCCGAATTGAGGTGGTTCATAAATATTGGTCTTAGGTGCTATGCCGTGATATTTTTCGACCTCGACAAGGCAGGAATTGGCACTGGTGGCTTGGGTGAGGGTTGATGTTCCTTGATCTTGTGTCAAGACATTGGGATTGCCATTAAGCTCAAGCTTGTTACCGTTTTCATCTTGCCATGGATTAAACCAAGCCCCTGTTGCCATTTGTGTGACGCCTTGTTTTATATCTTGGCTAAGTTTTGCTATTGCAAGGCAGGCACCGCGCTCGTTAAAAACGCGCACCAGATCATTTTCTTTTATATTTCGCTGTTTTGCATCATCTTCATGGATGAGGATTGGCTGGCGGCCATGCTGTTTGGTCGCTTGTGGTTGTGCTGCATGATCCCACTGGCTGTGGAGTTTGTCGCTAGGTTGGCAGGTAAGTAGGTGAAGCGGAAAACTCTTTGTTTTATCTGATCCGAGCCATTCACTTGGTGGCAGCCAGGTTGGATGAGGTGGGCAGTCTTGATAGTTAAAAGCTGCAATGGTTTTTGAATAAATTTCTATGCGTCCTGATAGTGTCCATAAACGGTTTTCATCAGGGGATTGACGAAATTCGCTGAATAGCGGCCTTATTTGCCTTTTAGGAAGTTCAAGATAGCCCATGTCTTGAAATGTGCGATAATTGGGCAAATCAATATGTTGATGCTGAAAAATTTGGCAGCTTTGCTGATATAGCCAACATAGCCAATCCGCTTCGCTACGTTTAGCGGTAAATTGTTCTTCAAAACCTAATCGTTGAGCAATTTGCTTTAATATTTCATGATCAGTTGTGACGCCTTGCGGTGGCTCGCTTAGAGCTTTGGCATAAGTTAGGAAACTATCATTGCTGGCACTTGCTATATCATCACGCTCTAGAAATGTGGCGGCTGGAAATACGATATCGGCATGGCGGGCATGGGCATTCCACCAATGTTCATGGGTGATGATTGTTTGTGGCCTTTGCCAAGCTTCAACTAGACGATTTAAATCTTGATGATGGTGGAAGGGATTGCCGCCAATCCAATAGATGAGTTTTATATCAGGATAATTTTTGGTTTGGCCGTTAAATTGATAATTAGCATTGGGATTTAGCAACATATCGGCAATGCGGGCAACGGGGATTGCATCTTTGATCGGATTTACCCCTTGTGGTAATGATGGTAGAGCGACTTTGGGGCCAGACATGCCGATATTGCCGGCTGAAGAATAGCCAAAGCCAAAGCCTTGTCCTTTTTTTCCGATATTGCCTAGCATAGCACTAAGGGCAATTGTTGCCCAATAGACTTGCTCGCCATGATCGGCACGTTGCAACGACCATGCGACCATGATGAATGTTTTTTTGTCAATTATCTGTTTGCCCAAGGAAAAAATTATATCGGCATTAATGTCAGTGATGCCCGCTGCCCAAAAATGATCTTTAATGATGCCGTCATTTTTGCCATGAAGATAATCAACAAAATGATCAAAGCCAGTCGTGTATTGATTGATGAAATTATAATCAACTCGATGATTGACGAGGACGTGATGGCATAAAGCCAATAGTAAAGCCGTGTCGCTATTAGGACGCAAAGAAAGCCATTGGGTTTGAATATTGCTATCGCTTTTAACGGGCGAAATAGAAATAAGGTCAATGCCCTTCTGGCATAGTTTTTGCAAATGGCTATGGGTGTTATGACTAAACAGTCCACCAGAGTTAACCTGTGCATTGCGAATGGGTGTACCGCCAAACATTAAAACAAGTTCGGCTTCATCTAAAATATCGTCATAACTGGTATGATTGGCGACTAAGCCACTAAGACCACCGATAATATGGGGTAGAATTGTTTCGCCAGCGCCATAGCTATAAGTTTGGATTGAGCGAACCGAACCGCCGGCAAGATTGAAAAAGCGTTTTAATTGGCTTTGGGCATGGTGAAAGCGTCCGGCGCTTGACCAACCATAGGAGCCGCTATAAATTGCCTGATTGCCATAGATTTGTTTAATACGGGCAATTTCTTGAGCTGCAAGATCCAGAGCAAAATCCATCTCCACTTCAATAAATTCATCTTGGCCGCGTGTGCCAATTTTTGCTTCTGGTCCATATTCAAGATAGGATTTGCGAATGGCTGGTTTTAAAATGCGGCAAGGTGCAAGGCTGTATTGTGGGTAATCAGTGCCGAAGCTTGCCGGCTGGATATCTTTATAGAAGGGGAAAAGGGTTGCATGATCATGTTGATAAATGCCCCAATGGGTGGTTAGAAAATATTTGCGGTTTTCCATTTACCCATCCCTGCAAGTATTTATGCTTTTAGCTTCTTTAACCCAATCAGTGATATTATAATGCGAGTTTAAGTTCAATGATTGCTTTATTTAAAAAAGATCGAATCGTTGATAATTTAATATAAGTAATGCTTAATTTAGCGGTATTAATGACATTAAATGACAGAAAATAGATTAGAATGACCAATTATATTTTTGCTTTTCCAACTCTAATTTTTAAAAAATAATATTTAAAATCAATATATTGGTTGCGTATTGTTAGGTTTATTTGTGTGTTTTTGATTTTTTTAACAGTGATTTGCATTTTTTTCTTGCAATGAGAACAAAAGGTGAATATATGACATATATCTTCAAAATGCAAAATTGTATCCAACGACCAAGCAATGGCAAATCAGCTGCTTTATTGATGATTTATGTGATACTTGGTTGAATGACATATTGGGATAGATTTTAATTGGCTTGGTTTGTATCATTCAGCTAATAATTTAACTGTATTCCAGTCGGTTTTGGTTTCCTTGGAAATAAGCCAATTTTTAGCATTAATATTGGTTTTGGCTGCTGTTTTATAGGCTGGCATTGTTAAGATAAGTTGATTTTCATTATCCAAATCTTGTGCATTTTGGTGAATATGAGCAACAACAATAGTGCCGTCACTAAATTCAACGCTAATCGGGGTTGGGAATGTGCCGCAGTCTGGCAATTCGTCTTGCTGTTTTAGTTGGCAGCCCGGATATAGATGCGTGTTGGAAATAGAAAAGCCAACAATAAGATCATTTGCTTGATGGTTACTCATTTTACGTTCCAATTTTGTTACGTTCCAATTTTGAAATGATGCAGATGATATTTAAAATGGGTAGTTTGAGCTTTATGATTGCATTTGTCAAAAAATTGATGCCACGTTGCAAAACTTGCAGCGCTGGTAATTATGTTTTGAGGGATGCTAAGCCATAAAGTGCGAAAAGGGAATTATCTACCGCACATTTACATTTCTTAATAGATTTTTGTAAATGTGCGGTAGGTTTGTCTTTATACTTTAATTGATCGCTATTTTAAAAACGATAAATGCTAAAGGCTTTTGGATCAATCACTGGTGTTGCGCCCAATAATAGGTCCGCGGCAATTGATGCAGATACTGGGCTTTCTGTCATGCCCCAGCTTGTTGCTGTATTGACGACGAGACCTGGACATTCATTGACCAAAGAAATGATTGGCGATTCATCGGGGGCAACTGCCATAGCGCCGCTCCAGCGATCGATAATTTTTGAATCATTAAAGGCTGGAAACTCTTTTTTAAGGGCAATTAATGACGCATCCAAGTCTTTGATATCGGGGACGGCGACCATATCGCGATTGCTTTCAAATGGCGATTTTTCGTCCAATTTCCAACTGGTTTTTTGAGTGAAGGAATCAAGCAATTGTTTATTGATTGAGATGTGAATGGCAGCGTCAGGTGCAGAAAGGAGCGGAAGATATTTATAACCATAGCCAAATGAATCTTTGACGATTGGAATAACTTCAATGCGCGGTGACGTTGCATAAGTGCCATCGGCCTGCTCGCGGAAAAATATATTTCCCGGTAATGCAACATTTGCACCAGGAAGTCCCTTGCCGCCGGTAATTAATTGTTGTGATTGATAGGCTGGTAGAGTTTCTAAATCGACACCGAGATTTTGCATGAAGAGACGAGACCATGCACCACCGCAAAGGACAACACGCGATGTTTTGATTGAGCCATTTTCGGTTACTACTTCTGATACCGCGCCTGCTTGTTTTTCAATTCCGCGAGCTGCGCATTGAGTGTAAATTTTTACCCCGATTTTTTTGGCATATTCTGCCACTTTAAATGTTGTAATTTCAGGGTCGAGGCTGCCTGAATCTTCTTCAAATCCCGCAATTTTCCAATCGGAAGTCGCGCCTTTTAAACGGTCGTTTAATTCACTTCCTTCGATAATACGAGTTTGAAGTGGAATTTCTGTACCAGCTTCTTCCTTGGCTTGCGCTATCCATTTTTTTACATTTTCCAAATCTTCTTCATTAAATGGAACTTCAACACGCCCTTGAGTTCGGTAGCTTGTATCAACGCCAAGTTTTGCATTCATGTCGCGCCAATGTTTTTTACCTAAATGGTGGAGCATGAATGTTGCGCCTTCCATTTTATAAGTGATGAGCTGCCCATAAAAGCGCGATGATTGCTCGCCGGCAATATTGCCCTTTTCAACGACAACAACCGCTAAACCTTTTTCAGTAAGATTGATGGCGGTCATCAATCCTAATATGCCGCCACCGATAATAACTGCATCAGCGCTTTGCGGAAGAGGTCCTGTTGAGCCGTCAACAAAACCAACCCGTGGCTTTCCGGGAACCAATCTGCCTTCGCGCTGTAGCATGGGGGTGAGAACGCCAGTACCGACCCCAACAGCACAAATAGCTGCACCGCCCAAAATTAGTTTTCGTCTACTAATATTCATATTCAAACCTCTTTATTGAAGTTATTTCTAATTTATTGGCACGAATTAAAATTGGCCAAAAACAATATAATAGAAATAATTTATGCTATGTTTTGTTGAAATGCATGCTTGCAAATAGGGTTGTAATGCGATGAAAATTATTAGGCTTGAGACTAGAAAATCCCATTTATATTTCCTGTTTTGGGAAAGGATTTATGCCCAATTTTTATGCCGCATTTTCCCGATATTGGAAAACTATACTTGGTTTGTCATGATATGTCACTAATACAACACCAATTAGGTGATTACATTATTGTGAGCTTCATGCGAAAATGTATAAAGCGATCTCATGAGAGCGTTCAATGGAGATTAGTGATTCATCGCTGCCTATGTTTAATGAGCTGCGTCAAGTGAACAAAGTTTGGTGGCTAATGGATAAATTTTTACTTATTAATTAGTTCTACTAATAACTCTAATTACTTTTTATAGCATTCTCAATAAATTATTTAATGGTTATTGATGGGTGAAATCAAATTTGATGCAATTTGATGTTACTGCAATTTGTGAATAATTCTTAAAATGGGCAGATCATTGCGCTGCATCATTGCCGCTAATTAGGAGCTGTTATGAAATATGTAAAATTTGGGGCCACTGGCTTAGATGTATCAAAAATTTGTCTTGGTATGATGAGTTTTGGCCAACCGGGCGAACAAAACGGACTATTTCCGTGGGCTAAAGATTTTGACGCGGGTAAAGAGACGTTTAAAAAAGCGGTTGAACTTGGTATTAATTTTTTTGACACCGCCAATGTTTACCAAATGGGAAGCAGCGAAGAGATTACTGGCCAGTATATTAAGGCATTTAATCTTAATCGTGATGAAATTGTTGTGGCATCGAAGGTTAATTTTCCGATGCGCCCTAACCGTCCTAATGGTGGTGGTCTATCACGCAAAAATATTATGACCGAGATTGATCATAGTTTAAAGCGGTTGCAATTGGATTATCTTGATGTCTATCAAATTCATCGCTTAGATCATTCCACCCCTTATGAAGAAACCATGGAAGCATTACATGACGTAGTAAAAAGTGGCAAAGTTCGCTATCTTGGTGCATCTTCCATGCATGCATGGGAATTTGAGCGATTGCAGAATATTGCTGAAAAGAATAATTGGACCAAATTTGTTTCCATGCAAAATCACTATTCGCTAATTCATCGCGAGGAAGAACGGGAAATGATCCCGCTTTGTGTTGATCGCAAAGTGGCGATGATCCCGTGGAGCCCTTTAGCGGGTGGCCGATTAACCCGTCCGTGGCAAACCGCAACCGATCGTTCAAAGATTGATAATGTATCGCCGATGGTTTGGGGTAATAGTGAAGATTTGGATAAAGTGATTGTTGATAATGTTGAGACCTTGGCAAAAAAACGCGGCATTTCCATGGCGCAGCTTAGCCTTGCTTGGATGTTAAGCAAACGGTTTATCACTTCACCCATTATCGGAACAACATCACCCCATCATATTGTTGAAGCGGTAAAAGCCCTTGATATTACCCTTAATGATGATGAAATTGAGTTTGTTGAACAAGCTTATAAGCCGCATCCGGTTTTAAGTGTATTTTAAATACTGATTTTTTGGAAGTTATGCAGTAGATATTCTATAAGTATAACTTCCATCATTGAGACCTTTGGTCTTCTGTGTAAAGCTGTATTTGAACCAATTGACCAAGGGCTTTAATTTCATGGTCATTTTTGAAAAGTTAATTAATTTAAAGCGTATTGATCGAAAATAAAATGTGCGTTTTTAGTATGATTAATATTGGTTTTATCAATATGGTAAAAACTACTTAGTTGCGTTGGTTGTAATATACGGATAAAAACCATTATAAAAATTGATAAACTATAGTGTTGACTTTAAGTGGTTTATCAAAGGGTAAAGAATATTGTTATTCTTATAATCAATGAATTGGATAAAATATAGTGGTAAATAAAATCAGCCAAAATGCTGATGAGGATGTGTTTTTTGGTCATCCATGGCGCGGTATTGTTGTCGTGCTTATCTTTTTGATAGTTGCACCGCCAATGGAATTACTTCTATTTGCTTATTGTCAATATGAGTGGGGTAGTGATACCAAATTGCTTGTAGAAATAGTTGATATTTTTAATATTTATTTTTTACCAAATGTAAAAATTTCTTATTCATTTTTTGTTGCGCAAGCGGTTTTAGCTGGGCTTTATTGTGCATTCTTCGTTGCTAGAGGACAGGCTCTTTCATGGTGGCAAGCAGTTATAGCTTTGAGTGTATTGGAGCTTGCGACAGAATTTTTGATTGAAATTATAACATTCTACTTTCGGGATATGGCTTTTGATGGTTTGTTATTATTTGTCACCTTATTACAAGCGATATTTGCAGCTTCCATTTGTTGGCTAATTATACGCCTATTAAAAATTGATCAATTCATAAATTTGAAAAAGAATAAATCGGCTTATTAAAGAAAAAGCTATTTTTTTGTGCTATTGATGATTAATAACATATTAGTAGCGAGCAGATAATTTTATGTAAGCTATGATTGATTATGTGAGCGATTATCAGGTGTGGTTTAATGAGTAATATGACAAATAATTCAAATCCTAACGAGGTTTTTAGCCATCCTTGGCGTGGTATTTTGGTTTTGTCTATTTATTTGGTTATATCGCCACCCTTGCAAATGTTGGTATTGGTGTTTTTTGATCATGCTTGGATTGGTGGTTCAGACCTACTAATTGAAATTACGAATGTTTTTAAACAGAATTTTGTCCCTCGATTGATGAGTTCTTATTCACTCTTTATGGCACAGGCTGTTTTTGCAGGTCTTTGGTGTGCTTATGGAGCAGCGCAGGGTAGGGCTTTGAGCCTTGGAACTGCAATCACCTCTTTGGTGGTTACAGGCGTTGTTATTGAGCTAATTACCCAAGTCATTGTTGTGCTTGTAAATCATACAGCTTTTATCCCTATGCTTTTATTGATTGCGGTTGTGCAAGGCATTGTTGCTGGCTTTATTTGTTGGTCGCTTGCGCGCAAGTTAAAATTGGCGCGTCCTGCCGATGATATAAAAAGTTAAAACATTCTTGCCCCATTTATTAAAGACGAGATGTTTGAGTTAGCGAAATTGGCTTTAAGGATGCAATTGACGTGGTGGAGTTTTCAAAAGATTCAACATTTTGGTATGCGCGATTGGTGCAGGCCTTGTTTATATTCGTCGGTTGTCTTGTTTTTATGCCGCCGCTATGGGCTTTTATTTATTTAAATATCACGGGTGTTTTTTCTGGTTTTGAGCTATCTTTTTCGCAAATTTTAGCATTGACTTTAATACCTTATCCTAAAAGTTTACTAACCGCTTTGTTTATTGGTTTGGTTTTAGCTTTTCGCAGTAGCACATGGGGGAGCATAAGTCTTTTATTTGCAATTTTAACCAGTTTTATCTGTGCCTTTATTATTATGATAATAACGGCAGTTTTGCAGTATTTTTGGCCGCAATGGATGAATGATACAGGTTTTGGCGGCGAATTTAATTTTGGTTGGTTGGTTGCTTTTGCTGCTAGCGGCGCGCTTTATTATTGGCTTTTAGTGCTTTCTGGGTTTTATGATCGCTATCAAATTGATGAGCGCCCAAATCTTATCGCTGCTTTTTGGGCGGCTTTAACCTATGGTATTTTTACGCCGGTTTTATATTTATTGATCACTGTAAAGCTTGCCTTTGGTAGTGCAATTGCTGCCATTGCTTCTGGCCCGATTAAACAGGTGCAAGTTGAAACGACTGCTTATTTAATAGCGGCGTTGCTGGCCTTTGCTATTGCCAGCCTTATGCGGCGTTTTGGCCGACTTACCCCTTTGGCGATATTGGTTTTGCCGTGGGTGGTTTGTGCTGTTCTTTTATTGCTGCGCTTAATTGCTTTACCAAGTGAGGTGAGAGGTGATTTAAGCAGTTTTTATATTTGGGTCTTTATATGGCTTGCATTTTTGACTGGCATATTAAGTTTAGTGGTTTTCTATTTGCTTGGCATTATCGGTAAGAGGCAAGGTGACGGTTTAGGGCAAAATATTTGGCTTTATGAAGGGCAAAGCATTCTCGGGTCGGTTATCGCCGCTAGTTTTATATTTGCTGTGATGATGCTTGTTGCGCCGATTATTTTGCATTTTGCCAATCAAAGCTTGCTCGCCATTTTTATTGGTTATCCGCCAATTGGCTATTTATGGCGCAATATTTGGATTGCCTATGTACAAGCTGGTTGTATTTTTGGCGGTTTGTTAGCAATTTCGGTTTTTATGACTGGACGTCTGAAATTTAGTGTATTTTTGGGCTGGGCGATTATTGCCTGTTTGCTTGGCTCTTTATTGCCGATGCGTCCATTTATTTTATCATTTGGCTTTTTCATCGATAATATTGCTTGGCCGATGTTGTCCTATCTTTGTGTAATCATCCTATGTTGGGTGTTGTTGATAGGGCTTGAGCGCTTTGGGGTGCTTGCGCAACTGCGCAATTATTTGAAAAAAGTTTAACTGCAAATTTCTTATAAAAAGGTGATTTATGGTAAAACGGAGTGCGCCGCGCCGCCGTGCCAATACGCATGGCAATAATATTGAGCGTGAAAAACTTTGCAAAGCAGTTTTGAGTGCTGCAGAAGCTGCAGGCAAACAATTTGGCGATAAGGGGCTTGTTTCTTATTTAGAGGCACAAGCGATTGCGACGCCTAGTCCTTTTTTGACTTTGCTTGGCAAGGTGCTTGCTGAGGATAAATTAAGCGAGGGCGCTAAAATAACCCATATTGAAATTATTGCACCGCAACTTGAAGACGTTGTCCAAAACGCTATTGGAACGTTGGATTTAAGTGAAGATAAGGTGTGATGACATGTTGAGGTAATATGATACAGCCAAAAAGGGTAAAGTCACCCAAAAATCAAAAATCTATTGCGCAAATTGAGTTGCCGCAAAAGCTTGTTGCGGTTTTTGCAGGTAATGCGCGTTATCGCGGCGCATATGGTGGGCGTGGTTCTGGCAAGACAAGGTCTTTTGCAAAAATGGCGGCAGTGAAAGGTTATCAACTTTCTTGTGCTGGTGAGGAAGGGCTTATCATTATTGGTCGTGAATATATGAATTCCTTGGAAGAATCGTCTTTTGCTGAAGTAAAAGCGGCTATTTTATCGCTGGATTGGCTTGCACGTCATTATGATGTGGGTGAAAAATATATTAGAACCAAGGATGGTCGGATTTCTTTTGCTTTTGTTGGGTTAAAACATCATCTAGATTCGATAAAATCTAAGGCGCGGATCCATCTTTTATGGGTAGATGAAGCGGAAAAATTATCCGAAAGAGCTTGGAGTAAAGCTATTCCTAGTGTGCGCGAAGAAAGTTCTGAAATATGGGTGACTTGGAACCCTGAACGAAAAACAAGTGCAACCCATTGCCGTTTTCGTGAACATCCTCCAAGCGGCGCAAAAATTGTTGAATTGAATTGGCGCGACAATCCGTGGTTTCCTGAAGTTTTAAATTTGGAACGCTTGGAAGACAAGCAAAAGCGACCAGAGCAATATGCCCATATTTGGGAGGGTGATTTTATTGGGGCGGCGGAAGGCGCTTATTTTGCTAAATCTTTGTTGACGGCTCGTGAAGAAGGGCGCATTGGCCATGTAGCGCGCGATCCTTTAATGAGTGTCAAAGCTTTTTGGGATATTGGCGGCACGGGCGCGCGTGCTGATGCAACGGCCATTTGGATAGCGCAATTTATTGGGCGTGAAATTAGGGTTTTAAATTATTATGAAGCGCAAGGTCAGCCACTATCTGCCCATATTGATTGGTTGCGGCAAAACTCTTACGGTGATGCGCAGATGGTTTTGCCCCATGATGGGGTAACCCGTGATCGGGTCCATGATGTTAGTTTTGCCGGTAGCCTGCGTGACGCAGGCTTTTTTGTTGATATTGTTCCCAATCAAGGAGTAGGGGCGGCGCGATTGCGTATTGAAGCGGTGCGGCGTTTATTTAATGCTATTTGGTTTCATGAAGAAACAACAAAAGCGGGGATTGATGCCCTTGGCTGGTATCATGAAAAGCGTGATGATAACCGCCAAATTGGTCTTGGGCCAGAGCATGATTGGTCGAGCCATGGCGCTGATGCTTTTGGCTTAATGTGCGTGGCTTATGAAGCGCCGAATGACAAACAGATAAGCCAACGCTATCAAAATGGTCGATATAATTCATCATCATGGATGGCCGGCTAAAAGAGTTGAGCCAATTTATTTTTGGCGCTGCGATAAAAATTTTCAAGGATTGTAAGATGGATAGAAATGAACATGCTGACTTTAGCGTGCATGATATTGCTGCGCCTAAAGATACTGACCAAGAGCTTGCCAATGAAGCATTAACTCAAAAACTCATTGGCTGGTTTCAAGAAGACATTGCCCATTGTGCTGCATGGCGTGTTCATGCCCGTGAAGATTATGCTTTTTATAATGGTGAGCAATGGGCGGCTGAAGATATGGCGGTTTTGCGTGAACAGCGCCGACCTGTAATGACGTTTAACCGCGTTGCACCACTGGTTAATGCGGTGATTGGCTCGGAAATTAATAATCGCCGGCAAGTGCGTTATATCCCTCGCGAAATTGGTGATAGTATTGCCAATGAATTATTAACCGGTGCTGGTGAGTGGTTCCGCGATCAATCGGGCGCGGAAGACGAAGATTCTGATGCTTTTGCCGATACAGTAATTTGTGGCATGGGGTGGACGGATACGCGGCTTGATTTTGAAAATAATCCCGATGGTGATCCATTAGTCCAGCGTTTGGATCCTTTAAAAATGGTTTGGGATTGCGGTGCTGTAAAAGCAAATTTGGGTGATGCGCGTCGGCTTTGGTATGTTGATGAAAAGCCGCTTGAAGATGTTAAAGCGATGTTTCCTGATATTGATAGTGAGCTTCTTCATGCTGACTGGGCTAAGACTTTGGCTCATGATCCACAAGGCGCGCATATTCATCAATCTGGTTCTGCTTATAATGACAATAATGATTTTTCAAAAGATGATAGGGGCCATAAAATGTGCACTTTGGTGGAGTGCCGCTATGTTGAGCGTGAGAATTTTTATCGTGGCCCCGATTTATTAACGGGGGATCCGCGTGAATATAGCCAATTGGAACTTGATGAAATTTTAAAGCGATTTAAGGACTTTCCCTTTATTAAACAAAGTCGCAAAGTGGTGAAACGCGCATTTTTAGGACGCACTTTACTGGCTCCGCCCGATAGTCCTTTGGCCCCCAAAGGCATGTTTGGCTGGGAATGTATTACCGGCTATTATGATCGTATGAAGCGGCAATTCTATGGGGTTGTCCGTCCGGCAAAGGATCCGCAACGCTGGTCAAATAAATTTTTTAGCCAAGTGATGTATTTGCTAAACAGCCAAGCTAAGGGCGGTATTATGGCTGAG
Organism: Bartonella sp. HY406; assembly: GCF_025449315.1. NCBI lineage: Bacteria > Pseudomonadati > Pseudomonadota > Alphaproteobacteria > Hyphomicrobiales > Bartonellaceae > Bartonella > Bartonella sp. HY406. The sequence goes on along the minus strand of NZ_CP104893.1, from coordinate 2,772,588 downwards.
CGCGGTGCATTTGAGGATGATCGTCAAGCGGAAGATAGTTTGGCGCGTGCCGACCAAGTGACCTGGATGCGCAATGGGGCTTTATCTGGTAATGCTGCGCGTATCCAACCAAAGCCAGTGGCGCAATTTCCATCCGGCTTTTTTACTTTGTTTAATGAAAGTAAGGAAGCTTTGACGCAGGTGACTGGCTTGTCGCCAGAATTTATTGGTACGCGAGAAGTGAACCAACCGGGGGTTTTGGAAGCACAAAGACGTCAATCATCTTTAAACCTTTTGGCGTCTTTGTTTAATTCGTTGCGCCGCTACCGCAAACGCCAAGGAACCATTGTTCTTTATCTTTTGCAAAATTACCTATCGGATGGGCGGCTTGTGCGTATTATTGGTGAAGATAAAAGCCAATATGTGCCGTTAACGCGCGAGACCATTGCCAATAGAAGTTATGATATTATTGTTGATGATGCGCCGACTAGCCCTAATGAAAAAGAACGTACCTTTGCAATTATTCAGCAAATGTTGCCGATTTTACGCGATTATATTACGCCAGAAATTGGTATGGAAATATTGCGCTATTCGCCGCTGCCAGCGTCGCTAATTGACCGTTGGCAACGTTTGTCGGCAGCACAAAAAGAGGCAATGCCAGAGCAAAATACGGCTCCTTCTGAAGCAGATATAAAATTGCAGGGTTTGCAAGCCGATATTGCTGGGAAAACTGCCAAACAACGCCTTGAAGTTGAGGCAAAAAGCATTGATCTTTACATGAAGCAATTGGAAGCAGAAGCAAAAGCACGTGATCTTGCTTTAAAAGCGGCAAGTGACGCGCAGAGCCTTGCTGTTGCGCAGGAAAGAAATGCTATTGCTCGTCAGCGAGTAAATAACCAACGCGCCAATTCTTAAATAGCAGCGTCAACTTTTAATTGAAAATTCCTCTTTGATGACATGTAGCCCTTTGCTGCAATGAATAAGGATGTCAAAATGCAAGAAGCAGATGTAGTTTTAAATGATGTTGAACAGGCCTATTTTGAAAGCCGTGGCGCCACCGGATTAGTAAATGAAAGTGGGGAGCGAGATGAAAGCGCAATAGATGTGGGGGAGTTGGATAATAGTGCGCTGAATGACAAGACTTCCAAAGAACCTATTATGCAAAAAACGGTACCTCATGCAGCTTTGCATGCCGAGCGGGAGGAGCATAAAAAAACGAGGGCTTTGTTAAGTGAATTACGTGAAGAGGCAGAATTACTAAAGTCTTTATTAGATACAACATCGCAAAAAAAATCACTCAATAATGAGAGTGATGTTCCGCCTGATCCAGAAAAGGATTTTATTGGTTTTACCCGTTGGCAAGCTAATGAAATTAAACGGTTGCGTGAGGATATGGCAGCTGAAAAACAACGCGAAAATGATGCACGACAACAAGTTGAAACCGAAAACGCTTTATGGGGAGAATGGAATAATGCGCTTAGCCAATCACGCAGCGAGATTGGTGATTTAGATACAGCTTTGAATTTTTTAGGGCAAGCGCGGGATAATCAATTAAAAGCATTAGCTGGTATTGATGGACGGTTTAATGATGCTGGTTTTAGAACAAACCAAATGCGCAATGAACTGCGCGATATTGTTGCTGCAAGCTTAAAGCAAGGTGAAAATCCAGCCAAAGCCTTATATGAAGTGGCCAAAGGCTATGGCTATGGGGGACAAAATGGTGCGCGTTTTAAGGCTTTGGGTGAAGCGCAAAATGCCGCGCGAACTCTTGCAGCAACCAATGGCCGCGATGCAGGTGATCCAATGTTGTTAGAAACACTTGCTGGACTTTCAGAAGCGGAGTTTGCCAAATGGTATGATAATAATCGCGATAATTTCCGCAAAATGTTTGGTGGCTGATATTTAGCGCTACCTTGAGAGAATGCTTGAATAGGTTATATGGCTTGTGTGAGCCATATAATCAAAGTTTTATTATGGAGCTCATCCAAATTCGATTTTTTATAAGGTTGTTTGTAAATAAAAGACATTAACGGGCTTGATTGAAGATAATGATTGCAAATATCCTATTCTCATATTTAGATTAATCATCTGGAAAATCTTGGGAGATGGTTATGAAAAAACAAAGCAAATATTTGAATAAAAATAGTCTTGTAGGTGATGTTTCTTCTTTAAGTGGACAGGATAAATTAAAATTACAAGACGTTGTTGCTCGAACTTTACCAATACCATCTACAGTGAGTGCTGCTGCACGTATTCTTATTGGCAGTGAAACAGAACCCCTTTTATTACAAAAACCACAAACAGATGATGAATGGCGTAGTTGGGTTCAAAAAAATGCTGATCTTGTCACTGATAATATTGGGCAATTATGTGATGTGCTTAATGTAACTATTGACAAGGACGAAATAGGCGGCGTGCCCATTTTTCATGTTTTACCAGCAAAAATTGCTAAAGAAAATGAAACACGAATTTTGTTAAATTTGCATGGTGGTGGCTATGTGCTTTATCCTCATGAATCGGGCTTGTCCGAAGCTATTTTAATGGCAGGGTTTGGCGGTTTTAAAGTGATTTCAGTAGATTATCGTATGGCACCAGATCATCCTTATCCTGCTGCAATGGATGATGCTTTTGCGGTTTATAGTGGTTTGGTTAAACAGCATGATCCAAAGAAAATTGGTGTTTTTGGAGCGTCCACCGGTGGTGGTATGACGCTTGCTTTAGTGTTGCGTGCGATTGGTGAGAACATTGTAACTCCGGCAGCTATTGCACCGAGCACGCCGTGGTCTGATTTGACTAAAACAGGTGATAGCTATTTTGTTAATGAAGGCGTTGATAATGTACTTGTGCGCTATGATGGCTGGCTTGGCGAGGCTGCTAAGTTATATGCGAATGGTCATGATATGAAAGATCCACAATTATCGCCTGTTTATGGCGATTTTCATGGTTTTCCACCAACCTTATTAACGTCTGGGACACGTGATTTATTTTTAAGTAACACGGTGCGTGTGCATCGCAAATTAATTGAAGCAGGTGTTGAAACCGATTTAATTGTTTTTGAAGGGCTTTCACATATTCATGATATGATGAGTTTGGGGCTTGAAACTCAACAGCATTTTTCAGATATTGCAAGCTTTTTCGATCAATATTTAGATTAGACAATATTGTAATTATCGATTGTTAAAGAAAAAATGCGCTGGTGAAAGCCAGTGCATTTTTTCTTTGCAAATCTAAGATAGCCGTGAGATTTGTTTTTTAAAGGCTTTCGTTTCGCAAAAGACGTATTTTTGCAATTTGTTTTTGTGATCTTATGCTTGCAAAAGCAGGACTTTATAAAGCTTGATTAAAGCTGCGCTTATTGCTGCGTTAAGCAATCACCCATCAAAATTTAAAAGTTTAAAAGGCAGTTTTGCCCATAATTGGGCATGGGCCTCATTTGTTGGGTGTTTATTTTTTCCAATTCATTTTTAGGAGAAACAGCACATGGCTGTAACCAATATTGATGTCAATAATCCTTTGGCGGTTAAAACCTGGTCGCGTCAGCTTGCGGCAGAAATTTCAAAAGCGACAGCGATTGCGCCGCTGATTGGCACATCATCTAGCAGTATTATCCAATTAAAGGATGAGACTACCAAAGGAGCGGGCGATAAGGTGACTTTTGGGCTGCGCCGCCAATTAATTGGTGATGGTGTAACTGAAGGCACCGAGCTTGAGGGGCGTGAAGAAGCCTTGAGCACTTATAGTGACAGTTTGATGCTTAACGAACTTGCCCATGCCGTACGGGTGAAAAATGATGGTACAATTGATGCGCAGCGCGTGCCGTTTAACTTGCGTGAAGAAGCCAATGCTGGTCTCGTTGATTGGTATGCCGACCGCTTGTCAATGACAGCATTTTTGCATCTTTGCGGTTATACTGGCAAAACACTTAATTTTGAAGGGAATTCGCTAACCCTATCATCGGTTCATTATGGTTTTAACCAACCAACAGCGCCGACGGTTAACCGCGTTTTCCGTGCCAATAACAAAGCCAATGAAGCAGCACTTGCGGTGGCAGATAGCTTTAACCTTTCTTTGATTGATCGCGCTGTCGAAAAGGCAAAACTTGCTAATCCTAAAATTCGTCCAGTGCGTATGAATGGTGAAAATGTTTATGTGCTTTATTTGCACCCAACACAGGTTACATCATTGCGCACCAATACATCCGCAGGTCAGTGGCTTGATATTCAAAAGGCTGCTTATATGGGGTCACGGGCAAAAAATCCAATTTTTGATGGTTCACTGGGTATGTATAATGGCGTTATCTTGCGCGAAGCTGAACATATTATGCCTGGCCTTAGCGATACTGGTGTTGAATTGCCGAATGTGCGCCGTGCGGTTTTACTTGGTGGGCAAGCCGGTGTTATTGCTTTTGGTAAGGATCGCTCTGCTGAAAAATATAAGTTGGTTGAAGAGTTGTTTGATTATCAACGCGAATTAGGTGTTGCTGCAAAAACTGTTTTTGGTTTTAAGAAAACAGTGTTCAATAATGAAGACTTTGGTTCCATCGTTATTTCCACCTATGCCGCACCTGCATAAAATTTATACTATTTAAGCTTGAAATAAGGGCAGGTTTATCTTGCCCTTATTTTGCCAAATACATAATATTTAAATAAGCATTTGTGGCGGGCGGTAAGTATGAAATATTTTTTGTGCATTTTGTTCTTTTTAACGTCAATAACAAATATTGCCGCGCAGAGTAATAATGGGGTGAGTAAAGCAGATATTTTAAATAAGTGTTTTAAAAATTCATCTTTGAAATTACGTCCGGACGTAGAAAGAACAATTTGTTTTAATAAGGATCATATAGATTATATCGTTTTGGAATTTACATATCTTTTAAATGGCAAGCCAATTACTGAAGGTTTTCGCGATGGATGGGACTACTGGGATGTAAAAGATGGTAAAATATTCTTCCGTAAAGATTCCCAAAGTTTATTGGTGAGTTGTTCCATCGAATGGAATAATAATTATTTAAAAATAAATCAATGTAAGGATGATTTTTCAAGATTAAGCGATAATTTTTGGCAATTAAAATAAGATTGAAAAAAATATTAAAGTATTCTATTTGAAATCTGATTTAAGGGGGAAGTTTTTTGAAATATTTTAGATTAGTATTTATTTTAATTAATATTGCTGGGGTCGGTTTTTTTACTAAGCCAAGCTTTTCTAATGATGTGATTAGCGCTGCCTCTTTAGTTGGTAAATGCTTTAAGGAATTACAAAAAGAAGATTCAGATAAAGTATATTTAAATCCACTTTGTTTTAAAGAACATGTTTTTACTTATTATTATGATGTTGGTTTTATGCGGCCTGATGGCCATGTTGAAATGACAGATCTTTCTTTCGTTTGGAGTGATTGGTATGTCAACGGTAACAAATTGTTTTTTAAAGATAGCCGAGTTGGTGCCTTAGGGCATTGCGCATTTAAACTTGAAAAAGAGATTTTAGTTCTGGGTCCATGTGACAATGATAACAACGTATTAAGTGGCAGGTGGCGACAGGAACAAAATGAAGATCTGAAAGAAAAATAGCCAAGAAAAAGCACCACCTGATGAAATTTTTAATTATAATTTTTAGCTCCTTGTCGATGGCTTTTATACCATCCATAGTGCAGGCAGAGACGCGCATAGAAAAGTTGCACAAGGCAGATGTTGCAGGCAAATGTTTCGAGATGTGGAGTGAAAAAACTTCAAGTTTTAAGATTAAAACCAGTCTGTGTTTTGGTGCAGAATTTTTAACACGCATAGAATTCGCCTATGCATTAATGCCTGATGGTCGTTGGATGATAGACGGTGCGAGTGATGGCTGGGAAGAATGGTATATTGCAGATGATAGTTTGTTTTTGCGCGAAGAAAAAGGCAGACCACTTAATCATTGTGCAATGCGGCTACATGACAAAGTTTTGACATTTCATAAATGCTTATTCAATATCCCGATTTTCCATGACACTATATGGCATTTAGACGAAACGACGACAGATTAGCTGTCGATTGTTAATTTCCAATCCAAAATATTTTTTATTACTTTCAAATGCGTTTTGTCATTTGATTGAATGATGACCTATGCGAGGGATAAATGGCAGTTATCGTAACAACGGGTGGCCCGATTTCAGGCATACCCACGGTTTTAGCACCGCAAATTAAAACGTTTACTGATTTGATCAATAGTATTTCTGATGATCTTGATGACACCAATAATGAATATTTGGCGCAGATCCAAGAAGCAATCTTTTCAGCTATTAGATTTTGTGAGCGTGAGCCTTTTTATTTTAATGAAAGTCGTGAGGTGAGTTTTTTTACCAAACAAGATCAGGAATTTTATTCAGCCAATGATAATGAGGCGATTGCGACTCTAGCTGGTCTTTCTCAGGTTTATTGCCAAAGGGATAATAATCACTATGTGTCTTTAACAGCAAAACCGCCGGAGTTTATGGAAACCAACCAAAGCAATATGTGCGGCGAACCTATCTATTATAGTTATTTTGGGCAAAAATTACGGTTTTATCCTATTCCTGACACAGCCTATCAAATAAGATTGCAATTATCGCCGGTGCGATTTCGCAATATTACTTCGGCGAGTGAGCCAAATCCTTGGTTTTATGAGGCTTTTGATTTAATTCGCGCGAGGGCGAAATATGAGCTTTATAAGGACATTTTAAAAGATGGCGATATTGCTGCAAGTGCCTTGAATGATTTTTATGAGCAATTAGCCGCATTAAGAGCCGAGACCTCGCGCCGCAATGGCCGAGGCCGCATCTATCCGACAAATTTTTAAATATTTAGCATTTTTAGGAAAAGAAAACTCTGCTTTTCCGCAATAAAATGTTTCTGCAAATTGCCTTTTGAAAGGAAAAGTCGATGGCTTTTTTTCCTATTGCTGAATATCGCCCAGATGTTGCTGATATAAATGGTCAATTTACCGATGATATTCGCAATGTTATTCCTGCCGATGGCTCTTATATACCAATGCCTTCTTTTGAAGTTTTTACCGGTAATTTGATGGCAAAGCCCTTAGGTGGCATTGCTGTGCGCGCTGTTGATGGCACAACGCTTATATTTTGCGGTACTGACACTGGTCTTTATATGCTAGATAATACTGATTTAACCTGGAAAAATATTGGTAAAGAGAATTTTAGCTATTCAGCTAATGAAGATGCGCGTTGGAGTTTCGCGGCATTTGGCAATTATGTTATTGCGGTGAATAAAAACGATGCACCGCAAGTCTTTATCATTGGGCAAGCAAGTCGTTTTCGTAATCTTGGTGGTGATCCGCCGCGAGCAGGTTTAGTGCGGGTTTGGGGTGATTTTGTTTGTCTTATGCAATTGCCTGATTTTCCAAACCGTGTTCATTGGTCGGGGCTTAATGACGCTGAATGGTGGACGGTGGGTCAAAAAAATTGTGATTATCAAAATTTTCCCGATGGTGGCAATGTTCAAGGCTCTAGTGAAACAACAAATCCAATTGTATTTTTGCAAACTGCTATTTATCGTGCCACCTTCGTGCCCGGTTCTGACATTATTTTTAGTTTTCAAAAAATTCACGATAAACGTGGTGCGAAGTCAGCCGCTTCGATTGCATGTCGGGGTTCTTATGCTTTTTATGCTGATGAGGGTGGCTTTTTTCAAATAAGTATGGATGGCACAATTAATCCGATTGGCTTTGAAAAAGTCGATCGCAGTGTTTTTTCTAAATTAAATGCCGTTGATATTTCCAGCATGTTTGGTGCCATTGATCCATTTTATAGCCGTGTTTACTGGATTACCGATTATTTGGGAACTGGTATTTTTAGAGAAATGCTGATTTATGATTGGGGCTTGCAACGTTGGTCTTTGGTCAATGTTGAGACTTGCGGCATTTTACCGATTTATAATGCTGGCTATACGCTTGATGGTTTAGACCGTGTATCAATGAGTCTTGAAACCCTTCCATTTTCATTAGACAGCAAGGCTTGGCAGGGCGGCGCTCCGATTTTAGGAGCGTTTTCGGCAGATTATCGCCTTGGTGCATTTTCCGGCACTGGGATGGAGGCGATTGTTTCATCGCAAGAGATTGGCTCAACCGCGGGTAGTGTGCAACGAATTAGCTCAGTGTTTGCGGCCATTGATACCGATCAGGCATTTTTAAGTGTTGGAACACGATTTCGACGTAACCTTTATGACCCAATTCGATGGGGGGTGGAAAAATTGCCTTCTTATAATAGTGGCCGTTATCACATGCGCGCGCGCGGGCGTTTCCATAAATTTAGGTTGCGTGTTCCAGCCGGTGAAGTTTGGAAACATGTAAAGGGTTTTGATGTTGATTTTAATTTTGCGGGGATGCGATGAGCCTATCAATCTATTTAACCAGTGAGTGGAGCTTTGATGAAATTGCGCCATATAGCAAGGCAATAGGCGAAGCCATGAAAAAACTGGAGCAGCGTTTTCCAGACGATATTAGCATTGCCAATCTTGCCCGCAACATTGCCGAGGGGGTTGAGCAGCTATGGCTCATTTTGGATGAAAAAAAGGAGTTTGTTGCTTTTGTCACAAGCCAGAAAGAGGTGACTGAAACCGGGCGTAAGCGTTTGCTTTTATTAGAATTGGCGGGTGAGGGCGGACCATTTATAGCCGATTTGATTGAGACAATTGAAGTTTGGGCGCGAAATAATGGCTTTGATGAAATTTGCCCGATTGGGCGATTAGGTTGGCGCAAAGCTTTAGCAAAACATGGATATGCGGCAAAATTTGTCCGCTATTATAAGGAGCTTTAATATGGGTGGTAGCACAAGTAAAAACAGTAAGAGCGAACAAAAACAAACGGAAAGCCAGACCAATGCGCCGCCAGCTTGGTCGCAAGCTTTGTTTCAGCAAGGGGCAAGTGATGCTCTTTCGGCCTATCAAAATGGACAAGGCGGTAATGTTTATCAAGGGCAGCGCGTTGCAGATTTAAGTGATACAACAAAATCTGCCATTGATGGTTTAGCAAATAGTGCTAATAATTTCGATAATGATTATCTTCGCCAATTGATGAATAATCCTACCTCAAGTGCTAGTAATTTAACAAAAATGGCATCAGGTGATTTAATTGGCAATAATAGTGCTTTTAACGAAGCATTACAAAATACGTTGAATAATACTGCCACTACCATTAATAGCCAGATGGCAGGTGCTGGGCGATATGGCTCGGGTGCGCATTCGGGAGTTCTTGCCAATAATCTAGGCCAAGTTGCAACCTCCGCTTTGTCCAATCAATATAATCAAGATGTAAAAAATATGCTAACTGCCAATAGTCAGATTGACAGTGCTAATCAAGGGCAAGTGGCAGGTACTGCCAATTATTTAGGTAATGAAAGCAATGCTTGGCGCAATGCATTAAATGGTGGCCAGACGCTTGATGACAACGCGCAGGCGCAAGTTGATGCCGATTGGCAAAAATGGCTTGAAGATGATAATCGTGATTGGAGTAGGCTTAATCTTTTGCAAAATGCGGCAACTGGTTTTTCGGGCAATTATGGCACAAGCAGTGGTTCGAGCCAAAGCCAGACAACCAAAAAGCCAAGCCTGTTGGATACGGCGAAAACTGTTGGTGGTTTGATCGGCAAGTCTGATATCCGCTCCAAAGAGAACATTGTTCAAATTGGAAATCGCAACGGCTATCCGTTTTATGAGTTTAATTATTGTGGGCAGCCACAACGTTATCGCGGCGTGATGGCGCAAGATGTTTTATCGATTAAACCGCAAGCGGTATTGATTGATGAAAGTGATGGTCTTTATTGTGTTGACTATAGTGAGATCGGCTTTGCTATGGAATTAGTCCATTAGAGCGTTTTCCGAAAAGTGTGAAGCGGTTTTCGGACAAAAAACGCGGTGTAAACAATGGATTAGAGCGGCGATCTGATCCAATCAGATCGAAATGCGCTCTAAACTGGCCTAAAAAGGCTTTAATTTTTCCCTTAATAATTTGGAGATGGTGATGAGCACAATTTATGATTGGTCGCTCAATGCGGCAAATAATGCTAATGCCGATGATATTATCAATTGGTCGGAAGGGCAGCCACCAAGTTCGGTAAATAATTCGGCGCGGGCAATGATGCAGCGTATTCGCGAATATATTGCCGATATTGGCGGCACACTTATCGCTGGCGGAAGTGCAAATAGTGTGGAATTACGCAGCAATGCAACGATAACCAGCCTTTTTGATGGTATTTTGGTGCGGTTTCGAGCCGTTGGCAATAATAATGGTAATGCGACCTTAAATTTGAATGGTCTTGGTGCACGTCCAATATTTCAATCTAATTTTAATGGTGTAACTGCTTTAGTAGGTGGTGAAATTAAAATTGGTGGTATTTATGAGGCGGTTTACCAACAAAGTTTGAATAATGGTGGTGGGGGCTGGTTTTTAGCAGCGCCAACACCGAGCCAAGCCATTCCTACTGGTATGATTGCACCTTTTGCTATGGCGTTTGCGCCAACTGGCTGGCTTGAATGTAACGGCGCTGCAGTTTCACGTGCTGTTTATCCTGCTTTGTTTAATGCCATTGGTGGCACTTGGGGGTGGGGTGATGGGCAAACCAGTTTCAATCTACCTGATTTTCGTGGGGTGTTTTTACGCGGTTGGGACCATGGGCGTGGTATTGATAGTGGTCGTGCTTTTGCAACGTTTCAAGATAGCCAAAATCGTGCCCATAATCATGGTGGGGTGACAAGTACTAATGGTAACCATAATCATAATTTTACCTATAGATATATAGACGTTATTGCTGCTGGCAACTTTGGGTATAACGCGTTTGTTCCTGGTGTGCGTGAAGAAACACGCACCACAACAACTAATGGCGATCATAATCATACCATTAATTCTGATGGTGGTAATGAAGCACGCCCAATTAATCTTGGTATTTTATATGCGATAAAGGTGTAAAATGAGTGCAAGTCAAACACCTTTTGCAATTTCGGGCATTAAAGAGCCGGAAAAAATTCGCGTTATTATCTATGCCAATAATGAAATGGTGCATGCGCCACTTAATGCGGTTTTAAAAGCTGGTATAACAAGTGGCAGCAATGAAAATGGGGACTTTGTGCGATTTGCTGATGGTACGCAGCTTTGCTGGGCAAATTCTGTATCGTCAGTAAGGCGTAGCGATAATCAATCCTTTGCTGAATGGATTTTTCCAGCTGCTTTCGTGTCAACACCAGTTGTGACAATTACGCCATTGGCAGTGCAAAATAATAGTTCTGTGCTTATTAGTGAGATTGACAGAGCAAAAGTACTGTTTAGTCGTAATGCCAATGAGTTAACCAGTAATATGAAGCCGCCGCAAAGAATGGCCATGGGCCGTTGGTTTTAAAATCGTCATTATAATTTATTTGCCGCTTTAAGCGGTTTTTTTTATGGAGTTAACCTATGGCTGTTCCCTATCACACCCATAATTTTGAATTGCCAGCCGCAACCAAACAAGAGGTGGTGGCAGGAATTGCAGTTGATAAAGTTGTAGTGCCAGCTAGCCTTGGCAGTGCTGCAGTAGAAGATGTTTCGGCTTTTGCAACATCTGAACAGGGCTTAAAAGCTGATCGGGCGGTTAATCCAGATCGTAAAATTATTGCTGGCAATGGTTTGCAAGGTGGTGGTGATTTTAGTGAGGATAGAACCCTTAATCTATCAGAAGCAACTTTAAATGCTTTGGATAAAGCAAATGATGCCGCTTCTAGATTTTTAATTCTATCCCCTGGACGCGGTTTGACAGGCGGTGGTACCTTAAGTGATCGCAGTATTGAATTTTCATTAAATTCTTCCAGTCTCGCTGCGATAGCTAAGGCACAAACATCTGTCCAGCCTGCTGATCTTGGCGCATTGGCCAGCAAAAGTAAAATCGTTGTTGCTGATATTACTGCAAGTGGGACTGCCAATAATGCGAGCTTTTTACGCGGTGATGGGAGTTGGGCCACAATTACCGCAAGTGGATCGGGTGGTGGATCAGGTGGTGGCGATATGACCAAATCGGTCTATGATCCTGCCGGTAAAAATGCTGATGCATTTAATATGGATAATATGGTTGCTGGCACAACCAATAAAATTTTTACTACAAGTGATAAGGCATTATTGGATAATGCGGCAGCTAAAACGGTTCAAATTTCCTCTGGCACTGGTCTAACCGGTGGCGGTACTTTGAGTGCGAGCAAGATTGAATTGTCACTTAATGCGACAAGTATTGCCGCGATAGCTAAGGCGCAAACATCTGTCCAGCCTGCCGATCTTGGCGCATTAGCCAGTAAAAGCAAGATTGTTGTTGCCGACATTACTGCAAGTGGAACTGCCAATAGCGCGAGCTTTTTACGCGGTGATGGGAGTTGGGCTACAATTACTGCAAGTGGATCGGGTGGTGGATCAGGTGGTGGAGATATGACCAAATCGGTCTATGATCCCAATAATGTGGCAGCAGATATTTATGACGCTGATAACCTTAATGAAGGGAGCCGCAATCTATTTTTACGTACAACTGAACGGCGTGCAATTGTTGCTATTTTAGCTGCACAGCGCAGTTTAATTGGCCAGATTGCCTTTTTTCCTGCTAATAACCCACCATCTGGTTGGTTGAAGGCCAATGGCGCATTGATATCAAGAATATCATACCCTGACCTTTGGGCTTTTGCCACGGAAACAGGTGCTGTTGTTAGTGAGAGTGACTGGCAGGCAGGTGCCCAAGGGTGCTTTTCTTACGGCACGGGCGAAGTGTCGATGTTTCGAATTCCCGATTTGCGTGGTGAGTTTTTGCGTAGTTTTGATGACGGGCGCGGCATCGACACCGGGCGTGGAATTGGCACTGCGCAGGGGGACGCGATACGTAATATTACTGCAAGATTGGGGTCTTCTAGCGCTGTGCCATGGCAAGCTGCGAGCGGCGCCTTTTCGCTTAATAATCCGTCAGGCTTTCGTTTTATTAATCCATCCGTTCCAACACCGGGCAGTATACTTACATTTGATGCGTCAAGCGTTGTACCCACCGCAGATGAAAATCGCCCACGCAATATCGCTTTATTAGCTTGTATTCGTTATTAAGGTTAAAAATTATGAACGCACCAAAAATTTATAATTATCATCCAAATAGTTTTGAATATTTAGGGACAACTTTTGCAGATCGCTCGCCAATGGAGGAGGGTGTTTGGTTGTTTCCCGCCTTTTCAACCTTGCAGTCACCGCCAAAATTTAAAAAAAATCAAAATGTTGTTTTTTTGCCTGAACAAGATAAATGGCAAATTATTGCAGATTATCGCGGTGACGTTTGGTTTGATAGCAATGGCACCAAGGTGGAAATTACTACCTTGGGTAACCCTGCCGAAATTGGACTTTTGCGCCAACCGCCAAAAATAGATCAACAGAAAGTTGGGCAAGAAAAAGTCTATCCTGTTTTAACTGCGCGGCAAATCCGTTTGTTATTACGCAAGCTTGATAAATTGCCCCTTGTGCAAGGCGTGATCAACACTCTGCCATCGCCTAAAAAAGAAGATGCGCAAATAGAGTGGGATTATGGTTTGAGTTTTGACCATGAGCATTTCTTAGTTCAGCATATTGTGAGTGGTTTGGCGCTTGACTGGGATAGTTTTAATGAAGCTTGGCAGGAATTTTCCAACATATAATTGGGGATAGATTTTTATCCTAGAAAGGTGATTTCGTGACTAGAAAAATCAATCAACAAGGGTTGGATCACATCAAACGTTGGGAAGGTTTACGCCTTAACGCTTATCAAGATAGTGCGAATGTTTGGACAATTGGCTACGGTCATACCAGTATGGCAGGTGATCCTTATGTAAGGCCGGGTATGGTAATTACCGATATTGAGGCCACTCATATTTTAATGCGTGATTTAAGGCAATTTGAACAAGCGGTTGAGCATGCAGTCAAAGTTAAATTGAACGACAGCCAATTTGCAGCTCTTGTTTCATTTGCCTATAATGTTGGGGTTGGAGCTTTTAAAAAATCCTCTTTGCTTAAAAAATTGAACAAGGGCGATTATGATGGGGTGCCGGTGGAATTGATGAAATGGGTTAATGCGGGCGGTAAACGCTTGCAAGGGCTAGTTAATCGAAGATCTGCCGAGGGTGGTTTATGGGCAAAGGGTGAATTTGTTTCGTCTAATTATATCAAACCGCAGCCAATTAAGGATAATCCTTTGACCAAGCCAGAAGTGATTGCCCCCATATTGGGAGCTGCATCAGGATTAACCGGCTTTGCTAGTGGCGGGGGACCTTTTCAATGGGCTTTAGCTATTGTTATGGTGGTGGCTGCCTTTATTGGTGCAGCTTATTTTATCCGCCGTATCAAAAAGGAAAATACTTAAATGATTTGGCCCTATAAAATTGGCATCATTGCTGTTTGTCTATTTGCCGCCGCATCAAGCGGCTTTTTTTATGGGCGCAGTTTTGAGCGCGAGGCTGCGCTTAAATCAGCGGTTAAAGCTTACCAATTAGCGAGTAAAATTCAAAATGAAGTTGATCTATATAGCGATTATGCTTTGTGCCTTGCCCTTAATGGGGTGTCAAAGCCCTTCCCAAAAAATGATCCATGCGAGGCTCTCTTGCGCAGGGTGGACAGCACCGCCGAAAATAAATGAGCCAGCCCAATTGGTTTTGAAAGAGCCGCAACTTAGCAAATGGCTTGTGGTAACCAATCGCTTTGGCCAAAAGCAAGGCTGTTGGAAGTAAAGGAAAAAAGATGCCCTTGTTAGAGTGTTTTTCTGAAAAGTGTGAAGCGGTTTTCGGACAAAAAACGCGGTGTAAACAATGGATTAGATCGCCGATCTGATCCAATCAGATCGGCGATCTAAAAAGCATCTTTTTAAATATTCCTACATGATGTGATTAATCATCATATTCTTGGCCGGTAATATTGCCTTGATTGTCAACGCGAAGCTCAAGGCGCTGGTTGTTTCTGTCTGTCACCTCAACTTCCCAGCCGTAATATTTTTGGTCAATATCACGAATTTGATAGCCTGCTTGTTCAATTTTACTGGCAAGCTGTGAAGTACTGATGCGGGCACTTGTTTGTGCAGGATAGGGCGCATTTTGTGCATAAGAAGCGGACGCTAAACCAGCAACACCAATTGCAGCTATTGCAGAGGTAACAACAAGGGCTCGTAACGTTTTAACTGACATTTTTCATCTCCATAATTGAGTTGGTTTAAGATTTTGTTTGATGAAAACTTATTTAGCATGATTCCCCTGACGCCAATCTCACATGAGCCGTCAGCGTTCTGACAGGAAGTAAAACCTGTTTTTTTAAACTGTAGAAAGATATAAAATGCCTGAGAGAAATATTCCGCCTGATTGGTATCTAACGCTATTTGGGCTTTTTTGGACGGGGCTTGCCGGCAGTCTTGGTGCTGTTTTACGGCAAATAACTGGCCCAAAACAAAGTTGGTTGAAACGATTAAGTGAATGGATTGGTGGGGCTATCTGTGCCGTTTATATGACGCCAACGGTCACCCATATTTCACTACATCTTTTAAATAAGTTTGATTTAATTGAACAAGGAGCAATATTATCACCTGAAAGTATAACTGGCCTTGCTGGTCTTATGTGTGGCGCATTGGGCATAACTTTGATTGAAAGCTTAGTTATTATTATCAAACATTTTAGGCGAAAAATTACGAGTTAAGACTAGTATTATAGCCTTAACCCGCTTTTTTACTTTTTATAAAATGCTAAATAAAATTACTTACAAAGTGTTTTATGAGACATTTAGGATAATTATCGAGATAATTTTGCTGCTATTTCGCTAACATGTTTGCCAAGATATTGAGCGGTGAGTAAATCATTCATTTTAGGGGTGATTTCTGGTGATGCATCACTTGATTGTGCCATCGCACCTAACCAGCTGCCAATTGGGTTTAAATCAGTATCAGCAGTTCCTGCCATCAGACCTAGATTTACCCATATCATCCCTTGTTGAGCAGCAAAAAGACTCATTGTCATAAGGCTATTAAGTTTATCGCCATGTAAAGCACCAGATGTTGTAAAGCCTGCTGCAAGTTTGTTTTGCCAAGCTTGTTTGATAAAAGCAGGGCGGGTTGACTCTTCCATAAATTGCTTAAAACGTGCGCTAATTGTTCCGTTATATGTAGGGGAGCCGAAAATAATTGCATCGGCTTCTTCCAATAACGGCCAAGGTGTTGCCTCATCACTAAGTTTAATTTCAAAGACTTCGGCGCCTTGCACTTCTTTCGCACCTTTTGCTACATATTGGGCAAGTTTTTCTGTATGGCCAAAGCCACTATGATAAACGATTGCAATCTTCATGATGTGATATTCCTTAAATTATATTGTTTAGATTGAAAAAAATTGGCGAACACAGAAATTGGTTTAAGAAGATGGTAGTGTAAGCCCTTCAACCAGATAGGCGTTGGTTTTTCCTGCTTTATGGCGTAACGGTATAATTTTTTGATAGGCCTTAGAGTAATACCAATTTTTTGCATGCTGCATTGACGGAAATTCTAAGATTACAATAGCTGCATTTGCTATTGACTCTCCTTCCAATGGAATTGTTTGATTATTGCGTACAATCAGTTTGCCGTTAAAAGGTATTAAAGTTGCCAGAACTTGCGATGAATAAGTTTGCATAGGTTCTAAATCATTTAACCAAAACTCGGCGACAAAATAGGCTGGTTTATTTTCAACTATTAAAGATGTGTCTTGCATTTTTATCATTCCTGCGGGATGTGCGTGATGAATGATTAAATATCTTGATTTTGAAAAATAACTAGTCGTATTACAATCATTGAACTTATGAATGCCATTCATTAATGGTGATAGCGCAAAGCCTGTACGAGAAGGTTAAAGGCGGCTGTATGATGTCGGCGGCTTGGATAATATAAATAATAACCTGGAAATGGCTGACAAAATTCTTCAAGAACGCTGATTAAGTGGCCCGATGTGATATAGTTTTTAACTATGTCATGCGGAATGTAAGCAAGACCGAAGCCGTCAAGTGCTGCAGTTAATATTTGCGGGTAGGTATTGAAGGTAAGTTGCCCTTTGACTCGTATTTTAACGGTTTTTTCGTCCACATCAAATTCCCAAGGATAAAGTCCGCCTGATGTGGGCAACCGCAAATTGATACAATTTTGCTGATCTAAATCTTCAAGATTTTTTGGTTTTGGAAAATGTTTAAAATAAGAAGGCGTTGCAACGACCGCCATATGCATATTGGGCCCTATACAAACGCCAATCATATCCTTGGCAAGATGCTCACCTAGACGGATACCCGCATCAAAGCGGCTGCTTACAATATCAACAAGACCGTAATCACTGCTGATTTCGATATTTATATTGGGATATTTTTCTAAAAATATTTTTAATTTAGGCCAGAGAACATATTGTGCCGCAAGATCAACCGTTGTTAGGCGAATAGTTCCAGATGGTTGGCCGCTTAATTGGGTGATGGTTTCAAGTTTTTCTTCAACTTCTTGCAACAAGGGAAAAACATCTTGAATAAGTTGCTCACCAGCTGGCGTTACTTCAACGCTTCGGGTTGTACGAGTTAAAAGCCTTAAATTCAATCGCGCTTCAAGCCCACGTATGGCGTGGCTAAGCGCGGATTGAGTAAGGCCAAGTTGGCTTGCCGCCCGTGTAAAGCTTTTTTCTCTTGCAACAACAAAAAACAACAAAAGATCATGGATGTTTTCACGTAACATTGTATTATCCGCTTAATTTCTTTAGCCTTTTGGGTCGTGAGGTATTTAAAACGCCATGCTCATTTTCATGTTTACGCATAAAATGCAGTTTTATTGCGCGTATTATACCATTTAAACCGTGTAAATATGAATAATAAAATGATTGGCACTTGTATATCAACCAAAATCAAAATTAGCATATTCTTGCGCGAGTTCTTCCAAGATAAGGTTTCGACCGCTACCCGGAATCATTTCGCGGCCGATCTCCATAATAACTGGTAGCGCAAGCGGTGATATATGGGTGCAGTGGTGATGGTGAATATGATTTTTAATCCGCGCCAGCATATCACCAAGGCGTGCTATATCTAAAAGGCCATGGGCGGCATCTTGACGGGTTGCTTTTAATAAAATGTGGTCTTTTTGATGATTGCGTAAAACGTCATAAACAAGATCAGTTGAAATGGTGACTTGCCGACCAGTTTTCATCGTACCAAAATGACGGCGATTAATAAGCCCTGAAATAATCGCGCAATTGCGAAAAGACCGTTTCAATAAATGGCTGTCTTCAAGCCATGCCTCAAGGTCATCGCCCAACATGTCTTCACTCAATAATTCGCTTAAATCTAACTGCCTTGATGCAATAGCTTGATTTAAATCATTAAGCCCCCAAAGAGCAATGGAATAATCGGTTGCGACAAAGCCAAGTGGATTAAGCCCCATGCGGTCTAGACGCTTTGTAAGCAACATGCCAAGGGTTTGATGAGCAAGACGGCCTTCAAAGGGATAGGCGACGAGGAAATGCTGCTTTTTTTCTTGAAATGTTTCAATTAATAATTCGTTTTGTGCTGGCAAAATTGATTTTTGTTGTTGCATTTCTAGCCAATGCCGCACAGCGTCCGGCAATTTATGCCAGCTTTGCGGCTTGGCAAGCATGGCCCGTACTTGGGCCGCAAGAAAGGTTGATAGTGGAAACTTACCGCCAGCATAGGATGGAATGCGCGCCTCATGCTTTGGTGAAAGCGAAACAAAACATTGATTATCCCTTATACCTTCAAAGCGCAAAACATAGCCTGCAAAAAGAAATGTATCACCATTTTCTAAGGATTCAACAAAGCCTTCTTCGATTTTGCCAAGCTGCTTGCCACCATAAGACGTGCGCTTCAGGCTGCCCTTTTTGATAAGGCGCACTTGCAATTCAGCCGCTTCAATGATTGTGCCGATGTTCAAGCGATATTGCTGGGCGATTTTTGCATTGCTAACCTGCCAAAGGCCATCCTTATTTTTGCGAATTTTGGCAAAGTTCTCATAGGCTTTTAAAGCATAGCCACCGGTTGCGACAAAATCCAAAATACGGTCAAAGTCAATGCGGGATAGATTTTTGTAATGAATGCTTGAGGTAACTTCATCATAAAAATCATCTGCATCAAAAGGCGCGGCAATGGCCATGCCAAGCGCATGTTGGGCTAAAACATCTAAAGCACCCTTGCTAAT
Organism: Bartonella sp. HY406; assembly: GCF_025449315.1. NCBI lineage: Bacteria > Pseudomonadati > Pseudomonadota > Alphaproteobacteria > Hyphomicrobiales > Bartonellaceae > Bartonella > Bartonella sp. HY406. Next base: position 2,753,441 of record NZ_CP104893.1, on the reverse strand, counting down.
GTTGGGGCTATCTTGCGCGCCGATATAATTGGCATCAAGGGCTGCTTGACACTCTAGCACTTCAAAGCAATTTGCTGGCACAAGGATTGCTTTACTTGCCTCATCAAGGCGGTGGTTAGAACGACCAATGCGCTGGGCAAGGCGGCTTGCCCCTTTGGGTGCGCCAATATGGACAACAAGATCGACATCGCCCCAGTCAATACCAAGATCAAGGGTTGAGGTTGCAACAATTGCTTTAAGGCTATTGCGGCTCATTGCTTCTTCCACCTTGCGCCGACGGGCAACATCTAGCGAGCCATGATGAAGGGCAATGGGTAAATTGTCTTCATTTAAGCGCCATAATTCTTGAAATACCATTTCAGCCTGTGATCGGGTATTCACAAATATAAGCGTTGTTTTTGCAGTTTTGATGATATCATAAATATCTGGCAGCGCATAACGGGCTGAATGACCTGCCCAAGGCAATCTTGCATGAGATTTCAAAATGGTGATTTGCGGGGGAACGCCACCTTTTACAGTGACCAATTCGGCAAGGTTATTTTTTAACGATGCGCAATTTTGCGGCACAAGCCAGCCACGTAAATCATCTGGATCACTGACCGTTGCTGAAAGACCGATGGTTTGTAAATTGGGTTGGAGTTTAAACAATCGCGCCAAGCCTAAGGATAAAAGATGGCCGCGCTTTGATGTGTGTAGGGCATGGAGTTCATCAAATATGACGAATTTCAAATCTTCAAAAAAGCGTTTTGCATCATTTGCTGTGAGCAATAAAGCGAGCTGCTCAGGCGTGGTCAATAAAATATCAGGCGGGGTAATTTTTTGACGTTGGCGTTTATGCTGCGGTGTATCACCGGTGCGCGTCTCTATCGATATATCAAGCGCCATTTCTGCTATTGGTATTGTAAGATTGCGGTGAATATCAACGGCAAGTGCTTTTAGGGGCGAAATATAAAGCGTATGAATACCCGTAGTCTTTTTTGTTTTTGTACGCGATAGGTTGAATAATGAAATGAGCGAAGGTAAAAAGCCGGCCAAAGTTTTACCCGCACCGGTTGGCGCAATGAGTAGAGTTGATAGGCCTTTTTCAGCCTTTTCAATGGGGGCGAGTTGGTGGGGGCGTGGCTGCCAGTTTTTTTGTAAAAACCAATCTTTAAATTTTTCTGGTAAAAGATCAATTTTATCTATAGGGGCAGGAATATTAATTTCTGTCAAATAAGCCATCCATTGTTGTAATTATTTATAAAGTAAGAAATGTGATGCATTTTGACAATGGAATTGTTGAATGCCGGTTTGCTAAAGATAAAAAATAGACTAGATTAAAAAAAATTAGGAAATCTTATGAAGCTTTATGTCATCAATCTTGATCGCACACCAGAGCGCTTACAGCGTTTGCAGGAAATTTTTGGTGACTTGCAGCTTGAGTTGACGCGGGTTGCTGCAATTGACGCGCAAAATTTAAATGATGATGACCTAAACGAAATACAAAAAAATAATATATGGCTAGAGCCTTTAACCAAGGGTGAAATTGCTTGTTTTTTAAGTCATGCCCGCGCGTTGCAGCTCATCGCTGACGGTGATGATGAATATGGCGCCATATTTGAGGATGATGTCGAGCTAGGGGAGGGTGCGCGAGATATTTTGCAAGATGACCAATGGATTATTGATCATTTTAGCAAAAATAATTTAGAGCGTTTTCCGAAAAGTGTGAAGCGGTTTTCGGACAAAAAACGCGATGTAAACAAAGGATTAGAGCGCCGATCTGATCCAGTCAGATCGAAATGCGCTCTAAGTAATGCGCCCTGCGATATAATCAAAATTGAAACATCTGGCAAAAAAGTTTGGCTGGGTGAGGGGCAAAAAATTGGTTGTTTTAAGGGTCAAGAATTTTATCTTGCGGAATTAAAATCCACTCATATCATGGCGGCTGCCTATATTATTTCAAAACAGGCTGCGCAAAAATTATTAGTGCAAATGCAGCATGTAAGTGCGCCTTTTGATCATTGGTTATTTAATTTTGATTATGGTATTATTGATAAATTGAAAGCCTATCAGCTTGATCCTGCCATTGCTATACAAGCACAATTACCAAGCACGTTGCAAGGTGAGAGAAGTCAAATCACCACAGCCAAGAAAGTTAAACGCACTAAAGCACAAACCATTAAACGCGAATTATGCCGGTTGGTAAAGCGCAGCAAGACGGGGCTTTGGGGATTGGGTATTAATTTATTGACTAAAACCCGATGGAAACGCGTAGCCTTTGCAAAAAAAGCTGAATAATTAGTCTTTACAGTATGGTGTCACTAAATAGATCTAATCGATAAGGATTAAGGCGACGCTCGTCACCACGGCGAATGGTAACGCCATGTCGGTCAAAAAATTCAAGCAACAAAATAGCTATTTTTCGGCCATTATCTAAGCGATCGCGTAAATCCGCAGCAACGAAAATGCCTTTTTCCTTTTGGCTGGCAATATCACGCATGATGTCGATAATTTGGGCTAGCACTGGCTTTGGAAAAAAATAGTCTTGCGCGACTTCGTAAACGCGCCCCATGCGGCTAGATGCTTTCAAAATAGCGCGCATATGGCTTTCATCAATGGTGAGATCATTGGCAAAATCACGGGTGCGCGGTGGTTTAAATCGCAAATCGCCGTTTAAAATCGGGGAAATTTTTTGAAAAATTGCCTCATCTTCTGCGGATAAATGTGCTTCATGACCAAAAAGCCCAACCCATGCGCCAAAAATTCGATATTGTTTTTGTTTAATGCCTTCTTGCAGCAAAAGACGGAAAAAAGGTGCTTTTAACTCGGGCGCAGTTTGACGGCGCAATTGCTCTAGCCCGATGCCTTGCAAATCAGGCTCCATTGCATGAAAGTCAGTTAAAATAGCACTGACTTTTTCATTTATTGCTGCAAAATAAGTATCACTTAAAATGACAGTACCATCATTGGTGGCAATTTTTTTAACTTTGACAATGGTTAAAAGATCTTCGGCTTCTTTATCGGTTAAATTACGGGCGCGGCAAAATTCTTGCCAATTGACAAAAAATGGCTCAATTGCAAGGAGGGCGGTTAAAGCCTCAGCATGATTGCGATTTTCTAAAGCGTCAAGAATTGCCATGCGCTGAGGGCTGCGTCTTTTGCGTGCTGGGGCAAAGGGATCAATAATAAAACCGCCGCCAATGGTTCTGCTTGCCGATGTATCACGAATAATAAAATGGTCAAAACTGGCGGCAATAATTGGTTCTTCACTGACTATTTGCACTAATGGCTTGCTATTTGGCCTGCCTTCGTCACTTTCCAAAAAAACAAGTCGGGCAGCCATATCGCGCGCTCCATGGTGAAAGCGCACTGGAAACCATTGTTGCAAATTTTTTTTTTCATTGTTTAAGACTTGAAGCCTTACATCAAAGCGGTTGGTTGGTTGATCTAAAAAAGGATCAATCACCATATCGCCGCGTTTGATATGGTCTAATGTGAGCATATCGCCAACAAGATTTAATGCTGCGCGGTCGCCGCTAATCGCCTGTGACTTTTCTTCATTTTGCACATGAAGCGTGCGAATGCGTCCTTTATAATGATGTGGGGCTACAATGATGTCGTCATTTTTATGGATTTTCCCCGATAAGACGCTGCCAGTAATAACTGTTCCTGCGCCTTTAACGCTAAAGGCGCGATCAATGGTTTGACGAAAACGCCCGGCAATTGGGCGATGTTTAAATTCTTGTGCCTCATCACTTAAAAATTGCCAAAGCTCATTAATGCCTTGTCCTGTTAATGATGAGACGGGGAATATTGGCGCATTTTGCAAAAAACTATTTTGAGTAAAGTTTTGTATGTCTTGCTCAACTGCGATGAGTCGATCTCTATCAACAAGATCAATTTGGGTTAATGCAACCGCGCCTTTGGTAATCCCCATCAGTGATAATATATCAAGATGCTCGCGGGTTTGTGGCATAATGCCATCTTTTGCAGCAATTACCAGCAAAGCAAAATCGATGCTCGCCGCGCCAGTTGCCATGGTTGCAATTAGCTTTTCGTGGCCTGGAACATCTACAAAGCCAAGACGCTCGCCATTTTCAGCTGTTTTATAGGCAAAGCCTAGCTCAATCGTGATGCCGCGTTTTTTTTCTTCCAAGAGGCGATCGGTGTCAATGCCAGTAAGCTTTTTGACAAGGCTAGTTTTTCCGTGATCAATATGGCCTGCGGTTCCAATAATCATAAATCAAGCAATCCAAAATTGGCGGCAAAAGCCTGTGGTTCTTCCAATGTGCGTAAATCGAGCATAAGGCGATTGGCTTTCATACGACCAATGACCGGCACAGGTAGTTCGCGCAATTTTTGCGCCAATTGATTAAGGCTTAAGGTTTCATTTCCAGTGCTCTTGATTGCAATGGCAATGCTTGGCAAGGTTTGTGCTGGGCTTGCACCAGAGCCGACTTCGCTTTCGCATGGCAGTATCTCGGCATTGAAAAAATCACCAAGGCTATTTTGTATGTCTGGCAATAACAATCCGGCCATTTCAGCAATGTCCTGACGCTTTCTTGCCAAAAAGCGTAAGGTTGGAATATTTTTTAGCATCAGGCTTTCATTCTTGTAGCAATGCAAGGTAGCTTCAAGGGCCGCAAGGCGTATTTTATCCATGCGTAAAATACGTTTTAATGGATTGCGATTAATGCGCGCAATAAGCTCAGCCTTGCCAACAATAAATCCAGCTTGGGGGCCACCCAATAATTTGTCGCCTGAAAAACTAACAAGATCAGCACCTGCTTCGACCACTTTGCGGATACATGGTTCTGCCTGTAAGCCAAATTGTCGAAGATCAATAATATTGCCCGAGCCAAGATCTTCATAAAGCGGCAGTCCAGCATCATGAGCAATATTGGCGACTTCTTGAGTTGAAACGCTTTTGCTAAAACCTTGAATGACAAAATTTGAGGTATGGACTTTGGCTATTGCTGCAGTTTCTTCACTAATTGCATTAATATAATCCGCGCGATGGGTGCGGTTGGTCGTGCCTATTTCACGTAAAGTAACACCTGCCTTTTCCATGATGTCTGGCATGCGGAAAGCGCCGCCAATTTCAACCAATTCACCGCGTGATAAAATCACTTGCCGGCGTCCTGATTTTAATTCACCTAGCATATTAAGGGTAATAAAAACAGCGGCAGCATTATTATTAACTAGGGTTGCATCTTCAGCGCCAGTGAGTTCGCAAATTAATTGGCGCAGATGGTCATCTCGCTCCCCTCTGCTGCCACTTTTTAAATTATATTCAAGCGCAACTGGATGGCGCATAGCATCACTTGCGGCTGCAATGGCCGCATCGGATAGAATTGCACGGCCAAGATTGGTATGCAAAATGGTGCCCGTAAGATTATAAACTGGCCGTAATTTCGATATGGATTCGCTTTCAAGTCTTGCAAGAACCAGTCCCGCAAGAAGTGCCGTATCGCGCGCTGGTCGTCCAGCTTTTATCACTGAGCGTTCATTGTCGATAACTGATCTAATCGCTTCAACTGTCGCCTTATGGCCAAAGCTTTTTAATGCATTAGCCAAAAGATTGTGTGAAAGTAACAAATCAACCGAAGGCAGCTTTGAAAACACGACCACTATCCTTTATCAAAATCCATATAAAAATGGATTAAAAGCTCCGCGAACAAAGCGTCCTTCTTGTTTAACCAAGAGATCAAGAGCTAGCGACCCAATATCATCTGCAAAAACATCTAGATTAACATCTTTTTGCGCATCGGTCATTTTGCAATATTTGCCGCAATCTCTACAGCTTTCTACTAAAATACTACCAGGCCCATCAGCAACTTCACCATATTCAACAGCACCGGTTTCACCGCAAAATGTGCATTTTATGCGAACGTAATTCCACATTGTACCGCAATAAAGGCAAGAACAAAAGCGTGTGCCTTCAGCATTTGGCCAATTGACAATTTGCGATGCTGAATGAGTGCCGCCGCAAGCAGGGCATAGGTTTTGTTCAAGCGGTTTGATATTGCTTGCGTCAATTTGTGATGCAGCCAAACTATAAAGCACTTGCAAGCTCGCCAACATAAAAATATGTTCTGGCAATTGATCTTCTTGCAATTTGCGGTCATTAAGATTTTCAGCAATTTCTTTTTGCATCATTTTTGATTTTTTAACCGCTGCAAGAGCTTTCATTGAAGCCTCTGGCATAGTTATTTTTTCGATACGGGCAAAAAGATCTTTGGTAATTTTATTGGCAAGCGGATTTCTATATAATGCTGTGCGGTCAATAATTGGCATGCCAAAGCTTATTTGGCTTTTTTCATCAGTCAAAGACGTAAAACCGTCTTTGAATTTTTGTGCTGTTTCGTGCTGGGCTTTGGTTAAATTGGTTAAGAATTGGATATAGCTTGAAACGGGGTTAGTTGGAGCAAGACGCTCAAAGCGCAAAGCCCTATCTTCAAAAAGGCGATCAATATTGGCAACACGGCAAACTGGTGGCTCGCGCATGGTTCCAACGGCTGTCATATCACCTTCAAATTTTTTATCACGTGGCATTTTCTATCCAGTAAGTTGATAGTTCTAAAGTGAGTGCTTTAAAACATGTATGAATGTGTGAGTGGCCATGTTTACATGGAAATGCTAAATAGTGCTAGGGTATTTTAGAAAAACTATGAACTTGCCACTTGCTAAAGCCGCAAAAGTGACAAATAATTAAACTATTTTTACTTTCATCTAGGCTAAATTACGTGCATAAAAATTAAAAGGCATGGTTAAACAACCATGCCTTTTATGTTCATAATACTGTAATCAGCGTTTAATTATAAAACTCCAAGATTTTGCCAGATAGGTAGTGATTGTTCAACGACCTTGGTAAGTTCGGGTTTTAACAAACGAACAGCATCGGCTTCAGTTGGAATGATATTCCCTTCAAAAGATAGGGAATCATTGCGCTCAATTGCTCTTTTCCAAATTTTCTTGGCAAGATCATTGACGGTTGGCTTGCTGCCATCAGCAAGGGCATCAAAAGCAATCAGGTCAAGGAAGTTCATCATTAAGCCATTGCCACTTGCAGCGCAAGCAAGGATGCCCAATTTACGTTCCTGCTCAAGGCAGGTTTTGACATAAAGTTTATTGAAGTTTCTTACCTCTTCACGTGATTTCTGCATCTCTATCGGTTTGATGATATGAACATAATTTGCCGCGAGTAAAAGGCCGATAATTTGTCTAGCATTGGGATTAAGTTCTGGAATACCGGGAAGTGTTACCAATTCGCCAAGGCTCATTGGTTTCTTTTCCAAAGCATCAAAAATTGGGCCGAACAAGTCTTTGTTAAGACTTAAATCACCGACATGAGAGGCGATAGAGTAAAGAATTTTTTCTTTTGGGACAGCAAGTTGTAAAACACATTTCTTTAATTGTTCAAGCGCTTTTTTAGGCTGTAAGGCAACGGAGCCCCGAGTAAATAGGTCTTTACGAAATTTACGATTGATAAAATAATCTTTAAGCGTTTCAACTGTTTGTGGGGCAGTCGCCGTCAAAATCTTACTTTGTTTATATGAAAATGCAAATTCATCAAAATTCTCGATATAGGTACAAATGCCGACATATTTTAGTTTGGCTTCACTAAGATCTTTGGCAACATCGACATGGAATGCGGGGGCCCAATCTTGATTTAAATATTCGTGTGAAAGATATGTGCCGTTATCCGGCAATTCGCGGACAAATTGCTCAGGAATAAAGCGAAGATTTTCGGGTAAGAGGTCCTTTATTCTGTGGGCTGCCTTTAATACGCGCTGGTCGCTGCGTCCAGTTTCTTCAAGTGCCAGTTGGAACAGTAATTTTTGAAAAGGGATCACTTCGGACCAAGCAGGAAGGGTATTATAGGACACATAAACAATGCCGCCTGGCTTTAGATATTTTTTTATAAATTGTACGATATATTGGCGGTTTTGCGCGCTTACCCAGCTCCACACGCCATGCAGTGTAATATAATCAAATAAAGGCATACCTTCAGGACAAGGCTCTTCGGCTATTTGCTGGAAAGAGCATTCTTCAAAATGTACATTATTTAAATTGGCTTTTTCAGCCATGCGCCTTGCTTCAAAAATATGGGCAGGGTTAAAATCAAATGCCCAAACATTAGCATTCTTATTCGCTGCGGCAATTAGAAGCGATGTTTCTCCGCGCCCGCAGCCAAGCTCACAATAATTATAATCTGCATCTGCAGGAACTGGCAATTCAATACCGTTTAATTGGCATACCATATCCATATGACTGGGGGTTTGTTCGACATATGTACCTGTTGTATATTCAATATCAGCGACATAACCATCGTGCCACATATTTGTCATGTTTTTACCTTGTTATTGTTTTAGTGTTAATATTAGAATGTTTTTATATTTTAATTTATAGATATTGCCTTGGCATCGGGATTATGTGGTCCTATGTCAGCGGTGATTAAA
>NZ_CP104893.1:0-2740000 GCF_025449315.1 Bartonella sp. HY406 | reverse complement strand
TGAAAAGCACCCCGACGAGGGGAGTGAAATAGATCCTGAAACCGAATGCCTACAAACAGTCGGAGCCCAAGATTAGTTCTGGGTGACGGCGTACCTTTTGTATAATGGGTCAGCGACTTAGTCTGACGAGCAAGCTTAAACCGATAGGTGTAGGCGTAGCGAAAGCGAGTCTGAACAGGGCGTTCAGTTCGTCGGATTAGACCCGAAACCGAGTGATCTAGCCATGAGCAGGCTGAAGGTAAGGTAACACTTACTGGAGGGCCGAACCCATATCTGTTGCAATAGATCGGGATGACTTGTGGCTAGGGGTGAAAGGCCAATCAAACTCGGAAATAGCTGGTTCTCCGCGAAATCTATTTAGGTAGAGCGTTAGTTGTATTCTCCAGGGGGTAGAGCACTGGATGGGCTAGGGGTCCTCACCGGATTACCAAACCTAACCAAACTCCGAATACCTGGAAGAACTGACTAGCAGACACACGGCGGGTGCTAACGTCCGTCGTGGAGAGGGAAACAACCCTGACCACCATCTAAGGTCCCCAAGTTATGGCTAAGTGGGAAAGGATGTGAGGATCCCAAAACAACCAGGATGTTGGCTTAGAAGCAGCCATCATTTAAAGAAAGCGTAACAGCTCACTGGTCTAAATAAGGGTCTTTGCGCCGAAAATGTAACGGGGCTAAAGCCATACACCGAAGATGTGGATTTACACGTAAGTGTAAGTGGTAGCGGAGCGTTCCATAAGCCTGTGAAGGGATACCCGTGAGGGATCCTGGAGGTATTGGAAGTGAGAATGCTGACATGAGTAACGATAAAGGGAGTGAGAGACTCCCTCGCCGAAAGTCCAAGGGTTCCTGCTTAAAGTTAATCTGAGCAGGGTGAGCCGGCCCCTAAGACGAGGCCGAAAGGCGTAGTCGATGGGAACCACGTTAATATTCGTGGGCCTGTGGGAAGTGACGGATTGCGTAAATTGTATCATCTTATTGGATTGATGATGCAGTGAAGCAGTTCCAGGAAATAGCTCCCACATTATAGACCGTACCCGAAACCGACACAGGTGGACCGGTAGAGAATACCAAGGCGCTTGAGAGAACTATGTTGAAGGAACTCGGCAAATTGCACGCGTAACTTCGGAAGAAGCGTGACCCTTTAGCGGGCAACCGTTAGGGGGTGGCACAGACCAGGGGGTAGCGACTGTTTACCAAAAACACAGGGCTCTGCGAAGTCGCAAGACGACGTATAGGGTCTGACGCCTGCCCGGTGCTGGAAGGTTAAGAGGAGATGTGCAAGCATTGAATTGAAGCCCCAGTAAACGGCGGCCGTAACTATAACGGTCCTAAGGTAGCGAAATTCCTTGTCGGGTAAGTTCCGACCTGCACGAATGGCGTAACGACTTCCCCGCTGTCTCCAACATAGACTCAGTGAAATTGAATTCCCCGTGAAGATGCGGGGTTCCTGCGGTTAGACGGAAAGACCCCGTGCACCTTTACTATAGCTTTACACTGGCATTCGTGTCGACATGTGTAGGATAGGTGGTAGACTTTGAAGCAGTGGCGCCAGCCATTGTGGAGTCTTCCTTGAAATACCACCCTTATCTACATGGATGTCTAACTGCGTTCCGTTATCCGGAACCAGGACCGTGTATGGTGGGTAGTTTGACTGGGGCGGTCGCCTCCTAAAGAGTAACGGAGGCGCGCGATGGTGGGCTCAGAACGGTCGGAAATCGTTCGCTGAGTGCAATGGCATAAGCCTGCCTGACTGTAAGACTGACAAGTCGAGCAGAGTCGAAAGACGGTCATAGTGATCCGGTGGTCCCGTGTGGAAGGGCCATCGCTCAACGGATAAAAGGTACGCCGGGGATAACAGGCTGATGACCCCCAAGAGTCCATATCGACGGGGTTGTTTGGCACCTCGATGTCGACTCATCGCATCCTGGGGCTGGAGCAGGTCCCAAGGGTATGGCTGTTCGCCATTTAAAGCGGTACGTGAGTTGGGTTCAGAACGTCGTGAGACAGTTCGGTCCCTATCTGCCGTGGGTGTAGGAATATTGATAGGATCTGTCCCTAGTACGAGAGGACCGGGATGGACGTATCTCTGGTGGACCTGTTGTGGCGCCAGCCGCATAGCAGGGTAGCTATATACGGAAGGGATAACCGCTGAAGGCATCTAAGCGGGAAACCCACCTAAAAACGAGTATTCCCATGAGAACCGTGGAAGACGACCACGTTGATAGGTCAGGTGTGGAAGTGTGGTAACACATGAAGCTTACTGATACTAATCGTTCAATCGGCTTGATCGTTCCCATTACCTATATCCAGTTAATAAAAAGCAGAAAATCAAAACCAGCTTCAATTCGTTCATGCCTTTCGCCGACCTGGTGGTTATGGCGGAGCGGCTGCACCCGATCCCATTCCGAACTCGGCCGTGAAACGCTCCAGCGCCAATGGTACTTTGTCTTAAGACACGGGAGAGTAGGTCGCTGCCAGGTCTGCAAAATGCATGATTGAATACTATCTCTTCACCATCAAAACACCCTTATTAATCTATCTGATCATGCTTAAATAACAACGCAAATACATCAATCAGATAATGACTTTGCTCGATTATCAATAATACTTCTAGCAAAGACTATAGGTGACGCGGGGTGGAGCAGCCCGGTAGCTCGTCAGGCTCATAACCTGAAGGTCGTAGGTTCAAATCCTGCCCCCGCAACCAATAAAATTCTTACAAAGTTAATAATTATTGGAATTTAATTATCACTGGCGCGAAGACTTTATCTTCGCTGGTGAGGTAGCTCAATGTTCTCAAAGCTCACTAAACCAAAAAGGTCGTCAGTGAAAATCATCATGACCCAAAAAATATAACTATAATCCAAGAAAAATATTATCTTTATATATCATAACCGCCACATAGCCTGAATTCGTGCGCCCCCTTCTTCATGGCGTTAACCGTTTAAGGCGCGGATGACTACTTTCAATCCCTTATGATAATATTTGCGTAGCGTAATGAATGTGCTTATCCCGAAGTAACCTATCTTCGCTTAGTGCCACGAGAAGTATTTTAAAAGGATTAAGAAAAGCCTCTGCTGAGTCTGTTGCAATCTCTTAAGTTCCCAAAAGCCAATCATCTTTGTAGGCTATGAAAAATAAGGGAATGGCAACACCTTGAACGCTTGATGCTTTGTTAGAAAATCAATAAAAATATCGTTGTTAACAATTACACGATAGGTATATCTACGCAAAACTAAGCCCCGCCGCTTAACATTGATGTGAGTCTCAACCATGGGAATAGAACCGCAATGGGGCATGTGTTAAAATTTCGCGATCGTTTTTATTTTTCGGCGCATATTTCAATATCCAACTGTTGACCGCGCTATGATTGACCTTAATACCGCGCGCGAATAACGGCTCTTAATATGCTTATGGCTTAAATAATAAGGAAGATACTCGTTGGTAGCCCAAGTAATGATCATTGCATCAAAGTGATCAACTATTAAAATGGGTGTTAAAACCATTCCTTGCGCGATGAAATAATTTGTTGTTTAATTTCTTTTAGCATCTATGGCTTTCTAAAATAGGTAGGCATAGTCTCAAATTTTCTTATTTTTTACGTAAACACAGATTGCCAATAATATTTGTGACCAAACTGATTTTTAGTCAGAGGAAATAAAGATGAGTAAGATTTTCACACCGTCTGAAATAATGCGGGCTCAACGTCCCCAGCTTTTTTCGGATAGTGTATGCACTGATGCTTATAGATTGAGCGAAGCCGAATTAAGCCATCATTTAGATACGCTCACTGATCGCAACCAGCACAAGGATTTCGAGGTATTCTGTCGTAAATTAGGCGAACGAGAACTTTGTCCCAACCTTCGCCCTCAAACAGGGCCAGAAGGTGGTGGAGATGGCAAGGTAGACACCGAGACCTACCCAGTTGACAGCAGTGTTTCGGAGCGTTGGTATGTTGGCGATGGAATAAGTGGTTCTGAGCGATGGGCATTTGCATTTAGTGCCAAAAAAGCTTGGTCTGATAAGGTGCGATCTGATGTTAAAGGAATTGTTGAAACGCAACGTGGTTATAATCGGATTATTTTCTTTACGAATCGGGCGGCGCGTCAACGTGATCGACTTCGCATAGAAGACGAATTGTTCAGCCAATATGGAGTTAAGGTCACCATTTTTGATCGTGAGTGGATCATCGACCGTATATTTTCTCACGACCATAAAGACTTAGCCCATAAATATTTGCAAGCAGGAGAATATCAACCGGACGCCATCAAGTTAGGACCAAGAGATTTTGAACGCCAGCAAAAACTTGATGAACTTGAAGTCAGGCTTAAAAAGTCGAGTTCGACCACGCAAGAGCAAATGCAGGCGGTGGAAGATAGTTTGGAGGCCGCTTTACTCTCAAGATCCCTTGAAAGGCCACGTTATGAAACAGATGGGCGTTTCAAGCGTGCAATTGATTATGCTAAAAAATACGGCGCAAGCTATCACCATTTAAACGCGGTGTACGAATATGCTTGGGCAGTATTTTGGTGGTTTGATGACATCGAGACTATGCAAGATCAGTATGGAAAAGTTGAGACTATCGCTTTTGCAAGTGAGCAGGCGGGGCATATTGCTAAGGTTTTTCGTCTCTATCAGCTTTTAATCGGTCGGGTGTTGCGATGTCATGAGACTGCTGGGGAAGTACTTTTGATTGACAGGTCAAAACGGTTGAAAGCAAAGCTTCTAGAACTAGCTGCTGATAACTCCAAGCCAAACAATGCTCTGCATGCTGAAACATTACTTGTTTTGCATCGTATGTGGCAAATCTTAATTTCTAAAGAAAAGGGAAACTTAGATGAAATCTGGGGAGAGCTTTGTGGAATTATTGATAGAGCTGTAGGTTTAGGAGAGTTTCCGGCTGATATGATTGAAGAGGTGGTTAATGCGATTAGCGAGAGTTCCCCCGACAGCCAGATGTTTGATACCTTGGTGGAAAAAACTGCAGAATTTATGGCCGAACGAAGTAGAGAGATTAAGGCTGGGGAAATGTATTTGCAGCAAGGTAAGCTCAAGCTTAATGCTGAAAAGGCAATCGAGGGCATAAAATGGCTTGGTCGTAGTGTCGTCTATCTTTCGAAGGCGGAATGCCGAGAGGAACAAGCCGAGGCGCTCAACCACCTAGCCGCAGCATATGGTGACGTTGGTCTTTTTTGGGCGGCGCGGGCGAGCGCCTTAGCATCAATCGTACAATATCTGGCGTTGTCGGAAAGTGAAGGCTGTTTACGGGTCGAAATGATTTCGGTGCTTAGCCTATTTGTAAGGCTATCTTTACAATTAGGTCATGTTCTAGATGTACTGAGTAGCATTCAATTTTTACATGCTATTGAGAACATTACTCCTTTAGATGAACAAAGCAAAAAGATGCTTAAGAACGAGTTTACTAATTTAGATCAGCTGTTTGCTTGCTTAATTATAATTCAATCTTCAGTAGATATTCGCAGACTGGAGAGCCTGCCGGATATTTTAGATTGTCTCGCACTGCCTTTAACTCGCTTTGCTCTTCTTTACCGCCTCGGCTATCTTGACGAGCTAAAGTCAGACGGTTCAATTCCCGATGGTACAGAGGATCATGAAATCCATGAAATGATGAAGTTGATGGCTTCACAACTAGCTTGCAGTAGCTTTCCATACAAAATAGTAATCTTAGATAATGGATTTAATAATGTGTCCACTAAGATATTGGGCGTGATGATTAATGTTGAAACCTCTAATACGCTTGAAGGATTCCTGCAGGCAGAAACTTACGCTACGGTATTTGAAGCATTTGCAGCGACATTACTCAGCGCAAAGGCTTTTCCTCTCACTGAAAAGCTCACAGTTCGGGTTCGACAATTAGATACCATTGAGGAAGCCTCTGTTGAAGTGAGTGATGATTTTATGATGGAGGTTTGTGTTCCCACAAATTGGTCTCTTTTGGAAATGAATAATCTTTTAATTTACAATCAACATCTAGTTTCTTTCTGCATCCATGCTTTGATGAATGTCGCTATGTTATCGGACGCAGCTAAGACGATTGAAGACTTAGTAAAAGGTGAAAATATTCTGGAGCGCGCGACATTGTTTTGCCGCGCAGGCATCTTTAGAAGTAGGGTATTTGGAACACATGTGGGTCGCATTTCTGACTGGAGTGATTATATTAATAGGACTTTTTCAGGTTTATCAAGTGAGCATACTCGGCCTACAACAATTGAATTGCCACCACTGACGAGCGAAAATGAAGAAGTCATACCGCAGTTTGTCGATGAAATTCGTAGTCACGATGATATTATCGTTCGAGCAAACGTTAATCCAAGACTTTGGGATGCCGCCGAATGGAAAGGTATGGTGTACGGTGTGATGAAGCTAGGACATCCACCAGTTGTCGGTCTAACATTTTCAAATGGTCAAAAGGGTGAGGCTATTTTTAAAAATTGGCGCGAGCGCTTTGGTAATGAGGACCACAATGAAGAAATCTACATATCTGTAATTAGAGGCATAGATCAACAAAACCCATTTTACTATAGGGTGCATATTACGCATAATTTTGATGCTTTGCCAGAGAAAAAGGGAAAGATGGTTGTAAATACATCAAGAATGAATACCATGATGGTAAATGATCATAAAAATCTTGAAATGTTCTGCCATCATCTGAATGCCTGCGGTGCTTATGTCCTTGTACCGGCTATTTTGAGTGAGGCTGGTTTGTACGAGTTTCGAATGGAGCTTGGGATCATTAAGCGTAAATTTTGTTTAAGGGAAGCATGGCAGATTGGAGCAAATGACATAGATAGGATAGCTATACGGCCTGACGACGATGTTATCATACCCAAAGAGGAAAACTCTCCACCGATTCATGAGCTTATCAAGTTTCGTGAAAAACAACGGGACACGAAGAACAATTGATGTTTTACATATATGCTATTCTAAATAAATTAAATTACTGTTATTTTCAAAACTGTGCGAAATAATAAACGCCCTATAATTAGCTTAAAAATAGACGTTTATATGGTGAGGAAACAAAAGATGTGGAGCTGACACCTAAGATTGCGATTTGAGGATGATTTGGATTTGTCAGGGAACTGCTTAGGTAATCCAATATTCGAACCTCTTTATTCTTTGAGGAATAAACTGAAATGTTTTTTAGGAACTTGCGTTTACATTACCCATAAATTTGGGTGTGTGTTGTATGCACAGTGGTATTTATCATAGCGCCTAAATTAATTTGTGGAAAGATTTGGCCGTCTGTCTTAATAATGCCAAAGGTAACCACTTTGCCTGCCGCCCTTGACATTGCATATTTTTGTGATGAACACCTAAATAACATTCATTCAATTTCATTTCACCTGTAAACTGCGCCACACATTTTATTATTTATCGACAATTGAACGCAGTTATTTACGGAAGAAACCTATTATAGTTTTGCTATAAATTACTACTAAATCAGCAGCTTTTATAGGGTTTGAACCAGCAACAAAATTTTATTTCTTAATTAGTATTATTTTACAATTCTTTAATTGTTTAAATAGACAGCAATTTATCTAAAATCGAGTATCATCTCTTTTTTAGTTATAAAACTAATTTTTTATCGCCAAAAAATTACAACAGCTTCATTGTTTCAAGCCTTGACCAATTCGACAAGCCTATGCACATATGGTAAAAGGTGAATAACTCAAATTTTTAAGGCCAAAGCCCCCATGTCTGCTTCCGATAAAAAGAAGTCACGCTCAAAAGAACAAAATTTAAAGCCGCATATTACTGCGCTATCTGGTGCAAAAAACCATAAGCAAGCCGCAGATTGGCTTGCCTATCGCAAGATCGAGGATATTGAATGCATCACTCCCGATCAAGCAGGGGTTGCGCGCGGCAAGATGATGCCAACCAAAAAATTCAATTCTGATACATCGCTTGCTTTGCCATCGGCGGTTTTTATGGCAACCATTTCGGGTGATTACCCAGAAAATGGCAATGGCTTTTTCTTTCCTGAAAATGATGGCGATTTAAAACTGGTGCCCGACTTATCTACTTTGTCGGTTGTGCCTTGGGAAAGTGATCCAACCGCGCAAGTTATTTGCGATCTTGTTTATCAAGAAGGCGGTTATGCCGAATTTACACCGCGTAATGTTTTACGCTCCGTCATTAATGCTTATACCGAGCTTGGTTTAAAACCGATTGTTGCACCAGAAATTGAGTTTTACCTTGTTTGCACCAATCCTGATCCTGACTATCCATTAACGCCGCCGGTTGGTCGCTCGGGTCGCCCGATAGGCGGCGGGCAGGGCTATTCCATTGCTGGTGTGAATGAGTTCGACGAGTTGATTGATGATATTTATCATTTTTCTGAAGCGCAGGGCTTGGAAATTGATACGCTTATTCACGAAGAAGGTGCAGGCCAGTTAGAGATTAATTTGCGCCACGGCAATCCAATAGAGCTTGCCGATCAGGTGTTTTTGTTCAAGCGCACTATTCGTGAAGCAGCTTTCAAACATGATATGTATGCAACCTTTATGGCTAAGCCTATTCAAGGTCAGCCGGGGTCAGCAATGCATATTCATCAATCAATCGTTGATATTGCAACGGGACAAAATATTTTTTCCAATCCTGATGGCAGCGAAAGTGAAGCCTTTTTCCACTTCCTTGGCGGTATGCAAAAACATATGGCAAGTGCTTTGGTGATGCTTGCACCTTATGTTAATTCCTATCGCCGGCTTATTCCTGATGTTTCGGCACCGGTGAATTTGCGTTGGGGCTATGATAATCGTACTACCGCATTTCGTGTACCACGTTCTGGTCCTGAAGCGCGCCGTGTTGAAAATCGTATACCATCATCGGATGCCAATCCTTATCTTGCCCTTGCAGCTTCGCTTGCTTGTGGTCTTATTGGTTTACGACAAGAACTACAACCTGATGAGCCGACAACTGAAACGGTCAATGCTGCTGATATTGAATTGCCGCGTGGCCTTATTGATGCGGTTAGTCTTTTTGAAGCAGATACTGAGCTTCGCGATGTTTTAGGTCATACATTTGTTGCTACCTATGCAGCGGTCAAAAGGCAGGAATATGAAACCTTTATGGAGGTTATCAGCCCTTGGGAACGGGAATATTTATTGCTGAATGTGTGAGGCTAATTTATGCAACAAGATGCAATGTCACCGGGAATTTCATGGTATGCGCAAAGCGTGGATGATCGTCCGCGCTATCCAATATTGCAAGGCGACCATCAATGTGATGTTGCCATTATTGGTGGCGGGTTTACCGGTCTTTCGGCGGCATGTCATTTAGCTGAAAATAATGTGTCGACTATTGTCATTGATGCGCGCCGCTTTGGTGCGGGGGCATCAGGACGTAATGGTGGGCAATTTGGCACCGGCCAACGCCGCTGGGTCGAAGACCTTGAAAAGCAATATGGTTTTGAACGCGCCAAGGCCTTGTTTGATTTGGCCGAGGAAGCCAAGCCCCATATCCATAATTTTGCCAGTAAGCACAATTTTGAAATAGATTATTTGCCCGGTCAATTATCCGTTGCTCATAAGCCGCGTTATCTTGATGATTATAAGAGCCATGTCGATAATATGGCGCGCTATGGCTATAATCATCTGCAATTTATGGATAAGAATGAAACAAGTGAGCGTCTTGGGTCGAGCCATTATTATGGTGGCATCCGAGATATGGGAACAGGGCATATTCACCCATTAAAGCTAGTGATCGGCACTGCTAATACTGCCCATAATAATGGCGCTGCGCTTTATGAACGTACAACTGCTTTATCGGTAACGCGCAATGGTACCAATATTATTATTAAAACCGAGCAAGGAACCATTAGTGCTAAGCGTGTTTTAATTGCTACCAATGGTTATGGTGGCAAAATTAATAATAAG
Organism: Bartonella sp. HY406; assembly: GCF_025449315.1. Taxonomy (NCBI): domain Bacteria; kingdom Pseudomonadati; phylum Pseudomonadota; class Alphaproteobacteria; order Hyphomicrobiales; family Bartonellaceae; genus Bartonella; species Bartonella sp. HY406. The sequence goes on along the minus strand of NZ_CP104893.1, from coordinate 2,730,101 downwards.
GCACAGGCGCATGTTTTGCCAATTCGTAGTTTTATCGGTTCAACTGTTCCACTAAGCGATAATACATCGATTTTACCCAGTTTTGAAGCGGTAGATGATTCACGCTTTGTTGTGCGCTATTTTCGTAAAACGCCTGATAACCGCTTGCTTTTTGGCGGTAGTGAAGCCTATGGCAACCCTGATGGGCGTGATATGACGGCATCAGTGCGCAAGCAATTAACTCAAATTTATCCAGATTTAAAGGATATTGAGCTAACTCACGTTTGGGGCGGTACGGTTGCAATAACCGTTGAGCGCATGCCCTATGTGCGTGAAGTGGAGCCCGGCATTACTTTTTGTGGCGGCTATTCAGGGCACGGTGTTATGCTGTCGCATTATTTTGGTTATCTTTATGCACAAGCCATATTGGGCAAAAAAGATCGCCTCGATATTATGCGAGAGCTTAAAATTTCAGGCTTTCCAGGTGGTGCTTTACGAAGCGCCTTGCTTTACCTTGGCCTAAGCTGGTTTGCACTTCTAGACAGGTTATAAATTATATTTTACGGCTATCATAGGCCCATTGTAACAAAGCTTGGCGTTGGCGCGGACGGCAAAAAGGATCGCCTTCTTCACAATTGTTACGCAATTGTGTTTGGTGGCGTTTCATCATTCGCCAGCGTTTAATCTGTCGTGCATCTTCTTTTTCTAATCGGCGTCCTTGATAATAGCGACAATACCATTGAAACCAACCGCGTGGATCATCTTCATAAATCCAACCTTTTTGTTGCCAATAGGATAGTGGTTTTCCTGCCATAACGCCAAAGTAATTAAGTTTCGCGTTCTTTTTTTCGGGTGATAATTTGGCATTTTCAAACCAGCTTTTGGGAAATTCATCCCTGCAATCGGTCATATATTTGCCGCCCATTACTCCAAGCTCTAGCATTTCTGCTGGGGTCAATTGGGGTTGAAAATCAGGATGAAAATCTTTACCAGCCGCACAAACAAGTTGATATTTATAGCCTGTTTGCATTTTGTCATTTACTTCAATCCACTTAGCCATAAGACACCCTAATTTAAAAATATTCTCTTAAATCTTATTTAGAGCTTTAAATTGAAATGGAAGGAAGTCATTTCAATTTCGTGCTAACATTAACTTGATTGCCTAGAAAATATCATAAAAAAACGCTGGCCAAATTTTGACCAGCGTTTTAATTTTTTCAAGCTTTAATAAGTTTAGCGTGTTAGTGGCTTATAGGTTACGCGGCGCGGATTAACGCTTTCAGGTCCTAAACGACGGATCTTATCGGCCTCATAATCGGCAAAGTTACCCTCAAACCATTCAACATGGCTATCACCTTCAAAGGCAAGAATATGGGTTGCCAAGCGATCCAAGAACATACGATCATGGCTGATGATAACAGCGCAGCCAGCGAAATTTTCCAAAGCATCTTCAAGTGCTGCCAAAGTTTCGGTATCTAGATCGTTGGTTGGCTCATCGAGAAGCAATACATTGCCACCAGCTTTAAGCATTTTAGCCAAATGCACGCGGTTACGTTGACCGCCCGAAAGGTTACCGACTTTTTGCTGTTGATCGCCGCCTTTGAAATTAAAAGCACCGCAATAGGCGCGGCTATTCATTTCAAATTTACCAAGCTTGATAATATCATTGCCGCCGGAAATTTCTTCCCAAACATTTTTATTACCATCAAGCGTATCGCGGCTTTGATCAACATAACCAAGATCAACAGTATCGCCAATACGAATAGATCCTTTATCAGGCTTTTCTTGACCAGTAATCATACGGAATAATGTAGTTTTACCCGCACCATTGGCACCGATAACACCAACAATACCGCCGGGAGGGAGCTTGAATGTCAAGTCATCAATCAGTAAGCGTTCGCCATAGCCTTTGGAAATGCCATCAAACTCGATAACCACTTGCCCTAAGCGTTCACCAACAGGGATAATGATTTGCGCGTCGCCCGGGCGGCGTTTTTCAGCAGCTTCAACCAATTCATCATAGGCCTTAATACGAGCCTTTGATTTGGATTGACGGGCTTTTGGACTAGCTGCCATCCACGCTTGCTCACGGGCAAGAGCTTTTAGGCGTGCATCTTCTTCACGGCCTTCTTGTGCCATACGTTTGGCTTTTGCATCAAGATAAGCAGTATAATTGCCCTCATAAGGAATACTATTGCCGCGATCAAGTTCCAAAATCCAATTGGTAACATTATCAAGGAAGTAGCGATCATGGGTAATGATCAAAACTGAGCCTTCATATTCACGTAAGTGCTTTTCAAGCCATGCAGTTGTTTCAGCATCCAAGTGGTTGGTCGGTTCGTCAAGCAATAATAGATCGGGCTTGGAAAGCAGCAAGCGGCAAAGCGCTACACGGCGTCTTTCACCACCTGATAATTTGGTAACATCAGCATCGGCTGGTGGACAGCGCAAAGCTTCCATCGCCATTTCAACCTGCGAATCAAGGTCCCAAAGATTTTGGCTGTCAATAATATCTTGCAGCTTTGCACCTTCGTCAGCCGTTTCATCGGAATAATTCATCATTAATTCATTATAGCGATCAAGAATAGCCTGTTTGTTGGCAACGCCTTCCATAACATTGGCACGGACATCTTTTGTAGGATCTAGTTCAGGTTCTTGCGATAAATAGCCACAAGTTGCACCTTCAGCAAGCCAAGCTTCGCCGCTATATTCCTTGTCATAACCTGCCATAATGCGTAAAATGGTAGATTTACCGGCGCCATTGGGACCTAAAATACCAATTTTTGCGTCGGGATAAAATGAAAGATGAACATTTTCAAGGATCTTCTTATTGCCGTAAGACTTATTTAGTCCGGCCATATGATAAATAAATTGGCGCGCCATAGCTCCGCTATTACTCCATAAAGCAATAACCCACGAGACTTATGGTCGGTAGGTTATCTATTTAAAAACGTTGTGTTGCACTCTATATAGCGTCAATCATCGATTTGAACAATCACTTCAGTATAAAATAATCAACATTACCGATATTTACATCAAGAGTTAGCCAGATCATTTAAATTGCTTAAAAACGAAATATAAATCTTGGTGAAGTCATCATTATAATATTTGACAATATAGCCTTCAACAAAATGATCGTCGGTGAATGTTTTTAAAATCATTTCATAGGCAAGATTTGCAGCGATGTCACATTTTAATAGATTATCAGTTTTTATAATATCATTGATGCAAATCTGATTAATAGATTCCTCATTGTCGTAATTAAACGCCCTTCCGAAAAGCTTTTTTGCCAGTAAAGCATCTACCTGCTGTGCATCAAACTGTGACGCCAAATATTTAAAATTGCGGTAAGAAACGATATTTGAATAATTCAATTCATCAAGTTTAGATTTTATAACCGGTCTAACCTCATTGAGAAACAGCTCTTCATCAAAATCAGGATATAAAAACTCATTGTTAGCCGATGCTATCAATTGGCTTTCTTTAGTCCTTAGCGCAAAAAATGTAAAAATCGCTCCATCAAGCCCTTTAAAGTATCGGCAAGCGGACAGGCTTGGATGAATGGTCTTTAGTCGTTTTATAAATTGTAAATATAGTATATCAACATATTTAAAATAGGAATATTCGCTCTCTTGGCGAAAAGGTTGATCAATAATATGGCAGTCAATCAACCAATCGACCTCATTATAATTTGCCCATAATTCAACTTCGTACTTATAGGTAGCCCGTTTTTTCAACCTATTTATAGTGGTTAGCGCAAATGGATCGCGCGGACGTTTAGCGATTAAGTAACCTTCAAAATCATCAACAGTAAAATTGCGAACATCAAATTGGCATTTATACAAACTATCTTCGTCGATATTTTCCTGTAAAAATGAAAACGATTTTTTAATATATTCAATCATATCAATTGCCGGCATAATATATTCCTTGAATATTGCTTGTTATTTCGGACCATTCGAAAATGCATGCCTATTAAATATATCATTAGCGCCGCCCAAATAAGCGCTCAATGTCATGAAGTTTTAATTCAATATAAGTTGGACGACCGTGATTACATGTACCAGATCCCGGTGTTGCTTCCATTTGGCGCAATAAAGCGTTCATTTCCTCGGCCTTTAAAATACGTCCAGAACGCACAGAGCCGTGGCATGCCATGGTGGCAGCAACATAATCAAGCATGGATTTTAAACCATCTGCCGTATCGTGCTCGGCTACCTCATCAGCCAAATCGCGGATAAGTGCTTGTGCATCAATTTCACCAAGCATGGCGGGTGTTTCCTGCACGGCAAGCGCACCTTCACCAAAGGCTTCAATGCCAAGACCAAATTTTTGCAGTGTGTTGGCATGGTTCATTAATCGGTCAACATCATCTTGCGGCAGATCAACAATTTCAGGAATAAGCAACATTTGTGACGGTAATGGCTTATCATAAAGTGCTTCTTTTAATGCTTCATAAACGAGGCGTTCATGCGCTGCATGTTGATCAACAATGATAAGGCTGTCTTGTGTTTGTGAAATGATATAGTTTTTGTGGATTTGTGCGCGCGGCGCACCAAGCGGCGCATTTAATTGGTCTATGGCTGGTTCAACAAGATTAGGGCGCAAATCCGCACTTGGCTCCATAAATGCACCCAATTGCTCTTGCAATAAAATATCAGTTCCAGCTGGCATGGAAACGTGATTATCATCAAGCGGTCGATGAAAAGCTTGACCATTTTGCGGTGTCCACGCCTGACTTTGCGGCCGGTAAGTTGCGCCTTTATTTTGCCCTTGAGAATAGCTGTTTTGATAGGAAGAATGAGCGGGCTTGCCACTCATTTGGTTTGTCATCGCCGCATTGGTGGATTGCTCGGTGCGAAAAGCGTTTAGCATGGCACTTGCACCAGTGGTGGCTGGCTGTATGCCTGATTGCTGCAAGGCTGCCCGAATACCACCAACAATTAAACCACGCACAAGGCCTGGGTCACGAAAGCGCACATCTGCTTTGGCGGGATGCACATTAACATCAACATCTTGTGGATCAATAGTAATGAAAAGCGCAACAACACCGTGACGATCAGGGGCGATAGCGTCACTATAAGCACCACGAATTGCTCCTGATAGGGTCTTATCCTTAATCGGGCGGCCATTAACATAAACAAATTGATGAAGCGCATTGCCACGATTAAAGGATGGAACGCCGACAAAACCGCTTAATTTAACCCCCTCACGTTCAGCATTAAGCTCAACCATGTTTTGCGAAAATTCCTTGCCCAATATTTGCCCAAGCCTAACGCTTAAACCATCAAGATCCTTGGTTGATCCGGCAAATTCGCTTAAACTGCGATCTGGCCCCGATAGGGTAAAACGAATATGGGGGAAAGCAATGGCAATGCGTTTTACTACATCGCTAATTGCAGTGCTTTCAGCACGCTCGGTTTTTAAAAATTTTAGGCGGGCAGGTGTTGCAAAAAACAAGTCTTTTACTTCAACAACGGTGCCTTTGGTAACTGCGGCAGGACGCGGTCCCTCAATCTTGCCGGCAGTTACAATAATTTCAGCACCTTCATCAAGGTCAATATGGCGCGATAAAAGCCGTAATCGTGAAACTGACGCAATCGAAGGCAAAGCTTCACCACGAAAACCAAGGGCGCGAATATCGTGAATATCATCGCCCATTTTGGATGTACAATGGCGCGAAACCGCAAGCAAAAGTTGATCAGGCATGATGCCACAACCATTATCAGTGATACGAATAAGGTTTTTTCCGCCGCCTGCCGTTGCAATATCAATACGGGTTGCGCCAGCATCGATGGCATTTTCAACGAGTTCTTTGACCACACTCGCCGGCCGCTCCACAACTTCGCCGGCGGCAATCTGGTTGATCATAGTTTCACTAAGGCGGCGGATAGGCATGGGCATAAACTCGGTAAGGATAAAAACATGTCCAATGTTAAAGCTATTGAAACGCTATAACAAATAAATAATAAAATAGTCTGTTTAAAAAATGGGGAAACATCACAAAACTAAAAATTAAAAAACACATCAAACTCTAGTAGGTAATTATTGCTACTTGTAAGGTATAGGGTATTTATAATGAATAATGCTCAGTTTTTTTAATATAGGTTGGGACTTTAAATGCCATGAAAATTATATTGCCGTTGTCCATTCTAGCCTATATGTGCTCGCTTTTACCATTTTTAAGAACATGGGATTCAAACTATAGATACGCAAATTACTGTCACAACGGCGATATCTTTGTTGAAGGCTATGGTTCCCCCTGTCTTGTTGTTGGTGATGATGCAATTATCGAAATCTTTATTTATTCTATGCCAATTCTTGCTCTTGCCATTATTATCTTTGGCATTATTGCATTATTTAATTTATTCAAAGGAAATTTTACTGCACTATGTTACGCTATATTCTTGGCTGTAGCGGAAATTGCAATTATTATTATGGCTTTATTACTGACGCGCTTAACACTTTTTCTAGCCGGTAAAGTGGGAGATATTTGTGTTTATAATGAAGGAAGCCCAATGCCCTGCCTAGTCCTTACGCCAAGTTTTATTACCATTTATTCCATCTGTTTGGTGCTATCGCTCGTTCTTATTGGCATATTGCACAAATGGGTATTTTGCTTTTTAGGCCTTTCTGATTAAGCGATTTTTTAATAAATAACAATGATATCAGCGTTTAAATGAATTAAAATGATGAATTGCTAAGAGTTATAAATGGTTGTTTTTTAATATAGTATTTCAATACCGACAACATAACCTTCTTGGTTAATATCAAATAAAATATCAGGCCCTTTGATTGGTAAGGTATTTTCAAGGAGTTTGCTAAGGTTTAAATTGTGTTTAACGCAACCAGTCATCTCGTTTTGATGGTGTTTATCTAGCTTAATATACACAACATCGTGTTCTTTACCTAAGCGCTCCATTCGAGTTTTATATTTTTTACACTTTTTCTTGTAATGCTTCTTCTTTTTCATTTGCCCTCCTTTGTATGAAATCGAGATACGAGGCGTAGTTAATTCTAAATTACACCTTAAATCACCTAAAATAGTGTTTTGAATTATTATTTGATGAAAAATAATTTGAACTTATTTTGTTCTGACGATTTTTTTTGCGGCAAGCACATTCAGCCTTCATCAATGCATGGGAGCAATGTTGTTTATAAGATATAACTGGGAAGTGCTCTTTAAACTGTTACAAAGCAGTGCGTATCGCGCTTTTAGGAATTGCTAGTAAAAAGCTGGAAGCCAAAAACCTAACTTATGCGGTTATAATTGTTGTAATATTAGACCCGATCTATCACTAAAATCTGCAATAAATTTGATATCTTGCTTAAATGATAGGGAAACAATCGTTTTGACTGTTTCCCCAATTCCCCCCGCTTAAAAGGGATATAATAGACACATCTGCTTCTAAATGTTAACTTCAACAGTCGCCAATTGAACAGATATGTAAAGACTAACAACGATATATTGATAGTTTATAGCACAAGATTGTCGAAAAAACAAGTCTTTCTGTATTATTTTGCTTTGTCAAGAGCTGATGCAACATCTTCCAATAAGTCATCTGTATCTTCAAGGCCAATAGAAAAGCGCAATAGACCATCGCTCACACCAAGTTCTGCACGTGCCTCTGCACCAATGCTTTGGTGGGTAGTTGTTGCAGGATGGGTAATAATGCTTCGTACGTCGCCAAGATTATTCGAAATAAGCGGAATAGTAAGTGCATTGCAGAACTCAAAAGCTGATTTTTTACCGCCCTTTAGTTCAAAAGCAATCATGGTTGAGCCGCCGCTCATTTGGCGAGCGATAATGTCCGCTTGTGGGTGGTCTTTGCGTCCTGGATAAAAACATTTCGATACAGCAGGGTGCTCAGCAATAAGATCAGCAATTGCACCTGCTGATTTTGTCATTTGGTTCACCCGTAGTGGCATGGTTTCCAAGCCTTTTAGCATGACCCATGCAGTAAAGGGGCTCATTCCGGGGCCCGTATGGCGGAAATAATTTTGTAAGTTATCGGCAATCCATTCCTTGCTAGATAGGATAGCACCGCCTAAGCAGCGCCCTTGGCCGTCAATATGCTTGGTTGTGGAGTAAACAACCACATCAGCACCAAGCGCCAATGGCTTTTGATAAAGCGGCGTTGCAAAAACATTGTCAACCACCACAACTGCTCCAACATTATGGGCAATTTTACAAACAGCTTCAATATCGACAATTTCCAAGGTTGGATTGGCCGGCGTTTCAAAAAAGATAAGGCTGGTTTTTGGTGTAATCGCCTTTTCCCAATTTTCAATTTTTGCACCATCAATAATGGTCACATCAACACCAAACCTGCGCAAAACTGTATCAATTATATAATGGCAAGAACCAAACATGGCGCGGCTTGCCACTACATGATCGCCAGCTTTTACATAGCAAAGGATGGCATTAGCAACGGCGGCCATGCCTGAGGCAACCGCACGCGCATCTTCAGCGCCTTCCATGATGCACATTTTTTTTTCAAAAATATCATTGGTTGGGTTGGCATAACGCGAATAGACAAAACCTGGATCTTCACCGTTAAAGCGATTTTCGGCAAGTTCGGCGCTTTCATAGGTGAAGCCTTGGGTCAGAAAAATGGCCTCGGAAACTTCGCCAAATTGAGTGCGTGTTACGCCACCATGAACCATTTCAGTTGCAGCGCGATATTTGCGTGTGGGATCAAGTGTCATCAATGCTTCCAGTCTGTCAATTCAGTCAACAAAGCCAGAGGAAAGTATGTTGCAAAACAAAATGAGTATATTTTTAGTTTTGCATTTTCTAGTTTATGATAAGCTGTCAATAAAGCTAATAATAAAGACAACAGCTTATGAAAGACTAGACTTTTATGGCTTTGTAAATTAATACCAACCAAAAAACCGCAAAAGTGCTTTAAAAGCTACGGCCTTTTAGCATTTAAGAAACGTGGCTGCAAGCCGGCCGGCCAAATCACCACGGAATGGAAAAGACTTTAAAACTCTTGCAAGGATACGTCAATTGCTGCAAAGGTTTCAAAGATCATATTTTGTTGTATAGTGAGCGCATCTGATTTTAAATCAGATGAGTAAGACGAACGAGAATGAAAAAGTGAGCGCATCTGATTTTTAAATCAGATGAACAAGACGAACGAGAATAATAAAGTGAGCGCATCTGATTTTTAAATCAGATGGATAAGGCGAACGAGAATAAAAAAGTGAACGCATCTGATTTTAAATCAGATGATGAAGGCGAACGAGAATGAAAAAGTGAGCGCATCTGATTTTTAAATCAGATGAACAAGACGAACGAGAATAAAAAAGTGAACGCATCTAATTTAAAATTAGATGGATAAGACGAACGGAAATAAAAACTAGCTTTGAGTTACAAAGTTTGAAAGTTAATTAAGAGGATAAAATAGGAAAAGAATGCTACGCGCAACAGGAATTCTTGCTGATAAAGACCTTGCAGCACTTTTAGCCAATGGCGGCCTATTAACAGCCAAGCCTCTTGATGATGATCAGATCCAACCGGCAAGCTTAGATTTGCGTCTTGGCAAACGTGCTTTTCGGGTTCGCGCTTCATTTATGCCGGGGCCTAATACCAAAGTAAAAGACAAGCTTGATAAGTTTACCTTGCATGAGTTTGATTTGAGCGATGGTGCCGTACTTGAAACGGGTTGCGTCTATATTGTGCCTTTGCTTGAAAGCCTTGCTTTATCTGCTGATATTTCAGCTTCAACCAATCCTAAGAGCTCGACAGGTCGTCTTGATATTTTTACCCGCATTATTACCGACAATGCGCAAGAATTTGACAAAGTTCCTGCAGGTTATCACGGCCCACTTTATTTAGAAATTAGCCCACGCACTTTTCCTATTTTGGTGCGCACTGGCTCGCGTTTGTCGCAAATTCGTTTCCGCAAAGGCCACCCTTTATTAAGCGAAAAAGAATTGCAAAATTTGCATGATAGTGAAGTGCTTATCTCAGACAAAATACCCAATATTAGCGGCGGCGGCGTTGCGTTATCGATTGATTTGAGTGGTGATGCCAATCATCTTATTGGCTATCGTGGTAAACGCCATACCGGCGTTGTTGATGTTGATAAGAAAAATGCCCATAATGTGCTTGATTTTTGGGAGCCAATTTATGACCGTGGTGGCCGTGATCTTGTGCTTGATCCCAATGAATTTTATATTTTGGTTTCGCGCGAAGCTGTTCATGTGCCACCGCTATATGCTGCTGAAATGACACCCTTTGATCCACTGGTTGGTGAGTTTCGTGTGCATTATGCCGGCTTTTTTGATCCCGGCTTTGGGCATAGTGCTGCAGGTGGTACGGGTAGCCGCGCGGTGCTTGAAGTACGCAGCCATGAAGTGCCCTTCATATTAGAGCATGGGCAAATTATTGGTCGCCTTGTTTATGAGCATATGTTGGAGCGCCCACAAGCCCTTTATGGCAGTGATTTAAAATCCAATTATCAAGCTCAAGGATTAAAGCTATCCAAGCATTTTAAAGTAGCTTGATTTTCCGTTGAAAGTGAGTAGGAAAATTAAGCAATGAAGCGCATTGGGCAATTTTTAGCTAAAATGGGTTTCAGCAAGAATAGGCAAAAAGTTGATATTGTTGATGCCATTGTTCCAATAGTAAAACAGGACCCCAATAAAATAGCTGTGCTGCGCTTCTTTTTTGATTTTGGCGCAGGCGGTTGTTTGTGGAATGGTGATAAAACATCTTATGAGCTTTTTGACGGTGGGACACTTGAACGCGCTGAATTTGATCTTGATGGCAATATGCGTGAATTGCCTTTTATCTTACTATCAAAAGCAACACTTTTGCTGATTGATGAGCTAGATACGATAAATTATTACTATCTTAATCAAAAATATCAACCTGATCCAAGCCCATGGCGGCAAAGCCTATGCGATGAGTTTAATTCAAAAATTGATGAATTGTTGCTAATGATCATTGACCAGATCGGTGATAAGTTTGAAATTGTTGATACGCAAATCCGCTATCAAGAAGATCCACATCTTGATGCTTATTTAGGGCAAAATCCAGATGTCTTAGCGCTTAATACGATTGCTGATGTTAAAAGGCTGATTGAAAAAGGGCGCATATTCTTTTAATACAATTTATAAAAGGCATGGGGAGAAGCCATGCCTTTTGTGGATTTAAGCGCCAAAATCTAGGCTTTTTTCAAATAGGTTTCCACCAAATCGCCCCAATAGGTTGCGCCAATTTCTAATAGGCGGTCATTAAAAACATAATGGGGATTATGAAGGCCAGCACTATCACCATTACCAAGGAAAATATAAGTGCCGGGGCGCTTTTCTAGCATGAAAGCAAAATCCTCACTAGGGGTAACGGGATTGCCCTTGGCTGTCACTTTGTCGTCGCCCCAAAGGTTTTGAGCGACAGTGGTAGCAAATTCGGTTTGTTGATCATCATTAATCAAAACAGGGTAACCATATTCATAATTGATATTGGCACGTGCGCCAAAAGAACTTGCCTGAGCTTCAACCAAAGCGCAAATCCGCTCGGCGAGTAAGGCGCGGTCTTCTGCTGAAAAAGCACGTATGGTCAATTCAAGCTCGACGCTATCTGGAATAACGTTAGATACATGGCCGCCGACAAACTTGCCAACCGTAATAATGGTGGAATTAAGCGGCGAAACATTGCGTGAAACAATTGTTTGTAAAGCCATAACAATGGACGACGCTGCTACAATTGGATCTATGGTTTTTTCAGGGATTGCGCCATGACCACCACGCCCTTCAATGGTGATATAGGCGGTGTCTACGGAAGCCATCATCGGGCCTTTTAAAAAGGTCATATGACCAACAGGAGAACCTGGCCAATTATGCAAGCCAAAGACTGCATCGCAAGGGAATTTTTCAAATAAGCCATCCTCAATCATGGCTTGCGCGCCAGCATAACCTTCTTCTGCGGGTTGGAAAATAAGATGGATTGTACCATCAAAATTACGGGTTTCGCTTAAATAGCGTGCGGCGGTAAGCAAAATGGTGGTATGGCCATCATGACCGCAGGCATGCATAAGCCCATTATTTTTGCTAGTGTAATCAACATTGCTTTGTTCTTCAATTGGCAAAGCGTCCATATCAGCGCGAATACCAATTGATTTGTTACTTGTGCCATTTTTCAAGCTAGCAACCACGCCTGTTTGCCCAATATTACGGGTAACATCAAAGCCCCATTGCTCTAAAAGCTCTGCCACCTTGCCTGATGTGCGGTGCTCATTAAAGCCTAGTTCTGGATACATATGCAGATCATGCCGAATAGTAATCATTTCTCCAAGAAAGGATTCAATATGTTTTTGGATGGTCTTTTTTTGCTCGGACATAGTTTTCCTGCCTGCTTTGATTGCAAAATTTAACGATTATATTGATTTGCTCAATTTTATAAGTGTTAAAACGATAAAAGCTAAATAACAAGTTGAAAACAACAATAATTTCGATCAAGCGACCTGCAGCAATAATTGGTCTAATAGTGGCTTATAGATAGATTTACCACGCAAATCTTCAAACCAATGAACAGGTATATCGCCAAGGCCCAGTTTTATGCCGCTAATGCCGCCCATAATAGCCGCAGTGGTATCAGTGTCATCACCTAAACTTACCCCATAACGCACGGCGCTTTGGTAATCGTCAAAAGATAAAGCCTTGCGTGCCGCGCGTAAGGAATCGACTACATAGCCTGAACCTTCCGGTTCAATATTTTCCATTGGTCTAATTGAGCATTCAAGTTCCGCCAATAGACGCTCGTTATTTTTGGCGTAGTTGTAAACTTTTTCAACTGCATAGCCCCATGGGTCGTTACTATCATGCAGCAAGGCACGAGCCGTGAGGCAATAAAGAGCGCAGCATAATTGTGACCGTGGTTGTGCGTGGGTGACACAAGCCTGCCGACCCGCATCTTCAATCAAGGCAAGATCACTCCCCCTATGCCACAAGGCAAGGGGCAAAACGCGCATTAATGCGCCATTGCCATGGCTATCTTCATCAAGGCCACCTGATAAAAGTGGCGATGTGCCATCTTTAAAGGCATTGAGCCCACGTGCGGTGGCATTGCCAACATCAAAAACGTGGTGATCTACCGCCATATAACCATATTCATACCAATTAAGCATGCGGGTGGCAAAATCCTGCATATCTAGCTTGTTGCAATGTAAAAGCGAGGCCAAAAGACAAAGAGCTTGCGCCCCATCATCAGACCATGTTCCTGGCGCCACATTATTATGAGAGCGATTAAAACCTTGAGGCGGAACAAACTCAATATTATCAAGTTTTGGTAATGTGTCCTTGTGATGAAATTCATAGGGAACGCCAAGGGCATCACCAACCAGGAGACCGATAAGGCCGCCTGCAATCTTACTGGCTTGTGAGATTTTGATATTTGTTGGCATGCGTATCACCTCATCTTATAAAATAATATATAGTTGGTAAGGCATTTGCATTTGTTATGATTACTCAAACGAAGAATTTATGCAATAAGGCAAAAATCATTAGAAAAGGATAGGCATTAAAAAAATATCCCAACTTTCATTAAAAAAAGCGAGTTTGGCTATTGGCTTTTACCGTTTTCAGCACCATATGTATGATAGCTTGTATCATAATAAATAAAGTATTTATTATTGTGATACAATAATCATCAAAGTAAGGCATGTTGTTTTTCTTTGATGCGAAATATTTTTTTATGGATTTATAACTCTGTTGTTGCTTTTTTAGTAACAATAGTTGTTGATCTATCAATATTATAATCTATCATTTGATAGAAGTATTTTTGATAACAAAACTGTTATAAGAATATTCTATTAAAGACTTTTGTTTTTCACGGATTGATGTAAAATTAATTAAATTAGTAATATTAGCTTTTTTGAAGAGCAGTTAATATCATTAATTCTTGATAACCAATTAAAAATATGCCCAAGTTAAAGTTATATCCAAGGAGATAGTCCAATGGCTAAAGAAAACGAAAACACTGCTGAGCAAGCTGATCTTGAAAAGCAGGTTGCTGATTTGCGCAAAGATATTGCAGCTATTGCGTCAACGCTGTCCGACCTTGGCTCAAAAAAATTGAATGAAGCCAAAGATCGTGCTCAAACAATGTATGAAAATGCTCGCGCTCAAGGCGATGAAGCTTTGCATGAAGCGTGTGATAAATTATCACAAACTCAAGATTCTATGTGTGCCTGTGTGCGTGAAAAACCCATGGCTAGTCTAGCTATTGCAGCTGGTATTGGTTTTGTGCTTGGCCAGATTTTAAGGCGTTAAGGGCTAATGTTTGGCCTTTTGACTTCCTTGCTTGGCGGTCTTACCTCTGGTGGTATTAAACAAGCCGTCAAGCGAACAAAAACGCAAGTGCTTATCTTAAGTCTAACTAGCATTTTTGCTGTTTTGGCTTTGGTGTTTCTTTGCGTTTTTGTCTATCTGGGTTTGACTTGTTTTGTCGCGCCGCTATGGGCTGCTGGCATTTTATTTGTTTTATTTGCTATTATTGCTTTGTTGGTTTTTTTAATTGGCCAATCAATAGCAAAAAAGCAAAAAATAGTTTTGGAAAAGCAGGCAGAAGAAGAGCGTAACGCTTTATTGTTTAGTTCTGCACTTGCGGCTATTCCAGCAGCTATTGCTGGTGACAAGAAGGTAGCAATGATTGGGTTGCCGCTTATTGGGCTTGCCGCGCTGTGGCTTTATAAAAACAGATCTGGAAAAAAAGACAATAAGCCGAAATAATTTTCGGCTTATTGCGAGCGTATTTACCACGAAATTTGGGTTTATTTGCCGTCGATTTGTTTACCCATAATGGCAATAGCGCGCTGGTAGACCGATGCTTTATTCCACCCTTCAATTGCCTTAAAATTTGGCTCTCCCTGTTGGTAGCCAAGGCCAGCTTTCCAGCCATGGCCTTTAAGGAAATTAGCGGTTGATGCCAAGGCATCCGCACGTGAGCGGATCATATCAATATGGCCATTGCCATCACCATCCACACCATATTTCAAGACATTAACGGGTAGAAACTGTGTTTGGCCGATTTCGCCATGCATAGCGCCGACGGATTTTGGATCAAAGTCACCACGATCGACAAGGGTTAATGCTGCATAAAGCTGGTCGGTGAAGAAATCCGAGCGGCGGCAATCATAAGCAAGGGTTGAAACAGCAGAAAGCGTATGCTGTTTACCCATATAATTCCCAAAACTTGTTTCCATGCCCCAAATTGCTAATAATGGGCCTGCAGGCACGCCATATTTCTTTTCAATACGCTCAAACAATGCCGCATTTTGCTTTTTCAAAGTTTTGCCGCGGGCAACAATGGTGCTAGATCCGCGTTTTTGCATAAATTGCTCAAGGCTTAGTTTAAAAGAATGTTGGTTGCGGTCAGCGTTAATGGTGGCTTGTGCATAGCGTACATTGGCAAGAGCGTTAAGTGCCTTGCTGCCGTAGCCTTTGGCTTTGACGTCTTTAGTTGTTTCACTAAGCCAATTGGCAAAGCCAGCTGATGTATTGCCGCATTTCGGCGACGCCATTGCAGCGGTGGTGCTGATCATAAGGGTTAAACCAAGGGCAGCAATGCTGGCCAGACTAAAGCGGTTGCGCAACAATTTTCTCATTCCTTCATAAATCCTTACTTTAAAAGCTATCAAACAAAGTTTATGGATCGTGTAAGTAATGCCGATTCTTTTGGCCTATATTGCTTACATTTACTAAAAATCCATAAAATCTCGTGTCAATCCGTTCATAATCTAATAAAATGACAGCAAAACCTTGACAAATGACTAAATATCGTATTCAAACAAACAAAATCTGCAACAAGTTATGACTTGGAGCCACCGACTGGTGCAATTTATAAAAATTGATGCCAGAGGTCCACACCCGACAGCGCGATGCGCCCTCGGGTGCCATTTGCTTTGAAATGTTGTTTAACAATATTTGCATGTGGTTTTGGATTGGGTGCTTACCTAGCATATTATGTGATTGTGGATAGTTAAGAAGCGCTGGAGCCAGTTTTATAAAAAGAACTTTTATCAAGCTAAGTAGATAAAGCATAAAGCGGCCAACCAGAAAGGGTATTTGATGTTTGAATCATTGCAGGAGCGTTTAAGTTCCATTTTTGATAATCTGACAGGGCGTGGCGCTCTTTCAGAACAAGATGTGACAAGCGCATTGCGCGAAGTGCGCCGTGCCTTGATTGAAGCTGACGTTGCCCTTGATGTTGTGCGCTCCTTTACCGATCGTGTTCGCAATAAAGCGGTTGGCGCAGAGGTTTTAAAATCAATTAAGCCTGGCCAGATGGTGGTCAAGATTGTTCATGACGAGCTCGTGGATATGCTTGGTTCTGAAGGCGTTGGTATTGATTTAAATGCGCCTTCACCGGTTGTAATTATGATGGTTGGTTTGCAAGGTTCAGGTAAAACCACCACATCAGCAAAAATTGCAAAACGCCTTACCGATAAGCAAGGCAAAAAAGTGTTGATGGCTTCGCTTGATACACGTCGTCCAGCCGCGCAAGAGCAATTGCGCCAATTGGGCGAGCAAACTGGTGTTGCAACCTTGCCAATCATCAACGGCCAATCACCAGTTGATATTGCATCACGTGCAGTGCAAGCCGCGCGTCTTGGTGGGCATGATGTTGTGATTCTTGATACTGCTGGTCGTACGCATATTGATGAGCCATTAATGGTGGAAATGGCCGAAATCAAGGCCAAGTCTGCACCCCATGAAATTTTGCTGGTTGCCGATAGTTTAACTGGTCAAGATGCAGTTAATCTTGCGCGCTCATTTGATGAGCGTGTTGGTATTACTGGTATTGTTCTTACCCGTATGGATGGTGATGGCCGTGGCGGTGCGGCGCTTTCTATGCGTGCCGTAACCGGTAAGCCAATTAAAGCTATTGCTACTGGCGAAAAAATGGATGCTTTGGAAGAGTTTCATCCAAAGCGTATTGCCGACCGCATTTTGGGCATGGGCGATATTGTATCGCTGGTTGAAAAAGCTGCCGAGCATATTGATGCTGAGCGTGCGGCTGCTATGGCCAAAAAAATGCAGGCTGGCAAGTTTGATCTTAATGATCTTGCTGAGCAAATTGGCCAAATGAAAAAAATGGGCGGCATGGGCGGCATTATGGGTATGATGCCTGGCATGGGCAAAATGAAAGACCAAATGGCTGCCGCTGGTTTTGATGAAAATATTTTTAATCGGCAATTGGCAATTATTTCATCCATGACCAAGCAAGAACGCGCAAATCCCGATATTTTGAAGCATAGCCGTAAACAGCGTATCGCCAAGGGTTCAGGAACATCTGCTGCTGATATCAACAAGTTGCTAAAAATGCATCGTGGTATGGCTGATATGATGAAAGCTATGGGCGGTAAAGGCGGTGGCGGCATGATGAAACGCCTTATGGGTGGGCTTGGTAGCAAGCTTGGCCTTGGCGGTGGTATGCCCGATCTTGGTTCGCTTGATCCTAAGCAGTTGGAAGCATTGCAAAAGCAGGCAGAAGCCGCCGGCCTTGGCAAAAATAGCGGTTTACCTAATTTGGGTGGCAAAGCCGGTGGTTTGCCCGGCCTTGGCGGTTTACCAAAACCAGGCGGTCTTCCAGGACTTGGCGGTGGTTTGCCTAAAAAGAAATAAGCCGCTTTAACGTGAAGTTTTAATATAAGAAAATGAAAGGCAAAGACCATGAGTGAGAATGAAATTCCGGCAGAACTCGCAAGTCTTAGAGCATCAATTGATAATTTTGATGCCGCGCTTATTCATATTCTTGCCGAGCGTTTTCGGTGCACCAAAGCAGTTGGGGTTTTAAAGGCGGAGCGCAATTTACCTGCTGCTGACCCGAACCGCGAAAAAAGACAAATTGAACGTTTGCGTAAATTGGCTGAAGAATCACATCTTGATCCAGATTTTGCGGAAAAGTTTTTAAATTTCATCGTGCGTGAAGTAATTCGTCATCATGAAGATACCGCTGCCCGTATTGGCAGCTAAACAACACTTTCGATTATGTCGGAAAAAATTACGAGCTGCCGGCCAACCGGCGATCTATAACAGGAGAATATAATGTCTTTAAAAATTCGTTTGGCCCGTGCAGGTTCAAAAAAGCGTCCTTACTACCATATCGTAGTAGCTGATGTTCGTAGCCCACGCGATGGCCGTTTCATCGAAAAAGTTGGTGCATGGAATCCTATGCTTCCAAAGGATGGTGAGCGCGTTCAATTGGTAACAGAGCGTATTCAACATTGGATTTCACAAGGCGCACAGCCAACAGACCGCGTTCTTCGCTTCTTGAACGATGCAGGCCTTGCAAAGCGTGATGCCCGTAGCAATCCTAAAAAAGGTGAGCCAGGTAAAAAAGCTGTTGAGCGTATTGCAATGGCGAAACAAGCTGAAGAAGATGCAGCTGCAAAAGCTGCTGCTGCCGCAGAAGCTGCTGCATCAGCTGAATAATTTATATTATTTTATAAAAAACCCGCTTGAGCGATCAAGCGGGTTTTTTATTGTTCAATTTCATTATTAGCTATTTTTTGCTTAGGTTTAGAAGTCCGTTTAACTATATTGCATCAATAAACAAAAATTAAAAATCGTCATGATCAATTTAAATAATTTTGTTGAATGCTATTTTAGGCAAAACAGTTTGCACATTGATGATCGAACAACGCTGATAATAATTGAGAAAATTTAATTGATTGTGCTCGGTGCTATTGGTGATTTTTTTAATTTGTGTTACTTTCAATGGTAAGAGCAAAGGGTTATAGCGTTTTGTTCCATAGGATGCTAGCTTTAGAGTGAAAGCAGATCTCATCAAAATAAATTGATACTACCTGTATTGGTCATTGATGATCGTTTTTTTAGAATATACTTAAAAAAACAATGTCAGTTTGCAAATGGGTTTAGTTGGTAATTTATAATGATTTTGGCTGCGTAAAATTCCAATCGACTGACTGGATTTGTAAAACTTGCAAATTCGTTTGTTCCATCCCCGTTCGAAGACAAGAATAGAACTAACTTGACGTAGTGATTACGTGCTGTATTTGAGGTATTATATATATGAATGACAATGGTCATGAGGGGCGTAAGCCACCTTTTTCACGTGGAAAAGGTCGTGATGAAGGCAAGCCTTCTTTTAATAAGTCTGAGGACCGTGGTTTTAGAAAGCCAGGTGGAAGTCGTTTTGGAAAAGATAATGAGCGTTCTGGCAGCTTTGGTGCAGGGCGGAGCCGCGATGCTAATGGTTTTGGCAAGCGTGATTTTGACAAGAAGAGCACTGTGCATGTAGCCGAAGAAGATGATGGCGGTTCACGCATAGCCAAAAGACTAGCGCGTGCTGGCATTGCTTCGCGTCGTGAAGCCGAAAGCATGATTGCTGCGGGCCGCGTATCGGTTAACGGCAAGGTGCTTGATAGTCCTGCAGTTAATGTTACAAAAACCGATGTTATCAAGGTTGATGGCCGTCCTTTGCAACAGGCAGAACGCACTCGCCTTTGGCTTTATCATAAGCCTGCTGGTTTAGTGACAACTAACCGTGATCCTGAGGGGCGTTCAACAGTATTTGATAATTTACCTGAAGAAATGCCGCGTGTATTATCAGTTGGTCGCTTAGACATTAATACTGAAGGTTTGCTTTTGCTCACCAATGATGGTGGTCTTGCGCGCGTTCTTGAATTGCCAGCGACCGGATGGGTGCGCCGCTATCGCGTGCGCGTTCATGGTAGTGTAACCCAAGCACAGCTTGATGGACTTAAAAACGGTGTGGCCGTTGATGGCGTATTTTACGGCGCTGTTGAAGCAACGATTGAGCGCGAGCAGGGCAGTAATCTTTGGCTTGCTGTGTCGCTGCGTGAAGGTAAAAACCGCGAAGTTAAAAATATTCTTGGCTCACTCGGTTTGAGTGTTACGCGTCTTATCCGCATTTCTTTTGGTCCATTCCAGCTTGGTGAATTAGAAACCGGAATGGTTCTTGAAGTGAAGGGGCGCACATTGCGCGATCAATTAGGCGATCGTTTGATTGAAGAAGCCAATGCCGACTTTGATGGCCCTGTTTTAAATCCGTTTTCTAACAAGCCTGTGTCTAGCGCAAGTAATTCATCCGCAAATAGTGATGATGAGGGTTGGATTGCTTCATCAGATGCACCAGCGCCGCGCAGAGGTGGTTTTAAGGGCCGTTTTGGCAAAGACGACCGTGGTGACAGGGGCGAGCGAGGGGATCGTGGTTTTTCCCGTGATCGTGGCGATAGCAAATTTTCAGAGCCACGCGAAAAGCGTTCTTTTGGTGATAAGGGCTTCAAGGATAAAGGCTTTAAAGGCAAAGATTTTAAAGATAAAGGATTTGGCGCAAAGGGTGCAGAAGGTGATAAGCCTGACGTAAACGAAAAACGTAAAAATCGCTCCGTTAATGTTTGGATGGCGCCAGGTGCCCGCCCTACAAAGACACGTATTGAAAAAACCTATCCGCGTGACGGTGAAAATCGTGCAAGAGACGGTCGCAGTGGTGATGATCGTCGTCCACGTTTTAATCGAGATGGTGATAATCGCAGCAGCGAAAACCGTAGTGGCGGAGATCGTCGCCCAAGCTTTAACCGCGATGGCGATAATCGCAGCGGCGAAAGCCGTGGTGGTGGAGAACGTCGCCCAAGCTATAACCGTGATGGTGGTAATCGTAGCGGTGAAAACCGTGGTGGTGGAGAACGTCGTCCAAGTTTTAACCGTGATGGTGGTAATCGCAGCAGCGAAAACCGTAGTGGCGGAGATCGTCGCCCAAGCTTTAACCGTGATGGTGGTAATCGCAGCAGCGAAAACCGTAGTGGTGGAGATCGTCGCCCAAGTTATACCCGTGATGGTGGTAATCGCAGCGGCGAAAACCGTAGTGGTGGAGATCGTCGCCCAAGCTATAACCGTGATGGTGGTAATCGCAGCGGCGAAAGCCGTAGTGGCGGAGATCGCCGCCCAAGCTATAACCGTGATGGCGATAATCGCAGCGGCGAAAACCGTAGTGGCGGAGATCGTCGCCCAAGCTTTAACCGTGATGGTGGTAATCGCAGCGGCGAAAACCGTGGTGGCGGAGATCGTCGCCCAAGCTATAACCGCGATGGTGACAATCGTAGCGGCGAAAACCGTAGTGGTGGCGATCGTCGTTCATCAAATGGTGGTAAATCATTTGGCGGTAATAAGTCTTTTGATAAATCATCGCGCCCAAGCGGTGGTCGTCCCTATAAAAGTGATGGACCTCGTTCAAGGCCGCGTGGTGGAGATAATAAATAATGCGTATCGTCGCAGGTCGTTTGAGTGGCAGGTCTCTTGCCACTCCCAAGGGGCATGATATTCGCCCCACTACTGATCGTACACGCGAAAGTCTTTTTAATATTTTAAATCATGGGCTTTCCTTCAATTTTGAAGGAAAGCGCGTGCTTGATTTATTTGCAGGTACAGGCGCTTTGGGTTTTGAAGCGCTGTCACGCGGGGCGAAAGCTGGTGTTTTTGTCGAGCAATCGGTTGAAGGGCGCGGCCTTATCCAAAAAAATATAGAAGAATTTGCTTTGACAGGTTCAGCGCGTATTTTGCGCCGAGATGCAACACAGCTTGGCGAAATTGGTACGATGCAGCCTTTTCATCTGGTTTTTGCCGATCCACCTTATGGTAAAGGTTTAGGCGAAAAGGCCTTTGTTAGTGCAATGGAAGGTGGCTGGCTTCATAATGATGCCATTATTGTGCTTGAAGAAACAAAGGAAGCAATTGTAAGTTTGCCAGCCAATTTTCGGTTGGTTGATGAACGTGGCTATGGCAATACGGTCATTCGACTTTATGAATTTATTCAAATTAGTTAGTTTTAAAAAGAGGTAAAGCGTGTCGGGAAAATTTACCAAACTTGCTCTAACTGCGTTTATGGCACTATCTCTTGGTGCCTCAACAGCTCTAGCAAGCAGTATAAATGCACCATTAACCATTGCTGCAAATACCGTTAATAATCCTATTTTAGGGCAGCAAAGTGATAGAATAAGTCAGGTAAACGAACCGGCAACGGGTGCACCATCTAGCACCGCACCTTTGGTTGAGAACGCGCCAAATGCAGTTGAAACCAATCAGCAAACTGAGCCAAGTCAATCTGATCAATCTCAACAGGTTTTACCAGATATTGAAAAAATCGGTGATGCTTATCGTTTTACCCTTGAAAATGGGTTGCAGGTTATTGTTTTACCTAATCATCGCGCACCCGTCATCACCCAAATGGTTTGGTATCGCGCTGGATCAGCGGATGAAAATCCGGGTACGACAGGCATTGCTCATTTCCTTGAACACTTAATGTTTAAGGGCACGAAGACCTATCCAGGCGATGAGTTCAACCAGACTGTTTCGCGTCTTGGTGGCCAGCAAAATGCTTTTACCTCTTATGATTACACCGCCTATTTTCAAAGTGTTGCGTCGCAATATATCGAAGAAATGATGAAGCGCGAAGCTGATCGCATGTTGAACCTCGTTCTAAGTGAAGATGATATTACATCGGAGCGTCAGGTTATCATCGAGGAGCGGCGCATGCGTACCGATAACAGCCCTGCTGCAATGCTATCGGAAGAAAGTCGTGCAACCTTATTTTTAAATAGTCCCTATCATAATCCAGTTATTGGCTGGAAGCAGGAAATGGAAGCTTTAAGCCGCGAAGATGTGATTAACTTCTATCATAAATTTTATACCCCTAATAATGCAACGCTTATTTTAGCGGGCGATATCACGCCTGAAAAAGCGCGTGAATTGAGCCTTGCAACTTTTGGCAAGTTAGAAAAACGCTCAAGCCCACCCCAAAAGCGTATTCGCCCACAAGAGCCAGTTAGCCGCACGCAGCGCGTTGTGACGATGCGCGATCCGCGCGTTAGCAATGAAAGTTTCCAGCATTTATGGGTTGTGCCGTCCTATAATAACGCCAAAACTGGACAGGCTGAAGCCTTGGATCTTCTTGGTGAGATTTTAGGTGGATCACAACGCTCGCGCCTTTATACTAAATTTGTGGTGCAAGAAGGCAAGGCGGCATCGGTTGGTAGTGGCTATAGTGGTGTAAGTGTTGATGATGGCATATTCTATGTTTATGCTATGCCGCGCAACAATACCACTCTTGAAGAATTACAAAGTGAGATTAATGAAGTCATTGCTGATATTGCCAAGAACGGCGTAAGCGAGGCTGAACTTAATCAAGCTCGTGAGCGGTTTATCCGAGCCATTATCTATTCCCAAGATAGTCCATCAGGGCTAGCCAATATTTATGGAGCAGCCTTATCAACTGGGCAAACATTGGAAACGATCCATGAATGGCCAGAGCGACTTAAAAAGGTAACTCCCGAGGCAATTAAAGAAGCGGCCAAAGCCTATCTTGATGGAGATAAGGGGGTTGTCAGTTACTTATTGCCACCAAAAGGTGAAAAACCTCGTGAAGATGCAACGTCAGCGACACCTGCCATGGGCACTGATGAGAGCGAACAGCAATAGCTTTTGGCAATAAGGGATATTCCGATGAAAAATAAATTTAAAAATAGTTTTTTGAATTATCTATCTGTCATAATTGGCTGTTGCTTGGTTGTATTTTCAGCGTTTGCTGCTCATGCTATTGAGATTAAGGAAGTTACCTCGCCAAAAGGTATCAAATTATGGCTAGTGGAAGATCAAAGCGTGCCGCTTGTTGCCTTACAATTTTCTTGGGTTGGTGGTACAACACAAGATCCTGAGGGCAAAGAAGGACTAGTCAATTTGATGAGCGGCCTTTTCGACGAGGGGGCCGGGGATCTTACTTCGCTTGAATATCAGGCAAAGCTTGATGATCTTGGCGCAGATATCGCTTTTGATGCAAATAGAGATAAAATAAATGGCTCTTTACGGGTTTTGGCGCAAAATCGCGATGAAGCGATTAATTTTTTGAAGTTAGCGCTCGATAAACCACGTTTTGACCAAGATGCAATTGATCGTATTCGTGAGCAGATTGTTACGTCTATTAAAGGCTCTGAGCGCGATCCAATGACCATCGGCCAAAATAAATTCAATGCAATGCTCTATGGCAAACATCCCTATAGCCGCCGAGGTGAAGGGACGCTTGACAGTTTAGCCAAGATTAATCGCGATGATATAATCGCGGCTCATAAAAATATTTTGGCACGCGATAATCTAAAAATTGGGCTTGTTGGCCCGATTAATGAGCAACAAGCTGGTGAATTGGTAGATAAATTATTCGGCGATCTACCAGAAAAGGCAACTTTGATTGAAATTCCTGATGCACAATTGCAGCTTGGTGGCATGACCAATGTTAATTATGACTTGCCGCAAACAACACTGGCTTTGGTTTATCCTGGTATAAAGCGTTCAGATAAGGATTTTTTTGCAGCATATCTTATGAATGATATTCTTGGCGGCTCTGGTTTGACGTCGCGGCTATTTGCCGAGGTACGTGATAAGCGCGGTCTCGCTTATGGTGTATCAAGTAGTCTTGTCAATTATGATCATGCCGAAGCGCTGATGATTTCAACCGCAACGCGGGCTGAAAAGGCTGAAGAATCGTTAAAAACAATCCGCAACGAGATTAAAAATCTGGTTGAAAATAATATTACTGCAGATGAACTAAAAAATGCCAAGAGTTTTGTGGTTGGGTCTTATGCGGTGAATAATCTTTTTTCTTCATCGTCGATTGCATCAGTTTTGGTCGGTCTTCAGCAAGAAAATTTGCCGATTGACTACATTGAAAAACGTGTAGACTTGATCAATGGGGTAACTTTGGATGATGTTCACGAGGTTGCAAAAAAGATTTTTAAAGATGAACCAGCATTACTTGTTGTTGGACCTATGAAAAATTAATAAAAAACCCGCTGTAAAAGGCGGGTTTTTTATTTTTTATTATTTGCTATTTAACGGGGTTTATATGTCGAGCAGTGAAAGAATTGGGCTAGCATTAGGTGGTGGCGGCGCAAGAGGGATGGGGCATATTCCTATCATCATGGCTATGGAAGAACTTGGTTTAAAGCCTGCGCGCATTGCTGGAACATCTATTGGTGGCTTGGTTGGGGCGGCGCTTGCGAGTGGTATGAGCGGCGCAGATTTACAAGATTATTTTTTAAAAACCTTTAGCAAGGTTGGTGATGTTGCTGCAACTCTATGGTCTATTCGCCCAATGAGTTTTCAGGAATTACGGCGGCGTGGTTTAAGATTATCACAATTTAGCCTAGAGGAGATATTGCGGGGCTTTTTGCCCGATTGTGTGCCTTTTGATTTTGCGCAATTACAAATCCCCTTATCGGTTGTTGCAGCCGATATTCTATCAGGCGAAATGGTGGTGATGAATGATGGTGATTTACGCTCCGCCATTTCAGCGTCAGCTGCATTGCCGGGTATATTTGCACCGGTGCGCCGTGATGGTTATTTGCTCGTAGATGGCGCGGTTTGCAATCCTGTTCCAGTCGATTGTATTGGCGATGATGTTGATAAGATAATTGCCATTGATATTATAGGTTTTGAAGAAAACCTTCATATGGATAAAAAGCCATCAACCCTTGAAACCTTGTTTGCGGCTAATATGATTTCACAGCGCTCGTTAATGAATACGCGGTTTTTAGCCGTAAAACCCGACCTTGTTCTTGTGCCGCCAGTTGCTGGTATTTACGTCCTTGACTTTATGAGCGCAAAAAAAATCCTCGAGCGAGTCATACCCTATAAGGAAGAAGCAAAACGGCAGATTGGTACGCTTTTTGATTAAGTGAGCAATAAGGATGGAATTAATGCTTTGGCTCGCCAATAATATAGATGATCAGACCAGCCATTAAGGCCCAAAACGGCGCACCAATGCTAAATATTGAGATATTGGATGCGG
Organism: Bartonella sp. HY406; assembly: GCF_025449315.1. NCBI lineage: Bacteria > Pseudomonadati > Pseudomonadota > Alphaproteobacteria > Hyphomicrobiales > Bartonellaceae > Bartonella > Bartonella sp. HY406. The sequence continues at coordinate 2,704,288 of NZ_CP104893.1, read as the reverse complement.
TTATTGCAAAGGTTATAATAGCAGCAATGCGTTGGCGATCAATAGCGAGTGCTTGGGTTAACGCACCGCTAAAAGCACCTAAAAGAGCAAGCCCAGATATAAGGACGATAAGGGCGGCTGGTAGGGATGCAAAAACAGCAACGAGTGATGCACTAAAGATGGCAAAGAACAAATAAAATCCAGCATAGGCAATGCCGGAGTACCATCTTGTTTTAGGGTCTTTTCCTGCATCTCTGCCGGTACAAATTGCCGCTGAAATAGCGGCAAGATTGGTGGATGAGGCACATAAAAATGCCGAAATAAGCGAAAAGACACCAGTTATACTAAGGCAAGATTTGACGGGAGGCTCATATCCGCTAGCACGTAAGACAGCAAAGCCTGGAAGATTTTGCGATGCCATGGTAACGAGATAAAGTGGGAGCGCAAGACCGATAAGCGCATTCCATTGGAAGTTTGGTATGCTAAATTCAAGCGAAGATAATTGCAATGATGGTATAGTATTAATGTTACCGCTAATGCTAGCATAGATAAGGCCTGCAATTAAAACAATGAGCACCGCAAAAGATGGCTGAAAGCGTCGAACCGCAAAAAAGAGAATAATAAGTGGTAATACAAAGGCGGCATCACTACCCATTAAGGCCATGGCTTTTATAATAAAGCTGAGTAAAACTCCTGCAAGCATGCCTGAAGAAATACCGGCAGGTATATGATTAAGGGCAAGCGATAAGGGTTTGATGAAGGCTGTAAGCATAATAGCAAGAGCACAACATATAAATGCACCGGTCACCTGTGCCATGTCATAACCTGATGTTGCGCCAATCAAGGCAAGGCCTGGTGTTGACCAAGCGGTGATGATCGGTATGCGGTAGCGCCAAGATAAAAAAAGCGATGATAAAGCAATAGAAAGGCAGACGGCACTAACCCAGCTAATGATTTGGCTTGGAGAAGCACCGACAATTGTTGCAGCATGGATTAAAATGGCCAAAGTACCGCCAAAGCCGACAATTGCTGCAATGAAGCCTGCACTTATATGTGATAGACGCAATGCATTTTCTCCTGGTTTAGCGGTTACTATCGCTGTGATTGGTTTGGCTTATCGTCACCCAAACAGAGTAATATTTCTTAATTTCTTGGTCGTTTATAACGCTTTTGTCGGTCTTTTAATATAATCAAGTCCTGAGAGCTTATAATAATTGCTACAAATCTAAGTTTTAAAGCTGTGCAAGCGATTACTTTAAGAATAGGTGTTGAAAGTGACAACGTTCCTCAATTGCGTATTGTTAGCATATGGCCTGTTAACAGCAAGCATATTTAACGTTACTGGTATATGGATAAATTAACAAGATTGTGATTTGAATTATTGTATTTGATATTTATTATATTATAATTTTTTAATAGTTTTATAGGCGTAACGCCTAATTTGATTCGCAATGTAAATCGATTTAAAAACTAAATTTCCACATGGAAACATGTTCCAGATTGGGAATATTTACGGCGCTTAAAAGTTTTTTCATTTTTTTTGTGACAGAACTAACGCTCGTTAAACGAATTCACGAAATCATTAATGTTATTATATACATATATAATTAAAAATATTAAATTATTGTTATGTCATCTTAAAATTGTCACAAATATTTTCTGGAACTAACTTCCAATGCAATGCGTTGTTAAAGTGAAGAAGATCAACCAGTTAAATGGTTGTATTTACGAAGCATATTATTACATAAAGTGATTGTAATTTGATCTTTTTCGATATTAAGGTCTCTAAAGGGGGCCTTGCTTAATTATTTAAAGGAATGAAAGGGCAAATTATGCAGGCTGGTAACGCATTCTATCGTACAGCACAAGATATTCCGACGAATATGCCGATATTGTCATTGGCATCTGTTGTTTTACTTCCTGGTGGTTTTATAGCCGTCCAGATTGACGAGCCACAGAACATTCGTCTTGCAGATGAAGCTATGAGAACAAATCGTCTTATTGGTCTTGTACAACCTGCAATGGATAATGTATCACAAATTTCCGTTCTTGATAACGGAACACGGCTTTGTGATGTTGGCTGTATCGCTCGTATCACGAGCTATAGTGAAGTTGGTGATGGTAATATTCTTATTTCATTGCACGGTGTTTGTCGCTTTCGCATTGCTAATAGGATTGTCTCAGATTCACCTTACCTTCGTTGTAAGGTATCGCCATTTTTTGATGACCTTATTGCTGGCCAACAAGAAAGTGATATTAATCGCGATGCATTTTTATCAGTATTTCAAGATTATTTGGAATTCAATCAGATTGATGCAGACTGGGACACTATACTTGAAGCTAGTAACGAAACATTGATCAATGCAATGTCCACCCTTGCTCCTTTTCGCGGTGAGGAAAAACAGGCTTTGTTGGAAGCACCAGACTTGAAGACACGTTCGGAAACATTAATTGCCATTGCTGAACGTTCAATTTTGGGACATAATTCCAATAATCATGCAAATAGGCATAGCGTGTTGCAGTAAAGGAGCTTTTCATGACCTCTCATACCGACAGGAAAATGTTAGAGCTTCTTGTTTGCCCGTTAACGGGTGCTACGCTTGAATATGATGAATCAAGGCAAGAGCTTATCTCCCAAAAAGCTCGCCTTGCTTATATAATTCGTGATGGCGTGCCAATCATGCTGGCATCAGAGGCACGCCTTCTTGATAAATAATAGCAATTATCTGCTGCAATTTTGTAAGATTTCTTAATCTATTTCCCAAAACCTATATTGGATTTAATTATGCGGTGCTTAAGAAAGACCGCAAATCTCACCTTGATTATCTAGATAAATATGCTCCGCTGCAGGCTTTGAGGGAAGCCCCGGCATAGTCATGATTTCACCGCATATAACAACAATAAAGCCCGCCCCAGCTGCTAAGCGTATCTCGCGCACAGGGATATCAAAACCGCTAGGCGCACCACGCAAATTTGGATCAGCCGAGAAAGAATATTGGGTTTTAGCCATACAAACAGGAAAATGACCATAGCCTGCTTGTTCATATTCTAAAAGTTGTTGTTTAATTTTATCGCTGATAATTGCTTTTTCACCACCATAAATATCGGTGACAATTTTGTTGATCTTATCAATAAGCGGTATGTTATCCTCGTAAAGAAAATGGAAGTTGGAAGGGTGGGTATCAATCAATGCTACTAGTTTTTCTGCAATTTCAACCGTGCCTTTTGATCCAAGTTCAAAATGGCGGCATGGTATAGCATCAACGCCCAATTTTTCGACAATGCTGCGCAAAGTGTCAATTTCTTCATCACTATCTTGATAAAAATGGTTGATGGCAACAATAACCGGCACTCCATAGCTTTGCATATTGTTGATATGGCGAATAAGATTATCGGCGCCAAGGCGGACAGCTTCAATATTTTTAAGGTTAAGATCCGCTTTAGCAATGCCACCATTCATTTTAAGGGCGCGGATCGTTGCCACAATTACAATGGCTGATGGCTGCAATTTGGCCAAGCGACATTTAATATCGAGAAATTTCTCCGCACCAAGATCTGCGCCAAACCCTGCTTCTGTCACCACGTAGTCAGTAAGTTTCAATGCGGTTTTGGTAGCAATAACCGAGTTGCAGCCATGGGCGATATTGGCAAAAGGCCCACCATGGACAAGGGCAGGATTATTTTCGAGCGTTTGTACAAGATTTGGTAAAAATGCATCTTTAAGCAAAACCCCCATTGCCCCTTGCGCATCAAGATCACGGGCGTAAATTGGTTCCTTATTGAAATTATAAGCAACTACAATATTACCAAGTCTAATCATCAAATCATCTAGGCTTTCAGCAAGGCAAAATATTGCCATGATTTCCGAAGCTACCGTAATGTCAAAACCACTTTGATGGCTAAAGCCGTTGCTTACGCCGCCAAGGCCAACAACAATATCACGTAATGCCCGCTCATTCATATCCATAACGCGACGCCACATGATGCGGCGGCTATCAATTTGCAAATTGTTGCCCCAATAAATATGATTATCAATTAATGCGGCTAGAAGATTATGCGCTGATGTAATAGCATGGAAATCGCCTGTGAAATGGAGATTAATATCTTCCATAGGGATAAGTTGAGCATGGCCGCCGCCTGCAGCACCGCCTTTCGTGCCAAAGCAAGGACCAAGGGAAGGCTCGCGTAAGGCTAGCATTGCTTTTTTGCCAATAGCATTAAGTCCATCAGCAATGCCAATTGATGTGGTAGTTTTACCCTCGCCCGCCGGGGTAGGGTTAATGGCGGTTACTAAAATAAGATGAGAATTATCTCGCTGCGGCAAATTCTCAATCGTATTTTTGGTAAGTTTTGCCTTATCATGACCAAAGGGCAATATATCTTGTGCGGTCAGTCCAATCTTTGCAGCAATGTCACCAATTGCTTTTTTATTAGCACTGCGTGCTATTTCAATATCACTCAATTGCTTCATGAACTGTCCCTTTAATATTAGGATTGTTTATTACTCAAATAGTTGAAAAAACTATATAGGATAATACCCGCACTTAGAATACTATTCGCTTTGCTAATCAGTATTTATAAACTAGATTATTGCTAATGATAAAGAAATAGGTCATGTTTTATTGGGGAGAGCATGAAAAATTTTAAAAAATATCTTTTGCTGTTTTTTATTTATATGGCGATTGGGCCAGTGATTGGAACATTACCATTTATTGTATTTTTTTCCGTGGTGCCACTTTTAAGCTTTAGTCTTGAGGGAATTGCATTATCTTTTATCGCAATAGGTTTTGCAGTAGGCATTGGTTATATAATTGGTGGGCCAGTTGCATTGCTAGCTGTTTGTTTGAAATTTTATTCTATTAAAACCGGTAAGTTAAATGAAGTGACGCGCTTTTTAATCATGCTTGTCGGTTGTTTTCTTATTACGTTAGGTATTGCTTATTTTAATTATCCTACAGATTATGCGTTTTTTTTAGCTTGTGTTTTTTGTTTGCCCTATTGTCTATTATCAATGTTTGCGGCGTCTGTTTGTGATTCACTTCTTCAAAAAATAAAAAAGAGGCTTAAAAGAAAAGCCTCTCTTCGTCATGTTACCAGTGTTAACCGTTAAAAATTGTATTTTATTGCAATCTGGGCTTGGTTAAAATGTTCCAATAGGCAATGATAAAGCCACCAAAAGCAAAAATCCATAAAGTTGCCGAAAGGTGTAATAGGGAAACGTTATTTTCCATTAAACCAGATAGCATCCGTAAAAAAACAGAAATGAACAGCGCAATATAAAGGCTAGTGACAAATTTTGTTGCATGAAGTGCGCGGCCAGAATGACCAAGACTTGCCCTTGACATGATGGCAAGCGTCATAAGGCCTATCGCGCCTGCCATCCATAAATGCTGGACAGGAGCAATTCCACCGGGCAAAAACCCAAATATTTCAAGGCCAATGGCTAAAAAACCGCAAGGAATAAAAAAGAAAGCTAGGTGGAGTACCCAAACCAAAGATTCACCCAAAGTTAGCCAACCACGCCATCGATACAGCCGATAAAAATTGGCAATGGCCGCAATGAGGCAAAAGACAGCAGTGATCTTACTGCTAGGCATAATAATCCAAGTGATAAGAGTTAATGCGGTGAATACAATAATAATTGTATCAATTTTATCATGGGGTGCGGGCAGGTTGTCTTGCCCTTGCTTCACCAACCAATTGCGAGTGAAGCTTGGCACAACGCGGCCGCCAATGACAGCAATCATCATGATGGCAACGCCAACACCAAGACGTGCGCCAATACCGCCAGCACCATAGCCTTCATAAAGGGCTTGATAATCAAAAATCAAATTGGCAATAATTAAAAGGCCAACAAGAATGAGTATTTTTAAATTGCGCCAGTTTTTGCCAGCAATAATCTCGCGACCAATTGCATAGGCAAGTGCAACAGGAAAAATAAGATCAAGCGTAATTGTTGCCCAATAGGGAAGATAAAGCGAAATAAAAATAGCGATGCGGCCAATAAGCCAGAGAGAAAATAGTCCCATAAGTCGCCATCCAACAATCGGTAGCCGACCTGTCCAATTTGGTACTGCAGTTAATAAAAAGCCTGCAACCACTGCCCATAAATAACCAAATATGAAGCTATGCGCGTGCCATGATATAGGATCTAAGGCGATTGGAAGTTCCATAACGCCTGCATAGATAAAAATCCATGCAATAAGCGCGAAAAGTGCTAAAATAGCTGAAAATAGGAAAAACGGTCGATAACCATAGCTCAATATAGCGGGGCCCTGCCATTTGCGGATTTGCTCTGCTGAACTTGCCATAATCTACCTCGATTATCCTTATTTTAGTATTTCATTGTAATTATAGGTGTCGTGCTCAGCACTAAACTGAGCGCAACTTGTTTTGCATGCGTGCAAGCCGTTCCATTTTTCGCTCTTGCATTTTTTTACCATTGACCATGGTCTTTAATTTTTGCCGATAGCGGCGACGTAAAATCGGCGAATTATTACGAACCATGCGCCAGCAAATAAAGGGAAATGCAAAGATGTGGAATAATAATATTCTAATCACCGCAGCCACTTTTTCTGCCAAAATAAACTGCCCTTTTGAGCGTAAGATCAGATAAGGTATGATGGAAATGCCAAGAACAATCAAAATCCAACTTGCCGTCACGATGAACAGCATCAATAGATCGCCCCACGCGCCGAGATTGAGAAAAAATGTTAAATTGTTAGCATCGATGATCCATCGAGCGAGCAAAAGCAGCCCTACAAGCAAAGGCGAATAAATAAATAAGATGAACAGTACCATAAATGCAAAAGGTGCAAGCACACTGCCTTTGGGAAAACGCGGGTCATTCTCTTTTTCATATTGGGACATTATGCAGATCCTTATATCTCACAGACCTTATAAATTCTTGATCCTTTAGTTCATAAAATGCCTGCAGTTGAATGGCAAGTTTTTAAATGAATATTCCTGCGCTTGCGGCATTTTGCGCATTTATGAATAGCTGTTTTTAACAAAGTGTATGATCTCTATTATCATGATAGAGGAATTTTTACGTTCGAATTAAAGAAATTTCATTAAGTGAAGTTACGATAATATTTTCTAATTATTTATATAATTTTATATCTTTGTCGCTTGCTTTGTGTTCTTCTTTTTATATTTTGTTTTGCCTTAAAATAAATAATTCGTTTAAAAACAATAAGTTAATTTTTTATTTTTTGTTAATTAAAATGGTTTCGTTAGTTTGGCACGGTTCTTGTATTTATAAAAATATTAATTGGTACAGAGTTATGATTTTTTGTCTCTGGCCTTTAAGCAAATATAAATCGTGTTTGCTACGATGAGAAGGATTTTAAAATGACTAATAAATTATTTGGAACAGATTTGATTGAAGCTGGGCAGCAAAGCGGAAAATGGTTTGCAAAAGCGCTTGAAGTAGGAAACGCAATTTTACAAGAAGGCGGTACTCGCGAGCAAGCCTTGGCTGCAGCTATTGCTTTTGCACCTCCTCCAACGATTGGCTTGCAAGACGCAAGTGATGTACCGCTTCATATTAATATTCGTGCTGAAAATGATTTTGAGCAAGAAAATATCGATAAGGTCATTGCTTCCATGAAGTCCTTAATTGAGACACCAGTGGTAAAAGCGGCAGCCATCATGCCTGATGCTTGTCCTACCGGATCTTCTGGCGAAATTCCAGTTGGTGGCATCGTTGCATCTGAAGCCATCCACCCCGGTATGCATTCTGCTGATATTTGTTGTTCGCTTGCTATTTCGGTATTTAAAGGAGTAGCACCCGCAGATTTGTTGAATGCAGTACATAAGGTAACCCATTTTGGTCCAGGTGGACGTGAGCGCGGTAATCAAATTCGCCCAAGCGATAAGGTCATGCAAGATTTTGCTGATAATATTTATCTTGAAAAGCAGCAAAGTGTTGCAATTGAACATTTTGCAACCCAAGGCGATGGTAATCATTTTGCTTATGTTGGCCAGTTAAAGTCAACTGGGGAAACGGTTTTGGTAACTCATCATGGTTCACGCGCCCCCGGTGCTCGCCTTTATAAAACGGGTATGAAAGTTGCTGATCGTTTTCGAAAAGAACTTTCGCCAAAAACCCAAACTATTAATGCGTGGATTCCTGCCGATAGTGTTGAGGGTGAGACTTATTGGTCTGCCTTGCAGATTATTCGGCAATGGACCAAAGAAAACCATTTTGCAATTCACGATCTTGCAGCTGATGTACTTGGTGTTAAAGTCAATGATCGTTTTTGGAATGAGCATAATTTTGTTTTCCGCAAAAGTGATGGATTATTTTATCACGCCAAAGGCGCAACGCCAGCATTTTCGGGGTGGTCGCATGATGCTACAGATTTAACTATAATTCCGCTTAATATGGCGGAGCCTATTTTGATTGTGCATGGAAGCAATGCTGATCATGGTTTAGGGTTTTCACCTCATGGGGCAGGGCGAAATTTTTCTCGCTCTGGTCATGTGCGTAATCTTTGTGCTGAGTTTAATGTCGATAAAAATAGTCTTGGTGATCAGCATTTCAAAGAGATTATCGCTCGTGAAACAAAGGGGCTTGATGTGCGTTTTTTCTCAGGTCATCCTGATGTGTCGGAATTACCATCTGCCTATAAAAATGCGGCAGCAGTAAAGCAGCAAATAAAGGATTACGGCCTTGCCGATATTGTTGAAGAAGTAATCCCTTATGGCTCTATCATGGCAGGTGATTGCTTGATCAATGCGCCATGGCGGCGCAAAAAACAACAAAAACGCGACCAAGCATCATCGCTTGAAATGAGATAGGTTTGCTAACTAATGAAAATTAAAACTTAGCCCATAATAGGCGGTTTTTAAGCATTTAGGGCATTTAACTTGTAGAAGTTAAATGCCCTTTATTCGTTTCCTTAAAAATTATATGAAAAGTATATGCAATTTAAACGGGTGGAATGTGTCCCAATTTGAAAAATAACGCGCTAATTTCGCCGTGTTTTACATTAAAATTAACAATTGGATTGCCGTTTTGATCTTTAGGAAGTGAATTAAGAGCAAAGAAAAAACTACTAATATTGGATGATTGCGCTGGGAATATAGTGCGTAATTTCTGGCTTAGGTCGATTGTATTTATAAAAGCAATCTGAAAGTTGCCATTAAGATAGCCATCTTGAGAGAAATTAAACTTGCCCGAAAGGCTAAATGCGCCACCACCTTCAAATTCTAAGCTGGCATTTTCAATGTTACCCTGCATTGAGCGTAAGCGATTACTCCATGGACCAATTGATGGCTGTAGCAATTGCTGTGGTTCATAAAGGTAGATTATCATCTTACCATTAATAGCTGGTAAAACTATGGTGTTGCCACTAATCGACAGCGGCAAGATTAATTGATCATAAGTGAGATCAATATGCATTGCTGCGCTATCTATATTTGATAAGAGGCGGATAAAATCGGCTTTTAAAAGTCCAATCTCTTGGCGATTGTCATCAAAATTATGCATTTCAAGTTGATCAATGCGTAAGTTTAACTCGCTCACATGGCCGTGCTCTAATTCTGAATCGATTTGCAATCTTTGCCAATTTGCGCCAATCGGCTTCAAACCGGGTATTTCAAAATTGGCGGGTGAGGTTGCTTGTAATAAGCGCCAACGTGGCGCAAAAATAGGGGCACTTGCAACAAAGCCATTGGTCGAAATAGCAATGCCTGCTGTTGGCCATTGATAGTTAATACTGTCACATGCGCTGCCAATGCGCAGGGGGAAACCAGTTTTATGTAAATTTTCGCAATAAATAATCATGCCACGATCAGCAGAAGCTGCAAGGCGTTCTTCAATCACTTTTTGCACATGGGCTGATAAAAAATACCAAGCAATGCTATAAAGAACAAATACCGCGAAAACCACGCTTCCAATAATGCGCCAGAAACGCTTTTTGGCTGGGCGGGTGCATGATTTTGGCGGACTATCTGGGAAGTTCATAAAACTTCGTTTCCTTTAAAATTATATAAATAGATGATTTATTAAAAATTTTTATGCAATCATTAATTAAAGTATTTTTATTTGCAAGGGTCTTTTAAACTTTACAATTAAATAAGCTTTAAAAATGGTAATAAGTGTTAAAACGCCAAATTTCAAAATTATAATAATTCTTATTAATATATCGATAATGATATTAAATAACTTATAGTATTAAATAATTATTTTTGCACTTTAAATAATCTTTGTATAATAGATGTACGCAAAATTTAAAAATATCAATAGCAAGAAAATGCCACTTATAATAAAGCTTTAAAAAACAAAAAACCAGGTTAGCGCGATTTGAATTTAAATCACGCTAATCTGGCTATATTGCATTAAAATAAAGAGCGCTAAAACAGGTTAAATGGCGGTCGCTGGCAATACTTGCTTCATTAAGTCATTATTCCATTCGCCTGTCACCTTAACTTGGGCTAAAGCTCCAAGTTCAAACGCCTCTATAAGGTTGTGATTAAGATAGACATAAGTGCCGGGTTGTTTAAACGTATAGAGAGCTGCACCTGCGGCACCACCTGGAATAAACCATGTTTCCATGTTTCGTTCGGGCATATTTGCAAATTTGCCTGTGTTCCAAACAAAGTCACCATGCCCACCAATTAAATGTGGACGTGTGTCTCTATTTGCTTGAGAATGTACAAATAAAACAGTTTCGCCAACCGATGCTGTTAATGCATTTTTCTCGGTTAAAGCACCAACTGAACCATTAAAAACCAAATGAGTAGGAATAAGTCCTCTCATGACCTTTAATGTGTCTTCGTAACTATCCGTAATATTTTCATATTCTTTATAGTTACCATCTTTATCTTTGGGAATATAAAAATCTTGTTCGCCGATATAATAAATTTTATCGTAATGAAGCTTAGTACCTTTGCCGTCACTCAAGCCTTGGCGAGGTAGTACCATAATGGCACCATTCATACCGCTTGTGACGTGCCAAGGAGCCATGCCAGGTGCTGCGCAATGGTAAACAAATGTGCCTGCTCTATCAGCCTTAAAACGAAGAATTGTTTTTTCTCCTGGTGCAATTTGGGTAAGGGACCCGCCGCCCATGGCACCAGTAGAAGCATGAAAATCAATATTATGGGTTAAAAGGTTGGTTGGTGGATTTATAAGGGTAAGTTCAACATAATCGCCCTCATGAACAACAAGTAATGGTCCTGGAACTGAGCCATTAAATGTCATTGCCCAAGTCTTAGTGCCTTGATCATCTAATGTTATAAGTTTTTCTTCACAAGTCATGGTAACTTCAATGATACAAGGACCGCTATCGGTCGCTTGTTCATGAGCATGCACAAATGGAGGTGCAACAAGTTCAATTTTTTTTCGCGGTAAATGTGCAATGTCTTCTTCATTTTTGACATCTGCTTTGTTGGCATTATTTTGTCCAAAGGCGCGATCAATAATAATTGGTGCAACGACCCCAATTGCAGCAGCTCCGGTTAAAAGATTGCGTCGGTTTATATTGTTTAACCTAACCATAGTGATGCATCCTTTAAAGTTATTATAATGTCAATATTATACCAACTGCTAAAAAAAACATTGATTTAAAACAAATAAACACAGTGGTTTAGGCTTTGAGTGTTTTTTAAATATAAATAAATTTTTTAAAATTTAAAAAAATTAATCGAGAAATTTTGTCTTTATTAAAACTGCAACTTATCTAATGTAAGATTTACATGATTAAATACATTAGGTTTCTCAATGTATCTTGGTTTTTTGGTGAAAAAATTAAATTAATTGGCTTTAATTTTACCTATCAATCAAATTAACGCTTAGTGTTTATGGGTAATGTCTCACGAAAATTAAAATTACCCATAATTGCATTTGCTAAAGTTTAAAGCGCACAATAGTTAAATTTTGCGAATAAGCCCTTCTTGCGCAACAGACGCCACCAAAACACCTTGGCGGTCATAAATAAGGCCACGGCTAAACCCACGCGCTCCACTTGAACTTGGGCTATCTTGATAATAAAATAACCAGTCATCAAAAGAAAATGGACGGTGAAACCACATCGCATGGTCAAGGCTAGCGGCTTGAATTGATGGGTCGGTAATTGAAAGACCATGGGCAAAAAGCGCAGTGTCAAGAATGGTTGTATCGGATACATAGGCCAGCATTGCTGCATTTAACTGTGGATTTTGTGGAATTTCATCAAATAGCTTTACCCAAACACCATGACGCGGCGGCAATTTTTCATCGCTAATATAATGTTCAAGTGAAACGGGGCGCAATGCAAATGGCCGATCCCAACGCCAATAGCGTTGCATATCCTCGGGCATTTTTTCCATGAGTTTTTGGTTGGCGCTGGGGTCATCCTTTATATCTTCGGGCATTGGCACATTGTCAGGCATTGCCATATAATGTTCAAGGCCTTGTTCTTCCACCTGAAAGGATGCAGTCATGGTAAAGATTGGTTTACCATTTTGGCTGGCAATAACATGGCGTGTTGAAAAGCTGCGGCCATCACGCAAGCGGGTTACATGATAAATAATCGGGTGTTCTGGGTCGCCAGGTCGCATGAAATAAGCATGCAGAGAGTGAACAAAACGTGTGCTTTCTACCGTGTTTTGTGCAGCAACTAGGGATTGCGAAATCACATGGCCACCAAAAACGCGTTGCCAAAGGGAAGTACCACTTTGACCGCGAAAAAGATCAATATCAATCATTTCCAGATCGAGAATATTTAAAAGTGCATCAACCTGTTTGACCATGATCCTAAACTCCCATTTTTAGTCTTTGAAAATCGGCGAGGTTCATTTCGCATACTTGCCGTGTTTATATAAATTGAACCCTTATAATATTTTTTAAACCGGCATTAAAGTCAGAGTCAATCATTGGATATACACTTCTTCTTGTATTCTTGGTGAAGAACAGTAATATGGTGGGTGCATTTGATTTTATGAAAAATCAAATGAAAGACAAAAAACGATCCGATCAGGAGTAAAACCACGATGACTAAGGCTCAATCCATTGATGGCAAAAATGTCGATCTTGTTATTGCAGGTGGCGCATATGTTGGTCTTTCTCTGGCGGTGGCAGTAAAAAAAGCCGCGCCGCAGCTTAATGTGGTTATTATTGATGCAGGCAAACCCGGTGCATGGAAAAATGATCCTCGCGCTTCAGCTATTGCCGCTGCCGCAGTGCGTATGCTCGACCATTTAAATTGCTGGCAAGAGGTATTGCCACTTTCTCAGCCTATCACTGATATGGTTATAACAGATTCGCGCTTGTCGGATCCGGTGCGTCCCGTTTTTCTAACTTTTGAAGGCGATGTTAATCCTGGTGAACCTTTTGCTTATATGGTGGAAAATCGGCATTTGAATGCGTCGTTACATGCAAAAGCCAGTGAGCTTGGGGTTATTGTTCATGAAGGTGTCAAGGTTGAAAATTTTGAAATCTTTGATAATCATGTGCGTATTTATCTTGATAATGGTGAGGTTTATCAATCAAAACTTTTGGTCGGGGCTGACGGCGTTCGCTCTAAAATGCGTGATAAGGCTGGTATTAAAACGCTTTATTGGCCTTACGGCCAAGTTGGTATTGTGTGTACCGTATCACATGAGCGCCCCCATAATGGCCGTGCTGAGGAGCATTTTTTACCCGCAGGACCTTTTGCTATTTTGCCGCTTAAAGGCAACCGCTCGTCACTAGTTTGGAATGAGTCAGAAGAAAATGCCAAGAAATTATTGGCAAGTGATGACATTGTGTTTGAGGCTGAGCTTGAAATGCGCTTTGGTCACCATTTGGGCGCTATTCGCCTTGAAGGCGAAAAACGCGGCTTTCCTTTTGGTCTAACTCTGGCGCGCGATTTTGTTCGTCCACGCTTTGCATTGGCTGGCGATGCCGCCCATGGTATTCATCCTATTTCAGGCCAGGGGCTAAATTTGGGTTTCCGCGATGTTGCTGCCCTTGCTGAAGTTATTGTTGAAACTACCCGCCTTGGACTTGATATTGGCGCAATGTCAGCATTGGAGCGTTACGAGCGTTGGCGCCGTTATGAAACCGTGCGGATGGGGATTACCACCGATGTTTTAAACCGCATGTTCTCTAATGATTTTACACCATTGCGGGCGCTTCGCGACTTTGGTCTTGGAGTTGTAGATCGTTTGCCGGCACTGAAAAATTATTTCATTAAAGAAGCGTCGGGTCTTAGCAATGATTCACCCCGTTTATTAAAAGGTGAGGCGATTTAAATAATGTTTCAAATTCCTTTTGCGAATAGTGCATGTCAGCTATGCATTATTGTTGGTTGTGAAACTAAATCGTTTGAAATATACATATTGTCACTGGGCTCTACTCCTCCTCCCAAGAGCCCATGCTGAATATGGCATCTTCCTCCTCCCAAGCCATATTCGAGATTGAAAGGCTGCGCATCTCCTCCCGCGCAGCCTTTTTCTTTTTCCCTTTATAAAATGATATATTTACAGGCTTTACATCTGCCTAGGTGATTGATAATCATTTGGCTTGTTTTTGTTGTTTTGAAATATCAATTACTATAAAATTTATAGTGTTTTAGTCTTATATTAATTATTTGTAATAATAGAATAAAAATCGTTAGTAAAAGCCAAAAAATATTTGTAATCTGATTTTTGCCAATATCACCTCATATAAAGTGTCATGATTAAAACTCTAAAGCGCCCAAATATGGATAAGCATTTGTTTCCGCTGCCTCAATTGGCTGCGGGTCAGCGTTTGGCTGTCAGTTTGCATTTGGCTTTAGTTGCTATTTTTATTTTATTTTCTATAAATTTCGTTTTCGCGCAAGATAATCGCCCAAATGATGGTAAAGCCTTAGCCAATAAAGCCTTGGAAGAAATAGAGCAAAATATGACGCTGTCCAAGGAGCGAGCAGCAGACCTCTTAATAGAAGTAGATGGTTTGAAAAAAGACCAACATAGTTTGACGCAAGCTTTGGTCGATAGTGCTAGCCAAGAGCGGCACTTAGCTGAAGCTGTTCAACGTGGTGAATTTCGTCTTGCTGGTTTATTTGATGAAAAACAAGTGGTTGAAAAAAGACTTGCAAAAAGGCGCGCTGAGTTTTCTGAAGTATTGGCTGCTATAGAGCGGCTTGGTCTTAAGCCTCCACCAGCAATTCTTGTCCATCCTGATGATGCATTGCAAGCGGTGCGCAGTGCGGCTCTTCTTGGTGCGGTTGTTCCAGATATGCGCCAACGCATGGAAGCATTAAATGTTACCTTACGCGAGCTTGAGGTTGTTGAAAGCGAAGTAAAACACGAAACACAAGAACTTGAAAATTCAGTTTCTGCCCAAAGGCAGGAAAAGAAGCGTTTACAACTTTTATTGGCTGAAAAAGCTAAGTTGCAACAAAAATCTGAAGAAAATTTGGAAAATGAGCGCTTGCATATGGATGAACTTGCGCAAAAGGCTCAGTCCGTGCAAGATCTTGTTGCCGAATTGGAACGTCAAAGTAAGTTTCAATTTGGAGACACGGTCGGTAATCAGCAAGGCGAGCCGACAATGCTAGCGTTACGTGCTGATTTTAATAAGTTGAAAGGTCGTTTGGCTTTACCTGTATTGGGTAGAAAGGTTTCTGGATTTAGTAAAAATTCGCAAGGCGAAACCTATGAGACTGATGCGGGAGCTATTGTTTTAAGTCCAGCGGAAGGAATTGTGCGTTATGCAGGCAGTTTTCGTTCCTATGGGCAAATGTTAATTATTGATGTTGGGCAAAATTATCATATTATACTTGCCGGACTAGAGCAATTGGATGTAACGCCGGGACAAGTTGTTTTGCAAGGCGAACCAATAGGTTCAATGGACAGACAACTTATTGCGAGCGCAACTGCATTGGATATAGGCAAAAGCGTATCAATGCTTTACATTGAGATTAGAAAAGAAGGAAAGCCCGTTGACCCCGAATCTTGGTGGGTACGAGGTCAAGCCGGAAAGGGACAAGGATGATTCGTAAAATAACTATTGCACTGGCAGGAGCGCTTTTGGGGGCAACTTCCATGATTATGGTGCAGTCTTATGCAGCGCCGAGTGCGGATAAGACAAACACAGATGTTTATCGCCAGCTTGCCGTTTTTGGCGATATTTTCGAAAGGGTGCGCGATCAATATGTAACGCCGCCCGATGATAAAAAATTGGTTGAAAGTGCAATTAATGGCATGCTTTCATCGCTTGACCCCCATTCATCTTATCTTGACCCAGAAGCTGCTAACGATATGCGGGTGTCAACTAAGGGCGAATTTGGTGGTCTTGGTATAGAAGTAACCATGGAAAATGACGCCGTTAAGGTTATTGCACCAATTGATGATACTCCGGCATCACGCGCTGGTGTTCTTGCTGGCGATTTAATTGTTAAAATTAATGGTGAAGAAGTTCGCGGCAAATCTTTAAATGATGCTGTTGATACTATGCGTGGTGAAGTAGGTACCGATATTACTCTTACCCTTGTGCGCCAAGGTGCCGATAAGCCGATTGATATTACTATCAAGCGTGCCATCATTAAGGTTAAGGCAGTACGCTACCGTGTTGAAAATGACGTTGGTTACATCCGCATTATTCAATTTACCGAGCAAACTAGCACCGATCTAAAAAAGGCAATTGACGACATTGAAAGCAAAATTCCAGCAGATAAGCTCAAAGGCTATGTGCTTGATTTGCGCCTCAATCCTGGTGGTCTCTTGGATCAGGCGGTAAGCGTTTCAGATGCGTTCCTTGATAAAGGGGAAATTGTTTCAACCCGTGGCCGCAATGAGCAAAACATCATGCGCTTTGACGCTCGCCCCGGCGATTTAGTCAAGGGCAAGCCGATTATTGTTTTAATCAATGGCGGTTCGGCAAGTGCATCTGAAATTGTAGCTGGCGCTTTACAAGATCATCACCGTGCGACCATTCTTGGTACGCAATCTTTTGGTAAGGGGTCTGTACAAACCATTATACCACTTGGTGAAAATGGTGCGCTGCGTCTAACTACTGCACTTTATTATACACCGGCTGGCCGTTCAATTCAGGGTAAAGGTATCACACCTGACATTTTGGTGGAGCAACCATTGCCAGATGAACTTAAGGGCAAAAATGTAAGCATTGCAGAATCAGAACTTCAAAACCACATTAAAGGCAATAATGAGGACGAAAAGGGTTCAGGATCTGCAGCTTATGTTCCAAAAGAACCTAAAGATGATGTGCAGCTTGGTGAAGCATTAAAATTATTGCGTGGCGAGGATAAAAATCCTGCATTCCCACCAAATCCCGATAAGGACTTACCACAATAAAAACTATTTAAAGTTTTACTCAAAATACCCGCCTTGCTTTTGCAAGGCGGGTAATTTTTAATTTATAAAATAAATTTATAATTTGCGGCTTAAAGTTCAGTAATAAGTGCAGATTTGCAACAATATCCTGTGATCACCAGCTAAATTAAAAATTACTCTCGACTTATTACTTATGGTTAATTATTAGATAATTCTATATGATAAGGTTCCAGAAATCCTTGCGTGTTTTAAACCTTGCCCCCATTCTGTTTGATGAGTTGTTCATGATAAATGCAATCCAACATAAAGACCGCTTTTTAAAATTATTAGGAAAATTGGTTTTTGCGAGTAGTCTTGTGATGATGGTCACCATGCAGAATTTGGGCGCGGCGACGGTAGTGCCTGCCGGCAATCGCAATGAGGTTCAACCTCCAATCCCAGGTGCATCAGCACGCCGGACCCGCGAACTTGCAACGACCTATGATGCAAAATTCAATAAGGTTTTTAGCTTCATTAAAAATGATGCACGTTTGCGTAAGCGCATTGAAGCAACTGCAAAAGCCTATGGTATTTCGCCGGTTCATATTGCTGGTGCGATCATTGGGGAACATACCTATAATGTTGATGTATATGATCGCATTCAAACCTATTATGTCAAAGGCATGTCATGGGCTAAGCAAGGGGTGAGTTTTTCCTATCAGGGGGAGAAAATAGGTGCGTTTATAGCAAGACCACAATTTGAAACATGTAAACAATTTACTGATAGCTATCGCCTATGGTCTTGCCGTGAAAAAGTTTGGAACGAAAAGTTTAGCGGCAAAACTGTTGATGGCAAGTCTTTTCCAAAAAATCGTTTTAGTGCGGTGTTTTTTCAACCCTTCTATGCCGGGCAGACTTTTGGGCTAGGGCAGGTGAATCCGCTTACCGCTTTGAAAGTTTCAGATCGCGTTCATCAAATATCAGGTCTTCCAAAGCTTGAAGCAGACAATGGTGATGGAGTGTATCGGGCTATTATGGACCCCGATTTGACCTTGCCTTATATTGCAGCAACAATTCGTCAGTCGATAGACTCTTATCGCCAAATTGCTGATATGGATATTTCTAAAAATCCCGGCCTCACATCAACTCTTTATAATACGGGCGGGGCGGATGAGCGTGCGCGTGCTTTAGCAAGTTTGAATAAGCAGCTCAAATCAGAGAATAAGCCAATTAAATATCCTGAAGAAAATTATTATGGTTGGTTTGTAAATACTAAGGCAAAAGAACTCGAATCTTTATTTTAATCTTTGTTCATTTGAAGTTCTTCGGCCAAGGCCTGTCGTATTAAGTGGCGTTGCTTATCTAACCAATCAAACCCACCTGCTTGTCCTTTCGGCAATGGGAAATAAGAAACAATAGTTTTCAACGCTTCTGGATAGTTTAAATTGCCAACAAAATAATCGGTATAGGAAAAGCGCTTATCATCCAATGGTTTATAAGTGTCAATCCAAGTTAAAAAAATATAGCTCCATAGCTTTTGCTGATGGAGGGTATTATACTCATCATAATAAGATAATATTACATGCGAAACAATATGGTTATCATCTTCAAGGATAAGGGCGTAAAGTTCAGCAGATGAATTTTCAGTGAGACTTTCAGTTACATATTTTTTTGCTTGGTCCACCGTTAAAAAATGGTTTTTTATTCCAAAGGCTAAATCGGCCAATGATAAATTTGGCAAAATATTAAAAAGTTCATGATGAAGTATTTGTTGATACATTTTAATTGACCAATAATAACATTTACTATGGTTTTTCACTAAAAGGTAGTTTTAACTCGATTGCTAGCTTTTTTAATATTATTTGCCGCTGCTCATCCCGGTAATTAGCGACGGCACTTAGTTCATCAAAAAATTGATAATATTCCTCAAGCGGTAATAAAAATTCTGGCCTTTCTAATGCAATAAAAATATCGTCTAGCAATTTAAACCTGCTTGGATGATAATCTGCATAAAACTTAAGCCAGCTTAGGAAAATATAGCCCCAGAGCTTCTTTTGATAATCTTCGTTTACATGATTTAAATGGCTATTGATTTTGTTGATAAATGTAAAGCTATCAGCTTCAATAGCAAGGTCAAAAAGCTGCTCCTCAGACTGACTATCAAGGCGTGAAACAATAAACTTTTGTGCTTCATCGCTATTGAGTCATTGGCTTGATATCCCAAAAGCTAAATCTGGTAATGTTGCGAAAGGATAAATTTTTATCAGCTCATCAGCTTTAATTTGCCAATCCATTATGATTTCGCTGCTTTCTTATCATAAGGCTTTAATAAGTGTTTTATCTTCTTATAGTGGTTGCTTTCTTTATTATAAAAGCTATCCATTAAGGCTTCAGGCATAATAATATCACGATCCTTGCAAAAATGGTCAATTGCCGTTCTCATAGCATTAAAAAATGGATCTTGGCTACTTAAAGCACCATGGGTAAAATTAATCACTGAATTAGCCTTTAGGGCAGATTCAAATTGATGGAGATAATAGTTAAAAATGGCATCCCATGTGATAATGTTGTTTTTATCATTGCTTAAATGACGTAAATTAAAAGCCGCCACGCAGAACATTGAGTAATATTGGTGTTCAATAATAAAATCAATATAGTCACGATTTATGCTGGTAAGATAAAATAAACCAGTCGAAAAACATTCAGATGTTGTGACATGTTGAAATTTATTAAAGTATTGTAAAAATATTTCAGATTCATGTTGATCACTTAGCACTAACCCTTCGAAAAACTTTACGCTTTCATTATCTAATTGATAAATACTATTTTTCTGTTTGATAAAATGTTGTAGTTGGCTTTTGGTCATTTGGCCGGCTCGAATTAAATGTTTTTGGGTCTTGTTTAGTGAAATGGATTTAATCTTAGCCATTTTAACACGATTTTTGCTTTATCGCCAAAGCAGTTGATCAATCTCCATTTATGTCCATTTAAGGTGTAAGTGAAATATTTTCATTTGGGCTTTGAATTTGGTGGGGTAATTTTGGCTAATTTCAAAAATTCTTGGATGGGATAGGTCTGAAGCCTATCTTGCAAATTCATCTTTAGTATGATCAATGCGAAAATATCTATAACCAAAGACGATCATGCCATTGTATTTATGCAACCTCGCAAAAGCATTGCTAAGGCAATAACCGCGTTACTTCCGTCAAAATGCCTGGCAACATGTCTATTGAGGCGTTTGGTACACTGTCAATGCAAACTTGTTTATGGCGTTCTAAGACATCAAGATAAGTGTTTTAACTTAAGTGTCACGACCAAATTTGCTTTTTATAGAATAATACAAATTGAACTTCATCAACTTTATCAATACCAAGCTCAGCGGCTTTGCAAGCTAAATAGATGCGTCCCCAAAATAATTAATGATTTTGATTGAGAACATTAATTATAACCCAAGGCTTTGATTATTGAATTTAAAAATTCATGAGGAGTAATCGTTTATTTGTGATTAAGAGCCAAAGCCTTAGGTTGAAATAGGGTGATCTTGAAGTTAAGGCTTATTGATTTTAATGCCTTTAACAGTTAAATTTATAAAAACCCATAAATGTGGTCAGTTTATTTATTGCAGTCGTTTTGAGTAAATGAAAACTCAACGGTTTTACCTTTATAGGTGTAAGTCGCTAACAAATTTTCAACTTTTTGGTTTCTTTTAAGAATAGTACAAAATGTACCAACCAATTCAGTTTCAAAAATTTCTTCTTTCGGTCTTGCAAATGATTTATCAAAATCAAATTCTTGATCATTATCAATAATAGTATAGAAATAATGGTAAGTAGAATGGGTAATTTTGATCTTTTCTAAAATTGTATTTTCATTTAAATTTTTGGGGAGATTTCTGTTGGCAAGATATTCAATTTGTTTTATCTGATACCATGGATAAATAAAGATTGATGTAGAAGCAAATGCTAAGCCAACAGATGCAATTGCTATAGTAATATAAATCAACTTTTTCTGAGCTTTATAGAATTTTGCAATACCATAAAATATAAAATAGATTAATACAGATGTAATAACTATAATTTCAAATGGTGACAGATTGTATATTTTATCCATTTTTATACCTATAAATTTTTGGCCTATTGAACAATTTTATCAATAGGGAAACACATAATTATATTAAATAAATATATTTTAAAAAAAGAAAAGTCGAAATATATATTATACTCTATTTTCGCTAAATTTTTTACTGCAAGCTTGTCGTTTAATAAATTTTCTACAGTTATTAGAACACAAAAGAATGATTGAAGTTTAGGTCGCTTAGAAAAAAGGGAGAAATATAGTATTCTATATTTCTCCCTTTTTATAAGGTTTAAAGCATTTCAAATTGCGAACAGCAATGAGTGGTTGAAAATAAACAGCCAACTAAGCTTCTGTTTGCTCAGCCTCAGCTTTAGTGGTACGGCGTTTACGAGGCGGTTTTTCAACCGCAGCTTCGTCGTTTTTTTCGCTCGCAGCTGCAACAACCTTAGGCGCACGGGTTCTTGTTGCCCGTGGTTTGCTAACTGGTTTGTCATTGGTTTCAACCGCAGCAATCACTGGCTCAACCGCTTTAACCAAAGGTTCATTTTGCGTTACAACAGTTACGACTTCTTGTGCATCATCGGTGCGTTGGTCATTTTGTGCAGTGGTGACACGTTCAAAGTTACGCTCATTATTGCGAGGAGTACGGGGTTGACGTGGGTTTCGACGTAAGCCATTGGTTTTGCGTCCATTATAAGAACGTTCATGTGATCTACTATTGTGTTCAGTATTTTCTTGATCAAATGAAGCTTCCAGTTGGTCACTGTTCAAAACGGGCTGCGGACCTGTTCCAACAGGCTCACTTTCATTGGTCTCACTTGTATCAGTGGTCACCAATTCAAAATTATCATCATTTTGCTCATCGCGATTATTACTTTGTTGTATGTGCCCTTGGGCTGACAAAATAATGCGCATATAATGCTCTGCATGCTGCAAATAATTTTCTGCCATAACTCTATCGCCAGATGATTGAGCATCTCGTGACAAAGTCAAATATTTATCAGCGATATGTTGGGCGTTTCCGCGAATTTTAACATCTGGCCCACTACTCTCATAGTTTCTGGTTAAAGGGTTTGGGCCTCTGCGATTATTGTTATTATTGCTGTTATTGTTATTATTGCTGCGTCCACGCATACGCCTATTTTGTTGTGGCCTCATAATTTACTCTTTTTTGGTTATAGAGATCTTGTCTGTTATAGAGATCTTGTGCCAGTGCTAAAATTCACTGAAAAAACCACTCTTATATTGACACGCACAATGTCAATAATGGCGGTAAAATTTGCCTCTTAAGCGAATATTATGCTGAAGAACCAAATGATGATAGCGGATCTTGTGCTCAAAACACAAATCACTTCCCATTTCTATCATATAGTTTTGGATAATTAACCATCATTGGCGCAATTGCCAAGCACTTTTTCAAAGTTAAAAACCATTTTGTTTTTAATATTCGATATTCTCCACAAAATTTTGAATAAATCAAGCTAATTTTTAAAATTTATCTAAAAAGTCTCTTATTGGGTGAAATATAGAAAATAAAACATTTCTATTTTTCTTATAAAGATTATTTTAAAAAAGGTAAATGTAAGTTGTGTATTTTTTGAGTTAAGTTGCATAAATGCAACAAGTGATATTTTCGAATCAGCAAATAAATTTTTCAATTTGGTCAAGCCTCATCACGGTCTAAAACGACCAATTTCGGGCTTTTGAAAAAATAAAATCGCGAAATGCATTAAGCTTTGCTGAGCTACGTAGCGCTTCAGGATAGCAGAAAAAAGTATCAAAAGATGGAATATCAGTTAAATCTGGAAAAAGTCGTACGAGTTGATCATCCGCATTAACGATATAATCAGGCAACACGGCAATGCCGATATGACGCATGACAGCGCGTTTGACTGAAATAATATTATTAATTTGTAATGTAGGCGTGCGTGGTGTTTCACCGTTGCGACCGGCTATTTCTAGCCAGTTTAACCCTGAAAGATATGATGGCACGGGTTCACCAAATGATATTATTCTATGACTATCAAGATCATTAAGCTCGTTTGGTTTGCCGTTTTCCGCGATATAAGTTGCAGATGCGTAGACATGCATGTGTACTGTGAATAGCCGCTTTTGGATCAAGTCAGGTTGTTGTGGCTGACGCAACCGCACAGCGCAGTCGGCGTGGCGCATGGTAAGGTCTAATTCTTCGTCATCGAGCAATAATTGCAACTGAATATCTGGGTAAAGGCTTAAAAATTCAGGGATGCGCTCTACAAGCCAACCAGAACCCATGCCAAAAGTTGTAGTAACGCGTAAATGGCCGCTAGGCCGCTCCTTACTTTCAATAAGTTTGGAACGCACATTTTCAAGTTTCATCAAAACATCATGCGCGGTTCGATAGAGTGTTTCACCTTGTTCGGTTAAGATGAGGCCACGAGCATGGCGCTGAAAAAGGGGAACACCAACATCTTGTTCTAATGCACTCACTTGGCGCGAAATTGCAGACTGTGAAAGGCGCAATGTTTGTGCTGCATGCGTAAAAGAGCCCGCCTCTGCAGCAGCATGAAAAATACGCAATTTATCCCAATCTAATGGTGCTGCCACAATAGTTTCCTATCCCCGGTTTAAAAATTCTTATCAATTGTTAAAATTAATAAGAATTTTTTTATTAATTTTACGCGCTTTGTGTCTAGTCTAATTTTGTTCTTTTATGCCAAAGCAATGGGGCGCGTTTATGATTTAAAAGTGTTAACCCCAAATTAAAGCAATTAAGTGAATGGTTCATGAACAAAATCGCTTTAATTTTTAAGCTAACAATTCTTTAAATCATGTATTTTGATCTAGAAAGCGTTCTGCCTCAAGGGCAGCCATGCAGCCCCGTCCAGCGGCGGTTACGGCTTGGCGATAGACATCATCAGCTACATCACCTGCAGCAAAAACACCTGGCACATTGGTGGCGGTAGAATCGGGCTTTGTCCATAGATATCCACCATCTTTTTGCTGTAACTGTCCTTCAAATAATGCAACCGCCGGCGCATGACCAATAGCGACAAATACCCCATCGGTACTAAGAGATTGCTCCTTGCCTGTTGCAACGTTACGTATGCGAACACCATTTACAGTTGCGCCGAGCGGTCCTTGAGATTGAGTTCCAACAATCTCTTCAACTGTATGATTCCAGATGACTTCAACATTTTCGCGGGCAATAAGGCGGTCTTGCATGATTTTTTCAGCACGAAAACTATCACGGCGATGAATAATAGTTACTTTTTTGGCAATATGGGAAAGATAGAGCGCTTCTTCAACTGCTGTATTTCCACCCCCAATAACCACAACATCCTTGCCGCGATAAAAGAAACCATCACATGTGGCGCAGGCAGATACACCGCCGCCCATGAATTTCTGTTCACTAGGCAGGCCTAACCAACGTGCTTGCGCACCAGTTGCAATGATAACAGCGTCAGAAAAAATTACGTTACCAGAATCGGTTGTTGCTTTGAAAGGACGAGATGAAAGATCAATATTACTCACCAGATCAAATATAATTTCAGCACCAACATGTGTCGCTTGTTTAGCCATTTGTTCCATCAGCCATGGCCCTTGGATAGGGTCGGCAAAGCCAGGGTAATTTTCAACATCGCTGGTAATGGTAAGTTGACCGCCTTGTTGAAGGCCAGTAATCATTATAGGTTTTAGCATTGCGCGTGCTGCATAAATTGCTGCAGTATAGCCTGCAGGGCCTGATCCAATGATTAATACAGGCGTATGGCGCTCGGACATAGCTTCCCTTTCTTGATGTTTACTTATGATGCAGGCGTAGATTGCCTATTTGAATGTTAAACTAGGATCATGTGATTTAATTTGCAAGCGTTGCAAGTGTATTTGCAATGCTTAAACACAGTTAAGCCTATCTCAGCCGCTTGTTACGGTGAAGCCAATATGGTGAATTAAAAATACATATGAAATGCATATTAATGAATAAGCTAGATTTTTAAACTCTAGAGCTTGCTATTTCACTTTTCAGTTTGTTTGGGTGCGGTGGACGTCGTATTATTCAATCCCAAAACATCAGCATTCACTAAAGCATTTTCTCCTGCAATAATTCGTCCACCAAGCAGATTTTTAGCAGATGGTGCTTTTTTAATAATGCATAGAGAATTTATAAATTCAATTGAGTGAATATGAGAAAGACACTCATCGGTGAGTGTTAGTTCCAAATTTTTTAAAAAAGGTTCAAGATATTCAGCTCTAGATATTGGTAATCCCCAATGTTCAAAATTTACAATATCAACTAAAAGTTTAAAAAATTGAATTGCTGATTGAGACGCAAATAAGCCACCTTGGTAGTCTTTCCAATAACTGCAATGTAGATCTTCAATAATAAAAAGGCCACTATCTTTTAGATCGGGGAAATAATTACAAAATGTAGCAATTATGTCAGAGGATTTGTGTGAGCCATCATCAATGATAATATCAAATTCTGGGCAAGTTGATGAAATACGTTCTTTTGTCGTGGGTTGATTTATATCCCCAATCAGCACATTGATCCTGGCATCATCAAATTTCAAATTTGCACATTGACGGTCAATATCGCAGCCAATAATAATATGGGCATTTTTAAAATATTTGGCCCATATTTCTAGAGAGCCACCATTTTGAACCCCCACTTCAAGCATATTGATATTTTTATCTTGATAGGAACTGAGTTGGTTGTGATAAGTGTCTATATATATAGACCATTTGTCAGATGTTTTTTCATCATGATCCGCATATAATTTGGATAATATATTATCAGTTTCCATTTCGGCTCTCTGTATAGCTTTAATATATTAATAGTCTAATTTATTGGAAATAGTGTTCATATCCATTATGATTTTTAATAAAAAAACATTTTCCAGTTGATAAACTTCTATTTTTATTAATGTAGAAATTTTAAATTGAATAAAACCAATTTAAAATTACGTTGGTGGAAATGATTATCAGATATTTTTAAGCAATCCTAGCTGATAATTGTAATAATTTTTATATTTTTGCATCGATGAAATTAGAATTATTATAACGATATAATATTGGTTGCTAATTTAGTGTTTTTATACAAAGCATATCTTCAAGCATTGGTTTTTGATTTTTTATGTTTCTTAAAAGTGTTGGTGGGTTAAATTAATAAGTGCGTGATCAAAATTTAAAGAGTCATATTGTAATTGATCAAATCCGGTTCTATTGTTGCACCATATTTATTTGCTTAAAATGAAGCAAATGGTCGGTATTTTGTTTAACATTAGCAATTGAGGGTGTCAGAATGGCTGCAAGAAAATTATTTCTCTTACCAGGTGACGGTATTGGTATTGAAACTATGGCCGAGGTGCGTAAAATTATCACCTATATGACCAACGAGCTTGATTTGGATTTCGTTTGTGAAGAGGGGCTTGTTGGTGGTTCAGCCTATGATGCTCATGGTGTTGCAATATCTGATGATGATATGGTGCGCGCATTAAATGCTGATGCAGTTTTATTTGGTGCAGTTGGTGGTCCAAAATGGGATAATGTTCCTTACGACAAGCGTCCTGAGGCTGGTCTCTTGCGTCTTCGTAAAGATCTTGGTCTTTTTGCTAATTTGCGTCCTGCTATTTGTTATCCAGCCCTTGCTAATGCATCTTCATTAAAACCTGAATTGGTGGAAGGCCTTGATATTTTAATCGTGCGCGAATTAACTGGCGGCGTTTATTTTGGTGAGCCAAAGGAAATTATTGACCTTGGTAATGGTGAACAACGTGCGATTGATACGCAAGTTTATGATACTTATGAAATTGAGCGCATTGCAGCCGTTGCATTTGACCTTGCCCGCACACGCGGCAACCGCGTCACTTCAATGGAAAAACGCAATGTCATGAAGTCAGGCGTTTTATGGCATCAAGTGGTCAATGCAACTCATAAAGATCGTTTTAGCGATGTGGTGCTTGATCATATGTTGGCTGATGCTGGTGGCATGCAGCTTGTTCGCGCACCTAAGCAATTTGATGTGATTGTAACCGATAATCTTTTTGGAGATCTTTTATCTGATGTTGCAGCTATGCTCACCGGGTCTCTTGGTATGTTGCCGTCAGCTTCGCTTGGTGCGCCGGATGAAAATACTGGCGCGCGTAAAGCGATGTATGAGCCTGTGCATGGTTCAGCCCCTGATATTGCTGGCAAAGGCATTGCCAATCCAATTGCGATGATTGCGTCTCTTGCTATGTGTCTTCGTTATTCTTTCTCGCTTAATGCAGAAGCTGCTAAGCTTGAAAAAGCCATTTCACGCACATTGGATGATGGTCTTCGCACCAGCGATATTTATTCTGATGGTATGCGTAAAGTTTCCACCAGTGAAATGGGTGATGCAATCCTTGCTCATTTTAAGACAATTATTGCATAATCTTGATTTCAAAAGCCTTCGGAGAATTTTTCCGAAGGCTTTTGTTTAGCTAAATAGCATAACTGGGATAAGGCAACCCCGAATAAGTTCCGTGGTGGTAGAGCCAACAAAAAATTGCTTTATACGCGAGTGGCTATAAGCGCCCATAATGAGAAGATCGATATTATCTTTTTCAACGCGGTTTTTAATGACTGGACCTGCAGCACCATTAATAATATCGGCTTTAACATCAAAGCCGGCTGCAACCAGTTTGACCGCTGCTGCATTTAACTTATCAAAATCCTTATCGTTTTCACTTCCCGCCATAATAAGATGGCAACCAAGACCTTTAAGAAGTGGTGTTTGGCATAAATAGTCAATGGCTCGTTCAATCGCAGCACTTGCATCATAAGACACTAAAAAATTGCTGATTGGTTTAAATTGTCGCGCCGCCAATAATGTAGGGTTTTGGTTGCTACGCACAACATCTTCAACATTAGAGCCAAGTCGGAGTTTAATGAAATCTGCCCCTTCACCGCGCTTGCCAAGAATGATGTAATCGGCTTTTTTTCCTAAATCTTCCATCACGTCAAGCAGAGTACCATGGCGCAAATTCATGGTTATATTCTGAACGCCACTTTTTTCAAGCCGCTCTTTTGCTTCATCAAGGAGAACACGGCCATGCTTATTAGCAAGCTGTGCCCGTTCTGCGTCGAGGTCGGATAGTTTAGTAAGCAAGGCGCTGCGTGCGCCAAGACCGATGGAGCCACTTAAATCAGTTAATTGTTCATGCATTTCGCTTTTATCGATAACATGAACAAGCTCTACGGTTGCGCTAAGGCGCGTAGCTATCCAACTGGACAAGTCACAAACACTGGGACCGTAGATGGAACTGTCAATGAGTGAAAGAATATGGGTCATGATGTGCCCTTTTCAAAAGTTTCAATGCTACGCGCTAATAAATTCAAAACATAAAGCATTTATACTTAATATAGAAGTAAAAATGCTTTATTCAATGTGGTTAGTTTAATGGGTGACTTACCTAGTGTCCAGCAGGTAGTTTGGCATTTTCCTTATCATGAACGGCATGTTTTTTGATGATAAGTTCGCTTGCCTTATTCATGCCGATAAGCTCAACTTCTGCCCCTTCGCGCCTAAACTTTAACACCACTTGATCAAGGGCGGTGACAGCAGAAAGATCCCAGATATGAGCGTGCGACACATCAATAGTCACCTTATTCAATGCTTCCCCAAAATCAAAAGCACGGGTAAATCCTGATACGGATACAAAAAATAACTGCCCTTCAATATGATAGGTACGGTTAAGGCCATCATCACTAAGGTTTGAAGTAATGGTCATCAAGCGGGCAATTTTCCAAGCAAAAAATAATGCTGACAAAATGACGCCGGCAATAACTCCAATGGCAAGGTTGTGGGTGTAAACAACTGCTGCAACGACGACAAGCATAACCAATGAAGACGTTGCAGGATTGCGAGGAATATTTTTAACCGACGACCATGAAAATGTACCGATAGATACCATGATCATCACTGCAACAAGGGCGGTTGTTGGGATTATCGCCACCAGATCATTCAAAATTAATATGAGAAATAATAGGAATAGGCCGGCAAAGCATGATGAAAGGCGGCCGCGTCCACCACTTTTAACATTGATCATTGATTGGCCAATCATGGCGCAACCTGCCATGCCGCCGAAAAAACCGGTAACCGAATTGGCAATGCCTTGGCCAATACATTCACGGGTTTTATTACCATAAGTATCGGTTAATTCATCAACAATATTGGTGGTCATCAAGGATTCTAATAGACCAACAAGAGCTGCTGCCAAAGCATAGGGAAAAATAATTACTAGAGTTTCAAAGGTAAATGGAACACTTGGAATGGCAAAAACGGGCAAGCTTTCAGGAATATCTCCCATTTGCCCAACCATCCTTACATCAAGATTGAGATAATAGGCGGCGGCAGTCAACACGATAATGCAAACCAATGGGGCAGGGATTGCTTTAGTGAGCCGCGGAAATAGGTAGAGAATAAGCAAGCCAACGCCAACCATGATAAAGGTTAGCGGCTTGGCATTTTGCCCCAGTAATTCTGGCAATTGCGCCATGAAAATCAAAATGGCCAAGGCATTGACAAATCCATTCATTACCGGTTGGGAAATAAATCGCATCAATTTGCTAATTTGCAGCAGCCCAAATAACATTTGTAAAAGCCCGGCGAGAATGGTTGCGGCGAAGAGATATTGAACGCCGTGATCTTTGACGAGAACGACAAAAAGCACCGCGACAGCTGCAGTCGCGCCGGAAATCATGCCAGGGCGACCACCGAAAATTGAAGTTAAAAAACAAATTGAAAAAGCAGCATAAAGACCGACTTTTGGGTCAACCCCAGCAATGAGAGCGAAGCCAATGGCTTCAGGAATAAGGGCAAGAGCGACAACCGTACCCGAAAGCACGTCGCCGCGAATATTTCCCAGCCATTCATGACGAATGGTAGCAAAACCACGAATTTTCAAGTTATGAATCTTTCTATTGGTTTAATTGCACTGGCAAAGTGCTATGCATAATTATAAAGCAGTAAAATGCGCTTTTATAGATTATGCTTTAAACCCAAAAATGAGAGCATTTTGTCGTTTTAACTGAATTTGAAAATGCTCTAACATAAATGTTGCCGGGGGATAGGCGCCCGGAATAGCCACCTGAAAAACAGGTCCAACGGAATAGAGTAAGTAATACTTATTCTATCGTATTATTCAAGGAAAAAATGAGGTAAGATTTATGGCGCTAAATAATTGTCGGCATAGTTAAATATTGTAAGGGAGCTTCTGTTTTTGTAAGTGAGAATTTGGCCATTTGTTTAAATGGAAGTGTATGGGTTTCCGTTTGCTACGTTGCCTAAAAAACTAGCGAGCCAAATCGCATGCCATTAAACACAAAAAGCCATGTTATCTAATAAAGAAAACACGGCTTTTAAAATAGTTTTATAAATTAAGCAGCTTCAACTTCTTCACTGTCATCAATTTGATCATCAGCTTTAGCATTGCGCTTAGGATTTTTTACCAAATTGGCCTCAATCAGACGCACAGCTTCAGTTTCAGAAACCGCATTTACCGCAGCAACTTCGCGCGCCATCCGGCTCAATGCACCTTCATAAAGCTGGCGTTCAGAATAGGATTGATCAGGCTGATTATCAGCTCTAAAGAGATCGCGCACCACTTCAGCGATAGCAATAAGATCACCAGAATTGATTTTTGCATCATATTCCTGGGCGCGGCGCGACCACATAGTGCGCTTAACGCGTGCACGACCTTGCAGGACTTTCAAGGCGCGATCGACAAAATCATTTTCTGAAAGTTTGCGCATACCAATAGAAAGCGCTTTAGCAACCGGCACTTTAACGTGCATTTTGTCTTTTTCAAAATGGATGACAAAAAGCTCTAACTTGTGCCCTGCAACTTCTTGCACTTCAATGGCAACAATCTCACCCACACCATGGGCGGGATAAACAATAGATTCACCGGCGTTAAAACCATGGTGGGCTGAGGTCTTCTTCTGCTGGGATGACATAGGTTAACTTTCTCCCTTTGTGTCCGGCACGATATTGCCGAAAACACATGTTGAACCCTTAGGGCTAATCGGTATATTTTTTGTAAGTCGATATGCGTGAGGCAAGCCAGAAGTATCGGCTAAGTGATATTGTCTAATTGTTGGCAATCCAACATACTCAGAACCTTTAATGCGCTAACAAATTTACAAGCGCAAAAATTGGCTAGCATTATTGGACAAAATCCATAATTTCGTTAGCCAATATAAACAACATCAAATATGATAAACACTGGTAAGGTCACGATTTTGCTCTCGACAGAATATAGCAACCATATCACTTTTTTTAATAAGAATCAACTTATTATCAAAAATTTAACAAAAGAGAGCGATTTAACCTTCTTCTTAGTGTTTTTCCACTAGAGAAACAAGGAAAAATACAAATGTGGTAGATGATTCTTTATATGGAAAGAGAAAGCCGCTTTTCAAGACGGCTTTTAGCTGGCTTAATCGCCACTGCCAGCATTAGGTGAGAAAAATTTTTCAAGCTTTCCAGTTACCCCATCCATTTCTTCCGCTTCAGGAAGCTGGTCTTTTTTAATGGTCAGGTTAGGCCATTTTTCAGCATATTCCGCATTAAGCACCATCCAGTCATCAAGACCTGGTTCAGTGTCTGGCTTAATTGCCTCGGCGGGGCATTCAGGCTCACAAACACCGCAGTCAATACACTCATCTGGATTGATGACAAGCATATTTTCGCCTTCATAAAAACAATCGACAGGACAAACCTCAACACAATCAGTATATTTGCAACGAATACAATTGTCGGTCACGACATAAGTCATTATCTTAACTCCGGATCACAAGCAGGTGTTTACCGCTTCCATCATGCATTTTTAACAGCTTTGTAAAATGCGCAATGTGCTATTTTTTTATGTTCAAATATGCCAAATCAAACCATAGGCTTAATTGGGACTTTAAATAGTGTATATAAAATGTCATTACCATCAGATGAGACAGATTTAAGGTTATTACAGTCTTGCTTACCATGTGGTTGTCAAAACTATAATGAATAGATCCATGACCTACCCATAAACCACCAGAGCCAATAATCAACTAAGCCTGAAAAGTGCGATCAAAAATAGCGCACAATTTTTCAAGACAAATAATCATTGAAAACCGAAAAAAGCCTGTCACACTTTAAAGGGCTAACTCTATATATAGTAGTTACTCCTTTTAAGAAGCGGTTTCAAGTCTCTAGCATATAAAGATTATCGTAACCTTGGTAATTTTTGCTATATTTAAAGCCTATCATAAAAATTGCAACCTTGGAGGTGTTCTAAAATACGATTTTTGACAAATGATATTTAAATCGCAACAATTGCTGCAGTTTTTTTAAAACGGTTCTTAAAGTTTCATTTTCTGAAATTGCTTCAGCGTAAATCTTGGTTCTAACCTGTCAAAAAAATTTCATTTAAAAAATCATGACGCATCTCATGATAAGCCATAAATATTCTGAATTACCTTGGAAGTTGCTTTCACCTCCACATAAACATAGCACCAAAAAATAGCGTAAATAAAAAAGCAGGCACATGATGTACCTGCTTTCTTTATAGTCAATCTCAATTGTTAGCCCTGCTTATATGCCTATAGGCAAAAATACTAACGCTTAATTTAGCTTAACTTAGTCATTGTTGCGGCGTGGACGGCGCTTGCGCTCTGGGCGGTCGCCACCATCATTATTGTCACCAGCATCTTCACTTGTGTTGTCTTGAGCAAGTTCTTTACCTGTTTCCTGATCAACAACCTTCATGGAAAGGCGTACTTTACCACGCTCGTCAAAGCCCATGAGCTTAACCCAAACCTTATCGCCTTCTTTTACCACATCGGTGGTTTTTTGAACGCGCTCAGGTGCAAGCTGTGAAATATGAACAAGACCATCGCGAGGACCAAAGAAATTAACAAAGGCGCCAAATTCTGCAGTCTTTACAACAGTACCATTATAAATCGCACCTACTTCTGGCTCATCAACGATTGAATGGATCCAACGTTTTGCAGCCTCAATGGTTTTACCATCAGAAGAAGCAATCTTAATTGTACCATCATCTTCAATATTGATTTTCGCACCGGTTTGCTCAACAATTTCACGAATAACCTTACCGCCTGAACCAATAACATCACGGATCTTATCAACCGGAATGTTCATGATTTCAATGCGAGGAGCAAATTCACCAAGCTCAGCACGTGATGAGGTAATGGTCTTTGCCATTTCGCCAAGAATATGCTCACGGCCACCCTTAGCTTGCTCAAGCGCTACCTTCATGATTTCTTCAGTGATGCCGTGGATTTTAATGTCCATCTGTAAAGAAGTAATACCTTGATCGGTACCAGCTACCTTGAAATCCATGTCGCCAAGATGATCTTCATCACCAAGAATATCAGAAAGAACCGCAAAGCGATCGCCTTCCTTGATAAGGCCCATTGCAATACCAGCAACGGGACGAGCGAGAGGAACGCCAGCATCCATCAAGGCAAGCGAGGTGCCGCAAACGGTTGCCATTGATGACGAACCATTTGATTCAGTGATTTCTGACACAACACGCATAGTATAAGGGAAGTTTGCTTTTTCAGGCAACATTGGGTGAAGCGCACGCCAAGCAAGCTTACCGTGACCAATTTCGCGGCGACCCGGTGAACCAATGCGACCTGTTTCACCAACCGAGAATGGCGGGAAATTATAATGAAGCATGAAGGATTCTTTGATGAGGCCGGAAAGCGTATCGACATATTGCTCATCTTCGCCAGTGCCAAGAGTTGCAACAACAATTGCTTGGGTTTCGCCGCGTGTGAAGACAGCAGAACCATGGGTGCGAGGTAAAATGCCAACTTCAGCAACAATTGGGCGAACAGTAACAAGATCACGGCCATCAATACGTGTGCCGGTATCTAAAATGTTCCAACGAACAATTTTCGCCTGTAAATGCTTAAATACTGCTGCAATTTGTTCTGGTGCATATTCAGCTTCTTCGCCTTCTGGCAAGAATTTTTCAAGCACTTTTGCCTTTACAGCATCAACAGCAGCATAACGCTCTTGTTTAACAGTATTTTGATAGGCTTTGCGCAAATCTTTTTCGGCAAATTTGAGCATTTTCTTTTCAATTTCAGAAAAGTCTTCTGGCTCAAACTCGCGTGGTTCTTTAGCAGCAACTTCTGCAAGCTTGATAATTGCATCAATAACTGGTTGGAAACCTTGTTGACCAAATACTACCGCACCAAGCATAATTTCTTCATTAAGCTCTTGTGCTTCTGATTCGACCATAAGAACAGCATCACTTGTACCAGCAACCACCAAATCAAGCTTTGATTCAGGCATTTCATCGATATTTGGATTTAAAATATATTTGCCATTGATATAACCAACGCGTGCACCACCAATGGGTCCCATGAAAGGTACACCAGAAATAGTAAGTGCTGCCGAAGCTGCGACCATTGATAAAATATCAGGGTTATTTTCAAGATCATGCTGAAGAACAGTTACAATGACTTGCGTGTCATTTTTATAACCTTCAGGGAAAAGCGGACGGATCGGACGGTCAATCAGGCGTGAAACAAGAGTTTCATTTTCAGAGGGACGGCCTTCGCGCTTGAAATAGCCACCTGGGATACGACCAGCTGCATAAGCTTTTTCTTGGTAATTAACCGTAAGGGGGAAGAAATCCTGTCCGGCCTTTGCTTCCTTAGCGGAAACCACTGTTGCCATAACCATGGTTTCACCATAGGTTGCAATTACTGCGCCATCAGCTTGGCGGGCAATCTTGCCGGTTTCAAGGGTAAGCGGGCGGCCTGCCCATTCGATTTCTACTTTATGTGTATTAAACATACTTCGTCTTTCATTCATTTAACATACAAAACATATTTTATTATCGATCATCCATTGATCAATTAGATTACAAAATATGTTCACTTATTTAGACGGGCCATGGGCAAGACAACAAGCAGCTTTCAATTGAAAGCAGATTCACATGAGTTAACTATCTAAAGCGGCTAGCAATCCTGCCCCATGACAAGTCCCGAATTTACATGCATTTTTTGATGCCTATCATAATCTTGGATAGAAAGTATTTTTCACAGCAATTAATAATAGGTATCAAAACGATCGTTTATAATATCAGCGATATTATAAAAATAATCGTTTGTGTGTGAAATTAAACTCATTGTTTTAAGGTGATAACCGATAAAACATAAGCGTAAACTTCAAAAATTTTACCCTGCCCCATATTCAAATGGGACAGGGCAATTTGGCTTAACGGCGCAAACCAAGCTTTGAAATCAAAGTCTGATAACGAGCAAGGTCGATTTTCTTAAGGTAATCCAAAAGGCTACGACGTTGCGAAACCAGTTTCAAAAGACCACGGCGAGAATGGTTATCCTTTTTGTGGGTTTTAAAATGCTCGGTAAGATTAACAATACGCTCTGACAAAACAGCAACTTGCACTTCTGGTGAACCAGTGTCACCGGCTTTTGTTGCATATTCATTGATAAGAGCTTGTTTACGTTCAGCAGTAATCGACATCATATATCCTTTCAAAAATTAAAGAAAAAACGCCCTAGCCGGGATGTCGTCCAGACAAGGGTTAAAAATGTATGGATAATTAAATCCTAAATACAATGGCAAGCTTATAGCGTAATTGCGGCAATATTACCACCGCTATTATGGGTTTTGAAAAATTATCTTCTAAATGCGTCCTTTATATCAAAAACATCACCAATATTGATAGGTTTAAGAAACAGTTGCATGGGATTAGTAAGAAAAATAAATTAGGTTAATCGCGCATTTTGCGAAACTACAATGAGAGGAATCACCTGCTTGCGGATTGATAGTAAGCAAAGGGATTATGCGCTAAATCAAGTTTTATTTAAATTAGAAGTCTTCCATATCACATAAAAATAATGGCAAAAACGTGGAAAAACATAAGGAACCGCGCAAAAGGCTTCCAGCTTGGTGTTGCACGCCATGAATGTCTATGCTAGATGCTCTTCAACTTTCAGTGTTGCCATTTTTGAAAAAATGCCTATTGTGCTGAAATTAATTGAAACCGAAAGGTCGAATCCTTTTTAAGGGTGGGCCTATGCTTGGGGAAAGAGACAAGTAATCGTGACAGAAACGTCTTCGCTTATTTCATCAGTTGCCCAGCGGTATGCAGGGTCCC
Source organism: Bartonella sp. HY406 (assembly GCF_025449315.1). Classification (NCBI taxonomy): domain Bacteria; kingdom Pseudomonadati; phylum Pseudomonadota; class Alphaproteobacteria; order Hyphomicrobiales; family Bartonellaceae; genus Bartonella; species Bartonella sp. HY406. The sequence goes on along the minus strand of NZ_CP104893.1, from coordinate 2,667,857 downwards.
TATTTGATCTTGCGTCTGAAGCCAACTGTGTCGAGGCTGTGGAAAAAGAACTTTCGTCTTTTGCGCAAGTAATTGCAAAAAATGATGACCTACAGTCTTTGATTGAAAGTCCGGTATTTTCAGCAGAGCAACAGCTTGCCGCTATTGATAGTATCGCCAATAAGGCTGGTCTTAATGGTGCAGGTCCAAAAGGGCTGACTGGAAATTTTCTCCGTGTTATCGCCGATCATCGGCGTTTAAATAAATTGCCTGAAATTATTAAAGGCTTTCATATTCTTGCTGCGCGTGCGCGTGGTGAGGTTTCTGCTGAGGTAATCTCAGCCCTTGCGTTAACAGACGTACAGGAAAAAGAGTTGAAAGCAGCGCTTAGTCAAGTGGTTGGTAAAGATGTTGCATTAAATGTAACTGTGGATCCAGCTATTCTTGGCGGTCTTGTTGTGCGCGTAGGTTCACGACAGATCGATACATCGCTGCGCACTAAATTGTCTTCGCTCAAGCTTGCACTGAAAGAGGTCGGCTGATGGATATTAAACCGTCGGAAATATCGCAAATCCTAAAAGAGCAAATTAAGAATTTTGGCCAAGAGGCCGAAGTTTCTGAAGTTGGTCAGGTATTGTCTGTGGGTGATGGTATTGCCCGTATTTATGGTCTTGATAATGTTCAGGCCGGTGAAATGGTTGAGTTCCCCGGTGGTATCCGTGGTATGGCGCTCAATCTTGAAGCTGATAATGTTGGTGCCGTTATTTTCGGACCTGACCGTAATATCAGTGAAGGTGACACTGTTCGCCGTACCAAGTCGATTGTGGATGTGCCAGTTGGCCCAGAATTGCTTGGCCGCGTCGTTGATGCACTTGGTAATCCAATTGATGGCAAAGGTCCAATCAATGCAAAGGAACGCCGCCGCGTTGATGTGAAAGCACCTGGTATCATTCCACGTAAGTCTGTTCATGAGCCAATGTCAACTGGTCTTAAGGCCATTGATGCGCTTATTCCAGTTGGTCGCGGGCAGCGCGAATTGGTAATTGGCGATCGTCAAACTGGTAAGACTGCAATTATTCTTGATACTTTCCTTAACCAAAAGTCAGTGCACGATGCTGGTCCTGAAAAGGACAAGCTTTATTGCATTTATGTTGCTGTTGGTCAAAAACGTTCAACCGTTGCACAATTTGTGAAGGTTTTGGAAGAACGCGGCGCTCTTGAATACTCAATCGTTGTTGCAGCTACCGCTTCTGAACCAGCTCCAATGCAATATTTGGCTCCATTTGCAGCTTGTGCAATGGGCGAGTATTTCCGTGATAATGGCAAGCACGCTCTTATTGCTTATGATGATTTGTCTAAGCAAGCTGTTGCTTATCGCCAAATGTCCTTGCTTCTTCGCCGTCCACCAGGCCGCGAAGCTTATCCAGGTGACGTTTTCTATTTGCATTCACGCCTTTTAGAACGCGCTGCAAAGCTCAATGACGATAATGGCGCAGGTTCATTAACCGCGTTGCCAGTTATTGAAACTCAAGCAAATGACGTTTCTGCTTATATTCCAACCAATGTGATCTCGATTACCGATGGTCAGATTTTCTTGGAAACCAATTTGTTCTATCAAGGTATTCGCCCTGCTGTTAACGTTGGTCTTTCCGTATCACGCGTTGGTTCATCAGCGCAGATCAAGGCAATGAAACAAGTTGCAGGTTCGATTAAGGGTGAGCTTGCTCAGTATCGTGAAATGGCTGCCTTCGCGCAGTTCGGTTCGGATCTTGATGCGGCAACTCAGCGTTTGCTTAACCGTGGTGCCCGTTTGACTGAGCTTTTGAAACAGCCGCAATTCTCACCGCTTAAAACCGAAGAACAAGTTTGTGTGATCTTCGCTGGTGTGAACGGCTATCTTGATAAGCTTGCTGTTAATCAGGTCGGTAAATTTGAACAAGGTCTATTAGCCTTGCTTCGTACCGAGCACAAGGATATCCTTGAAGGCATTCGCGATCAAAAGCAGGTAACTGATGAGCTTAAAGGCAAGCTTGTCGAATTGCTTGGCAATTATGCAAAGAACTTTGCTTAACACTGACGGGACGGTTTAATGGCTTCGCTAAAAGATCTCAGAGACCGTATCGCCTCAGTTAAGGCGACGCAAAAAATTACCAAGGCGATGCAAATGGTCGCCGCGGCAAAATTGCGTCGCGCCCAAGAGGCAGCTGAGGCTGCGCGTCCATATTCTCAGCGTATGGCATCAGTTCTTGCCAATATCGCTGCTAATGTAAGCCCTGAAGATGCACCGCGTTTAATGGCAGGTACAGGCAATGATCAAGTTCATCTTGTTGTTGTTTGTACAGCTGAGCGCGGTCTTTGCGGCGGCTTTAATTCGCAAATTGCGCGTCATGCTCGTGAATATATCCGCACTCTTTTGCAAGATGGTAAGCAGGTGAAACTGATTACTGTTGGTAAAAAAGGCGCAGATATTTTAAAGCGTGACTTTAGCAAGCTTATTATTGATCATGTTGATTTGCGTGATGCCAAACAAGTTGGTTTTGCTCATGCACAGCGTATCTCCAACAAGATTGTCAACTTGTTTAATGATGGTGGATTTGACGTTTGTTCATTGTTTTATTCCGAATTTAAGTCGGTTATAAATCAAGAGCCAACCCGTTTGCAACTCATCCCAGCAAGTGCAGGTGACGTTGTTGCAGATAATGCCGATGTCAATGGCGCGCTTTATGAATATGAACCCGATGCTGCATCTATTCTTGATGAACTCATCCCACGTAATTTAACTGTTCAGGTATTTCGGGCATTGCTTGAAAATGCTGCCGGTGAAATGGGTGCTAAGATGAGCGCTATGGATAATGCAACGCGTAATGCTGGCGATATGATCAACAGATTGTCGATCACCTATAACCGCCAACGTCAGGCGCAGATTACAACAGAATTAATTGAAATTATCGCAGGTGCTGAAGCGCTGTAATAAGCGTTTTATTTCCTGCTATTATTTACAATAATGAAACAAAAGGGGCAAATCCTTGAAGCATTTTAAACAATGCTGCATAATTGCCCCAATACTATTTAACCCATGCAGCGGCAGAAACTGCAACAGCTGCGTCAATAACAGGTAAAGGATCCTTTAGGATGGATACATCAAAAGGTCATGTCGGTCGCGTCAAGCAGATTATCGGTGCTGTCGTTGACGTTCAGTTCGATGAGCATCTACCGCTCATTCTTAACGCCATTGAAACAACAAATCTCGGTAATCGTCTTGTTCTCGAAGTAGCACAGCATCTTGGTGAAAATACTGTTCGTTGTATTGCTATGGACTCGACTGAAGGTCTTGTTCGCGGTCAAGAAGTAACAGACACTGGTGCCCCGATTTCAGTTCCAGTTGGTGAAGGTACGTTAGGTCGTATCATGAACGTTATCGGTGAGCCTGTTGATGAAGTCGGTCCGATTGTTGCTTCTGCAACACGCGCTATTCACCAGCCAGCTCCAGAATATGTTGAGCAATCAACAGAATCTGAAATTCTCGTCACTGGTATTAAGGTTGTTGATCTTCTCGCACCTTATGCAAAGGGTGGTAAGATCGGTCTTTTCGGTGGTGCGGGCGTTGGTAAAACCGTTCTCATCATGGAGCTTATCAACAATATCGCGAAAGCCCATGGTGGCTATTCTGTATTTGCTGGTGTTGGTGAACGTACCCGTGAAGGTAACGATCTTTATTACGAAATGATTGACAGTAAGGTAAATGTTGATCCTAAGGAACATGATGGTTCCGCGGAAGGTTCAAAATGCGCCCTCGTTTATGGTCAGATGAACGAGCCTCCTGGGGCCCGTGCTCGTGTGGCTTTGTCAGGTCTAACCGTTGCTGAATATTTCCGTGATGCTGGACAGGACGTTCTTTTCTTCGTGGATAATATTTTCCGCTTTACACAAGCAGGTTCTGAAGTGTCAGCGCTTCTTGGCCGTATTCCATCAGCTGTTGGTTATCAGCCAACCCTTGCTAATGAAATGGGCGCTTTGCAAGAGCGTATTACAACCACTAATAAGGGTTCGATTACTTCAGTGCAGGCTATTTACGTTCCTGCCGATGACTTGACCGATCCTGCACCAGCAACATCATTTGCTCACTTGGATGCAACAACTGTTCTTTCACGTAGCATTGCTGAAAAGGGTATTTATCCTGCGGTGGATCCACTCGATTCATCAAGCCGTATGCTTGACCCACTCGTAGTTGGTGAAGAGCATTATGAAATTGCCCGTCAAGTGCAGACCATTTTGCAGCGTTATAAGTCATTGCAAGATATTATCGCAATTCTTGGTATGGATGAGCTATCAGAAGAAGATAAACTTACTGTTGCTCGTGCACGTAAGATTGAACGCTTCTTGTCACAGCCATTCCACGTAGCTGAAGTGTTTACCGGTTCACCAGGTAAGTTGGTTGCTCTTGAAGATACGATTAAAGGCTTTAAGGGTCTTTGCGCAGGTGATTACGACCACCTTCCAGAGCAAGCTTTCTACATGGTTGGTTCTATTGAAGAAGCAATCGAAAAAGCTCAGCGTCTTGCTGCCGAAGCTGCTTAATAAATGTTGGCGCTGTTATAGATATTGTTTATAACAGCGCTTAGTTAGACTGATTTTGGTATAATTATTTAAGGGTACTGTTGTTCCAAGGTAATTTCCCAAAATATTTTCAGCTCAAGCTGAATATAATTATTTTATATCTCTTTGTTTTGTTGCATAGCTATTCAGCTCATTTTTTGAAGCTATTCTATGCTCTAATGATTGAAAGCAAATGAACATGGCCGATACCTTTCAATTTGAACTCGTTGCACCTGAAAAGCTTCTTCTTTCAGAACAAGCGCTTGAAGTTCAGCTTCCTGGCAGTGAAGGTTATTTGACAGTAATGGCCAATCATGCGCCAACAATGACCCGTCTCATGCCCGGCGTTGTACGTGTAAAAATTGCTGGCAAGGACGAAAAGGCTTTTGTGGTATTTGGCGGTTTTGCCGATATTACCCCGCAATCTTGCGCAATTTTGGCGGAAGCTGCTCATCCTTTGGAAGCTTTTGATCCAGCGGAGCTTGAAGAGCGTATCGCTGCTGCTAAGGCTGAACTTGATGGTGCTACCAATGATGATCACCGTAACCGCGCTGAAGATTTCTTATATGAATTAACCACCGTGCGCGGCGTTCTTACTATGGCTTAAGCAAAGTGCTGTTGATGCGACAGTTTTGATTGTCGAATTATGAATTTTTTAAACAACGAAAGATTGCCTCTTTCGTTGTTTTTTTATTGCCGAAAATGTCGTGCTTTCGGTAGATTTAGTTTTACACCAGTCAAATGCAATATTGAGGTTGAATTGCACAATTGAGGGGGGTATCACAAATAAGGTTAAATGGTGTTAATTAATAATTCGGGAGATGCCATGCTGTATATTATCGGGCAAACCAAATATCGGTTAAATGAAAAAGGCGATAATGTTCATTTATATATCAATGATGAGCTTATACACATATTCAAATGGCCAATATATCCGGCAAGTCTTACAATTGTTGATGAACATACACTTTATTGTTGGTTCTGCACTCGGCTCGCAAAAATCCAAAATAAGCGGGTGGTAATGGAATATGATGAAGAAAACGAAATGCGGGCCATTTTCATTGTGAATGATGAAATGGCTATTTTGGTAACTGAGTTATCGATAATGTGGCGTTCGTTAGCGGATTGGTCAAAGCTTTATGAATATTCTCACTATGACGTAATATTGGAGTATAAAATTATCGCCTTTAATAAGGTATATATAAAAGATTTTGATGGTGTAGAATATCTAGTTAACCTAAACGGCCATGTAAAAAAGCTTGACGCGAAGTTTATGTAAAATTTTGGAATTTCATATTTACTTTCAAAGAGTAAGCGCCCCTAAAAGATATGCAGATATAAAAAACACCACAGCGCTTCATTTTGTAAAATTTGATTATTCCCAAAAAATTTATGAATGGGTAAGATAGCAATATTATTATAAATGGAAGGCTCGCGTTTAGTTTTTGGTTAAAAATTCTCTCGCGCCTTTTTGTAAATATGGTGTGAGCTTATCAATATCTAAACGCATAATCGGTCCTTCACAATTGCGATCCGCCGTGGAAATGGACTTGTTACCAAAGGCGATGGAACGATTATCCGCATAAAAAAATGTAAGATAATCCGCCATAAAATCTGCGCATTCATCCCATTCCACCCAATCTTTTTGCTTTCGATTTTTATTATGTTGGTTTTTAAGAAATTTAAAAAAATTCTCTCTAGTTGGTAAATTGTATGAGTTATCTGTCTTGTCGCCGTAGATTTTCGCAAAATTAAAGATTTTTTGCCAATCTAGCTCGCCCCCCAAAGTCATATCAATAGCTGTCTGTTCTGTGAAAATTGATGGGTGTGCACCGCCGCAATAGGCATCGATTGATTGTTCATACACCAACAAATTTTTAGATGCATATATGACACCAACCTTTTGGAATTCAAAGCCTGTTCGTCCAGCCCAAGGCGCTACTTCATAATATTGGCTAGAAAGACATTCAAATGCACTTTGTGATAGTTGCCAAAATTGGTCTTGGAGCTGTTGATTAATACTATTTTTAATGGCGTTATTAGGAAAATCTACCAATTTGAAAAACGTAATATTGTTTCGCGGATCTTTGACATATTGCCAACTTATTTTATTTTGTTGCTGTATTTTTCCAGTTTCTTTAGCGTGCCCTTGAAGCTTGAGCATATCATAAGGTGAGAATTCGCCATTAGATGAAGAGTAATAATATCCTCCCGAATAGCGATCTACTTCCTCAAGCTCAAATTTGGTCGCCATCTTTTTGTCGTCGAATTCCCAAATGCCCGAGTATTTTTTTTCATCAAACGCGCCTATAAAGCGCCCTTTTGGTCGCACGAAAACTGGACCATCAGCAAAATATTCATCAAATTTTTGATATGGATAGTCTTTTAACGGATAGGGCTCAGCGATGCTTGCTATCGTTCCCTTTATTGGAATATCAATGCCTGACTTTTCGTAAAAATAGCGTCCCTTTAAGACTTTATCAGGTCTAAATGACAACTCCATAATAATCGGGGAGTAACCGATAGTTCCTTTATAAATAACCCGTTCATCATAATCAAACTTCGCCAAAATTACTTGGTATTTATCTGACAATTCGTCGAAATATTTAAAACCATTTTGCTTTAGCAGTTTAATGAAATCTTTGCGACTAATATCTGCTCTTGCTTCTTTTGCAACTAGCCTAAATACAATATTGGTAATTTCCTCTTTATAAAAATATTTGCGTTTTGCGTCTATATTACCGTCAGGAAGTTGGCTAAACTGCCATGTCGCATAACTACTGCCAAGGCCTATATCTGAAAGAGCTGATTGATTGGCCTTGTCATTATTACCTTCTAATGCCCATATATCGCCATCCGTTCTCATACGGCCAATGAAGGAATTGTCAGAAAAGCGGTAAAGTTCGAGCACAACAACATAATCATCAATATCTGCAGCATAGATAAAATGATCTAACGCTTTTGCAGGAACTGTTGCTGTTAAGAATATTAAAACAAAACATAATAAACGCTGAACCATTTTTTCCTCACAAATTTTCATCATGAAAATAAGAATATGCTTTATATTGATTTATATCTTGTCGGTAAAATAGGCTTAAATATATGCTTTTTATTATTTCATTCGCTCATAGAGCTAAAACGTTCTAAAATACGCTTTTTTAAAACTTCACGCACACTGCGATAGGCATCTAAAATTTGCTCGCGTGAGCCCGTTGCCAAAGCAGGATCTGGCATTGGCCAATATTCAACATCGACTGAAAAAGAGCGCATTTCTTCTAATACCGCATGGTGAGCCTGCGGCGTTAGCGTAATGATAAGGTCAAAGAAACCATCGGATAAATCTTCTAATCCGCGTGGGTTATGGCTATCAAGAGATAGACCTTCTTCGGCTATAATGGCTGATGCAAATGGATCGCGTTCACCGCGATTTACGCCGGCTGATGCGACATAAATTTTAGGGAAAAGATGATGCATTAAAGCTTCTGCGATAGGCGAGCGGATGGAATTCATGCCGCATACAAAAAGCACCGAGCTTGGTTGTGATACTTTTGGTAAAAAATGATCCATATCAACCCCGCCAATGTAAAACGCATAAAAGTGTAAAAAGTCGGCGTGCGGTTTTAAAATCCATATCTATTTTACCGCTTAACCGATCTAGCAGGGTTTGTGATCCTTCATTATGCAAGCCGCGCCGCCCCATATCAATCGCTTCAATCTTGCTCGGTGCTGCAAGGCGTATGGCTTCATAATAGGATTCACATATCAAAAAATAGTCTTTGACTATACGCCTAAATGGTGTGAGAGACAAAATATGGGTGGTAACCCATGTTCCGTCACTGCGTGAAATGTCAAAGACAAGGCGTTTTTCAATTAAGGACAGTTTAAGATTATAGGGCCCGCCAATATCATCGCCAGAGGGAAAAAACTGGTTTTCCTCAATAAGATCGAAAACGGCTACTTCGCGCTCATGTTCAACCTCTGGAGTGGAGCGGCCAATGGTCTCGTCAAATTCAATACCAATCAACCGCGCATTTTCATTAAATTCACTCATTGAGTTCTAACCTTAAAGTCTTTTGCGTAAGCGTCAATATGGCTTCGTAAAATTTTAAAGATTTAACCGCACTGCAACCGAATAAGCATGGCCGTCTAACCCTTCTTCTTCAGCAATGCGAATGGCGGCTGGTCCAAGAACGCGCAACTGTTCGGCATTTAATTTCATCACTGAACTACGTTTCATAAAATCAAAAACCGAAAGCGGAGAAGAAAAACGAGCAGAACGCGCCGTTGGTAAAACATGGTTTGAACCGCCAACATAATCACCAATAACTTCAGGCGTGTAACTGCCAAGAAAAATTGCGCCAGCATTGCGTATCATTGGCAATAAAGCATCTGGGTCTTGTACGGCAAGTTCCAGATGTTCTGCCGCAAAGCGATTAACCAATGGCATTGCATTTTGAAAATTATCAACCAAAATAATTGCACCAAAATCACGCCAACTCTGCTCGGCTATTTTTGCGCGTTTGCGTATTTTGAGTTGCGCATCAACCGCTTTTTCAACTTCTCTTGCAAAAGCCTCATCATCGGTGATAAGTACTGATTGAGCTGCAACATCATGCTCAGCTTGCGCTAATAGGTCAGCTGCAATCCAATCAGCATTATTATTTTTGTCCGCTAGTACCAAAATTTCAGAAGGGCCAGCAATCATATCAATGCCAACAATGCCAAATACTTGGCGCTTTGCTGCGGCTACATAGGCATTGCCGGGCCCAACAATCTTGGCAACAGGTGCAATGGTTTGTGTACCATAGGCAAGGGCAGCAATCGCTTGTGCGCCGCCAACACGATAAATTTCATCAACGCCGGCAAGTTTTGCAGCGGCAAGCACCAAGGGGTTAATTTTGCCATCTGGGGTTGGTACCACCATCACAAGGCGCTCTACACCCGCAACTTTTGCAGGAACGGCATTCATCAATACCGAGCTTGGATAGCTTGCCGTGCCACCTGGTACGTAAAGCCCAACAGATTCAACCGCTGTCCACCGCCAACCCAGTTCAACTCCCAAATCATCGCTAAATTTTTTGTCCTGTGGTAATTGGTGTTGATGATAGGCCTTGATGCGGTCATGGGCAAGTTGCAACGCCGCCATTGTGTCACTATCAATACTTGCAGCAGCAGTTTCAATATCCTGTTGGCTTATCGCAATGCCCTTTTCGCGAAGGTCAATGCGATCAAATTGCAGGGAATATTCAATTAGGGCTTCGTCACCATTTTCGCGCACATGATCAATAACAGCACGCACAACATCGTCAACATCTTGGGAGACTTCTCTTTTAGAGCCGAGAAACTGTTTAAATTTTGCTTCAAAATCATTGTTTTGTTGACGAAGAACAAGAACCATTTTTTATCCTACCCATGCATAAAGGCAATAGCAATGCCTTTGCTGCGCATTATTTGCGACACTTAAATTATACTCTAGGTGAAATTGCCTTAATATCGACAAAAGCGCAAGGGGTGAGAATAAATGTTTAGTCTAAGATTTATTAAGCGTTGAATAAAGGCTGGCAAATCAAATCCATTTTCATTCACATTATTAGCTCTATAAATTGTACGAATTATTAAACGGCAAGTGCTATAAATAAATGTGATTTTCTATTTTTTTAAAAAAATGCTTTAGATATTGTTCAGAATATTTTTCGGCAAAGCCAATGATTTTGCGGTTAAGTCTATTATATAAATAAATTAGTTAGCTTTTTATTGGAGGGTGGTATGGAACGACCAAGAATACTGGTTTTAGGTGCTGGCGGAATTGGGGGCTATTATGGCGGGCGTCTTGCCGAAATTGGCGGCGATGTTACTTTTTTGGTTCGTGAAAAGCGACAAGCTAATATTGAACAAAACGGGCTTGTCATTGCAAGTCCTGCAGGCAATGCAATTATCAAGGCAAAAACCATACTTGCTAGCGAGTTGCAGCCAAATTATGATTTCATATTTTTAACCTGTAAAGCCTATGATCTTGATGACGCTATCGCAGCTATTGCTCCGGCTATGGGGGAGGGGGCATCGCTTGTTCCGTTTTTAAATGGCATGGCGCATATGGATAGACTGAATGAGATTTTTGGCAAGGCCAATGTTCTTGGTGGTTCAGTTATTATTCAGGCAACGCTTGGGCAAGATGGTGTTATTCACCACCTTAATAATACAGCAACATTGGTTTTGGGTGAGCAAGATGGCGGTTTGAGTGAACGCACTGAAATGCTAGATAGTGCTTTTAATGGTGCTAAAGGATTACAAGTTTCAGCCGTTCCTGATATTTTACAAAGAATGTGGAATAAATGGGTGCAGCTATCGGCTTTTGCCGGCATGACTTGCCTTATGCGTGCAAGCCTTGGCGATATTAATCGCGCCCATGGCGGACGTGAAGCCATGTCGCGCTATATCATAACCAATGCGGAAATTGCCGCCCATTATGGATTTGCGGTTAATGCAGATGCTTTTGATGCTATAAAGCATTTTTTGCTCGATGATCAATCAGTTGGCACATCTTCAATGTTGCGCGATATAGAACATGGCAATCGTGTCGAAGGCGATCATATTTTAGGCGACCTTTTACAACGCGCCGAGGCTGCAAATATAAAGCATCCAATTCTTGAGCTTGCCTATAGCCATGTCAAAGCATATGAAGAGCGTAAAAAACGTGAAACTAGTCCACGTTAATATTTAGTTGTTATAGCTTTCTTTTGCTTATTATTACATTCTGGTTTTGTCCGTCTATCAAGGTAAAACCAGAATAAAGTAATGCCTTTAAAACATGCGTCCACCAAGTGGTACCGTTTTATCGGGAGTTAGCAACACAACATCGCCTTTTTCATCGGGAAGTCCAAGCGTTAGCACTTCAGACATAAAAGGGCCGATCTGGCGTGGCGGAAAATTGACCACCGCTAAAACCAACTTTCCAACAAGATCATCAAGCTGATAATGACTGGTAATTTGTGCCGATGATTTTTTAAAGCCAATGTCAGCGCCAAAATCAATCAGCAATTTATAAGCAGGCTTTCGTGCTTGCGGAAAAGTCTCAGCTTCAATTATCTTGCCAACACGGATATCAACTTTTTCAAAATCTGCAAAATCAATCACTTTTATCTCCTCGGTCAAAATGATACTGGCATAATAGCTTCACTTGCGAGACAAAACCATCACAGATTGCCGCGATTGGTTGCAACCCATATACCAATCTGGCGAATGGTTTCCGTTGCAATTGCGTCATATCCGTCTTTGGTGATACTTGCCCAAAAGCCGTCGCGCGCCGGTACCAATACACGATTTAGCACATATTTTCCTTCAATGCGGTGTAGTCGTGATCCATCCTTATCGACAATATCGAAGACATAAAGAACCATATTTTCGTCAGGGCTTTCATCAACTATAACCGAGAAGTAGCCCTTAATATAATATTGCGCTTTATCAGGCATGCCGCGGTAAATTTTGATTTTTTGCTCATCACCTTCATCAATGAAGGCATCGCTGAGTTGTTTGGCCGCAGCAACGGTTGCATTATCAAGGGAAATAATACCAAAGGCAGGACTTGAAGCAGTTTTGCTGCCAAGTCCTAGATGCTGACATCCTGTCAAAATTAAAACAGTAAATATAGAAAAAATAGTAAAAATTTTGTTTTTCATCAAATTTTCAACATTTCGAGAAATCATGGAATTATTTTAAACGCAATTTACAATAAAAAAAGCGATATTTTTGCTTTATGCATGAATTTTTCGCAATAAATATTAATTGCAAAATCATCATTCTATATGCGAGGTTGGAAATACTCAATATATTCCAATGAGACGCAACGTAGTTTATTTTGATATTTTATAAACCAACAATAATTCTGCCAACGATACATTGACAGTAATAATCAATGATTTTATTTACTTTTTAACGCAAAATTGGATTTAACGTGTGGCGTGACAGCGGCTTTGCACCTTCTTCATCAATAAGATAAGAAGCGCCTAGAGTCATTGCTGTACCACTATCTGAATCAAAAAGCATGGCATGGGCAAAAAGCGTCATGTCGGGTGCAATTTCAAACGGGCTTTCTGCTTCAAAATGTTCCATTTCCATCCATGTTGGTGCAAAGCGGGCACCAATGGAATAGCCACAAGAACTCAAACGATGGCGCGTTAAGTCATGCTTTTCCATAACGGCAGTAAATGTATCAAAAATACCGGAAAATATTGCCCCTGGTTTCATTGCCGTTTGAATAGCTAAAATGGCTTCAAATGCTGCATCATAAAGCTGGTGATGGCGCGGTGTTGGAGTGCCGATCAATATAGTGCGCAACATCGGAGCATGGTAGTGGCGATAGGCTCCGGCCCATTCAAGGGTTAATTGGTCATTGTCATCAAGCTTTCGCCGACCGGTTTTGGAACGACATAAAAGCGCATCTTTACCTGAACCAATAATATAATCATTGGCGGGAAAATCACCGCCACCAATAAAATTAGCGCTAATCATAGCAGCTAAAATATCACCTTCATTGCTGCCTGCTTGAATTTTGGGTAAAGCCGCATCAAGCACATCATCGGATAATTGCGCAGCTTTTTTAATGTAGGTAATCTCTTCTTGGCTTTTTATTAAGCGTAGATGGTCAATCAAACCAGAAATATCAACAATTTTGGCAAAGCTGGTCAATTGCTCGTCAACAAGGCGGCAACTTGCACCATCAAGACCATAGGAGCGATATTCCAAACCAATACGACAACCCAAAAGCTCCATATCGTTTAAAAGATTGCGTAAATCAAAGGCGGGATTGGCGTTTTCACGGTCACGCCAAATAACAATATTTTTGATTGTTGATGTTTCTAGTGCTTGGCGCAAATCTGGCAAACGCGTTAATAATACTTTTTCACCATTAGCTTTAACAATAAGGCATTGAAAGAAGCAAAAGCCAAATGTATCAAAGCCCGTCAACCAGTAAAGACTTTCTTGCGAAAAAAGCACCACGGCATCAAGTTTATCAATCGTCATTTTTTCGATTAGGCGGGCTTCACGCTTTTTAAATTCTTCGGTAGAAAAATATAAACCCATTCTTATTCCCCTAGCATAATCGCTGAAATTTGCCGACCATAATCCATCTCATTTTGATGGGTTTTACGACGATATGAAAAAAAACGTGCCTGATCAGCATAGGTGCACAGGTTAAGTGCATAATCCTTCACTTTATTACGGCGCAAACGGACAGTTAAAAATGCCCACAAATTGAAAAAATAGTGGTCAGCGCGGTTCGATGGCCGAAAGTAAACCATATTATTAGCATCAAGGTCAAGAAAGCTATGCAAAAACTCTGCACCAACTTCATAATTATTGGGGCCAATGCAGGGGCCAACCGCAACCGCTATGTCTTCACGCTTACTACCAAGGGCTTCCATGGCGGCTATAGTATTATCAATAATACCATAAAGCGCACCGCGCCAACCCGCATGGGCTGCACCAATAATTCCACCCTTACTATCAGCAAATAATAAAGGTCCGCAATCGGCAGTTAAGATGCCAAGCGCAAGCCCCGGCACGTTGGTTACCATGGCATCAGCCTTTGGACGCTCACTCGAAAAAGGCGCTGTCACGGTTACGACATCGCATGAATGCACCTGATAGCAAGTCAAAAGCTTGTCGCTGGTAATATGAAAGTTTGCAGCCACACGATTGCGGTTCTCAAGCACCAAATTGGGCTCGTCATCAGAACCTTGACCAAGGTTAAGGCTCTCATAAATGCCACTTGATACGCCGCCTTGACGGGTAAAAAAGCCATGTTGTATCTGCGCGCCGCAATGATCGTTAAAGGCGGTGTTTATAATCGGCATAGGCTTATTATTCATGCTGTTTTTCCGCCTTTTAACTGTTTTAGAATTGCTGATCAAAGGGTATTATAGGGGTATTTTTATCACTTACACATAATACTTTAAAGAGCCCGCCCATTTTCCCACCTATTTTCCCACTAATTTTATCATCACCTGCGAGCCGCTCGACATCATTGCGGATTTTCTCTTGAAATAGGCTGTCGCGACCTTGCCCAAGAGTTTGCGCTCGCTCAATTAGCCCTAATGACAATAAAAATTCGCCTTGAGTGGTCATATAGGTTTGACAGTGCATTAGCTGCGCTCGTTGGTTAAGGGCGGCAAAATCCACATGTGATGTTAAATCATCTTTTCCAGGGCTTGCAAGAGGATCACTAAATTGATGTTTTGACATGGCTTGCAATGTGTCAGCCGGTTTTGGCTCAATAGCACCATAATCAATAATCAAGGCAGCACCGCGATATTGCATAATATGGCTGGCTATTTCATCCATCAGGCTTTCACGCGCTGGCGACACCTCGATAATATCACCTTCTTTTATAATTGGTAGGGCATAGGGTAAGGCTGGTGGTGAAATAATTGAGCCCAAACCAAAAATAAGAGCCATTTCATTCTTGCTGTCAGGCGAAACACCAACCATTCTTTCTCGCCAATTTTGACCATCAAAAACATATTGATAGATCGGCAAACAGTCAAATAATTCATTGGCAAGCAAAATAACCGGCATCGCCGGTAGTAAGCTAAAATGATCAATCCATGTAATATTGCTATTATGGCTGGCAAGACGTTGTTTTTGCTTTTCTCGCAATTTCGGGCTAGTTTCAATAAGAAAAACTTTCGCCGCGTTAAAACAGTTCAAATCTAGCTTTTTAATGGTGCGCAAAACATCGTCCATTAAGGTACCGCGACCAGGACCCATTTCACATAAGCTAAAATCAGCAGGTTCCCCCATCGCACGCCACGATAAAACAACCCAAACACCGAGCATTTCACCAAACATCTGGCTTACTTCGGGTGCGGTGATAAAATCACCATCACGGCCAAAGGGATCAGCAGTTTTATAATAGCCATATTGTGGATCAGCCAAACAAAATGTCATGAATTGGCTAATGCTTAAAGGACCATGCTCTTGGATGGTTACAATAAGCTTTTCCTTTAAACTATTAAGGTTTGCTGTTGTCATCATCAATATTAAACTTGTTGTGCGGTTGCTTTATTGCTGATCAAAGCATAGATAATCATGCACAAACCAACGCCAACCATTGGTAGTGATAATAGCATGCCCATGGTGAGCCAGTCGCCATTTGCATCGGCATTTAATAAATGAATAGCTGTGTCGCGATTAGGCCAACCAAGGGCGAAAAAACTGCCACTCGGCTCGCGGAAAAACTCAACAAAAATACGGGCAAGTCCATAGCCCATAACAAATGTACCGCTAACAAGGCCCGGTTTTTTCAAGGCTTTGAACGCAAAAATGATGATTGCTAGCACAATAAACAGTAACAGTCCTTCGGTAAGTGCTTCATAAATTTGGCTTGGATGACGCGGAATGCCGCCTGCTTCTCCAGGAAATAATACAGCCCAAGGAATAGTAAAGGCTTCGCGCCCCCATAATTCATTATTGATGAAGTTACAAACGCGCACAACACCAAGGCCAACTGGCACACCGGCGGCAATGGTATCAAACATTGAAAATGTATTAATTTTGTTTTTAAGTGCAAAAAATACCATGGCAAGTGCCATGCCAATAAAACCACCATGAAATGACATGCCGCCATCCCAAACGGCGATGATTTTACCGGGATTAGCAAAATAAAAATCAGGGCGGTAAAATAATACTTCACCTAAGCGACCACCAACAACGACACCTAGTACTGCCCAAATAACAAAATCATCAAGCTTGTTTGGTTCCATTGGCGGTTGGTTATTTTTCCATAATTGTGGGCGGCGCAAGAGAAATGTACCATACCACCATGCAAAAAGAATGCCGACAACATAACCAAGGCCATACCAACGCGGCTCAAAAGGACCAAGATGGATGATTACAGGATCAATATTGGGAAATGCCAAAGCGCTAAAAGAAAGAATACTACCCATTTAATTACCCTGTATATGCATGGTGGTTCGACGTCACCAAGATGAAAAACATTTGGCTAGAAAATAAACTTTTCGACACATCTGTCAAATTTAAAAATCCTACCAGAAATACCCAAAATATTCGTTTTTACGAGAAAGTGCTTTTATTTTTTTTTGCCTGTATTAAATTAAACCTACCAACTTAACATTTCACCCTATATGAGAGGGTGAGCTGCACAATTTAAGGTGTGATCCTTATATTGTTTAAAATATGTCAATGAAAAGAGGAATGAATAATATGAGCAACGGATCTAACCGTATTTTTGATGATTTGGCAAAGCTTGCAACCGATGCAGCTGGTGCTGCACAAGGCGTGCGCCAAGAAGTAGAAACCGCATTTCGCGCCCAAGCTGAGCGTGCTGTTAATAAGCTTGATCTTGTCAGTAAGGAAGAGTTTGAAGTAGTAAAGGCGCTTGCCGTTAAAGCACTTGATGCGAATGAAGCATTGCAAAAACGGGTAAAAATTCTGGAAGAAAAACTGGATTTGGCTAATAAAGCTTAAAAAGCGATTAATAAAACGTAAAGTTAAAAAGTAATCCCCATTTTTTTAACGCCTGTTGAAAAGTCAAAAAGCTATATTATCAGAATCTCTTAGCTTGGCCGGAAATATTTTTTCCGGCCTTTGTTTTTTTTAACCACAGCTTTTTTGAATCGGGGGACTAGCACTTACAACGCCAATCAATACACTGAAAACACTTGTTGATTCGTATATGGGTCATTCAAGCGTATGAAAATATGGTGGTTTGTTTGTCGTTCGCCTAATTTCATAGTCTTTGTGTTTTTGCGTCAAAAAATAATTACTTTTGTCGTGCGCAGGCTTTGTCTTGTCGCGCAGAGTTATTATTCTGCTTTTTAATGGCTTTGCGCGTGGTTTTGAACGCTAGCATTGCTCTTTTAAAAAGCAAAAGAGTTTAAATATCAATCTTGCATTTAAAATGCTGATTTTTGGAATGATAGGAAAAGAAATGAGACTTGTTCATGACGCCAAAGAGCGTGAGGCACATCCAGTCGATGTGATTGAACAGATTGCATATGGGCATGACTGGTCTTTCGAGCGCACAGCCGAAGATGAAATTGCTGTTTGCATAACTGGCAGCAAAGCCGAATATTATGTTTCATTTTCATGGATGGAAGACTTCGAAGCCTTGCATCTTGCTTGCTCTTTTACCTTAAATGTTGACGCATCGCGTCGCAGTGAAATGATTGATCTTTTGTCGATTATCAATGAAAAAATGTTGGTTGGTCATTTTGATTATTGGACAGAAGATCGTGCCGTTATGTTTCGGCAAACGCTGTTGTTAAGCGGCGGGTTACATCCCAATGATGCACAGGTGAAGATGTTATTAATGACAGCGCTTGATGCATGTGAAGAACATTTTGTCGCTTGTGAGAGTGTTGCTCGCGATGGGATGGATGCACAAGTCGCGCTGCGCCATGCAATGTTTGAAACAATTGGCAATGCTTAAGCATATTAATAGTTTAGTGTTTTATCTCTATTGGATATTATTTTATTGAGATTTTAGCATGGGGCTATTGGTTATGTGCACTTATAAAAGCATTTTATGGTGATTTACGTTTTGTTTTTGAAATGCAGTTATTGAAGAAAATTTTAAATAATTGCTTATTCTTGATAAGATAACTTGCCCATATTGTATTTGTTCTAAAGGGGCTTCATCTAGGTTGGATAGTGTATTATTGCGGTTGGAATAATAATCTTTACCAAAAGCTGCGACGTTAGATAGATGGAAACTGTATTAATCTAAAGTTACATCGAAATAATCCGACAGATAATTTGCCGCAATATCGGCAAGTTCAACTCCATCATAAGGTGTTTGGTGGTCCGCATAATTTGCCATTGAATGCTGGCAAAGTGCAAAATCTTTCCAGATTAATTCAATTTTTTTGTTTTTTTTAAGGGCTTGCAAGCATTCTTCAAAGCTATTTAGACAGCCTCCCATATAGCCAAACTTACCCCATAAGGCATAACCAAGTTCGCAATAAAATGCGAAATAATCAGTGATATATTTACCTTCAAGAATAATTTGATTTTTGATTGGTGTTGTTTGGACACCCGTTATACAAAGGCTAGCAGCAATATAAAGCTGCTTTTTATCGCCAATAAGACCAAACCATGGTCTGTGGTCTTCATTGGTAGAAAATGCGTCGATGAGCGAGAGAACGCCAAATTGATAAGGTTTGGTTGGTACGGGTTGATATTCTTCTGCTTCAATAAGATTTATATTGATGATCAGATTGTTGAAAAACTTTTCAAAGCTAAAAGTGTAAATATCAATGAAAATCTCCTTTTGATAACCATAGACTTTAATAAGATATTTTTGTCCATTTTTTAAACGGCTTAAACAAGATTGATCGGGATAATCGCAGGAGAACGTAAATTCAAAATTATTGGCAAATATATCGAAGCATTCAATAAAATTTTGCATTTCAAACAGTGGAGCTTCTGTTTCATAATCACATAGAATATATTTTTGCATGGCAGCCAATTTTATCTTAAATTTTTGGCAAAATGCCTATTTTAAAATTAAAGTCATATGAGAAGATAATGCATTGACGATTTTATCAACTATTTCATGTCGATCCATTTGATAGGGGTAATTATTTTCTATTGAATATTTTGCAGTTTCAAAATCATGCCAAGTTAGGCTAACTTCAAAATAACCTTTACATTCGCAAAAGCAATCAACCAATCCATCTAAGCAACGCCCCATATAGCCCAGACGCCCAGCAAAACCGTAACCAATTTCGCAAAAAAATGAATAATAATCAGTGATATATTTTCCCTCTATCGTTACTGACTTTTTTGCAACTCTTTTTGGTATACCGCTATAAAAAAGGCAAGTCGCCGTATAAAGCTTTTTGCGTTTGCCAATCATATTAAGCCACGGTCGCTCAATGGGCGAAGCTATAACTTGACGCAACAGGGTGAACATTCCAAAAGCTCGCATATTGCAGCTTATAAATAATTTTTTTCCTATTTTTTCAAAGGATTCAATATAAAGCCTATGCCTATCATTGCCTCTTGGGTGTAAAAAATCAATTTCATAAAATGTTTCGGGCCTTAAATTTTGCAAATCATAATTTGAAGGGGCATCGCAAACCAAAATGCCGTTGGATCCATCGTCATAAATATCAAAGCGTTCAGTAAGACCATTCATTGCGAAAAGCTTCTTTTTGCTATCCTCTTCGCATAAAAAATATTCGATCGAGTTAGGCATTGCCAATATATTCTCTTAGTTTCAGTTTTAAAATCAACTATAGAGCCAAAATTTATAATAAACAGATTATAAAATTGTGATAGCGAAAACTATAATCGGCACCTTGATGCATATTGTTTACTTGATACATTAAAGCAATCATAGAATGTGTAATTTCATTAAACTTATATTGCCTTATAATGCCTTGTAAATATTTACATCAAATTACGTGTTGAAGTTTAATATTTTTGTGTATCAACGCTTAGGTTTTTCCACTTAGCCAAGATATTCACTGCAAGGTTGTGGCAAAGCCTATCGGGTGCCATTAAAGCAAGATCTAACCATTTTTCGCCGCGTCTTGGGAACTGATGAAGTTTTTCTAATACAGTTTTCAATAAGTCACCTATAAAGGGCGACCATTCTGGGCTTTCAATCAAGTTTCCTTGGTTGAGCCATGGAAGTAAAATTTGGTTTTCGGCTAATAAAAGTGCTGCATCAAAAAATTGATCATTATCGGTATCAAAAAGAATGGACCAATAGTTCATTTGCGGTAAGGTGCGCTGGCGTTCAAAATAATAAGGCCAAGCATCAATATGCATAAAAGGTGCAGCTTCAGCAGCGCTTACAAACTCTAAGTCATCACCAAATTGCAATTTACGTAAAATTTGTGCTTTCCAACCCTGCCGCCGCGCCATATGGTTAATCGCTAAGATTGTTTTTTGGCGAAACTCCAAAGACCAACCAAGGCGCTCCAGATTTTGCCATTTTTCTTGATGCTCCTCCTCTAGCAAGGATTTTATGCAGAGCAAATTTTTAAACAGTGTGACATCCTTGATAGCCGCATCAGCCGCACTGTCCAACAATAGAGAAAGTGCCTTCGTACCTTGAATGAAAAAGGCTATAAGATAATCACCATCCTCATCAGGCCGCATAAGCACTGCCAAAATTCCAGCCGCTGCCAACAGCAATTTATCATCAGGTTCAAACGCTTCCAGCGCATGAACGAGCCCACATTTGGTCGCACATTTTAACGCGCATATCGGCTGTGAACATGCAGTTTTATAGCCCTCACATAATAACCAATGGCGGATTTCATTATTATTGGTTCCCACAAGGCGGTCCATAATGAATAGGCGTCCCTTGCCATGAGTTTTACGTGCCAATTCCCATGCAATATAGTCATGCTGTTCATTTGGATGGATTTCCATCAACACAATAAAGGCAAAAAGCGTAAAAGCTTCATGGCTGCCAAGCAGCATTAAAAATTCTTTATCACATGATTTTGGCTCGGCAAGACCAAGCAATAATAGGCCCGCGCAAACGCCAAGACGATCAGGACTGGCTTTAATCAACCAAAGGCTTAAACTGCGTAATTCGTCAATACCGATTGAATCATCTTCATTGACAAGATCAACCAGTAGGAACAGCATATCATGACTATGAATATCAATTGTCAAACGGTTGTAAAATTCGTTAAGATTGTGAGCATCAGGATGCTGGGCGGCGCGGCGCATAAAAGGCAATATGCCCATGGCTTCTTGCTGTAAATAGTCTTCTAAGGTTTGCTTATCAATAATTGCGCTATCTTGGTAGGAACCAGCATTAAAGGCAAATGAATCAGGTAGTTCTACCCCTTCAAAACTTGCCCCTTGTGGTAAGGACCTTAAAAATTCATAGATTGAAGGACGTTCAAAGCGTCCAATGTCAAGCAGTGCCGTTGCTTCTAATGGTATATCTGGCTTTTTATAGTAATCAAAAAAATTAATGACAACGCCCATTTAAGCTCCATGTGAAGCATATCGTCGAAATTAACGTGCTATGCTCTCATAAATTTTTACCGCATTTTGCGTCAAAACCGTTGGGGAGTAATCAAGACTAAGCCTTTAGACTTTTACAAAAGCTATTTTTTGGCAGACAAGACAATGCAGTATAAAACTAGACTATTATAGTTAAGTTTTATACTGCAAGCCTTTTTTTTAAACAAGCGAAAATACGAGCTAAAATTGATTTAATTGATTGTTTCACCGTTCTTAATGAGGTTGCATCAACCTAATACACGGGTCTGCCTGCACTGCAGTCTTTAATTTATGCATTTTTTAGCAAAATTGGGCCCATTTTTTCAAATACTAAAATAAAAATGGCCCGTAAAAACGAGCCATTTAATCTATTATCAATACAGATTTAATTCAGCGGTTAAGGCTTAATCCATCAGCCATTATTATTTAAAAATTCAATTAGCGCTTCATCTTTTTCTTGTGGTAGCATAATGCGTACATGAACGTAAAAGTCAGCGCGGCCGCCTGTTTTTAATGGCAAGCCCTTGCCTTTTAAACGCAGTACACGATCAGAACTTGACCATGCAGGAACTGAGACAGCAACACGGCCATCAAGGGTTTCTACTTCTTCCTTAGCACCAAGCACTGCATTTTTTAAAGCTACCGGTAAATCAAGATGTATCTCACGACCTTCAAGCCTGAATTTGGGATGCTTTTTAAAATGAATGGTAATCAAGGCATCACCATTGGTTCCACTTGGCATAGCCTCGCCTTGACCTTTTAAGCGAATAACTTGACCGTCTTCTACAAATTCTGGCAATTTTATTTTGAGGTTTTTACCATTAGGAAATATTGCTTCAACCTTATCAGCGCCAACGGCCTGTTCAAGGCTAATTGAAATTGATGCATTAATATCATCGCCTTTACGCTTTGGTTGAGCGCGATGAGCACCGCCGCCAAAGGGGGATGATGCACCACGACCAAATATTTCGCTGAAAAACGAATCATCAGCGTCAAAACCGCTAGTACTAAAGCCTGATGTGCGTCTACTGCCGCCAAAATCTCCAAAAGGACTACCGCCGCCTGTCCCTTGAAAACCTTGATAGGTTGGCTTACCTTCACCATCAATCTCACCGCGGTCAAACTGACCACGTTTTTCCTTGTCACCTAAAATTTCATAGGCCTGACTAATTTCGGAAAACCGTGTCTGAGAATTCTTATCATCCTTATTATGATCAGGATGGAATTTCTTGGCTAATTTACGAAAAGCCGATTTAATCTCTTCCGGTTTTGCCGAACGTGCAACGCCTAAAACCGTATAGGGATCGCGCATATTGTCCTCTTTCTCGTGGCGGCATCAAGCAGGCCACATCATTAAATTCTAAAACCTGCCAATGCTCATAAAATAAATTTAAAGCAATTAATTGACAATCGCACTTTTAAACGTTCCTCTACCTATCATAGCTTTTGCAGCGTTTCTAGTTATCAACGCGCAGAGATAAGGCATGAACTATAAAATTTCCCCGCATGGCATGAATTACTATAATTGGGTAAATATCAAGTCTAAAGAACAATTAAATATGCGATACTATGATTTGCATAATATATATGCAGCAATGTTGGTTTTTGCGAGTGCTAACTATATAATTTTTAAATTTTTATGTATTTTTATCATTTATGCGTTTAGTGAGCAAAAAATAAAGTCAAATAGATTTTGAAATCGATATTTTCTTCAATATTAAATTGTAAAAAATAAAGCGCTGACTTTAATAATCAGCGCTTTATATGCAATCTCAAAAATTGTCGTTAAATCACAGCATAAAAGACTAATAATCTTTTTCGTAAAAGACACCAACGCTTGAATTAGCATCAGACCCGACCGCGCCTTTAGCTTTTAAGTTTTTGGTAATATCAAGATTAATTGTTCCTTTGGTATCGCCGCCAGAACCCGCTTCCACACCAAGATAGATATTATCCCTGATATAACGCCCAGCTCGTACGCCAGTATTCCCCTTAGCATCGGTAACAACGTCAAGATCATCAAGGCCGGTGGCAGAGCGTAAACTACCCATCAAGGAATTATTCGTAAGGCCGGCAAGTTCTGCTGCGGCAGCCGCAAGCTGTGCAATCTGGAAGGGTGATAATTCACTGATTGAGCGATTGAAGATTAGCCGTGCCAACACTTCATCTTGTGGCAATTCAGGCTGCGAGGTAAAGCTGATATCAAGATCGCTTGGCGTACCCTTCACCGTAACCGTAACAGTGGTATCATCGCTTTGCGTGTTCGCAACAAAGTTGATGTCTGGGTTAAAGTTACCGCTCATCGTCACTTGGCCTTCTTCAAAGGTCAAACGCTGTGTTAGAATTTCCAAGCGACCGCGGATCATGTTAAAGCCACCGACAGGGCGAATATCACTTACCGGCCCAACAAGGCGCAAAGTCCCACCAAGCTCAGTATCAAGACCGCGACCGCGTACAAAAATCTGGTTAGGGGCACGTATCATTAGATTAAGTTTTGGCCCATTAACACGGGCATTTGCAGCTTTTTCAGTCTTTGTTTGCGGCTTAGTTTCAATGCCAGCACGTTCCAAAGTGGTTTCAATTGGCTTGGTCATGTGCTTATGTTGGACGTCAATTTGTGCTGCACCACCAAAACTATCAGGCACGCGAATTTCTGCCTTTTCAATCAATACATCACCGCCAATTTCAACATCGCTCATTAATGGACCTTTGGCAGTTACATGACCATTAACTGTCACCACCACCATATTATTGTCATTATAGCGTAAGTGATTGAGATTAATTGTAATATCGGCCGGCATACCTTGAGCAACATTAATGGAAATTGTGCCGCCGCCACTCATCCCGCCGCCACTTGCTGAGCGAGCTGAAATGTTAGATATGGTTACGGTTTCGCCACTCAAATTACCAGAAAGTGCAATTTGTGTGAACCGAGCATTTGTTTCAGGATCTAAAAATTGACCATTTGCGACTTCAAAACCGCCGCCAAGCTCCGGTTTGGTAAAACTACCCGCAACGGTTGCATGAACATTTAACGCACCTGAAAGCTGGGCGCCGCGCTTAGCAAGGAACCGATTGGCAAGTGCCAAGGGTGCATTACCATTGATTTTTAAATCAAGACCATTGCCCGATACTGGTACTGTACCGCTTGCATTTATTTTCAAGTTTGAAGGGCCATTAACTTCTAACGCACCAATGGTTGCAATATTATTGTCAAAACTTCCCTGCAATTTTACACCAATGGGTGCAAGACCATTATCTTTTAATACTGTGGTCGATATGCCTGTTGCTTGCGCATTAAAATTGGCTTGCGGGTTTTTGAAGGTTCCGCCAATATGGGCGTTACCTACCACTTGCCCTGCAAGATTTTGCCCTTTGACAATGCTATTGGCAAGGGCAATCGGCAATTGGGTTAATGTTACATCAACATCAAGCCCTTGTTTAGCAATATCAATATTGCCTTTAGCACCAACATCTAAGCCGCCACCAAAAATACGTGTTGCAATACTTAAAACATCACCATTCATATTACCATCAGCAGTTAATGTTAAGGCTGGTAAGCCATATTTAATTGCTGGCTCTGCAGTTAAGTCATCACCTTTAAGACTAAAAACAACATTGGGTTTAGCTTTTGGCCCACTTATTTGCGCTTTACCATTAATAACACCGCGCGCGGCAAGCTCTGGCATCACCATGTTGGCAACCGATAAAGGCAGCGCATTAATGTCAACCGCCATATTAATGGTATCATGCACTGTGCCGCTTACTGCAATCTTACCACCGGCAACTGCCAATAATAATTGGTCAATCGTAATAGCGCCGCTTCCGGCTAATGAAATAGTGGCAGGTTGCAACAATTTAACATCCATTGCATTTTGCCGTACTTGCGCTTGACCAAGGGTTAATTGCCAACCATCATTATCAAGTGGTTTTAACGCCCCGCCTACATCAATATTAGTATTGTTTTCAAGTTTGGCCGTTGTTGAAAAATGCGACGCACCATTTTCAACCGTACTAACAAAATTAACTTCATTAATTTTGACAGAACCTGCAATAATCTTTGTGCCGTTTAAGCTACCTTCAGCTTGCGGAACACCAAAAAGATCAATGACATGAACCTTGGCATCAAGATTACCAAGCTTATTGCCTGCAACATCGATATTTTTTGCATTGGCAATCAAAGAGGCATTTTGTTTGCCATTTTCGCCATTAAGGCTAATATCAGCTAAGGCTTGCCCTTTACCGTTCATTAAGCCAAGAGCTACCAATGGTCCAATATCAGGGCTATCTAAATGGAATTTTCCATCAATAAGCCCATTAAGATTATGAATTAACGAACCGTTAAGACTGGTTTTACCAAGAGTTACATTTAAACTATCCAGTGCAAAACCTTGTGGTGCTTGTTGAAAAGCTGCATCTAACGCAAGAGGCTGATTGTCAAAGCGACCATTAGCAAAGGAGAAACCTGAAAAATTGCTCTTCAGCTGGCTTGTGCTATCTAAAATACCGTTAAATGCAAGATTAAAATTTTCAAGTTTACGCCCTTGCAATACAGCATTTTTGATGGTGGTCGTAGCGCCAATAGTCAAGAAAGAATTATGGCCGCGTAAAGCTGCACGAACATCAACCCCACCTTTAATTTGCGGGTTGATAAGTTGAAGATTACTCAAGCTTATGCCAAAATCCATTAAAGCAGAGGAGCTTCCTAAATCACCATTTGCAGAAATGCTGACATCCTTATTGGCAATTTTTAATTCACGAGCATGAAGACCATAGCTATCACGACCAATGCCGCCAGATAGAATTACTTCGCTTGCCAAAATGCGGTCAGCAATTTCAACACCAGTTTTAATGCCGCTTGCCTTACCATTTAAAATAATATTGGCAGCTCCGGTTGCAAGCTCAATATTACCACTCATAGTAAGATCGCTAGAGCCTGCAAGATTACGACCTGCAAGACCTGAGAACGGCGCAAGGCTTTGTGCCTTTAAACCAATGTCACCGCGAAAGACCAAACGATCAACTTCACCTTTTAAAAAGAGGAGAAAGCCGTTTGCACTTACATCAAACTTATTAATGATAATCGGGGTTTGTGGTTTGATATCAAGGTTGACATCAAGGGCAATTTTATCACCCAAAGCATTACTGGCATCACTTGAAGAAAGACCTATATGATTAAGACCGCCTTGGGCTAAAACTGTAACATGGCGGCTTGCGGGCATATCAAGATTTTGTGCAAGTCCACCTAAATTAATGGTCACATCACCAGCGGTAAAACCCGTCGTTGCCAGCTTATTAATAACTAGCTTGCCACTCCAATTATCAGTATTTGGGCTACCATAATCAATATTAAACGCCATATTTTGTATGGTTGTTTGACCGCCAGAAACTGGCAGAACCAATGCGCCGCCATTTTCGGCTGCTAATTGCGCATTAACATTGAGGTGGCGCAAAAAACCATCACTTGCTGTTTGCGCAGTGGCTGCAACCTTGATGGCCTTGCCATCAATTGTCATTGAATGCAGGATAAATCCACCGGCATCAAGGGTTGATGCATCAACGGCCAAAGCTGTCTCGCTACCAAAAAATGGGCGATATTGTTGCGGCATTAATATAGCGATGGGGCCATTCAATTTGACGCCAATATTACGTCCTTTTTCATCTTTTTTAAGGCTCACATTACCATTAACAACTGATTGACCTGCTGCATCCATAGAGATTTTAACATCAAGATCATCAATGGTACCATCGCCCTTAACGCTCATAATTAATGCAGGGCGGCCTTCAATATTTAATAAATTAGCTGCAATACCATTTTGCGGTTCATTTAAATCAAGATCGATTTTTACGCCGCCAGTCTTATTGGAATAATCAGCAATCAGTGTAAAGCCGCCTTGTCCATCAAGGCGCTTAATCGCAAATTTAGAGCTTAGTTCACCACCTGCAAGATTAACGCTACCATCAAGAGAAACCGTTGCTTGCAAGCCAAAAAGGTCTTGACCTAGCATTAATTCATTAGCAGTTAATGCGCCAACTTCAACCGAAACCGGCAGTTCTGGTAACGAAAATCCCTTTGCTTCTGGATCAGGTATGGCTGGCGTTGTATCGGGTAGGGGTTTGCGATAAACATCAATTTTTTGGGCTTTAAGACTGTTAACAGAAATGCGCCCACGCAAGAGCGCCAAACGATTCCAGTCGAGCTCAGCTTTTGAAATTTTAAGCCAAACGCCTTGGCGGTCAGCAATCGTGATTGAGCCAATTGACGCAGTTGAAGACAAAGCACCACTAATATCTGAAATAACGATTTTGCGGTTAGGGGTGGATAATTGTTGTTCAACAAAGGTCAAAAACCAAGATTTATCTTCGTCTGCTTTTTGACTATCCGTTGTATTTTGTCCATCTGTCGCATTTTGGGCAATGGCGTTGCCTAAGCTCGACATGCTCATCACAAAAATACTCATGACAAAAATAGCAATCATTCTTGCTAATTTAAAATATGTATAATTTGCCTGTTTCATCACTTGAGCATATCCATTTATTTTAAAGCGTCACTCTCAAAAAGTAAAAATACTAACCATCTTTACGTTTGAAAATATTTTACTCCGTTAAAAGCCTTATTAAACACTTAAATTTGAGTGTCTTTGCAGTTTAAATGCCGCATGAACTTTGTGTTATTAAATTTAATAGCTATATTAACGCACTTATATTAAGAAACATTTATTAAAAAGCTTGTCCAATACCAATATAAAAACCGAGCTTGGGGTCACCGCTTTCGCGTTTTGTCGGCATAGCAACATCAAACCTCAAAGGACCAAGCCCTGTCTTATATCTTACGCCAACACCTGCACCAATTTTGGTATTTTCATCAAAATCAGGATAGGAATTTTCACCAACAACACCAGCATCAACAAAGCCGACAAGCCCAAGACTTTCGGTAATCATGCCGCGCGCTTCAAGCGAACCTTCGACCAATGAGCGACCACCGACAATATCACCGGTTTCTTTTTTGACACCAATATTGCGATAACCGTAACCACGCACCGAGCCGCCACCACCAGCAAAGAACAACATGTTTGATGGAATTTGCGAAGCATCAGGTCCAACAATGGATCCAACTTTGACACGCCCTGCTAAAACATAGCGATTACGTTTATCAAGCGCGTAATAAGTGCGCCCTTCAACAGTGCCTTTGCCAATAAAATTACCATATTCAGCTTCATAAACTGGCTCTAATACAACTTCGCCATAAAAACCGCTGCTTGGGTCGGTCTTGTCATTGCGGTTATCATAAAGTAAACCACCCAATAGACCCATTGTGGTAAAATTACGCGCACCATAATAATCATCTTTTGACCGAATGCGTGCAGCATTGGCGTAAATACGGCCGGATAATTCATCATTAAACATATGGGTGAAGCCCGTTTGTAGATAAACACCAGTGGCGGTATAATTATCAACCACCTCACGTTCACCTTTAAGGCTAGTTATAAAATCTGTATCTGGGGTAAAGACACCCGGTTTTGTAAAGGTTGTGCCTAACAAATAGCTATAATTTTGAGGATTATAAGAATCGCTTTGGCTACCACCAATACCGCTAATCTTGGCATCAAAACGCAAGCGCTCAGCACGGCCGAATAAGTTGCGATGCATCCAATAGGCTTCAAAACCAGCCCCATCAAGGGTTGAATAATTGGCACCAACACCATAACGGCGTGGCGGACGCTCATCGAGCACAAGGTTTAACGGCAAACTTCCATCTGCTTCAATTTCATCAGCTTCGCGCACATTAGCGGCGCGGAAAACTTCTAAGCGTGCTAAACGCTTATTCGCTTTTTTAATGTCATCGGGGTCATATTCTTGTCCCTCTTTTAAACCTGTCATCCAAGCCACAAAGGCCGAATCCATACGCGCGCGTTTGGAAATATTACTAACCGTCAACGGGCCCAAATGCGCAAGTCGTCCTTGGTCAACATCAATGACAGCATCAATAGTATTATTGGCGTGATCGGCAACAACTTCGCGATTGGTAACTTTCGCTTTAGCATAACCTTGCTGACGCCAACCTTCTACCGCTAAGGCTTCTGCTTTAAAAACAGTACCCGATTTTGCAACATCACCAACGCCATAACCTTGATCTACTGGTAAGGGAACCTTGTCTTTGGGATCATTGGTAGGTGGCGCTAATTCATGCACTGCAGCGCGCGAAAACTTGTATTCTGGCCCACTATCAACCGTAATAACAATTTTGGTATGGTCTGGAAATTCGGCATCAATTGGAAAGTCTGATGCTTCTTTACCGTCAATGGTAATTGAAATAACGCCGCCATAACGACCTTCTGCATAAAGTGCTGCAAGAATTTTATTGTAATCACCCTTTGCCCGCGCCAAAAGACCTGCAGAGCCTGATGCCGCTTTATCTTCTTCGGCAACCAAGGATGAGGCATCTTTAGCGGTTGATTCTCCCTCTTCAGGGGAGCCAGCAGCTGATTTTACTTCAACTTCATAATATTTGGGCGTTCCAATCATATCAGGGTCAACTTTGACTTCTTTTTTACCCCATAAATGGATACCAAAAAGATCAAAAGCTTGCGCCTCAACCGGTACTATGCAAGCAAATGAAAGCCCCATCAGCAATGTTAGTGCTGAAGCGGTAAGACGCAGTTTATGATGCGTTTTTAGTATTTGCATTGCTTGTTTTTTAACCCAATTTCTTAATAAAACACCAAAGTATATATAACCATAGTGCAACTTTTTTCATAGCATGTTGCCGCCCAAGACAAAAGCTGACTTTCTATAATGTCCAACATCTTTGTCAAAGAATGGTTAAACATGGCACATGTGCAACATTTTTATACAAAAAAATTGCTACAAGAGGTTAAATCGCGTTACAATTAGGCTGTTTAATGACTAGCCGCTGCAAAGCCTTGCAATAATCCTTGAATTACTCAACGTCATCCACATTTTTCTAAGACTTATTCAAGCCATTATCTTAAAATTGGCTATCAAATGCATTTGTTCTCTTATTGTTCTTGATTTTTATGGCATTATATGATTTGCTGGCTAAAGATTAGGTTTGTTGTAACTGTGCAAAATAAATGCGCTCCAGACTTAAACAGGGGAATAATTCTATTAAACATATTATCGGGGGATAATTATGGTTGCACGGATTACTACCGTTGCCTTTCGCGGCATTGATGCTTTGCCTGTTGATGTACAGGTTATGATAGCCCCCGGTAAAATGGGTATGTCTATTGTTGGTCTTGCTGATAAGGCGGTGGCAGAAAGCCGGGAGCGTATTCAGGCGGCTTTACATGCCAGTGGTCTTTCTATGCCGGTAAAGCGTGTAACGGTTAATCTTGCTCCTGCAGACTTGCCAAAAGAAGGCTCCCATTATGATTTACCAATCGCCATTGGCTTGATGATAAGCATGGGGGTTTTGCCAAAAGACATTAGCGAGCGTTATATTGCCCTCGGCGAACTATCCCTTGATGGTAGCATCGCGCCTGTTAGTGGTGCTTTACCCGCAGCCATGTTCGCGGTGGGGATGGGGCGTGGGTTAATTTGCCCCCATGATTGCGGCGCAGAAGCGGCTTGGGCATCTGATGAGCTTAATATTTTAAGTCCTAAACATCTTTTGCAACTCGCCAATCATTTTAAAGGCGCACAAATATTAGTGCGCCCGCAAATTCAAGCGATAACCAAACAACATGCAATGCCAGACCTTGCAGATATTAAAGGACAAGAAGTTGCAAAACGCGCCTTGGAGGTTGCGGCGGCAGGGCGGCACAATCTTTTATTTATTGGTCCACCAGGATCAGGAAAATCAATGCTTGCAGCGCGCATGCCTTCAATTTTGCCAGTACTTGATGCAAGAGAATTTTTGGATGTATCGATGATTGCATCAATCTCAGGAGGTACGCAAATACAAGGTGATAATACGGCCAATTCTTTATCTATGCAGCGCCCCTTTCGCGCGCCACACCATTCAGCGTCCATGGCCGCAATGATCGGCGGCGGCCTTAAAGCAAAGCCTGGCGAAGTTTCTCTTGCTCATAATGGGGTGCTATTCTTGGATGAATTTCCTGAATTTTCACCACAAGTACTTGATTCATTACGCCAACCTTTAGAAAGCGGTGAAAGTGTTATAGCGCGTGCTAATCATCATATTAGCTATCCTGCAAATTTTCAATTAATCGCAGCAATGAACCCTTGTCGTTGTGGTATGGCCGGAGAACCCGGTCATGTTTGCGCGCGTGGCCCCCGTTGTGAAAGCGATTACCAAGCCCGCATTTCTGGGCCACTCCTTGATCGCATTGACCTTCGTATTGAAGTTCCTGCACTCTCTGCTCGTGATTTGATGAGGCCAGCGACCCCTGAGCCAAGCGAAAAGGTTGCTGCACGCGTGGCTAATGCAAGATTGATACAGATAAGACGCTTTCAAGCCATGGGTTTAAATGATATTCGCACCAATGGCGATTGTCCGGCGGCAATTATTGAAAAAATTGCTCTACTCGATAATGGTGGGCAAGCATTGCTGCATGATATGGCGGAAAAAAAACGCCTTTCAGCACGCGCTTATCACCGTGTTTTAAAGCTTGCGCGTACCATTGCTGATCTTGATAATAGTGAAAAATTAAGCCGTAAACATTTGGCAGAAGCCTTATCCTACCGCATTGGCAATGAAAGGTTTTCTAAGGCAGCTTAAAGTGTAATATGTTGATTTATTGCAATCTTTCTAAAAAAATGAAAAAGCATTCTAATCTTGGTTCTAGCATGATTTATTGTCGTGATAGAAAAATATCATTATAGGTTTTTTGATAAAGGCAAAGATAAAAAGATGTGCTTTCATTATCAAAATAATGTTTGATTTAAATAAGGTCTATCGTAAATTGCGTGCAAAATTTCAGCCCAAAATGCTTTTGAACGCTCGCTTAAAAGTCGTGAAACTTCAAGGTGACAACTAAAAATTGTTTTGTCACCTTGCAATGTAAAAATTATTCTGCCGCTGTGTCTGTTGGTTTTATAGCATTATGGCGGCCAAAATCGGGTGCATCAATTTCTTGACCTGCTTCAATAATACCGCGTCTTACGGCACGTGTACGGGTAAACAAGTCAAAAAGTGCATCCCCATCACCCCAACGAATTGCTCGTTGCAATGAGGCTAAATCTTCTGAAAAACGCCCCAACATTTCCAATATGGCATCACGATTATGCAAACAAACATCTCGCCACATGGTTGGATCAGAAGATGCAAGACGTGTGAAATCGCGAAAACCAGAAGCCGAATAAGCGATAACTTCAGAATTGGTAACCTTTTCCAGATCGCTCGCAGTACCGACAATATTATAAGCAATGATGTGCGGCAAATGTGAAACGATAGCAAGAACCAGATCATGGTGAGCAGGATCCATGCGGTCCACTTTAGAACCACATGCCTGCCAAAAATCACTCAGCTTTTTAATTGCGTCTTCATTGCTATGAGCAAGTGGGGTTAAGATACACCAACGATTGACAAATAGCTCAGCAAAACCAGCATCAGGGCCAGAAAACTCGGTCCCTGCAATAGGATGACCGGGAATAAAATCAATATTATCAGGTAATTCTGGTTGCATTTGCGCGATAACAGATGCCTTGGTTGAGCCAACATCTGTTACTATCGCCCCGGCTTTTAAATATGGTGCGATGTCACGGGCAACCGCCCCCGATGCGCCCACTGGCACACTGACAATAATGAGATCCGCATCTTTGACGACATCACTATTTTGGGTTGAATAGCTATCGCCAAGCTGCAATTCTTCAGCCCGTTTAAGCGTGTCGGGGCTCCGTGTTGCAATCGCAACATGATTTGCTAAGTTGTTTTGTTTAATCACTCGTGCAAGCGACGAGCCGATCAAGCCGATACCGATCAGGGCAATTTTTTCAAATTTAATTTTAGACATTGTACTACTTCAAAAATTCTTTAAGAGCGGCGACTACGCCACGATTTGCTTCCTCGGATCCAATGGAAAGGCGCAACGCGTTGGGAAATCCGTATCCCGTAACGCGGCGCAAAATATAACCATTGGCTTTAAGATAATCATCAGCAAATGCCGCTGATTTTTCTCGGTCTGCAGGAAAATGGATCAAAAGAAAATTTGTGACCGATGGCGTTATTTTTAAACCAAGCGCGGTTAATTCATTGGTGAGCCATTCGCGCCATTGGCTGTTAAATGCAACTGATTTATGAATAAATTCGCGGTCACGAATAGCAGCCGCACCTGCCTTTTGCGCAGGTGTATTAACATTAAAAGGTCCACGAACGCGATCTATTGCATCAATAATATGGGCTGGCGCATACATCCAACCGATGCGCAGTGCGGCAAGCCCATAAATTTTGGAAAATGTTCGGGTCATGACAACATTGTCATTATTGGCGACAAGTTCAATTCCAGCTTCATAATCTTCTTGGCTGACATATTCTGCATAGGCTCCATCAAGCACTAAAAGAACATGTTTGGGAAGTCTTGCATGTAGTTCACGAATTTCAATCGCGTTTAAATAGGTTCCGGTCGGATTACCAGGATTGGCAATAAACACAATTTTAGTCTTATCACTGACACAATTAATAATTGCATCAACATCAATCTTGCAATCTTTTTCAGCCGCAACAACAACCTTTGCACCTGCGGCGCGCATTTGGATATCATAAACGCTAAAACCATGCTCCGTCATGATACCTTCGTCGCCAGCACCAAGATAGGTTTGCGCCAAAAGTGTCAATAATTCATCAGAACCATTGCCAGTCATGATGTTATTGGCGTTTAAGCCAAAAATATCGGCAATAGCATCTCTTAAAATAATAGCTTGCCCATCTGGATAAAGTTCAAGATGCCCTGCAGCTTGGCGATAAGCATCCAAAGCACTCTGGGGCGCCCCTAAAGGTGTTTCATTGGACGATAATTTATAGATTTTCTCTGGCGTTTTAGCGCTATTTCCCTTTGAGCTACCAGGAACATAGGCAGCAATGTCCATGATACCTTTTCTAGGTTGTGGACGGTTGGCTATCGCATCAGATGTCATGGCTAAATACCCGCTCAAAGAATGATAAAATAAAATCTAGCCTGTCTTTTATAACAGCTGAAAAAAAATAGCAAAGAAAATGCCACATTGAATATTTATGAAAGTTGTATAATCAGGGGAGCGTGGAATATATATCATGGGTGAGCATCCATATGTTTAAACATAAAGATAAAAACAATTTAAAAGCTATAATAAAAAATATTTTTTAATAATAATTAATGATAATTTGAATATAGACTTTTAGGAAGCCGATACAAAATCGGCTTCTATATAATGAGTAAAGCCCCAAAATTCAAAAAAAACCATAAGAGGAATTCCATACACCAATAATTCCTTTTATAACTTTACTCAATGAAAATGGCCTATCAACCTTTGTTGAAGGCGATTATTGACATAGGCGCGAATACCACTATGCAAAGCGCCGCCCAAGGTCATTAACATGGCTGTTGCCAACATTATGGTACCTGCAATCACGCCATTATCCCAAAGATCTTGCGTCATAGCTGCCGTACTGGTGATTGCAACGCCTATAAGCGCGATACATAAAACCATTTGCCAATAAGTCGTTGACCGACCACTAGTTGATGCTTTCCAAAGAGCAAAACCAAAGCAAGAGAAAAAAACAAGTAACGCCAAGAACATGATTATCATATCAGATGGTTGCCAAACGGCCGCTACATTATGTGTCATATGATCTCCAATCTTCCTCAAACTTAGGGCAGCTTTAATTGTTATTATTTAAAAGAAGTTTGTATAATTTGAAACTCAAATATTTTTAAATTTATGATATAAAACTTGTAATTCACTTTTTATTAAAATTTATAACAAAATAATGAGTGTATCAAATGCATGAAAAAATAATTATCCAATGATTTATACTGTAAACTTTCGTAAGTTTAAATATTTTATTTTAAAAAAAACAAAATTACAAAAAAATAATAAAAATTTAAAGAATTATATTTATATATATTAATATATGAATCATAAATATTTTTTAAGAAATAATATATTTATTCACTTTGTGATGATTTAATATAGTTTAAAGCTCGCAAATAGGTGTCGGCTTAATGAATGCATTTTGCAAATCTCAAAAATCAATGAGAGGTAAATTGAAGCAATTTTTCGCTCTTTCTAGATAAAGGAAATTTTCATATTTCCTGTGTGCCTTCCAATTTATATTTTTCAAGTTTTCGCAAAAATCTCTTTGTCTTGCGGCTGAGTTAATATGTTTTAATTTGAGGGTTGGGAATTAATTGAAGAAATAAATTAATTAGAGTGAATCCCAATATTGAAGCGACTTTGTTCAAACGAAGCCAATTTAAAGAAATGATATATTTTTCCTAGTCCATTTTATATTTAATAAAATAATAATATAATAATATAAAAAATTTTAATTAAAAAAAATGTTATACCCTATAAAAAAATACTATGAAAATATACAATTCAATGTTGATTTTTTTGATTATTACTTATAAATCGGTATGGTTGCATAAAAGTGAAGATGCAACTTCCTGCAAATTTGAGAGGATTATTAAATGGCTCGGGGTGTCAGTTTAGTTAGCAATTGGTTGAAAAGTAACGGTGGAACAGCCTTCCTTTTTGGCACAAATGATGATGATTATATCAATGTCAAATATGACATGAATTCAGCCCGCTTTTCAGCGACTGAAATTCAATTAAATGATGGTAATGATAGTCTTTGGATTGGTCGCCGTATGAACGGCTATGGTAAAAATACCATCAAAGGCGGGAGCGGTAATAAGAATATTGCCGTGAATGAAGGTTTAGACG
Organism: Bartonella sp. HY406; assembly: GCF_025449315.1. Taxonomy (NCBI): domain Bacteria; kingdom Pseudomonadati; phylum Pseudomonadota; class Alphaproteobacteria; order Hyphomicrobiales; family Bartonellaceae; genus Bartonella; species Bartonella sp. HY406. The sequence goes on along the minus strand of NZ_CP104893.1, from coordinate 2,631,437 downwards.
CTAATTGCGGTGCAGAAAATGTAATTGATCTTGGTGGTCAATCAGGTGATCGTCACAATTTGACTTTTGGTTATGTAACTTCAGCCAATGGCGGTCAAAATAAGATCGTAACACAAGAAGGCCTTGATAGCCTTGCATTTACGCATGCCATGAGAGCTCATAACCGTGGTATCAACTCCATTGATCTTGGTGATGGCGAAAAGAATCTAACTTTCCGTTATGATGTTAACGCTTATGGCGGTGGTGCAAATTCAATTAATCTTGGCGTTGGTTCGCACAGCATTACAATCGGTACGCAATTGGGTGCCTATTATTTAGGGCAAAGCGACATTACAACAGTTAGTGGCGATACTGTACTTAACATCAAAAATGCTATGTATAGCGATGGCACAAATAATATTCATCTTGGTTTTGGTAATCACGACATTACCATTGGCAATATCTTTGCTGCTGGCAATGGTTACAATTCTATCAAGACAGATGGTACTACTAATCTTACAGTAAATAATGATGTTGTAAGTTATCGCACCAATGAAATTTTGACCGGTGAAGGCAATGATAAGATTTGGATCAAAGGCGGCTTAAAGGCGATTTCCGGTGATAACATCATCGATACTGGTGCCGGTAACGACACCATCACGATTGATAAGGCGCTAAGAGCTGCAAGCGGCGATAATCGTATTACAACTGGCGACGGTGATGACCAGATCTTCATCAATGGTAGCGTTACATCTGGAGCACGCAACACTAGCTATCTTCATACCGGCGATGGCAATGATACTATTTCCATTGATGCAAGCGTTGGCAAATATGCATTAACTATTGATGCTGGTGCTGGTTATGACGTTTTAAACTTGCATGCTAATAATTATTGCGAATTTAGTGCCCGTTATAAAAATTGGATGACTGGCGTTGCTCAAAACAATGGTTTGGGTTTAACTGGCCTTGAACAGATTAATGTTAGTATCGATCGCGCTCATGGTCTTAACCAGATTGATTGGTTGACAAAAATCGTCAATGACTACAACTCTGATAATTCAAGCGATCAAATCCATATGGGTATTAATCTTGATACTTGGGGTGCCGCAGGTCGATTAAGTGATATATTCACATCAGCTAATGAAAGTGCCATTGATTTTATTAGCCTAACCGGTAAAAATGCTAATACGCTTGCTATTCATAGTTCACTTGCATCCAATGGCTATGATAATGCAACATTGCATATCAATGGTGACGCAAATGATACCGTTGCTTTTGATCATCTTTGGACCTTGTCAGGTGCAAATGTAGTCGACCAAGATACTGGTATTGCTTATAACATCTATCATAATTCTTATAATGAAGATGTTTTTGTTCAGGCTGGCGTTAACGTCATTACAGTTTAATCATTGTTGATATTATTAAATTAGTATCAAGCCTAACCAATTGTCCTCGATCATATTCAATTATGATCGAGGATTTTTTGTACATTAAGTTTGTCAGCAATTGTAAATTAAATTAGCGATCGTATTTGATTAATTATTTTCGTACTGCACCATATCCATTACGATATTTCAATGGACTGCAGCGATCATTTATATTGTTTGGCTCAAACTCATTTTTTGTTTTTGAAAATTTGGATCGCGACAATGTTAGATTCAGATAGCTTTAATTTGCAGTTGGAATTTTCATTGTCAATAAATAGCCAACCCGTTTGTTTTGTGACTTCAGTTGCATAATTGACATAAATTTTACATTTATCATTTGCTAATTCATTTTTAATATTTCGTTTTTTTGAATCAAAAACGTGGCAATAGGCACTTTCGCATATAAGTAACTTAAACTCATAGTCACGCTTAGTGTTTAACGATAGATAAAAACTTCCGATTTGCTGCGCAGTGTGACTATCTAAAACATAACCATCAACATCCATTGACTATATAATTGAGTTATTAGCTATGCAAATAAACCCCCTGATGCGTAGCCATTCGCCATAATCGCCGTTTCCAGTAGGCTCATAATAATCAAATTGGCAATTTTCATATAATTCTATTACTTTTTTGCAACTTTTTGAAGGGCAAGTGTAAATTGCTGTTGGTTGCTTTGAATAAGTTATTCCATCAAGAAATGAAAATGGCGGCTTGTTTTCATCCGCACTTAAGGGCGAACAAAATAATATACTGAAAAAATAAAAGAAAAAGATCCTAGAAATTTTTTTCATGTTGTTGCCTAAACTTATCTTCAATTTATTAAAGGAATATATTTTTGTTGTTATTTCCATTTTTGATTAAGTCTTCTTGTATAATTAAAGGAAAATTATTAATTTAGTCAAATTTATAACGGATATTTACAAGTTGCATTATTAAAAATCTGTCGTAGCTCGAATTTAAATAATATTTTATTTTACTAATATTGATGAAAATAGAGATTTGTACGGGGTGTATTCATGAAACGGTCATTTTCAAAGCTAGCTTTTATCTTGCTTTTATTGCCATTTTTATCTTCTTGTCGCACAATTTCAGATGATTTTAAAATTTTGGATATGCATCTGCAAGGTTTCCCCTTCACATCTCTTCAGCCTTATATGGTTTTACGATATTTTGAAGAAAAGCCCGTAAGCGAGCTTATTGCGATAACTGGTACGCCGAAAAATACGGTGAAAAAGGATGGTCAAACAACCTATTCATGGTCTAATCTTTATGTCGGTGAAGAAGATGAAACCTATACTGAAATTGAATGGGTGCCAAATGCTAATGGTATCGGTCAAACGGCAAATTACGTAACAAAAACCCGTACCACAGATGTCACCAAAATATGCTTTTTAAGAGTAACATTTAATAGTGATAATGTTATCACTAAAACAGAAGGTGATGAGGATGCAAAAGATAATAATTGTGGTGATGTTGGTCGCGCATTAGGCAGTTATGGCGACAAAAACCGCAAAATAATTCTCGCAGAACTGACCCAAAGAATTCGTATCAAACGTGACAATATTGGGCGTTGATAAAACTAAAGAAAATAATTTATCTTATCCTTAGGTAATACGCATTATTGCTAAAGTTGTTGATATTAAATTTTAAAAAAATTGGTTTTAGTTATGATAATTACAAATTATGTGTCACGATTGATGCGGCTATCTTTTTTGATTTTTTTGGGCGGGGTGATCTTAAGTGGCTGCATAGAAACCTTTGATGATAGATATAAGCCTTATTATAAGGTAGCCAAATCTTATAATTTTATATTGATTAATATGCTGAAAGATCGTTTCACGGGCAAACCAATTGACAGTCTAATTGACTTAATGGGCGAACCTTCAAGTACCCAGGGTGCTGTGCCACCAAAAGTAGGCTTTGAATACCACTGGGTATCAACCGAGACCCAATTAAATCCAAATTTTACCCATATTATTACAATATGCCATCTTATTGCTACAGTGAATGATGCAAAAGTTATCATTGATGTAAGAACTGCCGATGGTGGTATTTGTGGTGATATCAAAACAAAGATATCAAATTATACCGGTTAGAATAGTATCATAACAGTAGCGCTATTCTTTCGTGTCGTCTTCATTTTTTAGCATAATTCGCCCACGGGTTAAGTCTTTTAAATAATCCATGAAAGCTGGGAAATTGCTGTCGGGCATTTCAAGCTCTAAATCAACGCCAGTCGCGCCAAATTCTTGGCTTAAAATCAATGCTTTATAATTTGGCAAACGGCTCTCAACAATTGGCCATTCTGAAAAATGCAACTCAATGTTGCATTTTGCCATTGCAATTATTTCAACAAGTTCGCCTTGTTGCAAACAGCGAGCAGCACCACCCCCATAAGCACGCGCCAAGCCACCAGTGCCAAGCTGTATGCCGCCATACCAGCGGGTGGTAATTATGGCAACCTTATCGCAATCACGGCCTTCAATGGCATTTAAGATTGGTTTACCAGCAGTACCGGTTGGTTCCCCATCATCGCTAAAGCGATAGGCATTGCCAAATTTCCATGCCCAACAGTGATGGGTTGCTTCTTCACTAGCCTTTAACTGCGCTAGCATTGTGTCAAATTCATCGAGCGACGCAATAGGAAAAGCGCGGGTTAAGAACCGGCTTTTTTTTATATCTTCAATAAGTTCTGTTGGTTGTGCAAGGGTAAAGGGCATGGGCTGTAATAAGTGGAAGGCTTTCAAAAATTTTGTTTTAAAATGCGCTAGCTCGATAAAAGATGCGGTTTTTAAGCCGCACCTTTATTTAAACTATCAGGCATTGCTTGAAATTTTTGCAGCTTGGCGCTTTTCAACGCGCTGTTTAATAGCTGCAATATTGGTATTTGGGGTCGCGGCAAAAAGCTTCTTTGTGTAGTCATGCTGCGGATTGGCAAATAATTGATCGCGGCTGCCATATTCGACTACTTCACCAAAATACATGACCATAACCTCATCGGCAATATATTTAACAACGGATAGGTCATGGCTGATAAAGACGTAAGTTAGTTCAAATTCTTCCTGTAGATCGGCCAAAAGATTAAGAACTTGCGCTTGCACCGAAAGATCAAGAGCCGAAACCGGCTCGTCTAAAACTAAAATTTTTGGTCTTAACATTAGGGCGCGGGCAATGGCGATACGTTGGCGTTGACCACCAGAAAACATATGCGGATACCGGTTGAAATGGCTAGCAGGAAGGCCGACTTTTTCTAGCATTTCTTCTGCTGCCTTGCGCCGCTCAACATTATTCATTGTGGTATTCAGCATTAATGGCTCTGTTAAAGCATGGCCAATTTTTTGGCGCGGATTAAGTGAGCCAAATGGGTTTTGAAAAACAATCTGCACCATTTGGCGCATTTGAGTAGTAACACTGGTTTTAGCTATATTGATATCTTCGCCATTAATCTCTAATTTTCCAGATGTCTGTGGATCAATAAGGCTGATAATACGGGCAAGGGTTGATTTTCCGCAACCGGATTCGCCGACAATGGCAAGAGTTTTGCCGCGTTCAACACTAAAAGAAACTTTGTTCACCGCATGTAAAATACGTTTTGGTTTTAAAAAGCCACCCGAACTTACATAGTCGCGCATGAGGTTTTCAGCTTTAATTATAATGTCACTCATAAGACACCTCCATGCTCGGCCATAAAATCGGCAACTGTTGGTAAACGCTCTCCGGTTGCATGTTCGGGTAAAGCTGCCAAAAGTGCTTTTGTATAGGGGCTTTGCGGCGTTGCAAATAAAGAAAGCACATCAGCTTCTTCCATTTTGGTGCCCTTATATTGCACCATGACGCGATCAGCTGTTTCAGCAACAACGCCCATATCATGCGTAATCATGATCAAGCCCATATCGTGGTTTTGTTGCAAGTCCATTAAAAGATCGAGAATTTGCTTTTGAATGGTTACATCAAGGGCGGTAGTTGGTTCATCGGCGATTAGCAATTTAGGGTTGCAGGCAATGGCCATAGCAATCATGATACGTTGGCATTGACCGCCAGATATTTGGTGCGGGTAGCTTTTAAGGCGCTTTTCTGGATCAGGAATACCAACTGCTTCAAAAAGTTCTAAAGTGCGTTTTCGCGCAGCCTTGCCATGAAGATTCAGATGGGTTTTAAGAACTTCCTCCACTTGAAATCCGGCAGTAAAACAAGGATTAAGGCTAGCGATTGGTTCTTGAAAAATCATTGATATATCTTTGCCGATGATAGAGCGGCGTTTGGTGTCTGAAATATTTAATAAATCAATATTTTCAAAACGCATAATATCGGCACTAACCGTTGCGGTTTTGGGTAATAGCCCCATCACCCCTAGCATGCTCACAGATTTACCTGATCCTGATTCGCCAACAATGGCTAAAACTTCGCCTTTATTAACAGTGATATCAATACCCTTAACTGCAAAGAATGGTCCTGAAGCAGTTTCAAAAGAAACAGATAGATTGCGTATTTCTAAAAGTGACATCGCCTAGCTCCTTTTCAACTTAGGGTCGAGTGCATCGCGCAAACCATCCCCCATCAGATTGATAGAAAGAACAAGGATAAGAATAGCAAGACCGGGAAAAGTTACAACCCACCATGCGCTGGATACAAATTCGCGTGCATCGGCAAGCATTGTACCCCATTCAGGCAATGGTGCTTGCGCACCCATGCCAAGAAAGCCCAAAGCAGCTACATCTAAAATAGCTGTAGAGAATGAAAAGGTTGCTTGCACAATGAGCGGAGCCATGCAATTGGGTAAAATAGTTTTAAACATAAGCCTTATCGGGCCTGCACCTGCTAACTTGGCTGCAACCACATATTCTTTGTTTTTTTCAGCTATAACAGCTGCTCGTGCCAAGCGCACAAAATGCGGTTGCAAGGCTATTGCTGTTGCAATGACTGCGCCTTTTAAGCCATAACCGATGATGGTAATTAGGACAAGGGCCAATAATAGCGATGGAATTGTTAAGATAATATCCATGATGCGCATAATAAATGCATCTAGCGGCCCTTTTATGTAACCGGCTATTACACCCAGTATAATGCCAAAAACCATTGCAATTAAAGCAACAATAACACCGACAAGAAGGGTAAAGCGCGCACCGTGCAATATGCGCGACAAAATATCACGACCGACAGCATCAGTGCCTAAGATAAATTGCCACGACCCACCATTTTGCCAAACCGGCGGCTTTAGCATGAAGTCACGAAATTGGTCTTGATAACCATAGGGCGCAATTAATGGGGCTAGAACACTTAATAGAACAATTGTAAAAAAAATAATAAGCCCAATAAGCGAGCCGCGATTATATTTGAATGAATACCAAAATTCACTAAAAGCGCTTGCCGTCACGGCTTGTGTTTGATTTGCGGTCATTGTCTTACCTCAGTTCTGGCGAATGCGCGGATTAATAAAGCCATACAAAACGTCAACCACAAGGTTGACGGTCATCACTAATATGGCAATAAGCAAAAGCCCACCTTGTACAGCGGAATAATCGCGCCGTGAAATTGAGTCGATCATCCATTTCCCAATGCCCGGCCAAGAAAAAATGGTTTCGGTCAAAATAGCGCCGCTCATCAGCATTGCAATTTGCAGGCCAATTGTTGTGATAATTGGAATAAATGCATTGCGCAGCGCATGGATACCAATAACGCGAAAACGGCTTAATCCTTTGGCACGTGCTGTTCGGACATAATCTTCACTTAAAACTTCAAGCATGGCAGAACGGGCTTGGCGGGCAATAACCGCAAGGGGAATAGTCGCAAGTACGATTGATGGTAAGATAAGGTGCGAAACCGCCGAGGCGAAGGCACCTTTTTCACCTGAAAGCCAGCTATCAATCAACATGAATCCGGTTGGTTGGTCAAAATAAAACAGCAATGAGATACGACCTGAAACTGGTGTCCAACCAAGATTGGCACTAAACAACATGATGAGCAAAATACCCCACCAAAAAATTGGCATGGAATATCCAACAAGGGCAAAGCCCATTGCGCCTTGGTCAAACCACGAGCCGCGCTTAACTGCAGCGATAACTCCGGCGGGAATACCAATGATAATTGCAATGATAATTGCACATAAGGCAAGCTCTAATGTTGCTGGAAAAAGCGTAAAAAATTCTTCGGCAATTGGTTTTTTGGTAATAAAGGAAATGCCAAGGTCACCGTGAAATACACCCCAAAGATAATCAAAATATTGTTGCCAATAGGGGCGATCAAAGCCAAATTGTGCCATTAATTGAGCGTGACGTTCAGGCGAAACTCCTCGTTCTCCAGCCATTAACAAAACTGGATCACCTGGCAATGTACGCACAAAAATAAAGGCAACAAGCGTAATGCCAAGAAATGTCGGGATAATATAGCCAATCTTTTGCAAAAGATAACGTAACATATATGTTTTACTCCGATCACAGACAGATGGGCTATATCAACATTAAAGCTACATCGCTAATGTCATGATTAATTTAAAACAATTTAAGTTCGCCCATATGTTTTTGCTTTGATGATGAAAATCTAAAATCACTTTATTTCACAGTGACAGCAACTAAAAATTTCTCACCTTATCTTTTCTTCTTTAATCATTTTACGCTTAAAAAGCTAGGCTTTGGGAAATTTTTATTACATATCAATCAATTCTTTACAGCCATTCGTAAAAATGAAAACGAATAGATCAAAGAAAAATTAAGCTTTAGCTTTTTTAAAAAAACATATTGTTTAAAAATATGCCTGATAACAAAAGCATAAAAATATTTTACAAAGCCATGATATATGTTAGGGGAGCTTATTCTAAATATCGATATATAAAAGCCCAAGTAATTGTTAGAAATATAATTTATGATGAAGTATCGCCAAGAAATTGATGGCTTACGTGCACTCGCCGTGTTGCCAGTTGTATTTTTTCATGCTGGGTTCAATTTTATGAATCGCGGCTTTTTGGGCGTTGATATCTTTTTTGTGATTAGTGGTTTTTTAATTACCTTTATCATTCTTGATGATTTAAAAGCTGGTAAGTTTTCCTTTTCCAATTTTTATGATCGCCGCATTAGGCGTATTTTGCCGATATTGTTTTTTGTATGTTTGGTATCAACACTTATCGCTTTCGTTATGATGTTGCCTGACGAACTTGATAATTATTTGGGTAGTTTGCTAGCCAGTGTGTTATTTTATGCCAATTTCTTTTTTTATTCTCTCTTGGGAGGATATTTTTCAGCCGATGCTGAATTGCAGCCACTTTTACATATTTGGTCATTAGCGGTTGAAGAGCAATTTTACCTAATTTTCCCTTTTTTAATTTTATGCTTTTATCGTTTTGGCAAAAAAACATTGCTTTTAGCGATTGGCGCCGTATTTTTAGCAAGCTTTATTTTGTGCCTAGCTTTTGTTTATCATAATCCAATGTTTGCATTTTTTATGCTTCCAACAAGATTTTGGGAATTGGCTGCAGGTGGGCTTCTTGCGATTTCTGCATTGGATAGAAAGGAGTTATCCCATAAAACATTAAGCTGGCTATCGTGGTTTGGCCTGCTTTTGATCCTTTATTCTCTAACTCTTTTACCGCGTAAGCTAGATTTTCCAGGTTGGGGCACGGTACCTGTTATTTTAGGCACCATATTGATTTTAGGATTTGCAAGGGCGCAAACAAGCGTCGGCAAAATATTATCATGGAAACCCTTAGTTTTTATTGGCCTAATTAGTTATTCACTTTATCTTTGGCATCAACCGATTTTTGTTTTTGCGCGGCTATATATTGCGCCGTTTCAAAAACAATATTTTGTTATTTTAATTATTTTTACAATAATATTGGCAACATTGTCATGGAAATTTATCGAGCAACCATTTAGAAAACCAAAGACAAAATATAAATCTAAAGCGGTCTTTATTTATGCTGCAATTGGCATTTCAGCTTTATCTATAACTGCGATAGCATTGCCACGATTATACGCGATTTCGCCATTTAAAATTGATAGCCCATATTCAAAAATACCCGAGGTTCGGCAGAGCGCAATACAGTGTGAGCAAGGCCCATTCACTTTGAGCCAATGCACTTATGGTTCAAATCCGCAAGTTTTATTAATAGGGGATTCCTATGCGGGTCATTTGATTGATGCTTTGTTGACATCAAAATCTCATCAGCCTTTTGCAGCTAATTTTCTATTGGCATGCCCACCTTTATTTAACTTTGCAGACACAGCCGAACTCCCTACCCAAAAAGAATATTGCTTACAGCATCAAAAACATATTAAAGATGTAATTTTACAGCATAAAAATCTTCGTTATGTGATTATATCAACATCCCTTAGCTATTATCTCAATAATGCAAATATGCTGACAGAGCAGGGCTATGTTAAATCTTCGCCCTTACTGGTTGAGCAAAAATTTGCTGAAATAATTGATTGGCTATCGGCACATAATATTAAAACCGTCCTCATTTCCCCACCCGCTCGCACATCTTTTGACCCAAATCGCTGCATCAAAAGCGTTCTACGCCGTACTAAGACAATGGACGCTAAAGCGATGGATATGTGCAGCATAAATTATGCTGATATTAGCGATCAAAGGAATGGTGTAAACGCATTGTTAGACAAGTTAAAAGATGTGGTGCCAATCATTCATCTTGATGAGCTGATGTGCGAAGACGGTAAATGTCCGGTTGTCTATAACGGCTATCCTGCTTACATTGATGCCATACATTTATCGCCCTATGGATCAGCAGAATTGGGTAAAAAGCATGATTTATTTGGAAAAATTATTGCTGCTGCAAATAGTTTTGGCCATTATAATTTCAGTAGGTAAAGGTGTCGGCTTGGCTTTTACTTGTTACAATCAACATTATTCCGTAATTTGGTGGCAAATACAAAAAAGCGCTTTATCGAAAGGATAAAACGCTTTTACTTGATGGAGTTTTAACTTTGTGAATTAATCATATTTTTGATGAACAATTGCACCTTGTCCGTTTAGATAAAGTTTGTAATGGGCACCATTTTTGTCGAAAACTTCAGCTTTCCAACCATCGTGTTCGGTTTCAATTTCACGAATGATAAAGCCTTGGTCCTCAAGACCCTTGACCATTTGTGACCAAGAAATACGGTTCATGGTTTGGGCTGCCATTGGGGCTTGCTGCATACCAATAGGGGCTTGTTGTTGAACGCCAACAGGAGCATTTTGTGCTATAGCTGGCAGGCTTAAGCTAGAAACGGTCATTGCAGCGATAAGAGTAAGAGCTGTTAGTTTTTTATGGATAGTTGCCATTTTTGATCTCCTTTGGTTTGATGAATGATGTTTTAAATGAGTCGTGCTGACGCTGCCCTAACTTGCACCGTCAGTATTCTGTCAGTTTAAAAAGCGCATGATGCAAAAATGGTTAGATTATTTTATATCACAGTTTTTATTGCTCTTATAGGAGTGATTTATCCAGCCTATTCAGGTAATGATCAAGAAGCGGCGCGGCAAGCCTTGGCGCGCGGTGAAATTATGCCGTTGATGCAAATGCTTGGTTTTGTTGAAGCAGCCTTTCCAAATTCAAGCGTTATAAAACTTGAATTTGATGAAGAAGATCATCTTTATATTTATGAATTTAAAATTATTGATTCATCAGGCATAATACGTGAAATAGAAATGGATGCCAAAACTGGCCAAATATTAAAAGTCGAGATAGACGATTGAAAGTTCTTGTTGTTGAAGATGATGCTATTTTGCGCAATGATGTGTGTCTCGCGTTAGAACAGGCTGGTTTTGCGGTTGATAGTACCGATAATGGTGATGATGCTTGGTTTAAGGGTGAAACTGAAAATTATGACGGTATTGTTCTTGATCTTGGCTTACCTGTCAAAGATGGCTTAACTGTTTTAAAATTATGGCGGCGTGCTGGCGTGGTGGTGCCGGTTATTATTTTAAGTGCGCGTGGCAGTTGGATTGAAAGAGTGGAAGGCATTGACGCAGGAGCAGATGATTATCTTGCCAAGCCTTTTGAAATGTTAGAATTGGTTGCGCGTTTGCGTGCGCTTATTCGTCGTTCAGTGGGGCAAGCAGATCCAATATTACAGATTGGCAATATCGCTGTTGATACACGTTTGATGCGGATTACCGTTGACGGGCGTAATGTTGATTTATCTGCGCTTGAATATCGCGTTGTACAGTTTTTAGGGCTACACAAAGATCGGGTGGTGACGCCAAGTGAGCTCGCCGAACATATTTATGGTGATGTTGATGCGCGCGATCCCAATGCATTGGAAGCATTATTAACAAGGTTGCGCCGTAAAATTGGTGCAAGTGCTATTGAAACAAGACGCGGACTTGGCTACCGCCTAACTGGACAATAGCCATGAAAGCTTCTTTGCGATTGCGGCAATTTATAGCCGGTTGTATTGCTATTATTATCGCATTGGCTATTTCATTTCTTGGTTTTTCATTGCTTTTTGAGCGCCATGTTGAGCGGCGGTTTTCGGTGCAGCTTAATAATTGGACCGAGACCATCGCTGCTGGTATATCGTTGGACAACGAAAACAAGATTGCCGTTAATCTGCCCTTTGTGATTCCAGATTTTGAAAAGCCCTATAGCGGTCTTTATTGGCAAGTGATTGATAAAAGCAATGATGATATTATAAGATCGCGCTCACTATGGGATTTAAATTTACCTTTAGCTGAAAAAAATGGTCGTTCTGGTGGCTATTTGATGGTGGTTCGTCAAGTTGCATTTCGCGGGCACCCTTTGCAAATTGAAATTGCCATTGATGAACAGCAAATTATTAAAGCGCGCAATGAATTTGCCGCGGATCTTTCTATTTATCTCATTATGCTTGGTTTGGTTTTATCGGTCTTGTTTGGATTGCAAATTGTCTTTGGTTTGAGACCATTAGCTGTTTTGCGAAAAAATGTTGAAAAGATAACCAGTAATACAAACGAGCGTATGGAGCAAAATTATTATAAGGAATTGCGCCCATTAACTGAAACGATAAATCACTTATTGGATAATCGAGCGCAAAGCATTGATGAGGCGCAAAAGCGGGCGGGTGATTTGGCTCATGGTTTAAAATCTCCTTTAGCTGCCTTGCGCAATTTGAGCAGTCGGCTTGATGAACAAAATAATAAGGAGGCTGCGGTGCTCTTGCGTGATTTATCGCGAGGTTTGCAACGCCAAATTGACCGCGAGCTTCATCGCGCGCGTGCCGAAGTTTCTGCTCATAAAGGTAAACTATCCAGTAATCTTGGCGAGTTATCACGGCAATTGGTACGTGTTTTGTCGGCAACCTCCTATGGTGAAGCTTTAGAATGGCAAAATAATATTGATGACAATGCAATTATGCCTATTGATGTTGCAGATCTTGCCGAGGCGCTAGGAACAGTCCTTGAAAATGCAGCTCGTCATGCCAAACAAAAGATTGTTATTTTTCAACCAAATGCTGAGCAAATTATAATCGATGATGATGGCGAAGGTATGGATGAAGAAAGGCGCATGTTGGCATTGCAACGCGGCGTGCGCTTTGATGAAAGAGCGCAATCTACTGGTCTTGGTCTTGCAATAGCCGGTGATGTCCTTGCGCCTTACGGCTTTGCCATGCGTTTAGAGGACAGCCCTTTGGGGGGATTACGGGTTATTATTTTTCATAAATAAATCTGATTGACCATTTAAAAGGCAATAATATAGCACTATTTAATGTAAAACATATATTTTTGGAAAAGGTCTAATCTAGCTGATTGCATAGCAAGATCAAAGATGTTAAAAGACAATTATGAGTTACAATAGGTTTTTATTGAAGAATACACTTATTAGGCAATTAGCCATTACGCGCTTGGACGTGCAGGATCATAAACTGCTACCAGGTCGCTTTGTTGTGTATTTTTCAGGCTCATCATTAAGCCGACTTATGGTCTAGCTTTTTACTTGCTCAGCCAAGTTTTACAAAAGGCTATAATCTTGACCTTTGGCTTTTTGATAAATTCAATTTTCCTATTTAAAAAATGAGCCTTAATGGCCAAATAAAGCCCTAGAGGCAAAAGAATGGACATGAAAATGAGTGCACCGCGTACGCTCTATGACAAAATTTTTGATAGCCATATTGTCGATCGTCAGGAAGATGGCACCTGCCTTCTTTATATTGACCGCCATCTCGTGCATGAAGTAACTAGCCCGCAAGCATTTGAAGGTTTGCGCATGGCGAAACGTAAAGTGCGTCATCCAGAAAAAACCTTGGCGGTGGTTGATCATAATATTCCAACCTCGCCAGATCGCGTCAATGGCATTAAAAACGAAGAAAGCCGCATTCAGGTTGAGGCGCTTGCTGCCAATACGGCTGAATTTGGCGTTGAATATTATTCAGAACGCGATGTTCGCCAAGGGGTTGTGCATATAGTAGGGCCAGAGCAGGGCTTTACTTTGCCAGGCATGACCATCGTTTGTGGCGATAGCCATACTTCAACCCATGGTGCTTTTGGTGCCTTGGCTCATGGTATTGGTACATCGGAAGTTGAACATGTTTTGGCGACCCAAACCCTTATCCAGAAAAAAGCCAAAAATATGCTTGTGCAGGTCAATAATAAATTGCCTGATGGTGTATCGGCAAAAGATCTTGTCCTTGCCATTATTGGCGAGATTGGTACCGCAGGTGGTACCGGCCATGTGATTGAGTATGCTGGCGAAGCCATCGAAGCGCTTTCGATGGAAGGACGTATGACCATTTGTAATATGTCGATTGAGGGTGGTGCGCGCGCTGGTCTTATCGCGCCAGATGAAATTACTTTTGAATATATTAAAGGCCGCCCACGTTCACCAGAAGGTAAGATGCTTGAAGATGCCATTGCCTATTGGCAAACTTTGAAAAGTGATGAAGGCGCAGTTTACGACACAGTTATCACGATTGATGCAGCTAATTTAACACCAACGGTTACTTGGGGGTCATCACCTGAAGATGTCATGCCAATTAATGGTGTTGTGCCAAATCCTGATGATATTGTAGATGAAAATAAGCGCGCTTCCAAAAAACGTGCTCTTGAATATATGGATTTAAAGCCCGGTATTCATATGACTGATGTCGCTATTGATCGCGTGTTTATTGGTTCATGCACCAATGGTCGGATCGAAGATTTGCGCGCTGCCGCCTCTATCGCTAAGGGCCGTCATGTTGCGCCAACTGTATCAGCAATGGTGGTGCCTGGATCTGGTTTGGTGAAAGAGCAAGCAGAACAAGAAGGCTTGGATAAAATCTTTATCGAAGCTGGTTTTGAGTGGCGTGAGCCTGGATGTTCTATGTGTCTTGCCATGAATGATGACCGTTTAAAACCGGGTGAGCGTTGTGCATCAACCTCTAACCGAAATTTTGAAGGTCGCCAAGGATATAAGGGGCGCACTCATCTTGTGTCACCTGCTATGGCGGCGGCCGCAGCAATTGCTGGTCATTTTGTTGATGTGCGTGAGTGGCAATAATCTTTAAATCTTTATGATTACTAAAAAGCGGCTCATTGGGCCGCTTTTTTGTTTAAAATTTTGTTCATCAGTAAAATAAAGCTTATCAATATTTTAAAATGCCAATAAAATTTGAGGCTGCAATGAATGCAATCTCGTTGAATAAAATTAAAATTATATTTTGCAAAGCCATTTATAACTAGGTCGCATAGCTTGCATCGGTCAAAAAAGAGCCTCGTTGCAAACTTTAAATAAGATGCATTTACGCCTTGAACGCCCAGTATTATACATCTTCTAGATAAAATTCGACATGCTCGAAAACTTCAAAGATATAGTGCTAGTGAAGATCATTCACTGTACAACCCTTTCACTCAAAACTATAAAATCAATTATAAGTTGGTTCAAAAGGTCGTCAATTAAACCATTACGTAAAATATGCAGATGCGCAATATTATAGCTCATAAAAGGCTTAATTTCTTTTTTCGAAAAAATAAAAAAAACATTTACTTTTTGTAAACTTTTTTTGGAACCTTTTTTAAGCTGTATCGTTAAGTGGGTACCAAGGCTGATAAATGGCAAATAAGCCAACCTTCAATAAAAGGCAGCTAAAAGAATTAACCAAACAACCCGGAAGAATTTAACAACAGGAAGCCATAAAGCGTTTCCCGTTAACAGTCTAACCTTGTCAAAATTTGAAGCAAATAAGCGCGAAACGAGTTTTCGCGATTAGAGAAACTTTGCTTAAAATTATGGGTTTTACGGTTCTTCTATAAAAATTTAAGGATAAAGATCATGAACCGTTTTGCAAAATCAATCATCGCTGCTTCAACTCTCGCAATTGCTGTAATCGGTAGCGCACTTACTGCACAAGCAACCACAGTTTCAGCCCCTGCCTTATCATTGCATAATGCACCTGCAAATGGTGCCGCAATCACCACCACAATTGCTAAGGGTACTCAAGTTAATGTTGGTGTTTGCAATTCAGCTTGGTGCTATGTAACTGCTGGCAGCCAGAAAGGTTGGGTTGAAACCAATAAGCTTTCAACGCAATTAGCTGCTGCAAATAGCCGTGCTCGTTCAATGGCAGTTAGTGGTGGTGCAGGTGGTAGTGCTGGCGCAACAGGTGGCCGTACGGCATCTGCTGGCTTAAATATTTCAATTACCATTGTTCCTGAAAAGTCAGAAGCAAAAGCTGCTAACCAAAGCCGCATTAATGTTGCTAAAATTGCACCACAAAATTTGCGTTAAGGATTTCATAAATCCCCGTTAGCTAAAATTAAGCTAACCAATTGGCCTATCTGATTTCATGATCGATCAGATAGGTCTTTTTTTTAAGTGTTAGTCGCTTTAAGATTAGTTGTCGGTAACAAGGCTGTAAATAGTGCTTGAGCGACCACCAGAGCGACAAAAAGCAAGCAGCGGCTTTTTAGCCTCAGCAATGGCATTACGCATCGCGACGAGATCTTCCTCAGCAATACCCATAGGCACAACTGGAACATAATAAGTGTTTATGCCTGCTGCATCGGCAGCTTTTTTAATGTCGGCAAAGGATGGTTGGTTAACTTCCTCGTCATCAGGGCGATTGCAGATAATGGTTGCAATGCCAAACTCTTTTAAAGCAGCCATATCTGTTGGTTCAATCTGACCGCATACATATACACCATCATCAATCGGCTTTATCTTCATAAAATGTCCTCACTTATTTCCGTTTTAATATTTTCTTCACATTTAAACTCTTGGAAAAAAGAACAAAACCAAGAATAATGTAAGAGATATATTTATAATATTTGGTTTTAACTTTTAATAAGATAACGTATTTTAACGCTGTTACAAGAATATTTGTCAAATAGTTCAATACATTAATATTTTTAGACTTATTTTACATAAATTTTATATTCTATATCTTGCATATATTCATCTTGCATTGCGGCATCATCCCCAATAAGGCCTTTAAAATGCAAGTGGTGTTCGCCTTCGCTTAGCGGGTTGAGCAAGATCCAATAGCCATCGGACGCATAATGGTCTTCATCGCCAGGGATTGTAAAACAGTTCGACGTTGCCGCACGAGTTCCGTCAAGTTTTTGTCCATCAAATTCGCTGACCATATCTCTGGCACTGTTAATTGCAGCGTTGACTTCTTTTTTTAAGTCATCGCAGGATAAGCCATCGCCAGTATCCCAACGCATAATGCTGATGACGGGGAAAAAGATATATTTGTCTTTAGGGACTGCACAATTGCGCACTACCTTGTCGAAGCTATAGCTAGGCGCCAGAAAAAAGACATCGCCACTTTGGTCATAATTGCAATGCTCGCCTGTATCATCGGCAAGCGGATCTAAATCATCAGGGGCATTGGTTACCCATTGCCACCAACGTATAGAAAGAGTACTTAAGTCTTCTCCGCTTACAGTTTTATTGCTAGTAAGCGAAGAAGATTTTGCCGGGGCAGTAATATTAAAAAAAACACCGCTCAATAAAATGACTAGGTATAATAATTTCATCGAGAATAATTCCTAATTGTTTGATCGGCTACCAATTTATCTTAAATCAAATTCGGTTTGAGTGGAATTGCCAATTGATTAATTCAAGTGGATATGTGCCTATGGCATTTATTTTGGTTAAAGCATATGGTCGCTAAATGCCGTTTTTTGAAAATTAACAACAATATTTATAACAAAATAAATCAAATTTGATCGCAATTTCGTTCAACATTATGTGATTATGTACTAAAATATAAAATATGTTTTGACAGAGTTACCTATTTATCTTTATGTCCGCGTGTGGGGACTAAAACTAAGATAACGGATTTAGCCTTTTGACACCAAAAAAATAAGCCCTGTTTCAACAGGTAGCATCAAAAAAACAACTTCTCATATATTTGAAGAATGAATACCAATAGTTGCGTAATATTAGCAATTTAGGAATTGGTAAAACTTGTCTGTCGTGAATGCAAGTCTGAGGGGCTCGCATTTTTAATATGTGCTTCCGTTTTTTGGGTTTTCTGGTTTAGTCCGATTTGAGGGATAATAATAGAATGAAAAATATGGAGCAGATAAGTTTTATTAAGAACTGCTTGGC
Source organism: Bartonella sp. HY406 (assembly GCF_025449315.1). Taxonomy (NCBI): domain Bacteria; kingdom Pseudomonadati; phylum Pseudomonadota; class Alphaproteobacteria; order Hyphomicrobiales; family Bartonellaceae; genus Bartonella; species Bartonella sp. HY406. Next base: position 2,613,527 of record NZ_CP104893.1, on the reverse strand, counting down.
TGTAAGTCTTTTACGCGCGCGTGAAATTATCACACGCGATTTGCGTGGCATGCTTGCAGAATTTGATATGACTGAGCAGCAATGGCGCGTTTTGCGTGTTTTACGGGAAGAGTCGCCTCTTGAAGCGACAGAACTTGCCAATCGATCTTGTATTTTATCGCCTAGTCTTACGCGGATATTGCGGGCTCTTGAAATGCGTGATTTTATTATTCGTGAGAAAGACCCATCTGATAGCCGGCGATCTTTGCTAGTCCTTTCGCGCGAGGGAATAAGTATCATTGATAAAATTACTCCGGTGGGAGAGGCGATATATAACGCTTTTGTCGAGCGTTTTGGGAAGGAAAAATTTCAACAACTTTTGACCCTCCTGCACGAAATTGAAGAACTTGAAAATTAGAAAACTCTAATTTTTGTAACTTGTGATAAAGATATTTGCGCTTTTAAACAGTGTAAATATCTTTTATTCCATGATCTAGTTCGGTTTTCTTTAACCTTTTTTAATCCAAAGTGCTTCAATCGAACTTGCAAAGCTGCTATAAGAGCCAGAAGCTGAAACAAAAAGGAATCTGGCGTGACTATAAAAGATGTAGTGCTTATCGCATTAATGGCAGCCTTTATCATCGTGCTTGGTTTTATCCCGGCTTTTACCATTCCTTTTATCCCAGTTCCGATTACGACACAAAGTCTTGGGGTTATGCTTGCTGGTGCGTTATTAGGCGCACGGCGAGGTGTTTGCGCTATTTTAATTATCTGGATATTGGTCGCTGTGGGCTTGCCTGTCTTGTCGGGTGGCCGTGGTGGTATCGGTGTATTTATGGGCTTTACGGCCGGTTATTTTGTTGGTTGGGCTTTCGGCGTTGCAGTTATTGGCGCTTTATTCCACGTTTTCAGAAAAAATCTAACACCTGTTAAGCAGATTGTTGCTTTGATCCTTGGTGGTATTGTAACTGTTTATTTCTTTGGTATTCTTTGGCTGTATATTATTACCGATGATAAATCTTTATGGACCATTATTTTAGGCAATCTCGCCTTTATCCCTGTAGATCTTGTTAAAGTTGCCATTGTCTTTGGAATTTTAAAAGTGCTGCATAAAGCATTGCCGGGCCAATTTGCTAATACTGGCATCAAATAGGATGAGGGGTGCAATTGGTTTTCGTTAAATTCGTTTTAATTTAGCTCGCAGCTAAAGCATGATTTAAAACCTATTTAAATAACAAAAAAACCTGAAGTTTTTTTAAAACTTCAGGTTTTTAAACTTATCAGTAGCGATCTATTAATTGGACAGCTTTGCCATCACTTCATCGCTGACTTCGAAATTGGCATAGACGTTTTGCACGTCATCATCATCTTCAAGTACATCAATAAGTCTTAAAATCGAGTGCGCCTTATCTTCATCAACCGGTGCCATGGTAAGTGGCTTCCAAATGGTTTTGATAGATTCAGCTTCACCAAGGGCAGCTTCAAGGTTTTTTGAGACTTCGCCAATATCTTCAAAGGTGCAAATGATGGTGTGTCCATCTTCATCAGAAGTCACATCTTCGGCGCCCGCTTCAATTGCGGCATCCATAATCGCATCAGCACTACCAGCTGTTGCCTTATAGATTATTTCACCAACACGATTAAACATGAACCCAACTGAACCGGTTTCGCCCATTGCACCACCAGCTTTTGTAAAGGCTGAACGCACATTAGACGCGGTACGATTGCGATTATCGGTCAATGCTTCAACAATAACGGCAACGCCGCCAGGGCCATAACCTTCATAGCGTACTTCATCATAATTTTCAGAATCGCCACCTGATGCTTTTTTAACTGCGCGGTCGATATTGTCTTTTGGCATTGACTGCGCTTTAGCGTTCTGGATTGCAAGACGCAAACGCGCATTCATTGCTGGATCAGGCAAGCCTTGCTTGGCAGCAACGGTAATTTCGCGCGCCAATTTTGAGAACATTTTTGAGCGCATCGCGTCCTGACGACCTTTGCGATGCATAATATTTTTAAACTGTGAATGGCCAGCCATGGCACTCCTGCTTATGGTTTACTGCCAATAGTCTCGCTTGATGCGATTAATGCAGTTTGTTTAACAAAACAGATAAAATTCTATCATTCTATCTACTAAAACACTTTAACAATATGCGAAACAATTTCATTTGTAAAATGCTGGAACCTTTAAAAATAAGGTAATTGCATAGATTTAATGATAATGATGCTCATTGTCCTTTGCATCATGTCGCATTCCATATGAAATTGCTTCGTATAAGAACTGTTATTGCGCTGATTAAAGCAATCATTCCTTATACAAAAATAAAAAGCCTTAAACTCATCCAGAAAAATACTGTCGTATTTTTTCTGGCTTTATGAAATGCTTTTATGATTTTTTAGGTCATAAAAAAAGCCCTATAAGCGAAATTGCTATAATTTTTTCAAATTAATCTTGAAAAAAGCCGTTTCTATAAAAAAGACTTTTGGCATGAACCGCCAAGCTAATACGATAATTAGTATTATATGTGTGAAAATAATTCACTAATTAGTGATGCGTTGGTATAAAATTGTCGAAAATTATTCTAATAGTTATAAATATAAAATAAAATTTCAAAAAATAACGAAAATATAAAGATATTGAAATTTATGGGTGAATTTTTAACTTACGGCTATTCTATTATTTACGAATTAATTTTCTTTTTTTGATCACGTAAATGTTTAGCTATTTAAAATGTCAGTAAGCTTTACTATATTAATTCAAGATCGCAAGCGCCCAACAAAGCAAATTGTGGGTTGATCAATTTTTTGAAATTTAAATCATCCGCCAAAGGGTGAATGACGTGTTTATAATGAGGTAATAAAATGGTTAAGATGCATAAAACTGTTAATGATGTTCCTTCAAACACCAAACAAACAGCAATTGAGCTTTTAAACAAATCTTTGGCAGCACTTATTGATTTAGCGTTGTTAACCAAACAAGCCCACTGGAATATTAAAGGACCACGGTTTATTATGGTTCATGAAATGTTAGATCAATTCCGTGATGATCTTGATGAACATGTTGATATTATTGCAGAGCGCGTTGCTCAGCTTGGTGGTACCGCATTTGGTACAACCCAAAGTGTCAACAAGGATTCATTATTAAAGCCTTATCCTACCGATATTTACAAAGTTGAAGATCATCTTGATGCTTTAATTGAGCGCTATGGTGAAGCTGCAAATTTTGTGCGTAAAGCCATTAAAGATGCTGATGAAGCAGGTGAAGATGATACAGCTGATATTTTCACTGCTGCGTCTCGTACGTTAGATAAAAACTTGTGGTTCCTTGAAGCCCATGTTCAAGAACCAAAGTAAAGTTTAATTTTTTAAATTTTTAGATTTATAATAAAAAACAGGCTTTGTTTTCAAAGCCTGTTTTTTATTATAAAACATCAAAAAATTTTTTGATGTAAGAACAATTTTACGCAATTGGTGCAACAAATGGATTGCTGCGTTTTTCAGTGCCGATTGTGCTGCCTGGACCATGACCACATAAAAATCCAACATCATCGCCCAAGGGCAAGACTTTGTTTTTGATTGTGTCCAGTAATTGTTGGTGGTTCGCGCGTGGTAAATCAGTTCGACCGATTGAGCCATGAAACAAAACATCGCCCATCAGAGCAAAGCGCAATTCTTCATTAAAGAAAATGACATGGCCAGGGGCATGGCCGGGCGTATGATACACTTTAAATTTATGACCGGCACAATCAAGCTCATCTCCCTCTTCAAGCCAACGATCGGTGGTGCAATTGCGCATTTTATCGGTGATGTTGTAGGCCTTGGCAGTTTCTTCCACCATGCCAAGTAAAAATTCATCATCTTTTTGTGGGCCAATAATTTCAACGCCGAGCGCTTCTTTTGCATCCATTGCCGCACCAACATGATCAAAATGACCATGAGTTAGCCAGATTGCCTCAATTTTGATGCCCTCTTGCTCAATAGCTTGCATAATATAAGGAAGGTCACCGCCTGGATCGAGTAAAATACCCTTTTTACTATCTTCATCAAATAATATGGTACAATTTTGCTGTGCTATTGTAACCGGTATAATATGTGCCTTTAGCATGCCCATGACGTTTATTCCTATTTTAGTCTATTTTATATGCTATAATTCTATCATTCCATATTCTTATACATTATGATATGGCAAATTTTTGTGTTTTATTCAAAATGGATTTTGCATGCCCCTATCGCCGGTAAAAAAAGCCATCGAAGCTTCTGAAACGGATCATATTGCGGTTATAGAATTGCTCTTTTATGCCTATCAGGATTTTACGGCAGATCCTGACCGTTTATTGTTAGAATTAGGTTTTGGGCGTGCCCATCACCGCGTTTTATATTTTGTTAGTCGTCGCCCTGGGCTTACCGTTGCTGAATTATTGGATGTATTAGGCATCACCAAGCAATCGCTTGGGCGTGTATTAAAGCAATTAATTGACGATGAATATATTTTGCAAGAAGCAGGCGTTAAAGATCGCCGGCAAAGGGAATTGTATCCAACGCAAAAAGGGCGGGATTTATCATTACGCCTGTCAGAACCGCAATCGCAGCGTATTGAACGCGCATTAAAGCAAGCCGGCCTTGAAGATTCAAGCATTGTGCGCAAATTTTTAGCTGGCATGCTTGATAATGATCGGCGTGAACCAACTTATATTGAAAATCTGGCGCGGGAAAAACAATAATTGTTAAAAGCAACTTTTGCCTAGCCATATAGTGATTTTAAGATGTAGCATTCTTTGTTCTTTTTTCTTCAACAAGATTTTGCAATTGATATGAAAAGTGAATGAAGTGTTTTACTTTGCTTAAGCTTATTGCCCTATAATAGATATGAGTCTGCTAGATGATTTAACCGATATTTATGCAGATTGCGCCAAAAGGGCTTTATAATAATTAGGTTTTAAAATTCACATAAGTAGGATGTGTTGATGACAGATAAGCAAGATTACAGCATTGCCGATAATGCTCCCCATATTTTGGTTGTTGATGATGATACACGCATACGCAGTCTGTTATCGCAGTTTTTACAGAAAAATGGTTTTCGTGTTTCTATGGCTGCATTGGCAGATGAAGCGCGGCGAAAATTGGCAGGGTTGGATTTTGATCTGTTAATTGTTGACGTGATGATGCCTGGGGAAACTGGAATTTCACTTACGCGTTCTTTGCGTGAAACTAAGGATGTTCCAATTTTGATGTTGACTGCATTAGCAGAAACGGATGCACGTATTGATGGTCTTGAGGCAGGTGCTGATGATTATTTACCTAAGCCCTTTGATCCGCGTGAATTATTATTGCGTATCAATGCTATTTTACGCCGAGGCAATCAAACAAGCCAACCAACTATAGAGCAAATTGTTTTTGGCCCCTATACATTTTCGATTCCGCGGCGTGAATTGAAAAAAGCGGGGGAGATTATCCATCTTACCGATCGCGAACAAGAAATTATGGTGATTTTTGCCTCTCGCGTTGGTGAGACTATTCCGCGCCAAGAATTGGCCGCCGGCGAAGGTGAAGTGGGTGAACGCACCATTGATGTGCAGATTAATCGTTTACGCCGTAAGGTAGAAAATGACCCTGCAAATCCTGTTTGGCTGCAAACAGTGCGTGGTATTGGCTATAAATTGGCGGTTGAATAATAGGCGCATATAATGGAAGCACCATGGACTAAATTAAGCCGTTTCATTGCCACACGCATGCCAAAACGGCTTTATGCGCGTTCTCTTATCATTATCATTGCACCAATGGTTTTGCTGCAATCAGTGATAGCCTATGTCTTTATGGAACGGCATTGGCAAATGGTAACTGAGCGTTTGTCCATGGCAGTTGTTCATGATATTGCTGCCATTATTGATGTGATTGAGACCTATCCGCAGGATGATAATTACAATAATATTATCCGCATTGCCCAACAAAGAATGGGCTTGAATATTTCTATTCTGCCACCTGATCCACTGCCGTCGCCCGGGCCAAAGCCATTTTTTGCAATTTTGGATTATTTTTTGAGTGAGGAAATCACCAAGCAGATTAATCGGCAATTCTGGATTGATACAGTTGGCGATTCAGATCTTGTGGAAATTCGTATTCGTCTTGATGATAAAGTTTTACGGGTATTTGCAACCCGCAGCCAAACCTATGCATCCAATACCGGTATTTTCCTTAGTTGGATGGTGGTGACAGCGCTTGTTTTGTTGATTATTGCTATTTATTTTTTACGCAGCCAAATTAAACCGATCCAGCAATTGGCAGAAGCTGCAGATAGTTTTGGTAAAGGCCGCCCATTACCAGAGGGATTTTCGCCGCGCGGCGCTGAAGAAGTGATGCGTGCGGGTATTGCCTTTTTGCGCATGAGGGAGCGTATTGAGCGGCAAATTGAGCAGCGTACGACCATGCTATCTGGTGTCAGCCATGATTTACGCACCATTTTAACCAGATTTAAACTGCAACTTGCCATAGCAGGTGGTGGTATTGATACTGAACCGCTAGAGCATGATGTGAATGACATGCAAAACATGCTTGAAGGCTATCTTGCTTTTGCACGCGGTGAAGGCAGTGAAGAGGTTGGTACTCTTAATCTTGAAAGTGTCATGGCGAAGCTGAAAGAAGAAGCCGTTTTACGTGAACGTGGTTTTACTTATGAAATGCATGGCAATCCTGAAATTCAAGTGCGCCCCAATGGTTTCACAAGACTGGTTGCCAATCTTGTGTCAAATGGCTTTCGTTATGCACGTAATGTCGATGTGGTGATCCATCATGACGATCATAAATTAACGCTTTGTGTTGATGATGATGGTCCAGGAATTCCTGAAAATATGCGTGAGGAAGTATTTAAACCATTTTTTCGTCTTGATGAAGCACGCAATCAAGACGCAAGCGGCACAGGGCTTGGTCTTTCCATTGCCCGTGATATTGCCCGTAGCCATGGTGGTGATGTTACATTATATAAAAGTCCAAAAGGTGGTTTGCGGGTTATTATTGAAGTGCCAATTTAGCTAGATGGCTGATTAAAATGGCTGCAACCTAGCTATTGGCTTGTCTTTTGTAAAAATTGAATTCAAACTATTTGTATTAAGTCTTTTTTACGCGCATAGTAAACAAATACCTTAATGGGTGTGATTCTTTTATTTAAATGTGCGTATGGTTATTTAAAATGATAATGAATATTTAAGCAATGTTTAAATATTCATTATAGCTAATATAATCAATATTTCGCATTAATAATAATGATGACCTTTTGTCGTTGCAATTTTTAAATTATTGTTTGTTATTATTGGAGTAGGTGGATTATGGCTTTACAAAAAGCAGGCAAATGGGGCTGGGTGGTTGTCTTAGTCATTGTTGTTGGTTTTATTGCTTGGCGTTATTTATTGCCATCATCCGATAGTCTTCCCAATTATGTAGCCGTCGCTAACGGTCGGATTGAAGCAACTGAAGTTGATATTGCGGCAAAATCATCAGGCCGTATTAGTGACATTAAAAAGCGTGAAGGTGATTTTGTTCATGAGGGCGAAGTTGTCGCTCAAATGGATACTTTAACGCTTGATGCGCAATTGCGCCAAGCGCAAGCGCAATTGAAGCAAGCTGAAATTAATGTCGAAACTGCAAAATTGCAGGTAGAACAAGCTGCAGCTGAAGAAGAAGCCAATGTGGCGCGTGTATCACAAGCAACAGTTCAGCGTGATAATGCCCAAAGGCGGTTTAATCGTTCTAATACTTTGCAAGAACGCGGCACTGTTTCTGAACAAACCAAGGATGATGATCAGGCAACCTATGAGGGTGCACTTTCAGCCCTTGCCGCCGCAAATGCACAATTGGCTTCAGCCAAGGCTGGTGTTTCAACCGCTAAGGCTAATGTGGTGAGCGCCGAGGCAGCTGTTGATGCTGCAAAAGCCACCATCGAGCGTATCCAATCAGATATTGATGATAGCGCATTGAAGGCACCGCGCTCGGGCCGCATCCAATATCGCATTGCTCAACCAGGAGAAGTTGTGGCTGCCGGCGGACGCGTGCTTAATCTTGTTGATTTAAGCGATGTCTATATGACGTTCTTCTTGCCAACCGATCAGATTGGTAAATTATCTCTTGGTCAAGAAGCTCATCTGGTTTTAGATGCGTTGCCACAATATGTCATCCCAACTAATATTTCTTTTGTGTCCGACGTTGCACAATTTACGCCAAAAACGGTAGAGACTTCAGAAGAACGTGCTAAGTTGATGTTCCGCGTGCGTGCGCGTATTCCAAGTGCCTTGCTAGAGCAATATATTAAGGATGTTAAAACCGGTTTGCCGGGGGTTATTTATGTAAAGCTTGATGATAGCAAACCATGGCCAGATAATCTGCAATCATCAATCAAGATTGAAAATTTACCGCCAAAAGAGAGTGCAAAGCCACAATAGGCTGCTTTTATTAATGGCGGTTCCTTTAAAGGGGTATGCCATTTAATAATAGTAAAATCAGGGAGTTTGAGGCGAATTTCATACCCTGTAAAGGCTCAATAAAGTAGCACTTTGATGAAGAGCTACTTTCCCCGAAAATGGCGATGGAGTTTTGATCGTAATGGCCAATGATGGTAATCCTAAGCAAAATATAGCGGCCAATGTTGAGGCAAATTCTGTTTCCAACATGGGCAAGAATGTTGTCTCATTAAAAGATGTAACTTTGCGCTATGGCAAGACCCTTGCCCTTGATAATATTACCTTAGAGTTGCCAGCTGGTAAAATGATTGGCTTTATCGGTCCTGATGGCGTTGGTAAATCGAGCCTTTTATCTTTGATTACCGGCGCGCGCGCTATTCAAGATGGTGATGTGGAAGTGTTAGAGGGCGATATGCGTGAAAAGCGTCATCGCGAGCGTGTTTGCCCAGATATCGCTTATATGCCTCAGGGCCTTGGTAAAAATCTTTATCCCACATTATCGGTTGAGGAAAACGCTAATTTTTTTGCCAAGCTTTTTGGGCAGGAAAAAAAGGAACGTGCCGCGCGGATTAAGAACCTTCTTTATCGCACTGGTCTAAATGGTTTTGAAGATCGTCCCGCTGGTAAATTATCCGGCGGTATGAAGCAAAAATTAGGGCTTGTTTGTTCGCTGATCCATGATCCTAAATTACTGGTACTTGATGAACCAACAACCGGTGTTGATCCTTTGTCGCGCCGAGAATTCTGGAACCTTATTGACGATATTCGTAAAGATGCCAAGGATATGAGCGTGGTGGTTGCCACCGCCTATATGGAAGAGGCTGCCCGCTTTGATTGGCTAATTGCTATGGATGGTGGCAAAATTCTTGCAACTGGCACTCCGCAGGAATTATTGTCAAAAACCGGTAAAGATAATCTTGATGATGCCTTTATAGCTTTGATGCCCGAGGAAGAAAAAACCAATTATACCAAAGTGGTTATTCCACCGCGTATTGCAAATGAGCAAAATAATGAAGTTGCGATTGAAGCAATTGATCTTACCAAAAAATTTGGTGATTTTACCGCGGTAGATCATGTTAGTTTTAGTATTCACAAAGGTGAAATTTTTGGATTTTTAGGCTCTAATGGTTGCGGTAAAAGTACAACCATGAAAATGCTAACTGGTCTTTTACCAGTAACGTCAGGTACTGCGAAATTATTTGGCAAGCAAATCGATGCTGATGATATGACTACCCGCCAGCATGTTGGCTATATGAGTCAAGCTTTTTCGCTTTATTCAGAATTAACTGTGCAAGAAAATTTAGAACTTCATGCCGAGATTTTTGAATTACCAAAAGATAGTAGAGCCGCCCGTATAGATGAAATGGTGAAACGTTTTGATTTGGCCGACGTTTTGTCATCCATGCCTGATGCTTTGCCCCTTGGCGTGCGCCAGCGTATGTCTTTGGCAGTTGCGCTACTGCATAAGCCAGAAATTCTTATTCTTGATGAACCGACATCCGGTCTTGATCCAATTGCCCGTGATGACTTGTGGGAAACATTAGGACAATTATCACGCAACGAAAATGTAACGATTTTTATTACCACCCATTTTATGAATGAAGCAGCGCGGTGCGATCGCATATCTTTAATGCATGCGGGGCGCGTCTTAATTTCTGACACCCCTGAAAAGATTATCACGAATAAGCATGCGCAAAATCTTGAAGAAGCCTTTATCAGCTATTTAGAAGAAGCCATTGGTGAAAAACAGGACGTTTCCGCACCTGCTCCAGAGGGCGAAGCGACTAAGACAAGCGACAATCCAAATTTAGCTGCTGCAAAAAGCAAAGATAAAAACGCCCATGCCTTTTTTGATATTATGCGGTTGTTAAGCTATGCTAATCGTGAAATGCTGGAGTTAAAACGCGATCCGATCCGAGCAACACTTGCTTTGGTTGGTAGTGTCATTTTGATGCTAGTTATTGGTTATGGCATTAATATGGATGTTGAAAATTTAAGTTTTGCCGTTCTTGACCGCAACCAAACCGAGACAAGTCGCGATTATATCCAACAAATTTCGGGATCGCGCTATTTTATCCAGCATGATGACATTAAAGATTATGATGATCTTGATAAGCGTATGCGATCAGGTGAAATAAGCTTAGCAATTGAAATACCACCAAATTTTGCCGAAAATATTAAACATGGTCGGCCGGTAGAGGTGGGCGCGTGGATTGATGGTGCCATGCCAGCGAGGGCTGAAACCGTTCGCGGTTATGTGCAAGGTATGCATATGTTATGGTTGCAAAACCAAGCGCGTGTTCAATATGGCAAAGAAGTCGCGAATGGTGATTTCCAAATTCAAGTACGTTTCCGTTATAATGCTTCACTTGAAAGCCTGCCAGCCATGGTTCCGGCGGTTATTCCAATATTATTGCTGATTATTCCAGCAATGTTGGCGGCTTTAAGTGTGGTGCGTGAAAAGGAAATGGGCTCGATTATTAATCTTTATGTAACGCCGGTTACCTCATTTGAGTTTTTGCTAGGCAAGCAATTGCCTTATATCATGCTTGGTATGCTCAATGCTGTTTTACTATGGCTATTGGCAGTGTTGGTCTTCCGTGTCGATTTTACGGGTAGCTTACCGGCATTTATGTTGGCATCGCTATTTTATGTAAGTTTTGCCACTGCCTTTGGGCTTTTAATATCGACCTTTATGAATAGCCAGATTGCAGCAATTTTTGGTACATCAATTTTGACTATTTTGCCGGCCGTGCAATTTTCAGGTTTAACGGATCCAGTATCATCGCTTGAGGGCATGGGAGCATTTATTGGTAAAATTTATCCAACCACCTATTTCATTATTATATCGCGTGGTACTTTTTCCAAAGGGTTAAACTTTACAGAACTTGCTTCTACGTTTTTGCCACTCGCCTTAGCTTTTCCAATATTAATTGGCATTGCAACACTTTTAACTAAAAAACAGGCACGGTGACGATTATGGATTTAAAACACATCTTCACTCTTGGCATTAAAGAAATACGCGGAATTTTACGCGATCCAATGCTGTTGATCCTGATTGTTTACGCTTTCACTGGTTCAATTTATGTTGCATCAAAAGCCGCGCCTGAAACCTTGAATCTAACCCCTATATCGATTGTTGATGAAGATAATTCGCCGCTTTCATCGCGTATAACAACGGCGTTTTTGCCGCCTTATTTTACAAGGCCATCCTTGATTGATATTCATGAAATGGATGCGCGTCTTGACCAAGGGCTTGATACTTTTGCTCTTGATATACCGCCTAATTTCCAACGTGATTTAAAAGCAGGGCGTTCTCCACAAATTCAGCTTAATGTTGATGCTACCCGCATGAGCCAAGCACTGACGGGTGCTGGCTATATCCAGCAAATCATTAATTCAGAGGTGAGCGAATTTCAAAGCGGTTATCGCACCAATACTTCATCACAAGTTGATCTTGCTTTGCGCGCGCGTTTTAACCCTGAACTTAATAAGTCATGGTTTGGCTCACTCATCAATGTTATCAACAATATCACTATGCTTTCTATTATTTTGACCGGCACGGCGCTTATCCGCGAACGCGAACATGGCACGATCGAGCATCTTTTGGTGATGCCAGTAACTGCAACCGAAATCATGGTTTCCAAAATCTGGTCAATGGGATTGATTGTTTTTGTCTGTTCGGCCTTTTCACTTATTTTTATCGTGCAAGGTCTGTTGCAAGTGCCAATTCAAGGCTCGATACCACTGTTTTTATGTGGCGCGATTTTGCATCTTTTTGCCACAACTTGCATGGGCATTGCGCTTGCGACAATGGCAAATTCTATGCCGCAATTCGGTCTGTTATTGATGCTGGTTTTATTGCCGCTACAAATTTTATCTGGCGGTATGACACCGCGTGAAAGCATGCCACAATTCATTCAAGATATTATGCTTGCCGCACCCAATACCCATTTCATTATGCTTGGCCAATCCATTCTTTATCGCGGTGCAGGTTTTTCTGTTGTTTGGGGTAACTTCTTGGCCTTGTTTATCATCGGTATTGTTCTGTTTATGTTTTCATTGCGCCGCTTTAGAGCCTATCTAAAATAGGGTTTGATTTCAATCAATTATGTCATATATTGGCTATTATCCGCTTGGTGGACATCTCAATATATGCCATAATATTGATGAGAATTTCTCATTTAAAGCAAGGCATCTAAACGGCCTCTTATTGCTAATCGGGCTTGTTGAAATGCATATAGTCAGGGAGGCTAATATGGCTCATACAATGCAAGCCGCAGTTGTGCGTGAATTTGGTAAACCCCTAACCATTGATGAAGTGCCGATACCAGAACCTAAAGAGGGCATGATCCAAGTTAAAATTGAAGCTTGTGGTGTTTGTCATACCGACCTTCATGCTGCCCATGGTGATTGGCCAGTTAAGCCCAATCCGCCGTTTATTCCTGGTCATGAAGGTGTTGGCTTTGTTTCTGCAGTTGGACGCGGTGTTAAGCATGTTAAGGAAGGCGACCGCGTCGGTATTCCATGGCTTTATACCGCTTGTGGCCATTGTGTTCATTGTCTTGGTGGTTGGGAAACCCTTTGTGAAGAGCAATTAAATACTGGCTATTCGATTAATGGTGGCTTTGCTGATTTTGTGGTGGCAGATCCTAATTATGTTGGCCATTTGCCCGATAATGTAGCCTTTACTGATATTGCCCCAATTCTATGTGCTGGTGTTACGGTTTATAAAGGCTTAAAAGTAACTGACGCAAAGCCGGGTGAATGGATGGGTATTTCCGGTATTGGTGGTCTTGGTCACCTGGCTGTGCAATATGCTAAAGCCATGGGTATGAATGTTGCCGCTATTGATATTGATGATGATAAATTACGCCTTGCTAAGGAACTTGGTGCGGATATTGTCATTAACACCAAGAGTAGCAATGACCCACAAGGAGAGCTGAAAAAGCTCACCAGTGGCGGTGTTAACGGCATGCTTGTTACTGCACCATCAGAAGGTGCTTTCGCGTCAGCGCTTGGCATGGTGCGCCGTGGTGGTACGCTATCAATGAACGGCTTGCCTGCCGGCGAGTTTCCAGTATCGGTATTTAATATGGTGCTTAATGGTATTACGCTGCGTGGTTCCATCGTTGGTACACGCTTGGATTTGCAAGAATCACTCGATTACGCTGCTCGTGGCAAGGTGCATTCGCATAATAAGATTGATAAGCTTGCCAATATTAATAATATTTTTGACGATATGATTAGGGGTAAAATATCAGGCCGCGTTGTGCTTGATATGGCAAGCTGATATTATCACGATAATTATAGATAGTTTATAAATGATATTTAAGCCCTGACTATCAATGGTTGGGGCTTATTTGTGTTTAAAACAAAAAGGATATTTTGTTTTGGCCAAGCTAGAAAATTTCAATACTCATCAATTGGCTGACATCGTTGCGCAGCTGCCAATTAATTCGCCTTATATAATCGAACCAGTACATGAAGGCTATTCAAGCACTTGCTTTTTTATCAAGACTAAAGAAAAGCTGCTATGCTTGCGTCTTTATAATTTAGATGATTTTCCCTGCCTATTGCAGGAGGTTGATGCTTTAGAGTTTTGCAGTGCAAAAGGTCTGCCTGTTCCCAGACTTCTTCAATGGGAAAGTGGCAGTGTTATTTACAAGTTTAAGAATGTTCTGGCAATTTGCTATATCTGCATTGAAGGGCGCAGCGTTAAACAAAATGAACTCAACCCAGTTATTGCTGCACAAGCTGGAAAATTGCTTAGTAATTTTCTAAAATGCGCGACTAGCTATAACCGTGATACCACTGCGCGTGATGAAGTTACGTATGTTCATCAACGCTATGAAGCGCAATATGAAAAAGTGCAGTCATGTCTTGATCGGTCTTTAATTCACAAAATTAATGACATTTTGCGCGAAAGACGTTTTGACCAAAATTTACAGTGCTTAACCAAAGGCTTGGTTCATGGTGATTTTTATTATGGCAATGTCATTATCAAAGATCATCATCTTTGCGGCATTATTGATTTTGGTGATAGTTATTTGGGCGCGCCATTTTTTGATATTGTGACTGGCGCGATGGAATTTTCTTGTAATAATAAGCAGCAGATCGATTTTGATTGCTTGCAAGCATTTATAATGCCGTTACGAGATTTTTTGTTGAAAGAACATATTACAGCGCCTGTTTTTTATCATGCTATGCTCCTCATGTGCTTGAAGTTTTTATTGTTGACGCTTGGGCAGCATAATGAAAATGATTATACTAAACGTATGGAAAATCTTATATCTGGGGCGGTGAAAGGTAAAATAAAGCATTTTTTCTGAAAGCTAAATCTATTTAAAAAAGCTATAAAATCAATTAATAAAGCTATCTTTGGCATTTTTTGAATAGAAAATATATAGGCCAACAGCGATATCAATTAAGACATGCGCGCAAATTGCGGCTTTTATAGTTAAGGTAAACTCATCCTGAGATTGGTTGGATATAAAACCAACAACCTTAAAACAAGAGAGAACTTCATAAAGTAGCATACAACTAAAAATTATAGGAAAACAATAAAGCCTTCTTAAATAACTGTAAAAACTTATTAAAAACATAGCAGTTAAAAAAATGCCGCCCATGCCTAATATTATAGAAAATAATATGGATAAAAAAAACGAAAATATCGCATTTGAAAAATCACTGAGTGATAACAATAATAATGCTATTCCAGCAAATAATAAAAAGCTTATAATTCTATAAATAAAATAAAGTCTAATCAGATAAACTGCTCGGTTAGGTTGTTGATTGTCGCAGTTCTCTGTTTTCGTTTCCATTATGGGCGAAGTTGTGTTTTCCAAATTAATTTGCTCCCCTAATAGGCAAATTATACAATAATTTTGATATTATTGCATTTCCAAAAAAACTGAACCGACTTTGGCAATGACGGCAATCTCCCAAATAAGAATAGAGTAGGTGACGTCGTCAAAAAAATTAGGTTCACTTTAATGAATAAAAATATTTTTTACGCGTTTGGATTTAAGCATATAGATTATAAGAATGGATGGGACAATAATTCTAGAGTAAAAGATAATAGAACCAATCATATATTGCGTATTTGAATTGTAAATAGTGTAGAGATAAAAAATGATCCAGCTGATAATTGTGCAAATATACAAAAAAGATATGGAAAATATCGCTTTGCTTTTATCATTCCATTTATCAAAAATATCATCAATATTATTTCAAATAAATTTGAGTATGGATGTAATTTTTTTAAAAGATTTTGCCAATTAAAATCATTTTCTATGAGAGTAAAAATATTAATAAAAAATAAAAATTTAATGACAACCAGATATATAATATAAATTGCGACAAATATTAAAAAACCACCTATTGGAGATTTTTCCCAGCTTTGCCAAATTTTTTTAAGGGCATTTGAGCGATTAACCATCATTTTGTCTCACAATAATTAAACTTCACTAAATTTTTATTTCATTGCCATTTTGATTGGATTAAAGAATTGTCCCGTGACCATTGAAGCGACCATAGCATGAACAAGGCCGCGGCGGCGCAGGGTTGGCGCAATGAAATAATCTCGCAAAAACGGTAAAATAGCATTATCCGATTGATAAAATGGCGTTAAACAACAACTTAAAAATTGATAAAATAAAATATGGATACGCCGTCTTTTAGCATAATCGGCAATGATGTCCGCGCGTTCCCTATGGCGCTTTGCTGCCTCAATAAAAGCAAGTGCATCTAAAAATGCCATATTCGCCCCTTGGCCAAGTTGTGGGCTGGTGGCGTGCCACGCATCACCAAGGCGAACAAGGTTACCTTCTGCTGGTGATATATGGGTATGATGACGATAATTGGCATAAACAATCTGGTCGCGGTAATCAGCCATATTTTCAATTAAGGGCATGGTTTGTGGCCAAAAGTGAGCTATTTTTTCAACCCATGCATCAATACCGTCTGCTTGCCACTTTGCATGGTCTTGATGACGTAGCGACCAGAAAAAAGTCGTCATCGCTTGCGCTTTTAAATGCCCCTTGCCAAGCGGTAAAACACCTATCATTGTTGAAGCCTTGTGATAGCGCTGCTCTAAGGTAGTTGGATCAAAACCAATATCATCGTGCCAGGGCAAGTTCACCCAAACGGCACCATAATCAAGCTCTTTGCCCTTTGTGGCGCGCAGCGGTGAGCGTGCCCCCATAGCATCAATGAGCAGGTCAAAATTCGCACTTTTCATACCATTTTCAAAAATAAATTGTGGCTTGGGGCCGTTATCAACACCAATAATCCGATGTCGGACTTCAACTTGCGCACCAAGTTCAACCGCATGCTCATAAAGAAGATCAAAAAGCGACCAGCGAATAATCGCAACACCATAATCATCCTTGATATAGCCAACGTCTAAAACAACCTTATCATCCTTGCTTAGCTTACCAAGCATGCGGTCAATGCGTTGGCCGCGTGCTTCCGCCCGTTGGCGCAGCCCTAATTTATCAAGAACAATAAGACCCGTTGGTTGTAGCACAAAACCAGAGCCAACTGGCCCTGCCTTTTGCATCTGATCAAATAGGGTAACGTTATGTCCTTCTTGGCGTAAAAAAGATGCAAGACAAAGCCCCCCCATACCCATGCCAGCAATTGCTATATCCATCAATCTCTCCCCGCGAGAAAAATATTACACCATGTTTTATCGCTTTTTGACCTTGCTTAATGATCCCGATGAGCAATAAAATAAGCGCAATTACGTAAATTATCAGCTTTGTTACCAAAAGGTGCGAGCAGTTCTTCAGCTTGGCTAATTAGGCCGTCAAGCTGTTGCTTTGCCCAGTCAATGCCATGCAGTGCCACCAATGTGCCTTTACCAACATGGCTATCTTTGCCAGCAGTTTTGCCCAGCGTCTTGGTGTCGGCTGTTACGTCAAGCAAGTCATCAGCAAGCTGGAAAGCAAGGCCGATAGCCGAGCCAAATTCGGCAAGTCTGGCACGATCATCGCTGGTTGCATTACCAATAATTGCTCCAGCTTCACAGGCATAGCGGATAAGCGCTCCCGTTTTCATGGCTTGCAGCATGATAATACCAGCTTCATTGGGCTTTTTGGTTTCCGCTTCAATATCAAGAATTTGGCCGCCAACCATACCGCCAAGGCCCGCAGCTCTTGATAAATGTCGAATGAGCGACAAGCGTGCTTCTGCCTTTAATTCGGTTTCTTCAGCCGCAATAATATCAAATGCAAGGGTTAATAAAGCATCACCAGCTAAAATTGCCGTTGCTTCATCAAAAGCTTTATGAACGGTTGGTTTGCCACGTCTTAGATCGTCATTATCCATAGAGGGTAAATCATCATGGATAAGCGAGTAGCTATGAATTGCCTCAAGACTTGCTGCAACATGTAATGGCGCATCGGTTTTAACATTGAATAATGAAGCCGTTTCAAGAACCAAGAACGGGCGCAAACGTTTGCCGCCATTCAAAACACCATGACGCATTGCATCCAGCAATTTTTGTGGACGGTTAATCTCGCCCATTTGTGGATAGGGTGCTAAAAGCTGGCCTATGAGAGTTTCAACACGCTTTGCATGACCGAGCAAGAGAGCTTCAAAATTGTTTTTACTATCCATTGTCTCACATTACATTTGAACAGGTGGTATAAAGGCAATTTATTAATACTGGAATTTTTAAAAAATACTATACATAAGTTTGAAGCCAAAATTGCAAATACCGATTTCCGTCTGATAGCTGTTAAGATTAAAAAATATCTTTGCAGTGGGTCGTCATTTAGGTAAAAGAACATAAGCGAATGAGTGATTGTCAAAAAAATGAGTATAATGTATTTGAATAATCATCCTGCGTGATAAGCCAAGGCGATCCATGGTATTGCAGACGCCAGATAAACCTTATAAATCAAGCATTATTACCAAGATCATCGCAAATAAAAGGAATTTTTCATTGTTGCTTGATAAGGATGAGATAAGGAACGAGGGGGAAACCAAAAAAACTCTTGTTAAAAAGATTGCCCTTGGTCTGATTCTCTTGCTGCTCTTGCCTTTTTTCTTGCTTCTCTTTTATAATTTGCCCTTTATCAAGCCAATCTCTACTTTGATGCTACGAGATGTTGTTCTATTGCGTGGCTATGATCGCCAATGGGTTTCTATCAGAGCTATTTCCCCTAATTTGGTGAATGCGGTAATGATGGCTGAAGATGGCAAATTTTGCAGCCATAATGGCGTTGATTGGGATGCTTTGGGCGATGTTTTGGATAATGATGGTGGACCAAATCGTGGTGCTTCCACCATTACGATGCAAATGGTAAAAAACCTTTTTCTTTGGCAAGATCGTTCCTATGTGCGCAAAGCGATTGAGATTCCCATTGCCCTTGGCGCTAATATTTTATTGTCAAAACAGCGCACTATGGAAATTTATTTAAATATTGCCGAATGGGGGCCGGGAATTTATGGCGCAGAGGCTGCGTCACGCCATTATTTTAATCGCTCGTCTAGCAATCTAACTCCAAGGCAAGGTGCTTTGCTGGCGGCAGCATTACCCAATCCCTATATCCGCAATCCTGCAAAGCCAGGTCCTGGTATGAGCCAACTGGCACGGGTTTTTGAATCACGTGCGCGCAATTCTGGTGCTTATATTGCTTGTGTAAATTAAAATATAATCGCTATTTTGTAAAAAAATGCATGTTTTATTGGGAGTTTTTTAAAAAAATACACCTTTTGGCTAGTCAAATTGCTTTAATCAGTGTATAGCGTCCCAAACTTTGTGAATTATATTGGGCGAGTCAGGCTTTCATGGCCACGCTTCAATGTGTTTGAACGAATTCGGAGCATAGATCCATGGCAGTACCTAAAAGAAAAACATCACCTTCAAAGCGCGGTATGCGCCGTTCAGCTGATGCCCTTAAGACACCTACTTATATTGAAGATAAGACTTCAGGTGAATTGCGTCGTCCACATCATATCGATCTTAAGACTGGTATGTATCGCGGTCGTCAAGTTCTTACACCTAAGGCTTAATTCTTTATTGGGTTTCAATTAGAATTGATTCTATTTACAGTTTAGATTTAAGCTAAGTAAGTAGGTTGATTTTGAGTTGACTGATAGAATATATAAAAACCGACGATAAGTCGGTTTTTTTATTGTTTCATGGTTTAGTTAAGCGTTTGATTTAAAAGATATTGAATTTTAAATGTTTTAACATAAATGAAACGTTAAAATGTCTAATAATTATAATTAGAATAGTGCTGAAAAACCCTTGTGTTGATAAAATACAAATATAGCTTTTAAAAAGCGCGATAAGGCCGCGAGTGATTGACTTAACGGCCTTTTCAAACATTGGAGTTGCCAATGGGGAACACCCCCCTTGTTTTTTCTGGCCGTAATGTCATGGCAGTGTTGGGGCCAACCAATACAGGAAAGACGCATCTTGCGATAGAGCGGATGTTGGCGCATGATAGCGGCATTATTGGCTTGCCGTTACGTTTGTTGGCGCGTGAAGTTTATACACGGATTTGCGAAAAAATTGGTGCAGACAAAGTTTCACTGGTAACTGGTGAAGAAAAAATCCAGCCACCTAAGGCTCGCTATTCTGTATGCACTGTGGAAGCAATGCCGCGCGAGACCAATGCCGCCTTTGTTGCCATTGATGAAGTGCAGCTTGCCAATGATTTAGAACGTGGCCATATTTTTACCGATAGGATTTTGCACTTACGTGGACGGCAAGAAACTTTGCTTCTTGGCGCCTTAACCATGCGTGGTGTTTTGGAAAAGCTGTTGCGCGGGCTTAGCGTTGCATCGCGGCCAAGGCTGTCGCAACTAACCTATAGTGGCTCAAAAAAAATTGCACGGCTGCCAAGACGTTCTGCCATTGTGGCTTTTACCGCTGATGAGGTCTATGCTATTGCGGAATTTATTCGCCGGCAAAGAGGCGGTGCTGCGGTTGTTATGGGTGCTTTGTCGCCGCGCACGCGCAATGCACAGGTAGAGCTTTATCAATCTGGCGATGTAGATTATTTGGTCGCAACTGATGCGATTGGCATGGGGCTTAATCTTGATGTCGATCATGTGGCTTTTGCTCAAACTCGAAAATTTGACGGTTTTCAATATCGTGATTTAAATCCAAGCGAACTTGCGCAAATTGCAGGGCGCGCAGGCCGCCATTTACGTGATGGCACTTTTGGCGTTACTGGACGTGTTGCTCCGCTTGAAGCAGAACTCGTTGAAAAAATTGAAGGTAGCTATTTCGATCCTGTTAAAGTCATGCAATGGCGTACTGCCAATATGGATTTTAGCACAATTGGAAACTTAATTCGCTCCCTTGATACTCCATCCCCAATTGACGGTCTGGTTAAGGCAATGCCAGCTGTTGATGCTCGTGCGCTTAGCTATTTGGCTAAAGACGATTCGATTGCTCGACGTATAAAGGGTAGCGATGAAGTCAAATTGCTATGGGATATCTGCGCGCTTCCCGACTATCGTAAGATTGCCCCCGCCCAACATGCCGACATTATTGCCACATTGTTCCGTGATGTGGTAGAATTTGGTGTAGTTGATGAAAATTATGTTGCATCTCAGGTAGCACTTGCTAATCGTACAGATGGCGATATTGATACTTTATCACACCGCATTGCGCAGATTCGGACCTGGACTTATGTCTCTCATCGACCTAATTGGTTGGCAGATCCGCAACATTGGCAAGAAAAAACGCGGGAAATTGAAGATAAATTGTCTGATGCGCTGCATGAGAGGTTGACGAAACGATTTGTAGACCGCAGAACAAGCGTTCTGATGAAACGGCTGAGAGAGAATACAATGATAGATGCCGAAATTTCGCAAACCGGTGATGTTCTAGTAGAAGGTCACCATGTTGGACATTTGGAAGGCTTCCGTTTCACCATGGACAAAGCTGCCGAAGGCAGTGATGCCAAAGCGGTGAGAGCGGCAGCGCAAAAAGCATTAGCACCTGAATACGATGCGCGGGCTGAAAGGCTTAGTGCATGTGCTAATGGTGATTTAGCGCTGGCATCGGACGGCATCGTCCGTTGGGTTGGTCAACCTATTGCAACTCTGGTGAGTGGTGATGAGTTTTTAAAGCCACGCATTATCTTGCTGGCTGATGAGCAATTGCAGGGTGCACAGCGTGATAAGGTCAATGACCGCGTTGGTCGCTTTGTTGCTTTCCATTTTGAAACAGCATTAAAGCCACTTTTCGATCTTATCAATGCTGATGCCTTAATTGGTATCACTCGCGGTATTGCTTTCCAGTTGGTTGAGCAGCTTGGCGTATTGCCTCGGCGCGACATTGCTAATGATGTAAAAAGCTTGGATCAAGATTCGCGCGCTGCACTTCGCCGTCTTGGTGTGCGTTTTGGTGCCTATCACATTTTTATTCCAGCACTTTTAAAGCCAGCGCCAGCACAAGCAATTACATTGCTTTGGGCTTTGCAAAATGATGCAAAAGACCAACCCGGTTATGGCGATATTATTCAAACTATGGCTGCTGGTCGTACATCTATTGAAGTAAATGGCGAATTTAACCCAGAATTTTATCGCCTTGCTGGATATCGTATTCTTGGTAAGCGTGCGGTGCGCGTTGATATCCTTGAGCGTTTGGCTGATCTTATTCGTCCTGCTTTAGCTTGGCGTGAGGGCACAGGTCCAAGACCAGAAGGCGCATTTGATGGCCGCCAGTTCATTGTAACACCAGCTATGATGTCGATTTTGGGTGCAAGCCATGCTGATATGGAAGATGTACTTAAAAATCTTGGTTATCGTTCTCACTCCATTAGCGTGGCAGAAGTTGAAGCTAAGCTTAATGAAGGAGCAGAGCCAGTAGCCGCTGCGCTAGCATTAGATGCTGAACCAGTTGGCCCAATGTGGGCAAATCTTGAAAGCCAACCAGTTGTTGCTGAAACTACTGCAGAAGTTGCAGAGATTGAAGCAGAAAAACCGGTTGAAAATGTCAAGATGATGTTGCTTTGGCGCTATCAGGGGCGGCAGGAAAATCGTCCGCACAAGCCGCGCGATAATAATAACCGCAATGATGGCAAAAAGAAATTTGACCGCAAGCCAAACGCCGCTACAGGCGAAGTAAGTGGTGAGCAACAGGCTCGTTCCGATAAGCCACGTTATGATAAAAATCGCCAAGATAAGTCAAATCAAGATAGATCTGGCGAAAAGCGTGAGTTTAATAAAGACGGTCGTAATCATGATCGTCGCAACAATAATGAACGCCGCGCTAATAATAAGCCAAAAGATTTCAACAAAGCCCGCAATAATGAGCCAGCAAAAGACATGGATCCAGATTCACCTTTTGCAAAATTAGCAGCATTGCGTGACCAGTTGAAAAAATGAGTGAGCAGCTGCCAGATAGATTGAGAATTGATAAATGGCTGTTTTTCAGCCGTTTATTAAAATCGCGTAGTCTGGCAGCGGAGCTTGCTAATAGCGGTAAAATCCGAGTAAACAAACAAAAAATCGACAAGGCATCATATTTAGTGAAAGCTGATGATGTCTTGACGATTAGCTATAATCAAAGAATTAGAACTATAAAAATTGTTGCCCTTGGCGAGCGTCGAGGTCCGGCTGTAGAAGCGCAAAAATTATATCAAGATTTAACGCCGGTTGAAACTGCGGAAGAAAAACTAGCACGCCAAGCATTGGAAGCGCAAACGCAAACAGGGCCGCGGCCAACCAAGCGCGATCGCCGCCAGCTTGATAATTTGCAAAACAAGTTTGATAATTGATTCAATTTTAAAAAAGGTATTAAATAGAAAAATATTAAATTTTAGTATTTTTTAATTTGTTTATTTTGGATATTTTTGATTTTGATTTTGCCAAAGCTTTATTGAGACTGTAAAAATAGAAAAATATTCTACATATTGGTAATATTGCCCGTTTATATAAAATGTAGAAGCATCAAATTACTCAATTTTAGAGTTGAAAAGCGGAAAAAATTAAAAGTCCACTATTAATTTGACAATTAAATTTTAGCATAAAAATATTTGCAATAAGATCTCTGATTTAAGGATTTCTGTCTCATCATAGCCAGACCGTGATAAGCATCTCAATAAGCTCAAGATGATCCGTAGCTTTTAAATAGCTCCACCAAAAAATCCAAAAAGACTCGAGTTTTGATTGGCATATAGCTTTTGGTGGGATACAGGGCGAAGACATTGGTTTCGTCCTTCTTCCAGTCATCAAGAACAGTTACGAGCTTGCCACTTACCAGATCATCCTCAATGTAAATTTTCGGTACCAAACTATAGCCGATGCCGGCGCGAATTGCATCAAGAACAGCTAAGCTTGAAGAGACTCGATAGCGGCCATTAATCGGAAGCTTGACTGTTTCATTGCCGTTGGTAAAAGTCCATAAATCAGCGTGTGCGGTCAGGCTGAATTGGATAGTTTGATGCTGATTGATTTGATCTGGATGATTGATCTTGCCGGCATGCGCAATATAATCCGGTGAAGCTACCAGCACATGCTCCATCGTCATCAGTCTTTTGGCAATCAATGACGAATCCGGTATACCGCGCGTATTGCCTCGGATCGCCACGTCGTAGCCCTCACCTAAAAAATCACGTTTATGGTCGTCCATTTTAAGATCGACCTTAAGTTCGGGGTATAAATCGAGAAATTCTGGTATCCGCTTTGTCAGTGTAATGAGGGTGAAGGTCATCGGTGAACTAATGCGCAAAGTACCGCGTGGTACAGCCTCGCAATCACTGACAGAAAGATCGGCAGCATCAAGATCATCCAAGATACGACAAACATGTCGATAATAGGTCTCACCACCCTCTGTCAAAGATATATGCCGCGTTGTGCGGTTGAATAGCCGAAGTTTTAGCTCACTTTCCAACTGTTGAATTGCCTTGCTGATTGCAGATTGCGAAAGCGTGGTGCGTTCAGCAACTTTAGTAAAATTATTGAGTTCAGCAGCATGGCGAAACACCCGCAAGGCATCAATCTTGTCCATTGATATTTTCCATTTTAGAATAAATCTTATTCCATCTACGGTCTTAATTTCCTGGTATGATAATTTATAAAAGCTGTTGAAACAAGTAATGGGAAATAATTTTATGTCCAATTCAGCCAATATGGCAATTTCAAAGGATCTAACCCTATCAGCATTGGCACCTTTTATCTGGGGCAGCACATATATTGTTACAACAGAACTGCTACCCGCTGGCTATCCGGTCAGTACTGCCATGCTACGGGCTCTTCCGGCAGGTCTGCTGCTTTTGCTAATTGTGCGACAATTGCCGCGTGGTAAATGGATTTTGCGCTTAGCCATTTTAGGCCTTTTGAACTTCACACTGTTTTGGATATTGCTGTTTGTTTCTGCCTATCGCCTTCCAGGCGGCGTGGCGGCAACAATTGGCGCTATCCAACCCCTAATTATCGTCTTTATAACAGTTCCGCTTTTAAAGCGGCGTTTAAAAGCTCACTCAGTCATCACAGCACTTATGGGCATGGCAGGCGTCGCCCTTTTGGTACTGACACCTCAAGCAAAACTTGATTTAATTGGCATTGCTGCTGGTTTGCTTGGTGCCTGTTTCATGGCTTTTGGTACGGTTTTAAGTCGCAAATGGAAGCCGCCTGTTTCCAATCTAACCTTTACTGCATGGCAATTAACTGCTGGTGGTTTGATGCTCGTGCCTATCGCCTTTATTTTCGAGCCATCATTACCTGCACTTAGCCATGCCAATCTTATCGGCTTTGCATATCTTTGCCTAATCGGCGCGGCCGTCACCTATATCCTGTGGTTTCGTGGCATCGAACGTCTGGCCCCTTCTATCATTGCATCACTTGGATTTTTAAGTCCCGTTGCCGCCGTGCTTCTCGGCTGGTTGATCTTGGGGCAAAATCTAAGCTCTCTTCAATGGTGTGCCTTAGCCTTGATCCTTTTTGCCGTTTGGCTAGAAACGCGGCTTACCACCAACGAGGCGAAGTCTTAAATTTCAAACTTAAGAATAGAAATGGCTTTTTCGAAAAGTTTTTAAGACCGTAAAACAATAGAAGACTATTTGCAACAAGGCTAATAATATAAGGAAAGATTTTAATGAGAAACTTTTTGACCAAAATTAGATATGGTAGCACGACCGCATCTAATTCTTTAGTAATGGCGCCTATGACGCGTTGTCGCGCTTTGGATGATGGTTGTGCTACTGAAATTATGGCCGAGTATTATGCCCAAAGAGCTTCTGCAGGCCTAATAATTTCGGAAGGGATCCAGCCTTGCTTAATAGGCAAAGGCTTTATGAATACTCCTGGTTTATATTCACAAGAGCAAGTGGAAGCCTGGAAAAACGTAACTCATTCTGTTCATCAAAAAAATGGAAAAATTTTTGCACAACTGATGCATTCTGGTCGAATTGGTCATCATTTAAATTATTCTGAGCAACTTCAACCTATTGCACCTTCTGCAGTTTGTGCACAAGGTAAAATCTATACAACTGAAGGTTTAAAATCATTCGAAATACCCAAAGAAATGGATAGTACTGATATCACTCAAGCAATAGTTGATCACGTAACTGCTGCAAAAAATGCAATATTAGCAGGTTTTGATGGGGTTGAAATCCACTGTGGAAATGGTTTTTTAATCCATCAATTTATGGCGGAAAATACAAATCTTAGAAGTGATGATTACGGAAAAGATATTACTGGCCGTTTGAAATTTGCGTTAGAAGTAATACACCAATGCTCTGTAGCTATTGGTGCAGATAAAGTTGGCATAAGAATTTCACCTGAAAATCGTTACAACGATATTGATGAGGGTAATTCCAAAACTTTATATCAAACATTTATTCCATTAATCCCCAAGGATTTAGCCTATATTCACATCATGGAGTCAAATAATAGAGAAATGACTAAGTTGATTAGAGGCTTATGGAATGGAGTAGTGATTCTTAACCCACATGAATCTGTTGAGCTATGGCCCTCTACTGTTCAAACATTAAATGATACTCTTTCGAGTAAAATTGCTGATGCAGTTAGTATGGGTACATTATTCATCTCCAATCCGGATTTAGTTGATCGAATTAGAACTGGATATGGATTAAATAGTCCCAAAGATGAATATTTTTATACAGGCAGTGCATTAGGTTATACTGATTATCCGACAATGTAGTTTGCGTCATTATATATTTAATGCCTTGATATATGAGACATTAAATATTCAACCTTACCGATAACCGTTTGAGCGTGCATTTTCAATATTTTTATTTGCATTAAATTTATGATATAACTTACTAAAAATCATTTTTGAAACTATATTCTTAATTTATTGCATTTATGGCGAGATGCTAATTTATACCAAGCAAGGCAATGCCTTTAACTTGCGCAAAAATTTTCATCCCAATTTGTAAATTCAAGTTTTGCCAAGAATAGCGCGATAGGCGACAAAGGATATGTGCGCCTTGGTCATCATCACCAAGACTAAGCGAAACCAAAATTTCATGATTATTAATTGACGTTTTTGACAAAATAACCGCATTAACAACATTAAGAATTGAGGTTTTTTGAGGGTTTTCAAGGCTAAGACTAACGTCATTGGCGGCAATACGGATGCGCATGTCTTGGCTTTGAGGTGCTTTTTCTAATGGTGCTAAAAAGCGTGCGCCCTTCACCGAAAACGCACAAATGCCGCTGTCTTCGTCCCAATGATCAATCTGGGCATTGAAATTAACCGCAGCATTGCGTTGCTGAGCAAGTGGAAGGTTCATATCCGCTTGTAGGTCTTGTAGTTTGCCTGCACCTAATAATTTCCCTTGCTCCATTAAAATAAGTGTATCAGCAAGGCGTTCCACTTCATTAATGTCATGGGTAATATAGAATATTGGTAGTTTTAATTGGTCGCGCAATCGCTCAATAAACGGCATAATCTCGATGCGTGTTGCCATATCAAGGGCGGATAGCGGTTCATCCATCAACAATACTTGCGGCGATGAAAGGAGTGCGCGCCCTATTGCAACGCGTTGACGTTCGCCGCCAGAAAGATTTTTGGGCGAGCGGTCAATCAGATGCCCGATATTGAGCATATCGACCACTTCATCAAAATATTGCTTTGCACCAGTTAGCGACTTATCAAAGGCGTAGCATAGATTTTTGCGTACATTTAAGTGAGGGAAAAGGCTAGCTTCTTGAAAGACATAGCCAATTTTTCGCTTATAAATTGGCACAAATTGCTTATCATCTTGCCATATATCATCGCCAATGCTTATTTTGCCATTTAAATGGTTAAGCCCAGCAATAGCGCGAAGAACGCTGGTTTTGCCGCAGCCAGATGGTCCAAAAAGTGCAGTGATACCAGTGATCGGTGCCTGAAAGGCGACATCAAGATCAAATGTGCCAAGCTTGCCATGAACGCAAACTTCTATGGTTTTTTGCTCTGTATTCATTGGCTTGCTTTTTTCTTTTCAATAAGCATAATGGTTAAAATAACCAAAAAGGCAAAGGCAACCATAAGGCCAGCCAAAATATAAGCTTCATCAAATTGTTGGTTTTCATTTAAATGTACGATGGTGGTGGAAATTACCCGCGTTTGTTGAGTATTGCCGCCAATCATCGATACGACGCCATATTCACCCACCGTATGGGCAAACCCTAACACCGCACCGGTTAAAATTCCCGGTCTTGCAAGGGGTAGAGCAACGCCCCAAAATGCAGCCCATGGCGAACGGCGTAAAGTTGCGGCAACTTCCATAGGCCTATCGCCAATGGCGGCAAAGGCATTGCGTACAGGCTGAACAACAAAGGGTAGTGAATAGACGACTGAACCAATGACAAGGCCGGTAAAACTGAAAGCAAATGTGCGTAAACCAAAGAGCGGCGCAAACCATCCAATTGGGCCATTGGGACCAAGAGCCACCAACAGATAAAATCCTAATACCGTTGGCGGTAACACCAATGGCACTGAGACAATGGTGGCAATAACTTCTGTCCAAAGGCTTTTCGAGCGCGCTAACCACCATGCCAAGGGTATGCCCAATATAAGCAATATAAGGGTGGTTATAATGGCAAGGCGTAAGGTAAGACCGATCGCGGTTAATGTTTGTGCGGAGAGAAGCTCCATCCATCACCCAATGTTTTAAGCCCTTAGCAAATTATTTGCTTATTGCTAGAAAAGATTAATTTCTAATATTATGAATATGAAAGAGCGGACGTTCCTTTTAAAATATAGGAACGTCCGCACCATGATTACCAATTTGGGTGACTAGTCGAGTTGATAGCCATATTTTTTGATAATTTCATGGGCTTCAGGAGTTTTTAAAAATTCGATAAAGGCTTTCGCCGCTTCGTTTTTTTCACCATTTTTCAATAAAACTGCATCTTGGCGGATTGGGTTATAATATTCTTGTGGCACAATCCATTGCGAGCCGCCCTTTTCATTAATAACCTGTGAAAGAGCAACAAAGCCAGCTTCCGCATTGCCCGTTTTGGCAAATTGGAAAGTTTGCGAAATATTTTGTCCTTCCACCAATTTCGGCTTTAAGCTGTCATAAACGCCAAGCTTTTCCATGGCTTCAATAGCCGCTTTTCCGTAAGGGGCAGCTTTAGCATTGGCAAAAGCAATATGGTTGATTGAGGCATCTTTTAAGCTATCGGCATCTTTGATAAGGTCTGGCTTGCTGCTCCATAATACTAAGGTGCCAATGGCATAGGTGAAAACGCTATTTTCAACGCCATAGCCTTCTTTGACAGCAAGCGCTGGGCGACTGTCATCAGCAGCAAGAAAAACGTCAAAAGGCGCGCCTTGGGTAATTTGATTGTAAAAATTGCCGGTAGCACCAAAAGCAAGCTCTGCTTCATGGCCCGTTTTTTCTTTAAACAAAGCAGAAATTTCAGTGGCGGGATCGGTAAAGTTGGCGGCTACTGCCACCGACGTTTTTTCAGCATTGGCAAGGGCGGTTGAACCAAGAAGGAGAGCCGCAATGAGTGCTAATTTAAAACGCATGTTAAAAAATCCTTTTTAGGAGTTAGGAGAAATTGAATTTGTTTAATGGGTTGCGATAATCACGTGGCAAGGGTCAAAACCGACTGTTACATTCATACCATCTTGAAGGTTAAGCGCCCTTACTTCAGCTGTGCTTTTTGTGGCAACAATAGTCTTATCCGCGCCAAGATTAATGGTAATTTCAACAGCATCACCCTCGGTCAACATTTCACGAATGACGCCTTGCATTGAATTTAGGTGAGCAACGTCATCCTTGGCAGGGTTGATCATCACAAAGGGGGCTTTAACTAAAGCTGCTACATGGCGACCAGTGACCAACCCCAAGGTTTCAACACTTTTACGGGTTATTTGGGCAGTAATAAAGATATCAGGTGAAACGCGGACTCCAATATCTGCAAAGACTGAGCGCAAGTTAACGGTTTCAAGAACGCCGGCAAAAATATTGCGCGCCGAGGTGCGCATCATAAAGCCTTGAATAAGACTACTTGATGTTAGTCCAATGGCATCAAGATCTTTGGCAGAATCCTCAAGCATTTTGGCAAGGCCAGATTGTAGGCGATAAAAAGTTTCAATCAAAGCAATACCAGCTGGCGTTAATTTGGTGCCACCGCCACCCTTGCCACCACTGGTCTTTTCAAGTAGTGGTTTTTCAACCAAGTTTTGCATGGTATCAAGAGCATCCCAAGCGGCCTTATAGCTTAAATTTACCGCGCGTGCAGCGGCTGAAATAGAGCCTTCACGGCCAACCGCCTCTAATAATGCAATACGTGTTTGTCCAATGGGTGAAATATTTTTACTTGAAAAAGCAAGATCGGCTTGAATCGGCATGTCTATCCTCGTTATGATGCAATACTATATAACGAAAATGAGAAACAGCAAGTTCTTTATCACATTTGCCTAACATCTGTTGTTTAAAACTATTCAAAATTAAGCTTAAAGGTCCTGACACTAAGCTATAGCATTATAAAAAAGTTAATCCTGCCGGCACAGCTAGCATAGCACCCGATGCAAATAACAGTAAAAATACGAGTCGCCTTATTGCCTCTGGCCCCAGAGGTGGAGGGAAGCGACGTGCTAGATAGCTGGTAATAATGACGAAGGGCAGGGCGATTAATGTCCACCAGATAATATTGCTATGCCATGATCCACTGATGACTACGGTGGTAAGGCGTAGAATGCCAGTGCAGGCAAAAAGTGCGAGTAGGGTATCGCGAATAATTTTGTAATCTATCGGCTGGCGGTAAAAATGGTGGACAATAGGTGGTGCCGCTGCTGAAAACAAGCCGCTTAATAAACCGCCTAATGCGCCCGAAATGACAAAGCTATAATTGGGTGCAATTTGGCTGCCAGTTTTAGGTCTTTGTAAAAGTTGAAAGCTTGATAAAACAATAACGAGGCCAAGAATAAGCTGCAAAAGAGTTAAGGAGGTTGATGCCAACCAATCAAGCAAAAAAACACCAATGATAACAAAAGGAAATGCACCTGCCAAGGTTAAGGATAAATGCTTTATATCCACCATACGCCAAGCTTTTAATAAAATAACCGCCGCATTGGTTAGCGTTAAAATACTAACAATAATAGCAGTATCGGCGAGAGGAAGAAGGTGTGAAAGACCAATCAATCCCATTAAAACAAGGCCAAAGGCAAAACCAGTAACCGTTTGCACATAGGTGGCTAAAATAATAAAACTCAAAAACATTACTATAGTGGTCATGATCAGCTCCCATTTGTTTTATGCGTCTTTGCAGGGTAAACGGCAAGGGGAGGGGATATCACTTTTTATCTATATAGCAGACATTCCAAAACTTTAAAAAGCAAAGCCTTTAGGTAGTGATCCCAATTACATGTTTTTGTTTGTTTCGATCATTTGATTTATACGGACAAATCAAATGCTTTGTCTATATGTTTAAAATATCTACTGATAAAAAAGGAGCGCTTTTATAAAACGCTCCATATTTTATAAATCCATATTTTATAAATATTGAGTTGCACGACTAATCAAAGCGAATGACGTAGCTTGTCCAGTCACCTCGCAAGGCAATTTGCTCATAAAGCTTTTTGCCATCTTCAGGAAGGCGAGGGGCATTGAGTACTAATTTTGCCCAACTGCGGTCTTCAGCCTTTTCACATAAAACATCAATCATTGCTTTGGCAACGCCTTTGCCTTGATGGGCATGGTGGACGTGAATATGGTCAACTTGGCCCGCCCTTAGGCCCGACACTGGCTCTGGTAAATCGTAAAAAATAGTAAAGCCGATAAGCTCAGTGCCTATCCATGCCCCCACCACTTCAGCGGAACGGTCCTGCAAAAGTTGCTCGGCATAAAAATCATCGGGGCGGCGCGGCGCACCACGCTTTAAGGCTTGAGCGTAGCTTGCAAGCAAAGGCGCAAGCACATGCGCGTCCTTAAGGTGCAAAAGAGAAATGTCGACATTGGAACCCATATCGGTCTGAACGGTCATTTTGGTCTCCTTTATGACTAAATGCAGTACTTTAAACTCGCATAGCCTTTTTATTTTTTAATCGCATTTTGATTTTTAGCAAAAATTACAATAAAAATTGAATGCTAATTAAACACATATATTTGCAATATTTATCACTTATTAGCTTGTTTTATTTGCTCTTCTATGGGTGCAAATTGTCGCACAACACCCTCATAGACAGATTTTTTAAACGGTACAACAAGATCAAGCATATCTGCAAGATCAACCCATTGCCAACTATCAAATTCTGCCGTATTGCCAGCCGGCGGTGGGTTAATTGCAACATCGCTATCTGTGCCTTCAAAAGCAAAGGCAAACCATTTTTGTTTTTGGCCGCGATATTTACCCTTCCAAGTAATTCCAATGAGATGTTCAGGCAAATCATAATTAAGCCAATCATCAGCCTCTTTTAAAAGGCTAACTTTTTTAATGCCTGTTTCTTCCCATAATTCGCGCAAAGCTGCGTCATAAGGATCTTCACCCTTATCAATACCACCTTGGGGAAATTGCCAAAAATTATGGGCGCCACTTAATTCGCTACCTTCAATCGGTAAGCGTCTGCCTGCCCAAACCTTGCCAAGTCTATTGAAAACAACAATGCCAACACAAGGGCGGTAGGGTAGATCCTTAGCATTTAAGGGAAGGTCTTTTTTTTCCTTTTTGCTCATCAGGCAAATTCCAATCATAGCTTAGCTGCAGATGTCTATTCATTGGTAATTTATAATAGCTTTTTGATGCTTGCCAATTACAAAGATTATAAAAATTTCAAATGCGGCACTATGCCCACAATAAATTTGTGGCGATTATTTAAAAGTGGCATATCCAATTTTAAAAAATTCTTTAATAGGTGCAAAAATAAAATTTATGGCTAAGAAATCAAACCTTGCCATTTTTTAGTTATAATATTTAATAATAAAGTATAAATAGGTTTCAGAACTATATTGAACCTAGAATAATATATAGGGGGATAGATGAGAGAAATATCCTATTTGATGAGTATAGTTGGTTCGTTATTTTTTCTCATTGTCTTTTTAGCTTCCTTTACTATGCCTTTTTTAATTGAGAACTGGGGCAAGACGTTTATTGTTGGTGAAGTGCAATCACGCGTTGAAAAAACGGTGAAGCGTGCTTTTGATAGTAAAGTTGGCAATTATGTCGCCCGCAGGACTAATTTAAATGAAGCACGCATTGCAGCCATTGATAAACTATTAAAAACGACACTTCCCACCAAAGTCAAAGAAATTTCTGCCCGCATGCGCGATCCAGATTGCACATGCCGCGCTATTTTTAATGCACTTAAAACAAAGAGCCTTATTACCGAGCGTTTTAATTTACAAAACATCAATGAAAAACTTACCAATCTTATTGAAGTCAAATATGCAGAAGTGACCTCAGGATTAATTAAAGAAACACGTATTTTTAGTAGTGCGAATTTACTGGTATTTCTAGCTCTTGGTCTTATTACGTGGTTGCGACCACGAGCAAATATCCACCTTGTTTTGCCGATGATTATTTTGCTTGGCTCTGCTTTTTTGGTTGGCTATTTTTATCTTTTTCAGCAGGACTGGATGCATAGAATCATTTTTAATGATTTTGTTGGTTTTGCGTATTACGCCTATCTATCTATAGCGATATTCTGGCTTATCGATATTTTATGCTGGCATGGTTTAATAACACGCATTGTACTTGAGTTTATAAGTTCTTTATTCAGTCTCGCTGTATCGATTCTTCCTTGCTAATAGAATATGGGTTTTGGTTTTTAGCCTAAGTAAACTTCATAATTATGGCGATAAAACATAAGCTTATTTGGGCGGTTTTAAACCTAGCTGTTTTTTGTGTGAAGGTGTTGGAAAAAAATTGGACTAATGGTAAAAGAGCTATAAATATGCAAAATATGAGGGTATTTAGCGCAATTAATAATTGGCTAATATATGCTTTTAGTTTAATACCGCCCCACGCTAGTAATATTGTTTTACAGACCAAGATTGAGGTTTCATCATTTTTCGATTCATTGCCAATATTTGCGCCCGCTTTTCGCTGATTATGGCGGCTGCAATGCTGTTGCCGGCTCTTGCCGACATTCGGCAAGGCAATGATGATTGGCAGGTTTTTATCTATGCTAGCCTCTTAACCTTTATGGTCGCCACTTTGGTATTAGTATCAACCCATGGGGCAACCGCACGATTTTCAACACGGCTTGGCTTTTTATTAACCGCAAGCCTATGGGTGACCGCTTGTTTTTTAGGTTCATTACCAATTTTCTTTTCCCATTTGCCGATAAGTTTTGCCCAAGCCATTTTTGAATCCGTATCAGGGGTAACAACAACAGGCGCAACGGTGCTTGTCGATCTTGATGATAAACCGGCTGGGATTTTGCTTTGGCGCTCACTCTTATGTTGGATTGGTGGTATCGGCTTTATCGGTCTTGCGCTTTTGCTGCTGCCCTCGCTACGCGTTGGAGGTGTCCAGCTTTTTCATATGGAGTCATCGGATCGATCAGAAAAGATTTTGCCGCGGGTTAATCAAATCGCCAATGCAATTATCATTGCCTATTTGTCGCTAACTGTTTTATGCACGCTTTGCTATTTTGCTGCCGGCATGAATATGTTTGATGCGCTTAACCATTCGATGACAACCGTTGCAACAGCAGGCTTTTCAACCCATGATGATTCACTAGGGTTTTATGCCGATCAGCCGATGATTATTGTTATTGCTACAATTTTTATGCTAGCATCGGCTATGCCCTTTGTGTTTTATGTCAAAATGGTTATCGGGCATAGCAAACAACGTTTTTATGATCCGCAGGTTAAGCTGTTTTTGTCAATCGTCGCAATTGCCAGTTTTATATTGGCTTTATCTTTAAGTATCACCCGTCAAGAGTCATTTTTTGAAGCATTTTTAACGGCGCTTTTCCACTTTGTATCGGTTATAACCACCACGGGCTACGCAACTGAAGACTATGCAAATTGGGGGCCTTTAGCGCTTGGTATATTCTTTCTAGCCTCGCTCATTGGTGGTTGCTCTGGTTCAACCTCTGGCGGCATCAAGATTAACCGGATCATTATTTTGTGGCGCTTGACTTCTGCCAATCTTGCCCGCTTATTGTCGCCAAATGTCGTTGTTAAAGTGCGCTATGGTGGATCAGAAGTTTCTGGCGATATTGCCCAAACCGTATTATTGTTTTTATGCCTTTATATGACAACACTTATTATTGGTGCTATGTTACTGGTCATTACCGGCTTAGATTTTGTTTCTGCAATCAGCGGTGCGCTTACGGCTTTATCAAATGTTGGCCCAGGTTTTGGCGATAAAATTGGCCCTGTTGGAAATTTTTCTACAATTGAAGATAATAGTTTATGGATCTTGTCATTTTTAATGTTGGCTGGCCGCCTTGAAATTGTAACTATTTTTATTCTATTTATCCCGGCTTTCTGGCAAAGATAGGATCATAGTTTAAAATAGCCCGATTAAAAGGGCTTGTTGTGCTACTTAAAATTGTCAAATTGGCGCTTCCAAGAAATGGTGTGCAAATCTTTAATAAAAGCTGATATAGGTTTTGATCACATTCGCCGTGGTCAGCACTATCTTGCGTGTTGTTGCCTGCGATAATAAGTAAAAAGCTTTCCATGCTGTCAATGTCTATTGTTGCCGCCCAAACACTGCTTATCCAGTTTTCACTATTAAATTCATTTTGCAATAGCTGTAAAAGTTCAAACGAAAAATCGCCTTGCTCAAGCGGTGTCATAGCGACATAGGTTTGCTTATCGCTTATTGTATCATCTTGATGACTTTCGTACTTTTTTGCATCATGAAATAATTCATTGGCAATTATGAGATTATCACATGCTGGATTAAGAATAAGTGCAGTTTCATCTTTTTGAAAATCTTTCATTAGCAAACACAATTCTTCAAAATTAAATGGCTTAATGCAATATTTTTGGCGCGTTAATTGCTCATGTTGCTGCCATTTTTGGAAATATTGAGGATTGCTAAAGCCGAGTAAATAACCAACTCCATTATCGTGGTATTCAATCAGCAGTTTGTGATCTGTTTGCGCTTTTTGTTCGTGTTGTGGAGTTTCAGCAAGATAAATAATCTGTTTTGATAGGGCATGAAAAAATGCTTGTTGATTGGCTAAGCTTTTATCTTTTTTTAGTTTTTCAATGAATTTTCGCATCAAAACAATCCCTTTTACCAATTTTACTTGTTGTAGTGCTTTAATGTGCGCGTATGAAAATTGGCGCAAATTGCTCAACCAGTGATTTAAATGGCTCATGCTCTGCTTGTACCGCAGTGGTCTTTTCATCTTCGCCAATATAAGCTGCGCAAATATTCAGTATTTTAGGAAAAAGATCATCATGATTACCAGAGCAGTCGATAATAAGTGTAAAATATTGTTGCTGCTCCATGACCATAATCACCGCCCAAACGGCATGAATTTCTATTGTTTTTTTAAAAAAATCATTCAATTCATTGACTAAATTTTCTGACAGATCTGAGATTTCAAGGGTTTGGAGAGTAACCTTTGTTCCCTCATTGTGTGACATCTGCAACTGGGCTTCGACCGAAACCATTTTAAAAAACTCATGTTGAACCAAGAAGTCTTCGCATTTTGGATTGATAAGGATACCATAAGGCTCGGATGGCGTTTCCATGATCAGGTCGCATAAATTTGCAAATGCAATCAAATTGGGTTGCGATTTAGGTGAGTTACTATGAGCATCATTATCATGTTGCTGTTGCCAAGTATTGAAGCGATCCATATCGGTGAAAATAAGATAATATAATTTTTCATTTCTCGCAGTAAGGGCAATGCCAAATTTATTGTCACTGCTATGCTCGTCTTCAGCATGATCAAATATCACCCTATCGTCTTTGTCCATCGCACTTAATTTGGTCGTCACTAGGATGAAACGCGATTCCTTCATAAGGTTTTGAAATCTGATGCGATTTTCTGCGCTTTCTTCATTTCTTAACGTAGTGATAGCTGCGATAAGTCCCGGATTTGCGAGAAGCGGCAATTGGTCATTTGTGGTGGGTGGACTGGCATCTTCTTCGGTTGAAAATTGCCGATCAGTGATTTTTTTTTGCAATTTATCGCTAAAAAAATTTCTAATTTTGCTGAACATAATTATTGTACCCCCACTTATTTTTAAAAAGCTGAAAAATTTAAATTATAATAGGTTATTGCTATTTGATGGTAATATTATTTTATAGCTTCGCATTTTTAAACATAAGGTGTTAACTTGTCAAAGACAGCTAATTATCGGCATATTTTTAACGTGCAATTCAAATTATAATCTGGCATGTTGCATCAAAAATTATGTCATAAAAGGATAACTTGCACCATGCAAGGCAAGCAAAATACATCGGATATTCAATCAGATAAACAGCAAGGACGGGTAAGAGATGCTCCGTCCAGTCATTGGGTTTACCGCTTGTTGCCACGTGGATTTTGGCCCTATGCACAATTGGCGCGCTGGGATAGGCCGATTGGCTGGAAGCTTTTAATGTGGCCTTGTTGGTGGTCTGCGGCACTGGTAAGTGTTGCTGGTAGTCATCATGGCGCGCAATTTATGAATGTTATGCCATCGCTTTGGCATTTATTCTTGTTCTTTATTGGCGCTGTTGCCATGCGCGGCGCAGGCTGCACTTATAATGATCTTGTTGACCATAATATTGATAGTGCGGTAGAGCGAACGCGTTCACGCCCACTACCATCACGGCAAGTTAGCCGGATTCAAGCCAAATTATTTTTATTGCTGCAATGTATCATTGGGTTACTGGTGCTTTTACAATTTAACGCCTTTACCATTAATTTAGGGCTTGGGTCGATTATCATTGTAGCTATTTATCCTTTTATGAAAAGAATAACCGACTGGCCACAGATCGTGCTTGGGCTTGCTTTTAATTGGGGCGCTTTAATGGGCTGGGCTGCAGCTAGAGGCTCGCTCGATTGGCCGCCAATTTTGCTCTATATCGGCTCTGTCATGTGGACAATAGGCTATGATACGATTTATGCTCATCAAGATAAGGAAGATGATGCGCTGGTTGGTGTGCGCTCAACCGCAAGGCTTTTTGGTGACAAGACTAAACTCGCTTTGACCTTGCTTTATAGTGGTATGCTTATTTTCACACTTGCAGCATTTCTTCTTGCCCATATACCCTCACTTGCTTTTGTAGGCTTATTGCTTGCTTTCATTCATATGATTTATCAAATAAGGGTACTTGATATAGATGATCATCAACAATGCTTAAAATTATTTTTATCCAATTCATTTTTAGGATTTTTAATTTTTGCAGGTTTGATCTTAGGTGGAGTCTGGGTGTCTCTTTAAATATTGCTGTTTTCAATGCCCATGGGGAATTTTTTCTGTTTTTCTAATAATAAAATTCTAATTTTTATTAAATAATGAGATTATTATTTTAATATACCCTAATTTGTGATATTTTTTGCTCTTGTTGATTTCATTGGGAGATGATCAAACAGGTATAAATTAATTATGCTTGTTGTTTTAATTTCTCACCTATTTTCCATTCCTCATAAGGCATGTCATCGGGTTTTAACATTTAAAAAATTTTCAGTTTAATTTTAGCGAAAAATCATTTTAGCGCTCTATATGTTAAAATAGATAGAAAAACCAAGCATTCCTATTCAAATTGATTTTGCTTTGTTGTGAACCACTCCAATGAGCAAAATAATAAAGGTATTTAAAATGTCGCCCGCGCTCTTTATAAATCTTGTCGTCTTTATCGCGTTGCTTTTTGCACTTCATCAGTTGAAAAAAACTAATTGGAGCCTAGCTCTTAAAGTTTTTGTCGGCCTCGTGTTAGGTGTTATTTTTGGTGGCATATTGCAGTTATTTTATGGAGCGGGAAGCGATGTTTTAAAGCAGTCCATTGCTTGGTTTAACATTGTCGGTAATGGTTATGTTGGCTTGTTGCAAATGGTCATTATGCCCTTGGTGCTCGTGTCCATTTTGTCAGCAGTTGCCAAATTACATAATGCATCTTCTCTTGGCAAAATTAGTTTTTACACCATTGGCATATTGCTCGGTACAACTTTGATATCAGCATTAGTTGGTGTATTGATGGTCAAGATCTTTGGTCTTTCAGCGCAAGGTCTCGTGCAAGGAGCTGCCGAAACTGCACGTTTAAGTTATATCGAAAGTAACCATGCTGCAAAGCTTAGCTCCATGAGTATTCAAGATATCATTGTGTCTTTTGTGCCGAATAATCCATTTGCTGATCTTACCAATTCCCGTGCAACATCAATTATTGCTGTGGTTATTTTTGCAGCTTTCTTAGGTGCTGCCGCAATCCAATTATTGCGTGATAATCCTGAAAAAGGTAAAGGGCTTCTTTCGGCAATTGATACCGCACAATTATGGGTTATGAAACTTGTTCGCATTGTCATTCGCCTTACACCTTATGGTGTTTTTGCTTTAATGACTAAGGTCGTTGCCCAATCTGATATTGCAGCTATCATAAATCTTGGCACATTTATTATAGCATCTTATATTGGTCTTGCTATCATGTTTGCGGTGCATGGTGGATTATTAGCCTTATCGGGAATTAATCCTATGCTTTTTTTTAAAAAGGTTTTACCCGTTTTAACGTTTGCTTTTACCAG
Source organism: Bartonella sp. HY406 (assembly GCF_025449315.1). NCBI lineage: Bacteria > Pseudomonadati > Pseudomonadota > Alphaproteobacteria > Hyphomicrobiales > Bartonellaceae > Bartonella > Bartonella sp. HY406. Next base: position 2,574,017 of record NZ_CP104893.1, on the reverse strand, counting down.
TCGTTCAAGTGCTGCTTCTATTCCACTTAATATTGAAGCGCAGACTGAGCGCCTTGGCGTACCGCAATCAATAGCAAGTTTTTCTGCTTCCTTTGGTGCAACAATCGGTCAAAATGGCTGTGCTGGTTTATATCCTGCTATGCTCGCTGCTATGGTTGCGCCAACCGTCGGCATTAATCCCTTTGACCCAATGTGGTTCATGACGTTAGTTGCCATTGTAACCGTTAGTTCGCTAGGCGTTGCCGGCGTTGGCGGCGGCGCAACCTTTGCGGCATTGATTGTTTTGCCGATTATGGGCTTGCCAGTCACTCTTGTTGCTTTGCTTATCTCTATCGAGCCGCTGATTGATATGGGACGCACAGCCCTAAATGTGAATGGTTCGATGACAGCAGGTATGATTACCAGTCAAATCATGCATGAAACGGATAAATCTATTTTTGATAAAGATGATGATGCAAGTTTGACGCAAGGTTAATGATTAAATGCGAGGGGCGTATCCTCGCATTTTTATTGGCTTTTTATATTTTCAAAAAATTAACGCCTCGATATTATAATGGCGTTAATTATTGTTTGCAGAGCAATTTTAATTGATGTAAGCAACATAAAATAGGGCATGCGGATGTTATAAATTGCATGTTTCAAAACGAAAGTATCAGCATGGCAAGAAAATATTTTGGCACAGACGGAATGCGTGGTAAAGCCAATAGCTTCCCGATGACACCTGAAATTGCGATGAAAATCGGTATGGCAGTGGGTATTTTATTTCGCCGTTCGGGTTATAAAAACCGTGTCGTTATTGGTAAGGATACAAGGCTTTCGGGTTATATGCTTGAAAATGCCTTGGTTGCTGGTTTTACCTCCGCTGGCGTTGATGTATTTTTATTAGGACCAATTCCAACCCCTGCTGTTGCTATGCTTTGTCGTTCAATGCGCGCCGATATTGGGGTGATGATTTCTGCCTCCCATAATCATTATGCTGATAATGGTATTAAGCTTTTTACGCGTGATGGTTTTAAACTTTCTGATGAGCGGGAAGAAAAAATCGAAGAGCTTATCCAAAGCGACATGACACCGTTTTTGGCCGGCCCACGCGAAATTGGCCGCGCAAAACGTGTTGAAGGTGATATTTATCGCTATATTGAATATGCAAAACGCACAATGCCGCGCGATGTGCGCCTTGAGGGTCTACGAATTGTTGTGGATTGCGCCAATGGTGCCGCTTATAAAGCCGCCCCGCTTGCGCTTTGGGAGCTAGGCGCTGAGGTTGTCACCATTCATGATGAGCCGGATGGTTTTAACATTAATGAAGATTGCGGTTCAACCCATCCAATTTCTTTGATTAAAAAAGTCCATGAAGTGCGTGCAGATGCAGGTATTGCGCTTGATGGTGACGGTGATCGGGTATTGATGGTGGATGAAAATGGTCAGGTCATTGATGGTGATCAGCTTATGGCCGTTATTGCTGAAAGCTGGTATAATAATGGTGATTTACGCGGTGGCGGCGTTGTCGCAACCGTAATGTCCAACCTCGGCTTAGAACGGTTTTTAGGGGATAAAGGCTTAACTCTTGCCCGCACTAAGGTTGGTGACCGCTATGTGGTTGAACATATGCGCAATCATGGTTTTAATGTTGGTGGCGAGCAATCAGGCCATATAGTCTTGTCTGATTATGGTACTACCGGTGATGGTCTTGTTAGCGCTTTACAGGTGCTTGGCTGTTTACAAGGTGCCAACAAACCAATGAGCAAGCTTTGCCATAAATTTGAGCCTGTGCCGCAATTGCTAAAAAATATTCGCATTAGTGGTGGTAAACCGCTTGAAAGCGAAAATGTGCAAGCCGCTATTCGTGATGGTAATGAAAAACTTGGCAAAAATGGTCGCCTCGTAATCCGTCCATCAGGGACAGAGCCGCTTATTCGCGTTATGGCGGAAGGTGATAATCTTAGCCTTGTTGAGCAGGTGGTTGATATGATTATCGACGCTATTTCTGCCGAGCGTGCAGCGGCTTAAATCTGTTCTTCAATTGAAGGCCATTAACGTATTCTTAGGTGCCGTTAGTGGCTTTATTGTTTCATGTTGTCATTATAAGCAAGTGTTAGCGCATAATTAACTTGTTCCTTTAAAATCGTATCGTTTTCACAATGATTTTTTATTATCGTGTGTAATTGGTCAATATTGCGGTTTTGAAGATTAAAAGAACTAATAATATGGATAAGTTTAAATATTTCAAAATCTTTGTTTTGGCTTTGCGAAAATAAAGCCCGTTGCGCAATGGTTAACTGATAAATTAACATTAGAAGATATTTTTCATCTAAACCGCACATTTGGAGTCCTTTAAAAGGGAAAAAATGGTATTATTTTTCCAAGAAAATATTGTCTTTACCGAAAATGAATTGGTATTAAACATTGCTTATAATGATATCATAAAATTTGTTGATGCATTTTATGCGGTCAAGATGGAATGGGAAGATTATATAATCTAAAAAACAAAGACCGATAAAGCAAAAATTAGTTTAAATAAATCGTCGAAACTTAACAAGATCATTGTAAAAAATGGCTGTATTTTCATTTATTTGTCAGAAAATAATATTGAATATATTATTGCTAACCCAATGCAATTTTACCATTTTAAAACAATGCCAGTCAATCATATACATCTTTATGGCATGATCGAAAATATTGATGGGTATCAAATTAAATCTCCGAAGGCTTTTGATTTTACCGTTTTTTTGCTGAGTTAGATGTTGGTTAAATATCGTTGCATCCTGTTAATGGGTAAATTGAAAAAACGTCTTTATACATCATGGGGCGGTTTAATATGAAGCTCATGAGCAGGCGGTACAGCTTGACGTTCTATCATGCGATGCACTTTTGGTCGTTCACCATTTTTATTCAGTGTGCTTAATACTTCAATTATTTCAACATCGGATTTAATACGGCGTTGATTATGGCGCAAATAGTCAACCCAGGTTGGCATATGATAGGATTCTGTCCATAATTCTGGGTTTTCTAAATCGCGCATTAATGTCCAGTGGCGTGCACCATCGCGCAGGCGAATGCGTCTACGTTCTTCCATTGCGCTCAAAAATGCTTCTTCATTTTCTTCACTAATATTATAATCGATCATAATCATGATTGGCCCACTACGGGCTTTTAAATCAAGGCGTAATTCAGGCTCGCGAAATAGGTTAGAAGGTGCAAGGTCAATATCGCCAATTTCATGAATGGCAAACCGAAAGCCAGCGATTGCACCGAGCAGAAGAAATAGGCCGCAAGTGATAAGAGCAATCGTTGTGCCATAATGATCGGCAATATTGCCCCAAAGCCAACTGCCAACCGCCATGCCACCAAATGAAGCAGTTTGGTAAAGCGCTAATGCGCGTGCAACCACCCAACGCGGAGTTGAAAGCTGCACCGATATATTGAAAAGCGAAAGCGCAAGAACCCAACACATGCCGGCTGGCAAAAGAACTATGTGGCTAATAATCAGTGATGTACTTAAACTTAAGCAAATGCAGGAAAACGCAAAACCAATAAAGGCAAACTTAACAATGCTTTCACTACGAAAATGCGCTCTTATGCGCGAATTGAATATTCCAGCAATAATTGCGCCAATACCAAAGAAACCAAGCATACTACCATAGGAAAGCGCGTTGCCGTTTAGCATGTTTTTGGCTATAATTGGCAAAAGTGCTAAAATAGAAATCGCGCCAATGCCAAACATGAAAGAGCGCACCATAATATTAATGAGGTGCGGCGACATTAAAACATAACGCAAGCCATCAGACATTGCACCAACCAAACGCTCACGCGGTAAAGCTGGCTTTTGGTAAACTGGTTTCCAAAAAAATAGCGCGCCAATTAGTGGAATATAGCTAAAGGCATTAAAAATAAATGCAGCAGCACCACCCCATGCAGCAACAATTAAACCACCAATTGCAGGCCCAACTGAGCGCATAAGGTTAAAGCCTACACTGTTTAACGTAACGGCTGCCGGGATATCATTGCGCGGTACAATATCACCAACCGTTGCCTGCCATGGCGGATTGTAAAGTGCACCGCCACAGCCAATTAAAAAGGTGAAGCCGATTAACATCCATGGTGTGATCCAGTCCATAAAGGTTAAAAATGCGAGTAGAATTGATACTAGCATCATTAAGCTCTGCGCGGTTATCATGATTTGGCGACGATTAAAATTATCGGCTAATGCCCCAGCCATTAGCGAAAAAATCATGATGGGTAGGGTGGTCGCACTTTGAACAAGCCCCACCATAGAATGCGAATTGGTGATTGATACCATAAGCCAACCAGCACCAACGGTTTGCACCAAGCCTCCAAGGTTGGAAACAAGTGTTGCTGACCATAAATTGCGAAAGGCAATGGTTTTAAATGGTGCAAGAGCTGATCCGCGTGGTAACATATTTCCCTCGTTTTTATCTCATAGTAGGGGAAATCGTTTAATAAGCAAATTCATTTTTTGTTAGATGTTTTTCAAGAAAATTTGAATTGGTAGATTATAGGAAGATCTATATTATAAAATAGTTATGAAATTTTTTTATAATTTATTCCTATTGAAAATGCATAGTTCAACCTTATATCTAATGGCTAACTTTGGTTCATATCCTTGTGAACAATAAAAATAGTCCATTGTTTTAATTGAAAAATTGAACAAAATAGTCATCTGCAATAATCTGTTCTTAATTTGTGGTTATGATAATTGCTCAAGGACATGGGATGCAATTGTTAAAAAATGCAAATCACTGTTTCGTTAGAATTTTTTTTATCTTTGTTCGTTTTTTCGCCTAAATTGGTCGTTTAACTGAAAATATATGATCGTTTTTAAAAAGATCATGCCAAAGGCTTGCCATGTCGGGAGCTGTAACAACGGAGGGTGCAATTTTGGCCCAGTCAACTACTTCATTGCCTACTATTACTGCCGGTGACGGTGGTTTAAGCCGTTATCTGCAAGAAATTCGGCGCTTTCCTATGCTTGAGCCTAAGGAAGAATATATGCTAGCCAAGCGTTATGCCGAGCATGGAGATCCAAAGGCTGCGCATAAATTAGTAACAAGTCACTTGCGCTTGGTGGCCAAGATTGCCATGGGCTATCGCGGCTATGGATTGCCCATTGGTGAAGTTATTTCTGAAGGCAATGTTGGGCTTATGCAAGCAGTCAAGCGCTTTGAGCCAGAGCGCGGTTTTCGTCTTGCCACTTACGCTATGTGGTGGGTAAAAGCCTCTATCCAAGAATATGTCTTGCGCTCGTGGAGCCTCGTTAAAATGGGGACAACCGCCAATCAAAAGCGGTTATTCTTTAACTTGCGCAAAATGAAAAGCAAAATCCAAGCGCTTGATGATGGCGATTTAAAGCCTGATCAAGTTAAGGAGATTGCAACGCGTCTTAATGTTTCTGAAGAAGAGGTTGTATCCATGAATCAGCGCCTTTCAGGCGATGCTTCTTTGAATGCGCCTATTCGCGCCAGTGAAGGCGAGGGCGGCGAGTGGCAAGATTGGCTCGTTGATGATTCAACATCGCAAGAACAAACTTTGATCGATCAGGACGAGCTTGAAAATCGCCGTACAATGCTTGAAAATGCCATGGCTGGCCTAAATGATCGTGAAAAGCGTATTTTTAGTGCGCGCCGCTTGGCAGAAGATCCGATGACTTTGGAAGAGTTATCAGCTGAGTTTAACATTAGCCGTGAGCGTGTACGACAGATTGAAGTGCGTGCTTTCGAAAAGGTACAAGAGGCGGTTAAGGCTGCGGCTGTGTCGCAAGAAGAAGCGGTCGAACATAACCATAAAACGATTTCAGCTCATTAATATAAACATCATAATTAGGGACATTGCTTGACAATGAAAAATGTCCCTAATTCATTTGCAATTTATTGACTAAAAACCCTTTCATTGCATGATGGAGGTTTTTTTGAATAACTGCTGAAAAATCATTTGATAAATATCAAGGATTTTTTATATTAGAGTATTAATAACATTCTAATTACTGCAAAAAATTGCAGTCGACTGCAAAAAATTGCAGTCGGGCGTTTTTCTGTTTGTTTTCTTATGGTTAGGTGCAATTTTAGCTGTTTGCGGCCAAAAAAGACTGCAATTTTTTGCAGTTATTAGTGTCCGCTAAATATTGCATGTATGGCTGCTATAATTTAATTTATCCTTGTTTTTCAGTATGTTGTCATTTTATTTTTGTTGTTGCATCAAGTTGGCATGAAACTTGCTTAGTATTTACTGTGGGCAAGGGTTTTCATTTCTCCTTTGAACTTTCTTTGCTCACAGGACTGTTGGCTATCATCATTTTAAGCTCTCAATTGAGGGGGATTTAAGTGCCGTCAGTTTTTAAAATGTAAGTTTGTTTGTTTATATAAAAGGATAAAGAAATGCCAACACCAGCCTATATTAAAATCGAAGGTACAACACAGGGCCCAATCACTCAAGGTGCAGCTTCTGAAGATTCAATCGGCAATATCTGGCAAGAAGGCCATGAAGACGAAATCCTCGTTCAGGCCATTGACCATGTTGTAACCATTCCTCGTGACCCACAGTCAGGTCAGCCTTCAGGTCAGCGCGTCCATAAGCCTTTCAAGTTCACCGCATCTTTGAGCAAAGCAACACCTTTGCTTTATAATGCGCTTACTTCTGGCGAAATGCTCAGCACTTGTGAAGTTAAATGGTATCGCACCAGCACATCAGGTAAGCAAGAGCATTTCTTCACCACCAAGCTTACGGATGCAATCATTGTTGATATTGATTGCAACATGCCTCATTGCCAAGACCCAAAAAATGCAGACTTTACCCAATTGGTAACAGTGTCATTAAGCTATCGTAAGATTGAATGGGAACATGCAGTTGCTGGCACATCAGGTGCTGATGATTGGCGCGCGCCTAAGGTTTAAGCCATCAGGCAAGGGATGAAGCGTTTATATGGGGTTAAAAAATAAACGCTTCACTTTTGCTTATCGCCCTCATTGATAAGATCAGAGCTATGAATGAGGGAAGAAGCATCGGTATGGCTTTGCGGGGCATAGTCATACCGATGATGTTAAGCCATTAGCTATGTGCTTAAGGCTTATTAAAATTAAATAATACTTTTTAAATAAAGACAATGGGTCGGTATTTGTTTTTGTCCCATTGAATAATGAGTTTGGCTCTTTGAGCTTTGATTGATTTTTATAATAGTTCTGCTTTAACTTTATCATCCGGAGAAGACGAATGAGCGCTATGCCAATATTGCCAAAACAATTCCAAGAGCAGGATATTGCCTTTAGCTATTGGATGAAGGAAGCGCCTAATGATACTTTTGTCGTCACTGCCTTTGCGGTAGATGAAGCAATCTTTGGCATGACCAGAATAGAAGTCATGCTGTCAAGCAGTGATGATAATATTGATCTGCAAGCCTTGCTTGATAGTCCGGGCACCTTAACCATCCATCATAAATATATGGAGACCTTACGTCACTTCTCCGGCGTTGTGGTGGAAGCTGAACGCGGTGACAGAGGTCATCACCGTACCGCCTATCGTCTTGTTTTAATGCCAAGCCTTTATCGTTTGGATCATGGTTCTGATTGCCGTGTGTTCCAGACCAAAAAAGTTGGCGATATTGTTAAGGAACTCTTCTCAGAGCATGGCATTGAAAATGTTACATGGGATATTGATGAAGGTAGCCACGATGCACGTGAATATTGCGTGCAATATCGTGAAAGCCATCTTGGTTTTGTTGAGCGTATTTTGGCTGAAGAAGGTATTTTCTATTACTTTGAGCATGACAAGGAAGGCCTGTTAAAGCTCATTATCTCCGATAAGCCCAATGTCTTGCATGATTGCCCAGGCTTAAAAGAGATTGAATATAATTCTCTGTCATCAGGCTCAGTAAAGGGGCTATTTTGCTCATCGCTTTCTTATCGTGAGAAATTGCGCGCCACAACGGTTGTGCAGCGCGATTACACCTTCAAGAACCCTGTCTATAATCAGGAGCATAAGGAGCGCACCGCTAATCCTAATGGCGAAAAGCATGACTATGAGCTTTATGATTATCCAGGTCGCTATAAGAAGGATAGCGCAGGTAAAGCCTTTACTCGTTATAAGCTAGAAGCAACCCGTGTGGATGCATCCCTTGGCTATGGTGTATCCAATGCACCGCATTTGCTTACCGGTCATGCAATTACCTTGTTTGAGCATCCAGATGATCGTTTAAACCAGAAATGGCGGCTCCTCACCATTCGTCATGAGGGCGTGCAGCCGCAAGCATGGGGAGAGGATGCACAAGGGATAGGCATGGCAGACACGGGCATTGTTGCGCCTGGCTTGCATGGTACAACACTGTCGGGTTTAAGCTTTGGTACGACATCATCGCATAGCCCTAACTTGCTCACCCAGAGCCTAAACCGCCGCATGGGGCTAGCCGTTGCAGGTAACAATAACGCAAGCGATAACGCCACCGTCTATGCCAATGCCTTTGCCGTACAGCCATCGCATTTGCCCTATCGCGCACCGCAGACCAACAAGCCGCTGATTGATGGCCCGCAAATAGCCACAGTGGTGGGGCCAGAGGGTGAAGAAATCCACACCGACCAATATGGCCGCGTCAAAGTTCACTTCCCTTGGGACCGCCACAAAGACCCAAAAGCAGAAGATTCATCATGCTGGATAAGAGTGTCGTCCAATTGGGCAGGGGCTAAATGGGCACATATTGCTATTCCTCGTATTGGTCATGAGGTGATCGTTGATTTCCTCGAAGGCGATCCCGATCAGCCAATCATAACAGGTCGCACTTATAATGCGCAAAACATGCCACCTTATGATCTTGCTAAAGACAAAACACGCATGACGATCAAATCCAAAACCCATAAGGGTGATGGTTTTAATGAATTAAGATTTGAAGATGATAAGGGGCATGAAGAGTATTTTATGCACGCTGAGCGTGACATGAACACAAAAGTGAAACGCAGTGCATCACGCATGGTCAATTTAAATAATTTAGTAATGATAGGACATAGCTCTGCAAGCGAAATAGGTAATCATAGTACTGAAGTTGTGGGTGGTGATATGGCGCTTTATGTAGGTCCATCACAGGCAGGTCTTCTTGTACCCAATCATGCAATGACACTCAACGAAGGCATTGGCAATTTGACAGATACGCTAGGATCGCCCGATGCAACCCCGCAAGGTGTTGGTAATTTGAAAATTACGGTTGAAAAACATCGCATGATTAATGTTGGGGCAACGAGTATTGAAAAAGTTGAAGAGGACAAGCGGCTTTTTGTTGAAAAAAGTTATATGCAAGATGTTAAAGAAGATGTTTTGATTGAAGCAGGACAAAATATTATTTTAAAATGCGGGAAAAGTAAAATTACCTTATCTAAAGATGGCACAATTACCATAAATGGTATTAAACTTATTTCCAATCAAAAAGACAGCGCTGAATTTTATTCCGACATTATTAAAATCAACTAATGAAATATTGAAACTAAATTGAAACATTAAAGCACCATGGATAAAGCTATGAAATATATTTTTCTTCTACTTGGCATTTTAACAAGTTTTATTTTGTTTCAAAATCATAGCTTTGCAAATGGTGGCCCAATTGAAAGAGTAGATCCGGTGTCTGAATTAAGTCCTGAGTTACAAAAAATAATCGATCATAATTATGATTATCCTTATTCTAAAAATTATACTTATCCCGATGAGATTTATGAGCGCAGAAAACGAGTCGCAAGTGATATTTATAGTGAATATATCAGTATACGCAGGCCTTCACGGGTGTATAGAACTGCAGAACATTATAAAGAAGACCTGCAAATGCATGAAATGGCATTAAAGATTGGTCTTTGCCAAAAAATAACTGATGCGGAGATGGAGGCCATTAAAGATCGTATCAATAAGCGATATAATGGGCGAGTGATACTTGAATTAGCCGTTGATCAACGAAACTTAGAGGCCATTGATTTGCTTTTTAAATATGGCGCTGATCCTTTTATGTCTTATGCGGGAGATTTTCCGCGTGGTAAGCCGCCTTTTATTAATTTTGCCTATGAGATGCGCGATACGTTTAACCCCGGCTTTAGTGTTGATGCTATTAGGCTTTTTACAAAAAATGGGTTTGATCCTAATCATGTTATGGATTTAAAATTGGACGGTGTAACTTTTGTAGAAAATGGCATGACATTTCTAGCCGGCATGGTTTTGGTTAAAAATGAATTAGCTTGGGTTTCATTGATGGAGGGTGGGGGTAATCCTTGGGCAAAATTTAAGATAGGTGGTAGAATAATGAATATTGCAGCTTACGCTGCATCAAGCGAAGATATAGGCTTTTTAGATTATGTAATTGAAAATGGTTATTTAAGAACTGCGAGTAAAGAAGATATTGAAGATTTAATCGCCAAAATAATGGAAATGCCATTATATGCTGATTATGCCGGCACAGAAAGTAGGCAACGGATTTTACGCTCAATAATTGAACGTACTGATATTATTCCAACAAAAAAAATGTTTGATTATATCAATTGGCAAGGTGATAAAAAAGTACAAGGCTACCACAATAACTCAACAAATCAATAGCATAGTGAGATTTATTATGAGTGATGCAATCGACAATAACGCTCATACTGCTTCTAATCCTAATTTTAGTGACACTGAAGTTGTTCTAGACACCGTTACCATTACCGCTGACAACAGCACTACTATTAATGGCGATGCAAATGCAGATTATTGTTTTAAAGAAAGAGGTTGGCTTTGCTTTGATATTTATGATTTGGAGAAAGAAACTACTAACGAAACTAGTTATGCGAACACAAGTTTAATACCTGAGCATATGCGACCTTGGGTTCCTTGTAAAAAACGCTGGAAGATAGTGGCAGATGATAAAAACGAAGACTATAATTATTTGGGGCGGTATTATGAGCCTATGCAAGGTGATTGTGTCCCAACGGTAGTTTTTCGCGGTACATCGAGTGAGTGGGTTGACCTTGGCCTTCATATTAAAATTGAAATAAATGGCGAAAGTCTTTTAAAAGAAAATGGAGAAACTGTTTCCCATTTAGAGTTCCTTGATAAGGATTTTCTTGATGATGATGACTATATGAAAAAAGTAATAATTGATGAAAGTGGAGAATTTAAATTACCTACAATTGATGATCCTCGTTGGATTTGGGGAGGAAATACTGTACCATATAAAATTTATGTTGTTTTGGGTGCAAAGAATGGCAAAGGTTGGGCTATAAATGTACAACAAGCCTTTGGCGAAGAAACCTCTCATTATAGAGCCGCTATGAGTTTTGGTCATAGCATAGCATCGCTGATACTAAACAGATCAACTAAAAATAGTGAAAAAGTATTACATTTTACAGGTCATTCTTTAGGTGGAGGACTTGCATCAGCCGCCGCTCATGCCGCTTATTTTACAACCCAAGGTGCTGTAAAAATTATGGGTACAACGTTTAATGCCTCTGGTTTACATAAAAATACAGTTCCTAAGCAAGACATAGGAACTGTGCCGTTTTTTGTGCATACAGTACAAGATGAAGTATTGACTATGCTGCAAAGCCATATGAATAATATTCCATTTCTTGGTGCAATTGCTAGGATGAAGAATATTACCATACCTGAAGCATATGGTGCGCAAACAGAATATAAGGCTTTGAGCCCAGGTAGAGTATATGCAGATTTGGATCAAAGAAATGAATTTTATAAGCCTATAAAACGACCACCTCCCAAACCTAAATTACCATCAGATTTCATACCTCGTGCTGATGTTTCCTTTAATGAATCTTTGGTTAAGTTTGATCGATTTGAGGTGCCGGTAGGTAAGCCATTGCCCCGGCTCTTTCCCATAAATAAACAAACTTTTATACCCAACCAGACTTTTCCTCAAGTTTGTGAAGTTGATGCGATGTTGCAGAATTCAAAAGACATGAAAGATTTTTGTACAAAATTTACAAAAATATTATACGATCGTTATAAAGACGCAGTTGATTATGATAAATTAGAAAAAACAAGCATGTGGAATCCTATAGATTCTAGAGAGAAAAGAAATAAGGACATGTGGGAGCAAATTGCAGAGCTCTTTCATAAGGATATAAAGCAAGAGCTAAAGGATTTATTACATCTCATGGCGGCATCGGGTGATTATCATCGGATTGATGTTGTTGCACAAAGCGTGATGTTGCGGCGTGGATAATAAAATGAATGATATAGTACATTTATTATAAATTCAGATTGCTAGGGGCTAGGTATAATTAGTATGGAACTTCAAGTTGTTAATAATTTGCCGGTAAGTGCATTCAAGTTCAACCAGTTAGATTTTCATGGTAAAGAATATACAACTATCGTTGTTAAGGGGCAATTAAAGGTTGATTTTAATCAAAAGCTTTATTTTGTTAAAGAAGTTCCGGACTTTGTTTTTTCCGATATATTTTTGCCAAATAGTGATATGCAAGAATTACTCTATGAAAGTGACTTAGCACCTTTTAAGCCAAAAACTGACTTTATTATTAACGCTGTAGCGCGTTCTCCTGAAAATAAAATGCTAAAAAATTGGCCAGTTAAGTTTGGAATAGATAATTGCTTATCATATGGGTTTCACGTTCAAGGAAAGCGGCAATTTGAACCAAAAGGAAGTTCTAGCAATTTTGATTGGCAATTATCTGATGCAGAGCCTTTTTCAAAGTTGCCTATACTTTATCAATATGCTTTTGGCGGAACGGTAAAAACATCTAATGAAGATGTTACAAGTTATTCTTATAATCCTATTGGACAGGGCTTGGTAAGTCATTATGTTCTAACACAAAAAGAACCTATTTCTGTTCCTCAAATTGGTTCAATCGTTGAACTTAACAATTTCAAAATTGGAAAAAATATTACTATCCATGGTTGCGGACCTATCACAAAAAGCTGGTTGCCACGTATTGCCTGTGCTGGTGCTTTAAACGATGCTTGGTTGCGTGAGCGCTATCCTCTTATGCCAGAAAATTTTGATTTTAATTATTGGAATGCCGCGCCTTTACCACTGCAGAGTGCATCTTATTTAAATGGTGATGAAACTATTACTATGAATGGCTTATTTCATGATCCAAGATCTTATAATCTTCAATTGCCCAATAAAAAAATAAGTGCGCGTATTAAACGGCGCGGAAAAAAAGATAATGAAGAAATTTTATTAAATCTTGATACCATACATTGTGATGTTCAATCTGAAAATATTGAAGAGCACCTCATTACACTTTTATGGCGGATAGTTGTTGATGATCCCGACACAATCGAACATATACTCGTGCATTCAGGAAATTCAACACTTTCAAATCAGTTGAATAAAAAGCCAAAAGACAATAAAAATAGTCAAGAAGATTATGAAGACTATATAGAGAAATTACAAAATAGACGATCTTTACTTCAAAAAGCGAATTTAACGTTGCAGGATTTTGAAGTTTTAGTTAACCAACCAGCTATTGGTACAGTCTCTGGTATAGTTGCGGCTAAATTATATCTTCATCCTCAGACACAAAATCCAATTTTAATATCCGATACATCACAAGAAATATTACATATAGGCAAAAAGGACTATTTATACAATATTACATCTCCTGTAGAACATACATTTGGGCAAAGTGTCGCTAAAAAAGAACTTTCTCGAAAAATAAATGATCCTACCATTATTTATGTCCGTTTACTCGATGAGCCAATAGATGTTTGGCGACCCGTTAATGCTTTATGGCATGGCAATGACACCTATTTTATTCATATGCAACAAGCGGTTCATACAGATGAAAATTGGGAATTTAAACCCAATGAAAAAGTTATTTGCAAATACCAGACATTTTTAAATGGTGAATGTCTAATTGCGGTTGAGCGCGATAATAGCCATTGGTAATTTTTGAATTTGTATAATATTGATTATTGGAAAGCTAAATGAAATGAACAAAAGCGCACTTCGTTTTACAGATAAGAATAATGTTATTACGTGTCTTTCGCCATGTGTTTGTTTAACGCCGCGTGGCGGCGATATAGTTCCTGTTCCTTATATGATTATATCAAAACTAGAATGGGCAGCTAAAACAATTAGTAATGTAACATTTGGGGGCGATGAGGCCTTTACCATGGATAGCCGCACCACTAAGGTTGAAGGCAATGAACCTGGAATTGGTGGCGGTGTGTCATCGGGTGTGAATGTTGGTTGGTGCCGCCCACAATCCAATAAATCTAGTTTCTTTATTAATGGCAAACAGGTTATACAAGACGATTGCATTTTTGAAATGAATTGTGCAGGCCCTGACGGTTCATCCAATACAATTGGAAAAATTAGCTATACTGATGAAAAGTAATAATTGCGACTACTATAATATAGAACAATGAACAGGTAAGGTTTTACCTACTGTGTAGTAGTGTTGATGCTATGCAATATAAATAATACACCTAACTTTAACGTTTGATTGTTCCGGACAGCACTTTTGCAAAATTTTCTGGCATTTGTTAAATTCAGTTAAAGATGTAAGCTGATAGTGGTTATGACTGAAATAATAACCCATCATTGTAGAAACACATTGTGTAAAAATGTGTCGCATCATAAAAATAACTATCAATATTTGTAGATTTTTACGGGTGCTTTTGAAAAATTTGATAAATATCAAGGATTTTTTATATTAGAGTATTAATAACATTCTAATTACTGCAAAAAATTGCAGTCGACTGCAATTTTTTGCAGTCGGGTGTTTTTCTGTTTTTTTTCTTATAGTTAGGTGCAATTTTAGCTGTTTTTGGTGAATTTGGACTGCAATTTTTTGCAGTTATTAGTATTTGCTAATTATTGTATGTATGGCAGCTATAATTTAATTTATTGTTTATTTTCAATTGCTTGTCATTTTATTTTTGTTGTTGCATCAAGTTGGCATGAAACTTGCTTAGTATTTACTGTGGGCAAGGGTTTTCATTTCTCCTTTGAACTTTCTTTGCTCACAGGACTGTTGGCTACCATCATTTTAAGCTCTCAATTGAGGGGGATTTAAGTGCCGTCAGTTTTTAAAATGTAAGTTTGTTTGTTTATATAAAAGGATAAAGAAATGCCAACACCAGCCTATATTAAAATCGAAGGTACAACACAGGGCCCAATCACTCAAGGTGCAGCTTCTGAAGATTCAATCGGCAATATCTGGCAAGAAGGCCATGAAGACGAAATCCTCGTTCAGGCCATTGACCATGTTGTAACCATTCCTCGTGACCCACAGTCAGGTCAGCCTTCAGGTCAGCGCGTCCATAAGCCTTTCAAGTTCACCGCATCTTTGAGCAAAGCAACACCTTTGCTTTATAATGCGCTTACTTCTGGCGAAATGCTCAGCACTTGTGAAGTTAAATGGTATCGCACCAGCACATCAGGTAAGCAAGAGCATTTCTTCACCACCAAGCTTACGGATGCAATCATTGTTGATATTGATTGCAACATGCCTCATTGCCAAGACCCAAAAAATGCAGACTTTACCCAATTGGTAACAGTGTCATTAAGCTATCGTAAGATTGAATGGGAACATGCAGTTGCTGGCACATCAGGTGCTGATGATTGGCGCGCGCCTAAGGTTTAAGCCATCAGGCAAGGGATGAAGCGTTTATATGGGGTTAAAAAATAAACGCTTCACTTTTGCTTATCGCCCTCATTGATAAGATCAGAGCTATGAATGAGGGAAGAAGCATCGGTATGGCTTTGCGGGGCATAGTCATACCGATGATGTTAAGCCATTAGCTATGTGCTTAAGGCTTATTAAAATTAAATAATACTTTTTAAATAAAGACAATGGGTCGGTATTTGTTTTTGTCCCATTGAATAATGAGTTTGGCTCTTTGAGCTTTGATTGATTTTTATAATAGTTCTGCTTTAACTTTATCATCCGGAGAAGACGAATGAGCGCTATGCCAATATTGCCAAAACAATTCCAAGAGCAGGATATTGCCTTTAGCTATTGGATGAAGGAAGCGCCTAATGATACTTTTGTCGTCACTGCCTTTGCGGTAGATGAAGCAATCTTTGGCATGACCAGAATAGAAGTCATGCTGTCAAGCAGTGATGATAATATTGATCTGCAAGCCTTGCTTGATAGTCCGGGCACCTTAACCATCCATCATAAATATATGGAGACCTTACGTCACTTCTCCGGCGTTGTGGTGGAAGCTGAACGCGGTGACAGAGGTCATCACCGTACCGCCTATCGTCTTGTTTTAATGCCAAGCCTTTATCGTTTGGATCATGGTTCTGATTGCCGTGTGTTCCAGACCAAAAAAGTTGGCGATATTGTTAAGGAACTCTTCTCAGAGCATGGCATTGAAAATGTTACATGGGATATTGATGAAGGTAGCCACGATGCACGTGAATATTGCGTGCAATATCGTGAAAGCCATCTTGGTTTTGTTGAGCGTATTTTGGCTGAAGAAGGTATTTTCTATTACTTTGAGCATGACAAGGAAGGCCTGTTAAAGCTCATTATCTCCGATAAGCCCAATGTCTTGCATGATTGCCCAGGCTTAAAAGAGATTGAATATAATTCTCTGTCATCAGGCTCAGTAAAGGGGCTATTTTGCTCATCGCTTTCTTATCGTGAGAAATTGCGCGCCACAACGGTTGTGCAGCGCGATTACACCTTCAAGAACCCTGTCTATAATCAGGAGCATAAGGAGCGCACCGCTAATCCTAATGGCGAAAAGCATGACTATGAGCTTTATGATTATCCAGGTCGCTATAAGAAGGATAGCGCAGGTAAAGCCTTTACTCGTTATAAGCTAGAAGCAACCCGTGTGGATGCATCCCTTGGCTATGGTGTATCCAATGCACCGCATTTGCTTACCGGTCATGCAATTACCTTGTTTGAGCATCCTGATGATCGTTTAAACCAGAAATGGCGGCTCCTCACCATTCGTCATGAGGGCGTACAGCCGCAAGCATGGGGTGAGGATGCGCAAGGAACAGGTATGGCTGACACCGGCATTGTAGCACCGGGCTTGCATGGTACAACACTGTCGGGCTTAAGTTTTGGTACAACATCATCGCAAAGCCCTAATTTGCTTACTCAGAGCTTAAATCGCCGCATGGGGCTAGCCATTGCGGGTAACAATAACGCAAGCGATAATGCCACCGTCTATGCCAATGCCTTTGCCGTACAGCCATCGCATTTGCCCTACCGCGCACCGCAGACGGTGAAGCCACTCATCGACGGCCCACAGATAGCAACGGTTGTTGGGCCAGAGGGTGAAGAAATCCACACCGACCAATATGGCCGTGTCAAGGTTCACTTCCCATGGGACCGCCACAAAGACCCAAAAGCAGAAGATTCATCATGCTGGATCCGTGTGAGCCAAGCATGGGGTGGCGGTGAATATGGTAACCTTGCCATTCCGCGCATTGGTCATGAGGTGATTGTCGAGTTTCTCGAGGGTGATCCAGACCAACCAATCATTATGGGTCGTACCTATCATGAAATGAACGTCTCGCCATATAAACTACCTGATCATAAGACCAAAATGGCTATACGCTCTAATTCGCATAAGGGCAATGGCGGTTTTAATGAGCTATCTTTTGAAGATGAGAATGGTCAAGAAAACATGTTTATGCATGCGGAAAAAGACCAGACGATCAAAGTTAAGAACAACCAGACACAGCGTATTGATGCAAATGCTATTCAAAACATTGGTGCCAACCAAGCCATTGAAGTTGGTAATAACGTCAATCACCAAGTCGGTGGTGGTATGAATATGGTTGTTGGGGCGGTAGGGAGTGAAGCAGCTAAAATGCTGGCGGGCCCTTTGTCAGGATTAATGGCGACAGCAGCTAGCATGATGTTAAGTGGATCTGAAAATGCTAAAGAAGCTCTAAATGAAGCCGCCAAAGATGCACCGCCTGCATCTTCAAACTCTGATAATAGTAATTCACCTCAAGATGGCAGTAAGTCGTCAGATGCAAGTGATGCACTCTCATCAATGAATGATGCGCTTCAAAGTCCTCAACTAATTAATAGTACAATGTCTGCTTTGGCGCAAGCCGTTGCAAATGGAGGACCTTTATTCAATTTAGCAATGAATGGACCTCAATTTGATGAAGCAAGAGGTGGGGTCAATAATGCTAAACAGCACGACTTAAGGAATGCAGGCGGATTTTCCATGGCATCTGCAGGAAACAATACCGGAAAAATTACATCCGATTTTGCGGATAAAGGTAATTTTTCGCAATTTAATACACGTTCTGCTTTGAGTGTTACTAGCTTCTCTTCTTCTTCAATTGTTGGTTCGGTGCGATCAGATGTAACAGGTCATGCGCATTACCAATATATAGGGCATACTCAAGACATTACTGTTAATGTACAGCAATCAACAAAAGTAGGCACATCTCATCAACTCAGTGTTGGGGAAACAATTACTATTATGGTTGGTAAGGTTAACGGTGACGGTGACGCTGACGGTAAAAATAAGAGTAAAACCCCAGATGCAACGGCGGTGGCACAAGCTTTTATTACTTTGAATTCCGATGGTGATATTGAGATAAGTTGTAAGAATAATATAAGAATTCATGCTGAAAAAAATATAAATATTAATGCTGATAAAGATATGGTACTTGAAGCAAAATATAT
The DNA here is from genome assembly GCF_025449315.1 of Bartonella sp. HY406. Classification (NCBI taxonomy): domain Bacteria; kingdom Pseudomonadati; phylum Pseudomonadota; class Alphaproteobacteria; order Hyphomicrobiales; family Bartonellaceae; genus Bartonella; species Bartonella sp. HY406. Next base: position 2,555,409 of record NZ_CP104893.1, on the reverse strand, counting down.
AAAAATTAAAGCTCAAGATAATATAGATATTTTAGCGGGACATCATATAACTGAAAAAGCTCAGCAAATACATTTAAATGATGGGGCTGATTCATGTCCAATAGTACAGGATCAATTAAAATAATAGGAAAATACAATGGATAGAGATTTAGGTGATTGCATCATTAATATACCTGAAGATTGGCAGGATCGTTCAATTCACGTGTTTAATATGCGTAATAGTCCTACACCGCAGGCAAATATCTCAATTAGTCGACGTGAATTGACCAAAGATATGACTTTGGATAGTTTTATAAAAGAAGATTTCGATCATTTAAAAAAAGCTCCTGACGCAAAAATTAAAATTACCAAACACGAAAAAGGTAATATTGACGGGCGACCATCGCAATATGTTGAGATGTCGGTGGTGATTGCTGGCAGTTATAATGAGCAAATGGTACTTTATGTTGAAAATAAAGGCGATGGTGTTTGTATTGTTTTTACTTATCCAAGTATTATTGATGAAATACTTTCCAAGAAAATACAACTAATATTTAATAACATAAAATTTAAATAACAATAATAAAAAGCGACGAACTGATGAGTGAGCCACAGGATAATATCTTAGATATAGAGCTACCGGTGAAAGAAATTCGTTTAAAATATCTTGGCACTTGGTTTTTCACCGGCATAGCAACATATTGGACCATTTTTTTTGGCGGGACTTTTATAGCTATTGTCGTATTTAGTGGGTATCTTCCTCTCAAGCATATTTGGACAGATTGGGTAATTTCACGAAATTATGAGGTCGTTCCGGATTTACAGGCCAATTATAGATGTTTGGAGGGTAATTATCGTCTTATCGAGTGTGGTTTTAGCTTTGAAAAAGATGGCATTTTAGTACAGAAGAGTAAAGGTAAATTTGATTATTATCCATTTACTTTATATGATTTTCTAATTCCTGTTAATTTTGCTCTACAGGGAAAATCTGCTGTTGTAAGAAGTGTCAATGACCCTAGTAGGTTTACGATTAAAGTTGGTATTGATACGTTAAAAACACGTTTAGCCGCTGTTATGGCCATTTTTATTTTTAGGGGTAGCGTGGCTTTACTTTGCTTGTGGGGGGCAAGTGTTTGGTGTCGCTTTTGTTATCATCGGCTTACGCGAAATAAGGTACATATTTGTGCGGTCAAAATTGATAGACGTGTTAAACATTGGCGTGGCACATTTTATTACCTTTATGGTTTAAAGCGCGATGGTTACAGTGATGTATTGAAAATCGTCCCCAATTCTTTAGATTTGGCTTTAACATCGAGAGCACGAAATGCTGGGCCTTTTACTCTCATAAAAAGGCGCCAAGAGCCTATTTTTTTGGATGAAGAACACACAATTGGTGTTGCAGTTCAACCGCAGGGTAATGGCGGTGGTCTTTTATTAGATTATAATTTAACACAGCTTGCTTTATCAAAGGAAAATAAGAATAAACTGCTTAATAATATAAAGGCCTATCAGCAATGGATTGCACAGCACCCTGCAAAATTACAACAAATAAGCGATTACATAGATCAGGAACCTGATACAAAAATCCAAAAAGTATTTAATCCGCCGAAAAAATAAAAATTAATAATAAACCTTGGGAGCAAGAATATATCATGGTCTCTGATGATAAAGATTATTCAACACCAGATGAAATAGCTTATGATTTAGATGGTAATATAGTACCACGTCATATTGATATTTATGATAGTGAAAATACTCAAATCAACTATAATACTATGTTAAGAAAAGATAAAGAGGCATGGAGTTCATTTTCGTTGGGCGAAACTAGTTTTGCCGGCTTTGGAATAATTGCAGGAATTGGGGCTGCATACTACGAAAAAAAACCATTATTGAATGGATTAGCGAGATATAATATTGCTGCTCTTATTATTTCAGTTTTTGGGCCACCATTGGGTATATGGGCAGGACACTATTTACGTGACGGTTTAAAAATGGATATGCGACCCGATGCAAAGCAACGCAAATTGCCATCTGCAAAATTGTTAGCAATTGCCCATGATAATGCAGCTAAAGCGGCATTTTGGGGGGGGGTAGCAAAATGGACATGCCGAGGTGTCGGCTTGGTTTTGGGAGTTGTGGGTACGCTAGGTTCAGGCCCCGCTGGGCCAGTGATAGGCTTGGCGCTTGGTGATGCGATAGGTAAAAGCTTTGAAGCACTTATCACCTCAACATACGAAAATACTGTCACAGTTTGTGGCACAATTATTGAAGGTTCTTGTAATGTTTTTTTCAATGGAAAAAAAGCCGCACGGATGGGTGATGAAATCCAATGTTTGGACTGTGGTACAATACCTGATAATCGCATAATTGAAGGAAGTAAAACAGTTTTTGTAAACACGAAGCCTTTGGCACGCGTAGGACATCAATGTTTATGCAGTGCTATGGTTTACGAGGGGGTTAATCATATAAAAACAGGCCTCTTGACCACTCAAGAAATGAAGCCAATGCCTACTTGGTATGAAAAAATCAATGGTTTTTATTTGAAAAGAGCTGAAGTAGCGTATGAAATAGTAATGACTGCCATAGCTATACATGATTTATTAAAAGACGCTATAACGATAGGCAAAGCGATTAGAAATTCGCGGAGAAATCAGGCATTAACAGCTGGGGATCCCATAATAATAGTAACTGGTGAGTTTGTTGAAGATGTTGTTGATTTTTCAATTGAAGCTAGTATTCCAGTTAAAGCCAGTCGTACACTTTTATCTGATAAAGCTATTTATACGCCATTGGGTCGAGGGCGTCTTTCAGTTTTTGATGAGCATATTCGCATTATAAATGGCGTATATATTTATATAACAGTTACTGGTGACAATATTATATTTAAACCTGCAGAAACTGGTAAAATTACCGCTAACCCTTATTTTCGTAATATAATTTTTATGACAGAAGAAAATGACGTTATTCGCGTTATTGAAGGTAAAGTTTCTAAGCTTTTTGAGCCATTTGGTATTAGTGAATTATGCTTAACTAAAATTGAAAATAGCAATAATAATTTTATTGATTTTGAACATGATAATTTGGGTTTAATCACAAGAGCTAAACATTCTGATGGATTTGATCTTATTTTTGAAAACGACAATGAGGGACGGCGTTCATCAATATCATGGCTTAGCGGCGGCGAACAAAAGCGCCTTGTAAATTATAGCTATGATAGGCGTGGCAATCTTACGCATGTAAATGCTAAAACTGAACAAAGTTTTATTTATACTTATGACAATGAAAATCGTTTACAATCTTGGCGTGACAAAAGTGGTAAAACTTTTGTAGAATTTCGCTATGATGATCAAGATAGGGTTATTTCAACAACATCAACTGGCGCGTGGAATAATGATATTTTTGAATATGATGATAAAGCCCGCTCAACGACTTATCGCGATGGCGGCAAAGCAAAAGGTGATACTTATTTTTATGATGAAAATTACAATGTTACGTCAATTATTGATGTATTAGGCAATAAAAAACAGTTTGAATTTGATGAATTTAACCAGCTTACTTGCGAAATAGATGCACTGGGCAATAAAACAACATATGATTATGATTATTTTGGAAATATTACACGGATAGTAGATGGTGAAGGCCGCCAACAAAGCTGGCAATGGAATGGTCCTGATATTGTTTCTAGTTTTACGAATGGTGAAGGTGCAGCGTGGTTTTATGAATATGACAAACGCGGTAATTTTATTAGTAGTGAACACCCATCAGGTTTAAAAACGCGCTATGACTATAATGAACAGGGGCTGTTAAATAAGACATACCAAAATGATGTGCTCATTGAAGAATTAGTCTATGATCGCTTTAATCGCATCATCGAAGTTGTTCATGCGGACGGCACAAAAACACATAATAAACGTGATGCTTTTGGGCGTATTATCACGCAAATTAAGCCAGATAATAGTATCGTTAACTATGAATATTATAATAGTTCGGGGCAAAATTTTTATACATATAATAATGCTTGCTATCCTGATGGCACTAAGATTCATCGTAAATATGATGAAAATGGTCATATCGGTATTTATAAAGATAGCGAAAAACGTGAAACCCATTATGAATATGGTGCTTTTAACCAATTAATACGGTTTTCTAAAGCTGATGGTTCAAGCTATTCTTTCGATTATGACAATCAAAACCGTATTGCATTAATACGTAATGCTAAAAATCAAACATGGTCGTTTGAACGCAATGATTTAGGTCTTGTAATTCGTGAAGAAGACTTTGAAGGTTTGATTTATAATTATGAATATAATGAAAAAGGCGAGGTTGTTAAAAAGCTAAATCCTGATGGTTCATTCATTTGCTATTTTTATGATAAAGCAGGGTTTATAAAGTATAAGGCTATTTACGCTTCGGTAGAAAGCGAAGCAGATGATATCATAAAATATACTTTTGATCGTGCGGGCTTACTTACTAGTGTAAATAATAAACATGCTGATATTATTTTTACACGCGATAAGATGGGACGCATCATTGCGGAAGAGCAAAATGGCTTTAGCGTTTTAACATCTTACGACACAATTAACCAAATTGTTCAAAAAACTATCGCAGGACAGCAATCTAATTTCCACTATGATAAAATGGAAAGGCTAACAGCTGCAGATTTTCAATCTGGTGCAAAAGCTGTATTCAAAGAAGATTGGGCTAACCATCAACTCACCATCGAGGGTGATAAGGGCTTTATCTATAGTGCAGAATTTTCTGTTATGGGTGAGCTTAATAAACAAAAAGCTGGCTTACGCGTTGGTATTGCGGGAGAGGGATTAATCGCAGCTTTAGAAGCTCGAGATCGCAATATTGATCCTCATACAGCTGGTGCGCAGATTAATCGGCAATATGAATGGAACAAAGCAGGCGAACCGAATTCAATTCATGACAAGCGTTGGGGTAATATTGAATATGATTACAATAATGTAGGACTTGTAACAGAGCGAAAACTTAATAGCAAAACAATTGAATGTTACGAATATGATTCATTGCACCAATTGCAGGTTGCAGGTTTAGACAATAATAGAAAAATTTGGCATCGTGGTGAAAATAATCTTTTATATTTAGCAAGCGGATCATCGGGCGAGAGAATATTTTTGCGTTATGATGCATTAAATCGTGTCATTGAGCGGCGCTCTGAGGGTGATGGCAAGGGGCTAAATATATGGAAATATCAATGGAATGCTGATAACCAATTAACATCTCTTATAACACCTAATAATGAAACATGGCTTTATGGTTATGATGGTTTGGGAAGAAGAATATCTAAACGCAATGTTACATCTGCCATTAACTCGGATAATTGTGGTCAACAAATAGATGAAGTTGGTCGATATTATCTTTGGGACAATTCAATAATTATTGGTGAAGCACCATTATTAGCAAATGAAACTGTTGATTGGAGCAAAGGTATTATTTGGCACTATTTGCCTAATAGTTTAATGCCTTTTGCCCGTGAGGAGATCAATGGCGAATTTTATTATATCATTAGTGACCATATCGGCACTCCTAAGGATATGTTCAGCGAAAAAGGTTACCTTGTTTGGTCTGTGGATCACAATATTTGGGGGGATATTAACCAAGCTTGGCAAGCCCATAATGATAATGGCTTGGCATATAATGCGACAGGTAATTTAGCCATAAAGGGGGATAGCAACTTAAAACGATATGCCCTATTATGCCCACTGCGCATGGCGGGCCAATATGAGGATGCTGAAAGTGGCCTTTACTATAATTATTTCCGTTATTATGATCCTATAGCATGTCAATATATTACACCAGATCCAATTGGAATTGAAGGTGGATTTAGCCCACATGCCTATGTTAGCAATCCGCTAACAATGATAGATCCTTTGGGGCTGAAACCACCAGCATCAACTTCATCCGATCAGCCATCAAGTGGTGCGGGACCGGTTGAAACCCAAAATAAACCAAATACTATAACAAATCATATTGATAGGCTAAACGGTGGAACATCGCCTTTACCTTCATCACCGATAAATCCACAGCCAAATCTACCACCTAATTCGCCATTCAAGCCGAACCCAAAACCTTTACAACCATATAGTCCATTCACGGATCCACACAGTCCTCTATACAATGGACCTCCTAAGGGGCCTAGAAAATAACGATCGTCGTGAAATATTTTTAGATGCTGCGCGTGAATATTATGAATACCGAGTTAATAAGCTTCCTGATAAAATTTATAACGAACGTTTTTGAGAAAAATTGATTTTTGATAATGAATAGCTGGTCTTCGGTCATTTTATTTTATCAAAAAGCATTCTTGAAATTACATTTCTAATCTGCGATAATTTATAAGTTTCAATAATCATAATTCTTATGCTCTAAAATGACGAAAGGGACGGTAAACCGTCCCTTCGCTTCTATCTCGCTTTTGCGAGGTAGCGGCAACTGGTTCCAATGCCGTGAATATTTTAGGTGCCAGCATAGATAGCTAAAAAAAGCTATTGGTGTCAAATGGATAAGTGACGGCGTGAATGTCGTCTTTTGCAAGTAAAACAAGTTGAACTCCTCAAGTATTTCTTTAGAGGTTCAGCGGTTTCTTCTGCCACCGCTTTAGCAGGTGTAAACAGGAGCACGGCTACGCTTTATTTCCACAAGCTGCAAGAGGAAATAGCCTTCCGCCTTAATCAAGAAACGCCTGAACTTATGTGCGGTGAAATTGAACTTGGTGAGAGTTATTTGGGTGCTGTGCGTGAAGGCAAAAGAAGATGTGAAATAGGTTGGAAAACACCCATATTCGAATTGTTAAAACGCAATGGAAAAGTTTATGCTTTTCCTATACCAAATGCCCGTACTGAAATGCTTTACCGATTATTAGGCAATCAATTAAGCCAGATTCCATTGTTTATCAAGATATGCTTTTGTGCCTATGATGTTCTTGATGTGACTGAGTTTTACCATGAGCGGGTCAAGCATTTAAAACCTTTGGGCAAAAGCCTTTGTGGATGAGCACAATCATATCAATGGGATCGAGAACTTCGGGAGCCAAGACAAGCGGCGGCATATGGGTCGCTTTAATGGCATCCCAAAAGAGCACTTTCACCTCTACTTAAAAGAGTGTGAATGGCGTTTTAACTATCATTCAACACAGAATTTGATTAAAGTATTGTTAAGTTGGATGAAATAATTATACTTAACCCTTATCTATGCTAGCCCCTAAATAAAAGGAAATTAAATGTATTTATCAAATAATAAAATAAAATTCCAAAGGAAGTATTTAATATTATTTATATTTATATTTATATTTATATCATTTTTTTACGTTTATAATAAATTTTATATTAATGAAAAAAGTATTGAACAATTGGTTTTGGAAGCTGAACAAGGGTTGCCCGAGGCTCAATTTAATTTGGGAATAGTATATTATAACGATGATAGTACCTCTCATCATTACAACAAAGCAATTGAATGGTTTACACTAGCTGCTAACCAAGGCCTACCAGAAGCTCAATTCAATTTAGGTATAATGTATTTACATGGTGAAGGAGTAGAAAAAAATTATAATGAAGCGTTTCGGTGGTTTACACTAGCAGCTAATCAAGGCCACATTGGAGCTCAATTCAATTTAGGCATAATGTATTCAGATGGCAAAGGCGTGAAACAAAATTACAGTGAAGCTATTAAATGGTATAAACTTGCTGCAGAGCAAGGCGATGTATACTCCCAATTTAATTTAGGATCATTATATGCAAGAGGTGAGGGGATTGCCCAGAACAACGCCGAAGCTATTAAGTGGTATAAGCTTGCCGCAGAGCAAGGGGATTCAAATGCTATTAGAGCATTAGAGTGGCTAGTCGATTAAACTTATTTTTACAAAAAATTGTTTGAGACACCTATATAAGAATAAATAGGGGTAATTATGACGGCAAGTGTTCGAAAAGGTAATATAGGTTCAGGTCATAGCTGCCATTATCCGCCAACTATTGCTACAAGTGGTAGTCCTGATGTGTTTATAAACGCTGGTGGGGTGCAATTGTAGGTGATTAGAAAGGTAAAAAATGAAAATTAAATATGCAATGATTTTAATGTTAGGATTTCTACTTGGTATTATCGCAGCGTTTTTTACAATATATATTGTAAAAACGCATAATAATAAAAAGACAGATGAAAATATCACATATTTGGAGAAGGAAAATACAAGCTATATAAGATATGGTGCGATGTTTTTAGTTATTGATATGAATGGTAAAAAAATTTATGAACAAGCACCTAATGAAGTTAATAAATTATATTCAGAAAAATTAATGAATGGATACATATATGTTATGAATTTTAAAGATCGATGTGCATATAATGATTCAGTAACAAGATATCTTGTAAAAATATATGGTGCGGGAAACTTTACTTGTTATGATATAATATATTAATACATATTTATATTAGAGGTTATTATGCCAGCAAGTATTCGAAAAGGTGATATTGGTTCAGGCCATAGTTGCCACTTTCCATCAACTGATGCCACGAGTGGTAGTCCTGATGTGTTTATAAATGATATTCCAGCCGTTCGGGTTGGGGATAGTTATGCTGCACATGGCTGTCCAACATGTCCTACGCCTGATCATCCTAGAAAACAAGCAGAAGGTTCGCCAATGATATTTATAAACGGTCGTCCTGCAGCGCGTATTGGCGATGCTATTGACTGCGGTGGAGTTTCGCAAACAGGGTCTCCTGATGTATTTTTTGATGATGGTGATGGGTGAGGTTAATAATCCATAATGCAACAATGGGACATTAATGATATCAATCCTCTCATTGATTTGGGTGATGGTTTTTCGGCTATTGATATCTGGTATGAAATTCATGCCAATGCGCAATTTTGGTTGAAAAATCGTCAAAAATCAGAAGATTGGCGAGAGCAAATAGCCGTATCATTACGTATGGCAGAAAAATTACAAATTCTTCCTGCCCAAAATTGGATTTCATTCAATCATGCTATTGGTTGGACAAAAGAGGCAACGACTGCTTTAACATGGTGTGAAAATGCAGTTTTGAAAGATATTTTCACGATATGGAACAAATTAGATTTTAAAGTTGCACCCCAGCCAAATTACGAATTTGCAGCCTTATTTACCAATCCAATAGTTTTGCCTGAAAATTGCTTATCAAAAATAATTGAATGTGGTGAGCATAATATTGGTTCCGTCTGCTTACTACTTGCTGCACGACCAGATTTGCCAGAAATTGATTTGCCAATAGATTTACAAAATCGCTTACCCCATGAAGTGATCAATATGCTAAAAGAACGCAGATATTAAACCTTGCAATCATGAGTTTTTATTTTGTTCAGATCTTAAAGTGGAACCAAGTTTTTATATGCTTGCTTTTAAAATTTGTGCAATCTTGGTAAGTTGGCGATCATGAATGCCCATTTTTTGTAAATGCTCAACGGTATTAAGGGCGTAATCGGCATTTTTACCGGCTATTCCTGCCGCCTTACTAATTAAATCAGCCATGCTTTGTAAATCAAGTTTTTCCGCATATTGTTCGTGTAAGGGATCAGCAACAAAAGCAAGACCATGATTATGACTGTTATCGTCAAAATATAAATTTAGATGTTTTTCTTTGTAAACGCCTGTTACTTGTTCGCGCTCGACGAGATAATCATAGGTTTTTTGAGCATGTTCTTTGGCAATTTTAAACCCAAGTCCAAGACAAGACCCACCTTTTTTAAGGCCAAGGACGAGACCAGGTTGCTCAACTGTGCCACGATAATGGGTAGAATAGATACAAAAACTGCGATGATAGCCATAAAGACGGCAAAGCTTTGCTTCTTCATAAGCAAAACCCGGATTCCACATGAGAGAGCCATAGCCAAATACCCAAAATGAATCCATGAATTTTTGACCTTATAGACTGCTGATTATCATGAAATTAAAAACTATAGTGACCTGCGCTGCTGTTAAATAAAGCCGTTATTCTTTTGTAATTTGTGTATTACTCAATCTTTCCACCATGTGATGGAAATCATTGCTTAAATGCTCAAAAAGTAGCTTAGCCGCCTGCGGATATTCATCAAGAATGCGCCTAAAAATACCACGGCTAACGCGCAAAGCTGTGCCATCGTCTGCCGCAACTGCACTAACGGAGCGTTTCATTTTGCAAATAAGACTAAGTTCACCAATCATCGAGCCTGGCATAACATTATGAACCAATATTGGCCCTTCATTGCCCATTTGATATAGGTCAATTTGACCTGACATAAGAATGAATGCGCTATCAGCTGGTTGATTTTCGCGAAATAATTCACGGCCAGCGCGAAACTGAACCCTCTCTGCCCCAAAGGCAACAAGGCGCAATTGCTCATCGGTAAAGCATTGAAAAAAGCCAAGCTGCTTTAAAATTAGCAATTCTTCTTCAACCGACATGGCCATTTACCAAATTCAAAAGAGTTCCTCTCCGATATAATATGCAAAAGCAATTAGGCAATAATCCTAACCCATAGTCAAAATTTTTCACCATATTTGCTATATAGCAATATTCAACCATGAATAGCTAATATTTAACTGCTAATAACTAAAAATAGTTTTAACATCACCGCATTTTATATCTTATGTGACATTTTATCAGAATTAATGTTTATTTTTATTTAACTACAATCTTTACGAGAATTTCCTTTCCAACTTAGCCAATAATGCACTCGTTATGATTATCACATAATTAACTAAAACCAATCTCGTTGGAGTTTAACTCCATCAATTATGCTTTTTGTAACGATTTCATATAGCACATATTTTGAATTTCGATGGTGATCCTATTTATTGAAAATATGCTAGTGATAAATGAGGCGCTTAATTGAAACAGAAATGAAATTCTCTTAATAGATTTTGCTATTTACGCCGCACTTTACTTTAAATAATATGAGGCGCAAATTAGCATTTTTTTTCATTAAGGTACTAAACGATATCCGCCGCTATCGGTTACCAAAAGCTGAGCATTCGAAGGGTCTTTTTCAATCTTTTGGCGCAAGCGATAAACATGGGTTTCAAGTGTATGAGTGGTAACACCTGAATTATAACCCCATACTTCTTCAAGCAAGGTATCGCGGCTAATGATTTTTTCGCCCGCCCGATAAAGATATTTAATGATAGCGGCTTCTTTTTCAGTTAAGCGAATTTTACCGCCTTTTTCATCAATGAGCAATTTTTGGCCTGGTTTGAAAATATAAGGACCTACTTGGAAGGTTGCATCCTCACTTTGTTCATGTTGGCGCAACTGCGCACGGATACGAGCAAGCAATACTGCAAAACGGAAAGGTTTTGTAACATAGTCATTAGCGCCAGCTTCAAGGCCAAGAATCGTATCAGAATCAGTATCGTGACCAGTTAGCATGATGATCGGTGCGCGAAACCCATTTTGGCGCATTTGTTTTACCGCTTCTCGGCCGTCAAGATCAGGTAAACCAACATCCATAATCACAAGATCAAGATCATCTTTTTTAGCGCGTTCTATCGCGGGCAAGGCTCTATCTTCTTGAAAAACGGTGAATTCTTCATGCATTTGCAATTGTTCAACCAAAATTCCACGTAGGTCATCATCATCATCAATAACTAAAATTGTACGACCGCTCATATGTCATTCCTTATCAAGGGCATTTATAGCCATTGTTACCTTATTATTTTATGATGTATTCTTCACATAAATACAGGTGCTTGCAAGTGTTGAAGTGGTGAAAATAGTGATGAAACAACGAAAATCTAATTTAAAACACCGTTTTTTGCACAATATTGATGTGCGCCCTAGCGCATTGGGTAAAAATAGGGCTATTTTACGCGCGGGCAAATTTAGTTTTCAATGTGCTATTGGCAAAAATGGAATAACCGCATTAAAGCGCGAGGGGGACGGAAAAACACCTATTGCAAAAATGCGGATTATATCGGGCTATCAAAAACCAACACGACGCATCAAACCAACATGCTTTGTGCCTATTAAAACAGTTGGAAAAAATGATGGTTGGTGTGATGCGGTTAATGACCGCAATTATAACCGGCCGGTAAAACTGCCTTATCCTGCAAGTTGTGAAACCATGCTGCGCCAAGATTGCCTTTATAATATTGGCTTTATTCTTGATTATAATCTTCGCCCACGCCGACAACATTGCGGTAGCGCAATCTTTTTCCATTTGGCACGACCTGATTATCGTGGCACCCAAGGTTGCATCGCACTGCGCGAGCGCGATATGCTGCGCCTTTTGCCATTTTTATCAACGAAAACAAGATTGAATATTTTGGGGTGACAATGTTAAAAAGGCAGTGACGACGTAACTATATGTAAATGTGCAATAAGTTAAGTGTCATGATATTGCTTTTTTAGAATAATTAAAATTTGAAATTTATTGATTTATATTATAAATAAGTTAAATATAATATAAATATATTTATTTGTGAATCGCTTATTTCTACTTGTAAAGTTAATTTATTTAATTATCGTATAATTATATTATTAATTATTAAAGGAGTGGAAGATGACTGTAATTTCAAAAAAATTATTTGATGCTGATGAAAATGCTTTGGAGCAAAGCAACCAAAATGCTTTAGCGCAGGTTTTGAGTTCAAGTACTACTGGCAGCCAACTCCACATTGTTGGTGATTTTGGCAATGGTAGTTATTTCACGGGCACTAACCTTGATGACACTGTTACTATTACAGGTAATTTGCTCGGTAGTACGCCACTCTGGAATAATAATGGATCAAATTTACTGACGATAAACTTACTAAACGGTAATGATACAGTTAATGTTAAAGGTGAAACTATCGTAGGGGAAAAAAATTCACTCAATATTTATGGTCAAGATGGTGATAAAAACATTATACTTGGAAACAAGGTGGAAAACATCGGGGGATATTTTGAAGTTGCTATGTTTGGTAGTGGTAATTATCAATTAGCAATAAAGGGTGGGTTGCATGCAGAAGGCGTTGATTCTTCGACTACAAATTCCTTTTCTTTTGGAAATGTGGGAGAGCATGGGTACAAGAGTGACATAGCGATTTCAGGTGATGTTGTTGCGCAAAATAATGGTTCCAATTTCATTTATATGGATTCTGATATTTCAAAGTTATTTATTGGTGGTGACCTTCGTGCTGAAGGCGGCAATAATCAATTTACTTTTTTGGGTGAAAAAACAGAATTTACACTTTTGGGCGCTCTTTATGCAACAGGTGCGTTTAACACCTTAGGTTTAGGGTCTCACCAAGGATATTTTACTCTTGGCTCAATACTCGCTGATAACGGTGACAATATGATTTCTATTGGCTACTCCCAGTATTTAAGTGGCGATGGTCCTTTTTATATGACTGTCAATGATAGTATCAGCGCAATTAATAATGGTAGCAACTATATTGATTTGGGCAGCCAAATTTCTCTGGAAGTGAACGGAGATATCGTAAGCCAAGGTAGTAATAATGGTAATCCTACATATGATACAGGAAACCGTTTTCAACTAAGTGATTTAGACGATAGTTTGACTTTCCTTGGTAACTTCTTTGCCAATAGTGGGGCTAATAATATTTTTGCTGGCGGCGGCAATGATGACCTTTATATCGAAGGCAATGTGCATGCAGAAAACATCGGCGGTCTTAACCTGTTTGATTTAGGATCAGGCAATGACATAATGACCTTAATTGGCAATGTTACTGCTGCTAATGGTGGTAAAAATAAAATTGATGCAGGTGCTGGCAACGACATTATTCATTTGAATGGGCATATTGATGCCGGAGCTTTACAAATTGATGGTGGCGAAGGTAATGATACGCTTATCTTGACCGCAAGCACATTAAGCCGTTTTGAAGCAAATTATAAAGATTGGTTGGTTGATCTATCCTCTTCTGGTTTGCTTGCTAGCAATATTGAAACCATTCGTTTGGATGTTCGCAATGTGCAGCCAAATAAAATTGGTTGGCTAACAGATTTGGTCAATCAGGCCAATGCTGATGGTGCAAACATTACCCTAGAAGATAAAAATGGTAATGTTATTACTGAGCCACAACTTGGCCTTGCTGCTGATAGCGGATCTGCGAATGCCTTTAGTATTATGGCTGATCAGCATAGCGCAGATAGTGCTTCAGCTCGCGATTTTGCCAATGACAATTATAATGCGGCTTTTGACCAACATGCACAAACAGCACTTATTGTTTAAAGAAAACCGTTATTTTTCGAACTAATTTGTATTTCGCCACTATTTTTAGTTAATGCATCTTTAGCTATACTTCGATCAATAGTTGATGTTTTTAATAAAAAATGCTGGCGAAATGCGCTTATTATAGTGGAATTTCGCACCGCATTTCGCTGCGCGAGCGTGACATGCTCGCGCCTTTTGCTATTTTTATTGCAAAAACCTCTCAATTTTAGCAAAATGGTATGTGGAAATTTGCAAAAAAACTAAAGATTAAATATAAGAAGAAGCGTCAATAAAGATCAATATTGTTTGAGGCTCTTCAACATGGTGTTTGTAAGATTTTTTTATCTGAAAGGGCACAAAGCGTTTTAATCCACGATGTTGTAAAGCTTAGACAAGTATATTACCCATTTTTGCTTTTCTGCTCGTATCTTTTACGGTTTATTGTGCTATGTCATTTAAATTAATAGGTCCTGCCCCTACAATTAGTTTGCAAAAGGCATAAAATTTTTTGCAACTGCGCCGCACCATGTTGAGGTGCGAAAGAATTGTCAATTGGGTAGACCAATATATTGCTTGGCAATGCAAAGGGCAGGCTTGCTCGCAATAGACGCTGCTCAATGTCTTGGTTACTTTCGCGACCACGATTTTTTAATCTCTGTCGTAAAATGTCTCTTTGGGCGGTAATCTCAATAATTGCAAAGTTTTTAAATTTATCTGCGCACTGATTGAGTGTTTTGCGAGAAATATTGGCAATAACAGTTTTGCCTTGAGTAAGGTCATCAATAAGCTGCTGCGGTAAGCCATAATAAAGCCCATGGGCTTGCCAGTTTAAACAAAAGGCACCATTATTTTGTGCGTGCAAAAAGCCTTCAATTGATAAAGTATCGTGGTCTTCACCTTGCGCTTGGCGGGTTACCACACGCTTTGCAAATACAAAGCGTGGATCATTTTTGAAACTTTCTTGCACAAGGGCAAGTAGCGTATCTTTACCCGCGCCACTTGGCCCAATAATTGCGACAAAAAAACCAAGATCAGGCACATAGGTTGAATTTTCAAAGGTCTGGTTATCAGGCAACTCGTTGTCCCTCTCGCCATACACCATTGATAATTGGCATATGTTGATGCTTGCGTACCCGCAATAGGTCAGCGCGTCGCCCTTGTTGCAATATGCCACGATCATATAGGCCTGCTGCTGTGGCGGGGTTTGCGCTCACATAGCGCATCGCAGTTGCAAGATCATTATCATTATCACCTGCAATAGCAAAAACTGAATGCAATAGGCTAAAAGGCACATAATCGGATGATAAAATATCAAGGCAGCCATGCTCTAATAAGTAGGAGGCTGATATATTGCCCGAATGAGATTTGCCACGCACAATATTAGGTGCCCCCATTAGTACATGTAGACCGTTTTTGTGGGCATGGATAGCTGCGTCAAGGGTGGTTGGAAATTCTGAAACCGCAACGCCAAGCGCTAACCCTTCGCTTACATGATCGGTGGTTGCATCATCATGGCTCGCAAGGATAATACTTTTTTCTTTCGCTTTTTGGGCAATGGTCAAGCGATTGTCACGAGAATATTGTGCTGATTGCTTAACGCGGCGTGCAGCATATTCTTCAAAAACACTATCAGAAATACCATATTTGCCTTGATAATAGATTTTATACGCCTCAATTGTTGCAAATTGCCTTTGCCCTGGGGCATGATCCATTAGTGAAGCAAGGCGTATCTGGCTATTATCAGCTACTTGGTCAAAAATATCGACTGTATCAGGCAGTGACACTTCACAGCGTAAATGGATAAAATGTTCAGCTTTTAACAAATTTTCTTTATCCGCATAGGCGATTGTATCAGCTAAATCTTTTAATTCTGCAATGGAGGATGTAGCTACACCGCGCAGTTCTTCGTTGCCAACACGCAGGCTATCAAAAACAGTAGTAATGCCGGCACCGCAAATTTGCATATCATGGGCATGAAGAGCACTTAAAGTGTTCCAACGCACTTTTGGTCGCGGATGAAGATGGCCTTCAATATTATCGGTGTGAAGTTCAATAAGACCAGGGACAAGATAGTCGCCGCCAACATCTGTACCTGTCGTAATTTTACCCTGATCTATATTGGCAATTTTACCATCTTTTATTTGTAAACTGCCAAAAATAACTTCATTTTCTAAAACAATTTTGGCGTTTTTAAATACCTGTTCATAAGGCATTATATATCTCCGCAATTAAAGCATTTTGGCAAAACGGTGCAGCAGTTTTGCGTAAAATGCGCAAAATAAATATGATAATAAGGTCATTGACTAAGTTTCATGGGGATAGGCGTTAGGTTTTGGCAAGCTTGAAGTAACTATGGCAATAAAAACTGCTTTGCCGCTCTCGCTCGATAAAAAGCGCTAATCCGTCAAAATCAAGATCCTTGCCTAAAAACTCATAAAAATAAGTGTTTAACTGTTCTTCCACTTCATCTTGGATTTGGTGCTCAACAGGCCCTGTTAGGGTCATGTGAAAGCGGAAATCTTCAAAGATATAAGGATAACCATAGGCGGTAAGATTGTCTTTTTGCCTGTCGCTTAAGCTTTGTGGATTGCGCCTTTTTATATCTTCATCGCTTAGTGATGCGCGGTAAATTTCAAATTGTTTTACAGTACGCGCTTCAATATTAAATAATTCATCGGGGCAAAATTCGGGAACCAGTGCAAAAAAAGAACCTAGTTTCCCAATTTTGATATTGGGCAGCTTAAAAGATTTATTGATTGCACAAAAATCCATCAATGCTTTTGCTACATCATCGATCCCATAGCTCACATCAAGTTCAAAAGGCGCCTTAATCGTTGCATGAAAGCCATAACGTGCTGGGCTTTTTATAAGCGTTAAATCTTTGTTATTAGGGCTAGATATCGTATTTGCACTGTTAAATGCATCGCGCCCCAACCAACTTACAGCTTTTTTTGTTATTGGATGATTTTTATCGGGGGTAAAATAAATAGCGGCTCGCATTAAATAAACAGCTTTCGTAATTGTTGGGAAATAATATCCATAATAACAACGGTTACAATAACGATTAATAATATTGCGGATGATTGCGAGTAAGAAAAACCGCGAATGGATTCAAACATGATTTGTCCAATACCACCTGCACCAATAATGCCAAGTACGGTTGCCGAGCGAATATTGGATTCTAGCCGATAGAGTGAAAAGGAAATCCAAAGCGGTAAAACCTGCGGAATAACTCCATAAATTACTTGCTGTATCGGTGTTCCACCTGCAACCTTGATAGCTTCGACAGGACGTGGATCAATCGCTTCAACCGCCTCAGAAAAGAGTTTGGCAAGCACGCCCAAAGTATGAACAAAAAGTGCCATGACACCAGCAAATGGCCCTAGACCAACAGCAACCACAAAAAGAACCGCAAAAACAACTTCATGAATAGCGCGGCATAGATCCATCAAACGTCTTACAGGCTGCAAAATATAGGTAGGCACCATATTGGCTGATGAGAGAATGCCTAAAGGAATAGCAAAGACAACAGCAAGAAATGTACCCCAAATTGCAATATTGACTGTGACTAGCATTTCAGTCAAGTAATAATGCCATTCGGTGAAATCGGGATGTAAAAAACCTGCAGCATATTCAGCCATATTGCCGGCATGGGTAAAAAGCTGTGGCCATAAATACATTTCGGCAGGGGTCCAGCTCCATGCAAGAATGATAATAATGATGCTTGGAAAAATCCAGTGCTTCCATCCACTCTTATTATTTAATGTCTGATAGCGTTCAGCCGCTGTTGTCATGTCTTTGAACCTATTGATTGGGTAAATCAAAAGCCATCATGGCTAGATGATAATCTAGCCATGAAATGCTTTGCATTTTATAATAATGAAACAGTGTGCAGGATGAGCCAGTTGTCCCCTAAGCTTTTATTTTTTTGTGTTGGCTGCAAGCTTTGCTTCAAAATCAGCCTTTTCAGCATTTAATGCATCTAGCTGCTTTTTTTTCTCTGCTGTATCAAGCTTATCATCATTTTCAAGCTTACTTATCTTCTGGCCAATTTCCATCAAGCGGATTGGCAATAGTTGATCATTGCTAGAAGCGCGAAATGGCCCCCAAGTTAAGCCTTTTAGAACAGCTTTTTCTTCTTCAATATTGCCAGTTGATTGATCTGTACCATAGGTGAGGAAAAATTCTCTAATCTTTGTTTTGGTTTCCTCGGGAAGATCGGTACGCCAAACAATTGGATCACCGGGAATAAGTGGTGAACGCCAAATTTCGCGTAATTTTGCATAAGCATCTGGATTGTTTTTCTTGATACGATCCATGTTTTCTGTGTTGTTTGCTGCTACATCAACCTGTTTGTTGGCAACCGCCAAAGCATTGGTTTCATGATTGGCATTGCGCACGGTTTTGAAGCAATTTTTAGGATCAATGCCATTGGCTGCAAAAAGAAAAGTCATCGGTACAAGATAGCCCGATGTTGAGTTTGGATCACCAATACCGAAATTCAAAGTCTTGTCGCATTTTAAAACATCTTCAACGGTTTTAATTGGCGAGTCTTTTTCAACAATTAATACACCCCAATAACCCGGACTGCCATCAACAGCCATAGCTTGCACTATTACTTCACCTTTGGCGCGGTCAACTGCTTCCATGGCCGATTTATTGCCATACCATGCAATATCAACCTTACCAAAACGCATGCCTTCAATAATACCAGCATAGTCAGATGCAAAAAATGGTTTTACTTCAAAGCCAGTTTTCTTTTTCATATCGGCAAGGAATGGATCCCAAGCAGTTTTCAAATGAGATTGTGATTCTGTTGAAATAATGCCGAAATTGAGGGTTTGTGCAAAAGATACAGTTGCAACTGTTGCCATTGCTATACCAAGCGCAAAGCTTTTGAGAAGCTTTTTCATCAATCATTTCTCCTAGATTTAAAAATATTAAAGCGGAAGGTCGAAAATTGTTTTAATTTGAAATAAACTCACGCAGGCTGGAAATATTGTTGTCTTACAGATACTTTTGGCGGTGTATCGTGGCTTGCTAACGGCATATCAGCCGCATCGGGCAAAACAAGTTCTTCTGATGCGCTACCATAAAGCTCGGATAAAAACGCATTGGTTAAGTTGATTGACGGCCCATCATAAACAATTTCACCATCACGCATGGCGATGGTTCTTGGGCAAAAACGCCTTGCATATTCTACCTGATGAAGCGAGACAATCATGGTGATGCCATCTTCTTCATTGATTTTAGATAAAATATCCATGACGCGGCGGGCCGATGCTGGGTCAAGGGCTGAAATTGGCTCATCGGCAATTAAAATTTCAGCATTTTGTAAAAGTGATCGGGCAATTGCTGCCCGTTGTTGTTGACCACCTGAAAGGGTTGAGGCGCGCTGAAATGCAGCATGGTCAATTCCCACTCGTGTCAACGCATCAATTGCAGCTATTTTTTCTTCGCGTTTGAAAAAGCCTAAAGTGCCACGCCAAGATGGAATACGCCCCAAAAGACCAATGAGAACATTGGTTAATAACGATAAACGGTTAACCAGATTGAATTGTTGAAAGATCACCGATATTTTGCCACGCATCATTTTGCTGGCTTTGGTTGCTTGACCATTTTCTTGGGTTTTTTCGCCAAAAATATTAATGTCAGCACTGCCGCGATCTGCTGTTTCAAGACCTGCCAAATGCCGGATTAATGTACTTTTTCCCGATCCCGAAGCACCGATAAGCGCTACCATTTCACCCTTATCAATTGATAAGCTAACACCTTTAAGCGCTTTGGTGCGCCCATAGGTTTTGGAAATATTGGCAACTTCAACGGCTTTCATAATATTTACTCTCCCACTTCATTCATATCAGCATCATATAAAAAGTAGAGATTAAACTTTTATGACA
This sequence comes from Bartonella sp. HY406, assembly GCF_025449315.1. Taxonomy (NCBI): domain Bacteria; kingdom Pseudomonadati; phylum Pseudomonadota; class Alphaproteobacteria; order Hyphomicrobiales; family Bartonellaceae; genus Bartonella; species Bartonella sp. HY406. The sequence goes on along the minus strand of NZ_CP104893.1, from coordinate 2,535,345 downwards.
ATAAAATGGTTAAATAATAATATAAAATTTTTCATCATCATATTAATTTTAATTAAATTGTAATAAATTTGAAATGACGAAGGTATATAAAGAATTCATTCGAATGAATTTACAGGATATACTATGAATTCTTCATATGGACGCTGGAAATACGTTAGAGACGTATTGGATAACGAAATATCCTCAGGTATTCTTTCTGCGGGTAGCCAACTTGCAACAGAAAATCAACTTTCACAGCGTTTTGACATTGGCCGCCATTCTATTCGCCGCGCAATTGCCGCTTTGGTATCGATGGGTAAATTACGGGTTGATCAAGGGCGAGGTACTTTTGTCGAGTTTCGCCGACCAATCCGTTACGTCGTGTCGCAGCGCACGCGGTTTCACCCCAATCTTATAAGTGAGGGGCGTGTGCCAAGTACTGAAAATATTTCTGCATGTCTTGTTGAAGCAGATAAAGAAAAAGCTGAGCAGTTAAAAGTAAATCTTGGTGATTTACTGGTGATGGTGGGACAGCGCAGCTTTGCTGATGGTGAGCCTATTCATATTTCACGCTCTTATCACCCAGCGCAACGCTTTCCTGAATTTTTGCAATTCTATCAAGATGGTCTTGGTGATAGTGCCATTTATCGCCATTACGGCATTGATGATTATTTGCGTCATGAAACCATTATATCAGCGCGGTTGGCGCTTGATGAGGAGGCGGAAATGCTCCAACTTTCAAATGGCCAGCCTGTTATCGTGATGGAAAAATGCGATGTCGATTTGGAGTATCGCCCCATTGGCTATGCAGTTTCAATCTGGGCAGCTGAAAAGGTGCAATTTGCTTTTGATACAGGCCGCCTTTGATACGGCTTTTGGCGCTAAATACAGACTAAGACCGACTAAGGCGCCTTTACTTATTTACCCTATTTTTGTGTAACCCTTTTAGAGTAAAGGACGACTATTATGTCCCCAACCATTGAGAACCGGGATAATCCTAGTGATAATGATATTTTTGAGCATAGTGATAGGTTATCTATTCTTGCGCGTGCTGATAGCATAGCTATCAAGCAACTCAGTGAAACTTTAATTGATGATTTAGGCGATATCGAGGTTATTCAAAGCCGTACTGGTCTTGTCATGGTGCCGATGCGTGACAGCGTAAAAGGCAGTGAATTTCACCTTGGTGAAGTGCTTGTTGCTGAAGCTCACATTCAGCTCAAACAATTAAACTGTATCGGTTATGGCATGATTGTCGGCCGTGATCTTGAGCAAGCCATGGCAATCGCGGTTATTGATGCCGCTTTTAATGCAAATATCCAAAGCAATGAGATTTCCAGCTTTTTGAAAACTGCCTTTGAGTTGCAAAGCCAAGAAGATCATCAACGCTTATGTGAAGTAAATGCCACCCGTGTAGAGATGGAAACATTTTAATGCAAAATCCAAACATACAACCAAGCATACAAGATGAACTGGATAATAGGCATTTTGAAAAGTTAATGAAAGCCTTGGCAAATCCTGGTTGTGACATAACTTGTGATAATCTGTCATGGGCAACATTTTGCGAAACTTTGCTTGACCGTGAAACGCGATTTTTTTTCGATGAACCCACGCTAAGGCAAAAATTGCAAGCAACTGGTGCTTTACCTTCCTCCCTTCCACAAGCGCAATATGTTTTTATGTCACTTGAAAATGAAAGCGATGTTGAGGCGATAAAGCATATTGCAATTGGCGACCTTCTCTATCCTGAAAAAGGCGCATTATTAATTGCGCCAGCACAATTTGGTGTTGGAACAGCATTAAAGCTTTCCGGACCTGGCATTAAAGGCCAAAAAACTATTCATATTGGCGGAGTTCACCCAGAGTTTTGGGCAATGCGTAATGCTCTTATTTCCTATCCGCTTGGTTTTGACATTTTTTTCTTCGGTCAAAATAGTCTTATCGGGCTACCCCGTTCCACCTATGTTGAAGTTTTGTAAAGCGAGAAAAAATCATGGCCTATGTCGCAACACGCGGTGGTGAAAAAGCAATAGATCAAGCAGAGCGCCTCTATCGTCAATCAATTGGCACTATAGATCAAAAACGCATTACCGAAATTAAAAACACTCTCCCATATCTTATTGATCGTGTCATGGGTGAGGCTTCACTTTATGAGCCAGAGCTTGCCGCTCTCGCCATTGCTCAAGGCGGTGGTGATTTATATGAAGCGGTTTTGCTACTTCGCGCTTGGCGCACAACGCAGCCACGCATTGCTATTGCTAAAACCATAGAACAGGACAAGTTGTTTACGCTTCGGCGGATATCTGCGGCATTTAAAGATATTCCGGGCGGACAAATTTTAGGGCCAACATTAGATTATGCCCATAAAATTTTAGCAACCCACAGCTTAAATGGAGAGCCTTTTATTGCGCAGGCAGTGGAAAAAAGTACCAAGCCATCGCCAGCGTTTTTACCCTCTCTTAGCCAGTGGCAACAAGCGCAAGGATTGGTTGAAGCACCAGTTCATCATCCAATTGCAGCAGAGGATATTCCAGACCTTACCCGTGAACCGTTGCTATTTCCAGCAAGTCGCGCCCATCGTTTGCAAAGCCTAAGCCGTGCCGATACCGGCGGGGTTTTGGCGCTTGGTTATTCTGCTATGCGTGGTTTTGGTAGTGCTCATCCAACAGTTAATGAGTTACGCTTAAGTGAAGCGGAAATTATAGTGTCGCATCCATCTGGTACGCAATTTAGCGCTGGGCGTATTAAGATATCGCAAGCCGAGGTTATCTCCAAAACCAAAAAGGATAAGTTGGAGCTTGGTTTTTCTGCTACTTTTGGTTGGAATGAAGTTAAAGTTATTGCAGCTGCAACACTTGATTTAAATGCATCTACCGAAAGCAAATCGGATGCTGTGTCAGAAGAATTTTTTCTCTATCATACCGAAGCTGTCGAATCTTCTGGCTTTTGCATCCATTTTAAACTTCCTCACTATGTCACCTTTCAATCGAGCCTTGACGCCTTGCGCGGCATAAAGCGACGCAATGCTGATGGTAGTGAAATGCGTGAAGATTTAAAAAGACTGGAAGAAGAATTAATATGAAACTAAGTGATCTTACCCACTCGTGGCAGTCTTTTTCCTATGGTTTTTTAGACCCATCTGCCAAGCGTGAATTACGCCGCGCCATGTTGAAAGCCATTGCTATTCCTGGCTATCAAATTCCCTATGCAAGCCGTGAAGTGCCAATTGCACGAGGTTGGGGGACGGGCGGTTTGCAAGTCACTCTTACCCTTGTTAATCCACGCTCAATTATTAAAGTGATTGACCAAGGTGCAGATGATAGCGTTAATGCGGCAACAATCCGAAAATTTATTAAGACTGTAAGCAATGCGCAAGAAACATGGGATACGCTTAAAGCAAGCCTTATTCAATCACGCCACCGCATTCCTGAAGAAAAGTTGAGTGCTGATCAGATACTCATATTGCAAGTACCCAATCCCGAGCCGTTAAGACCGGTTGAGCCTAATATGTCAACGGCCCGAGAAATGCATGGTGATGCTGATTACAGTAGGCTTTGGCTTATTTTATATGAGCAAATGGTGCGCGCTGGGCGTATTTTACAAGGGGCGTCCTATCCAAGCTTAGTAAATGACCGCCATGTCATTACCCCATCGCCCATTCCACGTTGGGATGTGCAAAAACTGCATATGGCGGATCATTTAACTATTCTTTCTGCTGGCCGTGAAAAACGTCTTTATGCGGTGCCACCTCACACAAAAGTAGAACCGCTTGTTTTTGACGATATTCCTTATGCGGTTGAAAACCATGAAAACGCCATTTGTACGCGTAGCGGTGTCAAAGGAATGTTCATGAATGAGTTGCCACAAGAGGATGGTTCGGCTGTTTATGAATTATCAGATAGCAATTATGGCATAAAAACCATTCGTAAAAATGAAGGGGAAGATGAAACCCTTGGGCAAACATGGTATCAAAATGGAAAGATGGCACAATGATAAGTGAGTTGCGGCAGTTCAATAATCCACAAATTGTGCAAACAACACCGTTGATGCAGCTTGATAATGTTACAAAAAATTTCGGTCCTGTGCAAGCTTTGCGCGGTGTCAGTGCTAAGGTCTATCCAGGCGAGGTATTAGGTATTGTCGGCGAAAGTGGCTCAGGTAAATCAACCTTTCTGCGAATGATGAATTTAGAAGATAGTCCTGATAGTGGAGAGTATCATCTTGATTTGGATGGTTATGATCATTTAAATTTGTTTCATCTTGATCGGTTTTCGCGGCGTATGTTACGGGCGCGCCATATTGGTATCGTATATCAAAATCCTCATCTTGGCTTATTGATGAAAAACACCAGTAGCGGCAATGTTGCCGAGCGTTTATTGGTCGCAGGTGAGCGTAATTTTGCTGCATTGCGGCAAAAAGCGCGTTTGGCATTGGCAGCTTCCGAGTTTCCATTAGAGCGCATGGATGCTCGTCCAATCGAACTTTCAGGCGGTATGCAGCAAAGGGTGCAGCTTGCTAAGGCTATTGCGCTTGAGCCGCAATTATTATTGCTTGATGAACCAACCACAGGGCTTGATGTATCGGTGCAAGCTCTTGTTCTTGATACCTTAAAACGTTTGCAACGTGAACGGCATATGACCATGGTATTAGTGAGCCATGACCTTGGCGTTATTCGTACTATGGCTGATAGGGTTATGGTTATGCGGCACGGTTTGGTGGTTGAAGAAGGGCTTGCTGATCAAATTTTTCATGATCCGCAACATGCCTATACCCAGCAACTCGTCCATGCCAAATTGTAAGTAGTAAGATTATCGGTGGTAAAATTATATCAATAGGAAAGGAGCATTTGAAAAATGGATTTTATAGGTCAAATAAATGACCCGCTGTTGCGCGTTGAAAATCTTACCAAATTTTTTGATATTCATTTATTAAAAACTCAATTGCCGGCTTTTGAAAATATTAGTTTTAAACTTAATCGCGGCGAATTTATTCTATTACGTGGGCCAAATGGTGTTGGTAAATCTACTTTGCTGCGCACGCTCTATCGCTCATGCGTGCCGCGCGGTGGTCATGTGTATTATGCCAGTGATTACGGTGTGGTTGATCTTGCTTGTGCAAGTGATATTGATATAGCCTTATTGCGCCGTAAGGAGATTGGTTTTGTAACACAATTTTTGCAGCCGCGCCCAAGGGTAAGTGCGCAAGATCTTGTTGCTGAACCGCTTTTAAATGCAGGCGAAGACAAACAAATAGCATTAGAAAAGGCACAAGACTATTTAGCTGCCTTTGGGGTTAAACAAACTTTATGGCAAGCCTATCCATCGACTTTTTCAGGTGGTGAGCAGCAAAAGGTAAATTTAGCGCGCGCACTGATTGTACCGCAAAAATTATTGTTTCTTGACGAGCCGACTGCCTCGCTTGACGTTGTAGCGCGGGCGGCTCTGATTAAGCGCTTACAAGAATTAAAGGAAAATGGCACGGCTATGATAGGGGTATTTCATCATAGAGAAGATGTTGAAGATTTGATTGATCGTGAAATTGATCTTTCACCAATGGTCAAGCAACTGCAATAGTGGGCAATAGCAGATTGGTTTTAAAGAGCACCTTAATCGTCATTACCCTCTTGGTAAAACTATTAAGGTGCTCGTTTTTTTATTGTTTGAGCGGGTTTGCTCTAATTTTTGCTACATCTTTAGCATCTACTTTAGGGGCATTATTTCCCCAAGCATGGCGTAAGAAAGTAACCAATGTTGCTACTTCCTCATCATTCATGCGGTAGGCAAAGCTTGGCATAGCAAGATCAGCCGGCCTTTGTTTGGTGGAAGGCAAGCGGGCTCCATGCAAAATAACATCAATCATGCCAGATGGGTCTTTGGCATTAACAATGCTTGCACCGTCAAGTTGTGGGAATACCTGCGGTGCGCCGCGGCCATTGGCAAAATGGCAAGCATTACAATTGTCAAGGTAAAGCCTTGCGCCAAGCGGCATATCCGGTGCAGCATCCGTGAGCAATTTAGTTGTTTTTTGTGTGTCGATAATTGCGGCAGATGCTGATTTTACAACAGGTCTATCTTGTTTGATATGACGAAGATAAGCAACAATCGCATTGACATCATCCTTGCTCGCAAATTGTAAAGATTCACCGGCAACAAGCTGCATTGGGCCAACCGCTGCACTTATATTATTACGTGCTGTGGTTAGATAAAGAGCAATGTCCTCATCGCTCCAACCTTGCATTGTTGAATGATTGCTTGATAAATCGGGTGCATACCAACCAGAAAGATTAGCGCCGGCTAAAAAGTTTTTACCTGTGGCATCGGTGCTTTCTTGACGGAAGAATAAATCACGTGGCGTATGGCAAGCGCTGCAATGGGCGAGACTTTCAACAATATAAGCACCACGGTCAAGCTGCTCATTTTTATAGCGATTGTTAAAACCGGCATCCCCCTGCAAGGCGTACCAATTCCACACCCTAATGCCCCATCTTTGATTGAATGGAAACATGAGTGATGTTTTTGGCGTTGCTTCATCAACGGCCTTCACCTCATGCATGAAATAATCATAAAGTGCAACCATGTCCTTTTCGCTTATTTTACGATAGTTTTCATAAGGCATAGCTGGATATAAATGGCTACCATCAGCGGCAATGCCATCACGCACAGCATCGCGAAACTGGTCTAATGTCCAATTGCCGATACCCTCTTTGCTTGGCGTAATATTAGACGAGTAGATTGTTCCAAACGGGCTTTCAACTTCTCGGCCACCAGCAAAAGCTTTACCATTAGGCGCAGTGTGGCAGGCGGCGCAATCGGCTAACATTGCGACATATTCCCCAGCACCTTTGGCTGGTTTATAATCTGTGGGGAGGTTTTCTAATGGGCCAGTACGTTGAATGGGAATAAATATAATCCCAGCAATTGCAACAAGACCAAGAATAATAAGGGAAAGAATAATCTTCATAAAACGACGCATTTTCTTGCCCCTATACCAATGGACGTGGATTTTTAAGATAATTTGTACGTAAGGCATGCGCGAGCCAATAGGCTAAAGCTCCTACTGTGCCAGTAGGATTATATTCAATATTTTGCGGGAAGGCGCTAGCACCAGTCACAAAGAGATTATGGGCATCCCAATGCTGTAAATAGCGGTTTAGAACCGATTTTTTTGGATCTGTTCCCATAATTGCACCACCAACTGTATGGGTTGATTGATAGGGGCGCACATCATAGGGTTGACCAATTTCCATTTGCGATGTTTCAATTTGGTCTGCACCAATTGCATGAGCAATTTTGTCCATTTGCCGTGCCATGAATTGGGCCATTAAAATATCATTATCATGCCAATTAAAGGTCATGCGCATCAATGGGCGGCCATATTTATCCTTATAGGTTGGATCAAGATCAAGATAGCTATCGCGATAGCTCATATTGGTACCGTGATGGCCAATACCCATGCTGTGGCCATACCAATCTCCCATAGCTTTCTTCCAACCCGCACCCCATGCAGGGGTGCCTTTGGGTAGGCTAGTAGAATGGATTGGCTGACCATTGGTTTGTGATGAACTAATATAGCTGCCACCAATAAAGCCTTCTTTGGCAAAGTCGATATTTGCTGTACCAAAGTCATCAATCACCGCACCATTAGCACCATGGCCGATAAACGGGTTAAAAACTTTGTCTTTAAAAAATAATTTGCTGCCACCGCCAGTGGTTTGATAAGCGTAATTTTTACCAACGACGCCTTCACCCGTTTCGGGATTATAGGGCGTGCCAATCTCTGAAACCAATAGCATATGGACATTGGTTAATTGGAAACCAGCAAGAATGACTAAATCTGCTGGCTGAAAAACCTCTTCCCCTTGCTCGTTTACATAAGTGACGCCGGTAACCGTTTTACCATCAGCAGCTTTATTAATACGAATAACATCCGATTTTGTACGATATTCAAAATTTTTATATTGTTTGAGCGCTGCAAGGATAGCAAGTTGTGGCGAAGCTTTCGAGTAATTCAAGCAGCCATAGCGTTCACAAAAACCGCAATAATTACACGATCCCATTTGCATGCCATAAGGATTGGTATAAGAACGCGATGCGATGGCCGATGGGAAAGGAAATGGATGAAGCCCGAGTGATTTTGCACCTTGAGTAAACAGGCGACCGTTATAAGTAAGATCAAGCGGTGCCATGGGGTAATCATTGTTTCGTGGGCCTTCAAAGGGATTGCCGCCTTCACGAATTTCACCATTTAAATTACCTGCATAGCCTGAAACTCCGGCTACTTTCTCAAAATAATCATAAAATGGTTCTAATTCTTCATAGCTAACGCCCCAATCTTCAATGGTCATATTATCTGGAATAATATTGCCAAAATTTTCTTGCACATAGGAACGAAGACGTAATTCTTGTGGATGTGCCCGCCAGTTTTGACCATTCCAATGCATGCCTGCACCACCAACGCCATTACCGGGTAAAAATGACCCTAATTGCCGATAGGGTTCTGCTTTATCGGTTAGCGAGCGACGAATGCTAATTGTCCAATCCGCAGGACGCACCATATTATCATAACGCAAACCATATTTTAATTCGTCGGCAGGTTTTGGGTAAGCCCATTGTGGTACAGTATCGCGGTCCTCACCGCGTTCAAGCGCTAGTATTTCTAAGCCCTCTTGCGCAAGTTCAATGCCAAGAATAGCTCCGGTCCAGCCAAGGCCGATAATTACAACGTCTTTTTTTTTCATGGTTATTGTCATGATTTATGCCCTTTCGCCGGAAAGACTTACGGGCCCGAGACGATATTTTACATTGTCCTTTTCTACCCATTCAAGAAAACTTGCTCTTGCGCCTGGAAAACCAATATAGACCCAAGCCGCCATATCATGATTACCGCCATAAATCGGATCAGCTAAGTATCCCTCTTTGGTATTTTGCAATAGAAAGGCAAAAAAATCACTGGAGCGAAACTCGTCAATGGGGACTTCGTCTTTTTCAATACGAGTCAAAGCTTCATCTTGTTGCTCGGCTTTTAAATTAGCAAAAATATCGCCATATTGTTCGCTGCACCAAGTATCAATGCGTGCAATGGCGATGCGATAGGCTTGTGCGGGTGTCGGCTCTGCTTGATAACCGGTATAGCTTGGTGCCTTTGGATCAAAAGGCTCATGGCGATACCAATCTTCGCCTTGTCCCCATGTAGTCATCATTTGCTTATCAATGAAAATAGGGACATGGGCCTCTATCGCACTTGGCCCAGCGCCATCAGATGGAATGATTCTCGCCGTTGCGGCTTTAATAAAAGCCCATTCTTGGGCATTAAAAAATACCCGCTGATAGGTATCAATTGGTAAAGGCTGAGCTATCGCTGCCATTTGGTTCGCACATAGACCAAGAGCTGCACAAGCGCCAGCACCTAATAACAGGCCTCGCCTTGTAATATGTCCCGTTTTCGACAATAGGTTAGGATTTTTCATATAAAGATGTCCCTCCACACAAACATTGAATTATTTTAATTATAAACTGTTTGAAGAAGAAACGTATTGAACCTTTAGTGATAATCTTGAACTATCTTTTCAAGATTTATGGCGCTTTTAGCAATCAAAACATTAATTATATTGTTATTTCTTTGCTAATTATTGTAGGAAGTTTTACCATGGAGTAACAAGAATAAAATTAAATTGATGATTACCGTGCGGTATTTAAAGGAAATAAAATGCTAGATTATATTTTTGCTATTAGAAGCCCGATCTTACCGGTCGGAACATGGTTGTTATCGCTTTTTATTGGATTGGTATTGGGTTATTTTTTGATGTTTGGTCGAAAAACCCTTTACCGTATTCCTTACCTTTTCCTATTTGGAACTCTTTATTTTTTCTATATGCTACTTAGCTGGTTGGTTACTTATCTTGCTATTACCACAAATATGATTTTGCTGCCGCCCTTAGTAATTTTAGCCTTATTAAGTTTACCGTCATTTTTGCTAGGTTTTTTCTATATGGTTTTAGCTGTAATGCGGGCGCGCGATGGTTTTGGTAGTAAACGGGCAGCATGGCTAAGCATTGTACCACTTCTTAATTTGGGACTTTTTATTGTTACCCTTGATGATGATAAAAATGACCCAGAACCGCCAATTGCGCGCGATCCAATTTGGACAGCAAAGTTTATGAATGGAGCAGTTGGTATTGTCTTGGGTACGATTATTGCATTTTTGGCATTTTGTATCGGTATGCAGATTCTTACTTTGCCCGCTATGGCAGTTCGTGCAACGCTTGGCTATTAGTGTTTATATGGTAAAGGCGTGCTTATAATGGAAAAACATTGGTCAAAAACACAGCTTTTGCATAAAGTTGTTACCAACCCTAATATTATCGTTAAAGGCACTCATAGCTATTATAGTGATTGCTGGGATAGCGGCTTTGAAAGTTATTGTGTACGTTATTTGCAAGGTGATGCAATTAGCCGCGCATGGAATAATAATTGGGAACTTGATAAGCTTCATATTGGCGATTACGTCTGCATAGCTGCTGAAGTTATTATTTTAATGGGTGGTAATCACACCCATCGTGCAGATTGGTTTTGTCTTTATCCCTTTGCTGACTTTATAGATGAATCCTATGAACGCAAGGGTGATACTATTATTGAAGATGGGGCATGGCTTGGTATGCGATCTATTATTTTACCTGGTGTCAAAATTGGTGAGGGAGCCATCATCGCAGCCAATAGCGTTGTCACTAAAAATGTTGAGCCCTATAGCATTGTTGCGGGTAGCCCAGCAAAATTGGTTAAGCATCGTTTTACATCGGAGGTGATTAATGATCTTTTGGCATTGAAAATTTATGATTGGCCAGAAGATAAATTTAATGCGGTAAAACGGCAATTATGTGCAAATGATATGCATGCTTTAAAAGAAGCTGTTGCAATTTATGATCAAGGCTTATCAAGCACTTAATGTTAATTTAAAAGGCATCTTGCTAGTATCCTAACCCTAGCGAGATGCCTTTTAACTCTTAATTATTGATGCGCTTTAATAGATTTTCATGCAAGGTTTGTGCAAGGCTTGCATAATCTTCATCAAAATGGTGGCCGCCTTTTAGTTCAATGCGTTGCATTGTGCCAAGATCCTTACTTGCACAAGCTGTATCATCTTCTTCATCACCATAGATGCAAATAGTTTTATCCATTGGCATTTTTTGCAGCGCTGGCAAAACCGGCATATCTCCTGCTCCGCCAAACCAACCGTCAATTGATACTTGAAAGTCAGCACTCATTGATACGCCCATTAACGCTATCATTTTGATGCGATTAGCAGTTTTACTATCCAGTAAAGGCCATGCAAATGGTAAAGCATCTGCCCCAAAAGAATAGCCAAAAAGACTAACCGGTAATTTTCCGGTTGGATCGGCTTTTTTTATCATTTGTTCAATATCATGCGCCATTTCTTCTGGTGTTTTTTTTGCCCAAAAATAGCGTAAGGAGTCAACGCCAACGACATGAACATCATGGTTTTGCATCCAATCGCCAATTTGCATGTCAATATCGCGCCAACCGCCATCACCAGAAAAGAAGATCACTACAGCTTTGGGTGCCTGTTTCGACGGTAAGTCAACTACCGGTAATGCATTGTCGCTATTATCGCGAATTGCAAAAGCAAGCGCTGTGTCGGCGGCTTGTTTTATGCGCTGGGCATCATTGCTGACATGGGCAAGAACGGCTACATCACCGCTTTCGCCAATTTCAATCGGATTATTATCGATTGGGTTTTTATTGTCGATAATCACGGTTGGAACAGGAATGGAAACGTTAAGCCCATATTGGAAGCCATTATCGGTAGTTTTGGTGGCAAGAGCATTCTCAGTACATGAGGGAAGACGGGTATGCGAACCACTACTTGCGTCAATGCTTACCGCACCTGCAAGAGTATTTAATGGCGAGTCTGAAGCTGCCGCATAAGTAATGGCGCCACCTTCGCCTAAACCAACAATCACAGGACGGAAATATTGTTCAAGATCAAGTCTTCGTGCCACATCTTTAGCCAAAGCTTCAAGATCGGAAACCAAATAGATGCATTCGCCATCTTCGGCATCTAAAGCTTTGCGCCATGCATCAAAGCGTACATTGGCAACAATTAAATTATGTTCAAGCAAAGATTTTTGTAAAGCTTGCTCATTGGCTGAACTGTCACCCTTATCTGTAACAAAAATGACAAAGCCGCGTGGATCACCTTTTGGTATAAAAACTGGTATATTTTGCAGTCTTTCGCCTTCTGCATAAGCAATCGGGGCGTTATCACCTTTCCAACCTGCTAAAAGACGCATTATTTTACCCTGATGCATAAAGCCATAAATGACTGCGCCCGCTATTAAGGCAACCACTATAATCATCAATGACGTGAATATTTTTTTTCTTCTGGTCATTTACGTATAAACTCCAATGGGTTGCCGTTAATCAAGGTTGTAACATCAAAAAGAACTTTTGCCGTATCAAGACCGCCAGGGCAAATAAGATAATAAGGTGTCCAAACCGGATCAAACTTATCCTTAAAGGCTTTCAAACCATCAAAATGATAAAGATCACGGCCACGATTATAAATAAATGATCCAATGCGCTGCCAGCGCGATGCTAGCCGATTGGTTGAAAGACCAGATAAGGGAGCTGCCCCAAGATTAAACCATTTAAAGCCACTTTCTTTGCCGTAAAGTAACAAATTGGCAAAAAGCGCCTCCATTAAAATATTCGAAATATTGGCATAATAGCGCATCATATCAATAGTAATTTCATTTTTATGGGCGCTTTGCCAAATATTGGCGAAAGCCACAATTTTATCGTCCTTTTTCATAACTGCAACATCAAAACGGCATAAAAATTCATCATTGAAATTACCAATAGAAAAATGTTTTTCTGCACCTGACTTTTTGGCAAGCCAACTATTCGAAACATCACGCAATTCATCTAAATGAAGATTTACATCCTTTGCCGGAATGATTTCAAATTTCAATCCATCACGCTCGGCTTTACGATAAGCATAGCGGAAAGGTTGCCGCTTTGCTCCCTCAAGGGTGAAGTTTTCAAGCGCAACACGCGCCGTTTCACCAAGTTTTAAAACACTAAGCCCCATATCAAGATAAAGCGGTAGATTTTCAACCCCAACACTATAAAAAACGGTGCGGAGCGCAGCGCCGTCAGCTTTTTTATGAAATTCCCAAGCAAGTGATTTTAATGTATCACCATTAGTACTTACCGGTTCACCAAGAGCAATGAGGCTGCCGCCTGAGCGATCAAACATAATGAAACCATCTTGATTTTCAGAGATTAAAAATTGTTTGTCACCTAATAACGCCAAAGCTGTATCAGACATTGGTGATGATTGAACAAGTGAGGGTATAATATCAGGAATTTGATAATTATGATGATTATCTTTACGTGATGATCGATGAATAATATTATAAAGGGCAATAATAAAAATGCCGGCCAAAATCACAAGACTAGCGCGCAGAAAACGCGGTGCATTGGCGTTCCATGCGAAATCCCACCATAGGTTATTGGAATATTCAACATGGCGATAAACAAAAAAGCCAAGCCAAAGCGCCGCACCTATACAGGTAATAACACTGGTAAGCCAACCCCAGCTGATTGAAAAACTACTATCTAATGGCCGGCGATAAAAGGAATGGCGAAATTGCCATAAAAGCCAAGCAAATACGCAAAGAATAAGCGCTTCTTCAAAATCTAAACCCTTGGTTAAACAAAATACTGCGCCAGCAGCTAAAAGGCACATGGTAACCAACCAAGCATTGGCAAGACGTTTGGCAAGACCATAAGAAACAATAAGCAAGATAATAGCGACAAGACTTGCAGCAAGATTTGACGTCTCAATAAAAATCATCGGCAATATATCGGATAACACATCCAGTCTTATTTTTCGCCCCGGTGTCACCACAGAAATAAGCATGACAACGCCTGCCAAAAAGGTAAGAGCTGCTGATAATATTGGAATGAAAGGCTCAATAATTCTTGCAACTAAGGCGGCTTTACTGGTCATTTTTTTGCGTTGGCGTATTATTTCCCATAATGCCACACCAAAAGCCGCAAGGATTAAAGGTAATACTGTATAAACAAGTCGATATAGCACAAGGGCGGCTAAAACTTCGCCATCACTTGGCATGCCAAGGCCAGCAATAATGATTGCTTCAAAAGCACCAAGGCCTCCTGGGGAATGGCTAAAAACACCAATAACCACGGCCAAGGCATAAATGACAGTAAAGGCGGCAAAGCCGATATTTAAATCTGCCGGCATAAAAATATAAAGCGTTGCGGCCGCACCAATTAAATCAATTAGTCCTGCAATCATTTGAAAAATGGCATTTTTGGCATCAGGCAAGGGCAGCGATAACGACTTTATTCTTAATACACGTGCGCCTTTACGCAGCCAAAATAACAGTGCGGCGAGCACAATTAGCAATAAAAAGCCGATTGGACGTTCTAAACCCGACATAAAGGCAAGTAGGTGGGGGAAACCAATCGGATCAAGAATTAAGGCAAAAGCTAAAATGACCATGAGCGCTAGCCACATGGAAATCCAAGACATGCTAGTAATACGGGTAATATCAGCGATATTGATTTTTTCCTGCGCATAAAGACGGTAGCGCAAGGCACCACCAGTCACAAAGGAAAAACCAAGGGCATTGGATACTGCATAGCCTGCTGCACTGGTGACAGCTGCAAGCGGTAAAGGGATTTTCCCCGGTGCAATAATATGGACAGCAATCACGTCATAAAGAGCAATACCACAATAGCTTATGATCATAAATAAAATAGCAAGCATAATATTTTTGCTATCAATATTATGCAACGCATTCCACGTTTCATGGCGCGGGGTTGATGAAGCAAGATGCCAAAAAGCGTAAAGAGAAATAAAGGCAATAGCTATTCCTGCCAAAAGCCCTAAATAGCGCTTTAATCGGGGGTATTGGCTAAAAGAGGCTTTATTTTTATGGTTGTCATCGTCTTTGCTAAAAGGTGTCGCGGTATTATTTGTCATTATGAAATATCCAAGGGCTTAAGCTTATCTATTTCCTTATTGAATCGCACGGCAAAGTTATGGCGGTTTAGGCTAATGTGAAATCATATTGTCGTGAATATAGCCGCTTATAATATTTAGTTTAGTCAATAGTGGCGTAAATATGAGCAGATCACAATTAATAGGTCATTTTTTTGAAGTAAAAATAATAAAAGGCCCACACCTTTATGGTGCGGGCCTAGCGGGGGCGCTTTACTTGTAGTAATTATCAGCCATAAGCAACATTCATACTTGCTTGTACGAAGATTTCTTCATTCGCGCCATTATTATAAACATTATAGATAACGCCAGATTCAGCTGTATAATTGCTTTCACTTAAGTGCCAGTTAGATGCAAGCTGTACAGTGTCATTGCCATCACCTGTGATGTGCAAGCTATCATTATCATAGCCAGAACTTTGAATATCCGAACCGATTTTCAAGGTATTGGCACGGCCACCAGTTAGGCTAATGCCAGTGATTGCACTTTCATCGGCACTGGTAAATAGGCTATCAAAGTTGATAACACGGCCAGCACTATCAAGATTAACTGTCAAGTTAATGTCATCATGGCCTGCTTCCGCATTATAATCATTGATAAGCTGGGTTAGCCAATCAATGCTAGAAACTGAAGCGCGATAGCCAATATTAGCTTGAATTTCTTCAAGATTGGTTGAGGCAAGCTCACCACTTTGCTGAAGGTCGGTTAACCAGTTGCGATAGTCTAGTTGGAAAGACCAGTTATAATTGGAGTTTAACACCAAAACATCATAACCATCGCCAGCGTCAATAGTAAGACCACCAACATTCACGCCATCATCGAGAATAATTGTATCATTACCTGCGCCAGTATCTACATAATTGTGGCTTGAGCGATCGGCTTCAGCACCATCTTTAATATGAACAACATCATCGCCATCACCAGTTGAGATACGGTTTACGCCGCCGTTTTTGGCCGAAAGTTTGTCGCCAATAATGATGTGGTCATCGCCTTCACCAGTGGTAATTTCATTGGTACCACTTTTAGCCTTGATACTATCTTTAATGTTTAGCTCTGTTTGACCTTCGGTTGTCAAGCGATTTACACCACCTTTTTCAGCCACAAAGCCTTCAATGTTGATTTCATGGGAGCCATAACCGAGAAGGATTTCATTTAAGCCCTTGCTATCAAGATCGCCTTTAACATTGATGATACTATCACCTTCGCCAGCGATAATACGGTTGGCTGAACCTGAACCAGCTTCAATATCTGAACCAAAAGTTAGGATGTGAGAGCCTTCACCAAAGGTAAAGCGATTTTCGCCGCCCTTGTCTGCTTCAAGACCTTTGCGAATATTGATTTCTTTATCGCCATCGCCACCAGTAATAGTGTTTTTGCCTTGAGCTTTAATTGAACCATTAACTTTCAATATATCATCGCCATTACCTAAATTAATGCCGATTGCAGAATTAGATTTGCTTTCAATATTTTTTTGTACAGTAAGAACATCATCATTATTACTACCATCGAAATATTTTAAGCCATATTTTGTGACGATTTCACGGATAGACTTTGTAAGACCTTTAGCCATGTTAGCAACCTTTCGTTTTCAACTTGAGAAAGTGAATTTGAATTCTCATGCGTAATGTTTAAATCTAAATAAGATAATATTTCGAATGTATATATCTTTCTTTCTACAATTCCATTTGTAGTTTCATAATATATATGTTGTCAATTTAAATATTATTTCAAATATTAGCTCATTCTATTTTTTATTTTTGTTATATTTAATAACATTTATATAATTATTTAATTATGTAATAAATTAAATAATAAATAATATAAAAAATAAAAAAATAAATTTAATAAAATCAATTGGTTATGTGTGTAATTAAATTTAATATTACTAAATTATTATTTTATAAATATAAAATATATTATTTTGTTTTATTATAATTTAATAAAATATAAGGCAAATTGAGCTTGCGTACAAAATAAGTAAGCGGTGGCAAATCTGTTTAGCTATATCCTAATTACTAGATTTTTTTTAAAAAAAATATTTAAAAACAGTATGTTGTGATAAAAAATCTATTTTGTTAATACTTTAATATAAATTAAAATAAAAATGGTATTTCTATTATAATAATAGGATAATATATATAGAATCCACTAATTTTAAAAAACTACACTGATGGATTTTCAAAAAATTCTCAAAATTTAGCTTTTTTTGTACAAAGTGCTATAAATAGATTCATTAACTTTGCAGCGAGTTTTTAAGATAAACTTATAACTAATGCGGTCATGTTTGATAATATTGCTCTTAATTAAAGGCGCATCTAACGTTTTAATGACTATTTGATAGCAAAATTGGTAGATACCGCCGCTTGTGAGCTATCCTCACCAATCACCAAGCAATATATTAGCACCAACTTGGCTCGTTAAGGAAATTAAAAGCTTTCAGTCCGAGGGCGTAAAAATGATATATAGGCAAAGTACTGCCGCATTTACCGTTAATGATCTATTATCAGGCGCCAGTATGGATGTTTGGCACGCTTACAAAAGGAGCTATTTATGCAAATTGAGCAATTCATGTGTCGTAGTGATAATTTTGGCGTTATTTTGCATGAAGAAAGCAGCGGCAAGACGGCTGCTATTGATGCGCCTGATGCCGATGCTATTTTGGCGGTTTTAAAACAAAAAAATTGGAGCCTTGATTATTTATTTATTACCCATCATCATAGCGACCATATTGCTGGCATTGAAAAATTAAAAGCAGCAACTGCGGCTTTGGTCATTGGTCCCAAAGCCGAGCAATCGCAAATCGTCGGGCTTGATAGCGCTCTTGCTGAGGGAGATGATTTTAATTTTGGCAATAGCCGTGTCGTGCCACTATCTACGCCTGGCCATACCAGTGGGGCATTATCCTATTATTTGCCATTAGACCAATTATTGTTTACAGGCGACACGTTATTTTCATTGGGCTGTGGTCGTTTGTTTGAAGGTTCTCCTAGTCAAATGCATGCATCGCTACAAAAATTAGCACAACTACCCGATGAAATACATATTTATTGTGGTCATGAATATACTCAATCTAATGGACGTTTTGCCATGTCAATTGATGGTAGCAATAATGCCTTACAGCAACGCATGGTTATAGTTGATGCATTGCGCGCCCAGAATTTGCCAACATTACCAACCACAATTGGTCAAGAAAAAGCAACCAATCCATTCTTGCGCTGTGATGACAATAATATTCGTGCTAATCTTGATCTTGTTGGGGCTGATGATATTACAGTATTTACAAAAATTCGCATGTTAAAGGACAATTTTAAATGAAAATAAAAAGAGGGATTCTCTTTATTTTGGGATTAATCATAGTGCCAACATTAAGTTTTGCACAAAATGCGCCCAAAGGCGATGATACGTCATTTGCTCTTATTCGTGAAGAAAACGCCAAGGAAGTTGCCACCTATCCATTAAACGAAGATTTTTTAAGCAGAATGGAAAAAGTGCGAACGGAATTTCAAGCATTGCCGCTTGAATCAAATCCTCCTGGCACAGGTGATGATGATACGTCCATTGATGGCATGACGCAGGCGATTAGCGGTCGCCCTGAATTGATGACGCTGTTGCGCAAATATTCTATTTCTGCTCATGACTATGTCGTAGGCTCAATGGCGTTGTCGGCGGCTTTATCGGCAGCTTCAGCGCAAGGCGAAGAGCAATTTTTTGACGAAAGCCTTTCGGTTTCCGAAAATAATTTGAACTTTGGCCGTAGATATATTGATCGTATTCGCGCTGTGTTGGCTGATTGACATAAGTGTTTTTAAAAGCATTTCAATAAAGGGTCAAACATTGGGTTTGGCCCTTTTGGTTATTGTTAATGGCTGCTTTTTCTGTAGCTAACAGAAAAATCATCGATTTTATAATGGTGAGCTGCAAAAATGACTGAAAATAAAGATCAAATTCAACTTGTACGTGCAAAAGTTTTTGATATTTTAGAAAAACACGATTCTTTTAATTCTAATAGCGTGCCTGTTATTATTTTTGAAAATCCAACGGGGTGGGGTGAACCCTATCTCACTTTTGACCAAGACACTTACACGTTAATATTTGAAGAGCGTGGCAAAGAAATTAACCGTATTGAGAATTTAACATTTGATGGTGTCGTAAAATTTTATATTTTTTCGGCTTGCCAACATTTTGGTAGCAATTATGAACTTAATAATCGTCGCAATGTAAATGATTATTCGCGTTGGAATTGGATGAAGCCCGTAATTGACGCAATGATAGCAGTTGATGAAGATTTTGGTGAATATGCAATCATATATTATCAAGAGGTACTATTTGGTTCACCACTTTCTAAAGATGAAATTGCCAATAGCTGGTCTGAAATACCGCAATGGGCACTAGAGTAAACCTTTTATCCAGATTTTATATTATCTTGCAATACAGAGGAAAGTAAAATGGTAGAAGTTAAAGACAAAATTGCTAAGATAAGGGATGCGGTCAATGTTATTTTAATCGCACACAATTTACCAAAGCTTTATTATGATACGGTTCCTGAAGCTCCACAAGGTGATGGTACTCCCTATTTAGCCTATGCTGGTGACGTTTTTACAATTCTTTATGAAGAGCGTGGCAAAGAATGTGGACGCATTGAAAATTTAAGCTTTGATGAAGTTATACGCTTTTATATTTTTGAATCAGTAATCCAATTTGGTCGCGATTATGAGCAAAATAATCGCCAAGATGGGAGCTGCCATTCACGCTGGAACTGGATGAAACCAACAATTGAGGTGATGGCGCAGGTAAGTGAAGATTATGGCAAATATGCCTATGATCATTATATCCGTTTTTTAAGACATTCACGCCTTACTAAAGATGAAGTCGCTAATAGTTGGTTTGATATTCCGCAGGTTTTGCTACGGCATTGAAAAAATGGTTGCGCGTTGCATATGGAACTATAGAGAAATATTAAAGATTTTATATATAGTTAGCTAACATAAAAGTTTATTTAGCTTTCATCTTCATCATTGCAGTCGGTATTCATCAAATATATATGGTTGGCACCATTGATGCACCAGTATTTTTGATCCAATGGTAATAAATCTTCAGGATATTTTGTCGAAAAACTAAAAAACCTTGCTTGCCATCCCTCAGGAGCATAAAGTTCCCAAAAAGGACTATCATCAAAACTATAGCATGCATCAAGTCGTTTTTTATCAAAATCAATATATATGCGTGGAAGTAAATTTTCGATATCCCAATAGCAATTGGTCTTTGAGATTTTGTTTTTAAAAAATTTTTTCATATCATCAATATGAATAATACGATGCCGAGCTTTTTTAAAAAATAAATCAATCGTATCAGTATCAAGAACCATGATACCATATCTATCCTTTGCATCTTCTAAATCAATTGGAGTAGCGTGCTGAGTGCTTGCCTTAATCCAAGCCATATTCCACTTATTATAGTCCAATATCCAAACCCATCTTTTCATCGAAAAAAGGTGTAGGTTTCCTTTGTAACGGATATAGGCTAAGCGATCATCTTCATCAAATCTCAACACAAATTACTTACCAATTTATCATCTTATAATTTTTAAATGTCATTTTGTATTAGTTTTATTATAAATTCCAGTGTTTTATTCGCCGTTAATAACGGATTTGTGTTTCTGTACAATAAAAAAAATTGAGCACTTCTATTTATCTAATTTAAATTTTGGAATAACAATATTTTTAACTAATGCGCCTTATCTATCCAGTTGAAATGAGAACAATAATTGCCAGAATTTAAAAATAAAACTTCTGCTTCCAAAGCACTCGATGGTGTAAACTTCTTTTTAGCCGATGTTCGCGATGGGTTAGGTCCTTATCTTTCAATTTATCTTCTAGCTGTAAAAGGGCCTGAGCAAGGATGGAATGAGGCGTCAATTGGTCTTGTCATGACGATTGCTGGACTATGCGGGCTTTTAACATTGTCTCCAATTGGCTATATTATTGATAAAGTAAATGCGAAACGTGCTTTACTTATCTTGGCGGCGTTAATTGTAACAACCGGATGCTTGTTTTTACCTTTTGTGTCGTCGTTTTTTATTATAACTTTTACACAATCAGTAACAACAATGGCAGCAGGTGTTTTTGCGCCTGCAATAGCCGGTATATCGCTTGGCATTGTTGGGCCAAGATATTTTACCCGTAGAATAGGCCGAAACGAAGCTTTTAATCATGCCGGAAATTTCTTTTCTGCGGCATTGGCGGCGATTGGCGCTTATCTTTTTGGACCTGAAGTTGTTTTTTGGCTTATGGCGATTTTAACAATATTCTCGATTATTTCTATTCTACTTATTCCATCCTCTTCAATTGACAAAAAGGCCGTGCAAGGCATCGATGAAAGTGCTGGGCCGCCGCTAGAATTTAAAAAAATACTACTTGTCCCATCCTTATTGATTTTTGCCTTTTTAATGGCGGTGTTTCATTTGGCAAATGCTGCAATGCTACCAACTTTGGGGCAATATTTAAGTAAACTTGTTGGCGCTGAACATGCAACCTCTTTGGTTGCATTATGTACCATGGCCGCACAAATTGTCATGATACCGATTGCATTGCTTGTTGCAGCCAAAGCAGATCTATGGGGAAGAAAAAAATTTATAATTTTGGCTTTTTTCTTTTTAACCCTAAGAGGATTTTTGTATCCACTATGGGACAATGTCTATTGGCTATTTTTTGTGCAATTATTCGACGGGGTTGGGGCTGGCATTTTAGGTGCGCTGCTTCCAGTGGTTGTCGCCGATATTATGTGGGGCAAAGGAAATTACAATTCGGCTCAAGGCATCGTTGCTTTTATACAAGGCGTTGGTGCGGCTTTAAGCGCAAGTTTGGCTGGCGGCATTGTTGTAAAATTTGGCTATGCAGAAGCATTTTTAACGCTAGGCTCAATTGCCTTGATGGGGCTCATTATCGCATATTTCTTTATGCCAGAAACAAAAAAAACGAATGAAATACAATAAGATCAAATATTGCTGTCATATTTAAATAGATTTTACCTAAAAACCTAGCTGATAAACTCACTTGCCAATTTCCAAAATGGCAAGTGAGTTCAAAAATAAAGGCGCTTTACCTTGCGATAAAGCGCCTTTAAGCATTATGCGATGAAAAGAAGATTAAAGGTCAAGAACCAAACGTTCTGGATCTTCGAGGCTTTCTTTAATGCGTACGAGGAATGTCACAGCTTCTGCACCATCAACGATACGGTGATCGTATGAAACAGCCAAATACATCATTGGACGAATGACGACTTGGCCATTCACTGCAATTGGACGCTCTTTAATGGCATGCATACCAAGAATTGCTGATTGTGGTGCATTGATGATTGGCGTTGACATGAGTGAGCCGTAAATACCACCATTGGTGATGGTAAATGTGCCACCGCGCATATCAGCAATACCAAGCTTGCTATCGCGTGCCAAACGGCCAAGACGACCAATTTCTTTTTCAATCTGTGCAATTGACATTTGGTCAGCATCGCGTACCACTGGCACAACAAGACCCTTATCAGTACCTACTGCAATACCAACATGGGCATAGTTTTTGTAAATGATATCTGTTCCATCAATTTCAGCATTGATTGCTGGAACTTCCTTAAGGGCGTGGCAAACAGCCTTGGTGAAGAAGCCCATGAAGCCAAGCTTAACGCCATGCTTTTTCTCAAATACATCGCGGTAACGCTTACGCAATTCCATAACAGCGCTCATATCCACTTCGTTGAAAGTGGTAAGCATTGCCGCAGTATTTTGCACTTCTTTCAAACGCTTAGCAATTGTTTGGCGCAATTTGGTCATGCGTACACGTTCTTCACGTGCTTCATCATCTGGTGCAGATGCTGCGCGTGGTGCGGCAACAACTGGCGCGCTAGCAGCAGCGCTAGGCTTAGATAATGCATCAAGAACATCACCCTTAAGCACTTGACCGCGTTTGCCTGAACCATCAACTTGGCTTGCTGATAAGTTGTTTTCAGCCATAAGCTTAGCAGCTGATGGTGCAGGTGGTGTAGCTGATGAAGATGCAGGAGCTGTAGCTGGAGCGGCAGGTGCTGTAACTGCGGGTGCAGCAGCTTCAGCCTTTGGTGCGGCAGGTGCAGCGCCGGCAGCGCCTTCAACCAAGGTACCAAGCAAAGCGCCAACTTCAACAGTGTCGCCTTCCTTTACCAAAATATCACCAAGCTTGCCACTTGCAGGGGCAGGCACGTCAACTGTTACCTTATCAGTTTCAAGCTCAACAAGCGGCTCATCAGCGCTAACTGATTCACCAGGTTGCTTATACCATTTGCCGATTGTTGCTTCGGTAACAGATTCACCCAATGTGGGAACACGAATTTCAGTTGCCATAATTACATTCCATTAGACTTAAGTTTCGGGAAGTCTATCTTGGCAAAAGCTAAGATAGACTTGAAATTAATATTTAAACAAGCGCATCCTCTAGGAAGGCTGCAAGTTGTTCAAGGTGTTTCGACATTAAGCCCGTTGCTGGTGAAGCAGAGGCAGAACGGCCAGCATAACGTGCACGTGGATATTTCGCATCAATATGGGCAAGTACCCACTCAATATAAGGCTCAACAAACGACCAAGCACCCATATTTTTAGGTTCTTCTTGACACCAAACAATCTCAGCATTGCGGAAGCGTGATAAGACATTTACCAAGGCTTTTGCAGGGAATGGATAAATCTGTTCCACGCGAAGCAGGTAAACATCATTAATACCGCGCTTTTCGCGTTCTTCATAAAGGTCGTAATAAACCTTACCCGAACAAATTACAACGCGGCGGATATTGGCATCCTTTTGCAATTCAATTGGTTGGTCTTTCAAATATTGCGCATCATCAAGCAATAGGCGGTGGAAGCTAGTATCTGGACCTAGTTCGCTTAGGCTTGAAACAGCACGCTTATGGCGCAATAATGACTTAGGCGTCATAAGAACCAATGGCTTGCGGAAATCGCGCTTCATTTGACGACGCAAAATGTGGAAGTAATTGGCAGGTGTTGTACAATTGGCAACCTGCATATTATCTTCAGCACAAAGTTGCAAATAACGCTCAAGACGGGCAGATGAATGCTCAGGACCTTGGCCTTCATAGCCATGAGGAAGCAAGCAAACAAGACCAGACATTCTTAACCATTTACTCTCACCAGAAGAAATAAATTGGTCAAAGACAACCTGCGCACCATTAGCAAAATCGCCAAATTGGCCTTCCCAAAGCGTTAAGCCACGTGGTTCAGCAAGGGAATAACCATATTCAAAGCCCAAAACTGCTTCTTCCGATAACATGGAGTTAATCGGCTCATAAATAGCTTGGCCTTTTTGCAAATGGTTAAGCGGAATATAGCGATTTTCAGTGTCTTGGTCATATAGAACCGAATGACGCTGGGAGAACGTGCCACGTTCAACATCTTCACCAGAAAGACGAATTGGATTGCCTTCAGTTACTAAAGTACCAAATGCCAAGGCTTCTGCCGTTGCCCAATCAATACCTTCACCTGTTTCAATCATCTTGGTGCGATTGTCAAGGAAGCGTTGAATGGTGCGGTGAACCTGAAAACCTTCTGGAATTTCGACAAGCTTGCTGCCGATTTCTTTCAAGGTTTTAACTGCAACGCCGGTTGCACCGCGACGTTGTTCATCAGCATTATCAGCAGCGCGTAGTCCTGTCCAAGCACCATCAAGCCAATCAGCTTTATTAGGCTTATAGGCGGAGCCTGCTTCAAATTCGATTTCAAGCTTATCGCGCCATTTTTGGCGTTGTGCTTCAAATTCTTCCGCTGTCAACAAACCTTCGCTAATTAAGCGGTCGGCATAAAGCTGAGTTGTGGTTTTATGACCACGAATGGCCTTATACATTAATGGCTGTGTGAATGATGGTTCATCACCTTCATTATGGCCATAACGGCGATAGCAGAATAAATCTAAGACGACAGGCTTATGGAAAATCTGTCTAAATTCAGTAACCACTTTAGCTGCAAAAACTACAGCTTCTGGATCATCGCCATTAACGTGTAGAATTGGCGCCTCAATCATCTTTGCAACATCTGATGGATATGGCGAAGAACGTGAGTAACGAGGATTGGTGGTGAAGCCAATCTGGTTATTAATGATAACGTGGATAGAACCAGCGACACGATAACCTTTCAAACCTGAAAGGCCGAATGTTTCTTGGATAACACCTTGACCCGCAAATGCCGCATCACCATGAATGAGAAGAGGCATAACTTTTGCTCTCTCACTTAATGGAATGAGATCGGTACGGGTTGGACCCACCAATTGATCTTGCTTGGCGCGGGTTTTACCAATAACGACAGGATCAACAATTTCCAAATGGGAAGG
The DNA here is from genome assembly GCF_025449315.1 of Bartonella sp. HY406. Classification (NCBI taxonomy): domain Bacteria; kingdom Pseudomonadati; phylum Pseudomonadota; class Alphaproteobacteria; order Hyphomicrobiales; family Bartonellaceae; genus Bartonella; species Bartonella sp. HY406. The sequence continues at coordinate 2,509,960 of NZ_CP104893.1, read as the reverse complement.
GTTAGGCAAAAGTGACAAATGCACTTTATTGCCATCAAATTCACGGTCAGATGAGGTACCAAGGTGATATTTCACATCGCCTGAGCCTGCAACATCATCTGGCTTATAAGAACCGCCCTTAAATTCGTGGAAAATAGCGCGATGTGGCTTTGACAAAGTTTGGGTTAAAACATTCAAACGACCACGATGTGCCATACCAAAGGTGATTTCTTGAACACCCATAGCGCCGCCGCGCTTAATAATTTGTTCAAGAGCTGGAATAAGAGCTTCACCGCCATCAAGACCGAAACGCTTAGTACCTTTATATTTCACATCAAGAAACTGCTCAAAGCCTTCAGCTTCGATAAGCTTGTTTAAGATTGCTTTCTTACCTTCAGGCGTAAAGGCGATTTCCTTATGAGGGCCTTCAAGGCGTTCTTGAATCCATGCTTTTTGAGCAGGATCTGAAATATGCATGAATTCCACACCAATGGTCGAGCAATAGGTGCGATTCAAAATTTCCAACATTTGTGGAATGGTTGCATATTCAAGACCAAGAACATTATCGATAAAGATTTTGCGGTTATAGTCATCCTTGGTGAAACCATAGGTTTCAGGTGCTAATTCATTGTAATCTTCAACCGGTTCAGCAAGCTGTAAAGGATCTAGCTTGGCATGAAGGTGGCCACGCATACGATAAGCGCGGATCATCATGATAGCACGCACGCTATCACGCGCGGCATTGACTAATTGTTCTTGCGTTAAAGCTGCAACGGCTTCGCCTTTTTCATTTTTGGCGCTACCAGCGGCAGATTTACTCTTGAGCTTATCGCTCATATGTTGCTCAACACTGGCCCAATTACCGTCAAGTGCTGAAACAAGCTCGCCTGTCGCTTTAAGCGGCCAGTTCGTCCGCTGCCATGAAGCGCCTGCTGCATTTTTCTCGACATCATTTTTATCATCATGAAGAGTGCTAAAAAATTCTTGCCATTGAGGATCAACTGAACCTGGGTCTTTTTCATATTGTGCATAAAGCTGATCGATGTAATCAGCATTACCACCATCTAGAAAAGAGGTAAGGGCCAAAAGATCATTTGCCTGTTCTTGCCTTGCCATTTACTTTACGGAAAAAGCTTCCGTCTCCTTTAAAGGGCTGGTTATAATTGTCATTATAGACCAGAGCTTATAAAACTTAATCAGTTCAATACTATTTTTCGTAATTTGCCTTGATATTTATATAGGCTCTAAAAAAACAAAAAATAGTCGGTGAACCCGTTTTCTCTTTATTATATTTTGGGTAGCATTGATGAGCTTATATGAATCATGGCTTTTGCCATCAAACACTTTCATCACTATTTTGCCGCCCAATCCATTCCTTACTATGTCCACCTTTTCCAAACCGCCTTTTATACCATAATGGATTTAAAGGGTTAGGAGTTCTCCCGAACATAACATGCGTAAAACTTGTTTTAACGCATTAAAAGTATTAAATTCTTTTCGTTTTTCATTTGCAGGCAAGATTATTATAACTGCGCTGCAACTGCATTTTAAAATAGTTCAGCTAACTTCATTACACAGCTAAGCCTTATTTATGTTATTTGCCTTTATGTTTATATAAATGCTATTTTACATAAAATTGGGTTTTATAGTTGCATTGCCCATAATGACTTAGTTTTACCAGTAATGATTTAGTTTTTATGGAGTGGCTAAACGCCACCCCAAATTGTGACACTTAAATTCCTTGAAAACTATTTAAGCATTCAAGAAAGATTAGCCCTTAAGCAAATCTGCCAAAGTTTTACCAATGCGTGCTGGTGAATCTGTGATTTTAATACCAGCAGATTCCATAGCCGCAATCTTGTCTTCAGCGCCGCCTTTACCGCCAGAAATAACCGCACCGGCATGACCCATGGTGCGTCCTGGAGGTGCTGTGCGTCCTGCAATAAAGCCAACCATAGGCTTTTTACGGCCTTTTTTAGCTTCATCTTTAAGGAATTGTGCTGCATCTTCTTCAGCGCTACCGCCAATTTCACCAATCATCACGATCGACTTGGTTTCATCATCTGCTAGGAACATTTCAAGCATGTCGATGAATTCAGTACCCTTAACTGGATCACCACCAATACCAACTGCAGTTGTTTGGCCAAGGCCTTCTTGCGAAGTTTGGAAAACAGCTTCATAGGTAAGGGTACCAGAGCGCGAAACAACGCCAACAGAACCTTTTTGGAAGATTGAACCGGGCATAATGCCGATCTTGCACTGATCAGGAGTTAGAACGCCTGGGCAGTTAGGTCCAAGAAGACGTGATTTTGACTTATCAAGGCGGGCTTTAACCCGTACCATGTCAAGCACAGGAATGCCTTCAGTAATACAGACGATTAAACCAATTTCAGCTTCAATCGCTTCAATGATCGCATCAGCAGCACCTGCTGGTGGTACATAGATTACTGATGCATCAGCACCAGTTTTTTCTTTACCTTCAGCAACACTGGTGAAGATTGGCAATTCTTGACCGCTCGTTGCAGTCCAAACTTCGCCACCCTTTTTAGGGTGAATACCGCCAACCATTTGCGTGCCATGATAGGCAAGGGCCTGTTCGGTGTGGAATGTACCAGTTTTACCGGTTAGACCTTGAACGAGAACTTTGGTGTCTCTTGTAACAAGAATGGACATAGCTTAGGCTCCCTTCACCGCAGCAACAATTTTTTGCGCTGCGTCATCAAGATCATCGGCAGAAATAACGTTCAAGCCGCTTTCATTGATAATTTTCTTGCCGGCTTCAACATTGGTGCCTTCAAGGCGCACAACGAGCGGCACTTGCAAGCCAACTTCTTTCACTGCAGCGCAAACGCCTTCTGCAATAATATCGCAGCGCATGATACCGCCGAAAATATTAACCAGAATGCCTTTTACATTTGGATCCGTTGTAATGATCTTAAAGGCTGCTGTTACTTTTTCTTTTGAAGCGCCGCCACCAACATCTAGGAAGTTGGCAGGCTCTGCACCGTAAAGCTTGATAATATCCATGGTTGCCATAGCAAGCCCGGCACCATTGACCATGCAGCCAATATTACCTTCAAGAGCAACATAGGCAAGGTCATATTTCGATGCTTCAATTTCCTTTGGATCTTCTTCAGTTGTATCACGCAAAGCGAGGATATCAGCATGACGGAACAAAGCATTATTATCAAATGAAACCTTGGCATCAAGCACACGTACATGACCATCTGTCATAACGATAAGTGGGTTGATTTCCAAAAGGCTCATGTCTTTTTCAGTGAAGGCTTTATAAAGAATTGGGAAAAGCTTAAGCCCATCTTCACGTGCATCACCTTCAAGCTTCAATGCATCAGCAAGTTTGTTAGCATCGTCTGCAGTTACGCCTGTATCTGGATTAATTGCAACGGTAACGATTTTTTCAGGTGTTTCTTCAGCAACAGCTTCAATATCCATGCCACCTTCGGTCGAAACAACAAAGGCCACTTGACCAACAGTGCGGTCAACCAAAATGGAAAGATAGAGTTCGCGCGAAATGTCAGCGCCGTCTTCGATGTAAAGACGGTTTACTTGCTTACCAGCAGGACCTGTCTGCTTGGTAACAAGAGTATTGCCGAGCATTTCCTTGACATTAGCAACAACTTCTTCAATGGAATGAGCAAGGCGTACACCACCTTTTGCATCAGGCCCTAATTCCTTGAATTTACCTTTACCGCGGCCACCAGCATGGATCTGGCTTTTTACAACGTAAAGCGGCCCAGGCAATTTTTTTGCCCATTCTTCAGCTTGTTCAGCAGAATAAATGGCAACACCATTAGCAATAGGCGCACCATATTCATGAAGAAGCCTTTTGGCCTGATATTCATGGATATCCATATCTAATCCTTCTTTGGTTGAAAGCGTGTAGACCCGGGCTAATAAAAGCCCGGATCAATTTCTTATTTTAAGCTAGGTGCAATAGTTGCACAGGCTTCGCAAAGCCCCTTAACCGCGTTGACAGACTTGTCAAATGCTTGCTTGTCTTCGCTGTTAAGCTCAATTTCAATGATGCGCTCAACGCCGCCAGCACCAAGAACTACTGGTACGCCAACATAAACATCATCAAGACCATATTGGCCTGAAAGATGAGCGGCAACTGGAAGAACGCGTTTTTTATCTTTAAGATAAGATTCAGCCATAGCGATTGCTGATGCAGCTGGTGCATAAAAGGCCGAGCCTGTTTTTAAAAGTGCAACGATTTCGGCGCCGCCATCACGGGTGCGTTGAATGATTTGATCAAGCTTTTCCTGAGTTGTCCAACCCATTTTAACAAGATCAGGCAAAGGAATACCGGCAACAGTTGAGTAGCGTGCAAGTGGTACCATGGAGTCGCCATGACCACCAAGAACGAATGCTGTTACATCTTCAACCGATACGTTGAATTCTTCAGCCAAGAAATAACGGAAGCGCGAAGAATCAAGAACACCAGCCATACCGACAACTTTATTGGCTGGAAGACCAGAAAATTTTTGTAATGCCCAAACCATCGCATCAAGTGGATTGGTGATGCAGATAACAAATGCGTTTGGCGCATATTGCTTAATGCCGGCGCCAACTTGTTCCATCACTTTAAGATTGATGCCAAGAAGATCGTCGCGGCTCATACCTGGCTTACGAGGTACACCGGCGGTTACGATAACAACATCGGCGCCTTCAATAGCAGCATAATCATTTGCGCCTTTGAAATGTGCGTCAAAACCGTCAACCGGTGAGGATTCTGCGATATCAAGCCCTTTTCCCTGCGGAACACCTTCTGCAATATCAAAAAGAACAACGTCGCCGAGTTCCTTAAGGCCGATCATATGGGCAAGTGTGCCACCAATCATGCCTGATCCGATTAATGCGATTTTATTGCGTGCCATTTTGGTCTCTTCCTCAAACTTTGTATGAGCAAAATGCTCAATGCTGTTAACCAAAGGTTTCCTCAAATCCCGAATACTGCCAAATTGTTAAACTTAAAAGCCTATAGACTCGACATTTATTCACTTGTCAGTTTTCACGAATGATGAACCTAGAATTATGGTATCATCATGAAGTTTTCATGATATATCCAAATTCATCTTTAATGCTTAATATGACTAAGGCATAATCGCACCTAATTTTTTAAAATTAGTCATAGTAAAAGCATAAAAATATCCGCGAAAAAGACTAACATAAAATTCTATAGGTTATATTTTAGAAAAAAACAACAATTTATTATGATTGTAATAAAAACAAAGGCTTAAAGGTATAGCAGTTTACGTTAACGTAAGTAATTTGCTTAAAATAGTGACATTATTATCCATATATTTTTTTTATTGATTCAGGTGTTTTTGGTTTATAATCACTTTTATGTGTTTATTAATTTCCAAACCATTTGGTTTAATGTGATAAATGTTTTTTTTCACTTTTTTTATCAGAAGTATTCTTTATCAAAAACGGCTTTGAAAAAGATAATTATCTAAAATTACATTATATAAGGTACTAATTTTAATTGAATTTCTATATATATAATCTAAAAGGGTTATATGTGTATCTTATCTTTTTTAGCAGCCAAGAAGCATGTTATAAGGTTGACTAGTAAAGATAACTCGGTTGTGGTAAAAATGGCTCGAATATTTATCCGCAAATTGGGATAAAATATCACCCTTATTTATAATATAAATTGATAATACTGAAAGTACTTAGGAGACTATCATGGCAGAGGCTGGCCGTACAACTATTGATGAAACAGAAGTTGAGCGTTTTTCGCGTATTGCGGCCGAGTGGTGGAACCCTGAAGGTAAATTTCGCCCTTTGCATAAATTTAATCCTACACGTCTTGCTTATATTAAAGAAAAAATCTGTTTGGCTTTCGATCGTGATCCTTTGGCGGCCCTACCGCTAGAGGGGTTGCGTATTTTGGATATTGGTTGTGGTGGTGGGCTATTATGCGAGCCATTGGCCCGTCTTGGTGCTTGTGTTGTGGGAGCAGATGCTTCTGCAACCAATATTGAAGTTGCAAAAATTCATGCGGAGCAAAGTGGAGTTACTATTGATTATCGCGCAACGACAGCTGAAGATCTAGCTGCTGCAGGCGAAAAATTTGACTGTGTCCTTAATATGGAAGTTGTTGAGCATGTTGCCGATGTACATCTTTTCATGGAGGCATGTTCTGCTATGGTGAAGCCGCAAGGGTTGATGTTTGTTGCAACAATTAATCGTACTTTGAAAGCTTGGGCTTTGGTAATTATTGGTGCTGAATATGTCTTGCGGTGGTTGCCAAAGGGCACGCATAGCTATGACAAATTCTTGCGTCCTGAAGAGCTGAAGAAAGAGCTTGGCTCCAATGGTCTATCAGTTATCGACGAATTGGGTATTACATTTAACCCGATAAAAGATAGCTGGAATCGCTCACGCGATATGGATGCAAATTATATGCTATTGGCGCGCCGCTTAAAGTAATTTAGCTATCAAAGCCTTTTTGATAGGGTGGATAGTTATAAATATAATTAGATAGCTATAAGCATATTGGTTGAAACTTTTGTTTTAGAGTCGTGTGAAGGGGTCTTCTTTGCCAAATATCGAGCAAGTTATACGTCATACGTTAGAAAAAATTGACACATCTAATGATAATTTGCGTGAGCAGGTTTATCGTGCAGTTTGGGAAAATCATGAAAGGTCAATTATTGGTGATCCTCATTTAAGCGATGAAGATCGTAATGCCTTACGTAATATGCTTACCACGCTTATCCAAGAAATTGAGAGTGAATATAGTCAAATTGATGATGTGCCTACAACATCGCCAGATGACGCAATTGAAGCAGCTTTTGATGACGGAGCTTTTGAAGATAGGCGGCCGCAAGTTGGCAATAGCATTGATGATGCCGATCGCATGGTCGAAGATATTGAAAACGGCATTTTGCAAGAAATAGATGAAAAGGCCAGTCAAAATAAGACTAGTGGTGTTGGTCCAGAGGAATTGGGCTTTGCACCACCAGGGGGGCAAGCATCAAGGCTACAAAAGCGCCATAGTTGGTGGCGTTCCAACCTTATTTTAATGGTTTTATTGCTGTTGTTGGTTTTAGTGGCTTGGGCGTTTTATAATAGTCTTACTGCCATTAATCGCCCTGATGATGCAACCCCACAAACATCCAATCCACCGGCAACCATTACCGATCAAGCACAGGTTTCCCAAGATGGTGGTTGGATAACGGTTTTTGATCCATCACGAATTAATGATTTTTCAGTGCAAGGAAGTGCTGAGGCGCAAATAAAAGGTGAAGGTAATAATCGTGCCTTGCGTTTTAAAGCCAATAGTCTTGATGATAAAGTTGTCATTGACGTTGGTGAGGGCGTTATTGAGCAATTGCGTGGTAAAACAGTTTATTTTAATGTGATTGCAAGTAGCGTCAATGATGCAACGGCACAAATTGCTATTACCTGTGATTTTGGCTTGGACAATAGTTGTGGCAAGCGTAATTTTGATTTGCCCCAAACACGAGAAGATCTGCTTTTTTCGGTTGAAATTCCGCAGAACATTAATAATAATGGCCAACTCTTTTTACAAAGCGCTTTATTGGGCCCTGAATATGAAATTGATATTTTTGCCGTCCGAGTTCGTATTGAAGATTAGGCTGACATGATGACAAGCTTAAAACTAAACAGATTTTGGTTTTGATAAAATTTTGTCAGCAAAATGAAGGGAAGTAAGAATGACGCAAACCAGTGCAGTTGACGAAGTATTGATTGAAACCGTGGTGCGACATTTTTACGATAGAGTGCGAGCCGATTCATTGCTAGGCCCAATTTTTGAAGAAAAGATAAAAAATTGGGAGCCGCATCTACAGCAAATGTTTGCCTTTTGGTCGGCGGTGATGCTGCATAGTGGCCGTTATGAAGGGCGGCCAATGCCTAAACATGTCGTGCTTGATATTGATGCGCAGCATTTTGACCATTGGCTTGATATCTTTAGGCAAACGGTAGATGATTTATGTCTACCTCATGATGCAGAAATCTTTAAGCAAAAGGCAGCCCATATAGCTAAAAGTTTAGAAATGGGTGTTGCGCATTTTAATGGTGCTTCAACCATGAATGGCGAGCGCTATTACCGAAATAAGGATTAAAATAATTTTTTGATTTATGATTTAGGGTGAGAAGTTATTAATCTAAAGAAACAAGCACAATGAACAGCAAAAATATATAATTTAAAATATAAAGGAGAGGAAAGTAAAAAGTGGGTGGTATACCCATTTGAGCTTTACATTGCTGTGGATTACAGCTGTTTTGTGTCCTTTCAGGATATGCTACTTTTTGTGATAGCTTTGTCGACGAGTCTTGAAAATATTTATATTTCTCAGCGGCTCTTCTCGCATTTAATCTTTGGGTTCTCATAAAATTTTTCTCATGCCATTTCGTTTAAATTAATAGGTCCTGACTCTAAGATCCATTATCCTTTGCCATTATTTAAAGTGATTAACTATTTATTGTTTAATAAGAGGTTGCTATGCATAAGCCAAAAATTACAGCCCATCGCGGAGGTGCAGCACTTGCACCAGAAAATAGCCTTTCGGCTTTTATGAATGCCATCGTGCTTGGTGCTGATGAAGTAGAATGTGACGTGCATTTGCTAAAAAGCGGTGAAGTTGTGGTTTTTCATGATTTTCATCTTGAGCAACTGGCAGGCAGAAGCGGTGATATATCCGAGCTTAATAATGACGAGCGCAAAGCTTTGCGCATAAGCGGCGGTCATGAAGCGCCACCTTTGCTTGAAGACGTGCTTGAGGCTTTGGCACCAAGCAATCTTGGTTTACATATTGAGATAAAGACTCGCGGCAATAAGGCTGAAGAACTAGTTTTAGCGCAAAAATCATTGGCTTTGATTGAAGCGCATAAAATGGGCAATCGCACATCAGCGATTAGTTTTGATGGTGATTGTTTAAAGCCATTTATTGATGCAGGTGTTCCATCTGGCTCTTGTGTTGAGCGCATGCCAGAAGATTTTGCTGCTTATTTTGCCGCCTGTCGCAATAAGGGCTATCGTGATTTAAGCTTTAATGGCAGCGCAACTTCGGTTGAATTTGCCAAGGCGGCAATTGATGAAGGTTTTCAACTGGGTGTGTGGACAATTAATGGTCCTGCAAGGCTTGCCCATTGGCTCAAGCAACCAGTTAAATATATTACTACCGATCAGCCAGACCTTGCTTTAAAAATGCGTAAGGAAATATGTAAGGCTTTATAGTTATAGTTGTTATTTAGCCCCACTATCTTGTGGGGCTATTATTGCAAGTATCTTGCATTAAAAATTAGCCGTAAATTTGTTAAATAAATAGAATTAAAAAAGAAAAATACTTTTATATTAATTTTTACTAATATTAGGATGATGCATAAAATTTAATTTCTTTGCATAAAATTGTAATATTTTATAGGTTTTCTAATGTAAACACTTATGGATAGTTAAACTTGTTTCTTGATTTTTCTTAAGTAATCTGCTTTCACTTTTTCTAGACTATTTTATAAAGCCTATTGGCATTTATTGACTATAGGACTTATTTATCGGTGACGGGATTGGGGCGGGGCATTTGCAAACAAAACAGCAGCATTTATTATTTTTATTGTTGTTAGCAATTAAAAAGGGGGCGAAATGGATAATTTCAACTGCTTTTTAAAAAGTAATAATTTGCAAGAGTTTGACTATGCCTGTTTTGAAGGAAAAGCTGTTGTTCATTCCTTTGATGAGGTGGAGGCCTATTTTTCTCGCCATAGTGCTGGAATTAGTCATTTTATTTTTGCAAAACCCTTTATTAGTGAAACGCGTGATAATAGTGGTGATGTTGTTTCTTGGTATTGCAACGAGCATGGTAATGCCATTACCTGGCTAGATCTTGATGAGGGCACAAAAGCAAGGGTTGCCCAAGAATTGCAAAAAGAATGGCAAAATATTTTGACTATTTTTGCCGCAACGCCTCTTTTACCAATTGTAGAGCGTTGGTTTAACATTGCTGATATTAATCAAGATTTATTATTGGTAGCCAATCGCCCAATATTGACCAATTGGGGGCTTTTACCAAAGGCCATTAGTAAAGACGAAAAGACACGCATAAATCATTTTAATAATGGATTAGGTCATGTGATTGGTGTTCAGGCTGTTTTGCCTTTTCATAGCACTGATAGCGATCTTTCCACCCCTTTGATAGGAGGCCAGACTGTGGCTGCAAATGATGGCAATCAGCATCAAGGCTCGCAAGTAAGCCAAAATTCCCAAAACCATAATCCAGATGCAACAAGCGTGCATGAGACACATCAATATGTCACCGCACCGCCATCAAGAGGTGGTTTTTTATTACCGCTTATTTTCTCTGGGGTTTTCCTTTTTCTTATTGCACTTCTATTGCTAGTTTATTTTTTGCCGGCTAGCAATCTTGGGGTTAAGGTTTCATCAACTGAAAAAGATGAAGCTATTGCTTTGTTGGAAACACGCCGTGATGAATTAAAAAAAGGTTTAAGTGGTTTTAGTTGCCCAATACCTGAAGCTGGTCCGCAATCAGCAGGTCGTACCCAAGGTGGTGGATCAGGTAATAATGGTGATGGCGTAATTAGCGCGATTGATCCAAATTTACCATTGCCAGATATTTCTGGCGCGTTGGTTGTGCCAACCAGTGGACCAATTGCCCATGCCGAAAAGGCAACCGTTCTCATTATGGTGGAAGATGATAGCGATGAAGGCGGCAGTATGGGGTCGGGTTTCTTTATCAATGAAACCGATATTTTAACCAATCTGCATGTGGTTGGTGAAGCTCAAAATGTTAAAATTATTAATAAGGAGCTTGGTAAAACGATTGATGCCAAAGTTGTCGCCCGCTCGCGCGGTGAAGCGCAAATCGGTGCTCCTGATTTTGCTGTTTTAAGAGTGAGCGGTGCCCGCGCTCCTGCAGTGCTTGCTATTGCTGGAAAAACCGCCAAGGGTGAAAGTGTTATTGCTGCAGGCTTCCCTGGTATTATTATGGAAACCGACACAGTATTTCATCGCTTGTTGCGCGGTGATGCGACTGCCGCTCCTGAAATGGCGGTAACGCAAGGCATGGTAACTACTTTCCAGCAAGGCATTGAAGGTTTGGAATTGATGCTGCACACCGCAGCAATTTCTGGCGGTAATAGTGGCGGGCCACTCATCGATTATTGTGGTCGTGCTGTTGGGGTTAATACATTTTTGCGCTCTGGCGGTTCAGAAAATTCACCACTGAGCTTTGCACAGCGCACCAGTACCTTGACCAGCTTTTTAAAGCGCTCCAATGTGGCTTTTAAATTTGATGATACCCAGTGCAATCCGCAAGCGCAACAGCCTGCTGTAGCGCAAGCCGCGCCAACAACCAATGGTGAGGGTGCAACCAATGGCGAGGCAGCGCCAAACAGCCCGGCGGCGCCCAATGCGCAGCCGAACAATGCAACACCAAATACTGCAACACCAGATGCCGCTCAACCATCAACACAGCCAAGCACAAGTGGTAATGCAGCGCCTACAACAGGTAATAGTAATAATGGTGCAGCTAATCCACCTTTAAGTCCGGCGCCGTCATCTGGTGGTGGTGCTAATGGCGGTACGCAAAGTCCTGCAACGGGAACTACACCTTCTACGCCACCTGCAGGTGGTGGGGCAGCCAATGGTAGCCAATCTTCAAATCAACCATCAAGCGATCAGTCAACTCGGCCGTCAGCCAATTCGGGCAATCAATCTTCGAACCAACAGGGGAATGCACAATGAACAATATTCGTCTTGCAATAACTCTGCTTAATAATTTGCGTCCTGTTGGTCCGGTTAGTGAACGTGATCACGCCTTATTGACCGACCGCTTGGTGAGCGAGCTTGGCAATGATTATGCCAATTTTTTGGCAGAACCTATCCCTTCAGGTAATGGTGCACAGGTTGATTGGTATGTTAATGCCAATAGCCGCCCACAACCCATGGAAGAGCTTGACCCACAAAGCAAATCGGCATTGCTAAGCGCGGCCGAAAGCCGCAAAATGTCGGTGATTACTTTGGCAAACCGTCTTGAGCAAGGATCGCGTGGTGATAAGGAAATTGCCAAAGCTTTGCGTAATGCGATGATTACGCCAGATAGCGGTTGGCTTTATGACGTTGATGGTAAGCCAGTACTCGTTGGCTGGGGCTATGTTTCGGCGCAAAACGAGCAGCGATCCTTGGGGCTTACAGCCGTTGGCACTGCCGGTACTGCTGCTCAGGTGCGTAGTAGTCAGGCAGTTGAACAACCAAGCCCTGCGCAAGCTAATGCAGAGCAGCCAACGGCAGGTCAACCAACCGTTGCACAATCAACACCAACAAATGCGCCGCAAACAAACCAATCACAACAAACCCATAATGTTGAACATGTGGTGCATACAACCACCTATCATCATAATAGCGTTGTTGCAAAACGCCCCTTTAATTGGCTTGCCCTTATTTTTTGGCTGCTTTGTGCTTTGCTCGCCCTTATTTTCATTTGGCTTTTATTGAGTTCGTCGGCGCTTAACCGTTGGAGCACAGTGGTCAATGGACCAAAGGTTGAAATTGGTAGTGATAACGATCCGAGCTTGCAAAAAATTGCTGATTTAAACAAGGAAATAACCAACCTTGAAGATGAAGCCCGCAAAAGGCAGCAAGAATGTATTGAGCAGCAAGCAGCCAATGAGCCACCTGCAAATAATCGTCGCAATGGCAATCCAAGGTCGGATGATGGTAGAAATCCATTTGACAATGGCCAGCCAGAACAACGTGCTGATCGCGGTAATGATGGTGGCAACAATGGTTCTGGGCCCAATAATGGGCAACCTAATATTACAATTATTATGCCACAAAATGGCGGTAATGCGCCGGAGCAGCGTGTGGAAATTGTTCCTGTACCAGTACCAGAAACTCCGCAGCAACCAACACCTCCTCAGCCAACGCCGCCAGAACAACCTGCTGATCTTGAACAGCCCGCAGAGCCTGAACAAACACCCGAACAACCACAGCAAACTGAGCGTCAGCGTGAACTTGATGATGTGATTAATCGGTCAGGGGTAAGAACGGGTGCATTGCAAATTACCCTTATCTGGAAGGGCAAATCTGATCTTGACTTATCAATCCGCTGTCCCAATGGCACGCGCGTTTATTTTAAACGCCGTTCAAGTTGTGGTGCAACGCTTGACCGTGATGCCAACCAACGCCCTGATATGCTATCGCGTGAGCCGGTTGAAAATATCTATTGGAGTGATCCATCAAAGATTCCGCCAAAGATTCCTGTCTATGTAGATTATTATGACAATCATGGTGATCCGCGTCCGAATACGCCTTTCCGTTTGCGTATTCGTAAAACGATTGTGGATCCGCAAACTGGTGAGTCCAAAGTTGAGGATAAGATTATTGATGGTGTTGCCAATGGCGCGCGTCGTCGTAGCCCAAGGCAAATTTATGTCATTACCAATCCATAATTGAACAATTATACTCCGTGAATTCCATTTAAATGAACGGAGTATATTTTTTATCAAAAGCGCATTTGGTTAAGGTTGAAAATCAAGTGGAAAAAAGCGAACAATGATAAAAAGGATATATACTTTGCAGATTTTTAGGATTTGAAATGAACAAAGTATAAGAATATTATTTTATTCCGTATCACCATTCGGATTTAACAATTAAAACAGAATGAAGCACACCTAATGATCGAGCCAAAAGATATTGTTCTTGTTCCAAACAGCGGTATTCAATTTATAACGCTGCCTTTTGCTTTTGATAAAATTAGCCGTTTTGATCGGCCTTTTATTGAAAAGCGCATGGAAGTGCGTAGTGACGGTAAACCGGTGTTCCGGCTGTTTCCAGGCTGGAATGAAATTGATCCGCAAGCAGATGCGCCTTATTTTAGTGAAGAGGGTGATGAGGAATATTCGGTCAATAAGAATAAAGCCTTGGAGCCATTTTTAAATCAATGGGTACCATTGCCGTTTTTACGGGCATTGCCAGGACGTGATGCTAATGGTTTAGAAAATTATGACACTGGCCCAACCAATTGGTCGCGGGTGCGGGTGATTAAAGCACCGCATAGCGATGATGCAGATGCACCTTCGCATATGGCGGTTTTTGCCTTTGATACAGCGGTGGAGCAGCATGGCAGTGGTAGCGGCGATCCGCAATCACGACCATGGCCTTATACGGCGCCCATTGCCAATGATATTCTTAATCCGCAAGAATTTTCTCTTGTAAGCATGATTAGCCGCAATGGTTGGTTTTTGGGCGATCCACGCAAGCACCCAATTAGCGGCGAGGAAATGGATTTTCAAAGCTGGGCTTTAAGCTGGATTGAAAATCTTTTTGTTGCCCATCGAGAAACAGAATTAGGCCGCAAACTGCGCGAGAGTGATCGGCGTTTTGCGCTTGAACATGCGGCGCGTTGGTTTACTTTTATTGAATTATTGGGCATTGGTTGCACGATTCCAAAAGTGCGCTTTATGGATACAATTTCAGGGCAATCCCATGTACGGCCGGTTGATGTTGACCTCGTTCTTGATATTGGCAATAGCCGTACTTGCGGTTTGCTGATTGAGAATTACCCTAATGAGGATAATGTCGATCTTAATAATTCGATGATTTTGTCTTTGCGTGATTTAGAACGTCCAGAATTACAATATAGTGAACCTTTTGACAGTAATATCGAGTTTTCACAAGCCACCTTTGGCGATGATACATTGTCACGTCTATCGGGGCGGCAACGGGCATTTTTATGGCCCGGTGTTGTGCGGGTCGGGCCAGAGGCCTCGCGTCTACGTGCAATTAAGGGCGGTACTGCCGCTGTTGGTGGTATATCTAGCCCCAAACGCTATTTATGGGATGTGCAAGAAGTTAACCAGTCTTGGCGTTTTCCAGCTTCGCAATATTTGGCTGATGGTGCTGCACCGCCAATTAGCCGCATTGTGCGGCGGTTTTTAAACCGCAATGGCGATGTGATTTCGCAAATACGCAAAGATCGTGCTTTATATAAGCGGCTTTATGGCAAAAGAAGTGATAGCGAATTAATGCAGCCAAGTCCGGCTTTATCCTATTCGCGCTCATCGCTTTATTCTTTAATGATTGCTGAAATTCTATTTCAAGCCATTGCTATGATTAATAATCCGCAAGTGCGTGCCGAACGTAAGCAAAGCAATGCACCGCGCCGTTTGCGCCGCGTGATTATGACCTTGCCATCAGCCTTGCCAACGCTTGAACAACGGCTTATGCGCTCGCGGGTTGAAGGAGCGGTTAATCTTTTATGGGAGTTGATGGATTGGCATCAATCTTCAAGCCCAAGCCTTGCTCGCCCAACGGTACAAGTATCATGGGATGAGGCAACCTGTGTTCAATTTGTTTGGCTCTATAGCGAAATAAGTCGCCGCTTTGGTGGACGTATTGTTGAATATTTTGATCTGTTCGGTAAGCCCCGCCAACGTTTTGAGGCGGGGCAAGAGCCTAAGCCAGATACACCGCTTGAACCATCATTGCGTATTGCCAGTATTGATATTGGCGGCGGTACATCGGATTTGATGATTACCACCTATTATCAAAATGATGATCGCGCTTTAGTTCCTGTGCAAACTTTCCGTGAAGGCATTGGTATTGCTGGTGATGATATTACAAAATCGGTGATTGAGCGGTTAATTTTACCGGCAATTTCACGTCAATTAAGCGCATGTGGGGCAGGTAATCCACGCGCCATTTTAAATGAGCTTTTTGGTGGTGACCGCTCCAATATGGCCGAGCAGATTAAGGATCAGCGCCGTGAAACGGTGATTAAAGTTCTAATGCCAGCAGCCCTTGGGCTTATGTCAGCCTATGAAGAATCTGGGCAGGACCGCTATGAAGCCATTCATACCAAGCGTCTTGATGAATTGGTGCCAGCCTTACTTAAAGATAATTATCTTGACCTTGCTTATGTTCATGAAGCAGCACGTGCCGGCGGCGCGGTTGATTTTAATATTGGTGATACACCAATTGATCTTGATTTCCAGCGTTTACGCTCGGCAATCAATGAAACGTTGCAAATTGCGCTTGATTGCTTAAGTGAAGCCATTAGCCATTTTGATTGTGACAAGGTATTGCTTTCAGGTAGGCCATCGCGTTTGCCGGCTATTCACGAATATTTGGAAAATAGCCTTGCCGTTACTCCTGATAAGATACAACCATTACATCGGTATCGGGTCGATATTTGGTATCCATTCCGCTCGCGCAGTGATGTGACGATTGGTGATCCTAAAACTACCGCCGTTGTTGGCGCAATGCTTTGTGCTTTAGCCGAAGGTTCAATTGTAAATTTCAGCTTGCAAACCCATAAATTGCAAATGCGTTCCACTGCTGCCTATATTGGTGAGCTTGGCAGTGATGGCGTTCTTGAGCAATCACGGGTGTTGTTTACAGCTGAAGAATTACAGCAAAATGGCGCTGTTGAAGCCGAGCATAAGTTAAAAATTTACACACGTGCGCGGCTAGGGTTTAGGCAATTGCCATTGCAACGCTGGATTACCAATCCGCTTTATCAATTATCGATTGACGAAGGGGCTGGCAATGTTCCCCGTCCGATTGAAATCACCATTGCTCGCGAGGTGCAAGAGGACGAAAACGGCGATAGTGCGTCGGTGTTAGAACAAGAGGCATCTAAAGAAGAGCTGACTATTAGAGAAGCATGGGATGCTAATGGCGGTGATGTACGCCGTTCCATCAATTTGACATTCTGTACTTTGCAGCTTGATGATAAATCAAGTGAATATTGGCTGGATTCTGGCACATTAACGGTTTTATAAAATGTGAAATATTGCACTTTAAATAAACGCAATATTTCGTCACAAAAGATTATAGTTGTTTTATCGTGGTTTTAATTGGCTTTGGTTAAAACCACTTGCAATAGGTAAGTAGCATGAAGGCGAATGAAAATTTGGGCTTGGCAGCCGATACCACCAAAGAGACTGCACGTGCGGCGCTTGATTGGTTGCAAAAGGCTAATAATCGCGCATTGGTTGGCGATCAAGCAGCCCGTCTTGAGCGCGCCTTGCGCCTTGGTATTGTTAATGCTGGTCAGCTATCCAAAGCTGCTCGCCGGCCAATGGCGGTTGCGGTATTTGGTGCAAGCCAAGTGGGAAAATCACACTTGATTTCAGTGCTAGCCCGTAAGGGCGACGCTTTAATGGCGCGTTTCCAAGGCATGGAAAAGCCAATTAATTATATTACAACGATTAATCCAGATCGCGGTAAAGAAGCAACCGGTCTTGTAACCCGCTTTACTATTCGTGATCCAAAAGCTGCTCCCGATGGTTTTCCTGTGCATTTGCGGCTGTTAAGCCATGCCGATCTTATCAAAATTTTTGCCAATGCTTATTTTTTTGATGGTCAACCAGGGCGATATGAGACTTGGCCAACAGAAGATGAAATTAAGGCTTTTCTTGCGCCTTTTCGTAATGGGGCGGTACAAGGTGCAGGTGATAGTGGCGAGCCTAATGGTCTTACCATTGAAGATATTTGGGGCTTGGAAGAATATTTTAATAAAACCCTTGCCGAGTTTGAATTAACCAAACGTCTTGGCTCTTTTTGGGTAGTTGCAGCAGATATTGCGCCGCGTCTTAGTTTGCCAAAACTCGCAGAATTTTTATCGCTTTTATGGGGTCGTCATCAGGCAATCAGCGATGTTTATCTTAATCTTGTAAAAAGCTTGCAAAGCTTGAATTTTGCTGAAGAAGTATTTGTGCCGTTTAGTGCTATTGATATTTCAGCAGAAGACCAGCAATCTATCCTTGATGTTGAAACCTTAAGCGATATTATTGAAGAAGATGCGGTTAAGCTTGATGTAGCAACGCCAAATGGTAAAATTGTTGCGCTCAATAAGCCGATTATTACCGCCCTTACTGCCGAACTATTGATTAACCTTGCTGATAATCCTTGGCCTTTTTTCGAGCATACGGATTTGCTCGATTTTCCCGGTTATCGAACCCGTGGTTTGCCGCAAGGCAGCGGCGAAGATGATGAAGGCGGCACAAAAGGTTTAGCGCGTTTTTTAAGCGAAGCGCCACGCGAAACCATGGCTTCGCTTATTTTGCGCGGTAAGGTTGAATATCTTTTTCAACGTTACTGCAATGAGCAAGATATTACCGCTATGCTGTTTTGCGTTAAAGAAAGCAATCTGGATGTTAATCAGCTTGCCGATGTTGCAGCCAATTGGATTGCAACCACCCATGGAGCGCGGCCAAATGAACGTATTGGTAAACCGCCACTATTATACTTTGTATTAACCCGTTTTGATATGCATTTTGAAAAAAAGGCCAATGACTCTTCCATGGGGTTAAAAACGCGGTTTGAAGGGCGGATGATGGCATCATTGATTAAGCCTTTTGGCTCAAGTCCTGATTCATGGGTCAAACAATGGACACCGAATGAGCCATTTCGCAATATGTTTTTAATGCGTAATCCCAATGTTATGAATGCCGATATGTTTACCTTTGATGGTGGGCGTGAGGTGGATATACGCGAAGACCGTAAGGATTGGGTCAAAGAATTGCGTGATGGGTTTTTAGAAACCGATTATGTGCAAGAGCATTTTAACGACCCACAAACTGCCTTTGATGAAATGATGCGGGTTAATGATGGCGGTGCGAGCTATATTGCTAAAAGCCTTGCCCCCGTTTGTCGCCCAGAGATAAAATATCAACAAATTGCTTTCCGCCTTAACAAGTTAAATATGGATTTATTAGCAATATTAAAGCCATTTTATACAACAACAGATGTTGGCAAACGCTTAGCAGAGCGTGAAGAAATTGCACGCAATGTGGTAGACGCTCTTTATACGGCAGAGGAAAACTATCACCGTTTTGGTACATTGCTTCGTGGTTTAATGCTTGATAATGCTAGCATTACCGATCAACTTTATGAAGCCTTGATTGAAATGGATCGCCACCCTATTAGCCAGGATGCGGTGGCAGCACCAAGCGCGCCGCGCCGTTTGCGTCCATGGGAAAAAAAGGAAAACACGGGCGATGAGAGTAGTGATGCGGTACCAGTTGAGCCTAGCACCAATAATCGCCGTGAGGGGAAATTTGTTAGTGCAGCCATAGCAACTTGGATAAGCCATCTTTATCGCCAAGTTGATAATCCGCATTTCTTGATTGAAACTAAGATGGATCCTAGCCACTTACGCGAAATGGTTGATGATATTGTTTTTGCTGCTAAACGCCTAAAAATGCCTGATATTATGGCGGAAACTATCAAGCGCGTAGCCTTTGTTGATCGCCGTGATGAGCAAATTTCTAAAGCGGCTTTGGTAAGCGAGCGTTTTCTTAATCGCTTTATCGCCGATCTTGGTGTCTCACTCATGGAAAAGAATGAGCGCCCTAAAAATGACTATGCCGAGCCACCACGCATTGTCTTTGATCATGGTCCATCACCGTTTAATGCAAAAAATATTGGTCTTGAGCCTGCAACACCCTATCTCACAACGCTAGAAGATTGGGCGATTGCCTTTATGGCACTTGCCAGTGATAATGCTAAAAGTGAAGAGGGTTTAACCATAGATATTGAACAAAATGCCGCTTTGGGGAAAATTATTGATGCGTTGCATCCAGTCGAATAGCGATTGTTGCATAGTTTTAAATTATGATGCTTGTATTTGATTTGCTTAAAAACAAATACAAAAGATGAATAATTAGAAAACCACTATACTCTGTACATTTAAGGTTTTAAAATGAGCAGAGTATAAGTTAAATTACTGTGCGTAAAAAACTATTTTCCATTTTCAAATGGAAAGGTCTTTACAGTTTGGGTAACTTGTATTTGTAATAGGCAAACTTATTTTAAGATTTGTCATCTTTAAAATTAATGTGGAAGAGGAAAAAATGGCTGAGATCATTGCCGCTCTGGAATTTGGCCCCGGTCATGCATGGTTGATTTTCGATGAACCTATTGCTGATGATGCAGTCATTTATATTACACGCGACTCCGATACTGCAGGTAATCTAGGACCCAATGGTTGGCAGGCGCAATCTTTTGGTATTGATCCTATACAAATTGACCCAATGGCGAGTGGCGCACGTGTTTTGCTTGGGCCCGATGTGGTGGATTATGTCCTTGATGGTGAAGCCGTAACCGTTAAGGCTGGTAAGGTTGCGTTTTTTGCATTTTGGCCTCCTGTGACACCGGCTCCTAAAAAAAGCAGAAATAGTGTGGTTGATGGCGGCAAAGCAAAAATAGCGCAAAAGATTGAGCCGGTTTTTGAACCAGAGCCGACAGCACCTCAGCCAAAAATTGAGCCGGAACCAGAGCCTGAGATTAAAATGTTTGAGGAGACACCGCGCGCACCTCGGCAACCGCAAACCGATGAAAATCCAAAGAATGAAGATGTTAAACGTGCTGTAAATGCTGCTCTTGCTGGCCAAAATAATTTTGGTGCCAATGTGCCAAAGAAAAAATCAATGGTTGTGCCTTTTGTGATAATTGGTCTTATTGCTTGTGTTGCTATCATTGCCGGTGGATATTTTATCTATAGTTCATTTTTAAATCAAAACACAGAACAGGTTGCGGGTGGTTCACCGGCAACACCGCCCGTTACTGGTGGAGAAGAACCACCAGTAACGCCAGATCCAACAACACCAGATCCAGCAACAGCTGAGCCAGTCGTTGAGCAAACACAGGTTCAACGAGATTTTGCGCTTGGCCCTGATGGCTGGAGCGCACTTATCACCGCACCTGATACTGATCCGCAGCGACTTTTTGATCTTGGCCGGACTTTACGCAATGATGAGGGTGGCAATACTGATATTGGTTTTGAAGCAATTTATCGTTCTGGTGAAAGAGGCAATCGTGCAGCACTTGAGTGGTATGCCAAGGCTAATGATCCAACATCAGATGCCACCGGCAATGATCGTATAATACCTCCCAATATTCGCCGTGCTTTTGAAAGCTGGACCAAATTGGCCGAGCAAGATGCTACCATGCGTGAAAATATAACCCGTCTTTGCAATAATTTACGTGAAAAACGCTATTCTGGTACAGCGGATGAACGCACAACCTTTCAGGATTACTGCCAATGAACCATGCTTTTCGCTCTTTAGCGCCAAATTATGTTCAATATTTGGGTCGCCTCGTAGGTCTTGTGCTTGTAAGCCTGCTCGTTGCAATACTGTCATTGACGCAGGTTAATGCGCAAAATGCTGACCGTGAAGCTTTAAAGCAAGAAGGACGGCAAACCCTTTATCAACGCATCGTCACTAAGCCGGGCGCAATTTTGCTGCCGCAAAGCAATTCACCCGATAGCGCTGGTAAGCCGTTACCTGCCTTTGAAATTTATTATGTTTTTGCTCGTCAAAATGGTGTTTTGGAAGTGGCAGGTAATAGCCGCGGCGCAACGCAGGGTTGGATAAAACAAGAATTTGCGGTCGATTGGAAACACTCAATTGTTGCAGCTTTTAATAATCGCGTCGAAGTTGGCCGCCAAAGACAGCTTTTCTTTGCAGATAAAAATAAGCTTGTTAATGTGATTGGTGCAAGTGACGTTAAAGAAAAAATTGCAGCCCTTCGTCAAAATCCAGGGCAACAAGGTAGTCCAGTTATTGCTTTGGAGCCTGAAAATATCCCGTCAATTGATGAAAAATTTTATCTCTTGCCTATTTTGGATTTTGAAAAAGGATGGTTGCATGATGATGCAGAAGGCACATTCTTAGGGGTTGGTTCGATTACTCAAAGCGAGCAATCTCAGCAAACACCAGCAACGGCACAAAATCAGGGGCAGCAAAACCCCAATTCACCTAACCAACCGGCAAATGATCCAAATGCGCAGCAAGCTGGCAATCAACAGCCTAAAACTGGCGTGATGTTTGTCATTGATACAACCATTTCGATGCAGCCTTATATTGATGCAACGCGCGATGCTGTTTTAACCTTGAAGGGGGATATTGAAGATTCAGGTAAGCCAATTAATTTTGGGCTTATTGGCTTTCGCCAAAATGAGACAACCAATCGCGGTATTGGCTATCATGTCAAAGTATTTCAGCGTTTGACGCCAACTGCCACCGCCGATGATTTTGTAACCGAAATTAGCAAAATGAAAACGGCAACTCGCTCAACCCAAGGTATTAATGAAGATGCCCTTGGCGGCGTATTTGCAGGGCTTGAGGCCGGTGATTGGGATGCGTTTGATTTAAAATATATGATCTTGATTACAGACGCAGGTCCAAGAAAACCAGAACATGGCGATAATTTTGCGGGCTCTTTGTTTGTTGACGAAATTAATGAGTTAGCCCGCAAAAAAGGTATCCGCATCACTACCTTGCATGTGCGTACCCCTGAAGGCGCACGCGACCATCAATATGCCGAAGATGCCTATCGCCGCTTGTCGCGTATTGCCGGTGGTACCCTTTATACGCCAATTACGACGACCGATGTATCAGGGTTTATTGATCAAATTCGTCCAGCCGCAACCCAAATTGTAACCGATTTAAACAATATTGCCGCTGGTCGTTTAACTGAAGCACCGGCTGAAGATGATAATTCAGCACCGGCGCAAATTGCGCGCGCGAGCCGCGCCATGCAACTTGAGTTTTTAGGACGGCGCGAAAATGCGGCCGCACCAGCTTTTTATGAGGCTTGGACGATAGATCGTGACTTTGACCAACCGGCTATTAAACCAGCCCTTGATATTCGTATCATGCTCACCAAAAACCAACTTTCAACCTTATCTGAAACGTTACGCACTATTGTTAATCGCAGTGAGGTTATGAGCGGCGATCCGATGGAATTTTTCCGTGATATTCGTGATTTGGCGGCGCGTGCTTCTAATGATCCACGGCAATTGGCAGCTGATGCGCCGCTAGGGGATGCTTTTGGCGAATATTTGGAAGGTTTACCCTATACCAGTCAAATTCTTAACCTTACCCCTGAGGATTGGGTACAAATGCCAGCCTCTCAGCAGCGCGATCGTATTTTGGACTTAAAATCGAAGCTTGCTTTTTATGAGCGGGTGCATAATGATCCAAATGCTTGGTTGCAATTGCAGTCTGATGCTGCGGCTGGTGAGTTCGTCACAACTATTTCGCTTGATCGCTTACCGTGATCCTTTGCCTTTATGGTAACAAATTAAGGACATTGTTTTGGCTCGTATTGTTGTTGAAAACATGACAAAAACGCTCACTGATCGTGAGCGTTCTTTTTGTCTTCATATTCCTTCATTTTCGCTACAAGAAGGCGATAAAAAAGCAATTGTTGGGGCAACAGGATCAGGCAAAACAACTGCAATGGATTTATTGGCTCTTGCTAGCCGCCCACAAACATCTGATTATTTCGAACTTATTGGCGATGAGTTTGGCACAATTGATGTTAGTGCCAAAGCTATTCGCCGCGAAAATGCAAGGCTTGCACAATTGCGTGCCCATCTTTTCGGCTATGTTGTACAAACTAGCCCGCTTTTTTCTTTTTTGACGGTTAAGGAAAATGTTGCCGTTCAGCAAAAATTGGCAGGGCGGCGCGATGATAATTATATCATGGCGCTTTTGCAGGCGGTTGGACTTGGTAATGATGGAGATGCTCGTCCCAAGGATTTGTCGATAGGGCAGAGACAAAGAACAGCGATTGCTCGTGCGCTTGCTCATCGGCCGGCGTTTTTAATGTGTGATGAACCAACTGGTGCATTGGATGATGAAACCGCCAATATTTGCATGGAGATGATTACCAGTGTTGCCGAGCATACTGGCACTGCCATTGTAATGATTACCCATGATGTTAGCTTGGCAACGCGTCATGGCTTTAGTGTGGTAAAGGTTGAGCGCGAAAATATCAAACCTGGTTTTTCGCAAGCGGTTTTATATGACACAACAAGCGAGGTTTCGGTATGAGGCTTGGCTTCTATCTAGGGCTTCGCACAATTTTTGGCCATCCACGCGGAGCGTTTTTATCGCTTTTGGTGCTTGCTGCTATGCTTGCCCCCATTCTAGTCTTATGGGGGCTAAAAAGCGGTACATTGACCGCGCTTGTTAATGAGTTGCGCAACGACCCACGCAATCTTGAAATACGACTCATTGGTGATCATCCTTTGGGAGTTGCTGAACTTGCTAAGATTAAAGGGCTTGAAGGCGTTGGCTTTTTTCAACCAACTACGCGCGGCCTTGCAGCACGCGCTTGGCTATCACCTGCAAGTCACGGTGGGCGGGAGGCGATCTCGCTATTGCCGGGCGGCGAGGGCGATCCACTTTTACCGCAAAATGTTGCACCACCAAAGTTAGGTGAAACGGTTATTTCAAAACGTGTTGCCGATAGTTTAAAAGTGGCAATTGGCGATGAAGTAATTTTACGAACGCAACGTGAAAGCGATCGGCTAACATTGGCGCAAAAATTAAGAGTTACTGGGCTCATTGATGCCGCGCAAGCATCAGGCAGTCAGGCGATTGTCAATGCCACATTGGTTGAAGAAGTTGAGTCATTTCTTGATGGTTTTGCGATTGATCGCTTAGAGCTTGCGGGCCGCCCCATATTCGAGCGGCATTTGCGCCATGCTAATTTGCGTCTTTATGCCAAGCAAATTGAATTTGTGCCCAAATTAGCCCAATCGATTGAGGATCTGGGCTATCCGGTAAGTTCGCGGGCGGCTGATGTTGAAAAGCTAGTTTCCATCGAAAAAGCATTAAATGGTATTATTGCCGTGGTCGCAAGCCTACTGATCATTTCTTATTTCGGTGCGGCAAGTGCCAGTATTTTAGGTGTGTTTGATAAGCATCGCCGTGATATTGCGCTTTTGCGCCTTATGGGGGGATCGCGAGCAACAATATTTTGGTTCGTTGCTGGTTTTGGTTTAACTACTGGCCTCATTGGGCTTCTAACCGCAATGGGACTTTATTTGGGTCTTGCAGATTTTATCAATAGTCGATTTTCCCTTGGTCTTGCCAGTGGTGCGGCCAATTGTTATTTGGAGCCAATTCAGCTTGTTGCTGCAGGCTTGGCAACCATGTTCCTTATTCTCATCGTCACCGCGCTATCGGCATGGCGTTTTGTGACTGTTGCACCGGGAGGGGCTCTACGTGCTGAATAAATTTAATCCCACTTTCTCATCGTTCAAATCTTGGCGTCACCGTGTTACTGCTATCGGTATTGCTGCCCTATCTTGGGGGGCTTTAAGCGGCACTGCACTTTCTGCTGAATGGACACTGCGCGTTTGGAATCCAAAGCCTGCCGATGGCGATGTTGTCATTGACTTGCCCTGTGATGGCAAACTTGTATTTCGTGCCGTACAAACAGTGGTTATGGACGAAAATTCTGCCAGTGCACCTTTGAGCGACAGTCCAGTAAGCCTTGGCGCGACTGAGGGTGAGCGCGCTTATATGGAATATCGCCGTGAAGAGCATATTAGTGGTGCATTAACTAATGAGCGCGGCAACTTCTTTTTAATGGGAAAATATGAAATTAGCCATGCGCAATATCAAGCGGTGATGGCAGATAGTCCCGAAAAATGTCCAACCCGTATGGGGCCGCCTGATGCATTACCTGAAACTGGTATTAGTTGGTATGATGCGGTGGAATTTACCCGCCGTTTAAATGCTTGGCTTTATAAAGATGATCTAGCCCAGCTAACCGCAATTGGCGCACAAAATGGCTATGTACGCCTACCAACCGAAGTCGAGTGGGAATTTGCCACCCGTGGTGGTCTATCGGTTAGTGCAGCCGAACGTAGCAATAGCCGCTTCTTTACCAATGGCTCTATTGATGATTATGCTTGGTATAATGGCGCACAATCAGCAAGCGGTAAGGCAAAGCCAATTGGCCAAAAAAATCCTAATCCTCTTGGTCTTTATGATCTTTATGGCAATGCCGAAGAAATTATGCTTGATCCGTTTCGCTTAACCAGACTTGATCGCTTGCATGGCGCAGTTGGTGGTTTTGTTGTGCGCGGTGGTTCGTTCTTAGATAATCCAGAAACTTTAACATCGTCTCGTCGTGATGAATATCCATTTTTTTCGCAAGATTCAAAAGGTGAAATGCGCCGCCGCACGGCTGGTTTCCGATTGGTGATTAGCACGCCATCTATTGGCGATTTAGCGTCTGTGGAGCGCTTAGAGGCGGCATTTAAAGAGCTAAGCAAGCAGGTAGAGGGCGATGCCGCCAATCAACCTAGTATGCAATTGCAAGAGATTGAAGCGCGGATTGAAGGGCCTTTGAAAACAGAAATTGCTGGCTTGCGTACACGTTTGGAAACCGAGTTTACACGCCGTAATGACGTTGAAAATCGTAGTTTACGCCGCGCGATTTTTAATGCTGGCATGTCGGCACGTGAATTACATTTGGCCTCGCGCGCCCTTGATAATTTTTATGCGAATTTAAACGATCCTGATTTTCCTGCTGACTTGAAGGAAAGCACAAGGACGCGCTTTAAGCGTGAACGTGAAAATTTTGATATGTTTGTGACGATATATACCGATTCTATCGTGCAGATTGCAACAGATCAGGGCAATAAGGTGGCAGTTCAAGGCGATATCGTTAAGCGTGAATTGACTGAACAAAAACGTCAAGCCTTGGTGCGCTATGTGGATGAAGCTATGCAGCAAATATCCGATTATCATGCTGGCAGCGTCACCCAAACCCGTGCCATTGTCGATAAGCTTATCGGCGCCCATCCATGGTTTGATTAGGATTTGTTAGCAAAGATGCTTTAGCAAAATGAGCAATATTTGGCGCTTTCTTTAATTTTTTGTAAGAAAACGCCAAATTTAAGATTTAATCGCCGATGTTATTTAATAATGAATTACCTATCCCTTTACCGTCAAAATAGGTTTAATCTTGGCAACTTTACTTACCATTTTGGCTTTAACCATTGGTTCAACAACATCGTCAATTGGGCGGTAAGCGGCAGGTGCTTCTTCACGCAAGCGGTCTTTTAGTTCCTTTTGAATATCTAAACGCCCATATAGATTACTATTTTCATGAGCTATAGGTGTTACAACGCGCAGTTTTGTATTTAACGGCGCGCTTTTTCGTGCTTCGCCACGTGACAAACGCCTACCCGCACCATGGGCTGATGATTGTGCTAATTGCTTATTGCCAAGCCCTTTTAATAGCCAACTACCGTCCCCCATTGATCCGGGTAAAATAACTGGTTCACCAAGCCAATGATAGGCACTGCCTGCCATAATATCACCACCACGGGCAGGGCAAGCACCTTTTCGATGGCGATACACGCCATCTTCATACCAAATAGCGTTATGCGCCGCATCATAAACCAAATGATGCTCAACCTTGCGTTTTAAAACGCGTTGCAGTGCTTTAATAGCTGATAAGCCAATTAAGAAGCGATTGGCAAATGCAATATTGACGGCATTTGCATATCCATTGATACAAAATTGCACTAAGCTATTATTATCATCTACATCAAGGCCACATTTATGATCGGCACTTTCTCGCATTTTTTCACGCAGTATGCTGCCAATTCTTTGGCCAAAATCTAATGAACCACTATGGATAATGACCACTAAACTATTAGATTTTAAGCCTGCGGCATGGGCAAATTGACCATCAACAATGTCATCGACAAAACCAAATTCAACAAAATGGTTGCCGCCACCAATTGTTCCCAAAATAGCATCATGGCGAAATTCGTCTAATCCTTTGCCAAAATCAGCAAAGTCTTCAATAATTCTATTCGCGTTGAAATGGCCATAATCGCCTTGATGATTAACATCGTGCCATGCGGCATCAATATTAATATCAGCCAACAAGCCTTGTCGCCCTGCTTTAAAGCTATCCAATAACCCTAAAATGCCATGTTGTAAAATGGCTTGGCGATTGCGTCCTGTCAGCGCAATATTGCGCCCACCTTGAAATAATATATGCCTTAAATGACCGTCAAGCTCAGGCAATAATTCATCAGGTGACACATTATCAATAGTGACCATGCGCATGCCACAGCCAATATCATTGCCAATTAGATGAGGCATTAGGACATGCTGTGTATCAACCACAACCCCAACAGGTACTGGTTTGCCCGCATGAAAATCGGGTGTTGTGACAATATTGTCAATGGTATCGCTTGTTAATTGCGGTTCATGTAAAGCGCGGCGCAAATCATCGAGTGCCCGTAAGTAATGGCCTTGCGGTTCATTTTTCGCAATAATTGCTTGATATGGAATAGATGAAAAAATATGTTCGCCCATGTTTACTGGGCGTTTATCATGTAACATGACTTAACTCCTAAAATTGTGCAGGTTCAGCAGCCGCAGCAATACGGAGTTATTTCACGGTTCAATATTAGCTTTGCTTTTAAAAATCAAGTAAATTTTATAAAGTTTCAAAAAGCCAAATATAGTCTTTAGCTAGTGATTTGTTGTTCTGGTACATAGCAAATAGTTTTAAGTGCTTGCAATTGTGAAATAATTCCCTTTTTACCCACCAAAATATTTACTTCTTGCTCAAGTCGGCGGTCTTGCCAATTTAGGGTGTTTTCTGCCCCCAAAGCAGTTAAAATAGGTAAAAGCCCAGCCACATCCCATGATGCAACGCCCGCCGCTATATAGCCATCGCTTAGTCCCATGGCAACGCGCATTAGCGAAATGACCGAGGAACCCGTTGCACGATAGGCCATTTTTTGATGGATCAATATTTCTTCAAGCATTGTCATTTCATAAATGGGTGCCCATTTGGGGTGGACTGCAATATCAATGACCGCTTTTTTAGCATCAAGGCTTGCCAATTCTTTCAAAGGTCTATTATTGAGTTGTGGTGGGCAATTGACACCGCCATAAATCAACTCGCCACGAATTGGTGCATTTGCAACACCAAAAATTGAGTGGTTACCTTCTAATAAGCCAATAGAAATAGCCCAATCGCCGCTACCACGTAAAAAATTAAATGTGCCATCAATGGGATCAATGATCCATACGCGGCCATTTTGGCTTGGCTTTGCGCCGCCTTCTTCACCGAAAATACCATCATCAGGAAAATGGCGGTCAATTTCACCATAGATAAAATTTTCCACTTCCTTGTCGGCAATGGAAACAAGATCAAGATGGCCCTTTTCGATGACTTCCAGTTGCCCAATATTGTTAAAATGCTGCGCTGCCAATTGACCTGCTTGGCGTGCTATCTCGATAACAATGTTATAATCAAAAGCTTGAAATTCTTGGCTCATCTTGGTCTTCCAATAATCTTGATGTTGCTATTGCTTTTGCAAATTAAATCGTCACGCCTATTTTATACCAGCATGCATAAAGGATTGCACAAATTGGCGTTGAAACAACAAAAAGGCAATTAATAGGGGGGCAATTGTCATCACTGTTGCTGCGGTGATGGTTGACCAGTTGACACCAGTTTCTGGCGAGCCAAAAATTGCCAAACCAACGGTTAAAGGGCGACTTTCAACTGAATTGGTAACAATAAGCGGCCAAAGAAAATTATTCCAATGGAAACTTGCTGAAACAAGTGCAAAAGCAATATAGGTTGGTTTTGCAAGTGGCACAAAAACTTTTAGCAAAATACCAATTGATGATGTGCCTTCAACCTTAGCCGCATCGACAAGATCATTGGGAACATTTTTAAATGTTTGCCGTAATAGAAAAATACCAAAGGCTGACGCAATATAGGGTAGCGCCATCGCAGGAATTGTATCAAGTAGCCCAAGACCTGAAACAATGCGGTAATTTTCAACAATGAGGACATCGGGCATAATCATCAACTGGATAAGCACCAGAATGAACAAAATATCGCGGCCGATGAAATTAAACCGCGCAAATGCATAGGCAGCAAGAGTTGCAACAATGATCTGCCCGCATAAAATAAGCAATACAAGACAGGTTGTATTAAAATAATAGCGTAAAAACGGTGCTTGTGCCCATGCATGCTTAAAATTATCAAGTGTAAGCGGTGCGGTTAAATCGAAGCGGGTCGCGTATTCGCTAGGATGGAACGCTGTCCAAAAGGCATAGATCACGGGTAGGATCCATAAAAGAGCCAAAAACCAAGCGCCAATTGTTTCAAGAAATTCAGTTGTACGGCTCATTGGTAATGGGTCCTGCGATCAAGAATAACAAATTTAGTAATTGCAATAACCGCCAACACGATAATCAAGGTTACACTTAATGTTGCGGCATAGGGCGTATCCCAATAAGAAAACGCATTTTCATAAATATAGTATAATAAAAGGGAGCTAGCATTATCTGGCCCACCTTTAGTCATGATTACCAGATGATCTACCAGTTTAAAGGCGTTGATAATCGCATTAATCGAGACGAAAAGTGTGGTTGGCATCAGCAATGGAAAAGTAACGCGCCGGAAAAAATACCAGCGGCTTGCACCTTCAACTTCGCTAGCTTCTTTTAGTTCTGGTGATAAATTTTGGAGGGCAGCCAGATAAAAAATCATAAAAAATCCGGCTTCTTTCCATATTGCCATGACAATAAGGCAACCCATTACAGTTGAAGGATCACCCAACCAGTTATGACCTGAAAAACCAAGACTTTGTAAAAACTGGTCTAGTAATCCATAGCCCGGCGTATAAAAAAACAACCAGATATTAGCTACCGCAATCATTGGCAAAATCGTTGGTGTGAAATAAGCAAGGCGCATAAAACCGCGACCCTTTAGTTTCCCATTGACAAAAATTGCCATCATCATTGCTAGCGCAATACTTGCAGGAACGGTAACAAGCGCAAAAACAATATTATTGCCAAAAACTTGCCAAAAAATACCGTCATTCATCATGGTATGATAATTTTCCATACCCGAAAAATAACTGCCTTTGGAACGGCTTTGCGAAAAGAAACTGGAAATAAATGTTGCGATAATTGGATAATAGGTAAAGGTCACAAGTAAAAGCATCGCTGGTGTTATAAGCAACCATGCATTTATGTTTTCTTTCCAACTAATCGGCTTGCGCGAAACTGACATATTGTTCTACTTCATTTTAAAAATGCGGCTGGCGCTTATGTCCAGCCACATTTTTGTTAGAATATCAATAATATTTGATCATTTTGAAAATGACTTATTTATAGGGTTTAAGGATGCGCTCTGCTTGGCTTTGTGCCTTATCAAGCCCGTCTTTTCCGCTTTGATTACCAGTTAACACCGCCTGAATGGCATCGTTAATGATTTTATAAATGCGACCATTTTCGTAAACTGAAAGTTCAGGCACTGCATAGGCCAGTTGATCACGAGCAACAAGGGTTACAGGAAACTCTTCGCTATAGGCCTTTAGCTCTTTTGTGTCATAAGCATCAGGACGGGTTGCAACATAACCAGATTTCATGCTCCATTCGGCAGCACGCTCTGGTGTAGTCATCCATTTGATGAATTTTACAGCCGCGGCTTGTTGTTCTGGGCTAGCTTTTTTAAATACATAGAAGTTGCCGCCACCAGTTGGTGAGCCGCGTCTTACTTTTTCAGGTAGCATTGCAACGCCAAAATCAAACTTTGCGCCTTCTTTCACTGCGGTAAGATTACCGGTTGTATGCCACATCATTGCAGTATTTTGCTCAAGAAAATCGCTGCGCAATGTTCCCCATTCAATATTGCCTTTAGGGCTAGCATTATAGGTCTTTGAAAGGTCTAACCAATAATTTAAAGCTTCAACGGTTTTGTTGTCGTTAAAGTAAACTTCGTTGCCATTCTTATTCATCAATTCATGATCATTTTCAATGGCCAAGGCTTGTAACATCCAATAACCGAATGTGCTTGGAATTTTAACGCCCCAACGGGTTACATTGCCAGAATTATCTTTTTTAACTAGCTTTTGGGCATATTCAGTCATTTCATCCCAAGTTTTTGGTGGCTGTTCTGGATCAAGACCAACTTCACGGAAAGCGTCTTTATTATAATAAAGAACAATAGTTGAACGTTGGAAAGGAATGCTCCAGGTTTTGCCATCAATATTGCCATTGGCCATAAAAGCAGGATAGAATTTATCAAACCAATCCTTGCTATCTTCGCCACTAATGTCATCAAATGGCACGATTGCATCTTCTTCAAGCAAGGTAAATACGTCGGTTGACAAAAGAACCGATAATTGCGGCGGTTGCCCACCCTTAACCACTGTCATGACTTTGGTCATGGTTTCAAAGTAGTTGCCTGAATAAACCGCATTAATTTTAATGTCTGGGTTTTCTTTTTCAAAGCGCTTTACAAAATCATCCATAACGTTGGTAAGTGGTCCACCAACAGCAACTGGATAATACATGGTAAGCTCAGTGGATTGAGCAGGTGTAAAGCCAAATGCCGACCAACCTAGGACCGCCGCGGCGCATATTTTTTGTACAAAGTTCATTTTTTCCCTCAATGATGATAAATCCAAGTGATATTAAGCACTTCAAGTGTAAAGATTATCTTTTATCGGTGTTATCTAAACCTTGATTAATCGGATTTTGCCAACAGAATATCTATTGGCGCATACCAGTTTGTAAGTTAAAATGGTGAGCTGCTTCACTGTCCCAAGTGATGTAAACCTCACTTTGGGGTTTTACGTTTGAAAAGCCAGCTTCACGAACCAAAACAGTTTGTCCAGCAATATCTGCAACAATGATGCTATCTGCACCCAAATATTCTACAGATTTAACGCTACCTTTTAAAGGACCATTATTGGTATCAATTCGCGCATCTTCAGGGCGAATACCAATAATATGATTTTCATATTCAATGAGATTCATTGGTGGCATGCCAACAAAACGCGCGGCAAAGGTTGATGTTGGGCATTGATAAAGCTCATGGGGCGCGCCCTTTTGCTCAATCTTGCCATTATTCATCAACACAACTTGGTCAGCCATCGTCATAGCTTCGGTTTGGTCATGGGTAACATAGACCATTGTCATGCCAAGGCGTTGTTGCAAGGATCGAATTTCGGTGCGCATTTCATGGCGCAATTTTGCATCAAGATTAGAAAGCGGTTCATCCATTAAGCAAACGGCAGCTTCAGCTATAATCGCGCGTCCTAATGCTACACGTTGCTTTTGTCCACCAGATAATTGCCCTGATTTACGATCCAACAAATGGCTAAGGCCAACAATTTGTGCAACTTTTTTCAAACGTTCATCGCGTTCAGCGCGTCCAACACCGCGGACCTTTAGGCCGTAAACAATATTTTCTGCAACATTAAGATGAGGAAAAAGTGCATAAGACTGGAAAACCATTGAAAGTTTGCGGTCTTTTGGCGGTAAACGCGTAACATCGCGACCCGCTATGAAAATTTTACCAGAATCGCTAGTTTCAAGACCAGCAAGCAAACGCAATGTTGTTGACTTACCGCAACCTGATGGCCCAAGAAGAACCAAGAAATCGCCCTTTTCAACGCTAAAGCTGACATTATCAACACCGCCAACACCACCCCACTGGCGCGAAATTTGCTCAAAGATAATTTCAGACATGCAAACCCAATCAATTACATTATGATATTCGTATATTATCGCTTAATTTTTAGCCGCCAGTCGTTACTGTATTATGACGTATAAGTCTAATCATATTTTAGCCACAACGTCAAAATTCAGCCTTAATGAACAATAATCCGCACCAAAATTCTGTATATTGAGCCTCCTTTTGGTGATGGCGCTTTTATTTGGGGCAAGATCGTCGTCTCAGGTTAAGCGGCGATTCTGTTGGTGTTAAGCAAATTATATTAGGCAAAACGTTGAATTAAGTTAGCCGGCGTAATTTTTAAGTTTTATCGCCGTTGATTTAGTATAATTAAGATAGGTTAGCGATTCCAAAGAATATACGATTTTAGATTATATTAAAATATCGCTGCATTAATAAGCCCTTGTTTGGTATCCTTCCAACCTATGCTAAATATCAGCCATAAGAAATGGTGGTAAATAGTGCATAAAACCATAAAATAAAGCTGTTGGTGGAGTTTTTCGCTGTTTTTATTAAACATGACTTGATTTATCATATTATTAAAGGGTAAGAATAGCCAAAAATTTCCTATTATATTTGAGATGTGTAAGAGGCATGATGATGAGTGGCTTAATAAAGCAAGTTGTGGGCACACTAGGCATATTATTGGTAATGGCAGGCAATAGCCATGCACAAAATGCGCCCACACAACCAGTTCAAGGTGAGGGGGCTTTATCAGTACCTAATCAAGCAATTGATTCTCAAACCAATACAGCGCCTCTTCCGCAAGCACCAGTATTGCAGCCAACACCAACTGCACAAACTGGAAATGGGGTGCAAGCGACCAGTACTCCATCAACAAATGGCACGGTGATCGTACCTGCAACAACTGCCAATGGTGACAATAGCTCAGCTAACACGCCAAGTGCTAATCAAGCCCCTGCAAACCAAGTACCTGCAAGCCCAAATAATGCCCCAGCAAATTCGGCTCCTCAAGATGCCACGGCACCAGCTATAAACAATCCGCAAAATAGTGAAACAGCTCAAGGTACTGGTAATCTACCTGCCCAGCCGCTGCCGCCTATTAATGCAGGCGAGACCGTAGTTGGCATTGATAAGTCAACGCTGCCGCATGACCTTTCTCCTTATGGCATGTTTATGCAGGCCGACTGGGTAGTTAAAACCGTGATGATTGGTCTTGCAATGGCATCATTGCTCACTTGGATTATTTTTGTGGCCAAAACGATTGAGCTTAGTATTGCCAAAGCCAAAGTGCGTAATGCAGTGCGGGAGATTGTGAGTTCGCATAGTCTTAGTGAAGCAATTGAAAAATTTGCCAATAAAAAAAATGTCAGTGGACGCCTTGTTAATGCCGCAGCCAATGAAGTGCGTATGTCCATTAATGCAGTGGATGGGGCTGGTAGCAGCGGTGTCAAAGAGCGCGTAACATCCGCTTTATCACGTATTGAAGCCCATGCAGGACGGCGCATGGCTGGTGGCTCAGCTATTTTGGCAACCATTGGTTCAATTAGCCCCTTTGTTGGTCTATTTGGTACTGTTTGGGGTATTATGAATGCATTTATCGGCATTTCCAAATCGCAGGTAACCAATTTGGCGGTTGTGGCACCAGGTATTGCTGAAGCATTGCTTGCAACGGCAATCGGCCTTGTTGCAGCTATTCCTGCTGTTGTGATTTATAACTATCTTGCCAAATCTATTACTGGATATCGTCAGATTGTAACCGATGCATCAACGGGCATTGAA
The DNA here is from genome assembly GCF_025449315.1 of Bartonella sp. HY406. Taxonomy (NCBI): domain Bacteria; kingdom Pseudomonadati; phylum Pseudomonadota; class Alphaproteobacteria; order Hyphomicrobiales; family Bartonellaceae; genus Bartonella; species Bartonella sp. HY406. The sequence goes on along the minus strand of NZ_CP104893.1, from coordinate 2,474,898 downwards.
CGTCTTGTGAGCCGTGATCTTGATTTTCGTGAAGCCCAAAGAAAATCGCCGCGCCCCATACAACCCTTAACTGCGGAGTAAAATAATGGCTGCAAAACTCGGTGAAATTGGTGACGAACTAGATCTTAACCATGACATAAACGTAACGCCGTTCATTGATGTTATTTTGGTTCTGCTGATTATTTTTATGGTGGCTGCACCTTTGGCAACTAGCGATATTCCGGTAAAATTGCCGGCATCTACAACGCAGGCTCAGCCGCCAGAAGATAAGCCAATCTATATATCGCTTCAGCAAGATAAGTCGCTTTTTGTTGGCGATGTTACGGTAAACCTAGAAAATCTTGCTGCTGAACTAGATAGGCAGAGCGAAAATAATAAGGAAACCAAGATTTTCATTCGTGGTGATACAAATGTTAATTATGGTGCAATGATGGATTTATTCAATTCACTGCGCGCGGCTGGATATTTTAGCATTGGGCTTGTTGGGCTTGAAATGTCTCCCTCTGCTCCGCCTGCTGCACAATGACTACCTGCGGCGCAATGAAAAGCGCTTAAAATATATTGGAAATTTAAAGATGGCAGAAAATGCAAAATTTAAAATAGGTATAAAAATGATAAAGTCATTGACTGTGTTTTTATCTTTTTTGCTTTTGCTGCCATTACATTTTGCATTTGCAGAAGTACAAAACCCAACAAGTGATAACCAACATCTTGTAAATGATGACGCAAGCCATCAAAGTGAAGTTAATCAATCTAAAGCATTGCCAGCTTCACCGCCAGTGATATCGGTAAAGCCAGATAAGCCATTCGATAAAGAGGGTTTTGCGGCCCAACGATATTTTGACAAGAATAATATAGACTGGAAAGGTCGCGTACAGGTTAGGATTAAAAGATTTAGCCAAAGCATGCCTGAGATTGAAGGAACTGAGGGTGGTGTGGTTCTTATCAGTTTTAAATATGATGACGAGGGCACAATCACTAGCGTTGAAGTTAAGCGCCCTTCAGGGAATGAAAAACTTGATCAATACGCGGTAACCATGTTTCAAAAGATGGCTACTATACCAAAACCAATCAGTGGCGGCGGAACTCTCACCGTTCCGATTAGTTTTCCAAAATCAGAAAAAAAGCCAACCGATGATGAGATGATTGATGATAAAATCAAGACAGATCCAACGTCTTAAAATGATCAACGCATTTGTTCATCAAGAAAATATGTAGAATTTGTTAAGTGGGTAAATACCTCATCTGTTGAAGATAATATCATTTACGACATTCTTGCAAATTTCAGAAATAGCAGATTTTAGCAAAATATGATTTTTTTTTGTGAAATTTAGGTATGTGGCAATAAAAGCTTTACGCATAAAAGCATTGCAAGAGTTATGTAAATACGAGCAATAAAAATAGGAACGCGGCTTATTGAGGCTTTCCAATTAGGAGTTGATACAATGCAGGGAAATATAGGACAGGACAGTTCAGGGCAAAAGCAGTCCCCCTTTATTCTACCAGCAGCCCCATGGTGGCATAAATGTCTATTATGGGGTGGTGCGGCGATTTTTGTCACGTTTTTTTATGTTGCTGCGGCCGTTGCACTTTATCGCTTTGGTAATGAGCCAGATCGTCTGGCGGGGTCGCCTCCTGCTTTGATGTTAGTTTTTGCAGAAGAAGTAACCGCGCCGGATAGTCCAAATTTGTCTGAAGAGGTACAGGCCGAAACACAGGTAAATGAACCTGAAGTTGAGGAAAAGCCCGAAGAGGAGCCAGAGCCTGAACCAGAGCCACTTCCCGAACCTGAGCCCGTTGTTGAAGACGTGAAGCCTGATCCTGTAGTGACGCCGCCATCCGATATGGTGGAAGAGATAAAAAAGGAAGAGCCAAAGGAAGAGCCTAAAGAAGAAAAGGTAAAACCAACACCAAAGCCTGAAAAGCCGGAGCCTAAAAAGGTTGAAAGGCCAGAGCGTAAAAAAACACCACCGCCAAAAAGGCAGGCACAAAGGGCCGACCGCAACCAAAAAGCGGCGGCACCAATAGTTGATGCAAAACAAGGTTCAACTTTTGCGGCACCACGCACCAGTACAACTGATGGTCTAGGTGGAAAACTCTTTGATGACTGGAAAGGCAAAGTGCAGGTTAAATTGCGCAGTATGGCTAACCGTGTAAGGCGTCAAGCCGGTGGTTTAACCGGTACTGCAATGGTTCAATTTTCCTATGATGCATCAGGAAGGGTGACATCAACTCGTATTAGTCGCTCATCAGGTAATGATCGGGTTAATGAAATTGCTTTGAAAGTGGTTCAAATGGCATCACCAATACCAACGCCACCAAAAGGTGGTGGAAGCCTTACTGTACCAATCCAGATCCGTTAATCATAAAGCATTTAAAACGAACGATTTTTAAAATGGCTTTATATATGGAATTTAAAAGCGCCAAAGTAATTTGCTTCGGCGCTTTTTTATAAATCACATAAAATTTTTAAGCGGTATTTTGCCAATTGTATTTTAACTGTTATAGCCATATGAAAGATGTTTAAGCGGAAAGCCTTGTCCTTAATTCGGTTTTGCAGCTGTGAACACATTATGATAGAATGAAACCCGTTTTGAAATGGCGAATTTGGTATGGCCTTTATTTATAAAATTTTGACCCAAGTGCAATGGCAGCAAGCGCAAGAAGATGGGGTTTTTTTGGGCGCCCCAATCGACATTGCAGATGGATTTATTCATTTTTCAACTGCCGCCCAAGTGGCAGAAACCGCCAATAAGCATTTCAAGGGGCAAGATAATCTTTGGCTATTGCAAGTTGATGAAGCAAAGCTTGGTCAAGCCTTACGCTATGAAGTATCAAGAGGTGGTGCTTTATTTCCCCATCTCTATGCTACTTTAGATTGCCAACTTATAGAAAATATTTGGCCCTTTAATGCCGATGATAATGGCATTTTTATCGATTGATAAGGATTTATTATGAACTTTCCAATCAAGCAAAGCTTGGCCTGGTCACTCATCAAGCCTTTTATTTATAAGTTTGATCCTGAAGCCGCTCATGGCATGGCGCTTTCTGGTTTAAAAACTGGGCTTACTAAAGGCATACCAATCGAAGACACGCGCCTTGAATGTAACGTCGCTGGATTAAACTTAAAAAATCCGCTCGGTATGGCTGCTGGATTTGATAAAAATGCTGAAGTGCCAGATGCGGTTTTGCGTCTCGGTTTTGGTTTTACCGAAATTGGTACCTTAACGCCATTGCCGCAAGAGGGAAATCCTAAGCCGCGCTTATTTCGCTTGGTTGACGACCAAGCGGTTATAAATCGCATGGGATTTAACAATGATGGTCATGATGCTGCTCATCAACGGCTTATAGCAAGGCGTAGGCAAGGTATTGTCGGGGTTAATATTGGTGCCAATAAAACCTCTCAAGACCGTATTGATGACTATGTTCAAGGCATTAATCGGTTTTATGATGTTGCGGACTATTTTACTGTTAATATTTCTTCACCCAACACACCCGGTTTGCGTGACTTGCAAGCAAGAAGCAGTTTGAACGGGCTGATAAGTGCAATAACTGCAGCACGAACTTCGCAAATGGCGAAAACAACCAAAGAAATTCCAATTTTCTTAAAAATTGCGCCGGATCTTGACGAGGCAAGCTTAGATGATATTGCGCAAGAACTATTAGCAAGTTCGTTTAATGGTGTCATCATATCCAATACGACCTTGTCGCGTAGTGGTTTAAACGACAAGGTTCAAGCTAAAGAAGCGGGTGGCTTATCGGGTAAGCCAATTTTTGAACGCTCCACAATAGTACTTGCGAAAATGCGTAAGCGGCTTGGCAAGGATTATAATATTATTGGTGCGGGCGGCATTCGTAATGGTGAAACCGCTTTAGAAAAAATTAAGGCAGGCGCGGATTTATTGCAGCTTTATAGCTCTATGGTTTATGAAGGGCCGTTTCTTGCAGGGAATATTTTGCGCGGCCTTTTAAATGCTTGTGAGCAAGATGGTGTTAGCAATGTTCGTGATTATCGCGATGCTAATCTTGATGCGTGGGCAATGCGCCAAATCGATATTTAAAGCTCTTAAAATGCTCTAAATATCATTAAAAATATTATGCTTTGGCAAAATGTTTGATGAGGGTTTGTGGTATCACTTAAAATATTTCACTCGCTACTAAATAGTTTGAGTGATACCTATTATTTTTCTATATTCAGGGCTTGTTCAATTGGTGTTAATCTTTGAATAAAATAAAATTTGCTTAAAGGATCATATTGGTTAAGGTGATAGGCAAATGTGGCAAGCAAAGCCAACGTAAATAATTTTAACTCCTTAATTGATTGCCGGCGCGGTATGCCTTTTCCCGCTAAGGGCTTAAAGTTTGCAAAACATGCGGAAATGAGGATGAGAACAATAAATCCCGGCATGTAGGCAGCAAATAATATTGAATGGTTAAATGTTAGATCTGGAAACTCATTTTATATTTCGAGTAAATTGGGCTTGTTATAGCTACGTACAAAGTAAGTAAGCCACCCATCATTATGACCATTAGCTAAATTTTGTGAAAAATAAAAAAATACAAAAAAAAATCGAAATAGTATAGTCGGTAGCAATAAAAGGTGCGTTAACCAACCGCGCTTGAAACTTACCAATATAAACGCCAAAAACGAAAAAAATGCAAAGACAAAGTATAAAGTCGTTCCCCAATATAAAGTAAGTTCATTTAGCATATGATAGCTTTACCGTTTGTATTCACCTTTTATAAGGGTTACGATTTTTAATCGCGATGGTAGGGGTGATTACTCAAAATCGTTGTCGCCCGATAAAGCTGCTCGGCAAGTAAAATACGAGCAATCTGGTGTGGCCATGTCATCGAGCCGAAAGACAATAGTTTATCTGCCCTTTGGCGTGCCAAATCACCGTGACCATCGGGCCCACCAATCGCAATTAATAATTGCCGCGCACCATCATCACGAAATTGAACAATGTCATCAGCAAATTGCCGCGATGAAATCGACTTTCCACGCTCATCAAGTACGATTAGTCGCGCATTGTCTTGCAGGCGTTCAAGCATTTTATTGCTTTCTTCATCCATGCGTGCTTGCGCCTTATCAAGGCGGCTTTCGGTGATTTCATGAACGCCGCCAAAGCTTAGGCCTAAGGTCGGAGCCGATTTTGTAAAACGGTCAAAATAGCGGTCAACAAGCTCACGCTCTGGGCCTTTTTTCATGCGGCCAACGGCAAAAATTCCAATTTGCACAACATATTCCTTTTTTGATTTGCATAATCCACCCATTTGGGTTGGCTTACTAATTTACCCTCTACGATAAATATATGGAGTGGATAAACCTTTTTTATCAAAAACAGGGTATTTCATAGACATGATACGATATTGTCACAAAATAATCTTGTAAACTTAATTTTTTGATAGAATTAAATACATTCAAAAAGTCCGGCAAGTCCAAGCATAGCATTTTCACGCTCTACATTGTCGAAATCATCGCCAAGTGTAAGATCACTTAAAGGATTATCTTTTGGCTTTTGCGTAATAATTTGCATTAATTTGAGCTGCTGCCAAAATTGTGGCCCCCGTAAATGATCAACAGCTTGACCTAATTTTATATGTTGGCGAGCTCGCATTTTTACCCACTCTTCCATAGGCGGGTCGCGATCATAATTTTCCAAAACATCAATTTCATAGGATTCAAGAACATAGAATTGGCAGCGATGCGATGACAAATGCTCTAATACAGGGTCAAATAATTCAACTATTTCAGGATTATTTTTAACGGCTAGGTTTCTCATCAATAGGCCTAGTTTTTTAAAGCGATTAAATCCAATATCACCATCACCCATAGTAGCATAAATGATCGGATCCGCATTAAAGCCTTCGTCTTCGTCGTCCTCATCATTGCTATAATCAATGCTTGTTATACATCTTGTATTGCCGCTTACTAATAAGCGAAAAAACAATGGAACAGCATAAGGCTGATCACCGAGATAAATTTTTTCCTCAGGAATTAGATTGCTATCGGGCAAATAGCCATTAATGCCAATAAGAGTTGATCTATTTGCCATAACTCATCCTTTGAATATCTTAAATATTCTTCAATTATATATTGTTTTTTAAAATAAACGCTATTTCTAATTCAAGCAAATTGGTCAAAAAAATCATAAAAGCCTAATTTTCTGTATTAAAGCCATGCGATAAATTATGCTTATACTTTGCTTTAATGTTAAGCAGTCTTGGGGCAAATGGCTCTTTGACGATAAAAATGCTTTGCACATAATATATTACAAAGCCCAAAAAATTGCGCAAACACCATAATCGCCAAAGCATAGGTATTTGCGCAAATTCATCAAGTTGCATCCCTTTGAAAAATTATTATAGGGAAAAACGGCAATAGAGAGTGGTTCTTAATCTTTTGCTGGCTGCTGCCACATTTTTTCAAGATTATAAAATTCACGCACTTCTGGACGGAAGAGATGAATAATAACATCGCCAGTATCGATCAACACCCAATCACCATCAGGTAGTCCTTCAACTTTAACATTACGCACGCCTTCTTCGCGTAGTTTGCGTAAAATTTGGTCGCCAGCAGATGCGACATGGCGGCTAGAACGACCTGAAGCGATAATCATGAAATCGCCAAGTGCAGACTTGCCCCTAATATCAATTTTGATGATTTCTTCTGCTTTAGCGTCTTCTAGGCATTCAATAATAAATTCTAGCTGTAGCTCAGGCAGAGGAATAGCTTTATGAGGTTTGCGACCAGACCGATTATTAGCCAAGATTGGATCGCTTGTCGACAAGGTGTCGTTTAAGTGTGTTGCGGTTTTCAGAGCCGTCCCTTTCTATAAAAAGATATCGTTACGCATCACATTTATTAAATGTGCCGTAAATTAGTGTAATTGGCAAGATAAATTATTAACCAATGCCTTATCAACTATTTAGCTTTGGCGCAATTGGGTTGACGAAAGGCTTGAGCGTGGGCCGTGGATAAAGGTCCATGCAGGTGGTTTCATTAAAGCAAGGCCGCTCGCTAAGCGTTCATCAATACGGTTTTGGGCAAAGCGCCGTGCCGTCACTGATGATAGAGCTGCAATGGTTGCACCCGGCCTATCAATAATTGCGATGGGGATTTTACGAGCTATATCCTGCCAATGCTGCCAAAGATGGAAGTTTTTTAGGCTATCTGCTCCCATAATCCAAACAAAATGCACACCGACATTACGTTGCAAAATGTGGTTGATGGTATCTGCTGAAAAGCGTGTTTCAATCGCCTGTTCAAATGCTGTTATTTTAATATGCGGATCGGAGATTAGTCCTTCACTTAAGCCTATCCGTTCACTTAAAGGCCGTAATTCCTTTTGGCTTTTTAGTGGATTGCCCGGCGTTACCATCCACCATAGTTTGTCAAGGCGTAGCCGTGTTATTGCAATATCGGCCACTAAAACATGCCCCTTATGCGGCGGATTGAACGAGCCACCATAAAGGCCGATAATATTGCCTTTTTCCGCATGGGGCATTTTCAAATAATGATCGGCTAGCTTGTCGCTCAAGGTCTTATTTGCCCTTTGCCCAATACATGATATTGAAACGAGGTAAGCTGCTCAACACCAATTGGCCCACGTGCATGCATTTTACCCGTAGCAATACCAATTTCCGCCCCAAAACCAAACTCACCACCATCGGCAAATTGCGTTGAGGCATTGTGAATTAGAATGGCTGAGTCGATGCCATTAAAAAATCTTTCAACAATTTGAGGATCTTCAGCAATAATGGCTTCTGTATGATGTGATGAATAGTGTTCAATATGGTCAATCGCCTCATCAATGCCATCAACAAAACGCACCGACAAAATCGCATCAAGATATTCGGTTGACCAGTCCTCATCACTTGCTGGAACTGCCTTATCAAATATTTGCAATATTTCAGTGCTGCCGCGAATTTCGCAACCTTTAGCAACAAGATTATTCAAAATAGCAATCAATGCTTGCATGTCAAAATGGCGATCTACCAATAAGGTTTCAGCTGCGCCACAAATACCAGTACGGCGCATTTTTGCATTAAGCACAACCTCATTAGCAATATTTTTATCGGCGGATTTATCAATATAAATATGGCAAATACCTTCAAGATGAGCAAAGACTGGTACTCTTGCTTCATCTTGCACGCGCTTAACAAGGCTTTTGCCACCACGTGGAACGATCACATCAATTGCACCATTAAGACCTTTAAGCATTTCGCCAACCGCAGCACGGTCGGTTGTCTTAACCATTTGCACTGCATTTTGTGGTAAGCCAGCCGCTAACAACCCTGCTTTAATTGCTTGATAAATTGCACTTGATGAATGAAAAGAATCCGAGCCACCACGCAAGATGACGCAATTGCCAGCCTTAAGGCAAAGGGCAGCCGCATCCGCGGTTACATTGGGGCGACTTTCATAAATAACGCCAATAACTCCAAGCGGCGTGCGCACCCTTTGAATATGCAAACCATTAGGACGATCCCATTCATCAATGACGCTACCAACTGGATCCGGCAAATCGGCAATCATGCGCACGCTGTCAGCAATATTCGCAATGCGTTTTTCATCTAAGCGTAAACGGTCAAGCAATGCTGCCGACATGCCAGCTTTTGTCCCTTGCTCAATATCTAATTGATTGGCAGCAAGAATGGCTTGGCAATTATTAGAAATTTCATCGGCAATGGCTTTTAACGCAGCGGTCTTTTGTTCCGGCAAGGCTGATTTTAGCCTGCGCTGGGCTTGCCGTGCTTTCACTCCCATATCAAGCATGGCACTGGCGATACTATGATTTTGATGATGATCTGGCATTATATCCCCCTAATTATGCACAACCATATCATTGCGATGAATTATGGCAGAACGCGCATCATAACCCAAAATATCAGCAATCTCCGTGCTTTTATGGCCAGCAATGCGACGTGCTTCATCACTATCATAGGCAATTAACCCGCGAGCAATTTCGCCGCCATCTGGGCGCACAATCGCAACCGTATCACCACGATGGAATTGACCCGATACTGAAACAACACCAGCGGGTAAAAGTGATTTGCCAGCAAGCAAGGCGCGCACTGCGCCTTCATCAACCTGTAAAATACCCATTGGTTCAATCTGACCGGCTATCCATGTTTTCCACGCATTGACTGGGCGCTCTGATGGTTTAAAGAGGCTATAAGGAATACCCTCATCCAAAGCTTTAAGTGGATGAAGCCGCTTGCCTGATGTGATAATCATTGCCGTGCCAGCGCTCGTGGCAATCTTACCAGCATCAAGCTTAGTTTTCATGCCGCCGCGTGATAATTCCGATGCCGCAACGCCTGCCATAGCCTCAATATCTGGGGTAATGGCATCAATCACTGGTAATAATTTAGCATTTTTATCCAAATGCGGCGGTGCAGTATAAAGCCCATCAATGTCCGATAGCAAAATAAGCAAATCTGCACCCATCATTGTTGCAACGCGCGCGGCTAGGCGATCATTGTCGCCATAGCGGATTTCACTGGTGGCAACCGTGTCATTTTCATTGATAACCGGTACAATGCCCAATTTTAGCAAAGTATTCATGGTGGCACGTGCATTGAGATAACGCCGACGCTCTTCGGTATCGTCAAGGGTTAATAAAATTTGCCCCGTGCGCAACTGGAATTTTTGCAATTCTTCATTATAGGCGCGGGCAAGTTCAATCTGCCCAACCGACGCAAAAGCTTGACTTTCTTCCAGTTTTAACGCACCCGATGGAATAGATAACAAGGTACGCCCCAAGGCAATAGCGCCAGAGGAAACAACCATAATTTCTGTGCCAGAGGCTTTGAGTGCGGCAATATCATTACAAATGGCGGCAAGCCAGTCTTGTTTAAGGCCAGAATTTGGGTCAACCAAAAGGGAAGAGCCAATTTTAACCACAATACGCTTATAGCTTGCTAATGATTGTTTGACCGCCGCCATCAAATTTTACGCCTCACTTGTTTCCTCAATGCGGCTCTCGTCGATGTTTTTCATCAACATGCGCAATGCACCTTCCAAACCTTCACGGGTCACACCTGATAGGGCAAGGACGGGAGATCCTACAGCCTTTGCAAGCTCCGACATTTTTTCAGCGCGTTCTTCAGGGGTTAAAATATCAACTTGCGACAGCGCAACAACTTCTGGCTTTTCATCAAGACCATTACCATAGGCTGCCAATTCATCACGAATGGTGCGGTAGGTTTTGGCAACATCTTCTTCGCGTGCTGAAACAAGATGCAATAATACGCGCGTACGCTCGACATGGCCCAAGAACTTATCACCAATGCCAACGCCTTCATGGGCGCCTTCGATAAGACCTGGGATATCAGCAATCACAAATTCACGGCCATCAATACGGGCAACGCCAAGGCCGGGATGTAAAGTGGTAAAAGGATAATCAGCAATTTTGGGTTTTGCTGCGGTCACGCTTGACAAAAAGGTTGATTTACCAGCATTAGGCAAGCCAACAAGACCCGCATCAGCAATCAATTTTAAACGCAACCATAAGGTGCGCTCTTCGGCATCTTGACCGGGATTGGCACGCCTTGGTGCGCGGTTAGTAGATGTGGTAAAATGCAAATTACCAAAACCGCCATTGCCGCCTTTTGCTAAGCGAAAACGCTCGCCAACACGAGTGAAATCGCAAATTAGGGTCTCGTCATCTTCTTCAAAAATTTGCGTACCAACTGGTACTTTTAAAATAACATCTTCACCTTTAGCACCGGTGCGGTTACGGCCCATGCCATGCATGCCAGTTTTAGCCTTGAAATGCTGTTGAAAGCGATAATCAATCAAAGTATTAAGACCTGCAACACATTCAGCCCAAACATCACCGCCACGTCCGCCATCACCACCATCGGGGCCGCCAAATTCAAGAAACTTCTCCCTGCGGAAAGAGACCGCACCAGCGCCACCATTGCCGGAGCGAATATATACTTTTGCTTGATCGAGAAATTTCATGCTTTTTGCCGTTTACCAGTTTTAGAGAATAAGGATGAAGCAATTTTGTACCAACAAAATGCTTGAGATGTTTGACGAATGCATTTGAGCGATGGGAGCAAACATCTGCCATTGATAAAATGCTATAATTGAATTTTGCGCATTTTTCCACATAAAAGCGCAACTATTCGAATTAAATTGCTTTTTAGATGAAAAATAAAGGGCACTTTTACAGCGCCCTTTATAACTTACTTTGGCTTTAATAGATTGAAAACTTCAATTAAGCCGCATCTAGCTTATTAGGCATATAGTTTAAAATGGGCCCAAGCCAACGTTCAACCTCACCAACCGGCATGTTTTTGCGCGCAGCATAATCTTCCACTTGATCACGCTCAACTTTGGCAACGCCAAAATAATAGCTTTCTGGATGTGAAAAATAAAGCCCAGAAACACTTGATCCTGGCCACATGGCATAGCTTTCTGTAAGCTCCACCCCTGTTGTCTTGGTGGCATCTAACAAATCAAACAAGGTTCGTTTTTCAGTATGGTCTGGCTGGGCAGGATAGCCAGGCGCTGGCCGAATTCCTTTATAGGGTTCCCCAACCAATTGCTCTGGTGTAAAGGCCTCATCCTTTGCATAGCCCCAATAATTTTTGCGCACTTCTTCATGCATACGCTCGGCAAAGCTTTCAGCAAAACGGTCCGACAAAGCTTTCACTAAAATAGACGAATAATCATCATTGGCGCGTTCAAAATTTTCGGCAAAGCTTTGTTCGCCATTACCAGCAGTTACCACAAAGCCACCAAGATAATCAGCTTTGCCACTAGTTTGCGGTGCAACAAAATCAGCCAAGGCAAGATTTGCAACATTTTCACGCCGGCTTAATTGCTGGCGAAGTGTATAAAAGGTTGCCAATTGTTCATTGCGTGTTTCATCAGTAAACAAAGCAATATCATCACCAATTGTATTGGCTGGCCAAAAACCGATAACCCCTTTTGGGTGGAACCATTTTTCCTTGATAATTTTATCCAACATATGGCGTGCATCATCATAAAGTTGGCGTGCCGTTTCGCCTTGCTTTTCATCTTGTAAAATAGCTGGAAAACGCCCTTTTAACTCCCAACTTTGGAAAAAAGGTGTCCAATCAATATAATGGGCAAGGTCAGCAAGATCCCAATCATCAAAAACCTTGGTGCCAAGAAATGTTGGTTTTGGTGGCGAATAATTTTGCCAATCAATCTTAAAAGCGTTAGCGCGTGCTTCTGCAAGCGGTAAGCGTTTTTTAGCCGCTTCCCCACGCTCATGGGCGCTCGCAACCTTGGCATATTCTTCACGTATATCGCTTATTGTTGCGTCACGGCTATCGGGCGACAAGAGTGATGATACGACGCCAACCGCGCGACTTGCATCAAGCACATAAACCGCTTGGCTACGTTGATAACGTGGATGAATTTTTACCGCTGTATGAACGCGGCTTGTGGTTGCGCCGCCAATCAGCAATGGAATATCAAAGCCTTCTTTTTCCATCTCACTGGCAACATTGACCATTTCATCAAGCGATGGTGTGATAAGCCCTGATAGGCCAATGGCATCGGCCTTAACTTCACGGGCGGTTTCTAAAATTTTAGCTGCCGGCACCATGACCCCAAGGTCGATAATTTCATAATTATTACAAGCAAGCACAACACCGACAATATTTTTGCCAATGTCATGCACGTCACCTTTAACCGTAGCCATAACAATTTTACCCGCGCTTGAGCGGGTTTTGCCGGATTTATCATCTTCCATATAGGGCAATAAAACCGCAACCGCCTGCTTCATCACGCGGGCAGATTTAACCACTTGTGGCAAAAACATTTTGCCAGCGCCAAAAAGATCGCCAACCACATTCATACCCGCCATGAGCGGCCCTTCAATCACATCAAGTGGCTTTTCAGCTTGTAGCCGCGCTTCTTCAGTGTCAGCCTCAACAAATTCTGAAATACCGTTGACTAGCGCGTGTTCAAGCCGCTTTTCAACCGACAATTGGCGCCAAGACATATCTTTTTCTTTAGCTGCTTGCCCACCTTGGCCGCGATAATTCTCGGCCAGAGTTAATAGACGCTCAGTCGCGCCATCATCACTATTGAGCACAACATCTTCACAAGCCTTGCGCAAATCTGGGTCAATGGCATCATAAACTGCCAATTGGCCAGCATTGACAATGCCCATATCCATACCGGCAGCAATGGCGCGATAAAGGAAAACCGCATGCATGGCTTCACGCACCGGTTCATTACCGCGAAATGAGAAAGAAAGATTGGATACACCGCCAGAAATATGGACATGCGGCAAGGTGGCACGAATATCATGGGTTGCTTCAATAAAATCGACACCATAATTATTATGTTCTTCAATACCAGTGGCAACGGCAAAAATATTGGGGTCAAAAATAATATCTTGCGGCGGAAAGCCAACTTGCTGAGTTAAAATATTATAAGCGCGAGTACAAATTTCAACCTTACGCTCGCGTGTATCAGCTTGGCCAACTTCATCAAAAGCCATAACAACAACGGCGGCGCCATAACTGCGGGCAAGACGAGCTTGCTCGATAAATTTTTCCTCGCCCTCTTTCATAGAAATTGAGTTGACGATGGATTTACCTTGCACGCATTTTAAGCCTGCTTCAATCACTTCCCATTTAGACGAGTCGATCATAATCGGCACGCGGGCAATATCAGGTTCAGCTGCTAACAGATTTAAAAACTCATGCATAACGGCTTTAGAATCAATTAGCCCCTCATCCATATTAATGTCGATAATTTGCGCACCATTTTCAACCTGCGCACGGGCAACTTCTAATGCCGCGCTATAATCACCTGCGGTAATAAGCTTTTTAAACCGTGCCGAGCCGGTCACATTGGTACGCTCCCCCACATTCACAAAAGGGATATCATCAGTTAAAGTAAAAGGCTCAAGGCCTGACAGGCGTAAACGCGGCTCAATTGTTGGAATTTGTCTTGGTTTAAATTCTTTAACTTTTTCAGCAATAGCGGCAATATGTTCAGGCGTTGAACCACAGCAACCACCAATAATATTGATAAGACCATCCTTTGCAAAATTGGCGACTTGCTCCGCCATCGCCTCTGGGCTTTCATCATATTCACCAAAAGCATTGGGAAGACCAGCATTGGGATAAGCGCAAATAAGCGTATCTGCTACTTGCGACAATTCTTTTATATGCGGATACATCGCATGGGCACCAAGCGCGCAATTTAGCCCAAATGAAAAAGGCTGGGCATGGGCGAGTGAATACCAAAAGGCGGTTGGCGTTTGCCCAGATAAGGTTCGACCAGACAAATCGGTAATCGTACCTGAAATCATAATCGGCAAACGGATATTCTTTTCAAGAAACACTTCTTCAGCAGCAAAAACAGCCGCCTTTGCATTTAATGTGTCAAAAATCGTCTCGATAAGTAAAAGATCCGAACCACCATCGATCAGTCCTCTAATCTGCTCGCCATAGGCAATGCGTAAATCATCAAAAGTGACAGCGCGATAGCCTGGATTATTAACATCCGGCGAAAGTGATGCAGTGCGGTTGGTTGGTCCAATAGCACCTGCAACAAAGCGCATTTTGCCATCATAATCTTGCGCGCGTAATGCTGCGCGTCGAGCAAGGCGTGCGCCATCGCGGTTAAGCTCGTAAACTTCCGCTTCCATACCGTAATCAGCTTGCGCAATTGAGGTTGATGAAAAAGTATTGGTTTCCAAAATATCTGCGCCAGCAAGGGCATAGCGATAATGAATATCTTCAATGGCTTTTGGCTGGGTAAGGGTTAAAAGATCATTATTGCCTTTTAGCAAACAATCACAACTTACAAAGCGGTGGCCGCGAAAATGTTCTTCCTCAAAGCTTAGACCTTGTATCTGTGTTCCCATTGCGCCGTCAAGGATAAGAATGCGCTCTTTAGCGGCTTTTTTGAGCATTGCAAGGCGATCATCCGCTGCCTTACTGCTTTCAAAAAGTGAAGAGAAAGATTCGCTCATAATACATGATCCTTGGTCGTTATCGGCGCATTGTTATAAAATAATAGGCTCATTGCTTAATCTTCGGCTTAAAACTTAAAGGCGCGAAGCTTGCAGTTTGGGTACGGACAAAGATTGTTTTGACAAACTCCTCCCTTGCCGCTCCACTTAAATGACATAAAGAAATCTTTATGTCAATAAAGAGGTGGTAAAAGGTAAGGGAATAAAAATCTTAAAAAACAAAGACTTTAGCTAGTTTTTATTTTCAGTCTGTATTTTCACAATCAAGCTGCTTTTGGTCAATGATTAATCCATCAAGTTCGGCGCGTGCTAATCGTGTGGCGCTAGCTCTACCAAACCGTTGGATCACGGCTTTACGACGTGCAGCATTTAATTTGTGCTCTGGTGCTTCACGCAGGACATGGCCGCCATAACTATCAGCAAGGATAAATCCACAATTTTCAGGAAATAAATCCATTGGCACGTCACTATGGGTTGCAAAAAACAGCCGATCACAAAATGCCCGATAATCAGGCCATTTATTATCGGCCTTTAAATCAGCAATGGAGGATTTGACTTCAATAATCCAAATTTCACCCTTTGATGACACCGCTAAAAGGTCAGCACGCCGACCATCAGCCAGCGATAATTCGCTTAAGGGCGCAAAGCCAAGGCTTAATAATAGTCGCATAACGCCACGCCGCACAAAAAGTGCGCGTTCAGATTGTCGCCCGTCATCAAGTGGATGGTTTTTATGAAGATTAATGATTGCCATAATTTTCTAAAGATTTGAAAGCCGATTTAACGCATTTTTATAATAAATATTATGTTTTATAGGTAAGACGACAGCTATAAAATTTCAAGCGGTTGGTGTTATGAGCTTATATTGATGCTTTCTAAACTAATGGTACAAGCCGGTTTTATTGATTGCCTACTTGCCGCAAGATAAAAATCACTATATAAGGATAACAAATTTCCCGGAAAAAATGTGGCTTTTACCCACGTCCCGCAAAACCGGTGCGGGCGAACAGAAGGATTATATCTATGGCTAACCAGCTGCTGATGCCCAAGGCGACCGCCGTATGGCTTGTTGACAATACTGCTTTATCTTTTGATCAGATTGCTGCTTTTTGCAAATTGCATCCACTGGAAGTAAAAGCAATTGCTGATGGTGAAGCCGCGCAAGGCATTAAAGGTCTTGATCCAATCAATACCGGACAATTAAGTCGTGATGACATTAAGCGTGCCGAACAAAATCCTGATTTACGTTTGAAATTAGCTGATCCAAAAGTGCGTATTCCTGAAAGCAAGCGTCGCACAGCACGCTATACACCGCTTTCAAAGCGTCAGGATCGTCCAAATGCTATTTTCTGGCTTGTGCAAAACCATCCTGAATTAAAAGACGCACAAATTTCACGTCTTATTGGCACAACTAAATCAACTATTGAGCAAATCCGCACCCGTACCCACTGGAATTCAGGCACTCTTGTTGCTCGTGACCCTGTAACTCTTGGTCTTTGCTCGCAGATTGATCTTGATATTGAAGTTGAAAAAGCTGCTAAAAATCGCCCTGCTGATATGCCACGCGATGAAACCTTGTTGCCAGCATCTGCGACTGAAAATTATGGCTATGATCGCGGCCATGAAGAAGAAGAGCTTGATGCTGACAAGATCTTTGCAAAGCTTTCTTCTATGAAGCGTAAGGATGAAGACGAGGAAGAAGAAAACAATTCTTTCTAATTTGACATCATAAATTTCTATTTTAAAAAGGCTCGAATGCGTAATGCTTCCGAGCCTTTTGTTTTAAAAGCTGTTAAAATAATTATATATTAGTGACCTGTCGTTCGATTATCTAGTTGACTTAAAACAGATAAAGGCATTGCTCTTGCCGTTCCAAAGGTAATATTTTTTGCAAGGTTGGGAAATCTTGTATTCAAGATCTCTTTAAGCTTTTCATTGGCTGGATAAGGGAGAGACATGCCAATATATTGGCGATAAGAAACTTCAAACCCCTTTAATTCAATGCTTCCAAGATCTAGCCATTCATTTTCCTTTAGCTCAAAATAATTAGCGCCAAGAACGGGTTTAATGACCTCTGCAGTTTTTGTACCAAAAAATGTTTTTTCTGTTTCACCAATCCATTCGGAGTGTTGACCGTTTGTAAAACATTTTACTTCGGTGATAACATAGCGCCCCGGCTTTAATACTGTAAATGAATCAATAATGTCTTTAGCATTTAATTTTTCTAAAGAAGCTTTTTTTGAGCCAAAATCTGGAAAAGTGGCCATTCTCTTTGTTTTATCCGTAAGGCCCACAACACCATAATGTCTACCGCTTGAAGAGAGAATGGTAAATTGGCGATAGTCGATTTTTCCGTCTATTAACTGTCGTACGCGAATACTCCCTGCTAAACATTCTCGCTCATATGCAAATACGCGAACAGTTGCTCGGCTTGCTTGGCTGTTTGTAAAATTGGTAATTTCGGTTACGGAGTAATCTTTACGAGCGCCGCATGAGGATATGATTACACCACAGGAAATAATACCAAGGGTATAAATTAGCTTTTTAAAAAACACAGCTTTTACCTTATATAATTGATTATTAACCGCAAATTATATGCGCTTTTAAAGGGGCAAAATTTTGCTTGCCGCAAAGCGTAAATATTATGCGCTACTACTGAAAAATATAAATGGCGCTGCCAATAGGGGCTTGCTGTCTTCCCCATATTCTCAGCGCCGATATTTTTCTATAATAGAAATTAAACTTAACTGCTATTCTTAACCAGCATATTGATTAAGAGCACGCTGTAGTGAATTTACCTCTTGCTCAAGACGTAAAATGTCTGCTGCTGGTGTCGCGCGATTATTTCGTGCTGCACGAAGGCGAGCTTGTGCTTGATTATATTGCTGACGCAATTGGCTTGCCTTAGCTTGACGGCTTGCCGCAGTTTGTCTTAATTGGGCGGTCTGCTGTGTATAGGTTCCATTTGAAATATTGGAACGTGCACAATAATAGCCATCAAAACGAGCGTCACCCGTACAAGAGCTTTGGCAACCAGTAAGGGCTGTTACGGCGCCTAACATGCCAATGACAACCAATGGAAAAAGTTTTTTCTTTAAACCAGTCATTTCTTACTTAATCCTTTAATAAAAAGCTGCCGATATATGTGAAAATATCGACAAATCGGCAGCTGTTAAATTATTAGCTATCAGCGCGGCTTACAGCTGTTTGCATACGAGCCAATTGGTTTTTAAGCTGATTGCGTTGCGCGGTTAACTGGGCAACACGTTGCTTAGCGGCAGCATTATTGTTATTAGCTGTTGCTCGCTTCAAATCATTAAGATCTTGATCTGCCTGATCAACATATTGGCTAACAACCTTGACATTGCCGCGGGCGCTTTCAACTTGTTTGCGATAGGCTTCTTTTGACATCTGGCCGCTTGCAAGGCTTTTTTTGCTATTAGCAAGACGAGCGGTTTCTTCAGTGATAAGGCGACCAGTCAACCCATTGATTTTGCTGTAATGGGCAATGCTCTTATCAGCATTGGCAATAATCGCGCGTAAGTCACTTTGCTCGGCTGCAATGCCGCGGGTCTGCTGATTAACGCGGTTTGCATCTGCACCACCAATAACACCGCCACCAACGCCGCCAATAATTGCGCCGCGTGTGATTGAGCGGCTATCGCCACCAGCAATTGCACCAATTGCTGCACCTGCAAGCGCACCAACGACAGCACCAGTTGCAACACCTTGTACAATGCGGGTGCGTTCAGTTTGCTGTTGACGCAAAGCAATTTCCGTTGGGGTCATCGTTGATGGGTCAATTGCACTTGTTGTATTGGTACAACCGCTTGCCAAAACTGAAACAGCTAAAAGACCTGCAACAATCCGCTTGGAAATAAATGACATTATATTCTCCTGTAATGACGATCTATATTATAACTTGCCTTGCTTCATGCCATTGCAGGAGCTGTATATGTTTTAAGCCAATTTTAAAATGATAGCTGTTATATTTAAACTTATGTCGCCATCTTTATAGGATAGTAGCTCAATTGGTCTAAATATTGGATATGTTCAAATTGATTATGAAAAAACCCACCGCCGGCATTTTTTAAATTAACCTTATCCCTCTCACCACATTTGGCTTTTAAATTGCAATTTCAAAAACTGCTGTAAAATTCCCCTTCCAGCCAGTTTCATGCAAAATATGCCGTATTTCTAATCAAGGCAGTTTATCAACAACAATATTGCAGTAAAAAACAAGTCCTTTTTTAACTAATAATTAACTTTACACAATAAATTTTGATTTCATATAAAAAAACTAGATTTGGTATAATCTTAGAGCTTTGCAATGCTAGGCTTTATTGGTTTTCAAAGAACTTCATCATTGTGAAAAGTGAAGCCGAAAAAATTAAGAGGATCTGCAATTAATATGCCTTTTAAATTTTGACCATATGAATATTCTATTACCAATTTTTCAAAACGTTCTCGTTTAGTATAAATATCGTCAACTCTAACGGCATCTTCACATTTAAATAGATGCTCATGGATGGAAGAAAAGCAAAATTCGTCATCTTCGTCGATATCAAAGCAACATTCTATTTTTCCTTCAGCAATAACAATAGAAAGATCTTTTTCATTGATTGAAACTTTAAAGAGTTTATTGCCGCTTTTTATATAAAAAATATAATAATAAGGATGAAATTTTTTTACTCCATCCGTCTCATCAATAAAGCCGGTAACAAAACTTTCAGAAATTCCATTTTTTTTAATAAAATTCAAAATATTTTGCATTTGGTTTTACCTTTTTTTTAATATATAAAACACACTTATAAATTGGGCCATAAAATACAAGCTTTTTTTAAATTTTAAAAATGGGAAAATAGATGAGTGACAAGGCATTAATTGTTATTGATATACAAAATGATTTTTGCCCTGGTGGTGCATTAGCTGTTGCCCAAGGCGATGATATTATTGCACCGGTTAATGAGCTTATCGCTTGCCATGATCATATTATTGTAACGCAGGATTGGCATCCTCACAATCATTCAAGTTTTGCGTCACAGCATGATGGCTGCGACCCTTACCAAATTATTGAAATGCCCTATGGTAAACAAGTGCTTTGGCCAGATCATTGCATTCAAGGCAGTTATGGTGCCGATTTTCACCCTGACCTTCACTGGCAAAAAAGTGAGCTTTTATTGCGCAAAGGCTACAATTCTGCAATTGATAGCTATTCGGCATTTTTTGAAAATGATCATAAAACCCCAACTGGGCTAGCAGGCTACTTAACTGAGCGCCAGATAAAAAAAATATTGCTATGCGGTTTGGCCACAGATTTTTGTGTTGCATATTCAGCAATTGATGGTGTGCGTTCTGGTTTTGAGGTAAGTGTAGTTTTAACTGCTTGTCGTGCTATTGATCTAAATGGCTCGCTTGATCATGCAATTAAAGCAATGCAAAATAATGGTGTTGAACTATTATTGACCATATAGGATGTTGATATTGCGATAAATATATCAACAGTCCTTAGGATTTTAAAACCTTCTTAATATTGCAACTTTTCACGTATATTGAAATTTTAAGGCCATTTGCCTTAGAAGCGTCTAAATTTTTGTGTCTTTGGCGTTTGATTTATTCAATAGATGGATTTACCAATCATGAAGTTTTTTGTTAGCCGTTTTTTATTATTGCTGGTATTTGGTGCTGTTTTAAGTGCCTGCACCGATGAACGTGCTATTCTTTGGCATGATAAAATGGCGACAGCTTCGTCAATTGCGGCATCTAAAGCTGCACTTATCCAACCCAAAAAACCAATTGCTGTTCAGCCGGTCTATGTTGCTACAAGTCGCGGTAAAGAAAATAATTTATATTTGCCTTTTGGTTCGAAACGTTCACCGCATTTAAATTTCGCACGTGTTGATGTTGGGATACCTGCAGCCCACCAAAAAGGTGCCGTGGAAGCTAATGGTAATAAGCCAAACTCTGGCGAGCATTTTGCTGCCGTTTCTATGCAAACCTACAAAGATAGGCAAGATTTTAAAAGTGCTTTAAATAGTGCTTTAGCAAATTTGCCACAAAAAAATAAAGAAATTCTAGTTTTTATTCATGGTTACAATAATAACTTTGCTGAAAGTACATTTAGAGCCGCGCAAATTGCCTATGATTATCAATTAAATGCTGTAACTGTTCACTATGCATGGCCATCAGGTGGTGCCTTAGGGCTTTACGTCTTTGATCGAGACAGCGCCGATTATGCTCGTGATGGTCTTGTTGAATTATTGCAATTAGTATCAGAAACAAATGCTAAGCAGGTTAGTGTTGTTGCTCACTCGATGGGTAATTATGTGACTATGGAAGCATTGCGTACTCTTGCGCTTAAAAAGCAACGTGGACCAATCAACCGTATTTCTAATCTATTGCTTGCCGCACCTGATATTGATGTTGATGTTTTTCAAATGCAGCTAAAAGACATTAATGGATTGCCAAAATCAACCGCTGTTCAAGTCTCTAGCAACGATAAAGCACTTACAGTTTCAGGAACAATCACCGGTGGCCACGCTCGCGTTGGTGATGGGTCGGATATTGCAATGCTAAATAAAGCGGGAATTGCAGTTTTTGACATGTCAAATGTTGATGGTGGCTCGCATGCGGTGTTTGCTTCATCACCAACACTGATGGCACTGGTGCAAGATGGTGCGCTTTCCCATTCGGTTCTTAAAGGCGATGAAGACAATGATGATAATGCAGCATTTCTTGCGGACGGTAATTCGGTAATAAAAGGCGCGCGGTCTTTTGTACAGGGAGCTGCATCATTGATACTTTATACGCCGGCGCGTATTTTAAACGTGGCAAATTAATAGGCTATTTAACTAGAGCGCCGATCTGATTGGATCAGATCGGCGCTCTAATCCATTTTCTGCACCGCGTTTTTTCTCCGAAAACCGCTTCACACTTTTTGCAAAAACGCTCTAATCAAAAAAGATAGCATAATGAGTTAAAAAAAAGCCTTTGCAAATCTAATGCAAAGGCTTTTGTATTATAAGATATTTAAGCTTTATTAGTTTCTATTTCGCTTCATGGAAATGCGCTGATAATCTATTTTAAACATGCCATCAGCAAAGCGAACGCCGGTTTTTAATTCTGTGATTTGCACTGTTGTTTCTTGGTTTTGTCGATCAATCATGGTCCATTGTCTTAATTCGTAGGTTTTGGGGTCAAATATTAGCTTTAGCTTGCCGCCGCCCATGGTTTTATCGGCAATTTCCATCACGGCAACTTTATCATTTGTAGAAAATGCTAATAATTTACCGCCGCTTAAATCAATTTGATTATCAAGCAATAATTTCATTGGCGTTTGGTTAAGCTGATAAAGATCCCATGTATCAAGCTTTTTATTGTGAATAACCACCGATTTGCCATCAGCAATCACGCGTATATCCGAGCCCTTATAAGTGAAGCGGATTTGTCCAGGGCGCTCCATGTAAAATGTGCCTTCGGTCATTTCACCTTTTGGACCAATTTGAATAAAATCACCGGTCATGGTTTTTATTGAAGCAAAGTGGTTAGCAATTTCTTGGGCTGTTACTTGTTGGCTTTTGGGCTGACTTTGAGCTTGCGCCAGCATTGGCGTAATTGAAACAGCGCTAAAAGCTAATGGCAAAGCAATAAAAGCAAGGCGTAATTTTTTCAATAATTTCATCTTCATCCTCTAAATTCTTGCTAAAGCCTTTTTGAGTGTTGTCGAGTTTGAGCAATGAAATGCTTTGGCTATTTGCAAATGTTCAATGTCAAAAAAAATCGCAAAACCGATTATAAACTAGGCTTAGATTTTATTTTTCTGGTTTTTTCATAGCAATATTTTGATAATTAATTCTAAACATTCCGTCAGCAAAACGTACATTACTACGTAAATTGGTAATTTGCACAGTGGTTTCAAGATTTTGACGGTCTATCATAGTCCATTGTTTAAGCTCGTTGGTTTTTGCATCAAATATTAAACGCAGTTTACCACCACCCATGGTTTTATCAGTAATTTCCAAAGTGGATGCATTTTTATCGCTTACGAAATTTAATAATTTGCCGCCGCTTAAATCTATTTTGCTGTCGAGCAGAAGTTTCATCGGTGTTTGGCTAAGCTGATATAGATCCCAAGTATCTAATTTTTTATTATTGATGACTACTGACTTGCCATCAGAAATGACACGGATTGGGGAATTTTTATAGGCAAAACGAATTTTTCCGGGGCGTTCTAAGTAGAATGTGCCTTCGCTCATTTCGCCTTTGGGGCTAAATTGAACGAAATCGCCAGTCATTGTGGTTATGGCAGCAAAATGATCAGCAATTTTTTGTGCTGCAGCTTGTTTATTACCTGCTTGGCTTACGTTTGCAGCATTATTTTGCGCCAATAATGGCGATGTGGCAAAGCTGCTGAATAAGACGGCGATTAAACTTGTTTTTATGAGTTGGAAACCACGCATAGAATTACCTCATTGTTTTAAGGCAAGTATCTCATATTGCCAATTAATCAAAACTCTAACTATTGGCTATGGCTGTTTCATGGCGCAAATCTGTTGACTTCGCGATTTTTCCATTTCATTTAAACATAAAAACCGTGTGATTGCCGTCTTTATGGTGTTTTATGAAATCATCTTTTTAATAATTTTCATTGCCGTCTTCTAACAATATTTCTCGTTTGCCGGCATGGTTGGCAGGGCTAATAATGCCTTCCTCTTCCATGCGTTCAATGATAGAGGCCGCACGGTTGTAGCCAATGCCAAGGCGGCGCTGAATGTAGGATGTTGAGGCTTTCTTATCGCGAAGAACAATAGCAACTGCTTGATCATAGGGATCTTCACTATTGGCCATTCCACTATTATTGCTTGAATTATCACTTTCGTCATCGCCTTGGTCTTCCATGACAGCATCAAGATATTCTGGTGTGCCTTGGGTTTTAAGGTGATTTACAATGGTTTCTACTTCATGATCGCCGATAAATGGTCCATGTACGCGTTGAATGCGGCCGCCGCCCATCATAAACAGCATATCGCCTTGGCCCAATAATTGCTCTGCGCCTTGTTCGCCAAGTATTGTGCGACTGTCAATTTTAGAAGTAACCGAAAAGGAAATGCGGGTTGGGAAGTTGGCTTTAATCGTACCGGTAATAACATCAACGGACGGGCGCTGGGTTGCCATAACTACATGGATACCTGCAGCACGTGCCATTTGTGCTAAACGTTGTACCGCGCCTTCAATTTCTTTGCCGGCAACCATCATCAAGTCGGCCATTTCGTCAATGATAACCACAATATAGGGCATGGTTGTCATATCAAAATGTTCGGTTTCAAAAACCGGCTTGCCTGTTTTATTATCAAAGCCAGTTTGCACGGTGCGTGATAGGCTTTCGCCATTTTCTTTTGCCTTTTGCAAACGCTCATTAAAGCCGTCAATATTGCGCACACCAAGTTTGGACATGTTGCGATAACGCTCTTCCATTTCGCGCACCGCCCATTTTAATGCCACAACAGCTTTTTTGGGGTCGGTTACAACCGGCGTTAACAAATGCGGAATACCGTCATAGACTGACAGTTCCAGCATTTTAGGGTCTACCATGATAAGGCGGCATTCTTGTGGTGTATGCTTATAAAGAAGTGACATAATCATGGTGTTAATAGCGACAGATTTACCCGAGCCAGTGGTACCTGCAACGAGCACATGGGGCATTTTGGCAAGATCTGCAATAACCGCATTGCCACCAATCGTTTTACCTAAGGCAAGGCCAAGCTTTGCTTTACTATCGCGATAATCACGGGTTTCAAAAATTTCACGCAAATAAACCGTTTCACGATGTTTATTCGGTAATTCAATACCAATAGCATTGCGACCTGACACCACAGCAATACGAGCAGATATAGCACTCATATTGCGAGCAATATCATCGGCAAGGCTGATAATACGTGATGATTTCACCCCCGGCGCCGGCTCAAACTCGTAAAGTGTAACCACTGGCCCCGGCCTTACATCAATGATTGCGCCCTTTACCCCAAAATCTTCTAAAACGCGGGCAAGAAGTTCGGCATTTTGCGCCAATTGATCTTTGGAAAGCGAAGCATCTTTAAAGGTTTCTTTTGGTTCAGCTAAGAACTCTTGATGAGGCAATTCAAAGCCATTGCTAGTGGTTTTTTTGGTAATGTTACTTTGCCGACCTGTATCTTGCTTGCGATCTGTGGTAAGGCTTTGCCGCGTTTCTATCGCCACGCGCTCATTATTGTTGGGCATTGCATTATGATCGCCACGCTCGTCAATGTCTTGGCTAAAGTTTGGCTCAACACGTTGGTTCGATGTTGTGGTTTGTCTTGCTGTGCGTATGTCCGTTTGCTTGTTTGATGGCTTACGCTGTTCTTTTAAGGCAAATTTTTCGGCGCGCTTTGCTTTGATCCGTGCAAAAAATGCTGATACGCGCATGAATAGATGCATGGTTAAACCAAACATCGTCACAAAGATGCCGGCACGCGGCGCATCTTCATAATCTTCAACGCGGTTGGATCGTTTAACTTCTGCTAATTTTTGGCGCTTTTTAGCTTTATTGCGCCCAATTACTGCGCCAGCATAGGCAGCGGTTATCAAAGCAAGGGGGGTAAAAACAATAGCAATAACAATATCGCGTAATGTTTTGGGCATGAAGGACAGTAATTGGTCAAAAAAGCCTAAAAACTTATCACCAACAACGCCGCCGAGGCCCATTGGCATAGGCCAACCTGCAATAGGAGGAATAGTTGCAATAGCGGTTGCAAAGAAAATGCCTGAAAGTCCCCATAGAATGATGCGGGTTATGGGCTTTGGAATATCGCGTTGCATCAGTAATAAAATTGCCCAAAAAAATGGTGGCAATAAATTAACCGGAGCTGCAAGGCCAAAAAACTGCAAGGCAATATCCGCATAGGCTGCGCCCCAAAAACCAAGCTGGTTGGTAACGGGGTTATTATTGGCAAAGCTTAATGATGGGTCGGCAAAATTCCAAGTAGCAAGAGCGGTGCCAGCAAGACCAATTAAAATAAGTAGGCCAAGACCTAAAAATGTACCAAGCTGACGAAAAAGCACATGGCTAAAGCGTGGTGCTTGATAGTCGTCTTCATCTGGTAAATTATAAGCAGAGTGCCCTTGTCTCATTTTAAAATCCTAAATGCGATCCAACCTAAAACGGTTTTAATTTTGGAAATTATAGCAAGCGAGAGTTAAGGGCAAATTAACCTAAAGTTGCGGACCAACAATTAAATTGGATTAGAAAAGACAAGAATTGTCCTTTGCAACGAATAATTTTATGCAGCTTAATCTTTTATTATTCGTGGCTTTGGGGTAAAATAAATGGCACAACCATATCTATCCATTGGATTTCACGAGAAAATTTTAGTTTTTTTGTTCGTGAAATAATGCGTTTAAATGGTTTTTTGGTGAAACGGTTTGAACACATACGCCGTAACAATTAGCCAATAAGGAAATAAGAATGATGGTTTCAAAAGAAAAACCTTTAAATATCTCCCGAACAAAAAACTATTTTTCGAAATTAGGATTATCTAGCCATCTTTTTGCATTTAACTCTCTTGGAAATAGAGTGTGTCATTGTATCACTTATAATTATTTACCGAAAGAAGATTGGGCTGTTTTTATAGTGAGAGAGGAAATCGATATGACGTTAAAGAATTCGCTAATGAAGATGATGCATGTAGATATTTAATCGATACCGTCATTTCTTCTTTTTTGCACCATATAAATACTTCAGAAGAAAGTCGCAAAAATGGAAAATTTATATTTTCTGATGAGTTCCCTTAGGAATATAAATTAATAATTATTGATGGTCTCACAAAAATTATTGTGTTTTTTAAGATCAAATCCGCAGCCGATATTGTTGAATGTAATCAACCGCTCTTTAAGGCATCGCCCCATTCAAGGCGGCGCGCCTGTTTAAATAAATCACCGTCACGGCGCGTAATTTGGCGTATTTCAACATTGCCTTTATCAGTGCAAAGCTTAAAAGCAAAGCGGCCACTGCTTTTTTGTGGATTGCTTAAAATACGCGCTTCAATCGGTTGTGGTGCAAAACGCGACGCAACAAGATAGCAAAATTTTTCATCTTCATAAGGGACTTCTGCTTGCTTGGTAAGGCGATGAAGTTTTGAGCGTGCGAGGCGCACCGAAAAATGACACCAATCCTCTTGGGTTTTGCTGTCAATTTTTGCATTTAATTGAGTTAAAGGGCAGGGGGCTAAATGTGCGCAAGGGGCAGCAATAAAGGCACCAAGCTTTTCAAGGTTTTGCCGCTGGCGTAAAATGCGTTTCCAACCTGCGGGCGTGCCGGGTTCAATAATCACCAATGCACCTGCACATTTTTGCCAAAGGCTGCTTATCAACCTATCTTGCTGTTCATCGTGCAATTCATCAAGAACAAAACCCAAGGTGACAAGGTCAGCAATTGGCAGAGCGTCAAGAGCTGCTTGTTTGCTTAAATCCTCATGGCACCATGTAACCGTTTGATTGGTATGGCTGGTTTTTTGGCATAATTGCTCGCCAATTTTTTGGATGTCACCACTTTGCTCAAAAAGGCTTATATTTTCAAGGGTTTCAAAAACTTCGCGCGCCGCAAAAAATACTGTTCCGGGTCCAGAGCCCGCGTCAAGCATAGTTTTAGGAGCAAAATCTCCGAGCACAGCATAAGCTTCATCAAGCGCCTTATAGGTGGCGGCAAAGGTTGCCGGTAGCCGTGCAGCAATATAGGCTTTTGCCGCCATGGAACTATCAAGATGCATGCGGCCATCGCGTGTTTCAGTACGATAACGCTGGCTCAATCGTTTTGAGGCATTGCTCAACTCGTTGATTGAAACATTGGCTAAAAGCTCTTCACCAGCTTGCCGCAAGTCTGCAGGTAGTTCCATTTGGATTCAAACTCAATTTTAAAAATGAAATGGTTTAAAATGAAATAGCTTAAGTTTTTGCAAGCACATTCAATAATTCATTGACGCAATTGGCTAGCTTTTCATCAATTATATGGAGATATAGCTGCCAATCGTCAATATGGTTGATTTCATGTTTGCCATCAGAAATACCGCGCAAACCAATAAGCGGCAGATTAAATTGTTGGCATGCCCGCAATACTGCATAGGTTTCCATGTCAACCATATCTGCATCAATCTCATTATAGGCACTGCCTGAAACAACATTACCGCCGGTTGATAGCCGAGCTTTTGGCAGGTTGTTTAAAAAGCATGGCAATTCTATTTCTTTTGGCAGGTCTAAAAATGGCGTTAAGCCTTTTTCAACGCCAAATGCGCTCGCATCAATATCGCGCCAAGAAACCGACGCTACTTGATAAACGCCCGTTTGATGCAAATTTTGTGCGCCGGCAGAGCCAAGAGAAATGACATAATCGGGTAGGCAATTTTGTGCGCTTAAGTTTGATAATGCAATGGCGGTATTTACGGCCGCTTCAACTGGCCCAACACCTATAAAAAGCGGGGTAAAAATCTGTTTTAGCTTTTCCCCATATTCAGCTTGAGCTGCCATGAGAAACAGAAATTTTTTACCCGCTTTTTCAGTTAAAATTGCCTTTATTGCCATTATGCTTTCTTTTCAAGGACGCTGATATAAAACCCATCTGTCTGCGTGCTTTTAGGTGACAAAACAATACCATGCTTTGAAAAATGTGGTGCTGGGCTTTTGGCCGACATGCGCTTTTGCCATAGGTCTTGCATATCGATTTTTTGCAAATTGGGTTCACGTGCCAAAAGACTGGTTATTTGCTCATCATTTTCAGGCGCAAAAAGTGAGCAAGTAATATAAACAAGGCGGCCATTATCTTTGACAAACTCAAGGGCATTATCAAGCACTTGGCGTTGCTCTTCAACGCGGCGTTCTAGCTGTGTTTCAGTAAGGCGCCATTTCGCGTCTGGTCGGCGGCGCCATGTGCCAGTACCTGTGCATGGTGCATCAACCAATACACAATCCATTTGGCCTTTTAATGGGGTTAATTCTTTTAGATTAGCATGGGCTTGGCTATTGCGCACGCCGGCACGGCGCAAGCGGTCAAAAATTGGCGCAAGACGGCTTTTTTCCGCGTCATATGCGTGAATTTGGCCACGATTATCCATTTGGGCGGCAAGGGCCATGGTTTTACCACCAGCGCCAGCGCAATAATCAAGAATTTGTTCATGGCCGTTAGCATCAACCAAGTGAGCTGCAATTTGCGAGCCAAGGTCTTGCACTTCAAACCAACCTTTTTGGAAAGCCGGTTCAGCTTGCACATTTGGGTGGCGGCCTAGTCCTTCAATGGGGGCAATGCGAATTGCTTCATCATACCAGTCAACTGGCTGAGCATGTGTTTCTGCTAGCTCTTTCAACACGCGTTCGCGATTAGATTTTAAACTATTAACGCGCAAATCAAGTGGCGGGCGCTCGCCAAGGGCCGCGGCCTCTTTAATCCAACTATCGCCAAATAGGTCTCGGAAATAAGTTATAGACCATTGTGGAATATCAGCTTGTATATAATCGGCAGCATCAGCAAGATTGGCATTTTGCCAATGGTTGCGTGTGTCTCCATCCAATTGTTCTGGCGCAAAACGGTCATCATGCAATGCAGCATCAAGGGTTGCAAAATTCATACCGCCTTCGCTCATTAAAGCGCCAAAAGCTAATTTTTCAATACTATTATCGCCCATGCGATAAGCAATGGATAGACGGCGACGCAAAGCATCATAAACGATATTACCTATTGCAGCCCTGTCGCCAGATCCTGCAAAGCGGTGGGAAAGTCCCCAATCTTTTAATGCGTCAGCTGCAGGACGTTTGCGTGTCTCAATATCTTTTAAAACTTCAATCGCTGCTTGAAGACGGCCGCCCAATCGCATTTTTTTATTCCTACCTTTATCAATGATGTGATGTTACTCGTATCACTGCTTTACGACTTACAAACTACGCATTTATAAAGCATTGCAGTTTATAATTTTTATTCATGTTTGCTATAATGAAAAAATGGAATAAGGGCAAGGGCTGAGAAATTGGTTATGGATATCCTTTTTGCTGTGTAAAGGGTTGAGTAAATAATACCTCCATAAGTGCTTTTTGTTACAATATAGTCAAGTATTCATGGCATTCATGGAGGCGTAGGTTTCAAAAAATATATTAAAAAGCGCGATTATAGGATTTTGGCACGAAATCTATAGGGCTAAAATCTGCACCTTTTTGATTATATTGGGCGTTTAATAGCCAATAGGGATCGCGTAATAAGCCTCTGCCGACCGCAATAAGATCAGCTGCATTGCTACTTAACACAAAATCAGCAACCTGCGGATCATCTAACATGCCAACCGCAATAACCGGAACGCCCGTTGCTTGTTTAACCGCATCTGCAAGATATACCTGATAACCAGCATGAAAAGTTGGTGTATGGTTGGGGTCTAATTTACCGTCTCCGCCACCGCTCACATGAAGAACATCTGCGCCGGCTGCAACAAAACGTTTGGCAACTTGGCATCCATAATCAACATCAAATCCATTTTCGCCATATTCTTGTGCTGATATTCGTACAAAAAGGGGCATTTCAGCCGGCATAACCTCTTTTGCAGCTTTAATAACCCGCTCACCAAATAGCATTTTGTCTTTGCCATATTCATCATCGCGAAGATTCATTTTAGGCGAATAGAATTGATGAATGAGATAGCCATGGGCGCCATGCAATTCAATGGCATCAAAGCCAGCTTCAACAGCGCGTTTAACGCTATTGCGAAATGCTACCACTATTTCATCAATTTCATCAATACTCAATGTGTGGGGCATTTGATAAGACCATTTGCCATCCCCTGCGTCAGCACTTCCATCATATATCATGGCTGAAGATGAAACAACATTGGTTGTGCCAAGCGCTTTGCGTCCTGCATGGGCAATTTGGATGGCTATTTTTGCGCCTTGTTGATGGGCAGCATCAACAATTGGTTTAAATGCATCTCTTTGTTCATCATTCCATAAGCCTAGGCAATTAGGTGAAATACGCCCATTGGCGGCAACATTGGTCATTTCAACAATGATAAGTCCAACACCGCCAACAGCGCGCGATGCATAATGAATATGATGCCATTCATTAGGCATTCCATCCTGTGCTTGATATTGACACATTGGCGGCATAACAACGCGGTTTTTTAAATCAAGGTTTTTAATATTATATGCTGTATTGAGATAACGCAATTTTGCCATTTGAATTAATCCTAACTAAAAATAAATCTGCTTGAAGCCTATCCCAGCTGCTGTTATCAGTAAAATAAATGATTTGTATAATTGGTATAAATATGGATAATATCAAGACGCTTGATCTTAATTTATTAAAAGCTTTAAATGCACTTTTAGAAGAGTGTAATGTTACAAAAGCAGCTAATAAATTATCACTGACGCAACCTGCGGTGAGCAGCATGTTAAATCGATTGCGTGACAAATTTAATGACCCATTATTTGTGAGAAGTTCGCATGGCATCGTGCCGACCGACCGCGCCTTAAGCTTGGCAGCGCCGGTTAAGCAAATTTTGTCTGACATTAATAAGCTCATTCAACCGGTGGTTTTTGATCCAGCATTTTTAGATGTAACCTTCAAAATTGCCGCCAATGATAATGATATGCAGGTGATTGGGCTTCCCTTTATTCTTGCATTAAAAAAAATTGCACCACGGGTAAATCTTTCTTTTATTTCTTACCACCATGTTGATGTGCAATCGATGTTGGCGCGCGGTGAACTAGATCTTATTTTAACCGACCCAAAAAATTCACCACCATTATTACGTAGTCGTATTATTTATCATGAGCGTTATGTTTGTTTGCTGCGTAAAGATCACCCTATGGCGCACAAACAAAAATTGACGCTTGATGAGTTTTGTTCACTTGAACATGTTTTGGTGTCGAATGATGGTGGGCAATTTTATGGCGTTAGCGATGAAGCATTGGCAAAAATTGGTCGTAAGCGCCGAGTGTCATTATCCGTAACCAGCTTTTTAATGTTACCTAGTATTTTGCAAAAAAGTGATTTTATAACCGTTGCGCCCGAGCGACTGGCTAAAAGCTTTACCAATTTAGCATTGCTACCGCCACCTTTGGAGATTAGCGGCTATACAAAAATTATGGCATGGCATGAACGTAATCATCACGATCAGATACAAAAATGGCTGCGCCAATTAATGCTACAGTCATTTTCGTAATAGCTAATGCGTTTTTTAGTGAACGTGATTTTCTGGCTTTTCAAATATCCAAATCGCCTGTTTTGATTGAAATTGGCGTTAAGCGCGGGTTGGGAGAATGCGGTCTGGTGGGCGATGATGATCGACAAATGCGCGGATATTGATAATGACTTTTTCGCCCATATCAATCCGGCTTTCAATGGTTGCTGAACCCATATGGGGTAGTAAAACCACCCGACCACCTTTGGCAAGCTCAAGCAAGCGTGGATTAATGGTGGGCTCATTTTCAAATACATCAAGACCAGCACCAGCTAAGTGATCATTTTCAATTGCGGTGATAAGTGCTTCTTCATCAATTAACTCACCACGCGCGGTATTAACAATATAAGCACTTTTTTGCATTGCTTTAAGTCGCTCGGCTGAAAGTAAATGGAATGTTGCAGGTGTTGATGGACAATTGATGGATACAATATCCATATTTTTGAGCATCTCGTCGAGATTTTCCCAATAGGTTGCACCTAAAGCATCTTCAATAGCGTTATTGGCGCGACGGCGATTATGATAATGAATGGAAAGCCCAAAGGCGCGTGCGCGTCTTGCAACGGCTGTACCAATGCGTCCCATGCCAATTATACCGAGTTTTTTACCCCAAATTCGCCGGCCTAGCATCCAATTTGGTGACCAACCGGGCCAAAAATTTCCAGATTTACTGTTTAAAACATTAGCACCCTCAACCAAACGCCTTGGCACTGAAAGAATAAGTGCCATAGTCATATCTGCGGTGTCTTCCGTTAAAACATTGGGGGTATTGGTAACAATAATACCACGGCTAGTGGCTGCAGCAACGTCAATATGATCAGTGCCATTACCAAAACTTGCGATAAGTTTTAATTGTGGTCCTGCTTTTGTAATTAATTCAGCGTCAATGCGATCATGAATCGTTGGAACCAAAATTTCCGCAATTTTTATTGCTTCAATCAATTGGCTTTTAGTCATTGCTTGGTCTGGCGCAAGACGGACGTCAAAAAGCTCTCCCATTCGCGTCTCAATCGGATCAGGTAATTTACGAGTTAAAACAACAAGTGGCTTTTTTTGATCGCTCATTCCGTATCCCAAATGTTTAAATTAAAAAATTATACAATTTAATCAACCTGTTAAGTTGAAAAGAACGTCCGTATATTTTAAAGATGCCTGTTAATAAAAACTAACAATAAACAAAGATCATATATTTTGCATTCTATTGACTGCTCATTAACCAGCTTGGCATATAGCTATGCGGATAATGAGATATGCTGACTGCATATTCTATTCAAATGTTTAGCATTTGCCAGTTTAAATGCAATAAAAATTTAATTGGAATGACAATGAGGTTGGTTGTGCAATTTTCTGCTATTTTGAGAACATCGCTTTTGATATTTGCGACCCTATTGGCTGGGGGCGAATTGGCTATGGCCCAAGATTCTGAAAGCCAAGATAATGGGGTGGTAAACGAAACCGCGCAAGTTGCGCCGACAAATCTTGGCAAAAATAGCCAATTACCAATTCCGCGCTTTGTTAGTTTGAAATTTGACAAAATCAATGTTCGTGTTGGTCCCGACTCAAATAAATATAAAATTGCCTGGGTTTACAAGAAAAAAGGGTTGCCTGTTGAAATTATAGCTGAGTATGATCAATGGCGCCGTATTCGTGATGCAAATGGTGAAACAGGCTGGGTAAATGGTGGGCAGCTTGATGGAAGGCGTACGGCCATGACTGCGCCTTGGGTTAAGGATGACCAATTATTTGTTATGCGAAAAACACCTGATAACGAAGGCGCCTTGGTCGCAGAAGTGCAATCAGGCGTTATAGGCAATGTACGTGCTTGCGATGGCATGTGGTGCGAGATGGAAATCCATGGTTACCGTGGCTATTTAAAGCAAATGGACCTTTGGGGGGTGTATCCTGGTGAAGAAATCAAAAAATAAAGGAATAAAAGTGCTTTTGATAAAAACTAAAATTTTTAAATAAAAGTGCCTTATATATTTTTCTCTATCCCCCTATTAATATTGATAGGGGGATAAATTAAGCAATTATGCTGCAGGTTGGTTGACAGCTTCATCAATAATTGATTCGACTGGCTGCGGTGCAGGCATTTTCATCATCAAGCGCAAAAGACGGGCAATGGTTTCTTTTAAGTCAAGGCGGGAAACCACCATATCAACCATGCCGTGGTCTTTAAGATATTCAGCGCTTTGGAAGCCTTCAGGCAAAGTTTCACGGATTGTTTGCTGAATAACGCGGGCACCAGCAAAGCCAATTGTTGCACCTGGTTCAGCTATATGGATATCGCCAAGCATTGCATAAGAGGCAGAAACGCCGCCAGTTGTTGGGTTAGTTAATACCACAATATAGGGGAGTTTTGCTTCTTTCATACGCTCTATCGCAACGGTGGTGCGTGGCATCTGCATTAAGGATAAAATACCTTCTTGCATACGTGCGCCGCCCGATGCCGTAAATAGAACAAGTGGGCGATGTTCGGCGATGGCTGTTTCAAAAGCTTTTACAATTGCTTCGCCAGCTCCCATACCTAAAGATCCGCCCATAAAGGAAAAATCCTGAACGGTTGCAATGATTGGCAAACCTTCAATAGTGCCGCGTGCATTAACGATAGCATCATCCATGCCCGTGCGGGAACGATAATCCTTAAGGCGGTCAATATAACGCTTTTCATCGCGAAATTTTAACGGGTCGGTCACAACCTTGGGGTTTTCCAAAGTTTCATAAACGCCATCATCCATAAAATGCTTTAAGCGATCCTTGACCGGAATACGCATATGATGACCAGAAGCGGGAATCACATATTGGTTTTCAACCAGATCCTTATGGAATACCATTTCACCGCTGATAGGATCTTTGATCCATAGGTTTTCAGGCATATCACGTCGACCCAACATTGAATTAATTTTGGGCCTAACAAAATTTGTAATCCAGTTCATCTCTTTAGGCTTTCCTTCCAGATCATTTTTGCGCAACTTAATCTAAAATGATCAATAAATTCTTATCAGCTGATTTTTGGCATTTTCTATGCCTTAATGGCAATATTAATATTTCTTATAAATACACAAAATGGCAAAAATGAAAAGCCTTGACGACAATCTTGATCAATAAGCAAAAAATACTAGTTTTTCTCTTCTTAGATTATATGTTGAAAAATTTTGATGTTTTGAAAAGTCTAGATGGGTTGGGTTTTGATATTGGCTGTAATCGACAATGAGTATTCAAAGTATGGCGCGCATTGATTTTACATCAGTAAAAAATAATTCAATGCAAAACAAGTATAAGATAAAAAGCCAAAAAAAAAGCCGGACAAAAGTCCGGCAAGTTATGAAGGTGCCATCTAGGGCAAAACCTTCAGAGGGGAACACTCAAGAAAATGCAATGGGAGGAGACAAATTCTTGAGACCTCTGAATATTGCTCTTTTTTTCATCACAATACAACTAACACTATAGCAAGGCAGCTATGCATTTTTGCATGGCTTATAGATTTTAGGCATTATGCGTAATTACTCAGCAAAAATTGATTAAATAAAACGCGGAATTAGATTTATTTTCGATCGAAAATAATAATTGCTCAATTTTTGTGCAATTAGCTGTAGACGTTTTCCGGGGTAATAATTGGCGCCTAGTTTAATAATGCTATAGGTCATACTTCTATGCAGAATATTGGCAACGCAAATATATGTCTTCACTGTCAAAGAAATGGAAACAAGTCGTTACGATTTATCCACTTCACAAATGGTTCTATTGAGATACTTTAAGGACAAGTTATCATAAACTAAAAGGAATTTTTCATGCGCCTTATCAAGACCCTTGCTACTGTTGCTCTACTTGCTGTAAGCAGCAGCTTTGCACATGCTGCTTCAATTGAGGCTCCACAAGGCAATTATTCTTTGGATCCAAACCACACTAATTTGCTTTGGAGTGTTTCACACTTTGGTCTTTCAAATTATATTGCTCGCTTTGACAAGATTGAGGGTAACCTTGTTCTCGATCCATCAGATGTTTCAAAATCAACTCTTGAAGTTACTGTTGATCCAGCTTCGGTTGATACCAATCACCAGTCAGAACCAAATAAGTTTAATGAAGAATTGGCTGGGGAAAAGTTCTTTGATGTTGCTCAGTATAAAACCATTACTTTCAAATCAACTGCGATTGAAGTAACTGGCGAAAAAACTGGTAAAGTAACTGGTGACTTGACATTCCATGGTGTAACCAAGCCTGTAACTTTGGATGTTACTTTTAATACAGCTCTTACTCCACATCCAATGACTAAAAAGGCAGCTCTTGGTTTTTCAGCTAAAGGCGTTATCAAGCGCTCTGAATTTGGTTTAAGCGCTATGGTGCCAATGGTTAGCGATGATGTAAATTTGGTTATTGAAACCGAATTCCATCAGCAATAATAGTTTAATCCGCCCTATGCTTTGCCATTTTGGCGCATAGGGCGGATTTTTATGAGCATCTTAAAATTCTGTTTTTAACTTATTTTTTATGCAGTCCGGCTGCAATAAGATCTTGTTTGCTGACATTGCCCTGTAAAGTGCAAGAAATACTGACAACATTTGTTTTTTTACTTTGTTCGATAATAAGCACTTTTTCAGCAACTTTTGGTTTTGGCATGGTTCCATGCAATGCAGCTCTATTTGGCTGCCATTTGCCATTCTTTCCCGTTTTTATCATCGGATTATAAATATAAATACCTCTATCTTGAATCAATTGATTATTTTTAGAGAGTAAAGAGATAATCTGTTTTAATGATTGTTTTGTTTCAAATCCCCAATAATAAAATTTGCCTTGTGGTCCAGAAATTCCAAGCTTCTTAAGCGAATCAAAGTCAGAATAATCAATCGTGAATTTATTGATTTTTATACCTTCAGGGGATGTATAATTTAAAGGTATGGATAAACTTCCCTTCGCTTCAATATTGGTTGTATTCAGTTGGCTTGTTATCCCTTTTAGGCTAGGTATATTTTTAATTTCCTTAAAAAAATTGCCGTCGCATTGCATTAATGCTTCAACTGCCGATTGAGGAGTTGTTTGGGCGTTTGCGCTACTCAATACGCTTAAAGATAAGAGTGCAAAAGCACTGGTCAAAATTTTCTTCATGAAGTCCAGCCTTGTTTTAAATAACCATATGGGCGTAAAATAATGTGCTATACCATTAGTTTAATGGATATTTCCTAATCTCAAAATCATAAAATAATGACTTTATATTGCAATATCTTTTTAGTTGATTTTTGTGAAAATTAAATACCGTTACGATATAAAAATCATTTGCATTTCTCTATAGCCTGTAAGGAAATGGCTTTTTTCTATAATTTTAGATAATTTTTGTTTTATTTCGATAAAGTCCGTTGTAAAAGGCATTTATGAAACATTATGGCAAAAATATATTTATAATATGTAGCAGACGAATTGAGGGGCGAATTAGTCGCCCGGCCTTTTATCTGACCAATTAGGTCATGGAAAGGTCCGGGGATTTTATGCCGTTAATGGTGGGTAACCATTAATTAAAGTCAGCGCTATTGCGCTTTGTTGCCAATTCCAATTTGCCTATATTGATCATTTCAATATAATAAGCTTATTTCCAATTATATTGTCAAAAAGACAATCAGAAAGATTTTTCAATGACTGATACTAACCAGACAATTGATTATTCCACCACGTTATTTTTGCCAAAAACAGATTTTCCCATGCGCGCAAGCTTGCCGCAGCGTGAGCCAGAGATTTTGGCGAAATGGCAAGAAATGAATCTTTACAAAGTGTTGCGCGAAGAAGCAAAGGACCGTCCTCTATATGTTTTGCATGATGGCCCTCCTTATGCCAATGGCAATATTCATATCGGCCATGCGCTGAATAAAATTTTGAAAGATGTTATTACCCGTTCTTTTCAAATGCGTGGTTTTAATGCCAATTATGTCCCCGGTTGGGATTGCCATGGCTTGCCAATTGAATGGAAAATTGAAGAAAAATACCGCAATGCTGGTAAAAATAAAGACGATGTTCCAGTCAATGAATTTCGTCAAGAATGCCGCGAGTTTGCAGCTCAGTGGATTGGACTTCAATCAGAAGAATTTAAGCGCCTTGGTGTTATCGGTGATTTTGAACAGCCTTATACGACTATGGCTTTCCACGCCGAAGCGCGTATTGCCGGCGAATTGATGAAATTTGCTATGAGTGGCCAGCTTTATCGCGGCTCAAAGCCAGTTATGTGGTCAGTGGTTGAACGCACAACTTTGGCTGAAGCTGAAGTTGAATACCATAGCCATGTTTCTGATGCTATCTGGGTTAAATTTCCAGTTAAAGATACACAGGCAGAAGATATTAAAGACGCATTTGTTGTTATTTGGACAACGACACCTTGGACAATTCCAGGTAACCGCGCTGTTTCTTTTTCGTCAAAAATTGCCTATGGACTTTATGAGATTGTAGCGGCTGAAAATGATTTTGGGCCGCAAGTTGGTGAAAAAGTCATTTTTGCTAATAATCTTGCACAAGCCTGCGCAGAAAAAGCAAAGCTTAGCTTTAAAAAGTTGCGCGATGTCAATAGTGATGAACTTGACGCAACTCTCCTATTCCACCCATTGCAAGGTTTTGGCGGCGGCTATGAATTTACTGTCCCCCTTCTTGATGGCGATCACGTTACCGATGATGCAGGTACTGGCTTTGTGCATACGGCGCCAAGCCATGGTCGTGAAGATTTTGACATCTGGCTTTCATCAACCCGTAAATTGCAAAGTCTTGGCATTGATCCAAGTATTCCTTTCCCTGTTGATGATGGTGGTTTTTATACCAGTGACGCACCGGGCTTTGGCGCTGATCGTGAAGGTGGCGCGGCCCGTGTTATCGATGATAATGGTAAAATGGGGGACGCCAATAAATCTGTGATGGATGAGTTGATTGCCCGCAATCATCTTTTCGCTCGTGGCCGGATCACTCATGATTATCCCCATAGTTGGCGGTCCAAAAAGCCGGTTATTTATCGCAATACACCGCAATGGTTTGTCTATATGGACAAAGATCTTGGCGATGGCACAACATTGCGTAGCCGTGCCTTAAAAGCGGTTGAGGAAACACGTTTTGTGCCGCAAGCTGGGCAAAATCGCTTGCATGCGATGATGAAAGATCGCCCTGATTGGGTGTTATCGCGCCAACGTACATGGGGCGTACCAATTGCTATTTTCGCCAATGAAGACGGCGAGATATTACTCGATGAAGCGGTGAATTCACGCATTTTAGAAGCCTTTGAAGTAGAAGGTGCAGACGCTTGGTTTAAAGAAGGTGCGCGTGAGCGTTTCCTTGGTAGCCGTGCAGGTGAACCTTGGCAGATGGTAAGTGACATTTTAGATGTGTGGTTTGATTCTGGTTCCACTCATACATTCACCTTGGAAGACCGTCCTGACCTTAAATGGCCTGCGGATCTTTATCTTGAAGGTTCAGATCAGCATCGCGGTTGGTTCCACTCATCAATGTTAGAAAGTTGTGCAACACGCGGCCGCGCGCCTTATAATGCCGTTCTAACCCATGGTTTTACCTTGGATGAAAAGGGCCGAAAAATGTCAAAAGCGGTTGGCAATGTTATTGCACCGCAGGAAATCATCAAACAATCTGGCGCTGATATTTTGCGTCTTTGGGTGATGAATACCGATTATTGGGAAGATCAACGCCTTGGGAAGAATACTTTCCAAACCAGTGTTGATTCTTATCGTAAATTGCGCAATGTTATGCGGTGGATGCTTGGTACTCTTGCCCATGATAGCGGCGAAGATGTTGCTTATGCGGATTTGCCAGAACTTGAAAAACTTATGCTTCATCGCCTTTATGAATTAGACGAATTGGTACGCACAGAATATAATGCTTTTGATTTTAAACGCATCAGTCGTGCTTTGCTTGATTTTTGTATTGTTGATCTATCGGCATTTTATTTTGATATCCGCAAAGATTCGCTTTATTGCGATGCTCCATCCTCCATTCGCCGTAAGGCCGCCTTGCAAACCGTGCGCCATATTTTTGAACGTATTGTTACTTGGCTTGCTCCTATGTTGCCATTCACTTGTGAAGAAGCTTGGCTTGCCCATTATCCAAATGCAAAAACTGTGCATATTGAGCAATTTAGACAAACACCGGCAGAGTGGCGCAATGATGAAGTTTCTGAGCGTTGGCGTAAAGTGCGCCATGTGCGTAAAGCGATTACTGGCGCCTTAGAACTTGAACGTGCTGATAAGCGCATTGGTTCTTCGCTTGAAGCTGCACCAATTGTTTATATCAATGATGTTGAATTGTTGAAAGCAGTTGAAGGCCTTGATATGGCCGAAATTGCTATCACTAGTGATATTATGATCACCAATGCGCCAGCACCTGGTGACGCATTTAGTATGGATGAAGTTGCCAATGTTGCCGTGTTGCCACAAAAAGCAACGGGCGTTAAATGCGCGCGTTCATGGCGCTATACGCAGGATGTTGGTAGTGATCCAGAATATCCAGATGTCTCAGGGCGCGATGCATTGGCATTGCGGGAGTTAAAAGAATTAGGTCTTTTGACTAACTAAATTAAGTACGTTGAAAGTTTAACCGCTTTCAACGTATTTTTGCCTTGCTGCTGCCTGAATTATGCATTAAGCGAAATTTAATCATATGCTCTTGATTTATGATTATGTGTCATGATGCAAGGATATATAGTAGGATTCAAGTGGACTAAGGATGCAAGCATATTAAAATCTTGCATTTTTTGTCTAAATTTGCGACACCTGCTTGTGATTTATTGACTGTAGGCATTATTTGTCAGCAATTTAAAATACCATTGATTACAGATTTCTGAAAAATTTAATGGTAGTTTAATCGGTAAATAATTGCTAGCATGGCTAAAATTACCGTAATTTTGATAGGTTACGTTATCGGCATAATGTGGTATTATATTATCGCCATATAATAATTGAAGAAATAGATCGTTTGAAGCGAACTATTTGGTTGAAAAATGAATAGTCGTCTTTATTGGTTGTAAAACTGGCCCAAGATGATTGATCCTAAAAAGGATGATGACTAAGGTGAGCAAACTAAAAACAGGTATTATCATTACTGGAACTCTAGTATTGAGCATTAGTGTGTCTGGCTGTGTCAGCGGCCCAACCTATGGTACGGATAAATCATCCGGCCAACAAATGGTCGATGATTTTTCAAACCTTTTCTCATTTAGGACAAATAAAAATTCCGGCATTGAAGTAAAGCCACGACCTGAACTTGTGCGCCCTAATGAGGCAACAAAAACCAATTTGCCAACCCCTCAGCAAAGTGTTGCAAGTGCAGGTTCGCCAGATTGGCCAGAATCACCTGAACAAAGACGCAATCGGTTGCGTGCTGAGGCGACAGCTAATCAAAATAATCCTGATTATGTATCGCCAATCACCAGTTCTCCAGGTAATGCCGAGCGTTATTTATCATCTGGTATTGATGCTGCTGCTGATCGTGCTGATAGAATGCCTACTCAGGCTGTTGCGAAAAAGCAACGCGAAGAATATTTGCGTCGTAAAAAAGAAGCTAGCGGCGGCACCGCAACAGAGCGTAAATATTTAAGTGAGCCGCCTATTGCTTATCGCCAACCTGCTGCCACCGCACCAGTTAATGAGCAAGGTCCTGACGAAGCGCAAAAAGAGCGTGAACGTAAGGCTAAATCAGGTAAGAAAAGCAGCATTTGGCCATTTTAAACTAGAGTATATAATGATTGAATTCAAAGCCAGCTTGTTAGTTCAAGTTGGCTTTTTGTTATATACCAAATTAATTAAAATAAAATATGCTTGTGATCGTAGCAAATGCGTTTGATATTTTTAAATATTAAATAAAATGGGTAGAAGCTTGTTTAAAATCAGTTAAGCCTTAGAGTTTGACGTTAAAAGTTTTAAATACAGTCAACAATTGCCGGTGTTATTAAAAACTAAAAAATATTAGCTGCCGCTGTAGAATGCGACTCACCTTAATTTACACTAGTTTATAATATTTAATTTCGCATAATTAAGCTGTTTAACTAATTTAGTATATTGCGCCAATGCTATGCATGGCTAATAGGCGGTTATTTTTAAGCTAAAATGTGGTTTTATTAACCCTTAATCGGATTCTTATACAAAACGGCTTCACACTCTTCCATAAATGCATTAGAAGCTTATATATATGAAAACAAGTACTAAATGTAAGAGATTTATCGCTTTATGGCAGACTTTGTAGGACTTTTAAAAAAAACCATAGACGCACAAAGTAATATGACGCCGCAGTTGCGGCAGCGTATATATGAACGTGCAAAGGCCGCAGTTGAGCGTAAACTTTCCGAAAGTCCGCTTGCGCAAGAGGTTGTCGATGAGCAGCGTGCAATATTGCAGCGTGCAATTGATGAAGTTGAGGCTTATTATCTTGCACAAGAAGGGCTTGATGAGCTTTTGGATTTTTCTTTTGATGAAGACAAATATCAAGAGGAAACCTTAGCCGAAAGCCAACGGCTTGGCACGCTTAAAACTCAACAATATAGTTCTGAAGTTGTCGTTGATCATTCAGCTAATGAAACAGACACAAACGATCAGGAGTTAACGACTGAGCCAAGCATATTGCCTGCACATGATAGCGTTAATGCAAACATTGATATGGTGTCTCAAAGTTCTGAGGTCTTTAAGTCCGAGGAGCATAGTCTTGATGGCGTTAACGAACCTGCTCATGTGGAGCCACTATCTGATACATTCATATTGCCGATTGCCGATCAACATCGCTTAAGCAATGAAAATAGCGTAGAAGCTACTGAAACTTTCAAAGATGAAACAGTAGCAACCGAGCAAGCACGATTAGAGCTAATTGAGCGTGAACGTGAAGAAGAACGTCGTATTGCTGCAGAGCAAGCTTTAAAGCTAGCTGAGGATCGCGCACGCTTTGAAGAGAATGAGCGTCAACGTGAAGAAGAGCGCAGAATTGCTGCAGAGCAAGCCTTAAAGCAAGCTGAGGATCGCGCACGTTTTGAAGAGAATGAGCGTAAACGCGAAGAAGAACGCCGAATTGCTGAAGAACAAGTTTTAAGGCAGGCGGAAGAACGTGCAAAATTTGAAGAAAATGAGCGTAAACGCGAAGAAGAGCGCCGAATTGCTGAAGAGCAAGTTTTAAGGCAGGCGGAAGAACGCGCAAAATTTGAAGAAAATGAGCGTAAGCGCGAAGAAGAACGCCGAATTGCTGAAGAGCAGGCTTTAAAACAAGCAGAAGAACGTGCAAAATTTGAAGAAAATGAGCGTAAGCGCGAAGAAGAACGCCGAATTGCTGAAGAGCAAGCTTTAAAACAAGCAGAAGAACGCGCAAAATATGAGGCTGAGCAACTTCGTCTTGCACAAGAAGAGGTAGAAATTGCACAAAAAGCGCGACTTGAAGCGGAAGAAAAAGCCAAGATTGAGGAAGAAGAAAAGATAGCAGCTGAGGCAAGCGCTAGCGAAGATGAAGGCGCACGTTTGGCAGCATTGGATCATGCGGCAGCCCAAGAAGCTGCAATAATCGAAGCTAAGTCAAAAGCGCGCGATGAGGAATTGGCAAGGCAAGCGAGTGAACAACATCTTGATGCAAAAGAAAAGGCCGTACTTGAAGTCGATGCTCGTTTGAGTATTGAAGGTGCTAAAACCATCTCGCCACGCAAAACTGAAAACAGTAATTTTGATCCATCTGCTTATCGAGCTTTCGATGGTAATCTTGATATTGCTGCGGAGCGTGATATTGCTGGTGCCCGCAAAGATGTGGCACGCGGTCAAACTGATGATATCATGCCGATGCCACCTTTGGTGCGCGGTTCAGCTACAAAAGTTGATGCTAGCAGCCAAGCTAAAGAGGTAAAGGTGGCATCATCATTAAATGATGATCTACTAACCTCAAATGATCGTTCACTGGAAAAGGGCGATGCATCAATACGCAAGATGGATGATAATTTTGACCTTGTTTCTGATATCTTCAGTCAATCTTCAAGACGTGAGCAAAATCGCACACGCAGCCATATTGTCATCATTATATTTGTTTTTGCCATTATAATTGCAGCTTTGGCAGCTGGTGTTTATTTTTATTTAGAAGGGCAAAAAAATAGTGCAGTCGTAGAGCCAAAGCCTGCGGTAAGCGAAAATGTCGATGGTAATGCACAGGCAGGAATAACAACACCTGATACCATAGCGCCTGTGGAAGGGGAGAGTGACTCAAATGGAGAAGTCCCACTTGTCCATCCACCAAAGCCCGCCGATCAGGCGACACAAAGCGATCCTACTGCTTCTGAGCCGGACAAAATTACAACAAGATTATTGCCTGACGGACGCGAAG
Organism: Bartonella sp. HY406; assembly: GCF_025449315.1. Taxonomy (NCBI): domain Bacteria; kingdom Pseudomonadati; phylum Pseudomonadota; class Alphaproteobacteria; order Hyphomicrobiales; family Bartonellaceae; genus Bartonella; species Bartonella sp. HY406. Next base: position 2,430,377 of record NZ_CP104893.1, on the reverse strand, counting down.
TTACCGCCGGACTTTCACAATCAGGCGCTGACACAGGCAGTGAAGGTACATCATTAAGCCAAGCAACATCAATTGCTCAACGTAGTTCAGTGGCAAAGTTTTATGAACGTTCAACTTCAATTTTGCCTGCCACTGCCAGTCCCGGTATGGTTGATTGGAAGCTTATTCGTAATAAGGGTAAGGACAACGGTCCTGATGAGCTTGCAATACGTGGCGATATTATCATTCCTGAAAAGGACTTGTCAGCAAGAATTACAATTCGCCGCAATGATGATCCTTCAATTAGAGCAGATTTTTTGATCGATATGATTTTCATTGTTCCTGAAAATTTTGATGGTGGATCTGTTGCAGATATTGGAAGAGTTTTATTTAAAGCTGCAGAAAATTCAACAGGGCAGGAATTATCTGGCATGTTGCCAGTCAAGGTTGATCAAAATTTCTTTATTATTGCAGTATCTTCAAATGCAAGCGGGAGTAACCGCAATCTTAATCTTGACGTGATGCGTCAGTTTCGCTGGATTGCCATGCCTGTTATTTATGAAAATGGTCGTGTAGGTGAGTTTGTCATTGATAAAGGTGATTTTGGTGACAATATCTTTAAACAGGTTATTGATGATTGGATTGCCAAAGGTCAGTGGGCACAAAATGGAAACATAGCAAATGGTTCAGCTCCAGTTTCCGTTCCATCTGTACGCCAACCAGCACAAATTGAGCAGCCCGCGGTTAATCAAGTTCCTGTTCCAACACCTATGCCAAATAATGTGCCGGTACCAAGTACCCCAGCAAATGTTCCTACGCCGAGCTCTGTTCCAGTTCCATCTGCACCACCTGAACAGTAAAATGCCAGAACAATAATTTGATAGTATATTAATTGAATTACTCAAACTACAAAATAGGCGCTTTATGCTTTAATGCATAAAGCGCCTATTTGTTTGTTTTTATATAATTGGTGCTTTTCTAGGAGCTGTTTGCCCTTGAAAATATAACGAAATCATTAGTCTCAGCAATTTTATGGTACGATACGAAGCAGAGTTATCAATTAAAATGCAATAAGTGAAACGCTAGCTGCATAATTTTATTTAAGAACAAAGCCCAATAGACTGCAAAAATATACAAGAATGGAAACGAAGAGTTGGTATATACTCGGTTGAGTTCGGGACGCGTTGATTACAGCTACATTTGTGTATTTTGCAGGAAATAAGTTTCCCGATAAATGTGTCGATGAGTCTTTAAAAATTGACATTCTCTGCTTCTCTTCTTCTCGTTATTACGAAAGATTCTTATATTATTTGCTAAAATTAATAGGCGTCTTAGTGACTGCGAGAAGATCTTGATATTTTCAAAATACAAAATTCGATAAAAATCATTCAACTTTACAATATAGATTGTATGAAAAAAATAAAAGATACCCCTTTTAATATTTTATATTCGCTACATATAAGTGAGGAAAGAATTACTTATAATAAAATACTAATATTATAAAATATAATACCATTATTATTATAATTACATTTGGGGAAATTGTATGTCCAATAGTTCATTATCAAATTTACCCCCAATCAATCCAGATATAAAGGTTGCACCAAGTACTACGGCCACGAATAGGTTAAGGCAAAAAGCCATTGCGTTGACATTATTTCTTGTCATTGCGGCAGCTGCAGCCGTTTTTCCATTGTCTAAAGCGATTGATCGCCATCTTTTAGCCGTATCATCGACCACAGAGCTTAGACATTTATGCGATCATCTTTTACTTAATCTTATTGCGCAAACAGAAGCCGAGCGTGCTTATTACCTAACAAGAAATCCTGAATATGATAAAAAATTCACGCATAGTACTGAGGAGATTGACGTTAATCTTGGCCAACTTAATAGCATTACCCGAGGCAATGCAGTGTGGCAGGCATGGTACCAAGACGTTGCTATAAATGTTCTGTTAAGGCGGGAATATTTAAAACAATTGATGTCTATCACTCGCCTGCTACCTAATAAAGTTGATGCTGCCTTGAAGCCGCGTGTAGAAGAAAGATTAACAACAGGTCCTATTACTAAGCTGATTGTCAATTTCATTGAGCAAGAAGAACATTTACTAATTTCCAATTATGATCGACTTAGACTTTTACGCTCAATTCTTAACTATATCGCTTTAACCGCAATTATAACCACCTTTGTTTTAGCTTATTTTGTAAATCAGCAGTTAAATCGTGACGTGAAGCAATTAAAAAATTATCAAAATCGTTTGGGATTAAAAAATGCTCTATTGGAGCAGCGTGTAAAGGAGCGCACCAATGAGTTGGAAACTGCAACACAATATGCTGAAAAAGAGCGCCAGCGTGTTGAATTTTTATTGCAAGATGCAAGTCACCGCATTGGCAATTCTTTAGCAACGGTTTCGTCCTTATTATCCATTCAGATCAATCAATCTAATAAAGATGAGGTGAAATCAGCCCTTATAGTCGCGCGCGATCATATACAGACTATTGCTACAGCTCATAGGCGGTTGCGCCTGTCGGAAGACATGGATACAGCTGATACTAAAGATTTTTTTGAAACAGTTATAAATGATATTGAGCTGTCTTTACCGCAACCGAAGCGGGCAAGGATTACGATAAAGACCAATATTGAAAGTCTTCGTATTAGCGCCCGTGATGCGACAACTTTGGCAATTATTGCAGGTGAGCTGGTAACCAATGCAGTCAAGCATGCGTTTATACCTCAAGAACCAGGAATTATTGCTGTTACATTAAAAGGACATGACGACGGCACATTGAAGCTCATTGTTGAGGATAATGGCAAAGGCTTCCCAGATGACATGGCTAAAAATAAAAGTCTTAGTGGTAAAGGCTTAGGTCACCTTATCATTTCCAAATTGAGCATGCAATTTGATGCAAAACCAATATTTGAAAATAAACCAGATGGCGGAGCAAGGATTATTCTTGAACTTGAAAATTTGAAACTAGTATCCCGTGGAAATTTTCGCTTGAGATAGGCTATTTAAATTTTTTAGCATGTGCGGCTTTAAAATTTTGTGACCGCACATTTTAAAGTAATGAAGCTATTTTATTTAACGCTGGCATTCTAAAAGTTTCTACAGCATTTCTAAGCGTGTTTTGGACGTCGGTGCTGAAAAAACTTTATCTAATAGTAACAAATCCTCTTCAGTCAAATGAATAGTTAATGCCATGAGATTCTCATCTATGTGGATTGGATCTGACGCTTTGGGAATAGCAATGATATTTTCAATGCGTAACACAAAGGCAAGTGCAATCGCTGCAGGCGTTGCCCGATATTTTTGGGCTATTTGATGTAATTGTGGATATTTTAAAATACGCGCTTGCTCAATTGGGGAATAAGCCATGATTGGAATGGCATGGCTTTTACACCAAGGCATAAGATCAAACTCTATCCCACGTCGTAAAAGATTGTAAAGCACTTGATCCGTAATAATAGAGTTTGATGGCGCTATTTTTTGGAGTTCTTCCATATCTGCAATATCAAAGTTACTCACGCCCCAATGTTTTATCTTGCCTTGTTCTTTCAAGGCTTCAAAACTCTCAACGACCTCTTCCAGTGCAAAAGCCCCTCGCCAATGTAACAGATATAGGTCTATATACTCCGTATCGAGGTTGCGTAAACTACGCTCACATGCATGCTGTATGCGTAGGCGGCAGGCATTGGATGGTAATACCTTGTCGACAAGAAAAACATCATCACGAAACCCTTGCATGGCTTCGCCTACCACTTGCTCTGCACCGCCATCACCATACATTTCGGCAGTATCGATAAGGGTCATGCCCCTTTGAATACCATGACGTAGAGCATCGGCCTCTTCGCCCGCTGGCAGACGGCCTTGCCCCATGCCCCATGTTCCTTGGCCAAGAGCCGGTATAGAAATACCGTTAGGTAGTGTTGCAGTTTTCATTAAAACCTCGAATTACAAACTAGTGCATAAATTAGCACAAGACCTTTAGCCGTCTTATATTGCCGCTCTCCCAACTATTTCTAGGGGGGCTATTTGTTAAATATATTTAAAAATATGAATATATTATTTATAAGCAGACATAAAATTATGTTTTACTTAAAAGCTAGGTCTTTTGCCCTAAAAGCTTATGTGTTGGCGTTGGTCAATCAAAGGGGGATGGTTTTGCATTAAAAATGGCGATTTTATTTAACTTGATAAGCTATTTTTAAAAATTGTAGTCTTTACATGTCAAATTGCTAAAATGTCTTAAAAATTCTGTTTTTTCATTAATTATTAAGCGGGAAAAAACTAAAATGACATAATATGCAGTGGTTGAAAATTAGAGCGCTGTAATGATAGCAATATATAAAATATAGTCGATTTTCAGCCTAATTTGTGATTCGATTGACTATATGTTGGAAAAAATGCAGGACAATTTGGGGGCTGAAGCTGCAAATATATTAGCTCAATTTATAAAATTTTAACCATATTTCATTGTCGTTTTTATAATATGTCTAAAGACGCTTAAATAACTGTATTTTATGCCTTGCCAGTTGTTGACATTAAAAAAAATTAATTTCATCAGTCTTTTAATATGACATCGATTATCATATTTGGAGAGTGGAATGAAAACGAAACTATCAGCAACGATAGGAGCGCTTATTGTAGGGGTAAGCCTGTTATCGTTAGTACCGCAATCTTTTGCTCAAACTTCAGCCGAGCAAACAGATAGCACTGAAGAAGAAGGGCAAAGTCGCAACGGCAATACTGTGCTATTAGATACGGTTGTAGTTACTGGTACATCTGTGGCTACAAATTTGGTTGATGCGCCTGCTAGTGTTTCCGTTGTTGGGCAAGAGCAGTTACAACAACGTGCAGTGCCTGATATTACTGAGATTTTGCGTACTGTACCGGGCGTTAATGTCGGTTTTGGTAGCGATGGTACACGCGGCATTAGTATGCGCGGCATGGGGTCAGGCTATACGCTTATTTTAATTGATGGAAAGCGTGTTAATGCTGGTCTTACCACGATGCGTCACTATAATGGTGATCTTGATTGGGTGCCAATTGACGCAATTGATCGCATTGAAGTTGTTCGCGGACCAATGTCAACCCTTTATGGTTCGGATGCCTTGGGTGGTGTTGTCAATATCATCACCAAACGTCCAGAAGGTAAATGGACTGGCTCATTAACAACCGAATATATTGCGCCATCAAGCAGCGGCACAGGCACAACTCGTAAAGCAAAGGGCTTTATTGGTGGTGCAATCGTTCCCGGCCAGTTGGACTTCATGGGTTTTGGTAGCATTGGTCGTCAAAAGCCAGCAAATCCTAATGACCATGATGGCCTACAAGTGCCACGCGGCGTTGATGATTATGATCTTAATGGTCGCTTCACTTGGACACCAAATAAGGATCATCGTTTTGAATTTGAAGGTGGCGGAGCAAGGCAGAAATACAAGCCTTGGCTTGAACCTAACGAAGTCGATAATAGCGAAACTGAAATTCGTCGTGTTCACGGTTCTATTCGCCACATTGGGGATTGGGGCTTTGGAACATCAACCGTTACGGGACAAATTGAAGAAGCCAAAAATCTTCATAATACTACAAACCGTGCCGGTGCAGTCACTGGTTCAACCGCTATTTCCGTGACTACCGCAACTCTTGATGGTAAGCTTTCAATGCCGCTTACACTGATGGGCTTTAAGCAGGATTTGACTATTGGTGGCGATTATCGTCACGAAAAAATGGTCGATGATGAAAACACCGGCAAGTTAAATACGTGGCTTGGTACAAAAGGCTCACCAGAAACAACAATGTGGACGGCTGCTATTTTTGCTGAAGATCAGGTTCATTTAACTGATGCATTGAAAATGACCCTTGGCTTACGTGTTGATCGCCATGAAAAATTTGGTACCCATACCAGCCCACGCGTCTATTTCAACTATAATGTTAATGACGCTTTAACATTGAAGGCAGGTTGGGCGCAGGCGTTTAAAGCGCCAAATCTACGTCAGCTCAACCCTCATTGGGTGCAAACATCACGCGGTCGCGGCTGCGGTGCTGTGGGCGGCCCATGCGAAATGGTTGGTAACCCAAATTTGAAGCCTGAAACAAGCAATAGTTTCGAAGTCGGCGGCTATTACATGCATTCCATGTTTGATGCCGGGCTTACCTATTTCTATAATGAGATTGATGATAAGATTACCTCAGCTCGCGTCGCAACTCTTATCATGCCTAATGGCACGAAATATGTGCAACAGGTGAATGTCGATAGAGCAAGAACGCAAGGTCTTGAAGGTAATTTTACCCTTTATTTCCATCCTAACTGGACATGGAATAATACGGCAACCTATCTTATTGAGTCAAAAAACCTTGAAACGGGTCAGCCGCTTTCAGCAGATCCAGAATATTCAATCCATACCGAGTTAACATGGCAAGCCCTAGAAAATCTTGCTATGACCGCATCGATGGATTTTTATGGCAAGCAGGTTGATTATACTATTGCAGAAACTTTATCAGCGCAAAATGTTTCCGCTTATAATATTACCAATTTCTCGGTAAAATATGATCCAACCAAAAACTTTACGGTAAGAGCAGGCATTAATAATATTTTTGATAACCAGCCAAAAGCTGAATCAAATTATGCTGAAAATGGCAGAAGCTATTTTGTATCTTTAACCGCTAAATTTTAAAAATATTAAAGCGAGCCGGTATTTACTATCGGCTCGCCTCATAAAGTGCTTATAAATTTTTATGATAAAGCTTTTGTGATGAAAATCATACTATAGGCTAGTGCGAGCTTTAAGAGCCGCAGCAAGAGTGCCATCATCAAGATAGTCTAACTCACCACCCACAGGGACACCGTGGGCAAGGCGTGTTACCTTGACGTTGAACTCTTCAATTAGGTCTGTGATATAATGGGCAGTAGTTTGGCCTTCTACTGTGGCATTTACCGCTAAAATAACTTCCCTTATATTACCTTGTGCAACGCGGCTCACCAATGATTTTATATTGAGTTGATCGGGACCAATACCATCAAGGGGCGATAATCTGCCGCCAAGGACGTGATATTTTACTGCCATGGTACCAGCTCGCTCCAGTGCCCAAAGGTCTGATACATCTTCAACAACAATTAAAATAGCGTCATCGCGTTTTGGGTCACAGCAAATAGAGCAGGGATCTATTGTATCAATATTACCGCAAACTGAACAAACCTTAACATTATCGGCAGCATCTTGCATCGCTTTTGCAAGCGGTGCTAACAATGCTTCTTTCTTTTTAACCAATTGCAATGCAGCTCGCCGCGCAGAACGGGGCCCAAGCCCAGGCACCCGCGCCAATAATTGGATAAGGCGCTCAATTTCAGGGCCAGCTATTGTTTTCGACATAGATATTTATTCTCCATCAGGTGTAACTCAAATAGAGGATGGAGCGAAGCATATCAAGAACGCTTGGCTAAAATTAACTTAAAATTATCCATCGCGTGTTTTGCAAAGATAAATCGGGGTGTTTAATTTTCAAGAAATCGTAAAGATCTATAAAGACTTGTTTTTAGGCTTTTTAAAAATAAGTTCGCTATAAATTTAGCATAATGGGGGTGGAAAAGCAGTTATAGCTATTGGCAGCATTAATTTTATCAAGTGTTGTTAAGCATCGCATCAAAGACAGAAATTTGCTAAGTGGTTGATAATTTGTATTGGCTAGCCTTTGGTAAGGTTATAATATTTGGTCTTTTATCATAAAAAATTATCATAAAAGACCAAAATTTGCCTATTGTACAATAACCTTGGTGCCAGTTGGAGTGTGGCTGTAAAGGTCGATCACATCCTGATTGTTTAAGCGAATACAACCTGATGATATATTGCTACCAATTGTCCACCATTCTGGTGTGCCATGTAAGCGGTAAATAGTGTCGCGCCCATTTTTATATAAATAAAGTGCCCGCGCCCCAAGTGGATTATTAAGCCCCGGCTTCATACCGCCAGCATATTGTCTTAGTTGCGGCTGTCGGCGTACCATTGATGCAGGTGGTGTCCAGGTTGGCCATTCCTTTTTTTGCCCAATATAAGCAGTGCCAGACCAGCGAAAACCATCACGTCCAACGCCGATACCATAACGCATGGCTTTGCCATTTGGCATAACGCGGAATAAAAATTTACTCTTAGTATCAACGATCAAAGTGCCAGCTTTTTCTGTGGTTGGGTAACTAACCACTTGGCGGCGAAATTCTGGCTTTATTTTGCTTTGATCAATGGCTGGAATCGTATAGCCCGCATCGCGCACAAGTGGATAGGTTGATGTAAAGCTAGTGGGGCCTTCACTGGTTACACAAGCTGACGTAGCCACTGCTCCTAATAATGCTAAGCCGCTGAATACTCGTTTCAGTTTCATTATATTATCCCATGTTAACTTAAATCATGCTTTATGTATTATGCAGCCTCCCAAAATTTATGCCAAGACTATCCGTGATTGAACTCTGTTGGCTGTATTAGTAAGAGCATGCAGAATAATGATTTGATATGATTAAATATTTAAGCTAATTTGGTGATATAATGATTAATATAGAATTAACCTTGATATACTTTGTTTATTTTTAAACAAATAAATATAATTATAAATAATTTAAGGGTGAGATCATATTAAATGGCATTTAAATTTTAAAAAAATTGTCAAAGCAATGACATAGGGTTGGCCTTGCCCATTAATATTGTATGTCGCTTGCGAGCAACTTCAAGCTTATTAATAATTAGCGTTTTGCAAGATTTGATATCCAATATAGGATAATTGATGAGCCGCATAAATAGGCATGATGAGATGGTCAAAATACCAAGCTGCATCCCAAATTGGCATAGATTTGTGTCGATCTGATTGCCGCTCTATACGATCGCGAAAACAGAAAAACGCGATGTGATCCTCTTTGTAGCAACTTACGCAGACATTGGCATCTTTATAATAGAGTTCAAACGCTATATCATTGCAGTTCTTGTCGGTGATGAATGATGCAATCTTGGTTTTTAATGATGCGTCATATTTTTCTTGCTGCCAGTCTTCATTTTCATCCTTATAACATGCATAACCATTGGTATCTTGCAAAGACCACCCATAATTTTCAAGATCTCCAATATAAGTTAAAAGCTTCGAGCGTGATTCATCAAGTTGCAGTATTATTGAATAGTTCATAAATCCCATATTGGCACCGTTAGAAATTAGGGTCAGGACTTTAAGTAAAATGGAATAATAATAGCCCTAAAGAACAAGATCAAATAGAGTTCTTGTGTGTCATAGAGTTGGTATTTTTTATGAGCTGTTTACGTGACATCTATAGGGTTATGTCTATTTTGATAATAATTAAATAATATATGTAATTTATTTATATAAAAATTATTTATAAATAGTCATAAATTAATTATTTTTAATAAATTATAATATTAAAAAAGTTTATATTAATGATTTTTATAAATTTATAGCTGGTTTTTTCAAAAAATATTAAAATATTACAAAATTTTAATCTTATTTAATGGAATTATTGCAAATAATTAATCTTAATTTTACGGCAAAACACATTTTTGACTTAATTAAAGCTAATTTTAGACATGATTAAATTTAAGAATAGCTTCAACAAATGGTGTTGGGCCACCGGTTGGGACACTAGGTTTTATATTATTATTAATATTATTGTAATGGAGTAAAAAATGAAAAAAGTGTTATTTTCTACGATGATGGTTGGTGCTCTTGCTTTGCCAGGTTTGGCATTCGCAGCGCCAGATGCTCCAAAGCCTACAGCTCCTCATGCAGAGCAAGCGCCAGTAGGTAACGGCCCGCGTGGACATGCAGGAGAAGAACGTCATGCTTTGCGTATGGCTGAACGTCTTTCCGCAATTGAAACAGCAATTGGTATTAAATCTGACCAGTTGGATAGCTGGCGTGCTTATACTGCCGCACTTGTTGGTTTAATGCCGGAGCCGCCACACGCGGATAAGGCGCCTCGCGATGGTGAAACTGCTGACGGACCCAAAGAGCTTATTCTAGGTGAGCGTATGGCCGATCGCATGATTGAACAAGCCGAAAAGGCTAAGGCATTTAAAAAAGCCGCCGAAGAGCTTCGTGAAAAACTTACACCTGAACAATTAGCGCGCTTAAATAATTTAGCTCGTGAAATGCGAGCAGAGCATGTTGGTGATAAGAAGCCTTCTCATGTTAAGCCTGATGGCGAGCATAAGGCACATGCAAAGCCAGATCATGGTAAGCCTTCACATCCAGAAGGTCAGCATAAACCGCGCCCATAATGAAAATTAACAGCATTGTGCTGTATAAAATTGACTAAATTACTACCCTGAAAACTCCTAATATTTTACCACGCATCTGTTAAAAAAGCAGCTGCGTGGCTTTTTATAGTAGGCAGGCAAAGGTTTGAATTTGATTGCTTGGCTGTGCTGAAAGCAATTTTAACCAAAGATGAAAAGGTCTTGCTTTAAAATATGCCAAGAAATAAAAGCCATGCTTTAATACGCAAGTTTAAATGGATAATCCAAGGGGTTTGCAGTCGCCGCCAAAATTGTCGGCTTAAGTATTGGTGAGCACATCACGCAAATGCGGATTACATTCCAATTCACGCTCATAGGAAATTTGACAGCTTGCATAGGCTTCTTGCCGTTCAACATTCCAATAACGTAAGTCGTCAAGAGGAATTTTCTCGCGGCTGACAGCGCATAAAACATAGGTTCCTGGAATTTCAATAACGTAATCGCCACCCTTATATTGAAGCTTAGCTTCATTGCCGCGTAAATTGTTCATATCCATGTTAAAATCCTTTTAGGCGCAGTTTTTATGCTATCATTTTGTATTATCAATAGAATAATTTGTTCGTTTTGCAAATGGTTTTCTGGTAACCAATGTTTTAAAAGCAACCAGTGCTTTTAAAAGCCTGTAAAAAATGTTCAATAATCACTTATTGGTTCTAAAGGCTGTGATTTCATTAAAGCGATAACTGCTTCAAATTGAAACATTCTTCATCTCATTAGAGGCTGTTACACAAGAAAATCAGTGTAAATTGATATTCTCACCTAGAATTGACTTTTAACCGTTCTAATTCTTTGACATTGTGTTAGAATAATTCTATGCATGCGCCTTTAAATAGGTACTTGCCTTGCTGGAATCTATGGTTAGAGAACTAAGGTTCAAGGATGCAAAGCTGAGCGCCGCAAAATAAAGCAATGTTTTAACAGCAGGTTGGTGAAGCTAAAAAAACAATAATTCACCAATATGTTGATAGAGATGGAGGATACCCGCCATGAATTTTGAGATCTCGCGGCGCGCCTTTTTAAAGGGTGCAGGCGCGGGGGTTGCTGTAACAGCGCTTGGCGCGCTAGGTTTTGATGAGGCAGAAGCTGCTGTGCATAGTGCCATTCGTCCTTACCGTCTAGCCGCCACTCAGCAAACCCGCAATACCTGTACCTATTGTTCTGTCGCCTGTGGTATTATCCTTTATGCTAAGGGTACTATGGAAAAGGGTGATGCTAAAATTGTTCACATTGAAGGCGATGTTGATCATCCAACCAATCGTGGTACTTTATGTCCAAAGGGTGCAGCGCTTTTCAATACGGTTAATGCGCCAACGCGTTTAACCAAACCAAAAGTTCGTAAGCCCGGTTCAGATCATTTTGAGAATATTAGCTGGGGCGAGGCTCTTGATAAAATTGCTCGCTATATGAAAGATGATCGCGACAAAAATTTTGTCGAGAAAAATGAAAAAGGTCAAACGGTTAATCGTTGGATTTCAACTGGTTTTCTTGCAGCTTCTGCAACAACCAATGAAACGGCTTTTCTTACCTATAAGGTAGTGCGCTCGTCAGGCATGCTGGTTTTTGATAATCAGGCACGCGTTTGACACGGCCCAACGGTGTCCAGTCTGGGCCCAACATTTGGTCGTGGTGCAATGACGAATGCATGGACAGATATCCGTGCAACTGATCTTGCCATTATTATGGGCGGCAACGCTGCTGAAGCGCATCCTTGCGGCTTCAAATGGGTAACTCATGCTAAAGAGCATCGGGGTGCCAAGCTCATTGTTGTTGATCCGCGTTTTACCCGCTCGGCATCGGTGGCAGATTATTATGCGCCTATCCGTCAGGGCAGTGACATTGCATTCTTGCTTGGTGTTATCCGCTACTGCATGGAAAACGATAAAGTTCAGTTGGAATATGTGCGCCATTATACCAATGCTGCCTTTATTATTAAGGATACGTTTGAGTATAAGGATGGTCTGTTTAGCGGTTATGATGAAGAAAGCCGCAGTTATGATACATCCAGTTGGGCCTATGAAATGGGCGATGATGGCTTTGCAAAAATTGACGAGACATTGCAGCACCCTCGCTGTGTCTGGCAGCTTTTGCGCAAACATGTCGCACAATATACGCCTGAATTGGTAAACCGCATTTGTGGTACACCTATAGACAAATATCGTATAATTTGCAAAATGATTGCCGAATGTTCAAGCCCAACCAAAAACATGACCTCCATGTATGCGCTTGGTTGGACACAGCATTCTAAAGGCTCGCAAAATATTCGTACCATGGCGATGCTTCAGCTTATCCTTGGCAATATTGGTGTGCGTGGTGGCGGCATGAATGCCTTGCGTGGTCACTCAAATATTCAAGGTCTTACTGATGTTGGCTTGATGTCCAATCTATTGCCGGGCTATATGAATATTCCTAATGAAAAAGAGGTTGATTTAAAGACCTATCTTTCAACCCGCCAGTTTAAACCTTTACGACCAAATCAAGTAAGCTATTGGAAGAATTATGACAAATTCTTTGTTTCCTTCCAAAAGTCAATGTGGGGCAAAGCTGCAACAAAAGAAAATGATTGGGCCTATGACTATCTGCCAAAGCTAGATATTGCCAATTATGACATTCTAAAAGCTTTTGAAATGATGGATAACGGCCAGATGACGGGCTATTTCTGTCAAGGCTTTAATGCGGTTTTATCATTCCCCAACCGCGCTAAGGTACAGCGTGCCTTGTCTAAGTTGAAATATTTGGTGGTGATGGATCCGTTAGAAACGGAAACAGCACGTTTTTGGGAAAATCATGGTGATTTTAACAATTATGATCCCAAAGATATTCAAACTGAAGTATTCCAATTCCCAACTAGCTGCTTTGCCGAAGATGAAGGCGCAGTGGTGAATTCTGGTCGTTGGTTGCAATGGCATTGGGCAGGGCAAAATCCTCCTGGTGAAGCAAAGTTTGATACTTGGATTATGGCGCAAATTGGCTTGCGCTTGAAAAAGCTTTACCAAGAAGAAGGCGGTGTGTTCCCAGATCCTATCGTCAATCTTCATTGGCCTTATGAAGATCCGGAAGATCCATCGCCTCATGAACTTGCCAAGGAAATGAATGGTTATGTCCTTGAAGACGTTTATGATGACAAGGATCCAACCAAGAAAATCCTTGAAAAAGGCAAGCAGATTGGTGGTTTCGCCGCATTGCGGAATGATGGTACAACCGCAAGTGGTTGCTGGATTTATGCCGGTTCTTATACCGAGGACGGCAATATCATGGCACGGCGCGATAATACCGACTATGACAATGCCGGTCTTTATCAAAAATGGACTTTTGCATGGCCAGCTAATCGGCGTATTATTTATAATCGCGCTTCTGCCGATCTTGATGGTAAGCCTTGGGATAAGGATCGTAAGATTATTGAGTGGGATGGTGAGAAATGGGGCGGTTTTGACGTTCCAGACACTACACCAACCTCTGATCCACGCAGTGTCGGCCCATTCATTATGAATGCCGAAGGTAGTGCGCGGTTATTCTCATTGGCAGGTTTGCGTGATGGGCCATTCCCTGTTCATTATGAGCCATTTGAATCACCAATGACCAATTTGATTGCTCCGCATATTCGCGGCAATCCGGTGGCGCGTATCTTTGAGAAAGATTTAGCACAATTGGGAGATCGTTCTGAATTCCCTTATGCGGCGACATCTTATCGCTTGACCGAGCATTTCCATTATTGGACTAAGAATAATCCAGTCAATGCTGCCTTGCAGCCGCAATTCTTTGTCGAGATTTCGGAAGAATTGGCGGAAGAAAAGAAAATTGAGCGCGGCGGTTGGGTGCGTGTTTGGAATAAGCGCGGCAGTGTCTTTGCTAAAGCCTTGGTAACCAAGCGTATCCGTCCACTCGATTGTGATGGTCAAAAAGTGCATGTCATTGGTATTCCATTGCATTGGGGCTTTGTTGGCGCAGCGAAAAAGGGCTTTGGTCCAAATTCGTTGACACCATTTGTTGGCGACGCCAATTCCAATACACCGGAGTTTAAGGCATTTCTTGTCAATATCGAGCCATCACGCGCGCCAGTCGATGTAAGTTAAGGAGGAAGAAAATGGTCAATATTAATCCTCCCAGCGAGGGACAGATAAAACCTAAATTTGGTCCTGATGATTACATCAAGGCTTCGGCATCTAATTTGCCGGAGCCTAGCCGAAAGCTTGAAGAAATTGCAAAGCTCATTGACGTGTCACGCTGCATTGGCTGCAAAGCCTGCCAATCAGCCTGTACAGAATGGAATGAGTTAACGCCGCCAATTGAAGAAAATGTCGGGTCGTACCAAAATCCTCATGATCTTTCGCCTGATGCTTTCACTTTAATGCGTTTTTCGGAATGGATTAATCCAGAAACTGATCAATTTGAGTGGCTTATCCGCAAGGATGGTTGCATGCATTGCTCAGAGCCTGGTTGTCTTGCGGCTTGCCCATCTCCCGGGGCTATCGTACAATACTCAAATGGTGTCGTTGATTTTGTCCATGATAAGTGCATTGGCTGCGGCTATTGCGTTAAAGGCTGTCCATTTAATATTCCGCGCATTTCAAAAGTTGACCATAAGGCTTATAAATGCACTCTTTGCTCTGATCGTTTGGCAGTTGGTCAAGCGCCCGCTTGTGCAAAATCTTGTCCAACTGAAGCTATTATGTTTGGTAGCAAAGACGATATGAAAGCCCATGCGCAAGATCGAATTAAGGATTTAAAGTCTCGTGGCTATGAAAAGGCTGGTCTTTATGATCCGCAAGGCGTTGGTGGTACTCATGTGATGTATATTTTACATCACAATGATCAACCCCATATTTATGCTAACTTGCCCGATGAACCAAAAATCTCGCCGATTGTTAAAACATGGAAAGGCATTTCCAAATATGTCGGTATTAGCGCGATTACTGGTGCTATTGTTGCCACTGCTGCCCATGCTATGATGTTTGGTGCAAGCCGCGTTAAGAAAAAGGAAGAGATCGAGGCTAAAGAAGCCTTGAAGGAGGCCGAAGATGAAGCATAAATATTACGAAAAAGGCGATATCGTCACCGATGGCGAACCGGTTATTGTCAACCGTTATACCGTTGGCGCGCGGATTAATCATTGGATCGCTGCTGGTTCAATGATTTTACTTGCTTTAACCGGCCTTGCTATGTATTGGCCGCCTTTGTTCTTTATTGCCCATCTTTTTGGCGGCGGTCAGGTTATACGCGCCATTCACCCCTTTATTGGCGTTGTGATGGTTTTGAGTTTCGCTGGCTTATTTTTCCGTTTTTGGCGTTTAAACATTTGGGAAAATTCCGATTTAAAATGGGCTATGCAGGTCCATGATGTGCTCGGCAATCATGAAGAAAATCTACCTGAAATTGGCAAATATAATTTTGGTCAGAAATGTATTTTCTGGGCAATGTCTATGGGGTTGATTATTCTTATCGTTTCGGGCTTTATGGTATGGCAAGCTTATTTTGCGCAATATTTCAGCATTGAATTGCAGCGCTATGCCTTGCTTGCTCACTCGCTGATGGCGGTTATTATTATCGCAATCTGGATTTTCCACATGTATGCGGTTTACTGGATTCGTGGGTCATTAGGAGCGATGATAAAGGGCAAGGTAACTGGCGGTTTTGCTTGGCAACACCACCGTAAATGGTACCGTGCTATTATTGCCAATAAGGATCTTATCAAAGAACCGGAAGAGCAAAACAAAACGACAAAGAAATAAGTTAATTTAAAGCACTTTGGCTCTCTCAGAGTTAAAGTGCTTTAATCCTTTATAGCGCGCGTTCTCTAAAATTATGCTTTATATATTTTGACAGAATAGCAGTATTAAAACATGCTAGAAATATAGTCGATCAGTCTAACATCATAATTATTAGGGTCTAAGGGCCCATCTAATGTTTCACCAGCTAAAAAATTGGTAAATGACATGAATGAAAATTGATGGTAGCAATTATCATTGGCTTTGGCCAAGAAATAAGCATCGATTTCAAAGGAATAGAGAATTGGGTCTTTGTTAAGATATAGTTCACGAACCTTTTGGTAGCATTGCTCTAAATCTTCATCCTTTTGCATCAAAATATGAATGACGATTTCACTAAAATCATAATGCAAGGAAAGGGATGATTTTTTCCATAAATCGCCATCAAACTGTGATAATTCTTGCGTTAGATCATCAACAGGTTTACGCAATTTTTGAATAATAATATTATTATTCATAAGCAAGCTCTTTATCTGCCATTTATAAGATGGTTTGGGCAAAATTTAATGCGGCAATAATTGCAAATTACCCCTATTTAACCGCACCAACAAGCAAATCTTCTGGTTGTTCGATTGATACCCACTGACCGGTATTTTGGGTTGATTGGCGTTTAAGATAAAGATATTCAGTATCTTTCCAATTCAAGACCTTATCGCGCAAATTGTCTAAAATAAAATCACCACGGTCAGTCCGAATAGTGAGAACTGAATGGCCTTCGCCATCAGGTTTACGTACAACGGTGATAAGTAGGCTTGATAGGGGTATGCCGCGTTGGTTTAGCTCGCGGCGCTTCAAAAGCACATAATCTTCACAATCACCTGCATCAACAGGATAAGCCCAATATTCTTCCTTGCCGTAAAGTTCCATGTCTGTCGCTGGACGGATACGCGTATTGACATCATAATTCACAAACAAAATATTATCCCAAATTTCTTGGGTCAGTTTGATGGCAACAGGATTGCGGTCTTTTTGATTGCACTCTTTCGGCAATCTTTGGCAAAATTCATAATGGCCAATTGGTTGAGATGTAATGAAACCAGTTTTCATGAATGGACTACTGGCAAGCGCAAGGCTACCTGATGTTAGGCAAAAGCTAGTGGCAAGCAGAGCAATTTGGCAGATTTTACGCATTACAACTTAACCTGTTTTAAAATTTAAATCACTTTAACAAAACCATTTGGGGGTAAAACCACTTTGTAACAATGGATTTTAGTCTTTATGGCATGTCTTTGGCGAATTATTAACAAAAGGTTAACACTGCTTAAGGGGGGGCTGTCAATGGCACAAAAGCCACAATTGCATAATTATTAAAAAATGGTTAATAAATAAAGTTATTGTAAATCAATTACTTGATGAGTTTTGCAATAATTGTTACAGCTTTAATCAAGAGTTGTTGAACAGAGTATAAGCATCATCCACACCTTAAATTTTATCAAGGTGGTTGGGTTCGGTATAAACATTAGTAGATATGCATATTTCGTATTTTTCAACGGCCTATTAGTTAACGCAAAACGACGGTTCATATAAAGTAATAAGAGAGTGGTATAGATTAGCTTTCAAGGTGATTCTCACTGATGAATTTATAGAAAAAGGCCTTAGATAAAAGTGTTTGTGCAGTGATTTTTGGTTTAAAAATTTCTTCACTTTCGTATAAAATGCTCTACACTTGCTTTGCTATTTCGCCTATCATTTTTGTTTTACGGTTTTAAGTTTTTATAAGGAAAGCTATATTATGACAGCTATTTCGCCTCTTGCGCCACAATCCTATCCTGATATGCCAAGCCTAAAAGGCGTGCGCATGGCAACAGCACAGGCTGGCATTAAATATAAAAACCGTACTGATTTATTATTTCTCGTTTTTGATCAACCTGCTGATGTTGCAGGTGTGTTTACGCGTTCGCGCTGCCCTTCGGCAACTGTCGATCATTGCCGCGCGTCGCTTGCTCACGGTAAAGCAAAAGCTGTTGTGGTTAACTCCGGTAATGCCAATGCATTTACGGGCAAAAAGGGTAAGGTCACCACTACAAAAACGGCAGAAGCAGCAGCAGCTATTTTATCATGCCGTGAGGATGAAATTTATCTTGCTTCTACGGGTGTTATTGGCGAACCATTGGATGCAAGCCGCATTACCAATGTTTTGGATGGCATGGTTGAAACAATGCGCGAAGATTATTGGCTTGATGCGGCGCGTGCGATTATGACGACTGACACATTTCCTAAAGTGGCAACGCGTAGCTTTGAGATTGATGGCATTAAGCTCACCATTAATGGCATGGCGAAAGGCGCAGGCATGATTGCGCCTGATATGGCGACCATGTTGTCTTTCGTCGTGACTGATGCGCCAATTGAAAGCATATTATTACAAAAGGCGTTGAGCACTGGCACAGAAATCAGCTTTAACTCAATTACCGTTGATAGCGATACATCAACATCTGATACTTTGCTGCTATTTGCAACCGGCACGGCTTTGGAACAAGGCGTCAAGCCAATAAGCGATGAAGCTGATCTGCGTTTTGCTGTGTTTAAAGCAGCCCTTAATGATGTGTTGCAAGATCTTGCCGTGCAAGTGGCAAGCGATGGGGAAGGGGCAAGAAAGCTGATAAAAATTAATGTGCGTGGAGCCACGGATAATAAGGCTGCCAAAAAAATTGCTATGTCGATTGCTAATTCGCCATTGGTCAAAACTGCTGTTGCCGGTGAAGACGCCAATTGGGGGCGGGTGGTTATGGCCGTTGGTAAAGCAGGGGAAGAAGCAGATCGTGACCGCTTAGCAATTTGGTTTGGTGATATTCGCGTTGCAGTTGATGGTGAACGTGACCCCGATTATAGCGAAGAAGCGACATCAAATTATATGAAAAATAGTGAAGTATTGATTGGCGTCGATATCGGGCTTGGCGATGGCGAGGCAACGGTTTGGACTTGTGATTTAACTAAGGAATATGTGGCAATCAATGGCGACTACCGTAGCTAATCTTATCCAACAGCTTGAAGATAGTTATTATCGTAGTTGGGTTGCAGAAATATCTTATTATGACGGTGGTTGGCTGGTGCGTAAAACGCCAGACAGCCCATTTAAACGCTTAAATAATGTGACGCCGCTTAATATGGCTGATGATCATAATATTGAGCAGCGAGTGCTTACCCATTGTGGAAGCCATTTAAAAAAGCCTTTGGCCATGCGGCTTATTCCATTAAGTGCGCCAAAGATTTTAAATTATGTCGAACGCCACCAGTGGAAAGCTTTGGCAAGTGTTGGGGTTTATGTGTTGGATTTAAAGGGGAGGGATGTGCTTGCAACCTTTGACAATTGCCCTATTGCTGATCTTAACCTATTTGCTGAAAGTGTTACAATTGGCGATATATCGATAGAACTTATTGACCCACAGCTTTATGCTGAGATTTCGATTGCCCATCATCAAGCAAAGCCAAACGAAGTTGAGCCGCTAAATCAATTGGTGCAGCGCTGTGAAGCAAAACCATATCCGCTTATTCTTAAAATAAATGGCAAAATTTTTGCCAATATATTTTTGGTGGAAGACAATGGCATGATCGGAATGTTTGATTTTGCACTTGCCCCCAATATGCGTGGGCAAGGTTTGGGAAGACAAAGTTTTAATGCTGTTTTGGAATATTTACGGCTTTTTGATGCTATCCGCTTTGTTTGGCTACAAATTGAAAGCACAAATGCAACAGCTTTGCATCTTTATAAAAGCTTTGGTTTTAAAAAAATCTATGCTTATGATTACTATATAGTCGATTAAAAATTTAAACGTGAAATCCCACATCACCGTGATATTGGAAATTATATGAAAAAATTATTATTGGTTGTCGCTTGCGCACTTATTGATGCCGATAATCGTATTTTATTGGCACAGCGACCAGAAGGTAAAAACCTTGCAGGGCTTTGGGAATTTCCAGGCGGAAAGGTTGAACAGGGCGAGGAGCCAGAAGCAGCTCTCATCCGCGAGCTTCATGAAGAACTTGGCATTACCACTAAGATTGATTGCTTAGCGCCATTAAGTTTTGCGAGCCACACTTATGATGATTTTCATTTATTGATGCCACTCTATATTTGTCGGCGTTTTGAGGGGATTGCGAGCGGACGCGAGGGGCAAGCGTTAAAATGGGTGCGGGCGGATAAGTTACAAGATTATCCTATGCCACCTGCAGACCTGCCGCTTATTCCAGTTTTACGTGACCT
This sequence comes from Bartonella sp. HY406, assembly GCF_025449315.1. NCBI lineage: Bacteria > Pseudomonadati > Pseudomonadota > Alphaproteobacteria > Hyphomicrobiales > Bartonellaceae > Bartonella > Bartonella sp. HY406. The sequence goes on along the minus strand of NZ_CP104893.1, from coordinate 2,410,148 downwards.
TTTGGGATGAATATTAGATTTTGATTTGAAACTACAAATTGACGGTTGATAATCCCCGTTTCTAGTCTTGCATCTTTCTGTTGGAATAATAATTCATAAGAATGCAAGGCTTTAAGTGTTTCTAGGTCATTGTTTTTATTTTATTTTATTTTTGCTCCAAAATATAAAAGTAACGCTTTTTTAACCAAAATTTATATTTTATTTTGCTATCAAACTTTGAATTAAAGGTTTTCTTTGTGTTTATATTATTGTTTTTAAATAATTTTATTTAATTCAACATTATTTTTTTTGCGTCTGCTCACGTTTTAATAAAGAATGTTTTCGCTTTTGACAGGCTTTTTGCGGTGAATCAATGCATAATGCCAACATGCGATTATTTTGTTGCAAATGCCATACAAAATAATCTGGGTGTCATATTAGAGCAAATTTGGCGTTTCCGCCTTAATTGTTCCGTAGCTGCAGAGCTTTTAAGAAAAGTAAGACTTCTTAAATAGCGAGTTTGGAGTTAATCATGCGTCATGCAAAGAACGTAGAATTTGAAAATATTGGCTCCATGGCTGGCGAATATTCCATGAAAGCTGGTGTTGGTTTTTTACGCGTTGTTCTATTATTTGGCATGGCTGCTGTAATGTTAGGGCTTATTTTAGTGCCTCTTTTAATGCAGCGTGCAGATCACCAATGGTCTGGTAATCTTTACCCAAATTTACCAGATCGGACAATTACTGGATCAATCAAATCTAATAATGATTCATCTGCAGTAAAAGCAATTTTGCCAAATCAATAAACTTTATTGCTTAAAGGCATCAAAAGAAAAACTGGTTAAAAGCGGCTTTTAAGCCGCTTTTGTTTCTTCGCTCTCTGGAATAAATAGATTAAGCAAAATTGCTGTAACGCCGCCCATGGCAAGTGGTGAGCGCATAAGATCGGCAATGACAACAGGCATAGCGCTAATAAAGCTTGGTACAGTTTCAATGCCAACCCATGAAAATAAATGGGAAATCATTAAATTTACTGATATTGGGAAAGCTTCTATAAATTGTGGTACTTGTGCGATGCCAAGGCCTAATGACAAAGATACAGCAATAATCAGTAAAGCGCGGCGATCAAGATTAATGCTTGACAGGATATTGATGCCCGACGCGGCAACCGAGCCAAACATGATTAAAGTTGCACCGCCAAGGGCTGCTTCTGGCAAGGACTGGATAACAGCTGAAAAGATTGGGAATAGACCAAGAATCACCAAAATTGCAGCAATCCAAAGGCCAACATAGCGGCTAGCAACACCAGTTAATTGAATAATGCCGTTATTTTGCGCAAAGACGGAGCTTGGGAAAGTGTTGAAAAAGCCAGCAAGCAACGAATTGGCGCCATTGACTAAAACGCCGCCCTTAATGCGTTCCATCCATTTAGGACCTTCAACTGGTTCTTTGGAGATTTTACTGGTTGCAGTAATGTCGCCAACCGCTTCAAGCGATGTAACAAGATAGATAACAATCATTGGAATAAATAGCGACCAAGAAAATGAAATGCCAAAATGCATAGGGCGCGGTATTTCAAAAATTGGTGCTTGTGCTAAGGGGACAAGATTTAAATCACGCATGAGTGCTGCTAGAATATAACCAACCACCAAAGCGAGCATAATCGCACTAGAGCGAAGCCAGATGTAATTCATACGATTAAAAATGATAATAAGAATAAACACGGTTAATGAAAGTATGAGATTATCAGGGTTGGCAAAAGTACCGTTTTTCATGGCTGCGTAACCGCCACCCATGCTTATCAAACCTTCCTTAATGAGGGAAAGGCCGATAATTAAAACAACAATGCCCGTCACCAAGGGTGTTACCATGCGCCGCACAAAGGGTAAAATGCGCGAAACGCCCATTTCGATGAAAGAACCTGCTATAACCACACCAAAAATGGTTGCCATAACTTGCTCAGCTGGAACGCCTTGTTCTACCATAAAAACGCCGCCGGCAATAAGTGGGCCAACAAAGTTGAAGCTTGTTCCTTGTACAATTAAAAGACCGGCGCCAAGCGGGCCAAATTTGCGACATTGTACAAAGGTAGCAATGCCTGAAATCACTAATGACATTGATAAGATCATTGATGTATCGCGTGGATTAAGTCCAACTGCATTACAGATTAAAAAGCCTGGTGTGATAATTGGTACAATAATCGCAAGCAAATGCTGAAAGGCAGCAAAAAAGGCAATGTGCGGCTTTGGATGAGCATCCATGCCATAAATAAGTTCACTATTGTTGGGTATGGTTGAGGGCGCTTCTTGGGGCGATGTCATGCTGGGCCTATTTAATTGTTATAGAATTCGATTGGTAGATCTTTTAACACATTGTGTATATTCAATTACTATGTTTTGGATTAATTTGCTGGGCAAACGAGCGATATTGGGTGAGGGCGCAAACCAGGTGATAAAATATGGAGGCAGGCACCTGATTGGAGCGGCCGCGGCCATCTTCGTCAATCATGTCAATCCAAAGACCTTTGGGCGCAGCATCTATATGCCAACGGAATAACCGCCCGACCCGCGCTTCAATTTCTGGCTTTAAGTCGGGTCCCTGATTGCCATCAAGGGCAATAGCAGCTTTAATTACTTCGGTTTGTGGCCAACTGCGCGAATTGCGATCAATCGGTAAGCCAGAACGTGAAACAGAATTATAGGCAAGGCCAGTTGCACGATTTAAACCATTGGCAATGCCAAAAGCGTAAAGTTTGCGTGCGAAAGGCACTAGGTTCTCGCAAGATTTTTTGGCCTTGGCGCAAAGATTTTGGTAGCTAATAAGCAATGAAGCCCATTCAAAATGGTGGCCGGGCTCGCAAATGTCACCAGATTCGCCGGTTGCTATACGCCATTCATCATCAAAAAATTCGCCTAATGTCCAGCTATCTCGATCAAAGAAATGGCTTTTAAACAAATCCACAATACGCGATGCCCGTTGTAAATAGTCGATGTTTCCAGTCACATCATACCATGCAAGAAATGTCTCTAATAAATGCATATGGGGGTTAGAGCGCCGCCATTGTCGCTCGCCATTGGGTGTTTCAAAAAAGCCTTTGCCGCCTTTATCGCTTAAATGGTCATCCAAAAATGCAAAACTATTAATGGCAGCAGGCAAAGCTTTTTTATGGCCGGCTTTATGGGCATGGGCAAGCGCCAACAAAACAAAAGCTTGGTCATAAAGATCTTCAACTGGATTTAATATTTCGCCATTTGCGTCAAAACTGGAAGCCCAACCGCCATTTGCCGTTTGTCCGTGTTTTAAAATAAAATCAAGCCCATGGTCGATAAGCTGCTGCGCAGGCCCATCCCATCCCATTTCACCGGCAATAGCAAAGGCATAGATTTGTCGCGCCATGGTGCGCATCCGCCGCTCGCCAATAATCGGCAGGCCATCAAGCCCCAATGCTTCATAAAACCCGCCCTTGTCATCAACGCCGCGCGTTGACCAAAGTGGCAAGGTTTCGTCAAATAGCCAATGCTCTACCCTAGCATTATAACTACCAGCAATCGGCATGCGATCCGGCGCGGGGGTAAATTTGGCTTCCAAGCGACCGGACTTTTCTAAAGCAGCCACAACTTCGCGTACATTTTGGCTTTGGCTAACGGGGGCAACAAAGGTTGCATCACTGGTGGCAACTACTGCCATGTTGCGTAGGCCAACCGCCGATAAAAGCCCCCCTTGCGAGCGTAAATATGAGCGCTCACAATCAATCGCTACAACATCGCCAATGATGACATTGCCAAATTCATCTCGATTATTGTTTTCGCCTTGCGCGTCGAGCAAGGATTGCCATGAGCCTAAATCATTCCAGTGAAATTTAGCGCGGACAAGAGCGATATTGTCTGCATGTTCCATAATAGCGTAATCAACTGAAGTTGACGGAATATCTGCATAATCATCAAAGGGAAGCCACGTGCCAGAAATATCGGTTTTGGCGGCGTTTAAGGCTTTTGCGGTCTTATGCCATATATCAGCAGATAGTTTTAAAAAACTTTCTTGCATGGTTTTGGCACTAAATAGAAAAATACCAGAATTCCAAAGGAAATTACCCGATGCAAAATAGTTTTGTGCGGTTTCAAGGTCGGGTTTTTCAACAAAGCGCTCAACATCAAATACATGATTGCCTAGAGCTTTATTATTATCTTTGGCTGTTTCAATGTAACCATAGCCAGTTTCAGGCTTATCGGGCGCAATACCAAAAACAACTATTTTGCCATTTTGCGCGGCAAGTTTGCCTTCATCGATTGTCGTCCAAAAATCATCATTCGTGGATATTTCATGATCACTTGGCACAACAAGAACAAGCGCATCTTCGCCTTGCTCATTAAGCGCAATTTGGCTAGCAAGCGCGACGGCTGCGGCAGTATTACGACCAATTGGTTCAAATATTGGGCGGCCACCATTTAAGGGGAGACCTGCAATATCTTGACCAAGTCGGCTTGCATGGGCTTCAGACCCAATAAGGTAAATCGGTGTATCGCCATGATGATTAAGACGGCTTACCGTTTGTGATAGCATAGAGCCATGGCCGGAAAAATCATGAAACTGCTTGGGGAAATCTTCACGCGACAAAGGCCAAAGACGAGACCCAATGCCGCCACTCATAATAAAGCTGATAATTTTTCCCGTCATGGCATTCTCCTGTTATATGCTCTAATTGGCGTTTTACGGCACATTTTTGGCGATATGACATTTTACGATTAGCGTTTTTAAACGTTATATACTAGAAACGTTTTTTATAAACTGCAAACTTATATAAGGTATAAAAAATACAAATTAACCAAAGATGTTTTATACTTATGGTTAAATATGCAGAGCTGATATTTGAGTTTTTATGGCTTGGTGCCCAATTTTTTGTAAATTAAAAGCTTTTCCAGAATGGAGCCATTCACTGATAATTCCGCCAATAATGGCCACGAGCATGCGGGCTGCGTCTTGGGGCGAAAAATCTTGGTTAAGCATCTGTCTATCTTGTGCGACCTGTAAAAGACGTATGAAAAGGTCTAGCATGCTATTTTGCGCTTGGCGCAGACGCTCCACCATTTCAGAAAAAGCGCCAACATATTCGCAGCGTTGGGTGATAATAGTGACAATCCGTTGCTGTTGCTCATCCTCGCTAAAAATTTTGAATGCACGTGCTGCTGATTTTTCAAGAATGTTAAGAGGATTAATAGAATCACTTTGCTGTGCTTCTTCAATGAGGCTTTCTTGCGGGAAGCGGACTTTTTGAATCATGGCACGAAATATTTCTGCTTTATCGGCAAAATGGAAATAAATAGCACCGCGTGTGACGTTGGCACGTTTTGCTATCTGCGCAAGGGTGGTTTGTGAAACACCCTGTTCAAGGAAAAGAAATTGCGCTGCAGTAATGATAGAATCGCGGGTTGCTGCCGCCTCAGCTTTTGTACGTCGCATCTATGTTCCAAGTTAATCAATATATATCAAATGCTTGCTTATATTGTTTAGGCAATTACGATTTGTTGGTGAATCATTATTGTGCTAAGCATCAGATGTTTTTATACGATAATGAAGGGGCAGTTTTGTAGTAGCATCAAGAATCAGCGTTTTTACAGCTTTTGTGTTTCTAAGATCATTTTTTTGTGAGCATTAGTAGGAGATAATAACTATCGACTTTTACCTAGGCAATGGGATAATTACAATATAAGTTCAATTATTTACTTGAAGCATGTATAGGCCATATTATTAGTATTTTAACGCTTGATTGTAGGGTATAACAAGGTAAATTTAACAAAATATTCAATTTACCTTCGATTTCACCTATTTACAAACATTGGTGTCGGTATATTTTAGGCATATCATGATATAGAGGTCTGATCAGACATGAATTTTTTAAAGAAATTAACGATGGGCATTGCAATCAGTGCTACCGGTTTGAGTTTAGTGGCATGCGGTCAGGAACAAAAAGCCCAACAACAAATGCCCCCTCCTAATGTTTCCGCTGTGACCATTGATAAGCGTGAAGTTCCTATCACCTATGAATATGCTGGTCGTGTAGCTGCCTATCGCGAAACTGAAGTGAGAGCGCGTGTTGGTGGCATTTTATTGCGCCGCAACTTTATTGAAGGCAATGAGGTAAAAGAGGGCGATGTTTTATTTGAAATAGACCCTGATACATATGATGCCGAAGTTGCTCGTCAAAAGGCAGCGGTCGCTCAGGCTCAGGCGACTTATGATCAATCATTGCGCGATGCAAAACGTGCGGAAGAATTATTAAAACAACGTGTTTATAGTACGGCGCAGCGTGATCAAGCTTTTGCAACGCGCGATGCCAATGCCGCAAGTTTGCAGCAGGCGCAAGCGATGCTAAAAACAGCAGAACTAAACCTGCAATATACGAAGGTTACAGCGCCTATAAGTGGTGTTACCTCTAGGGAACAAGTTCCTGAAGGTAGTCTTATTAGTGCTAATGGCTTGCTAACGAGTATTACTCAAAGTAATCCAATTTATGTTAATTTTTCCTATACAGATAGTGAAGCCAAGGCCATTCAAAAATTAATGGCTGACATGAATGCCCGCGGCGAAAAAATTGATAAATTACAGGTAAGAATTACCTTTGGTGATGGCAGTGAATATCCAGAGCTTGGAACAATTGATTTTACCTCGCCAACTCTAGATGCGACTACAGGTACATTGGGTGTACGTGCGGTCTTTAACAATGATAAACGGCAATTGGTTGCAGGACAATTTGTACGCGTTACTGTACTTGGACTTAAACAGGATAATGCCATCGTCATTCCTGAAGCCTCGCTATTGCAAGATGCAACCAATCAGTATGTTTATATTATTGACGAAAATATGAAATTGCAAAAACGCGTTGTTAAAGTCGCGCGCGAGGTTGAGGGACGTAATTGGTTGTTAGAGCCTGCAACCAAGGTAATGGTTGACGCACCGGCAGCTCAAGCAGCTCCAGCTGCTGCAGCGGGGCAAAAGGAAGAAAGCCAAACCAAAGCAGATAAGCAAGTTAAGGCTGGTGAAACACAACCGGTTACACCACAAAAAATAGAGGAAACTATTGGCCTTATTGGTGGCGAACGTGTTATTAGCGATGGTATTGTTGGGGTTCAATCCGCCATGGCTCGGAAAAAACCGGGTAGTGATGCAATCGGCAATTTAACAACCCTTGATGGAAAGGCATTGCCTCAGCCAGTGCAAGGGCAAACAGAGCAAGGGCAACCAACAAAAGACCCATCTGCAAAAACCCAAGCTCCTAATGATGATAAAACCCCTAAAACGGGTGAAAAACAATGAATTATGGTTTTTTCATCAATAGGCCAGTTCTATCTGCCGTTTTATCAATTGTAATTGTTCTTGCTGGTATTTTATCTATTCCTAATTTGCCCGTGGAACAATATCCAGATTTGTTGCCGCCTCAGGTTACAATTTCGGCGCAATATCCAGGAGCCAGTGCGCAAACGCTTGCGCAGACTGTTGCTGTTCCTCTTGAGCAGCAAATTAATGGCGTTGAAGACATGATTTACATGAACACGGTATCTAATGCGCAAGGTACTTTGCAAATCACCGTGACTTTTAAGCAAGGGACTGATGCAGACCAAGCAACGATTAATGTGAATAACCGCGTGCAACGTGCGTTGACGACACTACCACAAGAAGTTCAGCGTTTGGGTGTTTCGGTGGTGAAACGTTCATCGTCCACTCTTGGTATTGTGTCGATGCAGTCAGATACAGCATCCTATGATCGTACTTATGTTGGCAATTATGCATTGCTCAATGTAGTGGATGATATTAAACGTATTTCAGGTGTTGGCGATGCGCAAGTTCTGGGTAGCATCGATTATTCCATGCGTATTTGGTTGCGTCCTGATAAATTGGCGCAATATAAGCTTATTCCATCAGATGTTATAACAGCTGTTCAACAACAAAATGCCCAATATGCTGTTGGCCGTTTCGGTGATAGCCCAGATAGTCAATCAGGGGCTTATACCTATTCTGCGACGACGCAAGGCCGTTTGATTTCGGTAGAAGAGTTTGGCAATATCATTTTAAACTCTGATGAAAATGGCTCGGCTTTACGCTTAAAGGATGTTGCACGCATTGAGCTTGGCACACAACAATATGTCGTTGATACCAAGCTTAATGGTACGCCGATGGTGCCGATTATGATTTATTTGCAACCAGGTGCTAATGCGTTAGCAACTATGGAAAGCGTTAAGTCAACGATGGAGGAACTTTCACAGAATTTTCCTGCCGGCATAACTTTTGATGTTCCTTATGATACTACTAAATTCATTGTTGTTTCAGTGGAAGAAGTTATTCATACCTTCATCGAAGCGATTTTGTTGGTTATTATTGTTGTTTTCATTTTCCTACAAAATTGGCGAGCAACTCTTATTCCGCTTATCGCGGTGCCAATATCAATCATTGGTACATTTGCGGGTATGTATGTTCTTGGCTTCTCGATCAATATGCTAACGCTTTTTGGTTTGGTGCTGGCTATCGGTATCGTCGTCGATGATGCTATTGTTGTGCTTGAAAACGTTGAACGCTTGATGAGTGAGGAAAAGCTATCGCCCCATGATGCAGCGGTTAAATCTATGGCTGAGGTGACTTCGCCTATTATCGCTATTGTTCTGGTGCTTTGTGCTGTGTTTATTCCAGTGTCCTTCATGGGTGGTCTTGCTGGTATCATGTATCAGCAATTTGCGATTACGGTTGCAATTTCGGTGGTAATTTCAGGGCTTGTTGCTCTAACGCTGACACCTGCTTTATGTAGCTTGCTTTTAAAGCCAACCCATAAGGAGCCGATTGCACCTTTCAGAGCGTTTAATAAATTATTTGATGCAATTACTGATCTTTATATGCATGGCGTCAAATTTTTCATTCGTTATGTCGCAATTGGTATTGCGATCTTCATTTTTGTTTGCGGATCTGTTTTCTACCTATTTGAAAAAGTTCCAAGCTCACTTGTTCCAGCTGAAGATCAGGGCGTCTTAATGGTATTCGTGACGCTTCCATCAGGCGCGTCGCTTGACCGCACCTCGAAAGTTATGACGCAGGCCGAGGCGATATTAAGTCAAAATAAGGCGGTTGATTCAATTGTTTCTATTGCCGGTTTTGATTTGCCATCAAGTGGTCTTAAAACCAGTGCTGGGGCTATGTTCCTAACACTGAAAGATTGGAGTGTTCGTGGTAGTGATCCAACGCAGGATCCTCGTCAAATGCCAGGTCCAATTATGGGGGCAACATTTGGAATTCAAGGTGGTTCGGTTTACCCAGTCAATCCACCACCAATTATGGGGCTTTCAATCTCCAGTGGTTTTGAGCTTTATATTCAAGATCGTAGTACCGGTACAGCGCAAACAATTGAAGAAACGTTGAAAAAACTTAATGACGTGACGCAAAAGGTTGTGCAAGCCGCACGGATGCGTCCGGAGTTAGATCCTCAAACAGTTCGTACGACTTTTGATCCAAATGTGCCTCAATATGATTTAGAGGTCAAACGTGATGAAGCTTTAACAATGGATGTGCCGATTAGCACTATTTATGATGCGCTTTCATCAACCTTTGGTAACGTCTATATCAATGATTTTACGCTTTATGGTCGCAATTATCAGGTTAAATTGCAATCTGAGGCTGAATTTCGCCGTACTCCTGAGGACTTAAAGCAAGTTTTCGTTAGGTCAAATACTGGGAAAATGGTACCACTTGATGCCTTAATTACAGCAACTCGCGTTGTTGGTCCCGATCAGTTAGAGCGGTATAATGCCTATTATGCAACTAAAGTAATGGGTTCAGCAGCTCCAGGCTATACGACAGGTGATGTAATTAATGCTATGAGAGAAGTTGCTGCAGAAGTATTACCGCAAGGTTATCAGTTCGCCTGGACAGGGACTTCTTATCAGGAAGTAACAAATTCAGGGCAGGGAAGTACCGCGCTTATTTACGGTATCATAATGGTATTTCTTATTCTTGCTGCCCAGTTTGAAAAATGGAGTTTGCCACTTGCTGTTATCACAGCCGTACCTTTTGCCGTTGCAGGAGCCCTGCTGCTTACTTTGGTACGTGGGCTTGCCAATGATGTGTACTTCCAAATTGGGCTTGTCACGCTTATTGGCCTTGCCGCCAAGAACGCTATTTTGATTGTAGAGTTTGCGGTGCTTGAGCGTGAAAATGGTAAGTCAGCGGTGGATGCAGCATTATCGGCGGCAAAAATGCGCTTCCGTCCGATTGTTATGACGTCTCTTGCTTTCATTCTTGGCGTGTTGCCATTGGCAACTTCGACAGGTGCAGGATCTGCAAGCCGCCATGCAATTGGTACTGGTGTTATTGGTGGTATGTTGGCGGCAACATGTGTTGCAACTTTCTTTATTCCAATGTTCTATCGTTTGATTGGCGGCAGAGGTAAAGCAACTCGCAGCACTGACAATGGAACCAATAATGGTGGTAATGCTCCACAACTAGAAAGTCATTAAATAGCTTTACAAAAATAAAAAGCCCCGCAAAATGCGGGGCTTTTTTATGCTTACAGATGTTTCACTTTTAAAATTAACTAATTAACTTGAATAGAAAGCACTATAAAATTATTACCGGTTTAATTAATCGCAGGTAATAGCGCTGTTTTGGTTTAGGGCATGGTTTTGCCACATTTTTCCATAAAGCTTTTCAAGGTTGGCTGCAAAAAGCTGGGTGTCAAACAGCGGTGAAGTCATCCGTTTTTCCGCAAGTGTTTGGCGTAATTTTTGCCGTTGCTCAGGGCTTTTTGCCAAGGCGATAATTTTAGTCAAATAGTCATCATCGCAATCGCAAATAAGATCGCTAAAGTCATGGGTGGTTAGCAAGCTACTTGCCACACGTGCGGCAAAACTTGCACCACGTTTGGTGATTATTGGAACCCCAGCCCATAAGGCATCGCTTGCAGTGGTATGAGAGGTGTAGGGAAATGTATCAATGGCGATATCAGCAAGACCAAGACGCTGAAGATGCAGATCAGTGCTTAAAGGGCTAGCAAAGGTGATACGGCTAATATCAATATTGCGTTTTGTAAACTCTTTTAATAAATTATCGTAAACGTCTTGTTCTTTTGGTTTAATCAGCCATAAATGGGCATTATCAATATTGGCAAGGATCTTTTGCCATAAATCAATCGTTTCTGGATTGAATTTAATAATCTGATTAAAATTGCAAAGCACAAGCGCATTATCCGGCAATCCCATGTCGGCTCTTGTTACATTGGTCGTAAAAGGACGCGTGCGGTCATTGGGTTGGTAGCAATGAGGCATTAACGCCAATTTTTCACTAAAGCCGTCTGCATCATTTAATGGGGTAACAATAGCATCACCAATAATATAATCAGCAAGGCGCTCATGCCCCAAAGTGCCAGGAAAGCCAAGCCAGCTTACAATGATTGGAGCAGGATGATAAGCGGTGATACCAAGGCGGTGTTCACCCGTATAACCCTTAAGGTCAACAATAATATCAAACCCATTGTCAGCAATCCATTGCGCTGCGCTAAAATCGCCTTTGTCATATAAATTATGTTGCGGCCAACCCAATTGCGCTAAGCGCGCTGTATAACTATCTTGCTTTGGTTCATTATAGGCAAGGATATGAAAATCAAAGTCTGATTTATTATGGGCTTCCATCACACCAATCATCAACCGCATCGTGGCATGGTCATAAAAATCCGATGAGAGATAGCCAATTTTTAATCGCTTTTTTAAAGGCGCATTTTGGCTTATTGGACTAATGAGAGCAGGGCGGCTAAAAATAGAACCATAACGGCTAAGTGCATAGGCATGGGCAGCTTTACGCAAGTTTAGCGGTGTAAGGATTGGCATATTTAAAATGGATAATGCGTCACCAACATTGCCACCATTAAGCTCATTATTTTCACATAATTGGCGGTAAAGTGCATCAACCTTACCTAAGTCATTCCAAATTGCACCACGGCGCATGACCCGTTGCAAACCGCCCCAATCTTTTGCGGCATTAAAATTTTGTGCAGCTTCATTATAGCGGCTAGTTTTTTCGGCAATTTCGGCAAGGCCTGCATAAATTTGCGGTAAGTTGGGGGCAAGTGTCTTTGCCTTTAATAATTGACTTTCCGCATTTGCATAATCTTGTTTTTTTACCGCCAAAAAAGCAGAATTGACGAGGCTTGCCAGATGGTTATTATCACGCTGCAGAGCATCTTCATAATGCATGCGCGCATTCTCATAGCGTTCAAGCCCTTGCTCAATCATGCCTAAATAATAATGGGCATTGGCATTTTGATTGAAAGCTTTAGCAAAATCTTCGGCAAAAGTTAAAGCCTCTTCTTGTCTTTTCACTTCCCAAAAAAGACGTATCAATAAGTCATAAGCGCGCACATCTTTTTTTATTTGCAAAAGCTTTATAAGATCTGCTTCGGCTTGTTGGTAGGCTTGACGTTTAAGATAGCAGGAAGCTCTAAGATAAAGTCCTTCAATGTCCTTTGGTTTTTTACTTAAGAATTGGTCAAGCAATTCTTCTGCCTTGCTAAAATCTTTGGCATTATAGGCAGATACTGCTTTGATAAATCGTTTCATAAAATTGCTTTCCCACCATTAAGATCTAAGCTAAATATTGCATAGTTTATGAAAAATATGAAGAAAATAGCAATGGTTAAAGCGCGTTTAGTTTAAAATAAATACGAGAAAAACTCTTTTTACAAAAGTGCTAAAAAGATCAATAAAAAAGGCTATTAATAATAATAGCCTTAAATTAACATCAAAATATTTCGCTGACTATTAGATTGGGCGTTTAAGCACTTTCATCAAAGCGCCATGCATTAGTTCATTACCAACGACAATATTTTTTGTGTCAAACATATTTTGACCGCCATCTTTGTCGGAAACATAGCCACCAGCTTCACGTACCATAAGCATGCCAGCTGCCATATCCCAAGGTTGCAAACCATCTTCCCAAAAGGCGTCAAGACGACCTGCAGCAACTGCGGTAAGATCTAATGATGCTGCACCCATGCGGCGAATACCGGCAACTTCACCCATGACGTTGCGCAATTCAACAAGATAATTACCATGATGACCGCGACCTAAATGTGGAATACCTGTGCCGATAACTGCATCTTCAAGTTTGCGGCGTGCTGCAACACGCAAACGACGATCATTTAAAAACGCACCACCACCGCGTTCCGTGGTGTAAAGCTCATCTAATACGGGGTTGAAAATAACACCGGCAACAATTTGTCCTTGGCGTTCTAAAGCTACTGAAATTGCAAAGAGTGGAATACCATGTAGAAAATTGGTAGTGCCATCAAGTGGATCAATAATAAAGCGATGCTGGGCATCATTGCCGATAACTTCGCCGCTTTCTTCCATTAAAAAACCATAGTCGGGACGGGCACGACTTAATTCATTGTAAAGAATACTTTCTGCTTTTTTATCAGCTTGGCTGACATAATCACCAGGGCCTTTAAGGGAGACTTGCAAATTTTGCACTTCACCAAAATCACGAACCAGCGAGCGGCCAGCTTTAACTGTCGCTTGTACCATCACATGCATTATAGCCGAAAGGGCCATTATCTTTTCCTATCACTTTAGCTGTGTCACCTAAGGGTGATCTATAATATCGTCAACTTTATGAAAATCTTAGCTGCTTGCCAAGACAAAACAATGGGAATGATTTTATTATCGTTTTATCAAGCATTAAAGCGCTCGCCGATCAAATATGTATTTTGACGCAAGTGTAATGATGGTGCCTATGAACAATAATATTGGTCATTCCAAAACCAAAAAGATCCTGTCTAATTTGCTCAGATACAATCTAAACAGTAAAAAACATTTCGTTTGCTGCCATTTATTCGGCGCATACCATTTTATCTATGGTGAATTTTATTCGTGTAAAACGTGTAAATGCATGGATGGCATTTTAAAATGCCATCCAAGTAAAACATTAGTCAGCGCGGCGAAGATAAGTAATTTCGTTGGTATCAACGATAATGCGCTCACCTGATGCAATGAAAGGCGGTACCAATACGCGAATACCATTTTCAAGGATTGCCGGCTTATAGGAAGAAGCAGCGGTTTGGCCCTTAACAACAGGATCAGCTTCAGAAATTGTCAATGTTACTTGATCAGGCAAGGAGATACCAATTGGTCTGTCTTCATAAAGTTCAACAGTAACAGTCATGCCATCTTGCAAAAATGCAGCGCGATCGCCAACAAAATCTTTTTGCAATTCAAGCTGTTCATAGCTTTCAGAATCCATGAAAATCAAAGCTTCGCCTTGTTCATAAAGAAATGTGAAATCTTTTTGCTCAAGGCGCACTTTTTCAACAGTCTCAGCCGAGCGGAAACGTTCATTAAGCTTGGTGCCATTAAGAAGGTTTTTAAGTTCAACCTGATTAAATGCGCCACCCTTGCCAGGCTTTACTGCATTGCATTTTACTGCAACCCAAAGGCTGCCATCATGCTCGATCACATTGCCTGGGCGAATTTCATTGCCGTTAATTTTCATTTATCTATCCACTTATATCAAATGTCTTATAATTTTTGCTATATTCATGTGTTAAGAGGCTAAATAACACATATTATAAAAAATTCCACTCATATTGGCATAAGCTTGCTTCTGATTAATGCAAGCTTACCTATCAGTCTCATTTTCATGATTATTACTGTTTGGTAGCACCAATAAATCCTGTGTTTTAAAAACCATATCAAAGACAGCGAGCGAACTTTTTAAATATCGTTTCACTATCGACATAGCATTTATATTCCATCTTCCAAAACCATAAAATTGTAATGAAAGCAAGGAAAATGCCACATTTTTAAGGTTAAGTTTTGTAAAATCAGTTTTTTTTTTGTCTTTGTCAAAATAGTACACACCCTTTTGCTATATGCTTTTTAAAAACCGCTTTTATGTTTTGAGTGTTTTTATGGTTTGCGTGGTTATATCGATTGCATATTGGTCATTTGGGGGGATTGACGATGTACTTCGGTCAGAGGGGGATAGAGTTTGTTGTGGTATAAATCATCAATGTAAAAAGGACGCGACTATTTGCAATATGTCAGGCTTTCGCAATTGTAATGCGGTAAATGTTTAATTGTCTTTAGTAGGCGGCACTTACTAATATGGATAGAATACCGCCTTCAGCATTGGTTGGTGGGTAATGGCAGCTATGACTTGAACCTATACTGCCTTTTTGAACACGCGCTGCTATCATTCACTTTTCAATCATCTATATCTGCATGAGCGCATATTCCGTTTACAATATCGAAATCAAATCTATCATAAAAGTAATTTATCGACGTATCTGTTATTTTTGATAAAAGATAAAAATATTTACCACTACTATCTTTAAATTCTTTATCATTAAAAGAGGTTGAATATTTGGAAACGATAAATGATAAGAATATATTTTGATTAATATCATTGCTTTCTATGCTAAATTTAGAAAAATATATTTTATCTTTATTTTCATTTAATATTGGTATTAACACCATATAGCCATATTGGAAAAATAAATATTTATCTTTTATTTCCAAATTTTCACAAACTTTTTTTCTTTTTCATCAATTTCAATTATTGTTAATAGGGAAATGGCTTTAATCATTTTTATGCATTTCCAACCTATTAATACAATATGAATGTGCTAAATTGGGCAATAAAAATATTAGAAAAACTATTATAAAGCTAAAACTAAGCCTTTTCATAACTTATTCCAATTCTGTATAAATATCTTTTCCATTATAGCAAATTGTATTTCTAAAATAAAAAATACATGTGCTATTTAAATCCATTCCATATATGTGTTTAGGAAAATTTTTATTCAACAGCTAAATTTATATTTTCATATTGTAGTACTTCTTTATAAATTTCCTCTTTATTTCTAAAATTTAATATATAAATATTTGAAAAAGCGTGATCTTGCTCTTCATTGCTCAGATTAAATATTGCAATTGTATAACTTATAATGCTATTATTACTTTTATCTAAGATTATAAGTGGAAAGTAAATATAATTTCCATATTTTCTAAAAACTGGTAGTCCGTTTACTTCTAGTAACTTAATATTATTTTTGATAATACAATATAATAATTTTTTCCATGAAAAAAATATTAATTGAAATGATCTCTTGCGGTTGATCTGCAGCAAAAGCCTTATTGGGAATAATTTACCATCGCCAAATTTAAAAATTCAATTACCATCTGTAGGCGAGCAATTTCCTTTTGCATAAAATTGATGAGGCGGAAATGGATTGCCCTAAAATCTTCCTTGATTATTGTATATAGTGGCATTGCTGAGCGACGAAATATGTATATCACGATAAATGTATAGGTCCTGACCCTAGATAATATACAATAGGCTACTTTGACATTATTTATATATTTTAAATAGAAGTTTGAAAGAGCAAGATGGCGGCCGAAAATATTAATATACAAACAATGAACAGTTCGTTGCAGTTCAAGTTAAAATGGTTGTTACCAATAATAATTCTCGGTAGCACTTTATTTATTGTTATTGGGTTCTTTTTCACCATTATGAGCTTTATGCAATCTGCCGATGCGTATCAAGCAGGTGTGGCAGCAGCCCAGAAAAATATTACAGTTATTAATTTAATTGGTGAACCAATGGAGCCTGCCGGCTATTTTACAGGCTCTATTACCGTTCACAATTCAAATGGCAGCGCTGATATTGCCATTTCGATTAAAGGTTCTAAAGGGACTGGTACGATATATGTTAAGGGTGAGAAAAAGTTTGATATCTGGAATTACTCCACCATGGTATTTCGCCTTGATAGCGATAATTCGCTCATTGAGCTGCAATAATGATGACTTTCGATGCTAAGGGTCGATATTTAGAAAATTTATCAATTTGCGGAAATGCTCTAAGCCATCATAGTCCTCTAATAACTAGACTGTCGCAGATGATAGTTTGAAATAATTATTTGAAAACCCTTACGGGTTGAATAAAAGCGTATCAATACGAGCTTTTGCCTCATTTAATTGTTGTGGTGAAAGCTTTTTCATGATTGCGTCAAGGTCGGTAGCACCTTGGTTTCCTTGCTGAGCTAGGAGATACCAACTTGCACCCATTACCGGATTTTTTTCAGTGCCAACACCGTTAAAATAAAAACGAGCAAGGTGAACTTGGGCTACAGGTACATTATTAACTGCAACCAACTTAACCAATATAAATGCGCCCTTTTGGTCAACTGGTCCACCGCGTCCGTCAATCTTCCATTTTGCAAGTTCCAATTGGGCTGAGACACTTCCTAAGTTAGCGGCACTTTCAAGCAATGCACGGGCGGCATATTCATCGGGCTTAACTGTTTCAGTTCCCACAGCAAGAATCTCTGCTGCGGAGTAAAGGCTATACGCATCTTTGGCAACTGCGCCTTTTAAAAACCAGATAAGGCCAATATCAAGCTTATCTTTTTCGGGAGCTAAACTCATCAAGATTTGTGCATAATAGTAGCTAGCACGAGGCACGCCAGCCTTTGCAGATTTTTCAATATATTGCGCGCCAATTTCTTTTTGAGCTTCATCTTTTGAGTCGTTAAATAAGTTAACGCCATAATATAGGGCGGCATGGGGGTCGCCCAAGTCAGCGGCGCGTTTAAACCAATCCGCAGCTATATCTGAATCCCTTTCAACCACTTTGCCTTCCAAATATAGCATGCCTATAAGTGTCATTGCAGCAGGGTCGCCTATTTCAGCGCGTTTTTTGGCTTCCTCTAAAGCTTTCTTATATTGTCCTACATCATAGGCGCTATAGGCTGCATCATAGTCACCAGCTTTAAGAATGTGCAAGGGGGCATCAGTTATTGCCTGATTTTCTGATCCTTGATTTTCATTTGTAGATGAATTGCTTGATAGGGTATTGGATGCTGGTTGGCGTGACTGCCCTGTTGGTGTGCCACTATGAATAGGGCCATGAATATCATTGGCGCTAGCTGGAACTGTTTCCATCACCATTACATTGGGCGTATTTTGTGCAAAACCAAATGCTGTTCCGCTTAAAAGGAAAGCTGTTGATACTACCAGAAAGCCGAATACCCGCATCACTCGTCATTATCCCCTAATTTTGGTGCATGTTCATCAAGCAGCTTATTGGCTGCAATAATATTTTCCACCATATCACTTGTTCCAAAGATAGCCTCTTCTAAAACAATAAATTCTGCTCCTGTTTTAGCAATTGTTTCAATACTTGCCAAGCTATTACCCGCTTGAATAAGCGCAGGCACTTCCATCATTGATGCCCACCATTCACCAAGATTGATGTTACGTGAATGAGCTTCAGGCTTTTTATCAGCGCCAAGCTTGCCAAACATCATATAATCGGGCTCTAATTCGCCAATTTGCATGGCGCTATGGCGGTCACGCAAATTAGCAAAGCCAACCATCATTGATGATTGATGCTTATCAATTGCATCTTTTAGATCTTCTATACTGGTTTCAATATGTAGACCATCTGCTTTGACACGCCCAGCAATACGGCTATCACCGGCGATAATTGCCGCAACGCCAGCATTTTGTATGATTGGAACCAAAGCTTCAGCATATTTTTGAAACGCAGTTTCATTTTCGTCTTCGCTATAAAGAATAAGCGAGGCAACATCGCCAGCCTTTAAAATATCAGTCATTTGTTGTGGTGATATATTGCGTGTCGTTGAAAGGGCTAAAACAATGCGGCAGCGTTCATGTGACTTGTTGACGGACATATTTTATTCTCCTGCCGATGTTAAATATTGCCTTTATAGTCGTTTATTTTAATCTTGCAAATAAAACATATGCAAGAGATAGTTATTGATAATAAGAATTTAATGATAATGCGTGATTTAGCTTCATATTTAGCGTTTGAGCTCGCTTAAAAGTGTTCCTTTTCCAAGATTATAAAGCAAATTGTTGTTTTAACCGATGTAGTGGTTTTAACCGAACGAATTGCCATTTAAATATATAAGACAATTGCATTTTACTAAGTTTATTCCATTTCGCGAAGTTTAATAAGGGCAAGTGATCTACAATCCATCTTCAAGTGTTTGGTAAGTTTAAACGGTGCATTTTAACTAAGATTTCAAATGATAATGAAAATTGATGGGTAAAGCACATTTTAGGACTACATTTTGTCAATCCATAGTTCTAATTATAACACGAGCACAAATTGCATGTGTTGTATGGAGTGATTGATTTGAATAAGGCGCCTAATTTTTCTCAAAAACCAGCTGTAAAACGCGATACTCGTATTGATGTATTGCGGGCTTTGGCGCTTTTGACCATTTTTATCAACCATGTTCCTGGCAATATTTACGAAATATTTACCCATAAGAATTTTGGCTTTTCTGATTCGGCAGAGGCTTTTGTTTTAATGTCTGGTATTGCGGTTGGTCTTGCTTATGGTAAAAAATTTGTACCTGGTAATCGCTTGTTGCTGACTTTGAAAATGTGGAAACGTAGTTTTACACTTTATTCGGCACATATTTTAACCACGCTTGTCACTATTGCAATTTTTTGTGGTGCAGCCTTATTTATGCATCATCCCAATTTGTTAACCCAAATCAATATTGCACCTTTGATGAAAGAGCCTGCAAAAGCAATTTTTGGCATTGTAACGCTTGGTCATCAATTGGGATATAATAATATTTTGTCGCTTTATCTGCTGTTGATGCTCGCCGCACCTTTGATGCTGTTTTTAGCACGTAAAAGCCTTGCTTTACTTTTAGTGGTTTCTGGAAGCCTCTACTTATTTTCTGCGCTTTATGGTGTTGCGCCAATTAACTATCCTAATGCCGGTGTTTGGTTTTTAAATCCGCTCTCTTGGCAATTCTTGTTTGTTATTGGCGTTGTTGTAACTATGCATATCAAAAATGGCGGCAAATTACCAGCTCACCCTATGCTTGTCTTATCTGCAATTGGTTATTTGCTTCTTTCATTTTTTTGGGTAAAGGCTAGCCTTTGGTGGATTGACCCAACAATGGGATTACCGCACCGTTTAACTGGTTTTGATAAGACATATGAATCTTTACCACGTCTTTTACATGTTTTAGTGCTTGCCTATGTTATTGCAATTTTCCCACGCATTTCTAACTTTTTCCGCTGTTTGCCAACTAATCCATTAGCCATTTTGGGTAAATATAGTCTTGCCGTATTTGTTACTGGTACTATTTTGGCTATGGCAGCACAGGTGTTGAAGCAAGTTAATCCAGGCGGTTTGGTTTTTGATAGTTTGCTCATTGCAACAGGTATTGTTGTGCAATTTACTATTGCTTATTATTTTGAATGGCTTGCAATGATTAAGCTTGCAGCAAAACAAAAGCAGGTGGAAGTTGTACCAGTTGGTGCAACAACAACCGATGGCGAAATTTCACTACCACAACCTATCGCCAATGTCCTTAAAGCCAGTTAATCTTTATTAACCTTCATTTTGCTTAATTGTGTGCAATTGTTTTCTAATATGCCTTTCAAGGTGAAATGCTATTATAAAAGGCGATAATTGATGCATGGAATCGCTAGAAAGATTGTTTTGCCATCCAGAGTTTGGGGCTTTGTTGGTGGTTAAATTATAATTACTATTTGATTTACGTGTTATTTTATAAATAAAATTCAAAAATGAAGGAACCAATTTCGGGCAGCTTGCGTTGAATATGCAATAATTGGGTTGTTTTGAATATCATCAATAATGCAAATACTTTTGTATTACTCAGTTGATTGATAGTTCTGCATGTGGTGTTTTTTTAAATGCCAATAGCGATATAACCTGTTTTCAACCAAGAATAGTTGATGCAATTGTTTTAAAAGCAATTTGCCTTAAATATGCTTGACTTTTTTGCTTCAATAAAGGTCTTTAATATGAATATGGTAGCCGCATGGCCTAAGGATAGTCAACAGGTGGGATCGCATCCGTCAAACCGCGCAGATAGATCAGGCAACATGGTTGTATTAATGGAGCATGAGGCTTTTAATACAACATTCAAAGCACTTTATCAGCGTGGCATGCAATTAATTGAAGAAGTTGGTCATTATATTAATGAAGATGGTCGCGCGGCTATGTGTTGTTTGCCAGATGATGCTGCAGCTCTATATTCAACGGAAGCTATCCATTTAGGTTCACGTTTGATGCAGGTTGCTTCATGGCTATTGCTAGAGCGTGCTTTGCGTGATCGCGATATGAAGCCAGATTACGTTGCCAAAGAAAAGAAAAAAATCAAACTAAATTTAGAATATCCGAATTTTGATCATGAAGCATGGAACGAATTACCAGAAAAATTTCGTGATTTAGTAACTGAGTCCATACAATTGCTTGAACGTGTGCGTCATCTCAACAATGAAGATGATATTTTTGAGCAGAAAAATGAAAGCGCTGATGTGATAAAATCGCAGTTGATCCGTCTTGAGCAGGCTTTTGGTGTTAAAAACTAAATAAAAATTATCCTTAGATAATTGTTGTCTTAAATAATTTGGATGAGTTGATCCAAATTATCTAAGATTTTTATTGATTTATAGACAAGCAATTTTTGAATGAATGCTGCATTGCTTGGTGTTGTAAAACCAACAGCTCAGTGTTTGGAATGCTAACTTTAAGGCTTGTGGTATTCAAAATATGCTTTTTCCAATCTATTAAAATGCCTAGATTTTATATCTAGGCATTTATGGATAAAAGAAATTTAAAATATTTTAACCGCCAGCTTGTGATAAAGCGAGCGGAATAATACGGGCATTTTTTGTTTGCTCGTCACTATTTTGTGGTGCATCTACCGCCTTAAATGGAATGCCCAGCGCAGTCCAAGTCTCAATTAAAGCTTCCTTTAGGTCCTCAATCAATGCATCGCTATGATAAGGTGTTGGCGTAATGCGTAAACGCTCAGTGCCGCGAGGTACTGTTGGGTAATTGATTGGCTGAATATAAATATTGTGCTTTTCTAACAAGCGGTCAGTTGCCTTTTTGCAAAGATCAGGATTGCCAACCAAAATTGGCACTATGTGGGTTTCTGATGGCATAACAGGAAAGCCAGCTTCGCCCAAAACATCCTTAGCTTGCTGCGCTTGGCGTTGTTGCATGTCACGCTCAACTTGTGATGTTTTTAAATGACGAATAGCCGCCGTTGCTGCTGCCGCAATTGCTGGTGGTAGAGCTGTCGTGAAAATAAAGCCTGGAGCATAAGAGCGAACGGCATCAATAATTGCTTTATTACCAGTAATGTAACCACCTAGCGCACCAAAGGCTTTTGCTAAGGTGCCTTCAATAATATCTATGCGGTTGCAAAGATTGTCTCGGTCAGTAATACCGCCGCCGCGCTTGCCATACATGCCAACAGCATGAACTTCATCAATATAGGTCATCGCATTATATTTGTCTGCAAGATCAGCAATTGCTTCAATTGGTGCAATGTCGCCATCCATGGAGTAAACCGACTCAAAGGCAATAAGTTTCGCACGTTCATTGCCTGCAGCTTTTAACAAGCTTTCCAAATGTTCTAAATCATTATGGCGAAAAATCTTTTTCTCTGCACCTGAGCGACGCACCCCTTCAATCATCGAGGCATGGTTAAGCTCGTCAGAAAGGATAAGGCAATCGGGAAGAAGGCGCCCTATAGTAGAAATAGCGGCTTCATTGGATACAAAGCCTGAGGTAAAGACAAGACCCGCTTCTTTATTGTGAAGGTCGGCAAGCTCGTTTTCAAGTTCTACCAAAGGGTGGTTATTGCCAGAAATATTGCGTGTGCCACCTGCGCCGGCGCCAGTATTACTGGCGGTTGCACACATAGCTTCAATGACTTTAGGGTGTTGCCCCATACCTAGATAATCATTAGAACACCAAATTGTAATTTCGCGCTTTTGGCCGCCATTGCGCCAGAGTGCACGTGGAAATGCGCCAACAATTCTTTCAATATCGGCAAACACACGATAGCGTTTTTCCTGATGTAATTGGTCAATTGAGTCTTGGAAAAACTTATTATAGTCCATCTTTTAAAGCTCCCGGCAATCGGCGAGAAAATCTTCTACAATTTGGTCGTCAATGATAGCGTTGTCATTATAGATTAATAAAAGCAAACATACATTGCTTATTGTGTTAGTGCTTTGGCATCAATAGCAGCAATAAAACAGGTGTTTTTTTGTCGCATATGTCCTTATACCCGATTTTATTGGAGTTATTCTAATAAAGTCAAGGGTAAACACAAAGCGTGACGTTAAAATGATTAAATTTTAGCGATATTTTGGCAAAATCTATCCTGTTGGGTTGTTAGATAAGCAATTGCAGTTGGCGCTTACAATAAGTGCTTTTATCGACAACGAGTTCTATGGAATAAAACTTCGCGACATTGTCATGCGCATGTAACATCAATGGTTGATGCATAAAATAAGTAAAATTGTTGATAGAAATAATAATGATTTTTCAATTGTTTTATTTCCTAAAGCCACGTTATCAAGGGTTAGTCATGTTTTGTTTTCGTTTATCATTTACTGCCATTGCCTTGCTTTTGGCTACAAGCTATGCCCAAAGTGAAGAAGTGTTTAATCGGATTGCAAGTTTTCCGGTTCATCACAATCAGGCTGATAAAGCCACCAAGACTTCAGCTGAGATTATATCGGCAAGTGAAGACGGTAATGTATTGGTCTATTCGGATAGCCCATCAGGTGCGATTGGGTTTATCGATATAGCCGATCCCCACAAACCGCAGCCCTTAGGATTGGTTAAAACCGATGGTGAGCCGACATCTGTTGTTTTTGCCGGTAAAAATGTGCTTGCGGCAATCAATACTTCAAAATCTTTTAAAGATCCGTCAGGCGAATTATTGACAATTGATTTCGAAAAAAAGTCGATAGAGGCGAAATGTGATCTTGGTGGGCAACCAGATTCAATCGCGGTTAATCATGATAAAACTCTACTCGCTATTGCTATTGAAAATGAACGTGACGAAGATTTAAATGATGGAGCTTTGCCGCAGATGCCCGCGGGTTTTCTAATTCTTGGTAGCATTAAAAATGGCGTGGTTGATTGTTCTAGTTTAAAAAGAATTGACTTAACCGGCCTTGCCACCATTGCTCCAGAGGATCCGGAGCCCGAATTTGTTAGCTTTAATAGCAAAAATGAAGTGGCAGTAACCTTGCAGGAAAATAATCATATTGTGATTGTTGATGGCGTAAGTGGAAAAATTCTTTCGCATTTCTCGGCTGGTAATGCAGATCTTGAGAATATTGATATGAAAAAAGATAGTCGTCTTGATTATTCTCAAAATGCGACAGGAATTTTACGTGAACCAGATGCGGTAAAATGGCTGGACGATGATCGTATCATTATCGCCAATGAGGGCGACTATAAGGGCGGTTCACGCGGTTTTACTGTTTTTGATAAAAGTGGCAAGCTTTTGTTTGAAAGTGGTTCTTCCTATGAGCATATTTTAGCCCGTGCAGGGCATTTTCCAGAAAGTCGTGCTGATAAAAAAGGGGTAGAACCAGAAGGCCTTGAAGTTGCCCGCTTTGGCGATGTTAATTATATATTTGTTTTGGCAGAGCGTGGCAATGCAGTTGGTGTCTATAAAGATACAGGTGCCGAACCTGAGTTTGTACAAGTTTTGCCTTCGGGCATTGCACCTGAATCGGCAGTTGCAATACCGTCTCGTAAATTATTGGTAACTGCAAATGAGGCTGATCTTGGTGAAGATGGTGGGCCGCGCTCTCATGTGATGATTTATGAACTTCAACAAGCAAAAGCCAACTATCCAACGCTTGTTTCCAAAGACAAAGGTAAAGATATTATCGGTTGGGGTGCTTTGTCAGGGCTTGCGGCTTCAAGCGAAAAAAACGGCTTTTTATATGCGGTAAGTGACTCTTTTTATAATGCCGCTCCGACAATTTATACCATAGACGCAACCACTAAGCCTGCAACAATTATTGATGCGGTTATTGTTAATGAAAATGGCAAACCTGCTGCAAAACTTGATTTGGAAGCGATTGCGCTAGATGGTGAAGGGGGCTTTTATCTTGCCTCTGAAGGTAATCCTGAAAAAGAAATTGATAATGCGTTATTACATGTTAACGCAAAGGGTGAAATTTTAGAAAAAGTAACTCTACCAAAGGAATTAGTCGAGCATGCAACCCGTTATGGTTTTGAAGGTATCGCTGTAGAGGGCGAGGGGGAAAGGCGGAGGATTTGGCTTGCTATCCAGCGGCCATGGAAAGATGACCCCGAAAATATGAGTAAGATTTTAGCCTATTCGCCATCGCAAAAAACATGGCAGGTCGCTCATTATCCACTTGAAAAGGCGGAAAAAGGTTGGGTTGGAGTTTCAGAACTCGCCATTCAATCAAGGCAGCTTTATATATTGGAGCGTGATAATCAAATAGGTGAAAATGCTCTGATCAAAAGGCTTTATAAAACTGATATTGCATCACTAAAAACAGTGCCGCTTGGTGAAACGCCGCCAGTTTTAAGCAAAAAATTAAGCTATGATTTCTTAAATGACCTAGCCCAGTTAAATCACGGCTATATTCTTGATAAGATTGAGGGGGTCGCTTTTGATGTTGATGGTAATGCTTTTGCTGTAACGGATAATGATGGATTAAAAGACGCCTCAGGTGAAACACTGTTCTTTAGCTTTAAGCCAAATTAAAGAATATTAGGCATTGAAATATAGAGGCTGCCATGGAAATTTCTAACGGCAGCCCTATTATGAATAATTATTGTGCTATAATTTTGTATTAATTTCAAAACCTATAAAATTCATGAAAAAACATAGTCATTTTAAAAATGTTTTTTGATGAAATCAAACTAAACAAAATCAGTCATTGATTATCAAAATAAGTTCTTCTTAAAAATGTATATTTTTGAGATGATTTTTTATACAAACTAAGCATTTCATTGCAAATTACAGCTTACAATTTTATCAGTAAGGGCGTATCAAAAAAATCTTTAATCTTGTGAACAACTATGGCTCCTTAAAATAGGCAAGCATAGTCTTAAGCTTTCATATTTTTTACGTTAACACAGATTACGAATAACATTTGCGGCAAGGCCCATTGTTTTGGTTAATGTTATTCTTGAAGGTATTTTAAATGGATAAAAGATTGATAAATGTTGTCAACGCAACAGAAAACAACCTAAAAGGTGTATCGGTTACAATACCCAAAAATGTGATAACAGTGATAACTGGTGTGTCAGGGTCTGGTAAATCATCGCTTGTTTTTGATACTATTGGTGCTGAATCAAGGCGTGAATTAAATGAGACATTTCCAAGCTTTGTGCAACGGTATTTACCACGATATGAACGGCCTCATGTTGATATCATTGAAAATTTACCTGTAACTATTATTATTAACCAAAAAAGATTGGGTGATAATGCGCGTTCCACCTTAGGGACCTACACTGATATTTACACGTTTTTACGGTTGCTATTTTCTCGCATTGGGCAACCATTTGTAGGCTATTCTGATGTATTTTCTTTTAACCATCCAAAAGGTAAGTGCGTAAAATGTGATGGTTTGGGCGTCTATCGCAATATCATTCTTAATAAATTGGTAGATTTCGACAAATCTTTAAATGATGATGCAATAGACTTCCCAACCTTTCACCCTGGTGCATGGCGTTGGAAACGCTATGCCTATAGTGGTTTATTTGATCTAGATAAAAAGATCAGTGATTATTCACCCGAAGAGTTAAAGCTTTTTTTGTATTCACCACAAATTAAACTAAAAAATCCTCCTGAAATATGGCCGGTAACAGCTAAATTTGAGGGGATTGTACCGCGTATGGAGCGCAGTATTATTAATAGTGATGAAGGAAAAAGGCACGCTAAACGTGTTGATGAATTTGTCGTTGAAGAGACGTGCCCTGCATGTCACGGCACGCGGGTCAATGAAAAAATTCAAAGTTGTAAAATCAACGGCCTTAGTATTTCTGATATGTGCTTGCTACCTTTAACTGAATTATTGGATTTCATCGAAGAAATTAAACACCCACTTGCCGGTGATATTAAAATTGAAATTCGTAACCGTTTATCAGCATTGATCAACATTGGTTTGGGCTATTTAACGCTTAGCCGTGCGACGGGCACATTATCAGGTGGGGAAGGACAACGTGTTAAAATTGCGCGTCATATTAATAGCGCTTTATCAGATATTTTATATGTCCTTGATGAACCGAGCATTGGCTTACACCCAAAAGACATTGAAAATCTTACTAAATCGTTGTTTCATTTAAAATCACGTGGTAATTCGATTTTGATGGTCGAACATAATCCCGCATTAATTCGAATTGCTGAACATATTATTGATATGGGGCCAGGTGCTGGGGAAAATGGCGGACAAATTGTCTATCAAGGCTCAATTGATGGTTTAATGAAAGCTGATACCTATACGGGTAAAGAGCTGCGGCAAACCATGCCTATAAAAACCAATGCGCGTACACCAACAAAATGGATTGAGCTTAAAGACATTAATTTTCATAATATTCAAGGCCTATCTGTTGATATGCCTCTTGGTGTTTTGACAGTTATCTGCGGGGTAGCAGGTTCGGGAAAAAGTTCATTAATGGATGTTTTATTGCGCAATATTACACAGCCCGTTATTGCTATTTCGCAAAAACACATTGGTATTAGCATTCGCTCGACCTTATCTACATACATGGATATTAATGACCATATTCGAAAACTTTTTGCGCAGGCCAATGATGTTGACCTTGCCTATTTTAGTTACAATTCAAAAGGTGCTTGCCCGATCTGTAAGGGAAAGGGCGTGATTGTAACGGATATGTCTTTTATGGATGATATTAAAACCGTCTGTGAAAGTTGTCATGGAGCCCGTTACAATGATAAGGTCTTGAAATATCAATATAGAGGTAAAAATATTGCCGAAGTTATTGCCATGTCCGTGACTGAAAGCATCGCCTTTTTTAGTGATGAACCTTTTGTGGTTTTGTTACAAGCATTAGAAAAAGTTGGTTTGGATTATATACGTTTAAATCAAGCTTTATCAACCTTATCGGGTGGTGAGCTACAGCGTTTAAAATTGGCTTCCTATTTAAATAAAAAAGGCACATTATTTGTGCTTGACGAACCGACCGTAGGGCTGCATATGGAGGATGTCAAAAAGCTGATCAAGCTGTTTAATCAACTTGTCGAAGACGGTAACTCAGTGATTATTGCTGAGCACAATTTAAGTGTTATCAAGCAAGCGGACTGGCTTATTGAATTAGGCCCAGAGGCTGGCGCTAAAGGCGGCAAAATTATTTATAGCGGCGCCTTAAAAGATATCCATAATTCAACCTCTAGTATTACTAGGCAATTTTTACTTTAAAAGGCCTTGTCGCAAATATTATTTTTATTCTGGATTAACAAAAATAATATGTTAATTTGAGCTATTTTTGCTCTTTAGGATCTAACTATTTTATAAAGCCATAAATGCTAGCAAGATTAAAGAGCAAATTATTTCAGTATAGAAAAGGCGGTTGGGCAAAGAATAATTTTAAGGCCAATTGTATGAGTTGAATACATTACCGCTGTGACTATCTTGCCAGCTACAAACAAGGCTCTTAGCTATTGTTTAAGTTACCTAGATATTGAAGAACGTTTAATAAAGCCAGCATGATGGTCTATCAGTGCACGCACCAAAGATAATAAACGGCTATTGAAATATGTTGCAAAACTTGAAAAACGATTGCGAAATTTCAAAAAAATCCCATTGTGGTTCTACCCTAATTTTAGACTATATTGATGAGACAGATATTAAAATTCAAGAATTCCAGCCGAATAATTGGATAATCATCATTTCAGCAAGAACCGATGTGAGAAAATAAAGTAAAAACAAGCCAATGGTAAAGCCAAAGCTTTCTTGTAATACGGCATCGAAAACACGAAAGCTGATATAAATTAAAAAAATCAATAAGAAAAGGATAGGGAATAGCAGAATATCTGCCCCCTCAGGAATAAGTAAAAGCAGAATTGAGACAGGCAGTGAACAAAGATTAATAAATGCCTGTAACCAATTATACGCAATAGTGAATATAATAAGCTTGCTTTTAAAGTTTAACATGTTAGCTAAAGCAAAAATAACGAGCAGTGGCAAAAACCAAGACGTTAACAAAATCAGACTTTGACCAAAAATAAACTCAGCAAGACCATGCCCCTTTTTGTCAAAATGAGCGCTCATAGCTGCATCTATAATTAAAATAGGAATTGCAACTAGAATAGCTTTGAAGGATAACCAAAACCCGCCTGATGTCAGGTCAAGCTCGTCAAGTCTTTCATATTGGCCGATACCAATTTTAAAAATGCTGATTAAGCGCTTTTTAAGAGTTTCAATATCAAGCATTTTTATTGGCTATCCTTTGGTTTTAAGCAATGATGTATTTTTTAGGAATGCTAAAGCATGCCGTCGTTACTCATTACTATGCGAAAAATGCATCTAAAAATTTTTCATAAATTTGGGTTAGCTTTTCAAGGTCATGGATGCTTACACATTCATCAATTTTATGCATTGTTTGTCCAACCAAACCAAATTCAACGACTGGACAATAATTTTTAATGAAGCGGGCATCTGATGTGCCACCAGACGTGGAAAGTTTGGCTTCACTTCCAGTTACTTCCTTAATGGCCTTGTTTAAAGAATGGATTAGTGTTTCATCATGGGTTACAAAGACATCGGCGGGATTAGCAAGCCAGTTAACACTATAAGCTATAGTGTTTTGTTTTTCTTCTTTTTCAAATTGGCTTGCAGCTTTTTCTAGACGCTTAATTATTTCTGCCTGTAAGCTATCTACATTCCAACAATCATTATAACGTATATTAAAGCGGAAGCTTGCTTTACCGGGTATGATATTGGTTGCATTATTACCAGTATCAATAGTGGTTAGTTCTAAATTGCTTGGCTGAAATTGCGCAGTGCCTTGATCTAGTGGGGTTGCAATTAGGCTATGGGCAAGTTGTAACAGATAAGGTAGTGGATTATTAGCAAGGTGGGGATAGGCAACATGGCCTTGCTGACCATTAATGCTAACAACCCCAGACAGTGAACCGCGCCGGCCATTTTTAATCATTTCACCAAGAAAATTTGGGTTTGTTGGTTCACCAACAAGCGCGCTATCCCAAGTTTCTCCTTTTATTTTGGCCCATTCTAACAGTTTTACTGTGCCATTAATTGCAGGCCCTTCTTCATCACCGGTAATCACCAAGGAGACACTATTATTGAAAGGCTTGTCCACTGGTTGTTTGTTTGAAAACCGTGCGAAAGCCGCAAGAAAACAAGCAATGCCACCTTTCATATCTACCGCGCCACGGCCATAAAGAAGGTCATTAGCAATGTCGGCAGCAAAAGGTGGGTGGCTCCATGATTGTTCATCGCCCGTTGGCACAACATCGGTGTGTCCTGCAAACATTAAATGTCGTCCGCCTGTTCCAAAGCGGGCATAAAGATTTTCAATATCAGGTGTATTTTCTGCCTTAAAAATTGGTCGCTCTACTTTAAAACCAAGATCTTCACCGATATTTTGCAAAAGTGATAAAGCACCGCCCTCATTTGGGGTAATAGATGGGCATCGAATTAGCTTTTGCAAAATATCTACTGGGTTTTCAAGATTCATGACGTGCCTTCTGTAAAATAGTTAGCGTGTAAGTTTGGGGCTTATAAAACTTTAAATAGGGCTATATTATTTTTAGCCTTGCGGCTAGATAATTCTACTGGCGATATTCTTAACCTTTTTACAAAATTTAATTAACGGATTAAGCATTTTAGTAAGAAATGAAAAGCGCTATCATTACGCCGCACGCTGTGGCGCGGTAATTCAAAAGCATTATCTTGGCTTTTTGCGCGTCCGCGCCGTGTCGTAACGGCATTGCTATAGCCGGCTTGCTGCACAATGTGGCGAATCTCGTCATTTTCATCGCCATAAGGATAGGCGAAGCTTGATAGTTTAATATTCAAGGCTGTTTCCAGATTTTGTTTTGATTGATTAATTTCAGTAAAAGCCATGTCGCTTGATAATTGGCTCAAATGCGGATGGGTTAAGGTGTGGCTGCCAACTTCATGACCATGGCTTAACCATTGCTTTACCTGACCAATATCCATGCATGCTGCGCGTTTGGCTTTTGGATTATCCCAATTATTTTGGCCGGCTATCTCATCTGCAACAAAATAGTTGGTAGCAGTAAAGCCATGTTGATTAAGAATAGGCATAGCGTTTTCAAAAACTGAAAGAAAACCATCATCAAAAGTAATTACGGCGATGCGGCCTTTTTTCTGCTCAAGGATATAAGGCATTGCATCCTTAAGCGATAGCCCTTTGATGCCAAGACGATTAAGCCAAGCCATTTGTTTCGCAAAGTTTTTTGGGCTAACATAATTGCTGCGCGATGGTGTACCTGATGGTGGAGGCTCATCTATATGATGATATAATAAAATAGGAACGGCCATCTATAAACTCCTTTGCCGAGATAGGCGTGCTATGCGCTTGCGGTAAAGAGGGCGCAAGATTTCACGGCGTAATTTATCTAGAAACCGTGGTTTCTTTTGCACTGTTGACCCACCAAGCGAGGCAGAAATTTCGCTAACGCCTCCTGGCAAAATTGATAATGGCCTAACATTTGTTAGCCAAAACATTTGGATAGTTGTATCAACGGGGCGATCAAATTGCATTGTTGCGTCTAAAAGTTTTTGAGCGCAATTGCGGCCGATATATTGCGCAACCTGACCAAGCCCAACAGGGCAGGGTTCAATCAAACGGTGATTTTGATTTTGTGCAAGTATTTTGCCGGTTTCGCGTTCACGAAAGGGAAAGCGGATATAAGTATCGTCATTCATAAAAGGTAAAGCGGTTGCAAAGCTTAATTCAAAGTCCTTGGTTAAAGTGACGTCATCTTCAAAAATAAAAGCGCCGTTTATATCTTGGTCAACGATTTCTTGCCATGCTTTACGATGTGATAAAAAGCATGCAATTTCAGTGCGTGATAAAGTAAATGGATAAAAGGGTTGGTGGATCTTCGCCTTGTAATGACTATCAATCACGCTTTGATTAAGTGCATTGGCGTCAATTGCAGCAGTGGTTTCACCGGTAAAAGGCAAAGAAGCGATTAATGCTTCAACCTGGGCTTGACGATCTTTGGCGCGTTCTAAATGAATGATGAAAGCCTTTATTTTTGACATGATTTATTCACCATCATTGTTTTGCAATCCTATTTGACTCTATTCCCTTAAATATGGCGTTTATCATAATTGCTACAAGGATAAACTGTCAAACCGCTTTTAATTTAGTTATTGGCAATAAAATGTTGTTTTAAATCTTAGGTAAAAGAACAAAAGCAAAAAGCGAAAGGTGCATTGCAACCCTTCGCTTTCATTTAAATTATTTCTTTATGTTCTAAATTACTACGGTCTGACGCTATGCGCGAACGCGGCGGCGGTCCGAAATTGGTTGAAAAGCAATTTTAGAATGAAAGCTGCAATAAGGACTAGATTCACCAGAATCTGCACCACAAAAATGGAAGTCTTCATTAAGCGGATCGCCAATTGGCCATTTACATGTGCTTTCAGTCAATTGCAAAAGCGTTAAATTGCGCTTCATGGGCACAACTTTGCTGTCAGTTAATGACGCATCAAAATCGGCGGCAGCATTAGCAGCAAAATCAACCTTGACGCTACTTGTTGAGAACGTCGTTTGAGGACGTGGTTCGCGCTCAGCTTGTGGCGCCGCACGCATTGTTGATGCAGCTTCCATTTTGCGAGGGCGTGTATCGCTTGAGATTGGTTCAACACGCGGCGTTGACTTTTCAGCCACAGGGCGAGCAACGCGCGGTGCAGAATTTGCAGCTGTTTGCTTTACTGTTTCTTCAACGGCTGGTGCACTGGTTTGTGTTGTAGCCTTAGGTGCCCGTGGTTGCGCCTTGGTCGTTTTACCTCTGCCCGACAATTTCAGGCGGTGTACCTTACCAATAACAGCATTACGGCTTACGCCACCAAGTTGCGCAGCAATTTGGCTTGCGCTCAAACCTTCGGCCCAAAGCTTAGTTAAAAGCTCGACACGCTCATCTGTCCAGTTCATACCAGGACTCCATTATCTCTTTCGTGCATTTTCAATTAAACTTATCCGCATATTGAATGTTAAACAAAATAAAACCCCAAATTGGGCATTGCTCCAAGTTTGATTTATCGTGCTAACCATATGTTATGTAAGTAATCCAAATGCACCACTATATGTGGTTATATTAATCTTAAGCTACATATTGTAGGACTTCAAGGCAAGATGTCTTGTTTATATCTCACAGCTTTCATTTGGTTTTGGTCAAGTTTGATAAATTTTGCCACAAATTATTGTCATGTTGATACATATCAAATGCGCAAAACATAACAAATTGATTATACATTTGCATCTTTACCCAAAATTAGCTGTTTAAAAACATCTTAAAACAAATATTTGCTCCCTCACTATCAAAACTTTTTAGTTTTTGAAATTGAAAAAGTGCTTTTTGTTTACTAAGTGAACTTTAAATAGGGGTTCATCCCTTATTTTGCAATCGTCAATTTGCATTTACAGGATTTAAATTAGCGCTACAGCATAAAATCTCTGTAAAATTATGAAGTTGATTTATAAAAAATTAGGCGTATCGCATCAATAAAATCATCATATCTATATTGCGATATTAGATATTATTGCGGCTGTAGCCCTTTTTATAATTAACTGAGTTTTGATATGTTCCCAAAAATAAAACTGATTAGATGAAAATTTATCAATTATATTTTAGCACGCAACCTATGATGTTTACTAAAATTTGTGTTCTGTAAGGTGCATCTTGGTCATATTTTATGGAAAAATCAAAAAAGTTCTAACTTCTCTCCTCCTTTTTTTAATGCCTGATTGACATTTTATCTATCGGGCACAATAGTGATTTTAACGCTCGATTACATGGATATTGATTGCCCAATTTATCAATCTATTAACATGTGTCAGTTTTCTTCTAGGTCAAGATCAAGACCGCTATTATAATTAATTTTAAACAGTTGGAGACTAAAAAATATGAAAACGCCTGATGCCTCACCGCTCTATGATACATTTGCTCGTATCAATTTGCGCTTTGAGCGAGGAGAAGGGCCATGGCTCTATACGCAAGAAGGCGATCGATATTTAGACTTTACGTCTGGTGTGGCGGTTAACGCCCTTGGTCATAATCATCCCCACTTGGTTGAAACTATGAAACGGCAGATTGAAAAGGTTTGGCATCTTTCCAATTTGTTTGAAAATCCATTGCAGGAAAAATTAGCACAGCGTCTTTGCGATGCAAGCTTTGCTGAAAAGGTATTTTTTGCCAATTCTGGAGCTGAAGCGATTGAATGTGCGATTAAAACTGCACGGCGCTATCATTACGTTAACGGTAATCCAGAGCGTTATCGCATTATTACTTTTGAAGGGGCTTTTCATGGCCGCACCCTAGCAACCCTAGCTGCTGGCGGGCAAGAAAAATATCTTGAAGGTTTTGGGCCAAAGGCGCAGGGTTTTGATCAAGTGCCATTTGGTGATAATGACGCACTTAAAGCTGCTATCAATCATGAAACCGCCGCTATTTTAATTGAGCCGGTGCAGGGTGAGGGCGGTGTGCGTCCTGTGCCCAATGAAACAATGCAGATGTTGCGGGCATTATGTGATGAACACGGTTTAATGCTTATCTTTGATGAAGTGCAATGTGGCATTGGTCGAACGGGCAAATTATTTGCTTATGAGTGGACAGGTGTTACACCTGATATTATGGCAATTGCCAAAGGTATTGGTGGTGGTTTTCCGGTTGGGGCTTGTCTTGCAACTAGCGAAGCGGCAAAGGGAATGACAGCAGGTAGTCACGGCTCGACCTTTGGTGGTAATCCACTCGCTATGGCGGCCGGCAATGCAGTGCTTGATATTATATTGAGTCCGGGCTTTCTTGATCATGTTAATCTTATGGCTAATGAATTGAAGCAAGGTCTAGTTGCCATAATTGATACCTATCCTCATATTGTTGATGATGTGCGTGGTAAAGGTCTATTGACTGGTTTACATTGCGTGATCCCTAATACGGATCTTATTGCTGCATTACGCCAAGAAAAATTATTAACCGTTGGTGCTGGTGGTAATATTGTACGTTTCTTGCCACCACTAAATGTTACGGCTGAAGAAATACGCGATGCGTTACAACGGGTTGAAGCAGCCCTTAATCATCTAAAATAATCAAAAATTCAGGGAAATTAATAAAAAATGGTTGATAATACTCGTAGCTTTACCGATCTTTCCGCTTTTTCCGGGGAGGGTTTACGCGCTATTTTAGATGATGCCAAATTTATGAAGGCTGAATTAAAGGCAGGCCGCCGTACAAAACCTTTAGCAGAAAAAGTTTTGGCAATGATTTTTGAAAAGCCGTCAACGCGTACCCGAATTTCTTTTGATGTTGGCATGCGGCAATTGGGCGGTGAGACTTTGATGTTAACCGGTTCTGAAATGCAGTTAGGCCATAGTGAAACCATTGCAGATACAGCGCAAGTTATTTCACGTTTTGTTGATATCATCATGATCCGCACAACGACACATGATCGTATGCTGGAAATGGCTCAATATGCAGGCGTTCCGGTTATTAATGGCTTGACTGATGATACCCATCCTTGCCAGATTCTGGCTGATATCATGACCTTTGAAGAACATCGTGGCCCAGTAGAAGGGAAGACCTTTGCTTGGATGGGCGATGGTAATAATGTTCTTCACTCCTTGATTGAAGCGGCAACACTTCTTAAATTCAAGCTGCGCATAGCAACGCCAGAGGGAAGCGAACCACAGCAAAAATTTGTGGATTGGGCCTTGGAGCGCGGCTGCGATATTGAGTTGACAAGAGATGCACAAAAAGCGGCAACAGATGCAGATTGCATCGTAACCGATACTTGGGTTTCCATGGGGCAAGAATTTCGTGCTCGTGAAAATGAAATCTTCATGCCTTATCAAGTCAATGAAGCTTTGATGGCGCTTGCCAAACCTGATGCATTATTTATGCATTGTTTGCCAGCCCATCGTGGTGAAGAAGTCGTTGATGGTGTGATTGACGGTCCTCATTCTGTTGTTTTTGACGAAGCAGAAAACCGTTTGCACGCACAAAAAGCCATTATAAAATGGTGTATGGAGTCATAAGTTGACACAAAAGTCAGAATTTAGAGATGAAGAAGTAAGAATAGGCGATTATGTTTTTGCCGGCGATGATGCAGTCGTGCCTTTTGAGGTTGAACGCCTTGATGCACGCGGTCGGGCTGTGCAACTGGGCGCCTCGCTTAATTCCATTCTTGATCGTCATAACTACCCTTCAGTAGTTTCAAAACTATTGGCCGAAGTTATGGTGCTTACTATTTTACTTGGTAGCTCACTAAAATTTCAAGGTAAGTTAATTGTGCAGACAAGCTCTAACGGGCCTGTTAACCTTTTGGTCTGCGATTATACAACGCCAGCTAATTTGCGAGCCTATGCCCGCTTTGATGAAGATGCGCTAAATGATGCAATTGCCGCAAATAAAACCTCGCCTGAAGAGCTGTTGGGGCAGGGCACCATGGCTCTAACTGTTGATCAAGGTGCAAATATGCAGCTTTATCAAGGTATTGTTGCGCTTGATGGTTCTAATTTGCAAGAAATTGCAGTGAATTATTTTAGGCAATCAGAGCAAATTCCAACGCAAGTGCGCCTTGCCGTTGCCGAGTTGCACGACCGTGACAGCAATGGTAAAGCACGTGTGTCATTGCGCGCTGGTGGTTTGTTGGTGCAGTTCTTGCCGCAATCTACTTTGCAGATGGGGGAAGATGCAGGAGAACAAAAGAAGCATCAAGAAGCCCATTGGGAAGAAGTGGAAGCTTTGGTCAATACGGTTGAAAGTGATGAATTGACCGATCCTGATGTTCCTTCAGAGCGTTTGCTGTATCGCTTGTTCCATGAACAAGGAGTGCGCGTATTTGAGGCAACAACTATTATTGATGATTGCTCATGCTCACGCGAGAAGATTTATGATGTATTAAGTACTTTGAGTGCGGAAGAAATTGCCGATAGCACCGAAGATGGTAAAATATCCGTCACCTGCGAGTTTTGCTCTACCCATTATGATTTTGATCCTGCAGATTTTTTGAAGAGTTAATTTTTTCGCTAATCTTCAAATCTATTTCATTTATGGGTTTGAAAAACTACTTTGTTGAGAATTTTAAAATGGGCGTTACCTGTAGGCAGCGCCCATTTTAGTTTCTATGCTGCTTATTCATATTTTACGAAAAGGTACAGGGTAAATCGCGGCATCGAATTTTTATTTTTTAATACAAATATAATAAATAAAATAATTTTTTTATGGAACTCAAATCGGTGTCGATCGTTCTAATTTAGCATTTTGCAAATTATTTATTGCTGTTTAGCTAATAGGGTGGATACAGATCATGGGTATATCGATTTTCAAAAATATAACTTCGCAGCAAAGCAAGGATTTTTGGGAGCAACATATTGCTTCGTCAGATGGTGTTAGCGTGAATGAGACAAATAATGGTCTTATAGATTACGCGAAAGATATAGACACTTATAACTTCGACTCCGCCTTTTTTATAATTCCTTTGTTGCGTTCAAAAATTCATGAAGCTAAAAGCTCTCATCACATAAGCAGTGAACAAAAAGAAGAAATTGTAGATTTGATCTATAATTCGGATCTTGGTGATTATTACAAAAAATCGCTGATAGATCATTTAGAAAGCCCTATCAATCTTGATGCGGTAATTGATGAAGCAAAAGCTAACTCCTATTACACAAAAGCTTATTTTTCTAGTTTGCTAACATCGTCATCAGACGAAAAAGACCATCTATTGGAGCTTCGGTCGCAAATTTCCTTGTCTGACACCGAATTACAGAAAATTGCGTTTGATATGATTACCTTGATGCATAATAATCACGGCGGACAACTAACCAACGAAGATTAATTTGCATGCCCCAAGTAAAACACAAAAGTAAGTGGAATTTTTCATTACTTTTGTGTTTTTTCACAATTATTAAATAGGAATTGGGTTGGTGCTTTTATGCTTAGTTTTGAAGCATTAATAGTCACAAAGTTTGCTAGAATTTATATCAAAGGCACGCGCGAATATATAAATGTATTTATATCCGTTATTAAAAATCTATTTAATGGTAAAGTTGCTAAGACTTAAAATTAACTTTCTCATTGAGATATTAAAATAAGCACGCATTATTGAAGTTAAAGTAAATATAAATAAGTTTAGTATTATATTAAAATAAGTAAATATTGTGATTTATTATTGCAACGCTTTGATATTTATCAAATATGTTATTCTGACATTATTATTGGATTTATTTGCAGTGTCCCTAGACTTTTGCATTTTTCACACTAATTGAAGATATCAAACGAATTGAAAATATTAAACTAATCGAAAATAAATATCTTTGAAAATGCAATATATGGCGTTTTATTTTTTATAACGGCATAAATATATGGCGGATTAAAAATTTGCTAGAGTTTTAATAATTATATTAAAATTAATATTGGAAACTGACTTGTAGCCCTGTTTTCGTATAATTTTATAAAAAAATTAAAAAACTTGAAATTTTGAAATTAATGTGTTATAAAGATGGCTTATTTGTGAAACTTAGGGAATTTGTCTATTTGACAATACTTGTCATTTTGTAGGCATTTTTAAGAATTTATATTCTTATACTTTGCATTTTTGCGTCTCCCTTTAACTCCACTTTAATGTAATTAAAAATAGAGAGTAAGATATGTCTCAAGCAGAGCAACAACCGTTAAAGGTTGATGATATTCCTATTGTTAGTAATAGTGAATTGAAAAAGGTTATTTCGGCGACAGGACTTGGCAATGCAGTTGAGTGGTTTGATTTTAGTGTTTATGGGTTTTTAACCGTTATTATTGGTAAGGTGTTCTTTGCCGACGCATCGCCCACCATGCAGCTAATTTTTACTTTAATGCTCTTTTCTGTGCCTTTCTTGTTTCGACCATTAGGTGGCGCAATTTTCGGTATTTTGGGCGATAAGATTGGCCGCAAATCTATTCTTTCTTTTACTATTATCATGATGTCGGCTAGTACTTTTTGTATTGGCATCATACCATCTTATGAAAAAATTGGCCTATTTGCGCCGTTTTTTTTACTACTTGCAAAGATTATTCAAGGGCTTTCAGTTGGCGGTGAATATTCAGGTGCGGTTGTGTTCGTTTCTGAATATTCTCCCGATAAAAAGCGCGGTTTTTTAGCAAGTTGGTTGGATTTTGGTTCAATTGTTGGCTTTTTGGCTGGGGCTGGTACCGTTTCACTCTTGTCGGCAGTGCTAGGCACTGAAAACTTGGAAAGCTGGGGTTGGCGCATTCCATTTCTATTGTCTTTACCTTTGGGTTTTATCGGTCTTTATTTACGTAAATCTCTTGATGAAAGCCCAACTTTCCAAAATTTGGAAGAATCTGACCGCGATAATTCAACATCAGTCAAAAAGATTTTTATGGATAATTGGCTCAACATCGTTTTGAGCTGTGGCATTGTGATTGTTACCAATACTACTTATTATATGTTGCTTACCTATATGCCCAATTATCTTGAGGTAAGTTTGCATTATAATTACGATCATAGCATGTTGATTATTATAATTGTAATGGCTTTTATGTTGTTTATTCAGCCATTGGTAGGGTTCTTAAGCGATAAAATTGGACGTAAGCCTTTTCTCGTTGGTGGTGCTTTAGCATTGCTTATGCTAGCTGTGCCAAGTTTTTGGCTAATCCAACATCATAATGTATTATTTATCGCATTGGGCTTTACTATTCTCGCGCTTATTCTTTGTTGTTTTATTGGTGTCATGGCATCTGTTTTGCCCGCATTATTTCCAACCGAAGTACGGTTTAGGACGCTAGCTATATCGTTTAATATTTCCGTTATGGTTGCTGGTATTACACCGCCTTTAGCAGCTTATCTTGTTGCTCAAACAGGCAATCTTTATATGCCCGCATTCTATCTAATGGTTGTTGCCGTAATCGGCTTGGTGGTTGGCATGAAAGTGCATGAAACAGCTAATCAACCATTGATGGATGCGATACCAGTCGCCTCGTCCCGTTCTGAAGCTAAACAAGTTTTGGCCGAGCATTTTGATCGCATTGAAGAAAATGTGAATGCGATTGAGAATAAGATTTCTGGTCTTGAAGATAAAAAGCAAGAACATTTTGAAAAGGCCGAGGAAAATATCAATGCTATTGATGACAAAATATCTGGTCTTGAGGATAAAAAACAAGAGCACTTTGACAAAGTTGAAGAGAGCATCAGTGCAATTGATGATAAAATCGCAGAATTGGAAGAAAAGCGTCAGGAATTGATCGATCAACATCCAAAACTAAGCTGATAATTCTTACTTGAAATTAGGGGCAGGACCCGTTAATTTAAATGAAATAGTATAAGGAAATTTTTGAGAGAACAAGAGAAGAGCTGCTGAGAAATATAAGTATTTTCCAGGCTCTTTGATAAAGTTATCGCGAAAATTTTCTTGTATCTTAAAAGGCTACAAAAACTGCTGCACTCTACTGTGTCGTAAAGCTCAAATGGGTATACCACTCATTTTTCGCTTATCTCCTCTTTACATTAAAAATTGTATATTTTGATGTTTATTGGGCTTGTTTCTTTAAATTAATAGGTCTTGCCCCTAAACCCATATGATTAAAATAGAGCCATATACCTTAAAGATATGTTTCTTAGTGGTATATGGCTTTTATTTTGAGTGAACATTGCAAAAGACTAGTTGGTTATTTAAGTTTCGTTTACGAATTTATGGTTACTTTCGAGCAAATTTTGATGGATTGATTATTTTTGAGTGCTGCACGAAAAAGCTATTGGCTAGTCAATTTTGAAACAAAAAAGACCTATCTGATCGATCATGAAATCAGATAGGCCAATTGGTTAGCTTGATTTTAGCTAACGGGGATTTTTGAAATTTTTAACGCAAATGCTGTGGTGCAATTTTAGCAACATTAATGCGGCTTTGGTTTGCGGCCTTTGCTTCTGACTTTTCAGGAACAATAGTAATTGAAATATTTAAGCCAGCAGATGCGGTACGGCCACCTGTTGCGCCAGCACTACCACCTACACCACCGCTAACTGCCATTGAGCGAGCACGGCTATTTGCAGCAGCCAATTGTGTTGAAAGCTTATTGGTTTCAACCCAACCTTTTTGGTTTCCTGCAGTCACATAGCACCAAGCTGAATTACAAACACCAACATTAACTTCAGTCCCCTTAGCAATTGTGCTTGTTATTGCGGCACCATTTGCAGGTGCATTATGCAATGATAAGGCAGGGGCTGAAATTGTGGTTGCTTGTGCTGTAAAAGTGCTACCGATTGCAGCAATTGCTAGAGTTGAAGCAACGATAATTGATTTTACAAAACGGTTCATGATCTTAATCCTTTAATTTTTATGGAAGAACCGCACAAACCCATAATTTTAAGCAAAGCTTCTCCATTGGCGAAAACTCGTTTCGCGCTTATTTGCTTCAAATTTTGACAAGGTTAGACTGTTAACGGGAAGCGTTATTGGCTTCCTGTTGTTAAATTCTTCCGGTTTATTCGATTAATTGTTGAAGCTGCCTTTTAGTAAAGATTGGCTTATTTGCCATTTGTCAGCCTTTGTACCTACATAACGGCGCAGCTTAAAAAAGGTTTCAAGATTTTTTATAAATATAGAAATATTTATTGACTGAATATATTAGATTTTATGAAAATAAGCTTCTGGACGAAAATAGCGCCATTATAGATTATTGATGACGCGCTTTATAATTGTAACAATGAGTAG
This sequence comes from Bartonella sp. HY406, assembly GCF_025449315.1. NCBI lineage: Bacteria > Pseudomonadati > Pseudomonadota > Alphaproteobacteria > Hyphomicrobiales > Bartonellaceae > Bartonella > Bartonella sp. HY406. The sequence goes on along the minus strand of NZ_CP104893.1, from coordinate 2,368,368 downwards.
TGCGATTATTAGCCAAGCAATAAATATGCTCCAACTCGGCAGGTTGACAGCTAAGCCAACCCACAGCCCTAATGCACCAAAAACAAAAGCGCGGTCACTTTTGCCCATCGGCCCATCATAGCGGCGAGTACCACCAATAAGTGGACCCATAACACCAGCATATTCCGATAGAATGGCTAAAAAGATAATAAGTGGCATTACAATTTGTCCAAAGGCGCCAACAAAACAAAAGGGCAAATAGAGTGCGCTATCGGCAATAACATCGCATAATTCATTTAAAAAGCCACCAAGTTTGCTTTGTTGATTATGCTCGCGTGCCAGCATACCATCAATGGCATTTAACGCCATACGAATGAACAACCAGAGCGGTAAAAGGCAAAACCAAAGTGAGGGGCCGCGCCAGCTTAAAAAAAGTCCAAGTATAACTGAAAGCGCGCATGCGGCTATGGTCACTTGATTTGCGGTTATACCCTTTTTTGCCAAAAAAATGACGCTCGGGCGCAATAAATTTTGAAAACGAGACTTTAAAGCATAAATTGACACAAAAACTGCCCTATTTGTTTATAAAGGTTTGACAATAGTTTAGATATTTAGTTCATGATGCAATTCACAATAAAAAGCAAGGTAACAAGCATGGCTCTAGATGATATGTTAAAAAGAACGGTAGAAAAATGCGAATTTACAACTTTTGATGGCGAAACAATACATTACCTTGCTTGGCCAGTAAAAGATAAAAAACCAAAAGGTGCAATTTTTCTTTTTCATCGTGGTCATGAGCATAGCGGACGTATGGCCCATTTGGTTGATGAGTTAGAGCTTCCTGATTATAATTTTTATGCTTGGGATGCGCGTGGGCATGGAAATTCTACAGGTAAGCGAGGCTTTGCTCCTGATTTTGCAACTATGATCCGTGATATGGATGATTTTATTCGCTTTACTATAAAGAAGGAAAACATTGCAATTGAGGATGTTGCAATTATTGCACAAAGCGTAGGCGCTGTTACTGCATCGGCTTGGGTTCATGATTATGCACCCAATATTCGCGCCATGATTTTGGCGTCTCCAGCTTTTAAGGTAAAGCTTTATGTGCCTTTTGCTCGCACTGGTATTAAGGTGTGGCAAAAAATAAAGGGACAGTTTTTTGTTAATTCCTATGTTAAAGCTAAATTTCTTTCTCATGATCCAACTCGTATCAAATCATTTGATGAAGATCCGCTCATTTCACGGGTTATTGCTTCCAATATTTTGTTAGAGCTTTATGAAGTTGCAGATCGCGTGGTTAGTGATGCTGGCGCTATACACGTACCAACGCAATTATTTATATCGGGTGCTGATTGGGTGGTGCATCATAAGCCGCAACATATTTTTTATGAAAATTTGGGCAGTTCGATAAAAGAGCGCCATGTTCTTGATGGTTTTTATCATGATACATTAGGTGAAAAAAATAGGGATATGGCCTTAATTGACATGCGGCGCTTTATTGAAGAGCGGTTTAGTGCGCCCTATCAAAAAGCAGATTTAACCAAAAGTCATTTAACAGGTCACACCCGCTGCGAAGCCGATCAATTAGCGCGGCCACTTGGCTCATTTGAGCCAAAGGGGCTTTATTATGCTGCCTATCGCGCTAATCTTGTTCTTGGTGGTGTATTGTCAAAAGGCATTGGTATTGGTCAAAAAACCGGTTTTGACTCCGGATCGACCCTTGATTATGTTTATGAAGATTTGCCACGCGGCAAAGGTATTTTAGGTCGCATGGTTGATAAAACCTTTTTAAATGCTATTGGTTGGCGCGGTATCCGCCAACGCAAAATCCATATTGAGCAGTTTATAAAGCAAGCAATGGGTGATTTGAGCAAGGAAGATAAGCCGATCCATATGGTTGATATTGCTGCGGGGCATGGACGTTATGTGTTGGATAGCCTTAAAACTTTGGCGATTAAGCCGACGTCCCTTTTATTGCGCGATTATTCCGACATTAACATTGAAGCAGGGCGTAAAGCCATCAAAGACCGCAATTTTGAAAGCTTTGCCCGTTTTGAAAAAGGTGATGCTTTTGACGAGGCAAGTTTAAGCTCGATAGAACCACGCCCCAATATTGCGGTGGTATCAGGTCTTTATGAATTATTTGCAGATAATGATCTTATTACAAAATCTTTGCATGGGCTTGCAAAGGCAATGGATAAGGATGGTTATCTTATCTATACCAATCAACCTTATCATCCGCAGCTTGAAATGATTGCACGCGCATTAACCTCGCACCGCCAAAAAAATGGGGAGGGACAAGCTTGGGTCATGCGCCGGCGCAGCCAAGCGGAAATGGATCAATTGGTTGCAAATGCTGGATTTGACAAACAAGCGCAACTTATCGATAAGTGGGGAATCTTTACCGTTTCAATTGCAAAGCGGCGGTAAAACATTGATGGGGAAAGCTATATGATTCATTTTAAAAAACGGGTTTTTAAATATGCCTTTTGGTGGTTGTTATTTTTAGCACCGTTTTTTTATATTTCTTATGGCTTTGCCAATTTAATCGCAGATAATTATTTGGGCATCGGTGAAATTTATTATCAGTGGGAAAAAGCTATTCCCTTTTTAGCTTGGACGATTATTCCTTATTGGTGTCTTAATATTTTTTATGGTCTATCGCTGTTTATTCAAAAAAATAAAGGTGGTGTAAGCCGACTTGCCGAGCGTTATTTAACCGCGCAGCTTATCGCTGTTGCTTGCTTCATTCTCTTTCCGCTAAAAATAAGTCTCATAAAGCCTGAAACGGTTGGCCTATTTGGTCAGCTTTTTGATCATCTCGCGGCCTTTGATAAGCCTTATAACCAAGCGCCCTCATTGCATATTGCACTGTTAACCATTGTTTGGGATTTGTGGCGTAAGCGCTTAACCGGCATCTGGCTTGTTTTATTGCATATTTTTTGCGCCCTTATCGCAATTTCCGTGCTTACAACCTATCAACATCATTTTATTGATATACCAACGGGGTTTTTATTGGGTGTTTTTTGCCTTTGGCTTTTCCCTGAAAAGGGCGCATTGCCATTTAGCAATTTTAAGCGGATTGATAATCTTCGCCAAAAAAATATTGCGTTGGTTTATTTTGGTCTTTCTCTCGTCTGTGGTAATATTGCTTATTGGTTGTTTGCCGATGGTTGGGGCTTGTTGGCACTTTGGCCAATGGTTTGTTTTGCGCTTTTAGGTTTTGGCTATATTGGGGCCGGCGTAAAAGTCTTTCAAAAGAGCCAAGACGGCAATGTTAGTTTTGCATCCTTAGTGATCTTTGCACCTTATCGACTCTGCGCTTTGATAAATAGTAGGTTATGGACACGCAATATTGCTCCATATAATGAAATTGCGGGCAATATTTATTTAGGGCGCTTTCCTAGTTTCAAGCAAGTGAAACGATTTTCGAAAATTATTGATCTAACAGGCGAGTTTCAAAAACCAATGGGGGCAAAACATTGGTATAGTTTTCCGATGCTAGACCTTGTTGAGCCAGATATTAAAATAGCGAGTAAAGCCGTTGCCGCCATTGGCGACAATCTGCAAGAACCTGTTCTTGTTTGTTGTGCTTTGGGTATGCAGCGCAGTGCCGTTGTACTTGGCAAATATTTATGTGCAAAAAAATACACCGATGACATGGCAAGCGCAAAAATATTATTGCAAAAACATCGCCCGGTTGTTTTTGAAACAAATGAACGGCGTGATAGCGGGTTTTCTTTTGCTGCAGCTGCTTTTTATTGCTTTTTTAATATTATTTTGGTCGCTTTATTTATCTGGCCTCTCTATGATTATATGGTTAATTATACTTATGTTTTTGACCAGCTTTATGGCATGGAATTTTTTCTCTTACTGATGATTTATGGCTATGCTTTTTTTCTAATTATGCGTCTTGTGTTTGATGCTTGGTTGTTTTTTAAACAACGACATGCTGCAACAATTGCTAAAGGTCTCCAAAATATAGATCGCTTTTTATTGCGTACAGCATTGCGCGCTGCACCGCCATCAAATGATGTATTACAGCGAATGAACAATATTTATCTCATGACAAAAAGCCTTTGGGTTAGTGTTTCTATTGGCTTTATTGGCATTGCTGGTTTGATGTTTTATCGCAGTTTAATAAAGGCTTTCCTATGGCTTATGTGAAGCATAGCTTTGATCTTATGGTAGCGGTCGTTTTTGTTGGGCTTGCGAAAGTGATTACTGGTGTAAAGGGCTTTTTTGTAACTGAACCTGATGGCGATCAAACCATTTATTATGCCAACCATGCAAGCCATGGTGATCTTATTGTTGTTATGGCGGCATTACCACGCCATTTGCGTCCTAATTTGCGGGCGGTAGCCGCCGCAGATTATTGGAATAGCGGATTTTTTAAGCGTTATATTGCGCAATATGTTTTAAATGTCGTGACGATAGAACGGCAAAAAATTAACCGCCATAATAATCCTTTGCATGCCTTGGATGGTGCGCTTGATAAGGGGTGTTCCTTATTAATATTCCCCGAAGGTACCCGCAATATGTCGGGCAATAGCCTATTGCCCTTCCGCTCCGGTCTTTATCAATTAGCAAAAGCGCATCCCACTATTCGATTAGTGCCGTGCTGGATTGACAATATGACCCGCATTTTGCCAAAAGGTGCGCTGATACCAGTTCCACTCTTATGTCGTGTACAATTTGGCGCGCCTATTTATATCAAGGACGGTGAAATGAAGCTTGATTTTTTAAATCGCGCGCAAAATGAGTTATTGGCTTTGGCAAACGTAAATAATGTCGATGTGCTGCAAGAGGTAAAAATTAATGACTGAAATGACATGGTTGTTTGTCTTGCTATTCATCGTTTTGGCAATTGCTAGTACGATCTCACTTATTTTAATGGCGCTTTATAAACAGCACCATGAGGGTATGCTTTCTTCTGGTCTTATCAATCTTAATGCTCGGATCAATGCTTGGTGGGTTATGGTGCTGGTTATTGGTATCGCCTTTGCATTTGGTAAAAAAGGTGTCATTATTTTGTTTTTATTGGCATCGCTTGCTGCATTTCGCGAGTTTTTGACCATTGTCTATACTGCGCGTAGCGATCATCGTTTATTGGTTGGCGTATTTTTGATTGTTATACCACTGCAATATTTTCTACTTTGGTATGAGTGGTATGGTGTTTTTACTATTTTTATTCCCGTTTATTGCTTTTTGGCCGCTGCTGCTTGGATGGCGATAAAAGGCGATACTAAACGATATTTGGAACGGGTTTCTGAACTGCAATGGGGTTTGATGCTTTCAACCTATTGTCTTAGTTACGTACCGGCATTAGCGACGCTATTGATTATAGATTACGATAAAAATCCACTATTATTAATTGCGTTTTTGCTAATCACTGTGCAAGGCAGTGATGTGTTACAATATGTTTTTGGTAAATTATTTGGCAATAAAGCCATCGCACCTCATGTTTCGCCATCCAAGACATGGGCGGGTTTTATTGGCGGTGTTGCCACAACCTCAATTCTTGGTGCAGCATTATTCTGGTTAACGCCTTTTTCACCGCTTATTGCAGCACTTATGGCGTGCTTATGTGCACTTATGGGCTTTTTAGGTGGGCTTGTTGCTTCTGCTATAAAGCGTGATAAGGGCGTTAAGGATTGGGGCAATATCATTCATGGTCATGGTGGTATGATGGATCGTGCCGATAGTCTTGTTTTTGCCGCACCGATATTTTTTCATTTAACGCGATATTTTTATGCTTAAAATAAAAGCAGCCTATTTTGTAGGCTGCTTTTAAAGCGTTTTCCGAAAAGTGTGAAGCGGTTTTCGGACAAAAACGTGCTATAAGCAATGGATTAGAGCGCCGATCTGATCCAATCAGATCGGCGCTCTAAGAATTATTATAAAAATTTAAGCGGTTAAGCTTTATTTTTGGTTACGGGCCGCAAGGGTGCGTAAACGCAAAGCATTAAGCTTAATAAAACCAGCAGCGTCTTTTTGGTCATAAGCACCTTGATCGTCTTCAAAGGTTACCAATTTGTCTGAGTAAAGTGACTTATTGCTGTTGCGGCCTTCAACCATGACATTGCCTTTATATAGCTTCAAGGTTACTTCACCTTCAACATGTTCTTGGCTAAGATCAATCGCTGCTTGCAACATTTTACGCTCTGGTGAGAACCAGAAACCATAATAGATAAGTTCGGCATAGCGCGGCATTAACTCATCTTTTAAATGGGCGGCACCGCGATCAAGAGTAATTGATTCAATTGCACGGTGGGCGGTAAGAAGAATTGTGCCGCCTGGCGTTTCATAAATGCCGCGCGATTTCATGCCAACAAAACGGTTTTCGACAAGATCAAGTCTACCAATGCCATTTTCACGACCATAGTCATTAAGCTTTGCCAAAAGTGTCGCAGGGGAAAGACGTGTACCATTAATGGAAACAGCATCGCCCTTTTCAAAACCGATAGTAATGGTTGTGGCTTTATCAGGGGCTGATTCAGGTGAAACGGTGCGCATATGCACATATTCAGGTGCTGGTTTTGCCGGATCTTCCAATACTTTGCCCTCTGATGAAGAGTGCAAAAGATTAGCATCAACCGAAAATGGCGCTTCGCCTTGCTTGTCTTTGGTAACTGGAATTTGATGAGCTTCAGCAAATTCAATCAAATCTGTACGGCTTTTGAAAGCCCAATCGCGCCAAGGAGCAATGATTTTAATGTCTGGATTAAGTGCATAGGCCGATAGTTCAAACCGCACCTGATCATTGCCTTTACCTGTTGCGCCATGGGCAATAGCGTCAGCCCCTGTATCGCGGGCAATCTCAATGAGACGTTGTGAAATAAGCGGGCGGGCAATTGATGTGCCAAGCAAATAAACACCTTCATAGACGGCATTGGCACGGAACATGGGGAAAACGAAATCACGAACAAATTCTTCGCGCAAATCTTCGATATAGATCTCTTTAATACCCATCATTTCAGCTTTGCGGCGTGCTGGCTCCAGCTCTTCACCTTGGCCAAGATCAGCGGTAAAGGTGACAACTTCTGCACCTAATTCGGTTTGTAACCATTTTAGGATGATCGAAGTATCAAGACCGCCAGAATAGGCGAGAACGACTTTTTTTACATCTTTGAATTTGTTCATTTCAAAAGGCCTGGCTTATTGTTAATGGTTGAACATATATTTGCTTTAACAAGCTATTGCTGATGTGCAGGCAATAGAACTCGAAAAATCATTGTTTAAATCTTAACCGATTTTAATACTTAAAGACAATGTCTTTTTACATATTATCAAATTTGAAAAAGAATTGTATGGGATCATATCACTGTAAACATCTAAGGAAGCAACCAAAACCCTATAAGTGCAAAACCAACTGCAAAAAATGGGTCTAAATATTGCGTCTTTTGGCTTAATTTGTTTTCGATTGGTGCAAGGGTTAAAAGTAAAATCAGATAATAATAAGCTAAGGTAAGAATTAAGAAAACACCACCAATGCTTATGGCAAAATTTTCAAAAATATAAGACGTAACGCCGATACGACCTAATGAAATTGAAAACATGATAAGAAATGTGGTACAAAAAACAAAATTAATTATACCAAGAAATGCACCAACAAAAAATAGTGGCAATCTATTTTGATCAAATCGTGTAAAACGGCCAGTTAGACAGATAAAGCAATAAAAAAAACAAAAGGCTAAAAGCGCAAGAATGAAATAAGTTCGATAAGGTTCAATGAAATCAAGATAGATATTAGGGAACATGCCAAGAAAACAGCTAGCAATCATGCCGCTTATGAAAAAGCCTGCAACAGAAATAATGCTTGCATAACGCCCGCCAAGCACTGCTTGACGGATAAAAAATAGCGGTTGTACGCACATAACAAACTGGGTAAGAGCCATAAAAATAGCGAAACTACCCAAAAATTGTAATATGAAAAAATGCATGAAATATCCATGTCTTTAAAAATTGGTTTATCTTGTTATATCCCAATTAATTATAAATTTGGCAATATTTATTTTAAGCCAATGCTTTTGCCTAAGTGATGGTCATAAAAACGCTATAATTAGTAAGATAAAGTAATTTTTGATCAAAATTCTATAATTAGAATAAATATCTGCATGTTTTTAAATGCTTTATAAATATAGGCCTTTGTGTTACATAGTGGTTTTTAAATTATCATACGGCAACATATGATTAAGCGAAATATTTATATTAGGATGTAAATATGAAAAATATAATGGCGAGTTTATTTATATTTATGTTTGGCTTTTCGGTAGCTTTTGCAGGTGAAACAACCTCTAAGCTTTCAGTAAGTGTAGAGCAACTTCCCCCATCCTTAGTTGATTTGGATAATTTTCTTGTGCTTGCCAAAAAGGTTCAACCTCATCGTAGCACACGGCTTTTACATCTTGATGAATTTTTAGAGCTCTCGCGTAAAGATAATGTTATTTTGCTGGATGCCCGTTCCGCGCGAGCATTTAGTATTGCCCATTTAAAAGGTGCAATTAACCTTGACTTTACAGATTTTTCTCAAGCGGCTTTGCAAAGGATCATTCCGGATAAAAACACCACTATTTTAATTTACTGCAACAATAATTTTAGTGGGCAGGAAAATAATCTTTTGTTGGCAAGCGCTTTCCCATCAAAGGTTGCAATAAATCAGCAGGCTATAGGATCAAGTTTGCCGATTATGTTGGCCCTTAATTTGCAAACCTACATAAATCTATATGGCTATGGTTATACCAATGTCTATGAATTAGCTGATCTTGTGCCAGTTACTGATCCGCGTATTGTGTTTGAAGGGGAAGTTAATTCATCCAAGGAGTAAAGGCTTGAGCGTAGTTTGCTCAAGGTGAAATAAGCTAACGGTTGATTGTACTATAATCACCTTTGAAGCGGCGCTCCAAAAACCGCTTTTTAATATTCCAACAACTTAAACAATAGCGAACTTTTTTGGTCTGAATGCAGATGATTGCATCAAAGTGCCGAAATATAAAATTGGCTTTAAAATCATTCTTTGCGCAATCACTTCTTACGTGCTGAAGTAATTCATTTAATATTTGCGGTACGGACAGTGTACCATATGAGAACACAAATGGTTAAGCTAGTTTATGGTAAGTTGGAAAATTATGAACATGCTGGTTGCAAAGGTGAAGCTATTGAATATGGTGAAGCTGTCAAGTCAGATAAAGAAGAGAATAGTATTATTTTACGCTAACCATACAAGCGTAAGGGCGCGACAGCCAAGACAATCCAGATGCCAAATCCTGCAAATAAAGTACCAAATACCGGATCAATCACATCTTGGTAACGCCTTAGGCTACGATAAACAGGTTTTGACGTTAAAACTAAAATAAGACTTAGCGCAATTATCGCGCAGATAAACAACACAACCATATTATGGATAATAAGACCATTTGGAATGCTATTCAAATTTTCAATAAGTAGTATTTCGCTATCATGTAACGCAAACAGAAAGCTAACATTGAAACCAAGTATAATACCAAGAATAAAATTTAGTGGTTTTATTGCCCACATTGGTTGGTCATTAATTCGGTTGAGCGATGCCATTTTGCCGACAATGCAAATGAAGCCGAATACAAAACAAAAAAGAGCAAAATATAGTTTAAAGTTGATAATCTTTTGGTTAAATTCATTCCAGATAGGCATTTTTGCAAAATATGCAAAAAGAAAAATGATTGTGCCGCTTAATATAAAACCGATAACGCTATAAATCGCGTCACCTCGTCTGCAGGTTAAGGCTTGGCGCGCAAATATAAGAATATTAATTAATGTAAAAATATAAAGCATGTTTTGCACTTCATCTTATGTTTAGAGGTCAATGTCTTGTAAATATTTAAACCAATGAGATGGTGATTTAGCGATGTTTTATTGTATTAATCAACTGCCTTTTGAGCGTTTAGCTATCAAATACCCAAATATATGTAAGAAACAGCTTGTTAATGCTATGAATTAAATGTGAAGTGGTTTTTCAGCTTATTTTTCATTAAAGATAGGAATGTTAATCATTAGTGGTTATAATGCGTGCAAAGTCTACGGTAGGGATAAACCAATACACGCATTTATCTTCTTTCAACCCTTTATAATATCGGTATTATTTCTTGGTTTGGACTGGCGTTGGATTGAGTCTTTCTTTTATAAATGGCATTTTAAATGATTAAAAATGGTATGAAAAAAGCAGCCTTTGCTGCATTGCTATCTCTAAGTGTTATGGGTTTAAGTGGTATCGGGCTTGCCAAGGCAGATAGCTTGGTTTGCCAAAATAATGGTCAAGATGGCAATTTGCCATTTGTGCAAGATATTGCCAAGGCGTTAAAGTTTGACACTTTAGCCTTTGCCTCTTGTCGTCCCTCGCCAAACCATATTGACATGACTTATATTACTTTGCTGCGTCCCTCACAAGGGCAGGAAAAATGCGAAAAAAATTGTCAATATGACATTGCCTTTATCTTAGCTGGCACTAAAACCGGTAAAGTAACCAAGCAGCTTATTCAAAGAGATGCAATCATTGAAGGTGATGCCAAATTATCTAGCATTGCAATTGATGATACGCTTTATCAGCTAAGTCCTGATCAGCGTGCAACCGCCGTACAGATGAATTTTGAAAGAACAACACCAGACCTTAAAGAAGCAAGACGCGATCTTTATTTGTTGATAGAGCGTGACAATGAATTTAAGGCTGGCCTTGGCAATGTTGCAAGCCCCGATGATTCAGAATTGACCAAATTGGTAATGGATAGAACCGTTACCCATGTTAAACAAAATGAACAATGCTATAGCTATCAAATGGTGTTAAAGCGTAAAATTAGCCTTGGTAGCTATTCCAATGGTTTTCGTGCCCTTGAAATAAATACTGATATTAATGATAAAGTTGCTAAGCTAGAAAATGAAAATTGCGTAGAAGTACCCATCACTACTAGCACGGGGCAAACCACAGTACCTTTTAATGGGACAGTATATTTTATTCCTGAATGGATTTCCCATTAATTGAAGGGTTAATTATTTTTAAAGAATAAATAAAAACCGCCTCTTTCGAGGCGGTTTTTTGTTTTATTCGGCTTTTTCAGCAAAAACAGGGCTTGGCTTAAAATTAAGCCTATCTGAGCCGCGCAATATATGAACATTAGAGCCGTCCAAGACATCGCCCATCAAGATGCGCTCAGACAATGGATCTTGCACTTCGCGCTGGATGACGCGCTTAAGTGGGCGCGCACCATAAACTGGGTCATAACCTTTTTCAGCAAGCCATTCACGAGCATCCTCATCAATATCCAAAGTGATCTTGCGATCATCAAGCAAGGACTGTAATCTTTGCAACTGAATATTTACAATTGCCCCCATTTCTGAACGATGCAAGCGATGGAAAAGAATAACTTCATCGACACGGTTCAAAAATTCTGGACGGAATGCTGCACGAACCACACTCATTACCTGTTCACGAGCTTTTTCTGCTTCTTCATCATCGCCAAGCTGGGTCAAATATTCTGCCCCAAGATTGGACGTCATGATGATTAAGGTATTGCGAAAATCAACTGTTCGCCCTTGTCCATCAGTTAATCGTCCATCATCCAATACTTGCAACAACACATTAAATACGTCAGGGTGAGCCTTTTCAATTTCATCGAAAAGAACAACTTGATAGGGACGCCGCCGCACGGCCTCAGTCAATGCACCACCTTCTTCATAGCCGACATAGCCGGGAGGCGCACCAATTAGGCGTGATACGGAATGCTTTTCCATATATTCCGACATATCAAGACGCACCATTGCTGTTTCATCTTGAAAGAGGAATGAAGCAAGCGCTTTGGTGAGCTCAGTTTTACCAACGCCTGTTGGCCCCAAGAAAATAAACGAACCAATTGGCCGATTAGGATCTTGCAAGCCAGCGCGAGCGCGGCGAACCGCACGCGATACAGCTTGCACGGCCTCACCTTGACCAACAACACGTTTACCAATTTCATCTTCCATACGAAGCAAGCGTTCGCGCTCGCCCTCTAACATGGAATCGACCGGAATACCTGTCCAACGCGAAACCACCTGTGCCACATGTTCTGATGTCACAGTTTCTTCAACCATTGAGGTGCGCCCCTCTTGGCTTTCAGCATCATGCAATTGCTTTTCAAGTTCTGGTATCTTGCCATAAGCAAGTTCACCAGCTTTTTGAAATTCGCCATTGCGCTGGGCAATAGCCAAAGCATTGCGTGCTTCATCAAGCTGACGCTTGAGGTCGGCTGCATGGCCAAGCTTTTGCTTTTCTGCCTGCCATTTTGCTGTGATCTCATTGGATAATTCCTCAAGCTCAACAAGGTCATTTTCAAGCCGCTCTAAACGATCACGTGATGCGGTGTCTTTTTCAACCTTAAGCGCTTCTCGTTCGATTTTGAGCTGCATAACGCGGCGGTCAATCTCATCAAGTTCTTCTGGCTTGGAATCAACCTGCATTCTTAGGCGCGATGCTGCCTCGTCAACAAGGTCAATTGCTTTATCAGGCAAGAAGCGATCGGTTATGTAACGGTTTGACAAGGTTGCCGCAGCAACAAGAGCCGAATCCGATACACGCACCTTATGATGTTGTTCGTATTTTTCCTTAATGCCGCGCAAAATTGAGATCGTGTCTTCAACCGTTGGCTCATCAACAAAGATTGGCTGGAAGCGGCGAGCAAGCGCAGCATCTTTTTCCACATATTTGCGATATTCTTCCAAAGTTGTTGCACCAACGCAATGTAATTCACCGCGTGCAAGGGCTGGTTTTAAAAGGTTGGAAGCATCCATTGCACCATCAGTCTTGCCTGCGCCAACAAGGGTGTGCATTTCGTCAATAAATAAAATGACTTGCCCAGCAGCAGCTTGCACTTCTGACAACACGCCTTTCAAACGCTCTTCAAACTCACCGCGATATTTCGCACCAGCAATCATCGCACCAAGATCAAGGGCAAGCAAAGACTTATCACGCAAAGATTCAGGCACATCTTCATTGACGATACGCAATGCCAAACCTTCAACAACTGCGGTTTTACCAACGCCCGGCTCACCAATCAATACAGGGTTATTCTTAGTGCGGCGTGACAATACCTGAATTGTACGGCGAATTTCCTCATCGCGGCCAATAACAGGGTCAAGTTTGCCATTACGCGCATCTTCAGTAAGATCACGAGCGTATTTTTTTAAAGCATCATATTGGTTTTCAGCAGAGGCAGAATCGGCAGTGCGCCCTTTTCTCATATCATTAATTACCTTATTAAGAGCATTAGGCGTTACGCCGCCTTTGGCAATAATTTCATGGGTTTTAGCAGTTTTTTCCATAGCCAAAGCTTGCAATAAACGCTCAACGGTTACAAAGCTATCGCCAGCCTTATTGGCTAACTCTTCAGCTGTGGTGAAAACTTTTGCTAGTGGTTGGGCAAGATAAAGCTGACCATTGCCGCCAGTAATTTTGGGTATGGCACTAAGAGCCGCATCAAGTGCTGTTTTAATTGCAGAAAGATTGCCGCCAGCCTTTTCAATCAGTGAGGCGCAAAAACCTTCATTATCATCAATCAACACTTTAAGAAGATGCTCTGGCAAAAATTGCTGATTATCAGCAGAAAGTGCAGCATTTTGAGCGGCTTGAATAAAACCGCGAACTCGTTCTGTATATTTTTCTAAATTCATTTTATTTTCCCTTTCCCGCAACCTGAAAACATATTTGAGAAGATTTCAAATATGCTCTGGTTTAACAATGCAGCATTACGGTTGGTGGAAATTGAAAGCTCCCATTATGGCAAGCTTGTTTTCCTAATCTGATATGGGAATGATTTTAAATGACAGCAAGAGATAGCAGATAATTTTTTTTTAATATTTGGGAAGCTCCTTGGTGAAATAAATGCTTTTTTAAATTGTGGGTTTATGTTTTAAAATTTAAATTTATTCTTGCGCAGCTAAGGATTTTTATTCTTCTTTAATTACAAATGTTTTATTGTGTGTTTTATTGTGATGAATAAAATTATAACGAAATGCACAGCGGATTCGCACAATTGAGTGAATGCCGCTTATGCTGTGACAGGACCATTTTACATGAGCATTCGCCGGATATTAAAATATCTGTTTTTTACAGTGGCTATTTTGGCGGTGCTGGTTATTGGGGCAATTATTGCAATTCCTTATCTCATATCAACGGACGCAATACGCATACGCCTAGCACAGGACTTAAGTACTTGGACGGGCTATAATGTTCAATTGCGTGAGCCACCGAAAATTTCATTTTTCCCCAAATTGCAAGCCGCCCTACAAGGCATTAGCTTAAGTGATGCCAGTGATGATAGCCGTCCGCTTATGGAGGCAGAATGTATAGAAGTTGATTTGTCATTATTTGATGCTTTGCAAGGCAAGGTCAGTTTTTCTGAAACCCGTATTATCCGTCCGCATTTTGCGGTTGACGAACCGGTAAAAACTGTTGCTGGTTTTTTTGCTTCATTGGCTCGCTCCGATGGTAGTCTTGGTAATGCTATTCGCCAAGCGCGTGAAATTGTTGCGCAAAATCTAAATAATGCTGATTTGTCTAGTTTGCTTACCCAGCCTTTTGGCCGTATTTTTATCCAAGATGGCACATTATCCTATCCCATTGATAATCACAGTGCCGACAAAAAGCCAAGCGAAGACGCGCGTGGCGAAATCAAAGAAATCAATGCAACGGTTACATGGCCAACCTCCACCTCTGCGGCATCGGTTAAAGCCAATGGTCGCTGGAATGGCGCTTATACAGAAGTGACTTTGCGTGCTGATCAAGCATTAATGCTAATGGCCAGTGGTAAGAGCACGGTGCGAATATCGGTTAATTCTAATCGTGGTGGTGTGACTTATACGGGGGATGCCCAATTTGCGCAACGTTTTGCTTTAAGTGGTAAAGTTGCTGCGCGTTTACCTGCCTTAAATGTTACCATGGATTGGCTTGGGCAGGCAAAAAGTTTTGGTGCTGCTATTCAATCGCCGGTTGTTTGGGAATCAAACCTTAATGCAACGCCTGAAAAACTTGAATTGAATGATATAAATCTAACCCTTGGCAATGATAAAGCACGCGGCGCTTTAGAAACAGTATTTATTGGTGATTTGCCGTCAACTTCTGGATCGTTGGCATTTCAATCACTTGATTTTACTCAGATTGTACCCGCCTTCATGTCTGCTGGTGATGTTATTCCGGATTTGTCATTTCTTAATCGCTTTTCACTTGATTTACGGGTTTCAGCACCTCAGGGGCAAATTGGATCTATTGCCCTAACCAATTTTGCAGCATCAACCCAATTGCGTAATGGTAGGTTAAGCTTTGACATTGGCAATGTTAACGTTTTTGATGGGACGCTACAAAGCAATATTATCATTGGTCTACTTGGCAACGTCACCCAATTGGAAACGCGTCTTTCAACCACTAATGTTAGTTTGGAACAATTACAATTAGCCATGGGCTCGGAAGCAAAACTAAAATGCCCAATCAATTTAACTATGAATGCGACCTCTGATTTTACCCATTGGTCTAAGGCATTCTTAAATGCCAAAGGCGCATTTGATATGAATTGCAATAATGGTTCAATTGTTGGGTTTAGTTTTTCGCGGTTTTTAGATGGGATAATGAGCGAAACGAGCCTTCCCTTTTGGAACGGCAATGAGGAGATGTTAAACTTTCTCCGACTTATTGCCAAGGGAAGCATTGAAAATGGTGCTATCAACACGGATATTGCCGGTTTGGCTTTTGATAATCATTTGATTGAATTTTCGGGGCATGCTTCATTGCAAAATGGTGATGTTGATTTTACCGGCGTTGTTGATCGTCCAAGGCGGGTTAATGGACATTGCATTGACGTTGAATGTGTCCAGTTGAGCTTAAAACCTTTGCAACGGTTTGAAGTTAATGGCGCATGGAACTTACTGCAAGTTAAAAAACTGGTAATGGATAGTGAATAGACTAATGTAGTCGAATAATACATTGATATTAAATGACCAATTCATGATACAAATGTCTATTATAATTAATAAATAAAGCTATAATTATCATAATATCTTAAAAGTTTATACTTGCTTGACAATTTTGATTTTTGGTTTTTATATTAATATTTTTGTAATTTGGTTTGCAGGTTTTAAATTAAATCATAACAATCTCTAACTACATGGCTCTAAGTTTGTGTTTTAAATGATATAGGCTCAAGCTTATCTACCTATCCAATTATTGCTTTAAATTAACAGGTCTTGCCCCTAGTCATTAACAATGGCTGTTTAGTTGAAATCCACATAATAAATTATAATTAACTAATGGCAATCCAAATAAAATCTATTTTTAAAATTGTAAAAGGGATTTAAAATGCCAGTACCCAATATTCGTTTAAATGACCAAAATTCTATCCCGCAGCTAGGGTTCGGTGTCTGGAAGATTGATGACAAGGACACCGATCAAGCTGTAATAAACGCAATAAATACCGGTTATCGTCATATTGATACAGCAAAAATATACCATAATGAAGAAGGTGTTGGGCGCGGCATAAGCAATAGCGGTGTAAGTCGTGGCGATGTTTTTATTGCGACCAAAATTTGGAATGATGCACAGGGTTATGATGCTACGCTGCGGGCCTTTGATGAAAGCTTGCAACGCCTCAACATGGATTATATCGACCTTTACCTTATCCATTGGCCGATGCCATCAAAAGATCTATTTGTTGATACGTGGAAAGCGCTCATTCAATTGAAAAAGGAAAAACGCGTTAAATCCATCGGTGTTTGTAATTTTAGAATTAGCGATCTTGAGCGGTTAATCCAAGATACCGGCGTTGTGCCATCGGTTAATCAGATAGAATTGCACCCTGAATTTCAGCAAAATGAATTGCGGATATTTCATGAAAAAAACAATATTGTTACAGAAGCTTGGGCACCTTTGGCGCGTGGAAGCCTTTTAGATAATCCAATTCTTATTGACATTGCCAAAAATCATAACCGCACTGTTGCGCAAGTTATTTTACGTTGGCATATTGAAATTGGTAATGTCATCATACCAAAATCTATATCACCGCAGCGTATGGCGGAAAATTTCAATATTTTTGATTTTAGTTTAACCAAAGGCGATCATGAAAGAATTGTTAGCCTTGATAGAGCTGATGGTCGCACTGGACCAGATCCTGATACATTTGTTGGATAATATTTGCTCATAGAAAATGAATATATTCTATTCTGTAGCAACATAAGATGGTGAAAAATTACTAATAATTAAGGTGTTGGGCAATATATCCAATGCCTTAATTTTGAATTTTAATCTATATGGAGCATGTAGAATTTGATATATTTTATCGGCTATAATAAAAAGTAAATTAGTATTTACTGTTCAGAAATTGAAACGCCATAACCATCAAAGGCTGTATCATTTGAGCTTGAGCTATTTGCGCTAATGACAGTTGAAATAATAATCATTGTGAACAGCATTGCGACTGTAACAAAAGCTGCCTTACTAACGGTCATAGCGAAATTCCCTTGTTTTAAAATGGTATGATTTAAAGATTTGAATGGTCAAAATCGGTTGGTCATTACATGTTGTTTCTTTAGCGTGAAGTTTTGCTGGCGACAATCATTAGTCATTAAAATTCTTACCTAAATGCTAACGAAATATTGGTTTTCAAGCTGCTGTGTCCTTACTGCAACGCTTCCCTTGTTGTTGACATGATATAAGCTTGCTTGACCTTGAAAACAGCAAGGTATATTTACTAAAAAATGCGCGCAAATTATAAAATGCAACGGCTTTTTGTCGATCAAACCTTTTTAAATGATTCCTTATCGGCTACGGGTGTGAAGCTCGCTTTGGCCAAGGAACAAACCCATTATCTTGTCCATGTTTTAAGGATGGTTTTGGGAGATGAGGTTTTGGTTTTTAACGGCCGTGATGGTGAATGGCGAGCCAAAATTATCGATATTTCGAAAAAAGCGCTTGTGCTTGAATTGCAAACACTTGAAAGACAGCAGCCAAAGCCAATTGATCTTACTTATTATTTTGCGCCGTTAAAGCATGCGCGCCTTGATTATATGATGCAAAAGGCAGTCGAAATGGGCGCAAGCAGCCTTCAGCCAGTTTTAACCCAGCATACTCAGGTCAATCGGTTGAATATTGAGCGTATGCAAGCCAATATTATCGAAGCTGCCGAGCAATGCGGCATTCTTGCTATACCCCCTTGTTTAGAACCTATAAGTTTAGATCGGCTTTTAGCCAATTGGGATGAAAAACGACATTTGATTTTTTGTGATGAGGCTGCAGA
Organism: Bartonella sp. HY406; assembly: GCF_025449315.1. Classification (NCBI taxonomy): domain Bacteria; kingdom Pseudomonadati; phylum Pseudomonadota; class Alphaproteobacteria; order Hyphomicrobiales; family Bartonellaceae; genus Bartonella; species Bartonella sp. HY406. The sequence goes on along the minus strand of NZ_CP104893.1, from coordinate 2,350,105 downwards.
AGGCGATAATCCCTTGCCAATATTACAAAAATTATCGCGCGGGCCGTTAGGGGTTATTATTGGTCCTGAAGGTGGATTTAGTGATAGTGAGAGAAAATTAATCCGTAGCTGCTCTTTTGCCCACGCCATCCCCCTTGGACCACGTATTTTAAGGGCTGATACCGCAGCTGTCGCTGCCCTTGCGTTAATTGGTGCTACACTTGGTGATTGGCTATAATAACATAAATTATGTATTTGTAAGCTCAAGTTTTTATTGAATAGTCATAAACAACTATAAAGGCATAAAATTGTTATTTTGATATCTTGCGGCAATAGATGCTGTATTGCAATTATAACGGATTGATAAAAAACATGAAAATAGACTATCAGGAATTGCTGTGAGTTTGAGTGCTTTTTTAGATAAAATTAATTATGGCTATGATGGAGTTCTATATGAGGTTCATTTTACCAATGATTTACGCGATATAAAATTGACCACATTTGTACAAGATGAAATTGGTAATAGGATCGTCCTCGATATTTTTTTAAGCGATATAAAAGAGTGCAAGCTGTCGCAAGTGAATGGCAACAATTTCTCATGGCTAACCGATGGAATTAAATATAAAGAAATGGGTGGATTTCATTGTTTAACGATTACGGTTAATGATGAGGTCGATGAAATTGAGACAATTGATATTTTCAAGGATACAGAAGTTTATTTCATTGCCGGTAATCTTACATATCAAGTTACACCTTATGACGAAAAAATGTGGCCATTAATCTTTAAATCTAAAAAATGAAAATTTTGCTCTAGAAAAGTTCGATAATAAAAAACGCTCATAGGCCAATGTAAGTGTGATTGTTGATAATTATCGGGTTCAATTTTTTTAAAACAGCATGAAAATAATATTAGTGCCAAGGTTAGTTATGTTCGGTTAAGAAAATAATCTAATTACGCCATAACGACATGAAAAATTATTATGACCCATAAAATAGCGGTAATTGCCTATGAGGGTATTAGTGCATTTCATCTTTCTGTGCCATGTACTGTGTTTGGTGATGACTTGTTCAAGGCTGAAAATACCAACTATGAGGTAAAGGTTTGTGCTGAAAAAGCAGGAAGGCTTAGTACACTTTCTGATTTTGATATTTATGTAGAGCATAATTTTGAAATGATTGAAGAGGCTGATACGGTAATCATTCCCGCTTGGATTGATGCAACTACAATTCCGTCTCCTGGTCTTATTGCTGCTTTACAAAAAGCATTCAAAGATGGAAAACGTCTTATAGGGCTTTGTCTTGGTACATTTGTATTAGCAGAGGCAGGATTATTAGATGGACGTGAGGTGTCAACCCATTGGGCTTGGGCCGATGATTTTACCAATCGCTACCCTAACATCATATTAAAAACAAAAGCTTTATACATTGACCATAATAATATTATAACCTCAGCAGGAACAGCGGCAGCCATAGATTGTTGCTTGCATATTATCCGTCAAGACCATGGTGCCGATATAGCGAACCGATTAGCGCGAAAATTAGTTGTCTCGCCACATCGCTCCGGTGACCAATCGCAATATATTGACCGCCCCATAGCAACCATTGCGCAAAGAGATAGATTGAGTGAGGCTTTGGAGTGGGCCCTTAGCTGTCTTGACCAACCACTTAATCTTAAAGTCGTTGCTGAGCATGCTTTTATGAGCGTCAGAAGCTTTACCAGACATTTTAATAAAAAAACCGGAATAAGTTTTAATCGTTGGCTTTTGATGCAGAGACTTTATAGGGCGCAAAACCTCTTAGAAACAAGCAAAGCCTCACTTGAGGATATTGCACAGCAATGTGGTTTTTCGTCATCCGTTACTTTTCGCCAACATTTTTCCCGCGTTTTTTCTATTCCGCCGGGAGTTTATCGTAGTCAATTTAAAAAGCATTTACCTTAATGAGACTGTAACTTGGCTTAATTTCATCATATGTTGTCTTTTATGATAGTAGCGAAGTTCTATATTCTTATTCATTAATTGTCCTTGTTTAAAACAGGAGAAAATTATGAAACATCCGACACTTCGTACAATAGCTGGTGCGGCTATTATTGAAAATCTGCAATTTGAACAAACTGCATTACTTGTTATTGATTTTCAAAATGAATATTTTGATGGCTTATTGCCAATTCCCGATGCTATGGCGGCCTTAAAAAATGCAAAGAATTTGATAGAATATGCCGATAAAAATGCAATCGCCGTATTCCATGTGCAGCATATAGCACCACAAGGAAGTGCAACATTTGCGCAAGATAGCGCAATGTCTGCATTTCATAGCGATATTTTGCCCGCACCCCATCATAAGATAGTACAAAAAAACATGCCAAGTGTTTTTGCGTCAAGCGATATTGATATGCAGCTTAAAGCATCGGGTATAAATACATTGATCATTTGCGGTTTAATGACCCATATGTGTGTAAGTGCTGCTGCACGCGAGGCTATCCCTTTGGGATACAATATTGTCGTGGCTGAAGATGCATGCGCTACGCGCTCTATAGATTTTAATAATGAGGATACAATCGATTATACCACTTTGCATAAAGCATCATTGGTTACACTGAATGATGCTTTTGGAGATGTTATGACGGTCAATCAGATAATAAACTTGGAATGCAAATCTTGACGCAAGCTATTCTTTATCGTTAGCGACTTTTACCTATTTTCAAGGTCCTTTCCATTAGCAAAGCAAATCATGGTTGATTAAGTAAAACCAAATTTTGGTCAGCCATGGTTCGCTTCGATCATGAATTTCATTAAAGGGGTGAATTTGCCACCATTTGTTGCGCTGGAATCCTAGACAAACGTAAGCAAACTGATAGAGGTTAAATCACTTCTATCACGATATTGAGGTAAATAATTGGCGCTTTTACAAAAGTCAGTCATCGGCTGATTTTAAATAATTTAGAACTCTTCAAAAGGTTTTAAATAATTTTAGCGCATAAAAACATTATATTATTGGTGGTCTTAGAGTGATGGATTTTTTGTTCACGAAAACGTGATTGGTAATTTTTATGATTATTACCCCCAATGGAACTTGGAGGAATATTATTTTTTTAGTTTATAAAGATTCTATTTTCAAAAACGTTAAACAGTTGAGGAGCTGTATATTCTTGAAAAGAATTTGTGAGCTAGTATAGACAAGTAGTCGTGGAGGACTAATTTACATCTAGTTATTATCTAACTAAAAAGTTTAGCTCCAATTTGGAGGAATTTGAGCTTTTCAAAAAATGACAGGTGCTTCTTATTAAAATAATTGATGGCTTAGATAGTTGTTAATCATTTCAATTAAGTAGCATTTGACAACATGTATAAGGCCTTTTTGGTCATTTTACATCTAATCTTAAGTCCACAGGGAAGGAGGAACCCATTATGGATGAACAGATGGTAGCCCGCATTGAGGCAAATCCCGATTACATCGAATTGAAAAAAAAGCGCAACATTCTTGGTTGGTCGCTTACTTTTGTTGTATTGATTGTTTATTACGGTTGGATTTTCGTTATTGCATTTAACCCCCAATTTCTCGCGACAAAACTTGGCGCCGGTGTAACAACCATTGCAATCCCAATAGGTATTGGTGTGATTGTATTGATGGTTGCACTAACCGCATTTTATGTCGTGCGTGCCAATAAGATTTATGATGATCTAATTAGTCGTCTTGAAAAAGAGGTGGGCAAATGAAATCGATTAAAAATTATAACTTATTGTTTTTATCTGCCATTTTTGCTTTTATCTTTCAGTCAAATGCTTTTGCAGATGCAATTAGTGGTGAAATGGCAAAACAGCCATTAAATCTAACAGCTATCGGCATGTTTGCCCTTTTTGTACTGTTCACCTTAGGAATTACCGCATGGGCCGCTATGCGCACAAAGTCGCGAGCCGATTTTTATACCGCTGGTGGTGGTATTTCAGGCTTTAAAAATGGGCTTGCTATTGCTGGTGACTATATGTCTGCAGCCTCTTTCCTTGGTATTTCGGCTATGGTGATGAACCAAGGCTATGATGGGCTTATTTATGCGGTTGGCTTTCTCGTTGGTTGGCCAATTGTGATGTTCCTTCTTGCCGAGCGCATGCGTAATCTTGGTCGTTTCAATTTCGCTGATGTGTCTGGATTTCGCTTTGACACCAAGCCTATCCGCATTTTTTCTGCCTGTGGTACGTTGATTGTGGTGGCATTTTATCTTATTGCGCAAATGGTTGGGGCAGGGCAGCTTATTAAGTTGCTTTTTGGTATCAATTATATTTGGGCAGTGCTTATCGTTGGTGTGCTGATGATCACCTATGTGTTATTTGGTGGTATGAAAGCAACAACATGGGTGCAAATTATTAAAGCATGCCTTTTGCTGTTTGGTGTCACCTTTATGGCATTTATGGTATTGCTGCACTTTAATTTCAATTTCAACAGCTTCTTCCAAGCAGCCGTTGATGTTAAAACCCAAATGGCGCTTGCTGATGGTAAAACACCAGAGGAAGCTGCGGCGGCAGGCTTAAGAATTATGGCGCCTGGTGGCTATGATGCAATCTCAGCCATTTCGCTTGGCATGGCGCTTATGTTTGGTACTGCCGGTTTGCCACATGTTTTGATGCGTTTTTTTACCGTGCCAAATGCACGTGAAGCACGTAAATCCGTGTTATGGGCAACCGTCTGGAGTGGCTATTTCTACATTGTTATCTTCATTATTGGCTTTGGTGCTATTGCTCTTGTATTATCCAATCCCGAACTTGCCGCGCCGTTAACCTCTGGTGCGGGTGCATCCAATATGGCGGCGGTTATGGTTGGTAAGGCTGTTGGCGGCAATATGTTCTATGGCTTTATTTCAGCAGTTGCTTTTGCTACTATTTTGGCTGTGGTTGCAGGTCTAACATTGTCTGGTGCAACCGCTATTTCTCATGATATTTTCAACATGATATCGAGAAAAGGTATGGCAACAAATGATGAAGAATTGCGCGTGTCACGTATTGCTACAATTTGCATTGGCATTGTTGCAGTGCTTCTTGGTATTGCTTTTGAGCAGCAAAATGTTGCCTTCATGGTTGGGCTTGCTTTTGCTATTGCGGCATCTGCTAACTTTCCAGTATTACTACTTTCCATCCTGTGGAAGGGGTGTACAACGCGCGGTGCGGTAATTGGTGGCTTCATTGGTCTTGCTCTTTCTGTTGGTCTAACGATTGTTTCGCCGGCTGTTTGGGTCAATACGCTGCATCTTTCAAAAGAATCTGTGTTGTTTCCTTTTGCGTCGCCAGCAATTATTTCTATTCCAATCGCATTCTTTAGTGTGTGGTTCTTCTCTATAATTGATAAAAGCGCCCGTGCGAAAATTGATAAGGCAGGTTTTAGAGCTCAAGAAATTCGCTCAGAAACGGGTTTTGGTGCTTCGAAAGCATCAGATCACTAGTAGAATTTCCAAAATTGGATTTTGTGATCTCGTTTTAAATATATTGTAAGTATAACGCGTTTTAAGTTTAGCCCCTGATGAAAAGTGAAGAAACACTTTTGGTCTGGGGCTAATTGTTAAAATTTATCGTCATAATATACGTATTAAATTTGCGGAAAGTCATTCCTAAATTCGTATAATAGTCTTAAATTTTTATCAAAATCCAAATCAGATATTATTTAAGTGCCGTTTTATTCAATATAGAAAATTTTATTATGATTTTTTCAGTATAAAAATATTTTTACTCTAATATTTGCCGATTAGCATCGTTAATTGCATCTTTGTAAAATAACTTGATGCATATTTAAAGCTTGAGATTAATGTATTTTAGAATTTCATTATATAATGTTTTGATGTTATTATGATATAATTGCAACAATTGGTAATTTTTTTATAGTTAATTTTTTCTAAAAATATTTATTATAAAAAATATATAAATAAAACAATTATTTACGTTGATGGTGTGAATTATATCTTGTTGGTGAATGGTTTTGAAGGCGTGAGGTGTAATTAAATATATATTTCACTTATATTTTATATTATATATTAAATAAATATATTTATTATAATATCTGTGAGTTTGTATGAAAAAGTTTTTATTAGCTAGTACGGTATTAACTGGAGCCTTTTTGTTCGCTACAAATGTGCAAGCGGCAGAATGTTTAACAGCCTCTAATGGTACTTTCGCAATTGGCACAAATGGTGCTCCCAATCAAAACAGCTGTTCAATTAGTTCGGTTAATTCAACTATTGGAAATGATAGTATTTGGGCAGGTGGTTTTGGTGTTTATAGTGGTCGCACAAGCAACACTATGACTATTGAAAATGATTTTTCTACCACTGTTAAAGGTAGCGCCGGCATCATAGTTTATGGTGGTGGTGGCACTACTGCAACTCAATCGGTTTTTGATGCAACGGGTAAAACAATCAATTTAACCCTTGAAAATCTGACTGCAAACCCGCAGACTGGTGCAGGGGACCGAATTGCAAAGGTTGGCCTTGGCGTGTCCCATGGTGGAATGGCAACCATAGGCACTCTTAATCTTAGCATGCTTAATTTACCCTCTGGTTCTGGTGGTGGCACTTGGGGAGTAGGTGACCGTTATGAGCATTATGGTGTATTGGCTGGCTCTACAGTTAATGCGGGTGAGCCAGCAGCTTTTAATGGGATGCAATCAAAGGCGGTTTTTGACAATTTAAATATTACCATGCAGTCTGAGCAAGGTGGTTGGCTTTTCACTCGTTATCCATTATTGGCAGGCATTCGTGTCATTCAAGGTGCTGGCCAAAGTTCGGGTAACGGTGCTGCAGGTTATGTTGAAGTTAAGAATGATTTGAATATTAATCTTACAGCCCAAGGCAATGATGCTATTGGCATTTATGTGTCTGGTACGGAAAAAGATGGTGTCCGCCCAGAAGTGCGTATTCATAATAGTAATATTACTATTACGAGTACATCCACTCGCGCCAATGCGCTACGCATTGGTAAAGAGTTAACTGTGGCAGGTACTGGCGAAGGACTTATTACTTCCACCGGCAATATGGTTCTTGATACATTAAATGCACCTAATTCTTCGGCCATTGCCGTTGTTTGGCAAGGTGGCGCTTTGAATGCGGATGCTGATACAGCATCAACCACAATTAAAGCTGGCGGGCAAGCAATTACCGTTAGCGCAAGTACAGACATTGCCAGTGTACAAAGTCAAACGAGTTTCAACAATTTGGTTGCAACGACAAGCTCCGCAACAGCTAATTTGATTGACGTCATGGGTGCTAATGTTGATTATTTGCTAAGTGTTCGCGGCACTAACAGTAATCTTACAGCTGCGGATGAAGGTTATATTTTAAATATGACTGGTGGTAGCGTAACCCAGCCAAGCACCACTGTTTTTAATTTTGCTGACGGTAAAATGACCGGCCTTGTTAATAAGGGCGCAAATACAACACTAGATCTTAATGTTTCAAATAATGCCCAATGGATACTTGCCGCCAAAAATGGTACTACACCATCCACAACTGCAACATTTGACCAGTTAAATCTTACAAGTGGTGCTCAAATTATTGCATATGGAGCATCTGATGGTAGTGCAAATTTCACCTTGCAAGGAAATGTGCTAAGTGACGCTGGTGTTTTAAATCTAAACAGTGGCGTTGCGGGTGATAGTTTAACAATTAAGGGCAATTATACCGGCCGTAATAATGCGCTTTTATCAATAGATACTTTTCTTGGTGAAAGTGGCGCTTTATCCGATCGCCTAGTGATTGATGGTGGTCAAATTGATGGTAATACTCTGGTTCGCGTGAATAATGTTGATGCAACCAATGCAGGAGGCAATACCGAGCCTGGTCAGGGCATTAAAATTGTCCGTGCCATAAATGGCGGTACAACCACCGATGATGCTTTTGCATTGGATGCAACGGCATCCAATGCCTATACATTGCAAGGACAAACCATGGTTGGTGCTGGTGCCTATGCCTATGGTTTATTCAAAGGTGCTCAATCATCTACGGTAACAGAAGATGAATATGGTGAAACAGAACTTCAAAATGACTGGTACTTGCGTTCGCAATTAAAGCCAGTTGAGCCTCCTGTCGAGCCGCCAGTTAAGCCTCCCGTGAAACCGGAAGAGCCACCAGTACAACCACCTGTAAAGCCTCCCGTAAAACCGGAAGAGCCACCTGTAAAGCCTCCAGTAGATCCAGTAGAACCTCCAATTTTACCGGCTCCACCCGTTTTTCAAGCCGGCGTCCCCACCTATGAGGCTTATCCGCAAGCACTGCTTAATTTAAACAGCTTACCAACGTTACAACAGCGTGTTGGCAATCGCATTTGGATCAGTGCGAGCAATGGCTCACCTGTTGAAATAAATGTCGAGAATACTGGGCTTTGGTCTCGTATAGTTGGCAATCACAGCCATTTTGAATCCCAAAAATCAACCTCAGGAGTGGATTTTAATCAAAATATTTTTAAAGCGCAAATCGGTATTGATGGAAAACTGTATTCAAATGACCATGGCAGCTTAATTAGCGGTATCAATGGATTTTATACTACTGGTAAAACCAAGACCAAATCATTTTATGGCGATGGTGAAATCACCACTGATGGTTATGGTTTGGGCGGAACTCTCACGTGGTATGGCAATGATGGTTTCTATGTCGATGGCCAAGCACAGGTCACCCTATATAACAGTGATCTAAAATCCAATTTAGCCAATCGCAACTTAGTAAGTAGCAATGATGGCTTTGGTTATGCTTTATCAGCCGAGGCAGGTAAGCGCTTTAAACTTGATGAGAAATGGTCTATTACCCCGCAAACACAGCTTGTTTATTCTAATATTGATTTTGATAGTTTTCACGATATCTTCAATGCAGATGTAAGTTTAAAGCGTGGCGATAGTTTAGAGGCTCGTTTGGGCTTTGCTGTTGATTACGAAACCAGCTGGAAAAATGATCAGGGCTCATTAAATCGCACTCATATTTATGGCGTTGGCAACCTTTATTATGCTTTACGTAGCGGCACCAGTGTCGATGTTTCCGGAGTTGATGTCTCAAATCAACAACAACGCTTATGGGGCAGTGTGGGAGCTGGTGGTTCATATAATTGGAATGATGATAATTATTCAATTTATGGCGAAGCTCTCGTCAAGACTAGCCTCAGCGGTTTTGGCGATAGTTATGGAGTAAGTGGCCGTATTGGTTTTAGAAAAAAATGGTAGCAAATCGCCTCACTGAAACTGCTTAATTGAGCGTCTTTAGGTTGGTAGATATTTAGCTGAAATAAAAAAGGCCGATACAAATTTGTATCGGCCTTTTTTATAAGGATTTTGATATTTTTATCGCGTTTAAAATTTGATTTTCTCTGATCTAAATCCCATGCCAACAATCCGGCCAGCAAAATGCGCAAGCGGTGGCCATTTTGCAATATAGCGCATGAAGCTTGGTGGCGCTTTCTTCTTTTCTGGATCAAGATTGCGCTTTTGGCTACTTTTTTGCATCATGAGTTGCAATCTTTGCGTGGCTTTGGTGGGGAATGAACGGCGTTTTTGTACCTTTGCCAAATCCTTTGTGCTAACATTTTTATTCCGCAATGGCGCATTTAATATATTGGTTGCGGCAACAGCATCTTGTATAGCAAGATTAACACCAACGCCCCCAATCGGTGACATGGCATGGGCAGCGTCACCAATGAAAAGAAGCCCCGGCTGCCACCACTGCTTAAGGCGGTTAATGCGGATGGATAAAAGATGGACAGCATCCCATGAGGTAATTTCATCCATGCGGCTTGCGGGCAGCGGGGAAAAGCGTGCAACTTCCTCGCGAAAATTTTCTAAGCCCTTGGCTTTTAGCTCTTCAAAGCTACCCTTAGGGATAACAAAGCCACATTGCCAATAATCGCCCCGATCAATAAGGATAAAGCCCTGCCTTGGGCCGCCATGCCCCATTGTATAGGGTGGATCTTCCTTCTGGTGTGATAGCTTCATCCATAAAACATTGCTAGCCACGCCAAACTCTTCCAAATCAAGACCAGATTGTTGCCTTAAGATTGAATTGCGTCCATCAGCGGCAATGGTTAAGGGCGCTTCAACACGAATATCGCCTTGCGAGGTTGTTGCCTCAACACCAACGACCTTATCATGCTCGTATAAAAGTTTGTGGCTTTGGCAATCCATGATAATCGAAAAATTATCAAACTGTTTGGCTTTGTCGCATAGGAAATTTAAAAATTCCCATTGCGGCATGAAAGCTATAAATTTGCATTTGGTGGATAGTTTGGAAAAATCGGCAATGGTGATATCTTTGCCATTAATTTCAGCATTTAATTTTTCTGCTCTTGTGTGGGAAATTTTTAAAAACTCGTCCAAAAATCCCAACTGGTCAATGAGATCAAGGGTTGAGGGGTGAATGGTGTCGCCGCGAAAATCGCGCAAAAAATCACTATGCTTTTCAAGTAAAACGACTTGTCGTCCTTGCCGCGCCAGTAGATAAGCAGCCATTAGGCCGGCAGGGCCTGCACCAACCACAATAACCTCAGCTTTGATTGTCTGTTGTAAAATATTGGCTTGATTTTGATTGAGGGACGGAGCAATTGCTTGGGTTGTTTGATCGATAGAGGACATGATAGCATTCCTTGATGTGATCTCACCAATCTAATTCAAAATACACCAAAAGCCAACAATTATGAGTAAATAAGTCATATTTCTTTTAAGGTTCTATCGCATATGTTGCTAATGCTTCCAAGCGTTGTTATTTAAATTTTTAGCAGCCATTAAAATAAAAACCCCCGAAGAAAATCTTCGAGGGTTTTAAAAACTAGTAAAGTTTTAAAACTTAAGCGTTGAGGCTTTTCAAGCGCTGTGCAAGACGAGAAACCTTGCGAGCTGCTGTATTTTTTTGGATAACGCCCTTAGTTACAGCGCGCATGATTTCAGGCTCAACAGTTTTGAAAGCAACTTGTGCTTCTTCTTTGTTGCCAGCAACAATAGCATCTTCAAACTTACGGATGAAAGTGCGAACGCGTGAACGACGTGATTTATTGACCTCTGTGCGAGCTGCAATTTTGCGCACCGCTTTTTTGGCCGAAGCTGTATTAGCCATTTATCTCTCTCTTTTCTCGATAACGACCATCAAAAATAATGGCACGAAAATTAAATAACGGCACTTCGACCGTATAACTTTCCGCGCTTATACTGGATTAAGGGGCAAAGGTCAATGAGATTTTCCAACGCGCAGAAGCAAAAAACGGCGATTTACTCATGTTTTCAAAAGAAATTAATGTAAATTTACCAATATTTTAAAAATCGCAATCTCCTATGCCGACTCACGATTCTTGTTACTTTGCATTGGGCTTTAACTATTGGATGAGTTGTCTTTTGATTTATTATTGCTTGGCGCCGATAGTTTATTGCGTAATGATGTTGGTAATAATTGTGATATGAGAATACCAGCAATAATTAACGCTGCACCAAGTAGCGCAAAGGGACCAAAACGCTCCCCGGCCATCCGGCCGAAAAGACCAGCCCATATTGGCTCACCGGCATAAATGATGGTAGCTTTGGTTGGGGATACTGATTTTTGCGCCCAGTTCATTGCTAATTGGATAAGCGCTGTCATTGTGCCAAGTGCAACTGCTGCCCAAAACCAGATTGGTGAAAATTGAGGGATAGGTTCACCAAGGATTGGCATGGTAATAAAAGCGGCGATCGATGCCACAATTAGTTGCACTAAAGTGAGGCGGCGGCTATCAACTTCAGGTGCAAATTTGCCGATAAGAATAATTTCAATCGCAATAAAGAAAGCCGCAATGATGGTGATAATTTCACCAAAAGAAAAACTAAAACCTATATTTTGCGGATCTTTGATTAAAATAAGGCCAATAAAGCAAAGGGCAGCGCCAATCCAACTACCAAGACTAGGACGGCGTTTTAATACGCCCCATTGCAATAGCGGTACAAATGGCACATAAAGGGCAGTAATAAAGGCTGATTGGCTGCTATTGATGCTTTCGAGCCCCATAGTTTGCAAGCCATAGCCTAAATAAATAGATAGACCGATAGCGGTGCCACCAATAATTTCTTTTTTGCTAAGGCCTTTTAACGCTTTATGAAATACAATTGCGACAATTACGGCAGCCACAAAAAAGCGGAACCCTACAAAGAATAGCGGCCCGCTCTGGTGCACGGCCTGTTTAATAATCAAAAATGTACCACCCCACAGAATGGTTACACCAATGAGAATAAGTTCTTGCGGGCGTAAAAAAGTAAAAGATTTCATTGGTCCATACTTGTTTTGGTGGGCTTGGTATTTTGGTTGGCGCGCTCTCGAAGCAATTTCTTATAATTGCAAAGCGGTTAAAAAAATCAAGCTATTAAAGGGTAGGTTTTAGATTAGTTTGATAGTCAATGATTGTTGAAAATGATGAATTAGACTGCAATGCAGTTAAATCAATATCTTTTCTAAAAAAGCACCAAGGTCATTGGTTTTAAAATCAATATGACTTTGGTCGCTATCATCACCTTGTGGTGTATCATGGGTTTGAGCTGCTTGTAGTATAGGTTCTATTAATACTGTTTGCATTTGTAAAGATTTTGGCACTTTCAAATTGCGGACAAGATCTTCAAACATAACCGCGCGGCTTGGATCTATGGCAAATTTCTTTATAAAAATATCATAGGCCTCTTGCTTGGGCTTTGGAATATATCGAGCCGCCTTAATGTCAAATATGCCATCAAACACGTTTTCAATGCCAAGCCTTGTTAATACACTTATAGCATGATTGTGATCACCATTGGTAAAGATGTATTTTTTGCCCGTAAGCCTTTGCAAATTTTGCCTAAGAATTGGCGCTGGGCTTAGCCAACTATAATCGATATCATGGACTTTATTTAAAAAATCTTCTGGATCAATGTCATGAAGATGCATTAAGCCAGATAGGGTGGTGCCATAATCACGATAAAGGTCTTTTTGTAATTGGCGTGCACTTGTCCTATCCATGTTTAGCAAGTTGCTGACATAGTCAGTCATTTTAATATCCACTTGCGAAAAAAGATGGTCACCTGGTGGATAAAGGGTGTTATCAAGATCAAACACCCAATAATCTATTTTTTCCGTTGGAAAGTTTTGCGCGCCCATAAAAATACTTATCCGCGCACAATCAAAGTGCCAGCACCGCGCTCGGTAAACAGCTCAAGCAAGACAGAATGGGCGGTTTTACCATTAAGAATAACCACACCTTCAACCCCGCGCTGAATGGCTTCAATGCAGGTCTCTACCTTGGGAATCATGCCACCGCTAATTGTGCCTTTTTCAATCATACGGCGCGCTTCGCTTACCGTTAATTCTTTGAGCAATTTACCATTTTCATCAAGAACGCCCGGAACGTCCGTCAAGAATAAAAGCCGCTTTGCAGTTAATGCACCAGCAATAGCGCCAGCAAATGTATCAGCATTGATATTATAGGTATGACCATCGCGCCCCGGTGCAACTGGTGCAATAACTGGAATCATTTCCGAGCGGGCGAGTAAATCTAATAATGTGCGATCAACTTCCACTGGCTCGCCAACAAAGCCAAGATCAAGCACACGCTCAATATTGGAATCAGGGTCAATAACGGTTTTTCGTGCTTTCTCGGCAAAAACCATATTGCCGTCTTTACCGCAAAGACCAATCGCCCATTCACCTTCAGCATTGATCATAGCAACGATTTCTTTGTTAATTGAGCCTGCAAGAACCATTTCAACTATTTCAACGGTTTTTGCATCGGTGACGCGTAAGCCACCTTCAAATTTTGATTCAAGACCCAATTTTTGCAACATGGTGGCAATTTGTGGACCGCCACCATGAACAACAATAGGATTAATGCCAGATTGTTTTAACAATGCGATGTCACGAGCAAAAGCGCGTCCAAGTTCAGGATCACCCATGGCGTGGCCACCATATTTTACAACGACAGTTTTGTTTTCATAGCGTTGCATATAGGGAAGGGCGGCAGAAAGCAGTGCGGCCTGCTTTTCAAAAATTTCTTGCTGGCTATCAAAATTATCGCTCATGGATATCTCCCTAAAATCAATATTTTGATTTTTTAACCAAACATGCGTCAAGCGCAATAGAATTTTTTATTATTAAGACATTTTTGATGGAAATGATGAAATTAAAATGACAAACATTTTTGGACTATGCCCAACCAATAGGGCCAATTAGGCTCTATTGGTTTAATATGTTTATAATTTTATCGGCGGCCGCATTGGCGCAATTGCATATCATATTGGCGGCTCATTGTTTGCGCGCGCTGCGCACCGCGCCCGGCAATGCCACCGCGTCCATTGCCGCGTGCATAGCCTGTATGGCCAAGATAATAATTGAGATAAAGATTATAAGCATCATGGGGTGCGACACCGTTTTTTTGGACACTTTGGCGGTGGTACCATGCGATAAAGCGAGCGGCATCTTCAAAATTATTACGCCTTGCGCCAGTGCGTCCCGTTTCACGGCGATAGCGATCCCAAGTACCATCAAGTGCTTGCGCATAGCCATAAGCAGTTGATTGTCGTTTCCAAGGGATGAACCCTAATAATTTGGTTCGCGGTGGGCGGGCATTGTGCTTGAAATTTGATTCTGCATACATGGTTGCCAAAATGACCGGTGTTGGAATACCATATTCGCGCTCGGCTTTTTTAACAGAGCGTTCCCAATTGGTAAAAAAGCCGTTCTTTTGGTCAAGAACAGCACAAGCATTGGTTGTATGGTTGGGAGCGCTTGCACACCCAGCCAATAACGCCACTAGCGTTAAAAAAAACAAAATGCGCGACATGTTAATACCTCTAATTGAGGTAAAAGCATAAAACCAATTTTATTAATAAGATGTATATAAACCAATTAACCATAAACTTACCCACACCCCTAGTTTTAATGATTTTATTTTTAAAAATACGCTATGCGAGTGCGGTAGTAAGGTTTAAAAATCATAAAAATGCTAAGTATATTTTAGCTAAATTAAGTTTATTTGGGACTGAATTTTAGAGTTTAATAAATAGAAAAATGCTTTTAAAATAGCGACATTGAGTTGTATTGAGATCATTGGGGTTGGTTGTCTTGAAGGAAAATATTGCAAATATTATAAATAATATGTTAAAGTGGTCTGCGTTAGATTTTATTGATTATGGTAATAATAATCCCTTTGTGCACTGCGATAAAGATCTACTTAAATTTATTAAAGAGAATAATTGCGTGGATTTTGCCCGTAATGCACATTTAATCGGAAGATTTGAAGGGACAAATAAGACCTATTATGTCTTTTTTGAAGAAGATATATGTAATTGCATTAAAATAGTTGTTCCTATCGATGCGGTCTTTCAAGATCAATATGATGAAAACGGAGGCAGTATTGGCTCACATAAAATTATTCTTCATTTAAAAGATTTTGATAGTGAATTTTTTGTGTTGGATAATAATGTTTTAATTTTAAAAAATGCCGATAGCGCAAATATTTATGGTTTCCATAAAAATTATCAAAAGGATATTGCTTTTCAAAAGCAGATTTATGGTGGTTAGTATCGGAAGGGCGATAAGTGATTGATACATTAGCAATTTTTGGCTATCGCTCAATACGCGATCTCATTGTGCCACTAGACAATCTTACCATTATAACCGGCGCTAATGGCGTGGGCAAATCTAATCTTTACCGCTCATTACGCCTTTTGGCTTCAGCAGCAAATGGTGAGCTTGTTGGTAATTTAGCAAAAGAAGGAGGAATTCAATCAGTATTTTGGGCTGGTCCTGAAAAAATTACCAGAGATATGCGATCAGGGCGCGCCGCTATACAAGGTACTGTATCAAGTCAAAAAAAGCGTTTAAAGCTTGGATTTTCAAGCCGTAACATGAGTTATGCAGTGGAACTTGGTTTTCCTACAAGTGGGGCGTTAAATAGCTCTTTAGAAAGCATGGGGCCCTTTCGATATGATCCACTTTTTAAACGGGAAACCTTATGGAGTGGTGCTTTACGCCAATCAAGCATTCATGCCTTGCGCAAGGGCGCTTTATTGTCGTTGCGTGACTTAGAGGGCGAACTTACTCCATCGCGTTTGGAACTTTCTGATTATGAGAGCATGTGCCTTATTGCTGGCGATCCGCAGGCTTCACCACAATTGTTAGAACTACGCGAAACGCTGCTTACATGGCGGTTTTATGATCATCTGCGTACCGATAGCGATGCACCGTCAAGGAAGCCACAAATTGGCACTTATACACCTATTATGGCCAATGATGGTAGCGACGTTGCCGCTGCCCTTCAAACTATTCTGCAAATTGGTGATTATAATTTGTTGGCTGAGATGATCGACCTTGCTTTTCCAGAGGCTGAAATTGATATTACCCACCATGAAGGTTGGTTTGGTCTGCAAATGCGTCAAAATGGAATATTACGCCCTTTAAAAGCTGCGGAATTATCCGATGGAACCATGCGCTATATTATGTTGCTCGCCGCTTTATTAACCCCACGGCCACCAAGCTTGATGGTTTTAAATGAGCCTGAAACAAGTCTACACCCAGATTTATTGCCGGCCTTGGCTAAGCTTATCTGTGCTGCTTCCAAAAACATGCAGCTCATTGTTGTATCGCATGCACAGCCATTGGTTGATTTATTGGAAAAACAAGGCCATGGCACCATATTGAATCTTTATAAAGAATTTAGCGAAACAACGTTTAAAGATAACAATCTTATCAATCGCGTTGGCTGGAAATGGCCGGATTAATAAGTTCTGCTCCAAGATAAATCGGCTATCGTTTTTATATGGTAGATAATTTAAAGCCCTTGATGCGCTAAAACATCAAGGGCTTGTCATTGGGAGGATCAAAAATTTTATTTATTTTTTATAAAAAGCTCTGATTTCCTCTATTATCTTATCTTGGTCGCTTTCGCTTAAATAAGGATGCATTGGAAGGCTTAACACTCTTTCTGCAAGACCTTCAGATACGGGCAAGCTGTCTTGCGCGCGGGCAAAGTCCTTATAGGCTGTTTGCAGGTGTAAAGGCTTCACATAGTAAATTACTGATGGAATGGCCTTTTCTTGCAAATGGGCGCGCAAACCATCGCGGTTTTCTGCTTCAATTGTATATTGCGCATAGGCAGAACGCGTATTTGCAGGGATAACAGGTGTTTTGACAACATCTTTTAAGCCATCATTGTAACGTTTACCAATAATTTCACGCTTTTGCATTTCGTCTTCAAAGATGGCTAATTTTTCAATCAAAATAGCAGCTTGGATAGTATCAAGACGTGAATTTAAACCAATGCGAACATTGTCATATTGGGTTTCGCCTTTACCGTGGAAAAGGATTGAGCGTAAAATATCGGCTAGTTCGTCACTATCAGTAAACATAGCGCCGCCATCACCATAGCAACCTAAAGGTTTGGCTGGGTAGAAGCTAGTCGATGCAACATCACCATAAGCACCACACATAGTATTATCGCTTTTACCGCCGATTGATTGCGCGGCATCTTCAATGACAAATAAACCCTCTTCGCCAGCAATGGCATTAATTGCCTTATAATCAGCTGGAAGACCAAATATATCAACTGGAATAATCGCCTTTGGCGTAAGGCGACCTTCCTTTTTAATCATTTGGATTGCTTCTTTAAGTTGCTTTGTGTCGATATTATAAGTATCGGGTAAAACATCGATAAATACAGGCTCAGCACCTACAAGGGCAATGACTTCAGCCGTTGCCGCAAAGGTAAAGCTTGGGCAAAAAACTGCGTCCCCTGGACCAATTCCTTTCGCCATTAATGGCATAACTAAAGCATCTGTGCCATTGGCGCAGGCAATGACATGCTTTACACCAATATAATCTGCAAGTTCTTTTTCAAACTGCGCTACTTCCGGCCCTAAAATATAACGCCCATCAGCAATAACTTTTAAAACTGCAGCGTTGATTTTATCTTCAATGCGCGCGCGCTGGGCGCCAAGATCTATAAATTGCATAAGGGCGGCTCCGCTTCTTAAAAATGATGGTCTATAACCACCGAATCAAAACATAATCTGTTTTAATCCTGATTTTTGTGAATGGCTACAGGTAAGCGTTCACAAGATTGATAACAACTGTAACAGCTGTTGAACGCATGACTTATAATAAGCCAATAACGCTTTAAAGCAAGTCACGCATAGTTCTTGCACCACTATGATTAACACTGCCAGCGGTTAGAATTTTCAAGACCGCAATCGCCTCATGGCCATTGGTGCGCGGCTCGCTACGCGTTTCTATACAATGTAAGAAATGCTGCAATTCGCGTGTCAAAGGCATGCCTTCGTTTACGGCAAGATATTCAGGCTCATTGGCAGTAAATGCCCATTGGCCATTATCCTGCCAAACCGCAAAGCGATAAATACCAAGTTTACGCTCCCATGGCTCAACATCATCAAACACCGCCATAGCTTTCGTGCCGACGACAGTTAAACGCCGCTCACGATAGGGATTAAGGCGCGATGCTACCAAATGGCTGCGTAAACCATTGGGAAATACCATATGGACATGGGCAAAATCAGATAATTGGTCAATAATCGCCGCACCTTCGCCGCGAATTTCTGATGGTTCGCAGCCAGTTAAAGCAAGAATCATTGAAAGATCGTGGGGGGCAAGATCCCATAATGCATCGCTTTCAGTATGGAATTTACCAAGCCCCATACGGTGGCTATGAATATATTTTATCTCACCCAATTCACCAGAATTGACGAGCTCCATGAGTTTTTCAAAAGCTGGGTGAAAGC
The DNA here is from genome assembly GCF_025449315.1 of Bartonella sp. HY406. Taxonomy (NCBI): domain Bacteria; kingdom Pseudomonadati; phylum Pseudomonadota; class Alphaproteobacteria; order Hyphomicrobiales; family Bartonellaceae; genus Bartonella; species Bartonella sp. HY406. Next base: position 2,331,397 of record NZ_CP104893.1, on the reverse strand, counting down.
GCAAAACATGGCCAACCATAAAAATGCGTTTATTTTCTTCAGCAATTCTAACTTCTCGTTCAGCATCTTCAACATTGAGGGCGATTGGCTTTTCCACAAGAACATCTTTGCCGTTTTCTACAGCGCGAATCGCATTTTGAGCATGAAACTGGGGTGGCAAAGCCATGACAATTGCATCAATATCTGGACGAGTGAACAAATCATCAATAGCAATTGCCTCGACATCATGTTCAGCTGCAAAGCCCTCGGCGCGGTCGGTATTAGCGTCAGAAACCGCGGCCAATGCTCCAAGGCCTTTTAAAGTGCGAATATGGTTACTCCCCCAATAACCGCATCCTAAAACTGCTACGCGTGGCGACATTTCAATCCATTCCTTTAATAATATTGTTTCAATATCCGCCTTATCGTCATATGACAAGAGATAAAGCGATAAACAATGCTTGACAGATTAATTTTAGCCCTTTATATCCACGCCACCGACAGCGAAATCGGCAACAATATTGATTTGCAGAATTGATTATTTGTTGATTTGGCGGAGTAGCTCAGTAGGTTAGAGCAGAGGAATCATAATCCTTGTGTCGGGGGTTCGAATCCCTCCTCCGCTACCATTATTTTTAAAAATAATGGTAGCCCTTATTTTTGATTAAGTTCCCAATTTATATTCAATATTTATTGAAAATTTTTGCTGCTGCTGATTCCTATCATTAGGAAAATTTCATAATTTGTAATATTTAATTATTTTTTGCAAAAAATTATCAAACTTATTAAAGATTAAAATCTGACGGTACTAATTTTATATCCTCAATATGGCTTACTTAAAATTATATTGAAATTTTAAAAAGGCAATTGACAACTTTCCATTTCCCTATAGGCTGAGCGTATAAAAGATATATCCAATAAGGATAAAGGGAACAAGTTGTGAAAAAAATTGCTTATGCAGGGTTTCTGCACGAGTCCAATTCTTTTGCGCCTTATTCAGCTGATTTAGACGATTTTGTGCAAGGTGGCGGTTATATTCCATTATCTCGTGGGGACGAGATTTTAACCAATGCTGCAAATGTTAATCTCGCGATTTCAGGTGGTTTACAATATGGGATCCAGAAAAATTGGACTTTATTACCAACACTTTGGGCGGGAGCAATTCCATCAGCTCCACTTACCTATGAGGCTTATGAAAGCTTAACATCTGAAATTATTGATCGCATAGCTTCTCTTGATGCTATTGATGGCATTTTTTTGGATCTTCACGGCGCAATGATGGCCGAGCACGTGGATGATGGCGAGGGTGAGTTGCTTGAGCGATTACGTAAAGTTGTTGGATACGACATTCCCGTCGTATGCGCGCTTGATCTTCATGGCAATATTACCAAAAGAATGTTTGCATTAGCTGATGCACTTATTGGCTTTCGAACTTACCCCCATATTGATATGAAAGAGACAGGTTATCGCGCTGCTAAAGTTCTTGATCATCTTATGCAAAGCCAAGAAAACTGGCATAAAGCAATGCGACGCGCTGATTTTTTAACGCCAATTGCTTGGCAATGTACAAGCCTAGAACCTGCGGCCAGTCTTTATAAGCTCGTAGAAAAAGCCGAAGATAGTCCACATATTTCGTCAATTTCACTTTTCATGGGGTTTCCTGCGGCTGATTTTGATGAATGTGGCGCTACTATTTTTGTTTATGGGGATGATATAAACACTATTGAAGCGCATGCTGACAGCTTACTTGAAGAATTAAATGATCGCGAAAGCGCATTTAAAGGCAAAGCTTGGTTACCCAGCGACGCGGTGAATGAGGCAATGTCGCTTGCTTTAACGTCGGATCTTCCGATCATAATTGCTGATACTCAAGATAATCCAGGTGCAGGTGGTTCCTCTGATACCACGGGCATGATTGCCGCCTTGGTTAATTGTGGTGCCACCAAAGCTGCTATTGGTCTTATTGTGGATGCGCAAGCGGTAGCCAGTGCCCATCAATTACACGAAGGCGATCGCTTCCATTGTAAACTTGGTGGAAAATCTGGCATCCGAGGCGATCAACCTTTTGAGGCAGATTTTACTATTGAGCGGCTGTTTGACGCCAAGGTGAAGGCAACAGGAGCTTATTTCGGTGGCACTGAGATGGATCTTGGGCCAGCAGTTTGCCTGCGCATTGATGATGTACGTATTGTTGTTACAACCCATGCGGCGCAAATGGCGGATCGGGCATTTTTTCAAATGGCTGGAATTATCCCAGAAGAACAAGATATTTTAGTGGTGAAAAGTTCGGTGCATTTTAGGGCTGATTTTACCCAAATAGCGCAGGACATTATCGTTGCTACTGCGCCAGGCAGTATGCCGCTATCACCGGCATCGCTTCCTTGGAAGAAACTACGGGCAGACTTAAGAGTTGAGCCCGATGGACTCATGTTTTCGCAATTATCCAATGTTTAGGCATATGTCCTAACCACTTGATTATTATTCTTTCTAAAGGTGTTCTTAATGCTTAAATACACCCTTAAACGTATAGTTTCCATTATTCCGGTTTTATTCTTGGTGGCTATTTTTGTATTTTTATTATTGCGACTAACCCCGGGAGATCCTGCTGCAATTATTGCAGGTGATGCGGCAACGCCAGAGCAACTGGATAAAATCCGTACTGCCATGGGGCTTAACGAGCCATTGATTGTCCAATTTTATCATTGGTCAATGGATCTTTTGCGCGGTAATTTAGGAAATTCGCTTATCTCAGGCGTCCCAGTTAGTGATATGATTGCTGATCGGCTTTCTGCTACTATTTCAATCGCGATTTTTACCATTATACTTTCGGTGCTTATTGCAATTCCAATGGGTGTTCTTGCTGCTTGGAAACACCGCTCATGGATTGACCATTTTACGATGAGCTTTTCCGTTTTGGGCTTTTCAGTGCCGGTGTTCCTAGTTGGTTATGTCTTGATTTTAATATTTGCAGTTCAATTGAAATGGTTTCCTGTGCAGGGCTTCACGCCAATTTCGCAAGGGCTTTTACCATTTTTACAAAAAGCATTTTTGCCGGCCGTCACTTTGGCAACCATTTATATTGCTTTGATTGCCCGAATGACGCGCGCAGCCATGCTTGATATTTTGAACGAGGATTTTATTCGCACAGCTCGCGCTAAAGGCGTGGGGGAAAGCCGCATTTTATTTGTTCATGCTCTTCGCAATGCTGCCGTACCCATTGCAACGATTGTTGGCACCGGCTTTGCTTTATTGATTTCGGGCGTTGTCGTGACTGAAAGCATCTTTAACATTCCTGGGATTGGGCGGTTGACGGTAGATGCTGTTTTGGCACGCGATTATCCAATTATTCAGGCGATGATCTTGTTGACGAGTGGTGTTTATATTTTCATCAACTTGTTAATCGATATTTCTTATGTAATTTTTGATCCAAGGATACGTTACTGATGAATGTACCTTCAACTCCTTCAAAAAATCTTTGGCTATTGCGTATCATTTCGTTTCCAAACTGGATGCGTCTAGGCTTTGGACCAATTATCGCGCTTGTTATTTTGTTGATTATTATAATAATCACACTAGCTGCACCCTATATTGCAACCCATGATCCATTGCAGATTAATGCAATGGCAAGATTACAGCCGCCAAGTAAGGAACATTTTCTTGGTACTGATAATTATGGCCGCGACTTATTTTCACGCATGATTTTAGGTGGGCGTATTTCACTGGTTATCGGAATTTTTGCGGCATTATTCTCGGTGGCTGTTGGCATTGTTTTTGGGCTTCTTGCCGGCTTTTTTCGGGTAGCGGATGGCTTTATTATGCGCGCCATGGATGCATTAATGGCCATGCCGTCAATATTGATTGCCATTGCATTGGTTGCTTTAAACGGTCCATCAATTGCATCGGTTATTATCGCAATCACCGTTCCAGAAGTGCCGCGTGTGGTAAGACTTGTGCGATCTGTCGTATTAACAGCGCGTGAAGAACCTTATATTGAGGCGGCAACGACTTTGGGAAGTAGCACATCAAAGATACTTTTCCAGCATTTGTTACCCAATACTATCCCACCTATTATTGTGCAGGGCACTTATGTCTTGGCATCAGCCATTCTTTTGGAAGCAATTTTATCATTTTTAGGTGCAGGTATTAGCACCGAGATTCCAACATGGGGTAATGTTATGGCTGAAGGACGGGTGTTCTTTCGTATTAAACCCTCTTTAATTCTTTGGCCTGGTCTTATGCTCGCTCTTTGCGTTCTTAGTATCAACCTTTTGGGTGATACTGCTCGTGACAACCTTGACCCTAGACAGAAAAAACGGGAGAGTTAGAAATTGTTTTTTAAAAAACGTGACTTTTCAGACCAAGATGTCGTTTTCAAGGTAAAAGATCTTGTCGTCCAGCTTGATCATCTTGACCATTTGCCACCCGTGTTAAAACAGGTTTCTTTTGAAATTCGCAAAGGGGAAACCGTTTGTCTTGTGGGCGAATCCGGCTCCGGCAAATCGGTAACCTCGCTTGCAACAATGGGGCTTTTACCCAAAGGCGCATTATCAGTTAAATCGGGTTCGATCAACTTGCAAGGTCGGGCGCTTCTTGATTTATCTGCGATACAAATGCGTGAGCTGCGTGCCACCAAATTATCGATGATTTTTCAAGAGCCAATGACGGCGCTTAATCCGGTGATGCGAGTTGGCGATCAAGTTATGGAGGTTCTTGATTTACATACAAAACTACCAAAGGATGAAAAGCGCAAGCGCGTTATTCATATGTTGGAACAAGTCCACTTACCTGATGTACAACGTATTTTTAATTCTTATCCCCATCAATTGTCGGGTGGACAACGCCAACGTATTATGATTGCAATGGCTCTGATTATGGAGCCGGCGCTTCTTATTGCCGATGAACCAACCACAGCGCTTGATGTGACAACCCAAAAGCAGATCCTATCACTTATTGATGAAATGCAAAAAAGCCATGGCACAGCGGTTTTGTTTATCACTCATGATATGGGCGTTGTTGCAGAAATTTCTGATCGCGTTTGTGTTATGCGTACAGGTTCTATTGTTGAGCAGGGCAGTGTTGAAGATATCTTTACAAATCCGCAGACTGATTATTGTAAAGAGCTTTTAAATTCTGTGCCAAGTCTTATTCCACGCCAACCGCGCCCAAATAGCGATGAATCTTCGGTTATAAATGTTGTAGATTTGGGCATGGAATATTTTTCCAAGGGCTTTTTTGTTAAAAAAAATATTGTCAAAGCGGCGACTAATGTCAATTTTTCGATTTCGCCGGGGCGAACATTGGGCATTGTTGGCGAATCTGGATCGGGAAAAACAACGGTCGCACGCTCAATCATGCGGCTTATAAAGCCAACAGAGGGAAGCATATATTTAGGCAAGGATGATATCGCGGGCCTATCTGGTCACCAAATGAAACCTTATCGCAAAAAGTTACAAGTGGTTTTTCAAGATCCGTTTCGCTCGTTAAATCCGCGTTGGACAATTCAACGTAGCTTGATTGAAGGACCGCTTAATTATGGGGTTAGCCGTGATCAGGCCATAAGTGAAGCGCAACGCTTGTTAAATATTGTGTCGCTGCCCGAAGATTGTTTAAATCGTTATCCGCATCAGTTTTCAGGTGGTCAGCGTCAACGCATAGCGATTGCGCGTGCTGTCGCCCTTAAACCTGATATTTTGGTTGCCGATGAGGCTGTTTCGGCTCTTGATGTTTCTGTGCAGGCGCAAGTTTTACAACTTTTAGATGATTTGCAAAAAGAAACAGGCATTACAATTATCTTTATCACCCATGATTTGCGTGTCGCAGCCCAAATTTGTGATGATGTCATTGTAATGCAAAAGGGGCATGTGGTTGAACAAGGGCGCGCTGTTGATGTTTTAGGCACGCCCCAGCATGACTATACGAAATCGTTAATTGATGCTGCGCCAAGCCGGTTTTGGGATTTCCAACGCCGGCAACCAATCACGCTTTCTGCATCTTAAGGGGGTTATTATGGCGAATATTATTCCTTTTATTTCTGAACATGAACAAGAAATGCGGGCATTATTTGAAGATTTGCATCAGCATCCCGAAATTGGCTTCGAGGAGACCCGTACCGCGGCAATCGTAGCCAAAAAACTGCAAGAATTTGCCTTTGATGAAGTTCATACCAATGTTGGTAAAACTGGGGTCGTTGGTATTTTACATGGTAAAATTAATGGCAATCGCACCATTGGTCTTCGAGCTGATATGGATGCTTTGCCAATTGAAGAGCAAAGTGAACTTGCTTATAGCTCTAAAGTTGCCAATAAAATGCATGCTTGCGGCCATGATGGCCACACCACCATGTTGCTAGGCGCGGCGCAATATTTGGCTCAGAGCCGAGATTTTAAAGGAACTGCGGTTTTTATTTTTCAACCAGCAGAAGAAGGATTGGGCGGTGCAAAGGCAATGCTTGCTGATGATCTATTTCAGCGTTTTCCTTGTGATGAAATTTATGGCATGCATAATAAACCGCAGGCAAAGCTTGGGACAGCAGCAATCCGTAAAGGGAATGCTATGGCTGGCGCAAGTTTTTTTGATATTGTCATCCATGGTAAGGGTAGTCATGGCGCGCAACCACAAGACTCTAAGGATGCACTTTTTATCGGTAGCGCTTTGGTGCAACAATTACAGTCGATTGTTTCGCGTAATATTGTTGCAACCAGCACGGCGGTATTGTCATGTACCAAATTCCATACAGGGAGCGCCTATAATATTATTCCTGAAACTGCAGAAATTGGCGGTACTTTAAGGTTTTTTGATCTTGAAATACGTGATTTGATGCAGACACGCATGACGGCAATTTGCCAAGGATTGGCCTTGGCGCATGATATAAAAATCACAATTGAGTTTAAAGAAATTTTCGATGTTCTGTTCAATGATGCAGGCTGCACTAACGTTTATATAGCAGCTACAGCCGAAATTTTAGGAATGGAAAATATCAATATAGATGCGCCGCCCATGATGGGCAGTGAAGATTTTTCTTTCATGCTGCGCCAAGTGCCGGGTGCTTACATCAATATTAATCACCCTGGTCCGCAAGCGGTTCATAATCCGGGTTTTATATTTGATCCAGATTTGCTGCCGATTGGTGCATCGATTTATGCACGCCTTATTGAAATGCGGTTAGCTTAAACAAGCCATGCATAGACGCAGAATGGGCAAATGTGAGCGATAGATAAAAGCATAAGTATTTTGGGAGAAGATATAATGGGTTTTCTTGATCTACCATTTGATGAAAGTGACATGATAGAGCGACTTGGCACATGGGTTAAATGTGAAAGTCCAACCTATGATGCGGCGGCAGTTAATAGAATGATGGACTTGGTTTCTTATGACCTTGTGCTTGCCGGTGCGATGATTGAACGAATTCCTGGGAGAATGGGCTTTGGTGATTCCATACGGGCTACATTCCCACATAAAAATGCTGGGCAACCGGGAATTTTAGTTTCTGGACACTTTGATACAGTTCATCCAATTGGTACATTACAACAAAACCCATTTCGGTTGCAGGATGGCAAATTATATGGACCGGGTATTCAGGATATGAAGGGCGGCAATTTTGTTGCACTTGAAGCAATGCGAATGCTTCGCCAACACGGCCTAGAAACATCATTGCCAGTTACGTTTTTATTTACGCCCGATGAGGAAGTGGGAACTCCATCAACACGCACGCTGATTGAACAAGAGGCATTGCGTAATAAATATGTTTTGTGCCCTGAACCTGCGCAAGAAAATCAAGGTGCAACGACCGGCCGCTATGCCATTGCACGTTATAATATTAGAACAAGCGGTGTTCCCTCTCATGCTGGTTGGCGGCTTAAAGAGGGACGCTCGGCCATCGCCTTAATGGCTGAAAAAATTGGTGAAATTGAAGCCATGACCAGCGAAGATTGCACTTTTAGTGTTGGTGTCATTCGTGGCGGGCAATGGGTTAATTGCGTGTCATCTACCTGTGACGCCGAAGTTTTGAGCATGGCAAAAACCCAAGAGGATCTTGATGCGGGTAACGCCAAGATGCGTGCTTTAACAGGTGATTTCAATGGCGTTAAATTTGAGGTGAAATGCGGCGTTACACGGCCAGTCTGGTCGCCAGAGCTTCCAGAAACAATGGCACTTTATAATGTTGCAAAGGATATAGCGGCGCAAATTGGTTTTCCCATGAGTTCAAGCAGCCAAGGTGGTGGATCTGACGCCAATTTTACCGGCGCTTTGCGGATAGCTAGTCTATGCGGGGTTGGTGTTCTGGGAGCCGGGCTGCACACTTTAAATGAGCATATATTTGTTTCGTCCTTGCTTGAGCGGGCAAAACTAATGGCAGGATTATTTACACGACTTGAATAATTTTAGCATTCATTTCTTTGTTGATTAGGGGTATCCTCATTGATTACACCGATAGAACTTCAAGACATTCATGCCGACGCTTCAATCACCGTAGATGATAGTGGGGTTGCCCATATTAATGCTCAAAATCGTGATGATTTATTCTTTCTACAAGGTTGGAATGCCGCCCGTGATCGCTTATGGCAGATCGATTTATGGCGCAAACGCGGGTTAGGCTTGCTTGCACGTGATTTTGGCGCAGGATATTTAAAACAGGATCGCGCCGCACGCCTTTTCCTTTATCGTGGCAATATGGCAGAAGAATTTGCCTGTTATGGGGATCACGCACATGAAATATGCCAAGCTTTTGTAAAGGGGATCAATAGCTATATTAACGGCATTAAAGCTGGATCATTTAAATTGCCACCAGAATTTTTGGTCTTTGATACATTTCCAGATTTTTGGCAAGCAGAAGATGTTGTGCGTATTCGCAGCCATTCACTTACCCGCAACGCATCGTCAGAAACTTTGCGCGCCAAGATTTTATCTCTCGCAACAGATATAGAAATAGGTGAATATGTCGATATGTTAAGGCAAAATCTTGAGCCGGCTATTTCTATTTCAAATGAAGATAGTGACGTCTATTTAGACGATTTTGCTAATAACCACATTCTGAATGATTTTTTTCTAGCTTTAGCACCAGTAAGCTTTGACAGAAAGCGTATGAATGCCAGATTGGACGAAGCCGATGATTGGGGGCATATAACATCAGCAGGGAAAATTGGCGGTGATAAGGGGATTAAGCTCACGGGTAATCAGGCTGATAGTGAAGTGATTGGTACAGGCTCTAGTCTTGAGGGATCAAATAATTGGGCAATTGCCAGTAAAAAATCGGCAATAAGGCGGCCTATTCTTGCCCTTGATCCACACCGAACCCATAATTTACCCTCAGTTCGCTATGTTGTTCATCTTACCATGCCACAGCTTGATATTATTGGTGCAGGAGAGCCTTGTGTCCCTGGTATTAGCATGGGGCATAATGGTTTTGCGTCTTTTGCCTTAACGATATTTTATGCCGATCAAGAAGATATTTATTGTTATGATATGGCTCCATCAAAATCTACGCATTATATATATCAGGGGCAAGAAGAAGCCCTCATTAATATTGAAGAAACGATCGAGGTTAAAAATTACCCTGCACAAAAACTATTTTTGCAATTTACAAAGCATGGGCCGGTAATCTTCCAAAATAGCGAGCATAAAAAAGTCTATGCCATTAAAACCGTTTGGCTTGATGCCGGTATGGCGCCTTATATGGCAAGCCTTGCTGTTATGAATGCAAAAACACCAGATGACTATCTTAATGGTCTAAAAAAATGGGGTACGCCAAGCGTCAATCATATTTATGCTGATTGTAATGACAATATTATTTGGAAACCAGCAGGAGCATTTCCCATAAGGCATAATTGGGCAGGGCTTTTGCCGATATCAGGCAATGGTATGTTTGAGTGGAGCGGCTATGCTGATCCATCAACAACGCCTATGAGACAAAATCCGCCATCGGGCTTTTTAGCTACGGCAAATGCTATGAATATTAATGAGACATGGCTAAAAAATCATTCAGCAATCGGATTTGAATGGTTAGATGTTAGTCGATCTAAAGTCATTCATCAATTTTTAGAAGAAAAAGACAAAATAGGTTTGGATGATTGCGCTAAGTTGCAAAACTCAACCCTTTCTTACACAGTAACAACCGTTCAAAGCCTCATTCAGTCTATTAAGGTTGAGCAGTTAACCAAGCGAGAAAGCCGTTTGGCATTTGATATTCTTTGCCAGTGGAATGGTGATTTGAGTAAATCATCAAATGCTGCGGCATTATTTGAAATTTGGTTTAATAATCATCTTGGGGCATATCTTACTAAGGCGAAGGGTGCAGATCAAAGTTTGATCAATCTTGCTATGCCTTTTGACACTGCATCCTTGCGATTAGAGCTTGCAAAAATTGCCAAAAATAACATTCATTATCTAGTGCTTGTGCTTGATGAGACGCTAAAAACTGCCTTTGAGGAAGCAACAAACAGGCTTGGAGCAGATTATAAGGCGTGGCAATGGGGCGAGCTACATCAATTACGGTTGCAACATCCTTTACAGCACTTTGTTGATGATGATTGGTCGATAGCAGATATCGAGCTTGGCGGCTCCGCAACATCGCCCAATATGGCGGCATATAATGTGCAAAATTATCAGGTTACAACCGGCCCTTCTGTGCGCATGATTATTGATGTCGGGCAATGGGATAATAGCCTTTTTATCAATACCCCTGGTCAATCTGGCAATCCTGATAATGAGCATTATCAAGATTTAAAAGATGATTGGCAAAGCGGCCAATATCGACAATTACTATATTCAAGTGAAGCTATAAAAAAGGCAGCAAAGGTTCAGTATTTATTCAAGCCCAAGTAAATTATCAATCAAAAAGCCAAGAGGTGGACATGTTTTACAAAAATAGCAAAAAAATTGGCTCTATCGTTAAAATGGGGCTTATGGCGTTATCAATGTCGGTGCCAATGTCATTCACGTCAACAACTGCTTTTGCCGAAACAGTGATTAAAGCGGTGATGCATTCGGACCTACGGATAACCGATCCTATTTTAACAACCGCTCATATCACGCGCAATCATGGTTATATGATCTATGATGTTTTGATTGCGCAAGATTCTAATTTGCAGCCACGTCCGCAAATGGCAGATTGGACCATTTCAGAAGATGGTAAAACTTACCAATTCACCTTGCGCGATGGTTTACAATTTCACGATGGTTCACCTGTCACCAGTAAAGACGTTATTGCGTCTTTAAAGCGCTGGGGCGTGCGTGATAGCGGGGGGCAATTATTGCTTGATGCAACGGAAGAATTTACCGCCCCTGATGACAAAACAATTTTATGGAAATTAAAAAAGCCATTTAATCCATTATTATCTGTTTTGTCTAAGGAATCGAGCGTGCCAGCCTTTATCATGCCTGAACGAATAGCCAATACGCCAGCAGATCAAGCGATCAGTGAATTTATTGGCTCTGGTCCTTTTAAAATGGTTGTATCCGAGTTCAAACCAGGGCTTGGTGTTACTTATGAAAAATTTGCCGATTACATCCCGCGTGATGAGCCACCAGATGGCTTAGCAGGGGGCAAAGTAGTCTATGTGGATAAGGTGCAATGGATCAGCATGCCAGACCGCCAAACATCAATCAATGCGCTTGCTAATGGTGAAGTTGATTATCTCGAGCAGGTGACGGTTGATCTTATTCCATTGATTGAGGGTGATGAAGACATCATTGTCGAAAAGCGTGATAAATATGGTTTTCAAACTATGGGACGTATGAATTTTAAATATCCGCCCTTTGACAACCAAAAAATTCGCCAAGCTGCTTTATATGCACTGTCCCAAGAGCCTATACTTGCTAATCTTATGGCATCACCGGAATATTATAAGGTTTGCGGTGCTATTTTTGGGTGTGGTACTTTACTTGCCTCTGAAGATGGTGCTTCGACCCTTACTCATAATGGTGATATTGAAAAGGCCAAAGCGCTTTTAAAAGAAGCTGGCTATGATGGAACACCAGTTGTAATTATGCAGCCCACCGATACGGCTAGCCTTTTGGCACAGCCTATTGTTGCCGCCCAGCAATTGCGAGCCGTTGGCTTTAATGTGGATTTGCAACCGATGGATTGGCAAACGCTCGTTGGCCGCCGTGCATCGATGGTCGCACCTAAAGATGGTGGTTGGAATTTATTCTTTACCAATTGGGGTGTACCTGAAATTTCCAGCCCTTTAATCTCGCCTATGCTTAATGGTCGTGGTGACAAGGGGTGGTTTGGATGGCCTGTAGATGACGCTCTTGAACAGCTTAAGCAAGAATTTATCGCTGCCAATAATGATGATGAACGTAAAATAGTTGCGGAAAAGATTCAAAAACATGTTTTGGATTTTGTTATCTATATACCTTTGGGTGAATATCAAATGCCGCAAGGGCGACATAAAAACGTCACCGATATGTTACCCACTTCGATACCAGTTTTTTGGAATATTAAAAAATCCGATTAGCTATCAATAGTAAACAATCGGTTAGAGATGTTTTTCATCAAGGCTAAAACATCTCTAACCTTTACCATCAGTAATTTAAAACAATAAAATAGAGGTGAACATGTTATATAAGAAAAATCTCTTTAAAATACGCTCTGTCCTGAAGATTGGCTTTATCGCTTTATCTATGTCCTTAGCGTCAACAACCGCTTTTGCCGAAACTATTATAAAGGCGGTTATGCATTCGGACTTGCGTGTTACTGATCCAATTCTAACAACTGCGCATATTACGCGTAATCATGGTTATATGATCTATGATGTTTTGATAGCGCAAGATTCCCATTCAAATCCACGCCCGCAAATGGCGGATTGGACTGTGTCAGAAGATGGCAAAACCTATAGTTTTACTTTGCGTGATGGTTTAAAATTCCATGATGGTTCGCCCGTTACTGGTAAGGACGTTGTAGCTTCATTAAAGCGTTGGGGCGCGCGTGATAGTGGTGGGCAATTACTCTTTGATGCAACAGAAAAATTAGAAGCCGTGGATGACAAAACAATTGTCTGGACATTAAAGAAGCCTTTTCGCCCTTTACTTGATGTTTTGTCAAAAGAGTCAGCAGTTCCTGCCTTTATCATGCCAGAAGCTGTGGCAAATACGCCGCCCGATCAAGCGATAAAAGAATTTGTAGGCTCAGGTCCATTTAAAATGGTTGTTGCCGATTTTAAGCCGGGTATTGGTGTAACTTATGAAAAATTCACCGATTACATTCCGCGTGATGAGCCGGCCGACGGCATGGCAGGGGGTAAAGTTGTCTATGTGGACAAGGTGCAATGGATCAGCATGCCAGATAGCCAAACCGCGATAAATGCCCTTGCTAATGATGAAATTGACTACCTTGAAGAAATCTCAGTCGATCTTATTCCGCTTATTGAAGGCGATGATCATATTGTTGTTGAAAAGCGCGATAAGCTTGGATCGCAATCAATTGCCCGCATGAATTTTAAATATCCGCCTTTTGATAACCAAAAAATTCGCCAAGCAGCCTTATATGCACTGTCACAAGAACCAAGTCTTGCCAATCTTATGGCTTCGCCAGACTATTATCAGGTTTGTGGTGCGATCTTTGGTTGTGGTACATTATTAGCTGATGAAAGCGGTACGCAATCATTAACCCATAAGGGTGATGTTGATAAAGCAAAGGCTTTGCTAACCGAGGCAGGTTATGATGGTACGCCAATTGTTATTATGCAGCCAACTGATGTTGCAACTTTAGCGCCGCAACCGATTGTTGCAGCTCAGCAATTACGTGCGGCTGGTTTTAATGTTGATTTGCAACCTATGGATTGGCAAACGCTTGTTGGTCGCAGAGCGTCAATGGCAGCCCCCAAGGATGGTGGTTGGAATATGTTCTTTACCACATGGATCATACCTGAAGTATCCACACCGCTAAATTCGCAAATGTTGAATGGACGTGGAGATAAGGCTTGGTTTGGTTGGCCGGTTGATGAAAAAATAGAGGCGTTAAAGCAAGAATTTATCGCAGCAGATAATGATGATGAGCGCAAGGAAGTTGCAAAAAAAATTCAGCAGCATGTGATTGATTTTGTGCTTTATGTGCCACTGGGTGAATTCCAAATTCCACAGGCACGCCATACAAATATTAAAGATATGCTGCCGACCGCTTCACCAGTTTTCTGGAATATGAAGAAAGAACAATAATTATTTATCAAAAATAGTTGAGCATTTTCAATGTAATAAATTTTTTGAAAATGCTCAATTTTTAAGTCTTAAACGCTATAATGCGCCTAACCTTTGGTCAAGAGGTCTGTCAATGGGGCCTCTAGCGGTCTCGAATGCTTTAGCAAATTGCATTAGCTCACGGTCACCTCGTGGGCAGCCAATAATTTGGACACCTGCAGGTAGCCCATCCGCCGAGAAGCCGGCAGGTAGCGAAATTGCTGGTAAACCTGCCATGCTTGTTGGAATAACCACTTCCATCCAACGGTGATAAGTATCCATATCACGCTCTGCAATTTTAGCGGGCCAATTTATATTTACATCAAATGGAAAAACCTGCGCGGTTGGCAATACCAAATAGTGGTAACGCTCGAATAGGGATAGTAAATAAGTTAGCCATTGATTGCGGGTATTAATTGCATTGGCAACTGTGCTACCGCTCATTTTGAGCCCGCGTTCAATTTCCCAAATTGCTTCCGGCTTGAGCAGTTTTCGTTTTTCTTCATTTTCATAAAGCGCGGCATTAGCGGTTGCTACTGACCAACTGCGCAAATTTATCCAGCCTGTCCATAGGTTTTCAAGATCAAAATGCATATCAACAGCTTCAACGTCGCAGCCCATTTTTGTCATGACAGTAAGGGAAGATTGTAAAATATCCATCATGCCATTTTCCATTGCAAGATGACCATTCATGTCGCCTAAAAATCCAACCAATGTTTTATTCGCATTATATTGATCCGTCAGACTAAGATCTTCATTCGCAAGAGAATTAGGATCATTGGCTGAAAAGCCTGATTGTATGGCGAGCAAACGTGCCGTATCATTAACGTTGCGTCCCATTGGCCCATAAGCCGATAGCATATTATTATAAGATATTTGCGGGCCACTTGGCACACGGCCAAAACTTGGACGAAAGCCAACAATATTACAAAAGCCTGCTGGATTGCGCAGTGATCCCATCATGTCAGACCCATCTGCAACTGGTAGCATATGGGCAGCTAAGGCTGCGGCGGCACCACCGCTTGAACCACCCGCACTTTTATCAAGATTATAGGGGTTGCGGGTGCGGCCATGCAACGTATTATAGGTGTGTGATCCTAACCCAAATTCAGGCGTATTGGTTTTACCAATAATAATTGCACCGGCTGATCTAATTCTGGCGACATGAGTGTCATCTATGGTTGCAACATTATCTTGATAAGCAAGCGAGCCACGTGTTGTTTTTAAACCCGCCACTTGCGATAGATCTTTTATTGCTTGCGGAAAGCCATGCATCCAACCATAAGATATACCAGCTTTTAGAGCAGCATCGGCACTATCAGCTTCTTTTAAGACTATCTCTCTATCACGCCGCAATATGATAGCGTTTATTAAGGGATTGAGTGCATCTATGCGGTTAAGATAGGCTTCCATAACCTCGCGGCATGAAATTTCGCGCCGATGAATAAGTGCAGATAGGCTTTCTGCTGATAATTGGGTAATTTGCATGGGTTCTCCTCCGACATAAGCAAGGCTATCATAAAAATTATGTTATTGCTTTTGATGATTTATTTTATAAAAATTTAGCCTGCGATCGTTTTGGTTGTTGTTGTTAATCGCGAAAATACTGGATAATTTTGCTAAGATTTTCTTTTTTTTAAAGCCATCATCTAAAAAGTAAGGCCGCACTGAATTTGATAATTCTATGCGACCTCAACGATTATAATGAGCAGCCTTTACTTGGCTACACTTTTAATGCCGGCATCAAATGTATCGACCATAATATCAACATGCTCTTTTTCTAGGATAAAGGGTGGTGATATAATGAAGGTATCAGCAAGATTTCTAATCAAAACACCATGATCGCGGCAATAATCGGCAATTCTTGCGCCAAAATAATCAGATGGTTGGAAAGGTGTTTTATGCTCGCGATCCGCGACCATTTCAACGCCAATCATCAAGCCACACCCTCGGACATCGCCAATATTTTCATGTCTGGTTTGTAGGTCTTTTAATCGGTCGATAAAATATTGTCCAACATCGCCAGCTTTTTGAGTAAGATTTTCATCTTCGATAATTTTTAAGTTGGCAAGGGCTGAAGCGCAAGCCAAAGGATGGCCAGAATAGGTGTTACCATGGACAAAACCATGAATTGAAGGATTGGGTGTGTCGATTGTTTCAAATGTATGGGCAATTTCACGGCTCATCATTGTAACACCAAGTGGAACATAACCGCTATTAATGCCTTTTGCAAAAGACATAATATCTGGACGCACGCCCCAATGACGGCAGCCTAGCATCGAACCCAAACGCCCAAAACCAGTGACAACTTCGTCCGATATTAGTAAAATACCGTATTTATCACATAGTTGGCGCAAGCCTGGCCAGTAGTTTTTAGGTGGAACAATAATACCACCTGCACCTTGTACCGGTTCGGCAATGATTGCCGCCACATTGGCAGGCCCCTTATAAAGGATCTCACGCTCCATTAAATCAAGGCAAAGTGTGCCTAATTCTTCGTGGTTTTTGATGCCAAAGGGATTGCGATAAAGATGGGGCGTTTCAACTTGACTAAACCAAGATAAGAGTGGTTCAAAATTTTCGCGATAATATCGGCTGCCAATAGCCGAAAGTGCGCCAAGTGTAACACCATGATAGGCATTTTTAAGCGATATAATATGGGTGCGCTTTGGCTCGCCCTTTAAGCGCCAATATTGGCGCACCAATTTAAATGCGGCTTCATTTGCTTCCGAGCCACCAGATGAGAAAAAACAGGCACCCATATCTTCTTGTGCTGTCATCTCAACAAGGCGATTAGATAGATCCAAAGATGGTTGATTGCTTGAACCGGCAAAAAGCGAATAATAGCTTAACTTATCCAATTGTTGGCGAATTGCTTCTTTTATTTCCTCGCGTCCATGGCCGACATTAACATTCCAAAGGCCAGCTTGCCCGTCAATGTAGCTTTTTCCGTGATTATCGGTGACATAGACACCTTTGCCACCGGTAATAACAATGGGTGGAAATTTTTTTAAATTTTCAGGATCAGTAAATGGATATAATAATGGGTCAACAGTATTCTTCATATCATTATGCGAGTTCATAAAACTCTCCTCCATAGTTAAAAACAAAGACATAACCATTTATGTCGAGCATGTTAGAGCACATCTATTTATTGCTTTAGCAGTAACGTGCTTTTAAATTTATATTTTAGCGCATTTCCTGCAAAAGTTGTTTCAGCTTCTGATGTAAATGCTGCAATGTTAGCATGGAAAACCAAGATGCTATCAAAGACAATGTGGCAGATTTATTTATTGTGTCAATTGGTCCCAGCATATTCACTCATCTTCCATGTTAAATTCTTTAGGTTTTATTTTGAAAAAGCGGGTTAGGTACAGTAAATAGATAAATCCTATCGCAAACCAAATCATACCAATTATAAAAGTGATAGAAGAAAGCGATGTCCAAAGCCAAAGTGTAAATAAAAAGCCGATGAATGGTAAAACACCATAAATAATGAGTTTGCTGCCCTTATTCTGCTTTTGATCGATAAATAAGACTTTTATAACCGATAGATTAACAAACGAAAATGCCGCTAATGCGCCAAAGCTAATCATGTTAACGGCAAATGTTACACTCATTACCAATGCCAATAATGACACTAAGCTTACCACAAGCGTTGCGCCGATTGGGGTTCCAAATTTTTTGCTAATAACACCAAATATCCGATTGGGCAGCATGTTGTCTCGCCCCATTGAATAAAGGATGCGAACGACGCTTACCTGTGATGCCATCGCCGATGCGAAGGCACCTGCAATATAGGCTGCAGTAAAAAAAGTAACCAAAAAATGGCCACCCAATCTTGCCATAACATCGGTTGCGGCGGTATCTTCATTTTTGAAATCTTGCCAGTTTGGAAAAACCAAATGCCCTGCCCATGCGGTGATAATAAACAGTAATCCAGCAATAAGTGTGCAAAAAATGATCGCTATTGGCACGCTGCGTCGCGGATTATGGGCTTCTTCTGATAGGGTTGAAATAGCGTCAAAACCCAAAAAGGACAGGCAAAGAATCGCGGCGCCAGCAACAATTGAATTTAATTTTAAATCATCACCTATAAAGGGGCTAATGATAGAAGGGGCATCGCCTTTTAACACCATTGCAAAGGTAAGTGCAAAAAATACAATGAGAAAAATAGCTTGAGCACCAACAATGATAAAGTTCATTTTTGCTACAAGTTTAATGCCTAAAATATTAAAAATTGTTGCTAACGCAATAGATGCAATAATCCATATATGAGCAGAAATTGCCGGAAAATATTCATGGAGAAATATTCCGATAAGTAAAAAATTGATGAGTGGTAGAAATATATAGTCTAGCAGCAATGTCCAACCGACCATAAAGCCTACCGAAGAACCAAATGCCTTACTTGCATAACTATAGGCTGACCCTGCGGTTGGTTGTTTATTTACCATGCTACCATAGCTTAACGCCGTAAAAAACATGGCAAATAGTGTTACAATATAAGCAACAGGCAGGTGACCTTTTGTTATAGTTGTAACAACCCCATAGGTGGTAAAAATTGTAAGCGGCACCATATAAGCAAGGCCGAATAAAACCAAGGACGGCACACCTAGCACACGATGAAGAGATGATTTACTAATATCATTCATTTGGATACCCCATTATCCATAGATGTATTTATAAATCAAAAGCTGTTTGAAGTTGCATGATTGCAACCATCAAAAGGGTATTTAAATTTTTTTAAATATTATTATCAACCCGTTAGATGGCTATGCTTGAATTGATAATGTAGCGAGCATATTGACACTAGGTGTTTATAGCAAAATAGCCTATGCACTTCATTACCAATGCAATGATTATATCCTATATTTTTGCATTTTTAGTACGTGCATAAATTATAGGATGTCATAAAACAACAATGCGATATATCTTCAAAAACTCAAGGTGATTATAAAACACCCATGTTCCCTTATATTTATTTATAATTCCATTCATTCCATATTTTTATCAAGCCGTCTATAGAATATATTTGCTCATTTGATTTTCTTTAAAAATCTATATAACAAAAGAATATTTGCAATATAATATGCAGTTTATACGCTTTTTTGCAAAGATATATTAGGGGAAGGATCTCATATCTAATTTGCAGTCCAAGTAAGCCCTTTGTAAGCCATTTCATTGCTACCACGAACTTGTTTATTAACAGGATTAATTTTAATGTTATCTTCACGATGATTAATAACATAGCGTTCAAGATTAGGAAAATGGGCCTTTAAATCGATGAGCGGGCAATAACTAGCCTCAAGCTGAATTAGGGATGTACTATAAAAATCCTCCCAACCCGTAAATTTTTTTCCCCCTTCAATATTAAGCGCCACCAGTGATTTTAAATTGGATAATTTGGAGACATCCCCTTCACCACGAGGAAAGGTCAATGATAAAGCTTCTAAATTGGGGAAAATAAGAAGATTATCAAAATTCGAAACGGTTGAAGATTGCGTAAAAATACGCTTTAAATCACGTCCTTCAAAAATATGTAAGTCGTCATTAAAGCCATTTAACCCTAAATATCTTAATTTTGGCCAAGCATTCCCTAAATTTTTAATTTTATTAAACCGCCAAGGCCAAACATGAAGAGCCTCCAAATTGGGAAAAAAAGACGTCATATTTTTACCGAATTTAAAACTCGGATAAAATGCCTTTACATTAAAAAAATCATGAAATATTTTTTCATCAAAATCCTTTGAGAAACTTCCATCTCCAGTAAGATAAAAGGCTCTTATATTTTCTTTATTACTTATAAGATTTAAATTAATATCAGATTTATAATTTTTAATAAACGGGTTCTCTAAATGACACAATTCTATACTATCACAATTATACTCATCAATTAAATAGTGATATTTTTCATAACCTATTTCGGTAAAACGACCATGTATTTTTTGGTACAAATCATTATCTATTGTTGATATTTGCACACGTAAAAAAGAACTACCTCTTCTAATAGTAGTATCAATTTTCTCAAACAGCATTGTCATATTTTTTCCTAACAAGAACCGAAAGACCATGTGATTTTTTACATTTTTAGCTCATGGATCAAATTAAATTTTTTGATAAACGGTAATACGAAATATCATCAAAAACTCAAGGTTATTATAATAAGACCCATGTGCCTTTATCTTTATTATGAAAATATTTATTTGAAATTTACATCAAGCCGTCTATAGAATAAAGGTGGTTTATTCTTTTTGTCATATTCATCATTTAAGAATAGGATCATCTTCACATTGATATATCTTTGATAGGTGCATCAATGTTTTTTTAATAATTATCGCTGTATTTGTATCTTGCAACTTAGGTTAAGAGCTTTTTTGTTGATCAATCTATTGTTTTTATAAAGTAAATCAATTTATTGTAATTTATTCCATTTATAAAAAACTGGACATAATAAAGACTATAGCATAACGTAATGATAATTTCGACTAAGATTAACTTAGTTAAGTTTTTTCTTATTTATATCCCTTAAGGATTAATTATGCCCTCAACACATATTGGTTTTCCAACTGAGACAGTTATTGTTTTTCTTATTCTGTCTATAGGTGCTATTTTTATAGACTTATTTATGCACCGTAAGGATGAGGCGGTTTCGTTAAAAAGTGCTGCGCTTTGGTCGGTGTTTTGGGTGATTGTCGCAATGGCATTTGCGGCTTTCCTATATGTTCATCACGGTGCTGAAGTTGCCAGCCTATTTGTTACTGGTTATGCCCTTGAAAAAGTATTATCAGTCGATAATTTGTTTGTCATGATGGCTATTTTTTCTTGGTTCTCTATCCCTGATCGCTATAGGCACAGAGTTTTATATTGGGGTATTATCGGGGCCATTGTTTTTAGGGCAATATTTGTCGCAATTGGTACCGGCTTATTGAGTTTGGGGCCTTATGTTGAGTTAATATTTGCTTTGGTCGTTGCTTGGACCGCTGTTATGATGCTTAAAAGTAATGGCGATGAAGATGAAATCGAAGATTATTCTCAGCATCTTGCCTATCGTTTGGTTAAACGCTTCTTCCCTATTTGGCCTAAGCTTTCAGGGCATGCTTTTCTTTTGACACAAAAAGAAGTCGATGCGGAATTACAAAAGCCTGAAAATAAAGATATCACAATTGGTCGTGGTGCCAAAGCAATGCTATATGCTACCCCGCTTATGCTATGTGTTGCCGTTGTCGAATTATCTGATGTCATGTTTGCCTTTGATTCTGTGCCGGCTATTATTGCCGTTAGCCGCGAGCCACTTATTGTCTATAGTGCGATGATGTTTGCTATTTTAGGACTTCGTACGCTTTATTTTGTTCTTGAAGCCCTCAAAAAATATCTGTCGCAATTGGAAAAGGCAGTTATTGTTTTGTTATTTTTCATTGCCATCAAGCTTGGACTAAACGCTAGTGACCATATTTGGCATCACGGCTATAGTCTTTCGGCAAGTATGAGCCTTTATGTTGTGTTGGGCGTTCTTGCTTTGGGCATTATTGCTAGCATCATTTTTCCTGATAAGTCAGAAGAATAAAGCAATAAAACTAAATTTTTAAAATCCTAGCGCAATTAATATAAAATGTTTGATTGAGGTGCCCATTGCATAAATGGGCACTTTTTTATTACTCGCAATTGTTGCATCTTAGAAAAATGATGTGCTGATAATCCGATAGGTAAAAGCTATTTTGAAAAGCCCTGATTAAAATTTAGACCTAATTAAAGTCCTTTCTTATAATGTTTAAATGGCTGTTATGTTTAGGGTCAGGACCTATTAATTTGAACGAAATGGTATGAAGAAATTTTTGTGAGAACAAGGAGAAGAACCGCAGGAAATATAAATATTTTCAAGGGGCTTCGACAAAGTTATCGCGAAAATTTCTCATATCCTGAAAGGACACAAAAACAGCTGTAATCTACTGCGTCATAAAGCTCAAATGGGTATACCACCCACTTTTCGCTTTCCTCCTTGTATATTTTTGCTGTTTATTGTGCCATTTCATTTAAATTAATAGGTCCTGACCCTAATCATCTTTGCCATGCTTATAGCTATTTGCACACCTCTTTATGTCTTTTGCATTGGTAAGAACTATGCGGCTTGGTTTGGGGATTTAAAACGCCACATCATATAGGCAACCTATAAAAATAATTATACTTGACCAATTGCATCATGTTATATAGTTATTTGGTAGGCTGCCAACCAAAGGATCAGATGTGATGTTATTTCTTAAATTTTGTGGCAGTAATTTGATGAGGTTATCAATACGAAATAGCCTAATAGTGGCTAGTGTTTTGGCCAGCACCTTATCTGGATTGGCGCAAGAAAGTTCGCAAAATCAAAATGAAAGCGAACTTGAGACAATCACCATATCAGCAGATAGTGCTGAAGGTTCGGATTTTACCCAACCGCTTGCACGCACCATCATTAATGATCAAGAATTACAAAAAGCGCATATATCCGATACCAAATCGCTAGTTCAGCATGTACCAAATTTAAATTTTTCTGATTCTGGGCTTTCCTTTGCCAATACCATCAATATGCGCGGGGTTGGTTCCTCATCAGCCTTGATTGCACCATCGGTGAAATATTATGTCGATGGTGTTCCGCTGCCGGCTCGCATGTTTGATATGCCCTTTGGCTATATTGAAAAAATTGAGGTATTGCGTGGCCCGCAAGGCAATAATGGCGGGCTTAATGCGCAAGCCGGTGCTATCAATATAACCACCAAGGATCCATCACGTAATCTGGTGCGATCATGGGGCGCAACCATAGGCTCTTACGGACAAAAGCAAACGGAGTTATCGGTTGAGGGCAGTATTAATCAGCAAATAAGAGGTCTATTTGCAGCAAAAATCTATGATTATGATGGTGATATACGCAATATTTCTTGGTCGGCTCCCAATGTTGTTTCATCAAATGAAAGAAATTTGCGGTCGCGTTTTTATGGCACTTTGAATGGCAAGCTTATTTTTGAGACTGAAAATGCCGGCATTTTGACCATAAACACCGCTTGGCAAAAAGATCGCCAAAGACCAACCACTGGCTTATGGTTAGACAATCCGCAATATCCGCGCAATGCATTTAATCCACGCCCAAAACTCGAATCCCAAACAGCTTATATATCGGCGAAATATGAGCAAAATATTGGCTCAGCCGATCTTACGACAATCAGCAGTCTATATTATTACGATACCAAAATGAAAGCCGATATCATTGATGGTTTTATTGGCAATGCCCAAACCAATTTACCAGGTTTTTTGTTTCAAGCACCCGATGTTAATGTAAGGCGGATTAATGAAGATAATTTACAAGCTAGCCATGAAATGCGTTTAGAAGGGCTAACCGATAATAATATTGAATGGCAAGTTGGCACAATGGCGCTTTGGTCTCGCTTTCAATCAACCACGGATATAGTTAGTCAATCCTTGCCCAATGGTGGCTATAAGGGAATTACCAATACAACCCATCTAGCTGTTTTTGGCGAAACGAAAATAGAAATATTTTCGCGCTTAAACTGGATAATGGGTTTACGTCTTACCAATGAAATCAAAGATTTTGATGGTCGTTTTATCGGGCGTAAAGCTACAAGGTCAGAATTTTATGATCACGGCAAAGAAAATGATACGTTTTTAACCGGCCGCACTGGGCTAACATTTAACATTAGTGACAATGCGATAATTTATTCATCGCTCGCACGAGGGGAAAAAACGGGCGGCTATTTGTTTTACAATCAATTTGCCGCTTTTGGTGTTCCGCTTTCTCCCTATAAAAATTCAACAACATGGACGTATGAAGCAGGTATTAAAGCAAAAAATATTGCGGGATTTTTTGATATTTCCACTGTAGCTTTTTATAATGACACTAAAGATGAACAACTCTTTACATTTAACCCGTTTTTTGGTCGTGTTTTTGTCGAAAATGCCAATACGCATAGCTATGGCGGCGAAATGGAATCCGTTATACATCCAACCGATAATTTAAAATTTGGCTTAAATCTTGCGCTATTGCAAACAAAAATCACCAGTGGTCATAGCCTTATTCGCGGGAATGAAGTGCCTTATTCTCCTAAACTTAGCACGCTTATTTATGGTGAATATAAAAGGGACTTTAACCTTTTTGCGCAAGGTGAGGCATTTGCCCGATTAGAATATAGCTATACAGGCAAACGTATGATCGATCCTGCTAATAGCCGCCAATTAGATGCTTATGGCCTAATTAATCTTAATCTTGGCTGGCAAAATGAAACATGGGAAATATTTGGTGATATCGAAAATATTTTTAACAAAACTTATGTAAGTTCAGCCTATCAGGCTGGCCAAAATAGAATGGCACAACCGGTTTTCGCTGGCATTCCCGGTATTGGTCGCAGTTTCTCTGTTGGGATGAAAGTGAAGTTTTAATGGAGGAAGAACAAAAATTTATTAGCAAGGCGGCTGCACTTTTATTTTTACTTATGTGCAATGCGGCAATTCAAGTATTCTTTTTGCTGGCGCTGCCTTCACTAGGGCGCGATATGGGGTTATTACCTATACAAACAGGGGCAATTTTGGGTATAGCAGCATTATTAGCCGTCATCACTGCTCCGATATGGGGCTTCTTCAGTGATCGTTTTGGTCGCGAAAAAGTTTTGCTTATCGGCTTTTTAGCGGCCGCTTGTGGTACAATTATTATCATGATGATTATGGCTTCGGCCTTAATGAATAAGTGGCCTATATCACTGCTTTTTACCGCACTTTTAAGTGTACGGCTTGTGCAGTCCTTGTTGGCCGGCGGCATTTTACCAGCTGCCCAAGCCTGGATGGTTGATAATTCCTCGGTTGCTATGCGGGCGCAAGCAATGGGCCTATTAGGGGCAGCCTTTGGTTCTGGGGCGATTATTGGTGCCTTTTTGCTCTTTATATTGGGGGGTAAAGCGCCCTTATTGGGGTTGCTTTTCTTAAGCTTTTTGCTTTGTCTTGGTATTATATATTTTTGGCTAAAAATGTCATCCCTTGGCAGAGGCAATCATATCGGTGTTGCTAAGGCAGCTATTAATCTTCAAAAAGCCTATCCAGCATTTTTAATTACATTTTTTTGCATCACCATTTTTGGCTTTATGCAGCATATTACGGCTTTGCGGTTTGAAGACAGCTTTGCGATGATGCGTGGTGATGCGCTTAGCCTTGCGGGTGCAACTATGACTGGTGCCTCTTTACTAATGATCTTTAGCCAAACATTGGGGGTTAAGTTTTTAAAGGGTAGGGCATTTCATTTGCTTGTTATCGGCGCTTTGCTTTTATGCTTTGCTATGGTGGGGGTAACAATTGCTAACCAAGCCTATCAACTTATTATTGCCTTACAATTTATGGGTATTGCACTTGGCTTGATACTGCCCGGCAATCTTGCCTTTTTAGGCCTTATAACAAATCTTGGTGCGCAAGGTAAAGTAGCTGGGCTTAATAGTGCAGCGCAAGGTTTAGGCATGGCACTTGGGCCTTTTGGCGGGGCAGTGCTTTATCAACTCTGCGCTATCGCGCCAAACATCCTTGCGCTTACTTTTGCTTTATTTGTTTTTGTTTTCATTGTGATTAAAATAAGGGGGCTTTATAATGGCAGCTTTTCCAGATAGTGCGGCACTCGATTATGATCGCCGTATTCAAACGCTCATTCCCGGCTATAGTCTTGCATTATCGCTTATGGGGCTAAAATTTTTGCAGATTGCCAATGCCGCGCAAAATAGTGAAAAGCAGATGCGTATTTTAAGTGTTGGTTGCGGCACAGGAAGTGAAATCTTGGCGATAGCTCCATTGCTGCCAAACGCTCATTTTTATGGGGTAGATCCATCAAAGGGTATGATTGATATGGCGCAAAAACGGATAAAAGCTGCCAACCTTGCCCACCGTGTTACTTTAATCCATGGTTTGATTGATGATTGCGAGGAATGCAATTTTGATGCCATAAGCCTTTCTTTGGTGTTGCATTTTATAGCACAGGCCGAGAAAAGAGCATTTTTGCAAAAACTATCAAACAAATTAACCGCAGGTGGCTATTTCATCATGTTTGACGCAAGGCTTGATGATAATGATGATCTGTTAGCAATGTGGTTGGCTTGCCATCATGATAAAAATGCAGTCAATAGCATTATGGAGCGGATCCAAACCAAATGGGTACGCCTTTCGCAAGGGGACATGGAAGATTTATTCCATGAAACGGCTTTTACTAAGCCGTCGGTGTTTTTTCAAGCCTGTTGTTTCCATCTATCTCTTGCTTTTAAGGCAATATCATAAAAATAGGGGGAATTCATTGCGCTAGTTTGTTTTAGTTTTTAGCAAATGGTTGACGAGGATTTAATCTCGTTTATTTTAATAAAACTTATGAATGCGGATAGAAAGAGCATAATGCCAAAGCTTAAAACACCAGAAAACGACCTAAAGCAAAAAATTCTTGATATTGCTTTGGATATTGTTGAAAGCGAAGGCGTAAGGCAATTAACCCAACCTTATATTGTCAAAAAGGCTGGTCTGCGCCAATCTCACTTAACTTACTACTTTCCCAAAAAATCGGATCTTTTTCTTGCGCTTCTCGATGCATCCCATCAACGGCAAGAGCAAAACTCTGATGATGGGAATAAGAACATCATTGCAATTTTAAGCAGTTTTTTCTTCAATCGTGAGCGGATGCGTTTTTTTCTAACGATTTTGCTTGAAATTAATTATGAACCGCATCTTCGCATTGCAATGAAACAGCATATGGAAAGCCTTTATGGTTTAATTGCTAACCATGTGATTGGCGATTATCGTGATGAAGATATTGCAAGCTTTGTTGATGAGTTGCGGGGGATTGGGTTGCGTGTTCTCGTTGATGATGAATTACAGCATGGTTGTGAAGAATGCATTGTGAAATTGGCAAAGACGCATAATCTTGAATTGCAACAAACGTGATTTTTTAATTATTAGATTGTAACTGCTTATAAGGTGTTAAACTTTGGAAATTAAAACGCACCAAGATTTTTGTAAAAAATTATATGAATTAGGCGATGAGTTTGTTTTGGCTAAAGAGCAATTAGCCGAAAAGTTAAAAACCAATGCATGGGCTGATAAGGCAAATGATTGGGTTAATTTTGATGTGCAAAGCTTTTTGCATGCGATAGCGCGCTATATTGAAGATATGGCTCAATTGACGGAAGAAAATGCGGTTTTTCCACAAAATGTCATTAAAAATATTGATGATATTGATTGGCAAAGATTTTATCAGTTTATTGTTGCCGGCAAAGGTTACGAGTAGCAGATAGCAGTGGCTTAACCATGAGCCATTAAAGCTAACGCAGGTTTCAATAAAAAGGCTGGTTGTTACACCAGCCTTTTAAATTTTAGCTATAATTGCTAAGCGGTGGGCAAGAGCAAATGAGATTGCGGTCACCTGCCACATTATCAATGCGTGAAACCGGAGGCCAATATTTTTGGGTTGGATCGCGGTTTTCATCAGGGAAAGCAGCAATTTTGCGGCTATAGGCATGCGCCCAATTATCGTCCAAAGTTTCAGCTAAGGCATGCGGCGCATTGAAGAGTGGATTATCATCCTTTGGCCAAACGCCTTCACCAACCTTTTTCGCTTCACCAGCAATGGCAATCAATGCATCACAAAGACGATCAATTTCGCCCTTTGGTTCAGACTCGGTTGGTTCAATCATCAATGTGCCAGCAACGGGAAATGACATGGTTGGAGCATGGAAGCCATAATCAATTAACCGCTTGGCAACATCATCAACGGTGATGCCATATTGATCTTTTAATACCCGTGTATCAACAATACATTCATGGGCAACACGACCCTTTTTACCCTTATAAAGGATAGGATAGGCGCTGCTTACTCGTGTTGCGATGTAATTGGCGTTTAAAATGGCAACCTTGGTTGCATCACGCAAACCATCCGGCCCCATCATGCGAATATACATCCAAGTAATCACCAAAATCGACGCACTGCCAAAAGGCGCACTAGATACCGCATAATCACTGCCAAACTCTTCATGACCGGGTAAAAATGGCTTCAAGTGATTTGCGACTCCAATGGGGCCAACACCTGGGCCACCGCCGCCATGAGGAATTGCAAAGGTTTTATGCAAATTCATATGGCAAACATCGGCGCCAACATCCGCTGGGCGAGCAAGCCCAACCAATGCATTAAGATTAGCCCCATCAAAATAAACCTGACCACCATTTTTATGAATAATGTCGCAAATTTCGACAATGCCTTCTTCATAAACGCCATGGGTTGATGGATAGGTAATCATCAAGGCACCAAGCTTTTCGCTATATTGTTCTGCCTTGAAGCGCAGATCATCAATATCGACGTCACCATCATTGAGGCACTTGACCACAACCACATCCATGCCTGCCATATGGGCAGAGGCTGGGTTGGTACCATGGGCCGATGCTGGAATGAGGCAGATATTGCGATTATGATCGCCGCGTGATTCATGATAACGGCGAATGGCTAAAAGACCAGCATATTCGCCTTGCGCACCAGAATTTGGCTGAACGGATACGCCGGGAAAGCCGGTAATTGCGCTTAAATAATCTTCAAGCTGCTTAATCATTTGGCGATAGCCAACCGTATCACTTTGCGGTGCGAAAGGATGAATATTGGCAACTTTTGGCCAACTTACTGGTAACATTTCTGCTGCCGCATTAAGCTTCATGGTACAAGAGCCAAGTGGAATCATTGCGCGGTCAAGGGCAAGATCCTTATCGGCCAAGCGGCGTAAATAACGCATCATGTCTGTTTCAGATTTTACACCATGAAAGGCTGGTTGCGTCATGAAAGGACCAAAACGCTTTGCTTCCGGCAATTGACTTTCAATGGCTTCACCAACCTTGGCACCAAATAATTGGCAAAGGGCGTAAAGATCATCCTCGGTTGACACTTCATCAAAATTAATCGACAAATGATCGCCATCAATAATGCGCAGTAAATAGCCTTTTTCGCGAGCGGCAAAGGCGATTTCTTCCGCTTCACCTTTGACTTTTACGGTGACGCAATCAAAGAAATATTCGCCTAAAGTTTCAATATTAACGCCGTTAAGCGCAGCTTTAAAGCGGGCTGCAAGCTCATGAATACGCTTAGCAATGGCTTGTAAACCCTTAGGGCCATGCCAAATCGCATAAGATGCTGCCATATTAGCAAGCAATGCTTGCGCCGTACAAATATTAGATGTGGCTTTGTCACGGCGAATATGCTGCTCGCGTGTTTGCAAAGCAAGACGGAAGCCAACACGCCCCTTGGTATCAATTGATTGACCAACAATACGCCCAGGGATAATACGGGTTAAGTCACTCGCTACAGCAAGATAACCAGCATGTGGGCCGCCAAAGCCCATAGGAACGCCAAAACGCTGCATGGAGCCAACGGCAATATCCGCGCCCCAACTTGCAGGGGAAGCAAGTAGCGTAAGGGCAAGTGGGTCAGCAACGGTGATAACACGTGCGCCTGCTGCCTTTGCTTGGCGAATAACAACGGAATAATCGTTGAAAACGCCATAAGTATCAGGCCAAGGCACAATAATTGCCGCGGTTTTTTCATCAATTGTGCCGTTTTCTTCAACGCTATAGCCTTGAGTGATAGCGCGGGTCTTGGCAACATCAAGGGTTTGCGGATGTAAATCACCACAAACTACAATTTTTTCGCGATTATCTTTAAAGGAACGGATAGCAAGAGCGTTTGCTTCGGCTAGTGCGGTTGCTTCATCAAGCAATGATGCGGCAGCAATCGGTAAGCCAGTTAATTCTGCTACCAAGGTTTGAAAGTTGAACAAAAGTTCAAGGCGGCCTTGACTAATTTCAGCTTGATATGGCGTGTAGGCAGTATACCATGCCGGATTTTCAAATAAATTTCGCAAGATAACAGGTGGCACAAATGTGCCGTGATAACCTTGACCAATAAAGCTTTTATGCAAGGCATTTTGTTCCATAATGCCTTGCAATTCATTTAATGCTTCCGCTTCGCTTGCTGCCTTGGGCAAATCCAGCAAACCTTTTAGACGGATAGAGGCCGGCACTGCCTCCTCTACCAGTTGGTCTAAATTATCAAGACCAAGCACATCAAGCATGGTGCTGACATCATTGGCGTCTGGCCCTATATGGCGATCTTTAAATAAATGTTCACTCATACATCACCTCTAGCCGACCAATGCGTCATAGGCAGCTTTATCAAGCAGGCTATCAAGTTGGCTTTTATCACTCAGTTTCATGCGCCATAACCAGCCTGCATCTTCAGCACTTTGATTGACAAGCGATGGATCACTGGAAAGAGCTTCGTTGATTTCAATCACTTCTCCATCAACAGGCGCATAAACGTCTGATGCAGCTTTAACTGATTCAACCACCACAATAGCATCGCCCTTGGCAACAGTTTTACCAACATCTGGCAATTCAACAAAAACAAGATCACCCAATTGCTCTTGTGCATGGATGGTAATGCCCACAGTAGCGATATCGCCTTCTACGCTCATCCATTCGTGATCTTCGGTATAATAAAGTGTAGACATTGATTTATCCTTTAAAGTAATTTTGCGGAACAAAGGGAAGGGCATGAACGAGGACAGGGATTTTTTTACCCCGAACATCGGTATAAATTTCTGTGCCAATAGTGGCAAACTGCGTTGGTACATAACCCATTGCAACGGGGGCATCAAAAGATGGGCCAAAGCCACCAGAAGTCACAATGCCAATTTTTGTCCCATCTTGCTCAAAAAGTTCGGCGCCGGCGCGTACTGGTTGGCGGCTTTGTGGTGCAAGGCCAACGCGTTTTTTGGCAGGACCTTGGGCAAGAAGCTCAAGAAATGCCTTAGCACCGATGAAATCAGCCTTTTCGCGCACAGCTTTGGTAACCGCCCAAGTGATAGCGGCTTCAATTGGATTTAGCTCGGGGGTAATATCTTGTCCATGCAAGCAAAGACCTGCTTCAAGTCGTAAACTATCGCGTGCAGCAAGGCCAATCCACTCAACGCGTGGATCATTAATCAGTTTTTCAGCAATAGCTTTTGCGTCGTCAAGCGGTATAGCAAGTTCAAAACCATCTTCACCCGTATAACCAGAGCGGGTAATGAACCAATTATTATCGGTTAACAAACCATGCATGAAAGTAAGATCTGTACCAGGCAAGCCCAAATCATTCATAACATTAGCTGCTTGCGGTCCCTGCAATGCTAGGAATACGCGGTCAAGCGGAGTAATTGTGCAATTAAAACCACTTTGACGTTTTTGCAATTCTGCAATATCTGCATCGGCGTTACCAGCATTGGCAACCACTATAAAGCGCGTGTCACCAAGGCGTGTGATGATAAGATCATCAAGAATGCCAGCCTTATCATTTAAAAGATAATTATAGCGCGACTGGCCAAGCTTAAGCGCATCTGCATCAAGTGGTACTGCATGATTTAAAAAACGGGCTGCGTCCGTCCCCTCAACCAAAATAAGCTTCATATGTGAAATATCAAAAAGACCAACTGCTGATCGCGTATGCAAATGTTCTTTCATCACCCCAAGCGGATAGGTAATTGGCATATGCCAACCGGCAAAGCCACCAAATTTTGCACCTGCTGCTTCATGCATGGCTTTGAGGGGTAATTCTTTTAGATTGCTATCGATGTCACCCATAATCTCTCCCATAAAAGGCTAGCATTTGGGAAAGAGTTTTTATCTTCTTGCCCGCATACCAAAACACAATATCCGCGCTATCTTCATGATAGGCAGATTACTATTGTGCCCTTCTGTCGAAAGCCTGAGAGACTCGTGGAAGAATCCACTTACACCTTCGGCGCGGGGCTTCCCCCGACTTTCCAGAGTTGCTTTATCTTAGCTGCGGTCCTTTTGCCTGAGAGATTACGGGCGGTTTTCCCCTTCGGCGATTTATTGAAAAATTCTCTCCCGCAGCAAGATGGAAAAATGCTTTTTCCTGCTTAACGATGAGGATGGCATATCTTTTAAAACATTTCTAGAGGCTAATTGTGTAAATAAGACAGATTGCCCCAACTTAATTATAATAATTACAAAATGGTTTTAAAAATCGAAAGAGGTAAGCTATTCTTTTACAAATAAGCTAATTGAATAAGATGAGGCTTGGTAAAATTGTTGCGATTCAATCAACTTTGCAGACTTTTCTTTGATATTCGATGCTAATTTAACATCTTGTTAGAATGATTTAAAAGGCGTATTATAATTTAAATATGATGGAGGTGGCCATGTTACGTGAACTTGCTCAAATAATATTAGATTTTGCTGGGACTGTGGCTAGTTTCTTTTTCCCAAGCGATGCGGTTAATTTTGATTTTATCCGCATGGCAACAGCTTTAATATTAATGATTATTGTTGCACTGATTATTTGGGGATTGCCAACCTTATTGCATCGTAAGTAAATGCAGATTAAAGCTTTAGGGTAATCGTTCTTAATGAGTTATTATTTGCTATTTTTATAGTTTTATTTGGTATATGGGCTGCAACTTTTTTCTTGAAAAATCAATGAGTTGTTGTAAGGCCTCTTTTACCACAGGGATGCGGTATACAAATTCTAAATCATAACTACCTTTAAACATTTTATGCTTTATCAAATTGATGTTTGAAGGACAATTATAGCGTGATGCACTTGATATAATTGTATAGCCAAGTCCACTTGAAGCAAGACCAAGGCACGAATTAAAATCAGTAGCTGCTTCAACTATATTGGGTTTAAACTTGGCTTTGCGACATTCGGTCAAAGTAAAATCATAAAATTCTGGCGACATCTCGCGTGGAAAAAATAAGCAAGGTTCATTTTCTAGCTGCTTTAAACTGGTTCTTGACATTTGGTTCAAAGGACTGTCTTTGCTGCAAGCAATGAGTAGGTGACAGCGCATAGCTGGTATTGCTGCTTTGGTAGTATCGGCCTTTTGCCGCCAGGCCATAAATCCAGCATCAAGAGTTCCAAGTTGTAACCGTTCTGTTTGGCCAATAGCAAGGGTCGGTTCTAAAATAAGCTTAATTCCCGGGTGTTCTTCCTGAAATTCTTTTATGAGCTCAATAAAAAATGGGTTCCATGTATAGCTGGGTGCACTGCCAATATGGAGGGTTTCTTGCTGATTGCCGATGCGCTTAACATTGGTTGTTGCTTGGTCAAGGGCTTGTAGAACAAAAGTGCAGTCTTTGAGTAATTGCTCGCCTGCTGCAGTTAATTCTATGCCTTTTTGCCGGCGTAAAAAAAGGCTAACGCCGAGAGAATATTCTAATTCGGCAATTTGTCGGCTTAATGCTGGCTGCACAATAAAAAGATGGCGCGCAGCTTCAGAAATGCTGCCATATTGGGCAACCGCCGAAAAATAACGAATTTTTTTCACATCAATCATATAAGAACCAACAAAATATTTTAGAATATGCAATTTCACATTATTCTTTGAAAATCTACCCATACTTTTTTGTTATGACTCTTATCATCAATTAACAGTCTTTAAAATTGAAGATTTTTGATAGTTCTGTCGTAACAATCATTGGAGGTAAAGTTATGGGAGACGTTTCGCAGGCACCTGAAAATAAAGCTGTATCACGAAAAGTCATTACAGCTGCCGTCTTGGGCGGTGCATTGGAGTGGTATGATTTTGGTGCTTATGCTTTATTCGCATTTGTAATTTCAAAGCAGTTTTTTCCAGCAGAAAATGAAGTCGTATCACTGCTTTTAACCTTTATTACATTTGCAGTTGGTTTTGTAACACGTCCTTTAGGGGCTATTGTATTAGGTGCTTATTCTGATCGCGTTGGACGTAAGTCAGCCCTTTCATTAACAATGTTGCTAATGGCACTAGGCATGGCAATTATCGCATTTTGTCCAACCTATGCACAAATTGGTATTTTTGCACCGATCATTATTGTGATTGCACGTCTTATTCAGGGGATTTCTGCGGGGGGGGAAATAGGTAGTGCCTTATCTATTCTCGTTGAAACTGCCCCAAAGCATAAAAGAGGTCAATATGCTGCTTGGCAACAAGTTAGCCAAACGGGCGCCTTTTTAGTGGCTGGCCTTGTTGGTTGGAGTATTACATCTCTTTTAGATGCTGATCAGGTAGCTAGTTGGGGGTGGCGTGTTGCTTTTGCATTTGGTATGCTTGTTGCGCCTGTCGGCTTCTATATTAGAAAGCAGATTGATGAGTCTCCAGAATTCTTAGCTCAGAATGCAAAAGGGCCAAAAGAACATGTCCCATTTGCAGTGCTTGCAAAAAACAACGGTAAAGCGCTACTAATTGGTATTGGTATTGTGATTATTTGGACCGTCACAAGTAAAACAGCTAGCTCATTTATGCCAACTTATGCGATTACTAATTTAAAGATGGAGCTATCTTCGCCTTATCTTGGTATGATTGTTGTTGGTATTGTATTGCTATTTTGTCCATTCGTCGGTGCATGGTCTGATCGTATTGGTCGTAAACCTATTATGATTGGTGCGGCTGCTGCTATTTTTGTAAGTGCTTATCCAGCATTTTGGATATTATCAGCCTATCCAACTGTGTGGGTATTGATAGCGCAGCAATTTTTCTATGCAGTTTTAATGGTGTTTTATACAGCGCCAGCGTCTGCTGCACTTTCAGAATTATACCCAACAGCGTTTAGATCATCAGGAATTTCTTTATCCTATAATATTGCGGTTACTATTTTTGGTGGATTTTCGCCAGTCATTTCTACCGCACTTATCGGCTTTACCGGTGATAACCGCGCCATTGCTTATTATATTATGTTTGCAGCATTGGTGAGCATCATAGCACTTTGTGCCGCCAATTTCTCAAAACCTTCTAAGGCTTAAGGTATAAATATTAGGGGGCAATAAAGTTCCCCCTAATGACTTTTCATAAAATGCAATGAGATCTTTAGTTAGATTTTTTATCATAAATATAAGTTTACCTATAAAATTAATTACATTAACAGTGAGATAATTTTGGTTATTTTATTGCCATCAATTTGATAGGCTGTAGCTGAAATTATGAGATAAGTGGAGAATAAATTGGCGTCGCCTGTAAATACTATTCGCCAACATATCAGCAATTTTTTGCCTGAAATGATAAAATTGCGTCATCATCTACATCAGCTCCCCGAATTAGGGTTTTATGAAACTCAAACCTCAAAAACCGTTGCTGAAAAGCTAAAATCTTGGGGCTATGATGTTGTCGAAGGTATAGCGGGCACAGGAATCGTTGCAACGCTGCAGCAAGGGACAGGTAAAAAAATATTGGCAATTAGAGCTGATATGGATGCTTTACCCATTGTTGAAAATACTGACCTTGCTTATGCTAGTAAGAATGACGGTGTTATGCATGCTTGCGGTCATGATGGGCACACGACGACACTTCTTACAGCCGCACGCTGTATTTCGGAACGAAAAGATTTTTCGGGCACTGTTCGGTTGATATTTCAACCTGCCGAAGAAGGTTTGGGCGGCGCTAAAAAAATGATTGAGGAGGGGCTATTTACCAAATTTCCTTGTGATGCTGTTTTTGGCTATCACAATGTTCCTGGTATAGCGTTGGGGCAATTTTGCTTTATTCCCGCAATAGCAACAGCTGGCTCAGATCGCGTGCGAATTACCATACATGGTCGTAGTGGGCATGGTGCGCAACCGCAAAAAGCCATTGACCCAATTTTAATTGGTAGCGCCATTGTTTCTGGCCTCCAATCGATTATTTCTCGTAATATTGCCCCCAATGATGCCGCAGTTATTACAGTTGGTAGCTTTATTGCAGGTGATGCTTTTAACATTATTCCAGAAACTGCAGAATTGCGGTTAACGGTTCGTAGTTACGACGCCAATATTCGCGCCTTGCTTGAAACGCGGATAAAAGAACTGGTGCAAGGTTATGGGGCAGCTTACGGTGCAACTATTGATGTTGAATATCGCGCAGTTACGCCTTCGGTTTATAATGATGAAAAATTAACGCAACTTGCGCAAAAGGTTGCCGTTAAAAATTTTGGTCCAGAGAAGCTTTTCCAACAAAATGAGCCATTTTCATTTAGTGAAGATTTTGCTTATATGTTGGAGCAATGTCCCGGCTGTTATCTCTTTATTGGCAATGGGAATTCCGCTAATTTACACAATGATCACTATAACTTCAATGATGAAATAATTGAAGTTGGTGCAAGCTTTTGGGTGCATTTGGTTGAGGAATTTTTGCAGTAAATAGATTATTTAGTCTGTATAATTTAAAGCACAGTCAAAGTCATACGAGCCTTTGAATGTGCTCTAAATTAGCCATTATTGCTTTGTTGTCCTAGGCGTGTATCATATAGAAAAATACCATCTTGGCTTTGTCCGCACATCCAACCACCGCGTGCGAGGCGATAGGGGGCTTCGGTTATATCAATATCACTTTCGTTTGCTTGTAATGGTTGGCATATCCAATGACCAATGGAGTAATGACAACCTGCAGCCATATGAAGAGGTTCACTTAAAAAACTATGGGCTAGCCTGCCAAATTCACCGCTAGATTGTAATATTCGATGATAAGTTTCATCGGTTATGTTATCAAAAGGATCATAGGAATTTTTAAATGCTTCGGAAATTTCGACATCACTCCCTCGTATAATCTCAATCGGTTGATCGGGAGAACTTACATCAAAGCCGAGCTTCTGGCCAAGACTTAGCTGTGTGCGCAAAAAGTTTGAGGCTTCCTGCTCGCTTATTTTATGTAGAGGTTCATTCCACCACGATAAAAAGCGTTTAAATATTGCGTCGCCACGCGGCAAAAGCAACATCATTTCTTCAATGGCAGCATGGGGCAATTGATCGGTGAATGCAAATTCCGTAAAAAAATTAAGACGATTATCAGAACTTACATTATCAGGAATTGGCATGGCTTCATCTTTTGGCTCCGGATTGGTGCGATCCATTATTTCATGCCAACGATGTTGCCAATATGTCTGTATTGTTTCAGGTGTTTGTCCCAATGGGGTATGTACTCGACTTGCCACGTTTTTTTACCTGATTGAATATTTTTATTTGCAAAAAGTTTTTTAAACCAACTCATATTTTTCCGCTATCTCATCAATTTAAAAATGATGTTTTTAACGATAGGCAAGCATTTAATTTAAAAAAATAAAAGCTTTATCGCGATAGCCCACATGATAAGCGCAATAATGCTATCAAGTATTTGCCATGAACGAGAATTGTTAAAAATTGGCCTTAAAAAACGAGCGCCAAACCCAAGACAAAAAAAGAATAAAAATGAACCCATCACCGCACCAAGCCCAAATAAATATTGATGAGGGGTAAATTGAGTAGAGACCGTGCCAAGCAAAACCACAGTATCAAGATAAACATGCGGATTAAGCCATGTTAAAGCAAGGCAGGTTAAAACAGCACTTGTAAGGGATATTTTTTGTGTGCTGCCAAGTTCCATATTTCCATTCGCTCGGTAAGCGGCAAGCGCACTTTTGCCGCCATACCACAGCAAAAACAAACCACCACCCCACCGCATTAAAGGTTCAATCCAAGGTTGGCTTTGCAAAACTATATGAAAGCCAGTTACACCAAAGGCAATCAATAAAGCATCGGATAAGGCGCAGGTTAAGCACAAAATAAAAACATGCTCGCGCTTTAGCCCTTGCTTCAAAATAAAGGCATTTTGCGCACCAATCACCACTAAAAAGCTAAGCCCATTTGCAAGGCCATAAAAAAATGCGTCCATCAAATGCCTATAAGGAAAATTTAAATTATGCCCTAACCTTTTATTTTCTTTTTTGCCATAAACTTAAAAAATAAGTAAAAACAATAAGTTGCATAATAAAAAGAGGTTATGGTGTCCACGAAGGGATTCGAACCCCCGACCCCAGGATTCATACCACTACGATTTTCATCGCCATAGATGGATCATCTATGTTTGTGGTCTGGACTGTCCCTTCACCATTGGTAAACATTACATTTAACCTTTAGGTGCTGCCCGTCCAGTCTCTACACCTTCTTTCAATAATTGATAGCTTGCGCTAAAATATTGAAAGCTTGGCTCGGGATTGGCATATTGTTGGATAAATCGCAACAATAAAGCTTTCCCCGAATTTGAGCAGATCCGTTGCAGGGTTTCCCAGCTGCAACGCCCAATTTTTAGGAATCCTGTGCTCTATCCTACTGAGCTACGTGGACATTGATGCCTTTCTCTTAACCAATAACGATTAAAGGATCAACTAGCGATTGTTAAATTTTGGCAAGTTTTTCTTGTAAAAAGGCTAAAACATCAGAAGTTGCGATATTTTTTGCCACAAAAGACTGGCCAAGCCCTCGTGTGAGGATAAATGTTAAGGCGCCACGTTCAACTTTTTTATCTTGTGCGATAAAGCCCATTAAGGTTTCAGCATTTGGCAAGCCGCCTGGCACATCACCAAGATCTGTTGGCAGACCAACCTCTTTTAAGTGCGCACGCACGCGTAAAGCCACTTCGGGCGCACAAAGATTTAATTTTGCTGAAAATTCATGAGCAAGCACCATGCCAATCGCCACACCTTCACCGTGAACAAGGCGGCGACTATCATAATGGGTAGCAGTTTCCAAAGCATGGCCAAATGTATGGCCCAAATTAAGCAAAGCACGCTCGCCCGACTCGCGTTCGTCACGGGCAACAACATCGGCCTTTGATTGGCATGAACGGGCAATTGCACTAACCCTTTCGCCGCCGCCTGCAAATACGCCCTGCCAATTTTTTTCAAGCCATTCAAAAAAATCTGGTTGGTTAATAAGCCCATATTTAGCAACTTCCGCATAGCCGGCACGAAACTCGCGCTTACTTAATGTGTCAAGCGCCTCGGTGTCGGCAAGCACGAGTTCTGGTTGATAAAAGACGCCAACCAAGTTTTTTCCATGTGCTGTGTTAATGCCAGTTTTACCACCGACTGAAGAATCAACCTGCGCCAAAAGCGAAGTTGGCAATTGGATAAAGCCCATACCACGGCGAACAATGCCGGCGGCAAAACCAGTTAAATCACCAACAACGCCGCCGCCAAGCGCTAAAACCATATCACCACGCTCTAATCTTGCATCGAGAATATCACTTACGACTCTTTCCAAGACAGGAAAGGATTTTGATTTTTCTCCCGCATCAACAATGATTGATGTATTGTCAATGCCAGCCTGCTTTAAGCTTTCTTCTACCGTTTTTAGATGGAATTGAGCCACATTACTATCGGTTACAATGGCTGTTCTAACGCCTTTAAAGCGAGATGCAATCAGTGCACCGCAAGAATTAAGAAGATTAGAGCCGATCAAAATATCGTAGCTACGTTCATCCAAATTAACTCTAACGGTGGTGCTCATCTCTTATCTCCAACAGTCAAATCAAAATTATTCTAACCTTAAAACAATTCGCCTGCTCTGTGAAGCTTCTGATTTTCGTTGAGTTTAATGATATTTGTTAAAATGAGTGACATTGATGATATTTATTCAATAAAATTGCTGCCGTTAGCAAATAAACAACAATTTAAATCAATAATGCGTTTTAGAACCTTTCCCGTAGGAAAGATGCAAATATTCATTCTAGTTCTAATAAAGGTTAGCATGCCAACCATACGCCGCATTTTTTTGATTCTTTTGACAATTGCCGCATTGTTTTGCGGTGCAATTTATGCACTGGCCTATATGGTAAAGCCTAAAACTGCAGAGCTGACGATTACAATACCAAATGACAAGCTAAATTTGCGGGCATGGCCTATACAACCGGTAGAGCCAGTACAAGATGAGCAAGCATTAGATGCAGATCGCCTTAATGAGCCTTCACAATAAGAATTGGGTAGCATTATGGCAACTAAGCAATCTTCGCGGTTGATTGATCGCTTTTTAGAAATGATGAGTGCGGAGCGCGGCGCTGCCGACAATACGCTTGAAGCCTATAATCGTGATCTTGAATGGGCTGATGAATTGCTTGCTAAAACTAATAAACAATTATCCAATGCTATGGAAAGCGATATTGAAAAAATCTTGCAAAGCATGGCGGTGGAAGGTTTTAGCCAAAGCTCGCAAGCGCGTCGCCTCTCGACTTTGCGGCAATTTTATCAATTTCTTTATGCTGAAAATGTCCGGCAAGACGATCCTACCGCCCAAATTGATGCCCCAAGCAAAGCTAAAACTTTGCCGAAGATCATGAGTGAAGCAGAAGTTGGATTGTTACTTGATTTTGCAGAGAGTGAAGCAAATTTGAGTGATCTGAGCGATGTGGCGCGTTATCGTAACTATCGGTTATATGTTTTAATCGAGATGCTTTATGCAAGTGGACTTCGCATATCAGAACTCATAAGCCTTACCTTGAGGGCAGTAGAGGGAAATCCGCAATTTATTCTTGTCAAAGGTAAAGGTGCAAAAGAACGACTTGTGCCGCTTTCCAATAAAGCTCGCCAAGCGGTCGAAACGTGGCTTTTAATAAGGAAAAATAAAGCCTCAGATAAAAGCCCTTTTCTATTTCCTGCGCAGTCAGATAGTGGCTACATTGCGCGGCAAGTGGTGGCGCGTGAGTTAAAAGCACTTGCTAGCCGCGCGCAAATTGACGCTGAAAAATTATCGCCTCATGTATTGCGCCATGCTTTTGCAAGCCATCTATTGCAAAATGGTGCAGATTTACGCGCCGTACAACAATTATTAGGTCATGCCGATATTTCGACTACGCAGATTTATACCCATGTGTTAGAAGAAAGGCTGCAAAAGCTGGTCAATAGCTTTCATCCCCTTGCTGAAAATGCTAATAAAGGGTAAAAAAATAAAATTTGCCATGGAAAGGGCGTTTTTTTGTTTTCTTTTAAGCGCAATCATTGTTAAAGAAAGTAAAATTGTCCCAAATACTTTGGTCTTTAACGCTTGCTTCATGAAAAGTGCATAGAAGATAGCTCCAAAATTACTCGTGTGGATTAAATAGTTGATGTATAATTACCTTGATTTTGAAAAACCTGTTGCAGATCTCGATGCCCAAATTTTTGAGCTTAAAAAGCTTAGCCAAGAAAAAGACAGTGTCAATATGAGTGATGAGATTGACCGTCTTGAAAAGCGCTCTGCGCAGGCATTGCGTGATCTTTATAAAAAATTGACCCCATGGCAAAAGACGCAAATTGCGCGTCATCCGGATCGTCCGCATTTTTTAGATTATGCCAACCACCTATTTAGCGATATCACTCCATTAGCTGGAGATCGTAAATTTGGTGAAGATGAGGCTTTGCAAGCTGGCTTTGCTCGCTTTCAAGGGGAAGCTATTGCCTATCTTGGTCTTGAAAAAGGTCATGATACGCAAACACGCTTGAAACATAATTTTGGCTCCGCCCGTCCTGAAGGCTATCGCAAAGCCGTTCGCATCATGGAAATGGCTGAACGCTTCAATCTTCCTGTGGTGTCAATCATTGATACAGCCGGAGCTTATCCTGGTGTTAGTGCTGAAGAGCGCGGTCAAGCGGAAGCCATTGCTCGGTCAACGGCTGAAATGCTAAATCTTAAAGTTCCTGTTGTTGCTATCGTTATCGGCGAGGGCGGTTCTGGCGGTGCTATTGCTATAGCCGCTGCTAATCGCGTTTACATGCTCGAGCATTCGATTTATTCAGTTATCTCACCAGAAGGTGCGGCTTCTATTCTTTGGCGCGATGCCACCCGCGCAAAAGATGCAGCGACCAATATGCGCATTACAGCGCAAGATCTTTATGAGTTAAAGATTATTGATGGTATTATTCCAGAGCCTTTGGGCGGTGCTCATCGTGATCGTGAAGCAGTGATGGATGCAACTGGAAATATTATTGCTGCTGCGCTTAAAAGCATGGCCGATAAGGATGGTATTACTTTACGTGATGAACGGCGTGAAAAATATTTAGCTATTGGTCGCAACCTTTAATCGATTGTTTTTTTGTTCGATTTTTTTCTTAGAATTTTATTCGGCATCAAATAACAAAAGACAAAATAAAAAGACCTATCTGATCGATCATGAAATCAGATAGGCCAATTGGTTAGCTTGATTTTAGCTAACGGGGATTTGTGAAATTCTTAACGCAAGTTTTGTAGTGCAATTTTAGCAACATTAATGCGGCTTTGGTTTGCAGCCTTTGCTTCTGACTTTTCAGGAACAATGGTAATTGAAATATTTAAGCCAGCAGATGCTGTACGGCCACCAGTTGCTGCAGAGCCGCCTGCACCACCGCTAACTGCCATTGAACGAGCACGGCTATTTGCAGCAGCCAATTGTGTTGAAAGCTTATTGGTTTCAACCCAACCTTTTTGGTTTCCTGCAGTTACATAGCACCAAGCTGAATTGCAAACACCAACATTAACTTGAGTACCCTTAGCAATATTGCTGGTTACGGCCGCACTTGTTGCAGGTGCATTATGCAATGATAAGGCAGGGGCTGAAATTGTGGTTGCTTGTGCAGTAAGTGCGCTGCCAATTACAGCAATTGCTAGAGTTGAAGCAGCGATGATTGATTTTGCAAAACGGTTCATGATCTTAGTCCTTTAATTTTTATGGAAGAACCGCAAAACCCGTTATTTTTAGCAAAGTTTCTCTATTCGCGAAAACTCGTTTCGCGCTTATTTGCTTCAAATTTTGACAAGGTTAGACTGTTAACGGGAAGCGCTTTTGGCTTCCTGTTGTTAAATTCTTCTGGGTTGTTCGATTAATTCTCTTAGCTGCTTGGCTCAATTACCATTTGTCAGCGTCCATACAACAAAAACGACTTAGCCGGCAAAAGGTTCCAGAAAAAGTTTACAAAAAGTAAATTTTTATAAATATAGATATATTTATAAAAAGCGTTTCATTTTGTTAATCCTAATTTAGATATATGGAATTTTAAATTTTCAAAAAATTGCTTTTTAAGTATTCAAATTGATAAGTGATTCTATATTGCTTTGGGCTTTTATAAGTTGGTCTTGAAATCTTGATGTTTTTCTGTTATAGAGCCGCTAAGTGTTGCTGATTATGGCTGTTTTCATTGAATTTGATGCAGATAAATGTGCTTTTCATGTAAAAATTATGTGGCAAGTATGCTTTATTATTCACAAGGTGACAATTATCATATAGGTTTCGCGCCAAGGTGGCGAGGGCCGGCCCGTAAATGGGTTTATTATTTTTTTATTCAATAGAATAGGGTTTCAATGGCTAAAGAAGAAGTTTTGGAGTTCTCAGGTATTGTTACTGAGCTTCTACCAAATGCAATGTTTCGGGTAAAACTTGATAATGAGCACGAAATTATTGCCCATACAGCCGGAAGAATGCGTAAGAACCGTATCCGCGTGCTTGCAGGCGATAAGGTCATGGTCGAAATGACCCCTTATGATCTGTCTAAGGGTCGTATTACCTATCGTTATAAATAGTCTATTTTTATTTACCATAGCAGCTTTTAATTCATACTATGGTTCAAGATAAAAACTCTAGATTAATATGGTATAAAGATGAATAATAGAGGTCTATTTATAGATCTCTTATTTTTATGTCTTTTATAAAAATCAGGCTTTGTTTTGGTGTTGCTTTTTTCAAGCAAGCATTTGGCTTTTTCATATAGCCGCTAGTTATTTTCCATTTTATAATTTGATTTTACTTGATGTTAAAATAGTTGGTCTATTTTGCAGTCTGGTTGCTATTAAAGCAGCAGGAAAATTGTTTATTGACTATATGGCGGACAAAAATGCAGCATGATGAAGTGATTAAAAATGAAATGCCTTTAATATTGGCGTCAGCGTCACCACGCCGTATGGCATTATTGAAACAAATAGGTATTGAACCAGATCATTTACATGCAGCTGATATTGATGAAACACCAAAGCGTGGTGAACACCCATTTTATTTGGCAAGACGCCTTGCATTAGAAAAAGCTCAAAAGGCGGCGCAAGTCATACGGTTAATACCACAATATGAAAAAGCGCCAATTATTAGCGCCGATACGGTTGTAGCAGTTGGGCGAACCATCTTGCCTAAGCCTGATAGCGAGGATGAAGCTCGCGAATGCTTGCGCCTATTATCAGGGCGTAGCCATAAGGTTTTTACCGCAGTTTGTGTATTATGTGCCAAGGGTCATCTGCATCACCGGGTTGTCGAAACCCGCGTGCGTTTTAATCGTTTACCAAAATCTGTGATTGATGCATATGTTTTATCGGGTGATTGGCGCGGTAAAGCTGGCGGCTATGCTATTCAAGGTCTAGCCGGTAGTTTTGTATTACGCATTGTTGGTTCTTATAGCGCAGTAGTTGGCTTGCCATTGGCTGAAACAGCAGAACTGTTGCGATCTGTTGGTTATCCTGTTTATGAGAATTGGAGCATGATTTCTTAAAGGAAAGACTTATGCTGTAGAAGTTGGCAAAAATCGGTTTTAGCGGTCGAAAAAAAGCCGGCTTGGAATTATCCAAGCCGGCTTTTTA
This sequence comes from Bartonella sp. HY406, assembly GCF_025449315.1. NCBI lineage: Bacteria > Pseudomonadati > Pseudomonadota > Alphaproteobacteria > Hyphomicrobiales > Bartonellaceae > Bartonella > Bartonella sp. HY406. The sequence goes on along the minus strand of NZ_CP104893.1, from coordinate 2,286,867 downwards.
AATAGAATTTCTAATATTTAAGATTAGAATGAGCGTTGTAAACGAAGCATGCCTTGGAATGCATTTTCGCCTTTCATGCTATTGCGAACGCCAGAGCTTAACAATGCACCAGCATCGCTGTAAATTGCCTTATAACCGTAATTGCTATCCCATTTTGTGTAAGCAATTTCAGGGGTAATTGTTAAGCCAGGGACGATTTGGTGTGAAATATTAGCAGCGGCTGAAAAAGTACGCTCATCATCATAGCCAGCTTGGAAATTGAAGCTTGTATTTTTGGTAAATTTGTAGCTTCCACCACCCCAAACAACCCAATCGCCGCCCCAGTCACCGATGTTTGAGTTATAAATGCGTACTACACTGATATAGTCTTTTTTGAACGCTTTAACAGATGTATCAACTTTGTAGTAGTCGTCCATGGATTTATAGCCACCCATAACCCAAACTGAGAACTGATCTGTTACATTAAGATCAAGGCGAAGCTTACCAGCCCATTCCTCATTGCGGGCATCATAGGCAGCAACGGCAGAGACCGCACCCCAACCTTGTTTAAACTTCAAGCCACCCAAAACATGCGGTGCATAATCATCAATTTGCTGACCCACAAGTTTATAGCTCCGTTCAGCGATGTATTGATTAGCAACACTGTCATAATAGCGATTATAACGGGTACCATTAATATCACTTCCAGAACCTTGCTCAACACCAATAATTGCAGAAAAGCCGTTACCAGAATTATAAGTATAGCTAATCATATTTGTGCGTGTAGAACCTTTAGGTGATAACACGTCATCGTTCATGACTTTACCTAGGTAGCCAGTCCAATGTGCAAAGATTGACTCGTCCATACCAACGCGAAGACCGCCAAGTTCAATATATGCAAAACGCAATGATGTCTTATCGCCGGCTGCACCCCAGTTAGCGCCACCTTGCCACTCTGAACGTAGGTCAATATAAGTGCGTAGTGTTCCAAGTTCAGTTTCAGCTGCTGTATGGAAGCGTAGTGTCGCACGCGAACGCCATGCGTAAGTATCGCGTTCAATGCCATCACGCGAGGTCGCATATACGTCGTCGCCGCCTTTTATTTCGGCGCGAACATAGCCTGAAATACGCATGCAGGTTTCAGTGCCTGGAATATAGTAGTAACCAGCACCATATGCGTCGCAAACGCGAACATATTCAACCGGTTCAGGTTCAACGGGAACGACAACAGCATCTGCTGCATTTGCTGCGCTATATCCAGCGAGTAATGCGAGCGGCACTAGCGGTAAGGTTTTAAGAATTGACATTTATTTCTCCACTGCCAAATTTATTTCTTGGCAAGGATTAGAAAAACAATATTACAGTGCCGTGTTATGAGTGTTACAATAATATGAAACCATTGGATCAGTGCTTTAGTATAAGTGATGCATTGCTTTATGTGTTATTATTGCAACATATTTTTGTTAGAAAATACTAAACCTTGAGCGGGAAAGCAATTGGCATAGAATCACATACCTAATATTGACGCGATTAGAACAAATATTCCAAACCTTAGTAACTTTGAAAGGATGCAAATGATTGCTTAGGTGTAAACCATCATGGTTATTATGAGGGTATCGGAAAAATATAAACTATCCATAAGCTATTATCGGGAACAAATAACGCCAATCTTTGTATAAAAGACAAAACCGCAAAGGATTTTTAACCCCCTGCGGTTGAGAAAAATTAAAAGTTGGGCATTTCAATTTAAGGTGCTGGCTATAGTACTTGAATAGCCAGCTTCGAATGCAAAAATGATCTAAAAATTTTTATAAATTTAAAGCATGCTGCCTTCTTGTTGCATTTTTGTGTGCCATGAAAAGGCTTCTTCAAGCATATGCGGTGTGTGGCCGCCGCGTTTTACCGCACGGTCAAAATAATCCTGCATTTTATCGCGATAGCTTGGGGCAATACAGTTTTTGATGATGGTGGCGGCGCGCTCGCGCGGTGCAAGGCCACGTAAGTCGGCAAGCCCTTGATCGGTAACAAGAATATCAACATCATGTTCAGTATGGTCTATGTGGGTTACCATTGGTACAACCGATGATATTTTTCCCCCCTTTGCCAAGGATTTAGTGACAAAGATAGAAAGAGAGGCATTGCGAGCAAAATCACCAGAGCCGCCAATACCATTCATCATATGAGTGCCATTGACATGGGTTGAATTGACATTACCATAAATATCAAATTCCAAGGCGGTGTTAATAGCGATAAGACCAAGGCGGCGAATAACGCCGGGCATATTGCTGATTTCTTGAGGACGCAATATCAAGCGGTCTTTATATTTTTCAATATTATCAAAAACGCGCTGACCGCAGGCTTGGCTTAAGGTAATTGATGAGGCAGATGCAAAAACCAGTTTGCCAGAATCCATTAAGTCAAAGGTTGAGTCTTGCAAAACTTCGCTATACATTTTTAGGTCTTCAAACGGGCTTTGTAAAAAGCCGCTTAAAACAGCATTTGCAATAGTGCCAATGCCGGCCTGTAGAGGCCGCAGTGACTGTGTGTAGCGTCCCTTTTTCATCTCATGAATAAAAAATTCAATCAAGTGATTTGCGATAGCTGCGGTTTCGGTATCAGCTGGCAATATATTTGATGGACTATCAGGCAGATTACTAATGACAATCGCAGCAATTTTTGCGGGATCAACCTTAATATAATTGGTGCCAATACGGTCCTCTGGTTTGACAATCGGAATTTGTGTGCGTCCAGGAATTAATTGTGGAATATATATATCATGCAATCCTTCCAATGCTGGATTGCAGGTCATATTAATTTCAACAATAACTTTTTTAGCTTGCTCCACAAAGCTTGCCGAATTGCCAACGGATGTGGTTGGAATGATGCCACCATCTTCACGAATAGCTACGGCTTCAACAACGGCAATATCAACAGGTGCTAATTGGCCGGCACGCAATTGCTCAACCGTTTCGGAAAGGTGCTGGTCAATAAACATAACTTCGCCGCGATTTATCGCATGGCGCAGGGTTGAATCTACCTGAAAAGGCATGCGGCGTGCAGTAATCCCAGCATTGCAAAGCAGCCCATCAATATCATGACCAAGGGAAGCACCAGTTAAAAGCGTTATTTTGAATGGATCTTGCTCAGCACGCTTTACCATAGCAAGCGGCACACATTTTGCGTCGCCCGCTCTTGTAAAACCGCTCATGCCAATTGTCATGCCATTTTGAATAAGGCTTGCCGCTTCTTCACTTGACACAATTTTCTGTCTTAAAGCTGCACTGCGGATACGTTGGTCATACATGATATTATCTCTAAAATTAGCACGAAGCATTACAAGGACACTGCTCTTTTTAAGAAAGCAGTGGGCGAAATTTCCTCCCATTTGTATTATTATAACTCTTGCGAGTTAGACAGCAGCCTTTTCCATCTCCTCAAGGATAGACTGTGTCACCAAAACCGGATCTTCGGCTTTGATAATAGGACGCGCTACCACCAAATGGCTTGCACCGGCACGAATGGCGTCAAATGGTGTCATAACCCGCTTTTGGTCGCCATGGTCTGTGCCACTTAGGCGAATGCCCGGAGTAACGAGTGCCATAGTATTACCGATTACTTGGCGTAAAGCCATAGCCTCATTGGCTGATGCGACAATACCACCCATACCAATATCACGTGCTTGTTTTGCCCGTTTTAACACAAGATCTTGCGGTGTATCATTGTAGCCTGCATCTTTTAAGTCTTGTGCATCCATCGAGGTTAAGACGGTAACGCCAAGCAGGCATAAATCACTTCCCTTTGCCGCTTCGACCGCTGCTTGCATAGCTTTTGGGTAAGCATGAAGGGTTAGCATCGAAACGCCAAGGTTTAAAATACTTGAAACGCCACCAGCAATGGTATTATCGATATCAAGTAATTTCATATCAAGAAAGATTTTTTTGCCATCTTGGATGAGTTCTTTGGCAAAATCCAAACCACCAGTAAAAGCAAGTTGATGGCCGATTTTATAGAAGGTGGCATTATCGCCAAGGGTCTTGATAATAGCATTGGCTTCACTAACGGTTGCAACATCAAGGCCTACAATAAGGCGATCGCGCATATCCTGCGTCATTATTAACTCCTCTTCATGAGTTTGTTTTTGCATATTTTTAAAACTATTAAAAGCAAAAAATGCATGAATTTTTATAAGCAATGATCACTGTTTTTTGTGACAAAAAAATCAGAAAAAAGTGCTCTTTTAGGTTATTATTTATGCCCATCTAGTTATTAGTTTGATTCTAACTGCGCATGTCCATTTGCGGTTTATGCGCTGTTTTTTTGGCAAAATACTAGCATTACATTGTTTAATTGCGTTTTATATGAGTATTGGGTGGTTAAGCGTTTGTTGGCCGCATATCAGCCAAAAAATCTTTTATACGTTGATGGCGCGGTGCATCAAAAAACTGCGGCGGCTCTGCATCTTCCAAGATTATACCCTTATCCATAAAAATTATCCGGTCTGCAACATTGCGGGCAAATTCCATCTCATGGGTAACCACAATCATTGTGAGACCTTCCTTGGATAGTCCTGTCATTACATCAAGCACTTCTTTCACCATTTCAGGATCAAGAGCGGAGGTCGGCTCATCAAAAAGCATGACTTTGGGTTTCATGCATAAAGCACGAGCGATGGCAACACGCTGTTGCTGGCCGCCGCTTAATTGCCTTGGATAGGCATCGGCCTTATCTTCAAGCTGCATGCGGGTTAAAAGTGAGCGTGCATAGCTTTCCGCGTCAGTCTTGGAGGTTTTACGCACACGGCGCATAGCAAGGGTTAGATTATGCAATACGCTCATATGGGGAAATAGGTTAAATTGTTGAAACACCATACCTACATCACCGCCAAGCTCTAAAACATTTTTACAATCTGGTGCTAGATGATGACCGGCGATTTCAACTGTGCCACTTTTGCGTTGTTCAAGGCCATTAAGGCAGCGTAATAATGTTGATTTACCCGAGCCCGATGGCCCGCATAAAACAATACGCTCGCCCGATTTTACCGTTAGGTTTATATCATGCAAAATTTGCGTTTTGCCGAAAAATTTAACTAGGTTTTCAACCTTAATCATTTAGAAACCTTCATTTCCTTGCTGATTATATTATCAGTCTTGTTTTTAATTTGTTTTAAATTAGGCGTTTTAAAAATGAAAAATTTATTTCGTTCTCTGACCTGTTATCGATGCTGGTAAAAAATAATATTCCAACACTCTAAATATCATTGCAATGACAAAGCCAATACACAAATATAATATTGCTGCGGATAAAAATGCTTCGAAAGCGGATGAACTATTTGACATAAATGTTTTTGCAGTGCCAAATACGTCCATAACAGTAATAACACTGGCTAGCGAGCTACCTTTTAAAACGATTACCATTTCATTGCCAATTGTTGGTAGTACATTGCGATAAGCTTGCGGCAATAAAATATCGAAAAGTCGAAAGCGTTTTTTTAGGCCAAGAGAAATAGCTGCTTCGCCTTGGCCAGTTGGAATTTGCCGTAAAGCACCTAGTAAAATTTCTGCCATATAAGATGCTGAGTTAAGACCAATAACAAACATAGCACAATATTTAGCATCATTTAAAATGAACCATAATAAGCTACCGCGCTCAATTGCAAGCCCAGTGCTTATTTTGCCAAACAGATTATAAAAGATGAATAATTGTACGAGTAAGGGGCTACCGCGTGTCATGAAAGTGTAAATGGCAACTGGCCAATAAAAAACCGATGACTTAGAATAAAGCGCTAGGGCAAAAGGCAAAGCTAATAATTGTCCAATGAAAAAAGCACTAAGGGTGATTACAATTGTTAACTGTAAGCTTGGTAAAATTGCCGCGAAAGATTGTAAAAAGACATCAAGTGACATAGCGGCTATCTCCTTTGCGACATATATTTATCGCCCGACTTGAAAAGAATAGTCGAGAGAGTGGTAACAGCGATGTAAATCAATGCAGCAGCAATATAAAACTCCATCTGCGAACGTACAGCACTGCCGCCAACAGTAGCTTTGCGCAATAATTCTTCATAGCCAATAGCTGAAACGAGCGCGCTGTCCTTTAATATAATAAGCCATTGGTTGCCAATTGCTGGCCAAGCAAACATAAAAATTTGTGGTATAATAATTTGGATGAAGGTTGTTGCACGGCTAAGGCCAAGGCTAGTTGCGGCTTCCTTTTGTCCGGATGGAATGGTATTCAAGGCACCGCGCAATATTTCAACAAAATAGGCCGATGAGACCGCTCCAAGGGCCAAAATTCCAGCAATTAACCCATTAACTTCAATATAAGTGCTAAATATATTCGTTAATAAAAATGTGCCGCCATAATAAAATAAGAAAATAATTAAAATTTCAGGGATACCCCTAATAAAACCAATATAAATAATAAATAAAAATCGTAACGGTGCAGGTACACTATTCCAAATAAAGGTGATAAAAGTTGCTAATAAAAGTCCAAGAAAAAAACCACCTATCGAGATTTGCAGGGTTACTATAAGCCCCTGCATTAATTGGGGGAAATAGGCTATAATTGCAGACATATGAAAATACCGAAAATTTGCACTTTATAAAAAATCTAGCGCAGTCTTATATGGTTTAAAAAGAATATGGAACCATTAAGGGTAATAATTATTGCAGAAGGGCAAAAAAGCAAGCTTTTCCACCAAGGATGGATTAATATAGTTTAATATTTTCATGCAAATAGCCACATTTGAAGTTGTATATGTTTTAATTCTAAAATAATAAGAATATTGCGAGGGATAATGCAAAACCACATAGAATTTTCATGCCAAAATATTCATATTGATCATAGCAATGATAATGTTAGATTCGCGGCAAGTGATAATGATCTTGATCCAAAGCAATATTTGATAATTGATATTATTACCAACCCCACAAGCCAAGACCTACAGCTTGGCATGGATGGTTATTATATTGAAATCCATAGTCAAATTTTGGAACAATTAAAGCTTATTGAAACGCAACTGGGGCAATATGGCGCTATAGCATCCATTGGTTTAACCAATACAGATTTGCGGATAGATTTTGATAAGGCAAGCCGAATTGGCAAGCAGGTGGATTTTGTAAAACTACACTTTCCCGAATATGAAAAAGCCAACATCCAACATTTTTTTAAAACTTATTTAGATGATCTTTTTAATGATGCAATTTAAGATAAATGACGCAGCCTTTACTAAAAACAGGTCATTATCGCATTTATTTTTTATAAAGATAATTTAGTGAGCAAAATATTCTAATTAGCTACTAATAAAAACAAAGTCTGTTCTTTGAAAATTTTTCAATTACCGTCACAAATAAATTAAGTTTTATAGTGAGGGTAATTATGCGAAAGATTTTGACATTAGCTGCTATTGTAACTGCATTTTGGGCAACACCGCTCAAGGCCGAAGACCAAAAAATTCTCAATGCTTCTTATGATATTTCCCGTGAGCTTTATGGCAAAGTTAATGAAGCTTTTATTCCGCTTTATAAAAAAGAAACTGGCATTGATCTCACCATTGATCAATCTCATGCTGGGTCATCAAAACAGGCAAGATCTATATTAGAAGGCTTGGAAGCTGATGTTGTAACCTTTAATCAGGTAACTGATATTGATATTTTGGCAAAGGGTGGTTTTGTTGATAAGGATTGGCAGAATAAATTTCCCAATAACGCTTCGCCCTATTATTCTTTTCCCTCTTTCTTAGTGCGTGCAGGCAACCCAAAGAATATCAAAAATTGGGATGATTTGGTGCGTGATGATGTGAAAGTTGTATTCCCAAATCCAAAGACATCGGGCAATGCGCGTTATACCTATCTTGCAGCCTATGCTTTTGCCAAAGAAAAATTTGCCAAAGAAGATAATAGTGATGAAAAAGCTAAAGAATTTGTGAAAAAACTATTTGCCAATGTACCGGTTTTTGATACGGGCGGACGCGCCGCAACCACCACCTTTATTGAACGTAATATTGGTGATGTGCTGATTACCTTTGAAACGGAAACAATAAATATTGCGCGTGAGTTTGGTGCAAAAAAGGCTGAAGTTGTAACGCCGGAAGTAAGCCTTTTGGCAGAATTTCCTGTCGCGGTCGTTGATCGTGTTGCTGATAAGCGTGGTACTCGTAAAACGGCAGAAGCTTATTTGAATTTTTTATACTCAGCAGAAGGACAAAAAATTCTTGCTGAAAACGGTAACCGCGTTAATGACCCAAAGGTCAAAGCCGAGTTTGAGGATAGATTTCCAAAAATTCGTCTTTTAACCGTGAGTGATGTTTTTGGCTCTTGGGATAAAATTCAAAAAGAGCATTTTGCTTCAGGTCAAATTCTCGATCAGCTTTATGAGCAACGCTAAGTTTAATCTATCCTATATTGGCTTATAAACCATGTGCTTTAAACCACATGGTTTTCTGTTTAACCAAAAGGCGAATGAATTGCCTTTTGGTAAGCTTTTTCTACAAAAATAAAATAAAGGAATGAAATGTGAAAAAGCAGGTTCTACCCGGATTAAAACTCTCGCTTGGTATTACGCTCATTTATGTTGCATTTATTATCGCCTTGCCTTTGGTTGCCCTGGTTATGAAGGCAGCAGGTTTAGGTTTGGCGGATTATTGGGCGATTATTTCAGCGCCGCGTGCGGTCGCAAGCTATATGGTAACGGCGCTTTGTGCACTGGCTGCAACAATTTTTAATGTGTTTTTTGGTTTGGCTCTGGCTTGGGTCTTGGTGCGTTATGAATTTCCTGGCCGCCGCTTGCTTGATGCTATTGTTGATTTGCCTTTTGCTTTGCCAACCGCCGTTGCAGGTATTGCCATCACGACTTTTCTAACCAAGGGCTGGTTTTATGAAGGGCTTTTAAAGCCGCTAAATTGGCAAATTGCCTATACCCAATTGGGTATTATTATTGCTATGGCTTTCACCAGCTTGCCTTTCATTGTGCGTACTGTGCAACCCGTGCTTGAAGAACTTGATCCAGCCTTGGAAGAGGCTGGGCAATCTTTAAGCGGTAGTGATTTTGAGGTATTTTTTCGTGTTTTGTTGCCGCAGCTATATCCCGCCTTATTGACCGGTATGGCACTTTCCTTTGCGCGGGGCCTTGGTGAATATGGCGCCATTATCTTCATTTCAAGCAATCAACCGTTTAAAACCGAAATTACAGCTCTGCTTATCACTATTCGTCTTGATGAATATGAATATGGTGCGGCGGCTGCCATCGCTTCTGTTTTGCTCATCACCGCTTTAGTCATGTTGGTCATCACCAATATATTGCAAAGTCGTGCATCGCGCTATTTGGTTAGGAGCTAAATATGGCACAATCTAAACATAAGCATCATGCACGTATTGGTGAAGCACCGCTTATTCGCTATGGCTTACTGGCTATAGTGTTTATTATCACAGCCATTTTTCTTATTGCGCCGCTATTTGTTATTATGCATGAGGCTTTTTCTGCCGGCTTAAGCACTTATCTTGCGGCTTTAAGTAATGCCGATACTTTGCATGCAATTTTTCTCACTTTGATAACTGCGTTGATTGTTGTGCCTATCAATATGGTCTTTGGTATTATGGCAGCGTGGGCTTTAACCAAATTCACCTTTCCGGGGCGGCGCGCCCTTATTGTCTTGATTGAAGTGCCGTTTTCAATTTCACCGATTGTTGCGGGTACCGCTTATCTTTTTGTCTATGGGTTGCAAGGCTTTTTTGGTGAATGGTTACAAGTTCATGATTTGAAAATCATGTTTGCATTGCCCGGCATCGTGCTTGCCTCGATGTTTGTGACTGCGCCCTTTGTTGCGCGTGAACTTATTCCATTAATGCGAGTGCAGGGCAGGGATCTAGAAGAGGCAGCTACATCGCTAGGCGCGGGTGGTTTGCGGACTTTTTTTAGCGTGACATTGCCTAATATTAAATGGGCACTGCTTTATGGCGTTATTTTATGTAATGCCCGTGTCATGGGAGAATTTGGTGCTGTATCAATTGTATCGGGCAATATTCGCGGCCAAACCAATACATTACCGCTACATGTTGAGCTATTATACCATGATTATCAAACAGTTGGTGCTTTTGCGGCTGCATCGATTTTGACTTTGCTTGCAGTTATTACCATCATTGCCAAAATTACCGTCGAGCGGCTTGGTGCAGGGCGCAAACATCTTAACCAGCCAAAAAATATCACATCACAAAAAGCCAAAGCGGTACATTGAGGTTAAAATGAAAATTACCCTAAAAAATATAGAAAAAAAATTCGATAATTTTCATGCGGTGCATAATCTTTCATTAGATATTAAAAGTGGCGAGTTGATTGCTCTGCTTGGGCCCTCAGGTTCAGGGAAAACTACTTTATTGCGCATGGTTGCTGGTTTAGAATTTGCAGATAATGGCCAGATCTATTTTGGCGAACACGATGCCACCAATATACCAGTGCGCGATCGCGGTGTTGGTTTTGTTTTCCAGCACTACGCACTTTTTCCCCATATGACAATTTTGGAAAATATTGCCTTTGGTATGAAAACCAAACGCGCGAAAAAACGTAGCCAACCTGAAATAGAACAACGGGCCAAGGAATTATTGCAGCTTATCCAATTGGAAGGCTTAGCGAACCGTTTTCCAGCACAATTATCAGGCGGGCAAAAACAGCGTGTGGCTCTAGCGCGTGCTTTGGCGGTTGACCCTAAGGTTTTATTGCTTGATGAGCCTTTTGGGGCATTAGATGCCAATGTGCGTAAAGATTTGCGCCGCTGGCTGCGTGAAATCCATGATGAACTTGGTATAACAACATTATTTGTAACCCATGATCAGGAAGAAGCTCTGGATCTTGCTGACCGTGTGGTTATCTTGAAGCAAGGTAATATTGAGCAGCTTGGTACGCCTTATGACGTTTGTAATAATCCACAATCGGCCTTTGTGATGAAGTTCTTAGGCGACACCCATATTTTACCGGTTAAAATTAATAATGGTTATGCAAAGCTTGATAATTTAAATCTCGATGCAAGTGGCTTGCCAAATGGTGACGCGCAATTATTTATTCGTCCTGATGATCTTAGTTGGTGTAGTGAAGTAGGGCAGAGGGATGATGCTTTGCCAGTTACAGTCACGAAAATTATGGATAGGCCGGGCCGTCGGCGTTTGGTGGTTAAAACCAATGATCACCATGTTTTGGAACTGGATGTGCCAGCGGAAACGATCATTGATGAAAAACAACAAGGCAGCGTTATCATTAAGCGTACGCAGTTTTTCACGATTTGATATTGGTTGTTAGCTTATTGCCCAACAAAAAAGGTTGCCATATTTCTATGACAACCTTTTGCTTTTAAAAACGCTTGTTATTAATCCTCGAAAGGATCAGTCACAAGAATGGTGTCTTCACGCTCTGGACTGGTTGAAAGCAGAGCAACCGGCGCGCCAATCAATTCTTCCAAATGGCGAACATATTTAATTGCTTGTGCTGGAAGATCTGCCCATTTGCGAGCGCCAGCAGTATTTTCTTTCCAACCTTCAAGAGTTTCATAAATTGGCTTAACGCGCGCTTGCGCACCCATTGAAGCTGGCAAATAATCAATCACTTCACCATCTAATTCATAAGCAACGCATACTTTGATTTCATCAAGGCCATCAAGCACATCAAGCTTGGTAAGGGCAATGCCGGTAATGCCACAAACAGCGATCATTTGGCGCACTAATACCGCGTCAAACCAACCACAACGGCGCTTACGACCAGTAACCACACCAAATTCATGGCCGCGTGTGCCAAGGAATTCACCAACTTCATTCATTTGCTCGGTTGGGAATGGGCCTTCGCCAACACGGGTTGTATAGGCTTTTGCAATGCCCAAAACATAATCGATTGATGCTGGCCCCATGCCTGAACCTGTTGCAGCTTGACCGGCAATGGTATTAGACGAGGTAACAAATGGATAGGTACCAAAATCATTATCAAGCAATGCGCCTTGCGCGCCTTCAAAAAGAATACGCGCACCACTGCGGCGTTGCTCATCAAGATATTTCCAAGTGCGATCCATAAAGGGTAGGATTTCGCCAGCAACTTCCATCAATTCATCAAACAAGCCTTGTGCCTGAATTTCAGGCTCACCCATGCCACGACGCAGCGCATTGTGATGGGTTAAAACGCGCTCGATTTTTGCCATCAAAGTTTCAGGCTCAGCCAAATCGGTAAGGCGGATAGAACGACGACCAACCTTATCTTCGTAAGCTGGGCCAATGCCGCGCTTGGTTGTGCCAATTTTCAAGCCAGTAGTGGCGTTTTCACGTGCTGCATCAAGGTCGCGATGAAGTGAAAGAATAAGCGGTGCATTTTCAGCAATACGCAATATTTCAGGGGTAATTTTTACGCCTTGATCGCGCAATTTTTTTACTTCCTGAACAAAGTGATGTGGGTCAACCACAACGCCATTGCCAATAACGGATGATTTGCCCCGTACAAGACCAGACGGCAAAAGTGACAACTTATAGCTTACACCCTCAATAACCAGCGTATGCCCAGCATTGTGGCCACCTTGATAGCGCACAACAATATCAGCACGCTCTGATAACCAGTCAACAATTTTACCCTTGCCTTCATCACCCCATTGGGCACCGACAACGACTACATTGGCCATTTATAAACTCCGCTTTGGTTCTATGCGTTATATATTCTGATGTATCATGCCATTCTTAAATTTTAAGAAAGTCCATGATGATAATTTTAAATTTTGTCTATTCTAAAAGCTTTAAAGCATAGAAATTTATCTGAATAATATGACTTGGTCTCATGCTTTTAAACATATTTTATCCAAGGTGCAGCGTTTAAAAGCGGTAACACGCGCACAAATATTATCAGTTAAAACTGCAAGGCTTATAAGAATCGCCATATGTCAATCAAACCTAGCTTTTATAACCAAACTTTACAAAAGTTGCGACTCTTGATTTAGTGATTAACATAATTAAACCAAAACAAATTGTGGCTTAATTTCAGCAAAAAGCCCACGCTTCATAAAAAGCGCAGGCTTTAATATATAATTGCCTAATGCCCAAAAACTATTTAAATTTCGCGCACAGCACCCTTGGCAGCTGATGTGGTCATTGCGGCATAGGCTTTTAAAGCCTTGGTGATTTTCCGCTTGCGTATTTCCAATGGCTTCCAAGCGTCCGTGCCTTTTTCTTGCATTTTTTCACGGCGGTGGGCAAGAACAGCATCATCAACGGCTAAATGGATTTTGCGGTTTGGAATATCAATTTCAATGATATCACCTTCTTCCACCAAACCAATTGTACCACCTTCCGCTGCTTCTGGCGAAACATGGCCAATAGAAAGACCTGATGAACCACCTGAAAAACGACCATCAGTAATCAAGGCACAAGCTTTACCAAGCCCCTTGGACTTTAAGTAACTGGTTGGATAAAGCATTTCCTGCATACCGGGGCCACCGCGTGGGCCTTCATAGCGAATAAGTACAATGTCGCCGGCCTTGACCTTATTGTTCAAAATGCCAAGAACAGCTGTATCTTGGCTTTCAAAAATACGCGCAGGGCCTTTAAATACCAAGATTGAATCATCAACACCAGCGGTTTTAACAATACAACCATCTTCCGCCAAATTACCATAAAGTACGGCAAGGCCGCCATCTTGTGAATAGGCATGTTCTTTGGTACGGATAACGCCCTTTTCACGGTCAAGATCAACGCTTTCATAACGACGCGACTGGCTAAAGGCCGTCTGGGTTGGAACGCCGCCCGGTGCTGCACGGAAAAAATCATGCACAGCCGGATCATTGGTTTGCTTTACGTCATAATTGCGTAATGCATCGCGCATAGTAGGCGAATGGACAGTATAAGTTGTGTTATTGATAAGGCCAGCACGGTCAAGCTCACCCAAAATGCCCATAATGCCGCCAGCGCGATGAACATCTTCCATGTGAACATGGGCAACCGCAGGTGCTACCTTACATAAAACTGGAACTTTGCGTGATAAGCGATCAATATCAGCCATAGTAAAATCAACTTCGCCCTCTTGCGCTGCAGCTAAAAGGTGAAGAACCGTATTGGTTGAGCCGCCCATGGCAATATCTAGGGTCATGGCGTTTTCAAAGGCTGGCAATGTCGCGATAGAGCGTGGCAAAACCGTTTCATCGTCGCCCTCATAATAGCGCTTGGCAAGTTCGACAATGCGGTGACCTGCTTCTTCAAATAAGCGTTTGCGATCTAAGTGGGTAGCAAGGGTTGACCCGTTGCCGGGCAAAGATAGACCAAGCGCTTCAGTCAAGCAATTCATTGAATTGGCGGTAAACATACCAGAGCATGAGCCACAAGTTGGGCAGGCAGCACGCTCAATGGCGTTTACTTCTTCATCGCTATGGCTGTCATCTGCTGCTGCAACCATGGCATCAACAAGGTCAAGGGCAATTTCTCTGCCGTTTAAAACAACCTTGCCAGCTTCCATTGGACCGCCAGACACAAAGATTGTTGGTATATTAAGGCGAAGTGAAGCCATTAACATGCCCGGTGTAATTTTGTCACAATTGGAAATGCAAACCATTGCATCAGCGCAATGGCCATTGACCATATATTCAACAGAGTCGGCAATGATTTCGCGTGATGGCAGTGAATAGAGCATGCCGTCATGCCCCATTGCAATACCATCATCAATCGCAATGGTATTGAATTCCTTAGCAACACCGCCAGCTTTTTCAATTTCGCGCGCCACAAGCTGCCCAAGATCTTTCAGATGCACGTGACCTGGCACAAATTGCGTGAAAGAATTGACAACCGCAATAATTGGTTTGCCAAAATCATTGTCTTTCATACCTGTGGCACGCCACAGGCCGCGAGCGCCGGCCATATTACGGCCATGGGTGGAAGTACGCGAACGATAGGCAGGCATTGTAACCTCTTTTTGATTTATCGATTAAGCAGCAATTTATAGCACAATTGCTACTTTAAAACTATTCTTAAATTCATAATGGTTTTGCCGCAGACTAAAAATTTTCGCAAGCCTTATTTACTCAACAAGCGTCAATCCAGTAAGAAAAGTCGGTCATAAAAGACCACTCAAAAGCCGCCTAAACGGAGGCATAGCGTAAGTCTTAAAAAAAATCTTTTAAAAATCAATGAATTAATCATTTATTATTGATAAGATTCTTATCTGCAACAAAATGAAAATCCGCTTTATCACATTGTTGTTATTTTTGGAAAGAAAAATATGCATTTTGCGCAACATTATTACCAAAAATAATTTTTGATGAATAATGCCAAGTTTCTTTCGCGTCGGATTTACGCATTTTTTTGCGTTTTTTCCGATGGTTGAGTCATGGAATTTTTACGCCATAAGCCGGTTTTATAATAGATAAAGGCGAGGATGAGGCAGGTGAAGGCACCAACTGGGAAGCTGATCCAAATCGCATCAGCACCAAGGATATTATAGGTAAGATAATAAAACCCAAGGCGTACAGGATAAAGAGAAACAAAGATAATTAACAATGGTATGATAACAACACCATTTGCACGCATGGTTGCAAATATCACCATGGCCATACCAAACAGCATATAGCTCCATGTTGCACGGTATTGCATGTGGTCGGCAATAGCCATTGCGCCACTTTCTTTTCCCAAGAAAAGCCCAAGGACGGGGCGATCAAAAATCAATAAAATGGCAATGATTGAGCCCGTTAATAAAAGCGTTGATAGAAGTCCTGCAGTATTAACCTTGTTAACGCGCTCCCACTTTCCAGCACCGATATTTTGTGCAACCATTGCGCTTACTGCGGCACCCACCGCCATGGAGGGCATTTGCACATAGGTCCATAGTTGTTGCATAGCACTATAGGCGGCAGTCGTCATCAAGCCTTCACGGTTGACGAGGCTAATCATGACAAGAGCAGCGGTTGCCATCACCACCATTTGCAACCCCATAGGCACACCTTTGCCAATAATTATTTTTAATAATTTTATGCGCGGGATAAGATAATTGAGTTCTCGTCCAACCAAGCGTAGCGGTAATTTACGCCAATACATTGTAATTATCATGGCAATTAATGAACCATAGCCAGCAATAATAGTCGCGACCGCAGACCCAACAATGCCTAATTGGGGAAAAGGTCCAACACCTAAAATCAGCAAGGGATTAAGTATAATATCTAGTACGACATTTAGACCCATAAACCACATAGGAGTCATCGAATCGCCCGAACCACGCATGCCCATCATAACAATCACTGACATCATGGTTGATGGCAGGGCTATGAAAATTACCCGTAAATAGGCATGCGCCTGAGTAAAAGCATCTTGTGGGGTGTTAAGATGGGTTAATATCCAGTCGGAAAATGTCCAACCTAAAACGCCAACTAAGATTGATAATATTAAACAAAACCCAATTGCCGAACCAAAAATACGCCGCGCCGCATCAATGTCATGGCGACCAAAATATTGGCCTACCATGACCGTTGCTGCCATGCCAAAACCAAACACAGCCGAAAACACTAAAAACATGATGATGCTGGCATTTGCCGTTGCTGCCAAGGCCGTTTCACCTAAAAATTTACCAACCCATACAGTATTGATAGATGCATTAAGTGATTGCAATATATTAGAAAGCAATGTTGGCAAGGCAAAAATAGCCAAGGTTTTAAAAATCGGACCTTGGGTTAAATCTCTTGACTTGGTGGCATTGGCTGTTGGCATAAGATAACTTCCTACAATGAAGCAAAATTAAATAAAAGGCGTATTTAAAATTTAAAAACAAAATTTCGTTGCACGCTTGATATCACATCAACTTCAAAAGTGATATGAAATATACGTTACTTTTTAGCTCTTGGGAATTGATGATTAAATTGCTAAAGTTGGTTAAAACAGGCGCGACCAAAATCTACGAATTGTTTGTGGCTTTGTAACAATGATTGTTCATAACAAGTTTATTTAAAAAAATGCAAATTTAAGTTATCGACAGAAAAACATCATTATTTTCGGTAAGGAAATTATTGTGATCCGTATTTTGCCACTTGTACTAGCAGTTGCTTTATTCATGGAAAATATGGATGCCAATGTCATATCTACCTCCTTGCCAGCGATTGCGCGTGATTTAGATACCAGCCCAATTGCATTAAAATTGGCGCTTACCTCTTATCTTGTGTCGCTTGCTATTTTTATTCCGGTAAGTGGCTGGATGGCAGACCGCTTCACCGCGCGCCATATTTTTCGTATTGCTATGGCGGTTTTTATTTTTGGCTCAATCTTGTGTGCAATATCCAATTCCCTCACCGGTTTTGTTTGTGCGCGTTTTTTGCAAGGCATTGGCGGCGCCATGATGTCACCGGTTGGCCGCGTCCTCCTTATTCGCTCTACGCCCAAAGCTGATCTTATCAATGCTCTTGCTTGGCTTACCATGCCAGCTCTTATTGGCCCATTAGTTGGCCCGCCGCTTGGCGGTTTTATTACCACCTATTTTTCTTGGCATTGGATCTTTTTAATCAATGTGCCCATTGGACTTTTAGGCATGTTTTTTGCAACGCTTTATTTGCCACGCGATGAAGTGCCGATATTGCCTCCGCTTGATTGGCCGGGCTTTTTCCTTTCCGGTATTGGTCTTGCTGGTATAATTTTTGGTCTTTCTATGGTCAGTTTGCCAGCATTGCCAATGTGGTTGGCTTTTGTGACAATTTTGATTGGGCTTATTACGTCCTATTTTTATTTGTGCCACGCAAAAACTGCCAAGCATCCTTTGTTAGATTTGAGCCTTTTTAAAGATCCCATTTTTCGCAAATCGATCACGGGCGGCAGTTTTTTCCGCATTGGGCTTGGCGCCTCGCCATTTTTATTGCCGATGATGCTACAAATTGCCTTTGGTCTTTCGCCTTTGCAATCGGGGCTTATTACCTTTGTTGGCGCAATTGGTGCGCTCGGTATGAAACTTGGTGCAACAAGTACCTATCGGCGCTTTGGCTTTCGCAAGGTCTTAATGTTTGGCTCTATTTTTTCAGCCGCAACAATAGCAATTAATGGGCTTTTTACACCACAAACACCATATTTGTTGATGCTTGGAATTTTGCTTGTCGGTGGCTTTTTGCGATCATTGATTTTTTCAGGGGTCAATTCATTATCCTATGCCGATATTGCCCAAGATAAAGTTAGCCAAGCCGCACCTATTGCATCTGTTGCGCAGCAATCATCGGTGGCTCTTGGTGTTGCTATTGCAGGTACCGTTCTTGAGGTGAGCCTTTCCATGCATGATGGTGGTTTAGGATTAACGGATTTTCATATCGCGTTCTTTATTGTCGTAGCAATTAGCGCAATTTCTTTCTTTATCTTCCGCACATTACCTAAGGACGCAGGACATGCTTTGGCGGAAAAGAAAGCAAAACTCATTAGAACTGAAAAATAATGCTTGATTGATGACGAAATGGAAACCATATGTCACAATTATGGCTTATAAAAAAGCAAGACAAAGCAGTCTTGAATGATTATAAGTGATAAACGGCTAACACATTTGGTTGTACAAAATTCAAATGGAAAAGACGATTTTGATAGATATTATAGAACTCATAGATTTGGGTTTTGACGTTAACAGAGTATAGTTCGAATATGACCTCACAAAGCTATTTTTCTGCGCCTTTTCCTCGCCGTAAATCGGTTGCTGTAAGGGTTGGTGGTGTAACAGTTGGCGGCGATGCGCCGGTTGTTGTACAATCAATGACCAATACTGATACTGCTGATATTGATCAGACCGTTGCGCAGGTTGCCGCGCTTGCTCTTGCCGGTTCTGAAATGGTGCGCCTCACCGTTGACCGTGATGAATCAGCCGCCGCAGTTCCTCACATCCGCGAACGGTTAGAGCGGCTTAATATTTTTGTACCCTTAATTGGCGATTTTCATTATATCGGCCATAAGCTTTTAACCGATCATCCTGCTTGCGCCGAAGCCTTGGCAAAATATCGTATTAACCCCGGCAATGTCGGTTTTAAAGATAAAAAAGATAAGCAATTTGCTGATATTGTTGAAATTGCTATTAAACACAACAAGCCCGTGCGCATTGGCGTTAATTGGGGCTCATTAGATCAAGAATTATTAACCCGCCTTATGGATGAAAATGCAGCTCAAGGTGGAAAACTCACAACCCAGCAAGTGATGCGCGAAACTGTGGTGCAATCGGCACTGTTAAATGGTGCTCTCGCCGAAGAAGTAGGACTTAGCCGCGACAAGATTATTTTATCGGCAAAAGTAAGCCAAGTGCAAGATTTGGTCGCCGTTTATACGATGCTTGCAGCACGTTGTGATTATGCTTTGCACCTTGGTTTGACCGAAGCTGGCATGGACACTAAGGGCATTGTTGCCTCATCTGCTTCAATGGGAATTTTGTTGCAACAAGGCATTGGTGATACTATCCGTATTTCATTAACGCCAAAACCGGGCGGTGATCGCACCCGTGAAGTGCAAGTGAGCCAAGAGCTTTTGCAAGTTATGGGCTTTCGCCAATTTATTCCAATTGTTGCCGCCTGTCCTGGCTGTGGGCGCACAACCTCAACCGTCTTTCAAGAATTGGCGGAAAAAATCCAAGCCGATATTCGCCGCAATATGCCAATTTGGCGCGAGCAATATCCAGGTGTTGAATCTTTAAATGTTGCGGTTATGGGCTGTATCGTTAATGGACCAGGTGAATCAAAGCACGCTGATATTGGTATTTCACTGCCTGGTACTGGCGAAACACCGGCAGCACCGGTTTTCGTAGATGGCAAAAAAGTTGCGACCTTGCGCGGTGAAAACATCGCGGCAGACTTTGAAAAAATGGTGTCTGAATATATTGAAAACCGTTTTAGTTAAATAGTTGGCAAACATTAAAAAACATAGGCTTTTATCATTAGGGAAAGTCTATGGCTTTTTGTTCCCCCAAATTAGTTGAAAGTTCTCTAGGGTCAGCAATTTGAGTTGGCAAATTTTTTGCTTAACTCCTCATATAAAATCTATGGGTAAAAATTTAAGAAAACACCACTATATTAAATATCATTTTGGTTGATAGTAAGATCAATTAACTAACTAAGGATGCAATCTTTAAGTTATCGGTGCTGACGTTTAAAAGCCTATGGCCTTATCTCCTCGACATCAAGATTATAAACAACCGGCCAATCTTGCCAATCAATACCTGCGCAAGTGTCCATACGCGTTACTTTTGTTCGGCGAAATCCATCGGGCGTATAGCTATAGTCAGTGATTATACCACAATCTCCAAGTGCTCTGCCTTTTGGAAAGTCGGTAAAGGTCATGGTTGGTTTTTCTAACCCAAAAGAATTATAAAATTCATTCCGCCTATCTTGATTATCTATTTTTTCCGTAGGATAGGGTTTATAATTATCTTTAGGCTGCAAAATTGTGTAAGAGCCATTATATGCACCCGTATTGTCGCACATTGCATAAAAGTGATCGCCATTGCTCGCATGAAAAATAACATCTGACCATATATTGCGGTTGCAGGCGTCTTCGTCAGGAGGTGGCAATAAGGATTCAGGCGTTTTAACATTAATATCATCAATAAAGAGACGATAGGCCTTTACCTTTGGCAGGCTTACCACTTGATTGGGATAGAAAAAATCGACGTAATCCTTAGTATCTTGATAAAAATTTTGAAAGCTTGCTAAGTTTAACGTAATTTTGCTGTCTTTAGCTTTATTTATACCAAAATTAAGCACTTTGTCATGCAGTAGATGATGCATTATATTTTCGATATGGTCATTTTTTACATTAATATTGAATGATCCTTGATTATCCTCCGCCGTGGGTTGGTTTTGTAAAAAAGCTGAAATATCGCCCTTTTTCTTATCATCAAAATAAGCATAGGCTTGATATTGCATTTCAATTTTATCTTTTTTAGGCTCATCATTGTGTTGAGCCTCACTTAAGTAAAGCATAAAGCGTATTTCAGCCGGCTTTGTACTATGATATTGCCATTTTATAACAATGTAGTTGGGTAGGCTTGAAAAGCTTTCACTACCATGTCCAACTGCAGTGCAACTATAGCTTTGATCGCAGCCAATTTCCCATTGGTTATCTTTAATGGCTGGCTTATTGGGTAAAAAACAATCGGCCATATCACAATAAAAACTCAGTTCCTCTTGCCGATGACGGGTTACCAAATCTTTACACTGGTTGATACGAAAAACTGGCTTGAGACTTGCTGCATCCGGATTAAGCTCATTCATGAAAAGACAGGCTTTGTCTTTAAAATTTACCCAAGCGCGCTGCTCATTGCGCAATGATATGGCAGGTGGATTAAACTGCTTGTAATACTCATCATTTTCTGTGTCTGAAAAAATATCTTCTAGCCGTTTTCTAATAAATTGATAGGCCTTATTAAGCTCGCGATCGGATATTTCAATGTCGGATAGAAGGTCATCAAGTTCATAGTCAGAAAAATGGCACGTTGCATCATCATTGCAATAAAATTGCTTTAATTGCGCTATGCGATCCTCAACAATAGCGCCGCGGCAACCAAAAAAATGCATTACCTGTCCTTCACGACCACGAAAGCTGTCAAAAAAAGGCTGGCAGGACTGCTCTTTAAACGTAATCCACAAGCGTTGTTGATCTATGAGCTGCTTTTTGATTGTTTCGCCATTGGGGTGACTTTGATAGCTATCAATTACTTCACGCCATGTAATATTCAAATCACTATCTATACGCTCAAAATATTCAACACCGCAATTTCTCCAATCAAAATTGGTTCCATCTGCCTTATCATCTAGGCATTTGTCATAAAGCGCATCAGCATGGGCACTTTTAGAGCTTAAAAACACGGTTAAGCCAAACAGTACAACTAATAAGCCATAAATAATTTTTGACATAACCGCCCCCCTTTATATCTTATCTAGCTTTCTATAACTTCGTCATCCTTAGCGTTTTTATAATCGCGAAACCATTTTGCCATAAAATCCAAAAACAACCGAACGCGGGTGGGTAAATAACGCCTATCGGGATAAACGACATAAATGCCGATACCACCCAAACGATAATCAGCAAGCACCTCTTGCAAATTACCACGCTTAATCTCTTCCTCCGCAACAAAATCTGGCATGCGAGCAAGACCAAGTCCAGTAACAGCTGCTGTTCGGGTTAAAAAGGGGCTATTAACCTCTATAGGCCCATGAATGGGGATTGAATATTCATGGCCATTAAGGTCGGTAAAGAACCAATTGTTAAATCCGCGATTATTTCTATCCACAAGACAGGGCAAATTGGTCAGCTCTTCTGGCGTTTCTGGTATGCCGTGACGTTCTAATAAGGCAGGTGAAGCACATACAATCGACGAAACATCCATTAATTTACGCGCAACTAACGAGGAATCATCAAGACGTGTGATGCGGATGGCAACATCAAAACCTTCATCAATCAAATCAATGAAACGATCTTCAACGTGAATATCAAGATTTATTTTAGGATTTGCTTCGCAAAAATCAATTAATGATCGCCCTATCGGTGATGCGGCAAAAGGATGTGGCGCCGATAATTTGATCTTACCTTGCACGATTGCCGTGGCCTCCGCAACGCTATTGCCAAGGTCTTCTATTTCGCGGACAATATCATGGGCGCGAAGGTAATATAATTGTCCAGCTTCGGTTAAGGATAATTGCCTTGTGGTACGGTTAAGCAATAAAACGCCAAGCATATCTTCAAGCTCGCGTACTTGCTTTGACAATAACGCCTTGGAGCGACCGCTTTTGCGTCCTGCGGCTGAAAACCCTTCAGCTTCAACAACGGCGATGAAAGAACGCATTCTGGTCAATAGGCCCATAGGTTTTCCTTTTAGGCAATTTGCGCAAGGCATCATGCACTTGCATCACTCATAAATATTTAATAAAGCGCATAAGCAATTTTATATTAAAATTTGTTTTAATGTCTTTGCTTTACTTTCTAAGGTTCTAAACTTAGATCAATAATTGTTTTGTCTTTGCCTTCAATCACAGTAAGCTTTGTTTTATAATCTTGTTGGTTTTTTGCAGCTTCTATTAAAGCTGAAATATCCAATCCTTTTTCTTGCATACCTTCAATACCACTAGAGGGCAAAATTTTGCTTAACAAATTAACAAAAAACAAAGGTATTGTGTAATTTTCCTTTTCAATGCCGTCAACTGTCTTAACAATACGGATTTTTTTCATATCTAACCTATAATTAATTTCGCTATATATTAGGCATTATTCTTGGCTTAAATATAGCGGATTTTTTATTAAAATTTTGTTAGGGTTACATTGTGAATTAACGTCTAATATATGCGTGGTAGATTTTAATTGGTCAAAATAATATGGTAATATGGATAAGCTTTTTAGCCAAGTGGTGCAATATTTTTCATAAAAAAACGTTATTATCACCAAATTTATAGGATTTTCTGTAAAATTTGTTATAACGGCATATAATTTATAGTTTTGCCCTTGATTTTCGCGCTATAAAAATCGATATCGAGGGTAAGAGAAATTTGTAAACAATGGAATTGACATGTCTGACGAAAAATACGTTGACGAGAACATTGAAAACGCTCGTGATTTAAGAAATCCAAAGGATCGCGATGAGCTTAGGCAAGCTGCCGATGACTTTTTAAAGACACGCAAGGCTGAAGAACGCATGGAAATTGAAGATGAAGAAGGTGTTATCACTGCACGCAATATTGATTTGCTGCAAGATGAGAACGCATCTTTAAAAGACCAATTATTGCGTGTTGCTGCTGAAATGGAAAATTTGCGCCGCCGCACTGCGCGCGATGTAAATGATGCAAAAACCTATGCGGTTGCAAATTTTGCGCGTGATATGCTTGCCGTGTCCGATAATCTTGGTCGTGCATTAACTGCTATTCCAGCTGATGCCCGCGAAGGCGATGCTAATTTGAGCAATCTTGCAGAAGGCGTTGAAATGACGGAACGCTTGATGCAGACCACTATGGAGCGTTATGGTATTACCAAAGCTGGTGAAATTGGTGATCGATTTGATCCAAACTTTCATCAAGCAATGTTTGAAGTGCCAGATCCATCACAGCCAGCAAATACCATTGCTCAAATCATTCAAGATGGTTATGTGATTGGTGAACGTGTATTGCGCCCGGCATTAGTTGGCGTAACAACCGGCGGACCGAAAGATGTGCCAGTCAGTGAAAAATAGGCAGTGAAAAATAGTTAGTGATAAATTACTATTTTATTAAGGTGAGATGGCAAAATGTTATCTCACCTTTTATTTTAGAAGACTATGTCAGATATTGAAGTATTCTGCACATATCAGCTAATTTTTAAGAAAATATGGCAAAAAAATCTATTGAATTATTAAAATTAATTTATTTTTGCTGCAAAAATGTAGAAAAAAAGTCTTATTCATTCCCTTTAATGACAAAAATCAAACATTGATATTTTTGTTTTATTAAGGAGACTTTATGAAAAAGGCTAATATGCTACTTGCAAGCTGTGCAACTTTGCTCATTGCAGGCATTGCCCAATCTTCGGCTCAAACAAGCGCTGAAAAAGTAAGTTCGGGCGATGCGCGTAAAGAAGTTGCAGTTACCATTTATAATGAAAATTTGGCATTGGTGCGTGAAGTGCGCGACCTTGATTTACAAAAAGGCGTTAATCATTTTGCGTTGCGTGATGTTTCTGGCATGATTAAGCCAGAAACTGCCATTATGACCACTAAGGATAATGCTAAGCTTTATGTGATTGAGCAAAATTTCAATTTTGACCTTTTAACACCAGAAGCTTTGACCGAAAAATATGTCGGTAAGGAAGTTACCATTGTTAGCCGCAACCAAGATGGTAGCGAAAATTCAGAAAAAGCCACCATTCTTTCCAATAATTCTGGCCTTGTTTTAAAATATAGTGACCGTATTGAAATTGGTTTGCCAAAGGATGCGCGAATAAAATTTGATGCCTTGCCGCAAAATCTTCGCGATCGTCCAACACTGGTCACTGATATTATGAGTGATGACGAAGGAGCTAAGGAAGTTAATATCGCCTATCTTTCAGGTGGCTTTAGCTGGAAAGCCGACTATGTTGCTGAACTTAACAAAGATGAAAATAGAATTTCGTTAAAAGGTTGGGTTACCTTACAAAATAATAGTGGCACATCTTTTAAGGATGCCAAATTACAACTGGTTGCAGGTGAAATTAATAGAGCACGTGGCTATGTACGTGCGGAAATTCGTGGGGGAGATGACGTTCAAGCCCGTAGCTCTGCATTTAAGGAGGAAATGGCTGAAGAACCTTTTCTTGACTACCATCTTTATAGTTTACCGCAACCAACTACGCTCAATAATAATCAAATCAAACAAGTGGCCTTGATGGGCGCAGACAATGTGCCGGTCGAAAAGCGCTATATTGCTGCGGCTACAAGCAGTTCCTTTTCTACCTATAACAGCGATGAAGAAGGGCAAGCACTTACTGTTGGTGTCTATTTTAATTTTGTAAATGATAAGGAATCCAATTTAGGCGTGCCTTTACCCGAAGGCGTATTGCGTGCCTATAAGCCTGATAGTAAGGGCAATGTGCTTTTTATCGGTGAAGATAGCATTGCTCACACTGCTGATAAAGAAACCGTGCGGGTGAAATTTGGCAATGCCTTCGATGTTAAGGTTTACGGCAAAACCTTGGAGCATAAAAAGGTTGGCTTGAGTTTAAATTCAAACCCAATTTATGAAATTACAAATGAACTCACGGTAAAAAATGCTAAGGATGAGCCGGTTGTGGTTGAAATTCCAGCAAATTTTTATAGTAATTGGGAAGTGCTGCAAGAGAATATTCCGCATGAAAAACGCAGTGCCTATTCTGCCGTATGGAGAGTAAAGGTTGACCCTAAGAGCTCGAGTGTACTTACCTATAGGGTGCGCACCAGCAATTAGCTTTTCGTTGCCCCGCTAAATGCGGGGCAACAAAACGAAATAACAACTCACAGTTATAAAACCGTTTGAAACCTGCGATAAAGACATTTTAAAGGGGGGCTTATGAAAAAAGCAGCTTGGCTGTTTTTGAGCAGTTTAATCTTTTGCTTTACCTCAATTACTCAATCTTTTGCGCAAGACCAAAACGCGCAAGTAAGTATCAGTGATGCTGGCAAAGAAGTTGCGGTTACCATTTATAATGATGACTTGGCATTGGTGCGTGAAGTTCGAGATCTTGATTTGCAAAAGGGCGTTAATCATTTTGCATTGCGTGATGTCTCCGGCATGATTAAGCCTGAAACGACGATTATGACTACTAAGGACAATGCCAATCTTTATGTAATTGAGCAAAATTTTAATTTTGACCTCTTAACACCAGATGCTTTAACTGCAAAATATGTAGGTAAGGAAGTTACCATTGTTAGGCTCAACCAAGACGGCAGTGAAAATTCAGAAAAAGCAGTCCTTCTTTCCAATAATTCCGGCCTTGTTTTAAAATATAATGACCGAATTGAAATTGGTTTACCAAAAGATGCGCGGATAAAATTTGATACCTTGCCGCACAATCTTCGCGATCGCCCAACACTCATCACCGATATTATGAGTGAAGAAACAGGCAATAAAGAAGTTAATATTGCCTATCTTTCAGGTGGCTTTAACTGGAAAGCCGACTATGTCGCTGAGCTTAACAATGACGAAAATAGAATTTCCCTAAAAGGTTGGGTAACACTCCAAAATAATAGTGGCACATCTTATAAGGACGCGAAATTACAGTTGGTGGCTGGTGATATTAATCAAGTTGATCTTAATGCTCACAAAGATAAGTGGGCTGGAGCAAGAAGTCAGGATAAGGTAATGGTAATGTTCACACCTATGCAGCAGGAAGCGCTGCTTGACTATCATCTTTATACTTTGCCACATCCAACCACATTAAATAATAATCAAATTAAACAAGTGGCTTTAATGAGCGCAGATAATGTGCCAGTCGAAAAACATTATAGCCTTGAGGAGACTAGGCGCATATATTCTCACTATAATATGGATGAAGAAGGAGTGCCACTTAAAGTTGGGGTCTATTTTAACTTTGTAAATGATAAGGAATCCAATTTGGGTGTGCCTTTACCCAAAGGCGTATTGAGAGCCTATAAGCCTGATAGCAAAGGCAATGTACTTTTTATCGGCGAAGATAGCATTGATCACACTGCTGACAAAGAAAATGTGCGGGTGAAATTTGGCGATGCATTTGATGTTAAAGTCTATGCAAAAACCTTAGAGCACGAAAAGGTTAGCTTGAGTTTAAATTCAAGAAAAGGTTATGAAACAACAAATCAAATTACGGTTAAAAACGTTAAGGATGAGCCCGTTGTAGTTGAAATTCCAACTAATTTTTATAAAAACTGGGAAATATTAAATGAAAATATTCCTCATCAAAAACGCAGCGCCAATACTGTTATATGGCGCGTAAAAGTAGATCCCAAAAGTGAAGCTGTACTCACCTATAAGGTACGCACGAGTAATTAATCATAATTTAAGCCTTTTTACGTTGAGGATTATTTCATGAAACAGTCAAAAATACTTCTTGCTAGTTGTGCATCATTATTGGTGGCATCAATCACCCAATCATCAGCACAAACGGTGGATCAACAAATAATTTCTGCTGATTCAAGTAAAGAGATAGCAATTACCCTTTATAAAGATAGTCTCGCATTAGTGCGTGAGCAGCGCGATGTTAACCTTAGCGAAGGTATCAACAGCATTGCTTTTCGTAATGTTTCGCGCATGATACGACCGGAAACAGCCTTTTTGAGTTCTGCGCAAACACAACTCCA
The DNA here is from genome assembly GCF_025449315.1 of Bartonella sp. HY406. NCBI lineage: Bacteria > Pseudomonadati > Pseudomonadota > Alphaproteobacteria > Hyphomicrobiales > Bartonellaceae > Bartonella > Bartonella sp. HY406. The sequence goes on along the minus strand of NZ_CP104893.1, from coordinate 2,259,147 downwards.
GATGTTGCAACAAAGCTTTCATTTTGATCAGTTAACTCCAGCCAATTTAACGGCAAAATATGTTGGCCAACAAGTCACCATTGTTAGCCGCGACAAAAATGGCGAAGAACGCTCTGAAAAGGCAACCATTCTATCAAATGATTCAGGCCTTATTTTGCAATATGCCGATAGAATTACCGCCGGTCTTCCTGCCGATGTGCGCGTTGATTTTGGCAGCTTACCGCAAAACCTATATGACCAGCCAACTTTGCTAGCCAAGGTGATGAGCAGTGAAGAGGGCAAAAAGACCGTTGACCTTTCTTATCTTTCTAAAGGATTTGATTGGGTTGCAGAATATGCGGTAAAGCTTAATGCTAGCGAAGACAAAATGCTTTTTACGGGTTGGGTAACAATTAAAAATAACACGGATACCAGTTATCAAAATGCAAAATTAACCCTAATTGCGGGCAAAGCTGATGTTTTTGGTTCTTATGAAAAAAAGGGTAAAACAAGGATAGATATTGAAGAGCCCGGCATTACGCTAGCCGACCAATCTTTTGAAGATCGCGCTGCCTTCAATTACAATTCCTATACCATATCGCAGCCGGTCACCCTTAATCATGAAGTTGACACGCAAGCAGCTTTGGTAAATGGCGTCGAAGTACCGGTCGTCAAGCATTATATTTTTGACGGCGAAGGCAGCAATTCTAATGATTATAGCTATAGCAAGTCGAGCTCTTTTGGCGAGCAAAAAGCCACTATTGGCGTTTATTTTGATTTTGCCAATGATAAACAATCCAATCTTGGTATGCCTTTGCCAAGTGGCAATATTAGAAGCTTTGCTTTGGATAAAAATGGCAGTCCAGTATTCTTAAGTCAAAATATTATTGACCATGTTGATCCCAATGCCAAGGTGCGGTTAAAGTTTGGCAATGCACCTGATATTTCTGCACAAATGAAAAGTACAGAAAGCAAAAAATTTGGCTTAAGCATAAAATCTGGTTCGACCTTTGAAAACACCAATGAAATTACCTTTAAAAATACCAAAGATGAGGCGGTTATTGTCGAAGTACCAAGGCGTTTTTATGGCGAATGGGAAGTTTTGGAAGAAAACATTGCCCATGAAAAGCGCGATGATAAACATGTTGTTTGGAAGGTTAAAGTTGATCCAAAAAGCGAAGCCACGCTCACCTATACAGTTCGTGTAAGCGAATAAAATAGCGTTTAACCAAAAAGCATGTCCGCTTTATTAGGAAGATAATACATGCTTTAAGTTGCTAATTGCATTGCGTTTTTTTAAAAGAAAACCATTGATGGATTTTCGCATCAAGCGCTTTAAGCCCATAAAAACATTGAATAGGCCATTTTTTCCATAAGGGGTAATAATGAAAAAGACCACTCAATTAGTTGCGTGCTGCGCAAGTCTTTTACTTGGCAGTACACTACAGGTCTTAGCAGAAGACGTGATGGAAGTAATAAGTTTTGGCGATGCCCGCAAAGAAATTGCGCTGACAATCTATAATGATGATCTGGCCTTGGTGCGTGAGGTACGCGAACTTGATTTTAAAAAGGGGTTAAATCACATAGCACTGCGTGATGTTTCAGGCAAAATCAGACCAGAAACAGCAATTATGAAGTTTAAAGACAATGCAATAATTCATGTTCTTGAACAAAATTTTAATTTTGATCTTTTAACCCCTAATTCTTTGAGTGAAAAAAATGTTGGCAAGGAATTAACTATTATTCGCCGTAACCAAGATGGCAGCATTACTGAAGAAAAAGCATTTCTTCTTTCAGCCAATAATGGTCTTATTTTCAAATATGCTGACCGCATTGAAATTGGTTTGCCAAAAGATGCACGGATAAAATTTGATAGCCTGCCGCAAAATTTACGTGATCGGCCAACGCTCGTGACCGACATAATAAGCGATACTGCGGGCACACGCCACGTAGATATAGCCTATCTTTCCAGTGGTTTACATTGGGAGGCAGATTATGTTGCACAATTAAACAAAGACAATGACAAAATGTCTTTAAAGGGCTGGGTAACATTAAAAAATAATAGTGGTACGAGTTTTGAAAACGCCAAAATTCAGCTTGTCGCAGGTGAGCTTAACTTGGTTCCTGAAGAACGAAAAAACTTAGCAGAAAAGGAAGATCGGGTACAAAATTTTAATTTTGGTGTTTCTGTAAAATTAGAAGCCCCCATACTTGATTATCATCTTTATACGCTACCACAACCAACGGCCCTTAAGGATAAACAGGTAAAGCAAGTCGCGTTGATGAACATTGAGAACATACCAGTTTATAAATATTATGAGCTGTCGTACTCAGACTTAACCCAACGGCGATATGATACGCAATCTAAAGATTGGGATCGTCGTGAAAAACTTAGTGCTAGCGCCAATTATTATTTTTTAAATGATAAGCACTCCAATTTGGGAATACCAATGCCAAAGGGAACTTTGCGTAGCTATAAAGCAGATAATAAAGGTGACATGCTGCTTTTAAATGAAAAATTTATAAATCACACGATGGAGGGCGAACGCGTAGCTTTAAAATCGGTTACTACTGATGATATAAAGGCTTATGAAGATATAACAGGGTTGTCTAAAACCGAAATTGAAAATGGCACCATTTCGGAAGCAAATCATAAAATTACAATAAAAAATACACAAAATCAGGCTGTAGAGGTGTGGGTTTCTTTTATGTTTAAAGATGATTGGGAGATCGTCGAAGAAGATTTGCCTCATAAAAAAATTGATGCTTGTAAAGTATTTTGGAAAGTAAAGCTAAAGCCAAATGAGCAAAATGTTTTCAATTATAAACTCCGTTCGCAATTTATCAAAGATGGCAGTATCTGTAGGAGAGATTTCAACTTTGGAGTAAGCACCAAATTTTAGTTGCACATAACCATGGTAAGGTATTTTGATACGGTTGGTATAAGGTTTTTAGCGTGAGGGTAATTTATGGAAAGAGATGAAAATAAAAACGTAAACCACCAAATAGAAATGCGCCCTATTGATGAACAGGTGAGTTTTAGCAATGCGCGTAAAGAAATTGCGGTTACAATTTATAATGAACATTTAGCTCTTGTGCGTGAAGTGCGCGACCTTAATTTGAATAGTGGTATGAACCGCATTGCCTTGCGTGATGTTTCTGGAAAAATACGACCGGAAACCGCAATTATGATTGCTACAGATGGTTCTGAGTTGAACGTGATTGAGCAAAATTTTAATTTTGATCTCTTAACACCGGATGCCCTAACCGAAAAATATGTTGGCAAAGAAGTGACAATCGTCATGCGCAATAGTGCTGGCGATGAGTATGAAGAAAAGGCAACTATTCTTTCCAATAATTCTGGTCTTGTTTTACAATATTGTGACCGTATTGAAATTGGTTTACCCAAATATGCGCGAATAAAATTTGACGCATTGCCACAAAATTTACGCGATCGCCCAACCTTAGCAACCGATATTATGTGTAGCAAAGCTGGTACGCGGCAAGTGGAAATTTCTTATCTTTCAAGCGGCTTTAGTTGGATTGCCGATTATGTTGCCGAGCTTAACCAACAAGAAAATTGCATTTCCCTTAAAGGTTGGGTTACGCTTACCAATAATAGCGGCACAGATTATCATGATGCGACGGTTAAACTTGTTGCTGGGAAAATCAATATTGTAAAATTAGACTGGATGGTAACACAATCTGGTGTAGTTCACGACGGCGCGGGAACAGGTAAGGCATTCTCTGGACACGAAAGTTTATTTGACTATCATCTTTACACGTTACCTTATTCAACGACACTTAAAAATAAACAGGTAAAGCAGATTGCCTTAATGGCCGCTTATGATATTCCAGTTCAAAAATTCTATAAAGCCGAGCCACATCTATTTGGCTCGTATTTAACGAGTAATACGAATTCCAATAATGAAGGTGAGCCTTTTAATGTTAATGTCTATTTTTCATTTTTCAATGATAAACAGTCTAATTTAGGTGTGCCATTGCCTAAAGGTATTTTACGCGCTTATAAGCCTGACAAGCAGGGAGATCCACAGCTTATTGGCGAAGATTCTATTAAGCATACAGCAGAAAATGAGTGGGTATCCTTTACACCAGGTAACCCTTTTGACATTAATGTATATGGTAAGGTCACAGATGCCAAAAAGGTAGGTTTGGGTGATAGCCCATCCTATGAAAAGACTAGCTTAATAACAGTTAAAAATGCCAAGGATGAAGCCATAGTAGTGGATGTTCGTATTTTCTTTCCAAAAGAATGGCAAATTTTGGAAGAAGATATTGTCCATGAAAAACTAAATGCAAATTATGCACGTTGGAAAGTCAACGTAGAGGCTAAAGGACAAACTGTATTTACCTATAAGGTGCGCACTAAAGATTAATGATTTTCTCCAATCTACAATGCAGGAGTATTTATTGGTTTTATTTCAACAAAATACTCTTGCATCGTGCAGTTAAGGCTCTATTTATATCCCAGTCGTTATTGGTAGCGCGTTGCGTTTTACGGGCTGAGGCGTTGCCAATTCTTTCCACTTGGAAAGTGCTTCATTCGCCACATTCCATGGTTGGCGTTCTATAAACTTTCCATCCCCAGCTTGCGCTATAACTTCGCCATTGTCATAAGCAATTTTGCCGCGCGTTAGCACAGTTTTTGGCAAACCTACAACTTCCATTCCTTCAAATACGCTATAATCGATGGCTGAATTTTGTTGCTTAGCTGAATAGGTCTTTTTGGCTTCTGGGTCCCATATGACAAGATCAGCATCAGCACCTTCGATAATTGCACCCTTTTGCGGATAAATATTTAAAATTTTTGCAATATTGGTAGAGGTAACTGCAACAAATTCATTCATCGTTAAGCGCCCAGTGCGCACCCCATGGGTCCAAAGCAAGGCAAGCCGCTCCTCCAATCCGCCAGTACCATTGGGAATGGCAGTAAAATCATTTAACCCACGGCGTTTTTGCGCTGTTGTAAATGCGCAATGATCTGTTGCAACCACTTGTAGCGAACCTGAAGTTAAACCCGCCCAAAGACTGTTTTGATGTTCCTTGTTGCGAAAGGGTGGAGACATCACGCGCCTTGCTGCATGATCCCAGTCCTTATCCATATATTCACTTTCATCTAAGGTAAGGTGTTGGATTAGTGGTTCGCCGTAAACTCGCATGCCCTTTTGCCTTGCCCGCCGGATTGCTTCATGGCTTTCTTCGCATGATACATGTACCACGTAAAGTGGAACGCCAACTTGGTCAGCTATCATAATCGCCCGATTAGTTGCTTCTCCCTCAACTTCAGGGGGTCTTGACCATGCATGGGCTTCAGGGCCAACTTTACCTTCTTTGGTCAACTTTTGTTGTAGTTGCGCTATGATGTCGCCATTTTCAGCATGAACTAGGGTCAAGGCTCCCAATTCCGCGCAGCGTGAAAATGAAGCAAACATCTCATCATCATTGACCATGATTGAGCCCTTATAGGCCATGAAATGCTTGAATGTGTTAACGCCGCGCTTAACCACTTCATGCATTTCATTAAATATTTGCTCATTCCAACCGGTAATTGCCATATGAAATGAATAATCACAACGTGCTTTGCCCGCCTTTTGAAACCAAGATTGTAAGCCGCCAAGTAGACTACCATTTTCATCGGGTAGGGCAAAGTCAACCACCATAGTGGTGCCACCTGCTATTGCCGCCTTAGTACCAGTGTCAAAGTCATCGGCAGAATGAGTTCCCATGAAGGGAAATTCTAAATGTGTATGGGGATCAATGCCGCCGGGAATGATATAACAACCTTTGGCATCAATAATACTATCGCCTTGTAAATTATCACCGATTGCCGCGATTTTTTGGTCTTTGATTAAAATATTAGCCTTATAGCTACGATCTGCTGTAACGATAATACCGTTTTTTATAAGTTTTGTTGGCATATTCCCCTCCCATTTTGCAGGTTTTAAATCATTACCCAAAAGCCCTTAATTTTAAAATGGTTACGCTTTTGAGCACGTTTATTTATACTTAACGTGCTCAAAACCCTTTATACTATCGCATTTCCTCAATACAAAACTTGCAATAAATCTTGCTAGAAATGCTTTAATCTATATTAATCAATAATTTCTGCCGTTGCTAATACGGCGTTTAGCAATACATCACTACCGGATTTTGCCCATTGCGGCGTAATCGTTTCATCTTCATTATGGCTTAATCCATCAACACAAGGACACATAATCATTGCGCTTGGAGCAACATGGCTAATCCAGCATGCATCATGGCCTGCGCCAGATACGATATCACAATAGGAATAACCTAGTTGTTTTGCAGCGGAGCGCACTTTTTCAACGCAGGTCTTATCAAAGGTTACTGGATCAAAACCGCCTACTTCTTGCCAACTAAACTCCAATCCCAAATCCGTGGCAATTTTTTTACCCTCAAGAATGAGAGCATCAACCATAGCTTGAATTATTGTTTTATCAGGATGGCGAAAATCGATGGTAAAAACGGCTTTACCAGGAATAATATTGCGTGAATTAGGATAGATATTGGCCATGCCCACGGCTCCCACTGCATGGGGAGGGTAGCGCCAAGCAATATCATTGACACGGTCGATAATGCGCGCCATGCCAAGGCCTGCATCAATGCGCTTCACCATTGGTGTTGATCCCGTATGAGCTTCTTTGCCCAAAAGGGTAATTTCGATCCATTTTAAACCTTGGCCGTGAGTAACAACGCCAATATCAATTGCTTCATCTTCTAAAATTGGACCTTGCTCGATGTGAAGTTCATAATAGGCTTTAATTGGATGTTTTCCGCAAGGCTCATCACCAACAAAACCAATGCGCTCTAACTCAAGGCCGAATTTTTTACCTTCACTATCGGTTTGTTGTTTTGCCCAGCTTTCCTCAATTACACCGGCAAAAACACCTGAAGCAACCATAGCAGGTGCAAAGCGTGCACCTTCTTCATTGGTCCAATTGGCAATTTCGATAGGGTGGCGCGTTTTTATGCCAAGATCACGAATGGTACGGATAACTTCCAAACCAGCCAATACCCCTAAAACACCATCATATTTGCCGCCGGTTGGTTGTGTATCAAGATGGCTACCCATGACAACCGGTGGGAGATGATTTTCAGTGCCATCAAGGCGGGCAAACATATTGCCCATAGTATCAATTTTCATGGTAAGGCCAGTATCCTTACACCATTTGGTAAATAATAACCGCCCCTCGCGGTCTTCATCGGTAAGAGTTTGGCGATTATTACCGCCCTTTATACCGGGGCCAATTAAGGCCATTTCCATTAAACTGTCCCAAAGTCTTTCACCATTTACCCGATGATTATCGCCAACAAGCATTTTTTGCCCCTTTATTTATTGTAGCATCGAAGATGATTGAGGCAATTATTGCTTGATAAAAAGCGTTGTGTCAAACATTGAATTGCAATCCACTATGGTGGAATATTTGGTTTTTGCGGCGCATAAAAAATGCCCCGTTTTTCAACGAGGCTTTTTTTATAGTTTTAATTTTGGATGCTAGTTTATCAGCATATCTATTTTTAACGAACTGCACCATAGGCTGCAAGTGCGGCCATATTTAAAATTTCGCTGTCTTTTGCACCTAAAGGCACAATTTGCACTGATTTTTCAAGACCTACTAGAATAGGGCCAATAATGGTGGCTCCTCCTAATTCTTGGAGCATTTTGCTAGCAATTGATGCCGAGTGATAGCCAGGCATAATAAGGACGTTAGCTGGTGCCTTAAAACCCATAAATGGATATTGTTCCATAAGCTTGGGATTTAATGCGACATCGGCACTCATCTCGCCATCAAATTCAAAGTCAACCTTGCGTTCTTTTAAAATCGCCACTGCTTCTTGAATGCGCTGGGCGCCTTCGCCTTTCATGTGACCAAAGGTTGAAAAAGCAAGGAATGCAACGCGTGGAGTATAGCCCATGCGGCTAGCCAAATGCGCTGACTGTTCTGCAATATCGGCAAGGGCGGTCGCGTCTGGATGTTCATGCACTGCTGTATCGCTAATAAATACGGTGCGACCGCGACAAAGGGCAATGGAAACGCCCATTAATCTTGCATTTTCTTTAATCGAAATAACCCGGCGCACATCAGAAAAAGCAGTTTCATAATTGCGGGTTACGCCAGTTACCATGGCATCGGCATCGCCCATGGCGACCATGGTTGCAGCAAAGAAATTACGGTCATTATTGATAAAGCGGTGGCAATCGCGTCTTAACCAACCTTGACGCTGTAAACGCTGATAGATAAAATCGGCATAGTCGTCGCGTCGGGCATTAGATGATGCATTGGCAATGGTAACGCCTTCACGATCAAGATCAATACCGGCCTGCTTTGCTGTTTCATGAATTTTTTCTTCACGCCCAACCAATACTGCACTACCTAGCTTTTGATTAACGTAGGAAAGCGCCGCCCGCATGACTTGTTCTTCTTCACCCTCGGCAAAGACCATGCGCTGAGGTTCATTGCGCACACGCTTATAAATATCACCCATGGTGGATGCAATTGGATCACGGCGAGCTGCTAATTCATTTGCATAAGCGTCCAAATCTTCAATTGGTTTACGCGCAACGCCGCTTTCCATCGCCGCTTTTGCAACAGCTACAGGAATTGCGGCAAGAAGACGTGGATCAAAAGGCACAGGAATAATATAGTTGGGGCCAAAACGTGGACGATTGCCCTGATAGGCAGCGGCAACATCATCTGGCACTTCTTCACGAGCAAGATTTGCTAAAGCGTAAGCTGCTGCTTCTTTCATTTTATCGTTAATAGTTGACGCACGCACGTCAAGAGCACCACGGAACATGTAAGGGAAACAAAGAACATTGTTAACCTGATTTGGATAGTCAGAGCGACCCGTTGCAACAATAGCATCGGAGCGAATTGCCGCCACTTCTTCTGGGGTAATTTCAGGATCAGGATTGGCCATCGCAAAAATAATTGGATTGGCTGCCATTGATTTGACCATATCGGCAGTAAGGGCGCCCTTGGCAGAAACACCAAAGAACACATCGGCATCTTTTACCGCATCAGCAAGGCTACGAGCATCAGTTTTCACAGCATGAGCCGATTTCCACTGGTTCATATTTTCTTGGCGGCCCTCATAGACAACGCCTTTGGTGTCACAAAGAGTAATGTTTTCAGAAGCAAAGCCGACAGCCTTTGCAAGTTCAATACAGGCAATGCCAGCAGAACCGGCGCCATTACAAACAAGCTTGGTTGTTTTCATATCACGCTTGGTTAAATAAAGCGCGTTAATAAGGCCGGCAACGGCGATAATTGCTGTTCCATGCTGGTCGTCATGAAAAACAGGAATGTCCATCATTTCACGCAAACGGCTTTCAATAATAAAGCAATCTGGCGCTTTAATATCTTCAAGATTAATGCCGCCAAAGCTTGGGCCTAAATAGCGTACAGAATTAATAAAGGCCTCAATATCAGTTGTATCAACTTCCAAATCAATAGAGTCGACATCAGCAAAGCGCTTAAATAATACCGCCTTACCTTCCATGACCGGCTTTGAAGCTAATGCACCAAGATTACCAAGCCCCAAAATAGCGGTACCATTAGAAATAACTGCAACAAGATTGCCCTTTGCCGTATAGTCATAGGCGGCAGCAGGATTTTTGGCAATAACCTCAACTGGAACCGCAACGCCTGGAGAATAGGCTAATGACAAATCACGCTGAGTTGCCATTGGCTTGGTTGGAATAATTTCTAACTTACCAGGGCGGCCTTCAAAGTGATAATTGAGGGCTTCTTGATCGCTTACGGCTTTTGATGATTTTTGTTCTTTGGTAAGGCCACTATTGGGTGCCATGGATATATCTTTCATTAAAATTTCACACACAATTAGCATATTATCTGGCACAATGCCGTAATAGCTTTAATTTTTTTCAATCAGCCCTTTTAAAGCTTTTAGATGAAAAGACAAGAAATGTTTAAAACTGTTTGTGATGATGTGCAATAAACTTCGCACACTTTATGTTTGAAGCGACGCAAAGTCTCATCTGCGATAATATTCATTGATTAACTTACCAATGAAAATGAATTTTAAAAAGCGGTAAATGTCATGGTGGTCAATGAACGTACAATACCTGGGATATCTAAAACATTCTCACTAAGGAATTTACCAATATCCTTGTCTTCTGCTACATAAATTTTGAGAAGAAGATCAAATTCACCACTGGTAGAATAAAGTTCAGAAACAATTTCTCTTGTATAGAGTATATCGGCAACCTCGTAGGTTTTGCCAGGTACACATTGCAGTTGCATGAAAATCGGCTTCATAATTTATCCTCAACTATTGGGTTTATTCCCTATCTTATTAAAGTGATATTAAGCTTTTGTTAACCCGTAATTGCGAAAATTTCTAAAATAATGAAATTGTCTTATGATTATGGTGATGGGCAACATGTTGTGATCTTATTTTAGGTTTTTAAGATATAAAGTTTCATCAAGAATTTCGTTAAGATTTGAAGGTTAAAAAGGATGCGGTGTTGAAATATGCATCGATTCATCGCCTTTGGTTTTCAAAGTCAAAAATTTAATAGGGTTTATAAGAATGCGAGCCAATAGGAAAAATGCTATCATAGAGGATAGTTTTCCAATAAATAAAAAATCCATAATGCAGCAAATATTTTCTGCATCTGGTTTGTCGGTACATTTTTTAAAATACTATTATTTTTATCGAAAAATAGCTCTATCATTAGTGGCTATAGTAATGCTTGTTTTGATAAATAATGCTCATGCATTAACCGCTTCAGAGATAATGCAGCTTAATAAGCTTGACCCGCAAACACGTATTGAACAACGTTGCGATATCGAAGCTATGAGCCGCCTTGGTAAGGAAAAGCGTTGGCGACCTGACAAGGTTTTGGCTTATGCATTTTCAGATCCTGTTATGAGTGCACATACAGTGAAAGCTAAGGGTGCGGCCTTCAGATCGAACGGTAATTGGTATCGTTTATCCTATATTTGCAAGACCCAAGATGATTTTGTAACCATTAATACTTTTGAGTATAAGATAGGAGATCTTGTGCCGCGTAAGGATTGGGATAAGCATTATTTGGTTCCATAGCGCTTTATAAAATTAAAGTGCTGGTGTTCTTATCTGAAAAAAAATTAACATGATTTTTTATGCTTTAATATTTAAATATTATTTTAAAACGCAACTTATAAATGGTTTTTTGAGAGAAATTTTAATTTTTTGTAACTAAATATTGAATTTTTTGTAAGAAATACTTGTTATATATAAAATATAGAAAATTGATTTTATAGAGAGGATGAATATTATGATATTTTAATATCATAATATATTAAAATTTCAGATAGAATCTGAAGATATTCTAACCCTCCTTTGCTTTAATTATGCCATTAAATAAACAAAATTAGTGTAAATGTCATATTAAGTATATATTAATATGCAAATTTTATATATATCTATTATTAGGTGGAAGTTGTATATTTTTATAATTTAATTTTGATATGCAGCATATCAAAAATTTATATAAGTATTCAAGTGTTGCAGAGATAAAAATCTGCAATAGCAAGGTGTCTGGCTTATCGCCCCCCGCTTGAAGCTGGATACCTTGCTCCTCGTTTTACTTAGCCAATTTAATTCAAAATACGTGGATTAGATTTGGTGGTAAAATGGCTACTAGTTCTTAAGCACAGGAACAGCACAGGATATTTGGCATTGTTACCCCGAACAGCTAGATATCCTGTTGGTTCATGTACAATATCAACCGGTTATTTATCAAGTTTTATGTGTGCTTGTTCTAGCATGTTGTGCAATTCTCTTTGCAACTTTAAATGTTTTACAAATTCCATCGATTAAATAAAGGTCGTATTCCTTGCACCATTGGAAGTAATCAAAACTCAGCTTTTTAATGCAGTGCTTTCATTTTTAGCGGCGCAAAGAGCATCATATTCACTCAACACCGATGATAGTTCATTTTCTAAAACTATTTTTGATTGCTCACTAATATAATCAGCTAAATCCTGCGGTATTCCTGAATAGGTTATATAGCCAACCGTTGCACGAATTGCTTCAAATATATTTTTTACGGTTGTTTCACGTGCTGTGGGTGATGCATCCTGTGCCAGAAGCATAATAAAAAGTGTTTTACTGATGGCTGAGTGTACATTAATTTGGCATTGTTGATAAATAGAGTTTTGACGAAGTACTTCAATTTTTTCGTCTAGAAGCCTTAATTTTGTCGATATTTCTGAATTAAGCATGTGCATATCCATTATAAATCCCCGTTATCTATAATAAATATCGAATAATAATTGTTATTTAAATACATTACAAGTATATTTATTACCTTTATTCAATATTATTGAATTATTAATATTATCTTTATTATTATATTATAATAATTTACTATTTTTATTTGTTTCATTGAGTGATATTTCACCAATATGAAAAATACATTCTTATGAAATTTTTACGGCATGTTTAAACTGATAAGGGGACAATTGTGGTGTTATTATCCTTATGAGAAAAACTAATCTATGCCCCAATTTTTCAAGCTATAAATAAACGGGGCCAAGGTTAATCCACGTGATGATAGGTTATATTCAACCTTTGGCGATACTTGTGCTTATTTTCTAATTTTCATTATCTTGAAAGGAAAATCAATCAGAATAATGAAAGGGTAAGAAAAATGAGCATGAGTGCTTATAGGAAACCAAAAGACATTCAGGCTGATGATAGTCTCTTAGTTTAGAAAGTACTACCCCGCAGGCAAAGGGCACGATATTTGGGTGGAAATGAAGGCGGTTGCAGTTAATCCCGTTGATGTTGAGCTACTAGCAAATACTAGTTCCAAAGAAGACTATCGCGTACTTGGCTTTGATGCAGCGCTTAGAGTCAAAGCTGTCGGTGACGGTGTAACTTTATTTAAGGAAGATGATGAGGTTTTTATGCTGGCGCGATTGATCGTAATGGTACTAACGCACAATTTCATTTGGTCGATGAACGTATCGTAGGCCATAAGCCAATAAGTTTAAGCTTAACCGAAGCCGCGGCATTACCTTTGACTGCTATCACTGCATGAAAAGCGCTGTTTGATTGATTGCAAATTCAAAAGGCAAGATATCGGGTAATAAAAATATTCTTATTATTGGCGGTGCCGGTGATGTTGGTTATAGGGCAATAGAATGGACGCATGCTTTAAGCAATTTAACCGTGATTGCAACCGCTTCAAGAGATGAAAGCCGCGCTTGGACACACCAAATGGGGGCAGATTACATTATTAATCATCATGAAGATTTGGTGTCTCAGCTTAAAAGATTGGTCATAGATGAAGTTGGTTATGTATTATCCACCAATGCAACAGAACAATATTTATCGCAGTTACCATTGATAATGGCGCCGCAAAGCCATCTTGAGCTAATCGATGATCCTCAATCCCTTGATGTGCGCAGTTTTAAAGCAAAATCTATCGCAGTTCATTGGGAATTTATGTTTACGCGCTCATTATTCAAAACCCGTGACATGGTGCCATCGCATTTATTGTTAAAAAAAATTGCTGGATTGATAAGGGTGAAATTAAAACAACGCTCACTCAGTTATTGTCACCAATCAATGTGCATAATTTGAAAGAAGCGCATTCTCGGCTTGAGGCTAGTAATGTGAAGGGAAAATTAGTCATTGAAAACTGGCAATAATAGTTTGGCTAAAACGGCATTTTTAAGCAATTGTAAAAATGCCTTTTTATTTTTAATTATTTAAAATCTTGGGTAAATTTTAAAAAAAATTCAATTACCGCAAAGAGTCAGCATATAATTTAGGCTTTAAAAAGAAGTAACTAAGGTGATATTCCATGGAATTATGGTCAATCCAACCTGAATCTGCATTCATGGCAAGGTCATCCTTGTTAATATAAAAATAGACTTTATTTTGATAAAATCGGATCAGCGTAAAGCCGATGAATTCAGCATCAAGTACAACTTCTGTCTGGTCTTTAACAATTGCTTTAGCGAAAAAATCGTCATGGAGATTAATCGTTATAGAAATATCTGCGTCATTGTTAGAAAAATGAATGAACAGTGCCGCGCCATTTGGTGTAAAGCATTCGTCAAAAGCTAAAAGATTGCTAACGTTTCTATTGAAAATATCATGCTTGGCAAGTTGCGGATCAATGGGAAGATTGAGATCAAATAAGATGTCAAAATCATTGCTCATGATGTACTTAATCCAGTTCTTTTGGTGTTATAGCTTGCAAGATCTAGTCGCGACTTGATTGTAAGATTAATCAAATCGCATTCTATAACGCTTATTTGCTCATCTTTAACATTATCGTTAGCGCGATGAATTCCTTCAAAAAATAGTGCCTTGTTTTTATAAATCTCAATATATTTGATATAATTCATCCAAATGGAAACTTTAACTCCTCTTGCTGTTGTAATGGATAAACTAACATCATCAAACATCGGCGCTATACACATTGATAGTTCACGCAACTTATTTGAAAAGGTTAGATCAATAAAGAAAATATCACTATCAAATTCAGCTCGCGAATAGACTGCATCTTTAAAATAAGCACAATGGTTCAGTAAAAATTCCTTATTTTTTACCGCTATATCAGCATTCCAAAGATCAAATTTTAATAAAAATTCTTCCATTAAATTTCCCTTTTGAAATGTCCCATACAGCAATGAGCTATATCGATAATTAGCGCGGCTTAACCTTACCCGTTGATTGTCTTATATGGAGTTCAGGCTTAATCAGCTCATGCCCGTCAAGTACTTCCTTGCCATTTAGAAGATCAAGCAGCGCAAGAGCCGCACGTCTGCCAACTTCGCGTTGACCGTTCCAAACAGTGGTAAGGGCAGGGGTGGCAATGGCAGCTTCTTCCAAATCATCATAGCCGGTAACAGAAATATCTTCACCAACTTGCAATCCAGCACGGGCAATGCCATTCATTAGTCCAATGGCAACAAGGTCATTCCAACAAACAGCAGCAGTTGGTTTATCCTTTAAGGCTAAGAATTGTGGGGCTGCTTCAAAGCCTGCTTGTTTGGTGCGTGGTCCAGAAATACGCCATTCGGGCTTTGCTTCAAGCCCTGCTTTTTGCATGGCATTGAGATAACCTTGATAGCGATCACGCCCAGTAGAGGTGAAATCTGTGCCACCAATCATAGCAATTTTTTCGTGCCCTAAAGAAATTAAATGGTTGGTTGCAAGGGCAATACCAAATGTGTCATCACCCGTAAAAACCGGTGCTTCAATGCCATCAATACGGCGTGCAACAAAAACTATTGGCAATCCGTTCTCTTGGGCAATGAGGATGTCTTTTAAAGGAGTACCAATTGCCGGAGACATTATAACGCCATCAGCACCTAATTGTAACAATGTTTCAATAAAGTTGCGTTGCTTTTCTACTTGGTCATAATGGTTGGAAAGAATAAAGGTCTGCCCCGAGCGGTCAAGCTCGGTTTCGATGGAGCGTAAGATTTCAGCGAAAAACGGATTCATAATGTCATGCACAACAACGCCGATAATTCCAGAGCGGGAGGTGCGCAAACTTGCAGCCCGGCGGTTGTAAATATAGCCAATATCTCGAGCAAAGGTTTTGATGCGATTGCGCGTTTCCTCGGCAACTAAAGGGCTATCGCGTAGGGCAAGTGATACGGTCGCCGTTGAAACGTCAAGAGCTTCTGCAATGGTAGATAGTTTGATTTTTTGCGCCACCGATTAATCCTCCACTTAAAATCGCATGATATGTTTATTATTAGCTATACTGGATTTTACAATGAGTTCTAGTCCAAATCGTTCGCAATTGGTTTATTGTATTGAGTGTTGAGTGTTTTCTTACCAATGTTGCGAGATGTTTTTATGATGCAGCATATTAATGTGCTGATTTTGCCGATTAAGCCATTTTGATAATTTTGCATGATTAATAATCATGGCGAATAACATACGCGGTTTTAAATGATGGGTGAAAAATCGCTTTATAATTGTCACAATAATGGTTATGCCTAAGTTGTGAATTGGGATATTGGATGAAAGAGGGCTTTGTGAGCTATCGAAAATACCCCAATAATATGCTAATTTATAATTATGTGTGAAAACATCTAAAGCAGGTTATCAAGGCGAAGACGGAGCAGACTATGTCATTTTTTAAAAAACTTTTTGGCGGCGGCGATAAAACTCCTAAGGAAATCTCCTCGGATCCAATTGACTATAATGGTTTTACAATCAAAGCCACGCCTTTTGCTGCCGATGGTCAGTACCAATCTTGCGGTGTTATTAGCAAAACTATTAATGGTGAAGTGTGCGAGCATCGTTTTATCCGCGCTGATAAATTTGCAAGTACCGATGTGGCGTTTGATATGATTACAATTAAAGCCCGTCAAATTATTGATGAGCAAGGCGATAATTTGTTTAAATAAATATATTATTGTATCAATATCTTTGTGTCGATTTTGATAGGTGGATATCAACAAATGACAACAAAAAGAAACGAGACGCATAGCAAAATTTTAACTAAGCTTTTCCCCGCGATTCCCTTTATTGATGCAGAGGCGATAAAAGAGGCCGTAACGGCTAAGCATTTGCGCAAATTTCCTCCTTCAATCGCTATTTGGTTGGCTGCTATTGCCTATATCCGCCATAGTTATACAGATTATGACCAATTGCGTGATGATGGCTATGATCGTGATAGTGCGTTGCATTTTGTGCGCGATAGTATCAATGAAACTTTGACGATATGGCGTTCAAGCCGCTATTTAGAAGATGATGAAGAACAACAGCTTATCTAAACTTATTGTGATATAGCTCATTTAAAAAAGTTTCTTTAGTCACATCACTGACATATTACATGCCTATATTTTATTCATAGGCATGATGCTTAGATGTGAATCTATCTAAATGACCATAATATGCGTTTGGTACATAAAAAAATAAAAAATATTTTTGCTCATTCCTTGACAAATGCCTTTTCAATTTTTATCTCTAATGCATCGTTAGCACTCTCAACTATCGAGTGCTAACAATAGAGGCATAAAGCCTTATTCAATTATTAGGTTAACATTTTTACTAAGGGTAAAAACCATGGCTACACCAAATTTCCGCCCGCTCCACGACCGTGTTGTGGTTCGCCGCGTTGAATCAGAAGAAAAGACTGCTGGTGGCATCATTATTCCTGATAGCGCCAAAGAAAAGCCACAAGAAGGCGAAGTTGTTGCTGTTGGCGCAGGCGTACGTGATGAAAACGGCAAGGTTGCAGCTCTTGATGTTAAGGCTGGCGATCGCGTTCTTTTCGGCAAATGGTCTGGCACTGAAGTCAAGCTTGGCGGCGAAGATCTTTTGATCATGAAAGAATCTGACATTATGGGTATTCTCGGCTAATTATTAGCTTTTGAGCCTGTACCTATCCGCCTATTTTTAAAAATTCGGGAAATTTCCCTAAAAGGAGTTAAATAAATGGCTGCTAAAGAAGTCAAATTTGGCCGTGAAGCACGTGAGCGCATGTTGCGCGGTGTTGATATCCTTGCCAATGCTGTTAAGGTAACACTTGGTCCAAAAGGCCGTAACGTTGTTATTGAAAAGTCATTTGGTGCACCACGCATCACTAAAGATGGTGTTTCAGTTGCTAAAGAAATCGAACTTGAAGATAAGTTCGAAAATATGGGCGCACAAATGGTGCGTGAAGTTGCTTCTAAAACCAACGATATCGCTGGTGATGGTACAACAACTGCAACCGTTCTTGCACAAGCTATCGTTCAAGAAGGCGCAAAAGCTGTTGCTGCCGGCATGAACCCAATGGATGTAAAGCGCGGTATTGATGCAGCTGTTGCTGAAGTTGTTGGCGTATTGCTTAAAAAAGCAAAGAAAATCAACACATCTGATGAAGTTGCTCAAGTTGGTACAATTTCAGCTAATGGTGAAGCAGAAATCGGCAAGATGATTGCTGAAGCTATGCAAAAAGTTGGCAATGAAGGCGTTATCACTGTTGAAGAAGCTAAAACTGCTGAAACAGAGCTTGAAGTTGTAGAAGGTATGCAGTTCGACCGCGGTTACCTTTCACCATATTTCGTCACCAATGCTGAAAAGATGGTGGCAGATCTTGATGATCCTTACATCCTTATCCATGAAAAGAAGCTTTCAAACTTGCAAGCTCTTCTTCCTGTTCTTGAAGCTATCGTTCAAACCGGTAAGCCACTTCTCATCATCGCTGAAGATGTAGAAGGTGAAGCATTGGCAACTCTCGTTGTTAACAAGCTTCGCGGTGGTTTGAAAATCGCTGCTGTTAAGGCTCCTGGCTTTGGCGACCGTCGTAAGGCAATGCTTGAAGATATCGCTGTTCTTACAGCAGGTCAGGTTATCTCTGAAGATATCGGCATCAAGCTTGAAAACGTAACTCTTGACATGCTTGGCCGTGCGAAGAAAGTTGCTATCACTAAAGAAACCACCACAATCGTTGATGGTGCTGGTGAAAAAGCTGAAATCAATGCACGCGTTAGCCAGATTAAGGCTCAGATCGAAGAAACAACTTCTGATTATGATCGTGAAAAACTTCAAGAACGTCTTGCTAAGCTTGCTGGTGGCGTTGCAGTTATCCGCGTTGGCGGTGCAACTGAAGTTGAAGTTAAGGAAAAGAAAGACCGCGTTGACGATGCATTGAATGCAACTCGCGCTGCTGTTGAAGAAGGTATTGTTCCTGGTGGTGGTACCGCACTTCTTCGCGCTGCTAACGGCATCACCGTTAAGGGTATCAATGCTGACCAAGACGCTGGTATCAACCTTGTTCGTCGCGCTCTACAAGCTCCTGCTCGTCAGATCGCAACCAATGCTGGTGATGAAGCTTCAATCGTTGTTGGCAAGATCCTTGAAAACAGCGCTGATACATTTGGCTACAACACTGCAACTGGTGAATATGGCGATCTTATCGCTCTTGGTATTGTTGATCCAGTTAAAGTTGTTCGTTCTGCCTTGCAGAACGCAGCATCAGTTGCTGGTCTTCTTGTTACCACTGAAGCCATGATTGCAGAACTTCCTAAGAAAGAATCTGCAATGCCTGCAATGCCAGGTGGCGGCATGGGTGGTATGGGCGGTATGGACTTCTAATAGTTCAAACCCCTTTAAAAATAGAGAAAAGCGGCTCATTGAGCCGCTTTTTTTATAATATTATATCGAAGTTGCGGCTTATAAAAATTGCCCAAACCCTGAAAAGATTTGGGCGACTAAATAGAATTAAATAACGGGCAGTTGATGATTATTGAGCAGTATCGCTATTATCTTTAGCAGTGTTTACATGATCGATGTTTCTAGTATTGCGTTCCATGACAATATGCATCCAATCCTTACCGCTTGGTGATTGGAAAATTTGCAAGCTAAATTCTGGTATGATTGAATATAAATGGTCAAAAATATTCGACATAGTATTTTCATATTCTGCCCAGACGACAGTATTGGTAAAGCAATAAATCTCTAACGGTAGCCCATTAGCATCGGGTGCTAATTGGCGAACCATCAAGGTCATTTTTTGATGAATACCGGGATGGCTTTTCAAATAGGCGGTAATATAAGCTCTAAATGTGCCGATATTGGTCATGCGTCTTGTGTTGGCTGCAATAGCCGCCTTGTCTCCAAGCTTGCCATTCCACTCGGTTATCTCTTTGGTTTTGCTGTCAAGATAATCGCGCAGCAGTACATATTGCGATAAATGTTGCTTATCTTCTTCAGTTAAAAAGCGAATACTGCTTTGGTCGATAAAAAGCGCGCGTTTAATTCGGCGACCACCAGATTCTTGCATGCCGCGCCAATTGATAAATGGATCGCTCACCAATTTTCGGATGGGAACAGTGGTAATAGTATTATCAAAATTTTGCACCTTAACCGTATAAAGGGCAAGCTCGATAACCGTACCGTCAGCACCTAGATTTGATACGGTAATCCAGTCGCCCACCCGTATCATATCGGTAGAAGCAATTTGCACACTGGCAACCAGTGATAGCAATGTATCTTGAAAGACCAGCATTAAAACCGCAGCCATGGCACCAAGGCCTGACAGAAGAATAAGCGGCGAGCGATCAATTAAGGTGGCAAGGATCAAAATGGTGGCAACGGCAAAAAGTGCAACCTTTACAATCTGAATTAGCCCTTTGATGGAGCGCATTTTTAAATGTTGGCGGCGGTGATAAATATCTTCAAATGCGCTGAGCATGGAAGAAATGGCTAGGGCGATGGTAAGAATGATAAAGGCATTGGCGACATTTTCAATAATTTTGGTGGCAGCCCCTGGTAGTCCAGGTACAACGCCAACTCCAACCGAAAATACTAATGCCGGCGCAATATTGGCAAGGCGCGAAATGGCAGAGCGAATAAAATCATTATCGCCACCTTTTACCATATTAAGCAGCCGATAAGAGCCACGCAATAGCAAAGCGCGGACCAAAAAATGCACAACAAAAGAAGCGACAATCAGAATAGCTAGCCAAATTAAAGTTTGAAGCCAAGCGTGCTGGCCTAATAATTGCTGCATTGTTTCATCCACTTGTTGCACTCCTTGTTCTAGGTTCGAGCCCACCATACTCTCCTTTAAATGGTACCTATTGCTTTTACTGTTCATAGAAACAGCTTTTCATTTGGTTAGGTTTAGCGGTATATTATCGAAAAAATAGGGCAATAAGATCATAATTATTTTATAAAGCGCTATATCATATTAAGTCGAGACAATTATTATAAGATCGTTGCTAATTTCACATTCAAAGATCATTTCATAAGATTGCTATAAGCTCTCACTGGTTCGTAAAAGCACCGTGAAGATGTTTTTTAAGTTTATGCTTACACTTTGCGATGTGATTGATTATAGTACTGTTAATTGATGATTAGGAGATCGTTATGGGTAAAATTTTGTTTGACCTTCCAGCAACACCTTTAGTTCCAGTTGCAGGTAGCGGGGATCTTTTTCCGGTAAATCGTATTTTTTGTGTAGGTCGTAACTATGAAGATCACGCCAAGGAAATGGGCGCAGCAGTTGATCGTGAAGCGCCTGTTTATTTTACCAAACCCGCCTCGGCGGTTGTTTTGTCTGGCGGCACTATTCCTTATCCTCCTGGTACGACAAATTTTCATTATGAAATGGAATTGGTTGTCGCAATTGATAAGCCAGCTTTTAGAGTTGGTGTTGATGAGGCGCTTAATAGCGTGTTTGGTTACGCCTGCGGTCTTGATATGACACGGCGTGATTTGCAACAATATGCTAAGGATAGACGCTATCCGTGGGATATTGCTAAGGCGTTTGAAAATTCAGCGATTATAACGCCAATAACGCCAGTTGAAGAATTTGGTGCGGTTAATGATCAGCATATATGGCTCAAGCTTAATAATGAAACCAAGCAAAGTTCTCATTTAAATGCCCAAATTTGGAGTGTTGAGGAAATTATTAGCCATTTATCGCATTATTATCACTTAACTGCTGGTGATCTTATCTATACAGGTACACCAGCAGGTGTTGGTGCGGTAAAGTCTGGCGATATCATAACTGGCGGTATTGATGGACTTTCAGCGTTGGTTATTGAAATTGGTAATGCTGAATAGCAAAGTTATTTTAATCTTTTGCCATGGGTAGCAGTGTTTAAAAGCATTTGCCAGAATAAAAATCTGTGCTTGGGCTTTCACTCCATAAAAATAATAATTATATAGGCGTTAAGTCACATAGCTATTGAATGTCTATGCGATTTAATGTCTATAAAATTATCCATTGCTTAAAAGCTTGCTGAAAACTATGGCTTGGGTTATGGCAATATGGTTGTGCTGTTGGGCTTTTAACATTAAAGTTCCTTTGCTCGTTTTATGATCAATATCAGGTTTTATTAATGCGTTTTTCACCGGATTTTCTGGACGATATTCGAGGCCGTGTCCCTATTTCAACGGTGGTCGCAACGCGCGTTACATTTGACAGTAAAAAAAGCAATGCATCCCGCGGAGATTATTGGGGGTGTTGTCCATTTCATGGTGAAAAGACGCCAAGCTTTCATTGTGATGATGGCCGTGGGCGCTATCATTGTTTTGGCTGCGGTGAAAGCGGTGATCATTTTCGTTTTTTAATGACACTTGATGGCTTAGGTTTTACGGAAGCAGTGGAACGGGTAGCGGATATGGCTGGTGTGCCAATGCCAAAAGCTGATCCGCAGATGGAGCAGCGCGAAGCGCGTAAAGCCACGCTTTATGATGTTATGGAAATGGCTACACAATTTTTTGAAGCGCAATTGCAAAATAGCCAAGGCAATGAAGCGCGCCAATATTTACAAAATCGTCAATTGCCGCAAGCAATACAAAAACGTTTCCGCCTTGGTTTTGCGCCGAATAGTAAAACTGCATTAAAAGATCACCTCCTAGCCAAAGGTGTAAGCGTCAAACAAATGGACGCCGCTGGTCTTATCGTGACAGGAGCAGATATTCCAAGTCCATATGATCGTTTCCGTCATCGTGTTATATTTCCAATTGCGGACTTAAAGGGGCGAATTGTTGCTTTTGGTGGTCGTGCTTTATCAACTGAAGTGCGGGCGAAATATTTAAATTCGCCAGAAACCGAATTATTCCATAAGGGCAATTTGCTTTATAATGGCGGCGAAGCACGACGAGCAGCACAAGCTAAAGGCGGTGAAGCAGCAAAGCCTATATTGGTTGTTGAAGGTTATATGGATGTCATTGCCCTTGCTAAAGCCGGCATTGATAATGCTGTGGCACCGCTTGGTACTGCACTAACCGACGAGCAATTACAACTTTTATGGCGCATGTCAAATGAGCCAGTTTTGTGTTTTGATGGCGATGGCGCTGGCATTAGTGCAGCTTACCGTGCCATTGATCGTGCCTTACCTTTGTTGAAAGCCGGTGTGTCTTTGCGTTTTGTGACATTACCTAATGGTAAAGACCCCGATGATATTATTCGCGATAACGGTGGCGAAGCATTTTTGGGTTTAGTGAGTGAAGCGCAGCCGTTGATTGAAATGCTTTGGCAACGTGAAGTAAATGACGGCTTAACTGAAACGCCTGAACAGCGCGCGGCTCTTGAAAAGCGATTAACGACAGCTGCTTTTTTGATTAAGGATGAAAGCCTGCGCCATTATTATTTGCAGGATATTCGTAATCGACTTCGCGATTTTTTCCGCCCTAAATTTCAACCTTTTCAAAAAGGGCAAAAGGGCCAGCAAGGTAATTTTGGTAAAAAGACACTCGAGACGATTGCAGCAGGGCCATCACAAAATCTCAATAATTCCGATCTTGCTTGGTCATCAAGAACGCCAATGGCATCGCGTGATGCGGCTATTTTGCTAACTCTTGCCAATCATCCCGCCCTTTGGCATGAAAATTTTGAAGCGCTTGCGGCTTTAGAATTTGCTCACGATGGTTTACAAGATTTTCACCGGGCTATGCTTAATATTTTGGCTGAGTGGTGCCCCGATGATGGTTCTGCTATGCATGAATTGTTAATAAAACGCGGCCAAAAAGCAATATTAGATCGCATCAGTATGATGATGCGCAATTTAAATACCCGCTCTTGTACGTTAGAAGCGCCGATTGAAGATGCGCGTGAGGCATTAAAGCAAGCATTGTACTTGTATTCTAGTGCACGCAACCTACATAAACGATTAAGAGAAATAGAAGTTGATCTTTTAGCAAATCCTACTGAAGAAAAACTGGCTTTGCTAATGGATGTGAGGGCAGAGTTAGAACGTAGTAATGCCACTGAAGCGCTGATTGAAGGCTTTGGTGCATGGGAAAAAGAAAAAGGTTAGAATCACTTTTTTGTAAAATGATTCGCTTTTTTCTTGCGAATCAGACAATTAATCTCGTTAGATTAGGATTGTCATGAGCGCCACCGCAGATCTCTTGGGTGTTGGCGTTGCTTTTGGTTGTCTATTCGTATGGCTTTATGATTGAGCTATACCAATCTAAAATGAGATTATTTTTAAAAAAGCTAAAATTTTGTAATTTTTACAATGTCTTGCTTGAATGTTAATGTTTGGTTATTTTATAGGAAATACTATAAAAGCCACAATAAGTATTTATAATGCAAGATGTTCAAAGGAAGTAACATTTATATATTGGTAAATTATATAGTGTAGACACGCTTTATAGAGAATTTAGCTTTTATTGGAACTTTTGCGCCAGCAAAGGTATTTATAAGGTTTATAGTCTATGGGTCGATTGATAATGGCCTTAGGCAAGTGAATGTCTGGAGTGACGACGGTATGGCAAGCAAGGTTAAGCACAACGAGGAAAATGAAGCTGAACGCGAAGTTAATGCGGATGGCCCACTTCTCGACCTTTCCGATGACGCTGTCAAAAAGATGATTAAAATCGCCAAGAAGCGCGGTTATGTCACTATGGATGAACTCAATGCAGTGTTGCCTTCTGAAGAAGTAACGTCTGAACAAATTGAAGACACCATGGCGATGCTTTCTGATATGGGCATCAATGTTGTTGAGGATGACGAGCAAGAAGGTGACCCTGAGGTTGCGGAAGTTGAAGGCGGCGGTGAACTTGTAGAAGCTGGATCGACCGCGCTTGCTGTTGCTACTAAAAAAGAACCAACCGACCGCACAGATGATCCGGTACGCATGTATTTGCGCGAAATGGGCGCAGTTGAGCTTTTATCGCGTGAAGGTGAGATTGCCATCGCTAAGCGTATTGAAGCTGGTCGCGAAACAATGATTGCTGGGCTTTGCGAAAGCCCGCTTACTTTCCAAGCTTTGATTATCTGGCGTGATGAATTAAACGACTCTCGTATTTTATTGCGTGAAATTATTGATCTTGAAACGACTTATGCCGGTCCAGAAGCGCGCCAAGCGCCAATCGTACAGCGTTTTGATCTGGAAGAAAAAGCCGAGCCAGCGCCGCGCCGTCCATCGCGTGATGATGAAGATGATATCACTAATGTTGGCGGTGAATTGGGTATTGATGACGAGGACGAGGACGAGGATGAAGTAAACTTGTCGCTTGCTGCAATGGAAGCAGAACTGCGCCCGCAAGTGATGGAAACTCTTGATCTTATCTATGACACCTATTTGAAATTGCGTAAATTGCAAGATCAACAGGTTGAAAACAGCTTAACTTCTGAAAATGAAGCTTTGTCGCCAACTCAAAAGCGTCGCTTAAAAGAGCTTAAAGATCAGCTTATCAAAGCAGTTAAATCCTTGTCGCTTAACCAAAACCGTATCGAGGCACTGGTCGAGCAGCTTTATGACATCAATAAGCGTCTTGTGCAAAATGAAGGTCGTTTAAAGCGTCTTGCCGATTCTCATGGTGTTCGGCATGAAGAATTTTTGAAAGCCTATCAGGGCCGTGAGCTTGATCCAGATTGGCTAAATTATGTGCTTACTTTGAAAGCGCGTGGTTGGGTAGAATTTGCTAGCCGAGAAGAGCGTCATATTCTTGAAATTCGTGGTGAAATTCAAGAACTTGCTCAAGAAACGGGTATTTCAATTGGCGAATTCCGCCGCATTGTCAATCAGGTACAAAAAGGCGAGCGCGAAGCAACCATTGCTAAAAAGGAAATGGTCGAAGCCAATTTGCGCCTTGTGATTTCAATTGCTAAAAAATACACTAATCGTGGTTTGCAATTCCTAGACCTTATTCAAGAAGGTAATATCGGCTTGATGAAGGCGGTTGATAAGTTTGAATATCGCCGTGGTTACAAATTCTCGACCTATGCGACTTGGTGGATTAGACAGGCAATTACTCGCTCTATCGCCGACCAAGCCCGCACCATCCGTATTCCAGTGCATATGATTGAAACAATTAATAAAATTGTACGCACTTCACGGCAAATGCTACACGAAATTGGCCGTGAGCCAACACCGGAAGAATTGTCAGAAAAATTGGCAATGCCGCTTGAAAAAGTACGCAAAGTGCTCAAAATTGCCAAGGAACCAATTTCACTTGAAACCCCCGTTGGTGATGAAGATGATTCACATCTTGGCGATTTCATTGAAGATAAAAATGCGCTCTTACCAATTGATGCGGCTATTCAAGCCAATTTGCGCGATACAACCACGCGCGTTTTGGCATCCTTAACCCCACGTGAAGAGCGTGTATTGCGCATGCGTTTTGGTATTGGCATGAATACCGATCATACCTTGGAAGAAGTCGGGCAACAATTCTCGGTTACGCGCGAACGTATCCGCCAGATTGAAGCTAAGGCATTGCGTAAGTTGAAGCATCCTAGCCGTTCGCGCAAATTGCGTTCTTTCTTGGATTCATAAATAATTGTAGCTCTATAGCTTAAGCATAATTTTGATTAAATAAAGGTGGGTTTTCCCACCTTTTTTGTTGTGTTCGCTTTTATATTAAGCTTTCTTGTAGCTCAATTGTTTCAAGGTTATAAAACCATTTTTGTAAGCATTTACATATTGCTAAATAAGCGCTGCTCGTGGACAATATTTATCAATGTCAGCTTATGGTCCAAAGCTTTCATTGACGCCTATTTTCGCAATCATAACCTATCATTTGTTGTTGCCCATTTTGATTATTTTCCATGAACTCCGTAAGTGCTTTTGAGTGCGGACAATAATCGTTCAAATGTTCTTCTGCTTTTTTTAAAAGTCGCCCATTTAGGCCGCGGATTTGTTGAGAATTTATTGAAAAATTGTCTTCTCGAACGGTCAGAGACAAAAGGCAATAGTATTGTTTTTCCCTTGGGCTATCCCATAAGTAATCTGCAATTGTATTTTTTACTTTAGGTGGTTGTAAAACCAATATTTGCGGTTGATACCATGTAATTTTTTTAGCAGGAAGTTTTATTTTATTGGCCTTATTCGTTGTTGGGTCAATTTGATAGAAGCTGTCTTTTATAGATTCAGTTTTTGAAGGCTTACCTAAAAGACCAATAAGTTGGCTTTCTGTGTTTAAACTTGTACAAAATTTATAAAGATCCCAATGACGATATAAGAGTGCGCCACTAAAAGCAGTATTTCCTGTTAAGAATAGTAAAATGGCAACTAGAGTAAAGCTTAATATACGCGCCATAATATCCCCGTCAAATGACTCATCATTTTGCTAAAGTAGTAAGTCTAATACTATCTAAAATAATGCCTAAATTATTTTGTTGCGCTAAATAATACTTTATACAATAGAAAATCCAAAATCTTTAAAAATCTTACGCGTTTCTGATGCCAATAAATAATTGCTAAACTGTTGTGCAGCTTTTGTAGTTGGATTCATCATCGCCATATAATAGTGGGCATTAACGGCAAGCGCATCGGGCAGTTCAATTAATCTAAATGCAGTGTTAAGTTCACATTGTTGTTTTGCATTGCTATAATAGCCAATAATAATATCGCTTTGACGATGAATGAGGCTATCAAATAAGGTCTTTTTTAAACCAATATTGGCATCATTGATAAGTGCGCCGCCAACCAACATTTGGGCTTGCTGCAACAACCGCTCAAATGCGCCTTTATATAGCTTTTCAAAATTTTTAAAAACTTCTAAGGCATAATCACCACCGGGATCAGCCTTTGGTGTTGATATGCCAATTTTCAAGTCTGGCTGCATAAAACTTTCAATAAGATTATTTTTATCAATAGTGCTGTCCTTAAGCACAGTGCAGCATAGGCGATTGTTAATAAAGTGCGATGGCTCGTTGGTTAAGCCTGCTTCAAATAGGCTTTGCGGCCAGCCCTTGTTGGCAGAACAAAAAATATGGGGTCGCTCGCCATTTATAATTTCTTGGTAAAGAAGACCAGCGGGGCCAAAGCGAAATGCAAGCTGGGCATTATCAAGCTGTTGCTGCCATTTGTCTTTTATTGCATTAAAGCAGCTATGGAGGCTGCCAGCTGCATAAATTTCAAGTTGTTGCTTTTGCATGATTGCACCCTTGTATATAAATTAAATTGTTATATAGTCTTACTATATAACGATAGGAATGTCTATTTATGAATAAAATTTACAAAACTTTCCATTTTAGCACGCGCTTAAAGTCGCTTACTTTAAGTGCTTTTGCACTTGTTGCATTTTCTTTAACGCCAGCTCTTGCAGAGCGACAATTTACAGATCAGCTTAATCGTAGTGTAACGCTACCTGACAAGGTTGAGCGTGTGGTGGTTTTGCAGCACCAAACTCTAGATATTTTAGTTGAGCTTGATGCAGATAAGAAAATTGTTGGTGTTTTAGATCGTTGGCCAAAGCTTATCCCGGGTCTTAATGCATATGCCCCTGAATTGGATAAACTTCCAAAAGTGGGTGATTTAACCAGTGTTAATATTGAGGAAGTTGTTGGCCTTAACCCTGATGTGGTTTTTGTTACCAATTATGCACCACAAGCAATGATTGATCAAATCACCAAGGTGGGTATTCCAGTTGTTGCTATTTCCCTATCAAAAGGCGAGGGGATTGAAGCGCCCAAATTAAACCCGACCTTTGCCGATGATGATGCGGCTTATTCAGAAGGGTTGCGTGAAGGTATTAAGTTAATTGGTGCTATTGTCGATCGCGATAAACAGGCTGATGAGCTTATTCAATATGCATTTGATAAGCGTAAAATTGTTGAGGATCGCGTTGCTAATATTGCGGATAAAGACCGCGTGCGCCTTTATATGGCTAATCCGGATCTTCATACCTACGGCAGCGGAAAATATACTGGCGTTATAATGAAGCGTTCGGGCGGCACTAATGTTGCTGAAGGCGTCAAAGGTGCGGCACAAGTATCAATTGAGCAAGTGGTTTTGTGGGATCCGCAAGTGATCTTTGTTCAAGATCGTTATGCAAGTGTCGCTGATGATATTCGCAATAATCCGCAGTGGAAAGAAATTTCAGCGGTGAAAAACAATAAAATCTACATCACGCCGGAATATGTAAAGCCTTGGGGTTATCCTTTACCAGAAGCTTTGGCGCTTGGCGAACTTTGGATGGCAAAAAAGCTTTATCCTGAAAAATTCGCAGATATTGATATGAATGAGGTTGTGCAGGAATATTATCAAAAATTCTATCGCCATTCCTATGATGGTGAAAACTAGAATTTAAATTACAAGAAATGCAAAAATGTTAAAATGGTAAGGTTTAAATTGTCGTGAAAATTTTTATAAATTGGCTTATTTACGCCATTCTACCTCTATCATTATTTATCATAGCATTGATGATGGGGCGATTTTTTATCGCCCCTGAAGCTATTGTAAAGACCTTTGCTGCCCATATTTTTGGGTTTGAGGTTGATGTTCCCGCCCGCGTGCAATCGATTATTATTGATACGCGCTTGCCGCGCATATTTGGCGCAATGCTAGTTGGTGCAGCCCTTGCTCTTTCAGGTAGTTGCTATCAGGGCGTGTTTCGCAATCCCTTGGTATCTTCTTTCACATTGGGCGTATCTGCTGGTGCTGGCTTTGGTGCAGCTCTTGCCATTTTACTTTTTGCCAATAATTGGATGGTGCCGCTTAGTGCCTTCGCCTTTGCCTCGCTTGCGGTTCTTTGTTGCTTTGGTATAAGTCGCCTTTACCGTTCATATAATATTTTGATTTTGATTTTAAGCGGCATTATTGTTGGTTCAGTGTTTACGGCTTTATTAGCTTTAGTAAAATACACCGCCGACCCATTTTCAAAATTACCAGTGATTGAATATTGGTTGCTTGGTTCGCTTGCTTCCATTGGCAATAGCGATGTAATCATTATTGCAATAATGATGATCCCAGCCGCATTTATTTTAATATTGTTGCGTTGGCGATTAAATATTTTAGCTATGGGTGATGAAACAGCACGCCAATTGGGCATTAATCCGGCACTTTATCGTTTTATCTATATTGCTGCTGCGACTCTTATTGCCGCTGCGGCTGTTTCTGTAAGCGGTATTATTGGCTGGGTTGGTTTGGTTATTCCTCATATTACCCGTATTATTATTGGCCCAGATTTTAGAAAGCTTATCCCCGCATCAATTGCAATTGGCGCATGCTTTTTGTTAATTATTGATAGCCTATCGCGCTCGCTCACTTCGATTGAAATTCCATTAGGCATTTTAACAGCACTGGTTGGTGCGCCAATTTTTCTTATTTTATTGCGACGTAATAGCTTGGGGTGGAATTCTTAAATGTTGGAAACTCGTCATCTTTCATTTTGCTATCAAGGGCAAAAACAAAATATTTTTTCCGATATTTCTATTACCGTTAAGCCAGCAGAAGTTTTAGCTGTTCTTGGCCCTAATGGTGTTGGAAAATCAACCTTTCTACGTACGCTCATTGGCTATGAAAAGGCCGCCGCTGGTGGCTCTTATCTTGGCGGCAATGCCTTAGGGCGTTTAAGCTATAAGGATATAGCGCAAAAAATTGCTTATATACCCCAACAAAGCAATGTATCTTTTGCATTTTTAGTGCGAACAATCATTGAAATGGGTATTTCGCCGCATTTATCAACTTTTGAAACACCTGATGCAAGTACCGGTGAGGAGGTTGAAAATGCAGCACGGCTGTTAAAAATTAGCCACTTACTTGATAAGCCGATTAATGAGATTAGTGGCGGTGAGCAGCAACTTGTCTATATAGCGCGCGCTTTGTTGCAAAAAACACAATTTATCATCATGGATGAGCCAACAGCCCATCTTGATTTTGCCAATCAAGCGCGATTTTTAACCCTTGTATCGCATTTGTCAAAAAATGGTATTGCGCTTATTTTTTCAACCCATATACCAGACCATGCCTATTGTGTTGCTGATAAAGTGCTTTTATTGCAACCAAATGATCACCATTTTTATGGTACTGCACAAGAGGTTATGACCAACGAAAATCTTTCAAACGCTTATCAAATAGATATTGAAAGCTTTGATTATAAAAACCGACATTTATTCATTGTTGGCAATGAAGCGCGATAATTGAAGATGAAAATAGTGGCGATAGAGTATTTGGGTGAAGATGAAGCAGACGTAATAATCAGTGATGGAAATTTTTCTTGCTGTGCCTTTGCTCATCCTTTCAACCAGAATTTGGGCGATGCCATATCAACGCCACTCCTACCGCTTGATGTGATAGGCTTAATGCGTGCGCGTGATAAAGACTTTTGTATAAAGCAGTATGGCAAAATCCCCATTCCTATTTCCATGAT
This sequence comes from Bartonella sp. HY406, assembly GCF_025449315.1. Lineage (NCBI taxonomy): Bacteria > Pseudomonadati > Pseudomonadota > Alphaproteobacteria > Hyphomicrobiales > Bartonellaceae > Bartonella > Bartonella sp. HY406. The sequence continues at coordinate 2,228,088 of NZ_CP104893.1, read as the reverse complement.
ATTGATGGAATTATTTTAATAAGCAAAAAAACTATCATGGTAAAAGTGGGAGATATTATATTTGATCTATCTGACGCAGATATTCCCAAGGATATCTGCCACGGTGAAATGGTTGAATTTACTTTTTCCCGCATAGATTTAGAGTGAATAAGTTAAAATAGGGGGCAAAGTTAACATTCAAGCCTGGCTGATTTTCGCGCCCACCATAAAGTAAGATCAGCGCCAAGGCTTAAAAACGGCTCCGGTGGATTGCTTGATGGCCCATCAGAATTTAACAAGAAATCAATGAGCTCGTTTTTTTCACCTTTAATATGGTCAGCGAGCAAAGTGCCAAGCCCCGTAGATTTGGTAAGCCCTAAACCATTACAGCCTGAAATTGCAAAAATATTATTATCCAAATTGCCAAAGAAGCTTTTTTGATTGCGCGTTATGGCAATGCCGCCACCCCAAAAATATTCAAATTCCACATTCCCCAGCATTGCAAAGCGATTTTTAAAGGATTGTTGAATATTTATCTTTGCTTTTTCAAGCATGTTATTACGTGGCAAGGCTTTTGGGTTAAATGTAACCGTATTGCGCAGCAATAGACGATTATCTACAGTGCGCCGCAGCGTTGTACCGCTTGGGTCAGCTGGAATAATTCCCCAATAATCCTTGCCGCCAAGCAATTCTTGCTCATGTGTGGTTAATGGGCGCGTTAGGCCGGCATAGGTAAACATCGGTAAAATGCGGTTTTTTAAAAAACCAAATTGCGGAACAAAACAATTATTGGCTAAAATAAGATTATCAGTAATAATTTTGCCATTGGCATGATGAAGGGTTATTTGGGCACCTTTTTCAAAACCAGTAATTGGCGTATTTTCAAAAAGCTTGATATTATTTGGTAAGGAGTTGGCTAAGCCTTTTACAAGGGCAGCAGGCTGCACCAAGCGCGTGCCCTTGGTGTAAATTGCCTTTTTATAAAAACCCGTGCCAATATGATCTTGAAGCTGCGATCCTTCAATAATTTCAAATTCTTCGCCCATTTTTTCAAGGCCGCGGCTATAAGATTCAAGAATATTAATGCCTTTTGGCTCCACCGCTGCTTGATACTTGCCGGCATGGCGCAAGTCGCAGGCAATGTCATTGTCTTTAATAATGTTTTCTAACACATTAATGGCAAGAAGATTAATTTTTTGATTGATCTTGGCAACGGTCAAATCACCAATATAGTCAGGTGCTGTAACGTCATGGGGTAAATCAATCATAAAGCCAGAATTGCGGCCAGATGAGCCGAAACTAACGCTTTGCGCGTCGAGGAGTAAAATTTCATCATTTGGAAAATGCATGGCAAGTTGGCGGGCTATGGCAAGTCCAGCAACACCTGCACCAATAATAGCAAAGCGGGTTAGCGATGTACCTTGATGGCTAGGCTTTGCAGCGCGTGGTGCGCTCAAGTGAAACCATCCGCAGCTATTATCATCATTGGGCGTTGGTGTTGTCTTTAACATGATTGGCTCATTTTTGGTAAATTGCGCTATTATCAGTTAGGTAATAGGTGAAATCAAAACTAATATCTACATAAAATAGCGTATAAAAAAGGCGAGTTTAAAACACGCCTTTTATAAATTTATAGTTCTTCGCTTGCATATTCAAGCAAGTCTGCTGGCTGACATTGCAAGACCATGCAAATTGCTTCAAGCGTGGAGAAACGAATGGCTTTCACCTTGCCAGATTTCAGCAAGGACAAGTTGGCTTCCGTAATGCCTATTGCTTGCGCGAGTTCATTGGAGCGCATTTTGCGTTTAGCAAGCATGACATCTAGTCTAACAATAATCGCCATGGTTAAACTGTATGCTGTTGTTCATCGGCCATTTTTTCAGCGAGCTGCATGACGTGAACCAGTGGCAACATAACAATGCCTGTTAGAATTGGAAAAAGATTGCTTGAGCCAAAGCCGACGACAATTAGTCTATCGCCATTATTGTTGAGAGCAGTCAAAGCTAGGGCCATGATAGGCTCACTTAAAAATAAGCAAATGCCATAGGCAATAAATGCGAAGGCAACATGTTTAAATATTTGAACATGTGCTTTGGTAAATAATAACCCTTGTGCATAAAGCTTTAAAAGTTTGCGTAGCAACCAAAAACCATAAAAGATTGGGGCGGAAAATAAAAGGTTTACGACGAGCGCCATTAATCTTACCGTAAATTCAGGGCCGCTAATGATGATTTCACTAGAATTTGGTAATCCCGTATTGATGCTATTCGTGGTAGAAAGCCAATCTTGAGCAATTTGAGAAAAGGGCGTAAAAACCCAATAATACACCATGAACAAAATAAATAAGACTAACATGATGTCGAACGTAAGTCGGCTTGGTTTGGTATTAATCGCATTCTTGTTTGGTTGGGTCTGGAAAGACATGATATTCTCCTATGGATGCCCTCATCTAGTAGAATATCATATTTTTATCGATAAACAATAATTATTATTTATTTTACGAAAATTTTTTGTAGGTCATGTGGTAGGTAAACCATTTAGTTCTATGATTTTGTTCTTATATCTAAGCTTAAAATGACTGAAATGAACTTGGGGTAGCTCTTTTGGTAAAACGGGGGAAGATATAAAGAGTATGTTGGACGTATCTTATGTTAAAAGCAGTGCGGAAGGTTACAGATTTGATACTGCTTCCTTGTATAGTGAAAGCTGCTTTTGCTTGAGGGGAAGTAATTGTTTAATGGGTAAATGGTGTTTGCAATCAAGCTTAGAACTATTGCATTGCGCGACAGACAAATAAAAAAGGCCGGATAAATCCGACCTTTCTAAAAAAGCAATTAATCTTTTAAAAGATTAAGCAGCTGTAAGGTTACAAGCTGACATTTTGCCTGAACGCTTGTCGCGCTGTAATTCGAAGCCAATTTTCTGGCCTTCATCAAGCTTACGAAGACCTGATTGTTCAACAGCTGAAATGTGAACAAATACGTCTGCGCCACCATCATCTGGTTGAATGAAGCCGAAACCCTTGGTTGAATTAAACCATTTAACTGTGCCTGTGGTCATAATAAACCCTTTCATAGCAATAGAAGATATTGCGGAAACCGCATGTTTTGGCGAAGTTTTTGAGAGGGAGAATTAAAGGCATAGTTTTAGGCGCAGAAATTATAGCTCATATAAAAAGTTCGTTGTGTTGCACAATAATTGAAATTCAAATCATTGTCAAACAAGATATTTATTTAATATCAAATTAAATATATTATATAATCTATAAAAATAATTTTAAAAATATTACTATAGTTTTAATTTTGTTTTTGTATTTATTAGTAAAAGCTTAAAATGTAAAAATAATTAAATTTATGTTCCTAGCTCCCAATTAAAGCACCTATAAAAATATACATATAGATGCTTTATTGTTTTTTTAAAAAATTATATACTATTGGCTAAGCTTTAGCGATAAACAATGCCACCATCGGTTAGTATGGATTGGCCAGTGATATAATCTGAATCGCTACTTGCTAAAAATGATACGAGATTCGCCACATCATCAGGAGTTTGAGCCCGCCCCAAGGCGATGCCTTCGACATATTTTTTATAAGTGGCGCCAACCGGTGCGCCAGTAAGGTCGGCAAAGCGTTGGTCTATCTCTACCCACATATCGGTGCCTACAATGCCAGGGCAATAGGAGTTTACGGTAATGCCAGATCGCGCATATTCTTTGGCGGCAGATTGGGTCAGCGCGCGAACAGCAAATTTGGTTGCAGAATATGCCCCAAGCATTTCAAATCCATCATGGCCAGCAATAGAGGAGGCATTAATGATTTTACCCTTTTGTTTACGGGAAATGAATTTTTTTGCAGCAGCTTGAATGCCCCATAATACACCTTCGACATTAATGCGTAGGATGCGCTCAACTTCTTGTTCAGTGATATCAGCAATTGGGGTTACTTGCGCGATGCCGGCATTATTGACAATAACATCAAAGCCACCAAGTTCGCTTTCCGCTTTGTCTATTGCTGCATAAATGTTATCACGATTAGAAACATCAACCGTTATCGCAATGGCCTTTTTACCTAATGCTTCAACTTCCTTAGCGACTTCAGCAATTTTGTCGGCCTTTAGATCAACAAGGGCGAGATTAAAGCCATCTTTTGCTAAGCGTAAAGCAATCGCTCGGCCAATTCCTTGACCTGCACCAGTAACAAATGCAACTTTCGATTTATCTGACATGTTATTTCCCTTTACTGTTGTTGAAATGAATAGATCTAATTTTTAAGTGACGCTTATGGTGCAAAATTTTAAAGTTCTTTACTCCCCATGAAAACACCATATTATTCGCTCATTCATTGCATTATTCATACAATTGAACAGCAAAACTGAAAAACCTTATAATAGACATAGGTGTAGGCAGATTTAATTGTAAGGGAGGCGAAAAAATAAAGCGTATTTTCAATGATTTAGTATATTAAGTGATTTGAATATTGTTTTTTAGCATCGCCAACTCTTTGGTAACTATCTTAACTTATTTGATAGTTTAAAATTTATTGATTAAGTGGTTTATTATAAGTGTCATTTTTGTTGAATATGATATCGCGTATTGGCAAAGGTAATTTTTTTGAAAATGAAAAAGGCGTATGTGATGAGTAAGGATAGCATCATTGTGGATGATCACCAAAAGCCACAAGAGGCTGAATTTTGTGGAAATAGGTTCGCATTTTTGGCGCTGATTTTCATTATTGGGTATTTCTTATTTGAAGCGCTATTTGTAAGCTTTATTTCAAATGGTGCAGGTCTTGATGATGCAGAGCAATTAGCCAATATCAGTTTTTTTGATTGGGGTTATGGTGGTTCACAGCCGCCGCTTTATACATGGCTTTTAATTGGTCTCACATCAGTTTTCGGCACGCATTTTATTGTTCTGCAATTCGTTAAATTTACTATTCTTGCTAGCCTTTTTTTATCCGTCTATTTTGGGTTGCGCAATTTAAAAGTGCAGCCATTAGTTGCTGCAAGTGCAATGCTTGGTATATTTTTATTGCCGCAAATTGCTTGGGAATCACAGCGTGCTTTGTCTCATTCAGTGCTTGGCACCGCAAGCTGTGGTTGGGTGTTTTGGGCGATGACGCGATATTTTCAGCGCCAAAGCATTATTAATGCAATTTTAGTTGGTTGTTGTATTGCTATATCAGTCCTTGGTAAATTCAATGATATTATCTTTATTGTTGCAATTTTGATGGCTTTTTTAAGCTTCGAACAGGGTAGGAAATACCTTTTTCAGCTAAAAACGTTTTTAATTTTTATGACTGCAGCAATATTATTATTTAAGCCTTTAAGCTGGATTTTAAACAATTTTCATGCAACGTTAGAACGTTCAAATAAATTTGGCGTAGTTAGTCAACATAGTTTTATTGTGAAGCGCTTTTTAGGTGCAGAGGAGCTCATCCATGCCGTTCTTGCCTTTGGCGGGTTGGCTTTTATCGTTGCGCTAGTTGTTTATCTTTTTAATAGGCCCACACAAAAAGGGCTTAATTATACAAAAGCAGAAGAATTCGCATTAAAACTTGTTGCTAGAATTTTACTTTTTGCATTGCTTATTGTCTTCATTTCAATAATTTTAAGTGGCGCTACACAGGTTAAAGATCGGTGGATGCAGCCAGTTCTCATTCTTTGCCCGGCTTATTTCGCTCTTGTGCTTTTTTATTATACTCGGAAAAATCGTGCCTTAATATCATATGGGGTTTGCGGCGGCATTGTAGCACTTATAGTGCCGGTGGTTTTGTTTTTTGCTCTTCATATGGGAAGCGGTCGACATTTGCCACTAGGTTTGCTTGACTATAATCAATTATATGAGGCAATTGAAAAAGAAGGCCCAATTGCAACGATTGTGTCGCCCAATACGAAATATGCAGGCAATTTACGACTTTATAATCCCGACATGAAAGTGGTTCACAATGAGACGGTGAATGCTATTCAGCGCTTAAAATATCCTCTATTAATACTTGATGATACAGATGCAGATAAACTGAAAAATCCAGCCGATTATGGCGAAGCTTTTAAAGGTTCTTTGGGGGAATATATTTATCATTTAACCTATAAAGGGGGTCTTAAAGCTAAGACGATTAAAATCGCCTATAAAGGTCATCCCGATCAGTTCAAAATATTTAGGTACTTTTATATTCCATAAGTTTTTTGATTTAGCGGTGGCAGTGTGTTTTTTTAAAAAAGGGTAAAATATGAAAGACTGGTCAGCCGATCAATATTTAATGTTTAACGATGAGCGAAGCCGGCCAGCGCGCGATCTCATCAATGCGATTTCTAGATATGACGAAATAGCAATTAAGAATATTATAGATATTGGTTGCGGGCCGGGCAATTCTACCGAGCTATTGCAGTATTATTGGCCAAAGGCGAGAATATCGGGGTTTGATAATTCGCCTGATATGATTGCCAAGGCCAAAAGTCGGCTGCCTCAAATGCATTTTGAAATAGGCGATATTGAAAGCTGGAATGTGCCGCAAGATGTGGATCTGCTTTTTTCCAATGCTGTATTTCAGTGGTTGCCTAATCATGTGGTTGAATTACAACGCCTATTTGGTGAAATGAAAAATGGTGCCATTCTTGCCATTCAAATGCCCGATAACTTAAATGAACCAATCCATCAGGCGATGATTGATGTTGCGCAAGATCCGCGTTGGTGTAGTCGCATTGGTAATATTGCGCGCGACAAATTAGAAGATACTGGTGTTTATTATGATGCTTTGGCGCCTTTAGCATGTCACATTGATCTTTGGCATAGTATTTACAATCATGTTATGCACGGACACCAAGCAATTGTTGATTGGGTAAAGGGTGCAGCCCTGCGCCCTTTCTTAGCGCCATTGAATGATACTGAAAAAGAAATATTTTTAATTTTTTATCTTGATCGGATAAAAAAATCCTATCCTGTGCAAAAGGATGGCAAGATCTTACTGCGCTTTCCTCGCTTTTTTATTGTGCTTAAGAAGTAAAAGGTTTTGACTAAAATGTTTAGAAAATTATTGGCATTGGTCACTTTATTCGCCCTATTTGGATTTAGCAATTTTGCTTTCGCTCAAAATATGATGTGCGGCAAAGATTTGCGTGATACGTTTGATGCGCAAACCTTGCAACAGATAGAAGAAGCCGCTAGCAAAATTAAAAATGGCGATAGCCGTTTTTGGAAAATTGAAAAAGAGGGTATTGAGCCATCCTATTTAATGGGAACAATGCATGCCGGTGATGCCAGAATTGTCAAGATGACGTCTGCTGAACAGGCAGCCTTTGATAAATCATCGCGGGTAGCTTTGGAGTTGATTGATATAGGCGATGAAACCGGCGGTAATCTGCTTAATACTATTCTGGCAAATAGTAAGTTGCTAATGTATGAGGGAGATAATAGTGTTAAGGCGCAAATGACAGAGGAGCAATTTCAAAAGTTTGATGCCGCCTTAAGGCAACGCGGTATTGCCTATTCTACAGTCAATCATATGCGGCCTTGGTTTTTTACCATGCTTTTTATCTTGCCTGACTGTCCGCAAACAGGTGGTGTGGCTTTCGATGCGCAAATTGAACTAAATGCGCAACATGCTGGTAAAGAATTACTTGGCCTTGAAACGATAGAAGAGCAATTGGTAGCTTTGTCATCCTTGCCGGAGCGCGTATCTATTGCAGCAATTATAGAAGCTATTGAAAATAAAGATCTCTTAAAAGATATTTTTACCACGATGGGTGAGCTTTATGTTGAGGGGAAAATATCGATGATCAATTCTCTATCAGACTATTTGGATGAAGAGGGGCTAACGGTTGCCAATATGCACGAATATGAAGCTATTTTGATCGATAAGCGCAATGTTGTGATGGCAGAACGCGCCGAACCTCTGCTTAAAAAGGGTAATAGCTTTATTGCTGTTGGAGCTATGCATCTTATTGGAGATACAGGATTGGTGGAAGCTTTTCGAAAAATGGGTTATCAAGTGACTGCTTTGAAATAGCCAATGCTTAGGTTATTAGCTTAAATAATAGAAATATCATGTTGTAAAAAATGGCTAGGGTTCTTTAGCCACTGTATTCGGGGCTTAATATTTGTAACCGCTTTGGAGTTTTTTAAGTAAGAGCGTGATAATCTTTGCTTGATATTAGAGAGGCAGGAAGTTATTAGAATAAATATAAATTAAATTTCAGTGGTATGGGTTGGACGTAATATGGACGCGCAAGAGCGGGAAAGTATGGAATTTGATGTTGTCATTGTTGGGGCAGGGCCAGCTGGTCTTGCGGCATCAATACGTTTAAAACAAATCAATCCTGATCTTAATATTGTTGTTCTTGAAAAAGGCGCTGAAGTTGGTGCCCATATTCTTTCTGGCGCGGTAGTTGATCCTATTGGTATCGATGCGCTGCTGCCCAATTGGCGTGAAGATGCGAGCCACCCTTTTAAAACTGCGGTAACTGATGATGTGTTTTTTGATTTAACCGCAACTAAGGCAAAGACAGTCCCAGCATTTATGTTGCCAAAGCTAACTTCCAATCACGGTAATTATATCGTATCGCTAGGTAATGTTTGTCGCTGGCTTGCTGAGCAGGCTGAAGCACTAGGCGTTGATATTTATCCAGGCTTTGCTGCTGTTGATGTTGTTTTTGATGATAATGGCGCCGTCAAAGGTGTAATTACTGGTGATATGGGAATTGAGCGCGATGGTACTCAAGGACCTAATTATACGCCTGGCATGGCATTGCTCGGCAAATATGTATTAATTGGCGAAGGCGCGCGCGGCTCTTTAGCTAAGCAATTGATTAGTCATTTTGATCTTCAGCAGGGGCGTGATCCGCAAAAATTTGGCATTGGCATTAAAGAGCTTTGGGAAGTTGCTCCTGAAAAGCATAAGGCAGGGCTCGTGCAGCATAGTGCTGGGTGGCCATTGGATAATCAAACCGGTGGCGGATCTTTTCTGTATCATTTGGAAGATAATCAGGTGGCAGTTGGCTTTGTCGTCCACCTTAATTATAAAAACCCTTATTTGTCACCCTTTGAAGAATTCCAGCGTTTTAAAACCCACCCAGCCATTGCACCACTTTTTGAAGGTGCTAAGCGTATTGCTTATGGCGCACGCGTTATTACCGAAGGTGGCTGGCAATCCGTGCCAAAGCTGACTTTTGCGGGAGGCGCACTTATTGGCTGTTCTGCCGGATTTGTAAATGTGCCGCGCATTAAAGGTTCGCATAATGCTGTATTATCGGGGCTTTATGCTGCTAATCATATTGCACAAGCAATAGCTGAAGGTAGGGCACAAGACGAAGTTGTAGAAATTGAAAATGAATGGCGGCAAAGTGCAATAGGTAAGGATCTTTATCCTGTGCGAAATTTTAAGCCGCTTTGGTCAAAATTTGGTAGCAAGCTTGGGGTTGCGCTGGGTGGTTTTGATTTGTGGTGCCAGCAATTATTAAAATTTTCAATTTTTGGCACGCTGTCACACGGCAAGGCTGATTATGCTTGTTTAGAGCCTGCCGAAAAGCACCAAAAAATCGACTATCCAAAGCCTGATAATGTGTTGACTTTTGATCGCTTGTCTTCAGTCTTTTTGTCCAATACCAATCATGAGGAAGATCAGCCTTGCCATTTAAAATTGGCATCATTGGAGGTGCAAGAAGCATCTGAATTGAGCGAATATGGAGGCCCATCGGCGCGCTATTGTCCTGCAGGTGTTTATGAATGGGTGGAAAAAGATGGTAAGGAAACCTATGTCATTAATGCCCAAAATTGTGTGCATTGTAAAACTTGTGATATCAAGGATCCAAATCAAAATATTAACTGGACATGTCCGCAAGGCGGCGAAGGGCCAGTCTACCCTAATATGTAAGTTTTAATGGATCAAGTTGCTGGGATTAGACAGGGGGAGCGTTTTGGGTGATCACCTGGTACTATCCATCACTTTTTCAAATATACTGATTTGTTTGCAATGTGTGATATGTTTAAGATTCTTAAATCTCGCCGATGTTTTTACAAAAACTATATAGCTTTGCGCTTAAATGCTTAAAATAAAAATTTCTGTTTGCATATTCAGTAATATATTTGTGATTACTTGCATATTAGAATGATTAAATGTGAACCAATTTCCTGCTAAAATTGCAGAGCTTTGTCTTGCTTTTTAAGCAATATGCTCAAATTGTGTTCTTATTTTAATTGGGGCTCGTTTGTGATAGTTATAGACATATTATTGATTTTATTTAATGAATAATATTTTAAAAAGGTTTACTGCTATTTTTTTTATTTGGATTCCTAAAATTTGCTTAAAATATGGCTAAAATTAGTAAAGCATTTTTTGCAGGTTTTTACTTTCAATTTGTTAAACATTGTTATTTGCAATTTATTTTTTTTTGAGATTAACCAGTACTCATTAAAGTGTTTTACTTGTCATAGGTATTTTAAATTAAACTTGTCAAATATAGTTATGTTTTTTGTTTGGGCTTGATGGTAGTTGAGCGAAAATAAATTAATATAGGCTGCTGATTGCTTGAAAAAATGTCTAACGGGTTTGGTTTAACATAAAAGTGATGTGCATTTTAATCGCTAGCGAATTCGGGCAAATTGTTTTTTGTAAGCGTTGCGCTAGGTAACAATAATAAACATCTAATCTGAAATAATTAGCATTTTGGTGTGATGTAAAAATTCAAATTCATATTTATATGCATAAGGGCGTTATTATGAAAAAAATTAAAACTCTCATTCTTTCCAGTGTTTTCTCTCTCTCATTGGTTTGTGTAGCTTCTGCTGGCGTGCATTGGGGCTATGAAGGAGCCGAGGGACCTGAATATTGGGGTGATTTGGCGCCAGAATACGCACAATGTAAGATTGGTAAAAATCAGTCGCCGATTGATATTCAAGAAATTCATGAAAGTAGCGAAAAAAACCCAATTAAGATCCATTATGAAATTACTGCTGATGAATTGGTAAATAATGGTCATACAATTCAAGTTTCCCCAAAAAATGCTGATGATTATTTGACTTTCAAGGGTGAAAAATACTTCCTCAAGCAGTTCCATTTCCACGTACCAAGTGAAAATACAATTTTGAAGCGTTCCTTCCCATTGGAAGCACATTTTGTGCATGCTACGAAAGAAGGTAAATTGCTTGTTCTTGCCGTAATGTTCAATGAAGGTGAAGAAAGCAAGTCATTCAAGAAAATTTTAGCTAGCATTCCTGAAGAGCATGACAAAACGGTTGATGTTGGTGAAGAAATTGATTTGGATGATATGATCCCAAATACGGAACATTATTATCATTTCGATGGTTCTTTAACGACACCTCCTTGCAGTGAAGGTGTAACTTGGATCGTGCTTAAAGATACTAAAACAATAGGAAAAGACCAGGTTGAAGCTTTAGCCAAAATCTTAAAGCATCATAATAATCGTCCTATTCAACCTTTGCATGATCGTAAGGTTGATGAAAACTAATTAGTTTTATCTTTATAAATAATGACTTGACGTGGCGGAATAAAAACTCATTCCGCCATTTTTTTATATTGAATAAAATTATAGATAAAATTAAAATAAATATACTATATTGATTTAATTTGTCTGATAAGTGTAAGATGTAAGTGAGAATCATGCAAAATTATAGATAAAATTGAGATTAATATGAAAACAGCGCTTTCTACACTATCGCTCACCCAAATTAGCTTTAAACATGTTGTGGCTTTTGTTGCTGGTTTGGCGGCACTTATTATTTCATCAAAAATTCAAATTCCATTTTGGCCAATTCCAATGTCTATGCAGGTAGCTGTCGTCTTTTCATTGGGTTTGTTAAGGGGTGGGCGTTATGCATTTTTGACATTAATGGCATTTTTAACTATTGGTGCGGCTGGATTTCCAGTCTTTGCCAATTCACCAGAGCGAGGGCTAGGTCTTGCCTATATTCTTGGTCCAAGCGGTGGTTATCTTATTGGTTTTGTTATTGCTAGTACGCTTATCGGCTATATGCGTAACTTGTCCCTATACAAAGTCATATTAGGTGCAATTGCACTATTATTGCTTATCTATTTTTTGGGCACCTTATGGCTTTCTCTTTATGTGCCGGCTAACCAATTGCTATATGTTGGTGTATTTCCTTTTGTTTTGAGTGATTTTTTAAAGCTTACTTTGGCTATTGGGCTTTGGTATGGTGTAAAAAATATTAAGGTGCGAAGCAAATGAGCAACTATACTGCAAGTTTGCGCTATGATTGGACAATAGCAGAAATTGAAGCACTTTATTGCCTGCCTTTACTGGAGCTTTTGAGTAAGGCAAATGATGTACACCGCCAATATCATCCAAAAGCCGAAATACAGATGGCGAGCCTTTTGTCGATTAAAACCGGCGGTTGTCCTGAAAATTGCGCTTATTGTTCGCAATCTGCACATCACAAGGAAACCGAACTTACTCGTGATAAGCTAATGCAGCCACAAAAAGTAATAGAGCTCGCACTGTTAGCCAAACAAGCAGGCGCATCGCGATTTTGCTTAGCGGCAGCTTGGCGGCAAGTCAAAGATGGTCCTGAATTTGACGCGGTGCTTGAAATGGTGCGAGGCATTCGGCATTTGGGCATGGAGGCGTGCGTCACGCTTGGTATGTTAAAGCCCCATCAAGCAAGAAAATTGAAACAGGCTGGCCTTACTGCTTATAATCATAATATTGATACAAGTCCGCAATTTTATAGCAATATTATTACCACCAGAACATTTGACGACCGTTTGAAAACCTTACAATATTTACGTGATGAACAAATTGAACTTTGCTGCGGTGGGATTATTGGTCTCGGGGAAACTATAAAAGATCGCTCTTCGATGTTGCAAGTATTAGCGCGGCTTCATCCGCACCCTGAAAGCGTGCCGATAAATGCTTTAGTGCCTATTATCGGCACGCCTTTGCAAAATCAAAAGACAGTCGATCCGCTTGAGCATATTCGCATGATTGCAACGGCGCGGATCATTATGCCAAAGTCTATCATTCGTCTAGCGGCAGGTCGCTCGTTACTTAATAAAGAGGCACAAATCTTGTGTTTTCTTGCTGGTGCAAATTCGCTTTTTTATGGCGAGAAACTTTTGACAACACCTAATAATCAAGAAGACGAAGATCGGGGTTTCTTAAACGCGCTAGTGGCGATTAAGACGAAAGCGCAAGCATTGGTCTAAAAGGTAGGAGAATTTATATGAAGGTAAAATATTTAAGCCTTCTGCCCTTTATTATGGCGGTTTCAACTTTATCCTCTTTAGGTATTGGCTATGGCATTAACAATCTTAAGACTTACACACTTGATAGCAAGATAAAGGATTATATGTCCTTCATTCTGGTAGGCGAAAAATATCAGTAGGGTTGGCGCGGCTTATTTGCTGTTGTAGGCAATGAAGCATATTATAAGGATTTGGCTGGTAGTGTCCGTGTCAATTTAAATGCCAGTGATAAATTATCCCTTGGTTAATAGTTGGCTATAAATTTGAAGTTATCATTATCGTATTGATAATTCCTATCAACCATGCATCATTGATGGAGAATTATTTATTGGCATTTATTGCCTTAATGAAAGAATTTATAGCGATTGGGGGCAAATGGTCGATATAGAGGATCTGTGCATATCAGATTGATGAAAAAGGTCTTTTAATTTGCAGTTAAATTATGATGGGGCAAATAGTTTCCCGACATCGGCCAATCTCACATATGAAACTGTGCCAAACTTACTCATCAATCCAGTAATTAATTATATTCCTTGGGAAAACAATCACCACTTGCATAATTATGTAGTTTTAATGAAATGTAAAAGTGCCTTTCACTGCATGTTAAAGATGCAACGCTTTTTTCAGCAATTAGTTTCAAATAAAGCGGATAATGGTTTTTGAATAGTAGTATCCGCTTTATTATGTTTTAATTTATTTGCCTATTTGGGTGCATGTTTGGCTAAAATACGCTGCAATGTCCGCCGATGCATATTAAGGCGGCGTGCGGTTTCAGATACATTGCGGTCGCACATTTCATAAACCCGTTGAATATGTTCCCAGCGCACACGATCTGCTGACATTGGATTTTCTGGAATGGTTGCCTTTTGTCCCGGCAATCGGGTCAAGGCTTCAAAAACTTCATCAGCATCAGCGGGCTTAGCCAAATAATCAATTGCCCCCAGTTTAACTGCATTAACTGCAGAAGCAATATTGCCAAAGCCGGTTAAAACAATAACCCGTGTTTGGGCGCTGTAATTGCGCATTTCCTCGATAACGTCCATACCGTTACCGTCAGTTAACTTGAGATCGATAACTGCAAAATCTGGTGCCGCATTGGCGTGAAGCATGGTAATGGCGTCACGAACAGTTTCAACTGCGGTAACGATAAAACCACGGGCTTCCATGGCTCGTGCCAATCTTTGTAAAAAAGGACGATCATCATCTACTAAGAGGAGTGTTTTTCCAGCAACCAAGTTTTCTTCTTCTTGGTCTTCCTGCATATTTATATCCATCTCTTACCCAATAAAACTTGTGTCGTTTTATGCACAAGCTAAAAAAGTTGTTGCCTATGCCCCTTTATCGCCAAGACTTGTTTCTGTGTCAAACCTTAAAATTAAAACTGCTTTAGTTAAAGCTTTTAAATGTTATAAAATGTTGATTAATGTTTTTTAGTCTGTGCATTTTAATATTATCATCAATAATATCGATCATTGATGATTTAAATGGTTCAATCATATAGCCGATCAACTCAATGCTGATCGTGGCCATAAAATTTTGATTTCGGCACCAAGTGCAGAGTCTGGATTATTTCGAAATTCAAGCATAGCGCCCGAGCGTTCAAGCAAGGTTTTGGCAATAAATAAACCAAGACCAAGGCCTCCACCATGGCTATCAGTTTCGCGGCTGGTGGTATATGGCTCGCCAATACGGTCAATAATATGAGGTGGAAAGCCCATGCCGTCATCGGTAATAATGATCTCTACGTCTTTATTAGTCCATTTATAATTGATGATAACTCTGCTGCGGGCAAAATCCACCGCATTTTCAACTAAGTTGCCAATACCATATAAAATACCAGGGTTGCGGGCAATTTCAGGCTCCTTATCGTTAGAACCAATATTGGTTACTATAATATCAATGTCAAAGTCACGCAGCGGTGCTACAGCTTCCTCAATTGCTGAGGTAAGTTTTAATACAGCAAAATGATCTGGGGTTTCAGTTGAGAGGCTAGTAAGGCGCTGCAATATTTCACGGCATCTTTGGCTTTGGCTAATAAGTAGTGCAACATCTTCTTGCACTGTTGCATCATTTTTTAATTGAATACTTAATTCTTTGGCGACGAGCTGAATGGTTGCAAGCGGTGTGCCAAGCTCATGGGCCGCCGCCGCCGCAATGCCATCTAAAGCTGAAAGGTGCTTTTCTTGTAATAAAATTAGCTCTGTATCCGTCAATGCATCGGCAAGTTTGCGCGCTTCTTCGGCAACGCGGAAGGAGTAAAAAGTGGTAAAAGTTAATGATGATATGATAGCTGCCCAAACGCCCACAATGAACAATGGTGGTAATTCTAATGCTGTTCCTTGGTACCAAGGTAAGGGTAAGTATTTGACAGCTAAAAGCGTTGCGCAGCCTATGACAAAAAGGTTGAGTAAAACGATAAAGCGCACTTCAAGAGAAGTTGCAGCAAGAGCTGCAGGGGCGATCATCAATACAGAAAATGGATTTTGCAAACCGCCAGTAAAAAATAATAAAATCGATAATAATGCAATATCAAGTCCTAATAATAAGGTCGTGCCTATTGGAGATAAACGATGATTGGGTGGATAATAAAAATTGAGAAAAATATTGACCAATGCCGAAAAAGCGATTGTCACCATTGCGGCCCTTAAGGGTAGGGGAAAGCCAAAATAAAGGGCAACAAACAACACTGAAGATGTTTGGCAAATGATAGCAAGCCATCTTATGCGGACAAGAGTAACAAGGCGTAAAAGGCGAGAATGATTGGATGCGCGTTCAAAATAATGACTATACATGGCTGCCTTAACCCCTAACATGAATATGTTCATAGACGGTATTCTATCTGCCTTTGTCAAGAGAGTAGCTAAGCCGCTATCAAATATGGTCGAATTTTCTACTAAAAAACGCCGAATAAATTAGGCATGGAAAATAAATTATAAAGAGAGCATTTCATAAGGCTAAGGAATCGCATAATCTTGAATTATTATAAATTATTGGGTTGGTACATTTTAACAAGGTATTCGTAAACCCACTAGCTTCAAATCTAAAGTGCAAGCTGAAGCGCAAATATCAAATTGGAGTAGACAATGAAAACACGTGCGGCAGTTGCTTGGGAAGCTAAAAAACCCCTTACCATTGAAACCATTGAAATTGGTGGGCCAAAGGCTGGTGAGGTTCTTGTCGAGATTATGGCAACAGGCGTTTGCCATACCGATGCTTATACACTTTCTGGGCTTGATTCTGAAGGGCGGTTCCCAGCCATTCTTGGTCATGAAGGTGCTGGCATTGTGCGCGAAATTGGTGCGGGTGTCACATCGGTAAAAGTGGGCGATCATGTTATTCCACTTTATACGCCAGAATGTCGAGGTTGTAAAACTTGCCTTTCGCAACGCTCCAACCTTTGCACATCAATTCGCTCTACCCAAGGTTTGGGGCTAATGCCTGATGAAACATCGCGCTTTTCTTGTGATGGCGGTGAAATTTTTCATTATATGGGATGCTCAACTTTTTCTAATTTTACCGTTTTGCCAGAAATAGCCGTTGCAAAAGTGCGTGAAGATGCGCCTTTTGACAAGATTTGCTATATTGGTTGCGGCGTTACCACTGGTATTGGCGCGGTTGTTTATACAGGTAAGGTTTGGCCAGGAGCCAATGTTGTGGTCTTTGGGCTTGGCGGCATTGGTCTTAACGTCATTCAAGGTGCGCGTATGGTTGGCGCCGATAAAATTATTGGTGTTGATTTAAATCCATCAAAAGTTGAGCTTGCTAAAAAATTTGGCATGACCCATTTTATCAACCCTAATGATGTTGGCCGCGATAAGGTGGTTGAGGCTATTCAAGATATTACCGGCGGTGGCGCAGATTTTTCTTTTGAGTGTATCGGCAATGTTCACACTATGCGCCAAGCGTTGGAATGTTGCCATCGCGGCTGGGGTGAAGCTATTATTATCGGCGTTGCGCCATCAGGAGCTGAAATTTCAACCCGTCCTTTCCAATTAGTGACGGGGCGCGTGTGGAAAGGTTCAGCCTTTGGTGGTGCAAGAGGGCGCACCGATGTGCCAAAGATTGTTGATTGGTATATGGAAGGCAAGATTGATATTGACAGTCTTATCACGCATACCATGCCGCTTGATGAGATTAATACTGCTTTTGACTTGATGGATGAAGGAAAATCAATCCGCTCGGTTATTCTTTATTAAAAACTCTATTGCCCAAAATATAAAAAGGTAAGCCAGATGGAAATAGTTTCACAAGCCCTTAGCTTTGGTGGTATTCAAGGCGTCTATCGGCATAAGTCTTTGGTTAATCATTGCGATATGACTTTTGCTTTATTCATGCCGCCACAAACTAAAAATTCTAAAGTCAAGGTGCCTTTGTTGTGGTTTCTATCAGGGCTTACCTGCAGCCACCAAAATGTTATGGATAAGGGCGAATATCGCCGTTTGGCCGCCGAGCTTGGGATGGCAATAATTTGCCCTGATACCAGTCCGCGTGGTGATGATGTGCCCGATGAACCTGATAATTGGCAATTTGGTAAGGGCGCTGGTTTTTATGTTGATGCACTAGAGACGCCTTTTACCAAAAACTATAATATGTATTCCTATATTGTCGAGGAATTGCCTGCATTGATTGCAGAAAATTTTGCTATTGATATGCATCATCAATCAATTATGGGACACTCAATGGGTGGCCATGGCGCGATGATGATTGCACTTAAAAACCCTTTGCGTTTTAAGTCGGTTTCAGCTTTTGCGCCGATTGTTAACCCGTCAACCTCTGATTGGTCTATTGGCGCTTTTAAAAAATACCTTGGTGAGGATAGTGCAAAATGGCGAAGCTATGATAGTGTATGCTTGATTGAAGATGGCGCGCGGCTCGATAATTTACTGATCGATCAAGGCAGTAATGATAGCTTTCTTGAAAAAGGTTTGAAGCCGAAATTATTGGTTGAAGCATGTGAAAAGGCAAATATGCCACTTACTTTAAACATGCGTGAAGGCTATGACCATTCATATTTCTTCATTTCAACTTTTATGGATAATCATTTACGTTATCATTTTAACTTTTTAAATTCGTAGTCGTTTTTTCAAGCCTAAAAGCTAAAATTTTTCTTGGTGGTAAAAATTGAAAAATATGCTATAGGCAAGAAATAATTTTCAAAAAAACAGGATTAGCGCAAACCATGGGTTTCAAATGTGGTATTGTTGGCTTGCCAAATGTTGGCAAATCAACCCTTTTCAATGCTTTAACCAAAACAGCAGCGGCTCAGGCCGCCAATTATCCTTTTTGCACCATTGAGCCAAACACTGGCGAAGTTGCTGTGCCAGATCCACGGATGCGCCAAATTGCTGCTATTGCTGGTTCAAAGGAAATCATTCCAACTCGGATTAATTTCGTAGATATTGCGGGCCTTGTGCGCGGTGCATCCAAGGGCGAAGGTCTTGGTAACCAGTTTCTTGCCAATATTCGTGAAGTCGATGCGATTGTTCATGTGCTGCGCTGCTTTGAAGATGATGATATTACCCATGTTGAAGGGCGTATTGATCCTGTGTCTGATGCGGCAACGGTTGAAACAGAACTAATGCTTTCAGATCTTGAAAGCCTAGAGCGCCGTGTCGCGGCTATGCGCAAAAAAGCAGCAAGCAAAGATAAAGAAGCATTAAGCGTTTTGCCTATGATGGAAGAAGCATTAACGCTTTTACAAGAGGGTAAGCCTGTTCGCTTGCTGTTGAAGGGGATTGCTGCTGATGATCGCGCAATTCTTGATAGCCTTAATCTTTTAACTTCAAAACCAGTGCTTTATGTCTGCAATGTTGCAGAAAGCGATGCTGCGACAGGTAATGAGTTTTCTAAAGCCGTTGATGAAATGGCTAAGGAGCAAGGGGCGGAATCGGTGATTATTTCTGCGGCGATTGAAGCCGAAGTTGCCCAATTGCCTGATGAAGAAGCTGGTGAATATTTGGATGCTATGGGTTTGACCGAGCCAGGGCTTGATCGCCTTATCCGTGCTGGTTATCAACTACTGGATCTTATCACCTATTTTACTTGTGGCCCAAAAGAAACCCGTGCTTGGACAATTAAACGTGGTACTAAAGCACCGCAAGCAGCTGGTGTTATCCATAGTGATTTTGAACGCGGCTTCATTCGTGCGCAAACCATTGCCTTTAATGATTATGTAACCCTTGGTGGTGAAGTACCAGCAAAAGAAGCTGGTAAAGCGCGTGATGAGGGTAAGGAATATGTGGTACAGGACGGCGATGTCATGCTGTTCCGCCATAATACTTAAATACTTTCAACCAACACGCCTTTGATGAAATCAAAGGCGTGTTGTATTGTCAAATAAAGGTCATAAGTCTTTAATGCCAATGACATAAAACAATGGCACTGCCTTTTATCAAATAGCACTAAGCCTTTTTGCATTTTTTAATTGCAGCTGGCTTAAATATGAAAGATAAAGAGGCAGCAATGACAATAAAAAGACGGCAATTTTTAATTGGATCAGTTCTTGGTTCAACCTTAGCAAGCAACTTTGTTTCAAAGGTTAGCCTTGCACAAAATAAGCCAAATATTCCCGAAAGTAGTAGCTCGTCTTCAGCGCCCGATTGGGTTGATCTTTATGATGTAGATCGTTCTCTTGCCAATTTGGAAAATGCCTATTGGGGCATTATGGCAAAGCCGGTGCTTGAACGCTACATTGAGGAAACAAAACGGGTTAATTTTCAAAATACAATCTATGCCCGCTCAAGCTTTGGTGCGGATATGAAAGCATCATTACAATCGGTTGCAGAATTAGCAGGTGTTGGCGCTGATGAGATTGCTTTTACACGCGGCGCAACAGAGGCGCTGCAAATTTTAATTTCGGGCTATAATAAGTTAGAGCCAGGCGACGAGGTGCTTTATAGCGATCTTGATTATGACTCTATGCAATATGCTTTTAACTGGCTTCAACAAAGGCGCGGCGTTAGTGTTAAACGCTTTGCTATTCCAGAACCTGCAAGCTATGAGTTAATTCTTGATACCTATAGAAATATTTTGGAAAATAGCCCCAAGGCAAAGCTATTACTATTAACCCATTTATCTCATCGTACTGGTCTTGTTATGCCCGTTCGGGAAATCGTTGAGATGGCAAGGGCCAAAAATGTTGATGTCATTGTTGATGCTGCTCACTCATGGGGACAACTTAATTTTAATATTGATGATCTTGGTGCTGATTTTGTTGGCTGTAATTTACATAAATGGATTGGCAGCCCGGTTGGGGTAGGATTTTTCTATGTACGCCGCTCACGATTAGATGCAATTGATACTCATCTTGCGGATGGTGATTGGCCAAGTGACAATATCAGATCTCGTATTCACACCGGCACGCTGAATTTTGCAACTATATTAACTGTACCGACAGCTGTTGATCTTCATAAAAAAATTGGTGTCGTAAAAAAGCAAGCGCATTTGCAAAAGATGCGAAATCGCTGGGTCGATGCTTTACAGGAAAATAAGTTCATAGAAATTTTAACCCCCAATGATCCGCGCCTTTATGGTGGTATCACTTCGTTTCGCATCAAAGGAAAAACATCCAAGGAAGATAATAATGCAATTGTTAAGCAATTGCGGGATGAATTTTCAGTTTTAACCGTGCGGCGCGGCGGTGTTGCTAAGGGGGATTGTATCCGCGTTGCACCTGCACTCTATACTACAAATCGTGAGATAGATCAATTTATATTAGCTATAAATAATATTACTGATCAATATAAATAGTATTGAAGTTGTATAAAAATTTGTAATTTGTATAAAATCGTGGGTAAATTTTATAGCTTACCATTTTCTATTGATATTTTATTATAAAAATATTTAATGCTAACTGACGCAATCTAAATTTTTTTGAAGTAACAATTGAGCATAGGACCTAAATATGAGAAAATTTATACGCCAAGTTTTTGTCGCTTTGTGTTTTACTGGCGCATTAAGCTGTAGCTTTGTCGGTAGCGTTTTTGCACAAACGCAAGAGGAAGCAAGTGAGGGTGTTGACCGCGCAGCAGTTGCCAAAACAAATGCCTATGTTTCGTTGCTTAACCGCACTTTGCGCGCCAATGAATCGCTTAATTTTTACAAAAGTTGGGTTGATATGAAAGTTGGGCCTACGGGGAAAGAGCGTCATATTTATGGTAATTATCCAACCTATGATGTGAAGAGCCTCATCGAGTCTGCGCGTGCTAAGATTGATGCAGAACCTGCAATGCCTGAACTTGATAAAGCCGTTGCAGCTTATATCGAGGTTTATGAAAAATTAGCGCCTGTTCTTAACAAAGCCTATAAATATTATGAGCGCCAAGATTATAAGTCAGATAAAATGGCCGGCGGTAAAGAATATCATAAGGTAATTGCTGAGCTAGATCCTCTTTATACACAAACCTTGAGTGATTTTGAAAAGGCATTGAATGTTGAAAAGGATAAGCTTGACCTTGCGCTATTAGACCAGATTGAAAAGCAAGAAGGCAAAAAAGACGCTTGGCATAAGCAAAATGTCATGTTGCGTGCGCATCATGTTATGGATTTATTGCCAAGCAATGAGACACCGATTGTCGATATGAAAGAATTTAATGCTGCAATGGAAAAATATGGCACCGCAGTTAAAGATATGGATGATTACACCGCCGAAAATCCAAGCGCATTGATGGGGTTTGAAGTATTCCCAAGCCAATTACTTGGCAGCCTACGCACTGTGCAAGAAGTGTTGGCAAAAAATAAAGGCGATGGTCGTAAAGGCGGCGTACCGCAAGCACTGCAAATGCTTACAACTACTTATAACACTATGGTGACGTTGTCTTCAATGTAGATCATTTATGCTGCATTGAAAGTAAACCACATCATCGTCAATTTTAATGGCAATAAAGCTATAACCTTTATTGCCATTTTTATTTTGTTTGATTGCAAATGAAATTATAAGATGAATTGTGCTGTTGATAGGGATAGACTATTCAATTTCGATTTAAGCATCATCAAAGCTCATCAAGGTGCAGACATCAACACCAAGATTGCGCAATTTTTCTGCGCCGCCAAGTTCTGGTAAATCAATAACGAAACAAGCTGCTACCACTTCCGCCTCCAATTGGTGCAATAAATGTACGGCTGCAACGGCTGTGCCGCCAGTGGCGATTAAATCATCAACCAAAACCACTTTTTCACCGGGGCGTATCGCATCGCGGTGCATTTCCATTTCATCAACACCATATTCAAGACTATAGGCGATGTGCACTTTATTAAAGGGAAGTTTTCCTTTTTTGCGAATAGGTACAAAACCCGCCGATAATTGGTAAGCCATAGCCCCGCCGATAATAAAGCCACGGGCTTCAATGCCAGCAACCTTGTCAATTTTTGTACCAACAAATGGATAAACCATCGCATCCATGGCAAGGCGAAAGGCACGCGCATCACCTAAAAGGGTCGTAATATCACGAAAGACAACGCCGGGCTTTGGATAGTCTCTAATTGCGCGAATGGAAGGGCGCAAAACTTCAGTCAAATTGGCATTATTTAAATCAAAAGGATGATCGCTCACGGTTTTCCGCCCTTTAAAACTAGAATTTGTAAATATTATTTATGCATTTTATCAAGTTAAAGCATAGTTATCGAATTTAGCAAGACCGGCCGCAAAGTTACAATCCAATTCAATAAAATGCTATTTTTTCTCAGCCCAAATACGTCTCTTGCTATAATAAGCAAGTCCAGCAAACATGATTAGAAAGACAATGACGCGAAAGCCAGTTTTCTTGCGTTGTTCCATATGCGGGTCAGATGCCCACATCAAAAAAGCTGAAACATCCTTGGCATATTGATCAAGGGTTTGTGGGCTGCCATCTTCATAAACAACACTATCATCATAAAGCGGCTGCGACATGGCGATGGCATCGCTTGCATTAAAATAGGGATTATAATAGGTGCCCTCAGTAATCTCATGGCCGCTAGGCGCATCGCTATAGCCAGTAAGAAGCGCGTAAATATAATCAGGACCGGCAGAGGTGTAATTGGTAAAAACATCGCCGATAAAGCCGGGGAAGGGGGCAGGTACGGCTCTTGCCCGTGCCATTAACGATAAATCAGCCGGTACTGCTCCATTATTGGCAAAAGCGGCTAGCTTATCATTGGCGAATGGTTTGGGGAAATAATCAACCGGTTGGGCAGGGCGCATTTTAATCTCGCCTTCCTCATCGGGTTCGCTAGGTACTTCATAGCCTGCTGCTAATGCTTTAATTTTTTCATCATCAAGACCAATGCCTTTTAAATGACGGAAAGACACAAATTTTAAAGAATGGCAAACCGAGCAAACTTCTTGATAGACCTTAAAGCCGCGTTGTAACTGATTTTTGTCATAAACACCAAAGGGGCCGGAAAAGCTCCACTCTTGTTTTACTGGTTGCTCTATCGGATAGTGGGGGACAGCCTCATTATCTGAACTGTGACTTATGGCTGCATTGAGAGATAGGCCAAGAATAGCAAAGGCAAGGGCAATAGTTTTCTTGATTGATAATTTTACCATAGGCTTTTCCCCCGTTCTTTACGCACAGCAAGATCAGCCGTGATAGAGGCTGGAAGCGGTAAAGTTTTTTCAAAACGCGGTAAAAATGGCATAATAATTAAAAAGAAAACAAAATAATAGGCAGTACCAATTTGCGCCCATAAAATATAAATATCTTCAACAGATCGCGTACCAAGCCAGCCAAGCATAATGACATCAGCAATAAATAGCCAAAAGAACAATTTGAAAATAGGGCGATAGCGACATGAGCGTATTTTAGAGCGATCAAGCCATGGCACAAATATTAATACGCCAACTGAGCCAAATAACACTAAAACGCCGCCAAGGGTTGAGTTTATTGGACCAAAATCAAAAGTTATGGCGCGTAGCATCGCATAAAAAGGCAAAAAATACCATTCAGGCTGAATATGTGGCGAGCTTTTAAGCGGATCGGCTTCAATAAAATTATCAGGGTGGCCAAGATAATCCGGCATATAAAAAAGAAACCATGCAAAAAATATTAAAAATACGCTAATCGCAAAAATATCTTTTATCATTGCAAAGGGAGTAAAAGGCACGGTTTCATCAGGTTTTTGAACCTCAACACCCGTCGGGTTATTTTGCCCAACAACATGGATAGCCCAAACATGAAGACCAACTAACAAAAGCAAAATAAACGGAAAAAGATAATGCAAAGCGTAAAAACGGTTTAATGTTGGTTGCCCAAGACTATAGCCGCCCAAAATGGTTTCATAAAGCCAATCCCCAATAAAAGGTATTGCTTTGAAAAAATTGGTTATGACGCTTGCAGCTGAAACCGACATTTGGCCCCAAACTAGCACATAGCCGAGAAAGGCAGTCGCCATCATCACAAAATAGATCAGCACACCCAAAATCCAAACAATTTCACGCGGCCGTTTATGCGAACCATAATAAAGACCGCGAGCAAGATGGATATAGGCGGCAATAAAGAAAAATGATGCGCCAACCCCATGCCAAGGACCAAATAGCCAACCAAATTGCCCATCACGCATGAAACGCTCACGCGATTCAAAGGCAATAGCCACATCTGGCACATAGTGCATAGCCATGACAATGCCGGTTAATATTTGCGAAACGAGCATTAGGCTTAAAATGCCGCCAAAGGTGTAAAAATAATTCAAATTGCGTGGTACAGGAAAAGAGACGGCTAGATCATGCATCATGCGCATTACAGGCAAGCGCTCATCTATAAACTGGCCTAATTTGGTTTTGGGGGTATAGCTTGATTTTTTCATAGCCTAACCAATCCGCACAATGGTATCAGAAATAAACTCATAAGTCGGGATAGCAAGATTTTTGTTGGCTGGACCATTGCGCACTCGTCCTGCTGTGTCGTAGCTTGAGCCATGGCAAGGGCAGAACCATCCGCCATAACGCCCAGATTGACCAAGCGGCACACAGCCAAGATGGGTGCATAAATCCACCATGATTATCCAGTTTTGTCGCCCTTCGCCAGCACTGCGGTTTATATCAGTGGCTGTTGCGCTTGCTTCCATATTATTATTGCGGGCATTTTGATCCTTTAAGGCATCAAGCGGCGTTTCTTGCGATTCCTTGATTTCTTTTGGAGTGCGATTGCGGATAACCACTGGCTGACCACGCCATTTAACGATAATGGACATGCCTTCTTCAATGCCAGATATATCCACTTCTATCGAGCCAGCTGCAAGCGTTGCTTCATCAGGCCGCATCTGGTCAATAAATGGCCAACCAACGGCGGCAATACCGATACTACCTGCAACACCAGTTGCTAAAAACAAAAAATCGCGTCTTATCTGCTTGCTCATATAGGGTCTATAGCGAATGCTAATCCAATTATCATTGTCTTTGTTAAAGTCATGATCGACATAATTTCAATTATATTTAAGGTCTTTTAATATGGGTAAATTTCTAGGTCAAAAGCCCAAAATAACCGACCTATTTTATACTATTTTTCCTTAGCACGCTCGTTTCTCTGCGCCAAGTTTGAATTATTATAATTTATCGCGCGAAAAGTCGCAGTAGGTTATTTAAAAAAAATTACAATATTGATTAGCATCCTGTATCAGCTATTTAGGCATAAAAAAAGGAAAGGTTTTATGGCCTTTCCTTTTCATAAAAATTCATGCGAATTTATGTGGTACTATTCGCCCAAAGCTTCTTCACTTTGGGTCAATTCTTCCAAGGATGGTGTAGATAAAATATTATAACCAGAATCGACATAATGAATTTCACCCGTTACACCGCTTGACATATCTGATAATAAATAAAGGGCAGATTGACCAATTTCATCAATTGATACGGTTCTGCGCAGTGGCGCATTACGGCGTTGATAGGAGAAAATGGCGCGTGCTGCGCCAATTCCATTACCTGCCAATGTGCGTACGGGACCGGCTGAAATTGCATTAACGCGAATATTTTGTGGGCCGCAATCAGCAGCACAATAGCGTACCATTGTTTCAAGCGCTGCTTTAGCAACACCCATCACATTATAATTTGGCACAACGCGTTGTGACGCCCCATAGGTAAGTGTTATGATAGAGCCACCATTAGGCATTAATTTTTGCGCGCGTTGTACAACTTCTGTAAAGGAAAATGCCGAAATAACCATAGTACGGCTAAAGTTTTCACGCGTTGTCACATCGACATAGCGCCCCTTTAGCTGTGATTTATCGGAAAAGCCAATGGCATGAACGATAAAGTCAATGGTTCCCCATTCCTTTTCTAAAGTTTCAAATACTGCATCAACCGATGCAATATCTTCCACATCACAGGGCAGTAAAAGTTTTGATTCTAGCTTTTCAGCAAGCGGTTTTACTCGTTTACCAAAAGCATCACCTTGATAGGTAAAGGCCAATTCAGCACCCGCATCAGCAAGTGCGCAAGCAATCCCCCAGGCGATGGAATGGTCGTTAGCAACACCCATAATCAGGCCGCGCTTACCCTTCATCAATCCCTGCATTTTATTCTCCATCGACCATGGATCTTATCCCGGTCGCATGTACCTGAATAGTGATCTCGTTAGTATTTACCGTTTTGTTCAATTTAAATTCTTTATTATGCGCTAAGAGCACTTAGCGGTATTTTTGAAAAACCAGCGATGCATTGGTGCCGCCAAAGCCAAAGGTGTTGGATAGCACTGTATTAAGTTCAACATTATCGCGACGTTGGCGCACAATTGGCATATCAGCAAATTGTGGGTCAAGCTCATCAATATGGGCGCTTTCGCAGATAAAGTTATTTTGCATCATCAGCAACGTATAAATCGCTTCTTGTACACCAGCTGCACCAAGTGAGTGACCGGTTAAGGATTTGGTTGCTGAAATTGGTGGGCTCTTATCAGCACCGCCAAAAACGCGGCGAATAGCTTCTATTTCTGGTGGATCACCAACCGGTGTTGACGTTGCATGTGGGTTGATATAGTCAATTGGATTATTGACATTGGCAAGAGCCATACGCATACAACGCTCGGCTCCCTCACCTGAAGGGGCAACCATGTCATGACCATCAGAGGTTGCACCATAGCCGATGATTTCGCCATAAATTTTTGCGCCGCGAGCCTTAGCAATTTCAAGTTCTTCAAGAACCAAGACGCCAGCACCACCAGCAATGACAAAACCGTCACGATTAGCATCATAAGAGCGCGAAGCACGTGATGGTGTATCATTATATTTTGAGGACATGGCACCCATGGCGTCAAATAATACCGACAGCGTCCAATCCAAATCTTCACAACCACCGGCAAAAACGCGGTCTTGCTTGCCGTATTGAATGGTTTCAAAAGCATTGCCGATACAATGGTTTGATGTCGCACAAGCAGATGAAATACTATAATTAACGCCTTTAATTTTGAAAAATGTGGCGAGTGTTGCTGAAGCGGTTGAGCTCATGGCTTTGGGAACGGCAAAAGGGCCTACGCGTTTAGGACCTTTTTCGCGCGCAATATCAGCTGAATCCACAATTGCACGAGTGGATGGACCACCTGAGCCCATAATAATGCCAGTGCGTTCGTTAGATACTTCAAGAGGGCTTAAGCCCGCATCAGCAATGGCCTGATCCATAGCGATGTGGTTCCATGCGGTGCCGCGGCCATGAAAACGCATGGCGCGCCTATCAACCAATGCTTCAATATCAACAGTGGGCATACCAAAGGCTTGCGCCCTAAATCCTAGATCCGCATATTCTTGCGAAAATGAGATGCCCGATTTTGCTTCTTTTAAGGAAGCAAGCACTTCGTCAGGGTTATTTCCGATTGACGAAACAATCCCCATGCCGGTTACAACAACTCGACGCATCAATTTCTCCTTGGGTAGAACGGGATAATACTCACGTAGTTATCCCTGTAATTCTGTTTGCACCCATTAAATAGGGTGCAATATGTCCTATTAAAGACATGCTGGTGTTTATACATCAAAAGCAGACAAAGTCTTTGCAATTTATGCAAATTTTAATCTGCATTCATGCCAACATGAAAATTAAGACATATTTGTAAATAAATCAAATTTTGGCTAAATTACAATAATCCAATCAACCACGACCATGAAGCCGTGATTGATAATGGCATAATCTAAAGTGCAACTAACCATAGCTGATTGTTGATAATGCTATTCTTTTGATTTAAATAGCCCAACGCGCAAATCGCTAGCACGATAGATAATTTCACCATCAGCCTTGACCCAGCCATCAGCAATGCCAAGTACTAGACGACCGCGTAATACGCGCTTGAAATCTATGCCATATTCAACGAGTTTGGTTTGCGGTGTTACCATGCCAGTAAACTTGACCTCTCCAGTTGAAATGGCGCGGCCCTTGCCAGGTTCGCCAAGCCAACCGAGGAAAAATCCGGTAAGTTGCCACAACGCATCAAGACCAAGACAGCCTGGCATAACTGGATCGCCAATGAAATGGCAAGGGAAAAACCATAAATCTGGCTTAATATCTAATTCAGCGCGAATCATGCCTTTACCGAAATCGCCGCCTTGATCCGAGATCGCGGTGATTCTGTCAAACATCAACATTGGCGGGGCAGGAAGCTGTGCGTTTCCTTCACCAAACATTTCCCCACGGGCGCAGGAAAGCAATTCTTCGAATGTATAGCTAGACTTTTGCTCAGCCATGTTATCTCCATTTATCAAGGCAGATATATATGATATTTAGGTTGCTGCCTTTTTAACATTTGCACTCTCCTAACACAGACAACCACTGCAAGTAAAATCAAAATAGAGCTAAAAAGGGCGTATTTTTGACAAGTCACAATGGTTTATTAGCTTTTTTTGCTGGCTATATCTATTTTGAGGAAGAGTTTATCCACAAGCTGAATTAAAACTATACCTTTTTTGACAAGTTTTATTGGCAAAGTTTACAAAAGCGGTTGATTGCGCATGTTTTTAGGCTTATTGTTTATATTACGGACAGGGAAACCTGATGGAAGCGTCTAATCTGAATTTTAGGGCAGGCTTATAAATTTGTTTGAAACTACGTAGTTTCTATAAATATTTGATAAGTTTTGCAAAAGTTATGAATTTGGGTTAAACTTGGGATTTTGAGATAAGCCGATGTATATTGAACCTATTTATGGACTTGAAGACAGATTGCGGGCAAGTGGCTTACGGCCGACCAAACAACGCCTAGCACTTGCAAAAATGATTTTTGCTAAAGGTCATCGTCATATTGCCGCTGAGGAATTGCATGAAGAAGCAGTAACTGCTGCCGTGCCAATTTCACTTGCCACCGTTTATAATACTTTGCATCAATTTACCGAAGCTGGTCTTTTACGAATTATCGCTGTTGAAGGCTCAAAGACTTGGTTTGATACAAATATTTCGGACCACCATCATTTTTATCTAGAAAATGAAGCACGGGTTATTGATATTCCTGAAGGCCCACAAGGGCAGCCCGTTATTACCAATTTGCCAATTCCACCTGAGGGTATGGAAGTCGTCAATGTTGATTTGATTGTGCGTGTGCGTCCTATTCAACGCCAGTAGTTTTAGCTTAGTAAATAATATTGATGAACTCCAGTAAAAATTTATTGTAGTAGTTCTTTAAATATTTATTGTATTGCAAATTTTAACAATTGAGAAAAACCTATGAACCTAATTGGTTCATAGGTTTTTTGTGTTTTATAGGTGTTATATTGAGTGAAGTGAAGTTAAGGCGAGCGAACTGCTTAGAGTTTTT
The DNA here is from genome assembly GCF_025449315.1 of Bartonella sp. HY406. Taxonomy (NCBI): domain Bacteria; kingdom Pseudomonadati; phylum Pseudomonadota; class Alphaproteobacteria; order Hyphomicrobiales; family Bartonellaceae; genus Bartonella; species Bartonella sp. HY406. The sequence continues at coordinate 2,198,187 of NZ_CP104893.1, read as the reverse complement.
TCGCAAATAAAGCCAATTTAAAATGCTGAATGCATAATTGAAAAATATTGGGGTATTGGGGCAGGATCACATTGCCATCTAAAAGGAACAAAGCATTATCAAACAAATATAAATGCAATCTTCAAAAGAGTGAATATTGGGGTGGCTTTGCCCGGGGCCAAGCGTTTTTGTTAAAATTTATTGTGTAATCAACTTTAGGGGGCAAAGGCTTGTTGTTCTATATTATAAGCCTAAAGAAAATAGTAACAAGGTGTTGAAAGCTTAAACGTAAATGCTTTTTTGGCTATGTCATTTAAGCTATGATCCACATAAAATCACCAGTAAAGTCGATAGATTTTTAATCGCCTTTTGTTGCGGTATGTCTATCAATATGACCAAGGTTGCGGTCTGGCCAAACAACATCCCGTAGTAATTGCTTTAATATTTTAGCTTCTGGAAAGCCATTATCACGCTTGCGATCCCAAATAAGATTATCATAGACGTGAATGGTAAAAATACCGCCGGTGCGTGGTCGCAGAATAATTTCGCCAATATCAGTCCCGAAGGTTTGTAAAATTTCTTGAGCCAGCCAAGATGCTCGCAACATCCAATTACATTGCGAGCAGTAGGTAATAATGATGATTGGAGCTTGATTACTCATCATTGATAAGAACCTTACGAAATGGCCTCCATAATGGCAGCCTGTACATCGTCAATGCCTTCACCTTTTTCTGAAGATGTAGCAAGTAGGATAGGGAAGGCGGCAGGGCGCTTGGCAATGGCGGCTTGTGTCGCTGTAAAGAGTTTGTCAAAGTCTGACTTTTTAATTTTATCAGTTTTGGTAAGAACGATTTGGTAAGAAACCGCAGCTTTGTCCAACAAGTCCAAAACATCTGCATCATTCTTTTTGATGCCATGGCGTGAATCGATCAACACATAGACACGCTTTAAGGTTGTGCGGCCACGTAAATAATCAAACACCAAGCGTGTCCATTGTTCGACTTGCGCTTTTGGTGCTTCTGCAAAGCCGTAGCCCGGCATATCGACCAAAGCCATGGGCGGCAAATCACCGTCCACCCCGCTATAGCCATCTGGAACGAAATAATTTAGTTCTTGTGTGCGGCCTGGCGTGTTAGATGTACGCGCCAAGCCTTTGCGGCCAACAAGGGCATTGATGAGTGATGACTTACCAACATTGGAGCGACCAGCAAAGGCAACCTCTGGTGGTCCTTCAGGTGGGAGGAATTTCATTGAAGGCACGCTTCGAATGAAAACCCAGTTACCAGCAAAAAGTGGGGCTCTATTTGGTTTATCGTTCACAGGTATTGTCCCTACTTCTTTGTCTTGTTGGTTTTATTATTTTGACTGGCATTTTTGTTTTGATTGCCACTTTTATTTTGGTTGGTCACAGACGCCGTTGCCGGCTTCTTTTTAAACACACTTTTCAAATTATCAAAGAGCTCAATTTTCACGCCTTGACGCTTCATAATGATACCCTGTTGGATAACTGAAAGCGTGTTGTTCCATGCCCAGTAAATAACCAAACCGGCTGGGAATGCTGCCAACATATAGGTAAATACTAAAGGCATCCAAGTGAAGATCATCGCTTGAGTTGGATCTGGTGGGGTCGGGTTCATGCGCATTTGAATGAACATGGTAATACCCATAATAATTGGCCAAACACCAATAAGCATGAAATCAGGCACATGATAAGGCAATAGTCCAAATAAATTGAAGAGCGATGTTGGGTCTCTTGCGGCCAAATCTTGAATCCAACCGAAGAATGGCGCGTGACGCATTTCAATGGTGATATAAAGAACCTTATAAAGAGCGAAGAAAATAGGGATTTGGATAAGAATTGGCCAACAACCTGCAAGCGGATTAATCTTTTCCTTGCGATAAAGCTCCATAATTGCTTGCTGTTGTTTGGTTTTATCTTCGGCATATTTTTCGCGGATTTCAACCATTGCAGGTTGTACAGCTTTCATGCGAGCCATAGATTTATAGGATTTATTCGCAAGCGGGAAGAGAATGGTTTTTAAGATAACGGTGGCAAGCAAAATAGCAATACCAAAATTACCAACCATTTTATAAAGCCAGTCAATAAGTGTAAACATTGGCTTAACGATAAGACCAAGCATACCCCAGTCAATCAGCAAACCAAAGCGGTCAATATGCAATTGTGATTCATAGCGATCAAGAATTGCAACTTGCTTTGCACCTGCAAAGGCATGGTTTTTAAAGGATTGCGTTGTACCAGGCGCAATGCTTACGCCGCTACGATTAAAGTCCGACTGATAGCGGGTACTATTGTCATCGCGATAAGAAAAACTGGCGGTAAAAGGTGTGGTTTGGTCAGGAATAACGGTGACTGCCCAATATTTGTCAGTAATACCAATCCAACCACCAGTCTGTGCGCCAAATTTAACAATGCGATCATCGCCTTGCGCTTTGGCCAAATCAGCATAAGTTTGGTGTTGGCTATTGAGCTGGCCCAATACGCCGATTAACCCTTCGTGGAGGAGATAATTTGCGTTGGATTCACTTGGCGGCGATACGCGTACAACGCGACCATAAGAGCCAAGAGTAACGGCTTTATCGCTATTATTTGTAACTTTGTCTTCAAATGTAAACATGAATTCATCGTCAACTGAAATCGTGCGATAGAATATAAGTCCTTCACCATTGTCATAGCTCAAGGTAACAGGTGTTTGTGGGGTCAAAGATTGGTTTTCCCCCTCAACCTTCCATAGGCTGGTGTTTGTGACGATCTTATTTGAAGAGTCTGGGGTGACGAAGCCAAATTCAGCCATATATCCTTGCTTAAAATTGCTTGGGTTGAGCAAAGCAATTAGCGGCGAATCTTTATCAACCGTCATTTGATATTTTTTTAATAAAAGATCATCAAGCTTAGCGCCATAAAGATTGATCGAACCTTTAAGATTAGGCGTGTCAATTGCTACGCGCTTTTGGCTAGCAATAACAGCTTCGCGTGCTTGCGGGGTCATTTCAACACTACCAGGCGCCTGGTTGGTGCCGGCTGGAGCTGTTGTGGTCGTGCTATCAGCATTATTGTCAGTAGGAAGCGTTCCTACTGGATTTTGCGCTATTTCCTGTTCAATCTTTTGGGCTTGGTTGGCGACATTTTGCTCCACTTCATTTTGTGGGTTAACAAAAAAATAGCTCCAACCTAGCATGATAGCCATTGATAGGGCGATAGCGATAAAAAAATTGCGATTATATTCCATCAGCTGAATCCAGTTGCGGCTTTATGTTTTGTGCCTTACGCCTAATACGACGCTTAAGCTCATTGACTAATTGTTCAAAGGGGACGTGTAAAATATCAGGTCGGGCAACAAAAACGTAATCGGTTGCTTGCGCCAAGTCCTGCTCGATGCTGATGCGTACAGCTTCCCTTAGGCGTCTTTTAATGCGGTTTCGCTTTACGGCATTGCCGTTTTTTTTGCTAACCGTAAAACCAATGCGAGCTGCGCCGTGATTCTTATCTTGGGCGTCCGCATTTTGTTCTTTCATTTCCAGTAGAAAAAGCGGACCACGCCGCTTTTCACCATTTCTTAAAGCCAAAAACTCTGCCCTCTTACGAAGGCGGAGTGGCTTTTTCTTATCAGGGGAAAGCACGACCGGCTATCACACCCAATATTAAGCTGAAAGACGCTTACGACCGCGTGCACGGCGAGCAGCAATAACCTTGCGGCCACCAGCAGTAGCCATACGCGCACGGAAACCGTGGCGGCGCTTGCGAACAAGTTTAGATGGTTGGTATGTACGTTTCATTTATTTTAATACCGCGGTGTGCGGCCCTTCTTGGTTCTAAAACTGCTTTTTTATAAGGTGCAGTTTGACTTGGAACAATTGTTAAACTGCCCGGCTTTTAACCAGACAGTTGTCGCGCTTATACGGATTAGAGGGGGGAAAGTCAATCAACAAGTGGCTTTAAAAGGCTTATCGCTTGGTTACCAACAATAGAATATTATTTTTTTACTTAAAAGAAAGATGGCATTTTCAGCCACTGCTTAGCCTAAGCGATCATTGTTTGGCAGCAACAAGATCGGGTGGCACTGGTTGGGCAGTGCTTATATAAGCCTTAGTCATAGTGTCATGGAGCGGTAATGTGGTGTCGATGAAACCATTTTCATAAAGATAATAGGGAAGGAGCCCAGAAAGTATCACACGGTAATCGCTTGGTAAGTCAGGAAAGTGCTTTTTAGCCAATTCAAATATGACAGTGGTGCAATTGGTAGAAAATGTATTATAAAAACGGGCATTATGTGCAAGGTCATTGGCTGCAGTTAGATAAATTAATAAAAGATTTTTTGCGTCTTCCTTGCTGACTTTAAGGGGATAGCGAAAAACACTTTCATATGGGCTGTTTGCACGTTGATAAATAATATCTTCTGCAGTACCGGCTAGCATGATCAACTCATATTTTTTAAAAAATCCGGCGATATTGGAATATTCTTCATCTCGTTCAATGCGCAATTCTGACGAAAATATAATTTGTCTACCATCAGCAAAGTTAAAGCCAACTAAGGAATGCGCAAGATATGGTCCCATCCAATAGGATAGGTAAAGATCAACACCAACAACGCTATTCATGTCATATTCGCCATCAATCCATGAGGTATAGGTATATGTAGGATCGCTCCAATCAAAATTGCGGATATTATGGATATGAGCTGTTTGACCATCAAAATCGGCGGTAACACCATGGGTAAGGGTTGGGTACCAAAGGCGGTCATTGGAAGGAATAATCGTGTGCCACCAAGCAAATACGCATATAAAACTTAGTAAAACCGCAATGCGTCCTCGCCAAGGCCTTTTGCTCCATTGCGTCCATATAACCCAAAAGGAAAATAACAGCCAAAGCGCAAGAAAAATATAGCCGATAGCTTTACCAAAGGGCGCTTGATAATAAAAGGCAAGCCCTGTCCATATAAAGAAAAGGATTAATAGCAAGGATAAGATAATTTTAAATATAATCTTAGTTACTTGTTTCACTATCTATTTCCCCTATAGACCTGAACTGTGTTCAGTTAAGTAACACAAGAATAATGGCAAAATTATTCTCAAAAAATGTCATAAATATATATTCTGTGAACAGATGTTGATGAAGGGGTATCTTAAGCGGTTATTGGGGGTATTTTTATATTTTAGTAAGTAGAATTTCTTTGCTTATGGAGTTTCTGGGGGCAAATGTGCGTTTTTTATCACTTGTTCCAAACTTACCGATGTATCAATAAAACCATGATCATAAAGATAGGATGGTAATTGCCCTGAAAACAAAATTCGCCAATCTTTGGGGATAGAGGGCTCTAATATACGAGCCATATCAAAAACGACCGTCGTGCAATTGGCCGTTGCCGTATTATAAAAACGCGGTGTTTTAGATAAAGCATTTGCCTTTTCAATATAGGTTAAAAACAGCGCCTGTGTTTGACCAGAAGATGTATTAAGCGGATAACGATAAACTTGTTCTTTGCGGATATCGGTGCGTAAACGAATAATATCTTCTTTGGTTGCGGCAATGGTGATGAGTTCAAATTCCTTGAAAAAACCACCAATTGCTGAAAATTCTTGGCCTTTTTTACGGCGAATTTCCGAAGAAAAAATTAGCTCCTGTCCATTGTCAAATTCAAATCCAACCAAAGTATGGGCAATGTAAGGCCCCATCCAATAAGACAGATAAATATTCATGCTTTTTAAATGAGTAAGATCAAAACTTGCATCAAACCAACGGGGGATGCCTTGCTCAGGTGTTTGCCAATCAAAATCGCGAATATGAGAAACATGGACAGTGCTGCCGGTTAAATTAGCGGTGACACCATATTGTAAAGCTGGATCCCAATCTCCATTCAAGGATGGCTTAATCGTTGACCACCAAATTCCAAAGACAATAAAGGCGATAATTGCTATTATTCGCGCGGCGCGTGGTTTCCATTGCCATTCGCTATAAAGTACAAAACCTGCAAGAATAAGCCAAATCAAGCCAATGATTGAAAAAGCAATGCTATTGAGCTGATAGAAAAAACCAAGCCCACACCACAAAAAGCCAAGCAGTAAAACTAAGGTCCATATGAGATGAAACAAAATCTTTAAAAATTTTCGCATGCTAGGTTTTTCGCTTTTTATTGAGTCGACGATAATTTGAAATTATTAGCCTAATTAAACACTTTTTAGTCACTTTTCTACAAGTCGGCGGTGGAGTATGGGATCGTTTTAATTTAGCCAATTTTTATCTGTATATTATTTGTTGTCTGTAAATTGCGCTATTAGTCATCTATCTGAAATATGAATATGTAATTATGTGATTTGATAGACGGCTAATTTTCTCGTGAAACATGTGTAAGTGCCGTTGTTTATATTTTAAAAAATTTGGTTTAAGAAATTCACTTAGGAAAGATATGAGCGAACAAGGTGCTTGCTATTTTAAATATGAAAAATTATTTTACCAGTTCAAATTCATATTTCCTAAACCAATATATGGCATAGCAAAGATATGATGAAACGTTTTTACTTGACACTCTTCATTCTATCTGCAGTTTGCAGCCCCGTTTGGGCTAACGACAATGATTGTCTCTCACAAGCTTCGGCATCTTGTTTGGATAATTTGCAAACAACAGATAAGACCGATAGGCAAAATACTGTTGCGACCGATAGTCGCGCAGTGGCTGTTGACGCCAATGCTATCAAAGCTAAGTCGCATAACAATGATGTGCAAGCTATAAGCCGCAATAGTGAATTTATTTATCAGATTGATCGGCCCCAAAACGCATCTGGCGATGTTGTTGTATTAATGCATGGTTCTGGTGGTAATGAAAAAAGCCTTATGCCTTTTGCTCGCTCGATCTGGCCACGAGCAACTTTGGTGGGTATTCGTGGTCGTGTTGTGCAAAAGGGTCAAAGACGTTGGTACACCAAAATAACTGCAACGCGTTTTGATCAAAAAGATGTAAGCCGCGAAGCTGAAGCTTTTGTAAGCTTTTTAACCAAACTTGCTGATGAAAATGAGTTGGATATTAGTCGCTCCACCTTTATTGGTTATTCCAATGGTGCAAATTTGCTCGCCGTTGTACTTTTACAACAACCTGATCTTGTGCGCCGTGCGGTGTTGATGCGTTCTATGCCAGTGCTTGATACAATGCCGCGTGCGAATCTTCATAAGACAAGTATCTTGACCCTATCAGGACAAAAGGATCGGCTTTACTCTCCTTTTGCGCCGGTATTGTCGTCCTTGCTGAAAAATAATGGTGCGAAGGTTGAGAGCCATATGATTGCTGCTGATCATATGATTGGAGAGCTTGATAAAAAGCAAATTACCGCTTGGCTCGGTAATGGTAACAGCGATAGTCTTTCGGCAATGTCCAAGCCAACAAAGTAATGGCAAAGTTTTTGCAGTAAAACTTAGCAAAATATTTGCTTGTTTTTATTTGCCCCTTTGCATGCAAAGGGGCAATGTTTGGTGATTAGGCTTAATCAATCCGTTCTGCTTTTATCGGAATTGTTTTGGGGCGGCCTGCAAGATAGCCAGTAAATGCCGCACCAAGGCAAAGGGCAACAAATAGACCAGCTGTGGCATCAAAACCACCACTTGCTTCATGAATAATGCCGACAAGAAATGGACCAATGGCAGCAATGCAATAGCCAATGCCTTGCGCCATGCCAGAAAGGTGGGATGCAACTGGCGCATCGTGGGAGCGCAAAGCAATAATCACCATTGCAACTGCGATTAGGCCGCCTTGTCCAAGACCTTGTAAAACCACCCAAATCCAGATTGTTGAGATAGGTGCCAAAATAAAGCCAACAAGTCCAATGCCCGCAATAGATGTTAAAAAGACGCATATGCCGCTTTGGCTGCTTCGACGGCCAGCAATAAGTGGCATAATAAGACTTGCAACCACTTGAATAAGAATTGAAACCGAGGTGATAATTCCTGCCTGTTCAGGTTTAATACCCCGTTCGACTATTATTTGGGCAAGCCAACCAAAAACTGAATAGGCAAGGGCTGATTGTAATCCCATAAATAAAGTTACTTGCCAAGCAATTGGCTGCCTCAATAGACCTTTAACTTGGTAGCGACCTTGCGCGCCTTGTCCTGAATGGCTTTTTAATTGTGGTAGCCATAAAATAATGGCTAACAATACTGGGATCGCCCAAGCCGCGAGAGTGAGCTGCCATGAGCCATTTAAAATGTGTTTTAAAGGAACGGTAAAGCCAACAGCAATGGCAGCGCCGCCGCAAAGCGCCATGGAAAATAGTCCCGTCATTAACGGAATATGATGGGGGAAATCTCGTTTAACCAAAGACGGCATCAATACATTACCAAGAGCAATGGCAGCGCCAGCCAAAATGGAACCTATATAAAGCGTTGATAATGGTCCAAACCCGCGTAAAGCAGTTCCAATAGCCAGTACGATTAATGCTAAGAACATGGTGCGTTCTGCGCCAATTTTAGATGCACCCCACGGTGCTAGTGGGGCAAAAATGCCAAGGCAAACAACTGGCAATGTTGTTAATAACCCTGCCTGAAAGCCACTTATGCCGGTTGAATTGGAAATGTCGGGAGAAAGTAAAATCGAAAGGCTTGAAAAAACCGGTCTTAGATTTAAGGCAACAAGAATTAAGGACACCCCCAAATATATGCTCCACGCTTTGCTGCGTTGGGCATTTGAATAACCAGACATTTCATTCCTTTCAATATTTTCAACCGAGCATTTAGACGCGAATCAGATGCTTATTTGAAATTTCAGTTCTTTGTGAGATACCTTGGTTGGGTAAGCGGTTTAAAAAATCAAGCCATTGCGAGAAGTTTGCTCTGGTAAAACGTTCAATTTTTTATGAAGAGATCGTGAAAGCGTTATAAACTTGCTATCAATCATAAGCGCAATAGAACTAGAATAGATTTAATTTTAAAAAAAGTGCTAGCTTTTCATGGTTTAAGAACAGTTGGGTTAAGCACAATTTTTATTCAAATAAAATATGTGGTCCAAAGGTAGTAATTGTGCGCTGTTATGAAAGATTGGCCTTTGTAAAAATGCGTTAGTTTTTAGAAAGAAAAATCAATGTTTTTTGCCGGATTGGGTTATATTGGTAAAAAAAATGCGATCTTGAGCTTTTAGGTGTTTTCGTCGGTGCAGAAAAATGCTTTATGTTTATAAGACGTGATGCTTTAATGTGTGTAAATATAATGGAGACGCTGCAAGTTATGGATAACAAATTATCTGTTGAAAGCGTAAAAACTCAACAAAACGCTGGTGGTATGTCTAATCAACGTCAATTTGGTTGGTCGGCAATGCAACGGGCTGATGATCCTGACGTTAATCGTGCAAATAAACAGTTGAAGCAAGATATTGCCAATGGCGCCAATGGTGTTGCTATTGTTTTTGCTGGCGCCCATAACGCTTATGGATTTGGATTGCCGCCGGAGCCTGATACAATTGAAAAATTGTTTGACGGCGTTGCTCTTGATGGTTTGCATCTGCGGTTAGAAAACCATTCCCATGGTCGTTCGATTACGGATACATTTATTACCTATTTGCAAAAAAGCCGTATTGACCTCAATCGCACGCAAATTACTTTTGGCACTGACCCAACAGCAAGTCTTGCAACGACAGGTCGTCTTAAAATGTCTATTGCAGCATTAAAAGCGTCTTTACCCCAGTCTATGTCGGCTTTTTTCTCATCTGGGCTTCCAGGTGTCGTGCTTGAAGCGGATGGTCGTCCTTATCACAATGCAGGAGCAACTGAGGCGCAGGAAATTGGCGCAATGTTGTCGGTTGCGGTTAGTCACTTGAAGATGATTGAAGATGGTAGACATCATATCCTATATGCGCTGCCTCATATTGGTTTTGCAACATCCCTTGATCAAGATCCCGTTCTTGGCAAGGCAAAATTGCGCGCATTGAGACTTTTATGGCATAGAATTCAAAAGGGTCTTGGTGTCGAAAATCCATTTCCTGCCATCATTCATGTCGAAACATCAATGCGGATGATGAGCGCCCATGACCCATTATTGAATATTTCCCGCTGCAATCTTGCAAGCTATGCGGCTATTTCATCGGGTGTTGTGTCACTCAATGTCTTACCTTTTTCAATGCCACTTGGGCTTGCGGATTCATTTGCACGCCGGCAAGCCTTGTTAAGCCAGCTTATATTGGCCGAAGAAAATGCCGCAACATCTGCTTTCGATGCAAGTGAAAATAGCGAAAATAGCGCGCCTGCGGATATGCTTGTTGATGCTGCATGGGAAGAATATCAGCGCTTTGAACGTGCGGGCGGTATTTTAGAAACTTTGATTGATGGTAGTCTTGAATTGCGTTTTGAAGAAGCTCGTGATTTACGCACCACCGCATTCTTGAAAGGTGAACGCACTATTTTGGGCGTGACCAAAGCGCGGTTGCAAAATGAGTTGCCAGTTTGTGGTATTTATGATCAAAAGCCTAGCCAATTTGTTGCTGACGGCATTGTTCATTGCAAACCATTAACCTTTAAACGCCTTGAAACATGCTATGAGGAAGCGGCAGCAATAGCACCTGTTGGTGCTGCTCTGATTGTGTAGCAATCATCTGGTCTCAGCGATATTTTGAATAAACAGTTGTATGCGATACAATAAAGCGGTTTTAAATATTAAAACCGTTTTATCCGTTGTTTAATTTATGTTTTCTGCTGACTTAGCAGCCAGCGGCGTACACTAGGGATTGCATAAGCTATTGGCCACGTCCAGACATGACCGCCGCCGCGCCCACTTTCACCAACTGGAATGACCGTGCCTGCACGAAAGGCAACATAATATATGTTGCTATCTGGCCCTTCATTGATCATTTTTTCCTGTGCTGCTTGAAACTCAGATGGACTTGACTTGCCATCCCATATAGCACGGGTTATTTTAGCACCATTTTGTTCCAGTTTATCGGTGATCGCATTCATGCCAGGATATGCCTTATCATCATCTTGTGAGACGATAATCCAAATTTTATGCTTGGCTAATGGCGCAACCTGTGTGGGATCCCATTGACCGGCAACTAAAAATGAGGCTGCAAAGAAATCAGGATATTTAATATTCAACGCAATGGACGTCATGCAACCACCCGACTGGCCTGTTGTGTAAAGGCGTTTGCTATCAATGTTATAATCGCCTAATAGGCTTTTGATAAGACGAATGGTAACATCTGCGTAATCGCTAATTTGCGAAGCATCATTTGCAATGGCGGTTGGATATTGAGGGGCAAGGACAAAAGCGGGATTGACTTCTTGATCTAGCGGACTTGCAAAGGAAACGGCTCCCAATCCTTGTTGTAAGGTCCTAAGTGGATTGGTTCCAGTAACACCAGCATCATGCATAAATAAGACTAATGGATAAGACTTGGCTTTATCGTAATTTTTAGGAATATATAAATTATAATTGAGCAGTAGACCAGTTAAAGGATCGACATATCTAAATTGCAAAAAATCATCAACAATAAGGTTTACTTGTCTTGTATTGATAATGGCTTTGTTCGTTGGTGCGTAGATGTTTCCCGATACTGTTTGTAATGGTTTAACTTGTGAGACCATAACCGTTGCAGGCGTTTCAATTTTAGGCGAATATGTTTCTGCCCCCTCGTCATTTGGATCAAGCTCAAGGATAATAAAGACACCATTGCTCGCATTTGGCGTTTTTTTAGCGTTATTGCTTGCATAGGCTTTCAATATGGTGCGACCAGCAACACTCCATTGAGTATTTGATATATTTTCATGCTGGATTGCTTGGTCATATTCAATGATTGCCGCAGTTGTGCGTTGGCTGCGCCCAAATACTTCCGTAACAGCAGTGACAGATTTAATATGGTCGCTATAAAATACGGATGCATTGATTGCTTGAGCGCCGCTTGGTGTGGCGCTTGATTGAGCCTTTGAAATTTTGGGTAAGATAGTCATCGCACCAAGAATAGCCGGTGCAAGCGCAATAAAATTACGACGTGAAGGCATGATAAATCTCCATTTGGCGCTTATATGGGAACCTCATTAATCTTTAATAATTTTGAGTAGAGTTCCTAAAAATTGGCTGACCAGCTAATACTACCAATTCAGGATCTATTTCAGGTTTTTCCATGCGCTGAAATAATAGCCGTACCGCTTGTTGAGCAATAGCTTCTTTGGGTTGGTCGATAACGCTAAGTCCGCCAGCGATGAGAGCTGCCCATGGCTCATCATCAAATGTTGCAACGGATAATTGTTGTGGAATAGAAATTTTTGCTTGCAACAAGGCTGTGCAAACGCGCAAGGCTAAAACACCATTGCTGATAAACACGCCGTCAATATCAGTGAACTTTTCAAAAATAGCTGCAATCTGGGAAAGGGATGAGCCATGGGCAATGGCTTGGCTACTGGCAGCCAACCCCATCTCTTGAATCGCTATTTCATAGCCGTTTTTGCGGGCAAGACCAGTAATGCTATTTTCGCTATAAAGACAAAGAATTTTTTTTCTGCCATTTTTAACCATATGTCGAATCATTTCATGGCTTGCATTTTCATTGTCGATTTTTACTTGGTCAAATTTAGCATGTGGGAGGGTTCGGTCAATCAAGACTAAGGGAATAGAGGTTGGCCAATTATCAAGATTGCTAAGGCCTTCAGGTGTTGAAGCAAGGATAACACCTGCAACCCGTTCTTCAATCATTTGCGATAAATGTTCTTTTTCACGCTCAGTATTTTCATCCGTATTACATAAAATAATACGAAAGCCCTCTTTTTCTACTGCCTTTTCAATAAAGCGAGCAATATTGGTAAAAAAAGGGTTGCGAATATCGGCAACAATCAATCCTATTGTTTTGTTTTGCCGCGAGCGTAATCGCCGTGCCGCCAAATTAGGCCGATAGCCAGTTTTCAAAATGGCAGTTTCAACCTTTTCGCGCATATCATCACTGACCTTGCCATTGGCAAGGGTGCGCGAAACGGTTGCCGTTGAAACGCCAGCAGCTTTAGCTACATCTTTGATGCTAATTGTTTTAGAGCAAGATTTTACCACTGATATTCCATCATATTTTATATTCAAATTTCTAGTTAAAGCAGAAAGAACTTTAGTAGGATCGTCTATATAAGGCTATTCTAAGGATTTTGGAATAATATGTTTATTAATTTGCAATTTATTCGTTTTTTATTACCTGAAATATAATCGACTTGACATTAGGTAAGAAAACGTTTTCACTCAATGCACCTTAAATTTTAATTTAGGATTATGCAATGGCTTTAAACAGCACTTCCTCAAAAGAAAAACTCATTCAACTTGGTAGCGATGTCATTGACAAAAATTCGGCAATTGAAGCGGTCGGCAAATTATTGATTGATGCTGGCGCAGTGGATGAGGGATATGTCAACTCTATGTTGGGACGTGAAAACGTTGCTAATACCTGGCTAGGTTCCGGCGTTGCAATTCCTCATGGCATGGTTGAGGATAAGGATCTGGTTAAAGAGGACGCGGTTGCTGTTTTACAAGTTCCCAAGGGGGTTGATTGGGGAAATGGTGAGGTGGCCTATCTTATTTTTGGCATCGCGGCTAAAGGGGAAGGCCACCTCAATACATTACGCCAATTGACAAAATTGTTGCGAAAGCCGATCGTTTTAGAAAAGCTTATCAAAACCAATGATAAGCATGATGTTGTTGAGGCAGTTTTTAACGGTAATGATGGCGCACAAGATGAAGCTGCTGCAAATCTTGCCCCAGTTAAAGATTATGCCATTTGTGAAGAATGGTCGGTTGATTATCCAAACGGTCTTCATGCGCGGCCAGCATCAGTTTGGATTGATGCGGCACGAGCATCTAAAACAAAATTGCAGGCACGCAATGGCAATGTCATTTCAGATATTAAAAGCTTGGTGTCCTTACTTGAACTCAATGCCAAAGCTGGTGATATAGTTGTTTTTTCAGCAGCCGATGATGATGGAGCAGATAATGCACGCCAAGATTTGCAAACCTTTATCAAGGCGGTAAAAGGTTTAACTGCCTCAGAAAAGCAAGCCGCAGAAAAAGCAGCACTTAAAAAAGCTGAACAGGCAATGACCAACTGGGTGCCGCCATCAGGAAAAACTCCGATAATTGGTGTTAGCGCTAGTCCGGGCTTGGCAATAGGTGCGGTTTATAAAGTAAGTAGCCAAAATGTTGAGGTTGCAGATATTCCAGTAAGTATAGCGCAAGGCGGTCCAATCCTTCAACATGCAATTGAAACAACGCGCGCTCAAATGAAAGCGCTGGTTGATGATGTAACGAGGCGTTTGGGTGCCAATGATGCTGCAATTTTTTCAGCACAAAGTGAATTGCTTGATGATGAAAGCCTAATTGCTGCAACGTGCCGTCATATGGTTGAAGGGCATGGCGTTGCTTGGTCTTGGTCAAAGGCTATCCATGAAACGGCCGAACGCCTGAAGTCCTCTAGCAATCCATTGCTTGCCGCGCGTTCAGCTGATTTGTTAGATGTTGGTCGCCGTGTGCTTGGGCAAATCGATCCAGCTCTTGCCACCGGCTCATTAAGTGATCTTCCAGAAGGTGGCGTGATTATCATTGCTGATGATTTGTCGCCGTCAGACACTGCAGGGCTTGTCCCCGGCCGTGTCATTGCAATAGCAACAGCTTTAGGTGGTCCAACGTCTCACACTGCAATTCTTGCACGTACGCTTGGCTTGCCTGCTGTTGTTGCAGCTGGTCCCTCGCTGCTTGATGCACGAGATGGGCAATTTGCAATTATTGATGGCAATGGCGGCGGTGTTTGGTTCGATCCTGATAGTGTTGATCAAAATGCCGCAAAAGCTGAAATTGAAAAAATTGCAAAAGAGCAGGAAAAGCAAAAGGCCGAGCGGGGACTTCCAGCGACAACGCTTGATGATTATACAATTGATATTGCTGCTAATATTAATCAGCCTGAGCAAGTACCGCTTGCTCTTTCGCAAGGCGCCGAAGGCGTTGGACTTATGCGAACAGAATTTTTATTTTTAGAGCGCGGTGATACTCCTGATGAGGATGAGCAATATGCAACCTATCGGGCTATGCTTGATGCTTTAGGCGATAAGCCACTTATTGTCCGTGCGCTAGATATTGGCGGCGATAAACAGGTGGCGCATCTCGATTTACCCCATGAAGAAAATCCGTTTTTAGGCGTGCGCGGCGCACGTTTATTATTGCGACGGCCAGATCTTCTTTATCCGCAACTGCGAGCATTATATCGGGCAGCTAAAGATGGTGGCAATTTATCCATAATGTTTCCAATGATTATGTCGCTTGATGAAGTTTTGGCTTTAAAAGAACGGGCAGAAGAAATTCGTCAATCTATTGGCGCACCTAGTGTGCCTCTTGGGATTATGATTGAAGTTCCAGCTGCAGCTATTATGGCAGATGTTCTTGCCGAGCATGTAGATTTCTTTTCCATTGGAACAAATGATCTTACCCAATATACATTGGCGGTGGATCGGCAAAATCCTGATCTTGCAGCCTCGGCAGATAGTTTGCATCCATCGGTTTTACGCATGATTGATCTAACAGTTAAGGGCGCGAAAAAATATGATCGTTGGGTGGGAGTATGTGGCGGTATTGCAGGCGATGCTTATGGGGCAACATTGCTCGCAGGACTTGGCGTTACCGAACTTTCGATGACACCGCGTGATATTCCCGCGGTTAAAGCACGCTTTCGAACAGAAAGCCTAACACAAATGCGCCAACGCGCCCAAAATGCTCTTCAACTTAAAACCGCAAAAGAAGTGCGCGCATTAGATAAAAAAACTGTGCAGGATAATAAATAATGACCAGTTCCATAATGACCCTTACTTTAAATCCAGCAATCGATGAAACTGTCTATCTTGATGATCTGACAATTGGTAATGTTCATCGTGCAACTTCAGTGCGTTATGATGCAGGTGGCAAAGGTATTAATGTTGCTGCATGCCTTGGTGCTTATAGCATTCCCGTTGCTGCGACAGGATTTTTAGGCGATGAAAACCTTACCATTTTTGAAAATTTTTTCGCAGCACGTCATGTTGATGATCGGTTTATTCGGCTTAAAGGTGCAACACGCACAAATGTCAAAATTTTAACGCCAAATGAAACAACCGATATTAATTTACCAGGACTTGCTCCCGGTAAGCTCGAGTTAAATCAGCTTAATACAAAACTTCACGAAGAAAATACTGGTTATCTTGTGCTAGCCGGTAGTTTGCCGCCAAGTTGCCCGCAAGATATTTATGCAGACCTTGTCGCGGCACAGCATGCTCGTCATCATTTTAGTATTGTTGATTGTTCAGGCGCGGCTCTCAATGCTGTTTTGTCTGCTCCATATTTACCAATGGTTGTAAAGCCCAATATTGCTGAGTTGAGTGAATGGGCTGGATATAAATTAAGTAGCATGGATGAAATTCTGGCTGAAGGATTTAAATTACAGCAAAGTGGTGTTAGTTTGGTTGTGATATCCATGGGCAGTGAAGGTGCGTTATTTATTTCGCGCCATGGTGCAATTCACGCATCAATCAAAATAGAAAATATAGCAAGCACCGTAGGTGCAGGTGACGCTATGGTGGCGGGTATTGTTGCAAGTTTAGTCGACCATGCTGATTTAGAGGCAACTGCACGCCTTGCTACAGCTTTCGCAGCAGGCAAATTAATGCTTACTGGTGCTGATTTACCTGAACGCTCGGTGATTTCGCAGTTTTCTCGTGAGGTTACTTGTCGGATTTTGTAAAAGTGTGGGATTTAATATGAAGAAGCAAGAATATTGGTGCCGTGTTGCAATATTATTTGTATCTTTAATCTGACCACGCTCCGTCATAAAGAATATTAACTGCCGTTAAAATGGCGGGAGGGATAAGATGAAACTCTTTATAGTAATTGAAGAACAGGGCAATCAGGTCCTTGATGTCTTGGCGCGGGAAGCCTTATCTGCTGCCGCACTTGCAGCAAAATTGGAGGTCGAGATATCAATCAGTCCTAAAGGACAGGCTTTGCGTATCCCCGTTGCTCGTGACAAAGATGATATTTTGTTGGTTGTGAGCGATACCGCTGAACCGCTTGATAATAGTGACTATGCCGCACGTTTTAATGGTGGGGATGTTTATAATATTGAGCTTGATGATGTCTTAAATGATGCATCTGCAATATTAGCGCGGTTTGCTAATGGCAAAGGCGCTTCAAAAATAGAGAAGTCAGATAAAAAAGAGAGTGATGACGCAGGCAAAGACAATCTTGGTGGAATAAAAAATATTGTAGCCATCACGTCATGTCCAACTGGTATTGCCCATACTTTTATGGCAGCCGATGCTTTGCTTGATAGTGGTAAAGAACTTGGTATTAACATCCGAGTTGAAACACAAGGTTCTGTTGGTGCTGGTACTCCCTTAACGGCAGACGAAATTAAAGATGCTGATCTTGTTATTATTGCAGCTGATCGAGAGGTTGATCGTTCGCGCTTTGCTGGCAAACCTGTCTATGCAAGCGGTACAAAAGTAGCCATTAATAAAGGAACTGATTATATCAAGGAAGCAGCTAACAAAGCTAAGCTTCAATCCAATCAAGCTGCAGAAGAAGATAATACGCAACAAAATGCTAAAGGTGCAGGTGTTTATAAGCATTTGATGACAGGTGTTTCTTTCATGTTGCCTTTTGTGGTGGCAGGTGGGTTACTTATAGCATTCGCCTTTGCTATTGGCGGTATTGGTGTTGATAAAGAAAGTAGTGGTTTTGCGCATACAATTTTTATTATTGGTGCGCAAAAAGCCTTTGCTCTCATGGTTCCTATTCTTGCCGGCTATATAGCCTTTTCTATCGCTGATAGACCAGGTCTTGCACCTGGATTAATCGGCGGTCTTTTCGCTCAAGAAATTGGCGCGGGCTTTTTAGGAGGAATTATTGCAGGATTTTTAGCTGGCTATTTTGTATTGGCAATGATCAAATTTATTAAATTGCCGCTTAGTCTATCTGGATTAATGCCAGTTTTAATTATCCCGCCGATAGCAACCGCCTTTGTCGCCCTAATCATGATTTATGTAGCAGGTGATCCAGTTGCACAAATTAATCATGGGCTTGAAGCTTGGCTAAAAAGTTTAGGTGGAGCAAATGCTGCATTGGTAGGACTTATTATTGGTGCTATGATGGCGTTTGACTTTGGTGGTCCAGTTAATAAAGCGGCTTATGCGTCGTCGGTCGCTTTAATAGCTCAAGGGATTGGTGGGCCTATTGCTGCGGCAATGATTGCAGGTATGACACCGCCGATAGCATTAGCTTGTGCATCAATTATTTTTCCAAATCGCTTTACCGATGAAGAGCAAAATTCACGAGTTGCAACGTTTATTTTAGGGTTGGTCTTTATCAGTGAGGCCGCAATACCGACTGCTGCTCGCGATCCGTTTCGGGTTATACCATCCCTTATGTTAGGTTCTGCATTCGCTGGTGCACTTGCTTATGGCTTGGGTACAAGTTTGAGTGCCCCTCATGGCGGTATTCTACTTGTGCTTATTCCCAATGTAGTTACAAATTATTTTGGTTATTTTGCTGCTTTAATAGGTGGGAGCGCTGTATCTATTATGTGTCTCGGTTTGTTTATGAGACCCATTAAGAGTAGCGTAACAACCGCAGTCAATGTTTAATATTTTGCCTTGCAAACAAAAATTTAAAAATAAAGGCTTTGCTCGTTTTTCTAGCAAAGCCTTTTTAATATTATGATTTGAATTAGAATTCTTATCATTGTTTAAACAGGGCTTTTTAAATCATAAAAACTGCGGATTTTATCCCAGCCTTCTTGCGCGGTGTCAACATAGGTTAAGAGATTTAAATCATCCGGTGAAATCGTACCTTGTTCGGCTAAAAATTCAACATTGATGGATTTTTGCCAAAACTCTTTGCCAAATAAGATCACAGGCACGCGTTCCATTCGCCCAGTTTGAATAAGAGTTAGGGTTTCGAATAATTCGTCGAGAGTTCCAAAGCCGCCTGGAAAAATTGTCAAAGCCTTGGCACGAATCAAAAAATGCATTTTGCGAATGGCAAAATAATGGAAATTAAAACAAAGATCGGGCGTTACATAAGGATTTGGTGCTTGCTCATGAGGTAAAACAATATTTAGGCCAATACTTGGTGCACCTACATCATCTGCACCGCGGTTGCCCGCTTCCATCACACCCGGTCCGCCACCGGTCACAATGACAAATTCGCGGTGGTAAGTCGTGGCCGAATATTGCGAGCAAAGGCGGGCGAAATGCCGGGCTTCGTCATAATAGCGGGAGGCAAGTTCAAGATTTTTCCGCTGAATGTCGTTTTTAGCCGCCCATGCATCTTGGCCGGGTGCTGGAATACGCGCACCTCCAAAAAGCACAACCGTTGAGCGAATGCCGCGCTCACTTAAAGTGATTTCCGGCTTCATCATTTCAAGGCCTAAGCGCACGGATCGCATTTCGCGGCGCATTAAAAAGTCTTCATCCGTATAGGCAAGGCGATAAGCGGGTGATTGTGTTTGCGGTGTGATCGGAACTTTATGGATAACTGCGGCATCATCATTCGAATGGGGAAACGGGGTCCAACCTTCTTTTTCTTCAGGAAGCATTGCTTGTCTTTCATTCTTATTTTTAGGTTCAAGTAACATTTTATCGTATCAATACGTATTGCCCGTAGTTGCTGCCTATACGTTTTGCAAATAATATGCTTAATGGGTTTAAAGTTTTTTAACATCAGTAATGGAGATTTTTATGACGCAAGCAAATTATCATGCGTTGGAAGTACTTATTGAGCAAGCCTTTGATACACGCGATTCTATTTCAACCGATACAAAAGGTGAAGTGCGTGATAGCGTCGAGCATGTGCTTAGCCTTTTGGACAAGGGTGAGTTACGGGTGGCAGAACGCCGTGATAATGGCAAATGGCATGTTAATCAATGGGCTAAAAAGGCTGTTTTACTTTCTTTCCGGTTAAACCCTATGGCACTTATTAAAGGTGGCCCTGATGGTTCATCATGGTGGGATAAGGTGCCATCAAAATTTCATGGTTGGGGCGAAGAACAGTTTAAACAAGCAGCCTTCCGCGCTGTTCCTAATGCGATCGTGCGTCATTCTGCTTATATTGCACCTAATGTTATTTTAATGCCATCCTTTGTCAATCTTGGCGCTCATGTTGGTGAAGGTACCATGGTTGATACTTGGGCAACCGTTGGTTCATGCGCGCAAATTGGTAAAAATGTCCACCTTTCTGGCGGTGTTGGTATTGGCGGTGTATTGGAGCCATTGCAGGCAGGTCCAACAATTATTGAAGATAATTGCTTTATTGGCGCGCGCTCTGAAGTGGTTGAAGGCTGTATCATCCGCGAAGGTGCCGTTCTTGGTATGGGCGTTTATATCGGCAAATCCACTAAAATTGTTGATCGCGCAACAGGTGAAATTTTCTATGGTGAAGTGCCACCTTATTCGGTTGTTGTTTCGGGTAGCTTACCAGGTAAAGATCTTGGCGATGGTAAACCAGTGCCAAGCCTTTATTGTGCGGTCATTGTTAAACGTGTTGATGAAAAAACCCGTTCTAAAACATCAATCAACGATCTTTTACGTGATTAATCCTTAATTTTATAATTTCATTTGCCTTTTGCATTCGTAAAAAGGCGAACGATAGTCGTCGTAATATACTCCGTGAGTTTTAGGTTTAAAATGAACGGAGTATATTATCTGGTATTTAACATTTTGGTTTAGTTCCGTCTTTGAAGGCTAGAGAATATTATCGTCTTTTTTTAAAAAATATTCTTTTCACATGCTAGGCGAGATAAACCTCCTTTAACAAAGGACCAAATAACAACCATGGCGGTTAATGCGCCTTATAGTGAAGGTCGTGTTGAGGAGCGCCAGTAACTGGCCGCAATAGAATTAAAAAGAAGACTAAAAAGCGCTTTGAAATCAGCTTGGGGCATAGTTGATGGCGAAAGCTTTGAGGATATTTCTGGTTGGTTGTTACATGACGGTCATCGATATTATTTTGATATGGTAACTGAGCGCGCCATTGCGATGAATAAAAATCCTACCATAGAAAGAATGAACGAGGATGTGGAATATTTTTCAAAGCTCGAAAATAGTGAAGGCTTGTGGCATATTATGAAAAGCTAATTACACTTTTAGAAAGTGATCTTTTAAGACGGTTGCAGTTGCCGCCGGTTAAATCAATTATGGCATGGGATATGGCTCGCCTTTTTGGTATTACCCGCAATGCTTTAGCATTAGAATATGTGGATGAGGATAAAGCTTGGGAAAGTTGTAGTACAGCATTATCTATGACACGCTATCATTATAGCAATTGGAAAGAGTTTGCCGATGCTTTTTTATTTGGTCGGGCTTTTTGGTTTGATTTTGATGATGAAACTATGCCCGAAATCTATGGGGAATTGAAGAATATATCAAAAACTGCGATAATATGCTTCATGATCCCAATTCTGTTTGGTCTCGCTATCCCTTGCATTAGAAATAATGTGCAAGGCCAAATCTGAGATTGGCATTTTAATAGTCAGATTTAGCAGGATTTATCTTGAAAAATATCAACATGACAGCAAATAAATTGCCCAAAATGATTTTTAGCTAGAAAATTCATGTCATAAAATAAAGGGGAATGTTTTTTATTAAAATTGGAAAGTATCTGGCGGAGAGAATGGGATTCGAACCCATGAGAGCCTTTTGAGCCCTACTCCCTTAGCAGGGGAGCGCCTTCGACCACTCGGCCATCTCTCCGTGAGATGTGGTTGCAATAAACATTATTTTATATGAGTGCAAGCACTATTTAACAAAAATCACATTTTTTTTAATTTAAGTATATTTGACGCTAGTTTTATCTAGAATCATTTTAAATTTAATTGATCTATAATCAAGGCGTATTGGCTGCAGGCTTTCAAAAAGTCTTTATCAAATTCGAGTCGCTTACTGGGCAATTAGTCCTTATGAAAAGTGCTATCCCCAATAAGTTCGGCTAAATATTAATCCTTTCCTAACAAAATAAGAGCAAATTTCCGCTTTCATGACAATTTCGTGACTTTTTTGCAACAAGCTGACCTTTACTGTTTTAACAACCGTTCCAAATAGCAATTATTGGTTGTAACAAAAAATCTAGGCTGTATGTTCAAGCTAAGAAGAAGGAGCGCTTCGGGGCGACTTTTTCGGTTAAGGGGATCGGGAGCCTACTCTCACAATTTTTAAATTGCCCCGACCTATGTGAAACTTTGACTGGAGGTCATACTATGAACATTAAGAGCCTTCTTCTCGGCTCCGCTGCAGCACTTGTTGCAGTATCTGGTGCAAAAGCAGCTGACGCAGTTGTAGCCGTTGTTGCAGATCCAGAGCCAGTAGAATATGTACGCGTTTGCGACACTTATGGCGCAGGCTACTATTACATTCCTGGTACAGAAACTTGCATGCGTATTTCAGGTTATGTTCGCGCTGACATCAAGGGCGGTGACAACGTTTATGCTCGTCAACGCGGTGGTATCGATCGTGATACTTATGCATGGCGTACACGTGCAACTCTTCGTTTCCACACAGCTTCAGAAACTGAACTTGGTACACTTCGCACATTTGTTGAGCTTCGCTCACAATGGCAGGGTGGCGCTGAATATGCCAATGCAAAAGATCAAACACAACTTCGTTTCGCTTATATCGAACTTGGTGGTCTCCGCGTAGGTATGGATGAATCAATTTTCAATCATTGGACAGGTTACTTCGGTAAGGTTATCAATGATGACGTATTGAATCCACTTGCATATAGCCGTACTAACGTAATCAGCTATACTTTCAATGCAGGCAATGGCTTCTCAGCTATTTTGGGTGTTGAGCAAGGTAATTCTGATGGCGATAATTATGGCGAACGTTACCGTCGTCATTACAATACAGCTGGCGTAGCTGATTATGATATTTGGTATCGTGAGCGCGTGCTTGGTCAGCAGATTGATGATTACGCACCACACGTTGTAGGTGGCTTGAAATTCGCTCAGGGTTGGGGTTCTCTTTCAGCTGTTGCTGCATATGACGCACGCAACGAAGAGTGGGCAGGTAAAATCCGCGCCGATATCAATGTAACCGATCAGTTCTCATTGTGGGTAATGGGCGGCTACAAGTCAATGGATGACTATTACTACGATGACAATACTTATGGTCTCGTTGGTACTGGTTACCGCGCTTCTTTGAACAACGCTGGTATTGCTCAGCTTGATCATCTTGGTGTTTATCGTCAAGTTAACTCAATCTATGGTGATTGGGGTGGCGATTGGGCTGTTTGGGGCGGTGGTTCATACAAGTTCACCCCTGCAACTAGCTTCAACTTCCAGGTTGCTTATGAAGCAGCACGTACATTCTCTGCGACTGCAAATATTTCTCATCAGATCGTTCCAGGTTTAACAATTACTCCTGAAATTACATACATCAAGTGGGACAATAACTACGGTTATGCAACAATGTATGACATTAATAACAATGTAACTTCTCTCGGCGTTCGTGACAGCATGAAAGGCCAGAGTGCATTCCAAGGTATGGTTCGCCTTCAGCGTTCATTCTAATCCTAATTTAGGATTGGTTAGAATTAACCCGGTAGCTTCGCTGCCGGGTTTTTTCATGTCTATTGGTATTGGCTTGGTTTTATTGTTAGTTATTGCACTGGACTAATTGCACATACAATTTTGTTCGGTTGGTTAAGTTGGGTGCCTAGAACACTCGCAGTTTTGAAGGTTTTTGTTGTTTTGTCGATATGCTTCAAATAAACTTTCATTTATAAATATCTTTTGTTCTTGATCAACGAGACGTGAAGTCAATAATATTTTGAAAAATTGGTTTTCATGATATTGATCCAATATTCTTTTAAACGGGTTTTTACCAATATGTCTTATCCCAAAATATTGCCGCAGATTGATAATATTCCCCTTGCTGTGCCTTTTGTTGGGCCTGAAACACTAGAACGCCAGAGTGGTCATAATTTTTTGGCACGCATTGGCGCAAATGAAAATGGATTCGGGCCGGCTCCATCTGTTTTAAATGCCATTGCCAATGGGATTGCTGATATTTGGCATTATAGTGATCCTACTAATTATGAAATTCGGCAAAAATTAGCTAATTTCTATGATGTTGAACTTGAAAATATTGCAATTGATGCGGGTGCGGATACCCTGTTGGGACTTATTGTTCGTCAATTTGTCGGCAAGGGTGATAAAGTAATTAACTGTCTTGGTGGTTACCCAACTTTTAATTACCATGTGACTGCTTATGGCGGTTTAGTTATTAGTGTACCATACCGCGACTATCATTCTGACTTGCATGCGCTACTAGAGGCTGCCAAAGCAAATAACGCAAAAATAATCTATCTTGCTAATCCCGATAATCCTCTTGGCTCATGGCATGAGAGTTGTGAGTTAGAGCAGTTTATGGCAGCAATACCTGAAAACATTCTTTTAGTGCTTGATGAAGCATATGGGGAAACTGTGCCTCACGGTACGTTACCTCCTATGCTTCCATTACGGCCTAATGTTTTGCGGGTCCGAACTTTTTCAAAAGCTTATGGCCTCGCGGGAATGCGTTGCGGCTATGTCATCGGTGATAAACATTTATTGAGTGGTTTTGACAAAATCCGTGATCATTTTTCATTATCTATTTTAACCCAAAAAGCCGCTGTTGCTGCATTAGAAGATCAAGTCTATTTACATAGCGCTATAAGTAATATCATTGCTTCACGTCGCCGTTTGCATGCTATTGCTTTGGAGGTTGGCTTTATTCCTTTGGCTTCAGCGACTAATTTCGTTACAATGGATTGCCAAAGGGGAAATGTGTTTGCGAATAATCTTTTGATTGAGTTGCAAAATCGTGGCGTGTTTATTCGCAAGCCTGCAGTGCCTGGGCTTGATCATTTGATTAGAGTAAGTACGGCTCCCGATCATATTATCGATATTTTCGTAGAGGCTTTAAGGCCAGCAATAAAAGCTTGTGAAAAAGGTGAATGCCTATGATGGTACGTATCTCAAACCGGATATTTTGTTTTGCCGGTGGTGTTTTTGGGGCAGCTGGTATGGCTTCTTACGCGGCGGCCTCCCATGTTTCGCAAAGCAATTATGGGACTGTCGCGCCTATTTTGCTTGGTCACGGTATTTTATTAGTGGCTTTGGCTTTAGCTGATAAAAGATCAATGTTTACGCGTCTTAGTGGCGCACTTATTGTGCTTGGTGTCACGCTTTTTGTGGGGGATTTATTATTTCGTCAAACATGGGGTATTCGTTTGTTTTCCTATGCAGCGCCTATTGGCGGTATGACGATGATTTTTGGTTGGTTGTTTTTTTGCCTTATGGCATTCTTGCCTGGTCCAGCAAAAGAAAGCTCAACATAAAACTTGTTTTATGTTGGGTTAATTGATATATCTTTTAAATATTGAATAATTTCACCTGGGGAGCTCTGTCAAGGAGCTGAGATATTGCTGGTTTATTTAAAGCGGCGCAATGACCCATAGAACCTGATCCAGATTATGCTGGCGGAGGGATGGTAGAATGAGCAGTAGCTCCTTTAAACTTTGTGTTTCCAATTCTATTTTTCTATCTTTCGTTTTGTCATCAAAACACTGGCTCTGTGTTTTGTGCGTTGGGTGTTTATATCAGCATAAAGCGGTTTAGAAATAGAAAGGAACCAGTATGAAAGTGCTTATTAAAGGTGCTGGCGTTGGCGGATTGGTTGCAGCTTATCAACTCTTCTTAAAAGGCGCTGATATCACAGTTTCTGCGCCTCTTGATAGTTTCTCCCATTCGGCAAGTTGGTATGCCGGCGGCATGTTGGCACCTTATTGCGAGCGCGAAAGTGCGGAGCAAATAGTTGAGGATTTAGGGCGGCAAGCAATGGGTTGGTGGGCTGAAAGCCTTCCTGATTTAGTGCAACATAATGGTACACTTGTCTTGGCACCACAACGCGATCAAGGCGAACTTAATCGTTTTGCACAGCGCACCACCCGTCATGTTTTGGTTGATGAAGCTATGATCGCTGAGCTTGAACCAGATCTTGCAGGACGGTTTAAAAAAGCTTTATTTTTTGCTGAAGAAGCAGACATAGACCCACGTAAAGCGTTGCAAGGTTTGCAAGATAAACTAATTCAAGGAGGGGCTTCCTTTATTGCTCCTTTGCAAAATGAAGAAGAAACTGAGGATTATGATGTCATTATCGATGCAACTGGCATTGCGCGCTTAGGTGTCGATAAGGATTTACGCGGTGTTCGTGGTGAGATGCTTTTAGTGCGCTGCCCAGATGTCCATATAACAAGACCCGTTAGACTATTACATCCGCGCATTCCGCTGTATATTGTACCACGTAGTGACCATACTTTCATGATTGGTGCAACAATGATTGAAAGCGATTATGATGGTCCAATCAGCGCTCGCTCAATGATGGAGCTTTTGAATGCTGCCTACACATTGCATCCTGCCTTTGCAGAAGCGGAAATAATTGAAACCGGAGTTGGCGTGCGGCCAGCCTATGCCGATAATTTTCCACGAATGACACAAGAGGGTAATCGCCATTTTTATATAAATGGCTTTTATCGTCACGGATTTTTATTATCACCTGAAATGGCGCGCCGCGTTACCGATAAGCTTTGCCCTGATTGATTATTTTATATTTAAAGTCCTCTATAGGGCTTGGTAGACATTTATCACAAATATTTTAACGCGTCGCTGATTTAATTGGAGTAGTTCATGCAAGTTTTTATCAATGGCAATAGAGTTGAAACAAAAGTGCAATATCTAGCAGAGCTTTTGAATGAACAAGGTTTCGAGGGCGAGTGGTTAGCGACTGCCCAAAATAGTGAGTTTGTAAGCGCAAATGAACGTGCTTTATGTCTCATTAACGAAAACGACCGTATTGAAGTCTTAAGTCCTATGCAGGGAGGTTGATATGTTAACGCTTTATGGAGAAGATGTAACGTCGCATTTGCTTTTGGGTAGCGCACAATATCCATCACCTACTATCTTGGCTGAAGCAGTGCGCCAGTCACAAACAGATATTGTCACTGTTTCGCTTCGCCGAGAAACAGCTGGTGGTAGTCAAGGCGGTCAGTTTTGGCAGTTAATTCGCGATCTTGGTGTTAAGGTTTTACCAAATACTGCGGGTTGTTATTCGGTAAAAGAGGCTGTAACTACAGCAAAAATGGCACGAGATTTGTTTAAAACAGATTGGGTGAAGCTTGAAGTTATCGGCAATCAAGACACTTTGCAGCCTAATGTTTTCGCTCTTGTAGAAGCAGCACAAATTTTAAGTGATGATGGTTTTAAGGTCTTTCCTTATACAACCGATGATCTCATTGTTGGTGAAAAGCTGCTTGAAGCTGGCTGTAAGGTGCTTATGCCTTGGTGCGCACCCATTGGTTCGGCAAAAGGACCGCGCGATTGTGATGGTTTACGCGCTATGCGGGCACATTTTAATGATGTTCCGTTGATTGTTGATGCAGGCATTGGCAGGCCATCTCATGCGGCCATTGTTATGGAACTTGGCTTTGATGCGGTATTGCTCAATACGGCTGTCGCTAAAGCCGGTGATCCAGTTAAAATGGCTTATGCGTTTAAGCTTGCTATTGAAGCTGGAAAACAAGCCTTTGAAGCACAATTTTTAGAGCCGCGTGATTTCGCAGCCCCCTCAACACCAGTTATCGGACAGGCGGTATTTTCATGAGATTAGATCCTTTTTATCCCATTTTTGACAGTGCCGATTGGTTAGAGCGCGTTGTTCCGCTTGGTATTAAAGTGGTTCAATTGCGCATGAAAAATCAACCCGATGATGTTATTCGCCGACATATTCAAAGGTCAAAGGTGATTTGCCAAAAGCATGATTGCCAACTTATTATTAATGATTATTGGCAATTAGCAATTGAAGAACAATGCGATTTTGTGCATTTAGGGCAAGAAGATTTAAGCGTTGCTAATGTCGATGCTATTCGCAGCCATGGTTTAAAATTAGGTTTATCGACCCATGATGAGGATGAACTTGCCACTGCACTTGCGCAAAAGCCCGATTATATTGCTTTGGGGCCAATTTATCCAACTATATTGAAAAAAATGAAATGGGCACCGCAAGGTCTTGAAAAATTGGGTAAATGGCGGCAAATAATAGGTCAATTGCCACTTGTTGCTATTGGTGGTTTAAATGTTGATCGGCTTAGTGGTGTTTTTGCAGCAGGCTGTGACAGTGCAGCAGTGGTAACTGATATCACTTTAAACCCTTCACCTGAAACGCGGGTACAGGAGTGGTTAAGCCATACAGCCAAGTGGCGTGCATGACTTTGCCTAATGTACTTATTATCGCTGGTAGCGATTCATCGGGCGGTGCAGGGGTTGTTCGTGATATAGAGACAGCAAACCATTTATTGTGTAAATCATCGGTGGCAATAACCGCAGTTACAGCTCAAACCAATCAAGGTGTTATTGCTTTTGAACCAATGCAATCTTTACTATTGGAGCAGCAGATTGAAGCTGCAAAGATTGCGAATCCAATAGCTGCAGTAAAAATTGGCATGGTAGCGACAGTTGAAAACAGTGTTGTTTTACAAAATCAGCTTGCTTGTATAGCTAAAACGCCAATTATTTTTGACCCTGTTTTGGTTGCAAGCTCTGGTGGCCCCTTAAGCAGAGAAAACCTTGTTGAGGCGATAACCGCAAGGCTTTTGCCTTACATCGATATTTTAACTCCAAATATAAGTGAACTCGCAACTTTGTTAGGTGACAAGCCGGCACCAAGTGATGACTATGCTATTAAGCAAGCAAAACAACTTTTGCATAAAGGCGTTAAAGCAATTTTAGTAAAGGGTGGCCACCTTGATGGTTTGGAAGCAAGAGATTACCTTGTTACAAACGAAGATGTTATCACGTTTTCACAACCACGTTTAGCGGTGCTAAGGCGTGGTACCGGCTGCACTTTGTCAACAGCTATTGCCTGTTATATGGCATCAGGAGACAGTCTTTCGCAAGCAATTGGCAGTGCGAAAGATTTTCTTTATGCACAATTGCTTGCATTGGTTTAAGGTGGATTTTACATTTTATTCTTCATTCTCTACCGGTTTGCTTTTAACAAAATCCCATGCAGCGTTAACATCATCTGCCGCAAACCAACGAAAATTGGGAGCCAAAAATGGACTTAAAAATTTGGTTGTAAAAGACATATAGCTTGGTCCACCAACTACAGCGTATCGATCGATTTTATCATGCAATTCCTTGTTCATGGAAAGTGCATCGGGTTTAAATAAAGCCGACCATTCAACCTCATCAGTTCCATAAAAAATAACGATTATATTGAATTTTTCATGCAATGTCGCTTTAGCTTCCATGAGGCCATAGAGATTTTCAATATCAGCATCGTTAAGTGAACCTTTGATAGCAAGTGCTAAGGTTATAGGATTATCTGTTTTGATTTTTCTGATTGGGGAAGGGGTAAGGTCGACTACCATTGCACTATCCTTTTAAATGAAATTTAAGGCATTCTTATAATTTAAGGCATTTTTACAATAATGTGTAAAGTGAATTTTATGTTTAAAGTATATATAATCAAATGCCGGCAATTCCTTATTAATGTAATTGATGAACCGTTTGGGTTCTTGTTATGTTTAGAAATAAGCTAATTTTGTTATAACAAAAATTTAAAAAGCCATTTAACATTGATACGTTTGAAAGTGCTATTTTATCCTTCTAGTATTTGTATCTGAATTAAATTCGTATTAATATTGCTAGGTGTTTATTGTTTATTTTAACTGATGGTGATGCTATCTTATAATAACATTATTAGGTTGGTAGTTTACAAAAATTTACACGAAATGCTTTGAAAATTATTTTAAAAATTTGTTTTTCATGTTTTGAATCTTATATAATAATTATTGGAGGAACTTTTTTGAGTTCTCGCCATTTATAATAAGAGAGATTTGTTTTCAAAGTTTCTGACTGCAATATTACAAAGAATTTTTTTAATCGTCATTCATAAAGGAGATGAACTCATGGGCTTAGGTTTTTTTGCAAGCATAATTGTTGGTGGTCTTGCGGGCTGGTTCGCGCAAATGTTCATGAATAGTGGCGGCGGTATTATTCTCAATATCATTTTAGGTATAGTCGGTGCCGCACTTGCAAGCCTTGTACTTGGTTGGTTTGGTGTTAGCTTTTATGGCTGGCTTGGCTATCTTATCGCTGGTTTTGTTGGTGCATGTGTCCTTATTGCTTTTGGTCGGGCAATCAGGGGATAAATACCGCTACTTTGCTGTTTTTTAAAGGCGCTGTAAATCTAGGTGATTTACAGCGCCTTTTTGTATTTTTTTTGAAAACTACAAAAATGATGATGCCACATTGATGTGTTTGGCTTATGTTTTAATATTGTTATTTCTATCTTTACAATATTGCGCTTTGTAAATGAGTTTTTGGGGTTAACGTTTTTTCAATATTGCTAGCGTTAAATAAGGTCTTAAGTTTTGGGAGAAAATACATTGGTAGGATGGGTTGTCTTGTCATTTTATTTTTCTCAAATAGGTTTTATTACTTGAAGGTTGTATCATGACCAATGAACGTTCGTTACAAAATCGACGACTAATGTTAAAAGGCACCGGTCTTTTTATGATGAGTGGTCTTGCTGGATGTACAATGGACCGCTTTTTGCCCGCCATTGATACAACTACGACGAGTGCAATCATTGGCCCTAATGGTGGCAATGCCATGAGGCCACCAATTAGCGTTGATGCTAGGGTAACATCTTCTGATACTATGTATGCAGCCGTTAACGAACGTGGTTTCCAGTTGCAAGCCATCCCTTATGACCAAATACCTCGCCAATACCGTCGCCAAATTGTCCCTAATACAACGGGTGAGGGACCCGGGACGATTGTTGTTGATGCAAAAAACTATTTTCTTTATTTTACTCAAAATGGCGGTGATGCTATCCGTTATGGCGTTGGTGTTGGGCGTGCTGGCTTTAGTTGGTCAGGGCGTGCTAAAGTACAATATAAGCGCGAATGGCCTGTTTGGACACCACCTGCCGAAATGATAAAACGCCAACCGGAGCTTGTGCAATATAGAAATGGTATGCAGCCGGGGCCAACTAACCCATTGGGAGCGCGCGCATTATATATTTACCAAAATGGCAACGATACTGGCTATCGTATTCATGGTTCGCCAGAATGGTGGTCTATTGGTAAATCTATGTCATCAGGTTGTATTCGCTTAATTAATCAAGATATTATTGATCTTTATGCTCGTGTTCCTGTTGGTACGCCTATTTTGGTGCGCTAAATCTTAATATCGATTTAAATAGATCAATATATCAACGGAAAATAGCTTTTTTACTATTGGCTGCTAAGCGGGGGTGTGATGGTTGAAAAATTGGCGTGGAATGGCTGTACAGCTCCTGAGCAAAAGATAATCGAAGGGCAATATGTCCGCTTGGTCCCGCTTTCAATAGCTGCGCACTTGAGTGATTTATTTGCGGCTTCAAAAAATGGGTTGGCTGAAGAGCGTTTCTTATATTTAGCAGAACTTCCACCTATTGATATTGAAGAATTTAAGTGCTGGATGGCAAATGCCATAAATAATGTTAATCTCCAATTTTTTGCGGTGATTGATAAAAGAACCAATCGTGCAGAAGGGCGCTTTGCCCTTATGCGCATGGATTTGGATAATGGCATTATTGAAATCGGCCATATCCTTTGGGGCGATGCTATAAAACGCAGCCGCATAGCTACCGAGGCATTTTTTCTAGTTGCTGATTATGTTTTTGCATTAAATTTTAGACGTTTAGAATGGAAGTGTAACAATAATAACGAGCCTTCTAAAAAGGCAGCCCTCCGCTTTGGTTTTCAATATGAAGGCTTGTTTCGCCAACATATGGTCGTTAAGGGACAAAATCGCGATACCGCTTGGTTTTCCATTATAGATCGGGATTGGTCTGATTTGCGACAAAAATATTTAAAATGGCTCATGGCAGAAAACTTTAACGAAAATGCTGAGCAAAAGCGCCCCCTTAATATATAAAATGAACGCTTTACAAGTTACCTAAAATTCATTTACCTTAAGATACCTATATATTTACATTGGGTTCCAAGTTTTGGAACCATATAAAATAACGTTAATAAGCCATGTTATTCCCAACTGACCGCGCAGGGAGGTATATTATGAAAATTTTGAAATCTACTTTAATGGCAACGGCTTTAGCTGCATCGGTATTAGCTGGCATTGTCGGTGCTTCAGCTAAAACTCTTGTTTATTGCTCAGAGGCATCGCCTGAAGGCTTTGATCCTTCCGCCTATACATCTGGTACAACATTTGATGCTGCAGGACGTGCATCCTATAGTCGTTTGCTTGAATTTGTGGTTGGCACTAGCAATACTGAGGCTGGTTTGGCTGAAAGCTGGGATATTTCGGATGACGGCTTAACTTATACATTTCATCTGCGTAAAGGTGTAAAGTTCCAAACGACCAAATATTTTACCCCTAGTCGCGATATGAATGCTGACGATGTGGTGTTTTCTTTTGAAAGGCAATGGAAAACAGATAACCCTTGGTTTAGTTATACGCCGGGTATCCTTTGGCAATATTTTGATAGTATGGATATGGGCAAACTTTTAAAATCAGTTGAAAAGGTTGATGATTATACTGTAAAAATTACTTTAACGCGACCTGAAGCACCATTCCTTGCTAATATGGCTATGGATTTTGCGTCGATTGTTTCAAAAGAATATGCCGATAAATTGCAAAAAGATGGTAAGATGGAGCTGATGAACCAGCAACCGGTTGGCACAGGGCCATTTATTTTTGTTGGCTATCAAAAAGATGCGGTTATTCGCTATAAGGCAAACCCTGATTATTATCGTGGTAAACCAGCCGTTGATAATTTAGTTTTTGCGATCACTCTTGATCCATCAGTTCGTATGCAAAAATTAAAAGCTGGTGAATGTCATATTGCATCATATCCCAACCCCAATGATGTTGCTGAATTAAAAGCAGATAAAAATCTCAATGTACAAGAGCAAGCGGGTCTTAACGTTGCTTATCTTGCCTATAATACTGAAGAAGCGCCTTTTGATAAAGCGGAAGTGCGCCGCGCTTTAAACATGGCAGTTAATAAGCAAAGTATTGTTAATGCAGTTTTTGGTGGTGCAGGGCAGGTTGCACAAAATCCAATCCCGCCAACAATGTGGGGGTATAATAAAGCTATTAAACCAGACCAATATAATCCTGATGAAGCCAAAAAAGTGCTTGCAGAAGCCGGGGTAAAAGATCTTTCAATGAAAATCTGGGCGATGCCAGTTTCGCGCCCTTATATGCCTAATGCTCGGCGCGCCGCCGAACTCATTCAGTCAGATTTTGCTCATATTGGTGTAAAAGCTGATATTGTGTCGATGGAATGGGGGGAATATCTAAAAGCGGGCAATGATAAGGGGCGCGATGGTGCCATGATTATGGGCTGGACAGGCGACAATGGCGATCCTGATAATTTCATGGGGGTGCTTAATTCTTGTGTCGGTATTGGTACCAATAATTATGCGCGTTGGTGCAATAAGGAGTTTGAAGATATCATTTTAAAAGCTCGCATCAGTAATAATCATGATGAGCGGATAAAGCTTTATGAAGAAGCACAAGAGGTGTTTAATAGAGAGGCACCATGGCTCGTCATTGCTAATTCTACTGTCTTTATGCCAATGTCCAAAAATGTTAAAAACTATGTTATGGACCCGCTAGGGCTTCATCGTTTTGAAAATGTTGATATTGAAGAATGATATTGGTAATTTAAAATTGTTAAAGCGGGTGATTTTCACCCGCTTTTTTTAATTTAGATACTTCTATCATTCATAAAAATATTCGCTATTTGATGTTTAAACGCAAAAAATTTGCTTGCTGTTTTTGTAATTTTGCAGCGTGATAATCGTTGAGACCGCAGTTTTTGGGAAGGAATGCGCAATGATGATAAATAAACTTATTCGCACCGCTATTATTGCCACAGCTTTTTGTGGGTTAGCCACCACTGTGTCAGCTAAAACCTTGGTTTATTGCTCTGAAGCTTCGCCTGAAGGTTTTGATCCAGCGCTTTATACATCTGGTACAACTTTTGATGCAAGTAGTCGACCAGTTTTTAATAAATTAGTTGATTTTGTTAAAGGCACTAGCAATATCAAATCTGGCCTTGCGGAAAGATGGGACATTTCTGATGACGGATTAACCTATACATTTCATCTAACTAAGGGTGTTAAGTTTCATACAACCAGCTATTTTACCCCAAGCCGTAACTTTAATGCCGATGATGTTATTTTCTCTTTTGAGAGGCAATGGAAGAAGGATAATCCATGGCATAATTATACCCCTGGCGTATCGTGGCAATATTTTGAAAGTATGGAAATGAACACATTGTTCAAATCCATCGACAAAATTGATGATTATACGGTGCGTTTTACTTTAAACAGGCCTGAAGCCCCATTTCTTGCTAATATGGCCATGCCCTTCGCAGTTATTTATTCCAAGGAATATGGTGATAAGCTTGAAAAAGAAGGTAAAATGGAATTGATGAATCAACAACCGGTTGGTACAGGGCCATTTATCTTTGTTGGCTATCAAAAGGATGCTGTTATCCGCTTTAAAGCAAATCCTGACTATTTCCAAGGCAAACAACCTATTGATAATTTGGTATTTGCAATCACTCTTGATCCATCTGTTCGTATGCAAAAGCTTAAGGCAAATGAATGCCAAATTGCCTCTTATCCCAATCCTAATGATTTGCCTGATTTAAAGGCTGATAAAAATCTAATTGTACAAGAACAAGCTGGGCTTAATATTGCCTATCTTGCCTATAATACTGAAGAAGCACCTTTTAATAAAATAGAGGTGCGCCAAGCTTTGAATAAAGCAGTCAATAAGCAAGCTATTGTTGATGCTGTGTTTGGTGGTGCAGGTCAAGTTGCACAAAATCCAATTCCACCAACAATGTGGGGTTTTAACAAAAATATTAGGCCGGATGAATATAATCCCGAAGAAGCAAAAAAGATGCTTGATAAAGCCGGCGTCAAGGATCTTTCAATGAAGATTTGGGCAATGCCAATATCGCGTCCTTATATGCCAAATGGTCGTAGAACTGCTGAGCTTATTCAGGCAGATTATGCTAAGGTTGGTATCAAAAGTGAAATTGTTTCGATGGAATGGGGGGAATACCTAAAGGCGGGCAATGATAAGGGGCGCGATGGTGCTTTTATGATGGGTTGGATCGGTGATAATGGTGACCCTGATAATTTTATGGGAGTATTAAACTCCTGTGCTGGTGTTGGCACTAATAATTATGCGCGTTGGTGTAATAAGGATTTTGATGATCTGATACAACGTGGTCGCACGACTACGGATCATGATGAGCGTGTTAAAATTTATGAAGAAGCGCAAGAACTCTTTAATAAAGAGGCTCCATGGCTAGTTATTGCCAATTCAACCGTATTTATGCCAATGTCCAACAAGGTTAAAAACTATATCATGGATCCTATGGGGTCGCACGCTTTTGACGGTGTTGATATCGAGGAGTAGTTGGAAACAACGTATGATATAAGGATTGTGTTTATTCGCCTGCTGTCATGGTGGTAGATAAGAGTAAGTAGGATATGCTTAATATAAAAGGCCATCAGTTCAACTGATGGCCTTTTATTATTTAAGGTATAAAATATTAAGCGACTTCGTCTTTTTCCTGAACTTGTGGCTTTACTTTAAAGAAGCGCAGGATAATGAGGAAGAAAACTGGCACAAACATAACAGCAAGAACTGTCGCGGTTATCATGCCGCCAAGTACGCCTGTACCAATTGCATTTTGACTGCCCGCGCCAGGACCATTAGCAATTGCAAGGGGTAATACGCCAAGCGAAAATGCCAATGATGTCATCAAAATTGGTCTAAAGCGTAATTTTGCCGCTTCCAGTGCTGCACTAGAAAGAGACATACCCTGACCATAAAGCTCACGCGCAAATTCCACAATCAAAATAGCATTTTTCGCCGATAGCCCAATAATGGTAATAAGACCAATTTTAAAATAAAGGTCATTTGCCATATCACGCATCATCACCGCAAGAACACAGCCAATAATACCAAGTGGCACCACCAACATCACCGATACCGGAATTGACCAACTTTCATAAAGTGCTGCTAACAATAGGAATACAAAGAGAATAGATAGCGCAAATAAAAGGGTAGATTGCGAACCAGATTTAATCTCTTCTGCCGTTTGTCCTGACCATTCAAAACCATAGCCTTCTGGGAGTGCTTTAGCAATACGCTCCATTTCAGCAATTGCATCACCGGTTGAATAACCCGGGGCTGGTGAACCAGTGATACGCATTGATGGATAGGCATTATAACCAATAACCTGCGCAGGTCCTTTTTGCCAATTAACATGAGCAAAGGCTGATAAAGGCACCATTCCGCCATGGGTATTTTTGACGTGAATGCTTAATAACTGGACCGCATCAAGCCGCTTGGTATCCAATGCTTGAACAACAACACGTTGCAGCCTACCTACATTTGGAAAGTCGTTAACATAGGCCGAACCAAGATTGGCTGAAATAGCTGTATTAATATCAGCAAATGTCACACCAAAAGCATTTGCCTTTTCACGATCAATTTCAAGATTGACCTGTGCCGATTCAGGCAATCCTTCGGGGCGCACACCGGCTAGAATTGGACTTTGACTTGCCATGGCAAGCAATTGTCCCGTAGCTGCATTAAGCGACATGTTCTCTGAACCGCCACGATCTTGCAGGCGGAAACTAAAGCCATCAGTTGAACCAAAGCCGTCAATTGCTGGGGGTAGAACTGCAAATATTTGACTAACATCCTTAATTGATGCCAATTGTCCATTCGTCCAGTTAACAATATCTTGGGCTGATTGCCCTTTGCCGCGTTCGCTCCAGTCTTTTAAGGTTACAAAGACGATTGCTGCATTGGCACCTGATCCTGAGAAGCTAAAACCACGTACGCCAATAACATGATCAACGGCATCATTTCCGGCAAAAATTTTATCAATTTGTGATAGAACTTCATTGGTTCGATTGGAGCTAGCTTCTGGTGGTAATAATGCACTGACAATAAGATATCCCTGATCTTCATTTGGGGCAAAGCCTGTTGGCAATTTCATATAAGTATAGCCGAGCCCTAAAAGGATAGCCACATAAATGACCATAACACGACGGCTTTTAGCTAATGCGAAACGCACACCACCTTGATAATGATTGGTCAAACTATTAAAGTTGCGGTTAAACCAACCAAAGAAACCGCGCTTATCGTGATGCCCTTTGGGAACAGGCTTCAAGAATGTTGAACAAAGAGCGGGTGTTAAAGTAAGCGCCAAAAGAGCCGAGAATAAAATAGACACTACCATGGTAAGCGAGAATTGGCGGTAGATTACACCCGTTGCACCTGGGAAAAATGCCATAGGTACAAACACGGCTGAGAGAACAAGTGTAATACCAATAATCGCGCCGGTTATTTGATGCATCGCCTTTTGGGTTGCCTGTTTGGGTGGCAACCCTTCCTCTGCCATGATGCGCTCAACATTTTCAACCACCACAATCGCATCATCAACCAGAATACCAATGGCAAGCACCATAGCAAACATTGTTAGCACATTGATGGAAAATCCTGCCGCTAACATAATGGCACAAGTACCAAGCAAGGCCACCGGAACGACAATGATGGGAATAAGCGTATAGCGGAAATTTTGTAAAAAGAGAAACATCACCAAGAAAACCAAAATGACGGCTTCAATTAAGGTATGAAAAACTTTTTCAATCGATGCGGACACAAAGGGTGTCGTATCGTAAGGGATAAGATAGCTTACGCCTTTGGGAAGAAATGCTCCTAGCTCTGCCATTTTGGCATGAATAAGCTTTGATGTAGCAAGGGCATTACCGGAATTGGATAATTGAATGGCTGCAGCAGCAGATTGCTTGCCATCAAGTGTGGTAGAAAAATTATAGTCTTCTGCGCCAAGCTCTACACGGGCAACATCCGATAGCCGTACGGTTGAGCCATCAGGATTTGCACGTAAAATAATAGATGAGAATTCTTCAGGTGTTGCAAGCTGCCCCTTAACCAACACTGTTGCCGTGAGTTCTTGGGTTAACGGATTGGGATCTGCACCAACACGGCCTGCAGCTACCTGCGCATTTTGCGCACGAATAGCAGCGGTTACATCGTCAACCGATAGATTTAGTCCCACCATACGGTCTGGATCCAGCCAAACGCGCAATGCGCGCTCTGATGCAAATAGTTGTACGCGTCCAACCCCGTCAATACGGCGCAACTCACCAAGGATATTACGGCTCATATAATCGCCAAGGGCCACACTATCATACGAACCATCTGGTGAAATAAGGCTGATAAACATCATAAAGCCGTTGCCAGCTTCTTCAACCTGAATACCTTGATCAACAACTGATCGCGGCAAACGTGACTCAACACCGCGAATTTTGTTTTGCACATCAACCTGTGCCTTGGCGATATCTGAACCTGTATTAAATGTTGCCGTAATTTCAAGGCCACCATTTGAATCCGTGCTTGATTCAAAATAGGCAATATTTTCTACGCCATTTAATTCTTCTTCAATCTGGCGGGTAACACTGGCATAAACTTCCTGCGGTGACGCACCAGGGTAAGACGTCCGGATTGTTAATTGCGGCGGAGCAATTTTTGGATATTGCATTATAGGTAGATAAGGCAATGCAATAATACCAGCCAATGTTATGAATATCGCTATAACAAAGGCAAAAATAGGTCTTTTAATAAAAAACTGGGCCATAATGGTCTCGTTTCATCGGGGGCTTATTTTAAATATTTCACAAACATTATAAATGCGATCTATTATCAGCATTTTATAATGCTGCAGATTTAAATAGGTTTAAACTGCTCATCGACATTGTTATTGGCTAATCGCGACACTAGTGCCGTCTTGAACTTTGGCACCGCCATCGATAATGACCTTATCGCCACTTTTGATACCAGTGCGCACAATCCAATTATTATCAATAGCTTGCCCAAGGGTAATATTACGCAAATGCGCGATATTCATTTCATCAACAACATAGACCTGCGCACCACCGCTATTATCACGAATAATGGCTCGTTGCGGCACAAGAATTGCAGAACTATCAACTGCCTGTTCAATACGCACCCGCACATAAAGGCCAGCTAAAAGCTCGTCCTTTGGGTTTGGAAACTCAGCACGTAAGGTGATTTGACCGGTGGTTGAATCGACTGACGCTTCCGAAAACAACAGGCGGCCTTTTTCACTGTAAGGTGTGCCATCATCAAAAACCAGTTGTACACTTGCTTCCCCTGGGGCTGGGCTTTCAAGATCACCAGCATCTAAGCTGCGCCGAAGTTCACGCACGGCATTGGAAGACTGGGTAAAATCGACATAAACAGGGTCTAGCTGTTGAACCAAAGCAAGGTGATTAGCATCGCTTGGGCTAACCAAAGCGCCTTCCGTTACCAGCGCGCGACCAATGCGGCCGGATATTGGTGCACGCACTTCAGTATAGCCAAGATCCAATTTTGCTGCATCAAGTGATGCTTGTGCTAGGGCTACATCCGCCTCAGCTTGTGCTAAAGCTGCAACCGCATTATCGTAATTGGTTGTCGAGGTAACCTCACGCTCGCGCAATTGCGATTGGCGCTCGGCAAGTTGCTTAGCATTTAATTCAACAGCCTTAGCGCGGGCAAGGGAAGCCTCGGCGCTAGCAACGCGTACGCGAAATGGCATGGGATCAATACGATAAAGCACTTCGCCTTCTTTTACTGTGCTACCTTGGGTAAAAACACGCTCAACAACAATACCAGAAATGCGCGGCCGCACTTCGGCAACTCGTGTTGGTGCAACCCGGCCGGGTAATTCAGTGACAACAGGAACCGATTGCGGGGTGGCAACGACAATGTTAACGGCAGGGGGAGGGGGAGCTTCACCACCTTGTTCTTGCGCGTAAAGCCCATAAGATGATGCGCTTAAAAGCAAAAATGGTAGGATGATTTTGGTTAAAAAAGCTGGGGGACGCATGAGGATATACCTATTACTTTTGGGAGATTAGTAAAGATGATACTTTTACTCAAGTAAATATATGGTAAAAGTGAAATTAAAATTTAAGTTAATTAGTATTTTATAACTTAATCGAATATAATGGAATAAAATCAAATTTCTGCATCTTGACCATTATTTTTTGCTAAATTATCAATATGATCCAGTATTCTTTGACGCTGGTCTTCATTCCAAGGAAAAACACCAAGCATTTCAAGACTGCATAAACCATGCATAGCTAAATAAGCTAGGGAAGCATTGGGTTTATCTAAGTTTTCTATATTGAGATCTTTTATGTCTTTCCAAATATATTGGATAATTTGTTCGCGGATAGCTTGATTGTTTGCCATGCTTGCACAAATAGCAAGACTAACGGCGCGTTCATTATCGCCACAATGTCGCCTAATCACTTCAATGTTAGCCGACATCAGCGACATGCCTTTGGATTGTTCATCGGCGACGATTTGATCATAGCATGAAAAATGCCGTTTGATGAGCGCGCTAATCAAAGCCTCTTTGGATTTATAATCATAAAGCACAGTCGCCTTACTAACCCCAGCCTTATTGGCAACGGCTTCAACCGTTAGCTTAGCAACGCCGCTTTCTATCACAACCGCTTCAACAGCATCTAAGATCTGGTTTTGATCTATACTGCGTTTACGACCCATTCTTTTCGACCTATAAGCTTACATAAATTTTTTTCTATATTGGTGATTTATATATTTCCAACCATTCGTTTATAAAAAATATTTCAATTTGTCAATTCTAGTTTTAAGAGTCGTTTTATCCTTTCAATGGGCGCTTTGAAATAAAAAAGCGATATAAATCAGGCAAAATTGCCTTAAGCGCTGCAAGTCAATTTCATTAAATAGGTAAAATATGATAAAATTAGTAATCTAATAAAATATATAAAAATAGAATTTTATGCTATTTTTTGAAAAAATTTTAAAAATTTACGAATATTAATTGCTTTAATTTTAAAAAATATATTTTATTATGACGAAGTCAGCATAAACAATTATTCGGTAAATAGATATGAACAACCATATGACCTTTCCCTCCCTTGATGCCCCAAGTCTTTGTACACGCCATTGGTTGGTGGAAGCAATTGAATGTCTTGAAGCCGAAGCCAGTCGCTCAGCTGATACTCATTTGCTACGTTTAGATTTGCCACGCTGTAATGGCATTACCCTTTATTTAAAAGATGAATCAAGCCATTCAACCGGTAGCTTGAAACATCGTTTAGCGCGTTCGCTGTTTCTCTATGCTTTATGCAATGGCAAGGTAGGGCCACAAACCACCATTATTGAAGCATCAAGCGGTTCAACCGCTGTATCAGAAGCCTATTTTGCTAAATTGCTAGGTCTGCGATTCATTACCGTTGTGCCGCGCACCACATCGGTTGAAAAGATTGCTGCAATTGAGTTTTATGGCGGGGAAGTTCATTTCATTGATGATCCAAAGAGTGTTTATAAAACAGCTCAAGATCTAGCTGATAGACTAAATGGCTATTATATTGACCAGTTTACTTATGCCGAGCGCGCAACGGATTGGCGTGGCAATAATAATATTGCCAATTCGATTTTCTCGCAATTAAGCCGCGAAAAAAATCCTATTCCTGATTGGATTGTTGCAAGCGCTGGTACAGGTGGTACATCGGCGACCCTTGGCCGCTATATCCGCTATGGTTGTTATTCTACTCGTCTTTGCGTTGCAGATCCTGAAGGTTCGGTGTTTCATAAGCATTATATGGATCGCACTATCCGAGAAATTGACGGTTGTAATTCGGTCATTGAAGGTATTGGCCGCGCAAGGGTAGAGCCGTCATTTTTACCTGATGTTATTGATCGCATGTTTGCAGTACCAGATGAAGCAAGCCTTGCCGCCATGCGCGTTATCAGCAAACTTATTGGTCGTAGTTGTGGTGGTTCCACGGGTACTAATCTTTGGGCGGTTGGAAAAATTGTTTCTGACATGATTAAAAACAATCAAACCGGCAGCATTGTCACCCTGATTTGTGATAGCGGCGAACGTTACCGTTCTACCTATCTTGATGATAATTGGCTCGCCAAAAAGAACCTTGATATTGCTCCCTATGTGGCAGCACTGGAAGCACTATTTATCAATGGGCGAGCTTTTACCAAATAGTATTATCTTAGCAATTATGATTGCATTTTTTAGCAAAATACCTAACTTTACATGGAGCTATTATTTAGCTCCATTTTTTGTGGGAGAATTGTATGAATATAGGAGAAGCAGCCAAGGAAAGCGGCGTTTCTGCCAAGATGATCCGCCATTACGAGAGCATTGGTCTTATTAAGGCAGCCCATCGTAGTGATGCAGGCTACCGCCATTACGCAATGCAGGATCTTGATACTTTACGCTTTATTCGCCGCTCTCGCGATTTAGGCTTTTCGCTTGATCAAATTAACACGCTTTTGTCACTTTGGCGTGAACAATCGCGCAGCTCTGCTGAAGTAAAAAAACTAGCCGCTCAGCACCTTGCAGAACTTGAAGAAAAGATGGCTGCTTTGCGCGAAATGAGCGATAAATTGCGGCTATTGATTAACCAATGTAATGGCAATGATGATCCTGATTGCGCCATTATTGAGACCTTGGCAGGAAGCACCCCAAATAGCCATTGCTGTGCTTCACCTAAGCAATTGGATTAATTATTTTATATTTTGGCTATTTTTTATGTAAACTATGCGATTTTAGGTACAACTTAGACAGTTTTTTATGGAAGGCCGATGATGAAACAATTGCTCGATATTGCTGATTTTAAAAAGGCAGCAAAGCGCCGCGTTCCAAAAATGTTTTTTGATTATGCCGATTCAGGTGCATGGACAGAAAGTACCTATCGCGCCAATGAAGATGATTTTAAACAAATTAAACTGCGCCAAAAAGTTCTCGTTGATATGACAGGTCGCAGTTTGCAAAGTGAAATGATTGGCCAAAAGGTGGCCATGCCGGTTGCCCTCGCGCCAACGGGTCTTTGTGGCATGCAGCATGCCGATGGTGAGATTCTTGCTGCACAAGCGGCTGAAGAATTTGGCGTACCTTTTACCCTATCAACTATGAGTATTTGTTCGATTGAGGATGTGCGATCTTCCACAACAAAACCCTTTTGGTTTCAGCTTTATGTTATGCGCGATCGTGATTTTGTTACCAATTTAATTGACCGCGCTAAAGCTGCCAATTGCAGCGCCTTGGTGCTTACATTAGATTTACAGATATTAGGGCAAC
Organism: Bartonella sp. HY406; assembly: GCF_025449315.1. Taxonomy (NCBI): domain Bacteria; kingdom Pseudomonadati; phylum Pseudomonadota; class Alphaproteobacteria; order Hyphomicrobiales; family Bartonellaceae; genus Bartonella; species Bartonella sp. HY406. The sequence continues at coordinate 2,154,909 of NZ_CP104893.1, read as the reverse complement.
GCCATAAGGATTTGCGCAATGGGCTTTCCGCACCACCGCGCTTTACACCAAAACATATCATGCAAATGGCAATGCGCCCGAAATGGTGTTTTGACATGCTTAAAACTCAAAGGCGCACTTTTCGCAATATTGATGGCCATGCTAAAGGCGTCAGTGATTTAAGCTCGTTATCTGCTTGGACGGCAGAACAATTTGACCCCAAATTAAATTGGCAAGATGTGGAATGGATCAAGAATAAATGGGGTGGCCCACTCATTCTAAAAGGCATTCTTGACGCAGACGACGCCCATAAAGCGGCTGAGAGCGGTGCTGACGCTTTAATTGTTTCTAACCACGGTGGCCGCCAGCTTGACGGCGCATCCTCAACAATTAGCATTTTGCCAGAAATTATTAATGCAGTCGGCAGCAAGATTGAAGTGCATTTAGATGGCGGCATCCGCTCTGGGCAAGATGTTCTAAAGGCTTTAGCTTTGGGTGCAAAAGGCACCTATATTGGTAGGCCATTTCTTTATGGGCTAGGTGCAAACGGTAAGCAAGGCGTGCGCCAAGTCTTGGATATTATTGCTAAAGAGCTTGATATCACCATGGCACTTTGCGGCAAACAAAAAGTAACAGATCTTGACGAAAGCGTTATTTATAAACCGCAAATTTCTAGTTAAAAGTGCAAAAACACCCATCAGCATTTAATTATGGTGATGGGTGTTTAAAAATCAAAATTTAAGCTTTATGTTTTTTGACAAGATCCATAAAGCGGTCAAAAAGATAATGGCTATCTTGTGGGCCAGGTGATGCTTCAGGATGGTGCTGCACTGAAAATACTGGTTTTCCAACCAAACTGATGCCGCAATTTGTGCCATCAAAAAGTGAAATATGGGTTTCTTCAACACCTTCAGGCAGGCTTTTTGAATCGACCGCAAAACCATGATTCATTGAAACAATTTCAACCTTATCGGTGGTGAAATCCTTAACCGGATGGTTGGCACCATGGTGGCCTTGATGCATTTTTATGGTTTTGCCGCCCATGGCAAGCGCAAGCATTTGGTGGCCAAGACAGATACCAAAAATTGGAATACCACTATCAACCAAAGTGCGAATAACGGGCACGGAATATGCTGCCGTAGCGGCTGGGTCGCCAGGGCCGTTTGAAAGGAAAATACCATCTGGTTGCATAGCAAGTACATCTTCTGCGCTTGCTGTAGCTGGTACGATTGTCACTTTAGCATCACGCCCTGCAAGCAAACGTAAGATATTTCTTTTAATACCATAATCAATAGCAACAATATGATATTTAGGTTCGGTTTCTTCGCTATAGCCTTCATTCCAAACCCAAGGCGTTTCACTCCACGGCATTGATTGACCGATGGTGACATCTTTTGCAAGATCAAGCCCTTCAAGACCAGACCAGCTTGCAGCGCGCTGCTTTAACGCAGCAATGTCAAATTTACCATCAGGACTATGGGCGATAACGCCATTAGGTGCGCCTTTTTCACGGATAAGAGCGGTGAGGGCGCGAGTATCAATACCGCAAAGAGCAATAACGCCGCGTGATTTTAACCATTGGTCTAGACCTTGCGCAGCACGATAATTAGATGGATCAGTGATATCGGCTTTTAAAACAGCACCAACTGCACCAAAATGATTGGCAGGGGTTAAATCTTCAATATCTTCTTGGTTGGTACCAACATTGCCGATATGGGGAAAAGTGAACGTAACAATTTGTCCAGTATAGGAAGGGTCTGTCAGGATTTCTTCATAACCAGTAAGGGCAGTGTTAAAACATACTTCAGCTTCGATTGCGCCCGTTGCGCCAAGGCCTTTTCCCTCAATCACTGTTCCATCTGCAAGTACCAATACGGCAGTTGATATTGACTTTTCCCATGGAGTGGCTGCTAAAGTGCTGATATTTTGGGTCATTATCGGTCTCTTTCTATATTCCGTGGGCAAAGATACTAAGGGCACGGATACTAAAAATAGTGCCATTATCATGCTAAGTTATTTATATTTGCGCATGTCAAAAGGGCGGATGCGGTCATCCACCTTAAAATATAATATCATGTCTGGCTAAGATTGGTATTATATCGGTTAATTTCAAAAAATAAAGTGAAGATTACGTCTTTTGCCCATTCTTTTAATCTTTACCCACTTTTTTAGGACTAATTAGATTTAAATAGCAATGATTTGCTGTCATTGCCTATAATAAATGGTTTTCCCTTGAATTGCATAAATTTCACATCAAATATGCTATGTGTTTATATTATGGCTTCAAACTTGCTGTGAAACTGTTATAGAAGTCGCTATATTGAATTTAAAGCGGAGATTAGGCTGATGTTGCGTGAAGATATTGCTGTTGCACTTAAAAAAGCAATGATCGAAAAGGACAAAGTGCGTCTATCGACCTTGCGCTTGGTAAATGCTGCCATACAAGATCTTGATATTGCAAGACGTGGCGATGGTAAACCTGCCGCCGAAGATAGTGATGTGCAGGCCTTGCTTGCTAAAATGATTAAACAGCGTGACGAATCGGCAAAGCTTTATGATCAAGGTAGCCGTCCAGAGCTTGCAGAGATTGAGCGTAATGAAATTGCCATTATCCGTGAATTTTTACCCCGTCAGCTTGACAGTGCAGAAATGCAAGCAGCTATCAAAACGGCAATTGCTGCAACGGGCGCTGAAAGCTTGCGTGATATGGGTAAGGTAATGGCGCAATTAAAAGAGCAATATATGGGGCAAATGGATTTTTCAGCCGCAAGCGCGATTATTAAAGAGCAATTGCAATAGTAGTTTAGTTTTTGAGGCTAGAGCTTGCTTTTCTGACATTAAAAGAAGCTACCTATCTATTTAAAAATGTGGTACCTGCTGGGGAAGATACAGCAGGTACCGTCTCGCTGTTCATTTTTATTTCCAATGTTTATAGTGTATTTAAAAAATACTGATAATAATGTAACTATAGTGGCTCATCCATTTTTACAGGGGCAAAGATAAAAAAAACAAAATTCTTTGACCGCGTGGTAAACTGCAACCCAAATTAATCCCCAACTTTTTCACCATTTGATTTTTAATATCGTTTTTCGTTGCCCACTCAACACTGCTGACAAAAACTGACACAAGTGATGGATATAGACATTTCATAACGACCAAAAAAGAGGAAAGTTGAAATGACAAATATCCAATTTTATACCCATCCCCAATCACGCGGTTGTACTGTACGTTGGTTTTTGGAAGAGCTTGGCATTGCCTATGATGCTCATATTTTAGATTATGGCACAACTATGAAAGAACAATCCTATCTTGATATTAATCCTATGGGGAAAGTTCCAGCTATTGTCCATAATGGTAAAGTTGTAACCGAAACATCGGCAATTTGTCTTTATCTTGCTGATGCCTTTTTTGACAAGGGCTTAGCGCCAGCTTTGAGCGATCGTGCCGATTATTATCGTTGGAGCTTTTTTATTGCCGGTCCGTTTGAGGCAGCCTTTATTGATGGCTTTCGCAAATTGGAGATAAAACCAGAAGAGCGGATCATGCTTGGTTATGGTACAATTGAAGAAATGATGACAATTCTTGCCAATCACCTTAAAAATCGTGAATTTGTTGCAGGTGATAAATTTACTGCTGCAGATTGTCTTGTCGGTGCTTTTTGCGCTTTTGCCATTTTTAAGGGTGGCTTAGAAAATGAGATATTGAAGGATTATTGTCTACGCCTTAGCGAACGCCCAGCCTATAAACGGGCAAGGGCGATTGATGAAGCCTTGGTTAAATAAGCGTTTTAAATAGCTATATAAATACTATATGATAGAACCATTATAGCCAAAATTCGCTAGCCTTTCAGTTTATTTGTTATTTTTGTTTTAAAATAACGTTGTATTTAGAAAGGCTGGCAATTGTTTTGTGATTTAGCCTCTTAAGGCACAATATGTCTATTACGCTAGAGCACGGTAATATTATACTTAAAACAGACGCGCTCTAGCATTTTTTTGCATTATGCAGGAATTTTCTTATTGGTTTGATGTAACGTAATTAAAGCATCGGCAGCTTCTTGTCCTTTTTGGGTGAAATGGTCAAAGAAGATTTTTTCATGAAAGGCCGTTTCGTGAAACTGGTGAGGTGTTAAAACAACACTAAAGACGGGAACATTTTCATCAAGTTGGACGCGCATCAAGCCATCAATAACGGCGCTTGCTACAAAGTCATGTCGGTAAATACCACCGTCAACCACAAAACCTGATGCTACAATTGCATGATATTGCCCTGTGCGAGCGAGCTTTTGGGCAAGTAACGGTATTTCAAAAGCACCGGGTACATCAAATTTTTCAATCTGGTTTAATTCTGGCGCGTTTTCAGCGATGCGGCTTGCAAACCCCTTATAGGCTTCATCAACAATATTAGCGTGCCAACGAGCCGCAATAAAGGCGATTTTTAAAGCTTTTTGTGTTTCATTACTCTGATTCATAGGACAACTCCAATTGAAACAGGGCAAACAGCAGCAGCTACTACTGCGGCCACTGCGATTCTCTTCCATCCGGACTATACCGTCGGCTCTGGCATCTCACCAGATCTGCTGACCTTTTGTTTTGAAAACAAAAGCGCTCGCGGGCTCAGGTTTTACCCCATACCGCCGGTGGGGAATTACACCCCGCCCTGAGAAACATGCATTATTGCAAAATTGTTTTAAGCAAAATTGTCACAGCTTGTCTATTAAAACCGTTTCAAAATAACATAATTGTCATAGGGTGGTCGTTTACTCAAATAGAATAAAATTACAGAGGTTAAATAAATGCAGCCAAGCAGATTTGCAGACGTCCTAAGCGCTAAGGAATATAAAATTTAGTAATCGCTAAATTATGGTAAGGTCACTCTTATGTGAGGAGCATGTTTGATTATTGAAAATAGCAAAGGATAAATATATAAGCACGGTAATAGTTAGCCTCCTACATGAATATAGCAATATGACAACTACACCTGAAAAACAGGCTGAATTCATTGATTTGCTTTTGAAAGTCAGCCGAAAAATCCCTGTTCTTTTTGATAGTTATGCCCGAACTCGTGGTTTAACTCTTGCGCGCGCCCGCACTTTGCTTGCTTTGAGTCGAAGCGATGGTGTTTATCAAAAGGAGCTTGCTGAAAAGTTAGACATTGAAAATGCTAGTATGGTGCGATTAATCGATGCGTTAGAAGAGCAAGGATTGGTCGCAAGAGCGGTTGCGCAAGGTAATCGGCGTGCAAATACTATTCATTTAACTGTTGGTGGTAAGGCAATTGTTGAGGAGTTGGAAAGCCATAGTGCAGCTTTACGCAATGAATTGTTGTTTGGCATCATGCCAGACAAACTGGATGAGGGGATTGAAATTTTAAAACATATGGCAGCCCATATTGGCGAAAAGCGGTGTATGCCATGAGTGGTGAGGCTAAAACAGCAAATAATGAAGCGAAAGCTGTGAATGTCCCACCTGTTCCCCAAGATCAGCCTATGCCTCCCTATAAGGTTGGCAAGATATTTGCTTTTGCTTGGCCGCGCTCGCTGCTTTATATTTTTGCCGCAACCATTCTTTCATGGGCGCAAGGCTTTGGCATGAATGTTATTCAGGCTAATATTCCACAATTACAAGGCTATTTTCATACAACACCGATTGAAACCGCTTGGCTTATGGGCGCCTATATGGCACCTAATGTTAGCTTTGCGATATTATTGATTAAAATTCGGACCCAATATGGTTTGCGCAATTTTGCCGAATTATCGATTATTTGCTTAGTTCTCGTGTCAGTGATGCAATTATTTGTATCAGACTTTAATAGCGCGTTGATTGTTCGCTTTTTTGGCGGCGTTGCTGCAGCTCCCATGTCGTCTATTGCGTTCATGTATATGATTGAAGCTTTTGCGCCTGCTAAAAAACAAACTATTGGTCTAAGCCTCAATCTGTTAAATGTATCACTGAACATGCCGTTGTCGCGTATTGTTTCACCATTTTTGATGGATAATGGCGGTTTACATGGGCTTTATATGCTGGAAATAAGCCTTGCACTTATTGGTGTTGGTCTTATCTTTTATTTACCCTTAACGCCAATGCCTCGCGCCAAAGTTTTAGAAAAGCTAGATGTCGTAAGCTATTCTTTTTTCGCTTTAGGGCTTGGTATTAATGCAGCAATTATGCCGGTTGGTCGGCTTTATTGGTGGCGTGAAGCACCATGGATGGGTTGGTGTTTGTTTTTTGCAGGTATATTCATCGTTATTGGGGCAATTATCGAACTTAACCGTAAAAATCCACTTATTGATCTGCGTTGGTTATTTTCGCGCGATATGTTGCATTTAGCGATTATTTTATTGATTTTTCGTGTCTTGCTTTCCGAGCAATCAACTATAGCAGCCAATTTCTTTAATCTGTTTGGTTTGTTGAATCGGGAGCTTGTACCGCTTTATTTGCATGTCATCGCTGGTACTATTGTTGGCGGTTTGTTATGCGCATTTTTCCTAAAGCCAGGGCGTGAAGACATTTTCCACATCGCTGCGCTCATTCTTCTGGCCTATGGCTCATGGCTTGATAGCCATGCAACTAACCTAACACGACCAGAGGAAATGTATTGGAGCCAAGCAATGATCGGCATGGGGGCTGGCTTATTTTTGCCGCCATCAATGTATAAGGGCTTGGCATCGGCTCTTGCCCGTGGACCCAAATATATTTTGAGCTTTATTGCAGTATTTTTATTTACGCAAAGTACGGGCGGTTTAATGAGTTCGGCATTTTTTGGTAGTTTGCAAATTATGTTTGAAAAATATCATTCCAATATGATCAATCAGCAAATTATTTTGAGTAATCCTATGGTGGCTGGGCGTGTACAACAATTATCTGCGCCTTATGCGCAAGTTTTAACCGACCCAACATTGTTAAATGCAGAAGGCTTGGCAACCCTTGCCAAACAAGCCACATTAGAAGCGAATATTTTGGCTTATAATGATGTTTTTCGCATTTATTCATGCATTGCACTGGCTTTATTGGCATTTTTACTTTGCCGGATCGTCTGGAATAATGTTTCACGGCGGTTGGCTGAAAAGCGAGAACAGCAAAAGATTGAAAAAAATGGTGAACTACAAGTTCCCACAAATTAACAAACGGCTTTTAATCTGTGCAGAATAAAGGCTTAATTTATAAAATATCGAAAGACGATAGGCAAAATTAGAGATTGAAATATGATTACCTTTCTTAGATCAAAAGCATCGATCGTTGCAATTGTTGCCGGTGTCGCAGGCGGCCTCGGGATTCTTTATGCTTGGCAATTGCCGCCTTTTGCGTCTGCGGTGCAAACCACGGATAATGCTTATGTGCGTGGTTTTGTAACCGTTTTAAGTCCGCAAGTGACAGGCAATATTGCTGAAGTTGCAGTTAAGGATTATGAAAAAGTTGCTCAAGGGCAACTGCTAATCCGTATTGATGACCGCATTTATAAACAAAAATTAGAGCAGGCAGAGGCAAGTTTAGCATCAAAAAAGGCAGCCCTTGCCAATTCTTTCCAACAAGAAAAATCGGCTAATGCCAAAATTTTATCGGCTGAGGCGCAAATTGCAAGTGCGAAAGCTGGTCTTCATAAGGCAGAGTTAAATTGGCAACGTATTGAGCCTTTGACACAGCGCGGTGTTTCTACCCAAAGTGATGCAGATAGCGCGCGTGCAGCACTTGACCAAGCAACTGCCGCCAAGGAGCAGGCAGATGCAGGGCTTGACGTTGCAAAACAAGATTTGCAAACCATTATTGTTGCCCGCAAAGGGCTTGAAGCTGATGTTAATGGCGCTGAAGCCGCAGTGGCGCTAGCGCAGATCGACCTTGACCACACCAATATTTACTCGCCACGCAATGGCCGCGTTGGCGAGGTTGGGGCAAAGCTTGGCCAATATGTTGCTATTGGTACGCAATTATTGGCGGTTGTACCAGATGATGTTTGGGTGGTTGCTAATTATAAGGAAACTCAACTTGCTAATATGAAGGTGGGACAACCGGCAAGTTTTACCGTTGATGCTTTGAATAATATGGAAATGAAAGGTGTTGTCACACGTTTTTCACCGGCTGCTGGTTCTGAATTTTCAGTTTTAAAACCAGATAATGCAACGGGTAATTTCACCAAAGTCGCACAGCGCATTCCTGTGCGTATCGAAATTGATCCAGACCAAAAGGGTATTGACCGTTTAGCGCCCGGCATGTCGGTTATGGTGCATGTTGATACATCAAAGCCGGGAAAGGAACAAATTACTAATTTTAACGGTGATTTAAGCCATATTCCTGCCGAGTTACCGGAAAACTCCACCACACCGGAAGCTAAATAGGTTAGACTTTATGTTATTACTTGTTCATTTCAAATTTGGTAATGAACAAGTAATTTATATTGTCGTAAATTGCTATGGCTAGGTGCGTATAAATTCGGCATATCTAAATTGAAAAATGGTGAATGTGTGTTAAAATTTTTAAAGTGCCAGAGTGGATACTGAAGCGGCCAACGCTTGCAATCTGGATTTACCTGACATAATGCTTCTTGTCGTTGGTTTTTGTTTAGCTGTCACCTTAATTGTCACACCTGTCTATTTACGTGTTATGGTTGTTGCTGCGACAGGAGTATTCGCTGCAACTTGGTCTATACCTGTAATCATTGTTGCCTATGCAGCTTTTGCCTTGGTGCTTGAAGATGTTTTAACTTGCCTTAACGTTCAACCATTTTAATTGGTGATCTTGCGGCAAAATATCCATTAGTTGCTAGGGTTATGAAGCTTGTTGGTGATGTCTAGAAATTTCTAAAAATATTGCCAAGCAGTTACGGAACTCTTAAAATCTGTTTGGGCGGCGGTTGTTTCCGCCTGGAACGGTAATCTTGATCGCTTGACCGATATTATTAATACTATTACATAAAAAGGGTAAAGCTAACTAATATGACCCCGCAATGGAAGAGGGAAAGTCTTGATTGGGGCGGCGATGAGGAATCGCGCGAACAATGGTTGGCAAATGATGTTATTCAACAACGTATAAACCAAGCACAATAAAGTACCAGCAGTATTGAATTGCACCAACTAAAGAATGAACCACTAGGCGTATTGGAGTTTCAACCAATAACCAAGGTTAAACAATTACCTATGATCATTCACTTCCAAAGTACCGTGTTCAGCGTGTTGATAATGATGTTGTGCCGGACTTAAACCCCGTTGCACCAAGCATAGGGCAACTAGTCCAAATCAAATCAAGGCACGAGTTACAACGACAATCCCTGCTAATTTAGCGCAAAAATCGGAAGTTAAAAAAGATGTGAATGTAAGTGTTGTCGCGGCTAACATTATCATTAATAATACAATGGACACAGAGGCCGCAGCCAATGATGCGGCGATAAAGGTAAGTGGTGTGCTATATTGTGAAATTAACAAGGCTATTGCAAATAGTGCAGATGACGTAGCGCGTTGAAGTGCTATTTGCCTGATAAAGTTAGTTTAGATTTGAAAACCGCTTTTTAGTGTAAATCCAATTAATAATAAAAATAATATAAAAGAAATAGAAATACCAAAAAATCTACAGCAAGCGGACATTCTAATATCACGATCAGTTAGCGAGAGTAAAATTATATAAATTATCAGGTTAAATAAAATAACTGAGAATGGAATAAATAATAAATATGCATTGAGTTTGGCTTTATCTCCGCTAAAAAATGAGAAGGTTATTGTGATAAAAACCACAGCATAAAAGTAACCCATAATAGGAGATATAAAATCTTGTTTTTCTTTTAAGAATGAAATAGATTTTTTTAGGTTACATAGTTTAAATAAAATTATCCACCAGTATGCTGAACCCGCTATACAAATATTTATATAAAGAGTTTTGGCATCAAAAATAAATTCTATGTATTTATACCAAAGAGTGTTTCGTTCTAGATGTAGCATATCAAAATTTGTTGGATTTAATGGGCAAAAATACTCCCATACCCACCCCGAAAGTAATGCAAAACCTGCTGTGGCTATAAATATCAAGGCAAAAATTATAAACTTTCCGTTTAGAATAAGAAGCTTAAAAACCGCATCACAATAATCTTCTTTTTTTAATTTGTTGTCGTTCATTAATCAACTTTCTGTTTTTAATTACTTTGCAATAACCTTGTTGTCATCGCAGCAAAGGCAGGGTTAAATTTAAAATGGAATAAATACGTGCGGGGTCTGTGCGTTTTTGGATTTTGATACCATCTTCAAATATTTCTACATCGGCTATTGGTGGCCAATTGATGCCTCGCTTTGGTTATTTCCTTCAAAGGCAAGTGGAGCGGTTGGCACAATTAGCCGGCCATATGCTGTTACTATTCTTTTCTGGGGCAATTGCACCGCTGCTACTAGGGGCACGAAAACCTTTAAAAATCGAAATCGAGGTTCCACGGCTTTTATGATTGTCCGTGCTTTATAGTTCGATACGGCTAATCTATTTTACAAGCCTAAAAGCTTCTCGCCATATAGAAATCAATCATTGTTCCTAGCAGCTAGAATGCCTGCGAAGCTTTTAAAATCAAAATCTTCTAATTCCGTAAAAATTGCTTGCTTGGTTTATGAAAGTTGCTGTGTTGCAATCCCATCTACTTGTTAAGCCTTACGAGGTTTTATAAATGCGGAATATATTGCAATTGATGGGATAGCAAAACAAATAAGCCAATAATTTACACTGGCGGATGGGGTCATCAAAAATAAAAATTGATAATGCCAATAAAGCAAATGGATAATCCACAACGGCTAAAACTATTGTTGCAAGTTTTTTTTATTGCTGCTCTCATAGCTTTGTAAACTTTAGTACAGATGCTGGACTTGGCAAAGTTGCGTAAAACATTGATGAAAGGGGCTTAATGCTTTTTTTTAAATTATTTTAATGTTCCATTTACACATTTTGAAGCAATAGTCTTCGTATAATCTCTAACTGCTTTTTGTTTTCCTTCTTTAGTTTTAGCTATTGGGTGTGAATAGGCACCAGACATAATCGTTCTTAGATTTTTCCTTGCTTCTTCACTTACTTTGGTTCTACTCACTCCCTCAAGCAGATTATTTAAGGGCTCGCCCATTTGTCTTTGGCTCATGGACGAGGATGCTACTTTAACATATTGCTCACACTTAGCTTTGTTAATTTGACGCGTTCTTTCGGCTTTATCTGCACTGAAATTGTTGGATTGCGCATTTGCAAATGATGATAAAATTAGCGGTTGGGTGATTAGCAATAAACTTAACAATAAAATTCTAAACATTTCTGGCCCTCTTTAATATTTCAAAGCAATGATGCAAATAAGAAATGCACAAAACAAAATAAAAATAAAGGGGCTTTAATTCCATTTTTTATTAAAACATCTAGAAACCTTTTCAATAGTAATTGAATTTCAAGCACAGATTTTGAGAATGTAGTGCGTAATTAAAGCCTGCCGTAATTATCAAAATAACAAATTAACAAAATGAGTGTAGATTACGAATGATATTTGCGACAAGGCCGTATAAGATCATCTGATCATAAATTGAGTGAGGCTCTAATGAAGTTTGTTTTTAATTCAATCGCTTTGGTATTGTTGTTCTTTTGGGGAGGACTGATGCAAGCCTCGGCCACGCAGTGGAAAAATGAGCGCACCGGTAAGACGGTAGATCTATTGGAAGGCCAGAGCTTGTTAGAAATTTTACCGGGGCAATCATACTATCTTTTGAAAGGGACCACCTATCAGCAAGTAGCAACAGTAACAGTAAGGCGTTTTGCAATTGATAACATTAAAGAGTTTCAAAAACAGCTTACAGAAGATAGATCGCGCAGTGTAAAAAATTTCAAAATCATAGAGGATTGGACTGGGTTCAAAATTGATGGGAATGAAGCCTATCGGATGGTGTCCATTGAGGATTTTTTTGTTTCTGAACACAAAATAACAGAAACCCTTCTCTTAGCACAACAAGATCGTTACTGTTTGATCAATCGCCAACTCGAAGTAAGCCCTAATCAAGAGCCAACCGAAATTTTAAACAATGCTGAGTCGAAGGAACTGGCTCCACTATTTGATAAGATGCTATTGAGTTGTGTCAGTGATGCCCCTGCCATCGCATTTCCCATTCATGGTGAGTGGAAAAATAAATTAACAGGTAAAACTGTAACGTTGCCTTCTGATTGGGAGGGTATTGAAATAAAGCATCCAGAGACTGGAGAATTGATCGAGAGTGATCAAGGCACAGCGGTCTCGTATAATAACGGCATGTGGGAGTCAATAATTTTTATGGCTTTTAATGAAACTCTCAAGCTAGCAAGAGATGAAATGGTTGCACAATATTTAAGTAGGATTTACGATATTAAGAAAACAAAGCAAACAATCGCCGGACAACAAATTGAGATTGTGAAAGGTTGTCTAAAAAATAACATTAGTTGTTATGAAATTTCGCAATTAAACATAGGAAAAAACTTTGCATTTTTTGTGGTTTCGTATCTGAAGGATAAAGAGCCGTCAAAAAGCCGTGAAAAGATACTGAATGCTTTAGTGAAAAGCATGGTGCCTTAATGGCAAGCATTAGTGCTGAAGAACAGATGCTTTGCGGTCACAAGCCTTTTACAAAAAATTGAGTGTTGTCGCAAATATTTTTAATCATTTATGTTATTAAAAAGCATTATCAGTAGCCCTGCTTTTGGGCGGGGCTTTTTTATAGAAGCGATATACCAAGAGATTTATTGAATGGCTTTCTAGGTAATTGAACAATCGTCTTATGGCACACTGTCGGAGGCACAAAAGGCTCACCAAATTCAAAATTTATTTAGTCTGCGATCAAGGCGGCAAGCCAATATGTCTATTATTGTGGGAAGGACAAATGGGTGACTATAAAGGCGCGGTTCTTCTGTTACCAGTTCTGCTTGATGTGCAGAAACTCATTGTTGACAGAGGTATTGACACAGACTGGTTAAGGCAAGCGTTGTTTGATCTTTCCTTCCCTAATTTGTAGAACCACAACCATATGCTTTGACAAAACAATTCACGAATTACCTCAAAAGATTGAAAACTTGTTTGCAAAACTTAAACGTTGGCGGCGTATCGCAACAAGATGTGCCCAACGAAAGTTGGCTCATACTTTCTTCTCAGCAATATGCATCGATGCAGCTAAACTATTTGCGGCAGAAAGTGCCGTCTTTTCACTTGATTTGGTAATGGTGGTGGCAACATTTTGCGTTGTATTGGTTAAACTCCGCATGGAATTATCCAAACGCTCAACTACAATACGCACCGGCGATACAGCTTCAACCAATAGATTGCCTGTTGTCGATGATAAATTATATAGAGAAAAAAACACTTTATAATAAAAAAGCAATGAGAAACAGTAAGGCCACAATACCTGGCGCATAATCCATTTTTACCAAGCTTGCCATGGTTAAAATTGCATGGACGACTGGTAAACCAATAGCGCTTAAAAAATCACTGTTTTTAATAAACCAACATTTGATCCTACTTCTGATAATGCGAAGGCATAATTTGGGGCGCGTTGATAAGCGGTTTCGGCTACTATGTCTTGTTTGGCCACATGGAATTTAACGCCGTTTTGCAAATATTGTCTTGTTTCACGCACAGCTACTTTGCTTTCAGTAACTTTGTTGAGCACCAATATGATGCGATCAAGATCAATGCCCTTTTCGACAAGTTCATTGGCAAAGATGAGTTGCGGTTCAAGGTCGTCAATTGGTAAACCAGTTGGCACAAAAATCAAATTAGATAGCTTGGTAATTTCAAGACTTGGGTGATCTGAAACCGGCTTTCCATCGGCAACAACAAGATCCACCATTTTACGTCTCATCATTGTTGGCATATTATAAGCTTGGCCAAAAATAACGGGTTGATGACCTTTTTCTTCGCTTAGCTTATATCCATATAAAAAGCGTCGTTGTAGGTATCTTATCATAAAACAATTTTTGAATAAAAAATGAATTTTATTTCAAGAATGCTTTTTGATAAAATGAATTGGCAGAAAACCGCCCACTTCTTATAAAAAAGTTGGGATTTTTATTTTCCTTAATGTATTAGCTCGTTTTTGTCCGAAAATAGCGACGTGTCATATCACTGAAATATAGGTGCAGTATCCGCATTCTACATTCTGGCAAAAAGGGATACTCCATGAAACTTCATAAACTTGTACTTTTGGCTCTTGGCCTTACAACTGTCTTTGGCGGTGCTGTTTCTCCGTCAATGGCGCAAGATGCACCTGCAAAAAACGTTATCTTATTAATAACTGATGGTGCGGGTATCAATACATGGCGTGCAGCTAGCTATTATCGCCATGGTGCTCTTGGCCATGAGGTCTATGATGATTTTGATGTTAAGGTATTTATGTCAACTTATCCACTCAACACATCTAATACGCCAACCAAAACTAATGATGGTTCAGTTACTTTCAATGCATCTGAGCTTTGGGATGCGGCACCAAGTAATGAAGTATTCAAGGGATCGCTTGGTAATTATCCTGGTTATTTCAAAGGCTATGACTATACACGTGCTGACTACACCGATAGTGCTGCTGCAGCAACAGCTTTGGCAACAGGACAAAAGACTTATAATAATGCCATCAATTGGTCAAATAATGATACCAAGCTAAAACATATTGGTGAATACGCAGTTGAAAGTGGTCGCTCATTGGGCTCGATTTCGACTGTGCAGTGGACTCATGCGACACCGGCTGGCTTTCTCTCGCATAATGCTAGTCGTAATGAATATAGCGCGATGGCGCAAGATATCGTTAACTCTGGTATGGCAAGCGTTGTCATGGGGGCAGGACATCCAAACTTCGATAAGGAAGGCAAGCCCGTTGAGGCCAAGGATGATAAAGCCTATCGTTATGTAGGTGGTAAGGACACTTGGGATAAGCTTAAAAACGGCGAAACAGATTATGTTCTCATCGAAACCAAAGAGGATTTCGAAAAACTTGCTGCAGGTAAGTTTGATCTTGGTAATAAAACGAAGCTTCTTGGTACAGTTCAAAATCACTTAACAACCCAGTTTAATCGTCCAGGCGTTGCTATGGGGCAGCCTCTTGAAAACCAACCAAGCCTTGCAACCATGACCAAAGGCGCACTTAATGTGCTTTCAAAAAATGAAAAAGGCTTTTTCTTGATGGTTGAAGGTGGTGCGGTTGATTGGGCCGCACATGCTAATAATCTACCGCGTTTAATTGAAGAGCAAATTGATTTTAACCTTGCGGTTGAAGCGGTTGCAGAGTGGGTTGAGGCCAATTCATCATGGGATGAAACCCTAATCATCGTAACGACTGATCATGGTAACGGTTTGTTGCAAGGACCAGATAGCAATAGCAATGCCTATTCGGACCTTATCAATCAAGGCGCTGGTGCTTTGCCGCTTGTTCGTTGGCATACAGATACCCACACACGTGAATTGGTTCCGCTTTATGCTCATGGTAAAGGCGCAGAATTCTTCCGTGATGTAGCTAAAAAAGATGCTGGTCTTGCTGCTTATCATGCAGCAGAAGAAAATCAGATTTACGTTGATAATACAGATGTGTTTCGTGCTTCTCTTGCTGCGTTTGGCTTAAAAGAAACGCCGCTAGCACAGGGGAAGTAAATCCTAATAGTTTAAACTAGCATTAATATTTGAAATGCCCGCCCAAGCTTTACCGGCTTTGGCGGGTTAATTGGTTTAAAAAAGTATGAAAGCCTCTATCGCTAAAAAATGATTAAATGGCGTTTGAAGGCAATAAATGGGAAACATCAGATCTATATTATTTTATAGCTTAAGGTGGGAAGCAGATTATGAAATTGTTAAGTAAATTCACGTTGTCTATGATAGCTATCATGGGATTATTGGGCACCAACATAAGCATAGTGTTGGCTGCTGAAAAGCCAAGCGTTAGCATTATAAAAGATACGGCTAAGGCTGAAGTTATTCGCGCTAAGCGCAAAGGTGATATTGTTGAAATTGAGGTGCGCTTTAATACGTTGGTTGAACCATTCAGTGGTGCGATTATTTATGAAAAGCTCAATCGCGATCTAGTTTTTATCAGCAGTGGTGACGAAAAATGGCCGCTTGATGCCGCAGAAAATGCCGCGCCTCAAGATCTTAAATTGAACTTTAGTTATGATATGACAAAAACACCGCGTATTGGCCAGTGGAAAGGAAAATTTATAGCTCCGCCATCAAATGTCAATAAAATTAGCCTTCATATTGATGGCTTACCTGTGATTGAAAACGTTTCAATCAAATAGTTTATTGATATAAAAAACCCTGCATAAAAATTTATGCAGGGGTCTCAACTGTTTTATGATTTTAATAAATTATCGAACGTTGCTGCGAGCTTCTTCAAGTTCGCGGACAGCTTCGTCAAGCTTTTTGGTCTTCTTAGCAATTTTCTTGGCATCACCGCCCATTTTGGCATCTTCTAGTTCTGCCTTGCGCTGAGCTACTTTGTGTTCTTTTTCAGCAACCTTTTGTAAATTGCTTGCACGGCGACCTGCATCGGTGCAATGCTGGTTTACTTCACTTAAAGCCTTTTCTAGGCCTGCAATTTTATGGGTATGGCCATGTTGACGGGCATAATCAATTTGCTTTTGGATGTTTGCTTTTTCTATAGCACATTCGCCAGTGGCGCTTTGAGCGCTTGCAGCAGCAGGAACGAGTAAAAGCAATGAACAGCCAAGGATAAGTTTCTTAATCATAATAACTCCTTTTTGTATTATTTATAGCTTATATATAAGCCATATCGAAAGAATAATCCAATAGTATTTTTAATAAATTACCAATTTTAATTGAAGTTTAAAAACAAAATGAAAGATAATTTGAATATTTGTTCAGTTTCCATTCATTTTACCATAATTTATCCAGTTATGATACAAGTATAGTTTGATTTATTCTTATTAGCTTTTTTGTTGATTAGTTTTTTCCTAATTGGCTGTTTTTATGATTCTCATAATTTATATATCAATTATGCCAGTATCTGGGTCTTAAAAAGATATTTTAAAATGCTGATAGGTTGTGCTAGTTTAACAAGATATCGAAAAAATATAAATCAATATAATAATATACTATAATAATACGTAAATGTAATATGATTTACTACTATTATATTTAATAGCTTTCCATGACGAAAACAAACTTTAGCTATAAGAATTAAATCAGTAGAAATATCTTATTTGATGATTATGTAATATTATAAAAAGACAAATTCAATTCAAACTGCGATAGCCTTCATTGCTTATAATAGCATGATTGTCAGCTCTTTACTATTGCTATTGCTGAGATGAAGAAAAAGTGAATTGAGACCGCTACTTAGCTATGCATCTTCTCCACATAGGCAAAGCTGTTGCGTAGAGATGTAGTCCTAACGCATCGATATAATCGCCAGAGGCATTTAAACGAGACTTGAATATTAACCGCATTATTAATGCGGTATGGTTGGCACCTTGCCCATTTGACCTTTACAATGCTGTTGATTGAAGTTTTCTTTTGTTTTTGCAGAAGGCAAGACGTTTTGTGATGTTTTTTGCCTATGAAGGTGTTAGTTAGTTGGCATCTAAAGCTGTAACGCTTAGTGGCTGCATAACTAACAGCCGTAATCAGGCAAAGTTTTGCAAATATAGAGATTGGGGCATAGACATTATTGCATCAAATGCCCCAATAAATTGCAATTAGTCTTGCACTTTTTTGACGAATTCAGACTTTAGTCCCATTTGACCAATGCCAGGAATTTTACAGTCAATGTCGTGATCTCCATCAACAAGGCGAATGTTTTTTACCTTGGTGCCAACTTTAACCACTGAAGACGATCCTTTAACTTTAAGATCTTTGATAACACTTACAGTGTCGCCATCATTAAGCTCAGTACCATTGGCATCACGAACAACAATTTTATCGCCACTTTGGGTGGATGCATTCCACTCATTACCACATTCGGGGCAAATATAGTTGCTCCCGTCTTCATAAGTGTAGGTTGAATTGCATTGTGGGCATGCTGGAAGCTCACTCATCATATAGTCCTTATTTTCATTCCTAAAGGGATACATCATGGTTTAATGAAAAACTTTGATGGGTTTATATGGCTTGGTTGTTATCCAAACTCTTTATTCAAGAAATATTATTATAAGTTTTGAATTTTTCTAATTTGAAAAGACCCATACAAGAATTTTGCCAATTTTAACAGTAAAATTTTTAAAAAGGTAAAATACAACGCAATATAAGGGCAAATAGGTTTTATCATTGCAGGTTATGCCTTTAGTGAGGTGCAGCTTTTGGTTTGACGCCTATAGCAAACATGATTTTAAACTAATTGCCCTGCTTTAATGTTAAAACAATTATATTGCTTTTATCTAACCAACCCAACAGACGATCTTTTATTGTTATGGTTGCGGTGTGACACATTTGGTCCTGCTCATAATTTCTGTAGTCAGTAATATGTGCGATGTTGGCGATAGGCGAAAGTAAGGTAATATGCGCATTGAAGTTCTATGAGATAGTAGATTTAATTTGTTTCTATGTCCTTTCAGGATAGAAGTAAATTTTCACGATAACTTTGTCGAAGAGCCTTGAAAATATTCATATTTCTCAGCGGCTATTCTCGCATTCAATCTTTGGGTTATTATGAAAATTCTTCATATCATTTCGTTCAAATTAATGGCGCCTGAAACTGAGTATATTAGCTAAAATACCAAAGGATATCTTTAGTTATACAAAAATTTTATCGCAAATTTTAAGGTAATGTATTTGTAGCGCAAATGCGCTGCCTTTATAAATTTCGAGTATCTGGATTTAAAAAATATTGTCAAATAATTGCCCTTATTGATTAATCGTCCAGAAACTCTTCTTGTGCTTAAAGCTGATCAATAGCATTTTTTATTTGCTGAGCGGTTCGAGGCGCAAGCTCTATTGCATGTTGCAAATTTTAAGTTTTACTTTCTCCCTCAGCCTCCTTTTTTAAGTAATAGCACAAAATTAAAGCAAGAAAAAGCAAACAGCTTGTAAAGATTATTACCGTTGTCCAGCCACCTTTAAACCAAAACCAACCGCCAAAAGCACCGATAAAGCTTGAACCCATATAATAAAACAAAAGGTAAAGCGCAGATGCGTGTCCTTTAGCACCTATAGCTATGCGCCCAACCCAAGTACTTGCAACCGTATGTGCCATAAAAAAGCCGATCGTTATCAAGGTGATGCCCAAAATGAATATATTAAGCGATGTGCTTAAGGTACAAATTAGCCCTAAAAATAATATAAAAACTGCTGCAATGAGTAAATTGCTACGTGGATATTTTTCAGTAAGGCTACCAGCGATAGGTGATACTATCATACCAGCAATAAAGCTTAAAAAAATAAATCCAATTTGTGTAGGGCTAAGGTTAAATGGTGGAGTTGATAGACGAAAATTAGCATAATTCAAAATGGCAACAAAAACACCAAAAATCAAAAATATATAGCAAAAAATTAATAAAAGCCGCTTGGAGCCAATATGACCAAACCAAGCATGGACATGATGGCGAACGTCAAAGCCCTTATGGCGGATAAAGCGGTGGGGAACTGGCAATAAGATGTAAAAGGCAAGGGCAGCAAGAAAATCAATAATACCGATAATTGCAAGCGCGCCATGCCAATCAAACCATTCAATCAAAATGCCCATGCCCACCCGACCCATCATGCCGCCAAAGGCTGTGCCGCCAACATAAAGCCCCATGATTTTACCAAGGCCTTTGGGCGAGATTTCTTCAGCCAAATAAGCCATGGCAACGGCAGGGACACCGCCTAGCATAATACCTTCTAAAGCGCGGGCGGTAAGTAGCCAGTGCCAGCTTGGTGCAAATGCTGCAGCAAGATTACATAAGGCTGCGCCAAGCATTGAACATGCCATAAGGCCTCGTCGCCCTAAAGCTTCGGAAAAAGCACTTGATAGCAAAATTGAAATTGCTAAAAAACCGGTTGAAAGTGATAAAGCAAGTGAACTTTCAGCAGGTGTCACATTAAAATGATTGGCAAATGATGGTAATAAAGGTTGCACGCAATAAAGCAGTGAAAAGGTAACAAAGCCTGCAAAAAACATGGCAAGACTAATGCGATGAAAAGCTTTTGTCGTTGGCAGTACGCCGTCGTCATTTTTAGGTGTCGTTAAATTGTTCATGTTTTATTTTTTGCATTTTTGATTATTATCGGGGTTCGATTTGTCTCATAAAAGATAATTTTAAAGCAAAAATCAAAATAATAATTCGTGATCACCAATTATTTTATGAATATTAATTGGCGTTGAGCTAGGGGCAGGACTCATTAATTTAAAAAACAAGTACAATAAACTGTAAAAATATACAATTTTGACTTAAGCGGATGAAGGCGAAAAGTGGATGGTATACACATTTGAGTTTTACCACGCTATAGATTGCGGATGTTTTTGCGTCCTTTCAGAATATGGCGAATTTACACGGTAACTTTGTCGAAGAGCCTTGAAAATATTCATATTTGAGGCGGCTCTTCTCACATTTAATCTTTGGGTTCTTACAAAATTTCCTCATACCATTGCGTTCAAATTAAATGGTACAGCTCCTTTTTTATATTCCGCGTATCGTTATGACGAATAATTGTCGTTTAGTTACAGCTTGAATTTTGTATTTTTTAGGAGCTGTCATTCCTAAAATCGCGTGGCCAAGGATTATGTTAGAAAACTTCGTATTTCAATAATGCAATTTAAAGACAATATTTGTGTCAATCCATTGTTGACAGACGAAATATTTTATTCGTTTTTATTATCTTTGAGCTACTGAAAATTCATTTAATAAATATCAAGGATTTTTTATATTAGAGTATTAATAATATTCTAATTACTGCAAAAAATTGCAGCCGACTGCAATTTTTTGCAGTCAGGTGTTTTTCTATTTTTTTCTTATGGTTAGGTGCGTTTTTAGCTATTTTTGGTGAATTTGGACTGCAATTTTTTGCAGTTATTAGTATCTGCTAAATATTACATATTCAGCCACTATAATTTAATTTTTCCTTTATTTTCAATTGCGTGTCATTTTATTTTTGTTGTTGCATCAA
This sequence comes from Bartonella sp. HY406, assembly GCF_025449315.1. NCBI lineage: Bacteria > Pseudomonadati > Pseudomonadota > Alphaproteobacteria > Hyphomicrobiales > Bartonellaceae > Bartonella > Bartonella sp. HY406. Next base: position 2,133,894 of record NZ_CP104893.1, on the reverse strand, counting down.
GTTGGCATGAAACTTGCTTAGTATTTACTGTGGGCAAGGGTTTTCATTTCTCCTTTGAACTTTCTTTGCTCACAGGACTGTTGGCTACCATCATTTTAAGCTCTCAATTGAGGGGGATTTAAGTGCCGTCAGTTTTTAAAATGTAAGTTTGTTTGTTTATATAAAAGGATAAAGAAATGCCAACACCAGCCTATATTAAAATCGAAGGTACAACACAGGGCCCAATCACTCAAGGTGCAGCTTCTGAAGATTCAATCGGCAATATCTGGCAAGAAGGCCATGAAGACGAAATCCTCGTTCAGGCCATTGACCATGTTGTAACCATTCCTCGTGACCCACAGTCAGGTCAGCCTTCAGGTCAGCGCGTCCATAAGCCTTTCAAGTTCACCGCATCTTTGAGCAAAGCAACACCTTTGCTTTATAATGCGCTTACTTCTGGCGAAATGCTCAGCACTTGTGAAGTTAAATGGTATCGCACCAGCACATCAGGTAAGCAAGAGCATTTCTTCACCACCAAGCTTACGGATGCAATCATTGTTGATATTGATTGCAACATGCCTCATTGCCAAGACCCAAAAAATGCAGACTTTACCCAATTGGTAACAGTGTCATTAAGCTATCGTAAGATTGAATGGGAACATGCAGTTGCTGGCACATCAGGTGCTGATGATTGGCGCGCGCCTAAGGTTTAAGCCATCAGGCAAGGGATGAAGCGTTTATATGGGGTTAAAAAATAAACGCTTCACTTTTGCTCATTTCCCTCATTGATAAGATCAGAGCTATGAATGAGGGAACAAGCATCGGTATGGCTTTGCGGGGCATAGTCATACCGATGAACTTTCAGCCCTTAGGATATGTGCTTAAGGCTTATTAAAATTAAATAATACTTTTTAAATAAAGACAATGGGGCTTTTGTGATGAATCCAATAATGCAACTTCCAAAACAATTCCAAGAGCAGGATATTGCCTTTAGCTATTGGATGAAGGAAGCGCCTAATGATACTTTTGTCGTCACTGCCTTTGCGGTAGATGAAGCAATCTTTGGCATGACCAGAATAGAAGTCATGCTGTCAAGCAGTGATGATAATATTGATCTGCAAGCCTTGCTTGATAGTCCGGGCACCTTAACCATCCATCATAAATATATGGAGACCTTACGTCACTTCTCCGGCGTTGTGGTGGAAGCTGAACGCGGTGACAGAGGTCATCACCGTACCGCCTATCGTCTTGTTTTAATGCCAAGCCTTTATCGTTTGGATCATGGTTCTGATTGCCGTGTGTTCCAGACCAAAAAAGTTGGCGATATTGTTAAGGAACTCTTCTCAGAGCATGGCATTGAAAATGTTACATGGGATATTGATGAAGGTAGCCACGATGCACGTGAATATTGCGTGCAATATCGTGAAAGCCATCTTGGTTTTGTTGAGCGTATTTTGGCTGAAGAAGGTATTTTCTATTACTTTGAGCATGACAAGGAAGGCCTGTTAAAGCTCATTATCTCCGATAAGCCCAATGTCTTGCATGATTGCCCAGGCTTAAAAGAGATTGAATATAATTCTCTGTCATCAGGCTCAGTAAAGGGGCTATTTTGCTCATCGCTTTCTTATCGTGAGAAATTGCGCGCCACAACGGTTGTGCAGCGCGATTACACCTTCAAGAACCCTGTCTATAATCAGGAGCATAAGGAGCGCACCGCTAATCCTAATGGCGAAAAGCATGACTATGAGCTTTATGATTATCCAGGTCGCTATAAGAAGGATAGCGCAGGTAAAGCCTTTACTCGTTATAAGCTAGAAGCAACCCGTGTGGATGCATCCCTTGGCTATGGTGTATCCAATGCACCGCATTTGCTTACCGGTCATGCAATTACCTTGTTTGAGCATCCAGATGATCGTTTAAACCAGAAATGGCGGCTCCTCACCATTCGTCATGAGGGCGTGCAGCCGCAAGCATGGGGAGAGGATGCACAAGGGATAGGCATGGCAGACACGGGCATTGTTGCGCCTGGCTTGCATGGTACAACACTGTCGGGTTTAAGCTTTGGTACGACATCATCGCATAGCCCTAACTTGCTCACCCAGAGCCTAAACCGCCGCATGGGGCTAGCCGTTGCAGGTAACAATAACGCAAGCGATAACGCCACCGTCTATGCCAATGCCTTTGCCGTACAGCCATCGCATTTGCCCTATCGCGCACCGCAGACCAACAAGCCGCTGATTGATGGCCCGCAAATAGCCACAGTGGTGGGGCCAGAGGGTGAAGAAATCCACACCGACCAATATGGCCGCGTTAAGGTTCATTTCCCATGGGACCGCCACAAAGACCCAAAAGCAGAAGATTCATCTTGCTGGATAAGGGTGTCGATGAATTGGGGCGGTGGTAAATATGGGCATGTCGCCTTACCACGCATAGGCCATGAGGTAATTGTTGACTTTTTGGAAGGTGATCCCGATCAGCCGATCATTATCGGGCGGACGTATCATGCTAGTAACCAACCTCCTTATAATCTGCCTGAAGATAAAACCAAAATGGTTATCCGTTCCAATTCTCATAAGGCAGATGGTTTTAATGAAATATCGTTTGAAGATGAAGGTGGACAAGAAAATATGTTTGTCCATGCTCAAAAGGATCAATCGATTAAGGTTTTAAATAACCGTGCTAAACGAGTTGAAGCCAATGAGTTAGAAAGTATTGGTGCTAATAAATCGGTTGAGGTTGCTAATAATCATCAAGAAAAAATAGGCGGTTCGGTTAATCGTTTTATTGGTTCTGGTTTAGGTAGCCTTACTGCAATGCTTGGACCAATTCTAGCCGCAGGGGCAAAAGACACCGAGATCGGTTCTGAAGCGATTGATAATCCGTTTCTGAAGGAATTTGCTAAGGGGCATGCGGCAGCAACCTTAGCTGGTGAAGCCACATCCTTGCTTTCATCTGGTGCGTTTAATGCGGCAGCGGGACATTTTGTCAAAGCTGGTTTTGATATGGCAACAAAGGGCAGTGGTTTAAGCAGTGTTTTGTCACAAATCATGCCGCTATCTGGTATTGCCAATACAATGGTTGAAAAATTCCAATCCGATACGATTGGAATAGCAAGAACAGAGCAAATTGGCTCTTATAAAAATACTTCCGTTGGCCATACAATGACGCTCAATATAGGTGAAGAGTTTATCATCAAAGTCGGTAATTCACGCTTTATCATGGATAAGGAAGGCAATGTAACGATTACAGGCACGCGGTTTAATTTTTCAGCCACAGGTGCTGTCAATATTAATGGTAAAGTTATTGACTTAAACTGAGGTTAGATATGCTCGCGAAAAATGAAACGCCTTTTGCTGCTATTGCTTTTGAGCAATATCATCGTGATGGACCACCAATGGGGGTTATAACTTGTCGTGCGACCTATAACCTCATGCAAGATGGCACGTTAGAATTAGCAGATAAGCAAGAGCTTGTCTTAGCCGACGAATATCAAGGAGACCCACTTAAAACATCATTACTTAAAGCGTCTGACCTTACACCGTTTAAGCCTAATACTGATATTACAATTATCGGCAATACCTATGCGCCTTTAGGTGAAAATGTGGCGGAATGGGATTTTGGTATTGAGGTTGGCTCCAATAAACGCTTTTTAAAAGCTCATGGTTTACGAAATTGGCTTCCTGACGGGCAAAAAGACGGAAAACCATCTTGGCGCATTAGCGATACAACACCCGTTGATTTGGTACCCATTGATTATAGATATGCGGCTGGCAGCTCATATTTTGATGCGCCTAATCATGATCCTAATGGGTTTAATCCAATTGGAGCAAAGCTACCCCATCCTGATTATACGCCAGAAGATAGCATTATCCCTGTTGCAATGATTGATAGTGATACTGCACCTATTGTTGATCCATGTAAAATGGTGCAAGCGCAAGGCTTTGGACCAATACCGCCCTTTTGGCAACAGCGAATGCAATTTGTTGGTACAACCGATGATGCTTGGCGAAAAAATAGGTTTCCGCAGTTACCTGTTGACTTTAATTATCTTCATTATCAAAGTGCAAGCGCAGGAATGATATGGCGTGGTTTTATGAAAGGGGACGAAACAATTTCTCTCCATGGCTTAACCCTTGGACAAAAAACACTTTCGTTTAATCTTCCTTCAATTCAACCTTATGCGGTGTTTGATTGGATTGATGATCGCCAAGCCATCGCAGTTTTAAATCTTGATGGTGTTCATATTGATATGCGCTCACAAGCAGCTCCTTGGCAGGTGCACCTTACGTGGCGCGCTTGGGCAGCTATTTGCCCGGAGTTCTTTAAGATTGATCTTTTTGCAACAACATTGAATGATCTTGAACTGAATAATTTTCTAGGAGCAAATGAGCAAGGACTGTGTGAACTAATAGTAAAGAACGAAGGGGAAGGCAATGAGTATACCTCGTGAAGGAAGCCGTGATATTGATAAAGGTATTCTTATTTCCAGCTATCCTGATTGGTGTAAAGTGCCAGATAAACCTTGTCCATTTCCACTTCATGCCAAACAATATGAAGATGCCAATACAACACCAACGGTGCGCCAAACATCAAAACGTAGTCACACAACAAAATCTATTATGACATGCAGCCATGGTGATGAAGCAGGTATTGGCCTAGGGGTTGAATCTGGAACACGTGGTAGTATTTGCCAACCTAAAACATGGTCAAAAACGGTGCGCTTTGAAGGTGCTAATGCTGTTCGCCATAATGACGAATGGTGGATGAATAATAAAAATACCAGCGGTAAAATGAATTATGTAAAAGATGTTAGAACTTATGATCCTACCTCACCATTTTTACACAAATCAACTAATCTTCAAAATACATATAATCCGATTGATAAAGAACCTTCATCGCCAATTGGTGCTTGGTCTGACAGTCCGCAAATATTAAATGATGCCAACACAGAATTGCATTTTAAGCTTGGGCAACAATATGCATTTGCTAATATCGGTAGTGCTGCGCATGGGCAAATGCAAGCAATTGAAAACATGCAATTGCAGGGCGGAAAAAATCGCTATGGATTTGATGATAAAAACCGTCCCAATAACGGTGGAACTGGTAATATTGTTCGTGTTAGTTCAGATCCTTGCGATGAAAAATTAGAGCTTTGTTTCGCGCCCGGTGATGCAGCAAAGAATTCTGTTGATCCGCAAAACCGTAAGGCATATGAGTTAGAATACCGCCGGCAATTAGAAATACAGCATAGAGGTATTAATAAAATGTCGCCGGCAGAAATCGTTGACAATATGAATGCTTATGAAAAAAATCCAACTGGTATACGCGCTCAAGCGGAAGTTTATCAAAAAAAGGCACGTGAAGATTATGAAAAATCTCTTAGTAGTAGGTTTAATGCAAAGAATGATAAAGATAGATTAATTGATGAAGTGCTTGCCCGTGATGTTGCGTTGCACGCGCCTGATATGATTGCCGGAGGCAAAATGGATTCTGTGGCAGATCAGACTATTAATATTTTAGATCGTTTTGGTTGGGGAACAATCAATTCTTCTATTGGTTCACATTGGAAAAGCCGAAAAACTCGCTATAAAGAATATATGGAGCGACTAAAAGCAGCCAATTGCAAAAGACCAAAAGTTACTTTAGCCTATTGTCCTAGCGAGCCTGATATGCCCGGTCAACGTTTAGCTGGTAATAAAGGTTATTGGTCTGCTTTCAATTAATTTAATATAAATTAAAATATTCTGCTTTTGTTAGGAGTTCGAATATATGTCACGTCTTGATGAAATTATGAAAGCGTCTAATGCCCGTGGTGGTTATATTACGCCAGAGGAGCGTTATGAAGAAGCTTTTTTACTTTATGGCCCGCCGAAACATGTTGTAAAGCCTGATTTAGCCACTATTGAACGCTATCGCGGGCGAGTACCAGATTCACTTTTACGCATTTGGCAAGATTATGGTTGGGGCAGTTGGAGTAATGGCGTTTTATGGATGTGCGATCCCGAATTTTTACGTCCAATCATGCACGCACTTTTTGATGGCGATCCCCAATTTAATCCTGAAACGGTAACACCTTATGTTTATGACGGTTTTGGTGGATTACATATTTGGATTAGTGATAACAAGCAGTTTGAATATAAGGTTTTATTCAATTCAGGCTCGGTAGATGAATTTCAATCATGGAATGAGGAAGTACAGAAAAGCTTCACAGTTTCTGAAAATTTTATTTATTTTTTTCATACTCTTTTATCAAAGACAAGGGTCTTTGGTGATTTTTTAAATAATTATAAGCGTAAAAGTATGATGCCAGAGTTGATCAAACGTTATGGCGAGCTTGAGCCGGGGGAGGTTTATGGCTTTGTTCCAGCCCTACCATTAGGTGGGAGCATGAGCATTAATAATATACAACGTATGCCAATTTTATCTTATTTAAGTTTTTTAATCGAATTTGAACGCCCAATGTATGAAAGCTATACCCCCCCTGCTGAAGGTGAAGCAGGTTATGGCACAATTACACCCATTCGCCGTCTAGGACCGCAAGAATAAGTATGGTTATCACATGACATTGCATCGCAGGCACGTATTAACTGGAATTTTAGGGGGCCTTCTTGCGGCACAACCGCGTGATAAACTTTTATCAAAGCCTAAAGCAAACTTGGAAAGCAATAATATGTCACGCCTTGATGAAATCATGAAAACGGCAGAAGCACGCGGTTATATTACGGCCGAGGAGCGTTATGAAGAAGCTTTCTTACGTTATGGCCCGCCTAAACATGTTGTAAAGCCTGACTTAGCCACTATTGAACGCTATCGCGGGCGGGTACCAGATTCACTTTTACGCATTTGGCAAGATTATGGTTGGGGCAGTTGGAGCAATGGTGTTTTATGGATGTGCGATCCAGAATTTTTACGTCCCATCATGCACGCACTTTTTGATGGCGACCCCGAATTTGATCCTGAAACGGTAACACCTTATGCTTATGATGGTTTTGGTGATCTGTATATTTATTTAGGTTCTGGCAAGCAATTTCATTATAAAACTCTATTTAATTCTGGATCTAAGGACTACTTGAAAGAATGGGGGCAAGAACCGCATCAAACCTTCACACTTTCTGAAAATTTTATATATTGTTTTTATGGAAATTTATCAAATACAAATAACTTTGGTGATTTTTTAAATAACCATAAATATGAAAATTTTATGCCAGAGTTGATCAAACGTTATGGCGAGCTTGAGCCGGGGGAGGTTTATGGTTTTGTTCCAGCCCTATCATTAGGTGGGAGCATGAGTATAAATAATATACAACGTATGCCAATTTTATCTTATTTAAGTTTTTTAACCGAATTTGAACGCCCAATTTATGAAAGCTATATCCCCCCTGCTGAAGGTGAAGCTGGTTATGGCACAATTACACCCATTCGTCGTCTAGGACCGCAAGAATAAACATGGTTATCACATGACATTGCATCGTAGGCACATATTAACTGGAAATTTAAGGGGGGCTTCTTGCGGCACAACTGCTTGATAAACTTTTATATAAGCCTAAAGCAAACTTGGAAAGTGATAACATGTCATGCTTGATGAAATCATGAAAACAGCAGACGCACACGGTTATATATTACAGCCGAGGAAGGTATTCTAGGTTCAGGTGATTTATCAAAGGAAGAACTTGAAAAGTTAATCCAAGATATCGAAGGTGCTCTAGGTTCAGGTGCTTATGCAATTACAGATGCAAATGTTCGTATTACTAGCCAGGTAGAGAAAAAAACTAAAGCAGCTGGTATTCCCCTTGTTTGTGCTGCTTTGGCATGCCCAGTTGCACCTGAACCTGGATAAATATAAAGGTGGTGCTCATTTGTGTATGCAAAGCCCGGGAGTTGAGTCTCATCATATGCCAGTAAAAGCATACATTGCTCCTCTTCCACACGATATGGGGCCAGCCATACAAATGACTCACGAGGATCATGCGAAAACTCCATCTTACGCTGGAAGAGCAAGGTCTCTAAAAGATGAATACTATGGTCGTCAAATAGCATTTTTAAATAAAGGACAATTTACCAATGCGTTTATATTAGATGCTATAATCTCGGTCGGTATTTCAAAAAAATATATTGGTGCTGTTATTCAAGCAACAAAATATTTAATATGTTTAAAACTTCATGGTTTAGTTCCAAATTGATTTATAAAGAGTGATAAAGTTTATGGAAAAATATCAAATTATACCTAAAAAAATAAATCGGTTTATTCGTATTAAACTCATCTATACATGATAATCAGCATTTAGAAAATTTGTATGGAAATATTACATATGAAGGAGTTTTAGGTGCCTCTTCTGAAGCATTTGATACACTTAAAAAAGCATACTCTGAATATGCATTAGATACTAAAGAAATAGATGAAGTAAAAGATTCTTATTTAAATAATAAAAAAATTATCTTTAACAAAATTTTTATAAAAGTGGTATTAGTTTAATTTATGAAAATAAAAAATTAGTTGAAATTGCAGCTGACAAAGAGTGTGAGCATCTAAATTTCAATAATCTTTACATTTTTAAAGAGGACCCTCAAGATATTATCAATTTATTTTGTACAAATTTAGAAGAATATCCATTAATCAATGAACAAGATATTTATTTTCCTAAAAATCGTATGACTTTTTGGTCCTTCGCTGAAAATGTGACATTTGACGGGGAAGTAAAATGGGCTGATGAATCATCGGAAATTTATAGCGAAAAAAGTTTTATAATGTGTTCAGGCTCACGTAATGATGGCCAAGATTATAACAATTATATTGTATATAAGCCATTATTTAAGTAAAATTATCTTAACTAAGATAAAATAAAAACGAACGCTTTTGGTATGATGAAAATAAAAATATTCTTAAAGAACAAACGCCAATTGGCGCAATTAAGTCTTTTGAATATGATGGGGCAGGCTTTAAAACATCTCAACAGGATGAAGCGGGAAATACCAGCAAATGGCAATATGATAATGCTGGCAATATCATCAATTTTACCGATGCTGAAGGGTGTTGGGCGCATTATGCTTGGAATAATTTTGGATCGCCCAATGTGGTGGTTGATGGTGAAGGGAATTCTTGGAAATATGATCATGATGGTGCAGGCAATGTCATTAGCGCTATTGATGCTGAAGGGCATGAAACGCGAATAGAATGGACAGAAGCTGGGCAGCCGTCAATTATTCATTTTGCGGATGGCGGCAAAGAACAGCGTTTTTATGATCAACATCACCGTCTTATTGAAATTATTTTAGCAAATGGCGGTAAGGTTAGGCTTGAACGCGATATTTTTGGCCGCGTTATTAGTGAACAGAGCCCTGATGGCAGCTTAACACGAGTTTTTTATGACCACTCAAAAGGCAAAGAATTTTATCAACCAACGCGGATTGAGCGGCCTGATGGATCAGTCATTGAACGAAAATTCGATGCAGAGGGGCAAGTATCTCATGTAAAAGATGCGCAAGGGCGGCAATGGACCTATCACTATGGGCCATTTGATCTGCTTTTAGGTATGCAAGAACCTGGCGGTGGCCAGCTTTCTTTTGAATATGATGTTTTAAAGCGTTTAACCTGCGTTAAAGATGCGCTGCAACGCCAATGGCATTTAGAGCGCGATGTTGCAGGGCGCATTATTCATGACTGTGATTTTGCCGGTCAGAACTTCTATTATCATTATGACGATGTTGGCAATGTTATTAAACGGATTAATGCCGATAATAGTTTTATTGAATATAGTTATGATAAAACCGGCCTTTTATTATTGGAAAAGGCTTTTTCAGCGCAAGGTGATCTTCAAGAGACCACTTCATTTGATTATGATGGCCGGCAATTATTAAAACGGGCAGAAAACGGCTCAAGCGTTATTGGCATTACCCGTGATAAAAATGGCCGCATAATACAAGAAGGCTGTAATGGCCGTAAAATTACCAGCCAATTTGATGCTATGGGCAGGCGCGTTAGTTATCAAATTGGTCAAAACTTTACTAAATTTTATCATGATCCTCTTGGCTCTTTAACGCAACTGGTCATTGGCAACCATAAGCCAATGGATTTCCAATATAATATTATGGGGCGTGAGACACAAAGGCAGTCTCACAGTGGTTTTTCTTTAAATCAAAGCTATGATGCATTAGGGCTATTAACCAACCAAGAGGCAGGTTTTGCCCTTTCCACCCTTGGTCGTCGGCTGGAGGGAGCAAGGGCGGCACAATTGCGTGGGTTTGATGCAGTTAAGGCCGCCGCTCAAGTCAAGCGTGATTATAGCTGGAACAAAGCTTTTGAACCTTTAAGCATTAAAGATCAACGTTGGGGTGAAACCCATTATTCCTATGATGATAATGGCCAAATTACCAAAGCAAGTTCTAGCGATGGCAGAGTTGAACAATTTAACTGTGACCCTGCACGTAATATTACTGGCTTTAGTGATGAAAATAATATTCTAAGCCATTGGCAACAAGCGAAAGGCGGGCGCATTACCGATGCCAAAGGCGCCAATGGTGAACATATTGCCCTTGAATATGATGCGTGTAACCGTATTATCAAACGCATTGTTACACGCAATGGCTTTCGCCCTAAAATTTGGCACTATCAATGGGATGCAAAAGATAGGCTGATTGGTTGCTCAACCCCAACGGGCGAACGCTGGACTTATCATTATGATCCGTTCGGGCGGCGTATCTTTAAAATCAATGCTAGCATTGCACAAAAGGCATTATTAGCACAATCGCCCCAAATCACTGAGATTGAGAAAACCCGCGGGGCTTATCATGAAGATAGCCATCAACGCAGCAGTGGCGAACTATCAAATGACACGATCGTCGGCACAGCCTATCTATGGAATGCCAATAGAATAGCCGAGGAAGCACCATTAAAAGCAAGTGGTGAAGCGGATTGGGATAAGGCAACCAAATGGCATTATGAGCCTGATACATTTAGACCAATTGCTAAAGAAACAGCAAATGGTGAACTGTTCTACATCGTCAACGACCACCTTGGCACACCGCGCGAGATGTTTAGCGAAGATGGCAAGCTTGTTTGGGCGGCGCAATATCGCACATGGGGTGCTGTTCATAAAATCTGGCAGGCAGATAATGACAATGATATCCGCGGCCCATACCCGCCACCAATGCGCGGTAATTTAGCATTCAAATACGATACGGTTGAAGCACAAGCTGCGCAAGCCTGCCCAATCCGTTTCCAAGGCCAATGGGAAGATGTGGAGAATGGGCTTTACTATAACCGCTACAGATATTATGATCCACTCGCCGCACAATATATCTCACCTGATCCAATAGGGTTGGCAGGTGGGTTGCGCCCCAATGGATACGTCCATAATCCAAACACATGGATAGATCCGTGGGGGTTGGCAGGTAACGTAGCCACAGCAACCCATGTTACTTATACAGGTATAGACATTGCTACAGGTAAGCCATATATCGGATATGCCAGTATGCCAGGCCACCATTCGGCTGAAGAGGTTATAAAATATAGGTATAGCGGTAATTACTCTCGTTTCGGCGGTGAGCCTCCAACAGCTATTTATCAAGGCTATGGATGGGAGGGAAAACAAATTGCCCGAGGATTAGAACAGATAGAATTTGAAAAAAACGGTGGTTTAAAAGGAACTGCAAATAAACAAAATCCAGTTGGCAAAAACAATAAAAACAGGGCTGCTTATTTAAGTAAAGCTGAACAACACCTATTAAACCAAGCAAAGGCGAGTAAATCAGGGTGACAATATGAGAACAATTAATAAAGAAGGTGTTATCATATCGATGAAATTGCGTGACGATCTTTATACTATTGGTATGACGCTAAAAACTGCTGGCTTTTTGGTGTTTGATATAAAAAGCAAAGATGGTCAATGGCACAAAGATAGTCTTAAAAATGTAAAACCCTTGCTTAGGGTTTTTGCTGTAACAAAACTTATCTTCAATCATTTAGGTGTTGAAAGACTTAAATTAGATTATGACCAAGCTGCAGTTAAAGCATTTGAAGATTATAGATGGATTGATCCATATATTTATTACTATAATCCAGACTATGATGGAACATTTTATGATAAGTTTTGGCTTGGTGGTAAATTATTACAAATGGATAGCAATTTTGATAAGCGCGAAGTTATTAACTGGAATTTAAAACTTCCAGAAGATCGTGAGGTTATTGAAAAAACGGAAATGATTAATATGTGGTCAAGTCAGAGTTTACAAGATCGTCTTGTTCGGTATTTTGACACTGGTATTAACCGAGATGACCTGAAGTTTTTTGTTTTTCCTGGCCTTTGGGATGATATTGATAAATTACGTCCATTAACTCGCCGAGTAGCGATACCTTGGAGATAAGACAGATAATATAGTGTTTAGATAATGCCATATAGCATTGATAAGTTTACATGATTGTCAAAATTAAAAAGCATATAAAACAATAAGCAAAGGCCTATTGCTTAAGGTTCAGCATTCGGATGGTTTTCATTAAAGTTTGAAAATTATGAAGCTGGGCAACGTAGATCGGTCAAATGGCTGGTCGATGGTGGCGAAGCGCGTCTTGTGACTTACCATTACGAGAAATTGGGTTTTATGTTCAAAATGGAAATCGACCTTTGTGGACAGCTTGCATGTAAAATGAAATTGAACTAAAAGTTATGGAAAAAAGTTAAAATTTTGAGCCAATCCAGATCATAAAAATAATGTTGGAAAATTTCCTTGAATATTGATATACGAGTTTAGCATTCCTGAATTAAATTTAATTTTTAAAATATGCCTGATAAGACTAGCCATTACTAGTTAGATTACTTAGGAAACACTGTTAAAAGCACGTGGTGAGGCTGATTGAAATAAGGCGACAAACAAGCATTATGAGCTTAATACGTTTAGGCAATTGCTAAAGTAACAGCAGACGGTGAATTGTTGTACATTGTCAACGACCATCTTGGCACACCACCTGAAATGTTTAGCAAGGACGGCAAGCTTGTTTGGGCAGCACAATACCGCACCTTTTTAATTCCTTGGGGGCGCAGTTTATAAAATCTGGCAGGCAGATAATGACAATGATATTCGCAGCCCATATCCACCACCAATACGCGGCAACTTAGTATTTAATATGATACGGTTGAAGCACAGGCCGCGCAAAACTGCCCCATCCGCTTCCAAGGCCAATGGGAAGATAGTGAAACCGGCCTGTACTACAACCGCTTTCGTTATTATGATCCACTTGCGGCACAATACGTTTCATCCGATCCTCTCGATTTAGCTGGTGGATTAAGGCCTAATGGTTATGTATTTAATCCTATTGTATGGATTGATCCCTTTGGATTGACTGATGAAAAAAATGCAAGAACTTTGGCACGCCTCTTTGCAGATTCAATGCGGGGCGGTAAATCAGGTGCCGCCGGTGCACTGGTTACCGGTACAGGGTCAGTATTTACAGCTGTCAGTGCTTCGGTAAATTCAAATAGAACCATTCATCCTTTAATTCAGTAGCTCTATGATAGCGTTCCTGAGGATATTCGTGGGAAAACTTATATGAAGTGTTGCGAACCTGTTACTCTATCTCAATTTGCTAATAGCGTTGGTATTCCCATAAAAGCAGCAGGAACTTATACAGCAGATGAAATCACAAATTTTGTTAAATTACTTCAAGGCTTCGCTCATGCTGTAGTTACTCTAGGTGGTAAATATCATGGTTTCGGAAAACCCTTCTGTCCTGTATGTAATAATGTTAATCAGATGCTTGATAGCGCAATATTAGATGCTTTTTTGAAAGGAAACTAATGTAATGAAAAGGCACTTCAAAGAAAATGACTTTATCAATAATAATGAAAAATTTTTCGATATTTTTGAGTATTATAATACTAAGGCTGACGAAATCAGTTATGTGGATATAATGAAAATTTTTATTAAATATTTAGAAAGAATAAAAGATCAGCTGGATCCTAAAATTTTTAAGTATGTTGATATTGCGAAAGAGTTTTATTACGGCAAGCATATAGGTGATGAAAAGTTTCTTGAAGAAAAAAGAATTGCTTTATGGAAGGAATTAGGACCTTATTCTGAAAGTAGATTTTATAATGAGGGAAGGATTGTTTTATACGTAGTATATAGTCAAGAAGCTACTATTAAGTTAGGAGAAGAGTGTTCAGACCATTCTATATATGAAACTATTTGTGAGTTTTTTACTTATGCTACTGAACTTAACCCTGATAGCTGGCAATATATTGAACCTTGTGTTGCAGAATATTACGCCGATATTTCAAAAATATAGTTTTAAATTTTAATCTATAAATTAACTACATAGTTTTGCTAGCCAGTTAAAAAGTCAGATTGGTGGTTTTACCATTGCCTCATTAAGCCGTGGTCTTGAAGGGGCAATGACAGCACAGCAACAAGGTATTGATCCATCCAAAGCGACTTCACAAGCTGAACGCCATTTTAATTGGAACAAGAGTTTTGAACCCCTAAGCATTAAAGATCAACGTTGGGGTGAAACCAATTATTCTTATGATGATAATGGCCAAATTACCAAGGTAAATTCTAGCGATGGTAGGGTTGAACAATTTAACTATGACCCTGCACGTAATATTACTGGCTTTAGTGATGAAAATAATATTCTAAGCCATTGGCAACAAGCGAAAGGCGGGCGCATTACCGATGCCAAAGGCGCCAATGGTGAACATATTGCCCTTGAATATGATGAGTGTAACCGTATTATCAAACGCATTGTTACACGCAATGGCTTTCGCCCTAAAATTTGGAAATATCAATGGGATGCTAAAGATAGACTGATTGGTTGCTCAACCCCAACGGGGGAACGTTGGACATATCGTTATGATCCCTTTGGCCGGCGTATCTTTAAAATCAATGCCAGCATTGCGCAAAAGACGCTATTAGCACAATCGCCCGAAATTACTGAAATTGAGAAGAACCGTGGTGCTTATCACGAAGATAGCCAACAACGCGGCAGTGGCGAACTATCAAACGACACAATCGTCGGTACAGCCTATCTATGGGATGGTGATACCATTGCCGAGGAAGCACCGTTAAAAGCACGTGGTGAGGCTGATTGGAATAAGGCGACAAACAAGCATTATGAGCCTGATACATTTAGGCCAATTGCTAAAGTAACAGCAGACGGTGAATTGTTGTACATTGTCAACGACCATCTTGGCACACCACGTAAAATATTTAGCGAGGACCGCAAGCTTGTTTGGGCAGCACAATACCGCACCTTTTTAATTCCTTGGCGCGCAGTTCATAAAATCTGGCAGGCTGATAATGACAATGATATTCGCAGCCCATATCCACCACCAATACGCGGCAACTTAGCATTTAAATATGATACGGTTGAAGCATAAGCCGCGCAAAACTGCCCCATTCGTTTCCAAGGCCAATGGGAAAATGCGGAGAATGGCCTTTACTATAACCGCTACAGATATTATGATCCACTCGCTGCACAATATATCTCACCCGATCCAATTGGTTTGGCAGGTGGTCTGCGCCCCAATGCATATGTTCATAACCCTAATGTGTGGATAGATCCGTGGGGACTATCGGCAAAAGTAATAGCTGGTCATGGTGCTAGGTCAGAACTTAACCCAAAAAAATTAACAGTACCTCCGAATACAGTTATTACAATGGCGAAGGATAATACTAAAATAATTAATTCTACTGGTCGATTTTTAGAACAAGGGGATACAGCTGGATTATTGGAATTAATAAAAGAAGGAAAATCTTTGGGCACGCGTATTGCACAAGATGTTGATGGCTTAGTTACTCATTTACAGGGAAAAGAAATATACGATTATAGGCTATTTCCCGGAGACAAGCTGGTTTATAGTGGTGATAATTTTATAACGACATCTCAACCAAAGTGGCTAAGTGATATCATAAAAGAAAATGGCCCTGGCCGTTATGTATGGGTAGCGTGTACCGAAGTTTTAGATAAGGCAAAATAGGATGCTACAATGGAATATAAAGACTTATCAGCATATAGATTTCAAAGTGATGATGGAAATATAATATTAAATATCGGTTGGCTAAATGATAATTCATTTCAAAAAGATAATGTTCACATTGAAGTGAAACGGAAATTAGAAAAATTGATAAGAGGTGAATTTAATAATATTAATATAATCGCTTTTGTTACGCGAGGCTTAAATTTATGTCCTCTATGTAAACGAACACCGAGTGATCCTTGGGGTAAACCAATTATATTGGGTGATATAAACCTATCACATGTAGAAATATTGATACCATCGACAATTGATAAAAATTGTTTTTATATTTCTCCGGGTTTAATATACCACTATATTGATGTGCACCAATACTACCCACCGGAAGATTTTTTAAATTCTATATTACAATTTCCTGAAGATACGGAGTATGATGCTCAAGTCATTGTTGGAGACGAACCAACGTTTTTGAGAGCAATCAATTCTGATTAAAATTGGCTGTTATTTTCTATATTTTTTTTCTTATAAACCATTATTAAAATAGAAGTCTATTTTATTACCAGCCAATTTGATGCTATGGGCAGACGCGTTAGTTATCAACTTGCTGCAAATATTATTCGTAATCCACACTCATTTTGATAACTTGTTATTTTAATAATTAATGGCTGCTTTAATTATGCGCCACACTCTCAAAATCTGTTCTTGAAATTCAAGGTTATCAAATGAGTTAAAGCATTTTATTTATTAACAAAAACATAAGTTAA
Organism: Bartonella sp. HY406; assembly: GCF_025449315.1. Taxonomy (NCBI): domain Bacteria; kingdom Pseudomonadati; phylum Pseudomonadota; class Alphaproteobacteria; order Hyphomicrobiales; family Bartonellaceae; genus Bartonella; species Bartonella sp. HY406. The sequence continues at coordinate 2,117,186 of NZ_CP104893.1, read as the reverse complement.
CCTATTGAATCTATGTTGAAAATTTATAAATCACTTCAAAAAATGATAAGAAAGGCTTAAAAGAATGATTTTTAGATTTTGGAAAATAAAAGCATGTTGCCTATCATGTATTTTGAATAGCCTTTTTTCTAGCCTTGCTGATTCTTGGCACTTAAACCAAACTAATTTCACTAAAGTCCAAGGCAGCTAGGCTTTATATTGGCAGAAAACAATATTTCTGTTTATTCTGTTTTCAATTCAACCTTAATTTTGGTTTAGTGATTCCACACTTAACCAATAATTTAATTTTAGTTCCCAAATAAGCTGTCAGCAAATGCCTAGCTTGTGTATAATTTTAGCAATAAACTTAAAAAAATTAAAAAAATTAGAAAAAATGATAATATAAGCTTGCACAAATTGTTTTGATATGGCAAGAACCGCCCACAACAAAATGCTGTGGTAGCTCAGTGGTAGAGCACTCCCTTGGTAAGGGAGAGGTCGGGAGTTCAATCCTCCCTCACAGCACCATAAAATCAATTACTTAACTTTTAAAAGAATTTCTCTTAAGGTTCACTGAACCTGTTAAGATCCAAACCGCTTTTTTTCAATGTATTTTCAGCGGATCTTAAATAATCTGGTAAAAATCTTGCATAGACTTGTTCTATAATGCTTGTGCTCGAATGTCCTAGACTCAAAACTCATTAATCCTGGAAGAATAGAGCAAAAGATTTTTGAGGTAAAAATATGTCATATGATTTAGATAAATAATTAGATAAATTAAACAAAAAAATATTAAAACACCGATTGTATCGCCTATACCGGATGACAATTTAATTAAGCAGTATGAGATGGAAACATATATAAAATTTCCATCCGACTATAAGAAATTTATTAAAAGGTTGGCTATGCCCTATACAATGGTCTTGATAATATACTTTTAAGTCCCGACCTTAATAATCCTTGTGCATTAATCTCAGTGTTTAATGATGCACGTGAATGATGTCATGAATGATAAAGAATTCACTAATTAATTTTTTAAATTAATATTTTTCACGGTCTTTCTAATAATTCGTTAAGCATAATGGCGCAAAATGTAACCAAATCAGCTTGGAGAGGTCTCCTCATGGTTGTATGGGTTTAAAAAGCAATGAAGGCAAAAGATGACTGAAGGTTATGAGCGTCACATACCTGTAATGCTAAAGGAAGTTTGCGATAGTGTAGCCCCACTTGAAGGAACGACTATTGTTGATGGTACCTTTGGAGCAGGAGGCTATTCGCGTGGCTTTTTAGAAAAAGGCGCAAATGTCATAGCGCTTGACCGTGATCCAAATGCCATTGCTGGTGCAAAAACATTGCTAGATCAATATAATGGACGGCTTACGTTGATTGAAACGGCTTTTTCTAATATCGCACAAGTTGTTGACAAAAAGGTCGATGCGGTCGTTCTTGATATTGGTGTTTCATCGATGCAGATAGACGAAGCCGAACGCGGATTTTCTTTTCAAAAAGATGGGCCGCTTGATATGCGTATGTCACAAAAAGGCGTAAGTGCTGCTGATGTGGTTAATCGTTTAAAGGCCGGTGATCTTGCGCGTATTTTTGGATTTTTGGGAGAAGAACGCCAAGCAGGCCGGATTGCGCGTATGATCGAGGCAAGGCGCGAGACAACGCCTTTTACGCGCACGGGTGATTTGGCAAAGGCGATTGAAGCGTCAATTGGACGTAAACCTAATGCCATTCATCCAGCTACTCGTGTTTTTCAGGCCCTTCGTATTTATGTTAATGATGAACTTGGTGAACTTGCAAAAGCCTTATTGGGGGCAGAGCAAATCTTAAAGCCAGGTGGCAAGTTGGCTGTCGTTACTTTCCATTCGCTAGAAGATCGTATGGTAAAGCGCTTCTTTGCCGATCGTTCAGGTAAACGGCCGCAGTCGCGCCATATGCCTAATAGTTTGGATCTTTTGCCCTCATTTGAACCGTTGTTTAAAGGTGCAATGGCAGCAAGTGAAGCGGAAATTGATATAAATCCGCGTTCGAGATCAGCAAAATTACGGGTCGGGGTGCGCACCGATAATCCTGCCTATGATAACGATATGGCCATTTTTCAGCTTGCAGATCTTGCGCCACTAAAAGGACATTCGCGATGACTGTTTTTCGCACATCTCATATTATAATGGTTGCTATTATGGTCTTGGCTGCAGCCATAACTTATAAGGTAAAATATGATGCGTTAAAGCGCTATGCTGAAGTGCGTCGTATCGAGCGACAAATTAGTGCTGAAAAAGATACGCTTGCTTTGTTAAAAGCAGAATGGGCAATGATGACAACGCCTACTCGTATGATGCGTCTTGCCGAGCAATATAAGGATGGACTAAATTTATCAACAATCGAACCGCGCCAGATCGTTAAGCCAAATGATATTCCAGAACGCTTGCCTGACGAAATTGAAAAGCTCATCATGAATAGTGAAGAATTACTAGCTGGGGAACTTGGTCAAAACAGCGACACGATAAAGACCGGGAGTGTAAAGCCATGAAATTAACTAATTTCTTTTTTCGGAAAAAAGCTCCTTTAACTAAGTTTGAAGTTTTAGAAAAACATGCATCTGATGCGAAGCGCACCAGTCGTCGCATGTTTTTTGTTGCTGCCTGTTTTATGGGGGTCTATGCGGTTATTGGTGGGAAGCTTTACCTTTATGGTCAACAAGGTGGTGAGATCGAAGAAGCGCGTGGTCCTGCCCAGCTTGATATGACATCGCGGCCTGATATTGTAGATCGTAATGGGGTGTTGCTCGCCACTGACATTAAAACCTATTCGCTTTTTGCTGAGCCACGTCGCATAATTGATGCCAATGAAACGATTGAACTTTTATCAACGGTTTTGCCAAATCTTAATTGGGAAACTACCTATAAGAAATTGCGTCGTGATACTGGTTTTGCTTGGATTGAACGTGGATTAACGCCGCGGCAAAAATCAGACATTATGGCGCTTGGCATTCCTGGTGTAGGCTTTAGAATGGAAACGCGGCGCTTTTATCCATCAGGACCTGCTGCATCGCATATTTTAGGCTTAGTTAATATCGACAATCAGGGTATTGCCGGTATGGAAAAATATATCGACAATGCTGGTCTTAGTGATTTGCGTGCGGCTGGGCTTGCTGATCCATCGTCATTGGAGCCGGTTAAGCTTTCAATTGATATTCGCGTACAATCAATTGTGCGCGATGAACTCGTACAGGCGATGGAACGATATAAGGCGATTGCCGCAGGTGCGGTTGTATTAAACGTTAAAACGGGCGAGGTTATTGCTTTAGCCTCTATGCCTGATTTTGATCCGAATAATCCAGTCAATGCTTTGGAAAAAGATCGGCTTAATCGCATGACCGCCGGTACCTTTGAAATGGGGTCAACCATTAAAAGTTTCACCACTGCTATGGCGCTTGATTCAGGCAAGTTTCGTTTAAATTCGATGATTGATGCATCAAAGCCTTTGCGTTTTGGTCACCAAACCATTCGCGATTTCCACGGTAAATATCGCCCACTCGCTTTATGGGAAGTATTTATCTATTCGTCCAATATTGGTTCAGGTCGTGAAGCCGATACGGTTGGTATCGAGGGGCACCGTGCATTCTTGAAGCGTTTAGGTCTTTTAGATCGCATGACAACCGAATTACCAGAAGTGGCGCGTCCTGTTGAACCACGCACTTGGAAAAAAGTTCATTCTATGACCATTGCTTTTGGACATGGCATGATGACGACGCCCCTGCAAACTGCAGTCGGTGCTTCAGCTTTAATGAATGGTGGCCATTTGATTGAGCCAACCTTCTTGAGGCGCAACCAAGCAGAGGCGCTTGAGCATTCGACCAAAGTGGTTAGCGATGAAACAAGCCGTGATATGCGTTACCTTTATAAGCTGAATGCCGACATTGGTTCGGGACGCCGAGCAGCCGTAAAAGGCTATCGTGTTGGCGGCAAAACGGGCACGGCTGAAAAGGTTGTAAACGGTAAATATTCCAAAAATAAGCGCTTCAATTCTTTCCTTGCTGCTTTTCCAATGGATGATCCAACCTATATGGTGCTAACAATTATTGACGAACCGCAACCAGAAGAAGGTAAATTTACCGCGACTGCTGGTCTAAATGCTGGACCAATGGCGGCAAATATTATTACACGATCAGCTTCGTTTTTAGGAATTTCGCCAGATTTTATGGAAGAAAGCGCGCCGATCCTCGCGGCAGGTGATGTTTCAGGCAATTTACCTGACTAAGACACAAAAAACATTAAATGTATTTATAGAAATGATAATAAAAGCAGTTGGTTAGATCCGCTGATTGCCAATATTCAAGTAATACTGATGGTGAATGGTAAAGATACAAAAACCAAATATCTAGAGTGTTTTTACAATTAAACATTAGTGAAAAATGCACTAGATTATAGTAATGAAATGCTGCTATATGTTTATATTGATAATATAAACTGACAGATAATGGTAATGGAATTATGCCTTTTGGGCGTATTTTGGGTAGTTCTGAGCAATAATATAAAGATTGGCTAGGTAAAAATAGTGATTTAAAGTGCTTATAAGGTGCAGTTTTTTGATTTTAAGATATAAGCACTATAGGATAACTAAATCCTGCTTTATGCAGAAGCCATTTTGGGAAAGGGCAGAATATGAAGCTCGCAGATTTGTTAGGCAGTAGAGATATTTCTCCAACAATTAATATCACTGGCCTTACAGCTGACTCTCGCGAAGTTTTGCCAGGTTATGTGTTTTTTGCTTTAAAAGGCAATGCAGGAGATGGCCAGCAATTTATTAGTGATGCCATTAAGCATGGTGCTAGCGCGGTTATTAGTGAAAAGCGTAGCCAAAGTGCTAAAATTCCCATTCCTTTTTTTGAAGTTGACGATGTGCGCCATGCATTGGCCATGGCTGCTTCGCGTTTTTATCCACGCCAACCGGAAGTTATTACTGCAGTAACCGGTACGAGTGGTAAGACTTCCGTTGTTTCGCTGTTGCGACAAATTTGGTGGGATACAGGTTTTGCCGGTGCAAGCATTGGCACTGTTGGCGTATTCTCTCCTAAAATTAGCCGCTATGCAGCTCTTACTACACCGGGGCCGGTTGAATTGCACCGTGTTTTACAAGAGCTTAATGACAAAGGCGTAACGCATCTTGCGATGGAGGCATCTTCGCACGGTATTGATCAAAGGCGTTTGGATGGCGTTCGTTTAAGTGCCGCAGCTTTTACCAATCTTGGCCGCGATCATTTGGATTATCATGCCAATTTAGAAGAGTATTTTAACGCAAAAATGCGGTTGTTTAATACGTTACTCCCCATGGATGCACCAGCCATTATCTATGCCGACAATAAATATTCCGAAAAAGCTATTGAACATGTGGTTCGCGCCAAACGCAAGGTTTTAACCGTTGGGCGCAAAGGTTCATTCATCCGCATTAAGCGAGTAGAACATGAACGTTATCGCCAATATGCCGAAATTGAATATGACAATGAAATTTATGAAATTTTATTGCCATTAGCGGGTGACTTCCAGATAGCCAATGCCCTTGTTGCGGCAGGTATCGCCATTGCGACGGGTGTACCGGGTGCGGCAGTTTTTCGTGCATTGGAGCGTGTTAAAGGCGCACCGGGTCGGCTTGATCTTGTCGGTACAACCAGCGATGGTGGCGCGGTTTATGTTGATTACGCCCATAAGCCAGATGCTATGGAAAATGTTTTAAAATCTGTGCGTCCTTTTACCAAAGGTAAAGTGATTGTTGTTTTTGGCTGTGGTGGTGATCGCGATAAGGGTAAAAGAGCGATTATGGGTGAAATTGCCAGCAATCTCGCTGATATTGTCATTGTTACCGATGATAATCCGCGCTCGGAGAATCCCGATGATATTCGTCGGCAAATATTGAAAGGCGCAATCAATGCCATTGAAATTGGTGATCGTCGTGCAGCTATTCGTGAAGGGGTGGCTCTTATGGGGGCAGGGGACACACTGATCATTGCGGGTAAGGGGCATGAAGAGGGGCAAATTATTGGCAGTAAGGTATTGCCTTTTTCAGATCATGCCGAAGTCCATGCCGCATTGGAGGCTCGTAGCCGATGAATTCCAAATTACCGCAAGAATCGAATGGCACGCAAGAATTGAATGCACCGCTTTGGAGTAAAGAAGCTTTTTATGAAGCGATTGGCGGCAGCGTTTTTGGCGAATTTTCAAATGATATTTTTGGTATTTCCATTGATAGCCGCAGTTTGCAAAAGGGTGATGCTTTTTTCGCTATTGCGGGCGATAAGTTTGATGGTCATGATTTTGCCAAAGGCGCATTTGAAAATGGTGCAACGATTTTAGTAGTTGATGAACCGCATAGCCAAGATATGCAATTATTGGCCAAAGAATTTCAAAAACCGCTTTTAATTGTTGACGATGTTTTAAAAGCCTTGGAGCGATTAGGCGAGGCTGCCCGTTTGCGCAGTAAGGCTAAAATTATTGCTATTACTGGGTCGGTTGGGAAAACCACCACCAAAGAAGCTTTGCGTCATGTGTTAAGTCGTTTTGGTAATGTTCACGCCAATCCTGCATCTTTTAATAATCATTGGGGGGTGCCGCTAACCTTAGCAAGAATGCCGCAAAATATTGATTTTGGCATTTTTGAAATTGGCATGAATCATGAAAATGAAATTAGGCCTTTGGTAAAATTGGTAAAGCCGCATATTGCATTAATTACGCGAATTGGTGCGGCCCATATGGGGTATTTTCCTTCCCTTGAAGCAATTGCTGATGCTAAAGCGGAAATCTTTGAAGGCATTATTCAAGGTGGTAATGCACTTATTAATATTGATGATGATCTTGGCGAGTATCTTGTTGATAAAGCGAAACAAATTGGCATTAGCTCAATTTTAAGTTTTGGCGAAAATAAAAAAGCTGATTACCAATTGCGTGAAGTCACTTTAAACGCCCAAAATTCTGATATTACTATAAAGACACCAAAGACAAGCTTATCGCTTACTATTGGCGTACCCGGTCGTCATATTGTACAAAATATACTGGCAGTGATTGCAATATGTGATCTTTTGAAGCTTGATCTTATAAAGGTTGGTCAATCGCTTAGCTCATTACAAGCTGAGAGTGGGCGCGGTGCGCGGCATATTTTAAAAAATGCCAATGGTGATTTAATTACCCTTATTGATGAAAGCTATAATGCTAACCCTACCTCGATGCGGGCAGCATTATTATTGCTCAAAAATTGCCAATCTAAAAATCAGGGCAGACGCATTGCCGTGCTTGGCGATATGTTGGAATTAGGGCGTTTTTCGCAGAAATCTCATGAAGATTTAATCGTGCCGATTAAAGATGCCAAGGTTGATGTGGTTTTTCTGGTTGGTAACGAGATGAAAGCCTTAGCCGAGAAGTTCGAACATGAAAATAATGGTGAGGTAAGTGGCGCGCCATCTCAAAAAGTTATTTGGCAAGAAACTATTGCACAATTACAGCCGCTTGTTTTAGCCGAGCTTCAGGGAGATGATGTCATTATGATAAAATCATCTAACGGCATTGGTTCTGCAAAAATCGTTCAAGCATTGCTATCCCTTAATTAAAAATGCTTTTGATAATAAAAATTAACCACTTTTATTATATGACATTGTCAAAGACGAATGAGTTTTTTCATTCGTCACAAGATTTATAACCATATTATTGCCGTTTGCATTCAATCGGTTGTTTAATAAAGGCCGCCGCCATGTTTATGTATTTGCCTGATTTTTTGATGAATTTGCCTGATTGGCTTCCAGAAGGATTGCGTAGAATTCCAGGTCTTGGCGTCTTCCGGTATATTTCGTTTAGAACGGGTGCGGCCACCTTAACATCGGCAATGATCGTATTTTTATTTGGCCCTAGCATTATTGCAGCCTTGCGTCTGCGACAAGGGCGCGGTCAGCCTATTCGTGCTGATGGACCGCAAACTCACTTTAAAAAAGCAGGTACCCCTACCATGGGCGGTTTGATGATATTGACTGGTGTTGTCGTATCATCCCTATTATGGGGTAACTTACACAATGTTTATTTCTGGACAGTATTGCTTGTCATGTTATCTTTTGGATTGATTGGCTTTTATGATGATTATTTAAAAGTTACCAAGCAAACCGATAAAGGATTTTCTGGCAAAGCGCGGTTGAGTCTCGAAGCGTTGATTGCCGCAATTGCTGCCTATGTCATTATGCGTGCGGGTAGCAGTGGTCTTGCCTTTCCTTTTGTTAGTTACATGCTCAATCTTGGTTGGTTCTTTATTCCTTTTGCAGCCCTTGTCATGGTGGGCACGGGCAATGCCGTCAATTTTACTGATGGGTTAGATGGGCTTGCTACCGTACCAGTGATGGTTGCAGCCGCATCCTTTGCTTTGATTGCTTATTTATCTGGTAATGCTGGCTTTGCTAGTTATTTGCAAATTCATTATGTGCCAGGTACTGGCGAACTTGCAGTGCTGTTAGGGGCGGTGATCGGCGCAGGTCTTGGATTCTTGTGGTTTAATGCGCCACCTGCTGCCATTTTTATGGGGGATACTGGCTCGCTTGCGCTTGGCGGTATGCTTGGTGCCATTGCGGTTGCCACAAAGCATGAAATTGTCTTGGTGATTATTGGTGGTGTGTTTGTTATGGAAGCTCTATCGGTTATTATTCAGGTTGGCTCATTTAAACTAACCGGCAAGCGGGTTTTCTTGATGGCACCTATCCATCACCATTTTGAAAAAAAGGGTTGGACTGAAAGCCAAGTGGTTATCCGTTTTTGGATAATATCTATTGTTCTTGCCTTAATTGGCCTTGCTACATTAAAATTGCGATAAGCGTAGTTTAATCAAAATCATATCAAATGGGGTTTTCATGATTACGGTTTCTAGTTTTAAAGGTGAAAAAGTAGCCCTTTTCGGTCTTGGTGGCTCTGGTATTGCAACTGCTAAAGCTTTGATTGCTGGCGGCAGCAAGGTTATTGCTTTTGATGACAATCTTGCAAGTGTTGAACGGGCAAAACAAGAGGGTATTACAACAGCTGACTTACATTTCATTGATTGGAGTGAGATAAAAGCACTTATTCTCGCGCCCGGTGTACCACTAACCCATCCTCAGCCCCATTGGTCCGCGCAAATAGCTAAAGCAAACAATATTGAAATTATTGGCGATATTGAATTATTTGTGCGCGAGCGCAATGCATTTTTATTGCGCAATCATTTATCATCGCAAGATTGTCCGTTTATTGCCATTACTGGTACTAATGGTAAATCAACCACAACGGCACTTATTGCCCATCTGCTTCAAGAAGCTGGCTATGATGTGCAAATGGGTGGTAATATAGGTACGGCAATTTTATCGCTTGAGCCTTTTGAAAAAAAGCGTTGCTATGTCATTGAGTGTTCATCATATCAAATAGATCTTACGCCCTCAATTAATCCCACCATTGGTATTTTGTTAAATCTCACTCCAGATCATATTGATCGTCATGGTACTTTTGAGCATTACGCTGCAGTTAAAGAACGATTGATAAAAGGTTCAAATATTGCCGTTGTTTCAATCGATGATATTTTTTGCGAAAAAATCGCTATTCGCGTTTTGGAGCGTCAAAATAAGTTAATACCATTTTCAACCAAGCGGCACATTGACAATGGTTGGTTTGCAGAAAATGGCAATATATTTAGAGCTGGCCATAAAGAACAACAAAAAATTACCAATCTGATCGGCATTGTTTCTTTGCGCGGCGTTCATAATGCGCAAAATGCCCTTGCTGCTTTGGCTACATGTGTAGCAATCGGTGTTGACGAAAAAAAATTGGCAGCTGCCATTTCAACTTTTAAAGGGCTTGCCAATCGTATGGAAGAGGTGGGCCGTAAAGATCATGTTGTCTTTATCAATGATAGCAAGGCAACCAATGCCGAGGCGACAGCACCAGCCCTATCAACCTTTGATCATATTTATTGGATTGCAGGGGGCGTTGCTAAAGAAGGTGGAATTTCATCCTTAAAGGAATTTTTCCCGAAAATTCGCAAAGTCTATTTAATCGGCGAAGCGGCAACAGGATTTGCGCAAACTATTGGCGATAACATAGATGTGGTAATGAGCAAAACCCTTGAAAAAGCTATAGAGCAGGCCTCCCTTGATGCTTCACTTGCTAAAGCTGAAATAGAGGCGCAAAGTGGCTCAGATGCAATTGCAGCTGTTTTATTGTCACCTGCTTGTGCAAGCTTTGACCAATTTGCCAATTATAGTGCACGGGGTGATGCTTTTAGGGATTTAGTGCAAAATACAATATTGCGCTAATTTAAAAATAATTGTGCTTAACCAAAATTTTTAAAAATATTAACTATTCTCTATTTCTTTGCGTTTATGCTGCAATAAAATTTCCTAATTTTAAAAATTTCAGGAAAAAGTGGCAATCTAATTTTTGTTGTTTTGTAATATAAAGCAACAAAAGACGCAAAGTAAAAGGAAGCAATAGCATGGTCAGTCGCGTTGATCGTGGAGCAGTTGCAAATTGGTGGTGGACCATTGACCGCTCAATTCTTGCCGCCTGTCTGATGTTGATGGGACTTGGCGTGTTCTTATCCTTTGCCGCAAGTCCAGCAATTGCAAGCCGCATCGGTATTGCCGACAGTTTTCATTTTGTGAAATTGCATATAAAATATATCGTCCCCGCTTTTGTTGTGATGATCACCATATCCTTTTTCTCGCCCTATAATGTACGCCGTGCAGCGATTGTTTTGCTTGGTGTCTCATTGGTGCTATTGGTGGCTGTGTTGGTTATAGGTATAGAGATCAAAGGTTCGAAGCGTTGGATTTCAATGCTTGGTGTGACCATTCAGCCATCAGAATTTATGAAGCCAGCCTTTGTTGTTGTTTCAGCTTGGCTTTTTGCTCAGCATGGTGAAAAAAATAAAATACCTGGTTATACATCAGCAATTGCGCTTTTTATTATAACTGCGACATTATTAGTGCGTGAGCCCGATGTTGGCCAAACGATTCTTATTACTGCCGCATGGGGAGGATTGTTCTTCCTTGCCGGTATTCCATGGATCGTGGTACTTTTCTTTATTGCCCTTGCTATTTTCGGTGGTTTTGGTGCTTATATGCTTCTTCATCACGTACGTGAGCGAATTGATGCTTTTTTGCATGGCGAAGGTGATACTTTTCAGGTTGATGTGGGGCGCGAAGCAATTATTAATGGTGGTTGGTTTGGGCAGGGACCTGGCGAAGGTACAGTAAAGCGGATTGTGCCTGATGCGCATACGGACTTTGTTTTTTCTGTTGCCGCGGAAGAATACGGAATTATTCTGTGTGTTCTTATTGTTGCATTATTTGGCTTTATCGTAATCCGTTCACTTTATATTGCTTCAAAAGAACAAGATAAATTCACTTGCTTTGCAATTGCTGGTATAGCAATGTTGTTTGGCGTGCAATCGATTATTAATATTGCGGTGAATTTGCATCTTATGCCACCCAAAGGTATGACCTTGCCATTTATTTCTTATGGTGGTTCGTCTCTTGTAGCGATTGGTATTACTATGGGCTTTTTATTGGCATTAACCAGAAAGCGTCCGGAAGCGCGTATGTCACAATATTACTCACGAATGAATTTATCAAAAACGGTAACATGATAAGATGACAAAAGGCAAAATTGTTTTAGCAGCAGGGGGCACTGGTGGCCATTTATTTCCGGCTGAAGCTTTAGGGGCAGAGCTACAATTGCGTGGCTATGACGTGCATCTTTTAACTGATGGTCGCGCACAACGCTTTGTTAGTTTTTTTGATGCAGATCATGTCCATGTTATTAATTCTGCTACTATCAAGGGTAAAAATCCAATTGCCATTATTAAAACGCTTTGGCAATTGCTCAAGGGCGTGCGGCAATCGCGTAAATTATTACATAGCTTAAAGCCGGTTTTGGTTTGTGGTTTTGGCGGTTATCCAACACTTCCTCCACTTTATGCTGCATCCTCCATGGGAATTCCAACTCTTATTCATGAGCAAAACGCGGTCATGGGGCGAGCAAATCGCTTTTTAGCTGGCAAGGTCACGGCAATTGCCGGTGGTTTTTTACCCCAAGAAGGTGAATTTGCTTCAAAGATTATTGTAACTGGTAATCCCGTGCGGCCAGCGGTGATAGATGCTGCTAAACTACCTTATAAAGCAGTTGAAGCTGGTGCGCCTTTTAATTTACTTGTTTTTGGTGGTAGTCAAGGTGCAAGCTTTTTTTCTGAAATTTTGCCGCAAGCCTTAAAGCTTATTGATGAAACCAAGCGTAATTCTATTTTAGTGACGCAACAAGCGCGACCACAAGATATTGAAGCGGTAACGCAAGCATATGCTGATTTGGGCATAAAAGCTGAAATTGCTAGCTTTTTTAATAATATGGCAGAGCGTATTGCTAATGCTCAGTTCATAATCGCACGTTCTGGCGCATCGACAGTTGCAGAAATTGCCGCTATCGGCAGGCCAGCTTTATTGGTGCCTTATCCTTATGCACTTGATCATGATCAGGCAGAAAATGCCGCATCCCTTGCAACATCTGGCGGCGTTAAGGTATTAGCGCAAAAGAATATTGATGCAGATGTTATGGCTGAAATTATAACGGGCGCACTTGATGATCCAAAGCTAATGGTAACGATGGCAGCTGCAGCACATCAAGCAGGACGTGTACAGGCAACGCAAAGTTTAGCTGATTTGGCTGAAGGCTTAATTGCAAAAAAGACAATCGCTGAGATAAAACAAAAAGAAATTGAACAACAGACAAGCAAATTGGAGAACAAGCATGAAAATGCCGCTTAATATTGGCCTTATTCATTTTATCGGTATTGGCGGTATAGGTATGAGTGGCATTGCCGAGGTGTTGCATAATCTCGGCTATCAAGTGCAGGGTTCGGACCAAAGTGATAATGCCAATGTTATACGTTTGCGTGAAAAAGGCATTAAGGTTTTCATCGGCCATGATGGAAAAAATCTTGGTGATGCGGAAGTTGTCGTTGTTTCCACCGCGATTAAAAAGACCAACCCTGAATATATGGCAGCACGTGAACGCCTATTACCAATAGTGCGCCGTGCAGAAATGCTGGCCGAACTCATGCGTTTTCGCCAAGCTGTCGCGATTGGTGGTACCCATGGCAAAACTACAACCACGTCAATGGTTGCGACATTGCTTGACGCTGGTGGTTATGATCCAACCGTAATCAATGGTGGTATCATCAATGCCTATGGCACTAATGCCCGCATGGGTGAAGGTGATTGGATGGTGGTGGAAGCCGACGAAAGTGATGGCACATTTTTAAAATTGCCAGCTGATATTGCGGTTGTTACCAATATTGACCCAGAACATCTTGACCATTATGGCAGTTTTGATGCGGTGCGCGAAGCCTTCCGCCAATTTGTTGAAAATGTACCATTTTATGGCTTTGGTGTTATGTGTCTTGACCATCCTGAAGTTCAAGCTATGGTTAGCCGCATTGATGATCGCCGCATTATTACTTACGGCAACAATCCGCAGGCAGATGTGCGCTTTCTTAATCATCATATGGAAGGTGCAAATTCGCATTTTGATGTGATTATTCGTAACCGTAAAACGGGCGAAACGGTTGAGATGAAGGATCTTGTTTTGCCAATGCCAGGGCTTCATAATGTATCAAATGCGACTGCGGCTATTGCTGTTGCCCATGAGCTTGGCGTGACGGATACAGCAATTGCTAAAGGATTGGCTGCTTTTGGTGGAGTAAAGCGCCGCTTTACCCATAGCGGAAGCTGGAATGGAATTGAATTTTTTGATGATTATGGTCACCATCCAGTGGAAATTAAAGCGGTGTTAAAAGCCGCGCGTGAGGCAACTAAAGGTAATGTCATTGCGATTGTACAACCGCATCGTTTTTCGCGTCTGAATGATTTGTTCGATGATTTTGCCACTGGTTTTAATGATGCCGACCGTGTTGTTGTGGCACCAGTTTATGCCGCAGGCGAAGAACCAATCGAAGGTGTATCGGCGCAAAGCCTTGTTGAGCGAATTAAAACCGCAGGTCACCGTGATGCACGCTTTGTGAGCGGTATTGAAGATTTACCAGCTATGATCAAAGATATTGCCAAGCCCGGTGATTTTGTGGTGTTTTTGGGTGCTGGTAATATTACGCAATGGGCTTATCAAGTGCCGCAAGAATTGCAAAAATTGGCTTAAAACATTTGTTGATTGGTTATATAAATGACAATATATCAAGCAATTGATGGTGAAGCACTTTTAAAACAATTGCCAATTGACCAATTGCGGGGTCGTTTGCAGGCCAATGCTGATATGAGCAAAGTTACATGGTTTCGCACCGGTGGCCCTGCTGAGGTATTTTTTCAACCGGCAGATGAAGACGATTTGGCAGTTTTACTACAATCATTGCCAGAACATATTCCATTAACCATCGTTGGTATTGGCTCTAATTTGATGGTGCGTGATGGTGGTATAAAAGGCGTTGTTGTTCGCCTTTCCGCCAAAGGTTTTGGCAATGTTGTCATGAATGATGTTGGACAATTGGTTGCGGGGTCGGCGGCGTCGGATAAAAGCTTGGCTACTGCTGCACTTAACGCGAAAATAGGGGGCTTTCATTTTTATTTTGGTATCCCCGGCAGCATTGGCGGCGCTTTACGGATGAATGCCGGTGCCAATGGTATTGAGACGGCAGAGCGTTTGGTGGAAGCCCATGCACTAGATCGGCAAGGTAATAAGCATATTATTAAAGCGGCTGATATGGGCTTTTCTTATCGTCATATTGCTATTGCCGATGATCTTATTTTTACCTCTGCGGTATTTTCGGGTTATCAAGCCAATGAAGCTGATATTATGGCGGCGCGTGACGAGGTTATTCAACATCGCGAAAATGTGCAGCCGGTGCGAGAAAAAACTGGTGGCTCAACATTTCGTAATCCTGATGGCACGTCAGCTTGGAAAGTTATTGATGAGGCAGGGTGCCGTGGTTTACAAATTGGCGGCGCACAAATGTCGCCCATGCATTGCAACTTTATGATTAATGTTGGCAATGCAACCGCCTATGACCTTGAATTATTGGGTGAAACAGTACGCCAAAAAGTATTTGCCAATTGCGGTATTGACCTGCATTGGGAAATTAAACGCATTGGCCAATTTTTACCCGATAGACAAGTGATGTCTTTTGAGGCTGAGCTTTAAATCGAAATATTGCGCCCCATTCGCGTAGCAAAAAAATAAAAGGTGCAATCTTATAAACTGCACCTTTTATTTTAATTACCTTCATCTTTGCTGTCAGCAGACATAGCACCTGCTGCGGCTGTTTTGGGCTTGGCAGTTTTAGACTTTACAGCCTTTTTGTTTGTTTCATCGCCCTTTGCAATAATTGGTGGTGTTTTGAAAACAGGTAAAAGGTCAGCTTTTACTTTGTCTGTCTTTTCAATAGGATTGACTAATTCAATAGTATCTTTGCGAAAAACTGCCGTTTTAAGTCTATCATCTTTAAACCAGATACAGGTTGCCTTGCCGCCATCAACCTTTTGGGCGGTCATGGCAGGGCCACCTGATTTAAGCTTTACAATATCGCCAACTTTAAACATAGTTTTTCCTTTAATTCATCGCGAAAGTTAAACTATTATAAGTCACCAATATTGCGGTTTTATTATAAAATAGATTTCAACTGAAATAGCTAAAAGAACTTTGTTCGTGATTTGGCAAATTATAATGCAAAATATTAAAAAAACTAACCAAAGCGACCACCTTTTTCAATAACTTCAATTTGGTAGCCATCAGGGTCGGCCACGAAGAAAAAACGTGCAACTTTTTTACCCTGTTGATCTAATTGCACCAATTTACGTGGGGCAAAGCCATCACGTTCAAATTGGGCATGGGTAACATCAATATCATCAACGACAAAAGCTGCATGGCCATAGCCATCACCAAGATTATAAGGCTCGGTTCGGCCTTTATTGACTGTTAATTCCAATTCAAAACTATTTTCTTCATTGCTCAAGTAAATTAACGTAAAGTCGTCAAATTCTATTTTTTCTGCAACCTTTAAATTGAATGCTTTTTGGTAAAAATCAACTGATCGCTTTTCTTCAAGGACGCGGATCATGCTATGGACGAATTTTGCCATTGTCTTTTCCTTTACAGGCTATTTAGCTTCGTTCTAAATACATCTATAGCGTTTTTATTAAAGTTAGCCAAGGCATGCCATTATCCAACAAACAAGTCTTATGGGTTTTATCATATTAATCGTTTTAATATAACGGCTTAGTTTTAAATGTTTTACTTATAATGAAAAATGCATTAGAGCTGAAAGAAAATGGTTTACTTGATTTAGGGAGGCTCAACATGACCGATAATTCTGTTATTGCTAGTATTAAAGGTATTGTTGGTGAAAAGCATTGCTTAACCGATGCAAATCAAACCGAGCGTTATCGTAAGGGCTTCCGCTCAGGCGAGGGCGATGCAAAGCTAGTCATTATCCCTGGCTCATTAACAGAATTGTGGCAGTGTTTAAAAATATTGGTTACCAATGATTTCATTATCATTATGCAGGCATCTAATACGGGCCTTACGGAAGGATCAACCCCTAAAGGCAGTTATGAGCGCGATGTCGCAATTATTTCCACCCTTCGCCTTGATCATATTTATGTGTTGGATGAGGGCAAGCAAATTATCAGTCAACCAGGTGGCACTCTTTATAAACTTGAGGATATTTTAAGCAGCTTTAATCGTGAGCCCCATTCGGTTATTGGCTCGTCTTGTATAGGTGCATCTATCATTGGTGGTATTTGTAATAATTCTGGCGGTGCTTTGGTAAAAAGAGGGCCAGCTTATACGGAATTATCGCTATTTGCGCAAATTGATGAAAAAGGCGAGTTACAACTTGTTAATCATTTAGGCATTGATCTTGGTGAAACTGCAGAAGAAATCTTGACCAATCTTGATAATAAGGTGATCGATCCAGCATGGGTTAGCTATGATGTTGGCGCGGCTTCCAATCATGAATATAGCCAAAAAGTGCGTGAGGTGGATGCGGCAACCCCTGCAAGGTTTAATGCTGACCCCTCAGGGCTTTTTGAAGCTGCAGGCTCTGCAGGTAAAATAGCGGTTTTTGCTGTACGCCTTGATAGTTTTGCGAAAGAGGAAAACAGTAAAATCTATTATATTGGTACCAATGATACCAATGATTTAACCGTTTTGCGCCGCCGTATGCTAAGTGAATTTGATGAATTGCCGATAAGCGGTGAATATATGCATCGAGATTGTTTTGATATCTCGCATAAATATGGCAAAGATACATTGCTTATGATTCATAAGCTTGGCACTAAACGCTTGCCGGGCTTTTTTGCCTTTAAAAAATCACTTGATACAAGACTTGAGCATTTATCGTTTTTGCCGGTAAATCTATCAGACCGTATGATTCAATTAGCGACGCAGCTTGTGCCAGATGTTATGCCAAAGCGTATGCTTGATTATCGCAATCAATATGAACATCATCTTATTTTGAAAGTTTCGAGCAAATTGTCGGAGCAGACTGAAGCTTTGCTCAATGAAACTGTTGGATCTGGTTGGTTTTTATGCGATGCCGATGAAGGTAAAAAGGCAATGCTTAATCGCTTTGTTGCAGCTGGCGCTGTTATTCGATATGCGCTGGTTCACCCCAAAACATCAGAAGATGTCTTAGCACTTGATATCGCCTTGCGGCGCAATGATGATGATTGGTTTGAGCGCTTGCCTCCAGAAATTGATGCGCAAATTGAGCAAAAGGCTTATTACGGCCATTTTTTCTGCCATGTGCTGCATCAAGATTATGTGGTCAAAAAAGGTGTTGATGTTAAAGCATTAAAGGCAAAAATGCTGGAAGTGCTTGATAAACGCGGCGCGGAATATCCAGCAGAGCATAATGTTGGCCATCTTTATAAGGCAAAGCCAGCCCTTGCCAATCATTACATGAGGCTTGATCCAACCAATAGTTTTAATCCCGGCATTGGTAAAACAGACAAAACGCGTTTTTATGCTGCTTGTTGTCCAGATTGTGATCCGTCCTTTAAGGCGGAAAAAGTAAATTGACAAAGGCTACTGTTTAGTCATATGCATTTGATTTAAATAGCTGTTTGTTTTCAAATAGCTATTTTGCTATGTTGGCCAAAAGATAATTTGGATTTAATAAATTGAAGAAGAAAATCCCCATTTTTTCCGAGCTGGTGGGCGCGCCGGTTAACCGTATGGACTGTGTCACACGGGTGGAAAATGGCGTGAAACAGCCAATTGAGGTTGCCATTGCCGAAGAAATAGCCGTAGCTGTAAGTTATGACGGCACGACCCATGCAGTAATGATGGCAACCCCCGATGAT
This sequence comes from Bartonella sp. HY406, assembly GCF_025449315.1. Classification (NCBI taxonomy): domain Bacteria; kingdom Pseudomonadati; phylum Pseudomonadota; class Alphaproteobacteria; order Hyphomicrobiales; family Bartonellaceae; genus Bartonella; species Bartonella sp. HY406. Next base: position 2,098,846 of record NZ_CP104893.1, on the reverse strand, counting down.
TTGGCAGAATTTGCTGTTGGTTTTAGTTTAACTGAAAACATTATTTCGCATATTGATGAAATTGATGAAATTAATATTATCCAACTTGATGATGGTGTTGATATTCAATTGCGATTAGATGAGCGGCCGCGAACTGCTTTTTTAAAACGTCGTCGCCATATGGCAGGCCCTGTTGGTTGTGGCCTATGCGGTGTTGAATCTATTCAAGCTGCAATGCGCATTGTACCTCAGTATAAAGGTGATATTTCGCTTACAGCAAGTGATATTTGTGACGCTGTTGGACTTTTGAATTTGGGGCAAAAATTAAATCAACTCACCCGCTGTGCCCATGCTGCCGGTTTTTATGTTGCAGGGCAGGGATTACTGGAAATTTGTGAAGATATTGGCCGCCATAATGCCGTTGATAAGCTTATAGGCACTTTGCTTCTGCAGGGAGTTGATATTGGCGCTGGGGCAATTGTTGTCACTAGCCGTTTGTCTGTTGAGATTATTCAAAAAGCTGCAATTGCTGGTAGCGGTGTTGTTATTGGCATTTCAGCGCCAACGGCTGAAGCCTTGCGCATAGGCAAGGCTGCTAATCTTACAGTTATCGCAAGAGCGCGTGGACAAAGCTTTGAAATCCACTCAAATGCAGAGCGCATTCTTTAAATTTATTCATTCCCACCCAAAAGTTGAAGGGTATGAGCTAAAAGCAATAAAATTATTTAGTTTCTCCATGTTTTAGCTTTAGGAATAAGTTGTTACAGATTAAGCTCATCCATTAAGATGATCCGTGCATCTTGCTTCTTATGCATATCGATAAGCGGTACTAATTTTTGAAAATGCTCGCTTGCACTATGAATATCCAATGCATTTTTATCTGGCCATTGTTCGATGAAAATAAAATGGCTTTTATCTTCTTGGTCTATGCAAAGATTATACGAAATACAAAGTGGCTCTTTACGAGTTTCATCAACGAGCTGTTTAAAATATGGCAAAACCACATCAATAGCATCTTCTTTTATGAAAAATTCAGCAATGACTTTTAACATATTCATTTCCTTTGCTTTAATTGATAATTTCATCGAAATTATCAATGCTAATAAAAGCAATATTTCATTAATTAAGTCAAGGCGTTAAAAGTCAGAGCTCTGATATAATAGGTGAAGCCTCGCCAATGTTTTTTGCAAATCGTTAGAAATTGTACCGCAGTTTTGCAGAATATTATTTGAGGCTTAAAACAAAAATGATGTCTTTGTTTAAATTCCCTAGGAAAACTTTTAAATTTTTAATCGCGGAACTGGCAGTTTAGTTCATAATGCACTAAATATAAACTATGAGCGATTTTCCAGATGATATACCGTTTTTTGACGATGATGAAAAGCCACAACGTGAAGATGTTCCACCAGTAAGAACTGGTGGCATTGCGGCAAGGGCTATGGCCGCGCGGCAATTAAAGCCAGCGGAGGCCGCCTATCTTGATGGGCTAAACCCTGAGCAACGTTTAGCTGTTGTCACCACGGAAGGACCGGTGCTTGTGCTTGCAGGTGCAGGAACGGGTAAAACCCGTGTTTTAACCACCCGTATTGGCCATATTTTATCCTTAGGCCTTGCCTATCCTAGCCAAATTTTAGCCGTTACCTTTACCAATAAAGCTGCCCGTGAAATGAAACACCGTATTGGCGATCTTGTTGGCAGAGCGGTTGAAGGCATGCCTTGGCTTGGTACCTTCCATTCAATTGGTGTTAAATTATTGCGCCGCCATGCCGAGCTTGCTGGTTTACGCAGTGATTTTACAATTCTTGATACTGATGATGTTATTCGTCTAATCAAACAGCTTATTCAGGCTGAAGGGCTTGATGATAAGCGTTGGCCAGCTCGCGCTTTTGCGCAAATGATTGATGGCTGGAAAAATCGTGGCCTATCGCCTGAAAAAATTTCTGAAGGTGATGCACGCTCGTTTGGTAATGGTAAGGGCCGTGAACTTTACCGCGCTTATCAAGATCGCCTGAAAGTTTTGAATTGCTGTGATTTTGGCGATTTGCTGTTACATCCAATTCGTATTTTTCAAAACAATCCCGATGTTTTGCGTGAGTATCATAAAAAATTCCGGTATATTTTAGTTGACGAATATCAAGATACCAATACAGCGCAATATTTGTGGTTACGCCTTTTAGCGCAACGACCAAATGGTGAAACGGTTAATTTGTGCTGTGTGGGCGATGATGACCAGTCTATTTATGGTTGGCGCGGCGCTGAAGTTGATAATATTTTACGCTTTGAAAAAGATTTTCCCGGTGCTGTCGTTGTACGGCTTGAGCGTAATTATCGCTCAACTACCCATATTTTGGCAACCGCATCGCACCTTATTTCTTATAATGAGGGGCGGCTTGGTAAAACTCTATTTACCGAGTTAGATCACAGCGACGCACAAAAAGTGCAAGTGCATGCGGCTTGGGATTCTGAAGAAGAAGCCCGCGCCGTTGGCGAAGAGATTGAACAATTGCAACGCCAAGGCCACGCGCTTAATGACATGGCTATTTTGGTGCGTGCGTCATTTCAAATGCGCGAATTTGAAGATCGCTTTGTAACGCTTGGTTTAAATTATCGGGTGATTGGCGGTCCGCGCTTTTACGAGCGGATGGAAATTCGCGATGCTATGGCTTATTTTCGGGTTGTTGCGCAACCTTTGGATGATCTTGCTTTTGAGCGTATTGTTAATACGCCAAAGCGCGGTCTTGGTGATGCTACTATTAGGCAAATCCATGATGCGGCGCGGGCGCGTAATATTTCGATGTTTGCCGCAAGTGCAGAACTGATTGAGACCGATGAATTAAAGCCAAAGCCGCGCAGTGCCTTGCGTGAAGTGGTGGAGAATTTCCGCCGTTGGCAAGATAGGCTCAATAATACCCCCCATACTGAACTTGCTGAAGCAATACTTGACGAGTCTGGCTATACGGCAATGTGGCAAAATGATCGCTCGGCAGAAGCTCCGGGGCGGCTTGAAAACTTGAAAGAGCTTATCCGCTCAATGGAAGAGTTTGAAAGCCTGCGCGGCTTTTTAGAACATGTCTCATTGGTCATGGATGCCGAGCAAAATGAGGCGACTGATGCGGTTAATATTATGACCTTGCATTCCGCTAAGGGCTTAGAATTTGATACGGTGTTCTTACCAGGTTGGGAGGAAGGGTTATTTCCCCATCAACGTTCCCTAGATGAAGGGGGGCGATCTGGTCTTGAGGAAGAGCGCCGCCTTGCTTATGTTGGTGTAACGCGGGCTAAAAAGAATCTTCATATTTGGTTTGTTTCCAACCGCCGTATTCATGGCCTTTGGCAAACAACAATTCCCTCACGCTTCCTGGATGAATTACCGGAAGGTCATGTAGAAGTTGGTGCTGTAGACACTAGCTATGGAGGCTATGGTCAATCGCGCTTTGATCGCCATGATCCATTTGAAAACACCTATGCAACACCCGGTTGGCAACGTGCCCAGCAGCATAAAAATAAGGCAACGCGCGACAATTGGGGGAACCGTTCTGGTGCTAATGTTGAGCGCGTTGGCTATGGTGAGGCGCAAGCAGGATTTGGCGCAAATAAGTTTAACGGCAAAACAATTAATGGGGAATTAGTTGCAAAATCTGTTTCTGATGTAGCATCGGATTTTAAGATTGGCGATCGTGTTTTCCATATGAAATTTGGCAATGGTGATGTTGCAAATATTGAGGGAACTAAATTAACCATTGATTTTGACAAGGCGGGACAAAAGCGCGTTGTTGATAGTTTTGTAAAAAAACTTTAAATTTTATCATAAATAGACATTTTATCTAATAATCGGCGAATTTTTTAATAAAAGACTAAAAAAATCAGAAAAAAATGGTGTCTTGCGTTGAAAGCCACCATTTTGATCCCTATAACCAATGCACGATCAATTAAGCGTGAATTTCATGCAAAAAATGAGGTAGAGATGCCCTGGAGTAATCAAAGCGGAGGCAGCGGCCCATTGGGAGGCAGCGAAAGTAAAAGCGGCCCATGGGGCGGTGGAAGTAATAATGATGGCAATAAAAGCCCTTGGGGTCGTCCCAATGGCAGCGGCAATAATGGTAATAATGGCAGTAGTAACGGTGGCAGCGGCGGCAATAACGGCGGCGGCAAAAATGGACCAACACCGCCAGATATGGACGATTTATTACGCAAGGGCCAGCAAAAATTGCAACAATTTGGCGGTGGAATGATTGTTTTTATTATCATAGTCCTTGCTGTTATTTTCGTTGCCTATAAGTCTATTTTCTTTGTGCAGCCAAACGAAAAGGCCATTAAACTACGCTTTGGTGTGCCTCAACAACAAATTTTATCCGATGGCATGCATTTTCGCTTATGGCCGATTGAAGATTATGTAAAAACTGGCACAGCTGAACGCAACATTAGCATAGGAAATGATGAAGTTTCTGGCCTTATGCTAACAAGCGATCAAAATATTGTTAATGTAAAATTTGCCCTTTACTTTAATGTTACCCATCCGGAAGAATTCTTGTTTAACGTTTCTCAACCGATTGAAACAATCAAGCAGGTGGCAGAAAGTGCCATGCGCGAAGTAGTGGGGCGTCGTCCGATGAATGATGTTCTGCGTGATAAGCGTCCAGAAATCGCCCGTGAAGTTGTGGCCATTATTGCAAATACACTTAATCAATATAAAGTTGGTGTAACCCTTAAAGAGGTAGCAATTAATGATGCAGCGCCTCCTAAAAAGGTGATGGAGGCCTTTAATCTTGTCCAACAGGCTGAACAGCAGCGAAACCAAATGGTTAGTACCGCAGATCAGTATCGGAATAAAAAAGAGGGTGAAGCACAGGGTGAAGTATCTCGCCTAGTTGAAGCTGCAAGCGCATATAAAGCCCGCGTAATTGCAGAAGCGGATGGTCGCGCCCAACGCTTTAGAGCTATTGCACAAGAAGAAAAGAATGCACCTGACGCAACACGTTATCGTATTTACGTTGATACGATGGAGCAGGTTTTATCATCACCTAATAAGTTGGTGATTGATAAGGGTAATAGCGGCGTTGTACCTTATTTGCCGCTAAATAATATGTTGCGGGCACCTACAGCAAATAGCGCAACCTCAACGACGACAACTAATCCAAGCATTGGGGGAGCGAAATAATCATGAAGCAGGGTTCTCTGATTGCAATTCTAATTGCCTTAGTTGTTATTGTTGTTGGCATATCAATGTCCGTCTATATTGTTTATCCCAATGAACAAGTTGTTGTAAAACGAGTTAGCCAAATTGTGCGGACAGAAAAGGCTCCTGGGCTTTATTTTAAAATGCCATTGGTTGAAGATGTTGTTCGGGTTGATAATCGCTTATTGCGTTACGACCTGCCAACCTATTCAGTGCAGGTAAAAAATGGGCGCTATTATGAAGTTGATGCGTTCTTAATTTACCGCATTGTTGATGCTGAAATGTTCATTAAGCAAATTGGTGATGGCCGTCCAGAAACTGCGGAAGAGCGCAATCTTGATCAACGTTTTCGTAGTGCTCTTGGTGCGGTTTATGGTGTTCGTGATTTTAATGCCGCCCTATCAGATCAACGAATTGAAATGATGCGCGATATCCAACGGCAGATGGTTGAAGAAGCAAAGCCTTTAGGTATCGATATTGTTGATGTGCGTATCCGCAAAACTGACCTGCCGACAGATTTGTCGAATGGTATTTATGAACGTATGAATCAAGAACGCCGAGCAGCAGCTGAAAGTATTTTGTCTCTTGGTAATGCTGAACGCATCAGCATTATCGCGAAGGCTGATAGAAGCTATGTAGAAAGCGTTGCTATCGCAGCTCGCGATGCCGAAGTCTTAAAAGGTGAAGGACAAGCTGAGGCCGCACGTTTGATGAATGATGCGGTAGAGTCAAATCCAAATTTTTACCAGTTTTGGCTATCGATGGATAAGTATCAGAGTATCAAAGATACACCAATGGTTATTACGCCAGATTGGTCATTTTTTGATCTTATGCGCAACCCAACTGGTGTTGTAAAACCACAAAACTAGGATATATCCGTAGTTTTTTATTAATGAAGCGCGGCTGTGAAATATTGGCCGCGCTTTTTTATTTTTAACGTTTAAATTCTGAGAAGAATATGTTGAGCGAAAGTTCCGCAAGATTTAGAGCGGCCAATTTATTGTTGAAGCAGCGCCATAATGCTTTATTTTAGAAAAATGCGTTAGTCTTTGATGATTAGATTTTAATATTGCTATTTGTGTGGCTTAAATATTTAAATTATTCGCTATAGGTGTTCCGTAATGAAACCATTTTTTGGGGGGATGGTCCGCCGATCGGTTTGGAAATTTAATTTTCTATGATGGAGAAAGCATGAGTTTTTTACGGTATGATTTGTTTGAATTATTAGACCCCGACTTTACGAAACGCCTGCATAAAAAGTACACCTATTGCGAGGTTGATTATGTGCATTTGCACTTAAAAGGCGATTATGAAGGGGAGGTAAGTCATCGGGCTGCTGCCTTACATGCTATGGAGGAGATACTCAAACGTCAAACGCGTTATTTTGAACAATTTATACATCATCCCTTGTATATGGATCACGACTTTCGTTTTGATGATAGAATTGATGAAACAAAGCTTATTGGTGCGCCTTATTCTGTTGAACGTTTTTTTTCGCAACCCGACCAGTTGGTATTTGAACACTTAAATGAGTATGGGCGACCAACATGTTGGTCATATCCTAATTGTGACTATGAGCAATATATTTATGCATTTTGCTTAACGCCTCACTGTCCAACAAATCCATCTGATGAAGATTGGCGGGCTGTTAATCGTGAACTCTTTCCTAATCGTGAAGGGTTAGAAATCTATTCTTGGAATGATGATTGGCAAGAATTTTATTTTAGTAATGGTAAAGAATGGTGGGGTTGTTTTTATTGGACTGTTTATGATCCTTTGACGAAAGTTTTTACAATTGTTGCAGCTTCAACTACTGACTAGTCGCTGTCTTGAAGTAGGCGACAGCGAGTACGGTCGTATTAAAAATTTATTTTTTGTTAGTTTCAACAATAGAAAATGTGACTGCCTTACCTTTCACTATTGTGTTTATCTGGCGCAGGTGATCTTTTGGGGTAAGTTTAAGGCTTTGAGGCTCATATTTTTCAAGTTCTCGCTCTTTGGCAAGGCGTTTGTTGATCATGTGTATGATGTCGTCATTTGATAAACGCATAGCAAAACCTAAACTAAATTGATTGGTAAAATTCTAAGACAAAGTAATTAACCTATCAAGCTATTTTGCAATTAATCGAAATAAAAAATCCCTTTGATACGGAAGAAACATGTGGTGTTTTACGCTTATCAACTATCCCCCCTTGAAATAGCAGGGGAAATAGAGTACATAAGGATAAATTCTTGATCACGTTGACAAGGGTGGGCCATCTTGGACCCGCTCTTTTTTGTTACCTAAATCAAGGTAAGAGAGTATTTTAATCGGCTTTTGAATTATTAATTTTGTGAATCTCAAGCTTGATGAATGAAATCTTATATTTTTGAAATATTACTGTTTTAAAAAGCTTTAAGCTTTTTACAAAAACATCTTGATACAGGACCTATTGATGACAAAAAATACCAGTGACACGGTAAATGATCACAGTGACGAACAGGAAGTTAATGTGCCTGTCAGTGATATAAATGAACCTCGTTTATTCGAAGAAATTGGGGTTGAAGCACGTGTTAATGCTGTTATTGCACCAGTTTTGAAGCCGCTTGGCTATCGTATCGTTCGCATTAATCTTTCGGGTCTTAATGGTCTTACCTTGCAGATTATGGCAGAGCGCGCCGATGGCACGATGACCATTGATGATTGCGAAATTGTTAGCCGTACGGTTTCTCCTGTGCTTGACGTTGAAGATGTTATTGAACGTAAATACCATTTGGAGGTTTCATCTCCTGGTATTGATCGTGCGCTCGTGCGTAAATCTGATTTTGTTAATTGGCGTGGACATATTGCTAAGGTCGAAACCAGTGAAATGGTTGATGGTCGCCGTAAGTTCCGCGGTCATATCGAATCAGTGGATGGTGATGGTTTTACTATAAGGACAGATAAGGCCGCCTATGGTGAAGCATTGTCAGTTAAAATTGGTTTTAATCTTTTAAGTGATGCAAGGCTTATATTGACAGATGATCTTATTCGCGATGCTTTGCGTAAAGATAAGGCTTTGCGTCAATCGCTTATTCCTGAAGATGAGTTGGGTGGCGATGATGTGCAAGATAATGAAAATGCTGACGGCAAGGATGTTTCCAAGCAGTCTTAAAAAGCAAAATGACGTAAATTGCCTTGCTTTGTTGGGGCGTTGCGACAACCAAATAAGGAGAGAACCCGATGGCTGTGAGTGCTAACAGACTTGAACTTCTGCAAATTGCGGATGCTGTCGCTCGTGAAAAGTCTATCGATCGTGAAATTGTTATTGCTGCTATGGCCGATGCTATTCAAAAGGCTGCGCGTTCACGGTTCGGGCAAGAAACAAATATTCGCGCCGAGATTAACTCGAAATCGGGTGAAATCAAGTTGCAGCGTTTGCTTGAAGTTGTTGATAAGGTTGATGATTTTGTGACGCAAATTTCATTGAAAGATGCGCAAAAAGTTAAGGCTGATGCAAAGCTTGGCGAATTTTTATCTGATCCTTTACCTCCCATGGATTTTGGTCGTATTGCAGCGCAGTCTGCGAAACAAGTTATCGTGCAAAAGGTACGTGAAGCTGAGCGCGATCATCAATATGAAGAATATAAGGATAAAATCGGCGAGATTATTTCTGGTTCGGTTAAGCGCGTTGAATATGGCAATGTGATTGTTGATCTTGGTCGTGGCGAAGCTATTTTGCGTCGTGATGAGCTTATTCCGCGTGAATCTTTCCGTTATGGTGATCGTATTCGTGCATTTGTGCATGATGTTCGCCGCGAGCAGCGTGGTCCGCAGGTATTTTTATCTCGTACACATCCACAATTCATGGCCAAATTATTCACCATGGAAGTGCCTGAAATTTACGATGGTATTATCGAGATTAAATCGGTTGCTCGTGATCCAGGTTCGCGCGCTAAAATTGCCGTTGTGTCTCGTGATGCTTCGATTGATCCAGTCGGTGCTTGCGTTGGTATGCGTGGTAGTCGTGTGCAAGCGGTTGTTACTGAGTTGCAAGGTGAAAAAGTTGACATTATCCCTTGGTCACCAGAGCCAGCTTCTTTTATCGTTAACGCATTGCAGCCAGCAGAAGTTGCAAAAGTTGTGCTTGATGAAGAATCTGAACGCATTGAAGTTGTGGTGCCAAGCGATCAGCTTAGTCTTGCAATTGGTCGTCGTGGTCAAAATGTACGTCTTGCCTCGCAGCTTACCGGTTGGGATATCGATATCCTAACGGAAAAAGAAGAGTCTGAACGGCGCCAAAAAGAATTTAACACGCGCTCCAATCTGTTTATGGAAGCGCTTGATGTTGATGAGATGGTTGCACAGGTTCTTGCTTCTGAAGGCTTTGAGTCAATAGAAGAAATTGCTTATGTTGATGCTGATGAGGTAAGCTCAATTGAAGGTTTTGACGAAGATACTGCAGTTGAAATTCAACAACGTGCACGTGATTATCTTGAGCGTATTGAGGCAGAGCTTGATGCAAAACGTCAAGAGCTTGGCGTTAGCGATGATTTACGCGAAATTCCGAATATGACAACCGCAATGATGGTTGCTGTTGGTGAAGATGGTGTAAAAACTGTTGAAGATTTTGCTGGTTATGCGGCAGACGATCTTGTTGGCTGGCGTGAGCGTAAGGGCAATGAAACCGTCAATTATCCAGGTGTTTTCTCTAATTTTGAGGTAAGCCGCACTGAGGCTGAGCAAATGATTGTTGCTGCTCGCGTCATGGTTGGTTGGCTAACGGAAGAAGAAATTGCTGCCGAAGTTGGTGACGAAGAAGCCATCTCAGAAGAAGCTGAACATGAAGCTGAAGGCGATGAAAAGTTACAGTCGGCGCATAAAGAATAGCTTGAGTGAATGATGTTTTAAGCGATAGGGTGAAAACCCTATCGATAAAAAAGGGAAATTATAATATTTATGAATGACCGAACTTGTATAGTTACAAGAGAAAGCGGATCCAACGCAAATATGATTCGCTTTGTAAGCGGTTTAAATGGTATTGTTGTTCCCGATATCAAGGGCAATTTGCCAGGGCGTGGTGCATGGGTTTTAGCTTCACGCGCTACTCTTGAAGAAGCAATGCGACGCAAAGCATTTTCAAGAGCATTTAAAAAAGATGTTTTGGTTGAAGAAACCTTGGCTGATTTGGTAGATGAATTATTAAAAAAGGCAGTTCTTGGTAGTTTCGCAGTAAGCCGACGTGGCGGTTGTATTGTAAGTGGTGCGATGAAAGTCGATAGTGCCATTCGTTCTGGAAATGCCACATTAATATTGCATGCACAAGATGCAGCAGAAGATGGAAAGCGGAAAATTGCTCAGGCAATTTTTGCAGCTGAAAGACAAGGATTGGGTGCCGTGCCGGTAGTGGATATTCTCTCCGGCGATGAAATGAGTTTAGCTTTTGGTGGTAATAATGTGATGCATGCTGCAGTCTTAAAAGGCATGGCAGCGAAGGGGTTCATGGAAAAAGTGCGAAAATTGCTGCTTTATCGCGGCGATAGCCTGATGAACTGGGACGATAAAACGGCAGATGTCGCGAAGGAAGCGGAAACGGAATGACCGATAAAAAAGATGATGATCAGGGCCAAGGTGGCTCAAACAAAAAAACACTTACGCTTAAGCGTACTGGTGTCGAACATAGTACGGTCAAGCAAAATTTCAGCCATGGCCGGACCAAAGCTGTTGTTGTTGAAACTAAACGGCGTAAGGTTACACGCCCTGATGAACGCCCTGAAAGCGTAACGCAGGTTGTAGCTAAGCCGCATATTGCACCACGGCCTAAGCCAGCGATTGAAACCGCGGCCCCACAACGTGGTAAGCAAAAAGCTAATACGCTTTCTACAGCTGAAATGTCTGCACGTACGCGCGCTTTAGAAGGCGCACGTATCCGTGCTGAAGAAGAGCGTATCCAAGCAGAGGCCGAGGCTAAAAGACGCGCATTAGAAAATGCCGAGCTTGAGCGTAAGGCTGCCGAAGAAGCAAAGTTGAAAGCTGCCGAAGAAGCTAAGCAAAAAGCTGAAGAAGACGCACGTAGGGCCGCTGAAGAAGCAAAGGCTCCTATTGTTAAGGCGGAAGCTGCTAAGCCGCAGCCTAAAAATGATGCACAGCGTAATGAGCAGCCAAGAAACGCCCAAGGGCGCAATAATGATCGTAACGATCGCGGTAATGACCGTAATGGTGACCGCAATAATGATCGTTCTGGGCAGCGCCGTGGTGGCAATGCGTCGCAAGGCAATGCTTCACAAGGGCGTGGCGGCGATCATGCACGCGGTAGCAATACCCAAAATCGTCATACGCCACCACAGGCACGTGAAGGTGGTATTGCACGTATTGGTCGTGATGGGGCTCGTATTAAAGAAGGTGCGCCGCAGGCTCGTAATCGCGCAGTTGATGATAATGCATCGACCGTTATTGATCCAATTCTAACACCAAAAGCGCGTACCCAACCAGTGAAACGTGTTGAAGTTGATGAAGATGATCGTCGTAATGGCGTGAAGCGTGGTGCAGCACCTAGCAAGGTGGATGCTGCTCGTACACCGAAAGTTGTTAAAGGTGCGGATGAGCGTCGTCGTGGTAAGCTTACTCTTACATCCAATCTTGAAGATGTTGGTCAAGCACGCGGTCGTTCGATGGCAGCAATGCGTCGTCGTCAAGAAAAATTCAAGCGGTCGCAAACCCAAGAAGTTCGTGAAAAGATCTCACGCGAAGTTGTTTTGCCAGAGACTATTACACTTCAAGAGCTTGCCCAGCGTATGGCAGAGCGTTCAGTTGATGTTATCAAGTTCTTGATGAAACAAGGGCAGATGATGAAGCCGGGCGATGTTATTGATGCAGATACTGCTGAGTTAATCGCATCGGAATTTGGTCATACGGTTAAGCGCGTGTCGGAATCTGATGTTGAAGAAGGTATCTTCAACATGGCTGATGACGCAAGCAAGTTTGAATCAAGGCCGCCAGTTGTGACGATTATGGGGCATGTTGATCACGGTAAGACGTCGCTACTTGATGCTATTCGTAATGCCAATGTGGTTTCAGGCGAAGCTGGTGGTATTACCCAGCATATTGGTGCTTATCAGGTTGAAAAGAACGGTCATAAGATTACCTTTATTGATACACCTGGTCACGCTGCCTTTACAGCGATGCGTGCTCGCGGTGCGCAAGCCACCGATATTGCAATTCTAGTTGTTGCAGCCGATGATAGTGTCATGCCGCAAACGATTGAATCTATCAATCATGCTAAAGCCGCTGGTGTGCCAATCATTGTTGCTATCAACAAGATTGATAAGCCAGAAGCAGATGTACAAAAAGTGCGTATGGCATTGCTTCAACACGACGTCTTTGTTGAAAGTTTGGGCGGTGAAGTTTTGGAAGTTGAAGTTTCTGCAAAAGCTGGAACTAATCTTGACAAGCTACTTGATGCCATTCTTTTACAAGCTGAAGTACTTGATCTTAAAGCTGATCCTGAACGTACTGCTGAAGGTGTGGTTATTGAAGCCAAGCTTGATCGTGGTCGCGGTCCTGTTGCTACGGTTCTTGTACAAAAAGGTTCATTGCACCCAGGTGATATATTTGTTGCCGGTGATGTTTGGGGACGCGTTCGCGCGCTCGTAAACGAACGCGGCGAACATATGAAAGAAGCAGGTCCTTCAACTCCGGTTGAAGTGCTTGGCATGCAAGGTACACCTCAAGCTGGTGATCGTTTTGCTGTAGTTCAAAATGAAGCGCAAGCGCGTGAAATTTCTGAATATCGTCAACGCTTGTCACGCGATAAGGCCGTTGCAAAACAGGCTGGTTCTCGTGGATCCCTCGAGCAGATGATGAACCAATTGCAAACAACTGGCATCAAGGACTTCCCATTGGTTATCAAGGGCGATGTTCAAGGCTCGATTGAAGCTATTGTGAGTTCGCTTGAAAAACTTGGTACTGATGAAGTACGTGCTCGCATCGTCCATTCGGGTGCTGGTGGTATTACTGAAAGCGATGTGGCTCTTGCGGTTGCTTCCAATGCAGCGATTTTTGGTTTCAATGTGCGTGCCAATAAGCAAGCACGAGATGCTGCTGAAAGCCAAGGCATTGAAATTCGCTACTATAATATCATTTACGATCTCGTAGATGATGTTAAGTCAGCAATGTCTGGTATGCTTTCACCAGAACGCCGTGAAACCTTTATTGGTAATGCTGAAATTCGTGAAGTCTTCAATATCACCAAGGTTGGTAAGGTTGCAGGCTGTCTTGTTACTGATGGTAAAGTTGAACGTGGTGCGGGTGTACGCCTTATTCGTGATAATGTTGTTATTCATGAAGGCAAGCTTAAAACCCTTAAACGCTTCAAAGATGAAGTTAGTGAAGTTAATATGGGTCAAGAATGTGGTATGGCCTTTGAAAATTATGAAGACATTCGCGCTGGTGATACAATTGAAGCGTTCCGCGTAGAGCATATCACCCGTACATTGTAAGATATAAAGGTATATATGGCATGTTGGAATATTGTCCTGTTGCCATATATAACAATTTATAAACAGCAATAAGTCACAATTAAAATAGGGAGCGCTTTGCATTTGTTATGGTGTGAAGCGCTTTTATTACATTTAAATTAGTAGGTCCTGACTTTCGTCTTTGGGCAAATTTAATATCAAAAATGCTATTACAGCTCGTAGTTGTTAATGAGCTGATTGAAAGGTAATGCAATGAAACATTCTGGGCCCACACAGCGCCAGCTTCGTGTTGGTGAAGAGGTTCGTCATGCTGTAGCTCAATTTTTACAACGTGGAGAGCTAAGTGATCCATTTTTGGAAAAAGTGGTTCTTTCTGTCTGCGAAGTGCGGATGTCTCCAGATTTAAAAATTGCCACATGCTATGTTGCACCTCTTGGCGATGTTGACGGCGAAGCTGTGGTCAAGCAATTAAATTCACATGTGCGATTCATTCGTGGCGAGTTATCACGTATTTTACGTCAAATGAAATATATGCCGCAATTTCGCTTTAGACTTGATACAAGTTTTGATAATTTTTCTAAAATTGATGCTTTATTACGTTCCCCTGAAGTGATGCGTGATCTACATCAAGATGATAACGAAGACGATAATAAATAATAAATTTGGCATAGGATTATAATTGAATGGCACGCCAGCGTAAGAGAAAAGGTCGGCCGGTTTCCGGTTGGATAATTTTAGACAAGCCAAAAGGTATGGGGTCAACCGAAGCGGTTTCAAAAATAAAATGGTTGTTTAGCGCCGAAAAGGCTGGCCATGCTGGTACGCTTGATCCATTGGCATCAGGTCTGTTGCCAATTGCTTTGGGTGAAGCGACAAAAACTGTGCCTTATGTCATGGAAGGTACCAAGGTTTACCAATTTGTTGTTGCTTGGGGTGCCGAGCGTAATACCGACGATCTAGAGGGCGAAGTCACTAAAACAAGTGATAAACGCCCAACTCGAGAAGAAATTGAAGCAATCTTACCCCATTATACTGGCGTAATTTTGCAAAAACCACCACAATTTTCGGCTATTAAAATTGATGGAAATCGCGCTTATGATTTGGCGCGAGAAGGTGAAAGTGTCGAGATACCCGCCCGTGAAGTTGAAATAGATGCTATTTCAATTTTAGAAATGAATGAAGATGGTTCATCTCTGTTTGAAATTGAATGCGGCAAAGGTACTTATGTGCGCTCATTAGCGCGCGATATGGGGCGTGAACTTGGCTGCTATGGTCATATTGCTGAATTGCGCCGTATTGAAGTTGCGCCTTTCACCGATGAAGATTTTGTAACCTTGGAAGAGCTTGAGGCTGCGTGCCCACCAAAGCCGGAGCCAAGGGAAGAAGGTGAACCATTCCAGCGCCGTGATTTTTCCGCCATTGATGGCCTTTTAATTGAAACTGGCGCTGCACTGGATTGTTTGCCGCAATATGCCATTGGTGAAGACCAGGCACAGCGTATCCGCACCGGCAATCCGATTATTTTGCGTGGCCGCGAAGCAATTTTTGAAACAGATGAAGCTTGTGTTACTTTTAAAGGTAAAGTGCTAGCTATTGGCGCTATAGCACAGGGTAAATTCCAGCCGAAGCGCGTGTTTACAATCTAATTCAACGCAATTCTTTATAAGTTTTAAAATCCCAGAACTTACCAATAAGTTTTGGGATTTTTTTTGTCATCAAAATATTAAAATGCTCTCCCAAAAATAAAGATGCTTTTATCTATAATTTTCGATTCTTTTAAAGAATGCCCATCAGGATTTAAGCGTTTTTAAGTCGCTTGAGGTGAGGAAACTACCTCAATCAAGCGTATCGCTCGGCCCAATCTAAGTATTTTAACAGAATATTTTAAAAAATTGGCATAAAGCCCTTGCAAATGAGTTCGAATTTCCGTATGTCAGCCAAGCAGAATTTAATATTCTCTTGTGCGGTTGTAGCTCAGTTGGTTAGAGCGCTGGTTTGTGGCACCAGAGGTCGTAGGTTCAACTCCTATCAACCGTACCATTTCATTTCACAAAAATATATAAAAATGCAAGCGATTACATTTATTAAAGTGCTGAGTCAATTTGGGTTATCCTCTAAATGCGCTCAGTCTTCTCATATGCTTATCGCTTAAAGCCAGCATCAACAATATTTTGCATAGCAACAAAGGTAGAGGTTGAAGCGACAAAAGGCAGCGTTGATATTTTCTCACCAAGAACAATGCGGTAGCGTTTAATGTCGCTGGTACGCACTTTTAATAAATAGTCAAAATTGCTAGCGATCATATGGCATTCTTCAACTTCACGAATCTTTTTAACCGCTTCATTAAATTGTAAAAGCGCCGCTTCGCGTGTGTCGCTTAGTTTTACTTCAGCAAAAGCAATATGGTCAAGTCCCATGCGTTCCGGGTTTAAAATAGCGCGAAAGCCAGTAATAACGCCATCATCAGTCAGTTTTTTAAGACGTAATTGACAGGGAGTTTTTGAAAGTCCAACTTTTTCAGCAAGGTCGGTTATAGAAATTCGGCCATTTTCAACTAGAGCATCTATGATTTTATTGTCGATGCGGTCGATTTCACCATTATGTATGAATTTGCTCAAGATTTTTCCTAATTAAAATTGTAAAATTAGTGAATTTACCTAAAATTATGCTAATCTTTAGTTTAATGCAATGATTTTCTCGTGCTATAAGTGTTTTTCAAATGGGTATTTTTTCTCTGCATCTTTAAATAATTAGGTAGAAAAATATATGCTCAAATTTTGGTCGATATGGTTGTTTAAAAGGTTGATAACGCCTTTAGAAGCTAACTTATTGGCCGTTGCAATTCTTTGGCTAAGCACCATTTATAAGTTTAGTAAATATGCCGCCAATCCAAATATCAACGGGTTTTCCCGGTTTAACCTCTTTTTTGGGTGATTTTTATGAGTGC
This sequence comes from Bartonella sp. HY406, assembly GCF_025449315.1. Lineage (NCBI taxonomy): Bacteria > Pseudomonadati > Pseudomonadota > Alphaproteobacteria > Hyphomicrobiales > Bartonellaceae > Bartonella > Bartonella sp. HY406. The sequence continues at coordinate 2,082,308 of NZ_CP104893.1, read as the reverse complement.
TGATAATTTTAAGCCTGTTTTTGCAGATTATGCTCCACCAATTGCCAAGCCAACCAGCTTGCGCGAAGATATTACAAGCGCCTATCGCCGCGCTGAAGAAGAATGCTTGGCTCCGCTTTTGGATGCTGCAACTTTTGATGCTGAAACAAAAGGCAAAATCGCTACGACGGCTCGCAAATTGATTGAAACCTTACGCGCTAAGAAAAAAGGCGGCGGCGTTGAAGGTTTGATCCATGAATATTCTTTGTCAAGCCAAGAGGGTATCGCCCTTATGTGTCTTGCTGAAGCATTGTTGCGTATTCCTGATAAGGCAACCCGTGATGCGCTTATTCGTGACAAGATCACCGGTGGTGATTGGAAATCCCATATTGGTGGTGGTCGTTCGCTCTTTGTCAATGCAGCAACATGGGGTTTAGTTGTAACAGGTAAGCTTACCTCAACTGTTGATACAAATACCCTATCATCATCACTTACCCGTCTTATCCAGCGTTGTGGTGAGCCAGTGGTACGTAAAGGCGTTGATATGGCCATGCGTATGATGGGTGAACAATTTGTGCGTGGTCAAACCATTGATGAAGCTGTAAAGCGCGCCAAAGCTGTTGAAGAAAAAGGCTTTCGCTATTCTTATGATATGCTTGGTGAAGCAGCAACTACTGAAGATGATGCCGAGCGCTATTATAAGGATTATGAAACTGCCATTCATGCTATCGGTAAAGCTGCCAATGGCAAGGGTGTTTATGAAGGGCCTGGTATTTCGATTAAGCTTTCTGCGCTTCATCCACGCTATTCGCGCTCACAAGCTGATCGTGTTATGGGTGAATTATTGCCGCGGGTTAAAAAATTAGCTTTGCTAAGCAAGCAATATAATATTGGCCTTAATATTGACGCTGAAGAAGCAGATCGCTTGGAAATTTCGCTCGATTTGCTTGAAAGCCTTTGCTTTGATAATGATCTTGCTGGTTGGAATGGTATTGGCTTTGTGGTGCAAGCCTATGGCCGCCGTTGCCCATTTGTGCTTGATTATGTGATTGATCTTGCGCGCCGCTCTGGCCACCGCATGATGGTGCGCTTGGTTAAGGGTGCTTATTGGGATTCTGAAATTAAGCGCGCGCAATTGGATGGGCTTGAAAGCTATCCAGTTTATACGCGCAAAGTTTATACCGATGTTTCCTATATTGCTTGTGCGACCAAATTGTTAAATGCGCCAGATGCAGTATTCCCACAATTTGCAACCCATAATGCGCAAACTTTGGCAACTATTTATAATATTGCTGGTCCTGATTATACCAACGATAAGTATGAGTTCCAATGCTTGCACGGCATGGGCGAGCCACTCTATGAAGAAGTGGTAGGCAATGACAAATTAAAACGCCCAGCCCGTATTTATGCGCCAGTTGGCACCCATGAAACCTTGCTTGCTTATCTCGTTCGCCGCTTGCTTGAAAATGGTGCTAATTCGTCTTTCGTTCATCGTATTGCTGATATGTCTGTCACTGTTGACGAAATGATTGCTGATCCTGTTGATGTCGTTCGCGCGATGCCAAACCCTGGCAGTCAAAATGATGCACTTTTCTCACCAGAGGATATGTTTGCGCCAAGCCGTAAAAATTCGGCAGGGTTTGATCTTTCTAATGAAGATGTGTTGAGCGCATTAAGCAAGGATTTTTTAGTAAGTACGGCGCAAAAATGGGTGGCAACACCTTTTGGCGATAAGCATAGCAATGAAGCAAAACCAGTGCTTAACCCTGCTGATCAGCGCGATGTTGTGGGTGAAGTTGTTGAAGCTAGTCTTGATGAAGTTAAACAAAGTGTAGAGCGTGCAGCAAATGCGGTTAGCACTTGGCATAAGGTGCCAACGAGTGAGCGTGCAGCCATGCTTGAAAAAGCTGCTGACTTATTGCAGGAGCGCATGCCAACCTTGCTTGCATTAATTGCCCGTGAAGCTGGTAAATCGATCCCTAATGCTATTGCTGAAGTGCGTGAAGCTATTGACTTCTTGCGCTATTATGCAGCTGAGGCTCGCTCCACCATTGGTGAAAAACACCTTCCGCTTGGTCCGGTAGTCTGTATTAGCCCTTGGAACTTCCCATTGGCTATTTTCACTGGTCAAGTATGTGCAGCTCTTGTTGCTGGCAACCCAGTTTTGGCAAAGCCTGCAGAGGAAACACCTTTGATTGCGGCTGAAAGCGTGCGTATCTTGCATGAAGCTGGTATTCCGCAAGATATTGTTCAACTCGTGCCCGGTGAAGGCAATGTTGGTGCAGCTTTAGTTGCAAGCGACAAGATTGCTGGTGTAATGTTTACCGGCTCTACCGAAGTTGCCCGCCTTATTCAGGCTGAACTTGGAACGCGTTTATTGCCAAATGGCAAACCAATTCCGCTTTTGGCGGAAACTGGTGGTCAAAATGCTATGATCGTTGATTCATCGGCCCTTGCTGAGCAAGTGGTGTTTGATGTTATTGCATCGGCTTTTGATAGTGCTGGTCAGCGTTGTTCGGCATTGCGTGTGCTTTGCTTGCAGGAAGATGTGGCAGATCGCATTCTTGAAATGCTAAAAGGTGCATTAAATGAATTGCGTGTTGGCCGTACCGATACAATTAATGTTGATGTTGGGCCAGTTATTAGCCAAGAAGCGAAAGACAATCTTAACCGCCATATCGAAACCATGCGCGCTATGGGCAATAAGATTGAGCAATTGCCATTGGGAGAAGCAACCAAGTTTGGTACTTATGTTGCGCCAACCATTATTGAATTAAACGCAATGAGTGAATTAAAGCGGGAAGTTTTTGGTCCTGTCTTGCATATTATTCGTTATAAGCGTGACAATTTGCATCAGCTTATTGATGATATTAATGCAACGGGTTATGGCCTAACCTTTGGTTTACATACACGTCTTGATGATACCATTGCCGATGTTATCTCACGCGTTAAGGTTGGCAATATTTATGTTAACCGTAATATTATTGGTGCGGTTGTTGGCTCGCAGCCTTTTGGTGGTCGTGGTCTTTCGGGCACTGGTCCAAAAGCGGGTGGCGCTCTATATTTAGGTCGCTTATTGGCTAATCAACCAGAGCCAAATCTGCCCGGTGCTACCTATTCAAATGCTATTCTTACTGATTTTGCTGTTTGGCTTGATGGGCAGAACAGAAAAGCAGAAGCAGGTTTTGCCCGCTTGATTAGCGTTAAATCACGCCTTGGTCTTGATATTGAATTGCCAGGTCCAGTTGGTGAAACAAACCGCTATCTCTTGCATCCACGTGGTAAGATTTTGATTGTTCCACAAAGTGAAGCAGGGCTATATCGTCAAATTGCAACAGTTCTAGCAACAGGTAATCAGGTGGTTATTGATGCAGGTTCTAATTTGCAGAAAAGCTTGCCAAATTTACCACAATCAATCTTCTCACAAATTTTGTGGAGTGATAATTGGGCAGCTGATGGCGCATTTGCTGGAGTTTTGATTGAAGGCGAAGGTGAATTTGTCACCAAAACCTTGAAGCGCATTGCTGGTCTTCCTGGTCCATTGCTTTTGACCCAAGCTGCAACGTTAGCGCAGATGGAAGCAACAGATAGCGCCTATTGCCTTGATTGGTTGGTGGAAGAATTGTCAATTTCAGTTAATACTGCTGCCGCCGGTGGTAATGCTAAACTAATGGCTATTGGCTAATTTTAGTTTCATATAATTATATTGAAGGCCGCTTTTAAGCGGCCTTTTATTTTACATTTATATTTTTTGCCAAAAAATGATCAAAAAAACGCCAATTTTTTAATCTATCGACACGCTATGAGTAAACATATAAGTAAATTTTTAAGTTTGATTTTGCGCCATGAGCCGCAGAAGATTGGCTTGACCTTAGATGAAAACGGTTGGGCTAATGTCAATGAACTGCTTGAAAAAGCGGCTGTTTATGGCACGGTGTTTAGTCGCCAAACCTTGTTTGATGTGGTGCGTGATAGTGATAAAAAACGCTTTACCTTATCGGATGATAAAAAGCGCATCCGTGCTGCCCAAGGCCATTCCATTGCGGTTGATTTGGCGTTGGAAGCATCCGTGCCACCTGCAATTTTATTTCATGGCACGGCTGAAACGAATGTCGATTCTATTTTAAACGAGGGTATCAAGCCGGGTAATCGTCAAAAAGTACATTTATCCTTGGATGAAATAACTGCTTTTAAAGTGGCGCAGCGCCACGGTAAACCCGTTATTTTGCATATTGATGCTGCGAAAATGCATGAAAATGGCATTGCCTTTTGGCAAGCGGAAAATGGTGTTTGGCTAACCGATTTTGTGCCTATTGACTATATAAACTTAGCGTAAAGAAAATTTAAACTAAAGGCCGCATATGCGGCCTTTAGTTTAAGCTTGATTAGTGTATTGTTTCACCGTGAAGCGAGATATCGAGCCCCTCAATTTCTTGCTGCTTGGTTGGGCGTAAACCGATGGTAAATTTAATCGCATAAAGAATGATTGCGGTGACAATAGCTGAATAAACAATTGCGGCAACAAGACCAACAAATTGGATCCAAACACTAGCATCTTTGCCTGCTTCATTAATCGCAGCATCAGCAAAAACACCTGTTAACAATGCGCCAACAATACCACCCACTCCATGAACGCCAAAAGCATCAAGAGAATCGTCATAGCCAAGCAGGCGCTTTAGCCAAACGGCGCTGAAATAACAGACGCCGCCGCCAATAAGTCCGATTATTAACGCGCCTGTTGGATTGACAAAACCAGCTGCTGGGGTAATGGCAACAAGACCGGCAACCGCGCCTGAAATAATACCAAGAACGCTAGGACGCTTTGACATTGACCATTCAACAAACATCCAAGCAAGGGCAGCCGCTGCCGTAGCAATTTGTGTATTGATAAAGGCAACCGCCGCAAGTCCATTCGCTGCGCCAGCAGAGCCGGCATTAAATCCAAACCAGCCAATCCATAATAATGACGCACCAATCATCGAAAGGGTTAAATTATGTGGTGCCATATTAGTTGAACCGTAGCCACTGCGCTTACCAATAATAATAGCTGCAACAAGTCCTGCAACACCAGAGTTCACGTGAATAACTGTACCACCGGCAAAATCCAATACGCCATCCTGTCCCAAAAAGCCGCCGCCCCAAACCCAATGGCAAATTGGTGTGTAAACAAGCAGTAACCAAGCACCCATAAAAATTAATAGAGATGAAAATTTCATGCGCTCGGCAAAGGCACCGGTCATAAGGGCAGGGGTAATGATGGCAAAGGCCATTTGGAAAACGACCCATAAATATTCAGGAATAGTATTGTATAGCGAATTAATCGTAACGCCATGCAGGAAGAGGTAACTAAAATCGCCCCAATAGGCATTGCCTTCACCAAAGGCAAGCGAATAGCCAACGATAAACCATAAAATGCTTACCAAACAACAAACCGCAAAGCTATGCATCATGGTGGCAAGCACGTTTTTTTTGCGCACCATGCCGCCGTAAAACAGTGCAAGGCCTGGTATTGTCATAAGCAACACAAAGGCAGCTGACACCAACATCCATGCTGTATCACCAGTATCCAGAGTGGGAGCCGCAGCCCCAGTCGTTTGCGCAACAACTTCTTGCCCAAAAGCAGGGCCAATATGTGAAAGCCCAAAGCCTGAAAATAGAACAATTGCAACAAAGGCAATGTATTGTTTGAATTTCACCATAAAACTTCTCCATTGAAAGCAATGGACGCATGCGCCCTTGTCTTTTCTATAACAAGTTTCATGCCAGTTTGAAAAAACGTAATATTTTTAATGATTTATGGTTTTGTCATGGATTTAGTTGATAAAATTTGCTTAAAATTTATGCTGTTAAAAAGTTGATGCATTAAAAATAGGCAAATTTATTGACTTTGCATCTTAGCTAATAGTGGTCGGCAAAAACATCCTTCGATATGGTCATTAATCAAGCCCATAGCTTGCATAAATGCATAAATTGTGGTGGGGCCAACAAAGGAAAATCCGCGTTTTTTTAAGTCCTTTGATAGGCGTTTTGATGCTTCGCTGACGGGATTAGCTTTTAATGTTGCAAGATCATATGTGGCAAATAACTCAGATTTTGGCGGTTTGAATGACCAAAAATAGCTATCAAGAGAACCTTTTTCTTCCACTATTTTCAAGGCGCATTTGGCATTATTGATAACCGAATTGATCTTGCCGCGATGGCGCACAATACCGCTATCGCTTAACAGCGCTTCAACCTTTTTGTCATCATAATTTGCAATAATGTTAAAGTCGAAACCATCAAATGCGCGGCGAAAATTTTCACGCTTTTTTAAAATTGTGTACCATGATAGTCCAGCTTGGAAGCCCTCTAAGCAGATCTTTTCAAATAAGCGAATATCGTCATGCATGGGATAGCCCCATTCATGATCATGATATGCAATATAATCTTCATTGCTGCCTGCCCAAAAACAACGCATTTTGCCGTCAAAGCCTTGAACTAGACCATTATTATCGCTCATATTCATCCTCGACTTAAGCTTTTAGAAAAGTGAACCTTGTGTGTCATTATCAGGTTTGGTTATTTTTGTAGGTTTATCCGCTTTGGTGGCTTTTGGTTTTTTTGCTGGCTGGATTGTTTCTGCTTGTGAAGGTGAGCTATTTTGCAGCTTCGCATTTTTAAAATGGCTGTCGCATGGGGAGCCACCAATGGTTGCTTGCCTTTCATCATCAGCAAAGCGCAAGGTTACAGCTTGATTGGCATGCGTGTCAGTTGCCCTTTTTATAGGGATTTTATGTTCATCAACAACCAACACAAAGCCGCGTTGTAAAATGCTGGTGTAAGATAGGTTCAACATTAAGCGGTTAAGTTCAGCGAGCCTTTGTTTTTTCCGCTCAATAATTCGTTTAAATGCATTAGTCATTTGCTTTTGATAACGTTCAAGCCGCTCAATACCCATTTTGCTTTGGCGGTGTAAAATATCAGAGTTTAGGCGCTTGCTAATAAGTGCAAGCTCTCGTTTCTTATTATCGATAAGCCGCGATATAGTATTGGCTGAAAACCGTTTTTTACTCGTTTCAAAGCGATATTGCTTTTGCGCAAGATTATTCATCAAGGCGCGGTTAAGGCGCTGTGCTGCTTCATCAAAACGCCGGCGTGGCAACGCAAATAATTGGTCAACCGATGGTAGTGCGCGGGTAAGCCCAGTTAATTTTTGGCGGCGATAGTCAAAATTACGCCGCATAATGCTTTCAAGACGTGCATTAAGAGTGGCAATATGCGCTTCAAGATCGCTTTTTACCGGTACTGCAAATTCTGCGGCTCCCGTAGGGGTTGGTGCTCGCATATCAGCCACATAATCAATCAAAGTCCAATCGGTTTCATGGCCAACGGCGGAAATAAGCGGAATGGTAGATTGAGCGGCGGCCATTACCACAGCTTCATCATTAAACCCCCAAAGGTCTTCCAAACTGCCACCGCCACGTGCAACAATTAATACATCAGGTCGAGGAATTGTGCCGCTAGTATCAAGCCGATTAAAGCCATTAATGCCGTTGGCAACTTCTTGCCCACTGGTTTCTCCTTGCACGCGCACCGGCCAAACTAGCAAATGCACGGGAAAGCGGTCGGATATGCGGTGGATAATATCGCGGATTACTGAGCCGGTTGGTGAGGTGATTACCCCGATAACCATCGGCATGAAGGGGAGGGGGCGTTTGCGATCATCGTTAAATAGGCCTTGTGCGGCAAAGCGCCTTTTGCGTTCTTCCAAAAGTGCCATTAAAGCACCGGCGCCAGCTGGCTCTAAATTATCAATCATTATTTGATATTTGGAAGAGCCAGGAAATGTTGTAAGCTTGCCAGTAACGATCACTTCCATGCCTTCTTCTGGCTGGAATTTTAGCTTGCTCATTACGCCGCGCCAAATCACTGCTTCAAGGCGGGCTTTGTCATCTTTAAGGGCGAAATAGGCGTGTCCTGATGAGTGAGGGCCGCGATAGCCAGATATTTCACCTCGCACCCGCACATTGCCGAAATTTTCTTCAACACTGCGCTTTAATGCGCCGGAAATTTCAGAAACAGTAAATTCAACCGCATTGGATTTTTTTGCTTCTGCAGCTTCAAAAAGATCGCTCATTGTTTATCGCCTGTCATGCAACAATATTATAGTGGCTGATGTTGGTTTATCATCAGCCATTGCTATTTTAAAAGAATGCTTATTTAATAAGCATATTCACTAAAGATTGGGTCTACTGAACCGCCCCAAATACTATTATAATCATTTAGCATTTTTGTTGCATCGCTATGGCCACGGGTAATGATTTCATCAAGCGAGTTTAAGAAGTGACTTTCATCATTGCCTCTATCATTGAACTGGGCACGATTTTTTAACCCTATCCGTGAAATAGCTAATGCCTCGCGAGCAAGATCTAACAAGCTTTTGTTACGAAATACTGTTTTTAAGCCTTGTGTTGGGACTGCATTGCGCATTGCCAATACTTCCTCAAAGTTCCAGTCACGGGTTAAATCTTCGGCGGCATCAAGGGCGGTGCTATCATAAAGCAGTCCAACCCAAAAAGCAGGTAAAGCGCAAATCCGCCGCCATGGACCACCATCTGCGCCGCGCATTTCTAAAAAGCGCTTTAAACGAACTTCAGGAAATAGGGTTGAAAGATGGTTAGCCCAATCACCCATATTGGGCGCATAGTCATCAACACGACCCTTGAAGCCTCCATTCATGAATTGGCGGAAGGTTATATCGGTAGCTTGATGGTAATGACCATCACGTAAAACGAAATACATCGGAATATCAAGAGCCCAATCGACATAATCGCCAAAGCTAAAATCTTTATTAAAAACGAAAGGCAGCACGCCCGAGCGCTGGTTGTCGGTGTCGCGCCAAATTTCTGACCGCCATGACAAAAAGCCATTGGGCTTGCCTTCAGTAAACGGTGATGTGGCAAAAATTGCAGTTGCAATGGATTGCAATTTCATGCCGATTTGCATTTTGCGGCGCATATCAGCTTCTGATGAAAAGTCCAAATTCACTTGAATGGTTGATGTGCGATACATCATATCAAGGCCATGGCTGCCGACCTTTGGCATATAATCACTCATGATTTTATAGCGTGATTTTGGCATGATTGGCGTTTCACTTAAAGTCCATTTAGGGCTGCCACCAGCACCTAAAAAGCCAATGCCAAAAGGTTTAGCAATTTCATGTACTTGCGCCAAATGGGCATTGACTTCACGGCAGGTTTGATGCAGCGTTTCCACCGGCGCACCTGATAGCTCGAATTGGCCGCCCGGCTCCAAGGATATAGCGCCGCGCCCAGTAGGTTCCACAAGGCCAATAATATTGCCTTCATCAATTATAGGTTCCCAGCCAAGCATGGCTTGCATACCTTCTAATAATGCGCGGATACCTTTATTACCAGCATAAGGGACAGGCCTATTGCCATCGATATAAAAGGCAAATTTTTCATGCTCGGTACCAATACGCCATTGGTCTGCACTTTTGCTGCCTTCTGCCAAATGCTCGATCAGATCTTGGCGTGAATGGATTTCGGTATTGTCTGTTGTATCGCGTGCCATGGTGCCGCTTCCCTGTCGAATCTAATTTTCTTGTCTTAAAACTCTTAAAGCATTTTTTACTGTCATGCTATTTTTTTTGTTTTTTCCCATGTGGAACCAAAACGAGGTTTTGATAACGTGCTGTTTTTGCGAGAAAATATAAATTTTAATAATTTTTTCTTATAGGAAATCTAAAAAAATATAATTTGATTTTATCGAAAATTCAATTTAATTATAGAAAAAATTATGATAGATTGGAAATAGTTTAAATTTAAAAAAGAATAGAATGTTTAATATCGTCAAAATAGAATGCAAAAATAATAGTGTGATTGTAGCTAATTTATATGTATGTAAGTTATAATTTTCTAATATTTTCTATTTTATTTGCCTTAAAACAATAAGTTAAATTGACGATAAATTGCTATTTACTAAAAATTTGACGATTAGAGACTATTTCCTTGCGCAATAACTGCCCTATCTACCCTGTTTAGAATAGTTTTAAAGGAGTGTAGAATGAGTGAACGTCCTAAATTAACCACCACCGCCGGCTCACCTGTACCAGATAACCAAAACTCAATTACCGCTGGTGCCCGTGGTCCTGTGCTCATTCAAGATTATCAATTGCTTGAAAAATTAGCGCATCAAAATCGGGAACGTATTCCAGAACGTACAGTCCATGCTAAAGGTTGGGGTGCATTTGGTGAGCTAACGATTACAGGTGATATTTCGCGCTATACCAAAGCAAAGGCTTTACAGCCCGGCGCTAAAACACCAATGTTAGCGCGTTTTTCGACCGTTGCTGGCGAACTAGGCGCGGCCGATGCCGAGCGCGATGTACGCGGTTTTTCGCTAAAATTCTACACAGAAGAAGGCAATTGGGATCTCGTTGGTAATAATACGCCGGTTTTCTTTGTGCGTGATGCTTATAAATTCCCTGATTTTATTCACACACAAAAACGCCATCCACGCACGCATATGCGTTCCAATACCGCGATGTGGGACTTTTGGTCTTTATCGCCTGAATCCTTGCATCAGGTTACCATTTTGATGTCGGATCGTGGTTTGCCAGTTGCCCCCATGTATATGAATGGTTACGGCTCGCACACTTATTCCTTATGGAATGATCAAGGTGAGCGTTTTTGGGTGAAATTCCACTTTAAAACCATGCAAGGTCATCGTCACTATACCAATGATGAAGCCAAAATAGTTGTTGGCGAAAATCGTGAATCTTACCAAGAAGAGTTATTTGGCACGATTGAACGCGGCGAATTTCCCCGTTGGAAATTGCAAGTGCAAATTATGCCGGAAGAAGATGCTGAAAAAACATCTTATAACCCATTTGATTTGACGAAAGTCTGGCCGCATTCAGAATATCCGCCAATTGATCTTGGTATTATGGAATTAAACCGCAATGCTGACAATTATTTTGCCCAAATTGAGCAAGCGGCATTTTCGCCTTCAAATATCGTGCCGGGCATTAGTTTCTCACCCGACAAGATGTTGCAAGCGCGTATTTTTTCTTATGCCGATGCCCATCGCCATCGCTTAGGCGGCAATTATGAACATATTCCGGTTAATAAGCCAGTATGTCCCGTTCATCATTATCACCGTGATGGCCAAATGAACACCGTAGGCGGTATACAAAGCGGTAATCCTGATGCCTATTATGAGCCAAATTCTTTTAATGGCCCATTTGAGGATAAATCTGCCCTTGAGCCACCACTCAAAATTTCAGGTGATGCTGCACGCTATGATCATCGTGAAGGTAATAATGATTATGTGCAGGTGACGGCATTATTTAATATTTTTGATGAAGGTGAAAAGGCCCGCCTCTTTAATAATTACGCCGACGCGATGAAAGGTGTTCCTGATTATATCATCGAGCGCCAACTTGGACACTTGGCCAAGGTTCATACTGATTTTGAGCAAGGAGTGCGCTCGGCTTTGAAAGCAAAATATAATTACGGTGCTGCGCGCAGTGATATTTAAAGATAGTCGCATCCGTAATCAGTAATAAAAAAAACGGCTTCAATTCATTGAGGCCGTTTTTTTAACAGTTGAATAGACAATATCTACAGCAATATGGCAATTTAGAATATGCCTCTGTTTTATTTGATTAAATTAACTTAAATCTTAGCCAAATGGAAATAATTTAACGTGGACTAACCATTAACTATAGAAGTTAACAGAAAGAGTATATTCTTGGTCTTGGTTAAAGAAAAGTTCGCTATCATTACCGTCTGAAAAAAATGTTAAGGCATCAGCGCGACCTATTGGCATGCAACCGTCAAAGATATTGGCATATTGGCTATAAATCCAATCATTATAAAGTTTTGATTTTATTGGGTTCGCTTTTTCAATATTTAAAACTTTACTATTGCAAGTAAAATTTTTGGAGTTTATAAAATTCTCATATTGATTAAATTTGCCTGTGATTTTAAATATTTCGCGATTAATGGTAAATTCGTAAAATGTTTCAATGTAATAATTAAGGTCAAATTTTTCTGGAAAGTTTATATCCAATACTTCTTGTTTCATAAGCTCTATATAATCAGCTACTTTTAAATTCGTTTGCATTATTAAATCGATATTTTGTGTAAAATAAGCTTCAAGCTGCTTGTATAGATCTTTTGCTATATCGTGACCTCTATATAGACGAAGATCACCTTGAAATGCATATAAATTATCAATAAGTTTGAAGCGGACATATCCGTTATTGTTTTCAATATTATTATATTGTTCATCAAGCCAAACGCCATTTGATGACACGAAATGTAATTTGGTATTTGGATAAGTGGGCATCGAAGATACTGTACAAAGCGGATAAAACAACCCCTTTAAAGTATCATCGGCAAAAACCTTATCAAAGTCTGGATAAAAATCGAATATCATCTCCTTGGGAAATTTATACTGGTCAATTTCTTTGGTTAACCAATTGGGATAAATGTCGATCATCAATAATATCCTTTCAAAAGATGAAGGCTAAAACTTATAAAGGTGAAGGAACGCAAAAATAGGTTGTTTACCCCTTTGAGTTTTACGATGCAGTAGATTACGGTTGTTTTTTGTCCTTCCGGGATAAAAGTAAATTTTTGCGATAACTTTGTCGAAGAACCTTGAAAATATTAATATTTCTTGCGGCTCTTCTCCTTGTTCTTACAAAAATTTTCTTCTCCTATTTTTTCAAATTATGACTATTGCCCTAAAGCATAATGACAAATGACCTGCTTGACTATTGTGCGCCTTTTTATTTCATATTATTGTCATTGTATAATTTAGAATTTATTTTAAAAATGACAAAAGCCGTTGCAAAAGTTTTTTAGGTTTACTGTCTTTTATAACCACCGCTAATTGAGCCCGGCTTTGCTGTGCTTCTTCAAAAATTTCTACTTGATCATGATTACTAGCCCATTCCTCAATCTCACCCAAAAGTGCAAAAGCACGCTCTAGTGCAATAATACGTTCATTTCCTTCACAATGCTCGCTCCAACTGAGCAATGTTGCTACAAGATTTTGTAAGTGAACAATATATTCAACTTCTGAATCGGTCATTGTGCTAGCAGTAAGCGCTTCTTCAAAAGCTGCTACTGAACGGGCATAATCGGCATTAAGATCATCGCTATAATTGTTTTCAACCATATGTTTGAGGATTAACCCGTAATTGGATTGACTGGTAAGCCACTCTCCGGGCAATACATCTTTACGAATGCGTGATATGGCTTTCTTTATTGTTTGCGCTGCATAATGAATATAGGATTTTGCTTCTTCCCCTTCACTGCGGCGAGCTAAAGTATAGAACAAGTTTGCAATATTACTTTCAAGGCGCATCAACTCAATTTCACTTTCGCGCTTTTCTGCTGATTGCAAAGCCAGTCTAAATGCAAGCTCAGCCTCTTTTAACCGCTGTAAGCCACTTTCGCTTTGGTCATTTTCACCAATATTGGCAAGCGATAATGCTATGCAGTTTTGAAGTTTTGCTTTAAATTCTGGTGCTTCGTCACCATCAATTTTTTGTAATACTTGTCTAAAAATTTCTATCGCTTCTTCATATAAAGCAAAGCGTTTTACCGTATCGTCATTATTGGCGGCAGCATAAAATGCCATACCAAGATCAACAAGAACCGATAGCCATTGTTCATGATTATTAGCTTCAAGGGTTGATGAAATGCATTGACGTAAAATATCAATTGCTTGAAATCTAAAGCTTTGCCCATTTTTACCACCAATAAAGGTTGCTAAAGCAAGTAAATCCTTACCTAATGCCGCTTCAAGAACAAATGCACCAAAGCTATCACTTATGTCTTTGTGTGCTTCGATAACTTGCTTATAAATAGCGATGGTTTCTTCCAATATAGCAATAGCATTATCAGGATCATAACTATGGACATAGTGGGAAAGAGCAAGGGAAAGCTCTACTTTTAAGCGCCAAGTTGTGGGTGTACGGTCATTCTCAAGGCTTTTGAGTACATTGCGATAAATTTCAGCCGCTTCAACATGAACATCACTGCGCTTTTTGCCGTTTAAGTGATTACCAAAATTATAAAGAACTTTTGCAAGCTCAATCTGATTTGAAAGCCATTGATTATTTTGGTTTTGTGCTAAAGCTGGTGTATCGCTTTGTCGCAATATATCCGTGGCAAGCTGATAATAATTGTGGCATTCATCTTCATTACCAATATTATGAAAAATTTGCGCAAGGTTTAGATATTCCTTACCAAGATTGCTTTGCATAACGGCAAGACCATAAATATCATCACTTTGCTGAAATTGGCTAATCAGCTCTTTATAGAGCATTACTGCTTCTAATGTGCTAGAAACTGCTTGTTGATCATCCAATGTTTGCGCATAAGTTGAAATTGCAAGAGCAAGTTCGATGCGTAGCCGCAAAACAACTTGGGGGGCAATCTCACTTGAAGCGGTTTGTAGTGCTATACGCATGGCATCAACTGCCGCACTTGCTGCATTGCGGCGTTGTTCATTTTCATTGAGCAGCGCAATGCGGAAAAAAGCCCGACCAAATTCAAAATGACCAAAAAACCATTCTAATGGGTGGCTTGAAGGTGTATAATAATTCAAAACAGTTTTAAGCATCTCAACCGAATGCAATAAGGCCTTTAATGGGTCTTCGATATTTAAGGTTGAAATTTCTCGCCATGCAATTGCTTCGCCCAATACTGCATCGGCCCAGTTTTCAAACTTTTCCTTTGCTTGGAAAATTTGCGCTGCCTGTTTAAAAACACCGATTGCCAATTTTGAGAACTCATGCTTTTTATCCCCGAGCGAGAGGTCAGCACAGATACGGTATAGTTTACCAAGTTCTACGAGTACCAATGCTTTATCAAACAGGTCGCTTTCAAGCGAGCGCTCGTCAATTAGCTCAAGTAAAAGCTTTTTGGCGCGCTCTAGCATTAAACGGCTATTATCGCCACCTTCGCGCTGCGCATAAGCGCCAATGGTACGGGCAAGAACCAAAACGGCTTCTTGATATTCACTCTTAAATTCAGCATTTTCCGCATAAAATTTAAGCGAAGGCTCAAAAGTTTCTATGGCTTTTTTATAATTGCTAAATGCCAAGCGATCATCTTCACTGGCAGCTAATGCTGCTAAAGCCGAGCCAAGTTCAAAATTGGCCGCCGCCCATTGTTTTGTTTTTCGTGCACGATTATGCAATGCCAAAAGATTATCAGCTTCTTCAACTCGTTCTTGCAATTTGCTTTGCGCTTCTGCATCCATTGCCAATAATCATACTCCTGTCAAATTTAATGCGTTATATGTTTATCTGCATTAAATCATCATTTCAATTGCTTAAAAAAGTGACTTATAGATATGTATCGCTCGTCCAAAATACAAAGTGCACCTGCTATTTTAATTTTAACTGGTGCTGGAGTCTCGGCCGAGTCGGGAATACCTACTTTCCGCGATAGTGGCGGTACATGGAATAACTATTCCGTTGAAAAGGTGGCAACACCGCAAGGTTTTGCCGATGATCCACAACTTGTTTATGATTTTTACAATAAAAGACGACAGGATGCGCAACTTGCCAAGCCAAATGCTGCTCATTTTGCGCTTGCTGATTTGGAAGAAAAGTGGCCTGGCGAATTTTTATTGGTTACGCAAAATGTTGATTCACTGCATGAGGCAGCTGGATCCAAAAAAATACTGCACATGCATGGGCAGTTAAATTCTGCTCTTTGTACCGCCTGTCACAGTCAAAATCCGTGGCAAGGTAATATGGACGAACAAAGCCAATGCCCAAGCTGCGGCACTATTGGAAGTTTGCGTCCTGACATTGTTTGGTTTGGTGAAATGCCTTACCACATGGAAAAAATAGAACAGGCCTTAAGCCAATGCGATATATTTGCCGCAATTGGAACATCGGGGCAGGTTTATCCTGCTGCTGGCTTTGTTTGTATGGCATTAGAAAATGGGGCAAAAACCTATGAGATAAATCTAGATTGTGGCAATGATATATCGAGTTTTTTTGATCATTGCCTTGCAGGTAAGGCAAGTGTGACCGTGCCTGATTTTGTTGCAAAAATGCTATCGCGTCTTTAACCAAATGGTATTTTGTCGCGTTTTTTCCATTTTGCTTTAACTAAAAATAAGAGCAATAAAGGGATAATTTATGGTTCAGCGTGTTATATGGGTGCTTTTAATCACCATGTCCTACTGGCTTTTAAAAGGTTATCTTTATAGCGAGGGGTTGTTTGGCTTTAGTTTCGGTTTTTTAGTATTTTTTATAATTACCAACTATGCTTTCATGCTTTTACTTTACGGCAATCTTGGTGATATTCTTGATAAATATTTGCCGGAAATTAGTATTGCTAAAACAACAAAATTTTTAATTTTTATCCCGTTATTTTTATCGATTTCATTAGCCTTTATTTTGAATTATATTGGCCTAATCGGCGGTTATAGCTTGGCTTTTTGCGAAATAGCTTGGGTATTTGCCATTGTCATCGCATTCGATTTACTGGTAGCAAAACGCTATCCACCTGTTGTTAATGTTACAATTTCGCGTAAGTCTTTTGAATATTTTTTTTTAGAAAGCTATTGGGATTTTATTAGCAGGGATGAGCTGCATGTTGTGCCATTGGAAGATTATTTTGACCAAGATCAACTCGTCTCTTTTATGGAAAATTATTTTACAATAGGTGGTATTGCAAAAGCCGATGTAGCGGCCAGAATTGCCTCTTTTCCTTGGCAAGACTATTTTCATAAAAAATCCAAGAAAAACTCGCTTTATTATCGGGATATTGAACGCTATTTTGTTGATTATTTTTTTGTGCAGTCGGTGCAAAATCTGGAGGTTTAATCATCTGCTTTCGTCGTCGTTTTGGCTATGGCTTCACAGTTTTGTAAAAATGCGCTAGTATTGTTAACTTATTTATTATCAATCCTAGGTGAAAAGTTAAAATGTCAACTAACGAGCCATATGTGCCGCAAAACGATAATATCGACCCTTTAGAGCAATCCTCCTTAAATCAACTAGCTGAGCAAAAGCTTCTTAAGCTTTCAGTTTTTGTGACTTTGGCCGTTGCGCTTTTTGGCGTTATTATGGGAATTATTACCAATTCCTCATCTATTATTTTTGATGGCGTCTATTCAAGTGTTGATTGTTTTTTTAGCCTAGCTGCTTTGCTTGTGGTACGCTTAATCCATTTAGATAGTTTACGCCTTAGTAAGCGAAGTCACCAATTAGCAGAGCGTTTTCAATTTGGTTTTTGGCATTTAGAGCCAATGGTATTGGCGATCAACGGTATATCTTTGTCGATTGCGGTATTATATGGTTTGTTTGAAGCTATTAATTCCATTTGGAATGGTGGGCAGGTGCCGTCTTTCGATTATGCAATTCTTTATGCTTTAATCGCGGTGATTGTTTGTTTTGGCCTTGCTTTTTATGAAGCGCAACGCAACAAAGAAATACAGTCAGAATTTATCGCAATGGATATTAAAGGTTGGATTATTTCTGGCTGCTTGAGCCTTGCAATCTTAATTGCTTTTTTGTTTGCTTTTGCGATTAACGAAACAAGCTATATCTGGCTTATTCCTTATATTGATCCTGTAATCCTTGCGCTTATTTGTTTGGCAATGGCGCCAATGCCGTTGCGCGTGGTTCTCAAAGCCTTAAAGGAAGTTTTCTTAATTACCCCGCGCAGCCTTGATGCTCATATTACAAATAGTGTAGACGAAATTGTTTTACGCCATAACTTTATTAGCGCCCAAACCTATGTTGCTAAGGTGGGTCGTTCAACGATGATTGAAATTCATATTATTGTGCCACAAGATTGGCGAATTGATACAATTGCCAAGCTTGATGCAATCCGTGAAGAAATTAGCGAGGCTATTGGCGATGCTGGTCCTGACCGCTGGTTAACTGTAAGTTTTACAGGTCTTGAAGATTGGGCAGTATAATTTTTGTCTATTATGCAGAAAATCCATATCGGTTTTCTGCATAGTTTATGGGTTATACTAATTGCTGTATTTTAAGAAGCGTTAAAGCTATCATGATAGTCAACGCGGCCTGTCGGCGTATCACCATTAAGCGTTAATTGCATAAAATATTCTGCAGGCAGCCCTTCATATCTTAAGGTTTTACATTGTTGAAAGCCAAAACGTTGATAATAATGTGGATCACCTGCAACTACGCATCCCTTGCCACCCATGGCTTTAAGCCGAGCTAGCCCCTCATTGATCAAGGCTGTGCCTATGCCTTGGCCATGTCTTGATGGTTCAACCGCGACTGGACCAAGTCCATACCAACCTAAATTATGACCATCAATTCTTATGGGTGAAAATGCGATATGCCCGACTATTTCATCACCACTTAAAGCAACAAGAGAAAGTGTAAGCTGGTTTGCGGTGCGTAGCGCATCAATAATCGCGCCTTCGGTGCCGTTGCTATGTTGATTATTTTTAAATGCTTCTTGGGTTATTTGCCGAATGATCTCTATATCCGTTTTCACTTCTTGTCGTATTGATATGAGTGGTCCACCTTCTTTTCTTGTTGCTATAAAGGGGAGGTTCGCCATTATTAAAAACCCTCAAAATCAGTAGTTATAGCTCGTTTATACGGCTAATATTTTATTCATCTATTTCATTCAATGCAAGTTTAATTTCTTTTAAACATCGAACGCCAAGCCCGTTAAAGTTATTTTTTAGGCGTTTTCGCTTTTTTGTGGTTTTAATGGTAGGTATAATCTTTTTAAATGTTGCGCCAAAGGCGGCGTGTTCCTGCTCCCAATGTTTGCGTTTCTAATCGCTCAACGCCGCTTGAGGGTTGGTAAAAACCTGGATATTCGATCAGTTCATCTTTTTCCAATCGCTCTTTTGTTAAAGCATGGGTGATTTCAAGGCTATCAAAGCCAGAGCGTAAGAGATTGGATACTTGGTCAATAAGCACATCGCCGACTGCTCTTATCTCGCCTTTAAAACCGCGATTTTTTAAGCGTGCTGCCTTGGAATAAGCGCGCCCATCTGTGTAGGCTGGCAAATCAAGAGCAATAACGGCAATATCTTCAAAAAATGGTGTTAGGGCATCAATATCATCGCTTGCCGCAACAAAAACACCCGTTCCTTTCAATGCACTTGCATCACCATTTTCTTCTCTAAATTGCAGCCAGTAGCTAAGCGGCAAAATTGCGCGGTGGTTGCCAGCTTCGTCCAGCGTTTCAGCGCGAATAAAAGGATCTTCACGAAAGCCGGCACGATCCCATAAATTAACATTATCTTGCTCCATATTAAGCAGCCTTTTCAACTGGTGGATAAAGGGCTTGTTTAAACGGCTCCATGCCAAGACGGCGATAGGTGTCGATAAAACGTTCATCCTTATTTTCACGCAAATCAAGATAGGTATTAACCACCGTCTCAACAGCATCGACAATTCGGTCGGGCTCAAAGCCACGGCCCGTTATATCGCCAAGCGATGTATGGTTGCCATCGCAACCACCAAGGGTAAGCTGATAGAGTTCTTCGCCCTTTTTCTCAACGCCTAAAATACCAATATGCCCAATATGGTGATGACCGCATGCATTGATGCAACCCGAAATATTTAGGCTTAATTCGCCAATATTTTGTTGGCGTGCATTATCACCAAGACGAGTGGAAATAGCTTGCGCAACCGGTATGGAACGGGCATTGGCAAGGGCGCAATAATCAAGCCCCGGGCAAGCAATCATATCGGTTACAAGGCCAATATTGGCATTGGCAAGATTGCGGCGGTGAAGTGCTTCATATACAGCCCGCAAATCTGCTAAGGCGACATGGGGCAAGACTAAGTTTTGCCGATAAGTAACACGCAGTTCTTTGTCAGAATAAAGCTCGGCGAGATCGGCAACCAATTCCATATCTTCGGCAGTGGCATCGCCCGGTATGCCGCCAACGGGCTTTAAGGAAATGCTAACAATGCCATAATCTTCATTCTTATGGGCGGTGACGTTGTTTTTTACCCAAATATCAAAAGCATTATCCAATTGGCGTAATTTTTTAAGAAGATCATGTCCCTCAGGACGTGGCGCAAGGTCTGGTGCGGCAAAATAGCTGTTAATCGCATCAATATCGCTTTGCGGCAACTTCAATTCACTATTTTTAATCTGTTCAAATTCTGCTTCCACTTCCTTGGCATATTGTTCAACGCCCATTTCATGAACAAGGATTTTAATGCGGGCTTTATATTTATTATCGCGTCGCCCATGTAAATTATAAACGCGAATTGCTGCTGTCGCATAGGTTAGCAAATCTTCTTCAGGTACAAAATCTTTGATAAGTTTGGCAACCATCGGTGTGCGGCCTTGGCCGCCACCAACATAAAAGGCAAAACCAAGGTGCCCCTTGTCATTGCGTTTAAGCCAAAGTCCAATATCATGAACTTGAATAGCCGCGCGGTCAGTTTGTGCACCAACAACAGCAAATTTAAATTTACGCGGCAAATAGCTAAATTCTGGGTGCAATGATGACCATTGCCGTAAAATTTCTGCATAAGGTCGCGGATCGGCAACTTCATCACCTGCAGCACCAGCAAAATGATCTGATGTCACATTTCTAATGCAGTTGCCAGATGTTTGAATGGCATGCATTTCAACTTCTGCCAATTCCGCAAGAATAAGCGGAATATCTGATAGTTTTGGCCAATTGAATTGGATATTCTGCCTTGTGGTAAAATGACCATAGCCCTTGTCATAGCGGCGGGCAATTGATGCTAATTTACGCAATTGGCGAGGTGATAATGTACCATAGGGAATAGCAACACGCAGCATATAGGCATGTAATTGCAAGTAAACACCATTCATCAACCGCAACGGCCTAAATTGCTCTTCGGTGATTTCCCCGTTTAAGCGGCGTTGCACCTGATCTGAAAATTCGCTAACACGAGTTTTGACAAAAGCGCGGTCAAATTCATCATAACGATACATGGATTTATCCTCTTGGCAATTTAGAATTGGATATTTAAATTGCGATAAAGCTTGAATTTTAAGGCAGAATTGAAAATCCTATGGGTTAAGCGGTGCTGCGCCATAAGCAATAGTTGGACCATTTTGCCGAATACGCTCACGCAGCCGGATTGGGCGCAGGTGGGCATCTTTTTCATCGACATCGATCAAATTAGCATCAATAACGATGTTGGTGGCAAGCCCCAATTTTTGCGCATCTTCCAGAATGCTTGTCTCTTCGGGCGTAACAGCTAGCAAAGCATTATTGGCGTCCTCGCTCCATTGCCCATTCTTGCTGTACCAAACAACACGCCCATCACCTAATTTATTGGCTGTCAAAATTTTCGCTGCCATTTTACTCCACCCTTTAAAACAATAATGCCTATATCGCGCTTGCTATGCAGCTTTTGGTGCATATTGGTTGCTAATATTTGCGTAATTATGTTGAAATGCCGTATCCGAAAGCGATGGTAAAACAGCAAAATCTTGCTGGTTAATTTCCAGTAAAGCTATATCCCTCAGCATTTGTGCTCTATCACCATAAAGGCGCACAATCTGCTTGCCGCTTTCAATTAAGTTGATAAGAAGCTTTGTGCACTCTAGGTCGTCAAAGGTGTTTTTAGAAGCGACAAACCGCTGTGCATCGCGCCGGCCTATGGTTAGCAGATCTTCATCAATGCTATGATCATAAATGATACCATCGGCCATTAATAATACGCGCTGACTGTGCAGCGTAATCTGGTCAGCGTCAAGATTTTGTGCATTTAATAAATATAAACGCCCTTTATTTGCTTTGAAGGCGTGGATAAGATCAAATGCCTCGCGTTCGGCAGCGGCTGGATTATTACGTTGCAATTCCTCAACAATTTTTCCATTAAAAAAGCGAAACCAAAAATTACGCCGTGTCAAACCTTTGGCAATGGAATTATCAACAAGTGTCCTAAGTTTTGCTGCAAGGGCCGCTACTTTGCCAATTTGTGGGTTTAATAAAGCCTCTATCTGAGCACGGATCATTTGTGCAAGCACTGGGCTTGCGCCTTCTGAACCAATCGCCACCAATATTGGTGCACGATTGACAAGGGCAGGGGTAAAAAAATCGCACATATCTGGACGATCCACCACATTGACGGCAATTTTTAATTGATGTGCATAATCTGCAATAATCTTATCTTGCCCCACATCGCCATTAGCGGCAAAAATTAGCACAGCACCATAGAGATGCTCAGAGGTGAATTTTTCTGCAAGCCAGACGAAATGATTGTCTTCAAGGCTATATTGCTTGATAAAATCTAAAAGATCATCTTCGGGCGCATCAGCAATTAATACCAATGCAGCTGAAGTTTCACGTAGGAGGCGCAGTTTCGCATAAGCTTCAGCGCCATTGCCGATAATGACAATCTTTTGCCCTGCAACTTTAAAAAATGCTGGGAAGGTTGCAAGTTTTTGTGCGTCAATGCTCATCATAAAACCCCTCAAATGTAACCGATTTCTTTGCTAATTAAGTTTTCTGAACTTATTTAATAAAAATCAGTATTTTGATATTTTCCTTAGTATCGGGCAATTTGTGCTTTTGGTTAAGAGATAAGCGGTTCGATTTTTTAGAATTATTCGCATTAATTTTGCATTAAAAGAACTTTTTTGAGAAAATATTTTTTGTGCTAATGATAGCAACCCTTAGTTTATATGTGGCGCTTAAAGTTTTATTTATTGAATATATTTAATATAACTAATTTAAAATAAACTATATTAAATTAAATATTGGGGTTTTTAAAAAATAAATTGAAATTTAAAAAATATTTAATATAAACGTCATTTGTATAGTTTTATTTAATGTTAAATTTTATCTTTATGGGGTGTTTAAATGGCAAGAGGCGTAAGTATAACAAAACCGTCAATGGTGGTTAATTCTGGTACGAATTATATATTTGGTACTAATAACGATGATTATGTAAATATTAAAGGTGAAGTTAAAGCGGGTTGGCGCTCACAGAATACAATTGAACTTGGTCACGGTAACGATACTGTCTGGATCGGTCAAAGTATGTGGGGATACGGCCAAAACACTATTAAGGGTGGTAATGGCAATAAGGTACTCAGCATCATGGGCGGGGTTGATTCCTGTGCTGGGGCATATAGTAAAAATGAAATCGTGTTTGACGGCGTAAGCACTGATAAACGTACTTTAAATTTGGGATATGTTCGATCAGCTGATTCAGGCTTGAACACCATAACAACAGGTGCGGGTACAGATTATTTGAATATTTGGGCAATGCATGCATTCAAATATGGTACAAATAGCATTTCTTTAGGCGATGGTGACAAATACCTAAATTTCCAAAACGACATTTTCGCCCGAGATTGGTATGGCGTTAATACAATCGATTTGGGTATTGGTAAGCATGACATTGTCATTGGCAGTAACTACATCGCTTATTATAGCACCACCAACAGACTAAGTACAGTATCAGGCGACACTAACATATGGATCAAAAATGCCATGTGGAGTGATTCTGAAAACAGTATTGAACTTGGTGAAGGTGTTCATAACATCCATATTGGCAATATGTGGTCACATTATAGTGGTTATAATTCCATCGTAACCGAAGGTACAACAACAATTAATATTGATCGTGACCTTGTTAGTTTCTCAAAAAACCTTATTCAAACTGGTGATGGCAACGACGTTATTAATATTAACTGGGGAATTAATGCCGATAAAGGCACCAACATGATTAATACTGGCGCTGGCAATGATACTGTTCGTGTTGGTTTTATGAATGCACAATATGCGGATAACATTATTGATCTCGGTGACGGTGATGATCGTTTATCAATCAATGGTAACCTAACCTCAGGTCCCAACGCGAATAACTATATTTACGGTGGTGCCGGAAACGATTTTATCGAAATTTACGGTTACATTTTCCCAAATAGCCTCGTACTTGATGGTGGTGAAGGTTATGATACACTTTCCTTAAAAGCTGATTATAGTTGGGATTTTGCAGGGCGATATCAAAATTGGGTAAGTAATTTTGTATCAAGCCCAAGTTTTGGCTGGGCAAGTCTTGAAAATATTGATGTTAATATCAATAATAAATATAGTTTGAACCAGATTTCATGGCTTACAAACCTAATTAACAATCACAATGATCAAAATTCGGATTCTCACATAGATATGAGTCTTAATCTCGATAAATGGGGTAGTGTTTTTGAATTAAATAGCATTTTCACTTCAGCTGACGAAACTGCTATTAATAAAATCAATCTTACTGGCGGTAGCGCTAACCAGTTAAACATCCATTCATCATTGGATTTTAATGGCTATGATAATGATAAACTATTTATCAATGGTGATGCCAATGACACTGTTGCTTTTGATAATCTTTGGACAAAAGCTACAGATAAGTACACCGATGCCCAAACAGGTTTAGTTTATAACGAATTCCATAATTCGTATAATGAAACCGTCTATGTGCAAGAGAATGTTCAGTTGTCATATGTATAATTGAATATCTTAAAATCGATTATCATTAATTTAAAGCCCGTAGAGTTTTATCCTTTACGGGCTTTTTATTTGTTTGATATCGGGTTGATCGTTTCCTTTAAAATCGTATATCATTAAGTAAATACAAAATTGCTTTTTAAAAGCATAAAAAAACCCACTGGAAAACCAGTGGGTTAATGAGAAGGAATTTGGGCTGGCTGCTTTTTTATTCGCAAACCTTGCGAAAGACAAAAGCATGTGAGTTTATCAATCCGCATTTTCTCGTAAGGATCAAAAGATCAGTTGTATGCGTTTTATGATATATGTCGGCTTTCAAAAGAGTTTTAAAGGCCGACATATGCCATTAGTTAGCCTGACGACGCAGGAATGCAGGAATTTCCAACTGTTCATCTTCGCTTGGCGCTTCAGCGCGTTGTTGTTGTGGACGCATTTGCGCTTCATTTGGGCGGCGCGGTGTATAAATTGCCTGATCCTGATTAGGAGCCTGACGATTGTCACCCATGTTTGGCCGTTGTCCCATTTGATTTGGTTGAGCATTTTGACCGCTAGAACGCTGTGGAGCACTTTGCTTTGGAGCTACCGCAGGTTCGAGACGTGCGCTTGGCTCCTCGTCATCGCGATGAATAAAACCCTGTTTTAAACGCTGCCACAAACTGCGAGGTGTATTGCTTTCGCTGCTACCTTTACTTTTTTGATCAGCATTAATGCGCAAAGATGGCGGAAATGCTTCAATTTCAGGAATGCGCGACGATGCTTGTTGTTGGGCCTGTTGCATAGGCTGTTGTTGAGCCTGCTGCATTGATTGTTGTGGTGCGCGCTGTTGTTGCGCAACTGCACGCTGTTGACCATTAGCCTGTTGTGCCTGCATGTTGCCCTGCTGCGGGTTTAATGATTGGCTAAAATTTTGGCTAGTTGGAGCTACACTGCGGTTTGGTGCAACAGTATCAACACTTGGCGGCGTTGCTGCTGTTTGGCCCATAGGTTGCAAAGGAGCTGATGTGCGAGCAGGTTGTTTTGCAAGATTAGGCTGACCAACTACACGATTTGGTGCGGCTGGCTGCGCGCTTGCAAAAATTTGGCTTTGTGGACGAAATGGCTCTTCCATAGGCGCTGCCATTTCTTCTTCTAATGCCTCAATGACTTCAATAAAGGATTCTGGCTGCGGCTGCACTGGTCGAGTCGAGACCGGAGCTGCCGCTTCAAGCTTTTTTACAGCATGTACCGAAGTAGAGTTTTCAATTGTCAAGCCAGCTTCAAGTGCAGCGCGGTCAATGCCGGTTGCAACAACAGAAACGCGGATGATGCCTTCAAGTGCTTCATCATTAATAGCACCAAAGATGATGTTGGCGTCAGCATCCACTTCTTCCTTAATGCGGTTAACAGCTTCATCAACTTCAAACAAGGTAAGATCGCTACCACCTGAAACAGAAACAAGTAGGCCACGTGCACCGCGCATTGATGTTTCATCAAGCAATGGATTAGCAATTGCAGCCTCAGCAGCTTTTAATGCACGTCCTTCACCTGATGCTTCGCCAGTGCCCATCATTGCTTTGCCCATATCATGCATGACAGAGCGCACATCGGCAAAGTCTAGATTGATAAGACCCTTGCGGATCATCAAATCAGTAATCGAAGCTACACCTGAATAAAGAACCTGATCTGCCATAGCGAAGGCATCAGCAAAGGTTGTTTTTTCATTCGCAATGCGGAAAAGATTTTGGTTTGGAATAACGATAAGCGTATCAACGCTTTTTTGTAATTCTTCAATACCAGCTTCCGCTGTCTTCATGCGGCGTTGGCCTTCAAAAGAAAAAGGCTTGGTTACCACACCAACCGTCAAAAGACCTTTTTCACGGGCGGCGCGTGCAATAATTGGAGCCGCGCCCGTACCCGTACCACCACCCATACCGGCAGTAACAAATACCATATGAGAAGAATTAAGGTGATCTAGAATTTCATCAAGAGATTCTTCCGCTGCTGACTGTCCAACTTCAGGGCGCGCACCCGCACCAAGACCTTCAGTGACTGAAGCACCCAGTTGAACAACTTTTTCAGCACGTGACATTGCAAGTGCCTGAGCATCGGTATTGGCCACAACAAATTCAACGCCTTCAAGACCAGCATTGATCATATTGTTAACGGCGTTACCGCCGCCACCACCAACACCAAAAACCGTAATTTTTGGCTTTAACTCGACTATTTCTGGTCTTTGTAAAGTAATAGACATATTTTATTCCTTCTCACCTTAAACCGCAAGCCCAATGCGGTAAACTGACTATTTCTAGATATGAAAAAGGCATTCCAAAACCAAATTTCACATCCCATGATCTAAAACCGGTAAGCTTAAGTTAAAAGACAAGCTTACAAGCTAATTTTTTTAAGAACCTTTGCGAAGTCCTCCGCGCAACCAATGACTAACGCGGAAAAAATGTCCGCTATTGGCACTTGCATTGCTTGATGATCCCTGCACTTTATATTCTTCCATTCCGCTAATTTGCGGATAGATTAATAATCCTACAGCCGAGGAGAACGCCGCGCCCCTTGCCATATCTGGCAATCCAGAAATACCAAGCGGTCTGCCTATGCGTAATTGACCCTTAAGAATATGACGACCAACTTCGGCAATACCAGGTAGTTGCGAACCACCACCAGTTAGAATTATGCGCTTTCCAACCAAACTACCAAAGCCAGATTGTGTAAGCTTATCTCTTGTCATTTCAAGAATTTCTTCCACGCGAGCGCGAATAATACGTGCAAGTAAGGCACGTGGATATTGACCTGCAAGCCCTGAATCTTGCCCATTACTATCGCGCATTGGTGGCATGGAAATCATATGCCGATCATCGGCACTAACCGAAAGAGCTGAGCCATGCATCACTTTGATGCGTTCGGCTTCATCTAGCGGAATGGTGAAGCCGCGAGCAATGTCGAGTGTAATATGATTGGCGCCAATCGGCAGCATATCGGTAAAGACAAAACGACCCTCAGCAAATATCGAAATAGTTGTAGTGCCCGCACCGATATCAATACAGGCGGTACCAAGGCGCGGTTCATCACCAACAAGAACAGAAAGGCCGCTTGCATAAGGTGTTGCGACAACTGTCTCGACACTTAAATGCGCGCGATTGATACAATGCTCTAAATTACGCAACGGCGCACTTTCGGCCGTTACTATGTGCATTTCTGCACCAAGTTCACGCCCCATCATATCGCGCGGATCAGAAATGCCGCCTTCACCATCAAGGCTAAAATTGCCAGGTAATGAATGCATAATATAACGATCAAGATCAAATGCTGATTTCGAACATTCAGAAAGTGCACGGCGCACATCGCGCATATCAACCTTATCACCGCTAATATCAATTTTTGAATTAACTTGTGTACTTTTAAGCTTGCCTGCAGAAAAGTTGACAATCACTGAATCAACAATGAGGCCGGCCATACGTTCAGCGCTGTCAACAGCTAAACGAATGGCTGCTTCAGCTTTGGACATATCGACTATAATGCCGGCCTTTACACCCTGCGAACGCTGAATACCAAAACCAAGCACTTCCATACTATGGGTGCGACCATGGAGATATTCTGTTTGTTCCAATGGGCGTAAACGAGCAATAATGCAAACAATTTTACTTGAGCCAACATCTAGCACCGTCAAAAGCCGGGTTTTACGTGATGAAGAACCATTTAAGTGGGCTATAAAATTCATGCTCGCCCCGCTTTGCGTGCTTTTTCACGCTTTTCTAGTTCTTTTACAGTTTCGGTGCGTCGTTTTAATGCCTCATCAGTTAGCGCAACCGTGACACGGTCATCAAGGCGTAAATCAACACTTAAAATATCACGTGACAAAAGTCCGTCCTTTTGATCCATTTCAAGAATTTGGGTGAGACGTTTGCCAAAATTTTCTTCTGGTAATTTAACCCTTACGCCATTATCTAAAACAATGTCCCAGCGGCGGTCACCGATACGAATATAAGCGCGAACGCGCTCTTTGATGTTTGGAAATTCATCCATCGCATTAAGAAAATCTTGAGCCGTATTTTCGGCGCCAGTACCAACAATCAAGGGTAAGTGGCGGCTAAATCCAGCGCGATAAGGAATAATGACATTGCCATCCTTATCAACAATATCAACTTCACCATTATGCTGCCACAGCGCCATTGGTTGATGTTCGCTTAGCATAATATTGAGACGATCAGGATAAATTTTTTGTACAGTGACAGCTTTTACCCATGGTAAAGCTTTTAACTCATCGCGCACCTTATCGACATCATAGCCGATAATAGATGTATCGCCATCAAGGCCGATTGCGCCAAGCACATCAATCTCTGATGTAAAATAGTTACCTTTTACGTCAACCTTTTCTACGGCAAAGCCGAGGGATGATGTCGCAAGCTTTACTGCATCATCACTATGGTTTCCTGCATAAGTGCCATAAAATATTGTGGAGCTTAATAAGGCCAATACAGCAAAAGAGCCGCTATGACGCGGTATAGCAATATGTCCAGACGTAAACCGTAAGACAATACCTTTTATCCGCCGTGAAAATTTAATCACGCGGTTTTTGAGTATTGTTCTCAAGTTCTGCTTGAAATTGCTGTTTAGCGCATGCACGATGCATCCTCCACGATCCATTTTACTAGATCACCAAATGTTAGACCGGAAACTTTAGCCATATCAGGGACTAGGGAGGTTGGCGTCATACCAGGTTGGGTATTGACTTCAAGCCAGATGAGATCATCTGTTTTTTCATCAAAACGAAAATCGGAACGACTGACCCCACGACAACCAATTGCCTGATGGGCTAGTAGTGCCATTCTTTGTATATTTTGGTAAATATTTGGTGAAATTTCAGCAGGACAAACGTGAATTGATCCGCCTTGTGCATATTTTGCATCATAATCATAGAATTTATAGCTGGCATTAGGAACAATTTCGCACACATCAAGTATGCGATCGCCTAAAACGCCGCAGGTAAATTCACGACCTGGAATATATTGCTCGACAATCACTTCATCACCATAAGGCCATTCTAGGGCGCTAAGTGATGCGGGTGGTGTATTTTGTCCCTCCAAAACGATGACAACACCAAAGCTCGAACCTTCTTTAACGGGCTTAACCACATAAGGAGGGGTAATAGGATGAATAGTACCAATATCATGGCGATCCATTACCCGAGACGGGGCAACCTTAACGCCTGCCGCGCTAGCAATTATTTTAGCCCGCGCTTTATCCATAGCAAGAGCTGATGCAAGTACGCCAGAATGGGTATAAGGAATGCTCAAAAACTCTAAAATACCTTGAATTGTACCATCTTCACCAAAAGGACCATGAAGCGCATTAAACGCAACATCAGGGCGAAGTTGTGCAAGGTGATCTGCAACATTGGTATCAACATCAAGGCGTGTCACTTGAAAACCAAGGGCTTCAAGTGCATCGGCACAAGCATTGCCTGATGACAGGCTAACTGGTCTCTCAGATGAAAAACCACCCATAAGCACAGCAACATGTTTGTTGTTCACCTTAAATCCCCTACAGATTATGCACAGTAAAAATTACAGTTTTGAATCATCAATTACCAAAAGATTCATGATACGAATCAAATATGTAATTATGGTTAACATAAGAATCAGACTGGCGCTGTAAAAACAAGTCCCCTTAGCTTGGCAAAGCTTGCCAAAGGCGGTTTTTATGACTCATGTTTCTGAAAAGACTCAAAAATTTTTTTTGATTTTTTTTTGTATTTTTTAGAAAGTCGTTATCAATCTGCATCTTTTAAAGCACTATCGAAAAGTCTTTTATTATTTTGTAAAAAAACGTCAGCAAAGCAGTCGATTTTGCGTAATAGTTTTTATTAGAGCAGATATAGATCTAAGATAATTTTTTTTAATATTAGTCACATTGAAATTATCTTTTTTATATTTCACCATTGAATGCTTAACCCAAGATTGTTTATGTTGTGATTGATATTTTTCCTATCCAAAAAGGTTAATTTCATCAAAAATCAGTAAATTACGATATTAGAATATATCTAATTTTTAGAGTTTTATTAATATTTGTTACAAATAGTGATAAATATGACTTTTTGAGCTTTATCTTTTGTTAAAGCTGCTTTATGCACATTTACGAATAAATGTTTTGCGTATGAATTGACTTTATAATCAAGGAACAAAAAATGCATAATAGCATTGGTTTACGGCCAATCAGGTCGACGATTTTTCGCACTCTCTTTTTAGGTGTATTAGCAATTGGCTTGGGGGCATGTACGACAACTGGTACAACGACAGTTGACGGACAGCCAACGACTAAAACAACCATCAAGCCACAAAGTTTTATTGAAGGAAATAAGTCGCTTGATGAGCGTTATGGCCCTGATAGAGATGAACCATTTAAAATTAAACCAATTCCTAACGGTGTTATCCCTGAAAAATTCCAGCGTACGGTTGTTGCTTATCCATCACGCGAAGCGCCTGGCACAATTATCGTTGAGCCAGCCAATCACTATCTTTATTTCATTGCTGGCAATGGCAAAGCTATTCGCTATGGTGTGAGTGTTGGTGCAGCTGGTCTTGGTTTTCAAGGCGAAGCAGATCTTAAAGTAAAACGTAAATGGCCGCGTTGGATTCCAACCAAGGATATGATTGCGCGTGCACCAGAACGCTATAAGAAGTTTGAAAATGGTGTTGATGGTGGTCCAAGTAATCCACTCGGAGCGCGCGCGCTTTATCTTTACCAAAATAATGTTGATACCTATTATCGCATCCACGGTACAACCCAACCATCAAGCATTGGTAAATCGGTGTCTGCTGGCTGCATCCGCATGGCAAATCCAGATGTGATTGACCTTTTTGCCCGTGTGCGTACAGGCGCTAAAGTTATCGTGCGCTAAGATACAAAAAATTGTATAATAAAAGGGCAGGAAGAGATTTTCTTTTCCTGCCCTTTTTACATGTCTAATCAATTTTCAGCTTTGTTTTTGCATTTAAAGTGGCTTAATCGAATTTTTCTTTAGAATTGGCAAAGCCTTTTACCCAATAACCTGCAGCCTTAATCCAGTTAAGTGGCACATGACGTTCGGTATTAAAGAACATACGTAAGTGGCGGGTTACCTTTCCTTCTGCGGCAATCCAGATAAATGTCCGCTCTTGCAAGCTTAGTTCTTTAACCTTTTCAAGTAGAAATTTGGGTTCATCAGCAAGTTCAACCGAGCGGTAAACCCAATGATAGGTTACATTGGCTTTAGTGTTAAATTTTTGCACTTCCTGTTCATTGGCAACCGTTGCAATAACGGTGATGTCCGTGCCTTCAGCGGCTTCCTCAACCCGTCTGCCAATGGCTGGCAAAGCCGTTTCATCGCCGATTAATAGCCAAGCATTAATATTGCCGCCAATAACGGCTGAACCGCGTGGACCGCCAATGACAAGTTCATCACCTTGTTTTGCATTTAATGCAAAAGTGCTTGCTGGTCCTGCATCATGTAACACAAAATCAATCGCTAATAGGTTGGCCTGTTCGTCATAAAAACGTGGTGTATATTCGCGGCTTTGCTGGGTTAGTTCATTCTCGCCAAAAAAAAGCTTGATATGATCATCGGGAGCTGCTGAAACAAAGCCAGTAAGATCATCCCCACCAACGAATACCCGGCGCATCAAGGGAGTTACATCTTCAATTTTTTCAACTTTTAATATGCGGCGTTTGGTTTCGTGACGTACACGCTCAATATGCGGTGCTGTATCATTTTCTTGGGTCATGACTTTTCCTAAACATTTTTGTTCTATTTTGCTTGATTTTACCGCTATTATAGCTGCAAAAAATTGTATTTGTCTCTTATATTTTTACATCGAACTCATCAAATTGTTCGATACCTTTACCTTGAGCAGTAAGGTCTATGTAATGGGCCATGCGCTTTTCATCAACAATGCTTGATGTCATACCGCGCTTCCAATAGCCAATCGCTTTTATGTCGGCTTTCGCCACTTGCCCACCACTTAAAAAGTGGTCGCGTATTTGTCGCGCTTCTTCACGCTCGCAGGCGATCCAAAGATTGGCTTTGGTGGTTGGATTGATGGAAAGAGCTTCTTTGACTAAAAAACCAGAAGTGCCGGCGGCACAATCATCTTGACGAATAAAGGTTTTATAATCTACCCCTGCGATCTTCGGTAATTCGTCTATTGCGGATTGATGGGCGCAATCAATATAGGCTGTGGCTTTTACACCTTGTGGCCAATTTTTAAAAATCGAAAATAGCGCAGGAATTGCCGTGTCGTCGGCAAAAAACATATTATCATAACCATTTTTATAATCAGGCATATAATGCTGCTTTGGCCCCATAAGATAAATCGTGTCACCAATTTTTTGCTTACTCAACCAGTCCATAGCCAAGCTTTGGCCGTGATGAACTACAAAATCGATTTCTGCAATATTGGTTGCGGCATAATAGTCACGAATGGTGTAAACACGGGTAATTGGCTTTGCACTACCAATGGCATCCATTTCAATTCGGACAGCATTATTTGCCTGTAACCATTGATTTAGGTTTGGATTTTTGACAATGCCGCTTACACGTATCACTGAAGCAAACGGTTTTGTAATCTCAGTAATTGTCATGCTATTACGTATGATTTTGTGCCCCGACATTTTTGCGGTTTCACTTGCATTTTTAGAACTGGCTTTTGTGTCCATATTTGCCATTTTGCACCTACCCAAAATATTGTTGTCAGCATTGGTATAGTGGCAATATTTCACAATGACAAATAAAACATGATAAAAATACTCAAATTAAATAATGAAAATAATTTTTGCAATAATGTTCTTGATATGTTCTTTAATCTTTGATATTGTGTTTCTGTCAGGGAATGGATGTTTAGCTATGCCTATAGGTAAGTAAATGCCATTTATTTTTTAAGCTATTTCAATCAAGTATGGTTGCTCATTTGCTTTATGGCATTTCAGCAAGTTTTTGGCAGTGGTGCAATGTTAAAAATTCGGATTAATCATAATCTTGCTGATAATCTTGCCAAGGCTGATAAGGCAGCTTTTGGCGATGGTCGCCAAGCGCACGCTAACGATATTATTGAAGATAGCAATATGCGGCTTCAAGCAAAGCGTATAAAAGGGCGTGGAGCAGGGCTTAATCCTGCAGGGCGCTTTGAAGATAAATCAGTTTGTTCCTTTGATGATGGCTGGCAAAATGATGAAGAAATAGCACCGCTTAAAACAATTGTTCAAATTGAAAAAGCCCGCAATATTATTACAAGCAACAATTCGCCTGATCTTGGGTTTGACCGCTCTATCAATCCTTATCGTGGTTGTGAGCATGGTTGTATTTATTGTTTTGCCCGTCCTAGCCACTCTTATATGGGCTTGTCGGCAGGGGTGGATTTTGAAACACAGCTTTTTGCAAAACCTGATGCAGCAAAATTACTAGAAAAGGAATTATCAAAAGCTGGCTATAAACCGAAAATCATTGCCATTGGTACCAATACTGATCCCTATCAGCCGATTGAAAAAAAATGGGCTATTATGCGCGAAATCTTAACCATTTTAAATAAGGCCAATCATCCGGTAAGTATTGTGACAAAATCAGCTTTGATTTTACGTGATGTTGATATTTTAAGCGAAATGGCGCAAAAACGGTTAGTACGGGTTTGTATTTCACTTACCACATTGGATAGTAGGCTTTCACGGGCAATGGAGCCAAGAGCTGCAACGCCAAAGCGCCGGCTTGAAACAATAAGGTTATTACATCAAGCTAATATACCAGTTTCCACTTTGGTTGCGCCGGTTATTCCGGGTTTAAATGATCATGAGATTGAAAATATATTAGAGGTTGCAAAAGAAGCTGGTGTTCATGACGCAGATTTTGTCATGCTGCGTTTGCCTTATGAGGTTGCCCCTTTATTTAAAGATTGGCTTTTGCGCGAATATCCCAATCACTATCGTAAAATTATTTCAATTTTACGATCTATGCGCGGCGGCAAGGATTATGATGCTGATTGGCAAAGTCGGATGCGCGGTACAGGCCCCTTTGCTGAATTGGTTGCCCGTCGCTTTGCTATGGCATGTCAAAGGTTAGAAATTGGCAAGCGTCGTATTCCTCTTTCATTTGAAAATTTCGAGCCGCCGATAAAATCACCCATACAATTATCTTTGTTTTAAAACATAAGGGGCTTTGATATTATACGATAAACTATTTAAGCAAAAATTATCGTAAAATAACTCATCGGCTATTGTTAGGTTAGTATGTTAACATGGTCATTGAGTGTTGTTTAAATTGCCTTAATTATTTTGAATTGGAATTATGCTCTTGTCTCTTTATGATGTTAAAGACTTTGATGAATTTGTAACTTCGTTAAAATCCGTCACCTTGCACGACCAATGGCATGCAAGGGTAGCCAAGATTGGTGGTAAATTTTTTGCTGCGCTTGGAGTTAAAGGTGGTTTATGGGTTGATTGTTTGGTTTTTAAGGTAGCGCCTTCAAGCTATCTTATGATGCTTGAGCAAGATGGTATAAAACGTGCCCCTTATACATCAAGCACCTGGCCAGCCGTACATAAAAATTCAGAACTAACTGATGATGAATTAAAAATCTATATCGCGCGTCCCTATGATATTGTAGTTAAAAGTTTAACGAGAAAAAAGCGCCAAGAATGTGGTGTTGAGTAGAGTTTTTTAAGTTGATACGATAAAGAGATTTAAAACCATATACTCGTAAATAATCTTGTAATCATAAATATTGGGGCAATGCTGCAAATATTCTCAAAATGCTTGCACAAATTTGCCGGTAATGTCACAAGGCTTTATGGCAAAAAAATCTAATTCTATACCGCTTTTATTTGATATCCCTAAACAACCAGATTTTTCTGGCGAGCAGCGTTTAATGCGTCATGGGGCAAAATTTGTTGCGGGTACTGATGAAGCAGGACGTGGACCTTTAGCCGGACCAGTGGTTGCTGCTGCGGTTATTTTAAACCCTGATAATATCCCTATTGGTCTCAATGACTCTAAAAAATTGTCGCATAAGCAGCGCGAAAAATTGTATCAACAAATTTTGGATAGCGCTTTTAGCGTTAGTATTTGCAGCGTGAGTGCTTTATCCATTGATCTTAGTGATATACGTAAAGCCTCGCTTGAAGCCATGCGCCGTGCATGCCAAGGCCTTGCAGTGCAGCCCGATTATATTTTAATTGATGGCCGCGATATACCTGATGGCTTGCCCTGTGCTGCCGATTCTTGGGTAAAAGGCGATCAACGCTCAGTGTCCATTGCTGCCGCCTCGATCATTGCCAAGGAAATGCGTGATAAAATGATGATTTTAGCAGCCAGTCAACATCCCCATTATGGGTTTGAAAAACATGCCGGTTATGCAACAGTTACCCATCGGCAAGCTATTGAAAGTCATGGGCCAGTTAAAAAATTGCATCGCTATAGTTTTGCGCCGATAAAAAATATGGATATTAAATAGCAGGCTTTTAAATTTTCTTGTTCTTGTGCTATAAATCTAAAAAAACTAAAAATAAAACTTAAGTAAAATATTATTATCGTTCATCTTTTTATTATAAAAGTTTAAAATATCATGATTGTTTCAGCATCGCCCACTATTATAAGTCAAGTCGTTGCGCATTTGCGTGAGGGCAAGTTGGCGGCTCTACCTACAGAAACAGTTTATGGTTTGGCGGCAGATGCAACTAATGGAGAGGCTGTGGCAGAAATTTTT
Source organism: Bartonella sp. HY406 (assembly GCF_025449315.1). Classification (NCBI taxonomy): domain Bacteria; kingdom Pseudomonadati; phylum Pseudomonadota; class Alphaproteobacteria; order Hyphomicrobiales; family Bartonellaceae; genus Bartonella; species Bartonella sp. HY406. Next base: position 2,046,129 of record NZ_CP104893.1, on the reverse strand, counting down.
GCTACCAAAGGTCGTCCCCATTTTAATCCTTTAATTGCTCATGTTGCCTCCATTGATATGGCAGCACGTTATGTTGAAATTGACGATATATCAGCTAAGCTTATGGAAGAGTTTTGGCCGGGGCCTTTGACACTCGTTCTACCTCTGTTAGAAACCAACAATATTCATCCTTTGGCAACTGCTGGCTTGCCAACCCTTGCTTTGCGTAACCCCAAAGGAATTTTTGCAGATATTGTGCAAGCTCTTGATCGTCCTATTGTTGCGCCAAGTGCTAACCGTTCTGGTCGAATTAGCCCAACAAGTGCCATCGCGGTTGAAAATGATTTTCAAGGTCGTCTGCCATTAATTGTTGATGCAGGTCCATGTGAAGTAGGGGTTGAATCCACCATTATCAAAGTTGATGGTGATGATGTTTATTTACTGCGCCCCGGTGGTTTAGAGCGTGAAGCGATTGAAGCGAGCATCAAGCGGCCATTGAAACAATTGGATCACGGTGCAGCCATTGAGGCACCGGGTATGATGAAGTCTCATTATGCGCCCAATGCAACCATGCGTTTAAATATTGATGAAGTCATGGACGGGGAAGCGTTTTTACACTTTGGTGACGCAGCAATTAAGGGACAGGCAAATGCAAAAGCCATTTTAAATTTGAGCGAAAGTGGAGATTTAAAAGAAGCGGCAGTGCATTTATTTGATTATATGCAGCGCCTTGATCTTGTTGGCGCAAGTTCCATTGCGGTTGCACCAATACCGTTGACGAGTCTCGGTGAGGCAATTAATGACCGGCTTAACCGCGCCGCTGCACCAAAATAAAAACTCTGTTATGATAATTCCGCTGTGGCACTGGTTAAAAAGGCTAAATCGTCACCGCTTACAAATGGTGAAAGCTTTTCATAAACCTTTGCATGATAGGCGTTGAGCCATTGGCGTTCTTCTAAAGTAAGCATAGTGTTATCAATCAAGCTTTGATCAATTGGACATAGGGTCAAGGTTTCAAAACTATGCATGTCAATTTCGCCGCCATCAATTGGTTCTGCATCTTGCACAATAAGCAAGTTTTCAATGCGTATGCCAAAGGCTCCCTCGCGGTAATAACCGGGTTCATTGGAAATAATCATGCCTGCCATTAATTCTTGTGTGCTAGCGCGTGATAAGCTTTGCGGCCCTTCATGAACTGATAGGAAAGAGCCAACACCATGCCCTGTACCATGCTTATAATCAAGGCCGGCTTTCCATAAGGCGCTACGTGCCAAAATATCAAGATCAACACCGCGTGAATGGGCAGGAAAACGTGCCAATGACATATTAATCATGCCTTTTAACACCAGTGTAAAACAGCGAATTTGTTCGGCATCTGGCTTGCCGCCTTTAGCACAAATGGCAACGGTTCTGGTAACATCCGTGGTGCCATCGCGATATTGCGCGCCTGAATCAACGAGGTATAATTCATGCGGTTCTAATTTGCGGTTGGTTTTGGTGTTAACACGGTAATGGATAATAGCGCCATCACTCCCCACGCCCGAAATTGTGTCAAAAGATAAATCTTCAAGCTTAGAATGGTGCTCAATTGCGGTTTTTGCGCGAAATTCTTCAAGCTTAATAGCGGCGGAAATTTCATCTTGAGTACCTGCACTTTGCCGACTTAGCCATGAGAAAAATCTAACCAAGGCAACACCGTCACGCAAATGCGCCCGTCTTGCGCCTTCTAGTTCTACTGCGTTTTTAATTGCCCTTGGTAATTTTGCCGGATCTTGCCCTTCAACAATTTTTGCACCAGCATCTTCAATAAGTGTGCGGATTTTTTCAGCACATAAATTGGCATCAAGCAATATTATTTGATTGCCGGCAATAATTTCCTTCAATTTATCAATCATATGGCTTGGAGCCACAATATGGCATAGCGGGTCTAGATAGGCTTTTTCTTCAACCCCAAGTTTTCTTGGATCAATAAATAGATAGGGCTTACTAGATGCTGATATAAAAGCAAAAGATAATGGTAATGGCGTATTTGATACATCTGTTCCGCGAATATTAAACAGCCATGCAATTGATGATGGATCGGTTAAAATAGTGGCGGTGCAATTTTTCTGCTTAATATCTTCCTGCATTTCTACAAGTTTAATATCTGCTTCTTTACCAGCCATGGAAAGCGGTTGAATGGTCACGCGGCCAAGTGGTGGCTCTGGCTGGTCATCCCAAATGACATCAACAAGATTATAATCTAAACTATGCAAATTGCCATCAGCCTTTGCCATAGCTTCACGCAGCTGACGCGCACCAGCAATAGTGGTGAGCCAAGGGTCAAAGCCAATTGTTAGACCTTTGCCATGCTCACTCAACCACTTTGATGGTGGATTTGATATTAAATCTTCATAGTCAAAAACATTATTATCGGTTTGTTGGCGAACCTGTAAACTATAACGCCCATCAGTAAAAATATAGGCCTTATCTTGCAAGACAAGCGCGCTTCCGGCCGATCCGGTAAAACCGGTTAGCCAAGCAAGGCGTTGCGCATGTGGCGGTACATATTCACCTTGATGCTCATCGGCGCGGGGTATGATAAAGCCATCAAGCCCTAAGCGGCTCATTTCTTTGCGCAATAGTGCCAGTCTTGGCTTGCCATTGTCAGGATTGGTTGCAACATCAAAGGTCTGAAACATTTTACACCTTGCAAGATTTGGCTTTATCGCTTGGATTAATTATTATTTGATTTATCGTTTTAAATGTAGTGTTACCCAACCATTACGGTGAAATGTTGATTGGTGATACAGTCCCTGTGCACGATAAGCTGCAAGAACACGGTCTCGTTGGCTATCTAAAATACCCGATAATATGATGGAGCCATTGGGTTTTAATGCCCGTGACATTCGCGGCGCTAGCATCATTAACGGCCGAGCAAGAATATTGGCAACAATCAAGTCAAATGGTGCACGCATCAATAATTCACGATGGTGGAAACCTGCTGCTGTTACCGCATCAATGCGCGATGCAACGCCATTTAATTTAATATTTTCCTTAGCAACCTTGGTCGCAATCGGGTCAATATCACTGGCGACAATCTTTACCGGGTAAAGCTTAGCCATGCCAATGGCTAACACGCCGCTGCCTGTACCAAGGTCAAGAATGTTTAGTGGATGCTCGTTGCGCATCACCATGCCAATCATTTCAAGGCAACCGGCAGTTGTGCCGTGATGACCGGTACCAAATGCTTGACCGGCATCAATTTCAATGGAAATATCATTAGCGGCAATTTTTTCTCTGTCATGGCTACCATGCACAAAAAAACGGCCGGCACGTACAGGTTTTAACCCTTCAAGGCTGTGTTGAACCCAATCAATTTCAGGTAAAATTTCAACCGTGATGCTATTTTTATCAATATTTAAAATATTGGCAAAGCGCGTGCGCATATCCTCAAGGTCATCATCTTCACAATAAAGCGAAACCTCGAAAATTTCTTCATCTTCATTAATTTCTGCAATAGAAACTGGTAAGCCATCTTCTTCAAAAGCTGGCTCAAGCTTGGCATAGATTGCCTCGGCATCGGATTTTGTATGGGTTATAAATAGGCGTATCTGTGACAAAATATTAGTTTCCTGCGCTTTTTGCCAATTCTTTTAACCATTCTACAGCAACTTCCTTATCTTGTTGGTAAGGAATAGTGGTGCGAACGCGCCCACCTTTTCTAAGCAAGATAACCGCAGCAGTGTGGTCATAAGTATAATCACCATCATTGCCAGGTACTTTTTCAGCCACAATATTAAAACTCTTTATGGCTGCATGTACCTTTTGCGGATCGCCAGATATGCCAATAATACGATCAGAAAAATTGGAAATATAATCATGCATAACTTGTGGCGTATCACGCTCTGGGTCAACGGTAAAGAACCAAACTTTAATTTTATCCGCATCAGGGCCCAAAGCCTCTAACCATTCGGTAATATCCAAAAGTGTTGTTGGGCAAACATCGGGGCACATCGTATAGCCAAAAAATACGGCTGATGGTTGCGCACGAATATCATCTTGCGTAACGCTCTTGCCATTGGAATCGGTAAGGCTAAAATCATCACCAAAGGGTTTGGGTTTGGTAAAATGCGCCCACGCAAATATTGCCACAAAAAATAGGGCGGTAATTATGGCAAATTTGGTTAGTGCTTTCATTGAATAACCTAGTTATAATTGCGGCAAACCGATGCTTGATTTTAATACTGTAATTTGCTTTTTAACAAATCAATTTAAAAAACGTCATCAATTTATGGATGAAAAGGCTCTGTTTGCCTGTTAGAGTAAATTAACGTAACTATAAGCATGCATTGATTGCTATTCAACCAATTTTAAAAGATAAAAAGTCGCACTATGAAAGATATCGGAAAAGATATAGGGGCTGAAACTACTGATTTGCGGTTTCAAGATAAGGCTCCGCGCATTCACTCCACCGCGCGGCTAAAAGGCACAAAACTTGGTCCCTATAGTGAAATTGGCGAGCGTGCGCAGCTCACCGATGTAAATCTTGGTGCTTTTAGCTATTTTGAACGCAATGGTGAAGCAATCTATGCTGATATTGGCAAATTTTGTTCAATTGCAGCCAATGTGCGGATTAATGCCCTTGAACATCCGATGGAGCGATTAAGTACCCACAAATTTAGCTATCGCCCCAATGAATATTTTCGTTTTTTAGCGCTCGATAGTGAATTTCGTGCACGGCGACAAAATAAAAGAGTGTCAATTGGCAATGATGTGTGGATTGGTCATGGCGCGGTAATTATGCCAGATATCAAAATTGGTCATGGTGCGGTGATTGGTGCCAATGCTGTTGTAACCAAAGATGTGGGGGATTATGAAATTGTGGTTGGAGTGCCGGCAAAAAGCATAAAAATGCGTTTTTCAAAGCCCGTAGTTGAAGCTTTACTTGCACTTCAATGGTGGGATTGGCCATTGGAAAAGCTTTATGAAGCAATTCCTGATATGCAAAATATGGTTATTGAAGATTTTATCGCAAAATGGCAAGCATAGTATTGGCAAATATTTGCCGTAAATAAAACAAAATTATTAGTTTCTGATTTTAGAAACATTTTCATTCTAACATTGCTTGAAATATTGCATTTTTGTTGCAAGGTTTTCACAGTGACGTGATAATCTATTTTTACTGTTTCCTTTTTTTAAATTTGTAGCACTCTATGGCCACGATATGCTTGTGGAGCATATCACCATTTAGAGCGCATTTCGATCTGATTGGATCAGATCGGCGCTCTAATGCATTGTTTACATCGCGTTTTTTGTCCGAAAACCGCTTCACACTTTTCGGAAAACGCTCTAATTAAGGAGATTGCATTATGTCCAAGAGAGTTGCAGATATCGTTGTAAAAACACTGGAAGATGCAGGCGTGCGGCGGTGCTATGGTATTGTTGGCGATACCCTAAACTATGTGACAACCGCGATTTCTAAAAGCCAAATAAGCTGGGTGCATATGCGCCATGAGGAAGCTGGAGCTTTTGCCGCTGGTGCTGATGCTTATCTTACTGGTGAAATTGCTGCTTGCGCTGGTTCTTGCGGGCCAGGTTCATTGCATTTTATTAACGGTATTTTTGAAGCAAATCGCAATCGCGCACCAATGGTATTGATTGCCAGCCAATTGGCAAGTGGAACTTTAGGTACAGCCTATCCACAAGAAGTGGATTTTCGTGCGCTTTATTCTCATTGCTCGGTATTTTGTGAGCAGGTATTAAATCCAGAAGATGCCCAGCGTATCACTGCGCAAGCCTGCCAAGCGGCTATTGCTAAAAAAGGTGTGGCGGTTATCATTTTACCATCGGATATATCTGAGGCTTTTATTAAAAATGAAACGCAATTTAAAACCTATCGTACCCATCCAGTTATTCGGCCAAGTGATAGCGAACTTTCTGAAGTTGCAAGCCTTTTGGCCAAGGGTAAAAAGGTTGGTATTTTTGTTGGCGCAGGTGTAAAGGGCGCCCATGATGAAGTGATTGCGCTTGCCAAAAAATTAAAAAGTCCAATCGGCCATTCAACCCGTGCTAAGGATTTCATCGAATATGATAATCCCTATGATATTGGTATGACAGGGATGCTAGGTGGCAAGCCTTGCTTTACCATGATGGAAGAATGTGACACGCTCTTATTGCTTGGTACAGATTTTGCTTTTAGCCAGTTTTACCCCAATAAAGCAACATTAATCCAGATTGATGAAGATGCATCTCGTCTTGGTCATCGTCATCCTGTCGAGCTTGGTTTGGTAGGCGATATTAAAGCCAGCGTTGAAGCATTATTGCCAATCGTTGCAGAAAAATCCGACGTTAATTTCCTTGACCATTGTTTGAAAATAAATGAGGAGCATAAAAAAGAACAGGAAAAAGAGGTTCAAGAAGCAAAGTCAATTATCCATCCTCAGCGTCTTGTTTCCCTTATTAGCGAACATGCTGATGATGATGCGGTAGCTGTAGCAGATTGCGGAACTGCTATGGTTTGGGTTCTTCGTCATTTTAAAACCAATGGTAAACGGCGCACTTTATCCAGCCTTTTACATGGTTCAATGGCAAATGCTATGCCACAGGCACTAGGCATTAAAAAAGCCTATCCCGATCGCCAAGTCATTTCCATTTCTGGTGATGGTGGTCTTTCAATGCTTATGGGTGAATTATTGACGGCGGTGCAAGAAAAGATCAATGTCAAAATTGTTGTGCTCAATAATGCTTCCCTTAACTTTGTTGAACTTGAGCAAAAGGCTGAATCGCTGGTTAATGAATATACGGATTTAAAAAATCCAGATTTTGCTAAAATGGCAGAAGTTATTGGTTTTGGTGCTTGGCGAGTTGAAAAGCCAGAGCAACTTGAAAATGCCATAAAAGAATTTTTAGCCTATGATGGGCCTGCGCTTCTTGACGTTTTAACTAGTGGCTATGAATTGGTTATGCCGCCAGAAGTTACCGTTAGTGAAGTAAAAAACATGGCGCTTTATGGTGTAAAAGCCGTTTTAAAAGGACGCGTAAAAGAAGTTAAAGATCTACTTGTAGACAATTTTGTTCGCTAATAGTTAGAATAAAATTCTAGCTTAAAAATAGATTTAAAAACACCTTTTCATTTTATGAAAGGGTGTTTTTTTATGCTTGACTCTCACCTTACGTAATCATTTACAAAAGCTTATGCAGTGAAAAACAGCGATTAAAGCAAGCTTATGCCAAGATATAATCCAAATCGGTTTGGTTAGCTTTATTATTTATCTAGGGGCTTTTTATGAAAAAAGTAAAAAGGGATTGTGCGCTTTATAGTGTTAAAAAAATTGGGCAATTATCGGGGGTGTCGGTACGGACATTACATTATTATGATGCCTTTGGCTTGTTAAAGCCTTGCCATGTGGGAGCTAATGGTTATCGGTTCTATTCCCAATATGAATTAGTGCGTTTGCAACAAATTATAATTTATCGCCAAATGGATCTCAGCCTTGCAACCATTAAACAGCTTTTGGATGGAAATAACCAAGTTGAACTATTGCAAGGGCAAAAGAAGTTACTGGTTGAAAAAATAGCATCTTTTCAAAAAATGCTTCAATCCGTTCACGCAACGCTTGAAGCACTAGAAGGAGATAAAGATTTGAAAATAATAGATTTATATTCTGGTTATATTGAACCTGACAAACAAGCTGAATATGAAAGCCAATTGATTGAATACTACGGAAAAGAGGCTAGCAAAATTATAAAAAATTCTATGCCAGAAAATAACAACGGCGAGATTTTTAATCAAGAAACAATGCAAGAATTGCAGTTTATTGAAACTGCGCTTGCAAATAGTTTTAAAAATAAACAAAAGCCTGATGCCGCAAATGTTCAAAAGTTAATTTCTCAGCATTGGGCGTGGGTCTTAAAACAATGGCGTTGTGAAGCGCCTTGTGATGCCTATCTTGCACTGGCCGATAGTTATGAAAATCATCCTGATTTTATTGCTCGTTATGAAGCAATTGCTAGCGGGTTTACAGTGTTTTTAACAACCGCAATCCGCCATTTTGTTCATGCTCAATCAAAGCAGTTTTAAAAGCTTAGCTATCGCTCAAAAATGGTAAAGCGGGTAGGGTGGCTGTCTTTTTCGCCTGCTGCAACATCAAATGTTTCAATAGTTTGCCAATTGGTTAAATCTGGAAGTTCAAAAAACGTGTCGCCATCAATAGTGCTTAATATTTCAGTCAAATAAATGCGGGTGACAAAAGGCATAGCAATTTTAAAAATCTCCCCGCCGCCAATGACAAAAATTTCATTAATATCACTAGCTTTTGCCGCTTTAATTGCAATAGTTTTAGCGTCATCAAAATTGGTGACGCTAGTTGCTCCACTTGCTTTAAACTTGGCATCACGGCTAATAACAATATTTTCCCGCCCCGGTAAGGGCCGGCCAATCGAGTCCCAAGTTTTGCGCCCCATAATGATCGGTTTACCAAGGGTGTGGGTTTTAAAACGCTTTAAATCAGTTGATAGCCGCCATGGCATATCATTATCAAAACCAATGACACCATTTTGCGCAACTGCTACAATAATACTAATATCCATGATTTAATGACCTTTTTAAACTGCAATTGGCGCCTTGATTGTTGGTTGGGCAATATAATCTTCCAACGTGAAATCCTCAAATTGGAAAGCAAATAGATCATGGATATTTTTATTAATATTCATTTTCGGCAAAGCGGTTGGCGTGCGGCTTAATTGCTCTTTGGCTTGGTCAAAATGGTTGGAATAAAGATGGGCATCACCAAAACTATGGATAAATTCACCCAGTTGAAGCCCCGTCACCTGGGCGATCATCATGGTAAGCAATGCATAGGACGCAATATTAAAGGGAACGCCAAGAAAAATATCGGCCGAGCGTTGGTAAAGCTGGCAAGAAAGACGGCCATTTGCTACATAAAATTGAAATAAGCAATGGCAAGGCGGCAAAGCCATTTCGTCAACTAGGGCAGGGTTCCAAGCCGAAACAATTAACCGGCGAGAATCTGGATTGGTCTTGATCATATGGATAAGATTGCTAATCTGGTCTATATGGCGGCCATCGGGTGCTGGCCATGAACGCCATTGGTAGCCGTAAACTGGACCAAGATCACCATTTTCATCAGCCCATTCATCCCAAATAGAAACGCGGTTTTCTTTAAGCCACGCAATATTAGTGTCGCCTTTTAAAAACCATAAAAGCTCATAAATTATTGATCTTAAATGCAGCTTTTTGGTTGTAAGAAGAGGAAAGCCCTGATTCAAATCAAAACGCATTTGATAGCCAAAGACTGAGCGTGTACCCGTTCCGGTGCGGTCGGATTTATCCGTGCCAGTATCGATGACATGGGAAAGAAGATCAAGATAAGTCTGCATGAAATCATTTACTCTAATTTATAAGATTGCAAAACTTTATATATTCTCATACGATTCTGCTACCATCAGAATAGCTATCAGCTTAAAAAAACTAGTTGTATCGCATATAAATTATTATAAATTTGTCTTTTAAAATTTGGTGGGTTGAAGAAAAGATTGGAATAATTATGTCGCCATTTGTAAATCAACCGCCATGGCTACTCAAAAAAGGCATGGCTTTTGAGCAAGAGAGCAGCAAAGCAGAATTAGTTGAGTTTATTGGCTGGTTAAATTCCTTGCCAATAGATCAGCGGCAAGCTTATGAAAAGCGTTTTTATCCGCCTTTGCCCTTGCGTAATATTTATCAACAAGGGGACCCAAATCATGATGAGGATTATCTTATTCATAATGACTATAGGGTCTTTAATTGGCAAAAATTTCGAAAATCTCATTTGACTGTTAAAACAATTGGTCAAAGTGCTAAAAAACAAAAGTTCTTATTCTTTTGGGGACATCGCCCAGCCGCCAATGCACTTATAACCAAGTCTTGTTTTAGCCAATGGTGGATTGACGAATTTACCATTAGTGGTGAAAAATTTTGCTGCATGGAGCAATATATGATGGCGGCAAAAGCGCGGCTATTTGGCGATGAAGACATGCGACTATTGATTATGGCGAACAAAGATCCAAAATCAATTAAGGCTTTGGGGCGTGGCGTCCGTGGATTTGATGAGAGTGTTTGGGATAGGTTCAAATATTCGATTGTGAGCAATGGCAATTATTATAAATTTTTGCAAAATAAGCCCTTATTAGATTTTATCCTTTCAACAAGCAGTCGTATTTTGGTGGAGGCAAGTCCTTATGATAAGGTTTGGGGTATAGGGCTTCAAGAAAGTGATGAAAATGTCGATAACCCTAAATTTTGGCGTGGTGAGAATTTGCTTGGTTTTGCTTTAACGCAAATACGCGATGATTTAGCATCTTTTACCCAATATTTACGCTAGTTTAGACCTAAATTTAAGGACTTCAAAATAATTTTGTCTTTGGTCTTTTCTTTGCCTAAATTTTCTCTTATATAGAGATTGCCTCTATAAGGGGCTATGGTGATAAATGGGCTTTGTAATAAACCTATTGGACCCGGGGGCGGTACCCGGCGCCTCCACCATAAATCGGACAATTAGCATTTTAGTTGTTGTCCGCTTTATGATGGGGGCGAAATAGGATCGACAAGGGCGTAAAGATTGATCTTTCACTCGGCATTGTACCACCGTTATCGGGCTAAAGTAGTAGTTGCAAATGACAATTACGCGGAGGCACGTCTCGCTGCTTAATGCAGTGCGATAGCTTCAAATTAAGTCTTATGCCGTCGCAGGTATAAGCGGGGTTCGGAGGCACCTGGCAACAGAAGCCTTCACTTTCAAATTCTTCATTTTTAATATTAGATATTGTTTATCCATCAATATGCTTGATTTGATATAATTGCTTTTTGCGAGATAATGTCTAAAATGTATTGTCAATGACTTTAAACATGCTGATGGTAAGTAAACCTATTTATAGATGATTTAAAAATCTTCATTTTAATGATGGTTGCAAATTTATCCTTATTATTTGCTATAAATAGCCCTTAAAAAGAGCTATAAGTTAGTTAACCTCTAAATTTTAATCGGTACTTTTTAGTTGAAAGTTTGATTTTCTTCGGCTAACAAAAACGTGCGTTAAGATAATTTGTCGCTTTAAAAAAATTTTTAATTATGCAATGTTCTGTCTATATACTAGGCAGGAAAAGTTTTGAAAGAAGAGTCGCAAATGGCAACAGATCGTATCCATTATGAAGTGCTTGTGCAGGATGCATTACGCAATGTTATCCGCAGTGTACTGACCGAAGTGGCAAAATCTGGTTTGCCAGGTGAACACCATTTTTTCATTACCTTTTTAACCAATATGCCCGGCGTTGAAATTTCCAAGCGCTTGAAAGAGCGTTATCCCGAACAGATGACAATTGTTTTGCAAAATCAATTTTGGGATTTAAAGGTCGATGATAAAGAGTTTAGCGTCACTTTATCTTTCGGCGATGTGCCAGAATATATAAAAATTCCTTTTATTGCTGTGCAGGGCTTTTATGATCCTGCGGCTGCATTTGAAGCCTCATTTGATCTTCCTGAATTGGTTATCTCTAGTCTTGATAATGATGAAGAGGAGGTGATGATTGAAACAGAAGATGGCGTAACTGTTCCGGTTATCACTATTAAAGCACCTGAAAAGCCTGCGACTGAAACATTAGAAAAAGCTGAAAATAATATTGCCAGTGAAAGTAAGGAAAAAGCTTCAGCCGATGTTGTTTCGCTTGATTCTTTCCGTAAGAAATAATTAGTTTTGTGGTCATATAGAGTTTAATTGAGTTTTATCGCAGTTGGACAATTGGTTATGGGTGATATTGTTAATTTACGTCTTTTCAAAAAACAAAAAGAGCGTAAAAATAAAGAACAATTAGCAGATGAAAACCGCCAAATTCATGGGCGAACTAAAATTGAAAAGAATTTTCATAAGCGCCGTCATGAAAAGGTAGATCAATTCTTGGAGAATAATCGCCTGCACCATGATGATAGTAAGAATTGAATTTTTATGTGAGGCGTAGATTACGTGAAAACTGCTTATGTTGCCAGATAATAAGAGGGCAGCCCAATCTGCTAGCCATAACCCAATTGATGCAAATTTTGATGAATTTATCAATTGGCAAGATGCAACTTTACGTAAAATATCGATAAACTTAGCTGGCCATTCAACCAGCTTTTCATTGGAAAATCCATTTTTAGATATTTTGAAGAGTGAGGCACGGTTAAGACAGATACCCTTTGCCCAAATGGTGCGCATAATTGATGATCAACGGCCAACCAATATCAACTTATCATCGGCTTTACGTCTTGTAGCTTTGGCTATTTTAAAAAATAAATCCAATTATACAATAAATATCTAGCTTTGTTTTAATGAATTTATGATTATAAAAACTTTATTGGTCTATATTATTTTCATTGTTTGCATTATAAGGCATCATTATGTCCTGTTTTACAAAATGGTGGCAGCGAAAAAGTGCCGCAATATGATGAATCATTTGGTTGTTTGTTGAGTAGTTATGGAAGATTTTGAAGATAGTACCCGTCCAATTAATCCGCTTAAAAATGCAAGTTCGCTAAATGATTTCAATGTGACTGCTGTTTTAAAGCGCGATGTTTTTTCCGAAACACGGGTTGGCTATTTTACCGGTGATCCTGAAACACGCATTGTACGCCGTATTGTTACCGCTTCGCCATGGTGGTCACGACCTTTGGCATGGATTTTAGCAAAGCGTGAAATTAAGGCATTGCATAATATACGCGGTCTTACTGGTGTACCGCAGCTTATTGCAGTCGATAAGCATGGGCTTTACCGTTCTTGGAGTGAAGGTACACCATTGCATCTTGCCCGCCCTGACACAAAGCATTTTTATAAAACTGGCCATAAAATATTACGCGATTTGCGCCGCATTGGCGTCACCCATAATGATCTAGCCAAACCGCAAAACTGGTTGATGACGCCAGAGGGCAATGCATCCTTAATTGATTTTCAATTAGCAAGCTTTCATAAGCGGCGCGGTGCGTTTTACCGTTATTTGGCCTATGAAGATTTTCGCCACCTTATCAAGCAAAAGCGCAGCTTTGCACCAGATTTGATGACACCTACCGAGTGGCGCATTTTGCGTAAACGGTCATGGCCTTCAGCCCTTTGGTTGGCAACGGGTAAAAAAGTTTATAATTTTGTGACAAAGGGGCTATTCAACTGGTCTGATGGTGAAGGCACTGGCGATCGCTTGCAATCGCAAGGGCCAGAAATTCGCGCCGTTTTAGCTGATAATCCTGACATTAAAGACGTGGCAATTTCGGTCTATTCATTGCCTGCAAAGGGCGTTGGTCTTTATGTCTTTGCCGAAACTGATAATCTTGACGAAAAGCAAATCCGCAATCTTTTAAAAGGCCAAAAGGTTGAGGCAGTGCAGCCAGTTACAACGTTACCGCGCAGTGAAACTGGCGAAATTCGTGATGATGTATTGCGCTTAATTGCGATGAATGAATTGGGCGAGTTGGATGACATGCTTATTCGTGAGCCGCAATTGCGTGATATTATTCAACCCATTGTAGATGAACGTAAAAACTTCACCGATCGGCGCGTTTATGAATTTGAAAAAGAGCGCAGTGAAGGCTAGATTTTTATTGTCTACCTCAAATATTTTACAAAAAAGCGTTATGAAAGAATGCCGCTTGTGAATAACAGTGGCATGGCACCATTTATTAAGACAAGCCTTTTTATTGTACATTTAATTGCTGACTATTTTCGGTTTTTTTAGAAATAATATAAGCTATGTTGACATATTGTTCACAAAAAACGCACTTATTATTCGTTTGAAATAGGGTATATCCTAATTTTAATAACCACAATTAATCTGTGGCTTTTTAAAATTGCATCTATAGGATATTTTGACCATGTCAAATCACTCGCAAACTAAGCTTTTAGGCTATAGCACTGGCGCTATGATATTGCATTGGCTTATCGCTGCGCTTATTTTACTAAATATTGCGGGTGGTTTCTTAATGGTACGTCTTGGCGGCATTTCAGATAGTACACGCTTTTATGTTTTCCAATGGCATAAAACTCTAGGTCTTTTAGTATTATTTTTAACCCTTGCTCGTATTGCATGGCGGTTGATGAATAAGCCGCCTAAAAAAGGCCCAATGTTAAAAATTGAAGCATTGGCAGCAAGTGCAGTTAGTATTTTTTTCTATGGGCTAATGCTTGTAGTGCCGCTTTTAGGGTGGGTTGTTGTTTCTACAACCACAGTACGCATTCCAACATTCCTATTTTTAAGCCCATCTTTACCTTGGCCCAACCTGCCATTTATGCGGAATGAAGCTTTTTCCCACCTTGCATTAAATGCCCATATGCTGCTTGCCTACGCCTTTGTTTTTTTGTTGTTTTTACATGTTGCAGGTGCAGTAAAGCATTCCCTTATTGACCGTCAAGCGGAGTTTTCACGTATGTTGCCCACCAAGCGTCTTGCGCATTTAAAAGCTAAAGCATTTAGCTGGCCTGTTATGTTATTGGTTGTTATTGTGCCTGCATTAATTAGCGTTATCATTGCACAACGTCAAACCATTAATCAATTGGAAAATCAAAGCGCTGCTTCAAGCGCAGCACCAATTGCCAGTCAATCAAATGCTGGTAATTGGGTTATCAATATGGATAAATCATCACTTGGCTATAGTCTTGATTTTTCCGGCGCAGCAAAACAAGGTAAGGTTGGCAACTGGCATGCTGATGTGACTTTTGCACCCGACCAACTGGAAAACGCCAAGGCCGAAATCGTTCTTGTTGCAAGTTCAATTAGTTATGAAGATTCTTTTGTGTCGGGTAGTATTGCGGATCCTGATGGGCTTGACCCAACGAAATATCCCGAAATTCGTGTTTTACTTGATAAATTTAGTGCCAATGGGGAAAATTTCCTTGGCAAAGGTACAATTACTATTCGTGGTGTGAGCCAGCCAATTGAAGTACCATTTAGTTTCACTAATAATAATGGCATTGCCAAAGTTTCAGGAAGTGCCAAGATTGAACGCCTATTATTTGGAATTGGTGCGCAAAATGATGGTGATGGTTCCTGGCTAGGTAAAGTGATTAATGTTAACTTTGCGCTAGAAGCTGAAGAAAAGAAATAATCTAAAATTAAGAATTAAAAATATATGCCCCTTATTTTGTGAGGGGCATTTTTTTACAAATATATGAAAATAAGGCTAATGATAGCTTATTGTCAGATCATAGGCTTTTGGTTCCCAGCGCGTATTATAGGGCTTGTTTAGTAATGAGCAAACAATTTGCCCAA
Organism: Bartonella sp. HY406; assembly: GCF_025449315.1. Classification (NCBI taxonomy): domain Bacteria; kingdom Pseudomonadati; phylum Pseudomonadota; class Alphaproteobacteria; order Hyphomicrobiales; family Bartonellaceae; genus Bartonella; species Bartonella sp. HY406. The sequence continues at coordinate 2,030,882 of NZ_CP104893.1, read as the reverse complement.
GCGTCATGTCAAGATGGGTCATAGCGGCTTTAGCACCGCTGTCTAAGCGATTGCTGTCTTCTACAAATTGTTTAAATGCATGTTTTTGCTTTGCAAGATGATAAACGAGCATGCGCCCCAAATCGTAAGCAAGTTCTGCTTTAGTGGAATGACTATAGGTGTCACCAGACCAAAAATTTTGAATGGTTTGGTGGTCCCAATAGGCTATATGCTTTTCATAAAGTTCAACAAGATATTCAGCCGGTGGCGCGTTTTTTGCAATCACGCGCTCAACATTAACCGCAAGCCCTTCATCAAGCCACAGCGGTAATTCAAGGTGCGCTAAGTGGTAATGGGTCATTTCGTGAATAATGGTTGGTTCAGCTAAAGTTAATTGCGTTTCATTGGTAACAAAATGCGGTAGCACCGATTTTATAAAGACGCCAGCACTTAAAATTGTTTGTCCTTTGCCACTATTATATTTGCCAGTATAATTATAATACTGCTCCCCTTCATTGATCATAATTGAAAGGAGATCGCCAAAGGCTGCTGTAAGACCCGGTAAAGCTTTTAAAACACGCTCTCGCCCACTTTTTAAAAAATCCATAGTTAGCTTTATGATACGCTCATTTTGACTGGAGAGTAAAAAGACTTCATCGCTTTGATAAAGCTTATAATCAATGCCCAAACTATCGCGCAAATGCAGCAACCAAAAAATTGTCAATTGGCGGTTGAAATCTTGCAGTTCAGCTTGATTAAGCAAATCCTGCATACGAATGATGGATTGCTCTTTAAGTAGAGGATAATTATCTCGAAATGTTAAAATATTTAACGCTTCTGTTTTGATATCTTTATCGAATATGAAAATATTGGGTGCAGATTGATCAATGATTTTTAATGTATTTTTCTGCGTTAAAGCCTTTTTAGTAAATAATTTTTTTATAAAATTCATAAGAGTTCCCGCAATATCAATTGAAATTAATACTAAACAATAAAATGATAGATGTTCATTTACTATTATGCTCATTAAGTTATTTAATTTTTTGTCTTGCTGCAAAACAAAAGTCAATTTATTTTAAAAAAAATAGCAATTCCAAGTCACAAAATTGCTGAACTATTTTATAGTTAAGATTTGTGATATTTAGGGCTTACGCCAAATTCTTTACGAAAGGCCGTGGTAAAACTTGCCGGGCTATCATAGCCAGTAAGATAGGCGGCCTGCGATACTGCAATGCCGCGGGTCTCTAGTAGAATTCGGGCTTTTTCCAGTCGCTCTTTACGAATAAAGTCAAAAATCGTCACATGATAATGGGCTTTAAAAGAGCGCTGCAGGCTTGATATATTCGCCGCCATAGCCTTTGATATTTCGTTCATGGTTAAGCAATCGGTCAAATGTGTAAGCAAAAAATCACGGGTTTTTTCTGCCAAGTCTTGGTCGCGCTTGTTGATAGGTTTTATACCATTTTGGCTATTTTTACTGGTAACAAAATGAGTGCACGCTTCATAAATTATATCCATACCAAGGGTATTATTGCGCAAATTCATCAATTCACTATTCACGCATTGGGTTGGCGTAATAATTTGCTCGGCGGCGGCGATAATTCTATTATTAGGCGCAAAAGAAAAATGATTAAGGTGGCCTTGTAAAAAATCTGTAATCAAAGGCATATCAGGCGCATTTTTGTCAAAAACAGTTTCAACCCAAGGTAAAGGCGCAGAGATCAAAACTTTTTTTAACGGAATTTGGCTATCATTAAAAAAGCGAATTTGACTAAACTGTGCAATATTTATCATAAAGGTAATTGGTGAATTATTTTTAATATTGCCAGCATCAATGCAAAATAATTGTCCATCGATTTCAAATTTTTGGCTTCCTGTAAAGAAAACCATTATCATGAATTTCGGCCAAATTTCATGGTAATTTTCGTCCGAACTGCACGATGTAACGCCATTAAGGCTACCTACAAAAATATGCTGTGGCACTTTTTTTACAAAATTCATGAGCCAATGCCGTTATTGAATAATTATTTGCCGCCTGCGAACAATAATATTTGGGTGACGGTGTAAACTTTACGCTTATACTTGATAAAGTCAATCAAGTTTGATCAAGTTTCTGATAAGTCAGGAAATAGATCGGGGTAAAAGATGAAACAGAATATAAATCGCGTCAAAAATCTTCGACATATGTCAGCCTTAGTGGTCGCTCTAGCAATAAGCTGTAGTTTTGCGGCAATATCAAAAGCACAAGAAAATTCAGAAAATAATCAAGCACTTGATACAATTGTTATTAATAGCGAAAGCGATGATGGTGTTAAAACCTATGTGGCGCGCCAAAGCACGTCGGCCATGAAGACCGATATGCCGATTAGTAAAACGCCACAAACTATCAACATTGTGACAAATCAACAAATGCAAGATCAAGCGGTGCAATCGGTTGCTGAAGCATTAAGATATTCCCCAGGCGTTTTTGCCGAATATCGTGGCGCCTCTAATCTGCGCGATGAAGTTTTTGTGCGCGGTTTTTCATATGTGCCAATTTATCTTGATGGGCTATTACTATCGGGGGATTCTTCCTATGCGCAAATAAATCCATATTTACTTGAAAGAGTGGAGTTAATTTCGGGGCCTAGTTCCGTTTTATACGGGCAAACCAATCCCGGTGGTCTCGTTAATGCTATATCCAAAAAACCAACCGATATGCCTTTACGTGAAATGGAATTATCCATTGGCAATCGAGATGCTTATGGATTGTCGTTTGACCTTAGCGATAAGGTTACTAAGGATAGTCATTTTTCTTATCGCTTAGTTGGCACGGGGTTTACAACAGATCTACAAGAGCAATTTGCCCGAAGAAAAGGCTTTGCAATAGCACCTTCACTTCGCTGGGAACCAAATGCCCAAACGACCTTAACAATCTTATCTGGCTACCAATATGAACCCAAAGCAGGCTTTCGAAACTTTTTAGAAGCTGCCGGTACTGTAAAGCCGATTAATGGCTATGGTTATGTGCCGCGTAATTTTTTTGTATCTGATCCTAGTTTTGAACGTTTTAAAAGGCAGCAAGCATGGGTAGGTTATGAATTTGAACATGAGTTCAATGATATATTTACTGTCCGCCAAAAAATTCGCTACCATGAAATTAAAATGGACCAAAACCTATTGGTTTGGGGTTCATTAATGAATGATCCGCAAACAGGATTAAATACACTCATATCAAGGGTTGCCTCCTCTGGCCGCGACGAGTGGAAGCAATTTGCGGGTGATAATCAACTTCAAGCAAAATTCAACACAGGTGATTTTGAGCATATAATTTTAGCTGGCATTGATAGCCGCTATCGTAAGCGCAGTTACGTTTGGCAACGTAATCGCAATGTACCTTCCATCTCATTAACTGACCCAATTTATGGTGACTATGACTTTAATAATATTGATATGCCTTTGAGCAGTTTTGAGCACCTATCAGCACGCCAAACAGGAATTTATTTACAAGACCAAAGCGCCTTTGGACGCCTTAATCTCATGGGTGGTATGCGCTATGACTGGGCTAATACCAATATTGATGATTACTTAAATGACAAAAACTATCGCTATAAAGACAAAGCTTTCACATGGCGTTTGGGCGCACTTTATGCCTTTGACAATGGTATTTCGCCTTATGTTAGTTATTCGACCTCATTTGAACCATCATTGACCACTCCTAAAGCTGGGCAGGCAGCTTTTGATCCTGTCGATGCTAGACAAATTGAGGTTGGAATAAAATATGTGCCAGATAGCTTACCACTAGCCCTGACAGCTGCTTATTATGATTTAACCCAAAAAAATATTGTTCAAGGCTCATGGAATTCTCAATTAGCTGAAACTCTTTATCAACAAATTGGTAAAGTTCACAATAAGGGTTTTGAATTATCAGCGCGGGGTGAGGTTACGCAAAATTTCGCGCTTATTGGTTCATATTCCTATGTTAAGTCAATTATTGAAGAAACAATTACAGCAAGCGAGCTTGACAAAACACCATCACGCATACCGCAGCATCAAGCAAGCCTATGGGCAAATTATGATTTCAATAAAACAAAATTGCAGGGTTTAAAACTTGGCGGTGGATTGCGCTATATTGGTAAAATCTGGGGAGATAATCAAAACACCTTTGAGGTTGATTCAACTTTACTGGTTGATGCAATGATTTCCTTCGATTTTGGCGAAATAAAACCGGAATTACAAGGACTGTCTTTGCAAATAAATGGCAAAAATCTTGGCAATAAAAAATATGTTGCATCATGTGCCAATAATTTCGCATGTTTTTATGGCGATGGCAGAACAATTACCGCCAGCCTTAAAAAGACATGGTAAATGCTATGGTGTTCAAAGCTATTACATTACCTTTGTTATCAGCAATTTTGGTCTTATCCTTACCGGTTTTAGTGCATAGCCAAGACCTACTTTTGCATGAATATTTAAAAAAGGGCGAAAGTCGTATTTTAACTTTATCAGCTCAAAATGGTGATTACGTTATTTTAGAAGTTGGAAGCAAACAAGGCCGCTTTGAGCTTAATATTATTGATGATCATCATAATATTTTGCGCCAACTTGCCAGTGCGCAAAGCGGATCTATATCACGGCGCTTTATTTTAGATAAGGCAACTAAGCTTGAACTATCTATTTTAGATGAGGGAGATTTTTCAGCCACGGCACGATTTTTAGCGCCGCAGCCAAAGGCAGTTTTACCAAGTGACAGCGAGACCTATTTAAGTCCTTTAATTAAAAATTTGGCAAAATCTGCCGATGAAAACGACAGTGTTTTGCAATTTTGGCAGCAGCAGAAGCATAAAGGAACACCGCTTATTGAAAAAGGGAAAGGCGATAGATTTATTTTGACCTTTCTTTATTATGGTGCCAAAAATAATGTTCGCTTATTCGGTGCACCTTCAGGCGATCATGAGGATTTATTGCGCCTTGGCCAAAGTGATCTTTGGTATAAAAGTTTTGAAGTGCCAAGCGATACGCGCCTAACCTACCAGCTTGCTGCTGATGTTCCTTATATTGAAAGTGATGCGCGTGAACAACGCATGGCGATTATTGCAACTGCTAAGGCTGATCCTTATAATCTGCGGCACTTTCCTGCACATGCGATTGATGCCTATAGTCAAGAATCTATCATTGAATTGCCGAGTGCCGAACCCCAACCCTTTATTCATGAACAAGGTGCAAAAAAAGGGAAAATTACCAATTATAATTTTAAAAGTAATATCTTAAAAAATGAACGCATTATTAGTATTTACCAATCGCCTAATGTCAATCAAAATAGTAAGCCACTATTATTATATGTTTTTGATGGTCGTGAATATCAAACCAAAGTAGACCTTCCGCAAATTTTAGATAATATGATTGCACAAAAAGCAATTGGCCCGATCATTGCGGTATTTATAGAAAATCCTGATCGGGAAACGCGAGCAATTGAATTGCCTGCTAACCCAGATTTTGCCGACTTTATGGCTAAAGAATTATCACCTTTTATCCATGAAAAAACTGGCTTTACAATAAAGCCATCTCATACGGTTTTGGCAGGCTCAAGTTATGGTGGATTGGCGGCTCTGTCGGCAGCGCTACGTTATCCGCAATTATTTGGCAATGTTATAAGTCTGTCAGGTTCTTATTGGTGGCATCCAAAGGATGCTCCGCTTAAGGATAATGAATATATAGCGAGCCAAATTTCGAAAAATCCTAAACCTCATATCAAGGTGTTTTTATCTGCGGGTTTATTTGAAGGGGGACATAGTGGAGGCACCGCATCCATACTCGATGCAAACCGCCATTTGCGTCATGTTTTAACGGCAAAAAATATTGAAAATTTTTATCATGAATATGCAGGCGGGCATGATTATATTGTTTGGCAAGGGGCTATTTCAGATGGGCTTATTGCCTTATTTACCAAATAAAATCATGATGATTTAAGTTTCCAACACAAGTAGCGGCCAATGGATCATTGACCGCGGCTTGAATATTGCTTACGAATAAAAATTTTAAACGATAGTGGCATCGATAAAGCCATTTTCAATATCACCGTTTACCAATATGCCATGATCGGTGAACATTTCATTTTTACAATTGAACCAAAAATCAAACTCATCAGGTTCATTAATACAAATCTGGGTTATAATGAGTGTTTCGACAAAAGATTTTTGATCGATAGTTAAGGGTATATTATTGGCTTCATCGCCTTCTTCTTTGGCCAATTCTGCTGCCTGATGTGCCCATTGATTGGCAAGCTCTAATAATTTGCTACAGGCAAAAATCTTTGCTTTTTCTATCTTTGTGGATTGGGGACCTGCAAGGCTATGCAATTTTTCCAAAAATCCACGAGAAGGAATACTTAAACCATAACCATATTTCCCGTTTGCTCGACAAGTTTCAAAACATTCAAGGCTTTCATCATATTTAAACGTTCCAAAATATGGGTCAGTAAAATCACTTTTATCTTCATCATCAAGCATCACTTATTCCCTTTATAAAAATTTGAAAACCTCACTTATATACACCTTGCATTTGAAAGCCTGAAAGAGAGGTATGTCATTATTTATCATCGTTCGTCTTGTTTATTTGATTTTTAAAAAATCAAATGCGCCCACTATAAAAAAAGAGTGCTCATTGATCTTATCAAAAAACACTCCTTTAATATTTATGTCAATCTTAGGCTGATTAAGCAAAACTACATGCCTTGCACGCCGCGATTCATCGCAACAATACCCGTGCGACAAATTTCAATTAAACCCAATGGGCGCATAATCGAAATAAATTGATCGATTTTTGACGATTTTCCGGTAATTTCAAAAATAAAATGGTCAACGGTGGCATCAACCACTTTAGCATGAAATGCATCGGCAAGCCGCAGCGCCTCAACGCGGTCTACCCCTTTGCCAGACACTTTAACCAAGGCAAGCTCGCGCTCGATCGGTGCATCTTGACGCAATTCCTTAGCGCGCTCTTCAAGGTCGATGACGCGGTGAACGGGCACGATGCGTTCTAATTGATGGCGAATTTGGTCAATAACATGCGGTGTTGCGCGTGTTACCACCGTGATGCGCGATAGGTGTTGCTCTTGCTCGGTTTCAGAAACGGTAAGGCTCTCAATATTATAACCACGACCGGAAAATAGGCCGATGACACGCGCAAGAACTCCGGGCTCATTATCAACCAAAACCGCTAATGTGTGCTTTTCCAAGGGATCATTATCAGCCTCGATGAAATAAGCTGAACCGAATTTAAGACTTTGGGTATTCATGGTCTTATTCTTTCTAGCAAATGCTATAAATAGGTTTTGAAAAACAGTGTTGGCGCCAAATTGATCAGCGCCAAGGCTTTTGTGTTTCAATATTAGACGAGTGCGCGTCCTTCGCTATCAATGGCGTTGGCTACAGCTTCATCGGTTGCTTCATCTGGCAAGAGCATATCATTATGCGCGCGCCCTGATGGTATCATCGGGAAACAATTTTCAAGCGCAACCACATTACAATTGAAGATAACTGGACCATCAGTCTCGATCATTTCAATGATTTTATCATCAAGTTCGCTTGGTTTGCTGCATTCAATGCCCTTTGCGCCATAGGCTTCAGCTAGTTTCACAAAATCTGGCATAGCCTCAGTATAGGAGTTGGAAAGGCGGTTGCCATGCAATAATTGCTGCCATTGGCGCACCATGCCCATATAATGATTGTTCAAAATAAATACTTTTACTGCGGCATTATATTGGATAGCGGTACTTAATTCTTGAATGTTCATCTGGATAGATGCGTCACCTGCAATACACATAACCAAATCATCAGGATGGGCAATTTGCACACCAATTGCCGCAGGAAAACCATAGCCCATGGTGCCAAGGCCACCTGAAGTCATCCAATGCTTTGGCTTGTCAAAACCAAAATATTGCGCCGCCCACATTTGATGTTGACCAACTTCAGTGGTGATATAGGGGGTGCGTTCCTTGGTAAGCTCATAAAGGCGCTCAATCGCATATTGCGGCATGATGACATCGCGGTTTTCGCGATAGGCAAGTGAATTGCGGCGGCGCCATTTGTTAATTTCTTGCCACCATTGCGCGCGTGATTGTGCATCGGGTTTTGGTTGAACTGCGCGATAGCGGCGCATCAAATCTTCCAATACGCGGGCAACATCACCAATGATTGGTACATCAACACGGATATTTTTATTAATAGATGACGCATCAATATCAATATGGATAATACGGGCATTGGGCGCAAAAGCGTCAACCCGGCCGGTGATACGGTCATCAAAACGCGCACCAATCGCTACCATAACATCACAATCATGCATGGTCATATTCGCTTCGTAAGTGCCATGCATACCAAGCATGCCAAGCCAATTTTTACCGGTTGCCGGATAAGAGCCAAGCCCCATCAAGGTTGACGTGATAGGAAAATCACCAAATTCCACCATTTCGCGCAATAGGCGAATCGCATCGGGCCCAGAATTCACAACGCCGCCGCCTGAATAGATTACAGGCCTCTTTGCTTCTGCAAGAAGCTGAACCGCATATTCAATGGCAGTAGCATCGCCATCAAGCACGGGCTGATAGCTAGTGCGCGGCATAGATTTTGGTGCTGTGTAAATACCTGTTGCAAATTGAATATCTTTTGGCACATCAATAAGCACAGGTCCGGGGCGGCCAGTGCGGGCAATGTGAAATGCCTCATGGATTGTTTTTGCAAGATCATTTACATTTTTCACCAACCAATTATGCTTGGTGCAAGGACGGGTAATGCCAACGGTATCGGCTTCTTGAAAACCGTCTGTGCCAATTAATGAAGTTGGAACTTGTCCTGAAATACAAACAAGGGGAATAGAATCCATTAAAGCATCTTGTAGTGGTGTGACGGCGTTAGTTGCTCCAGGACCCGATGTTACCAGCATGACACCGACTTTACCTGTTGAGCGAGCATAGCCTTCCGCAGCATGTCCTGCTGCTTGTTCGTGGCGAACCAAAATATGTTGGAATGTTTCCTGCTGGAAAATTTCGTCATAAATTGGAAGTACAGCACCGCCCGGATAACCGAAAATATGTTCGACACCTTGATCAATAAGCGCCTGAACTACGATTTCCGCCCCTGACATTTCCTGCCCATCTCTTGTCTTTTTCGGTTTTTGGTCGTTTATCATTGCTGTTACTCGTTTTTTGCTGATATTAAAAATAAAAAAGGCCCCCTTGTGGGAGCCTGGTTTTGCGCATGGGAGGCTTGTGCCGGGTGGTTACACCACCAGCTCCATGCGCATCCACACCACAAGAATAATAAGAAACTTTTTCATGAAAATAGCATATTCGCGTAATTTCCATTCGTCAATAACTATTTTTATGTAATTTTATTATTTGGATAAATCTATTCTGCATAAAATAAGTTTATATTTCTGCCTGATGATAAACGACATAATTAAAAAGTGAACATTCAATATGTACTCTTACCATGTCGACTTTTTACGAAGCTAAGTTAAAAACCAAGTTTTTTTACCCTTTTGCTAAATAGGTAAGTAAAGCTTTCAAAGTTTGGGGTGTACCATAAGCCATAATTCCTTCATAAGTCTCAAACTCTATTTTAATCTCTTGATCATCAATACAAAATAGCCATGTCTCAATTGCTTGAGATCCCGCAAGCGCCCAATCATGTTTTACAAGAGTAGCATTTTTATCATGCAAATATCGTTTGATTTTTAATATTAATGCGGTATCTGTTTCACTGCCAAGATTGATTGCATTCATAATTAGCGCTTTAACTACCCATCAGATTTTTTAAAGAAATAAATGCTTTGTCGCTACTTTCAAAATGCTGCCAATCCTCTTTAAATTGATTGCGAAACCATGTCATTTGTCGTTTGGCATATTGGTGGGTTTCAATTTTTGCCCGCTCTAACGCTTCATTCAATGGGGCTTTGCCACTTAAAAAATTAGAAAACTCACGCACGCCAATAGCTTTCATTGCTGGCATTGAGGGCTCAAGGTCAAGTGCTAAAAGCGCCTCTACTTCGTCCAATGCGCCGAATTTTACCATCTGATCAAGGCGTAGGCTGATGCGGCTTTTATTGCTTTGGCGTTCGGGTGCCAAGACAATTTTAATCGCATTTTCAGCATTGATTAAGGGCTGTGTCTTTTGTGCCTGCCACCAAGTTATAGATTTTTGGGTCGCCTCAACGATTTCTAAAGCCCTTGCAATGCGTTGTCCGTCATTTGGATTAAGGCGCTCTGCGGTTATTGGGTCCTCCCTACTTAAAACTTCATGTAAAGTTGGAGCGCCTTTTTCAATTAAAGCATTACGCCATTTTTCACGAATATGATTTGGTATTTCTGGCATTTGTGCAACGCCGCCGATTAGCGCGCGAAAATAAAGACCTGTACCACCTACAAAAATGAGCGTTTTGTTGGCGATTTGATTATCGTATAAAAGTTGTTGAACATTTTCTAACCAGTGGCCAGTAGAAAAAAATAGCTTAGGGGAAACATGTCCATAAAGATGATGAGGTGCTTGCGCGAGTTCGCGAGGCGAGGGGCGTGCGGTTAAAAGATTTAAAACATCATAAATCTGCATGGAATCTGTGTTAATGATGACACCATCATAGGCTAAAGCTAGATCAATTGCTAATTGTGACTTGCCGCTGGCTGTCGGACCGGCTATCAAAATAATATTGTTTTTTTGCGTGTTCGCGGAGTTCTGATCCATGCCTAATAGTGAACCTCTTATTGCTACGCTCATTGCCAATCCGGTTGATCCAGTTTTAACACCTGCATTGGCTGAAAAAGCCTCACAAAGTGTTAATGCAAGTGCTATTTATTGGCTTGCTGATAATATTGCTCTTGATATGCCATTAAAGCAAGGCATATCGCAAGAGGAAGCCTATCAAACTTTACTGGAAAGTCTTGATGGGGAGCCAATCGATGTAGTTGTGCAAAAAGTAGAAAAGCGCCGCAAGAAATTGTTACTTGCTGATATGGATTCTACCATGATTGAGCAAGAATGTATTGACGAGCTTGCAGAGGAAGCAGGGCTTCGCGATCATGTTTCCGACATTACCAAACGTGCAATGAATGGTGAGATTGCTTTTGAACCCGCATTACGCGAGCGTGTAGCTTTATTAAAAGGTTTACCGCTTACAATCATTGACAAAGTTATTAATGAGCGCATTAGCCTCATGGCAGGTGGTCGCGAACTCATACAAACAATGCGGGCAAATGGTGCTTATACTGCTTTGGTATCGGGTGGTTTTACGTTGTTTACTTCTGTCATTGGTGAAAAAATCGGCTTTAATGAGCATAATTCTAATCAATTATTGCATGATGGTGAAAATCTCACTGGTATTGTACAAGAACCGATTTTAGGCAAACAAGCAAAACTTGATAAATTATTAGAAATCTGTAACCGCTTGAGTATTACCCCGCTTGAAGCAATGGCAGTCGGTGATGGCGCTAATGATCTTGCTATGTTGCAAGCCGCAGGCTCTGGCGTAGCACTACATGCAAAACCCGTTGTTGCAGAAGCTGCTTCCATGCGAATTGACTATAGCGACTTAACTGCACTTTTATATATTCAAGGTTATCGAATAGTGGATTTTAAAGGTTAATTATTTTTGAAAAATAGAGCGTAGTAAAATGCGCTCTTACACTGCTTTTATAGTAGTTAAACATTAGCTGCTTTTTTCACCATATAGAGTGTAGAAAAACAATCTCATCAATATTTTGCATTTCGATAAAGATATAGAATAATAGAAAGATAAGATAAATGGAGACAGCTCGCTTGATTATTCGTAATTAGCAGGATGCTGATTTTTTAGCCTTTTATCGCTTAAATAATGATTCAAATGTCATGGTTTTTTTCCCAAAGCGGTTAGATGAGCACGAAGCATTTGAAAAATTTTACCAAATACGCGAAAATAATGAAAAACTAGTTTTTTGATCTATGCCTTAAAAGACAAGGCATTTGGTAGACTTATTGACCTATATGGATTGCAAGAGGTGCACTTAATGTCAATAATACCAGCTGGAAAAATTGAAATATCATGGCCTATTTTGCCTGAATTTCAGCGCCGAGGCTTTGCTTTTGAGGCAGCCCAACATATCATGAATGATGGCTTTCAACGTCTTGCTGTCAATGAGATTATTGCTTTTACTGCTGCTGTCAATTTGCCTTCACTTGGGTTAATGCAAAAATTGGGCATGCGTGAATTATTAGAAAAGCGTTTTATTCACCCCAAGGTTCCTGATAACCATGCTCATTTAAAGCCTCACCGCATTTTTGCGGTCCATAAATGATATTGGCTATGAATTGTCTTAACTTTCAGGAAAATAAAGGATAGATATTGTTGTAATGAGTATATGTGGAGGCAAATAATATTGCCCAACAAAAAAATGCTGGGCAATATTGTTATCGTTTACACACGGATAAACGGTCATCTAAAAAAATATATTTTTGCTTGAAAAATTAATTTTTAACAGATGGTTTGCGTGCAAACATTGTTTCCAATGTCGTTAATACTGGTGTTATCATTGGTGATGCAACTGAGTAATAAATTGTTTGTGCATCACGTCGTGTTGTAACGAGTTTGAGTGCACGCAATTTAGCTAGATGTTGCGAAAGTGCAGACTGACTTAAGTCCACTTTTTCGGCAAGCATTCCAACAGAAAGCTCCGCATCTGATAATTCGCACAATATTTGTAGTCGTTTTTCATTGGCCATTGCCGTCAAAAGGCCGCTAGCCTTATCCGTGTTCAAAACCAAATTTTTAAATGCAAGTTTGTTTGTCATTCAGTTATCCATCAAGCAGAATGTTTCAATGAATGGCTATGCACAAGCATAGACATCCCATCAAGATAACTAGCCCCCAATTCAGATGACTAAAACAAGTGAATTGATAATAAAGGCTTATGTACTAAAAAGCACACCCCACCGCTAGCCAATTTTAATTAATGTTTTTTAAAATAGCCTTTATTATAAGCTATTCCTATTGCCCCGATAAAAAACATTAACTAATCTTATTGATATTTAATTCGTGTATTATTGTCAAATGAAGTTTATCAATTACCGACATCTATTTTATTTTTTTTGCGTAAAAAGGCATTCTTATTTAATAGGTGCTAAAATTTAAACTTAAAATATGGGTTTTTTTTCTAAGTATAGTCATAAAATACATTAACGCCGAGAAAGATGCGTGAGGATTTCCCTGTTGGAAACACTACCGATGATTTGACCTTTTTCAACGATTCCAATCTCTCCCGGGCTTCTTGCTAAAGCATTGATAAGCTCGCTAAGAGGGGTTGTCGCTTTAGCCATGGCCGAGACGCGAACACGTGCTGTTTCACGGTTGAAGGGAAGCATGATATCGCGTGCTGTTAAAAATGTCAGTGGGTTAATATGTTGAACAAATTCAGCAACATGACTATCAATTGGTGATAAGACAATTTCCTGTGGAGTGCCATATTGGACAATGCGAGCATCACGCATAATGGCAATGCGGGTGCCAATGCGCATCGCTTCATTTAGGTCATGGCTGACAAAGATAATCGCTTTATTTAAGCGCTTTTGAATTTCTTTTAACTGGTCTTGCAAGTGGGTGCGAATAAGCGGATCAAGAGCTGAAAATGGCTCGTCCATTAAAAGAATCGGTGCGCCTGTGGAAAAAGCTCGCGCAAGACCAACTCTTTGCTGCATTCCGCCTGAAAGGGCACTAATGGGGTGGTCGGCCCATTCTTCAAGACCGACGAGAGCAAGTTGTTCTTTTACAATTTCTGCGCGGGTGAGTCTTGGAGTTTTAGCTATTTCCAAGCCAAGTCCTACATTTTCTGCAACGCTTCGCCATGGTAGTAACGCAAATTGTTGAAATACCATAGATACAAGCTTGGTGCGTAAAAACTGTAGTTCACGCTTTTTTAATTTTGCAACATCATAAGCATTATTCTCATCTTCAATAATGACTTGGCCGCGTGCCGGAGCGATAAGCCCGTTTATTGTTCGCAAAAGTGTTGATTTTCCAGAGCCTGAAAGCCCCATTAAAACCAAAATTTCACCTTGCTCAATGGTAAGGTTACAATTGTGAACGCCTAATATGCCTTTGGTTGCTGTTTCAACCTCACCTCTATTAGCGCCCTCATCGGCTAAAGCCAAAGCTTGCTGTCTATTTTTGCCAAAAACTACTGACACATTGTCGATTATAACGCGGGTCATTTAAATTTACCTTTCAATGCGCTTTTTTATGGTCAGCGTGTTTTGCCGGGGCGGAACATGCGGTCAAGGAGAACGGCAATAACTACAATCATTAGGCCTGCTTCAAAGCCAAGGGATAGATTGGCCGTGCTAAGGGCACGTACAACTTTAACGCCAATACCGCCTCCGCCAACAAAGGCCGCAATCACCACCATGGATAATGCCAACATAATTGTTTGGGTCATTGCTGCACGTATTTGCGGAAGAGCTGATGGAAGCTCAACTTTCCATAATAATTGCCAAGGGCTTGCACCAAAGGCACGGCCAGCTTCAAGCAATATATGGGGAGTGGTTCTAATGCCAATTTCAGTAAGACGGATGGGGGCAGGTAGAACAAAGATAATTGTTGCAATCATACCTGGTACCATGCCGATACCAAAAAACATTAAAGCCGGTATAAGATAAACCAACGAAGGTATAGTTTGCATCAGATCAAGAATAGGCTGGATAAACCGATAAAAATGCCGGTGGTGGGCCGCATAAATGCCGATTGAGACGCCAATAAACATGCAAATAAGACAAGACCAAAAAACGATTGAAAGTGTTTCCATCGTATCTTGCCAATAACCTTGATTAATAATGAACAGCAAAGCAATAACAACGAGAACAACCACGCTAATACGTTCTTGCATAAACCAACCCAATAAGGCGAAAATCAAAATAAGTGTAGCCTCTGGTGGCCAAAAATCCATATTGACCAATCTTGTAATAATTGTAAGAGCAAGAACAACTGCGCCCAATAATAGGCGAGGTAGCTGCTTTGATAAATTGCGGCTAGTTATAAGGTAAAAAACGAGCGTGATGCCAAAGCCAGCAATAAGAATGGTATTATAAAGGGGGGTAAAAAAACTATCAATAATTGCAAGGGCTATTAAGCCAGTTAAAAGCAAAATTCTATAACGCCAAGTTTTTTCCATTACCCACGCAAAAAGCATTATAAATAAGAGCAGCAATGGCGGAGCCATTAAAAATTCCAATGTCCATTGCAATACTGCATCAAGGCTAGTGCTAAAATAATCAAGAGGAAAGCTAAAGCTATCTTTAAGCCAAGTAAATAGCCACTCGCAATAATCACCTATCGGTATTTTTATAGCAAAAATATTTTGTAGCCATGTGAAAACCATTTCAAAAAAACCAAAAATTGGGTTTTTTTCCGCATTAGAATAGTCCAATGGTATCTCCATTTCTACACATAGGCAATCTCCCGTGAATGTCATAAACTATCCACGGGATTTAACGTAAATTATATCGAGGCTTATATACCGCAAATTTTGTTTTTTAAAACCATAACCAACATAATAGTTAATTGGCGATTAAAACATGCTGATAATGCTTTTATGTTAAGAATATCTCAATAACCTTAAATATACCAATTTTGACTTATTGGATGCTTTATTTGCTAATGGCATCTTTTACCAATGCAAGGCTTTCTTTGCCATCAAATGTGGTAACTCCTTCAAGCCATTGGTCGAGAACGTTGGGGTTGTTTTTTAACCAACTTGCTGCCGCGAGTTCTGGCTTTATGTGTTTTTCCAAAATGTCGCCCATAATTTCGTTTTCCATGGCAAGCGAAAATTCTAGATTGTTCAATAATTGGCCAACATTAGGGCATTCATTGGTATAATTCTTGCGAACATTGGTACTAACTGTCGCGCCGCCAAAATCTGGTCCAAAATACTCGTCGCCGCCATTTAAATAGGCAATGTCAAAGCGAGTATTCATTGGATGGGGTTCCCAAGCTAAAAAAATGATAGGTTTCTTTTTAGCAATGTCGCCTTGCACTTTTGATAGCATGGCTTGTTCAGATGATTCAATAATTTTAAATCGATCAAGCCCATAGGCATGTTTTTCCAACATAGAAATAATAATGCGATTGCCATCATTGCCAGGTTCAATACCGTAAATTGCGTAATTCACGTCTTTGCCAAATCTTGCAATATCTTCAAAGCTTTTTAGGCCGGCGTCATAAGCATATTGTGGTACTGCAAGGGTGTATTTTGCACCAGTTAGGTTTACCCTTACAGTTTCCACGCTACCTTTATCAGCATAAGGCTTTAAATCTGCCGCCATTGATGGAGACCAATAGCCCAAGAATACATCGATATCACCGCGTGAGAGTGCTGCATAAGTTATAGGAACAGACAAAAATGTTGTTTTGGTTTCATAGCCAAGTTTTTGTAAAATATGTGATGTTACCGCCGTTGTCGCAGAAATATCGGTCCAGCCTGGTTCAGCAAAGCGTACAGTCTTACAGGCTTGCGGATCATTGGCAAGAGCGGATGAAATCAATGCAGGCGTGGTTAAGCAGCAAGTGAGTGCAATGCCAAATATTTTTAGTAAATTCATGGGCTGGGAGTTCCTGTTTTGTGAATTTTAGCAAGCTTTACAAGTTTCGGATGGTAAAAGAATTACAAACGAAAAAGACTTTATCACGAAAAGCTTTCTATTCCTATCTATGAAAATAGCTATGATTAATTCAATTTATCGCGGCTATTGCGAGATTATCCAGTCTTTCACCTTTTCAATAATACGTCTTTTGGTACTATGTTTAAGGTAAACAATATAAAAAGCTTTTTCCATCAGTAATTGATGGTTAAATGCAAGAGCCAGCCGGCCGGCATCTAAATCTTGTTTTATAAAGCCAAAGCTAGTTAACACAATTCCTTGTCCAGCAAGGGCCGCGTCTATCGCAAGCGATGTTTGGTTAAAATGCAAATTACGCCTTATATTCGGGCGCGGTGCATCAAAAAACGTATCAATAAATTGTGGCCATGCGTCATGAATGTCATGCAATAATTGATATTGCACAAAGTTATCCTTCACTTGGGGATCGCCAATCTTATTTAATAAAAGTGGGCTCGCCGCTGCAACCAAACTATGATCGAGAAATTTTACCGCATTTAATTCTTTGCTAAAAGGCGGCGCACTATAACGTAAAGCAATATCTACATTATCCGTTGCAAGATTGGATAATCTATCGGTTGCAAGAATAATAAGGTCGATATCAGGATGGGCTTTTGTAAAATCTGGTAGGCGCGGCAATAGCCATTTAGATGCAAATGTCGGGGTGACGCTTAATGTTAACTGCATAGGCTGTGGTTTTATATTTTCAGTTGCTTCTCTAATTTGCGAAAAAATAACATGCATTTTTTCGGCATAAATTGTTCCTGCACTTGTTAGTGCAAGCCCGCGCGGCAAGCGATCAAATAGATGAATACCGATTTCTTTTTCAAGCGCACGCACTTTTTGGGCAACTGCACCTTGAGTTACCGATAATTCTTCAGCCGCGAGCCGAAAATTGAGATGACGCGCCGATACTTCAAAGGCACGAAGACCGTTAAGTGAGGGAATTTTCATGCTGTCCAATAGAAAATCTACAGTCGATAAGAGTTAATATGATTTGTTGGGCTTTGTTTATCGAGTTAATAAACTGAGATAAAACGATTTTTATCAAAAGGATAATAATATGACAATAGAAAATATACTTCGTTTATTGTTTAGTCAGATTGATATGAAGCGCAATTTATTGCCATTGCTTTTAACTGCCAATTGGGCAGGTTTGCTATTTTCGATGATGCTGGGTTGCCAAAGGCGGTAGGATAATGAGAAAGCAAGCTCTTTTAGCCTTTGTGTTTATAGCGATTATTTGGGGAACGAATTTTATTTTTGTTAAATGGTCGGCTCAATATCTTAATCCGCAGCAAATTGTTTTCATGCGCTGCGTTTTTGGATTTATTCCCGTTTTTATATTTGCATTTATAACCCGTTCAATAAAATTGCATCATATTTTTTATCTTCACCATTTTATTGTTATGTCTTTTTTGGCAACAAGTCTTTATTATTATGCTTATGCGGCAGGTACTGCGCTTTTACCCTCAAGTATGGCAGGGTTGTTAAGTGGAGCGATTCCCATTTTTACCTTTATTTGTGCCTTTTTGTTTTTAAAGGCAGAAAAAATCACCGCTTTAAAATGTTTAGGGGTATTTTTCGGCTTTATTGGCGTTGTTCTTATTGCCCAGCCTTGGTCGTTAAAAGGAGAGGTTGATTTGAAAGGCGTTTTTTTGATGGTTTTAGGGTCGCTTAGTGTTGGCGTATCATTCGTTTATGCTAAGAAATATTTAAGTCCGCTTAACTTGCCTGCTAGTGCTTTAACCACCTATCAAATTGGGCTTGCATCAATATTTTTATATTTTATTACCGATATGAATAATATTGGTACTGTTTGGGCATACCCTAAAGTGTGGTTGTCGCTAGTTTTGGGGTTGGGGTTACTGGGAACGGGCTTTGCTTATATTTCCTATTATTATATAGTTGCAAAGCTTGGCGCGGTTGCGGCTGCAAGTGTTACCTATTTTCCGCCTATCATTGCGCTTTTTATTGGTGTGTTTCTGGCTGGGGAAAAAATAAGTATTTTAGCCTATTTTGCCTTGGTATTTATTCTACTTGGTGTTGCATTGTTACAATTTAAACCAAAAAATATGGGTGGATCTAATATTTAGCCCACTGTTTTATCATAGAATGGTTATAAATTAAAAGTTAGCTATTGACCATTGTTATTTATAGAAAGTATTCTTTTCATTATTAAAAGCCAAGACATAGTGCTGTTTTTTTAAAAGTATTTAATTATAGTTTTCACTATGTTTGATAGCCTTTTAATAATGTTACGCAATTATAGATTATCGCGATTTTAAGGATCTTCCAAAATGACCAAGTGGGTTTACAGTTTTGGTAATAGCAAGGCAGAAGGTTCCGTTCGTCAGCGTGATCTTCTTGGTGGTAAAGGTGCAAACCTTGCTGAAATGAGCAATCTTGGTTTGCCTGTACCGCCTGGCTTTACTATTACAACTGAGGTTTGCACTTGGTATTATAGCAATAATCGCGGCTATCCAACTGGGTTGATAGCCGATGTGGATAAGGCTTTAGCAGAAATTGCTGTGTTAACTGGCCGCGTATTTGGTGACCGCGAAAATCCGCTATTATTATCGGTGCGCTCTGGTGCGCGCGCTTCCATGCCCGGTATGATGGACACAGTTTTAAACCTTGGTCTTAATGATGAAACGGTAAAAGCACTTGCTAAGCATGCGAGTGAGCGATTTGCATATGATAGTTATCGTCGCTTTATCCAAATGTATTCTAATGTCGTTCTTGATATTGACCATTCGGTTTTTGAAGAATTGTTGGATCATGCAAAAGCAGCCCATAATTATGAAGCTGATACCCAGATGACCGCAGCTGATTGGCAAGCCTTGATCGAACTTTACAAGGATGCCGTTGAAGAAGAATTGGGTGAACCTTTTCCGCAAGACCCGCAAAAGCAATTATGGGGTGCAATTGGCGCGGTGTTTTCTAGTTGGATGACTGCGCGGGCGATTATTTATCGTAAACTTCATTCTATACCAGAAGATTGGGGTACGGCGGTTAATGTGCAAGCCATGGTATTTGGCAATATGGGGGATGATTCTGCAACGGGTGTTGCTTTTACAAGAAATCCATCAACCGGCGCTAATGAGCTTTATGGCGAATTTTTAGTGAATGCGCAAGGTGAGGATGTTGTTGCTGGTATTCGGACGCCGCAAAATATTACCGAAGCTGCCCGCATTGCTGCGGGGTCAGATAAGCCATCTCTTGAAAAACTAATGCCTGAGGCTTTTGCCCATTTTACCGATATTGCCCATAAGCTTGAAGCCCATTATCACGACATGCAAGATCTTGAATTTACTATTGAAAAAGGTAAGTTATGGATGTTGCAAACCCGTAGTGGTAAGCGTACAGCAAATGCTGCTTTAAAAATTGCGGCTGAAATGGCGCAAGAAGGGCTGATTACTAGCCAAGAAGCGGTATTGCGGATAGAGCCGGCATCCCTTGACCAATTATTGCATCCTGCGATTGATCCAAAAGCCGCGCGTAAAATTTTAGCCTCTGGTCTGCCTGCTTCCCCCGGAGCTGCAGTTGGTGAAATTGTTTTTTCATCAGAAGACGCAGAAGCTGCCGCTGCTGAGGGGCGTAAAGTTATATTAGTGCGCATTGAAACAAGTCCTGAAGATATTCATGGCATGAATGCCGCTGAAGCTATTTTAACCACGCGCGGTGGTATGACCAGCCATGCTGCGGTGGTTGCACGCGGTATGGGTAAACCATGTGTTTGTGGTGTTGGTAGTATTAAAGTTGATTATCATAATAATAAAATGGTTGCCGGTGGTGTTGAACTTAAAAAAGGTGACATTATTACTATTGATGGCGGTAGTGGGCAAATTTTGCTTGGCCGCGTTGCCATGCTACAACCTGAATTATCGGGTGATTTCGCGCTTATCATGCAATGGGCTGATGAAGCGCGCCGGATGAAAGTGCGCTCTAATGCCGAAACACCTAATGATGCACGTGCTGCACGTTCTTTTGGTGCGGAAGGTATTGGTCTTTGCCGTACCGAGCATATGTTTTTTTCAGGCGAACGGATCATTGCGGTGCGTGAAATGATCCTTGCAGATAATGAAAATGGTAGGAAGGCAGCTCTTGCCAAATTGCTCCCAATGCAGCGTTCAGATTTTGTTGAATTGTTTGAAATTATGGCAGGGCTTCCTGTTACTATTCGCTTACTTGATCCGCCATTGCATGAGTTTTTGCCCAAAACGGCAGAGGAAATTGCTGAGGTTGCAAGTGTTATGGGAGTTGATGAAAAGCATTTAAGCGAGCGTGCCAATGCGTTACATGAATTTAATCCCATGCTCGGGCTTAGAGGCTGCCGTCTTGCAATTACTTATCCCGAAATTGCCCAAATGCAGGCACGAGCAATTTTTGAAGCTGCAATTATTGCGGCTAAAAACACCAATAGTGCGGTAATGCCTGAAATTATGGTGCCCTTGGTGGGGTTGAAGAGCGAATTAGATTTTGTGAAAGCGCAAATTGACAATGTCGCCAAAGCGGTGATGAGTGAGCAGAAAATGCAGCTTTCCTATATGGTCGGTACTATGATTGAGCTACCGCGAGCGGCAATACGGGCTAGTGATATTGCGCAAAGTGCAGAGTTCTTTTCCTTCGGTACCAATGATTTAACCCAAACAACCTTTGGTATTTCGCGCGATGATGCTGCGCCTTTCCTTAATACCTATTTGCAAAAAGGCTTGCTAGAACAAGATCCATTCATCACCATTGATATTGATGGCGTCGGCGAACTGGTGTCTATTGCGGCAGAACGCGGACGCAAAACGCGTGCTAATATCAAGCTTGGAATTTGCGGCGAACATGGGGGGGATCCCGCATCAATTGCATTTTGCGAAAAGCAAGGGCTTGATTATGTTTCATGCTCGCCCTTTCGTGTACCAATAGCGCGATTAGCTGCGGCACAAGCTGCATTAAAAGGTAAGACCCATAAGATATATTAAATAAGTTGACTTTTAGCTTAATTACGCTTCACCTGTGCTAGACCCTGACCTTAGGGGGGCTTAAAACAAGTGAAGCGTTTTTGGATTGCGCATTGATTAAAATGATAAAAAAAGCTTTTAATAAATTTATAAGTACAGCTGTGGCTTTAATGACCAGTACTATGGTTATTATGCCAAGCTGGGCAGTAGAAAAAACATCTTCAATTGAGCCATATCTTGCCATTAAAAAGGATATTGATCCACCACGCATTGCACTCACTTTTGATTTATGTATGGGAAAGACGGATCGTCGTATTTTTGATGTTTTGATTGCTGAAAAAATTCCTGCAACATTATTTGTAACTGCGCGCTGGCTGGTTAAAAATCCAGATGTTATTGCGCAAATAAAGGCTCATCCCGAATTATTTGAAGTTGGCAATCATGGGCAAAATCATATTCCAGCCATTGATGAACCAGGGACTATTTATGGGTTAAAGACGGCAGGCAGTTTACGTGCTGTTTGCGAAGAAATAGAAGGTGGAGCGCAAGCCATTGAAAAATCGGGTTTGATGTCACAGTTTAAGCCGTTTTATCGGGGAGCTGCAGCACGCTATACAACAAGATCGCTAAAGTTAATTGAAGATCTAGGGTTTCATGTTGCAGGTTTTTCAATCAATGGTGATCAAGGCGCATCGCTTTCAGCGAGTATGGTTTTAAGGCGGCTAAAAACGGCAAAGGATGGCGATGTTACTATTGCCCATATGAATCAACCAACGCGCGCTTCGGGGGCAGGCGTTGCCGAAGCTTTGCAAGATTTAAAAAAGCAAGGCATGCATTTTGTAACGCTTTCGCAAGGACTTGGAGTTAATCAAGGTGCACCAACACTACAATCTTGTGCCGAGTTTTTTAAGGGTACTCAATAAATATGCGTAAAAAATTTCAAAGAATGCCGTCTAAGGCAGCAAGATGGTCACAGCGCTTTGGTTGGCTGGCACTTGTTTTGCTAATCTTGGCTGCCATATGCCATCGCTTTGGTGTGCTTGCCAGTGACTATTTTTTTGTTATGGTTGGGTGTGTAGCATTTTTAGGGTTAGTTGCATTTATTTTGGCACTGAAGGGCTTTTTAGACCTTTGGCAAAGGGCTGATAAAGGCGGCGGTAAATCGATTAAAGGATTGATTTTGGCCTTTTTAGCCTTGTTGCCGATTATTGCTGCAGCTGTTGCTTATTTTGTCTTTCCACCCTTTTACGATATTGCCACCGACAGTGAAACACCGCCGCATTTTATTGCTAATAACCGACCAAGCGATGCTTTGCCTGTGCAACAATCCCTTTATTATCAGGCTAATGAGCAGCTTGCCATGTGGCCAGAGCTTAGCGGTAGGCGGTATGACGGATCGCCTGATAAGATTTTACCTGCGGTGTTAAGTGTGATAGATGATTTGGGTTGGAAGCATATTAGCCAAGCGGGAGAGGTTGGCAAAGATAATATGCTATTAGTTGAGGCAACCGCCAAAACACCAGTATTGGGTTTTGTGTCTGATATCATAATTCGTCTTAATGATGAAGGTGATACAACCTTTGTTGATATGCGTGCAACATCACGCTATTTAAGCCATGATCTTGGCATTGATGCACGTTTCATTTTAAACTTTATGGAAGCACTTGATGTTAAAGTTCTATTGACGCCAAGCGATCAACGAGAAGAGTAACTGCTATTAATTAGCGGCGATGTATCACAATGGATAAGATTGCGCTGATGTAAATCAATAAGATGCGCCCAAACGGAAAGAGCGGCTGCATTTTTTAATCTTGGGTCCAGCTTTCGATAAATTGCTGCAACAATTTCTGTAACCGTTGTATCGCCTTGTTGCAGCCGCTTAAGAATTGCGTTTTCTCGTAATTTTCGGTGGCTACGAAAGCCACGTATCAATTGTTGAGGGTTTGTAACTACGCCGCCATGGCCGGGCAGATAATAGCTATCGCTGCGCCCCATTAATTTTTCAAGTGACGCCATATAGTCTTGCATAATCCCGTCAGGAGGAATGATGACGGTGGTTGCCCATGCCATGACGTGATCACCAGAAAATAACATATCGTCTCCCATGAGTGCAAAAGCGATATGATCGCTAGCATGGCCGGGCGTGGCAATGCTTTGCAATGTTATTTCACTATTGCTGATTAGCATGTCGTCATTAAGAGAGATATTAAACTCTATATCGCTGTTCGTTGC
The DNA here is from genome assembly GCF_025449315.1 of Bartonella sp. HY406. Classification (NCBI taxonomy): domain Bacteria; kingdom Pseudomonadati; phylum Pseudomonadota; class Alphaproteobacteria; order Hyphomicrobiales; family Bartonellaceae; genus Bartonella; species Bartonella sp. HY406. The sequence goes on along the minus strand of NZ_CP104893.1, from coordinate 2,007,061 downwards.
TTCGCCACTTTGTTTGCCTTGGTTAGGCTGATCTTTTTTGGGTGTAAGAGGCGCTTTGCCAATGGGGGCAGAAAAATATTGGCTTACTCGATAGGCAAGGTCACTATGATCCGCATGGCTATGGGTGAGTATAATATGGCTGACATGACGACCATTAACCGTTTTGATTAAATTTTCGAAATGTTGGTCATTATTTGGTCCCGGATCTAGAATCATTAAATCTTTTTGGCCGATTATATATGTATTGGTGCCATGAAATGTGTAGGAGCTCGGATTTCTTGCGGTAAGTAATTGTATATTATTGGTGATTTTTACTGCCTTATCGTAATTTGGAGAAAATTCCTTATCGAAATCGATGCTCATTTGGTCACATTCATTGGCTTGATCTTAGGTTGTTAATAAAAATATTGTAAGGATTGCACAAAATTATGCAATAAATAAAATAGGTTAGCAAAGAAAATAAAAAAATATCAAAAAATATGCATTTTTTTTAATAATAGATATTGCACATATGAAATCAAGCAGCTATAAGACGCGCCAAGGACATGATAGAGTGTTCTTTAAAAATGATGTTGGGGTATAGCCAAGCGGTAAGGCACTGGTTTTTGGTACCGGCACCCCTGGTTCGAATCCAGGTACCCCAGCCATTTTTGAGCTTAAAGCTAAAAATAATTTTCCATAAAAAATAGTTAAATTCTTTTATATTTGCAACTGGTTTATTGTTGCAATTGTCAATTTATCGCGATGTTGGCTTTATTTTTGATGCCCTTGCAGAATATCCAAATTTTTTGCTGGACCTTAGTCCATGAGCTTAAAAATATTGATATTTTTTAAGATTTGTTCTTAATCGCAATTTTTTGGATTCTTGCAAAGATATTCTCTCGCCATTTTATTGCATTGAGCTTATGCTGACATTATTTAAATCAAATAATCAAAAGCTGTTTAATATTTTAGGCTCTTGCCTAGCTAAGTGATAATTATTCAATGTAAGGCTACGATAAAACATGAAAAATAAGACAGAATATCAGTAGGTTAACCTTTCAAAGGCGATTTTAATGATTTGCATTTCATTAAAATCGCCTTGATCACTTTAAAAGTCATATTTAATTTTTATGCCGCCGCTACCGCCGCGTCGTTCCCCAATAAAGCCCTGACCAACAAATTCAATAGTAAAGTCTCTATTATGATGTAATGGCTGCCAGTTAAGTCCTAATTCGAAAATACCGGTGCCACCTTTAAGGCTTGGCCTATCTAGCTGTAACTTATAGGCTGTGGCTGCAATGTCTCCCTTAAATTCATATTCATAGGCAGCACCGACAAATGGCTGGAATTGTTGGCTGTAGTGATAATTGTAGCGGCCGCCCACGCGTAAGCGAGAAGATTCTGCCGTTTTAAAATTTAAACCATCTTTGCCAATTTTTACGTCTTCGCCTTTAAGCCTTGACCAGCTATAACGACCATAAATATCAAGATTATTTTTTTCATGGAAGTTAAAAACATAACCCGTTGCAATATGAACGCTTTGATAGTTAGAACGGCTGTTATAAGTGCCGCGATAGCCCTCGCCATCGAAAATATCATTCGTATCAAAATCGTATTTTATGGTGCCGGCGCGCCATGAGCCTTCCATATAAAGCCCATCAGCGGCATTGATATCAAGCTTTGCCACGCGGTTTAAACCAGTATTGGCGAAATCTAAGCGGAATAAAACACCACCACCATTATAATTGATATTTCCATCACCATGAACGGCATTATAATTGCTAAAATAGTTATAGCTATCATAGCTTGCTTTGCCATATTCATAAAAGCCGCCAATGGTGAGTAGACTAGTATTTTTAAACTCGTATCCCGTTGCTAGACCTATGGCTGCATTAACACCGTCAATATCGACATGGGAACCTGTTTTGTATCGGCTGGAACCACCATTGATAATTGCAAAGGGTATGAGGCTGGTTGGGCGCCCGCTTTCAGCTGCTTGGCGAATAGCAGAGCGTGCGGCACGTATACCATAATCAGCAATAAGATCACTGCCTTGGTTTAAAAATGCCATTGCTGCAATGCGGCCTTCTGAAAATGCCTTAGTGCGCGGATTAATGTGCCCTGCGGGTTTGGGTAAGGTAGCTTCAGGCGCTGTGGTCTCTTCTGTGGAGCTAGAGCCGCCAGTGTCTGTACCTCCGGTATCGGTTCCGCTGGTATCGGTGCCTCCAGTATCGGTCCCACCAGCATCGGTGCCGCCAGTGTCAGTACCTCCGGTATCGGTTCCACCAGTATCTGTGCCGCCCGTGTCAGTACCTCCGGTATCGGTTCCACCAGTATCGGTTCCACCAGTGTCAGTGCCTCCGGTATCGGTTCCACCAGTGTCAGTACCTCCGGTATCGGTGCCGCCAGTGTCTGTACCGCCACTATCTGAATTTTCATCTTTAATTCTTAAGACAAATTTATTATTTTCATCGACTGTTACTTCGACATCATAAATAAGAAAGAGCCCTTGTTCTATTTGAGTGGGAACCGAGGATGGCGTTCCTGTCGCATTGCTGATCAATGTAACTTCATCACCAACATTAAGGCGATTACCATCATTTTCCATAGCAATGGTGTGATTGGTCCCATTAAGATCAACATTATTCCGGCTTGTAATATTGATAATGGTGTCGTTATTGACGACATTTTTTGGTAAAATCCAGTTATAATTCTCAATATTATAAATGCCCCAAACACTGCCACGATAGCCATTAAGATTTAATGTGTTACCCGTAAAAAAATCAGAGCTTGTATTTGAGCGATTACCAAAGCCACCGAAAATTCGGCCTGTAATGTTAAGATTTTCACCATTAAGTGTTATTGTATTATTTGTTGCATTGCCTGAAAAGCCGCTCATGGCATTGCTATAACCACCATAAACATCGCCTTTAATATTAACTTTTCCAGATAATTCAACATTATTATTGGTAATATTGCTGCCCGTTGTCGTTGTAGGGGTGCTAGAATTGAGGCTAGTTGTCCCCATGCCACCGTAAACGCTCCCGGTTATCGCCGTATCACCGGATATAGAAACTTTGTTACTTGCAACCTGTGTTGATGTTCCATTATAGGCATAGCTGTATGAATTACCCCCATAAACAGATCCTGAAATTGTATTCTGCCCGCTAATCAAAACTTCATTATTGGTGACTTGTCCAGCAATAGTACCATAGCTACGGCCACCCACGACATCAGCTGAAATAACCGCATTGGTCCCATTAAGGGTTACTGTGTTGTTGGTTGAGACGCCTCCTAATCCACGTGTGGCTTCGGTATATCCCCCATAAACGCTTTTATTGAGTTGTGCATTGCCGGTTATCGTAACGATGTTATTATTTGTATTGCCCGATGCGCCAGCTGTATTTTGGCTATACCCACCATAAACAAAGCTTGTAATAACTGCATTATCCGAAATGGTTACTTTATTGTTTAGGGCATTGTTAGCGATGCCATTTTGCGTAATATTCCCACCACCTGCAACAATACCACTAATTTTTGCATTACCCGAGATTGTTACTTCATTACTTGAGGTCTCACCAGTGGAGACATAAAAAGTTGAGCTATAGCCACCATATACATCACCGCCAATTATCGCGGAGTGAGATATAATAACCTTATTTTCATTGGCAAATCCAGCATTTCTTCCAAATGTATACCCACCATAAACGCCTCGGCTGATTTGCGCGTTGTCGCTTATAGTAACAATATTGCCAGTTGCATTGCCGCTATTGCCAGTCCTTAAATAGCTATAACCACCATAAACTGACCCTGCTTTAGCGCTACCAAATATAGTGACACTATTATTGGTAACATCATTGCCAGTACCCGATGTTAAATAGCTAATACCGCCATAAATATAACCGGGTGTTTCATAGCTGCCATCGGTGGTTAAATCATTTACAGATATTGTGTTGCCAATAAGATTGGTGGTCGTGCCGTTGCCTGAAAATAGGCTGCGCCCTAAATTACCACCTGTCGGATCTGTTCGTAATATTGATTTGTCAGTGCCATCATAAGCCACATCCTCTGCATAGCTTGAGGATAGTATGGTAGTACTTAAAAAAAACGAAGTTAGTCCGAAAATTAGTAATTTGGTAATTGGCGTATTAATCAACCATGGTTGATTTTTAAAGACATGTTTCGACATTAAAGGAGACCCAACCGCAGATTCCAGCTTGTACATCGCTTGAACCTATTATATTTTTATATTTATATTTAATTACATAGTTATTATTTAAATTAGTCAATATTTTGACGGCTATTCAATAAATAATAAAAGTAACAGGTACTAAACTATTCATATAAAAGCCATATTTTGTTCCGAAAAAACACAACATGAGAATATGAGAAATTTATAAAGTTAAATTATGATAAACTAATATTCGAATTAAATAAATAAAAAATTAAATTGAATGGTAATTGGAGAGATAAGTTTAAGCGATTTCAAACCAATCAAGAAGTTGGTTTTCTATTTTTAAAATAGGAATTGATATATTCTGCAAACAACGAGTATTAGGCCGAGTACACCATTAAAATCCTTTTTAGCCAACATTTAAATATTTAAGAAATTTATTTCTTTTTTATATAATCCTAAAAGCTTAAAGTCTTAATTAGATAGGTTTTACTCACACCGGCAAAAACACATTAACTGCCGCGTGGTTTAGCCCGTGTTGTTGGCATAGCTTCGGCTGGGTTTTCAGGCCATAAATGCTTTGGGTAGCGCCCACGCATGTCACTGCGTACATCTTTCCATGATCCAGTCCAAAAGCTTGGTAAATCGCGCGTAATTTGGATAGGGCGATGCGCTGGTGATAAGAGTTCAATAATAAGGGGAATCTTATTCCCCGCAATTGTTGGATGGGTGATTAAGCCATATAGTTCTTGTACGCGCAATGAAATAGTTGGTTCTTCGCCCTCATAATCAATTGCAATTTTTGAGCTAGTCGGCGCGGTAAAATGGGTGGGTGCAAGGGCGTTAAAATCGCGTTGCAAATGATACGGGATCAAAGAATATAAGCCGTCGCTTAGCATTTTACTGGTTATTGCGCTAAGCTCTGCCTTGCCATTTAAAAATGGTAAAAGCCATTCATCTAATTGCTGAAGCAATGCGTCATCATTTACATCGGGCCACGGCTCGCCCAATCCTTTAAATAGCCAAAATAGTCTTTGCCGCATTTGCTTGGCATCTTTACTCCAAGCTAAAAGGCTAAGACCTTTTTGTTGTATTATTTCAAGCCATTTTTGGTTGGCAATATCGCCTTTAGGGCTGGGTAGATTCTTTTCACTTAGAGAAATAGCGCCAAGATTTTCGCGCGCTAATGCACGAAGAGTGCGGCTTTGCTCATCAAAATAAACCAGTGTTTCTTGGCTTATTGAGCTGCCCTGTTGGGCATAAAGGCTATCTTCACTAAGGTTTGCCGCCGCTAATATGCGTGTGCGCTCAGCGCTACCAGTCAAGTCGGCGATAACTAAAAATGCACTATTGGCTAAAGGTTCAACAGCATCCATATAGGCTCCGCGCCCATTACATAGCAAAAAACCTCCTTTTTTAGCGCGTGCTTTGGCGATCCTATCCGGCCACGCGTCCATCAAAAACTCGCTTGCTGGTATAATATCGCTATTGTTTGGCAATTTTTGCTTTTTTGTTGATAATTGAGCCGCTTCATCCGCAAGGGATTTTGCAAGTCGCTTCACATCTTGGGCGCGCTTTGATCGATCACGTTGGAAAAAACGCAGTCTTTCATCAATATCAATATTATTGCCACCAAGTCCCCGTTCTACAAGCAATAGTGCAAGCTCTGCCGCCGTTTGAGCTTTCCCTCTTTCTGCGGCTTTTAATACCATATGCGAATAGCGTACAGGCAAACTCAAGGCACGCATGGCTTGCCCCATTAGGGTTAGTCTGCCATTTTTGTCAATTGCATCTAATTTGATAAGTAAGTCGCGTGCTTCTTTTATCGATGGCAGGGGAGGCGGATTTAAAAAACGCAAGTTGGCGGGATCTTGTACACCAAAGGCTAAGCAATCCAAAACAAGGTTGGATAAATCAGCATTTAGTATTTCAGGCGTTGCAAAGGCAGGAAGCGCGGCATTTTGCCCTTGTAGCCAAAGGCGAATAGCAATGCCTGTCTGGGTACGTCCTGCACGCCCAGCACGTTGATCAATGGATGCACGTGAGGCACGCACCGTTTCAAGCCGTGTTAAACCACTTGCTGGTTCAAATATTGGCACTCTTGCAAGACCACTATCTATGACAATGCGCACATCTTCAATAGTTATTGAACTTTCGGCGATGGAGGTTGCAAGTACAACTTTACGCGAACCTTTTTGGGCGGGTAGAATAGCATTATCTTGATCTTTTATATCGAGTGTTCCAAAAAGCGGAGTAATAATAATGCTGTTGCCGTTGATGGTTGGATTGTCGCCTAAGCTATTTTGAAGCCTTTGCTTTGTTCGCTCAATTTCGCCTCGACCGGGTAAAAAAGCTAAAATACTGCCATCTTCTTCCTTTAAGACTTTGATAATGGCGCGGCTCATGGCGTCTTCAATGCGTTCATCATTAGCTTTTGGGCTATAACGAATATCAACATTATAGCTTCTGCCTTTGCTTTCAATAATCTGCGCATTATCTAGCAAGCTGGCAACGCGTGCGCCATCAAGAGTTGCTGACATAACGATGATTTTTAAATCATTACGCAAACCTTCTTGTACATCAATAGCTAGTGCAAGACCAAAATCGGCATCAATATTACGCTCATGAAATTCATCAAAAATAACGGCGCTAATGCCATTTAGTTCTGGGTCATCAAGCACCATACGAACAAAAACGCCTTCGGTCACAACGATTATGCGTGTGTCCTTAGAAATTTTTTGGTCCATTCGCATGATGTAGCCAACTTGTTGCCCAAGAGACTCTCCAAGTAAATCGGCCATGCGCCTTGCTGCCGCGCGTGCAGCCAAGCGGCGCGGTTCAAGAAGTATTATTTTGCCATTAGGATTTTTTTTAAGTTTATCCAGTAAAAATAATGGGATAAGTGTCGTTTTACCTGCCCCGGGCGGTGCAACTATTACTGCACGATTATGCATTTTCATGCACTCGTGAAGCGATCCAAAAATTTCAGTTACGGGTAAAGGCGGCAAATTTATCATGCGTGTTTTATAAAAAGCATCAATAGCTTTGGCAAGGATATTGTAAATACAAAAAATTTAAATACCCCATGTTTGCATGTATCAATTTTATTGGCACTTTTACGTATAAACGATTTAGAGCACATTAACGGCTTAATAAAAGCTAAATGTGCTCTAAATTAGTATGTTGATATTATGGGATTATAAAATTTCTCGAGCGATTTGGCCCAATAACTTAGGCAATTGATCAAATGCATAAGGTGCGTAAACACGCTCAAGTTTTTGATGAAATTCTCGTCCCCAAGGTCCAATATTAACCACAGGAAAGCTAAGGCTTTGGCTTGGCGGATTATCTTGTAAACGAGAAATGGGCGTATTATTGGCAATTAAATTATTTTTATCGGCCTTTTGCCCCAAAAAGCTCATATCCGATATGCCTTGGAAATAAGGCTTCCAAGTAAGCACTTGATCTGCAAGGTCTTGATAAGATTCCTTGGCATGATCAATTGCCGCGTGGAAAGCTTTATCCTTATCGAGCTTGAGGTCAAGATGGCTTGCAGGATAATGTAAACCAGCAAAACCAATAATGATAGCAGGACCATTTATCTTTGCTTGATTTATAAGCCAATCTGTTAGTAAACGACTTACGGTTAGCGGGTTATCAGTTTGGTTTAGTTCATTTTGTTTTTGCTCATACAGTGCATCGAAATTTGCGCCTATAGTCGCTTTGGCTTGTTGCAGTAGCTCTGCATATTCGATAATCTTTGGCTTAGCTGGCACTGCGCCAGATTTTTTGCCAACCATATAGCTGTAGTTTTTAGCTTGCTCGGTAAATTGCTCAATAGCTTGGTTTGCGCATTTTTCTACGGCTTCTTTAAAATGATGAAATAATGTTTCAGCTCTCATAGAATGGTAAAGCCAATTGAAAGCCAACCAAAAACGCTCTGGCGTTGTTACTTCATAAGCATCACGCAAATCTCTTGCCTCAAGACATATGGGGGCCGGTGAAATGTCATCCTCATTCTTATCGGCTAAGGCTGCATTGGCTTCGAAATGGCTAAGAATTTTAGCACCTATTGCTAAAGCACTTACTCCTTCATAAGGGTAGCTTGCATGGGCACTACAACCAACAACAAATGCAAAGGGTAATAATTTACCAATTGTGCCGGCATAGATTGCGCGCCCCTCACTGCCGTTGCCTTGATCGGATGTTACATCAAGATTAATGGCACCAACAATTTCAAGGTCATTTTCTTTAACAAAAGTTGCAAGGCTAGCACGCAGTGAGCGCATGCCACGACTTTCACGCTCTTCATCTGGGGTAGCAACGAGAAGAATGTTACCCTTGCGTTGGGTATCAGCAATAAATTCTTCAACACATACGATGCCAGCGGCAAGTCCACTTTTCATGTCAAGCATACCGCGGCCGGGCAAAAATTGACCGGTTAATAAGTCTTGATAGGCACATTCTTCTTGTTCAGAACGCACTTTATTCGCCAAGGTTTCGATTAAGGCTTCGGCAAGTTTTTCACTTTCGCAAGCAAGGTTTTGTAATTCATGATAATTATCAATTGATACTGTATCAAAATGCCCCGCTAATATCAGCGTTTTTTTACCATTCCCTCTTGCTAGCGCTAAGACATTCGAGGTTAACGGTTCGCCATGGCTTGGTGATTTAACAATATTGTGCGGATTTTGGTTGAAATAGGGTATTTCTTTTAAAAGCCCAATATATTTGTCCGCAAATTCGGCTTCGCCTCTACTGCCTGTCTCACTGTTAAAAGCAACCATTCTTGTTGCTAAATCTGAACATTTATTTTTATAAAGATTGGGACTATTTCGTTTATTATTATCGGTAACTTGCGGCATTTTTACCTCGAGTAACTTTTATGTTAATTTAACTATATCTCTCAACACCCATAGGCAGAGCGTTAATTATTTTTTGTTTTCAAAGATCAATGTCCTTGCAAATGTTTGCGTAAAAATTCGCGCGTTCGCTCTTCTTTAGGGTTCTTTAAGACATCATCAGGAGTCCCTTGTTCTACAATGACGCCGCCATCCATAAAAACAACGTAATCAGAAACTTCAGCTGCAAAGCGCATTTCATGTGTAACAATCATCATGGTCATATGTTCAGCGGCAAGCTGTTTCATTACTTGGTTGACCTCTTCTACCAATTCAGGATCAAGCGCAGAGGTTGCCTCATCAAACAGCATTGCTTTTGGCTGCATAGCAAGAGCACGAGCAATAGCAACGCGTTGCTTTTGCCCCCCCGATAAACGCGCGGGGTAAGAATCGCCTTTGTCTGCTAATCCGACTTTTTTTAATAAGGAATGGGCAATTTCTTCCGCGTCATGTTTGGGGATATTTTTTAATATACGAGGTCCGATGGTAATATTGTGCAAGACACTAAGATGAGGAAATAAATTGAATTGCTGAAAAACCATGCCAATTTGTTGGCGCATATAATTTAAATGTTTTTCAAAGGCGCGGCCTTTAAGGGGCAGATTAACTTGATTGCCATCAAACCAAATTTCGCCTTGTGAAATTTCTTCAAGCATATTGACTGAGCGTAATAAGGTACTCTTTCCAGACCCGCTTGGGCCAATAATTGAAACGATTTTACCGCGATCTACGCTAAAATTTATTCCCTTTAAGACCTTATGGGCGCCATAGGATTTATGGATATTGCGCAAATCAATCATAATATTTGTATTCATTGCATGGCTCCTATCTTACGAGTGGTGACATATAATCCGAACTCCATAATTAGATTGATAATGTAATAGAGTAGGGCAGCAACCAAATAAAATTCGAAAGATCTATAGGTTTCAGCAATTGCTTGCTGAGTATTTAGGGTTAATTCGGCAATGCCGATCAAGGAAACAATGGCGGTATCTTTTAAAAGAATGATGGTATTGTTGCCCACCTGTGGCAAGGCTACAAATACTGATTGTGGTGTGATAAAATAACGTAAGGCTTGAAAGTAGCTAAACCCCAAAGATCTTGCCGCTTCCATTTGTCCATTATCGATTGATTGCAAAGCCGCCCGGAAAATATTTGCATTATAGACTGCATAATGGAAACCAAGAACAATGACACCGGTCCAAAAGGCGGGTAAAAGAATTTCCAACTGCGAAAGGCCATAATAAATAAGGTAAAGTTGCAGCAAAAGTGGTGTTGTCATAAAAAGCCAAGAAATAAACCGCAATGGCCAATTATAAATTTTATGCACATAGTTTAAAATCAGAGCGATAATGATACCGCCGAAAAAACTAATAAGACCGGCAAGAATAGTGATAATCACAGTCCACAAAAGTCCCGTTAATAGAAGACTACCAAAAGGTGGAATAGCCGAAAAATCAAGCGGAATCTCATCAATACGTTGCCAAAATCCATCAATAAATGATTGTAACATCAGGATGCTCCACTTATTTTGGTTTTATTGAATGCAGAAATAAGTAACTGAAATAAAAGGAGAATTGCGCTTAAAATTATGATATAGGCAATTGCTGCTAAACCAAATATTTCAAATGAATTGCCAGAATTGGAAGTTACAAATCTTTGGGCTGTATAGGTAAGCTCAATAACGCCGATCGTAGAGGCAAGAGCCGTGCTTTTTGTCAATATAATAGTATTTATTTCAATCGTCCGGATCATAACTGTTGCTGCTTGCGGAATGATAAAATAAAATAAAGTGCGTATTTTGCCAAAACCCAGTGCTCGTGCCGCTTCATATTGGCCTTTATCGACCGATTGTATTGCCCCTCTGATGCCTTCAGACATATAAGCACCAATATTAAAACCCATTGTTAAGGTTGCAGCAAAAAACGGTGTAGTATCAAATCCAAAAGCAAAGGCACCATAATATACAAGAAAAATTTGGATCAAAAGTGGCGTACCGCGCATGATGCTGACATAAAATGCTGCCAAAGGCCAAATAAAAATATGTTTGGAGGACCGCAAGGCAGCCACAACAAAGGCAACACATAGGCCAATTGCTAAAGAGACAAACGCAAGTTGTATGGTTATCCAACCGGCTTGGATGGTAAATGGCAATAATTGTGCAATAAGATCGAAATCCATGACACCTCACTAACACATGAAATAATTGGAAATTAAACAGCGGCGCAGCTTGTAACATCATCGCATAAGCGCAACAAAATTGCATATTTTACAAGATTTTAAATAAGAGCACTTTAGATTAAACTCAGACAGAAAAGTGCTCTTTGCTATGCTTTACAAAACGCTTAAATTAGCCGTCAATACCAGTTGTTAATCAGCTTCCAACTATAATCTGGTAGCCTTTTGGACGACTAAATAATATGGAAAAAACACCATTGCCGCGACTTAGCTTAACGGATATCAGTACCAACCCATTTTTTTGAAATAGCTTCATAGGTGCCATCGGCCATCATATCATCAAGTGCCTTTTTCATGGCAGCCGCAAGATCGGGGTTCTTTTTGCGGATGGCCATGCCAATATCGAACTTTGGTAGGTTGTCATCTTCAATCTGAACTATTTTCGCGTCATTATTCTTGATTGCGACATAAACAACTATATCATCAGATATTATTGCATCGACACGACCTGAGTTTAGGTCGATCAACATTTCAGGCAAGCCTTTATAGGTACGAAGGTTGAATTTATTTTGTTCGCGCGCCCATTTTTCAGAGGTTTCCCCTAAAATTGCTCCAACATTTTTTCCTTCAAGAGATGAAAGTGTTTTATAAGCCGATCCCTCTTTGACAAAAATGCCAATACCTGAACGGTAATAGGGGCCAACAAAATCAACTGCCTTTTTGCGTTCCTCGGTTATGGCCATGGAACCAATAACTGCATTATAGCGGCCGGTAACCAAACCAGCTATAATACCATCAAACGGTGTTGTAACAATTTCAGATTTTACATCAAGGCGCTTAGCAATTTCATTGGCAATATCGATATCAAAGCCAACTACATTATTATTCGTATCCACAAAACTAAATGGCGGAAAAACGCCAGATGCGGCAATTTTCATAACACCATTTGACTTGATCTTATCAAGTTCGTCAGCATGGCTGACATTTAAGCTAAAGAATGGGATGAGTAAAGATAAGCTCATTGCGGCAATTTTTTTTATGTTCATAATTTCCTCCATTTATAAACAAGTACCGAAATTTTAATGCATTATTGTCCCTTTATTGGCAGTATGAAAGTATATATTGGTTTATTTTTCTGTAAAATAATAGAGTGCAAAATGCCTATTTTTGCCATAAACTGCCTTTTTAGGTAGAAAATTGGCGAAAAAGTAACATTATGGATGAGTTAGATCGTAAATTAATTGCCGAGTTAAAAATAAATGGACGTGCTTCAATTCCACAGCTTGCTCAGCTGTTAGGTGTCGCTCGCGCAACTGCGCAAAAGCGGCTTGACCGCTTAATAGACAATGGCGATATCAAAGGCTTTACAATAAAGTTAAAAGATGATGTCGATGAAAAACGTATTCGCGCATTTATGGTCATTGAAATTAATAGTCCGTCAACCAAACATATTATCGCCCGAATAAAACGCACACCAGGCTTACTTGATGTTTATAACACTAATGGTAAATGGGATATTATTGCAATTGTTGAAGTATCTAACATTGTTGAACTAAATGACGTCATTTCAACAATACGTTCTAGCGATGGTGTTGCTAAAAGTGAGACATTTATCATTCTTGGCCCGGCTTAATGTTAATCCATTAAGTTAAAGAAACAAGGCTATTAAATCGCAAAAATATACACTTTTGATTTATAAAGGGGAGGTAAGCGAGAAGGGGCTACAGCGATTTGAGCTTTACGACACTGTTGATGATAGCTATTGTCGTAACCTTTCATTTCAATGAATAAGTCGTTCTTTTGCTGGGCTTTGTTGGCTGAAGTGGTAGTTGTTTTTTACCACTTCAGATCTACTGAAAAATTTTACAAAAAGCTAGGGTCGGCAGTCAATATAACTGCGATATTTTACATGAAATCACCCGATCTATTGGGGCAATACTGATTAGGACCGTGAGGATAGGTGTATGCCCGCAATTGTACAGCGTACTGAACCACCAGCTTGTTCAATTGTTGGGATTTCTAACACAATTGGCGTTGCACTTTCTTCAATAATTGCAATTTGATCAGGCGTTAAGGAGCGATAAGCGGTACCAGATAATGCAAGGTAACGTCCATCTTTTCCTTTTAACTCAATGGCATTGCCTGCAAATTGGTGTATTTGTTCTGAAGTTAGATTTATAATCTTACGGCCAGATTGTTCGAAACGCGAAATGATTTCTTGAGCTCTCGCTTTATTTGAAATCATATCTAAACCAATCATAACAAATTCGGTTGCAATACACATAAGTACATTGGTATGATAAATTGGTGTATTGTTTTTATCAACCGCATCAAAAGTCATTGGTTCAAAGTTAAATTGGGTGCAAAAGCGTTCAAGTGCAATTGGATCGGTACGATCTGATTTAACCGCATATGCAACGCGGTCGATATGATCAAGAACCATTGCGCCGGTTCCTTCAAGGAAAAGCCCATCAGGTTCTAGTCCAGAATAATCAATTACTTCTTGTACACGAAAATTGCGTTTTAAATCCTCGATGATATCGTAACGGCGTTCAAGTCTGCGGTTTGGTGCTTTCATTGGATAAATAGCAATATAACCACCCGCATGGGTCGAAAACCAGTTATTTGGAAAAACTGAATCTGGGGTTTTTTTACTTTCATCTTCATAAAGATGTACGCCAATTCCAACGGCCGATAATTGCTCTACCGCCTTTGTAATTTCATTATAGGCGGTGGGCGCTAATTGTTCGCTTAAAGGCACATTGATCTGAAAACTATTATCGGTAGCGGTTTCTGTATTCACCGTGAAGTGATGAGGGCGGATCATAACAACAGCGGCAGGTGCTTGAACAGAAAAAGATTGTTTGCGAGCCATGTCGCATCCTCCAAATGAATGTATTATTTTTAGGAATTTATTTAATTTGTAATAGCAATTGGCATATGGAAGCTTAAGGCCTTATAACCATGTCACGATTATTTATGCTTTTAGGTTATAAGGCCGTAATTCATTCAATATTCAGTTGCTATTGGGCGCGTTGTAACATGCCAAATAGGTCACGTGGATCATCTGGGTCTGCAAGAATATCAAGTTCTTCGAAAAATTCTGTATCCTTGATTTTATCATGGATGTAGCGAAGTGCTGAAAAATCTTCAATTGCAAAGCCAACACTATCAAAAAGTGTAATTTGGCGTTTATCTGTGCGGCCTTTTGCTTGGCCGGTTAGGACCTGCCATAATTCAGTTACGGGGTAGTCTGCCGGCATTTGTTGAATTTCACCTTCAATCCGGGTTTGTGGCGGATATTCGACAAATGTATCTGCGCGCAGCAATATATCCTTATGCAATTCAGTTTTACCCGGACAATCACCTCCAATAGCGTTAATGTGAATGCCTTCACCCACCATATTATCGGTTAGAATTGTAGCATATTGCTTATCAGCCGTGCAGGTAGTGATAACTTCCGCGCCTTCAATTGCCTTTTGGGCGCTATCACAGGCAATGATATTTAGTCCGCTATTTTTTAAGTTGTTAAATGCTTTTTGAGTGGCCAAGGGGTCAATATCATAAAGATGAATATTTTCAATGCCGCAAATTGCTTTAAGAGCAAGGGCCTGAAACTCTGACTGCGCACCATTGCCAATCATTGCCAGTGTTTTAGCGTCTTTTGGCGCAAGGTAGCGTGTTGCAAGAGCTGAAGTTGCAGCAGTGCGTAATGCTGTTAAAAGGGTCATTTCAGTGAAAAGAACTGGATAACCAGTTGCAACATCAGCAAGCAAACCAAAACCAGTTACAGTTTGTAAGCCTTCCTTGGTATTTTTAGGGTGGCCATTAACATATTTAAAACCATAAATATTGCCATCAGAGGTAGGCATAAGCTCAATGACACCTTCATCCGAATGGCTTGCAATGCGTGGAGTTTTATCGAAAATTTCCCAGCGTTTAAAGTCCTCTTCAATTACCGCGCATAACTCTACTAGGAATGTTTCGATTCCAATGTGATGCACCAACTGCATCATATGGTCAACGCTTACAAAAGGAACAAGTGCTTTGGTAGAAGGGGTTGTTTTGTTCATTATAGCTCCTCGATACTTAATAAACCCAATTATTGATCTTTTAGTGCCAGTGTTATTACTGGTATTGGCGCTTATGTTTTGCAAAATCTCCAATTTGGTCTTTACGAGAAATCCCTTAGCAAAACATTCGTCGTAATCAATTTCCCTTCTTTTATAAAATAAAAAATATTAGTAAAAAATATCAAATTATTATAAATACTACGCATAAAATTATAAAATTTAACAGTCAATTTGTGCAAAATCGCAAAAAAGTGCCAAATTTATGTAAATAGTTTTTTGAGTGGATTAGTAAAATTATTGGTAGTTTTCATTTTATTTGCAGTTGGAAGATTATAAATCGATATTTAGAAAATGAAATCACATTGCCAATAAATATTGTTATGGTAATTATGGCTTCTTTTATTTTAAAAAGTGCGGCAAAAAGGAGGTTTCCTTGAAAAAAATATTATTAATATTACTTGCATCTGCTTTGTGTCCATTGTCTGCATGGGCAGAAAGCCCATCTCACCTTGATCATGTATTGGAAAATAAGACACTGCGTGTGTGCACAACAGGTGATTATAAACCCTATACTTTTTTAAAAGAAAATGGTGATTATACGGGTATCGATGTTGATATGGCACGCTCATTGGCAGCAAGTCTTGATGCCAGGGTGGTATTTGTTCCCACCACTTGGAAAGAGCTCATGCCTGATTTTTTAGCTGGTAAATGTGATATCGCTATGGGCGGCATTTCCATTTCATTAGAACGCCAACAAAAAGTTGCTTTTTCCGATGCTCTTGGTGTTGATGGTAAAGTACCCTTTGTGCGATGTGATGACGTTGAAAAATATGCAAGTGTTGAGCAGTTAAATCAGCCGCATATACGTGCGATTGAGCCAGCCGGTGGCACAAATGAAAAATATGTTCGCAAATATATGCCAAAAGCACGGCTTGAACTTTTCCATGACAATAATATTATTTTCCAAAACCTTGTTGATAATAAAGCCGATGTCATGATTACTGATATTTCGGAAATCTTATATCAAAAGCGCTTTTATCCAACCCTTTGCCCGGTAAATCCTGAACAGCAACTCACCTTTGCCGAAAAGGGCTATATGCTACCAAGAAATGATATTGTTTGGAAAAACTATGTCGATCAATGGCTGCACATTACCAAAAATAATGGCGAATATAAAGGCTTTGTTAAAGAGTGGCAAAGTGAATAGTTAAAGTTAATTTAGCCCATAAAAAAGCCCCCTTTATGAAAACATAAAGGGGGCTTTAAAATGCAAACTTTTAAAATTATTGCGCGCTATAAGCTGTTGCAATGGATAATGGGCCAGGGCGTAAGCCAGTATGCTCTAATACGCCTTTTGCTTTGGCATCATAATAAAAACCACGTGCATAAAGACGTACAGCGCGTGACTCATCACCGTCCGCAACAAGATAAGCACCGGCAAGATATTTTACTGCATAACGCAGATTGGTCTCAGCGTCTAAAAGACCCTGTGCATGACCACTATAGCCCATGCTTTGTGCCGTTGGGTGCGAAATCTGCATCAAGCCCCAGTAAGGGCCATTTCTTGCTTGTGGATTGCCGCCACTTTCACGTAAAACAACCCGGCGAACAAGGCGCTCAGGAACATTGTAGGCACTGGCATATTGACCAATCAGCTGCTCAACCTCAGCAGTTGCATTAGGAAGGTGGTAAGTGGTTTTAACCCGTGGACCAAGATTTGCCGTGTTAACTCTTGTTACCTTTGGCGTAGTCAAAACAGCGCTTGCTGCATTTGATGATGTTTCAATCTTGCTGTAACCAAGCAATGATGTTTTTTGCTTTGATTGCTCAATTTGGCGATATTGCTCATCTAACCGTACAAGGTTAAATTGGCTGTAGCCTAATGGTGTCATACTGGTGCCAAGACGAGAAACCGCTTTGGGAGATACTGAATTTGCTGCAATCGCTTGTGGAGTAATTGAACTTGTAAGTGTTTTATCAACAGAATTACAGCCTGTAAGTGCTGCAGCAGATAAAATAAAAGCAACTGGTAAAAAAGTTTTGATGCTAGTCTTCATGGCTTAACCCTAGTTCCTTTTTCCATTTGCAAGCTCTTCTTCAAGAGCTACTAGATCTTCAGGAAGGGGTAGGCCTTCAGCCTTCATGATATTTAGCTTTTCTTGCAATTGCTCGGCTAATTGGTGCTTATCTTGAGGTTGATTCACCATATCTTGAAGCAATATTGCTATCTCTGCCTTGATATCTTCCAGAGCCATAAACGACACCCATAAAAATTGACAATATGCCTCACTAGCACATTTTTTTTGAAATGAAAAGCTATGTAAGCTGAAGTTTCGCAGATATGGTTTCCGCAATGTTACGATAAGCTGCTGCATGAGCACCATTTGGGCTTGCCAAAATAATTGGTTTGCCATCATCACCGCTGACACGAATGTCGGGATCTAACGGAATTTCACCAAGAAATGTCAATTTGCGTTTTTCAGCTTCTTGTCTTGCACCGCCATGACCGAAAATATCATATCGCTTACCAGTGTCGGGCGCTATAAAATAACTCATATTTTCAATGATGCCTAAAATAGGAATTCCTACTTTACTAAACATTTCAATACCCTTACGCGCATCAATTAGTGCAAGGTCTTGCGGAGTTGATACAATAACCGCACCTGATAATTGCACTTGTTGGGCAAGGGTAAGTTGGGCGTCACCAGTGCCTGGCGGCATATCAACAACCAATACATCAAGGGGTGCCCATAGCACATCGCGCAGCATTTGGGTGATAGCAGACATGACCATTGGTCCACGCCAAACCATTGGTGTATCTTCACTAACAAGAAATCCCATCGACATTAATTTTAAATTATATTTTTCAAGCGGTAACAATTTTTTACCTTCAACCGCTTCTGGCTTGTCATATATCGCGGTCAAACGCGGTAATGATGGACCATAAATGTCGCCATCCATAATGCCGACATTTAATCCTTGTTCCATTAATGCAAGGGCTAAGTTAATCGCCGTTGTTGACTTGCCAACGCCGCCCTTGCCAGATGCAACGGCAATTACGTGTTTAACGCCGGGGATGGGGGTGCGCGGCGGAATATCAGAACTTTTATGGGGGTGACTACTTGCGGGGGTGGATTTTTGCACAATTGGCTTGGTTGGGCGTTTTACTTCGCCCGAATGGTCGCCCGCACGCTTTTCAGCAGTAAGGGTGACAATTGCGGATTTTACCCCGTCAATCGCTAAAACGGTTTTTTCAGCGGCAAGCCGTAAGGGTTCCAACTCTTCTGCACGGTTAGCCGGTACATTAATTGAGAAAAATACTTTTTTATCAGCAATAAAAATTTCGGATACCAAGCCAAGGCTTACAATATCACTTTCAAAATCGGGCCCTTTAACGGCGCGTAAATGTGAAAGAACAATGTCTTGGTTGAGTGCGGACATGATATTTTTCCAATTGAAAATGAGTATTAAAGTTTTACGGCTTGTTTAGCCATTTGTGTACTAGGATATATGGAAACGTTTCCTGAGTGGCAAGGCTTTTCATTAAACATTGTCAAATGTGTTTTGAATTTAACTATATTGGGGTATTAAATATTTGTTTTATGCAATTCCAAGCCACTGTTTTACCTGTTTTGTCGTTTCTTCATCGCGGAGTTCGTTAATATATATCCAAATGAATGTTTGATTTCTAAAATTTATCAACCAAATTTCATCAGTGAGCTTGATGCATTCGCTAATATGATTATAGTTATTAATTGTAGTGTTCCAGTCAGATTTTACCTGCAATTGTGTTTTATCAAGTATAAGTTGGTAGCCATTTTGTGCTTCTGGATTATCTGCATAGAAATTTTTGTATTGGCAGTTAGCTGCAGCTTTACATGCCATTGAATATAATAAAATACCTATATTAATGCCAAATAGAAAATAAATAATAGAAGATTCAATTGTATAAGGGATTTTGCTGACGCCAAGTTCTTTTGAAAATATTAAGCCAATGATAACAATAACGGGTATAAAAACTAGAAGTTGTATAATGAGCTTAATTTTTTTTGAAACGTATTTTTGATAATGTTTTTTTGCATCAAATCGTAATTTTTTTCTCTGTCTTCTACACCTAAGCCCCTAACATGGATTGAAATTTTTTCTTCGGTCATGATTTATCCTTTTGTTCGGGCAGCGCTAAATCGATATAAGATTAAATTTTTAAAGTATGTTAGCACAATTTGTCAAAAAAGTAGATTTGTATACATTCTAGATTTAAAAGTGCATTTTTGTAAAATTATCCTTATTTCGTGAAGATGCTTGTTAATATGAGAAGGTAAAGTAAAATTTATGCCAATAGGCGGATTTTTTCCAAAAACTCATGCAATTTGTGCTTATGTAAAAAATATTGGTAAAATATCAATTTTTTGCTTGATCTTTGTGGAATCTATCTTTAATGAACCGCTCACGAAGTTAATTTACAGCTTCTACCAAATCAAAAGGCAGCTTTATAAAAGTCATGCACATTGATTATGGGGCTATAGCTCAGCTGGGAGAGCGCCTGCATGGCATGCAGGAGGTCAGCGGTTCGATCCCGCTTAGCTCCACCAAATTTCTCAATTTTAGTAGAATTATTTTTATTGTGCATGCGCAACAATCTTGTTTTTTTAAACTTTACCATTATTTGCCTGCAAAAGTCTTGATTACAAGCATTTCATAAAACTGTCATCTAAATGTCAATTTTTTGCAACCCAATTATGAAAACCGAATAGGCAAGCCCTTTTGATGGGGAATCTAGTTGCTTTTATTCGAGGTTGTAAATGCATAACCGTTTTTTAAAAACTCTTGCTCATTTATCAATGGGTGCAACAGCGCTTCTTTTTTCTTGCCACACGCTTTTTGCCGCAGACATTTCTGCGCTAGTTGATGCGGCTAAAAAGGAAGGTACGGTTAATTCTGTTGGTATGCCTGATAGCTGGGCCAATTGGAAAGGTACTTGGGAGGACTTAGAAGTAAAATATGGCCTTAGCCATTTTGATACGGATATGAGTTCAGCTGAAGAGCTTTCCAAGTTTGAAAATGAAAAATCTAATGCATCGGCTGATATTGGTGATGTCGGTTTAGAATTTGGTCCGATTGCGGTTGCTCGTGATCTTGTCCAGCCTTATAAGCCAACCACTTGGGAGCAAATTCCTGATTGGGCTAAGGATAAGGATGGTAATTGGGCGCTCGCTTATACAGGTACCATTGCTTTCATTATCAAGAGCGATTTGCCAAACCCACCCAAAAGCTGGGAAGAGCTAAAAAACGGTAATTTCAAATTTTCGATCGCTAAGCCAGGTAGCGGCGCGCAAGAAAATGCGTCAATCTTAGCTGCTGCTATTGCTATGGGGGGAAGTGAAGAAAATTTGCAGCCCGGTATCGAGCTTTTTGCCAAGCTTGCTAAAGAAGGGCGCTTGCGGTCTAACTCGGTTTCTCCCGCCAATCTTGAACGCGGAGAAATTGAAGTCGCAGCTATTTGGGATTTTAACGCGCTTAATTACCGCGATGCTGTGGGCGGTGGAAAATATACCGTGCTCATTCCATCCGATGCATCAGTTATTTCTGGTTATACCACAGTTATTAATAAATTTGCCAAAAATCCAAATGCTGCAAAATTAACGCGTGAATATATCTTCTCTGATGAGGGGCAGATTAACCTTGCTCGTGGTTATGCGCGTCCAATTCGCATTGACCATATCACTTTGCCGCAAGATGTTGCAGACCGTGTTTTACCTTCCGAACAATATAAGGCTGCACGCGTTATTAACTCAGAAATTTGGAAAAACACAGCACCAACCATTACTCAACTTTGGCAAGAAAACGTGCTTTCTGAAATGTAATGCGCGGTTAACTCAATTAAATTAAGCTTTTGCCGAGTAATTAATAGCTTGGCAAAGGCGTATTTTTTCAATTACGCTATTAAAAGGTGCGTCATGTCCAAGTTAATTTTGGTTGTGCTAGATGGTCTGCGTTATGATACAGCGCGCGAATGTTTAGGCTATTTGGAAGGATTAATTGACTTAAAGCGCGGTAATGTTACAAAATTGCGATGTGAATTACCTGCAATGTCACGCCCCTTATATGAAACCTTATTAACTGGTCGCAGCCCTGCTGATCATGGCGTGGTAAGTAATGCAATTGTTCGCAGGTCTAATGGTGATAATATTTTTGCGCTTTGTCGTAAATCTAATTTAACCACTGCCGCAGCTGCCTATTATTGGGTGAGTGAGCTTTATATCAATGCACCATTTGATTATAAAAAAGACCGCATTTTGATTGATCAAACTAAAGACATTAATTACGGTATGTTTTATTGGGATGATAGCTATCCTGACAGTCATTTATTTGCAGATGCACAAAACCTGATAGATCGCTTTGCGCCGGACTTTTTATTATTGCATCCTATGAATATTGATGACGCAGGTCATAAAAGTGGTGGTAATTCGGTTACTTATCGCAATACAGCTCGTAAGGCCGGTGATCTTTTGGCGCAATATATGCCCAATTGGCTAGAGCAAGGCTATAAAGTCATTGTCACCGCCGATCATGGAATGGGCGATGATGGCAACCACAGTGGACCATTACCAAGTGAATCTGAAGTACCGTTTTATTGGTTTGGTTTTGATCTGAGTGTGGAGGCTTTGCGCCAAACAGAAATTGCGGCGCTTTGCTGTGCTGTCTTAGGTGTAGATGTTGCAAGTCTCACACCCTTTAGCGGAAAATTAGTCTAAATGAAAAGTGCAAAATATATGCGGCTCTATGCCTTGCCTTGGCTTGTTTTTTTAGGCTTTATCATTGCCGCTCCCTTGGTAAGTGTATTTATTGGCTCGTTTAATTATATTGGTGATTTTCTTTTTTATTACCAAAAAATCTTAACCAGCAAATTTTATATTAACTCCTTTATTGCAACCATTGAATTATCTTTGCTTACAAGCTTTATCGGCATGGTTTTTGCCATTCCGATTTGTATTAGCTTACGGGCAAGCTCTTATCTTTCCAAGCGTTTTGCAACTGCTTTTGCAAATTTGGGTTCTAATTTTGCCGGCGTTCCATCGGTCATGGCTTTTGTCATTTTGCTTGGTGCAAATGGTGTCTTAACTAAAATTTTAATTGATATGGGCATTATAAGTGAACTTAATATTTATAGCTTTTCCGGTCTTGTTTTAACTTATTGCTTTTTTCAAATATCTTTAGCAATTGTTTTGCTTTTACCTGTGGTCATTGCCGTGCCACAAGATATTGAAGAAGCGGCTTTTTTAATCGGTGCAACAAGACACAAATTTTGGTGGTTTATTGGTTTACCAATTATTTTTAGGCAATTGGTTGCGATAAGCATTTTGCTTTTTGCCAATGCCATGGGCACTTATGCAACCGCCTATGCGCTGGTTGGTACCAATGCCCGCATTGTCACCGTTCGTATTGGTGAGTTGGTGGCAGGCGATGTTTTTGCCAATCCCGGTCTTGCCAATGCCTTATCAATCTGTTTGCTCGTTGTGCTTCTTGTTCCCATTGCGGTTAATCAACTTATTGGCAAAAAGAGGTAATGATGAAACAATCCTTTATTGCCCGCATTTTGTTAATAGTTTTTGCATTGCTAATGGCTTTGCCGTTTTTGGCAATTATTATCAATGCTTTTGCGGTTGATTGGTCAAATAGCTTTTTGCCACGCGGTTTTACTCTGGTAACAATTGGTGATGTACTCGCTGATACGCGCTTTCAAATGGCATTTTTACGCAGTGTTTTTGTTGCCATTTGCGCTATTGCTTTAGCCGTTTTGCTTATTGTGCCTGCTATTTTGGTAGGTCATATTTATTGGCCAAGTCTTGATAAATGGATGGCACGTTTAATTGTCTTGCCCTATGCTATTCCAAGTGTGGTTTTGGTGGTTGGCTATTTAAAGATTTTTTCAGTACCACCATTGCAGATTAATGGCACAATCTGGATATTGATTTTTGCTTATGTGCCTATTTGTTTTCCCATGCTTTATATTGCTTTAAAAAATAGCCTTAATGGCATGGCAATTGATGATTTGCTTGATGCTGGCCGCCTTATTGGTGTAAAGGATGAAACTATTTTAATGCGGGTTATTATACCGCTACTAACGCCCGCCTTATTGCTGGCTATATTGTTAAATTTTAGCATTTTAATTGGCGAGTTTGTTTATGCCAATTTGTTGGTGGGCGGCCAGTTTGAAACTGTGCAAATTTATATCTATGCGCACCGCAATGAAACAGGGCGCTTTGCTAGCACTATTGTCTTTATTTATCTCATATTTTTATTGGTGATGACTGTCTTAACGCTGGCTTTAAACGCGCGTCTTGCAAAAAGTCAAAACTAGGGAACAAAATTAGGAAAGTATAAAATGACCGGTTTGGTGATTGAAAATCTTGAGGCAAATTATGGCGATAAGACAATTCTTGATGGCATATCACTGTCAATTGCTCAAGGCGAATTTCATGTGCTTTTAGGGCCTTCTGGTTGCGGTAAAACCACCTTGTTGCGCTGTATCGCTGGTTTGCACCAAGTGGCAAAGGGGCGTATTTTGATGGCATCACGCCAAATAGATCAATTACCACCAAGCGAGCGCGAATTGGCCATGGTTTTTCAACAATATGCGCTATTTCCTAATATGAGTGTGCGTAAAAATTTAAGTTTTGGCCTAGCGCAAAAAAAGTTAAGCAAGGCAGATATTAGCAGCCGCGTAGATAAGATGCTTGATATGGTGGCATTAACCGAATTTGCGGATCGTTTACCTGCCAATTTGTCGGGTGGGCAACGGCAGCGGGTTGCCTTAGCCCGTGCGGTTATATTGGAGCCTAAAATATTGTTGCTAGACGAACCATTATCGGCACTTGATGCGCAAATTCGGCGAAAATTACAATTTGAGCTTAAAAATCTGCAAATGCAGCTTGGTGTCACCGCAATTCTTGTCACCCATGATCAGGATGAGGCGTTAATGCTTGGTGACTATATTTCAGTGCTAGATAAGGGCAAAATTGCACAGACAGGTAGTGCTAAAGACATTTTTTATCGGCCGCAAAATATGTTTGTCGCGAGCTTTTTGGGGGATGCCAATATTATTCCGCCTAATTATATTAGCGGTGAAGCTGCGCAAAAGGGCAGTGGGGCTTATCTTATCCACCCTGCCAATTTTATCGAGGGTGAAATTGCTGATGCAGCTTTGAGCTTTACCGGCAAGGTTGAGGATTGTCAAATTATCGGCCAGTTTTTGCGGGTAAATATTCGCTATCAGGATTTAGAACTGCGTTATGACAAAATCAACCAATATGGTTTGCAACCGCCGCAAAAGGGTAGCGATATGACGCTTTCTTGTCGTTTAAGCGATCTACATAATATTCAATGATGGAGTGCGGTAATGGCTTAACTTAGTAGGCGACTACCAACGACCAGATGCACCGCCACCGCCTGATGAGCCGCCACCGCCCCTAAAGCCGCCGCCTCTAGATCCACCGCGTCCACCGCCAAAACCGCCACCACCAAAGCCGCCAGGATCGCTGCCATTGCCTGGTCCTCCGCCTTCTAATAACTCCTGATACCAAAGGAAAAATACAATTCCAAGCCAGCGATATCTTTTGGGGCCGACTTGTGTACCGAATATAGATGCAAGCATCGGTAACACAATTAAAACCAGAAAACACAGCGCAATAATGGTTATAATGATGAAGTTATTACGAGCTTCAATAGATTTTTCATTCTTTATCCGTGCTTCATTTTCGCGAATGCGGCTTAATAATTCACTTTCTTCACCATTTATTACTGTGATAATCGCTGTAGTGCCGTCAATAATTCCCTGCTGGTAGTTATTGGCTCTAAATTTAGGCAAAACAATAGTGTTGATAATGACGCTTGCCGCGGCATCGGTCAAAACACCTTCTAAGCCATAACCAACTTCGATACGGACGGCGCGATCATTTGGGGCAATTAAAAAGAGAACGCCATTATTTTGATCTTTTTGCCCAAGTTTCCAATAACGAAATAATGCATTGCTATAGCTTTCAATATCGCGGCCATCAAGGTTTGGCAGGGTTGCTATAACAATTTGGTCGCCGGATTTTTGTTCTTGCTGAACAAGTAAGCGTGAAAGCTGATTAATCGTATCTTGGTTAAGCAGATGGGCATTATCAACAATACGATCACTTAATTGTGGAAAGTTGGTTTGTGCAAATGCCGCATTATAGGCACTCAAAGATAAAAAGGACAAATAGACAAGTAATGTCCATATAAAAGCGCGCACCACCATAATGGATGGTGCCACTAATGCATAGAAAAGGCTTTTTATCAATGAGCCTACCTTTATCAATTGAACTCAACCTTTGGTACCTGTTGAGCTACAGGATCAATGGTAAAGCTTGGCAATGGTTTTGCATCGCGGTACCAAATCCATGTCCATATTATTGTTGGCATTGTTTTTAAAGCAGTATTATTAATCCTAACCGCTTCAATATAGTCGCGTCTTGCGACTGCAATTCGGTTTTCGGTGCCCTCTAATTGTGACTGCAAGGCAAGAAAGTTTTGATTTGCCCTTAAATCTGGATATTGTTCGCTAATTGCCATTAGACGTGATAGTGCGCCAGTAAGGTTTGTTTGATTTTTCAAAAATTGCTGCATAGCTTCAGGATTATTTAGACTATCAACATTGATGGTGGTTTGGGTTGCCTTAGCTCGGGCTTCAATAACGCTATTAAGGGTTGATTGCTCGTGGCTTGCATAGCCTTTAACTGTTTGCACAAGATTGGGAATAAGATCACTGCGGCGCTGATATTGATTTAATACTTCGCTCCAAGCTGCTTTGGCTTTTTCCTCATTTGAAGGAATCGTGTTGAAGCTAAATAGACTCCATACAGCTAAGGCTATAAAAATAAGCAGGATTATTTTTGTTAGACCAAAAGATGATGGGGTAGGATTATTATCCCGCATTGATATAGCTCCGTGTTTTTGATTAAGAACACTAGCCTTTTAACATTTCGCTGGAGTAATTGAAAAGCAATTATTTATGATGTTGATAATTATATCTTTTAGTAGAATTTAAAAATTATAATTAAAAAAATGAACATTGTCCAAAAAATACCATTGACTTTTATTTGAACGTTGTTCATTATTGTTGGTGAAGTTATACAGCGTATGGGTGGGGATATGGAAAAGGTGACATTACCATTAAAAATTTTAGGGGTTGGAACGTGCTTACCGCAGATTTCAATTAGCACACAAAAAATCGAGCAGCAGCTCGGTGTAGGCGGCGGGACGCTTGAGAAAAAAGTCGGGGTGATCTCGCGTCCCGTTCGCTCTAATGGTGAGGATCAAATTAGCCTTGGCGTAAAAGCTGCAAAAAATGCAATTGAACAAAGTAATATTTCTTTATTAGATATAGACCTTATTCTTTTTGCTTCTGCCGTTGGCTATCAGTCAATACCTGCAACGGCGCCGCTTATTATGCGCGGGCTAAATATTAAAAGTGGCCAAGCCGCCGCCTTTGACGTCAACTCAACCTGCCTTAGCTTTGTAACCGCCCTCGATATGGCTGCATGTTTTTTAAATAGCAAACGTTATAAAACTATTCTTATTGTTTCATCAGAAATTGCTTCAATGGCTTTACCTTGGCATGATGATGCTGAAACGGCAGCGCTCTTTGGCGATGGTGCGGCGGCAATGGTGGTAAGCAGTTCAGAGGATGCAGGCCAAGGCATTAGCGCCGCATCAATGGCAACTTGGCCAGAAGGTTATGAGCATTGTCAATTGGGGGCAGGTGGAACGCGCTTTAATCCGCAAGATAAAAATAGCGGATTTAATGAAAATGTATTTTTCCGAATGCAAGGCAAAGCTGTTTTTCGCCAAGTTCGTGATCATTTTAACCGCTTTATCTCTGATCTATTAGAAAAAGCCGGTTGGCATGCCGATGATATTGACGTTGTGGTGCCTCATCAGGCAAGCCCCTTAGGTCTTGCCCATATCATAAAAATGGCGCCATTTAAAAATGCCAAATTCATAAATATCTTGGCCAATCATGGCAATCAAATCTCTGCCTCCATTCCAATTGCCTTTCACCATGGGCTTGAAAATGGATTAATTAAACAAGGTAGTAAGGTCTTACTGATTGGAACATCTGCAGGCCTATCAATCGGTGGTATTTTGTTAAAGTTTTAGGTCCTAATCCTAGACTATTTCATTTATCATTAAGATTATGTGAGCGAGGAAACCATGCGTGTTATTGTTACAGGAGCAACAGGCTTTCTTGGGCTTGAAACCTGCCGCTTATTACGCGACAAAAAATGCGATGTGATCGCAATTGGGCGCAATTTAAAGCGCGGCGAACTATTAACGCAGCTAGGTTGTACTTTCTGGCGATTGAATCTTGAAAACCTGCAAGATATGCAAGAATTGCACCAAAGGTTACAAAATGAAACCATTGATGGTCTTGTCCATGCCGCTGCCCTTTCATCGCTTTGGGGGAGGCGAGAAGATTTTTATCGTGCCAATGTCGAGGTGACCGAGAATTTATTAAAAATAGCTCAATCCCGTGCTATTAGCCGTTTCATTTTCATATCATCGCCTAGCATTTATTTTACATGGGCAGATCAGCTTGATGTTGATGAAAATAAATCGTTACCAAAGCCTATCAATGATTACGCCGCATCAAAGGTAAAGGCTGAGCGTTTAACTCTTAGCTATGCCGATTTGTCACCAATTATTTTGCGACCAAGGGCAATTTATGGTGCAGGTGATACAGCATTGTTACCACGCTTAATCAAGGCTGCACAAAGGCGACCATTGCCATTATTACGCAATGGTGTAGCTGTTACCAATCTTACCCATGTGGAAGATGTTGCTCGCGCTATTTGGGCAAGCCTTTTAGCACCACGGCAATTGCCACAAAATATATTCAATATTGCAGGCAAAGAGGCTTTGCCTATCACCAAAATCGTTAATGAAGCGGCAAAAAGGCTGGATTGCAATGTGCGTTGGAAAAAGACACCGCTAGCAGTTGCAAGACCTTTAATTTACATGATGGAGCAATTTCACCGTAGTTTTTTACCCAATATTGAGCCCTTATTGACCAGTTACAGCCTTGGCGTTTTTGCCTGTTCACAAACCCTATCCATCAAAAGAGCACAACAAATTTTAGGCTTTGAACCGCAAATTATTTTTGCGGAAGGATTGGATAAAACATTTCATCATAATGGGGGCTTACAATGAAGGCGCCTCGTTTTTTTAATAGCGCATGGGTCAGCGCCCCGAAAGGCTTGGTTGCCCGCCATGGTGGTTTTAAAAAACAACATTTTTGCGTGCGCTGGGGACTATATGAAACGGAAAAGCATGGCAATATTGTTATTGACACCGGTTATAGCCACCGAGTTACACGGGGTGCGAGCCGCTCATTGCCATTAAAAATTTACAATGCTCTTTTGCGCCCTAAGCTTCATGCGTTAGGACTATGTGAAATAGTTTTAAGTCAGCTGCAAAGTGATATTAGCCTTGTTATTTTAACGCATTTTCATGCCGATCATATAGCTGCCGTCAAGGATTTTCCAAATTCACGGTTTTTGGCGAGCCGCATAGGATTTGAGCAATTCAAACGAGCGTCAAATTTCAGCCAATGGCGCCATGGCCACTTTAGTGAATTATTGCCGGATGATTTTGAAAAGCGACTTTGTTTTATCGAAGACTGCGAGATCATTACCATAAACAACCATCAAACCTATGATATTTTGGGTGATGGCTCGTTGCTTGCCTTGCCTTTGCCCGGGCATGATATTGGCCATTTTGGGCTTTTATGGCCAAAATTATCACAACCTTTGCTTTATGCGGTTGATGTTGATTGGTTGGCTTGCAATTTACAAGATCAAAGACAAAGTTTTGCCATGCGCATGGTGAGTTTTAATTGCGATGAGGCTCAGCTCAGTCATGCAATCGTCAAGGATTTTACTCAACAAGGTTATAGCCTTGTTTTGTGCCATGATCCCTCAACCAACTCCTATGACAGTTCTCATCTAGCATTAACTCATCACTATGTTGAAAAAGGGGAAGCGTGATGTTTGAGCATTTATTTACCAAACGTTTTGCGTTGCAAAGCTTTTATCAGGTTTTAAAGTTAAAAAAGGCACTTAAGACAGAAGAGCAATTAACGGCATGGCAAAACAAAAATCTAGCGCGTTTAATTAGCAAAGATATTGGTAAGGTTGGTTTTTATAAGGACAAAAATTTTAGGGCTTTAGAGGATTTACCGATTATCGACAAAAAAATCATGATGGATAATTTTGCCGATTTCAATCGCCTCGAAATGAGCGGCGATGAGTTGCGGCAAAAATTGCATGATAATGATCAGCCGAAAAATTACACCATTGGTATGAGTACCGGCACGAGTGGCAATCGCAGCCTTTATATTATTAGCGAGCGTGAAAAATATATTTGGCTTGGCATTATTCTTGCAAAGCTGTTACCCCGATATCCACGCCAAGGCGCAAAAATTGCAGTTGCCTTACCCACCGCAACGCCAATTTATCAATCAGCCAATCATTTATGGCGGTTACAATTGCAGTTTTTTAACTTAAATGACGGCTTGGACTGTGTCACGGACAAATTGGCGGCCTATGCCCCTGATACATTAATTGCACCGCCACATCTTTTGCGTTTTTTGGTGGATAATGGCTTTAAGTTGCCGCTAAAACGCGTCTTTAGCGGTGCAGAAGTGTTAGATCCATGTGACCGGAAAATTATTGACAACGCCTTTGGTGTTAAGTGCCAAGAAATCTATATGGCATCGGAAGGCTTATTGGCAACGCCGTGCGAGCATGGCAATCTTCATCTTTGCGAAGACAGCATGCATTTTGAATGCGAAGCGGTTAGCGATGATGGCTTGGTTACCCCAATCATTACAGATTTTATTCGTAATACGCAAATTCTGGCCCGTTATCGCATGAATGATGTTTTGCGCCTTGATGAAAGACCATGCCCTTGTGGTTCACCCATGCGGCGCATTAGCGAAGTTGTTGGCCGTATGGATGATGTTTTTAAACTGCGCGCACGTGATGGGCGGCTTGTTACTTTAACACCAGATATTATGCGCAACTCTATTCTTGATGCATCAAAACAAATCGAAGATTTTAGGCTGATTTACCGCAAAGATGGCGCAATTGTCATAACTATGCCGCCCCATATTGATGCGCAAAGCCTGATAGATCTGAACCTTGCTTTTGAAGGTCTATTGGACAGATTTAATATTTCACAAACATTTATTATCGAACAACAAGTATTAACGCCGCCGCCAAAGGGGAAGTTGCGGCGCATTATCAACCAACATCAAAACTAAATATAGCATTATTATTGAAATAGTGGGGATGATATGAGTTTTTTTAACAACCTCAATTTCTCCTCCTCAAATGAGGATGGACAAAGCGAGCTACAAGCGCTGCAAGATGTATCTCAAAGTCTTTTATGCTTGACTGGCTCAGGTACACGGCCGCTTGATATGCTTTTTACCAATGCACAAGAAGTCATTGCTCTTGATTTAAGTTTTGCCCAAAATGCCATGCTTATGCTTAAAATGCTAGCAATTAAAACCTTGGAATATGATGATTATCTAAGCTTTGTCGGGCTTTTACCAGCTAAAAACCGCCTTAATACTTATCATTTATTGCGAGGTGAATTAACCGTTGAAGCACGCGACTATTGGGATAAAAATACCAAGCTCATTAAAAATGGTATTTGGTATTGTGGGCTTTGGGAAAAAGTTTTGAATTTTACCGCAAAAACATTGCGCGTTATGAAAGGTAAGGCGGTTAATGCTTTATTTGCCGCATCCACACTTGAAGAACAGCAAGCGATATGGGACCGCGAATTTAACCAAGGTATTTGGCGCAGCGGTGTTAAATTTTTGTCCCACCGCTTTATTTGGACCCATATTATTGGTGAACCGGGTGGTGCATTTATTCCATCACGTGAAGAGGTAGAAAGACAACTTGCACAAAAGTTTCAAAATAGTGCAGGCGAATTTTTCTTTCGCGATAGTGATTTTGCCTCGTTAATGTTGCGTGGGTATCATGATGTTAGCCAAGGTTTACCCTATCATATGGCGAAAGATAGCTATCAATCATTGCGCGATAATTTACCAAAAATGAAAATTGTAAATGGTGGACTTCATCAATTACCGGAAATGAATTTGGGGTTAATCGATGGCTTTTCAATTTCTGATTTTGGCTCTTATTGCACATTAGAGACCTATAAGGCTTGTTGGCAAGGTGTAATTAGCAGCGCGAGTAAAGATGCCATATTTTGTGAGCGCATTTTGCTTAATCCATTGCCACTACCCTTTGAAAATATCCACATAAATGAAGAATTATCATGCGAGCTAACCCTTAAAGATCGCGCCATTATTTATGATATCCGAGTTGGAACTATTGGGAGCCTATTATGACAAAACATTTTTGGCATGCCGTTTATATAGCCGATAAGTTAAAGAAAAAGCCCGTCCGTATTATGTTTGAGGGCGAGGCGTTAGTGTTGTTTCGCAGCAAGGATGGTATTGGCTGTTTAAAAGATATGTGTCCGCATCGCGGTGCATCACTATCAAAAGGGCGCGTTGTCAATAACACAGTAGAATGCCCATATCATGGTTGGCGCTTTGATAAAAAAGGTGCGTGCAAAGAAGTGCCGCTTTATGATGGTGAATTACCACGCCGCTTTTTACGCAATTTCACCGCTAAAGAGCATAATGGGCTTATCTTCATTACCCAAGATGAAGAAAGCGCCGGTAATTTGCCTGAAATTATTTGGGACGATCAACCCTATGCCCAATATATTATGGAAAATGATGCCATTTCAAATTTAGCGGATGTGGTAGAAAATGTCCTTGATCCCATCCATACACTTTTTGTCCATAAGGGTATCGTGCGCGGATCCAATGCAAGCAAAAATTCGGTGACATTTACCGCAAGTGTTGAAAACAGTGTTTTGATTATTCGCCATCAAGGTGAAGAAAAGCAAAATGGCTTTTTGTCCCGCTTATTGGAGCCACAGCGCAGCCATGCCATTAATCGTTTTGAATTGCCCGGCACGGTAAGCCTTGAATATTATGGCAAGCAAGGTTTAAGCTTGTGTTTAACCGCTTATTTTAGCCGCGAAATTGATAACCAATATAAGGGCTTTGCCGTCTTTCGTGGTCCCAAACAGCATGGTCTTGGCTATCTTAAAGGACTGTTTCTCATACCGATTATGCGTAAAGTCATTTCACAAGATCAAGACATTATGAAAGACGCAACCAATAATCGCCACCTTGCTGGCAATCCGCCTTATGCAAAATCACCACTCGATCTTTTTCGTCCAATGATTGACCGTATCATTGAAACGCCAAACGAGCTGATTAATTTGCCAGAAGGTCAAATGACGTTATTAATATAAAACGGTAATTTAATGAATTTTAAAACGAGCACTTAACTATCAAGAAAAGTACTCGTTTTTTTGCATTGCGGATGAAACTAAATTAGCAGCTTTGCGCTACAGCCTTAGCCTCAAGTCCAAATAATGGGCGGGCATAAACGCCAACAATATTGCCAAAAAATGCTGCAATAAGCCATAGCCAACCATGCAGGCTGCCCGAGGCAATGCCAGAAAAATAAGCGCCAATATTACAACCATAGGCAATTCTTGCGCCATAGCCCAGCAATAAACCGCCAATGATAGCGGCACAAAAAGACCCAAAAGACATTTTTAGGGTTGGTTTAAATCGACCTGCAAGGCTTGCAGCTAACATTGCGCCGGCAATAATGCCAAAATCCATGACGGTTTGCACATTGGTAAAAATACTTGAAGTTAGTTTTTTTGCATTGCTTGGATTTTGCCAAAAAGTCCATGAGCCAACATCAACACCCAACATAGTAGCAATTTTTGCGCCCCATATAGGAAAAGCACCAGCAACCGTCCATGGCCTGCCAGAAACAATAAGCGTTACATAATTAAGTAAGGCAAGGGCAATTGCCCCCCATATAAGTGACCGAGGACCGCGTAAAAATCCGTGGCTGTTAGAAGGCTTTTCTTTTTGAACTGTGCCATATTTACGCTTTTCCACCCATAGGGTCAAAAGCGATATTATAGCAAACAAAGCAAGCGAAATTGTCATGCCAGCCCAAAGGCCAAAGCTTGTGAGTAACGAAACGGCTTCAAGAGTGGGAACTGCATTCCAAAAAGGCGCATGGGCAGTGGAAATAAGTGCCCCCAACACAAAGAAAAACAATACAATCAACATGCGGGCGCTACCGCTGCCCGCGGTAAAGAGAACGCCAGAGGCACAACCGCCGCCAAGTTGCATGCCAATACCAAACATAAATGCGCCGATAATAACCGTAAGGCTTAACGGTGCACTTATTCCAACGACGGGATTGCCAAAAAAGCTTCCACCTGCAAGAGTTGGAAAAAATAAGCAAACAGCAATGGCAAGCATAAGCATTTGCACTCTTAACCCGCGCCCACGTCCATCGCGGATAAAAACCCGCCATGCGGAGGTAAAGCCAAAGGCTGCATGATAAAGTGTAATGCCAAGTGCACCGCCCACCAATAATAATAGGCCTTGTCGCCAACCATAGGTAAAAGCTATAAAAGCGGCACCTAAAAGAAGAAATAGAATTGAGATGATTTTAGAAAAAGTCAGATAAGCTGACAGCTTTTTTGTCTGACCAGACACGACCGTGTACATGGCAGTTCCTTTCATTTGATAATGATGATCTTTTAGGCATATTGCATGTAGTTGTCGAGTATTGATTTTTTAAATTGTTAATAATGAAATAAGTATTTTGCTTACAAATGAATAGACTTTACGCCATGTATCTATAAAATGCATTCCATTGCAAAAATATTTACATAAAAGCAAAAAAACGGACTATTCTCATTAATTAAAACTTCCAATAGATTTGATAGTAGGATTTGTCATGCAAAAAAATATTGGTTCAGCAACGCGGCCGATTTTTATTCCTAATAGAAATAGTCCTGCGGTTATAACCAAGGAAATTACTTTTGATTGGCATATGGGTATGAGTAGCGCGGTTAGAAAGCGCTCTATTGCCAGCCTACATGAAAAAGCAGGGCAGGCTGGTATAAGGTCTGTTTTGGAAGCATCAAGCAAGTCAGATGAAGCTATTGGATTGGATTTAAGTGCTTTTTTCTTACGCAATGATAAGGGGATTGCAGTTGAAAATCTTTTTCAAAGCAGCAAAGTCTTTGAAGGAGATATTCAGTTTAAAGACCTTATGAGTGTAACACCGCGAGAGGCTAAAAAAGATCCGCGACTAAAAACATCAGGAAAAATGATAAAATTTAGCTATGATGGTAAAGATTATCCCCTAAATCCAACCAGTCTTTTTTATGATTGGCTTTACACAAAAATACTCTTTACCGAAGAAAATAATACTGCGCTAAAAGACAATTTTGCTAATAAAAATTATGATGCATTTAGCGATATTGAATTTAATCCTAAAAAATCACTTAGTTGTCAGGCGCGAACATTAGCTTTGAGTATTTCACTTTATAGCAATGACAAGATTGATGATTTTTTGTCTGATCCAATTGGCTTTTCAAAAGCATTTAATCTTTATGCTTAACGGTGACACAAATTATCAGTAATCAACACCGGTTAAATAAAGCCCATGGGGTGGGGCAACAACACCGCAGCGTTGCCTGTCCTTAGCAAGTAATGCTGCCTCAACATCATCAGCGGTAAAACGCAATGTGCCAACATCCATTAAGGTGCCAGCAAAAGATCTTATCTGATTGTGCAAAAAGGCACGCGCACTGGCATAAATATCAATATAGTCGCCATTGCGGATCACATCTAATCGATCAAGGGTTCGAATAGGACTTTTGGCTTGACATTGGGTCGAGCGAAAAGTGGTAAAATCATGCCTTCCTAAAAGCCTTTGCGCTGCCTCATGCATTTTATCGCTGTCAAGTGGTTTTGGCACCCACCAAACGCGCATGGCATCAAGAGCGGTATGGGAGCGGCGATTTAAAATACGATAATGATAATGGCGCTTTAAAGCTGAAAACCGTGCATTAAACTCTTCATCAACAAGCTCAACAGCAAGGATTGATACCGTGTCGCGATTTTGAATGAGATGGGCATTACAAGCATCACGCACCGTGTCACTGCGCCATTCCTTGGTCAAATCAACATGAGCAATTTGTCCCAAAGCATGCACCCCTGCATCGGTACGTCCTGCTGTCGTAATGGTGGGATTTTCGCCTGTAAATTTAAAAATAGCGCTTTCAATTGCCCCTTGGACACTTGCAAGATTATCCTGCCTTTGCCAACCAGCGTAAGGCGTGCCATCATATTCAATTAAAAGCTTATAGCGATGCAAATCACAATCCTATTTTTATTAGCTAAATGATGCTTGTTACAACATTGCCGCGCAAAAACTCATCACTATTTAATGGTTTACCACCAGCTTTTTGCAATCTTGTCAAAATAACTTTGCCATCTTGGCATTGAACCGAGCAATCTTGGCGATCAAAGCTTGCAATTTCACCTAGCGCTTTTTCACCAAGTTTAGCACCAAGAATTTTTACGCGCTCAACACGGCCACCAATATCCATTTCGCACCAGCTACCTGGAAAAGGCGCCAGGCCACAAATTTGCTTTTGTACGCTGCGTGCTGGCTGCGCCCAATCAATACGGGTTTCTTGCTTGCTAATTTTTTGGGCGTAAGTGATGCCATCATTGCTTTGTTGGGTGAGGGGAAGTTCACCTTTACCTAGCAAGTCCATGGCTTTCACCATTAAGTCTGCACCTATTTGCGATAATGCATCATGCAATTGTCCGGCAGTCATTTCCTCGCCAATGGTAATCGATTGCGTTAGGGCAACAGGTCCAGTATCCAACCCCTCATCCATTTTCATAATCATCATGCCAGTTTCGCTGTCACCGGCCATAATCGCACGTTGAATTGGGGCAGCACCTCGCCAACGGGGTAAAAGGGACGCATGGCCATTATAACAGCCAAGACGTGGTGCATCCAAAATAGCTTTGGGTAATAAAAGACCATAGGCAACCACTATCGCGGCATCCAAGTTTAAGGCCGCAAATTTTTGTTGCTCTTCCTGAGATTTCAAGCTTTTTGGCGTAAAGACCGGAAGCCCTAAAATTTCCGCGCGATTTTGTACGGGTGATGGCGTAAATTCAAGTCCACGGCGACCGGCGGGGCGCGGCGGTTGGCTATAAACTGCAACAATTTCATGACCAGCTTTGACCAAAGCATCAAGAATAGTCACCGAAAAATCGGGTGTGCCCATAAAACATAGCCGCATTATAATACCTTTTCGCCTTGTTCTTTTGCCCGCTTTTTAAATTTCTTTACGACCATTTCGCGCTTGATACGTGATAAATGGTCGATGAAAAGCTTACCATCCAAATGGTCTATTTCATGTTGGACACAGGTGGCTAAAAGATCATCCGCAGCAATTTCTTGTGCCTTGCCATTAAGATCAATATAGGTAACGCGCACCATTTTAGGGCGTTCCACTTCGGCATAATAATCAGGAATGGAAAGGCAACCTTCTTCATAAGTATTACGCTCATCCGAGGACCAAATGACTTTAGGATTAAACATCACCATTGGTGCTTTAGGCTGGTCTTTATCAGCAACATCCATGACTAAAAGGCGTATAGGCTCAGCAATTTGTATAGCCGCAAGCCCAATGCCTGGCGCTGCATACATGGTTTCAAGCATATCATCAGCAAGTTGGCGTAACGCGTCATTAATGTTTTCAACTGGTTTTGATATTTCCCGCAAAATTGGATCGGGCAAAATAATAATCGGTTTTATAGACATGGCCTTCAGCTAACCAACTGCAAATAAGCAATTTTATATGTTTTAAAGTGAGCGCATTTGATTTTGCGTAAAACCAAATGAAAAAGATGAATAATTAAGTGCAATCCATATAGTCTGCCACTTAAATTTAAAAATGGA
Organism: Bartonella sp. HY406; assembly: GCF_025449315.1. Classification (NCBI taxonomy): domain Bacteria; kingdom Pseudomonadati; phylum Pseudomonadota; class Alphaproteobacteria; order Hyphomicrobiales; family Bartonellaceae; genus Bartonella; species Bartonella sp. HY406. The sequence goes on along the minus strand of NZ_CP104893.1, from coordinate 1,969,758 downwards.
CAGAATATAAAGTTTGGCGAATTTACCCCAACATGTTGCAAGTGTAAAGATTGAGCAGATATTAGCTGTTATCAAGTCTGTCAACAATAATTAAAATACTATGTTCATGTTTTGATCGATTTTTGTTTCTGTTTTATTTAATATTGTTACACAATTTGATTCGTATTTTACAATTTGAAAGACTGGTACTCCATGCCAATCAGCAATTTTTCCTCAAGTGAACTGGCGATGTTTGGGCTTGGCAGTGTGCTTATTGGTGTCATCATTATCGCAATTATCGTCTCTAGGCTTAATCTACGACAAAAATTAAGTATTGAGATTGAGGCCGATGAGCGCGCGCGCCATAATGATTATCATATCAATGCATTGCTGCAAGCCCAAGCGGAAATCCAAGGGCGCATGCAAACCATGGCGGAATTATTTGGAACACGCCAAGCCGAACTTAACCATGAAATTGGCGAACGTTTAGATGGTTTAAGTCAGCATTTAGGGCAGTCTATTGGTCAACAAACCCGCACAACCCATGAAAATCTGGTGCGTTTGCAAGAGCGGCTTGCGGTTATTGATCGTGCACAAAACAATATTCAAAGCCTTGCGGGGCAGGTTGTTGAATTGCAGTCGATTTTATCCAATAAACAAACACGCGGTGCTTTTGGTCAGGGGCGGATGGAAGCTATAATATCCGATGCATTACCGCCAACCAGTTATAAATTTCAAGCAACTTTATCTAATGGCACAAGGCCTGATTGCGTGATTTATTTGCCCAATGCTGCGCCTCATTTGGTTATTGATGCAAAGTTCCCGCTGGAAGCTTGGAATGCGATGCGTGAAGCAACAACCGATGATCTTCGCCAAAGAGCTGAGCAACGTTTTCGCACTGATATGGATGTCCATATACGTGATATTTCGCAAAAATATCTCATTAGTGGCGAAACCCAAGACACAGCCTTTATGTTTGTGCCATCAGAATCAATCTTCGCAACCATTCATGAAAATTTTGAAAGCATTGTTGAAAAAGCCAATCGTGCCCGCGTTATTATAGTATCACCGTCATTATTATTGCTTGCCATTGATGTGGTGCAGCAAGTCTTAAAAGATGCGCGCATGCGTGAGCAGGCTCATTTAATTCAGGCAGAGGTTTGGGCATTGATGCAAGATCTTAACCGCCTTGATGAACGGGTGCGCAAATTGCAAAGTCATTTTCAAATGGCCGAAAAAGATGTTGATGATATTCTTATTTCTTCATCAAAACTATTGCGGCGCGGTAGCCGCATTGAGGCTTTGGAACTGGGTGAAATAAAGCATAATAAAACGCCCGATGATGGTTTGCCATCGGATAGTTTACTGTAATTTATTAATAGGCCTGAAAGCCAAGCGCATTGATGACTTTTTCAAATTGGTGACTTGGCCAATGCGCTTGGCAGTTATCATTAATATTTTAAAGTTCGGCTTTCTTCGCGGCCAAAACCTTTAATTTCCAAGCGGTCATCATGAACGGTAAAAATCGAATAAGCAGTTGTATCAGGTGTTTCCACCATGCCTTTTAGATTAACAAAATATTTGCCGCCTTTTTCGCCATAATTGCCTTGATGATTATGGCCACAAAAATAGCCGATAACATTTTTATGGGCTGTCAAAAGATCAAGCAATCGTTCGCTATCCCACATATTATGCATATTGGCTGGAAAAATTGGGTAATGTCCAAAGACGACAACGCGTTCATTGGCTTTTTCCGCAGCTTGTATCGTATTTTCTAACCATTGGAACTGCTCGTCAGATAATGAGCCATTCCAAATCTGTGCATTATCAGCGCCTTTGGCTTTTAATGCGTCTAAACGTTTTTGAGCAATTTCCAACCGTGGGTCATCAGGAATATTGAGGTATTTATTACCTTTAGGTGGAGCAAATAGGCTAATTTCATTGCCATCAATGACGATAAAACGATAACCACCACCACTAAAATCATAATAGTTTTTGGTAAGTCCAAGGGTGCGGGAGATAGACCTGATATAATCGCCTGCAACATCATAATCATGATTGCCTAAGACAAAGAAGTTTGGATGTTTTAACCGGTCATAAATTGGCAAAATATCGTTAAAACTGGTATAATGGCGGTCAATAATATCACCAAGGGTGATAACAAATTCCAACTCTTCCTTATTGTAATGATTGATACATTCTTCCAATTTCCAAAGGCTATTGGCATAAAAACGTGTTTGGCCGTTGGAGGCGATTGCTGCATATTGTGGATCGGTTAATACGCCAAAAGAAAATGAACCTTGTTTGTTTGCCGCAATTACTGGTTTGATACTGGTAAAAGGGGCGAGAACCGCCGCTGCTGAAATAGTTTGTAAAAGATTACGCCGATTAATCATTTTATCTTCCCTCTTGAATGCACATTTTGAATGTGCATTCTTTAAAAAGCTGAGGTTTCATCCGCGTGACTATTTTATTGCGTTTTTGTTACATATTTTGCCAATAATAAGTTTTCGCTATGGTTGTTCACTTCAATAGTGATATGCGATAATTCATGAATTCCATGTAGTCGCCCTTTATAATAATCGGGCGTTTGCGGCACTTCACTATTTAAAGCGATAATCGCTCCATGGTGCCCCGGTCCTAACTGCCAAATATGCAAATCGGTGATTGTTGCATTTTCATTTTTTAGTGCAGTAATTATTTCTGTTGTTAGTTGGCTATTTTCTGGATCTGCATCAACAAGCACGCCGCCAGTATCACGTATAAGCCCCCAAGACCACCGGCCAATCACAATTGCGCCGACAACGCCCATTAAGGGATCAGCCCATAACCAACCATAAATCCAACCAAAAATAAGAGCAATAATTGCAAGGACTGAAGTCAAGGCATCGGCCAAAACGTGTAAATAGGCAGCGCGTAAATTATTATCCTTTGCATTTTTGCTTTGATGATAATCATCATTATGAACATGATCGTGGCTATGCCCGTGATCATGTTCATGAGCATGGCTGTGTTGATGGCTATGTCCAAGGTGATGATGGTGATCATCTTTTAATAAATAGGCAGAAACGAGATTAACAATTAATCCTACAACTGCTACTAAAATCGCTTGGCCAAAACTAATCTCTATTGGATTAAATAGGCGTAAAAGACTTTCAAAGCAAATGATTACCGCAACGAGTGCTAGAATAATCGCGCTCGCAAAACCAGCTAAATCGCCAAATTTCCCAGTGCCAAAAGTGAAACGACGATCTTTTACAAAACGGCGTGCATAATAATAGGAAAGGGCGGTAACCAACATGGCGCCAGCATGGGTGGACATATGCCAACCATCGGCAACAAGCGCCATTGAGCCAAATATCGTGCCAGCGATGATTTCAACAACCATCATCGAAGCGGTAAGCGCAATCACCAGCCATACTTTGGTTTCGTTGCGATTATGATCACGTCCTAAAAAAATATGGTCATGATTGGCAGTAATTGGTTGTATAGTCATCTTAAGCTCCAATAGATGATAATCAACAATTTGTGGGGGGCAGCTTTATCTCAATGTTTTAATGTGATTTATTTATCTAACACATTAAAAATATTACTATTTCATATAGGTGCGTATAACTTCTATCATTTCATCGCCGCCTTGTTTGCGCTCTTGTTCATTATCGGCTTCAAGCACATGGGCAATAAGATGCTCTTCTAATAATTGGGCGGTTAATCCACCAACGGCACCGCGTACCGATGCTGTTTGTCGCAAAATATCAGCGCAAGGTGCTTCATTTTCCAAAGCTCGCTCTATTGCTTCTAATTGACCCTTTATCCGCCTAATGCGAGCAATGAGTCGGTCTTTTTGCTTGATCGTATGGGCCATAATAGCTCTTTCAGTAAAATAATATACCCCCCTATACTATATTTACGACGTTTCAACAAGGCGGAAAGAATCAAAGCGAGAGTAAAATTGGGCTTAATTTTCAAATATAAGAAAATTCTGTTACGGTCTAAATTGGGGAGAAGAAGTAAATAACTTGGAAGTAGCCGTTTTAATTTATAAATTTTATTTTGAACGGAAATTAAATATTGAAAATGGGAAAATTCGTCAAACAGAATAGCTAAGCGGTTGCTATTTCAACAATGCAACGATTTAACGCTTAATGGTAGAATTTGCGCATTCACATTATGCACTAATATCAATGGGGCAATTTAGGCTATATGTGATCAAAGCGCTTAGAAAAAGATTTCGCCTTGTGCAATTTTTACTGATTTTCCGCCAATACGGGCATTGGCAATTTTATCATCATGGATGTGGAAGCCAAGTTTGATACGTGATGGCCGCCCCATTTCAAGCCCTTGCTCTAGCCATAATTCATGGTCACCATTTTGATATTGGTCAAAATGATGGGCAAGCCCAATAAAGGCTGATGCTGCCGAGCCGGTTGCTGAATCTTCTGAGCCATCAGCACGCAACATGCGCGCATGAAAAGCTGTATCGATACGCTGTGTTTCGCGGCAATAAAGGTAAAATGACGGTATGTTGCCTTCTTCATCAGCAAAATTTTGTGCAATAAACAAAGGGTCAGCAGAAATTCCAGCAATTGTTGATAAATGATCAATTGGTACAAAATAAAATGGCACACCGGCAGACCAGAGGCTTGGGCGATGATTTTCAAAGCCAATTTCGCGATTTTCTACGCCAAAGGCTACGGCAAAAACTTCACTTTTTAAGGTTAGGGGGAGTGACTGTGGCAATTTGGGTAGGTCAAACTCAACAAACGATGTGTCACCGCAAAGTTTTACAGCGCAACGCACAATACCAATTTTTTCTTCCAATATCATCAGGGTTTCAGTTTGTTGTGATGTTGTTAGATTGGCTAATGCGCTTGCAGCTCCAATGGTGGGGTGACCTGCAAAGGGCATCTCCCCGCTTGGTTTAAAAATTCGAATCTTTGCTCGGTGAATAGGATTTTCTGCAGGTAGTACAAAAACTGTTTCTGCAAGATTAAATTCTTGAGTAATTTTGAGCATTTGCTCGTCATTTAAGTCTTGTGCATCATAAACAATAGCTAAAGGGTTGCCTGTAAAAGCGGCATTGGTAAAAACATCAAATATTTCATAACGATGCGTGTTTTTCATATTTTTACCCCACTACATTTTTTAGTCAAACCCAAATAAAATGAACTTTTATCAAATAACATTTTTATATAATCTGTGTAATCGTTTTCCTGCATAAGATCTTTTAACCTTAATGCATTTTGATTGCACCACTTAATTTTGCACAATATTTACAAACTGTTGATATAAAAGAAATACGTTATTGACAATGGCTATGTAAAAAGAAATTTTGAATTATTGATATTTTCTTTAAAATTCTCGTATTGCTTGCTAAACAACACTATATTGAAAAGAGGAGGCCATAATGACCAAGCTTTGTTTTTTATTATCTTCTCTTGCAATGATATTGGCGAGCAGCACCGGCAATAGTTGGGCGGTTGATATTAATAATCCTTATGTAAAACCGCTACCGCCACGTATGGTGGTGCCAAGTCCGCAATATCGGACAGGGCAACCGCGTCAACCTTATAATCCAAGCCCGATTGAAGTACCCTCACGCCAACAAAAGCTTAATGGGCAGCTAGATATAAAGCATATTGAATGGTGCAATAATCAGTATCAAAGTTATAAACGCACCGATAATACTTATTTACCCTTAGGCGGCGGCCAAAGGCGTTCATGCTCGTCGCCTTTTTATCAGCCTTAATGCTATTCATGAAAAATAAACATCAAAATCACAGTAAATATAAAAGTAAGATGCGGGCTTTATACGACAATCGCCCATGCCCTTTGTTTGATGGTAAATCCATTGAACCAGGTTTATGCATTGATATTATGAGCTTTTTAATCGATTATCCTCATGAGGAGCCATATGAGGATTATGTGATAGATAACATCATTAAAGATAATAACTCTGATATTTATCTTATAAAGAAATTATGTTGTACGCATGCTTTGTTTAAAAAATACATTAACCAACATCTTTATAATGTTGCTAACGAGAAATTAGTTGATAAGGATGAGGCTTAGCCGCCGAAAAAACTTTTATCAAAAGAAAACATTGATTGATATAGTTATGGTTTGAAGGTTTGCAAGTTCTTGTATTTTATATGTTTTATTCTTTTTGTAATATCTCAGCTTGTTTTGTAAAGCAATAGATTACTTATTGATATTTTAAAAGGGTAGGGGATGATTATAAAATTTAATACCGGCTATCTTTGGGTGAAAATTGGCAATAAAACTGCGAAAATCGCTGGCGAACTATATTTTCCAGAAGAAACAAAAATTGCCTTTGCTGTTCAATTATCTTCAATAATAAAATGGCAACCACCGCACGCTAACCAAGAAATAACCGCTGAAGATCGTGATTTGATCATTGAAGATATAAAAAAAGAGTTTTTATCGAAAGATCGCTATGTAACTTTCGAGTAAGCTGCTTTGCTTAGAGGAGCGAGGACCAACGGCACGTCTTAGAATTTCGATGTACAAAAAAAGGCTGCCTTATTGCTAAGGCAGCCTTTTCTTTTGTGCTATAAACGCAAATTAGTTACGGTCTTTGTCAACCAATGCGTTTGATTTAATCCAAGGCATCATATTACGAAGCTTTTCACCAACTTGCTCAATTGGGTGCTCGTCATTAAGACGACGTGTTGCTTTAAAGCGTGCAGCGCCGGCCTTATATTCTTGCATCCAATCAGAGGTGAATTTACCGTTCTGGATTTCGGTCAAAATGTCTTTCATTGCCTTTTTGCTTTCGGCAGTGATAACGCGTGGACCTGACATGTATTCGCCCCATTCGGCAGTATTCGAGATGGAGTAGTTCATATTGGCAATGCCGCCTTCATAGATAAGGTCAACAATGAGCTTTACTTCATGCAAGCACTCAAAATAAGCCATTTCAGGTGCATAGCCGGCTTCAGTCAAGGTTTCAAAACCAGCGCGGATAAGTTCAACCAAACCACCACAAAGAACGGCTTGTTCACCAAACAAATCAGTTTCACATTCTTCGCGGAATGTGGTTTCAATAACGCCTGAACGGCCGCCGCCAACGCCACAAGCATAAGAAAGGGCTAGGTCATGGGCATTGCCAGATGCATCTTGATGAACTGCGATGAGGCAAGGAACGCCGCCGCCTTTTTGATATTCGCCGCGCACTGTATGGCCAGGACCCTTAGGGGCGATCATCACAACATCAACGGTTTTTTTGGCTTCAATAAGGCCAAAATGGACGTTAAGACCATGAGCAAAAGCAATTGCTGCGCCATCGCGTAAATTGTCATGGATATGGTCTTTATAGATTTCAGCCTGTAATTCATCAGGGGTTGCCATCATCATTAGGTCAGCCCATTTTGCAGCATCGGCAACGCTCATCACCTGGAAGCCATCTGCTTCAGCTTTTTTAGCTGTTGGTGAACCTTCACGAAGAGCCACGCGAATTTCGCTAGCGCCTGAATCCTTAAGATTAAGGGCATGGGCACGGCCTTGGCTACCATAACCAACCATGGCAACTTTTTTTGACTTGATTAAATTAACGTCTGCATCACGATCATAATATACGCGCATGGAACTCTCCTCTTGCGGTCTGTTTGGTGTTTATTGCAAGCATTTAAACAAAATGCTTGTTTTGGTTTTGACTAGTTTTGATTGGGCAACACTTCACCCATTCAAATTTATTTCAACCATTCACCAAATATCAGGTATTTAGCGAATAATTGTGAAACTTCATTACAAAAGAGTTTTAAACTCCTCAGCTACATATAGATGGAAGAAATGACGGGTCGCATTGCGCGCCTCCTTAATGATGATGTCATCATTCATTTCAATCTCATCGCCCAATAATAGCCTTATCTGCATATCCCGCACAACAAGACCAAAAAACGTTCTAAAGGCTTGATCAATGGTTTCAATATCTAGTAAGCCAGCGTCACGGCCAAGCTCTAAAAGGGGCTTAACTCGCTTTGCCATTGCAAAAGGTCCATTAGAAAGCACAATTTGACCAAGTCGAGCATTGTCGGGTGACGCTGAGCCTACCGCTAAGCGATTTAAAGCAATGGATGTTGGTGATGATAAAACCATCAGCCAGTCACGTGCAAAATGTTCAAGGCTAGAAAAAAGCGACCCTAAATCAAGCGCTTCTTTCTTTATTGGCATAATCCGCACTTTGGCTGCTTGCCATTGCACCATGGCTTCAAGAAAATGATCGCGGTCACCAAACCATTTATAAAGTGTTTCTTTAGAGCAACTTGCTTCTTGAGCGATCCGCCCCATGGTAAGGGCTTTGTCACCGGTAACCAGTAAATGCAAAGCCGCATCAAGCACGTCTTTTTGACGTTCCGTCAGCGCTTCAACTGTTGCTTCTACCGTTTGCATGAATGCCTTACTCAATAATTATAAAATACTAAATTTGCTTTATTCGATAAGTGTCAACGTACCGTACCGTTCGGTACCATGCACAATAATTTTAGCTTTAGCAAGTGGAATCTTTGGTAAATCAATAGAAGATTTTATGTGCTCGTAAAAATGGCCTTGTTGTGGTTGTACTTGGTCCCGTTCATTTTCAAAAGCAGCAATTATGTTAAATTAAAATTTGTGCAGCTTGTTGATTTGGTAAAGATTGCTTACATATTATAAAAGTCGTAAGATTGGATTAGTTGACACTTTGGTTAAATGTTCGTGGCTGCCAATAGGGAGGATTGCTATGATTGATAATGAGCATGCAGTGATCGAATTTTGGAAAACTGCCGGCCATGAAAAATGGTTTAAAAAGAGTGATGCTTTTGATGAGGAGATCCGTCAAAAATTTTGTGATCTTTGGCAAAAGGCAGCCAATGGTGAGTTAGATGATTGGCAAAAAACAGCTGAGGGTTCACTTGCCTTATTACTGTTGCTTGACCAGTTCTCACGCAATATGTTTCGCAATGATGCAAAGGCTTTTTCTTGTGATTTCAAGGCCTTAAAGATTGCCAAAAATGCTGTAAAATTGGGCTTTGATCAAAAAATAGAAAAAGCTTTGCGGGCGTTTTTTTATTTGCCGTATGAGCATTCTGAAGATATTGACGATCAAGAGGAAAGTATTAAATTATTTAAAAAGTTGGGTGATGATAGCTTTTATCAATATGCCCTTATCCATCAAGATATTATTAAACGTTTTGGACGTTTCCCTCACCGCAATTTGGTATTGCATCGGAAGACCACCACCGAGGAACAAAAATTTCTTGATAGTGGTGGTTTTGCCGGCTGATGTCGTTGTTTACTTAGTTTTCTGGTTTAACGAACCTGAAAACCGTGCCTCTTGTGTCACAGACATAAAAAAACGAGTTGTAAATGCTTTAAGTTAAAAAAAACAGGTTTATCGCAGATATAATATTGCGTATATTATTCAGTAATTTATCGCAACAAAAAGGTAAGTATTTAGCAAATAGTTGTTGTTAATAATATAGCCTTATGGAAATTGGCTTTAAAGATTGAAAATTGTGATTTATAGCTACAGAAGTCTAATGGCTTGGCTTATTAAAGTGTGGTTTTCAATTGATACATGTCTATTGAAATTTAAGCAAAAATATAAAAATATATTTTAATTAGAATATATTATATTAAATATGTGCAGTGAGAAAAATAATGGCAATGGCTTTTAGTCAAACTATATCAACAAAAGGCAAACAGCGTTCTTTAAAGCGTTTTTCCGTTCACTTTGCTCTATTGATGTTGCCACTGTTAAGTAGTTGCACATTGATAGATTATAGCAAACCTGATGGTGGGTTAAAGCCATCTATTAATCCCTATATTGTTGATACTGTCGATAAAAATAATCAAATGTCGCAGCTTGGTGCCGCCCAACATCCGCGCATTCTTGCTACATATGGTGGCGAATATAATAATCCGCAATTGGAACGTATGGTTGCCAAAATTGTTGGTAAACTAACTGTTGCTGCTGGCAGTTCTGACCAAACTTATCGCATTACTATTTTGAATTCCCCCAATATTAATGCATTTGCCTTGCCAGGTGGTTATGTTTACGTAACGCGTGGTCTGTTGGCTCTTGCCAATGACTCATCTGAAGTTGCTGCAGTAATTGCGCATGAAATGGCGCATGTGACCGCTAATCACGGTGTACAACGTTTGCGTAAAGAGGCTGAAGTTGAATTAAGCAATCAGGTCGTTTCTGAAGTTTTATCGGATAGAAATCGTGAGCGCCAGACGGAGCTGCGTGGTAAAATGTCTTTGGCGCAGTTTTCGCGCAATCAGGAATTGGAGGCTGATAAGATTGGCATTAAGACCGTTGCCGAGGCAGGCTATGATCCTTTTGCATCAGCAAGGTTTTTACAGACCATGGAAGGCTATTCCCAGTTTAGAAGCGTATCAGGTGCAACTGATGCAAAGCTTGACTTTTTGGCCACCCACCCAGCAACACCGCAACGTGTCCAATTAGCTCTTGGGCAGGCACGCTTGGTAAGTGCACCAGGCGTTGGCTCAACAGATCGCGATTCATTTTTAAAAGGTATCGATGATATGGTATTTGGTGATACCGCCAAAGAAGGTTATATCAGAGGTCAAAACTTTATTCATCCTGAACTTGGGGTTGCTTTTACCGTACCGAATGGTTTTACAATTGATAATTCTAGTGCTGCAGTGGTTGCTAGCGGCGCTGATGATACCGCTATTCGCTTTGATGCTATTAATAAACCAGACGATATTAGCAGTGCTAAGAATTACATTCAAAGTGGTTGGGTATCAGGTCTTGATGTCGATAGTGTGCGCTCGGTTGATATTGGCGGATATCCAGCAGCAACCGCTAGCGCGCAAAGCCCTAAATGGCAATTTGATGTTATTGTCATTCTTGTTAAAAATAAGATCTTCCGTTTTTTAATTGCAGCACCTAAAAATAACAATTCGCTGCCAAGCATTACGAGCACGACAATAAACTCGTTTAAAATATTAAGCCGTCAACAAATTGCTGCATTAAAACCGCTTCGCGTTCATGTTGTAACGGTAAAACCGGGAGAGACCGTTGCATCGCTTGCTAATCAAATGCAAGGAACCGATAAAAAGGTCGCATTGTTTCGCATATTAAATGCATTGTCACCAACATCGGTGGTATCTGCTGGTGACCGCGTTAAGATCATTGCTGAGTAATGATCTTAACTTGTATCGCCATTTTGATATAGTAACCCAACGATTTAGTAAAATTTGTAATCGGGATTAGGGCTGTATGAAATTTCATTGATGCAGATTATAACAGTGATGCTGCCTATAGTGAAAATTCTACTTTTATGGGCAGATGGTCTGAGCCAATTGAAGGAAGTTGTTCGACCTTGTTGAGTTTAAATTCATCGCTGAGCAATATTTGGTCGATTGGCAGTCCTAAAATTGGTCTTATGCTATCAGGGAAACTGTATCTTAGCCAGCTTGAAGCAATGCCATTGACATGGCGCGTTGCAGTTTTGTCTTCAACAAATTTCACTGCGTAGCTCCAACTGGTTGCATTAAAATCGCCACCAATAAGTTGTAACGGTTCTTTTGTTAGGGGGAGTGCAATTATTTGGCTTTTTTGACGATAAGGCCAAGGCCAAAATAAATGCAGAGATGATAGTTTTAGTGGCGTTTTTGCATTAATATCAACCATCGCAGTAGCTATGCCTGCATCATGCGGGCATGCTTCTTCTGGCATGGTGCTAATGAATGGATAGCGTGATAAAAATCCGGTTGCACCAATCATTGATATTTGGGCGCGTTCACATTTATAAGTATAATAGTTGTTGGTTCGTGCAAATTCGCTTAAGGCTTTTTGCCAGTGGCTTGATGCTTCTTGATAGGTAATAAAGTCAGGCTTTTCTGAATTCAACAAATCAATCAGTTTTTGGGCGTTGGGATTATCATAACGCAAATTTGTCTGTATGAGTTTAAAGTGCCGTGTGCTGCTGATGTTTGTTGGTTTCAAACCTTGTGTTTGATAGGTGGATAAAACACAAAATAAGCTAAATGTAATAATTGCTAATCCAAAACGTTTAAAGCTTGTGAAAAAAATTGGAATAGTTGCTATAATAAGCACAAATGCCATATGGCGTCTAAAATGAGCAACGGAATCCAGCATTGGATGCAGTGCGCCTAAATAGCTTATTAATAATGGTACTGTCGCTGTAATTAGTAAGAGCATCCAGATAAGGCTAAAAAGGCTAGATTGAGTATTTTTGCGCATATTGTCTCCAAATGTTTTATCACAATACATTTAGAGCGAGTAAATACGGCAAAATTTCCAGTGTAATTTAACTGCTAACAATAAAGTTTAACTATTATTACCATTCATATTTTGACTGTTTTGATAAAGCGGTGCTGCATAGGCCGGCATTTTAGCATAATGAATGGCAAAGCCCAAAGTAAGCGCCGTTGCAAAAATGCTAAGACTTAAGATCGACATGCGTTTTGCGTAACTATCATTCATTGTAATATTCCATATGAGATTAATAACTATAATCTAACTGGTGTTCATTGAATAAAGGCTGAGCAAGCCGTTCATAGTTTATTTATTGATCTTAAGGAATTATTAAAAATAATGGTTAATTCAGACTAAAATTTAGGCTATAATTTAACCATGAAACACGATAATTTACATTTGTTTATAAAGTGTGGTATTAAAAAACAGCTTTAAAATTTCGCAATAATGGTTTCTAAGTTCATGAAGCCTTTGTCAGCGATTATGTGTAAACAAATTGGGATAGATCAAAAAGCCCAATTAGCAACCTATTTTACGGAGTTATCGACGATGCCTAGCCAGAATAAACCAATACAGTTTTTTTACTGGCCAACCCCAAATGGGTGGAAAATTAGCATCATGCTTGAAGAGCTCGGTGTGCCTTATAATGTTAACTATTTAAATATTGGCAAAGGCGAACAGTTTGAGCCAGATTTTTTAGCGATCTCACCTAATAACCGCATGCCGGCCATTATTGATCCAGAAGGACCAGATGGCGAACCAATCTCGGTTTTTGAATCAGGCGCAATTTTAATGTATCTTGGCCGTAAATTTCAGCGTTTTTATCCAACTGATGAAAGAAAGCGGGTTGCGGTTGACGAGTGGTTGATGTGGCAAATATCTGGCCTTGGGCCTATGTCAGGGCAAGCTGGTTATTTCGCTGTTTATGCCAATGAAAAAATCCCTTACGCTATTGAGCGTTATACCAAGGAAGTGCGCCGCTTATATGGTGTGATGAATAAACGCCTTGAAGGGCAGGAATATTTGGCCGATAATTATTCTATCGCTGATATTGCATCAATTGGTTGGGTATCAAAATATGATGCCTATGGAATTGATTTGCTAGAATATCCAAACTTAAAACGTTGGTTGCGCACCATGCGCGAGCGTCCTGCTGTACAGCGCGGACTTGAACTTGGTCGTGAAATGAAAAATGATTTATCTCATGATCAAGAAGCGCAAAAAATCCTCTTTGGCCAACAGGAAAATAAATAAGCTTAAAACACATTATTTTTAAAAAGGGGAGGGCAGTTTAAAATCCGCTCTCCCTTTATTTTTGACCTAATTTAGTGGCAGTGTTACCATACGTAAATCGCCATTGGGTTTTGCAACCATGATGAGGGCGTTTTGGCGGCCCGTATCACGCAAGGTTTTTATACGCTTAATCACATCTTCGCGGTTGGACACAACTTCTTGATTGATGCTGATAATCACTTCGCCAATAAGGATCCGCTTATCAGAGGCGATCGAGTTGGTTTCAATATCGGTAATGATTACGCCTTTAACACTTTCTACAATGCCAAATTTCTTGCGTAAATTTTCGTCAAGCGCTGTAATTTGCATACCAAGAAGCGGCTTTGGTGCATTATCAGCACTTGTCGTATCTTCAGTCCCATCACTGGTATCATCAATTGCAGGCTCATTTTCTTCTTCTTTTAGCTGTCCAAGTTTAACGTTAACCACCTGTTGCTTACCATCACGTAAAATAGTTACTTTTACATTGCGACCAACTGGACTTTCAGCAACAATACGCGGTAAATCCTTGGCATTTTTAATCGGCTTATCGCCAAATTTTAAAATAACATCGCCCTCTTTAAGCGCTTTATTATCCACATCTTCAGCTTCCATTTTACTGGCAACCATTGCGCCATCGGTATTTGGCAGCTCAAGAGTTTCAGCAATTTGTTCATTGATCGGTTGGATACGAATGGCAAGCCAACCACGATGAATTTCACCAAATTCTTTTAATTGCGCAATAACGCCAGTTGCCATGTCGGCAGGAATAGCAAAACCAATGCCGATAGACCCCCCCGTTGGCGAAATGATTGCTGTGTTAATGCCAATCACTTTGCCATTCATATCAAAAAGTGGTCCACCAGAATTACCACGATTAATTGCGGCATCGGTTTGAATGAAATCATCATAGGGGCCAGCGCTAATATCACGGTTGCGCGCTGATATAATACCAAGGGTTACCGTCCCTCCAAGACCAAATGGATTACCAATTGCCATTACCCAATCACCAATACGAGCATTTTCGGAATCACCAAAACTAACCGCAGTGAGCTTTTTTTTGTTTGGATTAACTTTCAGCAAAGCGATGTCAGTTTTTGGGTCTGTTCCAAGCAATTCAGCTTTTAGCTTTGAACCATCGGTAAAATTAACTTCAATATCATCAGCATCGGCAATGACGTGATTATTAGTCACGATCAGCCCTTCTTTCGCATCAATAACAAATCCTGAACCAAGCGACTCAACCTTACGTGATTGTTGGGGAGCCTTGCCGTCTTTATCGGTGAAGAAATCTTGAAAATAATCTTCAAAAGGCGAGCCTTTTGGAATGTCGACAACAGGTGGGTTATCACCGCTTTCAGTTCCTTTGACATTTTGTGAGGTGGCGATATTAACCACCGCATCAAGCAGACCAGAGGCAAGATTTGACACCGATTGTGGGGCACTCGTCATATCGCGCGGCGCTGTTGCTGATGCATTTTGTGCCCATGCGCCCGTTGGAAAAGCACCGCTAGAAAGCGGCAGTGTACAAGCTACAGCAAGAGGTAAAAGGCGGCGCAGTCTGGTCATACCGATTCCTTAAAATGTCTTATAATTCAACTATCATCACCCCTATCGGGCACTTGATGATATTATATAACGGCAAATAGATAACAATAGGTATAAACACATTGCAAGCATTGCATGACCAAAATACGGCATGGTTTGGTTGTTTTAAGAATTCTTGATATAAAATTACGACGGTGTTTTGTCTATTCGCACTTCAAAGGGGCCATCTTTTAGCAATTTATCAATAGAACCGCGAAGTGTGCCAATTTTAACAAGACCTTTAGAATAGGAAAAGTCTTGATAAAAAATTGCAAGATTGCCCCAAGGCGCATAATAAGCAATATCACCAATAACGGGGGTAAAACCGTCAGGTGCTTGTTCTAGGTTTAACCGCTTAGGTAAATTGGCTACTTTTTCGGTTGATGCGTAATCATTAAGTGTCAACGTCAATGGTAATAGTGATAAAAAATCATGACCAATTGGACTATCTTCAATTTCAGCAGTTAAAATTTCATCATCAATGGTTAAGGTAATAGCCATAATATTTCCTTTCTGATTAGCATGCGCAATATTGAGATAAAAAATTGAACCAAGGACAAGGTAAAGGATTAACAGTGTTCTAAAGAGATTAAGCATGCTTGCCTGTCGTTTTATAAAATAGTTGGAAGCTGATTAAAATAAGAGTGATGGCACCGCCGAGAAAAAGAGTTGCAATGGCAAATATGCTCTTAGCGCCACCACTATCAAAAACAGCGCCGCCAGTTGCCGCGCCAATTGATATGGAAAGCTGGATGGCTGCAACCATAAGTCCACCAGCAATTTCAGCGCGATCGGCAAGGGTGTGAACAATCCATGTTGACCAAGCAACTGGAATAATGCCGAACATGAAGCCCCACATCATAATCAGCACTATATTTTCAATAAGATTTCCATTGCTAAAATAGAAACTAATGGCGATAAATGCCAATATGGCATGGATAGCAATGATGGTAATGCGAAAACCTTGACCTAATAATTTTCCGGCAAAAAATGTGCCCAAACAATTAGCAATGCCAAAGCCAAGCAAGATTAGCGATAGCTTGGCACTATTCAAAAACAGATATTGTTCAATATAAGGGCGCAAATAGGTAAAAAAGACATGGTAACCGCCATAGCTGAAAATCATACCGCCAAGGCCAGCAATCACCCAAGTGGTTTTTAAAAGTTGCCCCATATCGCGAAAGCGACTTACAGTTTTAACTGGCATGGATGGCAAAGATAAAAATTGCCAGATAAAGCCAATTGTGCCAAGCAGTGCTGCTAGCCAAAACACATTGCGCCAACCGATAAATTGTCCAATATAACTTGCTACCGGAATAGAAATAATTGTAGCAACAGCAACACCTGCATAAATAATACTTAATGCGCGTGGTACATTTTTTGCAGGCACAAGCCGCAAGGCAACCGCCGATGACATAGACCAGAAGCCGCCAACACAAATGCCAAGTAAAGCACGGGCAATAAGCAAGACAATGTAATTGGGGGCAATGGCAACCAGCGCATTGGAAACAATCAACAAGGCTGATAGGCTAAGTAAAATGAGCCGTCTATCGATAGTTTTGGTAAGCGGACTAAGCAGAATACTCGTGGTCACGGCAAAAAGCCCTACAACAGTTACAGCTTGTCCAGCTAAACCTTCGCTGATCGATAAGTCATGGGCAATAGGTGTTAACAAACTAATTGATAAAAATTCACCAGTGATAAGACCCGTAACGCCAAGGAAAAGCGAAAAAACTGCCGACCATTGTGGTGCTATAATTGCCATTTCATTTTGGTTGAGTACCATGGTGGATTACATCTCTTTATAAATTTCAAAAATAGGTAAAATATGTCAGTGATTTAATGTGATGATTGCCAAGGCATTTACCTTGGCAATCTGACTTTCTTTTAATAGTCTTTTGCCAAAAAAACGTGGCTATTTACTTCAAATTACTTTCAAAAAAGCTGGTTAATTTACCAAAAGGAATGAGATCAACGCGGTCATAAAGATCGACATGGCCGGCATTTTTTACATAAAATAGTTCTTTTGGTTCACCAGCACGTCGATAGGCATCTTCGCTAAATTCTTTAGAATGAGCTTGATCGCCAGTAATGAATAGCATTGGCCGTGGTGAAATGGTTTCAATGTCATTAAAGGGATAAAAATTCATGAATTTGACATTGCTAGTTAATGTTGGATGGGTGGTAAGTTCAGGCGATTGGCCTTGTGGTGTAAACTCACCGCGTGGCGTGCGATAGAAATCAAAAAATTCGCGTTCAATGGGATTGGAATTTTTGGTTAAAGCATCAACTGTACCACTGGTATATTCGGTTTTTGCGCCTTCAAACTCTTTTTGGCGTTGTTCGATGGCTGCTTGAATGTTTGCTTTACGCTGATCAAGCGTTACACCATGATTGATGCCATTACGGTTGGCTGCGCCCATATCATACATGCTAACCGTTGCAACCGCCCGCAATCTTGGATCAATTTTTGCCGCGCTAATTGCAAAGCTACCACTGCCGCAAATTCCTAGAACGCCAATTCGGTTTTTGTCGACAAAATCCTGTGTGCTTAGATAGTCGACTGCTGCACTAAAATCATCGGCATAAATTTCAGGGGAAACAAGATTACGTGGCTCACCTGCACTTTCACCCCAGTATGAAAGATCAATTGCGAGGGTTACAAAGCCTTGCTCAGCAAGTTTTTGTGCATAAAGATTGGATGCTTGCTCTTTAACTGCACCCATTGGGTGACCAACAATAATCGCTGCATTCTTTTTGCTGCGATCAAGATTGTTAGGGACAAAGAGATTACCAACAACATCCATATTATATAGATTTTTAAAATGGACTTTTTGAAGTGTGACTTCATTGCTTTTATAAAAATTATTTGCGCCAATTGACATATCTTGTGCCATAACCTGGAACGCACTGAAAATTAGTGTTAGCAACACAATCAGTGTTCGCATGGTCCTTTCTCCTTAAATGAAAATAAAAATTCAAGAAGATTATGGCACAGCTTAATAGGTGTGATAATTGCATTAATATTGCATACTATTATGAGCTTTACTCATGAATAAATATGGCCAATTTGTTAATCTATAAAATTAGTCTTGCGCCTTATTAGAATTTTTACTCCAGGCTCGTAAAGCATCGCAAAAGAGTTTGAGCGCCTGCGGCTGTTGGCGGTTAAGCGGATAATAAAGACATGTTCTGCCGATCTTCGGGCTCCAATCCGCAAGCAGCTGCACCAATCGGCCTTGCTTGATATGTTCATGGACATGATAATCAGGCACCCATGCAATGCCGATACCAGTTAATGCTGCTTCAACCATTAGATTAGTATTGCCAAGCGTCATTGGGCCATTCACATCAATATTCATACTGCGCTCCTGCTGTTCTAAATCCCAATGATAGAGCGCACCACTTGAAAAACGAAAGCGGATACATTGGTGTTTTTTAAGATCATCTGGCGACGTTGGCGTGCCATGCTGTTCAAGATAATCCGGTGATGCAACCGCAGCAATACGGATTTCATCGGGGCCAAAAGGAATGGCAGCCATATCAAGCGGCACATCTTCAAGAAGGCGAATGCCAGCGCTAAAGCCATCGGCAACGATATCAATATAACGCGTATCGACAACAAATTCGACATGAATATCGGGATAGGTTTTAAAGAAGTTTGGTAACATATTGCGAATAAGCAGTTTTGCACCAGCTTCGGCACTGCTAATACGAATAGTTCCCGATGGGCGATTGCGCGAAGAATTTAAATCATGAATAGCCTGCTCTAAATCATTAATTGCAGGTACTGAACGCAAAAATAACTGCTTACCAGCCTCGGTTAAAGCAACAGATCTTGTGGTTCGAATAAAAAGCTGGATGCCAAGCCGCTCTTCAAGTTTTCGGATTGAGTGACTTAAAGCAGATGTTGAAACGCCTAATTCACGTGCAGCAGCACTAAAATTGCGTTGCTCGGCAACAGTGATAAAAATGCTGAGTTCTGGCAGTGCAATACGCGACATGCTGTTTTTTCCTATAATGCTGAATGCAGGATATAGCTTAATCGATTATTGAAAATTGCTCAACAGGCTATGAATAACATCGCTAATTGTCAAATTTTATTAATCAATTATAATTGGCTAATCAGCAAAACGGTGTGAAAAGTGAATTTTACGCCTTAACTTAAGGATAAACCCCTTGCGATCTAAAAAGCTTTTATCAGCGCTTCTTTTATCCGCCACACTTATATTGACAGGAAATGTTATGGCCAATGATTATCAACAAAATCCGTTTACACTAACCTATGATGGGGCAATTACTAAAAATGAGGCTGGAAAAGTCAATATTCATGCGGTGCACTATAAGGTTAATGGTATTGAAATAGCCGCAAATATTTATACGCCTGCTAATTATAATCCAGCAAAAAAATATCCAACAATTGTTGTGGCCCATCCTAATGGCGGCGTTAAGGAACAAGTCGCCGGATTATATGCGCAGCTTTTAGCAGAGCAAGGCTATATTACAATAGCTGCTGATGCTGCCTATCAAGGGGCAAGTGGCGGTGAGCCACGGAATGTTGATAAGCCATTTAACCGCATTAATGACATTCATGGCATGATTGATTTTATTGCCACTTATCCTGGTGTGGACACAATGCGCATTGGTGCTTTGGGTGTTTGTGGCGGTGGTGGTTACACTCTTGCCGCCGTACAAAGTGATAAACGCGTAAAAGCAGTTGCGACTATCAGCATGTTCAATTCAGGTCTTGTGCGCCGTAATGGCATGCAAGATAGTCAGGTCAGCACAATCCAACAACGTTTAAGCGAGGCAAGTGAAGCACGGGCAAAAGAATTTCTAGGTGATGTGCAATATACTGCCAATTTTGATTTAAAAACCACAACCGATCAAGATATTGCCAAGGCTCCTGCTGGACTATACCGCGAAGGATTGGAATATTATGGCCGAAGTCATTATCACCCCAATTCTACCTTTAAATATACAACAAGCAGTTTGCTTGATCTTATGACCTTTGATGCAACCGATCATATCGATCTCATCGGGCAGCCATTATTGCTTATTGCTGGCTCTAATGCCGACACCCTATATATGAGCGAACAGGCACTGGCAAAAGCCACTGGCACAAGCAATAAAAACCTTATCAAAATTAATGGTGCGACTCATATCGAAACTTATTGGAAGCAGCCTTATGTCAATGAAATTGCGCAAGATTTGACCAAGTTTTTTAATAAGGAATTGTAAGTTATTATTGCATAGTTCTTAGCCTATTTTAGAGCTATGCAATTGCCGTTCATCGTAAAGAGCAAGATAGCCGCGCATATATAAGGCGCCACAAACATCCTAAAAATTGGCAATTTTATTAATCCTGCGCTGTAAAGGGGGGGGATTTTGTGACGCATAAATTAGTTAAATTAGTTTTCAGTGTCTTTTATAGCTATATTCCAAGCACCTAAGGTGTCTAGGCGCAGTTACGTTTCCATGTGGGGCAAGTTTGCGGCAAGGTATTAGCCAAAAGCAAATTTTAGAATTTGCTAAGATTTTGCGCCAGCATCTTGAAGAAACGGCGGCAAACCGCTTTGAATATGCGCTCCAAAAAGCAATGAAATAATAATTGTCACCTTCATATCAATGAAAATAAGGTGTTCAAAATTGTTCACTTTGATTTTTTCACCTAAGGAATAAAAATGTCAAAACCTATTCAAAATACCACGCGGCGCGGATTTTTAGGAGTAACTGTAGGTCTTGCAACGCTGCCCTTTTTGTCAGCTGCTTATGCTGGAAAAAATAACCAATCTTTAGCTCGCGATACGCCACAAAAAATAGAGAATAATCGCCGGCGAAAATTAGGTGCGCTTGACGTTTCAAGCATTGGTTTAGGTGTACAAAATATGCACCGTACCTATCAAACCACCATACCACACCGCGCGGATATGATTAAACTTATTCAAGCGGCATATGATAATGACATAACTTTATTTGATACGGCAGAAGCCTATGGTCCGCTTGAATGTGAGCGCATTTTGGGTGAAGCAGTAAAGCCATTTCGTGATAAGATTGTGATTGCGTCAAAATTTGGCTGGAATATTGACCGTAATACCGGCGAGCGTAAACCAGGGTTAAACAGTAGGCCCGAGCACATTAAACTCGCGGTTGAAGCCATGCTTAAACGGTTACAAACCGATCATATTGATCTGCTCTATCAACACCGCGTTGATCCAGATATCGCGATTGAAGACGTTGCTGGCGCGGTAAAAGATCTTATGAATGAAGGCAAAGTTTTACATTGGGGCTTAAGCGAAATGGGTACAGGCACATTGCGCCGTGCCCATGCGGTATTACCGCTAAGCGCTGTGCAAAGCGAATATTCATTGCTTTGGCGAGGACCTGAACAGCAAGTGCTAACCATTTGCGAAGAACTCGGCATTGGTTTTGTACCATGGAGCCCGCTTGGCGTTGGCTTTTTAACTGGTGCAATTGATGAGCGGACGCGCTTTGCTGATGGTGATATTCGTAAAGTTGAAACACGCTTTTCATCAGAAAATTTGCCCCATAATTTAAAAATTGTGGAATTACTCAGAAAATGGGCAGAAATAAAACAAGCAACACTCGCACAAATTTCACTTAGCTGGTTATTGGCGCAAAAGCCTTGGATTGTGCCAATTCCTGGAACAACGCAAATGGCACATTTGGTTGAAAATTGCGGTGCTGTTAAGGTACAATTTAACCATGATGAGCTTTTAGCATTTAATCAGCAATTATCGGCAATCAAAATAAAAGGTCAACGCTTGCCAGATAATGTCCTTGCCTATTCCAATGTTGAAGCGCCAATCATGAGCAGATAGCGGGAGAGGCGCGTTTGGTTAAAGTTGGCGATAGTTTAATTTGTGAGAAAAGTTGTTGCAATGTGATTCCATAATTGCTTGAAATATTTGTCGGGCTACTCTTGGTGTACCGCTTAAATTTTATTTAATTTCGCTAAAAATCACGATTAAAAATTATATCGCAACCTTTAGTGAAATATTTATGATGGTTTTAATTCTTTGAAAAAATTGTGTTATTTTCTCATGGAAGTAAAAATAAATTACCATGGATTGAAAAAATATAGAAGATTATCCCAGTTGTCGATAGCTTGTGAATATTAGTTTTTTGTGATCAAATTCTTGTATTTACTCATCATCCACATTATAGAACGCCAATAAATAGAGTGCTTTTGCATGTGCAAAAGCCAAAAAACTCTTAAGCTTTTATTTGAGCAGTGAGCGCAAAGTGATGATTTTCACTGTTGCGGTTCATTGCTTTTGGAGAATTGATGTGAGCGATATTCGTGAATTTATTCGGGCGGCTGCCGGCCTTGAAATGAAGGCAACTCTTGCGGTCAAGGGTGGCAAACTCGTCAATGTTGTATCAGAAGAAATTTATGATGCAGATATTGCCATTTATAAAGACAAGATTATCGCAGTTGGTGATATTGAAGATTATGTTGGTCCTAACACTGAGATAATCGATGCGAAAGGTCGCTATCTTTGCCCAGGCATGATTGATGGTCACCTTCATGTTGAGTGCTCTAAGTTATCCTTAACTAGTTTTGCAAAAGCAGTTGTTCCACTTGGCACGACCTCAATTGTTACCGGTCTTGATCAAATTATTGTTGTTGGTGGCCCCGATGCTGCTCGTGAATTTTTGGATGAAGCAAAAAATACGCCATTAAAAGTCTTTTGGGGTGCGCCTTGCAAAACCCCTTACACAATGCCTCGTTCAACCGTTGGCCATTATTTTAGCCCTGAAGATCACCGCAATACTCATCATTGGCCTGAATGCGTTGGTATCTGGGAAACAGTTCGTGAATTTATTCAGGAAGAAGATAGCGATGTTTTAGAAGCATTGGCTATTGGCGCTGCCAATCGCTTACCAGCTTTGGGTTGCTGCCCAATGACACGCGGCTCTAAATTGAATCAATATTTGGCGGCAGGCGTGCGTTCAGATCATGAAAGCTATAGCCCTGAAGAAATGCTGGAAAAGCTACGCAATGGTATGCATGTTGTCATTCGTGAATCGTCGATTTCGCATTTCTTGACCGATAATTTACGTATTGTAACGGAAATGGGTGTTAAAGCCCTACGCCGCATTAGTTTTTGTACTGATGATGTGGTTGCAAGTGATATTCTTACCCGTGGTCATCTTGATAATATGGTGCGTATGGCAATTGCTATGGGCATTTCACCAATGGCTGCTATTCAAATGGCAACTATTAATGGTGCCGATGCTTTGCGTATTGATCATAAGGTAGGTTCTATTTCACCAGGACGCATTGCTGATATTCTTCTTGTTGATGATTTGCGTAATTTCCGCATTGATGGTGTTATCGCCAATGGTAGCCTTGTTGCAAAGGGCGGCAAAATGAGCGTTAAGCTTGTTGCGCCAACGCGCAGTCCATCTTTGTTGCAAAGCATGAAAGCCGAGCCAGTTGTAGCAAGTGAAATTCGCGTTGAAGCCAAAGGTAATGGCGACAAAACTGAGCTTATGGCAATTAATGTTACACCTGAGAAAATCTTTGTGCGCACCAAACGCATGGTAACATTGCCCGTTGAAAATGGTTTTGTAAAAGCAGATCCTGCACAAGATGTTCAATATTTAACTGTTGTTGAGCGCTATGGCAAAACCCGTAATCGCCCTGTTGGTTTTATTTCTGGCTTTGGCTTAACGTCTGGGGCCATTGCATCATCCACTGCGCCTGATGATAATAATATTATCTGCGTTGGTGCCAATGAAAAAGACATGGAACTTGCGATTAATACCTTGATTGAAAAGCAAGGTGGCCAAGTTGTTGTTAAAGATGGCAAGGTGATTGAATTCTTGCATCTGCCAATTGGTGGTATTGTTTCAGATATTGAGCCTGAAGAAATGATGGGATTTGAAACCCGCCTTGATGATGCCGCACGCAGCCTTGGTTGTCAGCTGCCTTGGCCATTTATGTATATGTTTGTGTTGCAGATTACCGCAATTCCAGATTACGCCATGACTGATCTTGGCATTGTGGATTGTGTCAATTTGCAAGTTATTACCCCTTATGGTGAACCAGTGCAAACCACCCATAATTTTTAAGTTTTTAAAAGGCATTTATTCGTAAATGCCTTTTTTCGTTTCAAATCAATATTCGAGCGCATTTCGATCTGATTGGATCAGATTGGCGCTCTAATCCATTGTTTACACCGCGTTTTTTGTCCGAAAACCGCTTCACACTTTTCGGAAAACGCTCTAAGAACAACACCAGCATATTTTGTCATAGTAAATGCTAAGACAAAATATGCTTTTCATTTTATTTTAAATTAAAAAACCAACAATGTGGCTTTCAATACCATTGGGGGCGCTGGTTTAAACTGCAGCTAAAAACATGCTGCAAGTGCAATAGATGAAAGGGTGCCAAATGGCCGTCGAGCAACAAGGCAGCGTACAACACAATAATCAACAATCTGCAAATCATCAACATAAAGGCTTTGCTGCATTTTTAGACCGCTATTTTGGTATACGTAAGGCCGGTTCGTCGATACGCATTGAGTTATTGGCAGGACTCACCACATTTTTGGCAGCCTCTTACGTTATTGTGGTTAATCCCGATATTTTGACCAAGGCAGGCATTCCTTTTTCTGCAGGTTTAACAGCCACCGTTTTAGTTAGTTTTCTATGTAGCTGTGCCATGGGGCTTTATGCCAAAAGCCCTATTCTTGTTGCGCCAGGCATGGGTATCAACACGCTTTTTGCTTATACTTTGGTAAGTGGCGCAAATGTACCATTACCTATTGCGCTTGGCTGTGTGCTTTGGGCCGGTGTTTTATTTACTCTTCTTGCTTTTTTTAATTTGCGTAGCGTGGTGATTGAAGCCATTCCGGTTAATCTTCGTTATGGTATTGCTTGCGGTATTGGGCTTTTCATTGCTTTAATCGGCTTGGAAGGCTCAAAATTTATTATTGCAGACCCTGATACGATCGTTGCCTTAACACCGATTACCCCAGTAACCCTTACCTTTATTGCTGGGTTTATTATCACTGTTGGTTTGGTTAGTCGCGGCGTTAAAGGCTCGCTGATGCTTGGCATGATTATTACGACTTTGCTTGCTATTCCTATTGGCCGTATTTGGGGCGATGGTAGTGCCTATACCTACGGTAGCGGTCTTGAAACTATTGTGAATTGGAGTGGTGTTTTTGCCGCACCCGATTTTAGTTTTATTGGTACAATTGATCTTATTGGCTCGTTGCAAATTCTATATATCCCATTTATTTTTGTCTTTCTTTTCACCAATTTTGTGGAGGCGCTTTCCACCTTTATGGGGCTTGCAGAAGCCTCTGGTCTAAAGGATGAAAATGATATGCCGCATAATATTCGTGAATCTATGCATGTTGACGCGGTCGCAGCATTAATCTCCGCGCCGCTTGGCACAAGTCCAGCCACTGTTTATCTTGAATCGGGCGCTGGTATTTCACAAGGCGGGCGCACGGGTCTTGTGGCAGTCGTTGCAGGTTTGCTTTTTGTACCGTTTTTATTCTTGTCGCCATTACTATCTTTAGTACCATCTATTGCAACTGCGCCGGTATTGATTTTAACCGGACTTTTCATGGCAGAACCTTTAGGGCGTATTGATTGGAAAAACTTTGAGGAATCTTTGCCAGCATTTTTGGCTGTTTTGCTTATTCCGCTTACTTTTTCGATTACCCTTGGCCTATCCTTGGCAGTTATTACCTATGTGTTGATGAAAATTGTTACAGGAAAAATACGCGAAATTCGTCTTGTCATGTGGTTTGTAGCACTTATTGCTGTTATGCTCGTTGCACAAATTCAAGCTTATAAGTTTGCGCCTACCGCGCCTGAAAAGCCGACAGAACAAAGTCAGCTAATCAGCCCATTAAATAATGGTTTAGCATCGTAATTTTGGTTTGGCTTATAACGCCAAATCCGCATTTTAAAGAATGATTGAAATAATTTAAGGAAATGAACAATGAAACAATGGCATGAAGTTGCGCCGCAATTGGTTGATGTCGCCATGGGACGCAAAGCGGCTGATTTGGTTGTTAAAAACGGTAAATGGGTCAATGTCCATTCGGGTGAAATTATTGCCAATATTGATGTTGCCGTGAGTGCTGGGCGCATTGCTTATGTTGGTGAAGATGCCACCTATACAGTCGGCACTGAAACGCAGGTGATTGAAGCTAATGGTCGCTATTTGGTGCCAGGGCTTTGTGACGCGCATATGCATGTTGAAAGCGGCATGGTCAATGTAACCGAATTTGCCCGTGCGGTTATTGGCCATGGTACAACAACCATGTTTATTGATCCCCATGAAATTGCCAATGTGCTTGGGGTTGAAGGCGTGCGCTTAATGAATGATGAAGCGCAACAAATGCCAATTAATATTTTTGTGCAGGCACCAAGCTGTGTGCCAAGCGCACCCGGGCTTGAAGAAGCTGGCGCCGAGCTTAGTGCGAATGATATCAGCGAAATCTTGTCTTGGCCTAATATTATTGGTCTTGGCGAAATGATGAATTTCCCTGGTGTTGCTAATAATGATGCAAAAATGGTTGCTGAAATTGCAGCTACTCAAAAAGCTGGTCTTACCGTTGGCGGCCATTATGCTTCACCTGAGCGCGGCCGTGCTTTTCATGCCTATATTGCAGGTGGCCCTGCCGATGACCATGAGGGTACAACCCTAGATGATGCAATGGCACGCGTTCGCCAAGGCATGCGCTCTATGCTGCGCCTTGGCTCTGCTTGGTATGATGTGGCATCACAGGTTAAAGCTATCACCGAACATGGTTTGGATTCTCGCAACTTCTTGCTTTGCACCGATGACAGCCATTCTGGCACACTGGTATTTGACGGCCACATGAACCGCGTTGTCCGCCATGCCATTTCGCAAGGTTTAAAGCCAATTACCGCTATTCAAATGGCAACCTTAAACACTGCACAGCATTTTGGTCTTGAGCGTGATTTGGGCTCAATCACCCCAGGTCGCCGTGCTGATATTATTATTACATCTGATTTAGCAGAAT
This sequence comes from Bartonella sp. HY406, assembly GCF_025449315.1. Classification (NCBI taxonomy): domain Bacteria; kingdom Pseudomonadati; phylum Pseudomonadota; class Alphaproteobacteria; order Hyphomicrobiales; family Bartonellaceae; genus Bartonella; species Bartonella sp. HY406. The sequence goes on along the minus strand of NZ_CP104893.1, from coordinate 1,942,626 downwards.
TACCGATTGAAGTGGTTATCGGCCAAGGTAAGCTTTTGGCTGAAAATGGCAATCTTGTTGTTAATATTCCAGCTACACAATATCCAGCTCACGTAAAAAACACTGTGCATCTTGGCAAAGTATTAAAAGGCGATGATTTTGATGTTGTTGCTGATAATGCTGCAAAGGTGCGGGTGCGTGTTATTGGTATGGTAGAAAACCAAGCGCCAACCAAGGCACTTGAAGCCATATTGCCAGTTGAAGATAACATTGTTAGCATGGATATTACCAATGATGTTTGCCAAATTGCACTGGTTGAACGCCACCGTGCAACAGGCCATGTCACCAATGCTTTTGTGTCAGGCTTTGGCTATAATAAGCCTTGTGCTTTGGCGTCAACTGTTGCCCATGATAGCCATCATATGATTGTTGTTGGTACCAATAAGGATGATATGGCAATGGCAGCCAATCGTCTGGGAGAAGTTGGCGGCGGTATGGTAATGATATCTGAAGGCAAAGAGCTTGCTATGGTGGAATTACCAATTGCAGGCCTTATGTCTGATGAGCGCGCCGAAATTGTTGCAGCTAAAGCGCAAAAGCTTGTTGATGCTATGGCGGAATGTGGCTGTACTTTAAATAATGCCAATATGCAGCATTCGCTTTTGGCGTTGGTGGTTATTCCGCAATTGCGCATTTCTGACAAAGGACTGGTTGATGTAACCCGCTTTGAAATTGTTGATGTTATTATGGAAAAAATGGCGCAATAATTAAAAAAGGCCACCATTTCAATGAAGTGGTGGCCTTAATGTCTTGCTGAAATATTTTAAATATTAAAAATTTTATAAAAGCGCGGTATAAAATGAACAATATCGCCAATTTGTCCTTGATAATCGCGCGGCAATTCAATTTCCACCATATCACCGCTATCAAGTTTTACTTCGCCGCGCCTTGCTGATCCGACACGGCGGCGGGCAATGAGCTTACCGTTAAGGCTTTGCTGACCCGCATTTGTAAGTTCAATTTCATGTGGGCGAAAAAACAGCTTGGCTTTACCATCGGGTAAATCGCTTTTTATGTTAATTTCATTGCCGTTATATAGAAATTTCCCTGACTTTATCTCAATAATAATATTACTGGATTCGCCAATGAAGTCATAGACAAAGGGGGTCTTCGGGTTGTCGTAAATTTCGTCAGCCGAGCCTAATTGCTCGATTGTGCCTTTATGCATAATGGCAACGCGATCAGAAAGTTCAAGTGCTTCTTCTTGATCATGGGTAACAAATATGGTGGTAAAACCAGTTTTATCATGCATTTCACGCAGCCAATGGCGTAACTCGCGGCGAACTTGCGCATCTAATGCGCCAAAGGGTTCATCAAGAAGCAGGATTTGCGGTTCAATTGCCATGGCGCGGGCAAGAGCAACACGCTGACGTTGCCCACCCGATAATTGATTGGGATAGCGGTTTTCAAGTCCTGTTAGCTGTACAAGATCCAAAAGCTCCATCACTTTATTTTTAATAAAGGCTTTTGATGGGCGCGTTTTTGAAGGGCGAACATTGAGGCCAAATGCAATATTGTTAAAAACGGTTAAATGCTTGAAAAGCGCATAATGCTGAAAAACAAAACCGACATTGCGCTCACGTATTGAGTGTAAGGATGCATCTTTATCGCCAAAATAAACAGTACCAGAAGTTGGGAATTCAAGGCCAGCAATAAGGCGCAAAAGGGTGGTTTTACCGGAGCCTGATGGGCCAAGCAGGCCTAATAATTCGCCTGAGCGAATATCAAGTGAAATATCGTTTAACGCAGCAAAGCCGTCAAATTCTTTATTTAAGGAATTTAGGCGAACATCCATAGTCAATCCTCGAAACTATATTTTGCATCAGCTCATATTAATGGCCTGTGCGTGCTCCCTTACGGGCGTAAATTTTTTCAATTAATGTTTTTAAGACAAGTGTTACCAATGCAAGCGAGGTTAGCAGTGTTGCTATCGCGCAGGCAGCCGTAATGTCGGAATAATACATAAGCTCAATTTGCAAGGGCAATGTCATACTTTCCCCCTCAATGCGTGAGGAAACAAGATAAACTGCACCAAATTCGCCCATAGCACGGGCATTGCAGAGCAAAATACCGTAAAGTAACGCCCATTTAATATTAGGCAAAGTTACCAGCCAAAAGATTTTAAAACCACTTGCACCAAGGGAAAGGGCGGCTTCTTCATCACTGGTGCCTTGGTCTTGCATCAATGGAATGAGTTCACGAGCAACAAAGGGAAAGGTTACAAACATGGTTGCAAGAATCATTCCGGGTATTGCATAGATAATTTCAATGTTGAAATATTCAAGCACCGGGCGCAAGACACTATCCATGCTGAAAACCAAAATCAGTGCAAGCCCAGCAATGACGGGTGATATGGAAAAAGGTAAATCAATTAAAGTTATGACAAAGGCCTTACCGCGAAAACGAAATTTGGTAATTGCCCATGCGCCCAAAATGCCAATCAAACTGTTACACGTTACCGCGATTAAAGCGACAATAAGTGTGAGTTTAATCGCGTTTAGCGTGCTTGCCTCACTGATGGCTTGCCAATAGGCATCAAAACCTTCACCAAAAGCTTCAACAAAGACAATTGCCAATGGCAAAAAAAGCATAATGGTCAAGAATAGTAATACAACTGCTATAGCTATCCATTTAAACCAAATATTATCGCTTGTCGGATTTTGTGGTGTGATATGATTAGCCATTGCCAAATCTCCTGCGATTATAGGCTTGCAATAGATTAATAGCCAACAAAATGATAAAGGCAATAACAAGCATGGTTGCGCCAATAGCTGCGGCATTGGCATATTTATTAGCAGCATTGCCCTCTAACTGAATAACAATCATCAATGGGGCAATTTGCGTTTCGCGTGGTAAATTCCCAGCAATAAAAATGACCGAGCCGTATTCACCAATTGCTCTACCAAAAGCAAGGGCAAAACCAGTCATAATTGATGGTAAGAGGGCCGGCAAAATAACCTTAATAAAGGTTTGAATACGGCTTGCACCAAGGCTTGCAGCGGCTTCTTCAACATCTTTTTCAAACTCGGCAATCGCCGGTTGAATGGTGCGCACAACAAAGGGAATACCGATGAAAATAAGCGCAATAACAATACCGGTTGAGGTATTGATAATGCTGATGCCAAGGTTGTTGAGTAGCGATCCAAGCCAACCAATAGGCGAATAAAGCGTTGCAAAAGCAATACCTGCAACAGCGGTTGGCAAGGCAAAGGGTAAATCAATACAGGCATCAACAAGGCGGCGACCTGGGAAATTATAACGCACCAGAACCCAAGCAATGAGCAGCCCAAAAAATACATTAATTAATGCAGCAAGCATTGATGTCCAAAGGCTTAGCCAAATTGCATGGCTAACGGTGGGCGTTTTGATAATATCAATATATTCGCTAAAACTTAGCGAAAAGGTGCGGAAAAATATCACCGCAATTGGCAGCAATATCAATATCCACATATAGGTCATAAAAATCCCGAAGGTTAAACCAAAGCCGGGTATAATGCTTGGTGTCTTCCATGAGTTAGGCTTTGCTGTTGTTAATGCCATATTTTATTGGCTCCTATTGGTTGCCACTAAAAATTTGGTCAAAGAAACTGCCTTCATCGAAAAATTCTGCTTGTGCTTTTTTCCAACCGCCAAAATCTTCAATTTTTACCAATGTCAAAGGTGGGAATTTTTGCAAAAGTGCTTTATCGACAAGCTCAGGATTTGATGGGCGGTAGCCATATTTTGCTGCCAAAGATTGCCCCTCTTGGCTATAGAGATGTTGTAAATAAGCGGTGGCTATTTCTCTTGTACCATTTTTATCGACATTGCCATCAACAAGGGCAACAGGTGGTTCAGCAAGGATAGAGATTGATGGTACAACAATTTCGAAATTTTCGCCGCGTTTTTCTTCCAATGTGCGGATGGCTTCATTTTCCCAAGCAAGCAACACATCACCAAGGCCACGTTGGGTGAAACTTAAGGTTGAGCCACGCGCCCCAGTATCTAGTACAGGGACGTTGCGATAAAGGTCACGTACATATTGGCGGGCTTTTTCTTCATCACCGTTAAAATTTTTGCGCGCCCAAGCAAGGGCAGCTAAAAAATTCCACCGTGCACCGCCAGAAGTTTTGGGGTTAGGGGTAATAACCTTTACATCAGAGCGGGTAAGGTCGCCCCAATCCTTTATGTTTTGTGGATTGCCCTTGCGTACCAAAAATACAATCGTTGACGTATAAGGGGCATTATTATGGGCGAGTGTACCACGCCAGTTTTCAGGAATTTTGCCGGTACGAGCTGCGATTTCGTTAATATCCGCTTCCAGTGCGAGAGTGACAACGTCAGCATTTAAGCCTTCAATCACTGATCGCGCTTGTGAGCCAGAACCACCGTGGGTAGTGCGAACCACTGCATCTGTGCCTTTTTCTTTTTTCCAAAAATTGGAAAAGGCTTGGTTATATTCGCGATAAAATTCGCGGGTTGGATCATAGGAAACATTCAATATGCGGTCAGCAGCTTGCGCCGCATGTATTGGAGCGAGGCTTGCTGTTGCTGCAATAAGTGAAGCGAGCACAGTTACCAATTTGCGTTTTAAAATCATCGTCACCTCCATTGATTAACGACAATGTAACGGAATAAAATAAAATGTGAAAATATAAACTATGCTAATCCGCAGATTTTATGAAAAATCTTTTCATAAAACACATATTTTTGAGTTTTTCTAAACTCTTTATGGTTTTTACGCTAAATTAAATAGCAATATTTTGCGTTAAAAAGTCAATGCTCACTGACCGATAACTAAAAGTAAATTGTTTCAAATGTTGTTTAAATGGAAATTTAGTTTATTGAAATCATATGTTGCAGAAAGGGGAAAACATTAATTCAAGGGCTTGTGAAAATATGGCAGACTAAAAATGCTTAGTAACATTTAATTTATCTATCCCTTTATAAATACAATATTATTTGATTAGACGATCTTGACCTTCCTTGATACCGTCCTAGGTATTGTTAGATAATATTTTGAAATTTTCGCTAAAATATTAGCGGCAAAACGAGGACGAAGATAATGAAAAAGCTTTTATTAGTATCAGTTGCAATGTTGTCATTAGCTGCAAGCAATGTTTTTGCAGCAGAGCGTACCATAAATGGTGGTTCCAAAGAAAATACATATGTTGAGGGCCAGAAAGATGGTTCTCCAGTAGAAACGAAAGCTCCACCAAAAGAAGGTCGTCATTTTGGCGATGGCTCACAAGAAAATTCTTATGTTGAAGGCCAAAAGGACGGCTCACCAGTAGAAACGAAAGCCCCACCAAAAGAAGGTCGTCATTTTGGTGACGGCTCGGTTGAAAACAAACAATAAAATATTTTTTCAATTCTACAATTCAGTTAAAAAATTATAAAGCGAAGGCGGTTTCAATAGTTGAGCCGCCTTTTTTCAATGGTAGTAGCATTACTGCAATGAGTGAAATAACTTAGTTTCAACATAATACCCTATTCTTTGCTGATTTTCTTATGATGTGCTTCACGCTTTAGAATCCATTGCTATTCACTTTGTTCAAGATTAGTAAAAGTTACGGCGATCGTTTCTATAATAATGTTTGTATTGTCCTTGATAACTAGGCCAAATTTTTTTACTAATTGTTTTAACTTAGTAAATTGAGATTTGAGGCCACTGTTATTAAAACGCCATTCACACTCCTTTAAAAATATGTGGAAATGCTCCCGAGGAATACCGTTAATTTTTCGTAAGAGTCGATTGGCTTGGTTCCCAGAATTCTCAATTCCATTAATTTGATTTTGTTTATCGGCAAATAATTTGCTGCGACTAATATGATAATGAGTGGATTCACTTTACTTAAGAATATTATAGCTACGATCGGTATAAACAACATTAACTGGTTTGACATGCGCGTTTATAATAGGAACAAAGGTAGCTGCTTTTCTATTATCAAACTGAACTGTATAAACTTTACCATCACGTTTTAAAAGCCTAAAACTGGTGCTTTTCCCAAAGCACCGCGACCACGTTTGCCTTTGCTTCGCTCGCAAAAATAAGGTTCATCAGCCTTAATTTTAATTGTCTACACTTCTAGATGTTCACTGTGAAGGTAAATCAATAATCGTAAACGATGAAAATAATAGGCCGCGGTTGTCTTATTGATATCAACCAAAGCAGCTGTTGTTCTCGCTGTTGAACCAGTTGTAAATAAATCTATAAACTTGCATTACTTATACCAACTTAAACGACTTTTTCTCACCAGCTAACCTTAGATAATTTAGCTTATCTAGAACGGCTCCTAAAATTATTGCGACATTGCCGTTGCTATAGCAATCTTAGCCACAATTGTTAACCCAAGGCGTAGATAGTATTTATGTTAAAAATAGTTTTAATATATAGTAATTTATTTTATATTTTAATTAATATCTTAAATTAAATTTTTTAATTATAATTATTACAATTTATATGCATAAAGTTATCATTAATTAAAATAATATTATTGATTCTTTATAATGTGAATATTTCTTCGGAAAGAAAATTTTATTGTTTTTGGGTACTTAAATTAAGAAATATATTTTTTATTTCTGTTGATATTGTGAGTTTTTATTATTTGCTCAATTTTTTAGTTGAGTTAAATGTTTAAACTTGACTATTTTAGTCATATTATTTTCCTCGCCATCATTTGTAAAGAGAAAAGAAATGAAAAGTCTGACTTTTTCAAAAAAGCATTTTTTACGATTTTATGGATTGCTATTGTTATCAACATCTATCATTGGCGTTGGAACACTAAATGCACAACATGTATCTGTGCTGCAAGACAATAATCAAGAATTGCCATCAGCCAGTATGCTTGAACCCGTTGTAATAATCTCAACACGAGAAGAAAAAACTATTCTAGATATACCACAAACAATATCGGTTGTTACGCGGCAACAGATGGATGATCATATGATAAATGACATCCAAGATCTTGTTCGGCATCAGCCGGGCGTATCGGTATCGAGACAAACTTCTATAACAAATCCATGGGGGCAATTAACTGGCTTTACCATTCGTGGTGTTTCGGGAAATCGCGTTCAGTTGACCGTTGATGGATCACGCATTCAGGAAAGTATTACTGATGGTAGTCGAGATTTTTTTGATTTAGGTAATTTTCAAGCAGTTGAAATTGTAAAAGGACCCAACTCGGTTTTATGGGGGGCTGATGCACTGGGCGGTGCTGTGATGTTTCGTACCCGCGATCCATCTGATTTATTAAAATTTACTAATAAGCCTTGGGTTGTTGAGCTAAAAACCGGATATGATAGCTTTGATCGTTCTTGGAAAAAGCAGGTGACCGGTGCTTATGATTTTGGTGACTTACAAATATTGGGAAGTTATAATCAAGTATCGCTGCATGAACCACGGTTACGTAAAGCCCGTGCTGATGGAGGCATATGGGGCTGTACGCGCCGCCAAATAGGATGCAACGTCTTGTTTCCTGCTGATACTGATGTTGATAATTTATTGGTTAAAGCCGTCTGGTCTCCAACAAAAGATCATACATTTAAGCTAACTGGCGAGCTATTTGGACGCGATACGGAAATTCTACAATTATATGATTTAGGAGAATCTGCAACGGGAAGACCAAGCGTTACGTCATATATCAATGATTCCTACATCCGAGATCTTGATATGAAGCGCAGACGTATTGCTTTTGAACATCAATGGAATGTGGATAAAAATTGGTTGGATAGCATAAAATGGCGCGTTTCCTATTCCCCTCAATCTCGCGAAACAGACAGCTTGCAAAAAAGAATTTATTCAAATCGCTATCATTTGGTAAATCAATATCGAAAATATAGTGAAACTTTTGCTGAGGCAGATATACAATTGCAATCAAACTTCAATCTTGCGGGGGCTGCACATCTTTTGACTTATGGTTTTGATGGTGACACGACAAAAGGGAATTATAAGGGGACAAATCAAACATTTAATTCTTTGACTGGTTTAACCGTAACCCAAACCAATCAGGGGTTTAGTTTTCCTAAGGTTGATACACAAAGGGCTGATATTTACTTGCAGGATGAAATCAGTTTGTTAGAGGGACGCTTAATTGTGACGCCTGGTTTGCGTCTTGCGCATTACGAAATTGATCCTACAGGTGACAAAAATTATCCTGGATTGCCAGGTTACGCACCGCAAGAACATAAAAAAAGCGAACTTATAAAGCGTTTGGGTGGCATTTTCCATTTTGATGAAACTTATTCCGCTTATGCATCTTATGGTGAAGGCTTTAAGATGCCAACATCACAACAGCTTTTCCAATCCAGTAATGATCCATTTTCAGGTAGTTCAATTATACCGAATGCCAACTTAAAACCAGAATATGTTAAAAATTACGAGATAGGACTTCGCGGATCGTATAATAAGGGCTATTTTTCTTTTGGTACATTTTATGCGGATTACACAGATTTTATCAGATCATTTCAACAAGTAATGATCACCGCACCTGATGGTAGTCGCGTGCCCGCCTATACTTTTGATAATGTATCCAAAGTTCATCTTTGGGGGATTGAGTTTGCTGGGGAATATGAAGTTTTCGATTATACCACAATTTCGGCGAATATTAGCTGGTCAAAAGGGCGACAGAAAGTTGACCGCGATGCGGAAAGAACAGCTTTTGACGGCGCAGTTCCGATTACTGCTGTTTTGGGGGTTAAACATCGGCTTGCTGATTATAATTTAGAGTTTGAAGCTTTAACAACTTTGGCGGCAGGGCGTAAAGAGAATGCAAATGAAAGTGATTTTCTGCCCTCTTCCTATGCGTTATTTGATGTTTATGCCAAGTGGACACCACATGACAATTTTGAGCTAAGTGCAGGCGTTGAGAATATTTTTGATCGTCGATATTTTCCAAACACCTTAACCGGTTATACAAAAACTCCAGCTTCAGCTGCTGTTGCCAATGTTAATCCGCTTGAACTGCAGACAGGTCCAGGAAGGCTTTTTAAGCTTGGGGCGACTGTAAGGTTTTAAAATTTATGCAGCAAGCAAAAAGGCTAGAGCAGTTTGGTTTAGTCAAACCTTAAAGTGCTCTAGCATTTTTTATAGTTTGTTAAAAAGCTGCCTTATGCATTTAAAAATCATACTATTTTAGTTGAAGTATAAACTATGTTTAATATCTTATCACAATTTATGCGATTAATTGCACCATGCATAAAAGCCAAGGGTGGCAGAATTTCCTTGTTGTTATTTGGCGTGGCTATAATGTTAAATTTAGCCTCTGTATATGTTAGCATACGCTTGACGCTTTGGTCAGGAGCTTTTTATACGGCCATCGAAAAGATTGATACCTTCCAAGTGATGCAGCAAACTGGAATTTTTGCACTGATTATTGCAGCTAATTCTTTGCGTGGTATAGCATATCAGTATCTTTGTAAGGTACTTGAAATGCAATGGCGAGAAACTCTAACTGATTGCGCGATTAGCCTATGGACTGAAAATAGGGCCTATTGGGTTTTGGCTAATGATAAAAATAATCCAATTGATAATCCAGATCAGCGTGTCGCTGAAGATTGTCGTTTGTTTATTAAAGGCTTGTTGAGTGAAGCTCTTGATTTGATAAATCGGGTTGTAGGGTTGTTCTCTTATGTTATTCTTTTGTGGAATCTTGCTGCCTTTCCGTTAAGTTCTGATTTATCGGGGATGCATTTTGAAATTCCTCATTATATGGTTTGGACCGCATTTATTTATGTTGCTGTGAGTAGTTTTATAACCCATAAGCTTGGTTATCCTCTTAAATCCTTATTTTGTGAACAACAAAAATATGAAGCTGATTTTCGCTTTGCCATGGCACGTTGGCGTGGCGCTTTTGATGAAGTTGCACTATCCAAAGGCGAGGCTGCTGAACGGCAAATATTTAAGCAAAAATTTCGCAATATTAAGCAAAATTGGCGCAAGTTGATAAGACGTGAAGCTATTCTTTCAAGTTTTACCTTTCCATTTAATCATACGGTTTTGCGGATTCCCTTATTTGTTGCTTTGCCGGGCTATTTAGCGGGTCACATTGCTTTTGGTGGTTTGATGCAAGTTAGTATGGCTTTTTCAAGTGTAGTTACAACCCTATCGTGGTTTATCTTTTCTTATCGTGACCTTGCGGATCTTGTGGCTACATCTGGCCGCCTTGATATGTTTTTTAGTGCCGCCAATCGAGTTCATTTGCAAAAAAGTTCCGGTCTTTCATTTAAAAGGGAGCAATCGGGCGTTGTTGCAGGTAAAGCATTTTGCAAAGACGTAACTGCGTATACTCCCGATGATAAACAATTGTTCTGTTGCCCATTTATTGAGATTAAGGCTGGAGATCGCGTTTGGTTAAATGCCCCATCTGGATTTGGAAAGACGACATTTGTAAAAATTTTGGCGGGTTTTTGGCCGCATTTTAAAGGTGAAATTCATTGGCCGACAAACGAAACCATGTTTATTCCCCAAAAATCTTATTTTCCAATAGGCTCACTTGCTGATGCTGTAGCATATCCATTAAGCAGTGAGGTGATTAAAGAAGACATAATTTTAGCAGCGCTTAAAGATGTTGGTTTGTTGCACGCTTATAATCTAGCCGTGATGAGCGATGGTAATGAAGCTGAGGTTCTATCTGGTGGTGAAAAGCAGCGGTTATCATTTGCACGGTTATTGATACATCGACCAGCTTGGGTTGTCTTGGACGAGGCAACGAGTGCCTTGGATACACAAGCTGAGGCCGAGTTATTCAATGTCTTGAATAAAGCCTTGCCGCGTACAGCCTTTATCATTATTTCCCACCGTCAGCCGGTGGGCTTTGATGATTTAAAAATTATTGATGCTTTAAAGCACTGGTGCGAGTAAAAGTAGAGGATTTAAATTTAGCATATTTTATAAGAGCTTAAAAAATTAAAATTTTGCAAAAAATACATCAAGCAAAGATATCGGCTAAATAATGATTAGCTAAAAATCGGTGTTTTTTGCTTGCTTTTTATTCCAATTATCCACACTAGATTTAAAGTCATAGCGACAAGAGTGATGAAGCGCTCCCATTTTAAAGCTTACAATTGCTTGCAATTTATTAAAATGTAGCGGGGATCGAATCCGCACAGACTGTTACAGCCTTCTACCAATGTAGTTCCATCTGCATTCGCTATGGTGATAAGAGCTGTGGCGACAAGTGGGGATAAGAAAGGCTATTAGCCATCGTGGAAGGATGTATTCTTATCGCGCATTCGCCACAGATATTTCAAGATTTATATAAAAGTCATAGCAACAAAAGAGATGAAATCAGCTATTTATAGTTTTAAACATTGCTTAAACTTATAAATAGTTTGCACGATTTGAACGTGCTGTCTTTAAAGCCTTATTGCTAAATATTGCTATTATTACACTATTCAACAATGCCACTCTAAAGCATTACCTATGTAGTTCCATCGGCATTTGCTATGGTAGAATGTAGTTGTGGCGACAAGGGTGAATAAGAATGGTAAAAAGCATCGTGGAAGATGTATTCTTATTGCGCATTCGCCACAAATATCAAAAATGAAATTTATATAGCTATGACAACAAGGGAGTAACGAAACAAACTATCTCGCTCTAACACTGAGCTACAAGCCCATAATGTCGGGCTTGGCAGGATTTGAACCTGCGACCTAGATTTTGGAATGTAGTTCCGTCGGCATTTGTCATATCTAAAGTTTAATAAAAATCATAGCAACAAGTTTGTAGTGAAACAGTAGTCTGAGCTCATGTTCATGTGTATGAACAGGGTAGGACTTTAACCCGTGACCTAATGTAGTTCCACTGGCATTTGCCATGAATTCAATTTAGTGAGTCTTATTTAGCATTTATTTTTTGTTTTGTAAAGTATTATTTTGAAAAAAATAAATGAAAACAAAGATTTGTGTTAAGGGCATAAAAGGCCATTTCAAGCTTTGTTTAAAACTTGATGATTTTGGCCATTTGTAATGTTTGGCTGATTTTATGCTATCTTCAGCTTATAATTGCTAGCTGAAGATAGCATATTGTTAATGCTTATAGCTCGATTGCATCAATCATTTTTGTCCATTGCTCTGTTTCCTGTTGTTTTGTCAGAATTCCGATAAGTGTAAACACTGCATCGGAAAATCCACCAATATTGAAAACACCATCAAAATTTGCTGCAGGTGTTGTGATGTAAGGTTGTATGTCGAGACATATTAACTTTGCTTTTGGGTTACGAATTTTAAGCTTCGCCCATTCTTCCATCATTTTTGTTTGACCTGGTCGAGTTAAATTATTGGCATCCACCCATGATTCATTATCTGAAATCATGATCACAAAATCTACCTTAGCCTTTTCTGCATTTAATATGCTAAGTGGAGCAGAGCAATTGGTTCCTCCACCACCGAAACTAGAGAGCTTTTTTGCGTTGCGCATTACGCTATCGCGAGGGTTAATATCAATATTAAATACTTGATAATCAAATGGAAAAATTCTTGCAGAGTTATTCTTGCGCATAATAGCTGCCGATATCAGTGCTGCGACGTCAATGCACCTTACAATCGAGGTTGCGCCAGGGCGATAACCGGTGACTGACGATGACATTGACCCCGAAACGTCTGGGCAAAGTACAACGTCACCCTTTAAAACAGGTACATTGTCAATGGCTATTTCCAAAGCCGATTGTAATGCGTTTTTAACTAAGACTGGCAATTTATTGTCAGCCATTAGATAGGTAGTCATCAGCTGATAGGGAAAAACGCGAGCCTTGCGAATTTCATTCTCGTCTTTTAAGCGGTTTGCAATAAATTGCGTAAAACCAGGCACTGAAAATACGTCATGACGTAAAAAAGTGTTAAGGTTTTGCCGCAGCATCTGCCAGCCGGCATGATGTGCAATTTCTGCCCAATGCTCCTTAGTAAGGTTCAGCGAGGTCAACATTTGGAAAGGCACTTCTGGCACTTTGCCATTTTTGTTGGTCTTAAAATCTTCAAACTCACGGACAATCGCAGGAAGTTCGTCAATATTATGGGCTTTACCCATAATATAGGCATAAAGCGCTTCACGAGATTTATCTTTTGGGCGTGGATGGACCATTTTGATAACATCAGCGAGCGAAGGCTTATTTCCGATATTGGCACGCAAAATTTCAATGTCGCTGGCATTTTCAAGCCATTCTTGCACAAGCCGTTTAGGGCGAGTACCAAGTGATTTACGACCAATGGTGCCAGAGCGCATAATTTGCACGAAATTACGCAGCATCTTACCGTTGCGGATAACCCTTTTAAATACTTGGTTGAAATAAGTACTCTCGTTTTTAGAAAGAATTGCGAGCAATAAAGCAGGCATATCTTTCATCAAGCCTTTTTCAAAAGCATAGATGGCAGTTTTTGCAAGAAACTCCGCGTCAACTTTTTCGCTAAGTTCTAAAATCTTATCCAACTGGTCGCCGCCATTGGCGTAAAATGTATTGTTAAAGGTGCCAGTCACTGCAAGCTGTGCTAGGGCTTCATTTGGTGAAAGCTCATAGGCTGGTGCGCCATGATGGTTATGGCTATTGGTTGCAGGAACAAGTTTTCCGCGTAGGGAAGCAAAAAGTTCAAAGTTTGCCATTGTATTTCCTCTTTATTTCCAGCATGGCTTTTTCATGCTTATTATTATTGACATTCTGACAAGGTATTTGGTTAAATTATCTTGCCTGCACCTATTGACTAAGCATAAGGCGTGCCAACTTCGATAAAGATAACTGAAAACTACAAAATATTTTTTTATCTTACTGATTTTATTGATAAAATAATTTTATAAAAATATCGTCTTCCTTTTTATGTTAAAACGGGCATAATATTATCAGTGATAATTTTTTATAAAGATTTATAATTATGGATAAAAAAACGGTTGTCTTTTCAGTTCTTGGTACAACCCTTGATATTGGTGCTTTTGCAAAACGCTGGTCAAAATGGCGACCAACGGTTGCGCTTTGTCAGCAGGCTGATTTTCCTGTTGATCGGGTAGAGATGATCAATCACAGAAATGATAACCAGCTCGCCGAAGTTATTATTAAGGATATTGCTGAGATTTCACCCAAGACAAAAGTCGTGCAAAATTTTGTCGACATTAAAAATCCTTGGGATTTTGCTGAGGTCTATGAGCAATTGCGCTCCATTGTTACCAATTATGATTTTGATCTTGAAAATGAAGATTATTATGTAAATATCACTACCGGTACCCATGTTGCGCAGATTTGCTGGTTTTTGCTCACGGAGACGCGCACAATTCCGGGGCGTTTGTTACAGCTTTCGCCGTCTTTGAGGGATGAAAGTGGCAATAGAAGCTCTATTGGTTCTTATTCAATTATCGATCTTGATTTATCGCGCTATGACATAATTGCGCGGCGTTTTGCGCAGGAGCGCCAATCGGCGACATCTTTTTTAAAGTCAGGCATTGCTACCCGCAATGATGCTTTTAATAATATTATAGACGAAATAGAAAAAGTGGCTATTCGTTCAAAAGCACCAATTTTGTTAACTGGGCCAACGGGCGCGGGTAAATCACGTCTTGCAAGACGTATTTATGAATTAAAGAAAATGCAGCGTCAGGTTGAAGGTTCACTCATCGAGGTGAATTGCGCTACCTTGCGCGGCGATCAGGCAATGTCAACCTTGTTTGGCCACCAAAAAGGTGCTTTTACAGGGGCAGCTAGCAGCCGCCAAGGTTTGATGAAAGCCGCGGATCAAGGGCTGTTGTTTTTGGACGAAATTGGCGAACTTGGGCTTGATGAACAAGCTATGTGTTTGCGTGCTATTGAAGAAAAGCGTTTTTTTGCAGTTGGGGCGGATGTTGAAACCCAATCGGATTTTCAACTCATTGCCGGTACTAATCGGGATTTGCGTGAAGAGGTAACGAAAGGTCGATTTAGAGAAGATTTATATGCAAGGCTTAATCTTTGGACATTTGAATTGCCTGCATTAAAAAATCGCCGTGAAGATATTGAGCCTAATCTTGATTATGAGCTTGATAATTATCAGCGAGATGAGGGGCGAAAAGTTACTTTTAATAAAGAAGCACGTAATTTGTTTTTAGATTTTGCCATGTCTAGCAATGCCGAGTGGTGCGGTAATTTTCGTGACTTGTGGGCAGCAGTTTTGCGCATGTCAACCCTTGCACCGCAGTCGCGCATTAATGAGCAAACAGTATCGGAGGAGATTAAGCGGTTAAAATATAGTTGGAGCCGTGAAAATTTGGACAAAGATCAACAATTGCTTGCAACTGTTTTAGGCGAGGATAAATTGGCGATGATTGATCCATTTGATATTCCGCAGCTTGATTTTGTCGTGCGCGAATGTAAGCGTTATAAAACCATTAGTGAAGCGGGAAGGGCACTATTTGCCGTTTCAAGAACGCAGAAGAAAACTGGCAATGATGCCGACCGCTTACGCAAATACCTCGCTCGTTTTGATTTAAGTTTTGAAATGGTGCAGGACATATCATCCTTTTAAAGAACTTCTGATAAGGATATCATATCTCACCAGTTCTAAAGGATTATTTGCGAAGCTTTGATTAGGCGATGAAATCGCCATTTACAATCCGTTGGGTTGATGGCGATAGTCGAAAATTTAAAAATATTTGGCATATTTTTTACAGATAGCAAATGTGCGTTTTTTAAAGATCGCTTCACAGTTTTTTAAAAATGCTATAGTATTATGGAAAGTTGGTCGGCAATTTTATGGCTTGAGGGGGAAAGCTAATGTCGGGGCAGGGGATAGATAATCATAAATCTAATGCTGATAGCTCAAAGCAAAGTTCTATTTTTTGGCAAATGTTTACACCAAAATTTATTACGGTTTTGCGTGAAGGGTATAGTTTTAGCAACTTCAAAGCCGATGCTTTAGCTGGCTTAACCGTTGCTATCGTTGCTTTGCCGCTTTCTATTGCCATTGCCATTGCGTCTGGCGCTTCGCCTATTCAAGGGCTTTATACTTCTATTATCGGCGGTTTTTTTGTCTCATTGCTTGGCGGCAGTCGCTTTCAAATTGGTGGGCCTGCAGGCGCTTTCATTGTTGTGGTCGCCACCACAATTAACGAGCATAGCATGGATGGACTATTACTGGCGATGCTAATGTCCGGAGTATTTTTAGCCATTATGGGCTATGCACGTCTTGGTACCTATATTAAATTTATTCCCTATCCCGTAACAATCGGCTTTACCGCCGGCATTGGCGTAATAATTTTCTGCAGCCAATTGATTAATATATTGGGCTTAGAGTTGCAGGGAGGAGAACCAGGCCCGATCATTGCAAAAATGGCGGCAATATATATCGCAATAACAACTTTTAATGTTCAAAGCTTTGCCCTTTGCGCGCTCACAATCATTATTATTATTGTTTTGAAAAAATGGCGCCCTCATTGGCCAGGAATGCTCATAGCAATTGCATTGGCAAGTTTTGCGGCTTTTTTGGGTGCGCTTGATGTTGCAACGGTTGGTAGCCGCTTTGGTGCTATGCCATCGCAGTTACCAATGCCGATGATGCCAGTTTTTTCGATTGATAAAATGGTCGAGATATTGCCGGCAGCCATTACTTTTGCTTTGCTTGGGGCGATTGAATCGCTGCTATCGGCAGTGGTTGCCGATGGCATGAGTGGACGCCACCATCGCTCTAATTGTGAATTAGTAGGGCAGGGCTTTGCCAATATTATTACGGCGTTTTTTCATGGTATTTGTGTCACCGGTACCATTGCACGCACTGCTACTAATGTTCGCGCAGGTGCTCATGGGCCAATGGCTGGTATCATGCATGCCATTTTTATCTTGATGTTTATAGTGTTTGCAGCTCAGCTCATTAGCTATATTCCGCTCGCGGCGCTTGCTGGCGTACTTGCCATTGTGTCTTGGAATATGATCGAGCGCGGTGCGATAAAAACCTTATTTATCGCATCAAAGGGCGAAGCTTTTATTTTGACGGTCACTTTTTTACTAACCATATTTTGGGGGGTGGCGGAAGCCATTATTATTGGCTTTGCACTTGGCGCGTTATTATTTATCCAACGCATGTCAAGCCTAAGCAAGGTTGAAATGGATGTTCCCTTTGTGGGCGAAGATAGTGTAGATGGTGCTAATAGTACGCTTCGCCCCTATGATGATAGTCGTTTGAATAATGAGGTTGTCATCTACCATATTTCTGGCATTTTTTTCTTTGGCGCCGCCGCTAATATTGGCTCGGTGCTTGATAAAATCGCTGATAGCTATAAGGTAATGATACTTGACTTTTCCGCAGTGCCATTGCTTGATGCAACAGGGGCGCATATACTTGAAAGTCTAGCGCAAACGGCTAAAAAACGCCAGATGAGATTGATAATCTGCGGTGCTTCTATTGCACTGCGCAAGGAAATGCTTGCTCATAATATTCGCCCACCCTTGGTGGAGTTTTATAGTGATGTTGTGAGCGCCCTTGAAACAACTAAAAGCGCAGAAGAATAATAGAATAGATTTAAAATTTATTGCAGAAATAAAAGTTTTAAAAGACTTAATTTCATGTGTATAACGCCCTTTGTTTATTCCTATTTTTAAAAATAAATGCACTATGTTAAGCGAGCTTAAAGATCATTTCAGAACGGCGATAAATTACTTGCAGTTAAATGATCTTTCAATGAGAGTTTAGCAATTTGTGACAATTAAATAGGGTTGGAAATATGTCCAAAGAGGGTATCACAGACAATAAGAATAAAGGAAATAAGGGCAAACTTATTGTCACCCTTATTATTCTTGTTCTATTAATAGGCGGCTGCATCTACTATTATCTTGGCTTGCAGCAAAAGAAAATAAATGCTGTTTTTGAACAATTGAAAGAGCAGGGGGTCGTATTTAAGGAATGGAAGAAAAATTCTGATAAAACCTATTCTCTTGTTGAGCCAAAATTGCAAGTTAGTGCAACTACGCAGCTTAATGTTGAAAGCTTTGATGTAGCACTCAAAGATGATGGTTTGCTGGATTTAACCCTTAAAAATGTCAGCTATAAAGGTGAGATTGTAGAAGTTGCTTTGCCTACTATTTCCATAACTGGTTATAAGTTGAGTAAGGATGTTTTCGATGCTCGTCTCAAGGACAGGATGACGCCCTTTGCCTTGCATTTACTAAGCAATGATTTTAAATTAATGGTGTTTGATAATTCCTTGGTTAAACTTTCTTTTAACCTGAATGAACTTAAAATTTCAGCGTCAATTGCCATGGATAAATATGAGCTTCATGATTATAATAATGGTATTGTTGCACAACAAATAATTGATAAATATAATATTGTTACCAATATAAGCACCAATAGCATATCGTTGCCACCCACTCGCCAAGTCGCCTCAATTGAGCATATTACAGTTCACGATATTAATGTGAGATTGCAAGTATTAATGGCTTCTATCGCAGACGATAAGCCAGATCAGCCATTTGAAAAAGTGAGCGGTGCAGTCGTTATCAAAAATTATAAAATTGATACAAAATCACCCTTAAAACATGAAGAACAGATGTCAATTGAAGAAATTACAACTGATGGTTTTTCTATGCGTTACGGAAAAAAAGCACCGGTTGATACGATAAACAACCTCTTGGCATTTGCTAAATCTGCTTCCATATCCGTAAGTGAGGCTATGGAAAAGGGCGAAAAAGCGGAGTTAGACTATCCAAAACTATTTGGTCTTATTCGTGATGCTCTTTATATGATCGATATGGTAGGTCCATTTCAACAAGAGGCTAAAAACGCAATTTCAATCCAGAACGATTCTGAGGTTAATATAACCGTTAATATCGAGGGACTTAAAATTCGATATGAGCCTTTTAAGACAAGTATAGAATATAAGGGCTTGGATATTAATGCCGCTAGCCCGCTATTGGATGATCAAGCTGTTGCAGTTGGAAAAATCGGTATTGTTGGTATTAAGAGCGTAGACTTTTCGTCCCTATATCAATTTGCTGTTTCAGAATTAGATAAATTATCGAAACTTGACACAATACCAAATGACACAACATATTTTGTCGGCTTAATGGCAAATGTTGGCAAGCTATATCCTAAGATTGACGGAATAGAAGTTAAAAATGTCGATGTGAATTTACCTATGTCTAAGGGGAATGTTAAATTTGATGAAATATCGCTTAACCATAAATATGCTGTATCTGGTCCAATCCCAACATCTATTGATTTAAATGTTGTCAATTATCAGCAATTCGTCGAAGACTTTACCTATTTTCCTCAGAGTGTTGGCCTTAGCGATGGCATGCTAAAGTTATCTGCACGTATTAAAGCTGACTGGAATGAAGAAAAGAAACAAATTTTACTTCATGATAGTTTTTTAGAAACAAATGTTTTTGGTCGTGTAGATGCTAGTGCAACCATCGGTCAAGTGCAGCCATATCTTTTTTCAGGTAATACGATAGAAATGGCAGCTGCCGCATCGGGCTTAACAGTTAAAGATTTTAAAATTAGCATTGACGATAAGGGAAAGCTTAGCGCCTTTAAAGAACGCATAGCAAAAGAAGAGGGCATATCTGTCGAAGAAGTTGGCTATGGTTTGATTTCAAGCTTGGTTCCTACCATGCAAAATTATATCGAAGATGGTGAAAATCGTGCTAGCGTCGTTGCGCCTATCGCAAAGTTTATCAATAATGGCGGTGTTATTGCCTTTGATGCAAAGTCAAAAACTAATTTTGGTGTTGGGATCCCAGCTTTAGCTATGATGAATTTAAACAATAACCTTGATCCATTATGGTCACTATTTGATATTGCCGTCACTGTAAAATAAAACAGTTTTAAAGGCGTTGAATAGCCATTGGTGTGTTGTTAAAATTTCAACATACCAATGGTTTTTTTATGCTTTCAACGTTATTGTTTTGCTTGGTGGAATGAAGGGGAAGCAAATGCTAAGATTGCAGTATAATTTAAACGATTGTTACCTAGGTTTATTCGTGTTTTTCAAATTGATGCGCTTATCGTTTGTAGCCTTTTTTCTACTCGCTGCTTTTTGTTATCAATTTTCGCATGCAGCAACACAAAAAACCCAACCAATGCTTACTTTTTTGAAGCAAAATGGTTTATATTTCGACCATGTGGAGGAGCGTGATGACGGCGTAATAAGCATTAAAAACGCCTATCTTGCAGTTGGTCATAGCGCAAAAATTAATATCGAAACCTTGCTGATTATACCTAAAAATAATAGCCGATTTGATTTTGATATAAGCAATATAAATTATAAGGATAGTTTTGAATTTAATCTTAATAGTTTAAAAATTTCTGATTTAAAATTTGAAGAAGAATCTTCATCTCCGCTTAAATTATTATATTTTCCAGCTATTATAAATTCTTTCCTCAATATGGATATTAACCAAATTGATTTTGAGGAAATGTCGTTAATATCATCTATTGGTAATACCCCATATTCTATCAAATTTACGATGGATGCAGGTTCATTTGAGATGGTATCAAAAGGCATCATACAATCGCAATATTTTTGGGGATCGGCTATTGAAATTGGCAAAAATTCGATTAGCTACGATAATAATTCTGTCAATTTATCAATCGACCATATTAATTTTCGTGATTTAAATTATTGGCAAGTTTTTGATTTGTTTTTCGCGCCCCGAAACAATAAAAAAGATGCGCTTATCTCCATCACGAAGAGTGCAAATATTCGTCATATAAATTATTATGATAGTCGCCAGAGTATTGATTTTGAAGAGGTTAATCTATCGCGGTTATTCTTACGGCAAAATCGTGAAACCCTTGTTGATTTAATTAATAATCAAATTGCTGTTTTAGCAATGAGTGATGTCGAGCGCGGTAAAGATGGTCAACCATTGGTTGAAGACCCTTTAGCTAATTCCAAAAGCATCAAATTATTGCGTAGCTATTTTTATCTTTTGGATATGGTTCAAGCTGTTGATTTGGATTTTGAAGACTATGTCAAAGAATCTGAAGATGGTATGATGGAGTATCAGTTTATAATTAAAAATGGCACTATTTCCTATCAAAATAATAAGATGACATTGCAATTCAATCAAATTGATGATGTCGCTACAGCTTTGGAACATCCAAGATCAATAGTGCTTTTTAGCTTACCTCGTGAATGGCAAATTGATAAAGTTCAGGCCGAAAATATACATTTGGCTAATTTCTACAATCTTATTGATGGCGAATTTTCGAGATTGTTGGATAAGGATGGTTTGAAAGAAAATTCGAATAAAGACTATTCAAAAGTGCTTATGTCCCAAATTTGGCAGAATTTTCCAAAAATTGATAGTTTTTCCATTAACAATTTAGCTTTATATGCCCCATCAAAATTTTTAAATGATAGTAACGATGCGTTCGTGCAAATTTTTAAGCTTGATAACGTATCATTGAAAAACGATTATGAAACCAGTGGACCCATTCCAACAAAAGTTGCATTTGAAATCGATAATTTTACACTTCCTAAAAAGATAATCAATCAAATGGATATGCCGCGATTTAAAGACTTGGCTTTAAATGTCAATTTACGCTTCGAGGCCACTTGGAATAGCAAGTTGAATGCCTTAAAAATTGATGATAGTTTTATTGAAAGCAAACAATTGGGTCATTTAACTGTTGGCGCTGAGTTTTCTAATGTTAATCAGTCATTATTTTCGGGGCGGCAAAAAGATATTTTTGCCAATTTATTCGATGTTATAGTCAATAAATTGGTTTTTCAGTATGAAGCCCGTGGGTTGAAAGGTCGAAATCTTTTATACATCGCTGGGCTAACGGGCAGTTCAATGACTGAGCTTCAGATGAAGGGCGTTGTTAAGCAAATGCTCTTAGGGTTGCAATTAGAGGACAAAAAGGCTGAAAAATTTGCAAGTAATTACGATGCCTATATGCATGATGGCGATAGATTACAACTTAAACTGCAAGAAAAGCGAGCTAATACCGGAAATATAGCACTCTTGAGAGCGGCTTTAAAGAAGGATATGCCATTGTTTTGGTCACTTTATGATATTGATTTTGTATCAATTCCATAAATCGCCAATATTTATTTTAAATTTCGATTTTATATAGATCCTTAAAAAAGCTATTGGTGCCAGCCCCTTAAACTTAATCCTTATCTATGCCACCCCTTAAATTTATCTTTTTGCATTTCCAAATATTGAATTACACAGGCTTTATTTTAGGCCGCATTGATATCATTTTACACCACTTCGATACGGCGGCTTTTGGCATTATATTTCAATTACATATGATAATTATCTTCACCACCAAGGGGAAAGCTAAATAATTTGCCGCTTTTATAATCCATTACATAAGCAATAAGACAGGACGTGCCGCAACCAATTTCAACAATACTATAGCGTCCAGCAAAATTAACGCCTTTTTGGGCAGCTTCGGTAATTCTTGTTTTAAAGGTTATGCCACCATTATCCTTGGTGAGTTGTAATTTGGCAGGCTTGCCCATATAAGTTTCAGTGGCGGGATAATTTTCAAATTTTCGTGCTTGCGCTGGGCTTATTAATAAAAATACTGCCACCAGTAATGCACCCAATATTTTAAAAGAAATGCTAAACTTTTCCATCACAAATCCTCCAATTTAAATAACTTATTCTGTAGTTTAAGTTAAGGTGAAAATAGCTGATTTGTAAACGCATTAAATTACATCTGAAGTATGGGGGCTCTTAAATGAAAAAGATTTATACAGCAGTGCTTATAGCCAGTATATCAACGTTTTTAATAACATCATCACATGCGCAAGATTGCAAGCTAATTGCATAGGTGCTCAAAAGCTTTAAATTAAACAAGCAAAATGTTTTAGTTAAATTTTGCCAAGAAGAGGCTTGCACTTATTATGATAAAAATCCTGCAAATGAAAAAGCCAAGCCTTATATTGAAATTGTTGCCAACCATGAATTTATGGAAGACCAGCAATGCGCTTATGAAGTTAACAAGCTAACCACCAGCGCATTTAAGCAAATTGAAAAAAATTATAAGGCTGGTAAATATGATGGCGATAATGAAGGCGAGTAAGGTGCGTTTTTGTTCATGGCCAAACCACTTCCATGATAAAAGTTAGTGAATTGTGGGTGAAGCTTCGTTAAAAATTCGCTCTTCAAGCCTATCAAGTTCATTTAAAATAAGTGAAAATAATAACAAATTTAACTGCGCTCAAAAGGATCAATTCGCTGGTTTAAAACACATTTTCGCACTGATTGCTACAAAACTGCTACAAATTTAAAATTAAACAAGAAAAAATACAGTAAATAATGTCTTAAAACATTGATCTTATTATATTTAAATGGCGCACCCGACAGAATTCGAATCTGTGACCTTTGCCTTCGGAGGGCAACGCTCTATCCAGCTGAGCTACGGGTGCGTAATTGATTCCTGAAAAATCAATTTTTGCTTTCTAACCTATCAAAGCGTAGGCTTCAACCAGCAATTTTGCATAAAGCCAATTTTATTAATAAATGTAACGATTGATGCGAGAAATAAAAAGCAGAAAGCCTCATTGAATAGACTTTCTGCTTGTCAATTTGTTAATTGAAATGAGCAAGCTGCTTATTTAGGGTGGATCATATCCTCTGGACGAACCAGACGATTATAATCTTCTTCGCTTACAAGACCGCTTTTTAGTGCTTCATCACGCAAGGTGGTGCCGTTTTTATGGGCGGTTTTTGCAATTTTTGCAGCCGCATCATAGCCGATAGCAGGTGCTAATGCGGTGACCAACATCAAGGATTGTTCCATAAGATCTTGGATGCGAGCGCGATTAGCAACGATACCATCAACACAATGATCGGCAAAGGAGCGCATGCAATCTGATAGCAAGCGAATAGATTGCAAAACATTATAAGCAATAACTGGCTTATAAACATTAAGCTCAAAATGCCCTTGTGATGATGCAACAGTAACAGTTGTATTATTACCAAAGACTTGGCATGCAACCATTGTAAGCGCTTCGCACTGGGTTGGATTGACTTTGCCCGGCATGATTGATGAACCCGGCTCATTTTCAGGCAAGCTCAATTCACCAAGGCCAGAACGAGGGCCTGAGCCTAAGAACCGAATATCATTGGCAATCTTAAACAAATCAGTTGCCAAAGCATTTAAGCTGCCATGGAAATAAGTAATCGCACCATGACTTGCCAAGGCTTCAAACTTATTACTTGCGGTTTTAAACGGAATGCCAGTGATGGTTGTCATTTGCGCGGCAAATTCTTTATCAAAACCAATCGGCGCATTAAGACCCGTACCAACGGCGGTGCCGCCTTGCGCGAGATAAAGCACGCCTTTTAACGCTTCTTCAATACGCAATTTGCCATGTTCTAGGCTAGCGCGATAACCTGAAAATTCTTGCCCCAAAGTGACTGGTGTCGCATCTTGTGTATGGGTACGACCAATTTTGATAATGTCGTTAAACTCATCCTCTTTAGCTTTTAGTGCCAAGATAAGATGGTCAAGCGCTGGATAAAGACGCGTTACTGTTTCAATGGCGGTTGCAACATGAATTGCTGTTGGAAATGAGTCATTTGAAGATTGGCTCATATTGACATGGTCATTTGGGTGAACGGGCTTTTTTGTGCCCATTTCGCCACCAAGCATTTCAATAGCGCGATTTGAAATAACCTCATTAGCATTCATATTGCTTTGTGTGCCAGAGCCTGTTTGCCAGACAACCAATGGAAAATTATCATCAAACTTGCCATCAACCACTTCTTCGGCAGCAGCAATGATAGCGCGTCCAATTTCGGGTGATAATTTGCCAGCAACCATATTGGCTTCAGCAGCAGCTTGTTTAACAAGCCCTAAAGCATGAACAAGCGGCAAAGGTTGTTGCTCGGTACCAATTTCAAAATTGTGGATTGAACGCTCTGTCTGTGCGCCCCAATAGCGGTCGCCGGGAACTTCAATCGGTCCGAAGGTATCAGTTTCTGTACGGGTTTTGCTCATTTTTGCAATCCTTCTGATTTTACATGGCCGGGAAACCGGTGTAAGTGCTTATGGCGCACTGCATAAAACAGGCGCGATATTTTTCTTGTACTTGCTACACGCTATCATTGGCAAGACATCGTACAATATTTTGATGACTTATATATATTTTAATCGATTTAATCATTATCATGGTTAAAATGGTCATGATAATGATTAAATGAATTTTAAAAATTGCTTAAGCTGTTTTGTTAGAAATATTTGCCAAATTCCTTTTAATCAATCCGGCGAGACTATTTGCATTTTCATCATTTGATATAAATTCGAAAATTGGCGAGTCTGCTCCTTCGTTGGCGGCTACATTGGCAACTAATATTGCAGCCATAGTTTTAATTTGCTCGCGCAATACATTCAGCGTTTGTTCCTTGGCTACCAATAGTTTTTTATTTTCCTCATAAAAATGGGATATTTCTTGATCGGTTAATGCCGTGAGACTTTGCATATCACCTTCACCACGTAGATTTAGTTTTTTAAGATCTTGTTGGTTGTCAGTGGAAAGGTTTTTGTTAAAGTTTTCAACCGTTGCTGAGGTCTCGTTCTCGTTGCTTTCAGCCATAGTTGATCCAATTGTCAAAGCTTTTTGTTCAAGCAGCGCAGATTTTGCGACATTTAATTCTTGCTTCAAAGTAACTATTTCATGACTAAGCTGCTTATTTGAATCTATTAATTCCTGCGTTTGTTGTTCAAAAGATGCGAGGTAATAATTACGCTCGCGCATTTTGCTCGCATGAAGTAAAGCCTCTGCATAACGATTTTCAGATATTTTGAGCAGTTCTTCCAACCTTGCCACAGTTGTTGCATGTTCAGCCCGCAAAAAATCGCGCTCTACCTCAACTTCATTTAATGAAACGGGCACTTCCATGCGCACCGCTTTATTGGCAAGGAAAAGTGCCCTTCGCCAAACCAACGGAAAAACAAGCATCACCAAAAAACCGGTAACGGCACTACCAAAAATGAAAAATAAAATGGATTGTACCCAAATCATAAAAGCTACTCATTAATTGAAATAAGACTTGTAGTGGCTTGATAATTTCCATAAATGTTATGTAAATTTATGGTAAATTTGCCAGTGAAGGTTGTTAATGTCAGCCACCATTCTTAAAATGGATTCCATGTTGGCTTTGGCGTTAATTTTAAATAGCCAATATTAACACCAAGGCGTGCCCCAAGCCCAGTGCGGATAGGTACTAAAAGCACTTGTTTACGCTTCAATACATTAAAGCCAACGCCAGCAACAAGATAGGCAGAACCTGAAACACCGCCGTAACGCCCCCAAATATTACGCACATTATCAAGGTTATAGACAAGCATCATAACGCGTGAGCCTTGGCCGCCATAATCAAGACCAATAGATGGGCCTTGCCAAAACATGCGATAATCACCAGCATTTTTTGTGTAAAGTGCCCCTTCACCGTAGGTTAAACCACCAATAAAAGCACCTGAGCCTTCTTCACCTTGAATATAGCCATTAGGAAGTCCATGGCGTGAAAAAATATTTTGAATTGCGGTGGCAAGTCCACCCGATGTATCACCAAAAAAACGATGACCTGAATCAATAATTTCCTGCGCAGTATAATGCTCACTGCTATTATTGCGATTTTGCGCAACTGTTGGTGTTGCTATGCTCGTACAGGATAAGAATAGAAGTATCGCAGCAATAGGATTTAAAAGCCGCAAGTGCAAAAAGCCCTTTTGTCTAGAAAAAAAGGATAAAATGGCATGGAACATTGAAACTTTCCTTTGCTGTCTTTCACCTTGTATCAAGATGTATATGGTTACTATTTGAATGATATTAACGTTGAAAAATATTTAAATCCTTAAGAATTAAACTTTTATTTAACTTGATTGAAAATTACGTCATTCAATATCTGTTGGCAAAAAACCACACTGCATTTTTCTTGTAGGAAAGTGCCAATGAAAATCATTATGGCAAAAACTTATTAACTTTCGCCCATTACAGTGCAGCTTGATGATTGTTGGCAATCAACCAAAATCGATAAGTTTATTAAGCCTGACGATTCTGGCTGAAACATGGTGTATTTGAGTGTTATGCGTAATATAAAATCTTTTACTTATGATAGTTACAAACAAACAATTAAGGCTGATCCGACCCAAAAATCGGATGGAAAACCTATTTCAAAACCACTTTTGCTAGAATCGCTGGCAGATTATCCACCCATTTGGCGGCAGGCCTTTGCATTGGCGGAAAATGTTCGTTTTACGCGCACGCCAGATATCGAAATTATTCGTAAAAAAGCTGAAAGCGATCCCGCTTATGCTGAACAATTGCAAGCTATTTATGAGCGTCAGCAAAAAAAGCCGATTATAATTGGCGGCAGTGAAATGGAGCCAAGTGAGGAAGATATAGAAGCTTTACTTAAAACCGAACTTCCAACCGCTGATTTGTTGAATATCAGTCAAGCCCCAGAAAATGCGAAGGAAATTATTACCGTTGAGGTTCAATCAACGACTGAAGCCCAATCACCACTTGTTAATCAATCAATACAACTCGAACGGCCGGAAAGTGATACCATGCTTGCGAATAAAATAAACACCATCGAAACACCGGCAACAGTTGAAACTACAACCCCTGTTACAACTAATGCACCAGTTGCGAATAATAAGATTGAGGTTGTGAAATCCAAGCCAATAGCCATTTCAGATTTCGCCTTTTTCGAATTTGGTCCATTTGATATTGAACCAAGCAATCAACAAACTGATATGGTTGCAGAGGCACAGATTGAGCCTGAAAATGAGCCGCAAGCACCGCAACCATCCATTACCGAGCTTTTCCGTGTGCTTGAATGCAAGTTTTCAAAATCTGGCCGGATGGAAGCTGTTGAACAGGCTAAAGCAGCCGCAATTCATGTACCTGACAATCAAGAAGCCGCAGTCGCAAATATTGAAGCTGAATCTCAAGTCGCAATTCCAGCAAATGAGTTTAACGAAGATGTTGTTGGTGACATAGATATTGAGACCGTAGCTGTTAATGACGGTGCAGCCCTTATTGATGTGCCAGCATCTGAAATATTAGAAGTTGCATCAACAGAAGATCAAGCTATTCAGTATTCTCATGCATTTGCTAGTGCCAATGATAATAATATGGATTTTGATGCAATGGATTGCATCGAAAAGGCTGAAAGCATTGAAAAACACGAAAAAGCAGCAGATCATATTGTTGCGGTTGAAAAACCTCTTTCTGACGCAGCCTTTGCCGAACAGACTTTAGCCGCAGATGACGACATCATCGCCATCGAAGCGCAAAGCCAAGAAGATATTGAAACTGCAACTAATATGGTTGAAGTTGAAACCATTGAAGATGATGTAAAGGCCGTTGAGCCAGAGCACATGCCAACTAAGAGTGTGGCGATTACACCGCGCCACGTTACCGACCTACAGTCGGGTTTGCGGATAACTAAGCAGGCAACCGGTCATGATTACACATTCCCATCCGTTGATTTGCTGCAGCCACCTGTTTACAAAGATGGTGCGGTAATCTCACAAGAAACTTTAGAGCGTAGCGCTGGACTTTTAGAAAGCGTTTTGGAAGATTTCGGCATCAAGGGTGAAATTATTCATGTCCGCCCAGGTCCTGTCGTTACACTTTATGAATTTGAGCCAGCTCCTGGTGTAAAATCCTCACGCGTTATTGGTCTTGCTGATGATATTGCCCGCTCAATGTCAGCTGTATCTGCTCGTGTTGCGGTTATACCGGGCCGCAACGTCATTGGTATTGAATTGCCAAATGCTGTACGTGAAACGGTTTTCTTACGCGAAATCGTGCAGTCAAAAGCCTTTGAAACATCAGAGTTTAAACTTGCTTTAGCTCTTGGTAAAAATATTGGTGGTGAACCGGTCATTGCAGAACTTGCAAAAATGCCGCATCTTTTGGTTGCAGGTACGACTGGTTCGGGCAAATCTGTTGCCATTAACACGATGATCCTATCGCTTTTATATCATCTCGCCCCTGATCAATGCCGTTTGATCATGGTTGATCCTAAAATGCTTGAACTTTCCATTTATGATGGTATTCCGCATTTGCTTACCCCTGTTGTAACAGATCCTAAAAAGGCAGTGACCGCGCTTAAATGGGCCGTACGCGAAATGGAAGATCGTTATCGCAAGATGGCAAAATTAGGCGTTCGTAACATTGATGGTTTTAATGAACGTGTGACTGAAGCCCTTAAAAATGGTGAAACCATTATGTGCACAGTGCAAGCAGGCTTTGATAAAGAAACTGGCGAGCTTCTCTACAATGAAGAAGCTATGGATCTTAATCCATTGCCTTACATCGTCATTATTGTTGACGAAATGGCTGACTTGATGATGGTTGCTGGCAAAGAAATTGAAGGAGCTATCCAACGTCTTGCCCAAATGGCACGCGCCGCTGGTATCCACTTGATTATGGCAACCCAGCGTCCATCCGTTGACGTTATTACTGGTACAATTAAGGCCAACTTCCCAACCCGTATTTCGTTCCAAGTAACATCTAAAATCGATAGCCGCACCATTTTGGGCGAGCAAGGCGCAGAAACGCTTCTTGGCCAAGGTGATATGCTACATATGGCTGGCGGCGGTCGCATCGTGCGTGTTCATGGTGCATTTGTTTCAGATAGCGAAGTTGAACATATTGTTTCCCATCTTAAAACCCAAGGCACACCGGATTATCTTGCAACGGTTACCGACAGTGAAGAAGATGAGCCAGAAGATGATAGCGACAATATCGCAGAACTCGTTGCTAATGCTGGTGATGATGCTGAAGAGCTTTACGTGCAAGGTGTAAAAGTGGTTATGCGTGACAAAAAATGCTCCACCTCTTATATTCAACGCCGCCTCGGTATTGGCTATAATAAAGCCGCAAGCCTTGTTGAGCGTATGGAAAAAGAAGGCCTTGTTGGCGCGGCAAACCATGTTGGCAAGCGTGAAATTTTAATCAATAATCATTAAGATTAAAATGATTTTTAAATAAAAAAAGGCGGGGTTCATACCCCGCCTTTTTTATTCTATATGAAAATAACCAATTACCTCGATAGGAAGAATATCCAAAAGGACTTAGCAAAATTGGAATGTGAGGATGATCGACTTTTTCATCGTAGGTAAAGATAACAGGCACTTTTTGGAAAAATGCTTCTCGGTTGTTTTCTTTAAACCATTTTTAAGTTTGAGATGTCATCTTGTAAATTCCAGAAAAAATTTCTTTTCTAGCAGGGTAAAGGGCTGTGATACGGCCATTCTTGTTGGCCGTTGCGCTATTTAAAAGCTGCCATTTGTCACCATTTAACTTTTTAACGTTGACTTCAATGTTAGGCGAGGGCAGAGCGGCAGTTAAGTTTAAAACACGCACACTAAGTGGATTATCGTCAGCTAAAACTAGGCCGGTTAAAAACAGAAGAAAAGACCAATTATTGGCGCTATTAATTTCATCATATGTCACCTAATCTTTGATTAATTGTATTTTTTAATAAATGTGCTCGCCATTAACCATCATAACCTATTGATATAAAAATCTTGACCAACGTAAAAATTACTTGAGATGAAAAAACTGCTTCAACATGTTCCTATAAAGTTTCGCGATGAAAACTGCGCTTTATGCACATTCTCAGTTATTTCATTTGGTTTTTTAATTATCATGTCATGTGCAAAAATTATTCTGAAAATTCCAACGGTAAATCATAATAGAACCACCAACCTTCTGCAAAATAAAGTAAAAGTTTTTGTGTGTTGGGGCAAATAAATATAGTCTTGTCTTTGAAAAAAGGAGCATTGAAATTTTCATGAAACTGACGAACAAAAAACTCGACTTTAGAAGATTGTATTTCAAATATAATATTATTATCAATGGAATAATCCTCTGTGTATATAAATACGTTCCCAATTAAATATTTTTTAATATTTAATTTATCCAGTAATTCTATATCGCTTTTAGAAAAATAATCGTCTATCCTACATATTTGTTGGAATTTTTTAACTCGATCTTTTTTTTAAAAATACTTATGTCATAGTCAATATATTTTTTTAATATTTTATTAGCATCAGAAAAATTAAGGCAAATAAAGTCTACGTCATTCATTATAATCCACCCTATCATCAGCAATCAGAAGCTACGTTATATTCGTTTCAATTTTCAACAAAGTATTTGTCGTGCATTTTTCGCCGCTTTTTCCGTTAAGAATTTCTATCTTGAGATGTAGTCCTTCATGATTAGTTAGATGCCGATTGAGACTAAATTTTTATCATGATTAAAAAAGCTAATAAAAATGTAATTTTTTTTCACATATCTAACCAGTTTGAAAAATGAGTATTTACTCCGTCATTTAATCGATAAATACTATTTCGTTCAACTTATTGGGATCTGCCCCTAGTAATCGATTATCATTTCAATCAGTTTCATATTGAAAATTAATACCTACCGCAATTAATTCATTGTTGTGTAGTGATGGATATAAGGCTACGAATATCTTTGTTTATCTGCTTACTAGCTTTTAGCAATGCTCCGCATATGAGATATTGGGATGCAAAGATAAGGAAAACACTTTACACTAAAGTGCGAATTTAAAAAAATCTAAGGTAATATGAAAAGGTTTAATCAAAAACAACTTTTCCTCTTTTTTGTCTAAATTCATTTTTTATATCATTTATAAGTTGTTCTTTTTCCTCTTCAGTAATTTCTATTTTATCAAAAGGCTCTTCCCAATTCTTTATGCTATTAACGTAAACTATAAATTCAAAATTTTCCGTTGGGGGAAAGCATAATTCGCCTTCAATATGCGCTATTTTATTTGCTAATTTTACCCTTAAAAAATCTCGTGATATTTGAATAATCATTAGTTTCTTCTTACAAAAATATTGTTTCTATATCCATTTAAAGACCTATTGTATTGATTTTATTTACATTAGCGGTATCAATCAGATTGGACAACTCCATATTGGTTTAAATATTTAGTAGACAAAGTAATTGAATAATAACAGCTCTTGCTAGTCCAGATAAATCTTCCACACTCGTCGTAAAAATGCAAACGGGGGCTTAATGATAAATAACAATTTTTGGTATGTTTAAACAAGATGGACAAGTTCATAACGAAATTGTGCCCAATTGCGAGAAAGAACGTTTTAGGGCGTAATATGTGGTAAAGTAGATTTTGCCTTGATAATAAATTTAGATGGAGCGCGCCGACCTAATGCTTTGGTCGATTTTGTGGGTTGGCCAAAGTTTGGTTTAGAAAATTCAAAGCTGATCTTTTAAAAACGTATTATATACGCATCAAAAAATGTAAAACGAGTTTAAACATACGCTTTTGTGATAAGCAAAAACCGCAAAATAATAACTAGCATTAAACTTGCGTAGTTAGTCATATTCATTTTCAAGCGAATGTTGGAATAATCGGCAAAAAGTGTTTTTAAAAGCAATATCGCAATCTTCTACCTGTAATATTTTGTTGCAAATGATGGGTTAGTGTAAGCCATCAATTAAAACAATTACATTGTGTAACATTGAATATTTAAAAAAATAAAAAAGCGGATTGATTTTGTATCACTCCGCTTTCCATGTAATTAAATTGACAGGCTAATTAATGAGGTTTGCCTGTTGATGTCACTCTAAAATCAAGCTTATCTAAAATTGCAGGTAGGTCCGCCTGCGAAATTAATAAATCAAGTAGGCTAAGCCCAGCCGGTGCTTTTGAAACGATATGGATATTAACGGTGCCAGGGTTGTCCACAAAGCTTCCTAAGGCCTCAGAAATCGCATTTGCATCCTTATGGTTTTTCAAAAGTGCTGGTGGGCTTTTAACTGCGATTTCACGTATGTCGGCACGCAGATTGGCTTCACTCACGCCGCCATATGGTGCACCAGATTTAATGATCCGTTCAAATGCACCATAATCGCTAAATGCAATATCTAAACTTTGCAAGGTAATGCCTGAAGCCACCATAGTCATTTGAAGCAAATCACCCGAAAAAAATGCGGGGGCGACGTTTTTAAATTTACCTGATATTTGGGCTTGTCCCATATCTTTGCCGGTAAAACTTAATTCGTTAATATTCAACGAATTGTCATCACGGTTCCAATTTAGGTTCATGACAAAGGAAAGATCCATCTGGGCATACCCCATATCTCTTAGTGTCTGGATTTCTTTACTTGGCAAGTCGGCTAAATCAAAAAGAACGTTGTCAGCCTTGATCAAAAGCGATTCTGGAATGACACTGTTCCAACTGCTTGGGGTTATTTCAAATGATCCAACGGACAATTTACCACTTGCTGTATCAACGACAAGATTTTCTAATCTTCCATTTATTTTTGCGATATTTTGAAGCAATTGCACAAGTGTTTTGGTTGCGGTACTGCGCTCTTCTTTACTCGCATTGCTATTTTTTAAAACAGCCATTGCAGCTTTGGCTTGTCCAATAGGGTTTTGTCCCAAGTTGCGCAACGAAAAGCCTTCGGTTTTAAGTGCGCCTAAACTAGCATGAAACTCTTTGCCATCGCTTAATCCTGCATCTAACTTTACGTTCGAAAGATTTAGAGGGCCAAATAAATCCACTACGGATTGATTTTGTGAAAGAGTATTTTCTAAGAAACTGTAGGCTGAGGCAACATCAATATTTTTTGCACTAGCGGCACCGCTTTCTATGCGTAAGCCGGACAGTTCACCTTGTGTGAAGTTTGATGTGGTTTGCATTGAATCAAAACCGATAAAGGCGATTTTTCCCTTATCAAGATTATCAAGCTTAAAACCTTTTATAGTTGCTGTTTCCTGTGCACCATTTAAGTTAGAAACAAGATTAATATCACCTGCGCGTATAGAGGACAGGCCAATTTGCATCAACATTTGCAACTTTTTTGACTGAATTGTCACATCCTTGCCATTTTGTACAATGCCATCGACATGAAGCTGCGGAATTTGCAAGCTTACTCCACCATGCTCAACCTTTACATCATAAAGATCGGCAACGCCTTTAAAACTGCTAACAGGTGGACGGGCAGATATTTCCCGAACTGTAATAATTGTTCCATCAGAAAGGGGAATTCGTACTTTATAAAGATTAGCCTTGCCGGTTAATCCAATGCTCCAGCTTTCTAATTCAACGCCATATTTATTGATTTCTTTATTAACGAAATCATTAATCTGCGGTCTTGCAACAACAAAAGCAACCCCGCCAATAACAACCAAAACAATGATTATCCCAAACAGGTAGATGAAACTACGCAATATAAATCTTTTTAGCCAATTGCCAACAGATGCCATGTTGTTCTCTCATTTAGAAGTAATGGATATACGAAAATAATGGAGATGAGCCTCATACTCTAATCTCATTATTTTGATTTTTGCATTTCCATGTTAATATGGTTTTACTATGATAATAAATTGCTTTTAAAACAATTTTATACCTATTTTCAAGCTGCAACGGTTTTATAAACCAATATTAAGGCATTAATTACCTATATAATAAATTAACTTGGCCAAAAATAATGGTTTCATAATTCTGCGGCTTACCGTTAAATCTAATTAATTTGATAGATGGAGATAAGGGCGCGGGCTAATTTTTAGTTGCTCGACCTAAAAGACACCTTTTGCAGACAAAAATAGACGTTGTTATTTTTCGTCTTAAAGATTATATTTAAACTTAGTTATCCATGCTAATTATTTTTTTAATTTTTTGTGGCAATGGATAAACAGTTTCTTGCGGTAATTGTTGCAATAGTTCATCTTCTTTACCCGCATCGAGTAGCTTTTTCATTTGCTTTACTTGCGACGTAATATCGCTAATGGCAACAATCCACTCGTTAACATATTTTTCAACCATTGCTCCAGATATGCCAATTTGCAGTGAGCGGTGGTCTTGCGGTTTGCTGTAAATATCGCGCTCAGGATCCCATTGAATGCGTATAGGGCTATTTTTTAACTGTTGATTCCACTCGTCATGGGATTGATGATGCTCAGCGTCAAAATGGCTAAGGCAGGAGTGGGAAAGCGCATATTCAACCCCCTCTCTGGTAATATCGATTGCTAAAACCCGTTGCTGCCCAACATCTTTTTGGGCCCAGCCACAGCGATACATCATCCACAAAAAGGATGGTTTAATCCATGTCATACGGGTAAGGCTAAAGGGGGGAGAGCTAAAAGTCCCTTTTTTGATTGCTGCATCAGCAATACCATTATTAAAAGCTTGATATACACGAATAGTGTCTTGGTTAAAAATTGCACGAATTTGTCGTTTGTTCATTATTATTAAATTTTCCTAACTATTTTTATTTTTTATTTTAGCAAGTTAGATTTTTTGCCCTAACTTGCTTTTAAATTCTATAGAACATCATAAATATCGCAATATATAAATGTAAAATCAGTATTTTAAAAAGATAGGTATTATTTTTCTAACTCTTTGATCATGCTTAATACTTCCGCACTTGCTTTATCTAATGCAGTTGCATCCTTACTTTTTATGACGAGTTCAACAGAAAACGGATTTTCTTTATTTTCTGAAAATTTGGGGTAAGAACCGATAATTGTTTGTGGGTTGGCTTTTTGTATTTCGCCTAGTTTTTGGCTGATGACACCTTCACCAAAGGGGCAGTTAATTGAGATGGATTGAAAAGGTGTACCTTTATCTAAACTTGGCAAAATTGCATTGAGCATCGCATTAAAAACATTGGGAACGCCGGCAAGTACAAAAACATTGCTAATTTTAAAGCCGGGTGCTGCTGACACCGAGTTTGCTATTAAGCTTGCTCCTTGCGGTGTTCTTGTCATCAAACGGCGGGCAGGGGTAAAAGGCACATCACGCTCTTTATAATAATCACTAAGAATCAATTCGGCTTCGGGATTGAAAATACAAGGAAGATCAAAAGCCTTTGATATTGATTCTGCGGTAATATCATCATGGGTTGGCCCTATGCCGCCACTGGTAAAAACATAATCATATTGGGCTCTAAGAGCATTAATGCCAGCAATAATTGCAGTGTCTTCGTCGCCAACAATACGTACTTCTTTTAATTCAATTCCGACTTGAGTTAAAGTTTCAGCAAGGAGCGCAATATTTTTGTCTTTTGTTCGGCCTGAAAGCAATTCGTCGCCAATGGCAAGCATGGCAGCTGTATATGAATTAGTTGAGTTATTGTTCATGGTAATTTCCTATGCAGCTCAATAAAATTGATTCTGTTTGTTATTGCCATTTTGTCGTTACATGATGTGAGGGCAAACTGCCCCCAATAAGTCCCGTGATAATTAGCGGCGGTTTAATATTTCTTTGGTTGAATAGACATTTAAATGGCTTGGGCGGTCATTACCATTATAGAATCGAACTAACCAATGGGTTCTTGTCGCGCCACCAGCAGTTATTCCAGCATTCAATCCGTTGGGGGTAGATGCACCAGCGTCACCAAAGCCATTGGGATTGCGTCCATAATCTACGGTAAAGCGCGGCCTGCTTGATGATTCTGGACGTTTTGTCTCAAGGGTGAAATACTCAAAGCCTCGTCTTTGGGCAATTCCTGCTGCCCTTGTTAACGTCTGTGGTTGAATTTCACCACCATCGTAAAAACGGCTTTCAAATTCTGCTGATGTATTATCAGGTGATAGTTGCGCTGGTAACGTGCTATTGCAGGCAGTTAAAACTATGAGCGCTGAAAAAAGAAAGCCAAGTTTTTTCACTGTAAATTCCTCATCTGTTTAAATATCCATCATATTCATTAAATTATGAAACTCTATTTAAAGAATCAAATAAGAAATTAAGTAGATAATAGTGTGTTTAAAGTTAGGCTTTAAGCAGGATATTACGCTTTTGCTTAAGTAACGAAAAAACTAGCTGCTGTAGATTTATTTTTAAACCTTATGGAAATTGACCATTGTAACTAAACAAGCGGATATAAAGCCAAGTTATTGCGAAGCAGCTGGTAGTAAAATTACTCTAAGATTTCAAAGTGGAAATAATGGTGGGCGATGAGAGACTCGAACTCCCGACATCTTCGGTGTAAACGAAGCGCTCTACCAACTGAGCTAATCGCCCTTTTATAACTTTCTATTTCTTACAATTATAATAAGAAATAATGGTGGGCGATGAGAGACTCGAACTCCCGACATCTTCGGTGTAAACGAAGCGCTCTACCAACTGAGCTAATCGCCCCCGTTAAGGGTAGGCACTCTCTAATTGATAGTTTTGCAAAGTGCAAGCAAAAAAAATGAAAAATTGCATTTTTTTGTAAATTTTAGAAAAAAGCGAAGAAAAGTGAAATTTGTGTCGATTTTCTAAAATATGTGGTTGACGAATCCATTTTAACCTTTTAAACGGTGCCAACGCCAAACAAATAGCTGTTGTTTAAATAGTTTATTGGCTTGGTTGATAAGTGCGCGGGTGTAGCTCAGTTGGTTAGAGTGCCGGCCTGTCACGCCGGAGGTCGCGGGTTCGAGTCCCGTCACTCGCGCCACTTAACCTTTCAAAAATGTTTTTTGATTAATTGGGTTTGGTGGCTTTACTGCACACTTTAATCAATAGCTGATTGTTCTTTTTCCCTTTATGTCTAGTTTTACTATCTATTGGCTTAAGTTGGCTGGTGTTTTTGCCTGCTTTTGCGCCCTGTTAGATAGGTTAATTCTTATTCATTTTATCTTTGTTGTTTTTTTGCTATCCTCGCAAACTGCATTCCTGTCTACATTTAACGTTTTGGTGAAAGTCATTATTATTCAAAAGGCCTTCTTAGTATTTTGTGCCTTGTGTTATGGGCTGAGGTAGTGGCCGTTTGGCTGACTGTGGCATTTAACAATAAAAAATGGATAAATTGAAATTATTTCAATTAAAGCGCTTGACTTCTTTGTTTGAACGTCTTAGACACCGCTCACGCCAGACGAAATGGTGATGAAAATTCGATAATAAGAAAGTTCAGTAACTAACGGTTTCGTCAAATGCGCGGGTGTAGCTCAGTTGGTTAGAGTGCCGGCCTGTCACGCCGGAGGTCGCGGGTTCGAGTCCCGTCACTCGCGCCACTAAACTTTAAGTTTAGTGGCGCTATTAATTTTCCCTACATAAAATAATATGTTATAATTCTGGTTTATGCTAGCTTTGTTAGTTTTTGCTTTAGTTGCAATATTGGCTCATTGTAGCTTTGCTTGTTCAGTTTATGTTTTGTGGTGATTTCTATTTAGCGCTTAATGCTATCGACTCATCTTGCTCTTGTAAAAGCGTTTAGATTTAACTCTGGTAATTTCACTTGTTCTATTTAATTTGTCATTACTCCATTGGGTGGTGATATTTGCAAGGGAACGCAAAACGATCAGCTACCTATGCTGTGACTATCATCTAAATTGTAATAAATTAAGTTGAACTTGTGTTAGAATGATTCTATGGTTGCATCATGATTTTTGCTCAAATCTGCTAGTTTTGGCGAAAATATGGTGGCTTCTCAATAAAGTGAAGATTAGTGTCTTGTATCTTTAATCTGAGAAACCATATTGAAAGATATTATAGCAAAAATACCGTAAATTCTATGGTGTTAGGGAAAAGTTGAGTTGTGAAGTAGGGTTTTTGGATAATTCTATTTCATCTGTTAACAGTAAGCAAAATGTCGCATAAATTATCTTTTTTGTGATAAAACTATTGCTTGTTTGTGTACTCTGCGTTAACCCTTGCGACAAATTTCGCGCAGCATGCCCTTGAAGCTGTTTGGGCGAGGAAAATGTCTAAAGAGATTCTTTGGTGCACTGAGCTGTTTTCTTAAATGCAAAGTGTTTAATGGCGTTGCCTCGTTTGAAAAGGTGTTAAAGGATATGCCTGATATTCTGATGAATTACCTGCCTGTATTGATATTTATTATAGTATCATTGGTGATTGCAGGTGCTTTGTTGATTATGCCCTATATTGTGGCTTATCGTTCGCCCGATCCAGAAAAATTATCTGCTTATGAATGTGGCTTCAACTCGTTTGATGATGCGCGCATGAAATTTGATATTCGTTTTTATCTTGTTTCAATTCTATTCATTATTTTCGATCTTGAAGTAGCTTTTCTTTTCCCGTGGGCGGTTGCTTTCCGTGATATCGGGATGTTCGGGTTTTGGTCAATGATGCTGTTTTTAGGCGTTTTGACTGTAGGCTTTATCTATGAATGGAAGAAAGGGGCTCTGGAATGGAATTGACCGGAAATAAGACTTTGGTCGCGCCGCAGCCTAAAGGAATTATTGATCCTAATACTGGCAAGCTTATTGGTGCTGACGACAAGTTCTTCCAGGATATTAATGCCGAGCTTTCTGATAAGGGTTTCTTGGTTACATCTACAGATGCGCTCGTTACTTGGGCGCGTACTGGTTCATTGATGTGGATGACCTTTGGTCTTGCTTGCTGTGCAGTTGAGATGATGCATTGTTCAATGCCGCATTATGATAATGAGCGTTTTGGTTATGCTCCGCGCGCTTCTCCGCGCCAATCAGATGTTATGATGGTTGCTGGTACGCTTACCAATAAAATGGCTCCCGCATTGCGCAAAGTTTATGATCAGATGCCTGAGCCGCGTTATGTGATTTCAATGGGCTCATGTGCAAATGGTGGTGGCTACTACCATTATTCCTATTCGGTTGTGCGTGGTTGTGATCGTATTGTTCCTGTAGATATTTATGTTCCTGGTTGTCCTCCTACTGCTGAAGCGCTGCTTTATGGTGTGCTTTTATTGCAGAAGAAGATACGCCGTACCGGTTCGATCGAGCGCTAGGAGAGTATTATGGCTTCTGAAGCAATTGAAGATCTCAATAGCTATCTTGCTGAGCGTATAGGTTCTAAGGTGTTGAGCCAAGAGATTGCTTATGGTGAGTTAAATCTTTTGGTTGATCCTGCCGAGCTGCTTGGTGTGTTGACATTCTTGCGTGACGATGTGCAGTGTCAATTCATCTGTATTATTGACGTTAGTGGTGTTGATTTCCCATCGCGTGAAAAGCGCTTTGATGTATCTTATCATCTTTTGTCACCACGTCAGAATCTGCGCATTCGCGTTAAGGTTCAGGTCAGTGAAGATGAAGATGTGCCATCAGCTTTCAGTGTCTATCCAGGTGCGGATTGGTATGAGCGTGAAGTTTACGATATGTATGGCGTTTTGTTTTCAGATCATCCAGATTTGCGTCGTATCTTGACCGATTATGGTTTTGAAGGGCACCCATTGCGTAAAGATTTTCCAACTACTGGTTTTGTGGAGTGTCGCTATGACAATGAAGTAAAGCGGGTAGTTTATGAGCCTGTTGTTCTTCGTCAAGAAATGCGCAGCTTTGACTTTTTGTCACCTTGGGAAGGTACAGATTATGTTCTGCCTGGTGATGAAAAAGCAGGAGAGCGGAAATGAATCTAGGTCAGCCAGAAGAAAGCACTTTCATTCGCGAGGGTAAATGTCTTTGTGGTGATGTGCATTTTAAGGCAAAGCTATCTGGTATAGATGTCGGCATATGCCATTGTCATATGTGCCAGAAAATGTCTGGTGGCGTTTTTATGTCCCTAGCGGTTGATCCAGCGATTGAAGTGCTGGGTAATGTTGAATTTTCAGTTTATCCATCGTCTTCTTGGGGCGAGCGGCTGTTTTGTTCATCATGTGGAAGTTCGCTTGGTTGGCGTATGCGTGATGGATCAATGGTCTATTTAAGTGCTGCTGCATTTGACGATCAAAGTGGTTTTGAATTGAAAAGTGAAATTTATTACGACGAAAAACCGCATTTTTATGAATTTGCAAATGAAACGCGTAAGATGACCGGTAAGGACATTGAGGCGCTCTTTTCAAACGGAGGGATTTGATCGTGGCTGAGGTCAATGTCCGTAATTTTAATATCAATTTTGGTCCGCAGCATCCAGCAGCGCACGGCGTGTTGCGCTTGGTATTGGAGCTCGATGGTGAAGTGGTAGAGCGGGTTGATCCGCATATTGGGCTTCTGCATCGCGGTACAGAAAAGTTGATGGAAACTAAGACCTATTTGCAAGCGGGTCCCTATCTTGATCGTTTGGACTATGTTGCGCCAATGAATCAAGAGCATGCCTATGTGCTCGCCATTGAAAAAATGCTCAAAGTTGAGGTGCCAAAGCGTGGCCAGCTCATTCGTGTGCTTTTTTCCGAAATTGGTCGTATTTTAAACCACCTTCTTAATGTTACCACGCAAGCCATGGACGTTGGTGCTTTAACGCCACCACTTTGGGGCTTTGTGCAGCGCGAAAAAATGATGGTATTTTATGAGCGCGCTTGTGGTGCTCGTCTTCACGCCAATTATTTCCGTCCAGGTGGTGTTCATCAAGATTTGCCAGAGCAGTTGGTTGAAGATATTGGTGCATTTCTTGATCCGTTTCTTGAAGCGCTTGGTAATTTGGATGCGCTTATTACACCTAATCGTATTTTCAAACAACGTAACGTTGATATTGCAACGGTTTCGCTTGAAGATGCATGGGCTTACGGTTTTTCTGGTGTTATGGTGCGTGGCTCGGGCGCGGCTTGGGATTTACGTAAAAGCCAACCTTATGAATGCTATGAAGAAATGGAATTTGATATTCCAGTCGGTAAAAATGGCGATTGTTATGATCGTTATCTTGTCCGCATGGAAGAAATGCGCCAATCAGTTCGTATTATTCGCCAATGTGTCGAGCGTTTGTTAAGTTCAGAAAAGACTGGCCCTGTTTCGAGTGTTGATCAAAAAATTACCCCGCCAAAACGCGGTGATATGAAGCGTTCAATGGAAGCGCTTATTCATCACTTCAAACT
Organism: Bartonella sp. HY406; assembly: GCF_025449315.1. Lineage (NCBI taxonomy): Bacteria > Pseudomonadati > Pseudomonadota > Alphaproteobacteria > Hyphomicrobiales > Bartonellaceae > Bartonella > Bartonella sp. HY406. The sequence continues at coordinate 1,900,946 of NZ_CP104893.1, read as the reverse complement.
CTTTACTGAAGGTTTCCACGTTCCTGCGGGTGAAGTTTATGCAGCAGTGGAAGCGCCAAAAGGCGAATTCGGTGTCTATCTCGTCGCAGATGGTACCAATAAGCCATATCGTGTGAAATTACGTGCGCCAGGTTATGCACATCTACAAGCAATGGATTTCTTGTGTAAGGGTCACATGCTTGCAGACGTTGCTGCTATCCTTGGTTCCCTTGATATTGTTTTTGGAGAGGTTGATCGCTAATGTCTGTTCGCCGTCTCGCTGATGAATCTGTACAGCCCGATACATTTGCTTTTAATGCTGAAAATATGGCATGGGCTGAAAAAACTATTGCTAAATATCCTGAAGGTCGCCAGCAATCGGCGGTTATTCCTTTGCTCATGCGTGCGCAAGAGCAAGATGGTTGGGTCACACGCGCGTCAATTGAGTATATCGCTGATTTGCTCGGTATGGCTTATATTCGTGTTTTGGAAGTAGCAACATTTTATACGCAGTTCCAGTTAAAGCCAGTGGGTACAAAAGCCCATGTGCAAATATGTGGTACAACTCCTTGCATGCTTCGTGGTTCAGGTGAATTGATCAAGCTTTGCAAGAATAAGATTAATGAACATGCATTTGAAACCAATGCGGACGGCACGCTTTCATGGGAAGAGGTCGAATGTTTGGGCGCTTGCGTTAATGCACCAATGGTGATGATTTTCAAAGATACCTATGAAGACCTAACACCAGAGCGTTTAGAAGAAATTATTGATGCTTTTGAGCGTGGTGAAGGTGCGTCAGTCCCTGTTGGGCCGCAAAATTCGCGCAAGTCATCAGAACCAATCACAGGATTAACGTCATTGCTTGATGGTGATCAGGTAAAAGCTCAAGCAGTAAAGCCTAAAGAGTAGTTATGTTAATGAGTGAGATTGCTTTAAAAGCCGATGGTTGCGGACGGAAAGGAATAGGTGAGACATGCTAGCTGATAAGGATCGCATATTCACCAATATTTACGGATTAAAAGACACATCTCTTAAAGGTGCTATGTCTCGTGGCTGTTGGGACGGCACCAAAGGCATTATCGAAAAAGGCCGTGATTGGATCATCAATGAGATGAAAGCATCTGGTTTGCGTGGCCGTGGCGGTGCGGGTTTCCCGACTGGCATGAAATGGTCATTCATGCCAAAGGTCAGTGATGGTCGTCCTCATTACTTAGTTGTCAATGCCGATGAGTCCGAACCTGGTACGTGTAAAGATAGAGAGATCTTGCGTCACGATCCTCATACTTTGATTGAAGGCTGTGTTATTGCAACTTTTGCAATGGGCGCTCATACTGCTTTTATTTACGTACGCGGTGAATATATTCGCGAACGTGAAGCGCTGCAAGCAGCTATTGATGAATGCTATGATGCAGGACTTTTGGGTAAAAATCCAAAACATGGCCATCCTTGCGATATTATTGTGCATCATGGTGCCGGTGCTTATATTTGTGGTGAAGAAACTGCGCTGCTTGAAAGCTTGGAAGGCAAAAAAGGCCAGCCACGTTTGAAGCCGCCATTTCCAGCTAATATGGGTATTTATGGTTGCCCTACAACCGTTAATAATGTTGAATCCATTGCTGTTGCGCCAACTATTTTACGTCGTGGTGCAGAATGGTTTGCAGCTATTGGTCGTCCTAATAATGTGGGCACCAAATTATTCATGATTTCAGGTCATGTAAATACACCTTGCACCGTTGAAGAAGCTTTGGGCATTACTTTCCGTGAGCTTATTGAAAAACATGCCGGTGGTGTCCGTGGTGGATGGGATAATTTCTTAGGCGTTATCCCAGGCGGTGCATCTTGTCCTGTCGTTCGCGGTGAAGACATGATCGATGTGATCATGGATTTTGACGGTTTAAGGGAAGTTAAGTCTTCTTTTGGTACTGGCGGTGCGATTGTTATGGATAAATCGACCGATATTATTAAAGCTATTTGGCGTATTGCAGCATTTTTTAAGCATGAAAGCTGTGGCCAATGTACACCATGCCGTGAAGGTACTGGTTGGATGATGCGTCTTTTGGGGCGCATGGTTGAAGGGCGCGCGCAAAAGCGCGAAATAGACCTTTTATTTGATGTGTCGAAGCAGGTTGAAGGGCATACGATTTGTGCGCTCGGCGATGCTGCTGCTTGGCCTATTCAGGGGCTTATTCGTAATTTCCGCCCTGAAATTGAAAAGCGGATTGATGAATATACCCATAATGCAGTGCAAAGCCGTAATATTGCGCTTGAAGCTGCTGAATAGGTTTTTTGGTTTAATTTCTAGGATAGGCGGCGAGGCCGCCGGTTTGGAAAAACGATGGCAAAGATCATAGTTGACGACAAGGAGATCGAGGTTCCCGATCACTATACGTTGCTACAAGCAGCGGAAGAGGCCGGAGCCGAGGTGCCCCGCTTTTGTTTTCACGAGCGTTTGTCTATCGCCGGCAATTGCCGCATGTGTTTGGTTGAAGTAAAAGGTGGGCCACCTAAACCACAGGCTTCCTGTGCAATGGGTGTAAAAGACTTGCGCCCCGGTCCTAATGGTGAGCCACCGCAGATCTTTACAAAAACACCTATGGTAAAGCGCGCGCGTGAAAACGTCATGGAATTTCTTCTTATCAACCACCCGCTTGATTGCCCCATTTGCGATCAGGGCGGCGAGTGTGATTTGCAAGATCAAGCAATGGCTTATGGTCGTGACTTCTCACGTTATCAAGAAGATAAGCGTGCGGTAGAAGATAAATATATTGGGCCGTTAGTAAAGACAGTGATGACGCGTTGCATTCACTGCACACGTTGTGTGCGCTTTACCACCGAAGTTGCAGGTATTTCTGAGTTGGGGCTTATTGGTCGCGGCGAAGACGCTGAAATCACCACCTATCTTGAAAAGGCAATGACATCAGAGCTTCAGGGCAATGTTATCGATCTTTGTCCTGTTGGTGCTTTGACATCACGCCCATATGCTTTCAATGCACGCCCTTGGGAACTTAGCAAGACTGAAACTATTGACGTTATGGATGCGGTTGGTTCAGCTATCCGTGTTGACTCGCGTGGACGCGAAGTTATGCGTATTATGCCACGGGTTAATGAAGCGATTAATGAAGAATGGATTTCAGATAAGAGCCGCTTCATTTGGGATGGTTTAAAAACCCAGCGTCTTGATCGCCCTTATATTCGCAATGGCCAAGGTCGGTTAATGTCAGCAAGTTGGCAAGAAGCTTTTGCGGCGATTAAAGTCGCGATTGATAAGGCAAATGCCACCAAAATTGGTGCTATTGCTGGTGATCTTGCGACAGTTGAAGAAATCTATTCGCTAAAATCATTGCTTAATGCGCTTGGCTCCACCCATTATGATTGCCGCCAAGATGGCGCAGCCCATGATCCAAAAGCGGGTCGCGCTAGCTATATTTTCAATACAACGATTGCCGGTATTGAGCAGTCCGATGCATTGATTATCATTGGTAGTAATCCACGTTTTGAAGCATCGGTTCTTAATGCCCGTATTCGTAAACGCCAAAGAAAGAGCGATTATCCAATTGCTGTGATTGGCGAGCGTGGTGAAATGCGCTATCCTTTCGAATATCTTGGGGCAGGGGAAGAAACACTCAGTCAACTTATTGATGGCAAGCTTTCATTCCTTGAAAAATTGAAAACTGCTCAAAAACCTATGATTATACTTGGTCAGGGTGCACTTAGCGGCGAGAATGGTGCTAATATTGCAAAGGCGGCTGCAAAGCTTGCTACAATTATTGGTGCGGTTAATGACGAGTGGAATGGCTTTAATGTCCTTCACACTGCAGCCTCACGCGTTGGCGGACTTGATCTTGGTTTTGTTGCCGAAGATAATGCAAGGGCAAAAGACGTAGTAAGTGATAGCGAAGTATTATTCTTGCTTGGCGCTGATGAAATTGATTTGAATGCTAAAAAAGGCTTCACAATTTATATTGGTAGCCATGGCGATAATGGCGCACATAATGCAGATATTATTTTGCCCGGTGCAGCTTACACTGAAAAATCAGGTATTTTTGTAAATACTGAAGGCCGTGTACAGATGACCAATCGTGCAACTTTTGCTCCTGGTGAAGCAAAAGAAGATTGGGCAATTTTACGTGCATTGTCTGATGTTTTGGGTGTGCGTTTGCCTTATGACTCACTTGGCGCTTTAAGACGTAAGCTTTATAGTGAATATCCGCATTTTGCCGCCATTGATGATATTTTGGTGGGTGACGTTAAGGATATTACCACTTTGGCTAATGGCTTTAAAACCCTTGGTTCAGCAAAATTCGTTTTACCTATACAAGATTTCTATCTTACCAATCCGATCGCACGCTCATCTGCCATTATGGCTGAGTGCTCGGCGCTTGCAAGCGGTCGCATTCCGCAAGCAGCAGAATAATGGTTACAAGAGGAAGAGTGATATAAAATGTTAGATTTCTTCTTGATGCAGATATTGTTGCCAATCGGGCAGTCGCTATTATTTATTGTAGCGCTGTTGGTTATCATTGCATTCTTGCTTTTAGCAGATCGTAAGATTTGGGCAGCGGTTCAATTGCGTCGCGGTCCCAATGTTGTTGGTCCATTTGGTCTTTTCCAATCTTTTGCGGATTTGATTAAGTTTATTGTTAAAGAACCTGTCATTCCAGCCGGTGCAAATAAAGGTATTTTCCTTCTTGCTCCATTCATTTCGGCAGGCCTTGCCCTTTGTGGTTGGGCGGTTATTCCGGTTAATGAAGGGTGGGCAGTTGCTGATATTAATGTCGGCATGCTTTATGTATTCGCTATTTCTTCGTTAGAAGTTTATGGTGTTATTATGGGCGGCTGGGCATCAAACTCCAAATATCCATTTCTTGGTGCATTGCGCTCTGCCGCGCAAATGGTATCTTACGAAGTGTCCATTGGTTTTGTGATTGTGACTGTGCTACTTTGCGTAGGTTCGCTCGATCTTACTCAAATTGTGCTTGCACAAAAAGACGGTATCGGCACTATGGCTGGTTTGCCATTTGCATCATTCCTTGATTGGCATTGGTTAGGTCTTTTCCCAATGTTCGTTATTTTCTTTATTTCAGCACTTGCTGAAACAAATCGCCCACCTTTTGATTTGGTTGAAGCAGAATCTGAACTTGTGGCTGGGCACATGGTTGAATATTCTTCAGGCCCATATCTTCTTTATATGCTTGGTGAATATGTAGCGATTGTTTTGATGTGCGCCTTGACTACGATTTTATTCTTAGGTGGTTGGTTGCCGCCGCTTGATGTTTGGTGGCTCAATTGGATACCGGGTGTGTTCTGGTTCTTGTTCAAAGTTTGCGCTGTATTCTTTATGATTGCGATGGTTAAAGCTTTCGTTCCACGTTATCGCTATGATCAGCTCATGCGTCTTGGTTGGAAAGTCTTCTTGCCTATTTCACTTGCAATGGTCGTGCTTACGGCTGCATTCTTAAAAATTACTGGTCTGGCATAGGAGTTTAAGATAATGTCAAGTCTTTTCCAAGCTGCTAAATCTTTATTGCTACTTGAATTGGTAAGTGCCTTTTTTCTTGCCTGTAAGCAATTTGTAGCACCAAAGCCAACCATCAATTATCCTTATGAAAAAGGTCGTATTTCACCACGTTTTCGTGGTGAACATGCGTTGCGCCGTTATCCAAATGGTGAAGAACGCTGCATTGCTTGTAAATTATGTGAAGCTATTTGTCCTGCACAAGCTATTACCATTGAAGCTGGCCCACGCCGTAATGATGGTACAAGGCGTACAGTGCGTTACGATATTGACATGGTAAAGTGCATTTATTGTGGTTTTTGTCAAGAGGCATGCCCAGTTGAAGCGATTGTTGAGGGACCAAATTTTGAATTTGCGACCGAAACCCGCGAAGAGCTTTATTATGATAAGGAAAAATTGCTCGCTAATGGTGATCGTTGGGAGCGCGAAATTGCTCGCAATATTGCGCTTGATGCACCGTATCGTTAATAATTTAGTATAACCTTAATATCACATTGTAACTATTTGTTTTGTATGCGGTTATAGGGTTTTATTTAAAGCTGTTTAGGCAGCTTTTCGAGGGGCAAATATTTGACCCTCTTGTCATCGGAAGCTTCAATTGAGCTTCTTTCAGGCGAAGACGTGGCGCTTTCATTCCACGTCACTGCGTTGAATTATCTTGGGGAACCCCATGCTAACTGGTCCTGTGGTTGCGTTTTTTTATCTGTTCTCGTTCATTTTGATCGCAAGTGCCGTAATGGTGGTGGCGGCACGTAACCCCGTTCATTCGGTTCTTTTCCTCATTTTGGCTTTTTTCAATGCCGCAGCATTATTTTTGCTCACCGGCGCTGAATTTTTGGCCATGATCTTGCTTGTGGTTTATGTCGGTGCCGTTGCGGTATTGTTCTTATTTGTGGTCATGATGCTTGATGTGGACTTTGCCGAATTAAAGCGCGGTGCATTGCAATATGCACCAATTGGTGCGCTTGTCGGTCTTATTTTGCTTATTGAGCTTGTGGTTGTTTTTACTTCGAACTCGATCATTCCAGATGTTACCATTGCTGCAAAAGCGGCAAGTGATGTTGCTAAAACCAATACACAAGCGCTTGGTGAAATACTTTATACTGATTATGTATTGTATTTCCAATTAGCCGGTTTGGTGCTTTTGGTTGCTATGATTGGGGCAATTGTATTGACATTGCGTCACCGCCCTAATGTTAAGCGCCAATCAATTGCTGCCCAAGTTGCACGTACACCTGAAACTGCCATTGAGATTAAAAAAGTCGAATCCAATAAAGGTATTTAACGGGAAGAAAAAAATGCATATAGAAATTGCTCACTATCTGACCGTTTCGGCGATCTTGTTCACGATTGGCGTTTTCGGTATTTTTCTAAATCGTAAGAATGTTATTATTATTTTAATGTCGGTAGAGCTTATTTTGCTCTCGGCTAATTTAAATTTCGTAGCATTCTCTGCTGTTTTAAATGATTTGGTAGGCCAAGTCTTTGCACTTTTCGTGCTAACAGTTGCTGCTGCAGAAACAGCAATTGGTCTTGCCATACTTGTTGTATTCTTCCGTAATCGCGGTTCTATCGCGGTGGAAGATGTCAATATGATGAAAGGTTGACGCATCATGTTATTTGACGCAATCGTCTTCCTTCCACTAATTGGTTTTCTCATTGCTGGTCTTTTTGGCAATAGCATCGGTGCGCGTGCAAGTGAATTAGTCACCTGTAGCTTAATGGTTGTTGTTGCCATATTGTCTTGGGTTGCATTTATTACAATTGCAATGAATGCAAATGGTGAAACCCAGCATGTGGAGGTGCTTAGCTGGATTTTATCAGGTAGATTGGACTTTGATTGGGCTTTTCGGGTTGATACTCTAACCGCAATTATGTTGGTTGTTGTTAATACCGTATCGGCGCTTGTGCATATCTATTCCATCGGTTACATGCACCATGATCCAAGCCGTCCACGCTTTTTTGCCTATCTTTCGCTCTTCACCTTTATGATGTTGATGTTGGTCACGTCTGACAATCTCGTCCAAATGTTTTTTGGTTGGGAAGGCGTTGGTCTTGCATCTTATTTGCTTATTGGCTTTTGGTATCAAAAACCTTCAGCTAGCAAGGCAGCCATGAAAGCTTTCGTGGTGAACCGCGTTGGTGACTTTGGCTTCCTACTTGGCATGTTTAGCATTTTTGTGATTTTCGGTGTTGTTGGGTTTGAAGATATTTTTGCCCGTGCGGGTAGTGGCGACTATGTTAATACTTTTACGTTCTTAAGCTGGGAAGTTGACCGCACCAATGCATTGACGATTACCTGCTTATTGTTATTCATTGGTGCAATGGGTAAATCAGCGCAGTTTTTGTTGCATACTTGGTTGCCAGACGCGATGGAAGGCCCAACTCCAGTATCTGCTCTTATCCATGCGGCTACCATGGTGACGGCTGGTGTGTTCATGGTTGCACGTATGTCGCCAATCTTTGAGCTTTCGCCTACAGCCTTGACAGTCATTACCTTTATTGGTGCGACAACTGCATTTTTTGCGGCAACTGTTGGCCTTGTGCAAAATGATATTAAGCGCGTTATTGCTTATTCAACCTGTTCGCAGCTTGGTTATATGTTTGTGGCTCTTGGTGTTGGCGCTTATGGCGCGGCAGTATTCCATTTGTTCACCCACGCTTTCTTCAAGGCATTATTGTTCCTTGGCGCCGGTTCGGTGATCCATGCTGTGTCTGATGAACAAGATATGCGTCATATGGGTGGCTTGCGTAAATATATTCCAACCACTTATTGGATGATGATTATCGGTACAATCGCTTTGACTGGCGTTGGTATTCCAGGAACTGTTATTGGTACTGCAGGTTTCTTCTCCAAGGATGCAATTATTGAATCGGCTTACGCTGCCCACAATGCTGCATCAGGTTATGGTTTCTGGCTTCTTGTCATTGCCGCCTTTATGACCAGTTTCTATTCATGGCGTTTGATTTTCCTTACCTTCCACGGCAAACCACGCGCAACGGCTGACGTTATGCATCATGTGCATGAATCAGGGCCTGTTATGTTAGCGCCTTTATTCGTTTTGGCGGTTGGCGCTTTGCTTGCGGGCTTTATCTTTATGCCCTATTTCTTTGGCGATCATTATGACGCTTTCTGGAAAGGTGCATTATTTACGTCCGAGCATAATCATGTGATGCATGATGCTCATGGCGTGCCAGTTTGGGTAAAATGGTCACCCTTTATTGTTATGGCTCTTGGTTTCGTTCTTGCTTTTTGGTTCTATATCATTTCGCCAGCCGTTCCAAAGGCACTTGCAACAGCAATGCCACGCCTTTACAAATTCCTGCTCAATAAATGGTATATTGACGAATTATATGACGCTATTTTTGTTCGTCCCACCTTTGCCATTGGCCGTTTCTTCTGGAAGGTCGTTGACGGAAAAATAATTGACGGACTAGGACCAAATGGTCTTGCCAGTCTTGTTCTTACTATTACCAATAAGGTCGCTGTACGCATGCAAACCGGCTATCTCTATCATTATGCATTTGCGATGCTTATCGGTGTTGCAGCCCTCATCACTTGGATGATGTTTGGAACATTTTGGAGTGTAAACTGATGAGTGAGCATTATTGGCCAATTCTTTCAACGGTTACATTCCTGCCGTTACTCGGTGCATTGCTTATCCTCTTGATTAAAGAAGATGGTGAGGCTGCCAAGCGTAATATTCGTAATGTTACGCTATTAACCACTATTTTTGTATTTGTACTTTCGCTTGTCGTTTGGGCAGGTTTTGATCGCAGCAATGCTGGCTTCCAAATGGTTGAAAAACTTGTTTGGCTTACCAATTCTGAAGGTAAACCAGCAATCAGCTACCATATGGGTGTCGATGGTATTTCCATCTTATTTGTGGTGCTTACCGCATTTCTTATGCCATTTTGTATTCTTGCTAGTTGGGAAACAGTTCAAAAACGCGTAAAGCAATATATGATTATGTTTCTTATTCTAGAAACAATGGTTATTGGTGTATTTTGTGCGCTTGATGGTGTGCTATTCTATATCTTCTTTGAAGGTAGCCTTATTCCAATGTTTATCATCATTGGCGTATGGGGTGGTCAGCGCCGTGTTTATGCAAGTATAAAATTTTTCCTTTATACCTTGCTTGGTTCGCTTCTCATGCTTGTTGCCTTAATGGCAATGTATTGGAATGCTGGTACACTTGATATTGTTGAATTGTTAAACAATCACCATTTCCCTGCTTCCATGCAGACGTGGTTATGGCTTGCTTTCTTTGCGTCCTTTGCAGTTAAAATGCCAATGGTGCCAGTCCATACTTGGTTGCCAGATGCACACGTTGAAGCACCAACGGCAGGCTCGGTTATTCTTGCAGGTATTTTGTTGAAGCTTGGTGGCTATGGGTTCTTGCGTTTCTCGATCCCTATGTTCCCAGTTGCATCAGAATATTTTGCAAATTTCGTTTTTTTCTTGTCAGTTGCCGCAATTATTTACACCTCGGTGATCGCTCTTGCGCAAGAGGACATGAAAAAGCTCATTGCGTATTCATCAATTGCTCATATGGGCTATGTGACAATGGGTATTTTCTCCGCCAATGCCCAAGGCGTTGAAGGTGCGATTTATCAGATGATTTCGCATGGTTTTGTATCAGGTGCACTCTTCCTTTGTGTGGGTGTCATTTATGATCGCCTGCATACTCGCGAGATCGCGGCATTTGGTGGTCTTGTCAATAACATGCCCAAATATGCAACCGTATTTTTAATTTTCACCATGGCCAATGTCGGCTTACCGGGTACTTCGGGCTTTATTGGTGAATTTTTGACGCTGATTGGACTTTTCCAAGTCAATACTTGGTTTGCAGTTTTTGCAACCTCTGGGGTTATTCTCTCGGCTGCTTATGCGCTTTATCTTTACCGCCGGGTCATTTTTGGTCCGCTGGAAAAAGAAAGCTTGAAGGCTTTGCTAGATTTATCGCTACGGGAAAAATTCCTTCTCTACCCAATGGTTGTTTTGACTATTTTCTTCGGTATTTATCCAATGGCTATCTTGAATGTTATTTCAGGTGCCGTAAACAACCTTATTACCAATTATAATGATGCACTGCAGGCAATCGCTTCAAGTGCAACATTGATGCAATAGAAGAGGCAAATCTGATGCAGATTGATTTGATGGCTCAATTGACGCTCATGCTTCCAGAGCTAGTGATCGCAGTGGGTGCTCTTGTGTTGCTCATGGTGGGCGTATATTCAAAACAGCAATCTTATACAATGATAACCACGCTTGCGGTTGTTGTTTTAGCTGCGGCTCTTGTATTATTAGTAGTGTTTCCGCCGTATGGTAACGTGTTTGGCGATGCCTTGATTATGGATAGCTATAGCCGTTACATGAAAGTTCTAACCGTGATTGGTGCGCTTGTCGCACTGGTTATGTCGGTTGGCTATGCCAAGAATTACGGTTTTGATAAGTTTGAATTTCCAATCATCGCCTTGCTTTCAACTATTGGCATGATGCTCATGATTTCAGCTGGCAATATGCTATCACTTTATATGGGCTTGGAATTGCAATCTCTTGCCCTTTATGTGCTTGCTGCCTTTAACCGTGATAATGCTCGCTCATCTGAAGCTGGTCTTAAATATTTCGTTTTGGGTGCTTTGTCTTCAGGCATGTTGCTCTACGGTATTTCACTGGTTTACGGCTATACTGGCCATATTGGTTTCATGGAAATCGCCCAAAGCTTCTCAGGTGGTCATCCGCCACTTGGTCTTATCTTTGGTATGGTATTTGTGCTTGCGGGTCTTGCATTCAAAATTTCTGCTGTTCCATTTCATATGTGGACGCCCGATGTTTATGAAGGTTCGCCAACACCTGTAACTGCCTTTTTTGCCGGTGCTCCAAAAGTTGCAGCTATTGCGCTTATTGGTCGTATTGTGGTTATGGGCTTTAGTCCAGACCATATTGGTGCACAATCAAGCATTATGCCTGCAGCGCAGCAAATTCTTGTGTTCATTGCAATTGCCTCGATGATCCTTGGTGCTTTTGCTGGTATTGGCCAAAAGAACATTAAGCGCCTAATGGCTTATTCATCCATTACCCATATGGGCTACGCGCTTGTTGGTCTTTCTGCTGCTGCTGGAGCAGGGTCTTTGGAAATTGCTACAGCTGGTGTACAAAGTATCATCATTTATATGACGATTTACCTTGTTACCACGCTTGGTGCATTCGCCTTTATTCTAGCTATGCGTAATCGCGATGGTAATGTTGAAGAAATCAGTGACCTTGCTGGCCTTGCTTGGAGCAATCCTTTTATGGCAGCAATCATGACCATGCACATGTTCTCACTTGCCAGCATTCCGCCTTTGGCTGGGTTCTTTGGTAAATGGTACACATTCTCAGCGGCCGTTGGTGCTGGCTTGGTGCCACTCGCCGTCATTGGTATGATGGCATCGGTTGTTGGTGCTTTTTACTACTTGCGCCTTATCAAAGTGATGTGGTTTGATGAATCCAAGGGCGGCTTCTTAGCTTTGCCAAATGAATTACGCATTGTATTATTCTTGAGCGGTGTATTTGGATTGTTCTATGTGTTCTTTGCTGTATGGATTACACCATGGGCAGCAACAGCCGCACAATCCCTTTTCATGGCACAATAATTACGACGTAGACAATAATTAAGTAAAGTTTCAAATGGTTGTTCGCCTTTCTTCGCAAGCAAAAAAAGCTGGTTATCGGGTTGAGTTTTATGAACTTTTAGACTCAACCAATCAACTAGCCACTGAGTTTGCAAAGAACGGCGACCAAGGAAAATTATGGATAGTTGCAGATGAGCAGCTAGCAGGGCGTGGGCGGCGTGGTCGCCAATGGGTTAGTCCCAAAGGTAATTTTTTTGTTTCACTATTATTGGTGGACGATTTTGCGCCGCATAATGCCGCAACATTAGGTTTTGTAACCGGCGTCTCATTAATCGAAGCGTTAGAACAACACAAGCGTTCCATCGGCTTTGGCATTTTCAATGAACCTGTCAAATTAAAATGGCCCAACGATCTTTTGGTGGGCGATGCCAAATTATCTGGTATTTTATTGGAACTGGTGACTTTACCAAACCAAAATCACGCAATCATTATTGGTATTGGTGGCAATATTGTCAGCTCGCCCGATAATATGCCTTACCCTACTGCCGCCTTGCACAATATTGGCTATAATATTGATGCAGCACAATGGTTTGAAAGCCTATCGGATACATGGGCAACCAATTATAATTTATGGGATAAGGGAAAAAACCTTAGCGCAATTCGCGATAAATGGCTGCAACATGCCGCTAATCTAGGTGGGCGGGTTAATATCATGGTCAATGGTAAATTAATCACTGGGGTTTTTGAAACTATTGATGAAAATTGCCAATTAGTTATTTACCAAGATAATGGCGTGCGCAAAACAATATCTGCAGGTGAAGTGCATTTTACCAACCAAGTATTTACCGCCAAACAATAATCACAAAGTCAGTTAGCATCTTTAAAATCGAGTGTCTTTTTGCCAGATTTCTAAGGCTTAACTTATGTCCTTGTTTTTAGCACGCAGGTCAAAGGGCTTTTTACCAAAACGGCGGCGAAACATGCGGCTTAAATGCGATGAGTCGCAAAAGCCACATTGGATTGCAATTTCCGCAAGGGGCTTGTTGGTGGTTTCAATAAGTGTGCGGGCAAAATTAAGCCGCATATCAATAAATGCCGCTTGTGGTGAAGTTGCAAGGGCTTGCTGAAAATGGCGCTCTATTTGCCGTTTATTATGGCCTATTGTTTTGGCTATATCATCTATAGATAATGGACAATCAATATTTTGCTGCATCATATGCAATGATTTCGCAACGACAGGGTTATCGCTATGCCATTCTTGGGGGATAGTTGGCTGCGTTTTATCTGGGGGGAACGGTTCATTAGCCGCCAATGTATGCAAAGCCTTACGTGCTTCGCTTCGCCCGATATGTTTTGCTACAATGTAGGAAGCAAGTTGGCTGGAACCTGCCGCACTATCGGTGCTTAAGCGGTCTCGGTCAATGATGAAGCTTTTATCCATAACAGAGCGCAAACCACTATATTTTTCTAAAAAAGTTTGACCGCGCAATGGGCTAAGGCAAGTTTGATAGCCTTCCATGAGACCCGCCGCGTGGATAATAAGGCTGCCAGTACCGATACCACCAAGCGTAATTTTGCTTTGTGCTGTAAGATGGAGAAAATCAATATAGCTACTATCAAGTTCGTTTAGGCTATCCGTGTAACGGCCAACCACAATTACATAATCAAAATTTTTTGGGGCAATGAGTAACTGGTTAGGGTGTACGCCAATACCACTACTTGAAAAAATTGGGTTCATGGAATTGGATAAAACAGACCAATGACATGGCGTTTGATTGATGCTTGCAACCTTATTATTGGCAAGGGTTAATACATCAATAAAATTTGCAAATGCGCTCAAGGCAAAGTCGTTAGCAAGAATAAATCCAATTGAAAATCTTGGCTGCTTAAGGGATTTATTATTTGCAGCTTTGGGAGTTGCTGTTTGTTGATCGGCGATATGATCTTGCCTCTCCATGCACAATCTCTCCATAACTATCTCATTTGCGAGTTGGATAGATATATTCAATCGAATAATTCTAAATTGCAATAGTTTTATTTCTCGATAAGTACAGAAGCTATCCAAACAAATTCAAGTAAGTCTGTGATTGTGGGATTTTTTGATTGAGATTGCGGTGATTTATCGCATGTGGATAGCTAGCCGCTATTTGTTTTTTTACAGAGTGATTGTCTTTTTATATTTTTTACTGATAACTATCGGGTATCAGCATATGTCTTTATTTGAGATTAACGCTCAAATAGGTGATTAGGTTGTCGCCTCTTTATAATCCTTTGCTAACTTTCGGTATATTCATCGGCGCAAAGGTCACCATGCAGCCTACGACAATTTGTTTGCGCAACTAGTTTGTTATATCATCCGTTACATTATTAAGTTTTCAGTTTCATCAATGATTTTTTGCTCAAATAAACGCCTTTTTACCTGCTGAAGTTAAAGCCAGCCCTTGAGCATGCTGTCGAATAAGCAATTTTGCTTGCAATTCTTCCTCAATATTGGCAATTGCAGTCGATATTGATGGCGAGGACACCTTAACCCGTTCAGGCGCAAGACTAATGTACCAGTTTCCGCATTAGCTATAAAATATTCAACTTGTCTTAAAGTAATGCGTATGATTGCGTTTCCATTAAAATTGAAATTGCGATATATTTAGAATTATTAATATAAAGAATTTAAATGACATAGTCATAATAATTAGAATTTTTATTCTATTTAGTCGATTAACAAATTGCAAAAAAATATAAAAGGGTCTTGCCTAGTTAAGTGACAATTACTCGTCATAAGGCTATGATAAGACGTGAAAAATAAGCATTCCATTCGTAGTAGAATTTTAAAACAGAAAATTCGTGATGTTGTTCGCTGTTCGGTGGTTGATTTTGGTTAACGACATTTCCATGTTGACCATTTGCTAAGATGAATTTGCAAGGGGCGTGTTTATATCAAGGGTATTGAAGGCTTTGGGGATTAGCAAAAGTAAGGCTCAGCAAATTTAAAAGCATTCCTGAAAAGACGTTCCATCTGCATCTTAAAGAATGAGAATGGATATTTAACAACCTATCTTACGATAAAGCAAAAATTTTGCTACAATAGCTAAGGTTAAACCCGTTTAATTAGGCAACACCTTTTATTTATTATTTTGTTGTGTAATGGTGGTGTATATGATGAAAAATATAAGTGTTTTATTGGTCTTTATTTTTATTTCTGCATGTTCAACTGTATCAGGAACTTATCGTATTGTTGCACATGATGCTAATGGTAAAGAGTTAGGACCAAAAATTAATTTAACAGATGCTACAAGCGATATGTTTGGAAAATATCGGCGAATGCTTTGCAAGTTTAATCCAAAATCCGTTGTTACAATTAAAAATACCCAAACGGGTCAAGATATGGTTGGTTTAAGCCCTTATCAATGTCCATAATTGCTTTTGTTACATTCTAGGGGCAGGACCCATTAATTTGAACGAAATGGTATGAGGAAATTTTTGTGAGAACAAGAAGAAGAGCCGCCGGAAATATGAATATTTTCAAGGCTCTTTGACAAAGTTATCGCGAAAATTTACCATATCCTGAAAGGACACAAAACAGCTGCAATCTACAGCGTCGTAAAGCTCAAATGGGTATACCACCCACTTTTTGCTTTCCTCCGTGTATATTTTACTGTTTATTGTGCCAGTTCATTTAAATTAATAGGTCCAGCCCCTAATCTAAGTTGCTATAGAATTTCTGGATATTGGGTGATATGGTCCAATTTCATTTTTAAACCGATTATTCATTTGCCATTTAGCTTTTTATGACCAAATCAGAACGCCTGCTTGCTCTATTAGACCTGTTGCGTCGCTACCGTTATCCTGTAACGGGAGCTGTGCTTGCCAATGAATTACAGGTAAGTTTGCGGACGCTTTATCGCGATATTGCAAGTTTGCAAGCGCAAGGTGCAACAATTGAGGGCGAGGCAGGGCTTGGCTATGTTTTACGCCCCGGGTTTCATGTACCGCCCTTAATGTTTAGTCATGACGAATTGGAAGCCTTGGTGCTTGGGTCGCGCTTGGTTGCAAGTTTGGGCGAGGGCGCATTGTTGCAAGATGCACGCTCTGCCATGGCAAAAATTGCGGCTTGTTTGCCCAAAGCCTTAGCCGATTCAATGCAAGCTGTTGCACTACATGTTCCGCCTGATACGCGGTTTAACCAGCCTGAAACTATGGAAGTAGTCACGTTGTTGCGCAAAGTCATTCGCGATCATAAAAAGCTTGCGATTACCTATTGTGATGCCCATGGTAAATTTAGCAAACGGATTATTTGGGCTTTTGGATTAGCTTTTTTTGCAAAAAGCCGGATAATCTTGGCCCATTGCGAGGAACGCGATGATTTTAGGCATTTTAGAACCGATAGGATTTTAAGCTGTAATGCATTGCCACAAAGCTATCCCCAAAGCCGCAGTAAATTATTGCGCGACTGGGCAGAAATGATGAAAGAAAGCTGTGAGGATTTCAAGCTGGAGCAGTTTTAATCAAAGGTAAATCATTTTTGGCTATAATTTGACCATGTGCCAAGTGCGGCCTGTTTTTTAATGTAATGGTCGTGCTATAGGGCAGGTTAGATAGATTTTATGCCTTATTCGATGATAAATTTTAGTGCGATTTATAGTGTTTCAAAACAACAACAGATTTTTATTGAAAACGATTTAGTTTTCAATATTATTTGATTGAAATCAAAATTTAATGATTTTTATTTTTTCATTGTCTGCTAATATACCCCGAATAAATTAAAGCTTCATAGTAGCTTAAAGGCATTAATTGTTGCTATTTTGGAATTGCCTTTTTAAGGAGTAAGTAATGTCTGATCATCGTGTGGTTATTGTGGGTGGCGGTTTCGCGGGGCTTTCTGCAGCCAAAGCAATAAAATGCCCAAATACTGTAATTACCGTGATTGACCAACGTAACCACCATCTTTTTCAACCACTGCTTTATCAGGTCGCAACTACCATTCTTGCAACATCAGAAATTGCGTGGCCTATTCGTCATTTACTGCGCAAGCGTAAAGATATTACCACCTATCTTGGTAAGGTAACAGCAATTGATAAGGAAGCACGGCAAGTTAGTCTATCCGACGGTAAGCAATTACCCTATGACACGTTAGTTTTAGCAACTGGCGCGCGGCATGCCTATTTTGGTAAAGATGAGTGGGAGGATATTGCACCTGGTCTTAAAGATCTTGAAGATGCAACAACTATAAGACGGCGCATGTTGGTGGCTTTTGAAAAAGCTGAAATGGAAAAAGATCCTAAACTGCGTGAAGCGCTGCTTACTTTTGTGATTATTGGCGGCGGTGCAACAGGTGTTGAGCTTGCCGGAATTATTGCTGAACTTGCCCATAAAACTTTGCCAAAAGAATTCCGCAATATTGATACAACCAAAGCAAAAGTTTTGCTTGTTGAAGCAGGAAGCCGCGTTTTACCAGTCTTTCCTGAAGAATTATCTGAATATGCCAAGAAAACCTTGCAAAAAATGGGCGTTGATGTGCGCACGGGCAAACCAGTAACCGAGTGTCATGAAGATGGTGTCGCCATTGGAGATGAAGCTATTCCTGCCCGTACAATTATTTGGGCGGCAGGGGTTAAAGCATCAGATGCTGCTGATTGGATTAATACGCAAAAAGATCGAGCTGGTCGTGCTTTTGTTAAGGATGATCTCTCGGTGGAGAACCATCCAGAAATTTTCATTATTGGTGATACGGCATCGGTAAAGCAAATAAATGGCAATCCAGTTCCCGGTATTGCACCTGCCGCCAAGCAACAAGGCGAATATGTTGCAAAGGTTATTAATCATCGCCGCAAAAATTTGACGCCGCCGCCCGCTTTTCATTATCGCCACCTTGGCAACCTTGCAACCATTGGCCGCAATTCTGCGGTGATTGATTTTGGTAAAATTCGGCTCACCGGTTTTCTTGCATGGTGGATTTGGGGTGTTGCCCATATTTATTTCTTGATTGGCGCGCAAAGTCGGTTAGCCGTTGCTTTAAATTGGTTGTGGCTTTCCATTTCAGGCCGCCGTTCCGCCCGTCTTATTACCCAACGTGAAACCCGCCGGACTGACGAGCAACAAATGTAGCATTTTGCCGCTTTAAAGGGTAATATATAGCTGCAGCAATAATGTATTGTACCTTATCGCTGCTAATCTTTTTTATAATCAGCTATTAATTGCAAATAATAGCTGATTAATTTGTCGGTGTTATTGGTTTCAAATTGTATTTCAGGACCACGCCAATCGCAATAAGTGATTGTGCCGCCGCGATAGTTAAAATTAATACTATAGCTATCAAATTTATCTGGGTTATCTATCAAAAACAGCTTTTCAGCATTATTTTGTTGAATAAT
Organism: Bartonella sp. HY406; assembly: GCF_025449315.1. Lineage (NCBI taxonomy): Bacteria > Pseudomonadati > Pseudomonadota > Alphaproteobacteria > Hyphomicrobiales > Bartonellaceae > Bartonella > Bartonella sp. HY406. Next base: position 1,882,466 of record NZ_CP104893.1, on the reverse strand, counting down.
ATTGCGTAGAGCTATTATTCTTTCTTTTGCCGATAGGTTTTGAGAGTTTTCATCGCTCATGGCGGTTTATCCTTAACCGTTTATATTTAAAAATATGCTTTTAGTTTTTTAAAATATCGACGGTGAAATCATGGTCTTGCCAATCGCATAATTATGAAAATATCAAGATGCGGTTTTTGTTTTTTTATTAAATAGGTTACTGGGTAAGGTTACAAACACCAATGATGCAAGAATTAGTAATACGCCAAGCCAACCTATAAGTGGTAAGCGCTCCCCAAGAATAAGCACTGCCAAAAATGCTGCAACGACTGGTTCCATAAGTGTAATGGTAATGGCAAGGCTTGCTTTAATGCGTGCAAGCCCATAGCCAAAACACAAATATCCTAAAAACATTGGGATAAGAGCCATATAAAGCCCTACCGAAAAATTTTGCCACGATAGCAAGAAAGGTGCGCCAGTTGCCAAAAGTATTGGCATGAGCATAAGGCCACCCAGCCCAAAGGTTGCGCCCATAGCTGCCGATGAGGCAATGCCTTTTTGCATAAGTTGACGGGATGTCCAAGAATATCCAGCATAGGTGAGCCCAGCAACGAGCCCCAAAAATATACCAAGCAATGGATTTTCATCGCCCTTTTTGGTAGATGCGCCATGGTGGGTTGCAAGGCAAAGTAAAATAATGCCAACAAGGCCAACGCAAATGCCAATGAGCCAGCGCATGGAAATTGGATGCCTTTCAAAAAAACGTTCGATAATAACCGAGCATAATGGGGCTGAACCAATGGAAATAACCGTACCAATGGTAACGCCGGCAAGCCGCATAGAAGCATAAAAAGCAAGCGGATAAACTAAAACTGAAATGCCCCCTGCCAATAATAAAACCCAATGCCTTTTGAGGGCCGATAGTTGCGCAGATATTTTTTTGCGTGCCATAAAAGCTTGGATTAATCCGCCAAGCCCCATGGCCGCCGCGCCAATGGCAATAGGCCCAACTTGTGGTGCCATAGCCGCAGCCGTTCCTGTTGTTCCCCATAAAAGTGCCGCGAAGAAAACAGCACCAAGGCCATAATAATAGTCTTTAGACATGCTGCATCCCATGGATTAATTAAGAGAGTGGAAGCGGTGACTTTTTAATCTTTATATTTGGGTATTAATTTAACCCAAAAGTTGTTTTAATTTTTGCGGAAAATGCGCTTAAAACTGCGTGCAGAGCGAGGCGTCTGGTGTTTTTTCATTATAATAATAATTCATGGTGAAAAGCCATGTTTTACACTCATTCATAGTTTGAAAACAGCGATAGCGTTCTACTGGCATATAGCCAGAGCCATAATATTGAAATGGTGTTTGTTCCCAACCACGGAAAAAACCGGCAATAATGCCGCTGCCTTTGGGCGGAGTATTGCAGCGCTTGCCTAAAAATTCATTTTGCCTATCCGGCGCTGCTGCAAAAGACGTTAGCGGAAGAAGTGCAATTAAGATACTTATAAAAATTACTTTTATTTTGTTTATCATTGCACTTTCTCCTTTAATTTATGAGCTAAAATATCTCAAAAAAATAGGTTTAGCTTAATTGTTATAATTAGATTTTTTCTGCCAAAATGTCATAATTGACAATTTTTAGCATGAAAGAATACATATAGGCCCATTCTTCAAGCCGTGAAAAGCGACCCGATGCTCCTGCATGTCCTGCATCCATATTAATGCGGAATAAAACAGGATTATAATCACTTTTGCGTTCACGCAAGCGAGCAACCCATTTTGCTGGCTCCCAATAGGTGACGCGTGGATCCGTTAGGCCAGCAAGTATCAACATTGGCGGATAGGCTTGTTGCTTAACATTGTCATAAGGCGAATAAGAGGCAATTAATTCATAATCATCTTTAGATTCGATTGGGTTGCCCCATTCCGACCATTCTGGCGGGGTGAGGGGCAGGCTTGCATCAAGCATTGTGTTTAAAACATCAACAAAAGGTACAGCGGCAACAATGGCAGCATAATCATTGGGTGCCATATTGGCAATTGCCCCCATCAGCATACCACCTGCAGAACCACCAAAAGCCATTAATTTTTCATGGGACGTAAAACCATTTTCAACCAAATAGCGGCCGGCAGTGATAAAATCATGGAATGTATTGGTTTTATGCTTTAATTTGCCATTCTCATACCAATGATAGCCTTTTTCTTTGCCACCACGAATATGCGCCACACAATAAATAAAACCACGATTAACCAGTGATAGAACCGTAGTGCTAAAACTTGCGGGCATGCTCATGCCATAAGCGCCATAGCCGTATAAAAGACATGGGGCCGTGCCATCAATAGCAATATCTTTGCGGTAAAGCAGGGTTAATGGTACCAATTCGCCATCATGCGCTTTAGCCATTAAACGGCGGGCAATATAATCGCTGGCATTATGTCCCGATGGTACTTCTTGTTCTTTAAGCAAATTGCGTTCACGCGAGCTCAAATCATATTCAAAAAGCTGGCGCGGTGTGGTTGGTGATGAATAGGAAAAGCGGATAATATCGCTATCATATTCTACTGCGCCATGCAGCCCCAAGGAATAGGCTTCTTCATCAAAGGCAATGGAATGAACATCTTTGGTTTCACGGTTCCAAACTTTAATTGCAGGCAAGCAGTTTTGGGTTTCTAGCCATAAAAGATAATTTTCATAAGCATCAAAGCCAACAATCAAACGGCCTTCTTCATGGGGGATGAAGTCTTGCCAATTTTCTGGCTCTGGCTGCGCTGATGGCGTTACCATCACTTTAAAATCACGCGCTTTATCCATATTGGTCAAGATATAGAATTGTTCGCCGGCGGGAATAATTTCATATTCAACACCGGTTTCGCGGGCCTTAATTATTTTTGGTTGTGCTGATGGATCATTGGCTGGCAAATACCATATTTCAGATGTTTCATGGTCGTGCAGATTAATAAAAATATAATCTTCCAAGGCAGAGCCTGAAACTTGCACAAAAAACCGGGTATCTTCCTCCTTGAAAATAAGTCTATCTTCGCTTTGCTGTGTGCCAAGACGGTGATAGAAAATTTCGCTAGCACGGTGGTTTTCGTCTAATTTGCTATAGAAAAAACCTTGTGCATTGGCATCCCAAACCCCATCACCACTGGTGTGAGACAAAATTTCATCATGGTCACTATCGCGCCCAAAATCACGAATTTTAATATTGTAAAATTCTGATCCCTTATCGTCATAGCTCCAAAGAAATTTTTTATGGTCTGGCGCATAGCTAACGCCGCCAAGCTGGAAATAAGCTTTATCCTCACCTTCCTTATGGCCATCAAGATAAATGGATTGTTCGCCACCATCACGTTTGGTGCGGAAAAAAAAAGGTTGCTCGCCGCCAATTGCAAAGGCTGAACCATAGGCAAATTCGCCATCTTTTTCAGGAACTGATGAATCATCTTCTTTGATGCGGCCTTTCATTTCAGCAAAAAGCTTGGCTTGCAATTCTTCCGTGCCGGTCATCATTTCTGCCTGATAGGCATTTTCCTGCTGCAGTTGGGCTAAAATAGTCGGGTCAAGCTTTGATGGGTCTTGAAACACTTCTTGCCAATTATCAGCGCGTAGCCATGCATATTCATCAGTTTTTTCAATGCCATGATGAACAGATTTTTGTGCAATTTTTGCGGTTTCTGGAGCTGCAATAGCTGGAAATATTTTTGCCATGATAAACCTTATAGGGTGAACAGAAATTTATATGAAAAAATGCAATGTCTATAAAACTTTAAGAATAATTGCTGCCCTTTGCAATGATTATTCCAATTATAGATGGGGATTAAGTACTGCTAACACAAGCACTTTATATGCAAAGCTAAAGTGTTTATCACTGACATTATCAGGCAGGGGCAGCATCAATAATGCGTATTTGCGGAGAATAGGAGCCATTCCAATAGTTAAGCGATAAATTGCCAACCATGTGAATGTAATTGCCGCGATTAGCCAATAAAAATGTGCCAAGATCAGAACTGGCGCTGCGAAATGCGATGCCTTTAAGCTTTCTTCCTTCAGCATTGGCAAGAGTTACCGCAACATGTCCCTTTCCCACTTCGCGTACATCAACAAGACAGTGTGATGGGATTGCAAAAATGGGCTGATCATTGCCAGCACCAAAAGGACCAGCTTTTTCTAGCAATTTAATAAAATCATTGGTTGCGCCGCTAGCAGAAATTGCACCATCAATGGCAAGAGTTGCTGATTGGCGTAAGGTTAAAACACGCTTATTAGCTTCTGCATTACACCAAATTCTAAAATCATTGATCTTGCTCGCATTAATGGTAAGACCCGCCGCCATAATATGACCGCCGCCTTTTTCAATCAAACCTTCTTCAACTGCGCGGCGTATAAGATCGCCAACATCAAAACCTGTGATAGAACGTGCAGAACCAGTTGCTGACCCATCTGGCTTAATAGCAAGGGCAATGGCTGGTCTTTGATAACGTTCTTTCAAACGCGATGCTAAAAGCCCAACAATACCGGGGTGCCAATCGGGGCTTGCAACTACAATAACCGATGGCTCGGTGGTCTGTTGCGATAGTTCAAATAAAACTTGCGCTTCCGCTTCTTCTAGCTGCACCGCTTCCAGTGCTTGTCTTTCGCTATTTAAGCCTTCAAGTTCAAGAGCAATTTTTGTTGCTTGATCGCCATTATCGGTACCTAGCAAAATACTACCAAGGGCAGAATTGCCAATGCGTCCGCCAGCATTGATGCGCGGACCAATTAAAAAGCCAAGATGAAACGTGTTTAATGGTTCACCAATACGCGCGGCTTTTGCAAGGGCTGCAAAACCAACATTATTCATGCTGCGGGCGACTTGTAAGCCTTTAACCACAAAAGCACGATTTACCCCAATCAGCGGCACTACGTCACAAATGGTGGCTAAAGCGACAAGGTCAAGCAATGCCAACAGGTCGGGCATTTGCCCTTTAAATTGGCGAGTGCGTAAATTTCGTGAAATAGCTGCAAGAGTAATGAAAACCACCCCTGCGGCGCATAAAAAGCCATGGCCAGAAAAATCATCAGGGCGGTTGGGATTAACTACTGCTAATGCCTTGCTTGGCAAAACATCGCCCATTTGGTGGTGATCAAGTACCACCACATCAGCACCAAGATTGGCAGCTGCAGCGATAGGCCCTTCACTTAAAGAGCCGCAATCAACCGTGACAATGAGGCTTGCGCCATTATGGACAAGTTGTGCCATTGCATCATCATTGGGGCCATAGCCCTCGACAATACGGTCAGGAATATGAATTTCAACTAAAAGACCAAAGCTACGTAAAAAACGTGCCAATATGGTAGATGAACATGCGCCGTCAACATCATAGTCACCAAGAATTGCAACTTTTTCACGCTTGATAATGGCATCGGCAATGCGTGTTGCGGCTTTATCCATATCAGTAAAACTTGATGGATCAGGCATAGAATCGCGCAAGGTTGGATCAAGAAATTGATTGACATCGCCTTCTTCAATGCCGCGCCCTACCAAAACACGTGCCAGCATGTCAGGAATGCCATATTTTTGCGTCATTGCTAAAACAGCGTTTAAATTTGCCTTGTCTAAACGATCTACCCAGCGATAGCCAAGTACCGAGCGTTCAACACCTAAAAAGCAATTTTTCTTGTCAGCAATATCTATATTCTTCATAATTTATATGTAGTGTAAATTATTCCATCTGTGAAGTGGTTTAGAATATTTCGTAACTACAAATCAAATTGATGAGCCCTTAAATTATGTTTTTTGATTGAAAACAAAAGCAAGAGTGAAATCTTAGTTTTTTATAAATTCGAAAGGTATTTTATAAAACAACAAGTGTTTTTCAAAAATGCCTTTAAAATTATTCCTCGATTAATGTATTGCGGCGATTTTTTAAACTTTGCCAAATAAACACAAGAATAAAAATAGCTGTTTCAAAAACCACTATTGTTGCGGCGGGGCTGCTGTCAAAAAAGAAGCTTGCATAAATGCCGCAAAAACTTACCATAACCCCAAGACTTACGGCGATTAACACCATGTGTGATAATTTACGCGTTAATAAAAAGGCAATAGCACCTGGTGCAATTAGGAGTGAAATCGATAAAATAATGCCAACGCTTTTTAACGCTGCCACAATTGCAAGCGATATCATGATAAGCAAACCATAATGTAAAACCCATAAACTAAGACCCACTGCTTTCGCCTCAATCGGGTCAAAGATGAATAGTTGGAAATCTCGCCATTTGATGCTTAAAATGACAGTAATAAAGACAGAAATGCCAAGGGTTGATAAAACATCATTCCAGCTAACACCAAGTAAGCTGCCAAATAGGATATGGGTTAGATGAACATCACTTTCTATCGTGGTAACCAGAACTAGCCCAAGGGCAAACATGCCCGAAAAAACAATGCCAAGAATAGTATCTTGTTTGACGCGGCTATTGGCTTGTAAAAAACCAGTAACCATAGCGGTAAAAATACCGGCGCCAAACGCACCCACCGCAAAAGGTAAGCCCACCATATAGGCGATGACAACCCCGGGGAATACCGCATGTGAAAGTGCGTCACCAAGCAATGCCCAACCTTTTAGCACTAAAAAGCATGATAAAAATGCCATTGGAATGGAAACAATAACCGTAATCAATAGGCCTTTGACCATAAAGTCGAATTGAAATGGCTCTAATAGGATATCAAGCATGATCATCCTCCAATGCCTGTTTGGCTTTTAGTCGTGCAGCAATATAGCCGTGCTTGGGCGCAAAGAAAAAGGCAATGATAAATAAAGCCGTTTGCAAAAGAACGATAAATCCTCCGGGCTGTACGTTTAAAAAATAGCTTATATACGAGCCGAAAAAACTGGTGAAAATACCGATGGCAATGGCAATAAGCAAAAGCCGTGAAAAACGGTCTGACAATAAATAAGCGGTCGCGCCAGGGGTAACTACTAAAGCAATAACTAGAAATGCACCAACAGTTTGCATCGCAGCAACGGTTGATGCTGCAAGAAGCGTAAAGAAAATAATTTTCAACAATTTTGTGTTAATACCAATAGAGCGGGCATGATTTTCATCAAAAAATGTGACTAATAAATCTTTCCAAATGACCAGCATAATGGCAATGGAAACAACGCCGATAATGACCAATTGAATAATATCTTCTATGGCAATACTACCAAGGTTGCCAAGGATGACCGCATCAAGTTTAATGGGAATGGATGCTTTTGATTGCATGAAGAGCCCAATCCCAAAAAACGAGGTAAAGATAAGGCCAATAATTGCATCTTCTTTTAGCTTTGTTCGCTCATTAAGAAACAAAATAGCACCGGCCGCGAGACCACCAGAAAAAAATGCTCCAAGCGAAAAGGGTAGACCAAGCATATAGGCGCCAACGACACCTGGAATAATGGAGTGGGATAGCGCATCCCCCATTAAAGACCAGCCTTTGAGCATCAAGAATGCCGATAAAAACGCGCATAATGCTCCTATTAGGCAGGTAACGTAAACGGTGGTAAACATAAAATCATAAGTGAAAGGTTCAAGCAAAAGATCAATCATCTTGCTGTTTCCTTATCACCTTCATCGCTGTCTTTATTAGCGTGTACCTTATTGGATGCAAATATTAGCGGCTTTTCATCATCGCTTAAAATATGGATATTATGCTCGCCCATGCTACCGAGTCCACGGGCGCGTAGCGCGCCGCCAAAGGCTTTTTCCAAATTTTGCGGGGTAAAAACTTTTTCTGTTGGTCCAAAATCAAGAATGGTTTTCTTAACCAATACTGTACGGTCGCAAAACTCCGGGACACTACCAAGATCGTGGGTTGAAACCAACATCACTGCGCCTTCATCGCGCATTTGCCGCAATAGGGTGATGATTTGATCTTCGGTTTTAACATCAACACCAGTAAAAGGCTCATCAAGTAAAATTACTTTTGCTTCTTGGGCTATGGCGCGTGCCAAAAATACACGTTTTTTTTGTCCGCCTGACAATTCGCCAATTTGCCTTTTGCGATATTCCAGCATGTTAACACGCTTTAACGCATCATCAACTGCCTTGCGATCAATTGCGCGGGGAATGCGCAGAAAATTCATATGGCCATAACGCCCCATCATAACGACATCTTCGACAAGAACAGGAAAACTCCAGTCAACTTCTTCGCTTTGCGGAACATAAGCAATGATGTTTTGTTTAAGGGCTGTTTTAACAGGAAGGCCGAGGACCGATATAGTCCCACGGCTCACTTGTACAAATCCCATAATCGCTTTAAACAATGTTGATTTACCAGCACCATTGACCCCGACAAGAGCAGTAATACTTTTTTCTGGGCTATCAAAACTTGCGTTTTTAAGAGCGGTAAAACCATTGCGATAAGTGACGGTGACATCACTCATAACGATTCCGGTATTATTCATTTCTTTGTTTCGCCTTCCTTAGAAGATTTATCACTAAGAGCATTGGCAACGGTTGCGCTGGTTACTTTCAAAAGATCAATATAGGTTGGCACAGGACCATCAGCTTCACTCAAGGAGTCAACATATAATACGCCACCATAAAGCGCACCTGTTTCTTTAGCAATTTGTTTGGCTGGCTTGTCTGAAATAGTGCTTTCTGAAAATACGGCTGGAATTTTATTGGTGCGAACTTCATCAATAACCTTGCGGATTTGCTGAGGCGTACCTTGTTGATCGGCATTAATTGGCCAAATGTAAAATTCTTTCAAACCAAAATCACGGGCAAGATAGCTAAATGCGCCTTCACTGGTGACAAGAAAGCGGCGGCTTTCTGGCAATGCATCAAATTCTGCTCGGATAGGATCAATTGCAGCGCGAATTTCTTGCTTATATTTTTCCGCATTGGCCTTATAGATTTCAGCATTATCAGGATCGTATTTTACAAAAGCATCACGAATATTATCAACATAGATAAGCGCATTAGTGGGCGACATCCAAGCATGAGGATTTGGCTTGCCATCATAAGGGCCTTCGCTAATGCTCATTGGTACAACACCATTAGTTACCACAACGCTTGGCTTATCCTTGACATTTTCAAAGAATTTTTCAAACCATAATTCAAGGTTAAGGCCATTCCATAAAACAAGATCCGCACCTTGGGCGCGGCGCAAATCTCCAGGGGTTGGTTCATATTCATGAATTTCAACACCGGGTCTTGTAATAGATTCAACATCTGCAGCATCGCCGGCAACATTGCGTGCCATATCGGCAATAACTGTAAAGGTGGTTACGGCTTTAAATTTTTCAGCAAAAGCTGCGCTATTAATAAGCACAAGGCTTGAGGCAGCCGCCAACATAAGAAGTAGTTTTTTCATCAAATGAGTCCTTATTGCTAATGATTTGCATTTACAATATGTAGAAAATTTTCAACATTTATGCAAGCGCCAACTTCAAGGCGCATATTGATGCAGTTTGAAATGGCTAGTAAGCCGCATCACAGTTTGAGTATGAGTTTGTAAAATATTTATAAATCAATCAGTTAACGCAGTCTATAAAAGATTGCTTAGCGCAAAACTATTCGCAATATAGCTCTTGTAGAGCAGGGCGCTCATTTGCAGATGATGCTTCATAAGCGTGGCTCAATAAAATGTGAACTGGCTTTAAAGGCGTTGATGAGTCGGTTTAATTGCAATTTATAGCAAGAAGCTTTTGTAAATTGCTAATCCAATTGTTTTTTAAAAATGAGACTAAATTGAACAACGCACCGCAATTGCGTATCGATAACACAGGTGGGAACCGTTGTTGCAAGCAACAATTTTCATCAATATTGATGTATTTTGAAAATCCAATAAAAGAAGAAGCCGTCGTAAGTATTCGAAATGCCAGAAAAATGGTTCGGGCGATGTTGTTCAGCGCTTATATAAAACCTATTGGCCTTTTTTAATTAAGTCATTAGCAAGAGTAATCGCGGTACGGCGGTCTGACTCACCTGCAATAGCAAAAGCGCTTTCCTGCATTTTTTGGATCCACTCACGATCCTCAGGTAATGCACGGTCATAAGCGGCAGTCATCATCGCTAAACCACGTACCGTTTTACCAGCCTGAAATAACATATTGCCAAGCATAGCTTGCGCTGCAGGATTACCTTTACGAGCAGAAAGCTGGAACCAGCGCGCTGCTTGCATCGGATTTTTGTCTCCGCCTTCACCATCAATCAGCATACGCCCAAGCTTATACTGTGCTTCAGGGTTACCATAATTGGAGGCTGCCTGCACATAAAGGCTACGCGCCTTTGCCTTATCAGCTCGCAATTTCCCGGGAATACCTTTGCGATTATAATCAGCAAGGGCAACAAGAGCATCAGAAACATAAGTTTCGTTTTGCGAGCCAGGATCAATAGAGTCATTTACAATTTTTGTAAATAAATCATAAGCCTCAGTATCGTTTTCATGAATGCCATCACCATCTGCATACATGCGGGCTAGCTTCCACTTAGCACCTGTATGGCCCATATCGGCGGCATAACGCAGGGACTTTATCGCCTCATCCTTATGGCCACTTTTATAGGCGGTAACGCCAGTTTTAAAAAATTCAAAAGGATTTTCGTTAGATGTGTCAATTGATGGGTCAAGCGCAAAAGCAGACGACATCCCTAATGCAAGGATGACACCGATAACCGGTAATGTCTGTTTTTTGAAATAAACCATCATATACTGCTTTCCAACATCTCTAATAGTTTTATGCTTCTTTTGAACTATTATAATTTAGGTTTGTGTTTTATCTATGAGTAAAATTAGACTATTTTTTAAAACACAAACTTCATTGCTACCTAAGATATATATTTTTGTTTGTTTTTTTCACAAGATTACGATCTTATATCTTGCGATATATTCATCTTGCTTGGTTTTTGTGGCGGGAACTAGGCAAAATTGTGCGTTGCGCTATCTGCTATGTTGCTTAAAATGACTCTGTTGCACAAACAACACAAAATTATAGCTATTCAGCCATAAAATCCTATGGGTTTATAGTTAATTTACGCTGTTTGGCGCTTAAAACCATAGGTTGCTTTAATAATTAGGCAATCCTTTAATTAGCGATTCGTAATGTAATTGAAAGCGAATCAATAGGACATTGATGGATTAAGGCAACTTATTGTTATTTAATGGGTATATAGTTTAGATGTAGGCAAGCTAGTAGAAAATGCAGTTTATAATGCATTAAGGTATTATTACAAAAAAGCGGGGTTTCCCCCGCTTTTAAACTTTAATGGTGTAATATTTGATTAGAAGCGAAATGCGCTTTTACCAGCATAACGAGCTTGGCTGCCAAGTTCTTCTTCAATGCGGATAAGCTGGTTATATTTAGCGAGCCGGTCGGAACGCGCAAGCGAGCCAGTTTTAATTTGACCGCAATTGGTTGCAACAGCAAGATCAGCAATTGTTGCATCTTCAGTTTCACCAGAACGATGCGACATAACCGCAGTATAACCGGCCTTATGGGCTGTTTCAACGGCATCGAGGGTTTCGCTCAATGTGCCAATCTGGTTAACTTTAACAAGAATTGAATTGGCGACACCCATTTTAATGCCATCGCGCAAGCGAGCTGAATTGGTAACAAAAAGATCGTCCCCAACCAACTGGCATTTTTTACCAATAAGGTCAGTAAGATATTTCCAGCCGTCCCAATCATCTTCGGCCATGCCATCTTCAATTGAAATAATTGGGAAAGCATTGCAAAGGCTTTGCAAATATTCAGCTTGCTCTTGTGCATTGCGGCTTTTACCTTCGCCGCTATAAACATATTGACCGTCTTTATAAAATTCGGTTGATGCACAATCAAGACCAAGGGCAACATCAGTGCCTGGTTTAAAGCCAGCTTGCTCGATTGATTCCACAATAAACTCAAGAGCAGCTTCTGCACTCATAATATTGGGTGCAAAGCCACCTTCATCACCAACATTGGTATTATGGCCAGCATCTTTCAAACGCTTTTTCAAAGTATGGAAGATTTCAGCGCCATAACGCACAGCTTCACTCAAGCTTGGTGCGCCAACTGGAATAATCATGAATTCTTGGAAATCAATTGGATTATCAGCATGCATACCACCATTGATAATATTCATCATTGGGGTTGGCAAAATATGGGCTTGAGTACCACCAACATAGCGATAAAGTGGCAAGTTGCACGCCATTGACGCAGCTTTTGCAGTTGCAAGCGAAACGCCAAGAATGGAATTTGCGCCAAGGCGTGCTTTGTTTGGTGTGCCATCCAAGGCGATCATGGTTTCATCAATAGAAATTTGATCTTCAGCGTCCATACCGCCCAAAGCTTCAAGCAATTCACCATTAACTGCGGCAACGGCTTTCAATACGCCTTTACCTTGATAACGGCTGCCGCCATCACGCAATTCCACCGCTTCGTGAGCGCCAGTTGATGCGCCAGATGGAACCGCTGCGCGGCCAAAAGAGCCATCTTCCAAGTAAACATCAACTTCAACTGTTGGGTTGCCACGGCTATCTAAAATTTCACGCCCGACAATATCAATAATAGCAGTCATTAGGAAAATCCTTTTTAATTGATTGGCTCTTTTAAGTTAAAATGACGGTTATGGTCATAATAATGGGTTATTATGGTTGCGCTTTATTGGTTTTGAAACTTTTTAGCTAAAGCATCAAATGCCATTAAACGCTCTAACAAGGCTTCAAGATTAGATAATTTAATCATATTAGGCCCATCAGATGGCGCATTATCTGGGTCTTGGTGCGTTTCAATGAATACACCGGCAACACCAATGGAAATTGCTGCGCGTGCCAAAGTCTCAACAAATTCGCGCTGCCCACCAGATGAGCCACCAAGCCCGCCAGGTTGCTGCACCGAATGGGTGGCATCAAAAATCACTGGTGCGCCAAAACTTGCCATAATCGGCAAGGAGCGCATATCGGAAACGAGCGTGTTATAACCAAAGGAAACACCGCGCTCACAAGCCATAACATTAGGATTGCCGCTTTCAGTTACTTTGGCAAGAACGTTTTTCATGTCCCAAGGAGCTAAAAATTGCCCCTTTTTAATATTAATAACTCGACCAGTTTTAGCCGCTGCAATCAATAAATCGGTTTGGCGACATAAAAATGCGGGAATTTGCAACACGTCGATAACAGGGGCAACTGCTGCGCATTGTTCTTCAGTGTGAATATCGGTTAAAACAGGGAAGCCGAATTCTTTTTTAAGGTCAGCAAATATTTCAAGTGCTTGTTCAAGACCCAAGCCGCGCTGGGCTTTAAGCGAGGTGCGATTGGCTTTATCAAAGCTTGATTTATAAACAAGCCCCATTCCCAAACGATCGGTGATTTCTTTTAACGCGCCAGCCATGTCAAAAGCATGATCTCTGCTTTCCATCTGGCAAGGACCAGCAATAAGGCTTAAAGGTGCGTGATTATCAAATGTTACATTTCCAACTTGAATAGTGGAATTAGGGTTTTGCATACCTGCTCCATAAATCTTTTCGATTTTTTCAAGCTTAACATAATACGTTCCCATGACATTTAAAAGGCTATATTGATTTTAATGAAAGGTTTTCCCACACTTGCTTTAATGGCGGGCATCATCGAGATTATAATTTTTAGTCGCGATTATCTGGTAAGATATCCAAGCTTTAAACATATTAGAAAATTTGTATTGCCTATATTATCAAGGCGAGGATACCACAAATCTTAGAGAATTATTGCTTGACGCTTGGCTATCTACCAGAGTACGTATTTTTATTGTTGAAACAGTTATGAACTCTAAATTTTGTATATTATGGCATTATGCGGACGCAAAAATTGACCTAACTTTTGCAGGAAGTACTTTGGCTTCGAAGTTCATAGGCAATAAAGATTAAATCCGTTGGAAATTGCATTATTTAAGTAAATGTAGGATATTATGATTTTTTATTGCGAAAAGCACAAAACAACTACAACAAGATGCGCAAGCAATAGTGTTGTTGATGATATAAAATCCAAAAATGTTATTAAAAAAAATATATTTTGTATTGAAATATTTAACTTTGAACTTGGTGAGGAAAGAAGAAGGCAAGTTTGCTATGTGAATGAAAGTGATTTTAATTTATATCACACATATGCAAAGACTGCGCCTCATAAAGCTGCATTGCAATTCTTAAATGGACAAAATTTGGATAAATCGGATCATGTTTTAGTTGGTAAATCCCGTGCTTTAAAGCAATTAAATGATGGTATATTTATTCAAAAATCTAAGAATAGTGGTCGTTTATCAAGTTTTTGTAAGGACTGCTTAAATGAATATATCGTAAAATTATGATTTAATATTTGATTGTTATATATTTATAAAAATAAGAATAGATATCCTAAAATTTGCAATCAAGTATTTAAAAACATTTCTAGATTCAGTTTTAAAACACAATTGCTATCAATATATATTGGATACAGAACGAAGCGATAGGTTTTACTAAGATTTAAAAATATTTGCATGAAATCAAAAAAAAAGAGCGGTAATTTCTACCACTCTTTTTAGTTTATTAGCTGTTTCAAAGCCTAAAATATTCAGCTTTTATTAAATTAAACCAAACGACTTTGCTCAATCGCTGCGGCGATGAAAGACGCAAAAAGCGGATGCGGTTCAAATGGTCGCGACTTTAGCTCTGGGTGATATTGCACACCAATGAACCAAGGATGATCAGCATATTCCACCGTTTCAGGCAAGAGACCATCAGGTGACATGCCAGAAAATACCAAGCCATGTTGTTCAAGCTGTTCTTTATAATCAGCATTGACTTCATAGCGGTGACGATGACGCTCGGAAATAAGCGGCTTGCCATAAATGCTGGCAATATGTGTGCCTTCTTTTAAACGTGCTTCATAAGCACCAAGGCGCATTGTGCCACCAAGATCACCCGCCGCAGATCGTTTTTCTAAAGCTTCGCCCTTTGCCCATTCGGTCATAAGGCCAACAATAGGGTGGGCCGTTGTACCAAATTCGGTTGATGATGCATCAGCAATGCCAGCAAGATTACGAGCAGCTTCCACACATGCCATTTGCATGCCAAAGCATATGCCAAAAAACGGCACCTTACGCTCACGCGCAAAACGGGTTGCAGCAATTTTGCCTTCAGCGCCGCGCAAACCAAATGCGCCTGGAACCAAAATACCATGCACTTTTTCAAGATAGGGGCTTGGATCTTCTTTTTCGAATACTTCTGATTCGATCCATTCCAAGTTTACACGCACACGGTTAGCCATACCACCATGGGATAATGCTTCGATCAACGACTTATAGGCATCTTTAAGGCCAGTATATTTACCAACAATGGCAATGGTTACTTCACCTTCAGGATTATGGGTACGAGCCATAATTTCCTGCCAACGCTCAAGCCGAGGCTTAGGTGCCGGATCAATGCCAAATGCTGCTAGAACTTCATTGTCAAGGCCTTCTTTATGATAGGCAATAGGCACATCATAAATAGACGTAACATCAAGAGCTTGAATAACTGCAGTTGGACGAACATTACAAAAGAGTGAAAGCTTGCGCCGTTCAGCTTCTGGAATAGGACGATCTGCCCGCACCAAAAGAATATCGGGAGCAATACCAAGTGCCTGCAACTCTTTAACCGAGTGCTGGGTTGGTTTGGTTTTAAGTTCGCCAGCAGCTGGGATATAGGGCATCAACGTCAAATGCACGAAAACGGCACTTTGACGTGGCAATTCATTATGCAATTGCCGGATAGCCTCAAGGAAAGGCATTGCCTCAATATCACCAACAGTACCACCAATTTCGCATAATACGAAATCATAGTCATCATTACCCGATGTGACGAAATTCTTAATCTCGTCAGTAACATGCGGGATGACTTGAACTGTGCCACCAAGATAATCACCGCGCCGTTCCCGCTCAATAATATTACGGTAAATACGACCAGTGGTAATATTGTCATGTTTGTTGGCGGAGCGTCCCGTAAAACGCTCATAGTGACCAAGGTCTAGATCGGTCTCTGCACCATCATCCGTCACAAAGACCTCACCGTGTTGGTAAGGCGACATCGTGCCTGGATCTACGTTAAGATAAGGGTCAAGCTTACGGATCCGTACACGGTATCCGCGTGCTTGTAAGAGTGCAGCCAATGCTGCTGCGGCTATGCCTTTTCCAAGGGAAGAAACCACGCCGCCAGTAATGAAAACATATCGCGCCATGGGATTATTTTGATAATGATTTTTTTATGATTCTGCTAGGGGAAAATAGACAATTTAACATTTATAAACTGCGTTTTTTTTAATGGTCTAAAATGCCATTGTGTATTTTATTATTTGTTAAAATTATAGTTAGTGGCAATAAGCTTGCTGCTTATCAACTTTATAAGTTAATTTAATTTGATTGTGCAGTTTATGGTGATAGGTTTAGTGAGTGCAAATATGTTTAATTGAAAAACAAAAAGCGAGAAAAACCCGCTTTTTGTTAAATGCAGTAAAGTGTTTTTGCATCAGGAATTTATAAAACGATGACTTCGCTACCAAGTTCCACGCGGTCATAAAGATCAAGCACATCTTCATTGACCATGCGGAAACAACCATTTGAAGCAGAAGAGCCAATTGTCCAAGGCTGTACTGTACCATGAATGCGGATATATGTATCTTTATTACCTTGCCACAAATAAAGAGCGCGCGCACCAAGTGGATTACCAGGGCCGCCATCCATGCCATTAGCAAATTTGCCATAATGCGTTGGATTGCGCTTTACCATATCCTTAGTTGGGATCCAACGTGGCCATTCGCGCTTAAATTTAATCTTGGCAGAGCCTTGGAATTCAAGGCCTTGCTTGCCAACCGCAATACCATAGCGGCGTGCTTTGGTTGATGATTCAACATAATAAAGAAAATAATTTTTAGGATCAATAACAATAGTGCCTGGTTTATAGCCTGAAAAATCAACGGTTTGAGCGCGATATTTTTCATTGACATTATAGCTATTAACTGCAGGAATCTTGACCTGTGATACTGCAGCATCACCGGTTGATGCTGATGTTGCAGGCGCTGCAAAAGCAGTTGATGAAAGGATAATACTGGCAAGGCCAGTTAAAAAAAGATGCTTGATCATGACGCATATAGTCCAGTGGTGTGGGCAATGATTGGAGATTGCCCACACCATAATTCGCACACTATAAATATGCAATCATCATATTGGTATAAAAAGATAATTTCATTATCTATGGTAATGTTGCAACAGTAAAGCTATCATGTTTAGCTCACCGTAAAAATGGAATAAATCCTATTATCCACGATAATATTGAAAAATTGAGTTTTTAGGCTGATTTACTTCCGTTTAGGCAACAAAAGCAGCCAAATGAAACGCATTTGACTGCTTTGTCACTTATTGGGTTTGGATTGGCTTATTCAGTCACAACCGAGCCAAAAGTATCAACTACAGCGCGTGCAGGCGCTTTAACATCAAAGCTAACAAATATCTTAACATTTTTGCCTTGTGGTGTTGGGAACGAGACTTGATCGTCTTTGAAGATAAATTGCGTTGCTTCGGTACGGCTCGTAATTGGAACAGAATAGCTATGTTTTTTTGAATAGATAATGCGGTTGCCTTCAACTGCTTTTACCAAAATTGGCATAGTTACAGTACCGCCTGCAAATTTGGGACCTGGTACAATGCGTCCTGCTGCAGCAACAGTCATAGAAATATGTCCTGCTGGATATTGGCAAGTACGAGTAACATTAGCAAAATTTGCTTGATAAATTACTTGGTCTGGTTTGCCATCGCCGCCGCGTGTATAGGTATTATAAAAAGCAGTGTCGGTATCCATAGTGACAGCAGGGCACCAAGCACGTAATTCTTCTGCGGTGATGGTTGGTTCACTTGCAACCTTATTAGAGGTGCAGCCACCTATAAAAGTGCAAGCGGCTAAAATAACAGCGCTGCTCGAAACAAAACGTGACAATCCTGCTTTTATCATAAAATTATCTTTCCAAAAAAACTATTATTTGGTGGCTTTTATAGCACTGCCAAAACGCCGCTATGAACTTTTTATGCAATTTATGGCATTTTTCAAGGTTTTTATCGATTCTTCGGCAAAAATAACAGCAAATAATCATACATTTGTAAAACTAAGCTCTTTTTTTGTCTAATGGTTGCAATTTGATCGCTTGTTGCGCTTGATATTTATGAAAAATTATTTTCAATAGTGTTTTTTTATAATTGGGTGTGGAAGCACAAGGTAAATTTGTGCTAAACCGAGTTTTAGTTGACGGGGCTTGGCTTTAGAACCAAGCCAATTGATATCTTTGATGAAAATTATATCAGGAGCTTTTAAATAATATGAAATATATAAGCACACGGGGAGAGGCTCCCATTCTTGGGTTTAAAGATGCGGTTATGGCAGGGCTTGCTTATGATGGCGGCCTTTATGTGCCAGAGACCTATCCGCAATTTTCACCAGGTGCCATTCGTGCTTTACGCGGAAAATCTTACTCAGCAATAGCCAAAGCAGTTTTGTGGCCTTTTGTTGAAGGCGAGATTGAGCGCAGTGTTTTTGATATGATGGTTGATCAAGCTTATGCAACATTCCATCACCCAGCAACTTGCCCTTTAGTGCAAACTTCCAGCAATGAATTCATCTTAGAATTATTTCACGGCCCAACATTGGCATTTAAAGATGTTGCAATGCAATTACTTGCGCGGTTGATGGATCACATATTGGGCGAAAATGGCAAGCGTGCCACAATTATTGGCGCGACTTCAGGCGATACTGGCGGCGCGGCAATTGAAGCTTTTGCCAATCGTGAAAGTACTGATATTTTCATTCTTTTCCCCAAAGGGCGTGTATCTCCTGTACAACAACGCCAAATGACATCGAGTAATGCTGCAAATGTTCATGCTCTTGCGATTGAAGGCAATTTTGATGATTGTCAGGCTTTGGTAAAAGCTTTATTTAACGACCATAAATTCCGCGATGAATTAGCGATTTCTGGTGTTAATTCCATTAATTGGGCGCGCATTATGGCGCAGGTTGTTTATTATTTCTCAGCCGCTGTTTCCCTTGGTGCGCCAGATCGTGCTGTATCCTTTGCAGTGCCCACAGGTAATTTTGGCGATATTTTCGCAGGCTTTGTTGCCTCGCGTATGGGCTTGCCAATTGCCAAATTGGTCATTGCCACCAATGATAATGATATATTAGCGCGCACACTAAAAACGGGCGTCTATGAGACAAAAGGCATTATCCATACCACATCGCCATCTATGGATATTCAGGTATCGTCAAATTTTGAGCGCCTATTGTTTGAAAGCAATGGCCGCGATGCACCGGCTATTAAACGGCAAATGGATTCGCTAAAGCAATCTGGTGCTTTTACCTTGGAAGAAAAGCAAATGCAGGCAATATCAGCGCTTTTTGCCGCTGGTAGCAGCACTATGCCGGAAACAGCAACCCTTATTCATGATATTTACCAGAGCAATAATTATGTTGCTGATCCTCATACGGCAACTGCGGTTAAAGTATCGCGCCAGTTTGCCGATGCCAATGTTCCAATGGTGATTTTGTCAACGGCGCATCCTGCTAAATTCCCTGAAGCAGTGGAAGCCGCGGCATCAGTCACACCACAATTACCTATTTGGCTTGATGATTTGATGGAGCGCGAGGAGCATTTTGAGGTGCTTCCAAATAATGAAAACGCTTTGAAGGCTTATATTAAAAAGACATCACGTGTTTTAGCGTAAATTACAAAAGCCCGGTAAAAAGCCGGGCTTTTTATTTAGCTGCGTTGTTTCTTTAACTTTATGCCAAAGCTGATATTTTGGAATACTAAAATAATATTGATTGCGCCGAAGATAAGCTCAATGCTTTGTACAAACCAAAAAACAGTATTGAATTGTTGATGTAAGGCCGCATTTTTTAGGAAAAATGCAGATGGTATTAAAATAAGTAGGCCATTTAGTGCTATAAATGGCATGCGTATTTTCTTCTTTTTTATGATTGGATTATTTGATTTTTTTGAAAGTTTCATACCGGTTATAGCTGTCATCATAAAGCATATAATAAGCAGAAAAATAGCATAGCTGATTAAGTATTTTACGGTAATAATGCAGGCTAGGCTGCCAAAAATTTCTGATAATATGGTAGAAAGCCAAAACGCTAGCAATAAGGCGCAACTCATCATTGCCGCCAATCTATGGCAGAGGGCAATTTTCTTCATTTTTTAATATCCTATATTGAGGGCGAGCTTAACAAGCAGCAATGCGATATTATTCGCACGCTTATAAAGCGACTGTCATTTTTAACTCAGCGGAATTTTAACAATATATTTATCGCGTTGGCTAAGTTGTTAATTCATGCAAACATCAGACTTTTATTAATAGTGTTTGCGATTAGCCCTAATCGATTATTTCATTTTGCTAAATCCTCAAGCGCCTTGCAAAACTTATCCAAATTATTAATGCTTTGGCTCACTTCTTGTGGGTTGAATTTTGTTTGTAATTGCTCTGCTATCTTTAACCAATCATCATTGATGCGGTTATATAATTCTTCACCAAGTCTGGTTAGGCTATAAAGTTTTGATCGCTTATGAATTGGGTTTATATGAACTTCTACATATAAAAGCTCATTCATCTCATCGGCCAAGCGTTGCACTGCTTGTCTGGTAAGCCCCATATCTTGTGCAATTTGCGGAACGGTTAATGGTGCTTGTGCTAATGCTAGCGCGCCAAGAAATTTCCATCTTGCCGCACTCATATCATGCTTGTTTGCAATTGTCTCGCCACAATCCATCAAGGCTTGGTGGGCGCGAAACAAGCTTATCGCAAAACTACTCATGGGATTTAAATTTTTATTCATGGTAATATATTGTCATAATGACAATGTATTGTCAATCAAAAATTGGCTAATTAATTCGCCAACAACTTGGTATTAGCGAATTAATTGAGAATAAAACTCAAGAAGGATCTATAAGAAACTTTATAACTGCAGTTTACTGTCGATATATCCATTAAAATCAGGTGCTTAAAACTTTAGTTAATGTCATTTGCCCTGCTAGCAAAAAGAAAAAGACATTCTTAACTGCTGATGCTGTAAAAGTGATATGCGCGCGATCATAGCAGCTTGCAAAAATGTACAATGTCCTATCCCAAAGTGGGAAGCTACAATGAGCCGCTTTAATATGATGTTTGAACAATATATGATTGACTATATTTAAATAAAGTTTATGCAAATTAGTTTGCAGGCTTGAAAAAAACATCCTTTTAATAAAAGACAAAGCTATTCTAAATCTTGATAATAATTTATAAACTATAATATTTATTTTTCTGTACAACACAATTGCAGTTTACCCATATCACCACCTCTTTGCTGATTGACCCTTGGCCCATCCATTCGAAAGTTAATTGCATAATCTTCAAGATTTGGAAAATGTTCTTTTAAATTATCTAATGGACAATAATTCGCATAAAGACGCTTTAAAGTGGAACTATAAAAATTTTTCCAACCAAAAAGCTTCTTACCACCTTCAATATTGAGTGCTTCCAGTGAATTCATATCAGAAAGTGCTGAAATATCTGCCTCACCTCTTGGAAAGGTAAATCCAAGAGCTTTTAGATTAGGAAATAATGAAAATTTTTCAAAATCTTCTTGAGTAGATTCTTGTAAGTTAATACGTCTTAAATCGCGGCCTGCAAAAATTTCAAGATCATCACTAAAACCTGTAAGCGCTAAATACCGAAGATTAGGCCATGCATCACCAAGTGTTTTAAACTTACTAAACCGCCAACCCATTATACATAACGCTTCAAGTGAAGGAAAAAGTGATGTAATATTTTTTCCAAACTTAAATCCTGCTAAAAAACTTTTTACATTTGGAAATTGGTTAAACTCTGTAATCATATTGAAATCGGGGGCAAAACTCCCTTCACCAGCAATAGTGAAACATTCAATTTTTTCTTTATTTTTTATATGGCTGAAATTCGGGTTAAATTTAAACTTATTTTTTAAAATATTTTCAGTATAAATCTGTATAGAATTACATTCATACTCGTCTATTTTATCTGAATAATCTTCAAATCCTCGAAGATTGAAACGCGCGGATATTTTTTTGTAAATATCTCGATTGGAACTATCCGTAATTTCAACCATTGGGCCAGAGAAATTTTCTTCCGTCCTTTCATCATGAACTTCAAACAAATTTGCCATTTTCTACCTCTCGTTACAATTATCAAATTTCGCCTTTATTGCTGTAACAATAAGGCTTTGTCGCAAATATTATTCGTAATTCTCAGTTAACGTAAAAAATATGAAAACTTGAGACTATGCTTTCCTGTTTTAGGGAGCCATTGATGCTAGAAAGATTAAAGAACAAATTATTTCATCGTGCAAGGAATGATTTTAAAGGCAATTTTAATAGTTCGGCACTTTGACGCAATGATCATTATTCAGGCTAAAAACAAGTATCTGCGTTATTGTTTAAGCTATAGGGATATTAAAATATGCGCCAAACAAGAAAAACGTTTGCGGAATTTTAGAAAAGCTCATTGCGGTTCAGTTCGTATTGATGAGACCACTATCAAGGTTAAAGGCCAAGGGTTAGATTTGCGGAAATATCTCTATCTTAGCTCATGATAAACACGGCGTCTCCATTGATTTTTTGACAAAAGCATCGAGGGATAAAGGTGCGGCCATACGCTTTTTTAGCAAGGCTTTCATAGATGATCGGCTCTTTGCAGTTTAATCCCCCCTTGGCAAAAATTGGAACAGATAAAGCAAAAGCTTTTCCTAGTGCCTTGCAGTCATTGACTGGAGATAATGTGTTTTCTAAAAAGCATATTCATTATGCGACCAAGATATTACAACAAGGCATTGAAAGCGATCATTCTCGGCTTAAAAGACCAATTTCACAAAGTGGTAAAATTTAATCATTCAAGACGGCCAAGCGAACTATAATTTGCGACAAGGTCCTAA
The DNA here is from genome assembly GCF_025449315.1 of Bartonella sp. HY406. NCBI lineage: Bacteria > Pseudomonadati > Pseudomonadota > Alphaproteobacteria > Hyphomicrobiales > Bartonellaceae > Bartonella > Bartonella sp. HY406. The sequence continues at coordinate 1,859,569 of NZ_CP104893.1, read as the reverse complement.
ATTTTAATAAAGCTAATTTTAGCGTAGAATTAATTTGGATGGGTTCAAATATTTCAAGTAGACAGAATATTATATGCCCGTTTCAATGATAAATTAGAATGATCTAATTAGTTTATATCTTCTATATTTGGTATATAAGCATGTAAAAAGCATATATTATAAGGACTTCACTGAAAATTGTAACCTTTGTTATTTACTTTTAATAAAATTACCGTTTTAAGTTATCTCAATATTTAGGTTCAGCACTTATAAGGCTTATAACCAGTAATATCGGGTATTATTATTTTTTAAAGAGAGAAAAATTCCATTATGGCTCGTTTAGATAAATGCTTTAATTTAAAATGCTCGGCATCGCGCCTTGCCTTAACTATAGCAGTTAGTACAGCTGTAATCGCAACCGTAGGTTTATCAATAGCCGTTGCAGAGAATAATATTGTTTATACTGGTAGTCCAGATGATGCTTCATCTAAACTCCATCAAGACCCAACGGGTAATAGCAGTTCCTATAAAAGCCTTTTTGGCCAAAATATTTATACAGGCAATATAATAACAATTAAGCCAGCTGATGGTGCAGATTTAACAGCCACTGGTGGCCGTCAGGTGTGGAGAACGCAAGCAAATCTTTCTGATCCAGTGGCTCCTTACGTTATCTATGGTGGGGTCAGTGTTGGTACAGCTGGAAATCAACAAAACACAAACGGGAGCGACGGTAAAGATATTGTTAATAATACAATCATCATGCAAAACATCGAGTATGATTGGGGCGGAATTGATGGCGCCGACAACAAAGCGCCAGATGGCACTACTAGCGGCACTGGCGGCGATGTAGGTGGTATGGGTGGTGGTTCGGTTTATGGTGGTTTGAGCATTGGCGGCGCTGGCGGCAATCGCGAGGACGGCATGGGCGATGGCGGCAATGGCGGCAATGGCGGCACTGTTAGCAGCAATACGGTTACATTAACGGATGTGCATTTGATTGGATCGCAGGGCGGCACTGGCGGCACTGGCATTCGCTATGGCGGCGGCGGTGTAGGTGGTATGGGTGGTGGTTCGGTTTATGGTGGTTTGAGTATTGGCGGCGCTGGCGGCTTTGGCTATGGCACTGGCACTGGCGACAATAGCACTGGCGGCACTGGCGGCGCTGTTAGCGGCAATACAGTTACATTAACGGATGTGCATTTGACTGGATCGCAGGGGGGCTCTGGCTCTGGCATTGGCTATGGCGGCGGTGTAGGTGGTATGGGTGGTGGTTCGGTTTATGGTGGTTTAAGCATTGGCGGCACTGGCAGCTTTGGCAATGCCCCTGCCACTGTCGGCACTGGTGGCTCTGGTGGTGCTGTTAGCGGCAATACAGTTATATTAACGGATGTGCATTTGACTGGATCGCAGGGCGGAACTGGCTCTGGCACTCGCTATGGCGGCGGTGTAGGTGGTATGGGTGGAGGTTCGGTTTATGGTGGTTTGAGCATTGGCGGCGCTGGCGGCTATGGCAGCACTGGCGGCAATGGCAGCAATGGCAGCACTGGCGGTAATGGCGGCACTGGCGGTGCTGTTAGCGGCAATACAGTTACATTAACGGATGTGCATTTGACTGGATCTCAGGGCGGCAATGGCGGCGGCGGCGGTGTAGGTGGTATGGGTGGTGGTTCGGTTTATGGTGGTTTGAGCATTGGCGGCACTGGTGGCACTAACGATGGCATTGGCACTGGCGGCTATGGCGGCACTGGCGGCAATGTTAGCGGCAATACAGTTACATTAACGGATGTGCATTTGACTGGATCGCAGGGCGGCACTGGTACTGGCGGCGGCGGTATGGGGGGTGGTGCGGTTTATGGTGGTTTGAGTATTGGCGGCGCTGGCGGCTTGGACTATAACACTAGCACTGGCGATGGCGGCAATGGCGGCGATGTTAACCGCAACGAGGTCAGTGTTTCTGGAACTTCGTTAATCTGGGGCGATATCTACGGAGGTTATAGCCATGGAGGGGCTAAAGGAACTCTTATTGACGCAGTTGATGGCGTTGGTGGTTCGGCTACAGGCAACATTGTTACACTGGAAGGTGGGGACATCACGATTGGCGAACGTGACAGTGCTGGCAAGGTTACCAAATATGGTTCTATCTATGGTGGTTATAGCTTGAATGGCGACAATACTATAAGTATTGCTGATGTGTTTTCTGGTAATACGCTCAATCTTGTTGGCTATCGTGGTACTGTATCAGGTATTTATAATTTTGAAAATTATAACTGGACACTGCCAAGTGACGTAGTCAATGGCGACACACTTGTGTCAATTGCGACTGGTGGTACAGCTGTTGACTTAACCGATACTAAACATACCGTTGCGGATATGAACGCCAGCGGCAACCGTCTTAAAAACGGCGATGAAATTACTTTTATCACTAAAACAACTGGTACATGGTCAGCTAGCCCTTATACAATCAAACAGGGTCAATTTATCATCTATGAAGCAACCTTGTCACAAAAACCAAATGGCAGCGATCAAGCATTTGTACTGACTATTGGCCAAAAAGCGGATACGACACCCCCTACACCAGAACCTACACCAGAACCCACACCTACACCAGAACCTACACCTACACCAGTAGATCCTGCGATACGGCCCACACCTGTTGCTCCTGATCCAGACACTGGTTCAGCGGCTCAAGTCAACCCACAGTCTAAATCTTATTCAGAAGGGCGGGCAGCGGCTCTTGGCTTTCTTAATCAGGCAAATGATCTAATTTCAACAGCAGGTATTGATAATATACGCATTATGGTGCGCGCCAATGATGATGATGTTAACCGACCAGCCTTTATTCCTTTCATGATCGCCAATGGCTCATCACAGCGTTATAATACTGGTAGCCATGTCGATATTAAGGGCTTTAACATGGCACTTGGTATTGCAACAGGTTTTGATTTTAGCGTCGGACATAAAGCAACAGTCGGTGCCTTCTTTGAATATGGCCGCGGTACCTATGATACCTATAATAGCTTTACCAATTTTGCTTCTGTTCATGGCGATGGATCTACCGATTATAAAGGTGGCGGACTTTTTGGACGCATAGACTTTGCAAATACTGGTCTTGGACGGGTAAGCAATTTAGCCGTTGATCAAGCTGAAGGCGTTTATCTTGAAGCATCAATACGTGCAGGGCGTGCCAGCAGTAGGTTTGATGTTGGCAATAATATGATTGACCGGATAGAGGGTGATTATCATGGTTCCTATGATAGTAAAAGCCGCTATTATGGTGGTCATCTTGCTGGTGGTTATGTCTTTAACTTTGATGAAAAACAATCACTTGATGTCTATAGTCGCTATTTATGGGTACATATGGATGGCGACACAGTCACAATTAGCAATGAAAAGCTCCGCTTTGATAGCGCCCAAAGTTCACGCCTACAAATAGGTGGACGTTATGCTTATGCATATAATCAGCAGTTCAAACCTTATATTGGTGCCGCTTATGAATATGAGTTTGATGGTGAGATTGCAGCTAGAGCTTATGAGTTCAATCTCGACAAGCCATCATTGCAAGGAAGTACAGGCATATTTGAAGCTGGCTTCAACTTCCAACCAATAGCTACTAATCAATATTTTAACATTAATGTTAATGCTCAAGGCTATGTTGGTCAGCGGCAAGGTGGTGGTGGCGGTATTAAAATTAAATACCAATTCTAACATTGATAATGTCATAATCGTATTTTATGAGTTGTTTCTATAACCCTCACCAATTTTTTTATAGAAGCAGAAAGCCTGTACATCCCCTCACGTACAGGCTTTCTTAACGTTTTTGAGAAATTATTTTTTAAGATTATGCACTTGTTGTTAAACGCGGCCGATGATTTTATTAGTACGGGGCTATCAAAAACATTCTATTTAAAAAGATAGATGGAATTAAATCTTAATTGGCAATATGAAGGGGGCGCCCTCACTTGCATCTGCACCGCGACCAATGCGCTTGATCGCGCTTACCATCTTGTCTTTGCGATTTAGATATTCATCAGCTAAAGCAATCAATCGCGCATTAGGAGTTGCGGACGGTGATAATTGTCGCAAGCTAATTGCAAGGGACTCTTCGTCTATGCTTTCATTCAGTGCGCAAGCGATAATATAGGCGGCAGCGGTTGAGCGTGATATACCCATTTGGCAATGGATAAGAAGGGGAGATAAAGCTGCGCCTAGATATGTGCCTTGCGCTAAATGCCAATTTCTAGCCGCATCAATGATCGCTACGACATCTTGCATTTGCGGTGCAATTAAATTAGGGCGCGGTTCATTAATATCATTAAAGAAAAGTACGTGATGGTTTTCTGGTGCAATTGTTTTATCGCGCAATATAACAGCATTAGGGCTAAGCAGCGTAATCATATGGCTTGGCTTATGCTGCTTAATCACTGATTTTAGCCGTGATAGCGGAGTGATAATAAGTGTGTTGGTTAAGTTAACATCTAAGCTATTTGGATTATTATCATTCATGCAATAGCTTCTTTCAGCTTATTAAAATTATGACTAAGCAAGTTTAATTTTATTGATGCTTTTGCTTATGGTCAGGACCTATTAATTTGAACGAAATGGTATGAGGAAATTTTTGTGAGAACAAGGAGAAGAACCGCAGGAAATATAAATATTTTCAAGGGGCTTCGACAAAGTTATCGCGAAAATTTCTCATATCCTGAAAGGATACAAAAACAGCTGTAATCTACTGCGTCGTAAAGCTTAACTGGGTATACCACCCACTTTTCGCTTTCCTCCCCTTTATATCAAAAATGTATATTTTTGCTGTTTATTGTGCCATTTCATTTAAATTAATAGGTCCTGACCCTAAGGCAAGGGTGGCTTTGCTCGTAATTGTTCAAGCTCATTGAAGCGTGAAAGAAAACCGCCTTCGACATGCTGGGTTGCGCGTGGAATAAGGTCTAATCCATCCGGATTAACATTTTGTGGCTTACTAAAATAGCGCTCGGCCTCAGCCAATGAAAAGCCGGCAAGTTTTGTTGCTTCAAAAAAAGCGGCAATACGATCGGCTTTTTTTATGTTTTTCTTTAGTTTTTTTAACGGCTTTACCGGTAAAGAAAAACGAATATTAATGGCCTTTTCCAAGCGATCTTCCACGAGTTCATATTGGCCGCCAAGTACTGCTTTAAATGGTGATATCATATCACCAATAACATATTCTGGCGCATCATGTAGTAGTGCTAATATACGTTCGGTCGGAGTAGAATCAGGAAACAGCCTTACAAAAATTTGTTCAACCAACATAGAATGCTGCGCCACTGAATAAGCATATTCGCCGCGTGTTTGTCCATTCCAACGGGCAACGCGGGCAAGTCCGTGGGCAATGTCAATAATTTCGACATCAAGGGGTGATGGATCAAGGAGATCTAACCGTCTGCCGGAAAGCATTCTTTGCCAAGCGCGTGGTTGTCCATCAATATTATCGGCTTTGGCCATAGAGTCTAACCTTTGAATTGCATGATAAGAGCTTAGAATATTAAACTTAGCATAGGGCTTAAATTAAAACAAATGGTGAACAAATTTCAATCCATTCAAAAGTTTTACACCCAATATTTTAATATTTAATCCGCTTTCTTTGTTTTGTTGGTCAACTTATCATTTTAGCCAATTTATCTTTTAGTCACCTTTGTCGAGATTTTCTGGAAAAGTAAAATTCACCATTGATGGAATTTCAAGAGTAATTTCAATGCCATTGGCGGTTAGGGGGATAGCTTTATCTATTGCTTGTTTTACGCGGTCAATGCGCACCATAGCTAAGCCATCAACACCATTAACGCTTCCAATTGTACCAACTGGTTTGCCGTCGGCTTCAATGGTGGTGCCCGATTGGGGAAGGGGTGAGCTACTTTTGGCAATTAAGATACGCCGCCGCGCTGTTTTGCGATGATGCATGCGAGACACCACTTCTTGTCCAATATAGCAACCCTTTTTAAAGGAAACTCCGCTAAGCTGGTCAAGGTTTACATCATGGGGGAAGGCATCATTGAGTTGATAATCCTTGCTGCTTTCCGCCACAGCATTTGCTATTCTTAAGGATATATAATTTTTAATATTCTTATCAAGGCATTGCTGATTATTGTTAAGTTTATAGTTGCGGATTATGTTTTGGTTTAGCAAGAATCTTTTATCGTTAAAAAACAGTAAATTATTTTCTTTTTTTAATTCTTCAACTGAAGTATCAGTGTTTTCTTGGTTGAATATTTCAACAATATATTGATTTTCTTGGGTTAAATTGACTTTTGAGCGTAATTTATACATTGATAGGCGTTTGATAAATTGCGGTGCAATTTCACTATCAATGTCAATAAAAAACGATTCGCCTTTTTTACCGATTAGAAAATCAAAGGCAATTTTTCCTTGTGGTGTTAATAAAGCGCCAGGCAGCATTGTATCATTTTCAAGCTTTTCAACATCGGTGGTGATGAGGTTATGCAAGAAATGCTGGCTATCCTCGCCATCAATTTTTATCAATATACGATCACAAACTGTTGCTAGTGGATGATTCTCTGTCATAATCCTTGCCTTTCCTTTATTAAATACGTAATTCGGGTAAGGCCAACCTGCAAGGAGCAAACGTGATGTCCCGCACATTTGATAAAATTTTCAAAAATGCAACTGTTGTAAACCATGATGGCATTGCCATTCGTGATATTGGTGTCATCGGTAGCAAAATAGCGCAAATAGGTTCCTTGTCGGAAAATAGTGCTCATGAAGTGATTGATTGCACAGGCTTGCATATTTTACCCGGTGTCATTGATAGTCAGGTGCATTTTCGTGAGCCAGGGCTTGAGCATAAGGAGGACTTGGAAACAGGATCTCGCTCAGCGGTGCTTGGCGGTGTGACAGCCGTTTTTGAAATGCCAAACACTAAGCCGTTAACCACTACTGAAGCTGCCCTTGCTGATAAGGTGAAAAGGGCAACAAATCGCATGCATTGTGATTTTGCTTTTTGGGTAGGCGGCACGCGCGAAAACGCCCATGAAGTAGCAGAATTAGAACGTTTGCCCGGTGCGGCTGGCATTAAGGTTTTTATGGGGTCTTCTACCGGTGATCTTTTGGTCGATGATGATGAGGGTGTGCGTTCTATTTTAAAAAATACGCGTCGTCGTGCGGCGTTCCATTCAGAAGATGAAGCTCGGCTTAATGCACGCAAAGATTTGCGTGTTGAGGGTGATCCATCTTCTCATCCTATTTGGCGTGATGAGATTGCAGCATTACAATGCACACAACGTTTGGTGCGTATTGCCCATGAGACTGGTACACGTATTCATGTGTTGCATATTTCCACCGCAGAAGAGATTGATTTTTTGCAAGACCATAAAGATGTTGCAACCCTAGAGGTAACGCCGCACCATTTGACTTTATCGGCTGATGATTATGCAAGGCTTGGTACGCTCATTCAGATGAACCCACCAGTGCGTGAAAAGCGCCATCGTGAAAAATTATGGTATGGCTTGCAACAAAGCATTATTGATGTGATTGGTTCTGATCATGCGCCGCATTTGTTGGAAGAAAAGAATAAACCTTATCCACAGTCACCATCGGGTATGACTGGTGTGCAAACCATTATGCCATTGATGCTTGATCATGTGAATAAGGGGCGTTTGTCGCTAGAACGTCTTGTTGATATGACATCGCATGGGCCAGCGCGTATTTTTGGCATTTCCCAAAAGGGGCGCATTGCCGTTGGTTATGATTGTGATTTAACAATTGTGGATTTAAAACGCAAAGAAACCATTCGCAATGAACAAGTTGGTTCACGCGCTGGCTGGACACCTTATGATGGTGAACAAGTAACAGGTTGGCCAGTCGGTACGGTTATTCGTGGTAATCGTGTTATGTGGGAGGGCGAAATTGTAGCGCCGTCTCTTGGGCAGACTGTGAGCTTTGTTGAAGCCCTTCCCAAGCTTTAGGGGCTTGATAGCTCAAGTGGTGGGGGATTTATTAAAAAAGGCAGCTTATGGCTGCCTTTTGATTGTTAGCTGTAGTTTTTAGGTCAAATGACGTGTGATTTTATGTGTTTTACCAAAGGAAAGGCGTATTTTTTATGCTTTTTCGTTGTCATTTGGTTGAAAAATATAAAAAATATAACTTAGCTCTTTTATATTATGGCATTATTGTTATAAACCGAACAATTATATGTGCCCGATTATGATGGGAAAGTGCGTAACAGCAAGGTGGATTTATGAATAGCGTTAATGAGATAAGATCAACATTTTTGGATTTTTTTCATCGCAATGGGCATGAGATAGTTTCATCTAGCCCATTGGTGCCGCGTAATGATCCAACATTGATGTTTACCAATGCCGGTATGGTGCAGTTTAAAAATGTTTTTACCGGCCTTGAGACGCGCCCCTATAATCGTGCGACAACAGCACAAAAATGTGTTCGCGCTGGTGGTAAGCATAATGATCTTGATAATGTTGGTTATACCGCTCGCCATCATACATTTTTTGAAATGCTAGGCAATTTTTCCTTTGGTGATTATTTCAAAGAAGAAGCCATTAGCTTTGCATGGAATTTGCTAACCAAAGAATTTGGTTTGGCAAAAGATAAATTATTGGTAACCGTTTATCATACCGATGAGGATGCTGCCAATTTTTGGAAGAAAATTGCTGGCCTTACCGATGATCGGATTATTCGCATTGCCACCAATGATAATTTTTGGGCAATGGGTGATACAGGGCCTTGCGGTCCTTGTTCGGAAATTTTCTACGATCATGGCGATAAGATCTGGGGCGGCCCTCCTGGTAGCGCAGATGAAGATGGTGACCGCTTTATCGAGATTTGGAATCTTGTGTTCATGCAATATGAGCAAGTAAGCCTTGATGAACGCAAGGATTTGCCGCGCCCATCTATTGATACAGGCATGGGGCTTGAGCGTGTTGCTGCTGTATTGCAAGGCGTGCATGATAATTATGACATTGATCTTTTCCGCACATTAATTAGAGCTTCAGAAGAAGCTACTGGCGTTAAAGCTGCAGGCGAATTCACCGCAAGTCACCGAGTTATTGCCGATCATTTGCGCTCATCCGCATTTTTGATTGCTGATGGTGTATTGCCATCAAATGAAGGGCGTGGCTATGTTCTTCGCCGCATCATGCGCCGCGCTATGCGCCATGCGCAATTATTAGGTTCTAAAGATCCGTTATTGTTTAAGCTATTGCCAGTGCTAACGCGTGAAATGGGGCAGGCCTATCCTGAATTGTTGCGAGCTGAATCCTTAATATCAGAAACCTTGAAACTGGAAGAAACGCGTTTTCGTAAAACCTTGGAACGTGGCCTTGGCTTGTTAAATGAGGCAAGTGCTGATTTAACTGCTGGCGGTAAGCTTGATGGTGAGGTTGCATTCAAACTATATGATACTTATGGTTTCCCGCTCGATTTAACCCAAGATGCATTGCGCCGCCGTGATATCTCGGTTGATACGGATGGTTTTGATGCCGCAATGGCGCGTCAAAAAGCAGAAGCCCGTGCCCATTGGTCTGGTTCTGGAGAAGCTGCAACTGAAACCGTTTGGTTTGCAGTACGCGATAAGGTTGGCTCAACCGAGTTTTTGGGTTATGATACTGAAAAGCTTGAAGCAGTTATTACCGCCTTGGTTAAAGATGGTGTCATGGTTGATAGTGTCGCTAGCGGCGATGAATGTCAGTTGGTCGTCAATCAAACCTCGTTCTATGGCGAATCAGGTGGTCAGGTTGGTGATAGCGGTACAATCATTGGCGATGATTTTATCTTTGATGTCATCGATACTCAGAAAAAAGGCGAGGGCGTCTTTGTTCATATTGGTAAAGTGCGCAGTGGTACAATTAAAGTTGGTGAAGCGGCTGAATTAACCGTAGATCATCAACGTCGCAGTAGAATTCGGGCTAACCATTCGGCAACCCACTTACTACATGAAGCTTTGCGTCAGGTTCTTGGTACCCATGTTGCGCAAAAAGGCTCGCTAGTATCGCCAGATCGTTTGCGTTTTGACTTTTCTCATCCTAAGCCAATCTCACGTGAAGAACTTGATGAGATTGAAGATATTGCTAATCGTATTGTCTTGCAAAATGCGGCAGTCACAACACGGCTTATGGCGGTTGATGATGCGATTGCCGAGGGTGCGATGGCACTATTTGGTGAAAAATACGGTGAAGAGGTACGTGTTGTCTCCATGGGTGAAGCCGAAGCTGGCAATGGCGTTCGTAATCGCCCTTGGTCGATTGAGCTTTGTGGTGGTACGCATGTACGTCGCACCGGCGATATAGGTCTTATTCGCATCTTGTCGGAAAGTGCTGTTGCTGCGGGTGTGCGTCGTCTTGAAGCGCTGACTGCTGATGGGGCTCGTCAATATCTCAAAAATCAAGATGAGCGTTTGCATGATCTTGCAGGATTGATGAAAACGAGCGTTAATGATGTGGTTGAGCGCGTTCGCTTGCTGAGCGAAGAACGCCGCAAACTTGAAAAAGAATTAAGCGATGCGCGTCGCCAATTGGCGCTTGGCGGTGGCTCTAATAATGGTGGTGATGAACCGCTTGAAAAAGTTAACGGCATTGGTTTTATGGGGCGCGTTGTCACTGGCGTTTCACCGCGTGATTTAAAGCCGCTTGCTGATAGCGGTAAGGGGCAAATTGGTTCTGGCGTTGTGGTGTTTATCGGCAAAGGCGAAGACGGTAAGGCAAGTATCGTTATTGGTGTCACCGATGATTTAACCGATAAACTAAGTGCAGTTGATCTTGTGCGCGTGGCAACAGAAGTGCTCGGCGGTAAAGGTGGCGGTGGTCGTCCTGATATGGCCCAGGCTGGTGGTCCAGATGCTGATAAGGCTGATGATGCCATTGCTGCAGTTAAAGAACTCATCGCTAAAACAGTTTAATTAGCTTTAGCTACCCTAATTCATGGGGGTAGCTAATCATATTGTTTGCTATATGATTAGCAAAAAATAAGTATAATATTAATAAAGAGGCAAATCCTTATGGCAATTGCATTTACATTTCCAGGGCAAGGCAGCCAGTCTGTAGGCATGGGTAAGGCATTAGCAGAGCAGTTTTCTGTTGCTAGACAAGTTTTTGAAGAAGTTGACGAAGCTTTGGGCGAAAAGCTATCAAGCACCATGTTTGAAGGCCCCGAAGATGTTTTAACTTTAACCGCTAATGCTCAACCTGCTTTAATGGCTGTTTCTATGGCTATTATTAAAGTAATGCAGTCGCTTGGATTAAATTTGCCTCAAAAAGTGCAATATGTTGCAGGTCACTCTTTGGGCGAATATTCAGCCCTTTGTGCCGCAGGCATGTTTTCTTTAGCCGATACGGCGCGGCTTTTGCGTATTCGTGGTAATGCTATGCAAAAAGCGGTTCCAGTTGGTCAAGGTGGTATGGCGGCAATTATCGGGCTTGAAGCTAGTGATGTAAATGCAATTTGCGCAGAAGCGTCAAGTCTTGGTGCTTGCCAGATAGCCAATGATAATGGCGGCGGCCAATTAGTAATTTCGGGTGTTTTGGCAGCCGTTGAAAAAGCCGCAAGCTTGGCAAGTGAAAAAGGCGCAAAACGGGCGCTTATGTTACCTGTATCCGCGCCGTTCCATTCAGTGCTCATGCAGCCTGCCGGCGATGCTATGGCTGAAGCTTTGGCTGAAGTTAAAAAACACCAACCGGTTATTGCTTTGGTTGCCAATGTTACGGCAGAACCTGTGCGCGATGAAAAACTGATTGCCGATTTATTGGTTGCCCAAGTTACTGGTCAAGTGCGTTGGCGTGAAACTATTGAGTGGTTTGGCAATAATGATGTTGATACCCTTTATGAAGTGGGGACCGGCAAAGTGCTAACTGGGCTTGCCCGACGTATTAATAAGGATATTACTGGCCGTCCAGTAAATACGGGTGCAGAAATCGAAGAAGCACTTAAAGAATTAGGTGTTTAGTTTTAAAATTCCTTTTGACAGAGGCTCATTCTAAAGTAATGGCTTCTTGATATAGTCATTATGATTTCTAAATTCATGATGATAAAGACTTGAAAATGATCAGTGAGGATCAGATATGTTTGAACTTAATGGGCGCAAGGCGCTTGTAACCGGCGCAACTGGCGGTATTGGTGAAGCTATTGCGCGTAATTTACATGCGCAGGGTGCGATTGTTGGTCTTCATGGCACACGCAAAGAAAAATTGGATGAATTAGCAGTTGAGCTTGGTGAACGCGTTTTTGTCTTTCCTGCCAATTTATCCGATCGTGAAGCAGTAAAAGCACTTGGTGCGCGTGTTGAAGAAGAAATGGGCGGCGTTGATATCCTCGTCAATAATGCTGGCATTACCCGTGATGGCCTTTTTGTTCGCATGAGTGATGAAGATTGGGATACAGTTCTTGCCGTTAATCTTACCGCAGTGTTTAACTTGACCAAAGAGTTAACCCATCCAATGATGCGCCGTCGCTTTGGCCGTATTATCAATATTACATCAGTGGTTGGGGTTACTGGTAATCCTGGCCAAGCCAATTATTGCGCAACCAAGGCCGGTATCATTGGTTTTTCAAAATCATTGGCGCAAGAAATTGCTAGCCGTAACGTAACCGTTAACTGCATTGCTCCTGGTTTTATTGAATCAGCCATGACCGATAAGCTTAATGATAAGCAAAAAGATGCAATCATGAGCGCTATTCCTATGAAGCGTATGGGATCAGCCCAAGAAGTGGCAAAAGCTGCAGTTTATCTTGCTAGTGATGAAGCAAGCTATGTAACGGGGCAAACCATTCATGTTAATGGTGGTATGGCAATGATCTGATAAGTGATTTTATCATGGTAATTTGCATTGATGATTTAAAAGTCGTTGCAAAAGTGCCGTTGAATCACTTTTTTATGATTTTATTTATAATGTTTCTAGAGCGAAAAATGGTTGGCTTTCTAGAAATAATTGTGAAAAAAATAAAAAATGGGCGTTTATATGTGCTATTTGCATGGTAAATGCTTTAAACTATTGATGATGGCGATTGAATTTTTTTAATAATTGGTCTATCGCATCTATTTAGATAATCAGAGGTCGATCATTTTTTAAAGTGATCTATCTTTTTCGATCAAAATAATTTGCTTTTTAACTCGGTAAATGATTTTGATTATTTCTAGCAGCAGATATCTGCTGTTTATCCCAATAGGGATATCCACAGGGTGCAAGAAACAGCAAAATGCTGATTTGCACCTATTAGCTTTATTTGAATACCCCAAGCCATTCAAGGCTGGGACAACTGAGGTCGAGGTTCCGACATGAGTGATACAGCAGAACGCGTAAAAAAGATTGTTGAAGAACATCTTGGAGTAGAAGCTGACAAGGTAACAGAAGGCGCAAGCTTCATTGATGATCTCGGTGCAGACAGCCTTGATACAGTCGAGCTTGTTATGGCATTTGAAGAAGAGTTCGGCGTTGAAATTCCTGATGATGCAGCAGAAACCATCCTAACCGTTGGTGATGCAGTTAAGTTCATCGACAAGGCTTTGGCGTAATTTTCGTCAAAAATAGCATTTTGCTGTTTTGATAAATTTAGAAAAAAAGCGCCTTTTATAAGGTGCTTTTCTTTCATTTATAGTGTGTTAATTCGTTGCTATAAAGGCGAATGAATACAAAAATGAATACCCCAAAATAAATACCAAATGCTCAAAAGTCTGAGAATTTGTGATTTAAATTGAAAAAAATTCTAATTAAAGAATGTTAGATCAGGATGTGATGATGAGGCGTGTTGTCATTACCGGCCTAGGGCTGGTTTCTCCGCTTGCCGGCAATGTAGAGCATAGTTGGACGAGATTGATAAATGGGGATAGTGGCGCCCGTCGTGTCAGCGAATTTGAGGTCGATGATTTGCCATGTCAGATTGCTTGCCGTATTCCTTTAGGTGATGGCACAAACGGCACATATAATCCTGACTTATTTATGGAACAAAAGGAACAACGTAAGGTTGATCCATTTATTGTTTATGCGGTATCGGCCGCAACCGAAGCGCTAGAAGATGCTAATTGGCATCCAGAAAGCGATGAGGATCAAATTGCAACCGGCGTAATGATTGGTGCAGGTATTGGCGGCGTTGAAGGCATAGTCGAAGCAGGTTATACACTTCGCGATCGCGGTCCAAGACGTATTTCCCCATTTTTTATTCCAGGGCGTATCATTAATCTCGCGTCCGGTTATGTTTCTATCAAGCATAAATTACGTGGGCCAAATCATTCAGTCGTAACCGCTTGTTCAACCGGCTCTCATGCTATTGGTGATGCTGCTCGTTTGATTGCGCTAGGGGATGCTGATGTGATGGTAGCGGGTGGTACAGAATCGCCAGTTAATCGCATCTCGCTTGCTGGTTTTGCTGCCTGTAAGGCGCTATCAACTAGCTATAATAATGATCCAACGCGTGCGTCACGCCCTTATGACAAGGATCGTGATGGTTTTGTAATGGGTGAGGGGTCAGCTATTCTCGTTCTTGAAGAACTAGAACACGCCCAAAAACGTGGTGCCAAAATTTATGCTGAAGTGGTAGGTTATGGTTTGAGCGGCGATGCTCATCATATTACTGCACCAAGCGAAACAGGCGAGGGGGCAGAACGCTGCATGCGTTCAGCGATTAAACGTGCAGGTATTGAGCCATCCGATATCGATTATATTAATGCTCATGGTACTTCAACTATGGCAGATACAATTGAGCTTGCAGCTGTTGAGCGCATTATGGGCGATGCTGCTGATAAAGTGTCAATGTCATCAACCAAATCGTCTATTGGCCACTTGCTAGGTGCTGCGGGTGCTGCTGAAGCTATTTTCTGTACATTAGCTATTCGTGATAATATCGCGCCGCCCACATTAAATCTTGATAACCCATCGGTTGAAACCAAAATTGACCTTGTGCCGCATAAGGCAAGAGAACGTAAAATTGATACAGTCCTTACTAACTCTTTTGGTTTTGGCGGTACCAATGCGTCATTGGTTATTCGGCGTTTTAAAGATTAATTTTTGATGTTTTTTGCCTTTTAAAAGCGTCCTTTTGGGCGCTTTTTTTATCTTTAATGTTAATATGTTGTTCCTATTTTTTATAATTTCAGCTTTATGATTGCCAAATGAGTTTTATATAGAAATGGCTGTGTTTTTTTGAATGGTAGATTACTATAAATTTCTACTAATATTTGTAGAACATCATGCAGATGGATGCTTAGTTAATTTTTGCAATTTAAAACTTGATTAGTGGGGGAGCAAAGATAAAACAAAAAAAGAGTTTAATCTCAATGGTCATAGCAATACAAGCGAGGAACCACATGTTAAGATTGGGCCTTTTATAGTTGATAAATAAGCCTACAGATAAATATTTTATAAACAATTGGCATATTTACAAACCAAATCCTGACTTTTGAAAAAACTATAAATAAACTTTTTGAATATGGAGTTTTTATGGATAATTCTTATTATAAAATTGAAAAGTGGTCTAATTTAGAAGATTATATTAAAAAACTTACAGGGTTTAATATTTTTGATCTCCTTGGAGTTCTTACTAGATTATCAATCAAAAACGCAAAAATGATTTCTGAGTTACCAGAAACGCAAAAACAAGTATTTGATATTGACGAGGTTTTATCTATTGTTAACTTAAAAAAATATCTTAAGGGTCAAATTTTTATATACCAGGATGATATATGTTCTTTTAAGAAAATATTATTTTCAATGGACTCTAAAGACGTTGAATATTTTATTCGTAATTTTTCTAATAAATATAAATATTCTTTTTTTTCTTGTGATGAAGCTTTTATTGTTCCAGATGAAAATAAAATTTTATTATTTCATCATGAAGGCTATTGGTTTTCGATTGATTTACCAATTGAGATTAATGACGAATAACAATTGGAAATATATTTCTTTACAATTGTTAATAATATTAATTAACTAATATTATTAATAAAAATCTATAACAATACCTAAATTTTAATTAAAATAATATGTCAATATTCGCCTCAGGGGCTATGCTCTTTTAAAGCTTAGAGGTAATAGTGTAGAGCTAGTTTTTTATTCTTATGTTGATAAAAGCCGACGTGCTTCATAGTCTGATAGAGCTGAACGCCTCAATATCATCAAAAGCATCGCTAAAGGCAAGTAGTGAGGTTAACTAAGGTAAAGCCATCAAATAGCATTTTAAGCTGGAAACATTCCTTGCAATTGTAAAATAAACAGCAGATGGTGAATTGTTCTACATCGTCAACCACCTTCTTAGCATGCTGCAAGATGTTTAGTGTTAGATATTCAAGCTTGTTTAGATAGCGCAACACCGAAATGATACGCGGCACATAAAATCTGGTATGCGGATTAGGGCTATGATATTCGTGGCCTTTATCCACCACCCATACGCGGCAATTTAGCCTTTAAATATCACATGACGAGGTATAGGCCGGCAACCCCAATTTGCTTCCAAGGCCAATGGGAAGACGTAGAGGCTGGTCTTTACTAGAGCAGATACAGAATTATAATTCACTTACCGCCCAAGAAATCTTAACCGATCCGATCGGAACACTTGAGAATATGTGGCACAGGGTTTTGTAATCAATCCAAATGCATGGGTGGGATGCGTGAGGATTGAGTCGTAGTAGAACTATTGATGAAAATAAATTATTTATTCGGTAAAAACGAAGCAATTTTTGGGTAATTTAGTCACTATCTTTGGGTATAGGAACAATGAATAAACCATTCCTTTCTCTGCCTGTGGGTGTTTTTTCCTCAAACCATTCAGCCAGATAAATATTTTCAAGATCGACTTTTTGTTTTTTGACTTGGTCTTGGACCCATTGTTCAGTTTTATGAGCAAGCTCAAGATTATCTTTGATAATTTCACCATTTTTAATTAAAATAACGGATACGCGATCTTCTTCTTTTTTGATAACCGATAATGAGCCATTCGATTCAAAATTGGCAAAAGCAACTTCATGGGGTGCTGCACCTTTAATGCGCAGCATAGTTACAAAATCATTTACATCTAAGCCGATGCGTTTGAAATTTTTAATTTGGTATTTGCCATCAATAACTAGTGGTAAATCACCACCTGCAACAATATCGCGAATAAGCGGGAAATGTTTACGAGAATAATTAACTAAAATCACCAATGCTTCCCAAATAAACAAAACTCCTAAAAAATGCAGAATTCCAGTCGCAGGATTGTAAATAACGCCACCTATAATGCCACCCATAACAAAGTTGCTTACAAGGTCAATCGGTGTCATTTGGCTAAGGCTGCCACGCCCAGTTGTGCGCAATACCAACAAAAATACCGCAAGCCCGACAATTAATTTCAAAGTAACATCGGAATAGTTTGCAAAGTAATCGTGCATGACGCGTCTCTTTTTAATTTTCTAATTCACAAATATTATTTAGAGCCGCGCCATTAATTTAAAAGGCGGCAATTTAAGAAATATTATTTATTAATGGAATAATATCGTCAACATTATTTATAAAAAGCGGTTTAACTTTACTGGCGCTATGAAAGAACCCTTCGTCGGCCATGTGGCGCAAAAGGTCTGCTAAGGGGTTCCAGTAATCATTAATATTGGCAAAAACCATTGGCTTATTATGATGCCCCAATTGCGCCCATGTCATCATTTCAATTATTTCTTCCAAAGTGCCTATGCCACCTGGAAAGGTAACAAAAGCATCCGCTTTTTCAAACATTAATGTTTTGCGCCGATGCATAGTATCAACAATGATTAACTCATCAAGGTCTAAGACTGCTGCATCGGGTGCCTCTTTACTTAATAAAAACTCTGGAATAATACCAATGACATTGCCACCATGAGCTTTTACACTTTGGGCAACAGCCCCCATTATGCCACGACTACCACCGCCATAAACAAGACCAATATTCGCCTTAGCTAAGGCTTCGCCAAAAATTTCAGCAGCTTTGATATAGATAGGATTTTCGCCCGCGCTAGAACCACAATAAACACAAATATAATCAATTTTTGGCATGTTTTATTCCTTTTCCGGATTAAGTGATATTAGTTTTGCTTTATTCTATAGTCTGCTTTTTTAACGCTAAAATTTACCTCAATGATTGAAGTGATCTAAACTTAAACCAAGAGCATAGCTTCATTAAAATTAAATGTCTTTCATTTATAATAAGGTCTGGTCCTTATAATAAGGATATTTTCTTAGATTTACAAATGCGGCAAAATCGACTGTATTTTATTAGCTTTTGAGTTTTTACCAATAAACGATAGTAATCCTCAATTTATTCGAGCATTTTTCTTGAAGCGGGTGCCTTCAAGGTATATTTGTGCTATTTTGGATAATGCTTCAAATCGGAGCGTTTAAATAATAGCTATCAAGAGAACCCTTTGCAAATAATAGATGTTAAATTTTTCGCTAGAGCTTTTATAATATCGCTACTAAGCTTTTTGTTATCAGTATCTGCCAGGCACATGCATTTTGCTGTTGCCCAACCTATCGTTGCATTTCCAACATTGGTTACAGCACCCGTTTTTGGTTCTTTCTTGGTTGATGCGCGTGGTAGGATTATTATTGCTGGTAAAGCTGATCCTTTGAGTGAGATTGATCTTGTATGTGGTGCCAAATTATTAGGGCAGTCGAGAGCTGAGGAAAAAGGTAATTTTGAAATTGGCCTTATAAAAAAACCGGGAACCGGCGAATACCGCTGTGTTTTGCGTTCAACTGATAAAAATGGTCAATCTGCAACGTCCACTCAAACTTTAATTCTTACGATCAATAATGATCGCAACGCTCCGATAACCGCCATTATTGATGAACCAAATGGCACACAGAGAATTGTCTATCCGTTAAGTAATGTATCTGGTGATGACGGCGCTTCCGAGCAGGTTGGCTTTTTGGTTGAATATATTGCTTACGAAAATGGGCACTTTATCGTCTGTGGTCATGCGCCGGCAAATCGGCGGGTTGCAATCCATAATCTTGATCTTATATTAGGTTCTGAGTTTATTAAAGAAACGGGGCGTTTTTGTATCGAGCGCACCAACAGGCTTGCAGAAGGTGATTATGCTTTAAAGGCGCAATTATTAGATGAAAAGGGGCAAATATTTGCAAATGTTACTTTGCCTTTTACAATCTCCAATTTAAATAAAAGTAATGAACAATATTATATTGCCAATAAGCCGGTTGAAACCGTGGTAGTTCGCCCAGGTGAAACGCTTTCCCAGATCGCACAACGCCTCTATGGTGATTATAATTTTGCTGATAAAATATATCAATTGAACCGACATGTGTTGGAAAATCCCCACAATGTTCAAGCCGGGCAAAGATTAGCATTGCCATCAAAGCAATAAACCAATTTTGCACAAGCATTAGAAAAAGATTTAAAAATGAGTGATAGTTCGGCCGGAAAAAATAACGGCAGTAAGACGGTTTCGGCTGATTCTGGCGCAACTTTTAAAACGCTTTATAATCTTTGGCCTTATATGTGGCCATCAGATCAGCCGAAGTTAAAACGCCGGGTTTTATGGGCATTGTTTTATCTTGTAGCCTCAAAACTTGTGCTTATTTTGGTGCCATATTTTTTCAAATATGCAACCGAAGCCTTAGGTGGCAGCTTTGTTGCGCCTAACTGGGTGATGCCAGCACTTGTTACGCCATTAATGTTGGTTGCTGCCTATAATGTTGCCCGCATCATTCAAGCAGGTTTAAATCAATTGCGTGATGCGCTTTTTGCCGCCGTTGGTCAGCATGCGGTGCGTAAACTTGCCTATCAAACCTTTATTCATATGCATCAATTATCACTGCGCTTTCATTTGGAGCGGCGCACAGGTGGGTTATCTCGGGTAATTGAGCGTGGCACTAAAGGGATTGAAGCGATTGTACGCTTTACCATTTTAAATACTGCACCAACTTTACTTGAATTTGCGCTAACAGCCTTTGTTTTATGGATTTCCTGTGGTTTTGAATATGTTGTTGTCGTTGTTGTGACGGTGGTTGCATATACGTGGTTTACCATCAAAGCCAGCGATTGGCGCATTGCTATTCGAAGACAAATGAATGATTCAGACACCGAAGCCAATACTCGTGCTATCGATTCATTGTTGAATTTTGAAACGGTGAAATATTTTGGCAATGAGGATATGGAAGCAAAGCGCTTTGACGCATCGATGGAGCGCTATGAAATTGCTGCCGTCAAGACGTGGATATCACTTGGCTGGCTTAATTTTGGCCAAGCGTTAATTTTTGGTGCTGGCTTAATGATGATGATGGTGCTTTCGGTACGCGAAATTGCCAATGGTACCCAAACGATTGGTGATTTCGTTTTCATTAATACTCTCATGATCCAGCTTTCCATTCCAATGAATTTTATTGGCTTTATTTATCGAGAAGTGCGCCAAGGCCTAACTGATATTGAGCAGATGTTTGATCTTTTAGATGTTCCGCAAGAGATTACTGACAAAGCGGATGCAAAACCCTTGAAGGTTGAGGGGGGAACAATTCGTTTTGATGAGGTCAAATTTGCCTATGATGAAGATAGAGCCATTTTAAAAGGTATAAGCTTTGAAGTGCCAAGCGGCAAAACCGTGGCAATTGTTGGACCATCGGGGGCCGGTAAATCTACTATTTCGCGGCTTTTATTTCGGTTTTATGATGTTCAATCTGGTTCCGTTACCATTGATGGACAAGATGTCCGCAATGTAACTCAGCAAAGTCTTCGCCATGCTATCGGAATGGTGCCGCAAGATACAGTGCTTTTTAATGACACTATTGCCTATAATATTCGCTATGGTCGACCCGATGCAAGTTTTGAAGAAGTGAGGCGGGCGGCAGAACTTGCCCAAATTTCAGATTTTATCGAAAATTTGCCGCAAGGCTATAATGCTATGGTTGGGGAGCGCGGTTTGAAATTATCGGGCGGCGAAAAACAGCGTATCGCTATTGCTCGTACGATTTTAAAAGCGCCGCCGATTCTCATTTTAGATGAAGCAACCTCCGCGCTTGATACGGCAACCGAACAGGATATTCAGCAAGCGCTTGAATTGGTGAGTAAGAATCGTACAACCCTTGTGATCGCCCACCGCCTATCGACAATTATTGATGCCGATGAAATATTGGTTTTAAAAAGTGGAAAAATTGTTGAGCGCGGCAGACATCAAGAGCTGCTTGATGAAAATGGCCTTTATGCATCGATGTGGAAACGCCAACGAGAGGCAACTGAGGTTGAGCAAAAATTGCGTGAAATGCGTGAAAATGATGATCTCGGCGTAATTGATCGCGGCGAACCTGCCTTATAGGTGGATATTATCGACGCAGCTTTTTTAAAAGGTTATGCAATGTAATATTGTGAAAAGGTCATTTCAGTAACTTGAATTGGCCTTTTTGCTTTTGATTGTTTCATTTAGGCAAAAAATACTGTTTATTACCAAAAAAATGTGCATTTTACCTTATGTAGACCGCACAAAACCAACATAAATCATTTATCTTTTTGCGCATGCTTTCATAGTCTGCTAATTGAAAGATAATTATAATATTGGATCTGGTTTTAAGATTGCTTAATCCGCCAGATTTTAAAGAAGACAGGATTATCAATGAGTATCATGCGTTCCATAGGCAATAATTTTGTGCCTATTCATAAAGAAGGCTATCCATTTATTGCGGTGTTTTTTGTGGTATCACTGCTCCTTGGTTGGGCATGGGCTCCACTTTTTTGGGTAGGTTTGGTACTGACAATTTGGTGTATTTATTTCTTTCGCGATCCAGAGCGTTTTACGCCAGTTGCTGAGGGATTAGTTGTTAGCCCAGCAGATGGTAAAATTTCTTTTGTTGGTGAAATGATAGCGCCTAAAGAACTTAATCTTGGCGATGAACCAGTTATTCGTATCTCGGTGTTTATGAATGTATTTTCCTGCCATGTTAATCGTATTCCAATAGATGGTAAAATTAAATCTATGGTTTATCGTCCTGGTAAATTTGCTAATGCTGAACTTGATAAGGCGAGTGAAACCAATGAGCGCAATTGTGTTGTGCTTGAAACGAAGCACGGCGATATTGGCGTTGTGCAAGTGGCTGGCCTTGTAGCAAGGCGTATTGTGTGGTGGGTTCATGATGGTGCAGAGCTTGAAACTGGTAAGCGTTTTGGTCTTATTCGTTTTGGATCGCGTCTTGATGTTTATTTGCCTAAAAATGCAAATATACGTGTTGGGGTTGGTCAAACGGCAGTTGCTGGTGAAACAGTTTTGGCAATGTTCGATAATGGCGAAAGCCTAACTGATTTTAGAATGGATTGACGACATGAAAAGTGCATCGCCATTTCCTCCTTTTGAACCAGATAATAATAGTGAAAGCGAGCATCATAAGCGCCGTGCGCCGATTGCTATGCGCTATCTTGTTCCTAATGTTATTACCGTTTTAGCCATTGTTGCGGGTTTAAGCAGCATTCGTATGGCGATTGAGCACCGTTTTGAAAGTGCAATTTTCATGATGCTTATTGCTGCGGTTCTTGATGGCATTGATGGTCGTATTGCGCGCTTGATGAACGGCTCTTCGCCTTTTGGTGAACAGATGGATTCGCTAGCTGATGCGATAAATTTTGGCGTTGCGCCGGCAATTATCTGTTATATCTATATTCTAGATCAAGCACGTAATTTTGGTTGGATGGCTGCGGTTGTCTATTGTGTTGCTTGTTGTTTACGCCTTGCCCGCTTCAATGTCGCATTGGAGCGTCACGATACGCCAGATTGGCAAAAGCACTATTTTGTAGGCATTCCAGCCCCTGCAGGTGGTTGCCTGTTGGTTTTACCCATTTATCTTGGGGCTTTTGATTTGCCGGTTAATCATGTCACAGGCGTTATTTTCAGCATTTACACCTTAGCTATTGCCTTTTTGATGGTATCAAAATTACCGGTTTATAATGGCAAATCTATCGGTAAAGGTGTGCGCCGTGATATTGTTGTGCCGCTTATGTTGGTGATCGTTGCCTATGTTGTTTTATTGGTGAGCTATACATGGCTTACACTTACTATATCGGCCTTTTTATATCTTATTTTTTTGCCGATAAGTTTTTTCACTTATCATCGCCAAGAACAAAAAGAAAAACTGCGTAATTTTGACAAAGATATTGCGCCGTCATAAGATATGAGCTGCAAATTTAATTAAAATGCAATGAGCAAATTGCTGGCCATATTGGCCGATGCTCAACTAGTAGAATCGAATCGGATAAAAAATGCTTGAAAAAAATTATGATTCACAAGCCATCGAGCCACGTATTGCTAAAGAGTGGGAAGATAAAGGTTCTTTTAAAGCAGGCGCAGGTTCAAAACCAGGTGCTGAAGCTTTTGCAATCGTTATTCCTCCGCCAAATGTTACTGGCTCGCTGCATATGGGCCATGCGCTCAATAATACCATTCAAGATATTTTGGTTCGTTTTGAAAGAATGCGCGGCAAAAATGTGCTTTGGCAACCAGGTATGGATCATGCTGGCATTGCAACCCAAATGGTGGTGGAGCGCCAATTGGCAGAGCGCAAGGAGCCAGGCCGCAGAGATATGGGGCGCACAAAATTTGTCGAGCGCATTTGGCAATGGCGGGATGAATCAGGTGGTATGATTGCCAATCAATTACGCCGTCTTGGTGCATCTTGTGACTGGTCGCGTGAACGCTTTACAATGGATGAGGGGCTTTCTAAAGCGGTATTAGAAGTTTTTGTAACTTTGCATCGCCAAGGTCTTATTTATAAAGATAAGCGTCTTGTTAATTGGGATCCAAAGCTTAATACTGCCATTTCGGATCTTGAGGTGGAGCCGCGAGAGGTTAATGGTAATTTATGGCATTTTCGCTATCCACTTGAAGGCAAGACCTTTAATGTTGAAGATGAAACAAGCTTTATCGTAGTTGCAACCACTCGCCCAGAAACTATGCTTGGCGATAGTGGTATTGCGGTTAATCCTGAAGACCCACGTTATAAGGCTTTAATTGGTACATATGCGATTTTGCCGTTTGTTGGTCGTAAGTTAAAAATTGTTGGCGATGATTATGCAGACCCTGAGGCAGGTTCTGGCGCGGTGAAAATTACCCCTGCCCATGATTTTAACGATTTTGAAGTTGGTAAGCGCAATAATTTACGTGCTATTAACATCATGACGCCAGACGCTAAAATTACCTTGCGCGGTAATGAAGGTTTTATGGAAGGATTGCAGCAGGTTGATACGCTTAATCAGCTTTTAGATCAGCTTGACGGCATGGATCGTTTTGCCGCGCGCAAGCTTATCATTGAGATGATGGAAGAAGCTGGTTATCTTGCCAAGATTGAAGCGCATCTTCATAAGGTTCCCCATGGGGACCGTGGCGGCGTGCCGATTGAACCTTTATTGACCGATCAATGGTATGTTAATGCAGGAGAATTGGCAAAGCCTGCTATTGAGGCCGTTCGCAGTGGTCGCACTGCAATTATTCCAGCTAATTGGGATAAAACTTATTATCATTGGATGGAAAATATTGAGCCATGGTGCATTTCACGCCAATTATGGTGGGGACATCAAATTCCGGCTTGGTATGGCCCTGATGGTCATATTTTTGTAGAAAAAAGCGAAGCAGAAGCGCTTGAAGCCGCCCAAAAGCATTATGGAGAAGTGGTTGAGTTAAAGCGCGATGAAGATGTACTCGATACATGGTTTTCATCCGCACTTTGGCCTTTTTCCACCATGGGGTGGCCGGAAAAGACTGAAGAGCTTGCGACCTATTATCCAACCAGTGTGGTGGTTACTGGTTTTGACATTTTGTTTTTTTGGATTGCTCGTATGATGATGATGGGCATTCATTTCATGGATGAAGTGCCTTTTGATACCATTTATATGCATGCGTTGGTGCGTGATAAAGATGGTGCTAAAATGTCTAAGGCTAAAGGTAATGTAATTAATCCTTTAGAACTGATGGATGAATATGGTGCAGATGCTTTGCGCTTTACTTTGGCTATTATGGCCGCGCAGGGCAGGGATGTTAAGCTTGACCCAACCCGTATTGCCGGTTATCGCAATTTTGCTACCAAATTGTGGAACGCAACACGCTTTGCTGAAATGAATGGTGCAGCTCATGACCACAATTTTAAGCCAGAAAATGTTAACCTATCGCTTAATCGCTGGATTTTGACAGAATTGAGCCGCACAGTTGCTGAAGTGACGAGCGGTATTGAAAGCTACCGCTTTAATGACGCAGCAGCAAGCTTATATCGTTTTGTCTGGAATTTCTTCTGTGATTGGTATTTGGAGCTTATTAAGCCAGTATTTCTCGGCGATGATGAAATGCAAAAGCAAGAAACACGAGCTTGCGTTGCTTGGTGCTTGGATGAAATTTATAAGCTGTTGCACCCATTTATGCCATTTATCACGGAAGAATTATGGGCCCATACCGCAGGTGAGGGGCAAAGCCGCGATGCAATGCTGGTTGTGACGAAGTGGCCAAGCATTGATTATCAGGATAAAGAAGCTGCTGATGATATTAATTGGTTGATTGATGTTGTATCTGGTATTCGCTCGCTACGGGTAGAAATGAACGTTTCTGCCGGTGCTATGGCACCCTTGGTTGTGCTTGAAGCCGATCAGCTGACTAAAGATCGGTTAGAGCGTCATGAAGTCGCTTTAAAACGCCTTGCCCGCTTGGAAAGCATCACCCTTGCCAATGTTGCACCAGAGCAAGCAGCGCAAACCGTGCTCGGCGGCGTTACGTTCTCGCTCCCGCTTGGCAGCTTGATTGATTTTGATGCCGAGCGTGCCCGCCTTAATAAAAGCATTGGTAAAATCGATATTGAGATTGGCAAACTATCTTCAAAACTCAATAATGAGAAATTTGTTGCCAATGCGCGTCCTGATGTAGTGGAAACTGAGCGCGCTCGTTTGAAAGAATGTTCGCAAGAGCGCGAAAAGCTGGAAAAGGCACTTGCCCGCTTAGGATAAGCCTAAAGTTTGAATAAATAGAAAAGCGTTTTCACCCTTGCGTTGAAAACGCTTTTTGTTAAAAATTTTTATTTTAATAAGGAAAACTTGGTTCTTGTTGCCGCAATAAAATGCTCATGCTGCCGTCTTAGTAATTTTTTACGCGTAATTATTATTGCGTAATTATTGCGTCGGGTTACCGCTAGTGCTGAATTATTGATTATGACATTTAGTGCAAAATGTATAAAATATACCAATATTTATGTTATCTATTATAGGATTGTTTATGTAGCGCGATGGGCTGGCAAAGGGTAAATAATCATGGCAATATATAACGAATGAGATGAAAGTTTAAGTTTAGGGGCTGGCATAGATAAGGTTTAAGTATAATTATTTCATCCAACTTGACAATACTTTAATCAAGTTCTGTGTTGGTCGATAGTTAAAACGCCACTCACACTCTTTTAAATAGAGGTGAAAGTGCTCTTTTGGGATGCCATTAAAGCGACGCATATGCCGCTTGGCTTGGCTCCAGAAGTTCTCGATTCCATTGATATGATTGTGCTCATCCACAAAGGTTTTTGAATGGTTGATCCGCTCATGGTGAAACTCAGATACATCGAGAACATCATAAGCAGAAAAGTTGTCTGTATAAACAATTGAATCTGGCTTAATTGATTGCCGAATAATCGGTAAAAGTGTTTCAGTACGGGCATTTGGTATAGGGAAAGCATGAACTTTTCCATTACGTTTTAACAATCCGAATACGGGTGTTTTCCCACCAGCTCCTCTCCCTCTTTTGCCTTTACGCACCCCACCAAAATAACTCTCATCAAGTTCAATTTCACCGCACATGAGTTCGGGCGTTTCTTGTTCAAGGCGGGTGGCTATTTCCTCTCGCAGCTTGTGGAAATAAAGCGTAGCTGTGTTCCTGTGTACTCCTGCTAAAACGGCAGCAGAACGAGCCGTTGAACCTGCTACGAAATACTTAATGAGTTCTTCTTGTTTTACTTGCAAAAGACGACTTTTGCGACGTGACTTATCCATTTGACACCAATAGCTTTTTTTAGCTATCTATGCCAGCCCCTAAGTTTATGGTTAAGCCAACAATTATCCTCGTACATGGGTTTTGGGGAAATTCTCTTCATTGGCAACATGTAATCCCTTTGCTCGTCGATAAAAATTTTGAAGTAAAAGCAGTCGAAATACCATTAACTTCGTTAGCCGATGATGTTGAACGAGCGAATAAAATGATCAATCAAGTTGAGGGACCCGTTTTGTTGGTTGGACACTCTTATGGTGGCGCAGCTATTACTGAAGTTGGTAATAATAAAAAGGTTGTCGGGTTGGTATATATTGCAGCTTTTGCACCCGATAAAGGTGAGAGCGTTGGTAGTATAACCGCGCAAAATCCACCTGAAGCGATTTCAGCTATTGAAGGGGATAATGATGGCTATTTGTGGTTAAAAGTTGAGGAATACAATTACAGTTTTTGTCAGGATTTAAAAAAGTCTGAAACAATTGCTATGGCTCACGCACAAAAGGCACCTTTAGCAAATAGCTTTAATGATATGATAGAGAAACCTGTTTGGAAGAAAAAGCCATCATGGTATCAGATTTCAAGTCATGATCGCATGATCTCGCCTGTTAATCAAAAAAATATGGCAAATAGATTAAATGCTAAAAAGATTATTGAGCTGGATGCTAGCCATGCATCACTTATATCTAAGGCAGATGAAATTGCTAATTTAATTATGGAAGCGGCAGAAATATTTTAATTTCATTTGAAAAGCTGATATTGATACCAATAAAATGTGTAATTCGTAGTTTTATAAAATTTATATAAGTTGCATTGATAATATAATATCAAAAAATCCAGATTATTGTAACAATAATCTGGATTTTTCATTTATAAATCTATTCAGCTTAACGAGTAAACTTATGCTTTTTCGTAAAGCTCAAGCACGAAATCCCAATTGATAAGATTGTCGATAAATGCTTCAAGATATTTAGGACGAGCATTGCGGTAATCGATATAATAGGAATGTTCCCAAACATCGACACCAAGAATTGGTGTTGCACCATGCACGAGTGGGTTTTCACCATTTGGTGTTTTCATGATTTCAAGCTTGCCATCTTTAACAGCAACCCAAGCCCAACCAGAGCCGAATTGACCGACGCCTGCGGCAATAAAATCGGCGCGGAATTTATCAAAACCGCCTAAATCGCTTTCAATTGCTTTTGCTAGCTTTTCTGGCAATTTATTGCCGCCGCCATTTTTTTTCATCCATTGCCAGAACAATGTGTGGTTATAATGCTGGCCGGCATTATTGAATAATGGTTGGTTTTTGCCATAGCTACCTTTAACCACTTCTTCAAGGCTTTTACCTTCAAGGCCAGAATCCTTGATAAGGTTGTTACCTGCTGTGACATAAGCAAGATGATGCTTGTCGTGGTGATATTCTAAAGTCTCACGTGACATATATGGCCCTAATGCATCATAGGCATATGGAAGCTCGGGTAATTCAAAAGCCATCTCATCTATCTCCTTAAATGATTTTATAACTCAAAAACGGAATTATTCATTTACTGGCTAGCAGTCGACCATTTATGAGTGGTCATTGCAAGCAATAATTTTTCCGATTCTTATAGGATAATGTGGTGTGATGACAGGAAAAAGACAAGCCCATATCGTGATTTGTTCATGAGATAATCGCGGAGGCTTTGAAAAACATGATGATCTAAGCCTAGATTTCATTAAAATTTTTTTAAAGTTATTTTTCGCCTTAAGGATGTATCTTTAAAAATGCTTAATAAAAGCAATAGCTTTTGACTTTATGAAACAGGCTTTAATCTAAATGGTGATAAATATAGCTGCAAAATTTTAGTTTGTTTTTTGCGCTGCTTTTCTCTTCAATAATAGGTGATAATTATGCTTCTTGGTGATAAAATAAATATATTCGCAAAATCTGCCATGATTGGCGCAGCTATCAAATAATGTTATTGACGGTTGGGTGAAAAATTATTGATCATGCTGAACTTGAAATATTCTATTTATTTAGTTTATAGCTGCAATATTACTGCATATTGAAATTCGTGGGGTTGTAGATTTTATGATAAAGACAAGCGCGGTCCATGATACCCCACAAAAGCGATTGCGGTTGCAAAAGCTTGATATATTGCGTGCTATTGCGTTAATTGGCATGGTGGTATTCCATTTTAGCTGGGATCTTGCTTATTTTCGCTATATTTCGGCTGATACAATAGCTAATGGTTGGCTGACGGATTTGGCCCATATTGTCGCCAGTAGCTTTTTGTTTTTAAGTGGCTTTAGCCTTTATCTTGCGCATAGCAATGGAATAAAATGGCATGCATTTACGCGGCGATTTATTGCTATCATTTTTGCAGCCGGTTTGGTCAGCTTAGCGACCTTTTATATTCTGCCTGATAATTTCATTTATTTTGGTATTCTACATGAAATCGCCTTAACTAGTTTTGTTGGCTTGTTGTTTTTGCGTATGCCTTGGCTAATTAATGTCATTGTTGCTGCAGCCGTGTTTTATGCACCAAATTTTTTACCCCCTGTTTATGGAAATATATTTTTATGGCTAGGATTAAATCCGGCGCCACCATCAACTTTTGACTATGTACCATTCTTCCCATGGTTTTCCGCAGGTCTGCTAGGCTTAACCCTTGCGCAGTTAATGCATAAGTTAAATGTTTTGTCGCTTTTGCAGGCTGGTATCAAACCAAATTTTTTAAACCGAATGTTACAATGGTTTGGTCGCCATACGCTTCTTATCTATCTTATTCATCAGCCAATTTTAATGGCGGGATTTTTTGTATATTCTAGTATAATTCCGCCACGTGAGCCAACAATTGCTGAAATAAAAATTACGGCAGAAAATGAATGTCGTAAATTTGCAGGATTAGGGGATGATGAAAGCGCGAAATTTTGCGCCTGTGCTTTTGATGAGTTGGACAAACAAGGTCTTTTAGCCGATTTTTTACATGGGCTTATAGATCTAACTGATGATCGTGTTGATCATATTCGTACAACTTGTCTTGTTGGCGATGATGTATTGGAAACCCCTGCGCAGAATGCAAATTAACTGCGTATTTTAAAAAGACTAAATTAAGCTCATTACCGCATTACGCCAAGTTCGGCCAAACGTTCAAATGAGCGATCTTCAAGGCGCTCAAGATCATCTAATTGATCATTTATATCTTGGCGCATTTGTTTAAGCTTTTGGCGCTGCGTATTGATGTGGTCAAGAATATGACGCAAAGTTTGACCATCTTGCGAGGCATGATCGTTTATGTGTAATAATTGTTGAATTTCGTCTAACGAAAAATTAAGTCGTCTCGCACGCAAAATTGCAGTAATTCTATTATGATCTAATTGAGAATAAAGGCGCATGCGGCCTTGTCTTATTGGTTGGATAAGGCCTTCATCCTCATAATAACGCAGTGTTCTTGGGGTAATGTTAAATTCCTTGGTAAGGTCTTTTATGGTGTAAAATTCGCGTATCATATCATTCTAACCCCGTAAGAGTCTTTGTTGCTTTATTGGGCTTGCGGCTTTACCAAAGACCAAACCACCAAGTTGCAAGTCCGAGGAACGAAAAAAAACCTACAACGTCGGTAATCATGGTGACAAATACCGATGAGGCAATAGCAGGATCTGCGCCAAAGCGGTTTAGTAATAGCGGAATTAGAATTCCACCCAATGCCGCAGCGAGCATATTAATCACCATAGCAGATGCAATGATGCAACCAAGGTCAGGCGACCAAAAAAATAAGCCTGCTGCAGTGCCAATTAATATGGCAAAAAGTACACCATTTAACAGGCCAATGGTCAACTCACGACGAATAACACGGGCGGCATTATATATATCAATGTCTTTTGTCGCAATGGCGCGCACTGTTACCGTCATGGTTTGTGTGGCGGCATTACCGCCCATGGACGCAACAATCGGCATTAAAATAGCTAGCGCCACCATATGTTCAATAGTGCCGTCAAAAATCCCGATAATAGAGGCTGAGGCGAGAGCTGTGAATAAATTTACCGATAACCAAGGGGCACGTGATTTAGCGGTTGATAAAACACTATCCGAGAGTTCTTCATCGCCAACACCGCCCATGCGCATCAAATCTTCTTCAGCTTCTTGCTGAATAACATCAACCACGTCATCAATGGTTAAAACGCCAAGTAATCGCTCATTTTCGTCAACTACTGCAGCGGATAGCAAGTCATATTGGCCAAAAATTTGCGCAGCTTCTTCCTGATCCATCGTCGCGGGAATGACATGGCGTGCTTCATGCATTACCTCATCAACACGTACCGGTCTTTGAGTGCGTAATAAACGGTCAAGATCAAGGCTACCCATAAGCCTAAATGTCGCATCAATGACAAATATTTGCGAAAAATGATCCGGTAAATTTTGCTCCTCCCGCATATAATCAATAACTTGACCAATGGTCCAGAATGGTGGCACGGCAACAAATTCTGTTTGCATGCGTCGGCCAGCGCTTTCCTCCGGAAAATCGAGCGAACGACGAAGGCGAACTTGTTCGGTAAAGGGAAGTTTAGCAAGGATTTCTTGTCGGTCGTCATCATCAAGATCTTCAAGCAGATAAACCGCATCATCGGAATCAATATCTTGCACACCTTCGACAATTTGCTGCGTTGGTAGCGCGTCCATAATTTCAAGGCGCACAGCCTCATCAACTTCGGTAAGGGCTGTAAAGTCGAAACTCTCACCAAGTTGCATGATAAGCTCAGGGCGTTGCTCCGGCTCTAACGCGTCAATAAGGTGACCAAGTTCAGAGGGATGAAGTGAGGCGACATTTTCATCCAAAAAAAGCGCATTATTTTCTAAAACTGCATTTTCAACCGCTTCCAGAAACTGTCCTGAAATAACGCCGTCTTCATCATAAATATCAACCGCTGGAAATTCGCGATTGTCTGCTTTGTTTGGATTTGCTTCGCTCATAGATATTGATTCTTGTGTTAGCGGTTTTAAAGTGGTTTTATTGTTAAAACATATTAATGACAAAATATGCATTAATTTTGGAATTAAACTATTTTTTGGAAGCGCTGGTGAATAAGGCGCGATGTATGGCTGTGTACGCAATCAACTAGATAGTGATCGTTTGCTCATTTATCTACAGCCAATTTTTTAGGTTTTTAAGCGTTTTGTATGTTGATCTAATGTTTAATTCAAGAATCTTTTAGGTTGAGTTATCTTCATGGGTATCTTTGAGAAAAAGCAATTTCCCATGGCTCTTTATATTTTTGGGAAAATGCTTATTGCTTATGACAAAATCCTTGAAATATTATCCTTTTACCTTAATTAACTTCATGTATGGTAGATCATTGTTAAAAATATTAGTAAAATTGAATTTTGTTGGGTTTAAACGCAAGATTAACAAGAAATTGTATCGCAATTTGCTTTAAAAGGCGATATCAAACATAAAGCAAAATTTTTTAAAACCGCAATGATGTGCTTATGTTTGTTGAATTGATAGCATTGTGTTTAAAAACCAAAAAATTATGGTTTGTCATTTTATAAGCATAATTATTTGTCAGGTAAGTTTTAAGTGATGCAACAATGTTTGATGATGTTTGCTCTATTATTTTAAGTTCTATTAATTTATGTATAATACATGAAAATGGCTTATAGCGAATGTTTAAAAACCTGTTGGCTATGCTAGAATATATAAGTTTAAAAATATTTGGCTGGTTTTATTGATGATATTGTCCAAACTAGACAATAGTAGCCAGTCATCTAATTGGAGCAAGTAAATGAAGTTTAATGTCCTCAGCGCTATTAGTGCAATTTGTGTTGCCATGTTTGCTGTGCCTGCGATTGCACAAGATGCAAATCAAGGCCTCGTTCGCAATCAGCCAGCAGCAGGAGATAATGGCGGTGCTCCGGCAAATGTTCAAACTGAAACGTTTGGTGATTGGGTCTATCGTTGTACTGATGTTAAGGTTAGTGATAAATTTACCAAAAATTGTGAAGTTTTACAAATTCGCCAAGCAAAACAAGGCGACCGTACGGCCAATGTTTTGATCATGGCTATTGCTCAGGTAAATGGTGAAAAGCCAGGTGATAAGCCAGTGCTGATGTTGACGACCGTTGTCCCTCTCAACGTATTCTTACTTGAAGGCATTCTTTTCACAGTTGAAAAGCAAAATGTTATGCAATTGCCTTTCCGTTATTGTAATCAACAAGGTTGCTGGGCGCAGGTGCTCTTGGATGAAAAAACCCTTGCCACCTTTAAAAAGGGTAATGAAGGTAAGGCGCGCTTTATGGTCATGAATGGTCAAGCTGCTGATGTGCAGTTTTCACTTAAAGGCATGACGAAAGCCCTTGAAAGATTGCAAGCAAGCAAGAATTAATATTTAAAAATTTTTTTTAATAATAAAATCCCATTCATGGAAACCACGAATGGGATTTTTTTTGAATGCTTGACTTTATCTTTTTTATTGGAATAGCACCTTCTACCCTTATCAAGTTGCTATAGTGAATAATTTTAGTTTTTCCATGAAATAGCATTCAAACTAGATGATCAAAAGATGGAGTTGTTATGCACCAACAAAAAGATCAACAACATTCTATTCCAAAGCGAGATGTTGCAGCGGTTGTGCTTGGCAATGCTATCGAGTTTTTTGATTTTACTTTATACGCAGCATTTGCGGTTATCATCGCCAAAGCTTTTTTTCCTTCCGCAAATGAATTAACTAGTTTGCTTGGCTCGGTTATGACTTTTTCTGTTGGTTTTGTTGCGCGCCCCTTAGGAGCTATTTTTATCGGTCAATATGCAGATAAAGCCGGCCGTAAAGCTGCTATGCTGCTGACCATGGTGCTTATGGCTATTGGTACTGGTGGCATGGTTGTATTACCTAGCTTTGCAACACTTGGCATTTTAGCCCCTATCTTATTGATTATTATCCGTTTGCTTCAAGGGCTTGCTTGGGGTGGTGAGGCTGGACCTTCAATTACTTTTATGATGGAGGCCGCACCAGCTAATAAACGGGCGTTTTTTACAAGTTGGCAAATTGTGGCGCAAGGCTGCGCAGCAATTACCGCTGGTTTATTTGGTTTTTTCCTTGCCAAATATTTAAGTCCTGAACAGTTGGCGAGTTGGGGGTGGCGTATTCCCTTTGCTGTTGGTTTGATGATTTTGCCGCTTGGTCTATTCATGCGGCGTCATTTAAAAGAAACCTATCATCCTCCAAAATCTTTAGCCGCAATGTCATCGCATGAAATTGTTATTAATGCGTGGGTAAAATATCGGCGGATGATAATTTTAGGCATGCTTGTCTTATCTGGTGCAACAATCACCCAGTATTTCTTAAATTACATGACCACTTATGCTTTAACTGAGCTTAAATTAACTGCCGACTATGCCATGATTTCTACTCTTATAATGGGTATTGCTATGGTATGTTTTGGTTTGATTGGCGGTCTATGCGCCGACCGCTTTGGGCGCAAAAAAACCATTATTATTCCGCGCCTTATTTTGTTGTTTTTGCTGCTTCCGGGGCTTTATGTTGCAAACCTTTATAGCAATGTGTTTGTATTCTATGCGGTGATTATTGTCTTTACCGCCTTGCAAAATATAAGCGGTGCTGGGTTGGTGGTACTGCTTTGCGAGAGTTTTCCGCAATATATAAGGGCAAGTGGTTTTTCGATGACCTACGCTTTTGGAATTACTATTTTTGGCGGAACAGCGCAGCCGATTTTCACTTTTATACTTCAATATAGTGAAAATCCGCTATCACCTGCTTATTATCTTATCATCACCAATATTATGTGTATTGTGGCGACATTGTTTTTTATTGAGCCTAAAATATCAAAAAGCTAAGAATAGCTTATCTATTTGATCTATAATACAAAATAATGCGTTGGCTAATTGATTTAAGCCAGCGCATTTTGATTATACACTTTCAGCAAGTTTAGAAAGTTGTGTCATGACGAGCGCAGTGCCATTAAGCCGCTTTTCAGCACTTTGCCAATCTCTAATAAAGACAATGCTTTGATCTGGGCGGATTTTCGCCATGGAACCCTGCTCAGCAATATATTTAACCAAGCCCACACCATTAGCAAATGTGCCATTGCGAAATTGGATAACCACGCCTTTAGGGCCTGCATCAACTTTTTCAACATTAGCCTTACGACAAAGGGCTTTAATGTAAACTATCTTTAATAGATGTTGCACTTCTAGCGGCATTGCGCCAAAGCG
Organism: Bartonella sp. HY406; assembly: GCF_025449315.1. Classification (NCBI taxonomy): domain Bacteria; kingdom Pseudomonadati; phylum Pseudomonadota; class Alphaproteobacteria; order Hyphomicrobiales; family Bartonellaceae; genus Bartonella; species Bartonella sp. HY406. Next base: position 1,824,442 of record NZ_CP104893.1, on the reverse strand, counting down.
ATCGATAAGTTCCGCGCCAAATGCATCAATTTCTTGCGCGTTTTCAAAGTCTGATAGACGGCGATAGAGCCCAAGGCGTAGTTGCAAATCCGGTACATAATTTTCAGGAATCATTACTGCCGTACCAATAGCAATTTGTGGTGACCATTGGTTGTCTTCAACTTCGCCTGTGCCCTTCATTTCAGCAACAGCTTCTTCCAACATTTGTTGATAAAGTTCAAAGCCAACTTCTTTAATATGACCTGATTGCTCATCACCAAGAAGATTGCCTGCACCACGAATATCCATGTCGTGGCTCGCGAGTTGGAAACCTGCGCCAAGGGTATCAAGCGATTGTAATACTTTTAAGCGCCGTTCTGCTTGTGGAGTGAGGATGCGTGAAGCAGGCAAAGTAAACAAGGCATAAGCCCGTTGTTTCGAGCGACCAACACGGCCACGTAATTGATAAAGCGCTGCAAGGCCAAACATGTCAGCCCGGTGGACAATAAGTGTATTGGCAGTTGGAATATCAAGTCCTGATTCAACAATGGACGTTGAAAGCAATACATCATATTGCCCATCATAAAAGGCATTCATAATATCGTCAAGCTGGCCTGGTGCCATTTGACCATGAGCGGTTGCAACCTTTAGTTCAGGTACATGGCTGCTTAAAAATTCTTTCACTTCATCAAGGTCTGAGATTCTGGGGCAAACATAAAAACTTTGTCCTCCGCGATAATGCTCGCGCAATAAGGTTTCTCGCAAAATCAAAGGATCAAAAGGCGAGATAAAGGTGCGCACGGCCATACGATCAACTGGTGGCGTTGCAATAAGTGATAATTCACGAACGCCAGTTAAAGCAAGTTGTAATGTGCGCGGAATAGGTGTTGCAGAAAGAGTTAAAACATGAATATCACTTTTTAGCTCTTTTAACCGCTCCTTATGCTTAACACCAAAATGCTGTTCTTCATCGATGATAAGCATGCCTAAATTCGCAAAATCTATGGTTTTGCCAAGCAAGGCATGAGTACCAACAACAATATCAACCGTGCCTTCAGCAATTCCTTTTTTAGTTGCGGTTAGTTCTTTTGATGTGACAAGGCGCGATGCGTGACCAATATTAATCGGCAAGCCTTGGAAACGTTGGACGAAGGTCTTATAATGTTGGCGTGAAAGAAGCGTGGTGGGTACAACGACCGCCACTTGATAACCATTAAGAGCGGCAACAAAGGCCGCACGAATAGCAACTTCAGTTTTACCAAAGCCTACATCACCGCAAATAAGGCGATCCATCGGGCGTCCAAGGCCCAAATCATCAACCACTGCATCAATAGCATTTTGCTGGTCTTCGGTTTCATCATAAGGAAAGCGGGCAATAAATTCGTCATAAAGCCCTGCGGGTGGAATAAGTGCAGGGGCATGGCGCATTTGCCGTTCAGCTGCAATTTTAATGAGTTGACCAGCCATTTCAAGCAGGCGTTTTTTGAGCTTGGCTTTGCGCGCTTGCCAGGCAACACCGCCCAATTTATCAAGCATCGCTTCGCTTGCCTCACCACCAAAGCGTGATAGCAACTCAATGTTTTCAACCGGCAAAAATAGTCGATCATCGCCAGCATAGTGAAGTTCAAGGCAGTCATGAGGGGCGCCTGCCGCAGTAATAGTTTTAAGGCCAATAAACCGTCCAATACCATGATCGACATGCACAACAATATCGCCACTATTAAGCGAGGTTGATTCGCTAATGAAATTGGCATTTTTCTTGCGTCTTTTGGCTTGGCGGATAAGTCGGTCGCCAAGAATATCTTGTTCGGCAATGACGATTAAGTCTTCAGCAACAAAACCATGCTCAATGGTTACAATACCGGCAGTAATGCGATCACGCGGTGTTGCTTTAACAATTGCAAGCGATGAGGCTTTTTCGACCTTTTTCAAGCCATGCTCATCTAATATCTGACAAAGCCGATCAAGCGATCCTTCGCTCCAACCAGCAAGTAATATTTTTTTACCCTCTGCCCGTAACATTGCAAGATAGTCAACAACTGCGCTGAAAAGATTGATATTATCATCATTGCGTTCAGGCGCGAAGTCACGCACGCTGCTTGTTTTAGCGTGGATAAGACGGGCAGTTCCAACGTCAGGCATTGAAAATGGCGTAAAGTCAATGCGTTGACCACTTTGTTTTTGTGCGGCAAATAGCTTTACTGGAGAAAGGTACAGTAAATCAGGTACTAGCGGATGATAAGGAGTTGCCTGCGCCGTGCCTTTGATAAGTTCGCCTTCACGGCGCGATTCGTAATATTCGCAAATGAGCGCATGGCGCTCATCCATCGCCTCTGCAGCCAAATGATCAAAGATAACTGGCATTGCGCCACAATGATCAAAAATCGTGTCCATCTCGTCAAAGAATAATGGCAACCAATGTTCCATACCAGCAAAACGACGGCCTTCAGAAATTGCTTCATAAAGCGCGTCACCCGGTTGCGGGGCGCCAAAACGCTGGATATAAGCTTTTCTAAAATGGCTTATCCGCTCTTTTGAAAGCGTGATCTCGCTCATTGGTTGCAAGGAAAAGCTTTTGCGCGTGGTAGTTGTGCGCTGGCTTGCAGGATCAAAGGCGCGAATAGTTTCAAGCGTATCGCCAAAAAAATCAAGTCGAACCGGCTCGCTGTCGCCTGGCGCAAAAAGATCCACAATACCACCGCGTACGGCATATTCGCCAATATCGCGTACAGTCGTAACCCGCTCAAAACCATTTTTGCTAAGATGTTCAAGCAATTTATCCATAGCAAAGCTTTGACCAGGCCGCGCATGAATAAGTTCATCTTGCAAGGCTTTACGTGGGGGAAGTCTTTGTAATACCGCATTGGCAGTGGTTAAAATAAGTGCTTGATGCGGCTTTTCCCGTAATGCTGCCATGGCACCAAGAGCTGCGAGGCGACGCGCTGAAATAACCTGACTTGGTGAAACACGATCATAGGGAAGGCAGTCCCAAGCTGGAAATTGCAAAATTGGCAAATCTGGATTGATGAATTTGATTGCGCTTTCAATATCATCAAGCTTTTGACCATCGCGGCCAATAAACAAAATAGGACCGCCAGATTCCTCCACCAATTTTGAAAGTGCAAAAGGTTGATAACCTTCTAGCACATTGTCAATGATGACATGAGGGGCAGAGATTTGCGAAAGTAAAAATTTTGAAAATACAGCCATGTCTCAATCATTTAGATAGGTAAAGGAAATTAATTGCAAAGTAGCAATTATTCGTGTCAGTTTTGCAATCGTGAATTTTAATCAATAGAAAAGTCTAAAATAAAGATTTAACGACTTAAACTTTAAAGCAGATATTACGCGTTAAATAGTCATCACTTATAATGGTTAGGCAGGCGATTTTAATTCTCAATATCTGTTTGGTAAATGGTTTTAGCATCTACCAAATAGTAAATGCATATGATTTGTATGGGTATATAAGCATTTAGGCTGGAAAATCCATCCTAGTGCGATAATCTAATATGTCTCGAAATAAAGGAGAATCAACATCTGCAGGTACAGGAATTTCTCCTGTTGCCCATGTCAGAAGATCGCGATCTTCAAATGACATAATATGTTCAAGTTCATCAAGGCCAAGATCTGTCATTTGTGCTATATGGGCATCAACATATTGACCAAGGATAAGATCCATTTCACGAATCCCACGATGCCAAGCGCGAAAAATTATTTTGCGTCTTCGTGCGTCAAGATCGGTAGTGACGGCTTTGGAGCCAGTCATTGGCAGTTCTCCTTTTTAATGTTTTTTTGATCTATAAATGAGTTTTTTCATGCTGTGAAGCTTTTTTGCACATATAAGAATGCTTCCAAGGTATTTAGGCTATCTAAACGAGCTTAAATTGATTAGAAGGTGTTGAAGCCACAGGGCCTAAAGATTTACATAAACTTTAATGTATTTTTTGTGAATTGATAGAGATCAAAAAATGTTTAATCAATTATTTTGGCAATTTATAAGGTGCAATTATAGCTTTTAAATATGCTAATTAAAAATAAGATTTAAGATGCAAAACAAATGTGAAATAACCAAAATTAAGCACCTATATGCTGGGTTTTTAGCCTGTATTCCAACATTGCTTGGTTATTGGGCTATTGGCTTTGCCTGTGGGGCGGTTGGAAATGTAACTGGCTTTTCAACTTTTGAAATTGTTATGATGAGTGTATTTATTTATGCAGGATCTGCGCAATTTTTGTTGTATCAATTTGCCGCAGCTGGGGCAGGGGTGATTGCTATTGCATTGGCTATTGGGTTTATAAATTTACGCTATTTGCTGATTAACACCTACATGTCACAATTCTTTTCAAAGTCTTCTTGGTGGGAAAAATTGGTGGCTGGAGCGTTGATTACCGATGAAACTTTTGGCGTTGCATCGCAATATGCATTGAAAAACAACAATCAATTACCGTTTTATTGGCTTCTTGGTCTAAATGTAACCGCGTGGTTAAGCTGGATTTTTGCCAACTTAGTAGGAAGCTTTTTTGCTTCACTTTTGCCGCTTTGGTTGCGTGATAGTTTGTCTTTTAGTCTTGTTGGCATGTTCGTTGGCCTGTTATTGCTTGGTTGGTTTGCCAGCAGAACTCGTATTCTTGATATTATTGTCATGGTTATTGCTGTTGCAGTAATTGTTTTAACTCATGATCTGTTTTCTACAGACAAGATATTGGAAAACCTTTCCACTCTTATAGCAACGATCATTGCCGCAACTATTGCAACCATTGTTTTAATGTGGCGGCCAAAGAAGACAAAAGGAAAAAATAATGACCGCTAATATTTTGGCTGCTATTGCAGCATCAGCATTGGTTACGTTTATTATTCGTGTTTTTCCAATTATGGTTTTGGCTCATCGCCCTTTTCCCGTCATTATACGCAATTGGCTATCATTTGTGCCAACGGCTATTCTAACTGCTATCATAACGGTTGAGGTAATTGGTAAGCAGGAAGTTACTTCTTTTGGGATGTCAGTGGCATTGCTTGCAACACTTGCATCATTTATTGCTGGTTTTGCAACGCGAAGCTTGTTTGTAGCTGTAATAGCAAGTATTTTAGGCTTTTTACTGTTTCAAAATATTTAGCTTTTAAATTATAGCTGTATGATGAAGAAAACGCTTTAGCATTTAGATTTGCTGATGGTTTTAATTCGTATAACTAAAAATATGAAGCATTAAATTATGCAATTGCTGTGTTGCAACAAAATACCTTAATTTATAACTGTGCATGCGCTTTGAAAATTAATCAAGCGCATGCATTTAATATCTTTACTTAACGACCTGTTGTTGGAATGCCAGCAGGTGCTGCTGATGTACCAGTAATTAGCTGGTTGAGGAATGATTGATCACGACCACCTGTTGGTGTGGTGTTAGAAGCAAAATCAAACAAACGACCGTCTTGTAAGCCATAATTTGCAATTTTCTTGACGATACCTTGTCCATCAAAATAGATAGCCAAAATTTTGCGATCGATAATTTTGGCTTTCATGAATTGCGCACCGCGATAACGCGTTTGCGAAATATAATAAAATACCTCATTGTCAAATATTGCTGTTGTTGAAGGAGTTCCAAGAGCGAGCAATACTTGATCACGGCTTGATCCAACCGGAATGGAATCAAGAGCCTCTTGATCAACTACATAACCTTCAACATAGGTTTGACTTGTTTTTAGAAGATCAGTTGTATTGCACGCAGTTGTTGCAAAGGCAACACCAGCAAGCAATGCAATGGTTATTCCGTTTTTAAAACGCTTTCGGGCAAAATTTATGCGCGACAAGGACATCTCCTTTTATGGCATGGTTTAGGGCTGGCCCCGTTTGGTTATATAAAGCTGTCTATGAGGTAAACTAGCTTTAATACATTTGCAACCATAGATATGCGCAAAAGTCTTACCAATCCAGACAAAAACCACAAAATCTTTGATAATTTTGACCATTTCAAAATAAATAATCGTCTTGACGTTAATAACGAGATCTTGGCATCAGCAAGGCGAATTTGTAGAAAATACGACAAAAATGCAATTTTTTTATTTAATTTGCATAATTATCCCCCATTTATTATAGATCTATTTAAAAAAATGTATGGCTGTTGATTTTATGTGCTTAAGTTTTTACTGGAATTAATTTTATATCTTGGATTTAGGTTGAAAAACGCTATAATTTTTTTAGCTGCAAGGTGTAGCCTATTGAACAATTGAAAGGATTTATTATGTCAAACAATGCGAACACTCTTATGGCATTTGCTTTGGCATTTCCTGTCAATATCCGCTCATTGCCCCCCAAGGGAGTTGATTTAACTTTAAAAACGGATGAAAAGGAACGGCAGGCACTTGCTAAAAATCATAATCTGCTTGACGTCACGTTTTTTGAGGCGACAATACATATCAACCCTTGGAAACGGCAAGGTGTAAAGCTTAGCGGCAAATTACATGCAAAAATAATTCAAGAATGTATAATTAGTGCTCAGCCTGTTGATAGCGTTATTGAAGAAGATATCGAATTAATATTGGTTCCAGAAGGTAGTCGTTTATCGGAAATTGTCCAAAATAATGCCCATGAATTGTTTTTAGATCCTGATGGGCCAGACGTACCCGATAGTTTTAAAGGAACTGAAATTGATGTTGGGGCTATTGTTGAGGAGTTTTTTGAATTGGCAATTGATTCTTATCCTCGTGCCTCAGGAGTAGAGTTTGAAGGGGTGGAATTTGCAAAAGCAGATGTTGGCAATGAAAAGAAGCCTTCGCCTTTCGCAGTTTTAAGTGGTTTAAAGCAGAAATAATCGAAAAAAAAATTAAAATAATTGTTGTTTGTGGCAAGAAAAACGTTATTTTGCCGCTTTAAATTGGCTTAAATATCTTAAAATTTATTACAGATATCTTTATCTATGAATCAGGGACAATACTTGTGATCAAAATTGCTGTCGATGCGATGGGGGGCGATATCGGCCCAGAAGTGACAATAGCCGGTGCCGCGATCGCGATCAAACACTATCCCGATATGGAATTAATTTTTTATGGTTTGGCTGATCAGGTAGAGCCAGTACTGGCTAAATATCCACAGCTAAAAGCTGTTTCAACCTTTGTTGCAACCGAAACTGCAACAGGTATGGATGAAAAGCCAAGTCAAGCCTTACGCAATGGGCGAAATAAATCGTCGATGTGGTTCGCTGTTGAAGCCGTTAAAAAGGGTGAGGCAGATGCTTGTGTCTCAGCGGGCAATACTGGCGCGTTAATGGCTATGTCTTATTTTTCTTTACGAATGCTCGCAGAAGCTGAGCGCCCTGGCATTGCTGGCATTTGGCCAAATCTACGCGGTGAAGGCATTGTGTTGGACATTGGCGCAACGATTGGCGCTGATGCGAATCAGTTGATTGATCTTGCAGTTATGGGCGCGGGCATGTGCCGTGCTCTTTATGGAATAAAACGTCCAACCGTTGGTCTGTTGAATGTTGGAGTTGAGGAGGTTAAAGGCCTTGATGAAATCAAAAAAGCGGGGCAAATTTTAAAGCAAGTTGAGCTTGAAGGGCTTGAATATAAGGGGTTTGTTGAAGGAAACGATATAGGTAAAGGCACTGTCGACGTTGTTGTTACCGAAGGATTTACCGGCAATATCGCTTTAAAGGCTGCTGAGGGAACCGCAAGGCAAATTGCTGAAATTTTAAAACAGGCTATGCAACGCTCAATCTGGACGAAAATTGGCTATCTTTTTTCAAAAAGCGCTTTTAAAACCTTGCGTGAAAAGCTAGATCCAAGCCGCGTTAATGGCGGTGTTTTGCTTGGTCTTAATGGTGTTGTTATAAAAAGTCATGGCGGAACCGACGCAGAAGGCTTTGCTTCTGCTTTACGTGTTGGGCACGAAATGGTACGAAATGAGCTTCTTGAAAAAATTGCAGTTGATCTTGCATATTTTCGCGAGCATAAGAGCAAACTATCATTGTCGGACGAGGAAAACGGCGAATGATTGTTTTGAATAAAGATATTATAAAACCGCGAAAAGCGGGTAATTGAGGTTTATAGAATGATACGATCTGTGATTTGCGGTATTGGTGCTGCTTTGCCGCGCCGGGTTGTGAAAAACTCTGAGCTTGAAAATATTGTTGAAACCTCAGATGCTTGGATTGTCCAACGTACTGGTATTGAGCAAAGATATATTGCCGATCCCGATGAAACGACGGTTTCTTTAGGTGTAAAAGCGGCGCAAGCTGCCCTAGCAAATGCCAATTTAACCATTGATGATATTGATCTTATCATTTTGGCAACGGCAACACCTAATCATACTTTTCCTTCGTCGGCGACTGAAATTCAACATGCGCTTGGTATGAAGCATGGTTTTGCATTTGATATTCAGGCGGTTTGCTCTGGCTTTGTTTTTGCACTTACAACAGCCGATAATTATGTGCGCAGCCAAATGGCTAAGCGTGTTTTGGTTATCGGCGCTGAAACCTTTTCTCGTATTCTTGATTGGCAGGACCGTACAACATGTGTTCTGTTTGGTGATGGGGCTGGCGCAGTTATTGTTGAGGCGATAGAGGAAAAAGGCACGACAAATGATCGTGGTATTTTAGCTGCAAAATTGCGTTCTGACGGCTCGCATATGGAGAAGCTCTTTGTTGATGGTGGGCCATCGACAACGCAAACAACAGGTCATTTACGCATGCAGGGGCGTGAAGTCTTCAAACATGCTGTAGGTATGATTACCGATGTGATCGAAGATTGCTTTGCTATTGCGAAGGTTAATGTCGACGATCTTGATTGGTTTGTTCCCCATCAGGCAAATAAAAGAATTATTGATGCATCTGCTAAAAAGATGAATATTCCCGATAGTAAAGTGGTTGTTACCGTCAATGAGCATGGCAATACATCCGCAGCTTCGGTTCCACTGGCGCTTGAAGCTGCCGTTAAAGACGGACGTATAAAAAAAGGTGATCTTGTATTACTTGAAGCTATGGGCGGCGGCTTTACTTGGGGTGCGATCTTATTACGCTGGTAAAAATGCATTTATTCAGCGTTTGCTTGCAAAAGAGCCTTGACCGTTTGAATAGAAAAAGTATAAACAAATTAAGTAAGTAATTAAAATTTGAAGGATTGCGAGTTATGGCAGGTAAAACCGTAACACGTGCAGATTTAGCTGATGCTGTCTGCAGGGAAGTCGGATTATCACGGACAGAGTCTGCAGCTTTGGTTGAAATGATCATTGATGAAGTCTGTAACGCGATTGTTAAAGGTGAGACAGTGAAATTGTCTTCTTTTGCAACATTTCAAGTGCGTGATAAAAATGAACGTATTGGCCGTAATCCTAAAACTGGTGAGGAAGTGCCAATTTGTCCGCGCCGGGTTATGACCTTTAAGGCATCTAATGTGCTAAAAAAGCGCGTTATTGATGGTCATTCAGTTGGCAAATAAGTTTTGTTGCTAAATATGTTTTGATAACTATGCTGTCATTGTGCTATGAAGCATTTTTGATATTTATAGTGATAAAATGATCGGCTTGTCCGATCATTTTCGTTTTAAATGCTGTTTATTTCTCACCAAATTGAAATATTAAAATTGTTTATTTTCGTAATCAAAAATGACTAATTTCTGCTTTGTTGATTTTTAACAGCAAATCAGTCATTGATAAAACAATTTTATTAGTGGTTCGTATATTGCGCATGCCCCAAATAATGATGACTTTTTCATCGAGGAGACTATGTTATGGAAAAAAGTCCTGAAGCATTTCGTACTATTAGCGAAGTTGCCGATATGCTTGGAATTCCGCAGCATGTTTTGCGATTTTGGGAAACACGCTTTCCTCAAGTGAAGCCAATGAAGAGGGCAGGGGGGCGGCGTTTTTACCGTCCTAATGATGTTGATCTTATTACTGGTATTAAGCGGCTTCTTTATGATGAAGGTTATACGATTAAAGGTGTACAAAAGCTTTTAAAAGAAAACGGTGTAGCCTTTGTTTCTGCTATTGGTCAGGGCAATATTGATGCAGCTGAGGAAATTGCCAGAAAGAAACAGCAGGAGCAATCTGAAGATTTATTTCCTGATGATATCATTCCTGACAATAAAAGCGGGCGTAAGTTCTTTGGGCTTGTTAAAGATGATGAAGCTTTAGGGGCACGTAAGCCCAAATTATCTAAGGATAGCTCAACTCTTTTGCAAGAAGCTTTATTTGAACTTATTGAATGTAAGCGTTTGCTTGATCGCGCCCGCACCCAATAGACTAATTTTTGAGTGACAATTCTACATATAGCAATGGCTTTTTCCTTAATATTTAAATAAAGGAAAAAGCCATTGCTATATGTATAAGTCTTTTGTTGTTTAATTGGCTGCAAGATTTGATTTTATAAATTAATCGTGATTTTAACAAAAAAGTAAACTTATCTAAATGTCATAATAATGGTTATTAATCATAACGCTGCAAAATACTTCAAGTGTTGTGCAGTTCTGGTGTTGCTTGATCTTAAAGTGGGATACACCAATAACCATTATTCAACATAAAATTAAAAATTGCTTCTGCATTTTAATAGGTGAAAACAATGGCACAGGCGCAACCAAGTTGGGGGCAGCTTTTAGGCGGAAAGAACGGTATTCGCTCAATCACATTAGTTGGTGGTGTGGCGCTTCATGCGATAAATGTCTATATTGTTGTAACGATTTTACCTTCTCTTGTTCAAGATATTGGTGGAGAGCGTTATTATTCATGGGCTGCCACGCTTTTTGTAACTGCATCTTTAATTGGGGCGGCACTTGTTTCAAAATTATTAGCACTAATTGGACCAAGAACGGCTTATATTATTGCTGCCCTGATTTTTGCGATTGGTACATTAGGCTGTGGTTTTTCACCTACCATGCCAATTTTTCTTTGTTTCCGTGTTATTCAAGGTTTTGGCGGTGGTATATTGCTATCTTTGACCTATAGTATGGTGCGCATTGTTTTTGAGCGCCCCTTATGGCCGTTGGCAATGGGTTTAATATCGGGTGTTTGGGGCGTGTCTACTTTATTGGGGCCTGCGATTGGTGGTATTTTTGCAGAGTATGAAAGTTGGCGTTGGGCATTTTGGTTGGTCAGTATTTTAGCTTTTCTTTTTACGTTTTTAGCTTATGCGGTTTTGCCGCAACGCTCGCAAAACCATCGTGGCAATTCTATTCCCATTTTACAGCTGTCCTTGTTAACTGGTCTTGTTCTTGTTATTTCTGCTGGCAGCGCCATGGAAAGCAATTTAGCGAAAATTGGCGGCCTTATTTTAGGTCTTGCGGCATTTTTTGTTTTGGCAATTGTTGATAGGCGTGCCAAATATCGCTTGTTGCCTGATGGGGCTTTTTCACCCTCTTCTCAGTTGTTCGCCATTTATGTTTTGATGCTAGCACTTTCTATTGCAGTTAATGGTGCAGAATTATATCTCCCTTTATTTTTACAGGTTTTACATGGTCTAAGTCCATTGCCTGCCGGTTATATGGCGGCATTAATGAGTATAGGTTGGACGGCAGGGACATTGCCTAGTGCAACGGTAAGGGCACAGCATTTGCCAATACTTATTAAATCAACGCCATTTTTATGTATCATCGGTATGCTAGCCCTGTGTTGGCTCGTGCCAACAATGGAAACATCAACAGTTCATTTAATCGTGGTGTCTTTCGCTTTATTTATCATCGGGGTTGGCGCGGGTACAATCTGGCCCCATCTTTTGACCAGAGTTTTGCAAAGTGCTAAGGACGAGGATGCTGATCTTGCAAGTGCTTCGCTTACATCTGTGCAGCTTTTTTCAACCGCATTAAGCGCAGCAATTAGCGGGACCATTGTCAATTTTGCTGGCCTTACCAATCCCGGCGGCGTAGGTGGCACAATAATTGCTGCGCAAGCATTATTTGTATTTTTAATTATATTAATGTTATGTGGCATGCCCTATGCTTGGCGCATTAGCCGTAATATCAAAAATGACGATGCAAATTGAAGTAGTTGTTTAGATTAATTAGCTGTCATGCTAGCATTGTTTTTAAAAGCACTTTCCAATTATTTAAAATTATTTTAAAAGTGAACCATCAAAATTTGAGGAAACTGCATGACCAAGATGCTTGTTAATTTCGATTCCGACTGTAATAGCAATGTCATCGACCTTGCATGTGATATTGCTAGTTTTTCTTATAATATGCATAAGCAATCGCAAATAGCTCATTGGGCATCTGTTTGGACATCTCACGGGCAGACTAGCCCGGCGTTTTTACTATCCATGACTATAGATGAGTTTATAAACGATTTTATAAAAGATACTGCTGCACAAGAAAAAGTTTTGAATACTTATGACTTTATAAAGCTAGAGATATCTTTTTTTTCCTTGGATGAAACTTTCGATCACATCGAGAAGTTAGCGCGAAAAAAGCAGCTTATCATACAAATCGATGATTTTGAAAGATTGCCAGATTTGCTAGCTCTACTACCGCGTTTGGCTTCTTGTGGAGTCTATGGGGTAATGCTCGCCCCAAGTCATCATCAAAATAAACTAAGTGGACAGTTTTCAATTGTCGATATGGGCATTTTCATTGAGCAAGCCCATAAAAATGGTTTGAAAGGCTGTTTAACTGGTGGCATAGAGGCACCAGATATTCCAAGACTTCTACCTTTTGTACCCGATATTTTTTGCTTTGATGAAGCACAATTTAAGACAAATACTGGGTTGGACAAACAGCAAAGTGACCTTATACGTTCGCTTATTCCACGCGAAAAAGAAGATGTTGTCTGTAGTGATGCATTGGGAACAGACCGTATTTTAGTGAATAATTTCGTATTGCCTATGGCCATAGGTGCCTATAATCATGAGCGTAACCGGCTGCAAAAAGTTAGGTTTTCAGTTAAGGCAGATGTTTTACGCTTATCGGTTAATCCAGAAGACATGCGTCATATTTTTTCCTATGACCTTATCATTGACGGCATTAAGCGCTTGGTTCTTTTAGGCCATGTGGATTTGGTTGAGACCTTAGCAGAACGTATTGCTGCTTTTATTCTTAGCTATCCGCGTGTGCAACGGGTTATTGTAAGGGTTGAAAAATTGGAGCTTGAACCAGAATCTGTCGGCATTGAGATAGAGCGCGTGAAAAAGTCCCATTGATCTCGGATATAGCATGTTAAAAGGAGGCCTAAAGTTTTATTATTAGGGTAGATTTCTTCGGCTTTTTATAGGTGTTGTTATATATTTATAGCAACACTTTAAATTGTGTAAAAACTGGTCTTTTATCAAATTTATGGTTGTACTCACGCGATCTTCTTGCGCTGCACTTAAAACAGGTTAAAGAATTTTAACTAGGTGGGCTTACATCTTTTGCGGCATTTTCATTACCATTATTAAGCTTCTTACCCAACTGGCTAAACTCAAAAACAGCAATAAAAATAAGCGATAAAAATAACGGTATGATAAGGTAGAGTAAGCGAAAGACGATGAGGGCGGCAATGACATCAGAGTCGACCATATTGGGCATGCCTGCGATAAATATTGTTTCAAGTACACCTAAGCCACCAGCTGGCGCAGTTGATAATAAGGTAACCGAGAATGAGGCAAGAAATACACCAAGCACAGTGATAAAACCTGGGTTGCCTGCATCAGGCAATACAGCATATATAATGCCCGCTGCACCTAATAATTCAAGTGGGCCAATAATAAGTTGTTGTACAACAATGTTAAAACGTGGATAGGTCAATTGAAATTTTTTGCCAATTTTTAATGGCTTAAATTGCAAGATGCTGCCTAGAATATAAAGCCCAACAAGGCCAAGCAAAACAAAGCCGATGGTTAGCGCAACCCAGTTTGGTATATCGACATGAAACAATTGAATGAGCTCTGGGCGCAAAACTAGCACCAAGCCTGATAGGACAATTGTACCAAGTGCAAATGTAAAGGAACAAAAGCCGACAAGAACGGCAATTTCCGGCCCGCTTAGGCCCTTTTTGCTATAAGCACGATAACGCACAACTGCGCCTGAAAAAACTGATGCGCCTATATTATGAGACAAAGCGTAAGTGGTAAAAGAGCAAATGGTTATAAAAAGCCAAGAAATATTCTTTTTGCCAAGATGTTTGAGAGCAATGCGATCATAACCTGCAAGTGCAGCATAAGAGGCAATTGCGAAGAAAATAGCCAACAACCAATGATGTAAATCTAGGCTGCCAAGCCGATCAAAAACCTGTGCCCATTCCATTCCTTTGAGTTTGACATAGAGAATGCGAAATGAAACGAGCATTACTATGATGCCTAGAAGTGGCCAAAGATATTTTTTGAATTGCTTCATCTTCACGCCTTTGGTCTTTCAAAATTCATTTCATATATCCTATTTTCATCATCGGAAACGTTTGTAACCATTGATGAATCATCTACACCATCTTTTAATAGATGCGTAATAATCCCATTAGCAATTTCTTCGGCATCTGTCACAACAATATTGGCTCCTAAATCTTTTAAATATTGTGCTTCAGCATCAGATAATGCATGGGCAATAATAAATAAATTTTTATTGAGTGATTGGGCATTGGTAATAATTTGCCCAGCTTCAAACGTATTATGCATAGCAAGGATAAGTTCTCTAGCTGCTTCAATATTAGCAGAATCAAGCACTTCTTTATCTACACCATTACCGATAAAAGTTTCAAACATATTGCTACGAGCTTTTTCAGCTAAGCGAATTGCATCTTCAATGATAATGACTTGCTTATTTTGATTTTGAAGAGCATTTGCAACTCGTTGCCCTACATCACCGTAACCGATAAGGACCAAATGGTCACTTTTATCGCTTTTTATTGGCTCATCAATGTCTTTTTTTTCTGCTATCTCGGTAACTTCGCTGTTGGTTGTTTTATCAAGACGATGTTTTATTTTTTCTGCTAGGATAAAAATCAATGGATTAACTAAAATGGAAATAATTGCGCCACCTAAAATAAGATCGCGGACATTTTCATTTATTAATCCTAAGTTTTTTCCAAGTGCTGCAAGGATGAATGAAAATTCACCGATCTGCGCCAGACTTGCTGAAATAGTAAGCGCGGTTCCATTGGGGCGGCGAAAGAGGCGGACAATAAAATACGCTGCTAGTGATTTACCAATAATGATAATAAATAAAGTTGCAAAAAGTGGGATAAAATCATCAAGCAGCTTTAATGGGTCAAATAGCATGCCGACAGAGACAAAAAACAACACGGCAAACGCATCGCGCAAAGGTAAAGTTTCTTCCGCTGCGCGATGACTAAGTTCAGATTCGCTCATGATCATTCCAGCGAAAAATGCACCAAGAGCTAGAGACACACCAAATAATTGAGCGGCACCAAAAGCAACACCTAGTGCTATTGCAAGCACTGCTAGTCTAAACAATTCACGCGACCCAGTTTGGGCGCTGATTTTAAGCGCCCATGGAATAACTCGGCGACCAACAACCATCATAAGAAGAACGAATAGCCCAACCTTGGCGAAGGTAAGACCGATAATGCCCCAAATATTAGGATTAAGCCAAGCAATCAATGGATCAGAGCTAGTTTGAACTTCACCGCCAAGAATACCGGCAAGGGCGGGTAATAAAACAAGGGCGAGCACCATGGCTAAATCTTCAACGATAAGCCATCCAACAGCAATGCGTCCGCGCTCGGTTTCGATTAATCGGCGTTGCTGCATCGCGCGTAACAAAACCACGGTACTTGCAGTTGATAGAGCAAGTCCAAAAACAATACTGGTGCCAAGGCTCCATCCCATGACAAAGCCAAGCCCCATTCCAAGTAGGGTGGCAACCGCCATTTGGGCTATTGCACCAGGAAGTGCAATCGCTTTGACTGATAACAGATCTTTCATTGAAAAATGTAGGCCGACACCAAACATTAAAAGGATCACGCCAATTTCAGCAAGTTCATTGGCAAGAGCGACATCAGCATGGAAACCAGGTGTATGGGGGCCTGCGATAACGCCGGCAAGCAAATAACCAACTAGTGGGGAGATACGTAATCTATTGGCGATTGCACCAAAAATAAATGCAAGACAAAGACCAGAAACAAGCGTGGTAATTAAGGGAGTCGCATGAGCCATCTTACATTTTTTTCCAGCAGCTAATTTTGATCGGTTCTATCTTTATAAGAGATGGTAATCATTAAAAAACAGGTATTTTTTGTTATACACAAATGAAATGGGGTAAAGGTTTCAGATAATCCATTTTGTAACTCGTCAACGTCCTTTAAAACATCCTTTTAAATCGATATAATCATGTTTTATAGTTGAATATAGGCATTGATGGTATCGTATTAAAGTGATGCAATAAAAAACTAATCCTAAAGAAAAAGCCGGATGTGAATGCACATCCGGCTTTGTTTTTATTTTGCAGGAACAGCGACGTCTTCACCGCGTGTATTATGGCCTTTTCTTTCCCACCAATTACCCAAGAAAAGAAGAATTGGTGCGGCAATAAACATGGATGACGAGGTTGCTACAACAATACCAATAACCATTGGTACAGCAAAATTATGGACCGCACTGCCGCCCCATATTGCCATTGGCAACATGGCAAGAATGGTGGTTAGCGAGGTAAATATACAACGAACCAATACTTGGTTGATTGACATATCGATAACTTCGCGCAAGGAGGTTTTCTTATAAAGCCGCAAATTTTCGCGCATACGGTCGTAAACCACAACCTTATCATTGATCGAATAGCCGACAATGGTAAGTAATGCAGCAATGGCCGTAAGGTTGAAGTCAAATTGGAAAAGTGCAAAAATACCGACCATTTTGGTTGTATCCAAAACAAGAGTAATAATGGCACCAACCGCAAAGAACCACTCAAAGCGGAACCAAATATAAATGGTCATGGCAAGAGCCGCACAAATCACTGCTATCAAGCCGCTTTTGGCCAATTCACCTGATACTTTAGGTCCAACGACCGCGCTACCTTGGTCAGTGGCATCAGGATAAAGAGCAATGGTTGCCTGTTTCACTTTATCAAGGGCAGCATTTTGAATGTCAGCGCCACCTTCTTGTTGTTGGAGGCGTATCAACACGCTATTATTTTCAGTGCCGACCATTTGCAAGGTTACTTCGCCTAGATTCAATTCTTCAAGGCGTGGGCGTAATTGCATCAAATCAACCGTTCCACTGCTGCGCTGCATTTCCACTTGGCTACCACCGGTAAAATCGATGCCATAATTAAGACCCGGTTTGTAAAATAAGAAAATGGAGGCGATTGATAGTACAATAGAAATACCGATCCCCCAAAACCGAGCATTCATGAAGTGGAAATTGGTATGCTGCGGAATAAAGCTCAAGAAAGGGGTAATCCGTAAATTCTTGATTTTGAAGCGGCGAACAACAGCACTCATCATGATGCGCACAATGGTGACATCGGTAAACATAGAAATAACGATACCTAAAATCATGGTAATTGCAAAACCGCGAACCGGTCCTGAACCCTGCCACGCTAAAAGTACCATTGCGAAAATTGAGGTGATATTGGCATCAACAATGGTATGGAAAGCATGTTTGAAGCCGCGATCAAGGGCTGCTAACGCGCCAACACCTTTTCGGCTTTCTTCTCTAATACGTTCATTGATCAAAATATTAGCGTCAACCGCGATACCGATACCAAGAATGATACCAGCAATACCGGGAAGTGTCAGCGTCGCGCCAAGTAGACTCAAAGCAGAGAAGGTCAATACCGTGTGAAGTGCAAGGGCAATATTGGCGATAAGACCCCAGTAGCCATAAAGTAAAATAATAAAGATCGCTACAAGGATAAATCCACCTACACCGGTATAAATACCCATCTTAATTGCATCAGCACCAAGGTCTGGCCCGACAGTACGTTCTTCTTCAACCGTAAGTGGGGCTGGTAGTGCACCTGCACGCAGTAACGCTGACGTTGTTGAGGTTTCAGCACTGGTAAATGTACCTGTGATGACGCCGCTACCGCCAAGAATAGCTGATTGGATGGTTGGTGCGGTCAATACCTTGCCGTCAAGAACAATAGCAAAAGGGCGGCCAATATTATTTTTTGTGATATCGCCAAATTTACTCGCACCTTCAGAATTCAATTTAAATGAAATCATTGGTTTGCCAGTTTGGGGATCAAACGCGGCACGGGCATCAGTTAATACGGCGCCATCAAGTGCAACCTTGTCTTCAACAGGATAAAGAGTATTAGGATCGTCTTTATCAGGTAACATGCTGACACCAGCAGGTAAATTGCTTCGATCAACGTCAGTTCGAACAAGGTGAAAGGTCATCTTAGCTGTTGAACCAAGCAAATTACGCAAATGGCTTGGATCTTGCAAACCGGGTAATTGCACCATAATGCGGTTTGGGCCAACCCGTTGAATGGAAGGTTCTGCAACACCAACCTCATCAACACGTTTGCGTACAATTTCAAGGCTTTGTTCAACTGCATTAGAGATATGATAGGTCATTGCCTCATCAGTAATCGCAACGCGAACTTGATTGCCATTTTCAGTAATGTCAAGATCATTCACCGGAACGCCGAAAGCACCTGTAGAAATAGGATTAATAAGTTCTGTTAATGCCGTAACAGCACGCTGCCTTTGGGTTGCATCATCAACAATTACAATAATGCCACCGTTTTGCATACGTGTTGATTGAACTGGGATTTTTTCGGCACGAAGTTTTTCACGGGCACTATCAAGTAGATTTCGAAGCCGCTCGCGTTTCATTGCTGCTTCATCAACTTGTAGAACTAAGTAGGAACCACCCTTAAGGTCCAGACCGAGTGTTACGCGGGTATCAGGAAGCCATGGGAATTTTTCTTCCCATGTTTTTTCAGAAAACATGTTGGGGAGCGCAATGACAACGCCTACCAGCAAAATAAAGCTGTAGAGATAAACAAGCCAAGGAGGTGTACGCATTAATTTTATCCAGAATGTAAAAGGAAAAGATTAGCTAGAAAATAATTTGTGCCACAACTAACGTAAAAAGCTATAAAATGCAATTTTCAAGGTTGCATTCTTCGCATAATTACCAAAATATCGACAATCATTATTCAACTAAGATCGCAATTGGGTTATTTAAAACCATTTGCAGCTTTTCGTTTGTCAAATGATAATTAGGTTCGATAAATATGTAAAAGTTTATAGCGGTCGATGTATTATTTAAAAGCACAAAGATAGCTAGTTAATGGCCATCGAAGAAAATTACTTTATCATTAGGCTCAGATAACCAAATCATATGGGTCTATAAATGATGGAGGTGCGCGCTGTGTGGCGGTAAAGATATGTTGAATAAAGCCATTTTTATTGTTTTTTTCCAACGACCTTTGAACGTTAAACGTCAATAACAAACTGCTAACACGCACTAAGTTAATATTTTTTCCATTATCTAAATTATCGAATTTAAATGATACGCTATAAGTTTTTGCTGTAAATAAAGGCTGCTTTAAAAAAACTAATGCATTATGGCGGGGTAATCTCTTTTCAATATTGGAAATGTCTGCTGCGGATTTGATTGCTATGCTTGGCAGAATAGCCTCGTCGTTTAAATTAGTAAAAGTAAAAATATAAAGAAAAAGACCGCCAATAATCCACAGAGGAATTGTTGTTATTCCATATCGTATATTGTGGAATTTCGGCAAGGTTAAAAGCATCGGCGATTAAAGGTTCTCTTTATTTTTTGTAATCTTAATAATTTGTAAAAGCTTTCAATATTCTTTTAAGTTTGTTCAATATAGCACTTTTGTGGCAGTTTAAACCGCCACTGTAAAGCTATAATATCAACAAATGTGATAAAACTGTCTTATTTTGGTATTGAAAAAGATAACTAACAATCATTTCAAATCTCAGCTGATAATTTATTGTTGGGCTTGATCTTCAATGGTTATTATGTGCGACCTAAATTTGATTTTAAAAATGGCATTCTTAAATATTGTTAGGTTGGCTTTTAAGGCTCATTAATTGATATTAAGTCTTTACTCTTTTTGCTAATTATTGAGATCGTTTGAACTAATAACAAATTGTTCATGATATATATTCAATTTTCAGCTTTTAAAAATTTTGCGCTCCTTTATATTGAAGGGCTTACAATCCGATAGATTTTATCTATTTAAAATCTTAGTTCTTAATCCTAGTAATTCTAACCTGATTTTGCGGTTTAAACGTGTTGATTTATCATAAAAGACTATTGCAATGTGCCTTCAAAATTTTTTGCGGTTTGATTGCCTGTATCTCGCTTATTGGTGCTTTAGGTGCTTTTGCGGCTTATGCTCAAACTAGCAATATATCTGGCTCTGGGGTACAAAACGCGGATGCCTCGACTGTCGTACCTGTTACTGATATTATCAATGTTGATGATCTTTTGAAAAACCAACAGGTATCACTACAAGGATTGCAAGATAATTTAACCCAGTTGAAAAACAATTTTCAAGATAAGCAAAATGACGATGCTGCCTTGATTGATATAAGGGCTAAATTACAAAGTCTGGCTACTGATACAGTGCAACAAGCTTTACTTTTGCGCCAACCCTTAATTGATGTTAATTTGAAATTGGATCAGCTTGGGGCGGCACCAGCTAGCGGTGAAGAGCCAAAAGAAAAAGTTGATGATCGCAAGCGAATGCTGGATCAAAAATCGCAAATTAATAAGCAGGTAACCGATCTTGAGGCAACCTATATATCGGCAAATCAGCTGACAATTAGTATAGTTGAAAAACGGCGTGAGCTTTTTAGCAGTTCGTTAACGCGGCGGGTTGTTTTTAATGAAGCTTTTTTTACGCAAGTGAATACTGCGCGTAAAGACAGTGGATATGCCGTTTCCCAAATTCTATCGAATTATGCTCATTGGGTCGTAAATAATAGATTATTATATTTGGGACTTGCTTTACTTGGCGCATGTTTCGTAGGCGCTTCGATTATATTTATTGGTCGCCATTTGTCGCATAGGGTGAAGAAAACTGTTTATGATGATGAAAGTGGTATTAGTTATTTAAGGCTTGTTTTAATTGCACTTTTAACCTGTTTAACAGCTACCATTGCAGAAATATTTTTCTTTGAAACTTTTGCCTATATTTTTACTTATAACTACAAGTTTCCAACTGATATTGAGGTGATGTTCGATGCTTTTGACCGTCTTTGCTTCCTCGTTGTTTTGATAGCTTCAATCGCACGCGCATTGTTTCGTCCAAGTGCTAAAGATTTAGCTTTGGTGGATATTACACCAATAGCTGCGCGTAAGTTAAATATTATTCTTTGTACGATTGCATTAGTGTTTGGCATTAATTGGTTTTTTGATGATGCTTATCAAGTTGTTTCGGCTGCTTTGTCTTTGTCAATCGCCAAAGATTTTTTTGGTATTGTTATTATTGGCATCTTAATCGTTTTGATTGCCTTTGTTAAGCCTGGAAAAAAAGAGCCAGCATGTAGTTTTGTTCCATTCCCACGTTTCATACGTTATCTTATAATTATTGGTGGTGTGACACCCATTTTATGTGCAATCTTTGGATATGTAGGGATGGGGCGTTTTATTATCCAACAAATTGTTGTTGGTTTTGCCTTTTTAATTTTGATATATTTGGGTTTAAGTGTTAGTCGCACACTAACTGGCGAAGGGGCATTCGCACAAACGCGAGTAGGTCAAACCATAGGCAAGTATTTTAAGGCTGGCCCTGCTGCTCTCGATCAGCTTGGTTTGTTGGCCGGTGTGTTAACGGCTGTTTTGGTCTTAATTTTGTGTTTGCCGCCTATTTTGATGCAATTTGGGTTGTCCGGTGATGAAATTTTTGGCACCCTAAACCAAATATTGACCGGTTTCCAAATTGGAAATGTTTATGTTTCTATAACTGGTATTGCCATTGGGATCGGCTTTTTTGTCGGTTTTTACGCCCTTTTCCGTTGGTTTATTCGTTGCTTTGATAATGTAATTTTGGCTCGTGGCCATGTTGATGCAGGTATTCGAAATTCAGTTAAAACGATTGCCGGTTATGGGGCTGTTGCGCTTGCGGGTATGATAGGTATGTCGGCCGCAGGGCTTAATCTTTCCAGCCTTGCACTGATTGCGGGCGGTCTATCACTTGGTATTGGTTTTGGCTTGCAAAATATTGTCCAAAACTTTGTATCTGGTTTGATTCTGCTTGCTGAGCGACCATTTAAGGTGGGGGATTATGTAGAGGCAGGAACTGTGCAGGGTACTGTGCGCCGCATTAATGTTCGTGCAACTGAAATTGAAACTGGACAGCGAAACACCATTATTGTTCCAAATTCCACTCTTATTAATGGCAATGTCGGTAATTGGACTTTGCGAAATAAAATTGGCCGTATTGATTTAACCTTTACGATTCCGCTCGCTTTTAAGCCAGAAGAAGTGCCTGAAAAACTGTTAGCTATTGCCAATTCTGTTGAAGCAATCATGCGAAAGCCTGAGCCATCAGTGGAATTTGTGTCTTTTGATGATTTAGGGCTTGTTTTTACCCTTTATGTTTACGTGCCTGATATTACGTCAACCACTGCAATTAAAAATACTATTCGTATGGGTGTGTTTAATGCATTTTATGCGGATTGGTCGAAAGCGGTTCAGGCTTGGGAGCAACGTAATTTTCCGCAATATAACGATGTTGCTGTATCTGAGCCGGATGAAGGTGAACATAAAGATAATCATGAGATTCTAAAAGACAATTCCACACCCGAAAACTCTAAGCTGCCAAAGCAGAAAGTTGAAAAATGACACATAAATTAGAAGTTAAAAACAATAACGTGCTCAAATCATTTTCCTTTGCGCTTGCTATAAATTTTATTGTTGTGTCCATTTTTTCTTTCGGTGCGGCAGCAGCAACAATTCAAAATAGTGGTGATAAAGCCGCAATTATTATTGTTGCGGAAGGTGCAACCCGCCGTGATTATTCGGTTGATCCACAAAAGCAAATTTCTTTTTGCTTAAAGGGGTGCTTTATCACCCTTGCTAATGGTGATCGATATGCACTTAATGGTAGTGAAGTCATCGAAATATCGGGAAATCGTATTAGCTTCCATTAAGTTAAGCAACAGAGATTTTTTTACGCTGAATGATAATGCTGGGTGAGGCGCGGAATGCCCAATTCAAACTATTAGAGTTGGTAGATGTATTGATGAAGCGATGATCCGCTTAGTCTTATTTTCATTATGTTATTATTAAACAGGAAATATTTTAAAAATAGGTGGCAATAAGGATAGAATAGTAGGATGTAAAGTAAATTTATTAAATTTCGCATTTAAATCCCAACAATTAAGCTATTTCGTTATTTTCATTTTAATAATATAAGCTATTATATCATCCTTTAAGCTTGCTTATAGTGCCGATCATTCGAGTATTATTGGTTTAATGATTGATATGACAATAGGAGAGCTTGAGTGAGGAACGAAAATTTTGCGCTTATATTAAGATGCTGCAAGAATCAAAATAGATTGAGGTGCATATGTAACTTTTTAACCATAGTGCATGATAGAAAGCACGATATTTCAGCATATTTCATTTCCACTAGTTGGGATGATAAGCCGCTGATAATTATAAGTTGGAAAAAGATTTATGGTGGGAAAAAAGGGTGAGTTTTTCCATTTACATTCGATATGATTTGGTATGACAATAAAATAAAAGGCTAGAACAATGTGACTGGTACGGTTCCATATCCATAGATAGCATACCTCCCGATTTTAAATGCTCTATTAATCGATCTTGCTTAATTTTCGATAATCGGTTCTTTCTCATTCCTATACTGCTAAATTTTCTCAATTCTCTAATAAAACTCCATTGATAAATATTTATTTTTAAACGTTGAAATTTATATTAATGTTGAAAGGGTGTTGAACGAGCGAACTTATTTCATTAGATTTTTTATAAGCAATAATAAAATTAGTATTAAGCCTTTCTTATTTTAAACATCGCCTTACTTAATTCAATACGGCTAAATTTTGGCGACAAATTTTAAAATTTGTGAAAAATTTGCCTGAGATTTGTTTTGTAGCAAAACTCCTATCTCCATTATTGCTTTTAGAAAGCCAGATATTTGCTGCACAAGCTTTTGACCACTTGGCAGTTGCAACAAGTATAAGGTTTTACCTATTTGCTATATTTTTTTGCACATCAATGCCATTTGAAAGGTTTGACAATGAGTAGCTCCCCTTATTTAGAACATAAAAAGACAACATCTTGGTCTGCTATTTTTGCAGGTGTCGTTTCGACATTAGCAATATTAATCCTATTTTCGTTTTTAAGCACTGCTTTAGGATTTCAAACATTAAATCCTTATGGCAACAATCCATTTGCTGGTATCGGCATGGCTGTTGGAATATCTTCAGTTATAGGGCTTATTATCGCCCTTATTATTGGTGGTTTTATTGCCGGTCGTCTTGCTGGTGCAAACGGTGCAATCCATGGATTTTTAACCTGGTGTGCAGTTTTATTAGTTGGTGCAATTATTACCACTATGAGCCTTGCGGGAGCCGCACGGATAGG
This sequence comes from Bartonella sp. HY406, assembly GCF_025449315.1. Classification (NCBI taxonomy): domain Bacteria; kingdom Pseudomonadati; phylum Pseudomonadota; class Alphaproteobacteria; order Hyphomicrobiales; family Bartonellaceae; genus Bartonella; species Bartonella sp. HY406. Next base: position 1,800,010 of record NZ_CP104893.1, on the reverse strand, counting down.
GGCATCTGCGGTTTCAAATACGTCTTCGGCGATCGGCAGTGTTGCTGGTAATACTGTATCTCTTTCGGATAATATTGCTCAGTCGTTTGGCTCATCATTACATGATTTAATTGGGGATCAAAATAGTGATGTTAATAGCGACGATATCCGTCAGAAACTTGATCAGATTTTAAAAAATACAAATATACCACAACTGCAACCTGAAAATCTTCGTTCGGCTTTAGATGCTACGCGTCAAGATGTTAGAAACGCCGTTAATGCTATTCGATATAATCCTTCAAATTACCAAAATATCATTGATAATTTGATGAGTAGCATTGAGGAACGTGCAAAGGGATTAACTGCTAATATTAATAAGCAAGATGTTATTACAGCATTAGAAAATAATGGCATGACGCCAGCTGAGGCGCAAACAGCGGCTAATAATGCTATTAACCTTTATAATAACCGCAGTGAAATTATTCAAAATCAAATCAACACTATGCGTCAAACAATTGCCGATACGCAAACTTATATGAAACAGCTTGCTGACGAGGCTCAGGCCAAGGCTGATACAGCTAGTGATGCAATTGCTCGTGGAAGTTGGATGGCGTTTATTGGAAGTATACTGGGTGCAATAATTGCGGCCTTTGCTGGGATGATTGGTTTGCGAAGCAGAAAAGATATGGCAGTTTAATCTTTCTTTTGTCAAAGCGCTTCAAAAAATGCGGCGCTTTGATAATTCTTAATAATAAAGATTTATTTCTTCTTTTGATAGCTATCAAATATGTGTTTTCCAATAATGGCTATACTAGAATTTCTTTCTTCCATATTTGCTTTGGTATTTTTTATGTATATTGCTATTATTATTGGTTTATCTGTCTTTGGCCAAACCGCTGCAATAATGCCGCGCGAGCCGAAACCGCCGGCTCCAGTTTTGTCGGCAATCTTCCAGTCATTGGGAAGTTTAGAGCGCAATAATGCGTCGGCCACTTTGTCGTCTATCATCCATTGTATCAGTTGCTTGCGTGATGAAGGGCTTAAAAAATTTGAAAACAAAAGCTCTTTAAGAGTGTAAGCAATTGCATTTGGGCTGGTTGTATCTCTTAAATCGCCATTAATTGCACTGTTTAATTCTGGCTCAAAGCGATCAAGGCGCGTGGTGTGATCTTTTAATTGCTTAAAAAAGTGATTCATGGCTTGGGGGCCACCAACCTTTTTATGTATTAAATTGGCAGCCGTATTATCACTATAGCTTACGGCTGCACTACATAAGTCTAGCCAATTCATTGATTTGGACTTGGTTTGGTTTTTAGTGATCGGCGAATATTCGATTATGTCCGTTTTACTAAATTCTACTTTTTCCGTAATATCTATTTGTTTATTATCAAAACCCTTAAGCAATGCGGCGCATATAAGTGTCTTGTGTGTGCTATTGAGAGGAAAAAGTTCATTTCCTTTATAGCTTACCGTTTGGTTTGTTTGAGTGTCGAAAATGGCAACGCCGATTTGCGCATTTAATCTATGCTCTTCATCTTGTACAATCTTTATTAATGCCTTGTTATCAAGAGCAAGGGCAGGGGAGTTCAAAATAAAGATGAACAATAAACATAATGATAAGCGATGCCAAAGATTCATGGTGATCTTTCAAATTGTTCCTAAATTGAAATTAGCTTAAATTGCTATGCCTATGATCTTTAATATAAACTATAATTAAACAATTAAAAACAAACGCAAATCAACGAAAATAAGGGTGAACTTGGTAATCTAGCAAATCTAAAAAGGCCAATTTATGTGTTGAACCTCTGGGCGAAATCCAAAAAATTCAAATTATAATAGCATATTAAGGCTAAGGATAATTCTAATCGGCGCCATCAATTTTTTATTTCAATGTTGAAAATTGTGGTGCGGACGGCGGGAATCGAACCCGCACGATCGTTGGATCGAGGGATTTTAAGTCCCTTGCGTCTACCAATTCCGCCACGTCCGCGCAAGGTTCTTATATGCAAACAATTCGCCAATGTGAAGCGAAAATTTTCATTTTGTTCATTTTTTTTTTGATCTTGGGATAACTTTTGAAATTTTATAGAATAATCCAATGAAAACAAAATCTTGTATTTTTGAAAAATGTGTTTCTTACAGTTGATTTTTTTGAATTTTTATAAGGAAAAGAATGATTTTGTGAAAACGCCATAGTCTTAATCGATGGTCACTGGCGTTTTTTTGTAATATTTTTACCCAAATATAACAAATGTGGTTGTTTAAAAGGATTAGTTTGTAAATATACAATCCTCAGTGCATATCTTATCACAATTGTGACAAAAGGTTTTCAATCTCTCATTGTTATAGTAGGTGATAATTGTCAGGTTTTCTTGCTGTTAAAATAATAAGGACAATAAAATGACTGCTTTTTTGGAAAATGTTCAGCATGCAGCTGAAACATTAAGGGGATTGTTCCCAGAAACGCCATTGCAAAAAAATGAATTTTTGTCAGAGCGTTATGGAGCAGAAATTTATTTAAAGCGTGAAGATTTGACGCCGGTGCGTTCCTATAAGATTCGCGGCGCCTTTAATTTTGTTTCCTCGATGTTAGATCAAGTTTCACCCGCTCAAGCATTTGTTTGTGCTTCGGCAGGCAATCATGCGCAAGGACTTGCTTTTGTTTGTCAATATTTTGGCCGCAACGCCGTAATTTTTATGCCGGTGACAACGCCGCAACAAAAAATTGACAAAACGCGCGCATTTGGGCGTGAATTTGTAGAGATTCGCTTGATCGGTGATACTTTTGACCAATGTTATGCGGCCGCGCAAGACTTTGTGGCTAATGGCGGCGGTGTCATGGCTCCTCCTTTTGATGATATGGGGATTATAACAGGGCAAGCTACTGTTGCTTATGAAATTTCACAGCAATGGATGCATGAAACTCCTCCAGATTTGATTGTTGTGCCCGTCGGTGGTGGGGGGCTTGCTAGCGGCGTTTCAACCTTTGTAAAAGATAGTGGCTGGGCTACCGCAATGCGGTTTGCCGAGCCAGAAGGTGCTTCTAGTTTATTTAAAACTTTACAAGCTGGCGAGCGCGTTAAACTCGATAAAATGGATACATTTGTTGATGGTGCTGCTGTTGCGCTTATCGGTGGGATGAATTTTGATATATTAAAACGCTTTGCACCACGTGATGTTATTCGCATCCCCGAAAATCGTCTATGTGCAACTATGATTGAAATGCTTAATATCGAAGGTATTGTGGTCGAGCCGGCAGGTGCTTTGGCTATTGATGCTCTAAAAGATATGGGAGCTAATGAATTGCGTGGCAAGCGCATTGTTCTTGTTGTATCGGGTGGTAATTTTGATTTTGAACGGCTGCCTGACGTTAAGGAGCGCGCATTGCGGTTTGAAGGTTTGAAAAAATATTATATCTTCCGCTTTCCACAGCGCCCTGGTGCATTGCGTGCCTTTCTCGATTTGTTAGGGCCTGATGATGATGTGGCGCGTTTTGAGTATTTGAAAAAATCTGCGCGTAATTTCGGCTCGGTTTTGATTGCTATTGAGACCAAGCATAAAGAAAATTTTGTTTTGCTTAATAAAAAATTTGATGAATCTGGTTGGGCTTATAGTGATGTAACTCTTGATCCGGTTCTATTCGATTTTGTTATTTAACTTAAATATGGATAATAATGTTGGCGGACTGTATAAGGCTAGGTCAAGTAATTGGGTAATTGCTAGGATAAGCATCGCCCGCCAATATTGGTCTTATGATCGTAAAAAATATTTTATGCAAAATATCTATAAAGCTTATGTATTATAGCAATTATCGACTTTGCTATTTGAGTAAGAGGCTTTAAGTTGAATTTAAAGTGATAGGAATTGGAAAATAATTATGGCGAAAATATCAAGCATTATTATTGGTGTATTCATGCTTTTAGCTTTGGCTATAAATGCCAATGCTCGTCAGCCTAGCGGACTTGAACAACGCGAATTGGTTTTATTAGTAAAAAATATTAATGACGCGGTAGAAAAAAAAGATTTTTCAATTCTTGTCAACTCAATGCCTGAGCGCCTTTATAAAGAAATGGCGATTAAAATGTATACAACCGAGGTTGTATTGCGTGAAGATTTTAAAAAGCAAATTACGCAACAATTTAGCAATGTCATTGAAGGTGGTTATCAGCTAGATGGTGATAAAATAGAATATAAAGAAACAGCCGATGGCACATTCTATGCGCTGATTCCAACGCGTTTCGAAACGTCACAGGCTGTAATTGAGTCGCAAACCTTGGCTATTTTTGATAATACTAAGTGGCATATTGTTTTGGGGGGGCAAAAAACTGTACAAAATCCAGTTTTCTTAGAAATCTACCCTTCTTTTCAAAATGTAAGTGTTCCAGTTGGTAAAGCTATTGCTAAATAATGTTGTTATGGACAACTGGGTGACTTTTGCTTAGAATGACGGCGGGGTATTTCGATGCCTCGCTTTTATTTTAAGTTACGATAGATCATTCCCGATCCAGTCATAGTATCAAGATATATTGTTTTGAAGTGCTGAAATTTAAATAGTAAAAGCATATTGCTTTTTGACTAAAATAGTCTTATAGAGCACCAAGCAATCCATTGCTAAAAAGTGCATGATAAAAATTGTGCAACATTATTTGTTTATCATTTGAGAACTGATATAATATTAAAGTTAAGTATGGCATTTTAAATGCCAACTTTGTATTTTCCGATGACATAAAATCCAACGGAATTTAACAGCTTTTGAAGGCTGTGCCCATTGCAAGGCAGTTATTAGCTGCATATTTGGGTTTTTAACATTGTTTTATACATTTAGGGACACGCGGTCTTCATATTTCGAAGAAGGCACGGAATGTTTTAAACATAAATGAAACATAGACTGTCCCAAGATTTTTGAACTTAAGAAAGTATTTTAAATTGACAAATTCTAATTCATCCGGCTTCGCTGATTTCGGATTGCCTGAGCTATTGCTTAAAAATTTAGATCGCGCCGGTATGGTATCACCAAAGCCTATTCAAGAAGAAGCTTTGCCTGTTATGCTCGATGGAAAAGATCTTTTGGGTATTGCTCAGACAGGTTCTGGTAAAACCTTGGCTTTCAGTTTGCCTATTATTGCCCAAATTATCAAAAAAGGTGATAAGCGCCGCCCCAAAAGCGCACGTGCGCTTATTCTTGCGCCAACACGTGAACTTGCGCAGCAAATTCTTGATGCTATCAGCGCAATGACGAAAGATATGCATTTGTCATTAGGTCTTGTCCTAGGCGGTGTGTCGCGCTTAAAGCAAATCAAGCGTGTAGGTCCAGGTGTCGATATTTTGATTGCAACTCCCGGTCGCTTGATGGATCTCGTTCGTGATAAGGAAATTGATCTATCACAAACGCAATATTTAGTGCTTGATGAAGCAGATCGTATGCTTGATATGGGCTTTATCAACGATGTGCGTAAAATTGCATCATTATTGCGTAAAGATCGTCAGACCGCATTGTTCTCTGCAACGATGCCAAAGGAAATTAGCGCGCTTGCTGCAAGCTTGTTGAATGATCCGGTAAGAGTTGAGACAGCTCCACAAGGCACGACAGCAGCTGATATTAATCAGATTGTTTATGGTGTTCATCGCCGCAATAAAAAAGATGGTCTTTTAGGTCTATTGGCAGATGACGCTTTGCGTTCTGTTATTGTTTTCTCTCGCACCAAGCATGGTGCGGATGCGATTAAGCGTGATCTTGATCGCGCTGGTGTTTTATCTGGCGTTATTCATGGTAATAAAACTCAAAATGCGCGTCAAAAAGCATTGAATGGTTTCCGTAGTGGTGCTTTACGGGTTCTCGTCGCAACAGATATTGTGGCGCGCGGTATTGATGTGCCTGGTATCAGTCATGTTATTAATTATGATTTGCCTGATGAAGCTGAAAGCTATGTTCATCGTATTGGTCGTACCGGTCGTAATGGTGCTTCAGGCGAGGCTATCACCTTGTTTGATGCAGAGACTGAAACAGTAAGATTGCGCGGTGTGCAGCGTGTAACCCGCAAAAAATTTGCAGTTGAACCGTTAAGCGATGAAGTAATGAAGCGCAAGCCTGTGCCAGTTGAATTACCTCCAGAGGAGGACGAGCGTCCTTCACGTGGTCGTAATGGTAAAGGCAAGCCAAATACTTCGCGTTTTGCCAAGGGGCGTGCCGAACGTAAACGTGGTGGCGAAGATACAGGTTCAAGAGGCAGCCGTTCAGGCGGTCGCAATGATAGGTCATTCCAAGGTGCCGGCCGTAAACGTGAAGATTCTTCTTTTGATGGTGACCGTAAAGAGCGTTCATCAGCTGGCGAACGCCAAAGCTACGAAGGCAAAAAGCGTAATGGCGGGCAAGGTGAAAGACGTGGCTCAAATGCTAATGCTTCAGCGAAGAAGAAAAGCGGTTTCCAAGGTGGGCGTGGTTCACGTCGCCCAAATCGCGAGTCTTATGCAGCCTAATTAATTTTTCTGGCGCAAATTATCATTGCGGCAGGGTGGTTCTTATAGGATATATCCTTTAGTATCATAGATAAAGGCCCGTCATTTGATGGGCCTTTATTTTGGTTAAAGTATTAATACAATATTGACCCATTATTGTGTCGGACAAAATTTGTGTGAACCGATTATAAAATTACATGCGCTAATTGAATAATATTGATGGTTTTGACAAAAAATGCTTGAGCAAGCTGCATTAATGTGTATCGTTGCGACACTTATTATGCGTTTGCTATTGATTGCCTTTAATAATTAAAGGTATCATTAAAGATGTATCATTGAGGGTGCTTTGTTACCTTCATAATTAATTAATAAAAATAATTAGTTACGGTGTTTTTTGTAAAAACATCCTTAACTTATGGCTTATGATAGTAGTTGGTTGCTATTAGTAACTGATTCTAAATTTGGATTGATTACTGTTTTTTCAGTGTCAGTTCCGGGTAGTACCCGATTGGCGACATACCGGAGAAAATATATGGCTTCAGCCGCAGAACAATTGGCGTCAAATCTGAATTTTTCAGCATTTTCGCGCGCTAGCGAATTAAAACAACGTATATGGTTTACATTGGCTGCCTTATTGGTTTACCGATTAGGGACCTATATTGCTATGCCTGGCATAGATACACAAGCTTTGGAAGATGCATTTACCAATCATGCTGGCGGTGTTCTTGGTTTGTTTAATATGTTTTCCGGTGGTGCTGTTAGCCGTATGGCTATCTTTGCATTGGGTATTATGCCTTATATTTCGGCATCTATTATCATCCAATTGATGACTGCAGTTATTCCTTCTCTTGAAGCTTTGAAGAAAGAGGGCGAGTCTGGGCGTAAGATTATTAGCCAATATACACGCTATGGTACTGTGCTTTTGGCTATTGTTCAGGCTTATGGTATTGCTATAGGGCTTGAAGCAAGTAATCTTGTGGTTGATCCGGGTTGGGCTTTCCGTCTGTCTGCAGTTATTACCCTAGTTGGTGGTACTATGTTTATGATGTGGCTTGGTGAGCAGATTACATCACGCGGCGTGGGTAATGGTATTTCATTGATCATCTATGTAGGTATCGTTGCAACGTTACCTGGTGCTGTTGCTCAAATGCTACAGCTTAATAGAGATGGTCAGCTTTCTGCATTTATTGTTTTTGCTGTTATCGTTCTTGTTATTGCACTTATTGCTGTTGTTGTTTTTGTTGAACGTGCGCAGCGCCGGTTAATGGTGCGTTATCCTAAGCGACAAGTTGGTAATCGCATGTTTGAAGGTGATACTTCAAACCTTCCATTAAAGATCAATACAGCTGGTGTTATTCCGCCTATCTTTGCGTCTTCTTTATTGTTGATGCCATCTACGCTTGGAGCATTTACTCAAAATCCACCAAGTTGGGCTCAACCAATTATAGTTGTGCTTCAACATGGTCATCCGGTATATATGGCGCTATACGCTGCTTTGATGGTATTCTTTTGCTTTTTCTATACTGCAATTGTATTCAACCCCAAGGAAACTGCAGATCAATTAAAAAAACATGGCGGCTTCATCCCAGGTTACCGTCCTGGTGAACGTACAGCTGAATATATTGATTATGTATTGACGCGTATCACTGTCCTTGGTGCGATTTATATTGTTGGTGTTTGTATGTTGCCAGAATTCTTTATTTCGTCGACCGGAATTGGTATGCAGCTTGGCGGTACATCGCTTCTTATTATCGTAACGGTAACACTAGATACAATTTCACAGGTTCAAGGTCATCTTGTTGCGCATCAATATGAAGGCCTAATTAAAAAGTCGAAACTTAGGGGAGGTAAGAAAACACGATGAAACTTATTTTATTAGGACCACCCGGTGCTGGAAAAGGCACTCAGGCTAAGATTTTGACTGAAAAATATAATATTCCACAACTGTCAACTGGTGATATGTTACGTGCAGCTGTTGCTGCTGAAACTGAAGTTGGTAAGCGCGCTAAGGAAGTTATGGCAGCTGGTCAATTCGTTTCTGATGAGATAGTCAATCAAATCGTTGCTGACAGAATTAGCGAGGCTGATTGCGTAAACGGCTTTATTCTTGATGGTTATCCTCGCACTGCAGCTCAAGCTACAGCTCTTGAAGAAATTCTTAAAGCTCGCAATACGCATCTTGATGCCGTCATTGAGTTGAAGGTTGATGAGAATGCTTTGATTAGCCGACTCGAAAGTCGGATAAGAGAAACGCAGGAAGCTGGTGGTAGTATTCGTTCGGATGACAATCCAGAAACATTTGCCAAGCGTTTAGTAGAATATAGAGAAAAAACTGCGCCATTATCGGATTTTTATCGACAGAATGGCCAGTTAAAAGAGGTTGATGGTATGGCGCAAGTTCATGCCGTAACAGCTGAAATTCAAAGCCTATTACAATAAACTAGGTATTATTTCAGTTCTATATGAATTTGCTTGACTTTTTCGTTAAAATAGGATTAAGACAGCAAATTCATTTTTAAAATGTTATAGCCCTGATGGTTTTCTGTTAAGGGCTATTTTTTCACTGTAAATATATGCGGTATTTGCAGTTGTTAACCAGAACCAAGGAGAAAAGGCGTGGCTCGTATTGCTGGCGTCAACATCCCGACTAATAAGCGCGTAGTAATTGCGCTTCAGTATATTCACGGGATTGGACCAAAATTTGCTCAAGAGATCTGCGAAAAAGTAGGTATTCCTGCTGAACGTCGCGTTAATCAGCTTACCGATGCTGAAGTTTTGCAGATTCGCGAAACTATTGATCGTGACTATCAGGTTGAAGGTGATCTTCGTCGTGAAGTTTCCATGAACATCAAGCGTTTGATGGATCTTGGTTGCTATCGCGGTCTTCGTCATCGTCGTTCATTGCCTGTTCGTGGTCAACGTACACATACTAATGCGCGTACTCGTAAGGGCCCTGCAAAGGCAATTGCTGGTAAAAAGAAATAATCATAGCTAGCCAGATTGTTCTGGTTGTCTATTTTAAGATTTGCTGTCCCTTTCTTGCGGCTTGTTGAATTGATAAGTCAAAAATAGGAATGGGTGGAGCTGCTGAAGTTACGGCAGTGTAGAGATCGATTGAAAGGTAGAATATGGCAAAGGAAGCCACACGTGTTCGCCGGCGCGAACGTAAAAATATTTCATCAGGTGTTGCGCATGTTAATTCAACATTCAACAACACAATGATTACAATTACCGATGCTCAAGGCAATGCAATTGCATGGTCTTCAGCCGGTGCGCAGGGGTTCAAGGGTTCACGTAAATCCACTCCATTTGCAGCACAGGTTGCCGCAGAAGATTGTGCGAAAAAAGCTCAAGAGCATGGCATGCGCTCATTGGAAGTTGAAGTTTGCGGTCCAGGTTCTGGCCGTGAATCTGCACTTCGTGCGTTGCAAGCTGCTGGTTTTGTGATTACTTCTATTCGCGATGTGACGCCAATTCCACATAATGGCTGTCGTCCACGTAAAAAGCGCCGCGTTTAATTTGGCTGTTTTATTAGCTAAAGGGGTCCCTTTAGCGTTCATGCTCATTGTCACGAATGGATGGTGACAAAAGCTAAGGACAGGAATTTAATCATGATCCAAAAAAACTGGCAGGAACTAATCAAGCCTAGTAAGGTTGAGTTTCAAAGTGATGCTTCTTTTACGAAAGCCACTTTGGTAGCTGAGCCTCTTGAACGTGGTTTTGGTTTGACTATCGGTAACGCGCTAAGACGCGTTCTTCTTTCATCTCTTCGTGGTGCGGCTGTTACTGCTGTGCAGATTGATGGTGTTCTACATGAATTCTCATCAATCCCAGGTGTTCGCGAAGATGTGACGGATATTATTTTGAATATCAAGGAAATTGCTATCCGTATGGATGGTGACGGTCCAAAGCGCATGGTTGTTCGTAAAGAAGGACCTGGTGTTGTTACCGCTGGTGATATTCAAACCGTTGGCGATAGTGAAATTCTCAATCCTGATCTTGTTATTTGTACACTTGATGAAGGTGCGGAAATCCGCATGGAATTTACCGTTAATAATGGTAAAGGCTATGTGCCTTCCGATCGTAATCGCGCTGAAGACGCACCAATTGGTCTTATTCCAGTTGATAGCCTTTTCTCACCGGTTCGCAAAGTATCCTACAAGGTAGAAAATACCCGTGAAGGACAAGTTCTTGATTATGATAAGTTGACTTTAACCATTGAAACCAATGGTGCAGTTAGTGGTGAAGATGCAGTGGCTTTTGCAGCTCGTATCTTGCAAGACCAACTTTCTGTTTTTGTTAATTTTGAAGAACCACAAAAAGAAGCTCCGCAAGAGCAAGTTTCTGAACTTGCATTCAATCCTGCACTTCTTAAGAAAGTGGACGAGCTGGAGCTTTCTGTTCGTTCAGCCAATTGCCTTAAAAACGATAATATCGTTTATATTGGCGACCTTATCCAGAAGACGGAATCCGAAATGTTGCGGACACCGAATTTTGGCCGTAAATCGCTTAACGAGATTAAAGAAGTTCTCGCTGGCATGGGTCTACATCTTGGTATGGAAATACCAGCTTGGCCGCCAGAGAATATCGATGATCTTGCAAAGCGCTATGAAGATCAATATTGAGCCATTAATTGAAGGAGAAAGCTCATGCGCCATGGTAATTCAGGCCGCAAGCTGAACCGGACTGCAAGTCATCGTAAAGCAATGTTCGCCAATATGGCGGCATCGTTAATCGAACACGAGCAGATCGTGACTACGCTGCCAAAAGCTAAAGAAATTCGTCCAATCGTAGAAAAGCTAGTAACTCTAGGTAAGCGCGGCGGCCTACACGCACGTCGTCAAGCCATTTCAGCTATTCGCGATGCCAAACTTGTTGCTAAGTTGTTTGATACACTTGCACCTCGTTATGCTACTCGTAATGGTGGCTATTTGCGTATTATGAAAGCCGGTTTCCGTGCTGGTGATAATGCACCTTTAGCTGTAATCGAGTTTGTTGAACGCGATGTTAATGCAAAAGGCGCAGCTGATCGTGCTCGCACTGAAGCTGCTGCAAAAGAAGAAGCAAGCGCTGCTTAATTATTTAAGCCCGTTTAGTATTGAAAAAGCCCGCTTTGGAAACAAAGCGGGCTTTTTTGTTTCTATAAACATCATATAATATATGAAAGCTATGGGATGTATTTAAAGTATGCTCAAATGCTTTAGAAGCAATAGCAGCTGTAATTTTTGCATCTTTGCGCATGAGCAAAATACAAGTGTTTTTTATTTTGCCAAAAAGCTATGAACATTATTGTTTGTTGTTATGATACTATTTTAAAAGCAGATGAAAATTGTCTTTATCAGTTCAAAAAAAATTGTTACGAAATTATTAGTTTGCAATGAGATGGGGCTCCATAGTCAGTTCATGAAGCTGTTGTTTAATTTTGACGCAGCAACTTCGGCTATATTTTATATTTAGCTGCATTTTAAAATTTAAAAATTGAGCCTAATATTGCTGAACTATTTTTTAATTATAATTTTTATTGAGGGAAGATTTATGCAATCTATAGCGTCTAACTATAACTATAAATTAGTTTCTAGATTATTTTTGTTATGGATAATATCGTTGTTATTAACAACTCAGGTTAATGCCAAAGATGGTTATGAAATTTCATTGCAATTAGAAGATGGGACGACGCTAGAGGAATTATCTAAGCAATGGTGGATGTGGGCTAGTAGCTTTGAAAATACATCTGATGATCCTATTGATGATGAGGATGGTCATCTATGTTATTTGGGCAATAAGGATCATGTTTGGTTTTTAGCAGGTACTTATGATGGCATGCCAGTCACTAGGCATTGTAATATACCAAAACATAAATATATTTTTTTTCCAGTAGTTAATTTTATTATTGGCGAAAACCCTCGGTCTGCTATTTGTAGCGAAGTAAGCCGCGAGGTTAAGGATATAATGGATACTGCCAGTGGGATCTATGTTGATCTGAGTGATAGTTCATTATCTAAAAACCAAATTACACGTGTTTCAACAAAAAGTTGTTTCAAAATACCAAATGATAGCTATATCTATGCATCAGATGGTTATTGGGTTCTATTGAAATTTTCTGTGCCTGGAGAATATAAATTAAATTTTGGTACTAAAGACGAATTTTCTCAAGATAATCATTATGTTATTACTGTTGATTAATATCTGGATATTAATCAACAGCTGCTATACATGATTTGAATATTGCGTGAGTTATTGCTAATTATTTATATCACTTAATGTAAAGAAAACAGGATCTTTTCAACTTTACAGCTTCCAGCCGGGTTTGGGATTTCTTTTGCTTAAAAGGGCGACAGCCTCCACATGGGGTGACCATAAGAACTGGTCAACTGGTATCACTTTTTCAAGCTTATAGCCGCCTTTAACAAGGATTGATAAATCACGTGCTAATGTCACCGGATTACATGAAACAGCAACTACACGGCTAATAATAGCATTGGCTATTTCCTTAGCTTGTTCTTCAGCGCCGGCGCGTGGTGGATCAAAAACAAGGCCATCAAATTGTGCAAGTTCCTTGGCGTTTAATGGTCGGCGGAACAAATCGCGTTCTTCGTGGACAACTGTCTTTAACCCCGTTGCGTAACGGCTTGCGCGATCCAAGGCTTGTAAGGCTGCTGAAGTATTCTCAACGGCTTTGACGTTCATTTTTTTTGCCATTGGGAAAGTAAATGTGCCCGATCCTGAAAACAGATCAACTGCATTTTTCGTCTTTTTTAGCCAATTAACTGCAATGCCCGTCATTGCAATTTCTGCTTCCTTGGTAGCTTGTAAAAAACCACCCGGTGGCAGGATAACTTCGACGCCATCAAAATCAATTAGGGGCTTTGCAACTTCAATAATGATTTCATCGTCAATGGCAATTCTTGCGATTTTTAGTTTGATAGCAAGGGTTGTAAGACGCTGGCGGTGGCGATCTTCGATATTTTCAACGCCGGAAATCATGATGTCGAGACCGTTATTAGCAGCCGTCACCGTCACATGAAAACTACGGGCATTATCTTGCAAAACTGCTGCAATGGCATGAATATCATCAAAGCGTGATGTTATAGCCTCAACGGTAACAGGACATTCATGAATTTCAACAATTTCGTTGCTTTGGTAGCGGTTAAATCCAAGTACTAAACCTTTTGGAGTTGCTTTAGCCGTTAAAACGATGCGCCGTCTCGTTTGTGGTTCACAGGAAATGAGTGGTGCAACTTCAGTCTTCAAACCACGCGCTTCTAATGCATGTACAACAAGGTCACGTTTCCAAGCTTCATAATTTTCGCGGTTCCAATGTTGTAAGGAGCAACCACCGCAATCTTCAAAATAGACGCAAGTAGGTTCAATACGCTCATTAGATTTGCTTGTAAGCGCAATGAGCGTGCCTTTATCACCCTCGGTTGCAACATTAGCCTTTTCGCCTGGCAGGGTGAAAGGGACGTAAATATTGCCCGATGAGCCTTTGGCAATACCATCGCCACCAGCTCCAACGGCACTTATTATAACATCTTTCGTCACTTGTCTTTCACTCCATAAAGTAAGAATTCCTGATTGCCATCTCCGCCTTCAATGGGCGAGGCAATAAGATCAATAGCGCGCCATTGCGGTAAATTATCCAACCACTCAAAAAGCGATGCCTTAACGCGTTCTACTGCCTTTTTGTCTTTAACAAGACCACCTTTGCCAATGGCTTCACGCCCAACTTCGAATTGAGGTTTTAGCAATAAAATGGCTTTGGCATTCTTATCAGCAAGTTCGAGTGCTGGTGGCAACGCAAGGGTTAGAGATATAAAACTAACATCTGAAACCAAAAGATTAAGTCTTTCACCGCCAAGGTGTATTTTTTGCAAATTACGGGCATTCAAACCTTCATGCAAGGTAATTCGCGGATCACCTTGCAAAGATGGGTGAAATTGCCCATGCCCAACATCAATAGCAGTTACATGGCCTGCACCACGTTCTAAAAGTACTTGGCTAAAGCCACCAGTGGAAGCGCCAACATCTATGCAATGACTATTCTTTACATCAATCTTAAAATGATCAAGCGCACCAATCAACTTTAGAGCTGCGCGTGACACATAGGCCTTGGCAGGATCGTCAACCTCAATATTTGCGTCAAAAGGCGTTAAAGCGCCAGCTTTGGTTATTACTGTATTGCCAACTTTAACTGTACCGCGTTCAATTGCATCGCGTGCCCTTGATCTCGATGAAAAAAACTTGCGTTCAACCAATAATTGGTCAAGTCGTAGCCGCGTGTTAACACCTATTTGATCAGGCTTTTGATCATCCTCTTTTGGCACTTTATTTTAAGCCCTAATTTGTGGCTGCTTGGCGAGATCTCGTCCAAGTGCATTAAATACTGCTTCAACAATACCGTCATGACCAAGGCCAATACGTGCGAGTACTTTATCTTGATTGCCATGGGCAAGGTAGCTGTCAGGTAGTGTCAGTGTGCGGATTTTTAAGCCATGTTCAAGTAGGCCTTTTTGCGCCAAAAGTTGTAATACCTGTGCGCCAAAGCCGTTCATTGCTCCTTCTTCAATGGTTATTAACACTTCATGCTCTTTAGCAAGGCGTGCGATTAAGTCTTCGTCTAGCGGCTTTGCAAAACGCGCATCTGCAACAGTGGTCGAAAGACCTGCTGCAGCTAGCTCATCTGCAGCCAGCATAGCTTCACCAAGGCGCGTGCCAAAGGATAAAAGCGCTATTTTTGTGCCTTCACGTATAATTCTGCCCTTGCCAATTTCAATGATTTCACCGCGTTGCGGTAATTCAAGGCCGGCGCCTTCACCACGTGGATAACGGAAGGAAATAGGCCCTTGGTCATAAGCTGCAGCAGTGCGCACCATATGCATCAATTCAAGATTATCCGACGGTGCCATAACTACAAAACCCGGTAGGGCGGTTAAAAATCCTGTGTCAAAGCTACCTGCATGGGTTGCGCCATCGGCGCCAACAAAGCCAGCGCGGTCAATGGCAAAACGAACAGGCAAATTTTGTATCGATACATCATGGACAATTTGATCATAGCCACGTTGTAAAAAGGTTGAATAAATGGCAGTAAACGGTTTGAAACCTTCAGCCGCAAGTCCGGCTGCAAAGGTTACAGCATGTTGCTCGGCAATACCTACGTCAAAGATGCGCTTTGGAAATTCAAGTCCAAATTGATCAAGCCCAGTGCCACCTGGCATTGCGGCTGTAATGGCCACAATTTTATCATCATGGCGTGCTTCTTCAATTAGGCTTGATGAGAAAACCTTGGTATAGCTTGGCGTGTTGCTTGGTGCTTTTGCTTGCTTACCAGTGATAACGTCAAATTTGTTAACGCCGTGATATTTGTCGCTTGCAGCCTCTGCTGGTGGGTAACCTTTACCTTTTTTGGTGACCACATGAATGAGGACAGGGCCAAAGGGATTTTCACGAACATTTTTTAGCACAGGTAATAGGTGGTCGAGATTATGGCCATCTATTGGGCCAACATAATAAAGACCCAACTCTTCAAATAATGTGCCGCCGGTTAACATGCCGCGCGCATAGCCTTCAGAGCGGCGCATTCTATCCCAAAAGAATTTCGGTAGCTTTTTGGTAAGCTCTTTGGCACGCTCACGCAAAGTTCTAAAGCCGGGATTAGAAACAAGGCGTGCAAGATAAGCGCTCATTGACCCTGTCGATGGCGCAATGGACATATCATTATCGTTTAAAATGATAATGAGGCGGGCATCCATAGCGCCTGCATTATTCATTGCTTCATAAGCCATGCCGGCTGACATTGACCCGTCACCAATAACGGCAATAACATTGCGCTTTTCATCATTAAGTTCGGCGGCAACGGCCATGCCGAGGCCTGCTGAGATCGACGTTGAAGAATGCCCCGCACCAAAAGCATCATAATCACTTTCGCTACGTTTGGTAAAACCTGAAAGCCCATTTTCTTGGCGCAATGTCCGGATGGTATCGCGTCGTCCAGTTAAGATTTTATGTGGGTAAGCTTGATGCCCTACGTCCCAAATAATGCGGTCGTGGGGTGTGTCAAAAACATAATGCAGCGCAACGGTTAGTTCAACAACACCAAGTCCCGCACCCAAATGACCGCCCGTGACCGAAACTGCATCAATCGTTTCGCTACGTAGTTCTTCAGCCAATTGCGGCAAGTCAGCTTCTGACATTTTGCGCATATCAGCTGGAAATTGAACCTTATCTAGTAGCGGTGTCGTTGGGCGTGACAATATAAAACTCCGTTGCTGCAACTTGGTCTTTTAAAATATTTCTATTTTTCTAAAATAGCTGCCTTAACGCAAATTACAGAAAAATGATATAATTTATTTTAATATCCTAAGGGATTTCGCTTCATCATTTATGATGGTTTGTAAAAATTGCTCATAGTGTGAATAATTTAAGCACTTGAGCAATGCAAAATGGCTCTTTTACAAAGCCACTTTACTCTTATAATATGCTAAAAAATAGTCTTTTTTCAATAACAGCTATTAAATTTGTTTGAATTTAAAAAATAGCTAAAAGCATAAAAATCGCATTGTATTGCCTTTTTGGGGCGATGTTAGTCGGAAAAAAGGCTAAATTGCAACTATAATAGGCCTTGAAACAAAGGAAACTGCTATTTAAATATCTGATTTATACGCTTGTGACAGTTTAAAGCCATTTTCGGGTTGATGGACATCATGGTGTAGCGGCAATAAAGCCCCGTTGTCGTTTTAGTCAAGAAAGCGTTTAATTGTTTCCATAAATTGCGGAACGGATATTGGTTTTGACATATATTCTTCGCAGCCACCTTCTCTTATACGCTCTTCATCACCTTTCATAGCGAAGGCTGTCACTGCAATAACTGGAATAGATGCAAGTTCACCATCAGCTTTTAATTGCCGTGTTACATCAAGGCCTGAAATTTCTGGCAATTGAATATCCATTAAAATGAGGTCTGGTTGGTGCTCGCGCGCCAACTCAAGAACCGTTAAACCATTACGTGTTGTTACTGTTTCATAGCCGGTCGCTTCAACAAGATCGCGAAAGAGCTTCATATTGAGTTCATTATCTTCAACAATTAAAACTTTTTTAGCCATGGTTTAAGTCTTCCTGCTCTAATTTTGTCTTTTTGCGGCAATTTGCAAAATTCCGAGAATTTAAAGCGCCTTTGAATGAATATTTTTTGCTCAGCTTTACAAAAAGCTCGACAAAATTACATGATACCAATTAGCAGATTATTTGCTATAAGGAAATGGCAAGCTTTTGCACGTTCAAAAGCATAAGTAGTTATTTTAGTGCTATTAGCAAGGTGTAGCATGGATCAACTCACATAATGAGGTAAATGGGTTAATGAAACATAGTGTTAATCATGAGCAGGCTGAAGCTATCGCAATTACTGCGCTTGGCTTTTTAGCTGGTGATCAAGAATTATTGGAGCGGTTTATGGCAATAAGTGGCATTGCTGGTCAAGATATCCGGCAAGCCGCTAGCAGTCCAGGTTTTTTAGCAGGTGTTTTGAGTTTTTTGCTAAATCATGAGCCAAGTTTGTTGATGTTTTGCCAGAGTTCCAATATTCAACCAGAGCGGGTTGCCGAAGCATTTGCTGCGCTGCCAGGTGGCTCACCGATTGAGTTTTAATGGAAAAGCAAAACGATTTCTCAACGCCAGTTTTTGGATTTTGCCGAGATTGCCTCACCATACAGCGCGATAAGCGAAAGCGATGTGTGAAATGTGGCAGCCCCCGCATTATCGCTCATGATGAGCTTTATAGCCTTCCCATCGCGCATATTGATTGTGATGCCTTTTATGCCTCAGTTGAAAAGCGTGATAGGCTTGAATTGCGCGATAAGCCGGTAATTATTGGTGGCGGCACGCGCGGCGTAGTGTCTACATGCTGTTATATTGCGCGTATTTATGGCGTGCGTTCAGCCATGCCGATGTTCAAAGCATTAGAAGCATGTCCGCAAGCGGTGGTTATTCCTCCAGATATGGCAAAATATGGTAAAGTAGGTAAAGAAATTCGCCAGATGATGCTAGAACTTACGCCATTAGTTGAGCCGCTTTCCATTGATGAAGCGTTTTTGGATTTGCATGGCACTGAGAAATTGCATAAGTCGCCACCGGCCTTTACTCTCGCCCGTTTTGCCAAGCGCATTGAGAATGAAATTGGAATTAGTGTTTCTATCGGTCTTTCTTATTGTAAGTATTTGGCAAAAGTTGCCTCTGATCTTGATAAGCCTCGCGGTTTTTCAATTATTGGCCAAAATGAAGCTTTGTCCTTTTTAGCTACCCAAGAAATAAAAATGATTTGGGGCGTTGGTAAAATGATGGCGGCAAAACTTAATAATGATGGCATATTCACGATTGGCCAATTGCAAGAAATGGAAGAGGTTGAGCTCATGCGTCGCTATGGCGTGATGGGGCAACGTTTGTTTCGTCTTTCCCGTGGGGTAGATGATCGCAGTGTTGAGCCGGAAAGTGACATGAAAAGCGTGTCTGCCGAGCGCACTTTTGAAAAAGATTTATCAAAACGTGAAGACCTTATTGCGGTTTTACGCCATTTAAGTGAGCTGGTTTCACAGCGTTTGAAAAAAGGTAATATTGCTGGGCAAACCGTAGTGTTAAAATTAAAAACCAAGGATTTTAAATTACGTACGCGCAATCGTCATTTGAGTGATCCGACGCAAATAGCAGATCGCATTTTTCGTGTAGGGGTGGACTTATTGGATCGTGAATTAGATGGTAGTTCTTTTCGCCTGCTTGGCATTGGTGTTCAGCAATTAAGTGATGATGAACAAGCTGATCCGATTGATTTAGTTGATGAACAGGCAACAAAACGAGCAGCCGCTGAAACAGCGATAGATAAATTGCGTGATAAATTTGGATCAAAAGCAGTAGAGACCGGATTTACCTTTGGCAAAAATCCGATAAAATCATCCAAAGAGTAAATTAAAAACTGCATAAAATAAAAAGGCCGGTAAAACCGGCCTTTATGTTGTTTTACCTTACGCCTTTGTTGGGGGCGCCAATCTAATATGCAAATCACGCATTTGCGCAGGCGAGACATTAGAAGGTGCGCCCATCAACAAGTCAAATGCTTGTTGATTCATTGGGAAGAGTGAAATTTCACGCAAGTTTTGTGCACCTGTGAGCAACATGACAATACGGTCAACACCTGCTGCCATACCACCATGCGGCGGTGCGCCATATTGGAATGCACGATAAAGACCGCCAAAACGCTCTTCTACTGTTTCACGCGATAGGCCCGCAATTTCAAAGGCTTTAACCATTGTTTCTGGAATGTGGTTACGAATACCACCAGATGCAATCTCAAAGCCGTTACAAACCATATCATATTGGAATGCTTTAATGGTAAGTGGATCTTGATTTTCCAACGCATCCATTCCACCTTGTGGCATAGAAAATGGATTATGTGCAAATTCAATGCGCTTTTCATCCTCATTCCATTCATAGAATGGGAAGTCGATAATCCAAGCAAGTTCAAAACGATTATGGTCGACAAGACCAAGGTCTTCACCCGCGCGTGTACGGGCCGCACCTGCAAAAGACACAAACTTTTTAGGATCACCTGCAACAAAGAAGCAAGCATCACCATCATTTAATCCAAGCTGTACGCGGATAGCCTCGGTGCGCTCTGGACCAATATTTTTGGCAATTGGACCTGCGCCTTCAAGCACTTCACCTTCTTTACGCCAGAAAATATAGCCAAGACCTGGTTGGCCTTCTTTTTGAGCCCAACTATTCATGCGGTCACAAAATGCTCGGCTACCACCGGTTTTGGCCGGGATTGCCCAAACTTCAGCCTTGTCATCATTGGCAAGAATATTGGCAAATACCTTAAAGCCTGAATCACGGAAATGCTCAGAGATTTCTTCCATAATAATTGGATTGCGAAGATCTGGCTTATCACTACCATATTTACGCATCGCATCATCATAGGTAATGCGTGGCATTACATCATTGACTGGTTTAACGCCGGCAAATTCCTTGAAGATGTCACGGATAACCGGCTCCATTGTGGTAAGAACATCTTCTTGCTCGATAAAGCTCATTTCAAGGTCAAGCTGATAGAACTCACCAGGTAAACGATCTGCGCGTGGATCTTCATCGCGGAAGCATGGTGCAATCTGGAAATAGCGATCAAAGCCGGAAACCATCAAAAGCTGCTTATATTGCTGCGGAGCTTGTGGCAAAGCGTAGAATTTGCCTTCATGGATACGGCTTGGTACCAAGAAGTCACGCGCACCTTCAGGTGAAGAGGCGGTCAAAATTGGGGTTGAAAATTCTGAAAAGCCAATATCATGCATATGACGGCGCATTGACTTGATAATATCAAGGCGGCGCATGATATTCTTGTGCAATGTTTCGCGGCGCAAATCCAAAAAGCGATATTTTAAACGAATATCTTCAGGATAGTCTGGCTCACCAAATACTGGCAAGGGAAGCTCATCTGCTTTAGAAAGGACTTCAATCTCTTTGGCAAAAATTTCGACTTCACCAGTAGGAAGTTGGTTGTTTACGGTGTCTTCTGATCTGGCTTTAACTTCGCCATCAACGCGAATAACCCATTCGCCACGTAAGGTTTCTGCCATTTTGAAGGCAGAAGAATCAGGATCAGCTACAATTTGCGTCAAACCATAATGGTCTCTAATATCAATAAATAGAATTCCACCATGATCACGAACGCGATTAACCCAGCCAGAGAGGCGAACGGTAGAACCAACATCGGATTTGCGCAAAGCTGCACAATTATGGGTGCGATAACGATGCATTTTTAACTGCTTTCTGCTAAAAATTCAAAAAATATGTAAAACTATTGGGCAAAAGCACATTTTACCCTTGATTTGTCAAGCCTAACAGATTGATTGATGCAAAATTTAGCGCAATGGTGCAAGACAGATTCAAAGAAAAGAGATATAGGGGGCAATTATGCACTCAATTACAACAACAAAAGACCTTGAAGCCGCCATTGCCGTCTTGAGCAAGTCCGACTTTGTGACCGTTGATACAGAATTTTTGCGCGAATCGACTTTCTGGCCGCAATTATGTTTAATCCAATTGGCTTCACCCGATTTAGAGGTGCTGATTGATCCATTAGCGACTGGAATTGATCTATCCGCATTTTTTGAATTGATGGGCAATGAAAAAGTCTTGAAAGTTTTTCATGCGGCAAGGCAAGATGTTGAAATCGTCTATCATCTTGGCAACCTAATCCCCATGCCGATATTTGATACACAAATCGCGGCGATGGTTTTAGGTTTTGGCGACTCGATTTCTTATGATCATCTTGTGCAAAAAACTACCGGCAAACAGCTTGATAAGTCGTCACGCTTTACCGATTGGAGTCGCCGACCATTAAGTGAAAGCCAGCTCACATACGCTTTAGCAGATGTTACCCATTTACGTGATGTCTATTTAGATCTTGTTCGCCAGTTGAAAAAGAGTGGGCGCACAAATTGGCTTGATGAAGAAATGCAAATCTTAACCAGTCCAAAAACCTATGAATATTTGCCGGAAAACGCTTGGGCGAGGGTCAAGGGGCGGTTTAAAAAACCTCGTGAAGTTGCAGTTCTACAAAAAATTGCGGCTTGGCGTGAACGGGAGGCGCAAAAACGTGATTTGCCGCGTGGGCGTATTGTTAAAGACGATGCATTAGTTGAAATAGCGATACAGCAACCGCAAACTATGGATGCCTTATCACGGTTGCGTGCTTTACCTAAAGGTTTTGAGCGTTCGCATTTTGCCAATGATTTATTAGCTGCAATTAAAGAGGCTATGGCCTTGCCTAAAGAACAATTACCCATTGTAAAGCCGCCTAAAAATCTGCCTGAAGGTGCCAATAGTGCTATTGATATTTTAAAGCTATTATTAAAAATTATCAGTGAAGAAAATAATGTTGCTGCAAAAATTATCGCAAGCAGTGATGATATTGAAAAAATAGTGGTTGATGGCATTGCTGCGAAAATAGGAGCTATGCATGGTTGGCGCTATGAAATGTTTGGTAAAAAAGCTTTGCAAATGCTTGAAGGTTCCCTTGCTATTAGTTTTGAAAATAACCGGATTAAACTTATCGAAACGGTAAAATAATTTGCAATAAAACCGCCATAGAAATCTGATAAATTGGCTTAGCTTATTTATTAGCATTGCTAGGCGGTATTTTTACTTTGTTATTAGTTTTTAAAAATCCAAAAGCTTCGTTTTATTAGCAAAAAAATGTAATTATTAAAATCTTTTATTGCTTTTTAAATCGATTTAAATAACATTGATTTTGCGAAAGCATTATTTTGGTGAGATCAGGGGTTGTAATTATGGCGAATGTTTTAACGGTTACCTTTAATCCAACGGTTGATGCAGCTAGTGAAGTGGATCGCGTACAGCCAACCCATAAAGTACGCACGCGCGATGAAAGTTTTCACCCTGGTGGCGGTGGTATTAATGTGGCACGTGTTATTCATCGTCTTGGTGGTTCAGTAAAGGCGCTTTACGCTCGTGGTGGCGTTATGGGTAGCGTTTTGGATCAGCTATTGGCAAAACGTGGTGTAGATGCTCATATAATACAAATTGCTAGTAATACCCGTATCAATAATGTGATTTACGAAACATCAACTGGTATGGAATATCGCTTTATTGCCGAAGGGCCTATTTTTACCGAGGATGACTGGAAAGCCGTAGTTGACTCAGTAAAATCTGCGTCTTGGCACTGGCTTGTTGTTAGTGGTTCACTGCCGCGCGGCGTGCCGATGGATGTTTATGATGAAATGATAGCGATTGCTCGTCAACGTGGCGGTGAGATTGTGATCGATACATCTGGGCCAGCATTGCGCCATGTGCTTGATCTTGGTGGGCTCACGCTTATTAAGCCAAGTCAGGGCGAATTTGAAAACGCCATGGGACGGGAATTTAGAACAGTTGCTGATTTGGCTGAAGCTGCGCATAAGCTGGTATGCCAAAAAAAGAGCCAGATTATTGCTGTTACTCTTGGGCATCAAGGCGCAGTTTTGGCGATGAATGATAAAACACTTTATTTGCCATCACCCCCGGTTAAAGTTATCAGTGCATCAGGGGCAGGTGATAGTTTTATTGGTGGCATGGTGCATGCACTAGCTCATGGTCAATCAATCGAGGATGCTTTCCGTCTAGGGGTTGCTTGCGGTAGCGCTGCGGTGATGGAAAAGGGTACAGGTTTATGTCAACTTCAAAATATCGAGGAACTATTCCAATATCTTACTCCGAGCGATGGTGCATTTGCGGTTTTACCTATTGATCCAGAATAATAAAATATAGTTATGGCTCAATATCAGTTCTTGAAGTGATGCTTTCATCTAGGGGCTAACCATATTTTTTATTTTTAATGTCTTTGTTTGCAAAGGCATAGAATTTTGGGAAATTTATTAAAGATTTGATGTCTTCATTCATTTAAAGCTTTAATTTCAGCCCATGGAATTTCGCCGCCAAATAGCCTTGTAGTAAATTGATCATCTTGATATTCGGGATAGCGCTTTAATATTCTCATCGCTAAGTTAAGATTTCTGATGCTGCGCTCATCACCGCGCTGAGTATATCCTGAAAGATGAATGATAACACTAATAATATCGTCTAATTTTCCATTATCCAGGTATCCTTGATTTAAAATTGCTGATAACTCATTATATCCTGAAGGATCCATGGCTAAACAATCAACTAAATTAATTCCTATTTCATTGCGTGTCCAAATATCTGCTCCAGCCTTTATAAGAATAGCAACGCCTTCAAAATTTTGTGCAATAGCAACATCTAAAACCAGTGGTGTATCATTACTGTTTATTTGTATATAATTAGGATCGCCACCAGTTTTAATATAAATTCTTATAAGTTCATTGATGAATACTAAATCTTCAGCCTCATCATCGCCACCACCCGGCATTCCTAAGTAATTCATAAAAGTCATCGGATGACGCTTTGATGGTCTATCGACCATAGTTACGTCCGTGCCATTACCAATCAATGTATCAATTGCTTGTATATTGCGTTGCGACAAGGCATGGAAAAGCAAAGTTATTTCTTGTCCATAACGTTGATTTATCGCTCCCTGCGGAAGTTTTGCTAAATCGCTTTCGCCGATATCTTGATGTCTTTCAATTTTTTGTGCCAAATGATAGACATCACGATCATAATCACGAAACAAACGATCAGATTGTGGGGTTGGCATTAAGGTCATATGATTACAAGTTTGATACCCTACAATAAGCAATAAAATGATTGCAGCAGTCGAAAAGATTATTTTCAATATTGAATGCTTATTTTTCATTTTATAAATCTCTACAATATTGGACCTTCATTGATATTTATCTGCAATTTTGTTCAATTATTGTGGAATTTTTTCGATAGTTGAAGCCAAGCTTTTGCTGCCTCTGATAGATGTGCATTTTCTCGCCAAAGAATAACCATATGCCATGCGATCGGGTGGTCTTCAATTTCAATACGTTGCACGCCGGGATAAGGGCGGGATTCTGCAATCATTTTAGGTAAAAATCCAACCCCCATATCCGCGGCAACTAAACCAAAGATAAAGTCTATCTGGCTTGATTTGGCTGATATTTTAGGTACAATTCCAACTTCGGTGCAGGCATCTAAAACAATTGGTGTTAAAGCAAATTGGCTTTCAAATAAAATAAAGGGATGAATGGCAAGTTCTGCCAATGATGCTTTTTTTCGTCCTGCCGCAGCACTATCCGACATCAAGGCGACTAAGGGTTCGTTGCGTACTTCTTGGTAGTTAAAACCTTTGGTAGTTGGTACCAAGGTTGCCGCAAGTTCTATATCACCGTGACGCACCATTTCTTCAAGTTTTTTGCCGCCATGTTCCACAATTTCAATATCAATATTTGGATATTGCGTTGTGTATTGTGCTAAAACAGGGGCAAATAGTACCGAACTTCCAATAGGTGGTAGGCCAATACGCAGCAAGCCGCGCTTCATGCCTTTTATATCCGCAACCTCACGTAAAATAGCGTCTTCTTCTGCTAAAATTCGCAATGCATGTTGGTGGACGCGCTTGCCAATTGCAGTAAGGCGAACGCCGTTTTTTCCGCGTTCAAGCAAGGTAACATCATAAAATGTTTCAAGCTGACTAATGGCCTTGCTGATGGTTGATTGGGTCGCATTCATGGCAAGGGCTGCGGCCGAAAAGCTGTTTAAACGTACTACTTCAACCAAGGCTTTTAACGAGCGTGTATGCATGATATTCCATTTTAGAATAGTTTTGATGAAATCAATTCACTTTAAGAATAGATAATAATGATCTATATAAAAGGTCAAGGAGTTTTTGCCATGAGCCGTCGTTTATTCATTCAGTCACGCTTTTTTATGCATCGCAGTTTAATTGCACAAATGATGCTTATTGGTGCTTTTTGGCTTTTGGGTGAGGTGATTGCTCGCTATGCGCATTTACCTTTGCCTGGCGGCATTATTGGTCTTGGTCTTGTTTTATTAGCATTGGGTTTTGGTTGGCTTAGTCTTTCAAGTATGAAGCGTGGTGCCAATTGGTTATTGGCTGAAATGCTATTGTTTTTTATTCCGGCAGTATTGGCCTTGCTTGACCACAAAGAGTTTCTTGGTTTTCTTGGTTTAAAAATTCTATTAGTTATTCTTGCAGGCACCTTAGTGGTGATGAGTGTTACAGCTTTGACGATAGATCTTTGTTACCGTTGGACTTTACGTCATGAGCAGCGTTAATTTTTTCTACAATCCACTTGTGCAAACTGTTTTTTGGTCTTTGCTTACTGTTGGGCTTTATTATGCTGCAAAAGCATTTTATCGCCGCTTCACCTTTTG
The DNA here is from genome assembly GCF_025449315.1 of Bartonella sp. HY406. NCBI lineage: Bacteria > Pseudomonadati > Pseudomonadota > Alphaproteobacteria > Hyphomicrobiales > Bartonellaceae > Bartonella > Bartonella sp. HY406. The sequence goes on along the minus strand of NZ_CP104893.1, from coordinate 1,773,739 downwards.
GTGGCTAACACCGCTTGCCGTAACACCTTTACTGGTCATGGTTTTTGTTGTGATGCTAAAGGGCGATTATGCGCATTATATCAGCTCCACCCATTGGTTAATGGCAATTTTAGGGCCCGTTACCGTTGCTTTTGCAATTCCCATTTGGCAGCAACGTGAGGTTATCCGTAAAAATTGGGTGATTTTAGCCATTGGTGTTTTGGCGGGTTCCACAACTGCCATGCTGACCGCCTATGGTTTGGCAACTATGTTGCAGTTAGATGAATCTATGCGGCTTAGTCTCTTGCCACGTTCGATGAGTACGCCTTTTGCCATGACAGTTTCAAGTGATATTGGCGGCATACCCGATTTAACAGCAATTTTCGTTGTTCTAACCGGTGTTTTTGGTGCAGCCCTTGGCGAGTTGGTTATGAAAGTTTTGCCTTTGCGCAGCAAAATTGCGCGCGGCGCACTATTTGGTATGGGCGCGCATGGCGCGGGGGTGGCACGCGCCCACCAAATAGGCGTTGAAGAAGGATCAATCGCCGGCCTTGTGATGGTATTGGTGGGCATAGTTAATGTAATGCTTGCGCCAGTTCTTGGCTATTTGCTGCATTTACTTTAAAAACAATCAATTTTTAATCTATCTCAAAATTAAATTTTTAAAATACCCATCTAAAAGAAGTTTTCTATGGGTTTTAAATGGCTCGGACAGCATTGCTACTTGTTTTTGACATTCATCTTCTAGTTGTTTTAACCAGCTTTGTTCTTCTTGTTTCAAGTTGGCTTCGTTTTGGTAGCGGTTTATTAGTGCTCTAATAGCCAAAGGGGGCGTGTCATGTATTTCGCCCGCTATATTAATTAGTCTGGCAAAGTCTTTTACATCAACATAATTCATTAGCGGAAATGAAATATACTGTTCCTCACTCATATTTTTGAAATCATCTTTTGATATAAAATCGATAAGTCTTCGGCTGTTTCTTAAGGTTTTTATAGCTCTTTTTGTAGTGTTAGCTTTAATTTTAGCCACTAGACTCTGAGCGCCTTCTAAATAATATCCATATCCACTATATCCATCAAACCTCAAGTCGTTTAATTCATCAAAGCTAGCAGGTATATTTTGAGCGTTTAGCGAAGTTAAATATTTAGTAAAATATTCCTCCAAACTTTCTCCATTAGGCAGAGGGTTGTAATTCATTTCGATCAACAGGTTGATGTGACTTGCAACTTGTAAGATATCTCCCATTCTTGTGAATTTAAAATTCCTTAATGCCTCCATTACAGGTTGAAGGTTTTTTTCAAGTTTATTTGGGTCATTAAATTGCCACCTAAATAATCTTATCCATAGAATAGATATATTTTCATCGTTTTGTTTGGGCTTACGTAACAGGTAGTCTTGCTTAAATGATTGAAACAATGATTTCTCAGGAGGTAATATACCTCTTTCGATAAATAAACCAATTTTGCTATATTCAATTGCAGTTTGGTGCCATTGAATATTGCTATAACGCTTTTCTAAAATGTCATAATCATTAGGATGTTTTTGCGCTTTACCTTTTGCTGTAAATTCCTCGACAAGTAGTTTTCGATCAAAATCGGTTTTAAGAAAATCAGAAAGAATGTCCTCTGTGGTTGATCTCATTTGAATTACTATTCCTGATGGCTGTAAAATTATGCCAGCACGATATTCCAAGGTAATTACAATGATCTTTAACAAAAGATCGCTTAATTGGGCGGAATAAATTTCGTTTTCTTGTTTATTTTCAATTTCAATATTGCTCAAAAAGCTATGCAAACGCTCGAAGGTAAAGAATGCTGCTTTTAAGCTTCGTAAGTTATTGGTATGAGATTGTTTGAAAATATCAGTTATGGTATTTTTATTGGCTGATATAAGTTCTTTTACCGCCTTGCTATCTAGTTTTTCAATAAATATATCTAAAGCGCATTTAATATCTGGCTTTATTTCCAAAGTTTGACCGATGAGCTTTTCTTTAACTTGCTCATAGGTTGAAAAGCCGGGATCTTGTTTGTTATTTGATAGATCGTTGCCAAAAGGTTCTTTGAGCTTGTCTTCATCGGCAACTAAAACAACCTTTAGTCTATCATGTTCAATAAAATTATTTATGTAGCCAAAAAGGTTGGATAAGGGCAGGCGGCAGCGCTCAATATCATCAAAAATAAAAGCGGCGTTTTTGACTTTCGGCAATAATTCTTTTAACTCTTGCGCAATTTTTTTTGTTTTAATTTCAACGCCGTAAATTTGCAGAGAAGCAACAATGCTACCCAGAAAACTTTTTCCTAATTTTACGGCTGTATTGTTAAGCCAAGTGTGAGCTGCCGTAAATATACGTTTTTCAATTTCCTCGATTGTATCTATGCCGTTAAGGCTAACGTAGATCCAATTAAACTCCTTGTTCTCTTTAAGTTTTTCATGTGGGGAAAGTGCGTCATATTGCTTTTTCAAATTTAAAATAAAATGGGTTTTGCCGCTGCCCCATTTGCCAGTTAGTAATACGGCAAATTGCGCGAAGTTTTCATTGTTGAGATAATCTTTAATATAGGCTGCAACTTCTGCGTTATGGGCTTGGTTTTCCGTTGATAACTCTTTGCGCTTTAATGCTTAGTTTGATTGGTTATCATCTATAATGGATAATTTTACTTAATTTGCAATGGAAAAAAGCCAATAAAAAACCCCGCATAAAGCGGGGTTTTCCGAAAAATATAAAGCGAAATATTAACGCTTTGAGAACTGGAAAGAACGACGGGCTTTAGCTTTACCGTATTTCTTACGTTCAACAACACGGCTATCACGGGTAAGGAAGCCACCCTTTTTAAGAATAGCGCGCAATGCTGGTTCATAATAAGTAAGCGCCTTGGAAATACCATGACGAACTGCACCAGCTTGGCCTGAAAGACCGCCACCAGCAACGGTTGCAATGATGTCAAATTCACCATCACGGTTTGTTGCAACGATTGGCTGACGAAGAACCATCTGAAGAACAGGGCGGGCAAAATACTTATCAAATTCTTTGCCGTTTACGATGATCTTACCTGAACCTGGCTTTACCCAAACGCGGGCAACAGCGTCTTTACGCTTGCCGGTTGCATAGGCACGGCCAAGGCTGTCAAGCTTTTGTACGTGAACTGGTGCGCTTTCAACTGCAGCGGCAACAACATTGCCTGCTACTGCACCAAGGTCAGATAGGGAATTGATTTGCTCGGCCATGATTAAGCAATCCTTTTATTCTTACGGTTTAGCGCTGCAACATCGAGCGCTTCCGGCTGCTGAGCTTCATGGGGATGATTTGTGCCTGCATAAACGCGCAGGTTTTTCATTTGGCGGCGGCCTAGTGGGCCACGTGGAACCATACGCTCAACGGCTTTTTCTACGACGCGTTCAGGGAAACGGCCTTCAAGAATTTGGCGAGCTGTACGTTGTTTAATGCCACCAATATAGCCAGTATGCCAATAGTAAACTTTGTCAGTAAATTTCTTACCGGTCAAAACTACCTTGTCAGCATTAATGATAATGACATTGTCACCATCGTCAACGTGAGGGGTAAAGGTTGGTTTATGTTTACCGCGCAAACGATTGGCAACAAGTGAGGCAAGACGACCAAGGACTAGACCTTCAGCGTCAATAATAACCCACTTTTTTACCACTTCGGCTGGCTTTTGTGAAAAGGTTGCCATAGAAGTTTTCCTTAAAATAGATCCATACACAAATATGATAATAAATCATAATGAGGTAGGCTTTTTTTGTTGCTTATATTGCAGCATCACATGCTACAAAAGGTGAGGGATGTGATATCCCAATCCAGTCCTTGTCAATAAAGCGTGAAAGCTTAAAAAGCAAGCAAAATTATTTTGCAATAAAATTAATTAGTATAATTAAATCAATTGGTTGTTTGTATGGTACTATATTACCGTATTAATTTTGGTTTGATTTTGCTTATTTGGGGCTAAAGTCATGGTCTATTTTGCGTGTAATAGCTGAAAAAAGCGGTATAGTTTTATAAGAATCAAGGAGGATTTCTTATGGCCGATTTACTTTTAGATGATGATGAGATTTTATCAGCTCTTAACCGTGTAAAAACCATTGCATTGCTTGGTGCGTCCCCTAATCCGGCGCGACCAAGTTTTGTGGTAATGGAATTTTTATTAAGCCGTGGGTACAAGGTCATTCCGGTAAATCCGGGGCAGGCTGGCAAAGAAATTTTGGGGCAAAAAGTTTATGCCCGTTTGGCAGATATTGATGAACCAATCGATATGATTGATATTTTCCGCAATGTTGATGCTGTTCCTGCAATTTTGGATGAAGTATTGGCTTTGCCCCATAAACCATTTCTTTTTTGGATGCAGCTTGGCATTGCCGATATTATTTCAGCTAAACGCGCGATTGAAGCGGGTATTAATGTAGTGATGGATCGTTGCCCCCATATTGAGTTAGAGAAATTTTCTTAAAATATAATGATACTGATTGACGACTATTGTTTTGTTGTTTGTAAATTAAAAGGGAATATATAATGAGTGACAATGCAAAGCATTTCGACACCTTAGCAATACATGCAGGCGCTGCACCTGACCCGACAACTGGTGCGCGTGCAACGCCAATTTATCAAACAACTGCTTATGTTTTTGAAGATGCCGATCAGGCGGCAAATCGATTTGCTTTGGCAGAGGCTGGCAATATTTATACGCGCATAACCAATCCTACCCAAGCAGTGCTTGAAGAACGAATGGCCGCATTGGAGGGCGGTGTTGCAGCCCTTGCGACCGCAACCGGCCATGCAGCAGAATTTTTAACCTTCCATACTTTGATGGAGGCAGGTGATAATTTTATTGCCGCCCGTCAACTCTATGGCGGTTCGATCAATCAATTTGGCCAAGCATTTAAATCTTTTGATTGGCAGGTGCGGTGGGCAGATGGTACAGACCCAGCGAGTTTTGCGGCGCAAATCGACGGGCGTACCAAAGCAATATTTATTGAAAGTTTTGCCAATCCCGGTGGCATTATTATTGATATTGCAGAAATTGCCAAGGTGGCTAAGGCTCATAATATTCCACTTATTGTCGATAATACAATGGCAAGCCCCTATCTTGTGCGGCCAATTGAACATGGCGCTAATATTGTTATCCATTCGCTGACTAAGTTTATTGGTGGTCATGGCAATTCTATGGGCGGTGTTATTATTGATGGCGGTAATTTTGATTGGCATAAATCAGGTAAATTTAATAAATTGACAGAGCCGCGCCCCGATTATGCTGGTCTTGTCATTGCTGATGCTTTTGGAAAGGCTGCTTTTGCATTGGCGGCGCGTGTGCTTGGCATGCGTGATTTTGGCCCAACCATATCGCCATTTAATGCTTTTATGCTGCTAACAGGGGTTGAAACTCTTTCACTGCGTATGCAAAGACATTGCGATAATGCTTTAGCGGTGGCTGAATATTTGCAAAATCACCCACAAGTTTCATGGGTTTCTTATGCTGGTTTAAAGAATAGCCCCTATTATGCTTTACAGCAGCGTATCGCGCCGCTTGGAGCTGGTTCGGTTTTTACCTTCGGCATTAAAGGCGGCTATGAGGCAGGTGTGAAATTTGTTGCAGGGTTAAAGCTGTTTTCCCACCTTGCTAATATTGGTGACACGCGCTCACTGGTGATTCATCCCGCCTCAACCACGCATCGTCAATTAAATGATGAACAAAAACATGCCGCTGGTGCAGGGCCTGAAGTTATCCGTCTGTCGATTGGTATTGAGAGTATTGACGATATTATCGGTGATTTAAACCAGTCTTTTGCGCAAATTTAGCTTTAGTTTCGCACTCGATATAAGCTGCATAATACAGACAATCAAAGGTTGATCACGGGTTAAGATGGGAGGAAGCATAATAAAAAGACAACTCCACTTAGGCAATAAAGAGGGAAAATCTAAGTGGAGTTGTCATGAAACATACTGAGCACGGGGAAGATCAGTATGTTTAGCCCAGTTACCGGGCATAGATACTTTTTATGCGGGGGACTTAAAAAGTATCAAAGGATAATCGCTTAGGAGCTATCCAAGATTTCATGTTTAGAATTAGTGCACCAAATCTTAAAAAAAAGGGGGGTAGTCTTTTTTTAAGCATTTTTTGTTTAGTTATCGTTGAAAACATCAACCAAACGATTTGCAATCTTTCATTTCATTCGTCTTGTTGCAGGTAAAATGCTTGAGACAGAATAAAGTTCCAACTTTTTTTATAAAATATTCAATTTTTTTTGAAATTGGTCTGAAATGCTGACCTATTTACAAAATTATATTGAAAAATCAGAAATATCGCGGCATAAAGTTTAATGATCATTGTATCAATTAATTTACGTCATCTTGATAAGGTATTTAAAAATGGCTACGGCGTCTTCGGATCTTACATTTCAGATTCTTCCCAATGAAAATCCAGTTGGAGTTTCTGAACGTGAAGAAGTTTTAAAGAATCCAGGTTTTGGCAAAGTGTTCTCAGATCACATGGCTGTGGTGGAATGGAGCAATGAAAAGGGTTGGCATAATGCACGAATTTGCGCGCGTAAGCCCTTTGAAATGGATCCTGCAGGTGCCGTATTACATTATGCCCAAGAAATTTTTGAAGGCATGAAGGCTTATCGCAATACTGATGGTAATAATGCCAAGGTTACATTATTCCGGCCAGATCAAAATGCACAGCGTATGGAAAAATCTGCCATTCGGATGGGGATGCCTGCTTTACCTGAAAATATTTTTCTTGAAGCTGTTGAGCAGCTTGTCAAAATTGACAAGGATTGGATACCAACAGAAGAAGATGGCAGCCTTTATTTACGCCCCTTCATGTTTGCAAATGAGAGTTTCCTTGGCGTACGTCCCGCACATAGTTTTATTTTTTGCGTTATTGCGTCGCCTGTTGGTGCCTATTTTAAAGGTGAGGGTAAGCCAGTTAGCGTTTGGGTAGAAGAAACATTGACCCGCGCTTCGCGTGGCGGTACTGGCGCGGTAAAATGTGGTGGAAATTACGCCGCTAGTCTTGCAGCGCAAGCAAAAGCTTATGACAAAGGCTGCGACCAAGTAGTGTTTTTAGATGCGGCTGAACATCGCTGGGTTGAAGAACTTGGCGGCATGAATATCTTTTTTGTTCATGAAGGTAATGTATTGGTGACGCCACCACTTACTGGTACTATTTTGCCAGGAATTACCCGTGCATCGCTCATCCAGCTTGCCCATGATAATGGATTTAAGGTTGAAGAGCGTCTTTATTCTTTTGATGAATGGAAGAATGATGTGGCAAGTGGCAAGTTAAAAGAGGTTTTTGCTTGCGGCACAGCGGCGGTCATTACGGCGATTGGCACAATTCGTTATGAAGGTGGTGAATTTGTTGTCAATAATAATGAGACGGGCGAGGTTACCCGTGCCTTGCGCAATCAATTGGTGCATATTCAGCGCGGCGAAAAGGCAGATCCGCATAATTGGGTTAAAATTGTAGCTTAATTGGTGCGAGAGTTTAATTTAAAAACACGGTTTTAGTTTTTAGATGCGCACTCTATTAATTCTCAGTGATCGTTCTATTGGCTATTGCTGAGAATTTTATGATTTTCTGTTTTCTTTTCAATTATTTATTGAAGTAAGCGCAGCATATAATATTGTTGTTGATATATGCCTTGCTTGAATATAATTTAAAAAAAACGTCTTTAATTTGTTGTATTGCCTTGGATGATTGGGCCGGTCATGTTATTGCCCTAATTCGATTGCAGGAATTTCTCGATATGGTTTCGACCATAAAATATCAAATGTTGAAAGGATATATTTTATTATGCCGATAGCAAAAACCCTTACCACTTTGTCGTTGTTTGCCAGCGCTGCTGCCTTGCTTGCCGCTTTCGTGGTTCCCGCATCGGCACAAAGTGCGATGGATGGCTGGAACAAGGTTTGCAGCGAACAGCAAAATGCTGAAAAAAAGAAAGTTAGTGTTTGCAACACTATGAATAATATTGTGTCTGAAACAGGCCAATATTTAACAATGATCAATCTTATTGAAGTTAAGGAAGGTGGCAAGAGCCAAAAACGCATTGGTATTCAGGTGCCAACCGGTCGTCTTATTCCTGCCGGAATTACCGTCAAAGTTGATGGTAATGCTGAAAAGACCATTCCTTACATGATTTGTAATGGCCCAACATGTATCGCTAATGATAGTTTGAGCGATGAACTTGTTGCCCAGCTAAAAAAAGGTACCAAGCTTGTTGTGACGTCAGTTAACTTTCAAGGAGCACCAAATCCTTTAGAAGTATCTTTAGCTGGCTTTGCTAAGGTCTTCGACGGTCCTGGTATGCGTGAACAAGACTTCCAAGCTGAACAAGAAAAATTGCAAAAGGCAATTCAAGACAAGCAGCAAGAGCAAGATGATAAGATGCGTGAAGCACAAGAAAAGGCTAAAAACGCTCAATAATATTATGGTGTAATCTTTGCTTGGAATTACCAATCATTGATTGCCTTATATGTTAAATAAAAGGAAGGCATGGTATTTTGTCTTCCTTTTTTTATGGTCTTTTGTTCTTTTTACACGCTAAGTCACTATTGCAAAATTCTTGCTATGCGATATGGTAAGAATCCCTTAAATTTATGGTCTTGGAGTATACCGCATAGCGGTGAGCCATGGGATTAATCCCAAATAAATGTAGAAGGAAGCGATGTTTGAAAATGAATAAAAATCTAATTCGCTTATTGTTAAAATCCTTTGGTTCTAAAGGCCTTCATTACTTAACAATAATTTTTGTAATTTCGATTTTTGTCGCATTGCTTTCATCTTATGCGCCTATATTGCTTGCGGACATTATAAAAAATTTGAAAACATTCACTGTTAACAGCCATTCTTCAATAATTTTCGTCCAAATTATTGCTTTTGTTGGAATTATTGGGCTTGCTCGCTTAATGAGCCCATTGATTACGTATCTTAATGCAAAGATTAGAGCTGAAACCTATGGCTTTGTTACCGATACCTATTTAAATTATTTTAAAAAATATAGTGATGACGTAACTTTATATAAAACACCGGCACGAGTGGCGAGCCATATAAACCAAGTGAATAATGAAATATATATTATTTATAATCACCTTACCTCACAAATATTGATTCCGTTTTGCCAGTTTGTATTTTCCACTGCTATCCTTTTGTTTTTACAGCAATATTTATTTTTAATCGCCATTTATATTTATCTTGCTTTATATATGTTTATTCAAATTTATTTTTCTCGGCTCTTTGTGAAATATAAGCTTGAATTGATGGAATCTGGCCGCTCGGTTTATGATTTGCTAGAGGATTTTTTAAATAATATTAATGTAGCGGTGAGGTTTAACACGCTTAAAATTCTATCTGATGCTTTTAAATCTAAGCTTGTCGATGATCTTAAAGTTCAAAAGCCCTATTTTAAGTGTTACATAGGTTTAAGTTTTATCAATTATCTTTTGGGTTTTTTAATTGGTAATATTGTTTTATTTTACAGCTACAGCGAAGTGGTTTTTGGGCCACAAGGCATTGAGTATTTCGTTATGATGAATGGTTATCTCATGATGCTGATAATGCCAATTGAACAAATTGGCGGTGTTTATACTGCGCTTAGACAATCATTTTCAACCGTGCTGCACTTCATCAAAGAAGTTGATTTTAATGGTGAAGAGCCTCAAAAAGGCAGGATGCTGAAGACCATTGACAATATCCGTTTTATTGATTTTTCTTATGCCTATAAAGATTCTGATAATTTAATTTTTAAAAATATGTCCCTTGATATTGCGACAGGGGATAAAATTGCACTTCTTGGTAAAAGTGGCCTTGGTAAATCTACTTTTGCAAAAATTTTATATGACCTTGATGTTGCAAAGCCGCAAACATTATTTTTGTCTAATGTAGATGCATTGGATTTAGCCGCCATTAATTTGCGTGATAATATCTGTGTCATTACCCAGCATAGTTATATTTTAAATGCTAGCAGTTATTTTAATTTGCAACTTGCCAATGCCAATGCAACTATTTTAGAAATGGAAAATGCAGTAAAAGCGGTTGGGCTTTATGATGAACTTTGCGCCCTACCAGATGGTATGGATACACTGCTTGGCCACCATGGCAATTTATTATCTGGCGGCCAAAAACAACGTTTGGCTATTGCGCGGTTATTTTTGAGTAATCCTGATGTCATTATATTAGATGAAGTGACTTCAGGCTTGGATATTTCAACTGAAAAATTAGTTTACGACCAAATATATAAAGCCTTTGCTGATAAAATCATTATTAGTATTAGCCATAGGGTGCAATTACTAGATTATAGCAGCAAAATATATCAGCTGATAGATGGTCAGTTTATTTCGCAATAATTTGGTTGTATATGAAAGTTGTCGTGCTATCTGGTTGGTGTTTAATCTGCCTTTGTGGATGGTGTGGGTGGATAGGTTTTATTTAAATAAACTTTTATAGCCTCTTTACCTTGTAAAATTACCTCTTTGCCATTTTCGGTCATAACCAAGGTTTCAATTTCATTATATTGACGAAGAAGGCTTAGATCTACATCCTCCGCTCGCCCAATTTTTATGGTTTTTAAAGACGGCAAAGATTGGAAAAAGTTTTTATAATCATTGATTTTAGCACCGGTTATATCAATTTCACTAACGTGACTATAAGGAGTAGGCGGTGAGGGATTATCTACTATTGCTTGTTTAAGGTTAAGGGTTTTCAGCCTTTTCAAAAGTGGTAGAAATGCTAGGTCTTTGATATGGCTTTGCGTAAGATCAAGATGCTCTAATTTTTTTAATCGACTAATTTCATGGATATCACCAAGATCAAGGTTGCGAAGGGTGAGGGTTACGCTATCAAGTGCGATTGGTTTACCATTTATAATAGGGCCGGGTGCGCCTTTGCTCACCAGAAAATCTACAAGCTCACTGCCTTCATAATATTCCCCCTCTATATTTATGGGCATGTGGATATAATAGCTTAATTCTTCATTTTTTTGGTTTGGTATTTTGCCAATATAAAGACGGCTTAGATTGGGCGGAGCGACAAACTTGCTAAAATCAATATTTTCAATGCCACGCACATCAAGAAAATCAAGCTGCTTTAAAGTTGAAATTATGCTTAAATCTTGAACTTTAGTACCAATTAAGCTCAATTTATAAAGAGATGGATGATGAGCAAGCGATGAGATATCTGTCACATCGCTATGGTTTAGATTGAGAATTCTAAGCTTTGATATTGCACTGAGTGGGGTAAAATCATAGCTTATTTTAGCTTTGCGCAAATTGAGCTCTATTAGGCTTGTCGCACCTTGAAGAGGCGCAAGATTTTGTAATTCCAACTCTTCAAGATCAATTCTCTCTAATGCAGTAAGATTTTCTAATCCTTCAAGGGATTTAACTTTTGTGCGCGATATATCGATCCAACTTGCATAAGCAGGATAACCAACTTGTGGTGCATCATCATAAAAAAGCGCCTTTTGAAAAGCGGTGCGTAAAGCTTGATTTTGCCTAAGCGGGGTTAAGTCGCTAATATTGGTTTCACTTAAAAATATACCACGTAACTTGGGGAGTGCAGCAAAAGGACTTATATCCGCAATGTCAGTTTTAGAAAGGTCAAGCAGGCGTAAATCTTTTAACTGAGACAAGGCTTCAATATGGGCAAATTGAAGCCTTGGTAAAATGATTTTATCGATGGAATCAAATTGGGTAAGGGGTGTTAGATCAGTTTTACCTTTTGCGTTTTGTGCTGAAATATTAACACATGAAATATCTTCCATAATCACGCCATCATAACCCATCAATCCTTCATGAAAGTTAGGTTCGTCACGACCACATTTTTCAATGTTTTGACGCGAAGCCCAATAGGGCAAGCCGGCAAAGGTAACTTTTCGATCACCGCGCTTTTGCTTGAGATAACTGTAAAGCCCTTCACCAATATAGACGCTTTCTTCGCTATTTTGCGGCTCAAGAAGATTAAGCGTAATTTTGCCTTTTTTGTCGTCAAGCGGTGCTTTGCCAAAAGCAATACGTGGATTGCCAGTGGATTGTTTTGAATCTAATAAGTAAAATGTTGAGTAATCGATATTATTAGCGCCACGTAAATCTGCCTCTTCCAATCTCGGTAATGCAGCAAATCCGCTCATATTACGAACTGGGGTAGAGGTTAAATAAAGATAGGTAAGTTTTTCAAGGCCTGCCAATGGTGTTGTATCTTCAACCAATGTTCGTCTTAATTCAAGAAAATTTAATTTATTTTTATTGCGAAGTGCGCTTATATCTTTAACTTTGCTGTCATTTAAATTAACATAAGAAAGATCATCATGCCCTGCTAATACTGAAATATCAATGATATTGGTTTTTCTAAAATCGACACTTTTTAAGCGATGGATAGATTTTAAAGCAGAGATATCGCCAACTCTGCTTAATCGTAGGTCAAGGTGTTTAAGGTTTTTAAAATGGTCAATGCCATCAAGGCTCGCAATGTCGACATCAACAATGGTAAGTCTTTCTACGAAATCTATTTGTGGAACTGATAGCAAATTTTCCATCGTTCCATTTGCAAATCTTAAGTCAAAAATGTTTTGTTGTTGCTTAAGGGCGGCAATTGACTCTGGTGTCCGTAAATAGCGCTCACATACATCGCGTGATTTTGCTTGTTTGGTTTCTTGCTCCGTTTTACAAGTAATAATCAAGTCTTTTCCGTCTAAGCCATCATTGCTAGCATAAACACTGGTTGGCGCAAGTAATATACCAAAAAGTAAAAGAATTTTTTTGATCATAATTCCCACCCAAAATTTTAATAAATCATATTTTTTGCAAAAAAAATGGCTTTATTAAGATGTTAATCAATATTAAATGATCAATATGCTGTAAATTATTTTATTAAATATGTGCTGGAAGATTTAAATAAAAAATATATTTATGATCAATTTATTATAATTATAATCTTTAATATAAGTTTTGATATAGCTTTATTAAGTAATTATGTTTTTAAATTTGGAAGTTTTTAGAGCAATTTTGGCATCAAAAAATCACATCTTTATCGACAAATCAATGTTTTTTGGTAAAGTTACAATGGCGGTGAGAGAGGGATTCGAACCCTCGATACGGTTCCCCGTATACACACTTTCCAGGCGTGCGCCTTCAGCCGCTCGGCCACCTCACCATTGTGGCGGCAATATAGCGAAAAATTAATATTTCACAAGCCCTAAAAGTTAAAATAATTGTCGAATTTCATCCCTCGTTGTCTGTAACACTATCTTAAGTAAGGTTTTTAAACTGATTTTGATTGAAAAAAGACACGAAAATAAATAGTTACGAGATTTTGTTGAGGTAGATAGGATTTAAAAATAATTGATTTAATAACAAAATTTTATTTCAACTATAAAGTTTGGGGCTGTCCTAGATAACAGAAGTTATGTAGGACAGCCCCTAAAGTTTTCTTTTTTGAAAATACCTTTCAATTAAAAAATAATCGATGAAAATATAATTATTGCTTGCAACTTCGAATAAAAATGAACATTGTTCATTGGTGGTCGGATCCACGGAGTAATATAATGAAAAAATCTCAACGATGGACTGAAAAATGTTTTAAGTTATTCCTTTGGGGGCTCACTTTCATTTTTGCATGGTTTTTGTTGCAACTTGGTAGTAATATTATTGCGGATTTGCCTAAAGTTGAGGCAAAACTTACCGTTGGTGATTTTATTGATGATGCTGCAATTGCGCATATCGAAACCAAACGTTTAGAGCCTCTCCAAGAAATGCAAAAACAGCAAGAGATTTTGCACGCGCTTCGCGAAAAAGTCGAGCTAAGTACTAATTTGTACAACTCCAGCAAAACCGAATTTGATAATTGGTTAGCAACTCGTCGTAGTATCCAATCCAATTCACAAGATGACAATTTGATTGCGCGTACGCATGATTTGAATGCCTTACAACAAGCAAAGCAAAAAGCCGAGCATGATTATGAAGTTCAACAGATACAATATCAGTTAGCGCAAGCAGAGTTTTATGCAATTGGTAAGGATATCGATAAAGATATTGCCAATATTCGTGCCGCTGCTGAAATTCAGTTGCAAAAGGCCGTGGCTTGGCAAGAGTTAAAAGTATTTGTCTATCGTTTAATTTTAACCTTGCCTTTGTTGGTTGTCGCTGGTTGGGCTTTTGTTAAAAAGCGTAAAACTATCTATTGGCCATTTGCTTGGGGTTTTATTATTTTTGCAATTTTCACGTTTTTTGTAGAATTGGTGCCATATCTTCCAAGTTATGGTGGTTATGTAAGGATAATAACTGGTATTATAACATCTGTTGTGATTGGCATTTACTTAATTCGTGCGTTTCAGGGCTATTTGTACAGGATGAAGGAACTTGAAGCCGAGCCGGAATTGCAGCGCCGCAAGAATATAGAATATGACAAAGCTTTAACTTTTTTACAAAAAGAACGCTGCCCAAGTTGCGAGCGCAATATACCGCTTAAGGATGGAAAAACCGATTTTTGTCCCCATTGCGGTTTGCATATTTTTAGTCATTGCAATAATTGCCATAGTCGTAAAAGTAATTGTTCACCCTTTTGCTTTTCCTGCGGTGCGTCATCTGGTGTAACGGATGCGGATGGTTTTAAGTGCATAGGTGTCGCAGAGATGTAATTTTATTTATTAATAGAATTACATGAATTTAAACCATAATTATGATTTTTCATTGTGGTTTATCATTTTTTATTAAATAATTATCTCGATTTTTATTTGTAATTATATATTGATTATGTATAATTACTTTGTTGGAGTGGGTTGGTTTGATTGTTTTATAAAAATTAGGGGTAGTATTCATGTATCAAAATCCTGATATGATTAGGGTCGCAGCTGGTTTTGGTACTTTGGATACTTATGCATTGAAAACTTATCTTAATAGCTATGGTATTGAGGTGATGTTAGATAATAGTTATTTTTCTGCAGCATCCCCGCATTATGTTTTTGCCACTGAAGGTATAAATATGTGGGTTTTTACAAGTGATTGGCCAGCTGTAAAAGAATTGATTGCCACATATCGACTTGAGCAGGAGCAGGGCGCATCTCATTCTAGCATATTGGGCAAAGTGGTCTTAACAGTTTTATGGGTGGTTTTGATGGTTTTGTGTTCAACGCCGCCACCAGCTAGGGGGGTATATTTTACCCACCCTAAAATGGTTGCAAGACTATTGAATCATGAAAATGATGAGCGTAAAGCCTAAATTACCCAGTTACGTTAGCGGCTACATTTTTGTTTGGATTTGCTTGTGGATCCATCATTGCAGAGAAATTTGCCATCGCTTGTGCATTGCTTTACACCGCCTTTTTTGCCGCTACAAGGTGTGTTTGCACTATAAGCTGGTAGGCTTGCAAAAGAAAAAATAGCAAGTACCAAAAGAGCAAAAATGTTTTTCAAAATATTAGTCATAGTTTAACCCCCATTAAATTTAACTTCATTCATTAAAGCTGTATTTGAAAACTAATCAATAGCAAGCTGCAATAGCTTGCGTTTATCCCATAAAATTTGTGCTTTTAGACTGGTTGCTGGGCAACTTATTCAATTTCAAACAAAATACGCTTGCAATCTTTTTAAAAATCTATAAATGACTAATGGTCATTATTAGCTATTTTGACGTGTTTATCTATGGCGATTTAACCAGTTGAGAGATTTCATGCGTGTAAAAAAAGGCGATGAGCTGAAAAGAGCAATTATAATAGCGGCAACCCAACTCTTTAGCCAGCGCAGCGTAAAAGACGTTTCAATTGACGAAATTGTAAGAAATGCAGGAATAGCTAAGGGTACGTTTTATTTATATTTTACATCAAAAAAAGAGTTGCTTTGCTATCTCGCAGAAGATTGGGTTAGTCAAATGGTTGGCAAAGTAAATGAAATTGCATCAAAAACTGACGAGCGTGCTTTTCAGCTCTTTATTGCTGCTTTTTCATCTTTGAAAGAAATTGAGAATAATCATCCTTATCTCCATGCAGCATTAGATACGCCCAATAATGCTGATCTGCACGAGCAGATCAATGTTGCTTGGGTTAAGCAGATAGGTAAAGCACTCGCCCCTCTGGTTGAGCGAGGGGTAAGAGAAGGAGATTTTAATGTTGATGATGCCTTATCAACTCTTCAATTCATTTTAGCAGGTCAAGCCTACTTACTTGGCAATAAGCAGTTTTCATGGAGCGAGATAGAATATCAAGCCCATTTTGTTTCTGTCTTGAAATTGGCAGAACGAGCATTGGGAGTAAAAACAAACCAATTGCTTGAAGCCTTTTTAGGTAACCATTTATACCAAAAGAGAGATTAATAATGTCCAATGAAAAAAATATTTTGAGGTTATTTTCTCACCCTTGGCGTTTTTATAGCATAGTCACAATCGGATGTTTTGCTCTTTGGTTTATGGCAGCTTGGTTAAGCCATTTACCACAAAATTCATATTGGCCTTTAATTACTATTTTACAGCTTTTGGGCTTAATTTTTCCATTTTGTGTATCTTGTTTGATGGTGCGCAAAAACACGTTGTTAAAGTCAGATTTTTATTCACGTTTAACACTGCTTTCAACGCCGCAATTAAAGGCATGTTTTATCGCGATTGTCATTATGTTTGGTAGTATATTGGGTGCAACTGTAATATCTTTATTTTTAGGCTACAGTTCAAGCCAGTTTTTAATATC
The DNA here is from genome assembly GCF_025449315.1 of Bartonella sp. HY406. Classification (NCBI taxonomy): domain Bacteria; kingdom Pseudomonadati; phylum Pseudomonadota; class Alphaproteobacteria; order Hyphomicrobiales; family Bartonellaceae; genus Bartonella; species Bartonella sp. HY406. Next base: position 1,757,073 of record NZ_CP104893.1, on the reverse strand, counting down.
AAAACATGCATCTTTTAGCGCTGGTATTTTATCAGGTTGGGCGGCATTGTTGCTTGCGCCAATTATTGAGGAGTTAAGCTGGCATAGTTATGGCACCGATTGTCTGCGGCGCAGTTTTTGCATGTTTTGGACTTCGATTATCTTTGCAGTCTATTGGGTGTTTTGGCATATGCCACTTGGCTTTATTGTTAATTATTATCAAGCCAATCTTGTAGAGGAGGGGTGGCAATATAGTTTAAATTTTGCAGTTAGCTTGTTGCCTTTTGTTCTTATTATGAACTGGTTATATTACCGCGCTGGTCGCAGCATTATTGTTGCAATTATTTTTCACCTTGCTGCAAGTATCGCGAACGAATTATTCCAAACTAATCCTGATACAAAAATCATTCAAACAGGCCTTTTGATACTGTTAACGGCTTGGCTATTATATCGCTATCCAAAAGAATTCTTTCAAAAATAAAAGGCATATTTGGAAAATGGCATTAGTATTTTGATAACTCAGATTTAGCTCTTAAAACTGTTTTGAAAGAAGATTGAGTGATAATTACAAAATAAAAATCAATTCAAATGCATCACAAAACTGCTTAATTTTTTAGAAAAAGGCTAGCTTATATCTGACAATCTTTTTTAGGAGCTTGGTTGGATAATCAAATAAGAGCTAATAAAGGCCATTGGTGTCATTTTCCAAAAGTCCAATCTCTCGCATTTTGTTTATTAATTCGGGGGTGATAATACCGGTTTCTTTCAATGAAAACATTTTTTGAAAGGCCAAAATTGCCTTTTTGGTATTATCATCGCTGATGCCATTCACAACAAGATGAGTATTGCCAAAACTGCGTAGTGCTGTTTGTATTCGCATCATTTGGGCTTTTTCTTTTGATAAGATTGCTGTTGGTTTATTATCTTTTAATGGCGTTGGCTTTATTTGCGGCACGGCTAGTGCCATAGGAGCTTGGTTAGAAGGTGTGTTTTCGGTAGCTTGAGTTAGAGGCGCTTGTGGACGAGGCTTTGGTATCGCTGGGGTACGATTATCCAATGTGTTCGGATGAAGATTGTTTTGATCTTTTAATAAAGCTTCAATAGTAAGCTGGTTTGATGTTGAATTATCATGCTTTTCATGGCTTTCAGAAAAGAAAAAACTGCGTGTTACCATATTTTGATTGTAAAACATGTGATAAGCAAGGAAAGAAAAAAAGCATAAAAATAGACAAAAACCAAGAAAGATTAATGGGTTTTTACGGATTATTTGGGCAGCAGAATAACACAGCCATTTTATTAGCCGCGCGATAGTTGATGATATTAGCGCTGTAACGTTATGTTGTTTTTTCTTTTTTGTTTTACGCCGTTTTGTCGATCTTTTGTTTACTTTTGCCATCGCCTAAATATTTTTCATGAAGTTCTACTGTTTGGGTTTTATTGTTGATTGCAAAAAAATGCAAATTGTCAGCTTCGATTTTTTGATGCTTATTCGCTTTATCTAGTTGAGGTCCATTCCCAAGGGGGAGGGTGAGCGAAATGGTTGTACCTCTGTTTCTTCTACTGCTGATATTAACTCTACCCTTAGCAGCTTCAACAATACCAAATACCAGTGAAAGACCAATGCCGTATCCATCAATATTGGAGGATAATACATTACTTGCTCTTTTGAAAGGGTGGCGAAGTTCTTCTATTTCATCTTCAGCAATACCAGTGCCGGTATCGCTAACCGTAAGTAAAAGATGATTATTTTTTAAAACACGCTGTTGAATGGTAATAATCGAGCCATCACCGCTATATTTAGCAGCATTTGTAATCAGATTAATCATTACTTGTTTTAATTGTAAGCTCTTTAATGTTGTAAAGCAGCTGCCATGAAGATCTGATGTAAATACTACTTTGCTATGCTGGGTTAAATGGCTAGTCATCACAATAGCCTCAGCAATGGTGCTGTCCACATCTTGATCAATGACGTTATCTTGCTCTTGTTGTTTTTCAAGATAGGTTGTTATCAATTGCAGTAGGTGATTTCCAGATTCTTTAATATGCATAGCATATTGGCGTTGTAGCGAAGTTTCAAATTTTCCAGAAAATTCATGAAGTAGAAAATCCGTAAAGCCAATGATGGCATTTAGTGGTTCACGCATTTCATGGGCAACAAGAGTAAGAGGTGGCAATTCATTTAAAATTGCATTGCTATCTTGTTCCATGTTGCCAATAGGTGAAGTAGGCGCGGATATTTGCCTTGATGCGGCTTTATCAATTAATTGGCAGTCAATGTTTATGCCATTTATCCCAAGAGTTACATTGCCCAGTTGAAAGGTGATAAACATACCATCCTTGTTGATAAAACGAAAATTGCGATAGCCACTGTCTTTTTTGCCTATGCGTGCATTGTCCAGCAGTGTGACTAAAGCAATTTTATCATTTATATGGACGCTTTCGGCAAGGTGTTTACCTTTTTGAAAAAAGCCATAGAGATGTGTTTCACCTTGAAAAGCTCTAATGTAGCCTTGAGTTGAAACGGTGAGTTTGATCATTGCTTTATGTTTCATGGTTACCATTTTTTTGCTCTAGCCAACAATTAATATGCCAATAGGCCACGAGTATGTTTGCGTCAAAATGCCTTGTAAGGACTTAATGAAAGGATAACTGATCTTTTTTTTGCCGCATTTTACCCTTGAAGCTGCAATTATGGTTAATAAATTATAATCCGTGAATTTAATTTGATAAGAGCTTTTTTTGAAGAAAATATAGTTGTTTTGGGGTGCACAAATTTTTTGAATAAATATTTTTTAAACAAATCAGTTGTTTATATTGGTTTTTATGTTGATGGAATGTTTTGGGGAGGAGAGCGCGGAAAGTAGCCGGCATTTTGATAAAAATATTTTAAATAAATGATTCATCAATATTTAGGAGATATTGTGAAACTGAAATAATCAGATTTCAAAATTATGGATTTATCAGGGGCTGGAAAATGATTTTTTCTTAATTATTTAGATTTGCAGCTCTTGTAAACTTATTATAGGGGCGCTGGTTTTACAAAATTTAAAGATCTCGCTTTGTCAATAATATTTTTACGGTCTAAATATGAAGTTAGAGGTTTTATATCTATAAAATCAATTAATTAATCGCATTTCTTTAATTGGTTTATAAGGATTGCTAAGGTTAGATTGCATGAGATTCTTGATTAAAGTTGCTTTTTTTCTCATACTGCTTTTTGTTGCAGTTGCATATTTTGCGCCTTCAGAACATGCGCCTCATAGTAATGGCCAATCTTATTCAATGCTTGATGGCATATTTGCTTTCAAATCAACCGTAAATGATATGGGTGGGTTTTGTGATAGAAATCCAGAAACATGTATAACTGGTAAGTCATTTTTTGCCACTATCAAAGATAAGGCGCTTGAAGGAGCTCGTATTTCATATGAGTTCTTAAATGAAAAGCTTGGCGGTCAAGTGGTCGAAAAATAAGTTATCTATAGCCATATCTCTTGCAAGTTATCTATATGGGAGTTTTCTCTATGCTCCCATTAGAAAGCTAAATATATCAATAAAAAGTTTTTGAAAAATCTGCAGCGGCAGCTTAGCCAGCGTTTTAAATTTTTCCTATATAAAAGTTAACAAGAGACCATTTGCATCTGCGGCTGTGATAAAGTAATATAATGTTAAATTGATCTATAATTACTTTCACTTTTTTCACGCAATGATAAAATATGTTGCAATGGGGAAAATTCTTCCAATTAGATTATAATTAAAAAATGGCGCTTGTTTTTGTCCTTATCAACTGCATAGCAGGTAGCCAAAGAAAAATGGCAGGCTAATTATATGGTATCTAAAAGATTAAGTCATGAAGATGGGCATCGTCGCAAGTTTTTGGTAGTTATTGATGAGACGCCAGAATGTAAAAGAGCTGTTGCCTATGCCTCGCGGCGAGTAAAAAATACAAATGGCGCCCTTGTTTTGCTGTTTGTGATTGATAGTTCAGAATTCCAGCATTTTCTTGGCGTTGGCGATGTGATGCGGGCTGAGGCGGAAGAACGGGCCAAAACCACCTTGTCACAAATTGCAGCTGAGGTACGTGAAGGTTTGGGCATTGAAGCAGAACAAATTGTCCGCGAAGGTAAAGCTGCCTTAGAAATAGCAAGTCTGATTGAAGATGATCAGGATATTGCGGTTTTGATTCTTGCCGCTGGTGCTAATGCCGAAGGGCCGGGGCCATTGGTGGAGGCGGTTGCAGGGCGCAATTCGTCATTTGCAATTCCTGTTACTATTATTCCGGCAAATCTAAGCGATGCTGATATTGATGCGGTGACATAAATTCCTATATAACTGCCTAAAGAATATTAAAAATTGGGCTGCTTTTAGTATTCTTTCTCTTTTTAGAATTATTTTTCTGTCGCGCTGGTTAAGTATTTAGTTAACGGAAATTGTCTTTAAGACACCTATTGGTGATGGCAGCTTATTATTAGCAGCAATAGAATAAGGTTATGCACTATGTTTATTCAAACAGAAACTACCCCTAATCCGGCAACGCTCAAGTTTTTGCCCGGTAAAATCGTTCTCCAGGATGGCGTTGAAGATTTTCGCGATGCCGAAACAGCCTCCGCGCACTCGCCGCTTGCAGCTAAATTATTTGCAATACCAAGTGTTTCAGGGGTGTTTTTTGGCTTTGACTTTATAACTGTGACTAAGACTGATGGCGAATGGGCGCATTTAAAGCCTGCTATACTTGGCACAATTATGGAGCATATGATGGCTGATTTGCCGATAATGGCGATAAGTGCAAATCAGCTTAATCATGACGAGGAAGAATTCTTCGCCCCTCAGGATCAGGAAATTGTTGATACGATCAAGGAATTACTTGAAACTCGTGTTCGCCCTGCGGTGGCTCAAGATGGTGGCGACATTACGTTTCGTGGCTTTGAACACGGTGTTGTCTATTTGAATATGCGTGGCGCATGCTCTGGTTGCCCATCATCGACTGCTACGCTTAAACATGGTATTGAAAACCTATTGCGCCATTTTGTGCCTGATGTTGTTGGTGTTGAGGCGATGCCGCAATAGGTAATATGCGCGTTTACGACATTTGTTTGATATCTTGCTGTTAATAGAATAATTGCAATATTTTTAGTTATCTATATAGTTTGAAACTACCAAATCAAAGTGGCTATTGCGTTCTATCAAGAAAGGCCTGGGTGGAATCACTCAGGCTATTTTTATAAAATTAATAAAAATTAGGGCAAACTGACCAATGATAATGAAATTTATCCATGAGTATTTTTTTTGATGAATTTTATAATTTTTTGCTAATTAATTGATATTATTAATTTTATTGAAAGGTTAAACAATATTTCTTTTTTATCGATGTCTTTTTTTTAAAAAAAATGCATTTTAATGTTGACGTTTCAGAATACTTCTATAAAGAGGTGTTCACCTAACAAGGAGGGGTGGCCGAGCGGTTTAAGGCACCGGTCTTGAAAACCGGCGTGCAGGAGACTGTACCGTGGGTTCGAATCCCACCCCCTCCGCCATTTAGACATATTGATGTTTGATCTATGTCTTTTTCCAAATTATCCCAAAAAACTAAAATTATTAGATTGTGTCTTTGCTTTAGTCTTTCGGCTGGTTTTCATAAAATCGATTTCACTCATCCGTTGCCAAGTTGATTTTGTCTTACGTGATAATAGTTTACTGATATCAGAAAAAAGGCCATGATTCTTAAAAATTGGCTTTGCAGAATGATGGCTTGTCTATTTCTTTCATCTAATATAAATTTTATGCAATTATTTTTTTTGTTTAAAAACAGTATATTAGCTTTAAGATAAAAGAAAATTGTGTTTTTTGGATAAAAACTGTTGACGTTAGCGGTTCTCGAACGTATGTTCCGCCCACTTCTCGCAGAAACTTTCTGTAAGGGAGCGCGTAGCTCAGCCGGTAGAGCAACTGACTTTTAATCAGTAGGTCCAGGGTTCGAATCCCTGCGCGCTCACCATCTCATTTTCCTTTATCGCTAATTTCATTTTTGGTTGGATCTTTATTCAATTTACTTGGCTTGTTTTGCGTTTTAATGGCGCTCAATCTGTAGGTTTTTGGCAAATACAAAGTGGGGCGCTATTTCTATGGATAGCGGCCCAAGTTTTAAGCTTAAATGGCTTGGTTAAAGAACGTCTTGCCAGCTTTCCATTGCGGTAATGACAGCTTTAATATCCTTGTGGCGATTTACGACCGTTGCTGCGCCGACTTCAGTTAGAGCGTCTGCAAGGCCGGGATAGACATGGGTGCCGCCGGTAAAGCCAATAACGCGCATGCCAGCCGCAACCGCAGCTGTTGCGCCGGGAACTGAATCTTCAATAACAACGGTATTTTCTGGCGCAATATTAAAAGATTTTGCCGCAGACAGAAAAACATCGGGGGCAGGTTTTGGTTTTTTTGATCCAGTTTCTGGCGCCGAGAAAATCTTGCCTTCAAACAGGTCATAAAGACCGGTCGCCTGAAGCATTTTTTTAATATTTTCACTGATAGAGTTTGAGCAAATGCAATAGGGCAGATCAAGCGAGTTGACCAAATCACGAACGCCATCAATGGCAAGCAATTCACTATCTATCCGACGGACAAATTCACTATGGGCTTTATCGAGCAAATTGGCCGATAGTGGAATATCAATTTGCTTTTCAATTGCTATTAAAGTGTCTTCAAAGGTCATGCCATTATATCGTTCGGATAATTCTTCACCAGTTGTGGCAAAGCCGGCATCAGTTAATAATTCGGCTTTAACTTTCGACGATAAATATTCTGAATCAACCAGAACACCATCGCAATCGAAGATTACCAGTTTTATCGCAGTCATTGTTATTCCTTAAATCTAGCTCTATTGGTAAAATTTATAATCATGTTTCTATAGATAAGGGTAACGGGCTTATATTGCAAAAAATATCGTCGATAAAATAAATTTCTATCCAAAATCTATTTTTAGATGGAGTGAACCGCAAATACTAAAGTGTGCCTTAGCCAAGACAATGATGAGGCGAAGTTTTTTAAATGGCTAGTTAGGCTTTGCTCAATAGTTTGCGACTCGCTAATTGATAAGAAAATTTAAAAAAAGGCGAAAAAATGCTTTCAACAAGAATTTTATTTCCCATGCTTAACGTCATGTTTACCATGTTGGGTGATTATAGGGTTCATTAGTAACGGTGTCCAAATTGTTAGTTGAGTATCCCATGCAAAAATTGAGTGTTGTGAATGCATTGCCAAAAGAAGCCACGGAATTAGAGTGGTGCAATACAATCATAAAAGGAGACTGCATTTCGGCATTGGAAAAATTGCCAACCCATTCTGTTGACGTTATTTTTGCTGATCCTCCTTATAATTTGCAGCTTGAAGGTGCGTTACACCGCCCCGACCAATCATTGGTTGATGCTGTTGACAATGATTGGGACCAGTTTGAGAGTTTTGAAGCCTATGACGCTTTCACCCGTGCATGGTTGCTGGCTTGCCGGCGTGTGTTAAAACCAACCGGGACAGTTTGGGTTATTGGTTCATACCACAATATTTTCCGTGTTGGCGCCATTATGCAAGATATGGGCTTTTGGTTGCTTAACGACATTATTTGGCGCAAAACGAACCCTATGCCTAATTTCCGTGGTCGTAGGTTCCAAAATGCTCATGAAACCATGATTTGGGCATCGCGCGATAAAAATGCCAAAAGCTATACGTTTAATTATGATGCTTTGAAAGCCGCTAATGAAGATGTGCAAATGCGCTCTGATTGGTTATTTCCTATTTGCACCGGCAGTGAGCGTTTGAAGGATGATAGTGGCCATAAGGTTCACCCAACCCAAAAGCCAGAAGCTTTACTTGCTCGTGTTTTGCTTTCTTCTACCAAGCCGGGTGATGTTATTCTTGATCCATTCTTTGGTTCTGGCACAACTGGCGCGGTTGCCAAGCGTTTAGGACGTAATTTTGTTGGTATTGAGCGCGAACAAGATTATATCGACGCTGCAACAGCGCGTATTGATGCAGTAGAGCCTTTGGGTAAGGTGGAACTAGAACTAATGAAAGGCAAGCGTGCCGAGCCGCGTATCGCCTTTAACAGCCTTATTGAAGCCGGCCTATTAAAGCCAGGCATGGTGCTTTATGATAAAAAGCGAAAAAATGCGGCAATTATTCGTGCCGATGGTACGGTTGCTTGTAAGGGCGATGCTGGTTCAATCCATATGATGGGACGTAAGGCGCAAAATAGCGAAAGCTGTAATGGTTGGACTTTTTGGCATTTTGAAGAAGATGGCAAGCTAAAACTCATTGATGAATTGCGCTCACAAATTCGCCGTGATCTTGCAGCCACTGGTGCTTAATTCTTTTCAATTTTAAAAATTTGAAACTGATTGCTTTTAAAAGGCAATCAGTTTTTTGTTTTTAAGGCATTATGCTAAATTATGAATGGTTACATTATCAACCGCAGCAAGCGCTAAATCGCATATATGGCGATGATGGGTTAAGTAAATGACTTGACCGCTTTTTGCCATTACGCCCATCAGCCGCAAGGCTTCACTTGCACGCGGTTCGTCAAAGGTTTCCATAATGTCATCAGCGATAAAGGGGATTGGCTCATGGTTTTGTGCAAATTCTTGATAGCCGGCAAAGCGCAAGGCAAGATAAAGCTGGAAGCGCGTGCCTTTGGAAAGGTCTGATGATAGTTTAGATTTACCGTCCTTGGCGATGGCGATAAGTGTTTCTTGGCTGCCTTTTAGCTGTGTGGTTAAACCACTATAATGACCCGATGTTATTTCATTAAAGGCTTGCGACGCTCGTTTTAGCATTGAGCTACGATGGCGATCACGATATTGTACCAAGGCTTCTTGTGCTAATCTTTCGCCTGTTTTGAGCTTTAAATATTGAAAAGCCAGTTCTTCTATTTCTAGCCTTATGGTTTGCCTTTCACTTTCAATCCTTGCCACTTTATCATCACCGCCAATGGCATCAAGTTGTTTGCGTTTTTCATCAAATAAAGCAAAGGCTTGTTCTTTTTCAGCGCTTAATGGTTGCATTGCAAGCTTTAACTCACCAAGCGCAATAATATCACTTGGCCCCCCATCTAAATCTATATTTTCAAGAGCTGCATGAATATCATCGCAATTATAGTCGCTTTTAATTTCATGCTCGCATTTGGCTAGCTCTTGTCTTTTATCGGTAATGTCTTTAGCCAAGTCCAGCTTTTGTGCCAGATCATTTAGATCATCAACGGCAAAATCAGAATTGGCAAAATGGTCAAACCGTTGCTTAATTATTTGATGATGCGCTGCAAGGTCATGAATGATGGTTTGATATTGCTTTTCAACTTCCTGCAACTCATTATAGTTTTTTTGATTTTGATCGGCTTTTTGGATTGCATCAAGAACATTTGTTTGTAAATTACTAAAAGCAATAAGCGGATCGTTAAAATCACTTTCATCAAAATCTGGTTTGGCAATGCGATAAAGCGACAAGACTTCATCATGAAAATTGGCCATATCCATTTCCATTGCAGTTATGCGGTGCTGAAGACTATCGCATTGCTGCTTTAAATCGGGTAAAAGTTCTAACTTATTGATATAATGCTCAATAGTTTCAATAGGGGATATTTCTGCAAGCCAAAGGCCGTTTAATGCCTCATTCCACTCATTTTGCCATTGTGCTGCCTTTTGTAAGGCTTGCTCGCTTGCTTTTCGTCTTTCTGCAATATCGTGATTAGCTTTTTTAAAAGCGCGTTCGCTCTCGCTTTTTTTATGCTTTTGTTCGGTTTGGCTTTCGATAAATTTTTTGCCAAGCACCATAAGTGCTTTAATATCCATAGTGTCATTGGCATTTGGTACATTTTGGCAAATATCGGCTTGGATTTTGGCAATTTCAGCTTGCACCGCATCAAAACGCGCCTGCATCGTGATGATTTCATTGCTTATTGTTTGATAATTTTGGCGTTTTATCAGCCAATCTTGCAGAAATTTCATTGCAGCAAGGCTTGGCATTGCTTGTTCAATACCAATTTTTAGCAAAGTCTCAGTTACAAATTCATCAATCTTGACGCGCTCTTGCACTTTATGCTGAATGCTATCTTCAAGGTTAGTTTGCTTTTTGTGTTCCTCATTCCAATCTATTTTCGCTTGCTCTAACTGCGCAATGCGCTCAAAATGGGTGAGGCGGCCTTGTAAGGCATCATCATAATGGCCCATAGCAAGAGAAAATTGATTAGCGCTTTCATGGTCAAGTTTATTATAATGGTTTTGCCAAGAAAGCAGCTTTTGCTGCGCCAATGTTTTTAAGGTTTCGCTGTCAACCAGATTGCTTTGCTTTTTAAGGGTTTCAATCCGTGTTTCAATATTGGCAAGCTTATCAGCAATTTGCCGTTTTTCTAAAGCAAAATCATCCAATTGTTGGTTTAATCGCTGCAACTGGTGATATTGCTCGTTCCAATAATCTTTGTCAGCAATAATCAGCCCATTAAGATCACTTATTGTGCCGCTAAATGGCGCAAGCGCAGCAAAAGCTTGCTGTTGTTCATTTTGCAAGCGTGTGAGATTGCTGGCAAGATTTTGGCTCTCAACAAGCAAGCCTTTGTCAGTTAATTCAGTTAGCTTTGCTTCTAGCAAAAATACTCTATCTTCATCAAAGGCAAGTGATGGGGTGTTAAAATCTGTTTCAAGCTCTTGCAAGGTTTTTTCAGCCAGTTGTAATTCCTGTTGTGTGGAGGCAATCTGACTATCGATTAAAGGCTTTTTGTGTAATAAATCTTTCAAAGGCGCAAGGCGTAATTTATCAATCAAAAGCTCATTCATTGAGCGTTCTTGTTGATTAAGCTGTTTTATAAGTGCAGATAGTTCCGTTTTCTTTTGCATAAGCTCATCTTGGCGTTTAGCAATATCATTTTTTGCGGTGATAAAGCGCGATTTTGGTTCATCTGCCAGCAGCTTTATGGTGTCGCCAAGCTTAATAAGCTTTGGTTCAAAATTACTTTGCTGAAGTTTTTCCTTTAAACTTGCAATTTGCGCGGTTAAATAGTCTTTCCTTTGCTTAAAAGCACTATCATTTTGCCAAAGCTGCGCCATTTCACTGCGCCAAAGGTTAAGTAAATCATTTGGCGGTACTGGAAAACCAGCAAAATGCTCAAGGCTTTGCACTATTTCAGTGTAGTTTTTTAATTTTTTGCGCAATTCAATTTGCTGGTTTAAACGGTCTATTTCGTTTGTTTTGCTAAGTAGTGTTTGACTTTTTTGGTAATAATCTTCTTCTGCCTCGCGCTTTTCTTTAACCAATCTTTTATAGGCAGATGCCGCCACGTCAATTTCGGCACTTTCTTGCTTTAGCTCAATTAAGCGCTTCTTTTTTTGCAGGATTGCAGTGGATGACGCGCGGCTTCGATAAATGGCATCGGCAGCTTTTTCTATTTCAGCAAGTTTTTGGCTTACACCATCAAGCCCTGCGGTGGCGGAAAATAAAATTTCGCCAAGATCGCCTTTGCTGTTTAATATATCATTGCCGCCTTTCTCAAGGCTGTCATCATCAAGGGAAAACATGGCTTGATAGCTATCGCGGTTAAGACCAGCCATATTGCTTAGTAAGGCTATTTCACTAAATGGGTTGGCCGCACCATCAAGTAAGGAGTTTTTATTGGCCTTTATGCGTCGCAAATCTAATATTTGGTCGCTTGTTTCGAGCTTTGCACCAATTTGCATTGTGGGATATTTGTGTAAAAAACTATAGGAATTTTCTTTTCCCATGCCGAATAAAAAATCAAGCCAAGCGGTAAAAGTGGTTGATTTACCGGCCTCGTTTAAGCCGTAAATAATATGAAAATCACTGATCCCTGCTTGTTTTTCGCCAAAATCTAAGGTGAAATCGGTAAATTTGCCATAACGGGTAAGGTGGAGCTGCTTAATTCTCATTATGCTTTTAACCGTGCAATAATATCACGGCTCCCCTCATTAATAAGCTGGTCAATGAAGCTATCAAAGCTTTCCTCATCAATGCCCATAAGGCTATTGAGGCCTAGTTGGGGATCATTGCGTAGTGAAGTGGCTGTTTCTTTGATGAATTTGCGTATATCGCTGCGGTTTTTTGCAATATCTGCCATAATTAATGCAAGTTCACTTGTTGGGTCAGCGGTGCGGCTTTCGGCAATTGCTGGCGTGGTGCGCACTAAAAGCTTATCAATCCACATATTGCCCATTCTCTCACCAATGAGTTTGGCTTCCTCTAACAATTGGCTGTCATTGATTAACCGCCAGTTTAAAGGCGTTGCACCAATTAATTCAATGCGGGCAACCAGATGTTGCGAGAGTGCTTTTTCCTTGGCAAGCAGCATAGCGTTTTCGATTTTTGGAACAATAGTATTAAAGTTTTCAATACCGCTAACATCAACAGCAATAGGGTCAAACTGCGCTAGGCTTATCGGCTTTTCATCTAAGCTTATGCTGCCATCATCTGCCACCGTGACTAAAGTTACTGATTTATAGCCATTTTCATTAATATCTCGTCCTTGCGGAATACCCGGCATGACAATTGTAGTCTTTGTCGTTTTATCTTCAATGACTTGTCTTTTATGGATATGCCCCAAAGCCCAATAGTTAAAATCACAATTTTGCAAATCTTTAACACTGCAAGGCGCATAAGGGTCATGGCCACTTTGGCCGTCAAGGCTGGTATGCATGAGGCCAATATTAATATGGTCGGCAAGTGGCGCTTTATAAAGCGGTAAAAGGCTATCGGGGGCCGTTTTTTCTTTAAAACTAATGCCGTGAAGTGCAATATTGAGCGTATCAGTTTTAATGGTTTCAACGCCGGCGCGTGTTTTAAAAACTGTTACATTTTGTGGTAAGGTCAATTCATGGGTAATGGTAGAAGCTGCATCATGATTGCCGCGAATGATGAAGCAGGCAATATTAGCGTCATCAAGCCGCTTTAATTCCATGCTTAAAAAGCGTGCGGTTTTCATCGAGGTTTGGCTGCCATCATAAAGATCGCCAGCAATGATAACTGCATTAACCTTTTCTTCAATAGCAAGGTTAATAATATTGGATAATACGGTGCGGCTGGCATTACCGATAAGATTGCCCAACTCTTCATCACGTAAGGATAGCGAGCGTAAGGGTGAATCAAGGTGAATATCTGCCGTATGAATGAAGCGAAACGCCATGATTATATCCCCATATTTATATTAGTGCGCATTTCGATCTGATTGTATCAGATCTGCGCTCTAATCCGTTGTTTACACCGCGTTTTTTGTCCGAAAACCGCTTCACACTTTTCGGAAAAACGCTCTAACGGAAACAATAATACAGCGATTAATATAAGGCAAGCATTGACGCGCAACCGCTTTTATATGGGGAAATTTTTCACCATATGCGGCAAGGCTCATTGAGCGACTATCAATGATAAAATATTACAGCAATTAAGTTATAAAGCGTGAAATGACCATAAGATTTATCAAATTACTAGACAAAAACTAATTGGCCGCTGGCAGCTTTTGTTTGCAATTGGTGAGCCAAACATCATAAATTGGGTGTTCTACCGCATTTAGACCAGGGCTATCAGCAAACATCCAGCCTCTAAAAATAGGTTTAATTTTTTGGTCCAAAGTGACCTCATTTACTTCAACAAAACCATCGGTTTTAGTTGCTTCATCCGCGCTGCTGGTAAAGCAGGCACGCGGTGTCACTTGTAAAGCGCCAAATTGGTAGGTCTCACCTATGGTGATATGAAAAGTTGTCGTGCGTCCAGTTATTTTATCAAGGCCAGAAAATTCGGCAATGGGATTGCTAATGCGCTCAGCCAATGTTGGGCTTGCAATAGCAGCTAGGGCCAAAACAGCAAGGCTTAAAGATTTCACAAAAGAAAAAGGCTTTAACAATTTTATCATAGCGACCATTCGAAACTTTAAATTATGTGGCTGTATTTGTTATAAATACAAGTCATGAGCTTTAAACACAAACTATGGCAATAAAAAACCAAATTTACAAATAATCATAATTAAATTGGCTTTTTTTAAAAAATAAACATGCATAAAATTAATTATGCATGTTTGAAATGTTTTATATCAACTGAAATAGAAAAAAACTGCATCAATGCTGCTAAATTTCAAAGTCCAGTATCATATTTCTGCTGCTTATTCCGGTGACCAAGCATTATAATCGCCAGTAACTTTTGGGCGCTTACCATGATTCTTAATCGAGCCTTTAGGTGTATAAGCATTTGCTGAACCAGTCTGGTTTGACAAATGTGCTTTTTCCCACTCAAAGGGTACATAATTTTCAGCAGATGGCGGCGTGTCAACACGATGATGCATCCAACCATGCCAACCGGGTGGAATTGTTGACGCTTCAGAATAGCCGTTATAGATTACCCAGCGGCGTTTATAGCCATCTACGTGCCAAGCACCTTCATAATAGACATTGCCAAATTCATCTTCACCAACGCGTTTACCCTTGCGAAAGGTAAAAAATCTTGTGCCAATTGTTGTACCATTCCACCAAGTGAAAACTTGTCTTATTAAACCGGCCATAGCCTTAAACTCCTCAATCATGCCAACAAAGAGCACAAAATGAATATGTATGGTCTCTTATGAGCCTATAATTGTATAAATGCAAGAAATAATTAGAATAGTTCTTTTTCCATTACTATTTCAAAAACATCTTTTTGTTCTTGAATGGGGCTTGGAACTCCAATTTTCTTGTAGCCTTGGCTTTCATAAAATTTTTGTGCGTCTGTGCTTTTTTCCAATATTATAACACGGCATTTACGTGCATTGGGAAAAGATTCTTCAACCTCGATCAAAAGACGTTTACCAATGCCTTGGCCTTGATATTTAGGGCGCACCATCAGCTGTTGAATAAGGACAGTTTCTGGAAAACCTTTTACGCCGCCTTGTAAGGCATAGGCCGCACCTTGCAATTCATCACCATCATCTGCAACAATAAATTCAGAAGAGGGGCGGGTGAGGCACTTTTTAAAATGATCAACAGATTGCCATTTGCCAATAATCTTATCAACAGCTTCACTGCTGATAAGATCATCATATAGTTCATGCCAAGTGGCAAATAAAAGTTCGCGAATTGATTCTATATCATTTTTTGTAGCGGTTCTAAGCCACATAATATTTATTCCAACCCTAGTTTAGCCTTAACAATGTCATTAACTGCTTGCGGATTTGCCTTGCCGCCTGTTGACTTCATCACTTGCCCAACAAACCAGCCAGCAAGTGTTGGCTTGGCTTTGGCTTGCTCCACCTTGTCAGGATTTGCAGCAATAACATCATCAACCGCCTTTTCAATGGCGCCGGTATCTGTTACCTGCTTTAGCCCGCGGCTTTCAACAACTTCTCGCGGATCACCGCCCTCAGCCCAGATGATTTCAAAAAGGTCTTTGGCAATTTTACCTGAAATAGTGCCTTCAACAATAAGCTCAATGATAGTGCCGAGCTGCAAGGGGCTAACAGGCGTTTCTTCAATTGAAAGACCAGCTTTATTTAAAGCACCAAGCAAGTCGTTAATCACCCAGTTTGCTGCAAGTTTGCCATCACGGCCTTTGGCGACTTCCTCAAAATAATCAGCAATGGCTTTTTCAGTAATGAGGATTGATGCATCATAGGCTGAAAGACCAAGAGATGAAATAAGACGGTCTTTTTTATCGTCAGGTAGCTCAGGCAAGTCTGCGGCTAGTTGATCGACCAATTCTTGGCTAAATTCCAGCGGCAAGAGATCAGGATCTGGGAAATAACGATAATCATGCGCTTCTTCTTTAGAGCGCATGGCGCGTGTTTCGCCCTTTGCCGCATCAAAAAGCCGTGTTTCTTGGTCAATTGTACCGCCATCTTCCAAAATTGCAATTTGGCGTCTTGCTTCATAATCAATGGCTTGGCCAACGAAGCGAATGGAATTAACATTTTTAATCTCGCAGCGTGTGCCAAATTCACCGCCTGGGCGACGAACCGAGACGTTAACATCGGCGCGCATGGAGCCTTCATCCATATTGCCATCACAAGTGCCTAAATAGCGAACAATAGTGCGCAATTTAGTGACATAGGCCTTGGCTTCATCAGCTGAGCGCATATCCGGTTTTGACACAATTTCCATCAAAGCAACGCCAGAACGGTTAAGGTCAATACAAGACATGGTTGGATGGTGATCATGAATTGATTTTCCAGCATCTTGCTCAAGATGCAGGCGCTCAATACCAATTTCAATATCTTCAAATTGTCCCTTATTATCAGGGCCGACTGAAATGATAATTGCACCTTCGCCAACGATGGGTTGTTTGAATTGCGAAATTTGGTAACCTTGCGGCAAATCTGGGTAAAAATAATTTTTACGATCAAAAACCGATTTTAGATTAATCTGCGCCTTTAGGCCAAGGCCAGTACGAATGGCTTGTTTTACACACTCAATATTAATAACTGGCAACATTCCTGGCATTGCTGCATCAACCAATGAAACATTTGCATTGGGCTCAGCGCCAAAAGAAGTTGAAGCGCCCGAAAATAATTTCGAGTTTGAGGTTACTTGGGCATGTACTTCCAAACCAATAATGACTTCCCAGTCACCAGTGGCACCAGAGATGAAACGTTTTGGTTCTGGAATTCTATTATCAATGATGGTCATTGCCAATCCATATATTCAAATCAATTCAAAGAAATTCTGAAGATATTGGCTACTGCAAATGAGCAAAAAAGGCAAGAGGAAGCATTGGTTTAACATAAAGTTCGCGCAAGTTTTTGATAAGTTTTGCAGTAATTTTAAAAAACGGTGCAAAATATAAATCATGTTAGATGAGGTTTTGACCATCGATCTTACAATTTTACTTTTCAAAAACTACTGGGATGGAATGAAGCCAGCTTGTGTTTTTTGTTATTATAGTTAAGCGTTGAATGCTAACTACACCACTTAAAAGCAGGCTATTGCCGTTTAAGGATGCTGTAAGCAACATCCTTAAACCGTTTAATTATGCAAAATATCAAACCTTAGTTGCGTGCCATTTCAGAAGATTGAAATGCGCGATGCATGGCCTGTGCGCCTTCCTTTTGCATATTTATGCGCATTTTTTCTTCTGTTGCTGCTAATAATTTAGCAACAGTATTATTGCGCTTGGCAACGGGATTGCGTTCATAGCCTTTACGCAAGAAAAAATTTGCTGTTGGCACAATTTCACGCAATTGTTGCGGCATGCTAATCATGTCATAGCCATTGCCATCACCAGTAAGGTTAAGCATTTCAAGTTCTGCGCCAGTTAATTGGCGCGTTACGCCCTTGGCGTGAAGAAAATGCATCGATGTGCGTAATTTATGGGTTTGCAATAGCGGCCCAACATCCTTGTCTAATGTCATAGCATGAATACCAAGGCCGGCTGGCGTTTTGGCAAGCTCTGCCTGCGCAGTCCATTGATGGGGTACGGTGCGCGCCCTTGCAGTCATTGCGCTAACAACATCTGCTTTACGCAATAAGCGTTGGCGATCTGCTCCTTGGGCCCTTTGCGCTTGGGCTTTAAGTTCGCGCACGATTTCAGGACCAAACTCATGCATAACGCTAACACTTGCGGTTGCAACGAGCTGATTATAACCAATAGCAGTGGAAATTGGTCGCGCATTGGCATTGCTTTTTAGCATGCCGGCTTGCAAGTCATGAGTACCATCGCCACCTGTTTCAAAAGCATAAAGCGCAACCAGTTGGTAGCGTGTTAGGCCAGCTTGCGAAGCTGCATTGGCATAAGCGCGCATGAATTCTTCTTCATTGCGTGGGCGGTCGGGGGTAAAACCATAGACAGATTTAGCCGCAGCAAGAAAATCACCTGTACCTGGAATTCTTGCACTTGGTTTTGCTGGGGTTATTTGCCCAGGCATTGCGGGTTTTGGTGGGCCATCATAGACTGGAGGCTGATTTAAAACATAATCATTTTGGGTGATGGCTTGACCATTACGGCGTTTTTCATTGCGCTGTTTACGCTTTGCTGAAACATCATCCCAATATTTTTCCGCCTTTTTGCTGTAAGCGGCATGGGCGACTGCCCAGCTGTTACTGGCTGGATTGGTTGGGCGATAGGCTGTAACGCTGGCTGTTGTCTCAATGGATGGTGCTGGGCGGTTTTGCGCAACGGTCGCATTAGGTGCTATATTGGCAGTATTGCTTTTAGGTGCAATGCCTTGCGATAAACCACTCATGGGATTTGAAAAACCACATGCTGTTATGGATAGTGATGCGGATGCTAACAAAAACGCCGTCAAAGCGGACTTGTTGAATTTGCCTGTAGCCTTGGTAAAAAAGCGAAATATCACTATGCTATCCTGTCATCGAGTTTAAAAGATTAATCAGCATAGCAATTTTAAATATTTTTGAAATAAAATATCTAATGCTTGGTTAGCCAATTATTAAAAATGCTCAACATTACCATAATTGGCAATGACGATTTTAATTAGTTTGTCATAGCAATTTTTAACAGAATATGAATTTTTGCCAAAACAAAGGTCATACACAGTTTTTTGTCAATTGAAGGCAGTAATTTGGGTCAACTTGCCGATTTTACCCTGCGCGTAACAGGCGTATTGCGTCATTACGCCTAAATAAATAGAGCAAAAGCCGTAAGGCTTGTCCTCTTGGCGAGGTAAGGTCTTGGTCTTTTTCAAGGATAAGACGCGCATCTTGGCGCGCCATTTCCAATAAATCAGCATGGCTTTCTAGATTGGCTAACTCAAAACCGGGAAGACCAGATTGTTTGGTTCCCAGCAATTCACCTTCACCGCGCAGCCTTAAATCTTCTTCAGCAATGCGAAAGCCGTCTTCCGTTTCACGCATAACATTGAGCCTTGCAGTTGCCGTCAGCGATAGTGGTGATTTATAAAGCAAAATGCAAGATGATTCCTTATTGCCGCGCCCAACACGGCCGCGCAATTGGTGCAATTGCGCAAGCCCGAAGCGCTCAGCATGTTCAATAATTATAATTGAAGCGTCGGGAACATCGACACCAACTTCAACAACAGTAGTGGCAACCAGCAAGCGAATGTCGCCACTTTTAAATTTGGCCATGGCTTCATCTTTTTCAGCATTAGCCATTTTGCCATGTACTAGGCCAATTTTGTCGCCAAAATATTTTTGCAAATTCAAAAAGCGATCAGTTGCAGAGGTGAGTTCCAGCACTTCCGATTCTTCAACCAAGGGGCAAATCCAATAGATCTTGTCACCTTTTTTTAATGCGGCATCAACCCGCTCCAATAATTTATCAAGCCGTTCCAATGGCAATGTGGCGGTTTGTATTGGTTTACGCCCCTTTGGCTTTTCACGCAGCTTTGACACATCCATATCGCCAAAAGCGGTTAACACCAAGGTGCGCGGAATGGGAGTGGCTGTCATCACCAGCATATCGGGGGCTTGGCCCTTAGCTGTGAGTTGCAAGCGTTGATGGACACCAAAGCGGTGCTGCTCATCAATAATTGCAAGGACAAGATTATGATAATCGACTTTTTCTTGAATAAGCGCGTGGGTACCAATGATAATTGCTGCTTCACCGCTGGCAATATCGTCCAAAATGGCTTGCCGTTCTTTGCCTTTTTCACGCCCTGTCAATAAAACTGCTTTAAGACCAATATTGGCAATCAAAGGTGCAATGGTTGCATAATGTTGGCGCGCCAATACCTCTGTTGGTGTCATTAAAGCCGATTGGCCATTATTTTCTGCCGCCTGCAACATAGCATAAAGGGCAACGATGGTTTTACCTGATCCAACATCGCCTTGTAATAAGCGTAGCATGCGCTCAGAAGAAGCAAGGTCCTTTGATATTTCTTCAATGGCTATTTTTTGCCCTTGGGTAAGTTCAAAGGGTAGGTAAGATTTTAATGCATTGATATATTTGCCAGTGGTTAAAAGTGGGGTGCCTGAAAGCCGTTTGGTTTTTGCGCGCACCAAGCCAAGCGCCAATTGTCCTGCTAAAAATTCATCATAGGCAAGCCTGCGGCGCGCTGGGCTTAAAAGTGCAATATCTTCAGGTGTTTTAGGTGTGTGGACTTGGCTTAAAGCATTTTGATAGCTTGGGAAGCTTTCGCGTTTAATAAGGTGTTCGTCCTGCCATTCGGGTAGGTTAGGGATATGGGGTAGGGCGTCTATAATAGCGCGAGATAAGGTTTTAGGTGAAAGGCCAGCTGTGAGCGGATAAACGGGTTCTACCAGTAACAGCTTTTCTTCTTCATCAGCGCTAATAATATGGTCGGGGTGCACCATTTGGGCGCGGCCATTAAAATGCTCCACCTTACCAGAAACAAGAACTTTCGATCCAACCGGCAGTAGGTTTTCAAGCCAAGCTTTTTGCCCACGGAAAAACACTAAGGCTATATCGCTGCTATCATCATGACAATAAACGCGATAGGGAATATTCTTTCTATTTGCTTCAGGCGGGTAGTGGGTGTCAACCACCAGCTCCAAGGTTACAATTTCATCCTGTTTGGCGCCAGCAATGAAAGGTCTATTGCGGCGGTCAATTATTGATGTTGGCATTAAATGAAGAATATCCACCAAACGTGGTTCACCAATATCATGGCTAAGGTCGAGCAATTTGCTTATTAAGGCACAAATCTTGGGGCCAACACCAGCAAGGCTGCGAATGGAAACAAAAAATGGATCAGTAATTGATGGACGCATTTAGCCAGCCTGAAGAGTGTAAATTAATTAGATTTCATTCATTTTCAATTGTTGTTTTAGTTGACTTTAACAATAAATCAAAAAAGCTATTATAGAATGTATTTGGTAAAATATAAAACGCCAAAAATCCATTATCAATATAGAAAATGCCCCGTTAAGGGCATTTTGTTTCGCTTAATATCCGCTATTTAATAGTTTTCATTTTCGCTTTGCTGGGATCTGCACTTACGGTTCTAAATAATTTGCCATCTTCAGCAATAAGAACGAGTATTAATGCTAAAATGCCAACAATGAAAAAGCCTGCGGCAATTGGGGTGATCGTGGCGTGGAAAAAATGGCTGATAAGTAAACCACCGCCAGCACCAATCAGCGTTTGCATAAAGCCAAAAACTGATGATGCGGTACCGGCAACTGCGCCTAAAGGTTCCATTGCTAGAGAGTTGAAATTGGCGCCAATTGCGCCAAATGCAAACATAATGACGGTAAATAACAGCATATAGGGAATAAAGGGCACATGGGTTGGGGTTAGCCATGCCCATAAAAATAATACAAATGAGGCTGCCACAAAAGCTAAAAGTAGAAAATGCGAAATACGGCGCATGCCAAAGCGGCCAACAAAGCGAGAATTTAAAAATGCAGCCAATGCTTGGAAAGTAGCAACGGCGGCAAATGCGGCTGGAAACCATTTACCTAAACCGTAAATTCCGTCATAAATTTGTTGTGCGGTATTAAGTGCGCCAAAAAGTGCACTTAAAATAACCGAAAAAGCCAAATTATAGCAAAATGAAATCTTATTAGATAAAACAGTTTTAAAGCCCTGAGTAATGGCGGAAAATGTTAATGGGCGGGGAGCAAAAAGCGTTTCTGGTAAACGCTTCCAAACCCATACCGCCATAATAATGCCGACTGCTGCCATGACAAAGAAAATGAGCTGCCATGGGCCAAGCATGAGAATACCTTGCCCTGTTGCTGGGGCAATAATTGGCACTACCATGAAAACCATCATCACAATGGACATAACTTCTGCCATTTGGCGGCCGCCATAAAGATCCCGAACCACTGAAACGCAAAGCACGCGCGTTGCTGCGGCACCAATGCCTTGTATGGCGCGCAAAATTAAAAGGCCGATAAAAGATGGCGCAAATGCACAGGCAAAAGAGGCAATTGCATAAAATATTAGACCGATAATTAACGGCACACGTCTGCCTAGACGGTCCGATAGTGGGCCGACAAATAATTGCGTAATACCAAAGCCGAGCAAATAGCAAAAAATAATATAATGATGCGCATTTTCCCCGACTACGCCAAGGCTTGCTTTAATGTCGTCAAAGGCGGGCAACATAATGTCAATGGCAACGGCGTTGGTCGCCATGAGAGCGGCAATAAGAATAATGAATTCTTTAACGCCAACACGTTGCTTTATTGCTGCGATATGCTGTTCTTGTGCCATATCTTGGGTCATAGTTTTGTCTTTAGTCTTTCAATAACGGGCCGTATTTATTCGGCATATGGTCGGTTTATTTTTAAATATTTATCAATGGTTTCGGTTGTTTATTTATACGCATTTTATTGGGTTATAAATCCATATAATTGGTGGCACCTGACTTTAATTTATTGGCATTTCAAAAAAACGAAGAATTATAGAAAAACAAATAAAATCAAAAAGTCAGGTTAAATGAGCGCATAGAAATGTTTAAAAACAGCATATCAACATTTAGGTGCTGACCATATTGCGCTGTTTTTTTTATATAAACATTTACTGAGCATTTTGCTTTTGTAATCTTACGGGCGCATTGCCCCAAAAATTGCGACCCAAAATTTGCCTAGCCATTTAAAGCCTGAAAACTGGTTATAGTATTATCTATAGGTTGAAAGGGATTGCAAAGCAATTCTAAAATCTGAGTTTGGCAAAAATATAAATCGATTTAAAGCTATAGGTTGCAAATGTGATATTATATAGATTATTTGCATAATATTTTGTTTTAAAAGGTTTTTAGCCTTAAACTACCACTTGCATTAAATCATTATATGTTTTGGGGAAAATAAGGCCCATAATCGCTAAAATGAGCCTTCTAATGCAATTTGTCGCTTAAGATAAATTACCTATAAATTGTGTAAATACCATAAGGCCTTCTGGCCAAGGGCCATGACCGGATTTGGTGTTAATGTGACCTGCTTCGCCAGCATCTAAAAATAGTGAACCCCAGTCTTCCCCTAGCTTCTCAGCCACTGAAAACTCGCAATATTCATCATTGCGGCTGGCAATTAGCACAGATGGAAAGGGTAGCTTTTCAGTCGGGTAGGGTCCGAACGTCATTAAATGCTTAGGCCGTATATTGGGGTTGGCAACATCGGGAGCAGCAACTAAAAAAGCGCCTTTTACGCGTTTGCCAAGTAAAGGTACTGCTTGCACAATGGTTGCAACGCCCAAAGAATGACCAACAAGCAAAACGGGACGTTCAGATTTTTCAACTTCTTCACGAAGTCGTGCAATCCATTCGCTGCGCACTGGTTTTGACCACGCGTCTTGTTCTACCCGACGCGCAGTCGTTAATTTGCGCTCCCAGCGTGATTGCCAATGGTTTTCATCAGACCCTTGGTATCCAGGTACCATTAATATATCTAATTGATTTGCTTTCATATTTTATATTGTTGCCCGTTTTTGCAACATCCTTTATCAAATAATCAAACTGAATTTTGTTAATATATAGCCATATAGTTGCCAAACAAAAGAAATTTAACCCTAATGGTCTTTTTATGATGGATTAAATACACTGCGGATGAAGTGATTAAGAGGATTATCTGGCTCTAGCATTAATTTTATTGCTAATATTGTACATATGATAACAAGAAGTGGTTTTATAAGTTTGGTGCCTATTTTCATGGTTAGCCTTGCGCCAATTTGCGCGCCAATAAATTGAGCCACCCCCATGACAAGACCAATTTTCCAATTAACTACACCAACTGCGGCAAAAGCTGCAAAACCACCAATATTAGATGAAAAATTAAGCAGCTTTGTATGGGCAGTTGCTTTTAGCATACCAAAACCTGCAAGAGATACAAAAGCCAGCATGAAAAAAGAACCGGTGCCTGGGCCAAAGACGCCATCATAAAAGCCGATTAAAGGCGGTATCGTCATGGTAAATAAAAACTGCCCCATGCGACGCGTGCGATCAACATCGCCTATATTGGGTTTTAGTGCAAAATAAAGGGCGACGCTTACCAGTAAAATTGGCAAAAAGGCAGTTAACACCTCTTTGGGAAGCTTGGTTGCTAACAATGCACCTAGTAATCCGCCTGCAAATGCTAATAATGCCTCCCATCCTTGACTTTTAAGATCAACATGGCCTGCACGCGCATAAGCAATGGTTGCGGATAGTGAGCCAAAGAGTGATTGCAATTTGTTGGTACCAAGCGCTGCAACTGGTGATCCGCCAAGCCCTAGATAAAGGGCAGGTACAGTAATTAGCCCGCCGCCGCCAGCAATAGAATCAATAATGCCAGCAATGAGAGCTGCTGCGATCAACATCAATGTTGTTGGATCAAGAAGAAAATCAATCATATCGTTCCTTTATATAGTATGATTTCAACATTCTTCTCATGATTGAAACCTTCAACCGTTTTGCACTATTTGATGATGCTCTGCAATTTCAAAATCGCAAAGGTCATTTTAATGTGATTGAGCAACTTAGTGCAGTAAATTGTTACGGAAAAAATTATTTTTTTCAACTAATTGAACTTTTTCAAAAAATATATGTTTATAAATGGGTTACCCAATTAAATAACAGTCATTTATCAGCTATGGTTCTTTAACTGCAAAATAGCTATTTACATCGGAGCGCTTGATGAGCGAAGGTTTCTTTCATAAAATTGCTAATTATTTCACTCGAAATAGTGTGGTAAGTAAAGTCGCAGGCGATCCAGCTATTGCAGCTGAGCTTCTTCTGCTGATCAAAATTATTTTTGCCGATGGTGAACGCGGCCACGCAGAAACCGAAGTTTTTGCACAAATTGCACAGCAACAATTTGATATTCCTGCCGATGCCCTGCCTGATGTAATCCGTTATTTGGGCGATTATGGATATGAAACAACCACCGCTCAAGCTGCAGCGTTGTTTAGTGATTTAGCACCTGAACGACGCATATCATTGGTGCGTAATTTGATGGCTGTTGCCTCAGCCGATAATTATATTGATGAGAATGAAGTTGCCTTTATTGAGCGCGTTAGCGCTATTTTGGGTATTAGCCCCCAAGAGGTCGATGAAATCTGGAAAAGCAATTAGGGTAAAAATCACCAGCTAGAGCGCATTTCGATCTGGTTAGATCAGATCGGCGCTCTAATTCATTGTTTAAACCGCGTTTTTTGTCTGAAAACCGCTTTATACTTTTCGTGAAAATGCTCTAATAGTAGCTTCATTGATTGATTATAAAGCTTTATGACATAGTGATGAATGATATAATTGAAAAAAAATATTGCTTAGGTGTTGGCGCCTCGTCCAAGGCTAATAATATTGATGCGGTAAAAGAATTGCAGGAAGTATTGGATGCACTTGAAATTCAATTCTCTTATATTGCCACATTAGACAAATTTGGCCATTCTGCATGGTTACCTTATCTAGAAAGGTATTTTGCAGTGCCAATTTTTCTTTTACCAATCAGTTCTTTACAAAAATATCAATCACATATTGAAAAACCTTCATGGAAGGTTTTTCAAAAAACCGGCTATTATGGTATTGCTGAAGCTTTAGCGCTTGCCGCATTTAATGGCAACGCCAAAATCATTGTTCCCAAAACCGTTTGCTGTGGTTTTACCTATGCTATTGCATGTGGTGATTAAGTTTGACAGCTATTTTATTTGTTTTGAAACCAGCATTCATAGGTTTCAAAAATATTAGATTTGGCATGCATTATAAATTTGCAAGTCGATCAAGAGCGCCTTGTAAGATAAAGCTTGCAGCCGCAGAATCAATGCGCTCAGATCGCTTGGCTCGTGACACATCCATATCAATTAAGCTGCGTTCTGCCGCAACTGTCGATAATCGTTCATCCCAATAAATAAAGGGTATATCGGTGAGTTTTTCCATGTTGCGCACAAAGGCACGCGTTGCCTGTACTCTTGGGCCACTAGAGCCGTCCATATTAAGCGGCAAGCCAATAACCATAATGCAAATATTTTCTTTTTCTAAAACGCTAAGTAAATCCTGCGCATCCTTGGTAAATTTACTGCGTTTTAAAACCGGACGCGGATTGGCAAAGCTTAAACCAATATCAGAAACCGCAAGGCCAATTGTTTTAGTGCCAAGATCAAGGCCAATAATGCTTTGACCATCAACAAGATATTGAGGGGCGTCTTCAATGGTAATCACCGTCATTACGGTTTCCTTATTCTAGGGAGAACTATATTACATACGTGGATTTTAAATTTTGAATAGACAAAATCAATTGGCTATCATTTGCATAAATTATAAAAATATTCAAATCGTTAGTGGGTAGTTAAGACGATATCATCGTGCTTTGACTTTTTAAAAAAAGCTATATTTAAATTGATTATAATTTAATTGTTATTTCTGTACCATTTGGCTTATCTTACTGCTTGATAAATAAAACAGCCGCTTGGCATGGTAACCAAAGATAGACCGATAGGAGAAATTTTTATGAAGATTATTTGGCTTGGACATGCGGCATTTCGCATTGAAGTAGGCTCTGCTATTATTTTGATTGATCCGTTTTTAACTGGAAATCCAAAAGCAGCTGCGCTTGATTTGGCAAAAATCACCGATGGCGTCACCCATATTGCTTTAACCCATGGCCATAGTGATCATGTTGGTGATACGGTTAGGATTGCTATTGAAAAAAATATACCTGTTACCGCCAATGCTGATTTGGGAGATTGGTTAAGCGCACAGGGTGTTGCCAAAATTTGTCCAGGCAATACCGGTGGTACGCAGCATCATGATGGTTATAGTGTTACCTTTGTCAACGCCCTTCATTCATCGGCTATGATGAATGAAAATGGCCAGTCTTTTTCACTTGGAAATCCTAATGGGTTGGTTTTCCATTTTGAAGATGCACCAACTCTATATCATATGGGCGACACTGATATTTTTTCTGATATGAAATTAATTGACGAATTACATGCGCCAGAAATTGGTATTGTACCAATTGGCGATTGTTTCACCATGGGCGGCGCAGTTGCGGCCCTTGCTTGTCAACGCTATTTAAATCTTAAAACTGCAATTCCTTGCCATTATGGCACTTTCCCATTGCTTGACCAAACGGCAGATAAATTTATTGCAGGCTTAGAAGGTTCAAACACCAAGGTTGTTGAAGCAATAGTTGGTGATGCTTTAGAGTTTCATTAGAGCGCATTTCAATCTGATTGGATCAAATCAGCGCTCTAATCCATTGTTTACTCCGCATTTTTGCCCGAAAACCGCTTCACACTTTTCGGAAAACGCTCTAATGTCGGCCTTAGCATATTCGTGTCATGCATCATTATGCATGACACGAATAAGTTCTGTCTTATATTGGTTTAATTGTAGTTGAAGATTAATAATTTAATTTAACGAGGCCAAATAAGATTTAACCTTGCTACAATAGCGGGCAGAAACTGGATTCATACGTTTGGCTGCATGGCCGGCATTATATTTTAAAATTGTATTGCACATATTGCCGCCACTTAATTGGTGGGCGAGGCCAAGATATTTCATTCCATATTCAATATTGGTTTGCGGGTCGTAAAGGGCCTTTGCAGAGCCACGATAACCAAGGCTGCGTGCGGTTGATAATTTAATTTGCATAAGACCAATTTCGCCGGCGCGTCCGCGAGCGTTTTTATTATAATTGCTTTCGGTTTTAACCACTGCATGCGCCATATCTACTGGCACATTATTGGCGGCTGCATGTCTTTTAATAATATCTTCATAAGGGCGACTTTCGTCGTTGATTTGCGCTTTGCTTTTATCAAGCTTTTGTGTGCGTTCAATTTTTTTATCAATTTTGGGGACAGCATTTGCGATTTGGAAGGAGGCCGCAAAAAAGGTAATTAATAAAGTTATAAAGCTTATTATTTTCATGTTTTCTGTAATCTTCTTGCTTATATTGCAAATTTTTAATAATTTGCTATTTTTAAGTGGAATTAAACAATGCACGCACAAAATTATTTCAAACTATATTGTAGTTTGAGTGTGTTGAACGCCTATGATGTAAATTGGTTCCGTGGGAATATCGAAAATTTCGATTCCCAAATATGCTCGCAAAAAATAATCAATAAAAAACCTATGCAAGTTGCATCAGTTAAGAATACGACAATTGCGGTTTTTTAATCTGTTCTTTGGGCAAAAAATTTTATTAGTTTAAGGTTTTCTGAATGGCGGTCTTTCATTTGTGTGAGCACTTGCTCAACCGGCTAATCATTTTTATTGCTTACTTTATGATAGATAAAATAAGCCAAAGAAGGACTACAAAGTGATTATATTAAGTTCATTTTATGATTATTACCAATATGAAACAAGTATAGTACTATTTAGTGCAAAATGACATCTTCAATATACCAACCTGTAAGACAGCAATAATGTTGATTCTATTGGCAAAAATTTAAGGTGAATGACTAGAAGATTTTAACTTTAAGCTTTTGAAAAATGTGCTCAATAAAAAACCTCTTCATTGCAATACCTGCAATGAAGAGGTTTTTTAGCTATAAGCCAAGGCTTTTAGGTTAATCAATCATGACTCTTAATAGAATTACCGACCCTCGCGATACCACATGCCGCTTATAATCAATAAACTGATTAGCAAGGCTAATAATCCAGTATAAAGTGGATAGCTTGCAACACTAATCAGCTTACTATCGCTACTTTCCCGCAAGTGAATGGTATTTTTAAGCGGCTTAGCATTATCTTTTAATATTTCGATGTTTGGTTTTGTTAAGTTCGCGTTTTTGGTATCTTTTAACCTTATTACCGCACCATTAGTAGCATCTGCAATTGGCTGTAAAAGATGGGGTGTTGAAATAAGATCGCCAAATTCGGGTGCATTAATCGGACCAACCAAGGCTAGTGTTTCAAACTCATCATTTTTTATATGAACAAGTCCAATTTCCTCGCTGCGATAATCGCCGGTAAATACGCCGTTACCTTTATTGCTATTACCTTGGTTTGTACCGCCTTGATTATCTTTGTCATTCTTAGTGCTATTATCAAGCTTTGCTTGCAAGGTTAGTTCTTGGGTTTTGCCCGACGGCAGGGTTATTTGCACTTTACCAATGTTATCTTTCATGCTTTGACGACGAATGTGAATATCATTGCCTTTACTGGTCGCAAAAAGTGCTTCTTCTTCAAGCTCTGGTTCTTTCATCAACCAGTGCGCTGTGCGTCGATAAAAGCTAGCATAAGGGCCGCCGCCTTCATAACCGCGCGCCCATAGCCAACCTTGGTCAGAAAGCAGCATAGCAACGCGCCCCTTATCTTCATGGGCAACAAGGAAAAGCGGCTTATCTTTAACGCCATTCATTAATATTTGCGCATTTTGGTTGGGTACAACATCTATTTGCCGTAACCAATGTCCCCATTTTGGTGGATTGATATTGCTGCCTTCAAGGCCACGGGTAATTGGATGCTTATGCCCAAGATCGGTAAGGCTTGGCAAAAAGGCTTCTTCCTCAATCATATCATTGGGAAGGGCTGGTAATATGCTAAATAAGGGTGTGCGGGCAAGTGAGTTCTCGCCAGTAAATTCTGGCCCAGTTGCCATAAGCAAGGCGCCACCTTGTTTTACATAATTGGCCAAATAATCATAATAAATGAGCGGCAATACGTCATAATGTTGATAGCGGTCAAAAATGACCAAATCAAAATCATTAATCTTTTCAACAAATAATTCCCTTGTTGGAAACTCAATCAAGGAAAGCTGGTTCATAGGTGTATTGTCTTGTTTTTCCGGTGGTCTTAAAATAGTAAAATGCACAAGATCAACACTGGTATCGCTTTTTAACAAATCGCGCCATGTGCGTAAGCCGTTATGTGGCTCGCCAGAAATCAGCAAAACTTTAAGATTTTCACGCACGCCATCAATCATAATCGCTGCGTGATTATTTATGCCGGTCACTTCATCGCTTGATGCAGGGGTGGATAATTCAATAATATTATTGCCGGCATGGGGCAGGGTGATAGAAAAGCTGGTTTCTTTGCCAATTTCAACGGTTTGTTTGGATAATGTTTCGCCATTCACAGTTATGGTGACATCTGCGGTTTTGGAGTGTCCTGCAATTTTTCCCGCATCATCCACTTGCATGGATAATTCCACCTCACGATTAGCAATGCCAAAACGCGGTGCTTTAATAAAGCGGATACGGCGATCATACTCTTCACTATTTCCTGTAATCAGCGCATTAATAGGTGCATGAATGTTCAATTGGTTATTGGCGCTATTATTAGCCTTACTATTGGATTGCGAGGTTGAAAGATCGGGAATATCATGCACCTGCCCATCGGTAATGAGTATCGCACCACCTTGGCGGGCAGGGGGAACATCGGCAAGGGCTTTTTCAAGTGGTCCAAAAAGCCGTGTGGCTGTGCCATCATCATTGGCTGATGGATTGCCAGCTTCAATAATGCGTGTTTCAAATTGCGAATATGTATTTAATACGGTTTTGATATTTTCAAGCGCATCTAAAGTTTCTTGCTCGCGCTTATCTATTTTTTGGCTTTGGCTTTTATCAACAATAATTGCCACCACCGCTTTGGTAGGTTCACGTTGCTCTTGTAAAAATACTGGATTCATTAAAGCAAGGCTAAATAAAGCCGCCATAATAATGCGCAAAAATGAACCGCGTTTGCGCGAAATAATGGTGATGATTACCACTAAAAAACTAATGGCAATTAATATATAAACGAGCATTATTGGCAGTAGTGGTTCAAATTCAATAGAATATTGCATTGTCTTTTTCCTACTGGCCGAGGCGTTTTAAAATTTCAGGCACATGAACTTGGTCGGATTTATAATTGCCAGAAAGCACATACATGACAATGTTTAAACCACCGCGAAAAGCCCACACACGTTGCATATTATCATCAGGAACAAGCCGATATTGCCAGTCACCCTTGCCATTATGCGCCCAGGCACCGGCAAAATCATTTGCGGTTATTAAAATTGGGCTAACGCCATCACCAGCATTGACTGGCCGGTTTTCACCATTGTTTTGGGTTGCTTCAAGCCATAATTGCGAACCGCGATATCGGCCTGGAAAATCTGGCATAATATAATAAGAACGGCCAATGACATGGTTTTGAGGTTGTGGCTCTAATGGTGGAACATTAAGCCCTGCCAAAATTTCTCTTAAACGATTGGTATTGGCTGATGGTGAACCATCAAGATTAAGATTTGAAGTTATTTCATCTCGTGTATCAAATAAGACTGTACCGCCTTGATGCATAAAAGCATCTATTTTGCCAATTGCTTTTTGGCTTGGCATATTGGTTGAGGCATCAATCGGCCAATAGATGAGTGGATAAAAAGCAAGCTCATCCTTATCAAGATCAAGTTCAATAACTTGCCCAGGTTCAATGGTGGTTCTTTGCACAATAAATTGGTTTAAAGCTTCTAACCCTGCCTTGCTGGTTGCGTCAATGGTATCATCTCCGGTTTTAACGTAAGCAAGATGGGTTTTACCAGCGCGCATGACAAGATCTGCTTCGCTTTGGGTTGTGTTATCGTCCGCATTTGCTGCTTGCGCTTGCGCCAAATTGGGTGCTGTCACACTCAATGCGAAGCCGCAGAAAAACACTATTAATAAGATTAAAGGTGATAAATTATTGCGCTTTAAATTTTTGAAATTTAAGCCACCTAAAATGAGCATAATAAGACTATCAAGAATAAACAATACGAAAGCTAGCCCCCACATAACGCCAATTAAAGATATTGTATCATTTTCGTCATAGTTATTATGGGCAATTTTTTCGCCTTTTGGCAGCTCTATTCGTTTTAAGTCACTGTCACTATTTAATAAATTAAGTGCGTAAAGTGCGTCTTGCTGACCATAAAGGCCGGGTAGATGATCCAGACTGGCAGTGATTGGCGTTTTGCCGTTAAGACTGATAGGCTTATCACTTGGCGATGGCGCTTGTGGAAAGCCTTCCGCATTAAATATGCGCCATGGTGCAAGCGCCTTGGTGCTGCTTTCCCCTTCGCTAGCGCTAACTGGTTGATGGCTAAGAGCCACAAATTGGCGTAGTAAATCGACAAAAAATCCGCTTAATGGCAGGTTGGACCATTCTGGCCCAGCTGAGGTATGGACGAAAATAATGCGCCCAGCGCCACGCGTTTGCGCTGTCACCAGTGGCGTTCCATCAGCAAGATTGACCCAGCTTTTATCACGTAGATCGACAGATGGTTCAGGCAATATTTGACGCGCTATTTCAATATCTTGTGGCGGCGTAAGGGTTGCAAATGGGCTGTCGGCTGCAAATGGGGCAATGCTTTGTGGCTTTGCCCAACTCATCACGCCACCAAGATTACGCTCGCCGCGTCTTAACTTCACTGGTAAAAGACCATCATTGCTTTCTGCCGCCGCTAAATTAGGGCCAGCAAAACGCAGCAATGTGCCGCCATCATGGATAAAGCGTGTAATGGCTTCTTTACTTTGCGGCGGTATATTGGCAATATCACCAATTACCAACATTGCTGGTTTTGATGCTAATAATGTTTTGATATTTTCGTCAATATCGCCTTTTGTGCTATAAATCATATCGCCATAAGGCGCTAAAGCTTTGGCAGGATAATAAAGCGGCGATAATAAGGGTTGTGGTAATTCGCTGGTTAAGGGTGCAAGCATGGCAATGCGCCGTCTTTTATTTGATGCATCCACCGCTAAGGTTGCGCTAGCATAGGCTTTATCATCAAGGCGTAGCCAAGCTATATCATTGCGGATTTCAAGCGGCGTGGTTATTTCTGCCTGACCTTTTATTGCTGAATTATCAAAATGCAATTGTGCTTCACCAATTTTGCGGCCATCACT
Organism: Bartonella sp. HY406; assembly: GCF_025449315.1. Taxonomy (NCBI): domain Bacteria; kingdom Pseudomonadati; phylum Pseudomonadota; class Alphaproteobacteria; order Hyphomicrobiales; family Bartonellaceae; genus Bartonella; species Bartonella sp. HY406. The sequence continues at coordinate 1,724,436 of NZ_CP104893.1, read as the reverse complement.
ATCAAAGGCTGAAAGTGGAATATTTTCCATTTTGCCCTCATCACTGCGAATGGCGTTAATAATCATTTTATCGCTTTGATTATTGACGCTGGTTAAGCCAATCCAATTTGCTTTGTCATTGCTAAATATTTGAAAAATACTATGGGGAATTTGCTGGATCTGATCAAAACTAGCTTTATCACTTTTTTCACTTAAACTATCAGTGAGATAGGCAATTTGTAAATCTATTTGTAAATTTGGATTGTTTTGACCAATATTTTTAAGCCTTTCAACCAGTTTCGTGCGGTCGGCAGCAAGAGGCATTGGTTTTATAGCGTCAAGCCGACTTAAGGCGGCACTGCCAGTAAATGGGCCCGTTTCGCTATTTTGTGGCTCGTTGCTCGCTAAAATATAAATTGGCAAATTATGATTATTGGCTTCTTCGATCAATTTGCGTGCGGTGAGTTTATGGTTTTGCCAATTGGTGGCTGATGGCCAGCTATTATCAATCAGCAAAGCAAGTGCGCCTTTATTTTGCACAAGTTCCTTGTCTTCGCGCCATGAAGGTTGTGCCAAGGCAATAATAATAAGAGCAGCAATGGCAAGGCGTAATAAAACCAACCACCATGGTGACTTAGTGGGGGTTTGATCTTTCTTAATAAGGCTTGCTAAAATACGAAGCGGTGGAAAAACTTCACGTTGCGGGCGGGGCGGCGTCATGCGTAATAGCCACCAGATTGCTGGCAGCACAACAAGGCTTATTAAAATAAGAGGGGTGCCAAAGCTAAGTGGTATCATGCAATATGTCCTCGCCGAAAGCCAAGATCGGCATTCATGGCAATATTTAATGCGCTTAAGGTTTTGGTGACTGGCTCATCGGTAAGGCTTAAGCAAAAACCCCAACCATAATGGCGGCAAATATCTTTTAAGTGAGCGCGTCTTGCAGCAAAAAGCTGACAATAATCTTGTTGATATATTTGCGCGCGTCCTGCATCAAGTTCAAATCCGCTTTCAGGGTCTTGAAATAACACATGGCCTTGATAGGGAAAAACCTCTTCGCTTGGGTCTGATATTTGAATGAGGTGAACGCGTATATTAAGCTCTGCAAGCTTGGTAAAGCGTTGTTCCAAAACGCTCATATCATCTAAAAAATCGCTGGCGATAATAAGATGGCTGTAGCGGCTTAATACTGACAAATCCATGCTATTAGCTGCAGGCTGATGATTAACAAGGCTTATTGCCATGCGCTCTGCCCCATTGCGTGCTGAAATAGGTGGTAAAATAGATGGTATGGCAATACGCTCACCATTTTGCGCAAAAACTTCACCTAAAATAAGAGCTAGCAATAAAGCGCGTTCTTCTTTTGAATGTTCGCAATATTTTGATTTATACTGCATGGAGGGGCTTTGATCTGGCCATAAAAACACTGTTTGCGCTGCCTCCCATTCGCGGTCACGAATATAAAGCGTATTATCGCGGGCAGAACGGCGCCAATCAATGCGGTTTGCAGATTCACCGCTATCATAGGGGCGAAACTGCCAAAAACTATCGCCACTTCCTTGTTTGCGTTTGCCATGCCAACCGCCCAAAATGCTCATCGCAATTTTGCGTGCATGAAGAACCAGCGCGCTGATTTGGCGGGCATCCTTTCCTGCATTTGCAAGAATGGAGTTTACCTTAATTGGTGGAGTAAGCGCGCCGATGGCCATTAGCTTTGTGCCTTTACCAAATCTGCAATAATGCGCGATACAGGAATGTTTTCAGCTCGCGCTGTAAAATTAAGCGCCATGCGGTGTTGTAAAACAGGTTCGGCCAAAGCATAGACATCTTCGATTGAGGGAGCAAGTCGACCCTGATATAGGGCACGTGCACGTACGCATAAGGACAAGGCTTGCGCGGCGCGTGGGCCGGGTCCCCATGAAATATATTTTTGGGCAATTGCATTATCGCTATCAGGACGTGCAGAGCGTACAAGTTTTAAAATTGCATCAATAACTTGTTCACTTACGGGCATTTGGCGAATGATTTTTTGCATTTCAATCAAACGATGTGATGTAATAACCGCTTCCGCCTTGGTATCATTAATCCCGGTTGTTTCAACCAAAATGCGCCGTTCAGTATCAAGATCTGGATAATGGATATTGATTTGCATTAAAAAGCGGTCAAGCTGGGCTTCAGGAAGTGGATAGGTTCCCTCTTGCTCAAGTGGGTTTTGGGTTGCAAGCACATGGAAAGGGCGCGGCAAGTCATAGCGGCTACCAGCAACGGTGACGTGATATTCTTGCATGGCTTGTAAGAGTGCCGATTGAGTGCGAGGTGAAGCACGGTTGATTTCATCGGCCATCAGCAATTGTGCAAAAATTGGCCCTTGAATATAGCGAAAATTACGTCGCCCATCGTCCCCTTCTTCCATCACTTCAGAACCGATAATATCCGATGGCATAAGATCGGGGGTAAATTGAATACGCTTTTCATCTAAGCCAAGCACCCGTCCTAAAGTTTCAACAAGGCGCGTTTTAGCAAGACCGGGGACACCAACAAGCAAAGCATGGCCACCAGCCAGAACGGCAGTAAGCGCAAGCTCGACAATTTGCTCTTGGCCAAAAATAACTTTGCCAATGGAACCGCGAATTTTTTTCAATTCATCATGAACGGCATCCGCCTTTGCAATAATATCCTCATGGGATGAAGCATCGCTTGTTGCTTGTTTATTATTGTCTTCCATTGTCTGATTCATGTCGTCCTCAATACCAAGTGAATATCGTGCTTTTTGCAATAGCATCATTATTGTAATATGTTCAAAGTGACTTTATTGGCTTTTGATAAATAATCCATTGAAAAAACGTCAACAATGACTATTTCATGACTTCTTGCCCAAATTATGTAAAATCTTTGCACTAAAATATCTATAATGATATCGACCGACCATTAAACTAAGGATATTGCAGCAATTATTTTTGACGTAAGATTAATAAAATAATCGTAATATCAATGGTTTGGTTGATAAAACTATGTGAGATGCTGCAAATTTTATCGCTTATTGCAATAAAATAATGCAAATGGGTTTGCAATGAAGGAATGCAAATGGGTAACGATTTTTCATTAGCTGATTTTACCAAACGTTTTTATAAAAAAGAGCAATCCATTGTTCATACCCATGATGACGCTGCAAATTTTAACAGTGATCTTTCCATTTCTTACCACCTTATGGGGGCTGCCAATAAAGCCGAGCCTATTGATTATCATGCCCCAACTTGGAAAAAAGCGGCGGTATTAATCACCGTAATTGACCACAATGACGGTGCAAAAATCCTATTTACCGAGCGTTCTTCAAAATTGCGCAATCATTCAGGGCAGATTTCTTTCCCCGGTGGGCGTGTTGATTCTAGTGATAAGAATGATATCGATGCGGCTTTGCGTGAGGCGCGTGAAGAAATAGCTTTGCATGATGATAATGTTGCTATTTTAGGAAAATTGCCAAGTTATTTTACTGGCACAGGTTATAAAATTGCTCCGATTGTTGCGGTGTTGCAAAAACAGCAAGATTTTATTGCCAATCCAACCGAAGTTGAAAAAATATTTGAAGTGCCAATGGCTTTTTTGATGAATCCTAAAAATCATCAAAAAATGCATAAAGAGATTGATGGTAAACAGCGCTCTTGGTACGCGCTTTATTATCAAGACTATGTTATATGGGGCGCAACGGCTGGTATGATTGTGCATCTTTATGAAAGGCTTTATGCGTGAAATTAACCAAAGACAAAGCAAATTGGCTTTTTGATGAAAGACTACAAAAACTGCTAAAAGTTTTAGGTAGTCAAAATGGCGAGGCGCGCATTGTTGGTGGTGCTGTGCGTAATGCTTTAATGGGCAAGCCAATTAACGATATTGATATTGCCACCACCCATTTGCCAAATGAAACAACGCGCCTTGCGCAACAAGCTGGTTTTCATGCTGTGCCAACTGGCGAAGGCTTTGGCACCATTACCGTGGTGGTAGATCATCACCCATTTGAAGTTACAACCTTACGGCAAGATGTAACAAGTGACGGCCGTCACCCAAGTGTGGTGTTTGGTAAAAACTGGCAGGTGGACGCACAACGGCGTGATTTTACCATTAATGCGCTTTATTGCGATCATGATGGGGTAATTTATGATGATGTCGGCGGGCTTGCCGATATTGAAACCTCAACATTACGTTTTATTGGCAATGCGGAAGACCGCATCAAAGAAGATTATTTGCGTATTTTGCGGTTTTACCGCTTTTTTGCCTTTTATGGCAAAGGTCGCCCCGATGCGGAGGGCTTAAAAGCGTCCGCACGATTGAAAGATGGCTTAAGCAAATTATCAGCAGAACGTATCTGGGCAGAGCTTAAAAAATTGCTAAGCGCCAAAGACCCAAGCCGCGCTTTATTATGGATGCGCCAAGCAGGCGTTTTAACTGCTATTTTGCCCGAAAGTGAAAAATGGGGCATTGATTTTATTCATGGCTTGATTGCCAGCGAGCAACATTTTGGTTGGGATGTTGATCCATTTTTGCGTTTAGAAGCGATTATTCCACCCGATGCAGCACGGGTTTCCACCCTTGGTAATCGTTTGAAACTTGCTAATATTGAAAAAAAACGTTTGTCGAAATGGGCATTATTACCAGCGCCAAAATCCAGCGATGCCGACATACTGATTAAAAAGCTGGTTTACCAAAATGGTGCGCAAGCAGTGCTTGATCATTTGCGATTAATGCAAGCCAAAGCGCGAAGCTGCGGTATTGATGAAGCCCATAATGCAAAGGGCGAGGCGGCTTTGATTGAGGCTGCCAATTATGGGCGAATGATTGACTTGGTCGAAAATTGGCCCGTGCCAGAAATGCCAATAAGTGGTGAAGATTTAATTGCGCTGGGCATTGAGCGGGGGGTTAAAATAGGTCAATTGCTTAAAGAAATGGAACAAAACTGGATTGATAGCGGCTTTTTAGCAAAACGAGACGCGTTATTAAAAGATTTGAATCTTTAGCTATAATCTACTTAAGGAATGTTTCTAATGGCAGGAGCCATTAATTTGAATGAAAATTTATATATTCTGTGATGAACATCCCTTGTTGGATTTTGTTAATATTTAGCTCGTTCATTGGCTGATTTGCCCAAGTAATATTAGCAATTAAACCCAACTGATCGAAGATTGGTATATTTTTTTTAAAGCCATCTCCTGCTACGCTATTGATTATAAAAGTGACACCCTTATTATTAGGCGTCTGCATCACTGTCTATGATGCCTATTATTGGGGGGAGCAAGCAATTTAACATACACTTACCGCATGAATTAAGAAAATATATCTCATTTTAATAGGGAAACTTGGCTTGTAAGTATATATGGATAGTATAGGTTTGTAAAAAGGTAGCAACAAGGTTAAATATTGAGGGACATTATGGCGGGTGAGAACCAAGTTAAACAAGAAAATAAGTCGCCCCGTAAACATAAGGTGTTATTTGCTTTTATTGTGCTTGTTTTGGTTCTGGGGCTTAGTTTCTTTACTATTTTTAAAACCAAAAAAGATAGTGAAATTATTTTAAAGGTGGTGAACGAAAAAATAGATAATACTTCGCCAAGAACCGATAGCTATTTTAAAAATGCCGATCCAATTGTTTATCAACTAGCCCGCAAGATTGAAAAAAAAGAACCAATCACGCTTGATGATGTCAAAGCTTTACCTGAAGGCACACTTAATGCCCGCTATGACAATGATATAACATTGCTGTTTTCAGCTTTAACCGCGCGCAATTTACAGGCCATTGATGTGCTTTTGGCCGCAGGTGCAGACCCTTATATGATTGATAGACCATCGCAAGGGTCAGCAAGAGATTTCACTTACTATACAGCCACGGTTACCATGGTGAAGCCTGATTATAGTTTTGATCCAGAAGCGACCGCAAAATTCCGTTATGATTTGACAAAAATTTATCTTAATAATGGTGGTAAAGCCGATCATGTCATTCCGGCAAAAAATCCAGTTTCACTCCTATTTATGCATGCTCTAAAAAGAAATGACGATGTTATTATAATGCTTATTGATCATGGTGCGGATCCACTTTGGATAAATGATGCAGGAGCTACAGCTATATTTGCACTAACTAGTAGATATGATGAGAGTAGCCGAAAAATATTAAGATATATTATATGTAAAGGATTTTATATTAATGCAAATGATGAACAAATAGACGATATTATAAGGTGGTTGCAACCAAGCGGTCCTAAAAACAATGAAAGGGAATTTGCTTATCGTAATCTAGCTATGCTTATTTTAAAGGAACGTCCTGAATTTAAAGATAATCGCTACACGCAAGAAATATTTGGTGGACCAATTCCTTGGCAAGAAATCCGTGATATGAAAATAAGCGAAGTTTGCTATGACTAATACGACGACTAAGGTTATGGGTGGTCAAACGCTTTTTAGTTATAGAGAGGGATATGCTATTGATGTTATTATTATTCGGCATAAAATATGAGAGCTTGAGGCTATCTTTACTTATTTTCGTTTGGCTTGGCTATTATAACAAGATTAAAGAACAAATTTTTTGTCGAACGAGGAACGATTTTACAGCCAATTTTAATGTTTAGTACTTTGATATGATAATCAATATGCAGGCTATGGCCGAATATCTTAACTACTGGGTAAGCTGCCGGGGTTTGGGATATTTCATTGGAGCACGGCATAAAAGGTTGACTATAGTACAATTCACTCCAGTTATCATAGATTTGGAGCAAAAAGCATCTAACTTTTATTTTTCAGTTTGGAAAGCATAACGCATATTTGTTGAGTTAATTGGTGGGTGATGCAGGGATCGAACCTGCGACCCGCTGATTAAGAGTCAGCTGCTCTACCAACTGAGCTAATCACCCTTACCAAATCAGTCACACGACTTGTGTGGCGATCTATAAACATCAAAAAACATCATGTCTAGTCCATAATTTATTTTTTTTCATTTTTTTGTCATAATCCATAATTTTTCAGGCGGAAATTTTCAATTTGCATTATCGTTTATTAAAAACCATACATAGCCTCTTGATAGTTTTAACAAAAAATATCATTATATACACTGTATTTTGTTTCCAACTTCGGCTTTGACGATTTTTTCCAAAGCTGTGTTATTGAAAAGGTTGATCGAGCGTAATGCCCGGCACATCATGTGAAGACCCTGCAAGCAGTATGAGGCGGCATTTAATGTCGCCATTTTTTCCTTATAAAAACATTAGTTTAGCAAAAAAAGTTAAATCACTGAAAAGCCAAATCGCTTTCGGCTTCAATGCTATTCTTTCTTCTATTTCAAGAAGCATCAAAAAACATTTTTCAGAAAGCAGATTGCTTGAATAGCCAAGTATTCTGCGAATCAAACTAAAAATCTAAATTTCTTAAATGTTATTTTTTGGCAAGATTTTTAATCTTGTACTATTTATATAAGACAGCAGGATAAAATTATGGAATGGATTGCCGATCCCCATGCTTGGCTAGGCTTGGTAACACTGATTTTTCTCGAAATTGTACTTGGTATTGACAACCTTGTTTTCATTGCAATTCTTGCAGAAAAACTGCCGCCACACCAACGTAACCGCGCCCGACTAACCGGCCTTTCGCTGGCGCTTGTCATGCGCCTTGGCTTACTACTCATTATCGGCTGGGTTATTTCACTAAAAGAAACTATTTTTTCTATCGGTGAATTTGAATTTAGCTGGCGCAGCATTATTCTGCTTATTGGTGGTGCGTTTCTGCTTGCCAAAGGCACATTAGAACTGCATGAGCGGCTTGAAGGTGATACTCATGACAAAAAGACCAACGCCACCCATGCGATATTTTGGCAAGTTATTGTGCAAATCGTTGTGCTAGATGCGGTATTCTCGCTAGATAGTATCATTACTGCCACTGGCATGATCCCCCATGAACAAATGGCGGTTATGTATATTGCGGTTATTGTTGCTATGGGCGTGATGATGTGGGGTTCTGGCCCATTGATGCAATTTGTTAACCGCCACCCAACCGTGGTTATTCTTTGTCTTGGCTTCTTGATGATGATTGGTTTTAGCCTTATTGTTGAAGGACTTGGCTATCATATCCCAAAAGGCTATCTCTACGCAGCTATTGGTTTTTCTATCCTTATCGAAGCCTTCAATCAAATTGGTCGGCGCAACCGCGAAAAATTGGTGTCTACCAATGATCTGCGTGAGCGTACAGCCGGCGCTGTGTTGCGCTTGCTTGGCGGCGGCCGCAATGAGGGTAACCTTGCTGAAACCGTTGATGTCATAGCCGAGCAATCGGCGGCGTCTGAAGTCTTTAAGCCAGAAGAAAAGCAAATGATCCGCTCAGTGCTTGATCTTGCAGAACGTCCCGTGCGCTCAATCATGTCGCCCCGTCAAGAGGTGGAATGGCTTGATGTTTCAAGCAGTGACGAAGAAATGCGTAAGGAAATTCCAAATTTTCGCCATACACGCATTGTACTTGCCCATGAAAAGGTAGATGAATTTGTTGGTGTTGCCCTAACTAAGGATATTTTACTGAGCTTGGCAGAAGGCAAAAAAATCGATTGGCAAAAAGCCATGCGTCAGCCGTTGGTTGTTCATGAAAATACCAATGTCTTGCGCCTTATGGAACAATTGCGCCGCTCACCCATTCAGCTTGCCATTGTTGTTGATGAGCATGGCTCTTTTGAAGGCGTTGTAACCCCAACTGATATATTAGAAGCGATTGCTGGCGACTTCCCTGATGATGAGGAAGAACAAATGCTGGTGGAGCGTGATACTGACAATAGTTTGGTGGTTGAAGGCTATGCAGATATTCGTCGTTTAAGCGGTTTTCTTGACTGTGATCTTGTTGATGACAATGACCGCTATACCACTCTTGCCGGCTATATGCTTTGGCAATTTGGCCATTTGCCAAGCCTTGGCGAATCATTTGAAGCACAAGGGCTGCGCTTTGAAGTGATTGAGCTTGAAAGACGCAATATTAGTAAAGTTCGCATTAGCCAAATAAAAGATAGTGATGCGGATGCATTAAATTAAAAAACTAGAATATTCACCAATACTCCCCTTGTGGAAACCGCAAATCTTCACACCACAAGTCTTCACAAGGGGAAAATAGAAAAAACACACAACAAGTTTTAATTCAAAACCCAATAAATAAAGGTCATTTATATTTAAGGTGTATAACACTCCTATTACCTATGGCTATATATGGTGGCGTGTAATCCCTAACTTGTATTATATTATATAAAAACCAAAAATTTTCAAAAGTGTATATTGGATTTTTATTTTAGAAAAAAATTATACAAAATAAAAAATGCAACTATCCATAAAAAAATTGTTTTATCCATTGTAAACTCGTTAATTATTATTGCATATAGCTTTATTAATGTTATAGACATAGTCTACAAATATAGTTGTCGCAGTTTTATTAATTGTTAAAGTTAAAGTAGGATACGCAATGATTGTTAGCCCAGATAAGGATGTTATCGTAGGGGTGGGTGGACAAGTTTCAGCTCCATTAGTTGATTCCCAAAATTATGTAATCACATCTGGCATGTCCAGTATAAGCAATTATGCTCAATGGGGAAATGATCTCATTGTTCAATTTTCCTCTGGCGAGGAATTGCGCATCAATAACTTTTTCATTAATGGGCCAGCTTTTCATAAGTTAATGATTGTGGAAAACGGCAACCGGATTGAAGTCGATTTTACCAAAGCAGTTACCAATGAGGGTGACGGTATTGATGATAGTCTTATCCAATATTCGCAATTAGGTGAATCCTTATCGGTTGCCACATTGCTTGGTATTCTTGGTGGTGCAGCTGTAGGTGGCGCTGGTATTTATTCTGTATTTGGCAAGAGCGGTGATGATAATGACAATAGCTATACGGCGCCAACCGCAACCGTTGGCCGTCCAGATTCGCCAGATGCCGATATTATCAATGATGATAAAAACCCTACTGAAGTAATCAGAAATGGTGCATCAACCAATGATAATACGCCGACCTTGCAGGGTGAAGATGCCGTTCCGGGTGCTCAAATAGCAATTAGGGTTAATGGTGGTGATCCAGTCTATGTAACTGTTGGGCAGGATGGTAAATGGAGCTATACTTTCCCACAGCTTGCAGATGGCGTTTATAATGTAGTCATTACTCAGACCAATGCAAGTGGCGCCACTAGTGAAGAAACCAGTTTACAATTTACAGTAGATACTATTGCTCCAGACGTCCCACAGCTTGAAACTGTTAATGACAATGTGACACCTACCGGCACCATTGCAAATGGCGGTATCACTAATGATGCAACACCTGAATTTAAAGGCACTGCCGAAGCTGGGTCCAAAATTAGTATTTATGTCGATGGTACGGTTGTTGGCACAACAACAACGGGCAGCGATGGTAAATGGTCGATTGAGCTTGGAACAAACCTTTCTGACGGTGTTCATAGCGTTCAAATTACCGCAACTGATGCTGCAGGAAATGAGAGTGGCAAAACGAGTGAATTTTCATTTACTGTTGACACAATTGCTCCCTCTGCAATTAGTGCCTCCTCCATTTATTGGAGTGATGCAAACGGCGGCGATGCAACACAGTTTACAACCGGTACCACCGTCAATTCAACTGTACGCAAAGTCGTTCTTTCCGGCATAGCCAATGCTGTAGGCGCTGGCTATGATGCTAAATGGATTGAGATTTTTGATAATGGCATTTCTATTGGTCGAGCAGAAATTGGCACAGATGGTAAATGGCAGTTTTCACCTGAAAATGATCTTAGCCTCGGATCACATAATTTTAGTTTTGAAGCGATCGATGCTGCAGGTAATCGCAGTTCTAGAACCAATGTTGCACAATTTATCGTTTCAGCAACAGCAACACCAACTTCTGCCGACGCTACGGACACAAGCAGCACGCCAGATGATGGTTCAGCAAGTGCTAGTGCTGATACAGATTCATCAGACAATAACACTGATGATAATTCCGGCAATGCACGCAGCGCTGCAGTTAATCCAAGCAGCAGTGATGATGTTCAATCCGATGATAGCGCTTCATCGCAGCAAAGTGACACTTCTAGCAGCTCTAGTGATGAATCAGCAAATCCATTCTCTTATCGTTTGGGCAACTTTTTGGATGAAAGCGATGCAACTGCAAGCGGCCAAGCATCTTCAAGCGAAGATAGCCAAAACGCGGACAGTGCTTCTGCCAATGATGCATCAGCAAATGATACAATTACACCAACAAGTGATATTCTTGGTGAAATTGGCATCGATGTAAGCGATAACGACAGCCAAGCAGCAGATGCTCAAAGTGCAGATAGCCAAAATACAGATGTTGAGGTTAGCAGCGACCAAAATAGCAACAGCCAAGCAGATGATGTTCAGGCTGACAGTGTACAAGCTGACAGTGCTCAGGCCGATGAGGTTCAAGGTGCAGATAATCAGGCTTCTAATGATGCTTCTGATTTAACCATTGATGATCTATTAGATGGTGATACCAGCGTTGCTAATAATGAAAGCTATAGCGACATTCCTGCCTTTGACGCATTTAGTAGTTCGCAAATGCCAAACATCTATGATGAACAACATTTGAGTTACGTCTAGTAACAAAAATGACTTGAGCATGATCTTTGTTTTTGAGGTCGTCTTGTAAAATCAATATGATATAGAAGCAGCTTTACCGAAATTTACGGTGAAGCTGCTTTTTTATTAATAAAACTTAGACTAATAGACTGTTCTGGGGCTATGAATTTGTTTTGCGTTAAGGGCGCCGAGCATATATCAATTATTATAGTAACCTTAAGATCTATTTTTACCTGTCACAGCAATTGTCTTGTATTTATACGTTTTAAAATACTTGATTAAGTGGCGGCATTTAGAGATTTGGGAATCATTTGAGGTTGAGATTTTTGGTCAAGTTTTTCGCCAAATACCAAGCTTTAGCTTTATATTTTTGAACTTTTCCGGATGTTGTTTGCGCCCCAACCTTTAATAATCTACAAAATGCTAAAATGCCAAAATGCATATCTTTTATGGTTGTTGTAACGTTAATGATATCTATGCGCGGGTAGGACCAAGACGTAAAAATATGTCGATTGCTTTGAGGTACCCTGCGAAACTAGGACCAATTTACCTTTTATCCGTTGCGAACTTTAGTTTAGAAACTTTTTCTACATGTCTTTGCGCTATGGTCAGGACCTATTAATTTTATTGATTCACATTTTAGCTAATTTATCATTCATTGGTGTGAGGGAGGTAACTAATGAGTGATTTGTTTTTATTGAGTGAAGATTAAATGGCGCGGATCACGCCTTATTTTCCATCATCGCTTGGTGTGGCACGTGTCGGTGATATGCGCGTTCTCAGTGGGATTGTCTATGTTATTAAACATGGCTTGCAACGGAAAGATGCTCCTGAGGATTATGGTCCGCACAAAACCTTTTATAACTCCCTTTTTCGTTGGAGCCGATTGGGTGTGTTTGATCGTATCTTTGCAGCACTTAGCAAGGAAGGCTCAAAACCTTTACGCCTCATGATTGATGTAACTCATCTTAATGCACACTGCACAGCAGCCAGCCTGCTTAAAAAGGAGATGTTCCCCACCGTATTGGGCGCACCAAAGGGGGGATGAATTCAAAATGCATACGGTCGTTCACCAAGATGGAAAACCGCTATGCCTGTTATTGTCAGAAGGTGAGATGAGCGACTATAAAGGCGTGGCTCTTCTGTTATCAGTTTTGCTTGAAGCGCAAGAACTTATTGCTGACAAAGGTATTGACTCTGACTGGTTCAGGCAAGCCTTATTTGACAGAAAAATCAAACCTTGCATTCCTCCCCGAAAGGCGAGGACAGCGAACATCTTCTTTGACAAGGCAACCTACAAATTACGTCATAAAATTGAGAACTTGTTTGCAAAACTTTAAACTTGGCGACGTATTGCAACAAGATACGATCGATGCGCTCATACTTTTTTTTCAGCAATATGTATCGCTGCAGCGGTCATATTTTATCTCAATTAATGAGTCCTGACCTTAGTCAAGCCCCAAAAAAATATCGCAAAAACTCGATACTTATTTTATGAATATCTATAATAATTCAAATTTATTTAATACTTTTTTTAAATCCTCACATGATTTATTTATGAGGTTAGGCGCTAATGAAGCTATACCCAATAGTAAACCTTTTCGGCAATTTTTTCCTGCATACCATGTCGAAAGAGGGGAAGGCGCTAAGCCATAAGTTAAACACTCTTTTGAAATATCGACGTCATTGCACTGTGATTGGATAGGTAAAATTGCAGAAAGACCTGCTATGGATTGATTGCTAATCGAGGGGCTTAAATGTTTTATAATAATATCACGATTTGCAGCGTATAAACGTTTCAAGCGTCGTAAATGACGTATGTAATGCCCCTGATGCATAAAATCTGCAACTGTTAATTGTGTTGTGACGCTTGGCTGTGATGTTAGACACATCGCGACCTCTGCGAATAAAGCAGCTTTTTGAAGCGGTGCTACCACAAAACCAATGCGAAGTGATGGTGTAAGTGTTTTGCTGAATGACCCGATATGGATTACTCGGCCCGTGCGGTCTAAAGAAGCAAGGGCAGGTGCAGCCCGACCTTGTAATTGTAAGTCGCTTAGGTAGTCATCTTCAATAATCCAAGCTTGTGCTTGATTTGCCCAGTCAAGTATTTGTAAACGTCGATCTAAAGATAAGCTCATACCGAGAGGTGCTTGTTGTCCCGGTGTTATGATCGCCAGTTTTGCGTCTGGTGCTTTTATTATTCCCTCATCCACCAAAATACCTTGGTTATCAACGCTAATGGGTTCGATTATTAGCCGTGCTAATTCTAATCCTCGGCGTGTTAAAGGGTAACCAGGTTCTTCCATCCAGGCTTTTTTGTTCTCGAGTCCAAGTGCCATCAATACCAAGCCAAGGCCACCTGAATAGCCACTAGTAATGATAATTTGGGTGGGGTTACATTGAATACCGCGTGTTATGGCAAGGTGACCTGCAATTTCACTTCGTAATTGGTACAAACCTCGTGGATCTGGATAGGCAGGTGCTTTTGCAAATTGATTGCGTGTCTGTTGTGCGCCAATGCGCGTAAATAAAGTTGCTGGAAAAGCATTTTTGGACGAAACACCTAGCTGAAAAGGGAGGGGGGCATATCCGCCCCTTTGCTGCTGAAGTGGTAATATCACTTCTTGTCTATGCTGGTCGTTATTTAAAATAGGCATTGAAGGCAGATCAGCTACAACAGTTCCTTTTGCTTTAGAAGACAAAATAAGTTGATCGGCGAGTAGTTTTTCATAAACCAACCTTACCGTGCCACGAGATACGCCTAATTGCGCGGCAAGATCGCGCCATGAAGGTAGTCGGGCTCCTTTAGGTAAATTACCTTTACTTATTGCCATTTTAATAGCTCTATAAATTTGCTCGTTAAGCGTGACCTTTAAATTTCGATCAAGCTTTAATTCGATTAGGTGCAGCATCTTGGGTGGTACATTCCTATTTGTCGTTTTTGGTGCTTTTTAAATTTTATATAAGTATTAGGTTAAATATTAAGGAGAAATAATATGAACTTGAAATCTATTTTATTTGCAGCAATTACAGTATTAACATTTTCTACAAGTGCATGGGCATTAAATCCTGGTGAAAAAATTGAACAAAATTTTAATCAACCAATTCCAAATGTGCCAGGAAAGTCACTTATTGCTTTAGAAGTTAATTATGAGCCAGGTGCAGAAACAGCGCCTCACTCACATCCAAATTCAAGTTTTATCTATGCATATGTTGTATCTGGAGAAATTGAATCAAAAGTTAATGATGGCGAAGTACGAATTTACAAAGCCGGTGAAAGTTGGTCTGAAGCTCCCGGTGCAAACCATCAGATTAGTCGTAATGCGAGTAAAACAAAACCCGCTAAATTGCTCGCAGTGTTTGTTGTCGATAGTGATGAAAAATCACTGGTAAATGAAATGAAACATTAAATCATTTTGAGCGACGAAAAAATATTGTTTTACGCCCAATGGAAACAATACAAACAAGCACAGTGAGCCAAATGGTGAGAAAGCATGATGCATTCTCACCATTTGGTTTTTTTACATTTTTAGACAAAACCTATATAATATGTAAAATCAATCATTCGTTAAAAAAATGAGGCTGTACCGGATAACTGAGAAAGTTTACTGGTATAAGCATGAAAAAGGACCGATTATCGATAATTAAGCAAGATCGATTAATGGAGCATGTTGCAGCAGGCAAAACTGCACGATGCACCGCTGATTTGTTGGCGTCAATTTCACTACATCCGCCAATTATTATCAAAGACTTCGCGAGCTGATCGCCTATCAAACAGAGCAAGAAGCAAGTGAGAATTTTGACGGTTAGATTGGAAGCGACGGGAGTTATTTGGGCGGCCACCGCAAAGGGAAGCGTGGACGTGGAGCAGGTGGCAAATTTCCTGTGTTTGGCGTGTCTCGTCTCAAGCGCCGTGGGTGTATAAATGAAGATTATTTTTTCATGCATTAAGAGTCAGTTTATTGCCCATTATTAAACGTAAAGTTGTGCCCCATGTGTTGTCTATGGCAACTGTCGGCGTGGATTTAATGCATATTGGATGCATTAGAGTTTAATCATTATCACATCAACCATTCAAAACTGCTTGCAGATAAGGGCAATCACATCAACGATTTTAGAATTTTTGACCTGAGCCCAACAAGACATGCGCAAATCTAATGGTATACCTAGACAGAATTTTGGACTATTTTCGAAGGAGTGTGAGTGGCATTTTAATAACCCAACGCCTCAAGTACAATGAAGGCATATCAAACAATGGGTTAAATTGTTTATGGGCTAATTACATGGTAAAGCCCCTTTATTTATATCCTTCTGGATTTTTTACCTGAAAGTTCCACATATCAGCACACATTTTGCTTAAATTTCTATTGGCTTGCCAGTTTAAAATTCTTTTTGCCGTTTCTGGATTTGCATAAAATTCGCCAATATCACCAGCACGGCGGGGGCCTATTTCATATTTAATGTCGCGATTTGAAATATGCTGAAATTCTTTGACAACCTCCAAAACGCTGTAGCCACGGCCGCAGCCGAGATTAATGATTTCGCAATTTGGTTCATTGGTAAGTTTTAGGGCGCTAACATGGCCTGCCGCTAAATCTTCAACATGGATGTAGTCGCGGATACCTGTACCGTCACGGGTGTTATAATCATTTCCCCATATCATTAAGCGATCCTGCCGTCCTGCCGCAACTTGTGCAACAATTGGCATAAGATTATTCGGAATACCTTTTGGGTCTTCGCCAATTAAGCCGCTTTCATGAGCGCCCACTGGATTGAAATAACGCAGTATAACAAGACTCCAGTCAGGTTGACTAGTGTATAAGTCGCATAGCATATTTTCAACGGTCAGCTTCGTTCTGCCGTAAACGCTTTCTGGGGCGAGGGGGTGCTTTTCATCATAAGGAAGATAAGAAGGGGTGCCATAAACGGTTGCCGTTGATGAAAAAATTAATTTTTTTACGCCAACTCGTTGCATCGCTTGCAAAAGCCTTAAAGTACCACTCACATTGCAATCATAATAAAGGAGTGGTTTTTCTGCAGATTCGCCAACGGCTTTTAAACCAGCAAAATGAATGACCGCGGTGCATTTATGGCGCGTTAATACAGATTCCATGAATTCTCGGTCGCGAATATCGCCAGGTTCATTAATGACAGTGCGTCCGGTGATTGTCTCAATTCGCCTAATAACTTCTGGATGGCTGTTATCGTAATTATCAACAATTACCACATTATAACCGGCATTTAGAAGGGCTACGCATGTATGGGAACCAATGTAACCGGCGCCACCTGTCACTAAAATCGTCATTTAATCATCCATTATGATATTAACTGCAACTATTTTGAATAGCAGGAATATTTCTATTTGTAAAAATTAAAACAAGTCAATTGAAAACTATCATCCGTATGTTTACTCAGCTATATAATTGAACTCGACGATTGCAAGATAAAGAAAGTCCTATTCAATGAGTAGCGTTAAAGTCGATATTAACAAAGTAAAAGTTTCACGCGATATAAATGACCTTATTGATATAATGATGGTGTTGCGCGACCCGATAATTGGATGCCCTTGGGATATTGAGCAAAATTGTGAAACCATTATTCCTTATACTATTGAAGAGGTTTATGAAGTGGTGGATGCAATCAGACGCAACGACCCTCTTGATCTTTGTGACGAGCTTGGCGATTTATTGCTACAAGTCGTGTATTACGCACAAATATGTGGTGAAAAAAATCTCTTTTCTTTTGGTGATATTGTTGAAGCTATCACCGCAAAAATGATTCGTCGCCACCCACATGTCTTTGGCGATGAAAAAGAGCGCGCCCAAGGTATGCAAAAAGGGCAGTGGCAGCGTATCAAACAGCAAGAAAAAGAGTTGCGCCATGAAAGAAGACTCGCTGCTGGTCAGGCTAGTAATTTTGAAACCGTTGAAAAAGCTTCAATTTTGGCTGATGTTGCAACCGTGTTTCCTGCACCTATTGAGGCGATGAAATTGCAGGATAAAGCAGCAAGTGTGGGTTTTGATTGGCCAAAGGTAGACGAGGTGATTGATAAGCTTAAAGAAGAAACTACTGAAATTATTGATGCGATAAAGACAAAAAATAAAGAGGAAGTAGAGGCTGAATTAGGCGATATCTATTTTACGCTTATTAATCTTGCCCGCAAACTTGATGTTGATCCTGAAAAAGCGCTTGCTCGAACTAATGCAAAATTTAGACAAAGATTTCAGTATGTTGAACAACGCTTAACCCAGTTGGGGGAAGAGTTAAGTGATTGCCCCTTGGAAAAAATGGAGGCTTATTGGTGCGAGGCTAAAGAATTTTAGTTTTTGATTTTTGTTGATAACGGGGAAACGTAAAACAAATTTATATACACTTAAGGATGATGGAAAGCGACCAATTCCCCTTGATGATGATTTAAATGAACATCAGGCCCTAAGAAGTCAATGATTGCAAGCCCAGCGGTTGGATAGTTTTGCGGTATTTGGATTGCCGATTTTGGCGAGGCTAGATATTGTAACAGTGCAAAAATTGAAGGATTGTGCCCAACCAATAAAAGACTGGCAAACTGACTATTCTGCTTTAAAATATCGAGATATTCCTTAGGTCCCCCGTCATAAATAGCATCAAGCGATATCAAGTTGGTTTTATCAAATAGGTTTAAAGCTTTTGTAGTTTCAGTTGTTCGTATAGATGGCGACAATAATATTTTTTCAGGCAAGGAATAGTTTTGCAGGATAATATTGCCAATTTTTATAGCATCTGCTTTTCCATTAGCACTAAGGCGGCGATCAAAATCAGACTGCCCCATTTGTGCTGGTAATGCTTCCGCATGACGTAAAAGAAAGAGTCTTTTCAAATGGTTCATTTTAAAGCCTATGAATACAAATTGAATTGATTGGTGCACATATTACAATAATAGCTTGAAAGAGAAAGTATTTTACAAAAATTAATTTCTTACCCTAGGAAAATAAAAAAATATATTTTTTGCAAATTGTTAGTCAAAAAAAATTGAGTTTTAGAACCAGCATGTTGGACTTATAAGTGAAGCTATTCCTAATCCTTTTAAAAGGAGAATCAAAAAAACAGCATTTAATATTGCGCTAAAATTAAATTTATATTTGAGATGTCGGCAAATTTGCAAGTAAATTATTTTTCTTGCAATGGTTTTATTTAGAAAAAATTTAATATTTTAAAGTGCTAATATAGTAATATTTACACAAAATAATTATAAAAATAGTTGATTAATTCAAAATATAACTAGTTTGTCATATATATGAAATAAATATGTGTTTTTTAAAAATTTTTTAATTGCTGTATGGCGCTAATCGATTTGATTTTTAATATTTAATTGTGTGTTTTTCAAATTTTTGTGTTGTATATTTTAAAAGACCACAATATATAGGGGCTCTCAACCAAGCTGTGGAGGCTTCGTACATGAGCGAACAAATTAATTTGGACTATCACCCAAGTGACGACGAGCCATTTATGAATGAGCGTCAAAAGGCTTATTTCCGCTCAAAGCTTATCTTTTGGAAAAATGATATTCTAAGGGAATCGCGTGAAACGCTAGAAAATCTTCAACAAGAAAACGCCAACCTTCCTGACATGGCTGATAGAGCTTCATCAGAAACAGATAGGTCTATCGAGTTAAGAGCCAGAGATCGTCAACGTAAGCTAATTTCAAAAATTGATGCAGCTCTGCAACGTCTTAATGAAGGTACTTATGGATTTTGTGAGGAAACTGGCGATCCAATTGGGCTTAAACGTTTAGATGCAAGACCAATTGCGACGCTTTCTCTTGAAGCCCAAGAGCGCCATGAACGTCGTGAAAAAGTTTATCGCGACGAATAGCTGCAGTTTATTTACTGGATGAACTCAAAAACTACCGCGCAGGCGTTTATACTGTTCGGTTGTTTTTGAGATGTTATGCTATAATTTTCGTAAAAAGGCAATTATCGACAAGGTAAGCATAGCGCAAGGCTTGTTGTTAAAGGAGTCTAATTTTAGACACTTGTATAGTTAATTTGCAAATATATTTCCATTATTTTTTGAAGTATAAAATATTTTAATACACTTTGGCTATGCTGTGCGTATATGATGCTATTGTAATTTTTACAATAGTTTAGCAAAGTTTCTTAAGGGGATGCCTAGTTTCAAGCATATTTTTAGAAATATAATCTTAAGGTTCTCACAAAAATTTTGTTATACTATTTAATATAAAGAAATTATCTGCCCCTAAATTACTTGTTTTATTGCAGGTAAGTTCTTGGTGTATAAAACCATTTTCTTCCATTTGCCGAAATTATTTTTGATTTAGAAGAGCCTATAATTACAATGGTTCGGCTGGTAATATCATCCGTCTTTAATTCACCAAGGGTCGTAATTTTAAAGTCCTGTGTTGGTCTAGCAATGTCATGACCAAGTCCCACAGGCGTATCTATATGACGGATAGCTTTTACGATATCCAACGCCTTTATAATTTGGTCAGGGCGAGCTTTTGAAACAGGATTAAAAAGTGCTAAAGCCATATCTGCCTCACCGCAAAGTTTTAGGCGCTTGGCAATTACATCAAAAGGTTTCAAATTGTCACTTAAAGATATCATGGCAAAGTCATGTCCGAGTGGCGCCCCCATTAATGCTGCCCCTGCAAAGGCAGAGGTAATACCAGGCTCGACAACAACTTCAATATGGGGCATCTCATTATTCATTGTATCAATAATCTCAAAGACGGCCGCTGCCATTGCAAAAACTCCTGGGTCACCGGAAGATACAATTGCAGCATTTCTGCCTTTGGCTGCCAAGGCTATTGCGTATTTGGCGCGATCTAATTCTTGACGGTTATCGCTTTCATGAATAGTTTGTTTGGCATGAAAAGGCGCCGCCAATTTAATATAAAAATCATAGCCTAAAATATCGTCGGCCTCAGCAAGTGCCTTTTGAGCAGATATTGTACGATATGCCTTGTCGCCCGGACCCAGTCCAATAATTGTTATCTTACCCTTTTTAAGCTGTTCTGATTTTTGGTAAAGTAAGGTTTGCTCTTTTGGTTTTATAGGTTGGTCTTGATCAATTATTTCAATGGTTAAAGATGACGTGTCATTAATTGGCAGCGTTGCTTGATTGAGCCACGAATGGCTACCAATAATCTTTAATGTTTCTCCATTGATGATCTGTGAAATAAATGATTTTGCATATTCAGGATTGATGAGCTGCAAATCATTGGGTGGGTCAAGAAGGTTGATGCCTAATCGTCTTTCGCCATTTGAAGTGATTGCGCTTAATCCATCGGTTATTTGAGCCAAATCATTTGCAAGTCTGTTGGCACCATTGGCAGCACCAAGTAGAGGTACAATGAGTTTACCATCTTCGCTTATGCAAATGACTGGAGGTTCTTGATATTTATCTTGTAAAAGCGGGCCAAGTGCCCGAATAATGATTCCTGTCGCGCAACAGCTTATGATTGCAATATTTTGCTTGTATAAGCTTGTTGCTAAATCGCTAAACGACGTGAAAGTTTGGTCGCAGTTAGTGACGCGTTTTTCAAAGCCGTAAATCGTTGCATTTGGGATTTTAAATTTTATTTGTTCAGCAATTGCAAATGCTGAATCAGATAAAATTATAATTGCAATATATCTCACAGATTTTTGCCCTTATATTGTGTTGTGCTATATGCCTCGCCAGGGATTAAAATAAGAGAAAAATATGGGCTGCAATTGCTATTAACTTCCGTTAGTGGTCGTATTTTTTGGTCTTTCATCGTTGCGCGTTCGATATAAAGAGCTTTATCAAAAAGGTTTAGTTGTTTTAAAATTTTGATGATTTTATCAATATTTCGTCCAAGCTTCATAATCGCAAATGCACTTTTTTCTTTAAGCTTTTCTTCTAACTTTTCTTCATCAAGTACAGCAGAAAGCACAGTAAAAGTTTCGTTGCGATAACATATGGGAGTAGCGAGAGCCGCAGATGCACCTGAAATAGATGTAATGCCCGGTATAATGATCGTTTCAAACTTATCTGCCAAACGGTCATGAATATACATGAATGAGCTATAAAATAAGGGGTCGCCCTCTGCTAAAACAGTTATTATTTTGCCTTGATTAAGATGGCTTTCAAGCTCAGTTGTGATGTCACCGTAAAATTTTGACAAAATGTCATCATAGCTAGTGTTTAGAGGTGGTGCTTGTGTCGTAATAGGATAAGTAAGGGGTAATAGGGTTTGGCTCTCTTTAATCCAACATTCAGCGATTGTAAGTGCATTACTCTTTTTGCCCATTGCTTGATGAAAGGCAATAATGTCAGCGCCTTCAATCGCTCTTAACCCCTTAATTGTAATGAGTTCTGGATCTCCTGGACCAACGCCAACCCCGTAAATCTTGCCTTTTTTCATTATGTTTGCTCTTTATTCAATTTCACTTGCAAGGGCATTTACTGCTGCTGCTGCCATGGCACTTCCGCCGCGCCGTCCTGTGACGGCAATATAAGGGATGTCAAGATCGTTTTCGATTAATGCTTGCTTTGATTCTGCTGCCCCTACAAATCCAACTGGAAAGCCTAAAATAAGGGCGGGGCGCGGTGCACCATTCGCCAACATTTCTAAAAGATAAAATAAAGCTGTTGGGGCATTGCCAATAGCAACAATGCTCCCTTCAAGATCATCCCGCCATAATTCAAGAGCAGCGGCAGAACGTGTATTGCCAAGTTGTTTGGCAAGTTCTGGTACTCTTTCATCATTTAAAGTACATAATACAGCATTATTTTGGGCTAGACGTTTACGGGTAACCCCATCTGCGACCATGCGGGCATCACATAAAATTTTTGCACCATTTTTTATTGCAGTTCTGCCAATTGTCCCAGCATTTTTTGAAAAGCAAAGATTGTCAACTATATCAATCATACCGCAGGCATGGATAATTCTAACCGCAATTTTTTCCATGTCGTTATCAATGGCTGAGAGGTCCGCCTCTTGCCTAATAATCGCAAAGGAGCGGTCATAAATATTCTGGCCGTTTTTAATATAGTCGTACATTGCTTTCCTTTTAAATTAAATAGGGCTTTCATTAAAACCAGAACAGGCGCATTTTCAAATATTTCGGCTTGATAATTAAAATTGACAGGCCCCATACAGAATCCTTCTCATACCCTTTTTAGCGACAAATGCGAAATGAAATATCATTTAATAATAATTATAAATGTAAATTATGCGGATAAGTTGTAAGACAAATAGCTCGGCTAGCCTTATCATAGATTGACTTAATGCCTAATCTTTTGAAGAAATGAGTTTTGCTATCTGTTTGATATTTAGATTTTCTCCAATCAAAGTACCAAATCCACTGTCAAGTGAATCTTCTTTGGTGCTATAAATATCATAAATGCCGTTATCTTTAGCAAGTAAAGTTGTTGGATATGTTTTGGTGGCTGCACATGATTTAGGGCAACCAGTAATATGAATGCGGTTTATATTTTTATTATGCAATAAATCTGGAAGTCTTTTTGCATCCGACAATGTGTTGGATTGGGCTCTTACACATTTAGGTGCGCCTGCGCAGGCTATAATTTTACCTCGAACATCATCCTTGCAGACTATAAAGTCTTGTGTTTTCAATATGTAACCTATCTCTTTTGCTTGTTGATAGCTACAATTTGGAAATATAATGCTCTGCCAAGGGGTGAAAATAAGCCCTTGGTGCTTTGTATATTGGTCGATGATGGTTGCTAATGAATTTAGCATTAACGGCGTCATTCTAGCTAAGGGGGGCTTTGCACCTATGTAATATTGTTTTTCTTGTTTTGCTTCATGAATACCAAGATAATGACTGGTTAACTCATCTCTAAAAAAATCAAAAGCTGGAAGTATATCAAGATTTTGTCTTTTTAATTCATCAATAATTTGAGCTATAGTACAGTTTTCAACCAAATGTTTCATGCGTTGCAGGTGCGGCGCTTGCTTACGCCTATCGATTAATAAATCGATTAAGGCATAAATAAGTTGGTGACCATGTTCAAAAGCGACTTTGCCTATAGCTCCAATTTTAGATAATTTTGTCGTTGGACAAGAAGCTAGACCAAAAGCAAAATTGTCGCCACCATCGCATAGCGATAGCCATATATCGCTTTTATGATCGAGGACGCAACAGCCCTCGCCACCATCAATTAAAAATGAGAATTTAGGCGAAAGGCTTTGATAGTTCTTTTGCACATATAAAGACAATTGCTGAGCAAAAGGAACAATGTCACGTAAAGCGTATTTATCAAAGCCTGCTGTTGGATTAATCATGATGTTGCGGACATCATCGCCATTTTCAACCTTGGGGCCAAAACCTGCTGCAATCAAATGCTGTGAAAGAATGCTAGAATTTTCTGGAAAAACACCGCGGATTTGGACATTGGCTCTTGTTGTTACTTCTAAAAGTCCATCGCCATATTTCTTAACTAAGCTTGCAAGCGCCCTTAGTTGGGTTGCATTGACATGACCTCGATCCAGTTTAATTCTACAAATTCCCCCATCGGCTGACAATGGCATGCGGAATAGTCCAGGACAAGCCCAACGTCTATCTTCAACGAGGTGGTTAGTTGATTTAATTTTAGTCATGTCATTTTCTTTTTTTTGAGCTGCGTTTTATCTTGCGCTCGATCGAAACTGATTTTATTGCTTATTCATGACAAATCAAGATGCAACATTGCCACGGCTTGAAAATGAGCTAAATCAGCCAAAAGCGTGGCTTAAAATTATTGGTGTGGGTGAAAATGGTGTTGAAGGCCTAAGCGAAGCCGCTTGCCTTGTTATTCGCAATGCAAAACATGTTTTTGGCGGTATGCGACATCTTGCTTTACTCGAAAATATTATAAACGGCACATCCCATATTTGGCCACAACCTTTTTTAAATGCCATTGATGAACTGAAGCAGTTGCGTGGCGAGGATGTGGTCGTTTTGACCAGTGGCGACCCTATGCATTATGGTGCAGGGGCAACTTTTAGCCGCTATTTTGACCTTGCTGAATTATCTGTTCTATCGCATCCATCATCTTTTTCGTTAGCCGCAGCGCGTCTTGGTTGGGCGTTGCAAGATGTTGATTGCCTTTCAATTCATGGCCGATCGATGGATTGCTTTATACGCTCCATTGCTCATGAGAAAAAAATGCTGATTCTTGCCAATGATGGTTCTAGTGCGGGGTTAATTGCAAAAGCATTATGCAAGCGAGGTTTAGGCAGAAGCCAGATATTTGTATTAGAGCATTTAGAAGGTAAACAAGAAGCAATCCATTTTTTTCTTGCTAAAGATTTTATAGGTCAATGTTTTGCAAAATTAAATATAATTGCGGTTAATTGTTTGATTGATGATTATATGCAGCAAATACCTAATTTTGCTACTCTCCCAGACGATGCTTTTAGGCATGATGGGCAAATAACGAAGCAAGATGTGCGGGCAATTACAATGGCGCATCTTGCGCCAACCTCTCATCAATTATTATGGGATATAGGTTCTGGCAGTGGCTCTATTTCAATAGAATGGTTGCGCCTTGGTTATAAATGTCGAGCAATTGCTATTGAAAAAAATATACAACGTGTACAAAATATCCGTCAAAATGCTAAAAACCTTGGTGTCTTATCGCAGCTAACAGTTATAGAAGCCAATGCTAATGATGTGCTTAAGCAATTAGAAGAGCCAGATGCAATTTTTATCGGTGGCGGTTTCAGTAATGATGGTGTTTTTGAGCAATGTTGGCAGAAGCTAAAATTGGGCGGTCGCCTTGTTGTTAATGCTGTTACTTTAGAGAGTGAGGCTTTGATGTTGGAGCTTAGTCGCCAATTTGGTGGTGATCTGACTAAAATCGCATTAAGCACTGCGCAAGAACTTGGTAATTATCTTGTATGGCGTCAAGCATTTCCAATTACTATGATGTCCTTGCAAAAAAAATAGATCGTTAGGATAAGCCATCTCTATTAAAAACCTTATAAAGCGATATTGCTTGGCTTTCAAATATCAATAGTAATTTAATGTAACTTGACTTTTATTAAAATGGCAAGCATCACTAAGTTATTCTATTTGCTTTAGTGGTTTTTTTTAATATTATAAATTTTACTTAAGTTATATTTGAACTATTTTAGCTGTTTGATGGCGTGTGGCAGGGGATTTGTATGCACATTATCGGTTTATTATTAGGTAGCTTTATAGGTGCAGTATTTTTTCAGGGGTGGGGTGCATTGTTTGGCGCAATTATTGCCTTATGCATTACTGGACAAATAGCATCTTCAGATATAACCAATAAATTTTTGTCCTTGCGCAAAAAAATTGATAGCCAAGATATTAAAATCCTTGAGCTTGAAGCTAAAATTGCAGCACTTGAAATAGCCCCATCCAGCGAAGTTTTAAATCAAACTGATGTCGTAGCTGAAAAAGCACTGGAAAACTTCCAGCTTATGCGTGTAAATGAGGATGTTCGGACTGAAGCGGAACAGGCTGTTGCTTTAGAAAAAGTGATGAATGAAACGCGTGCCTCATTAGACGGCGTTAAAAACAGTGCTGAAAAAATTCATAATGATGGAAAAAAACGGGTTGAAACGTCAAGTAATGATCTTTCAACTGCGATAGTATTCGAGCAAGCTCTTAGTGAGCCTGTTTTAAAGGTGAATGTTCCTGATGCAGAACCCATTTTTGTAAATACAGTTAAGCAATCATTGCAGCATGATGCTGCTCAAGAAAATGCCGATAAGCTGTCGCTAGCAGATAGCAATGCTGATATCACACTTGATATAAACGAAAAAGAAAAATCGGCGCAGTCAAGCAATAGTAATCATCAAGGGACTGAAGAGCTTCCTTTTATGAAAATCGTAGATAAGGTGTCGAGCTGGTTTTTACGCGGCAATCCAATTTTAAAAGTTGGCGCTATTATTCTTTTCCTTGGACTTGCATTTTTATTACGCTACGTCGCACAACATACTTATTTTCCAATTGAATTACGTTATGCATCCGTGGCATTTGCGGCATTTGCTCTTACCGCGGTTGGATGGAAGGTACGTAAGAAAAACCCACCAACTGCTCTTATTTTGCAAGGTTTAGGTATAGGTGTTTTTTATCTTACTATTTTTGCAGCAATTAAGCTTCATCCACTTATTCCTCCTTTTATGGGATTTGTTATTTTGGTTGTGGTTGCTGCCGCTGCAATTGTTTTGGCACTTTTGCAAAACTCAATCAGTTTGATGCTTGCAGCAACAATAGGCGGTTTTGCAGCGCCAATATTAGCATCGACAGGGGGTGGTAGTCATATTGGATTATTTACCTATTTTGCCATTTTAGATATGGCCATTTTAATTATCGCTTGGTTTAAATCTTGGCGAATTCTTAACATTGTTGGATTTTTTGGTACGTTTTCGATAGGTATGGCTTGGGCCTTGAGTTCGTATCAATCTTCCTTTTATATCAGCACTCAGTTGTTTTTGATTTTTTTCTTTTTGCTTTTCGTTGCCATCGCATTGCTATTTGCTAGGCGTCAGCTTTTGGAAAACAGTCATGACGAAAGCGGCAATGAAAGATCGCTGCGCAGTGCTGCACTGCAAACTTATTATGTTGATGGAACACTTTTCTTTGGCGTTCCCATTATTGGCTTTGGTTTGCAATATGCACTGGTTCAGCACATAGAGATGGGGCCAGCTTATTCGGCTTTTATTCTTGGAGGTTTTTACATTGCATTGGCATTTGGCACATTAAAACGCGGCCAAAATGCTTTGCAATTATTGTTCGAGACCTGTTTGGTGTTGGGCTTAGTCTTTGCTTCATTAGCCGTTCCTCTGGCTTTTGATGCTGAATGGACAACGTCAATATGGGCAGTCGAGGCGGCGGCAATCTATTGGCTTTCGTTGCGACAAAATCATTTTTCATCGCGTTGTTTTTCTTTGATTGTTTTAGCTGGATCTGTTGTAAGTTGGTTTGTAACTATTAAGGAAGGTGGCCAGCAAACAGTTATTGTTGCATCAAAGCTAGGTATAGTGCTTATTGCGCTGTCCTTGGTCTTTACGTGGTGGCATGCATCGCGTGCAAATAAATCACGTATGATGGCATGGGAACATAATATTCCAGCAATCTTGGGCTGCTTATCAACCATTTCAATTGGTTTAGCGCCATCTGTTTTCTTTTCGTATTATGGCGCAACAATTCTGACCGCAATATTGTCGGCTATTATGTTTGTGGGCGGTTTAAAGCTTTCAGACATTGTTATTAAAATTACGGCGACAATTATCTTTTTCTATACTGGATATATTTATTTGGTGGGCGTTTCTGACCAATATATTTACGAGTTATTCAGTGCGGATTTTATTCCGGTATTTATCTTATCATTAACACTATTATTCTCGGCTTTAAGTATCCTATATCTGGGTAAAAATGAGGACTTGACGGATAAGATTTTGGAAGGAATTTTTGTCGGCTATATGGTCTTTGCATGGGCTTTTGCGGTTTTTGCAACGATCAATTATAGTGCGGTAGGATTAACCAAAATTCACGGTATCTTAGCTGCTTCCATTGCGAGTTTTTCCGTGTGGGGCTTGCTTGCGCGTCATTACCAATGGCGTCTATTAGCCAATGTAAGCCTATGTTGGGCACCCTATGCATTTTGTTTGTTTATCTGTGCTTTTGGGACTAATATTTCTTTGATTGTTGGTACACCTGATATTTCCAAGGTGATTTTTTTATCGCTTTATCAGCCGTGGGTAAATTGGGGATGGTTGCTTTGGCCTGCTAGCATTTTATTGCATTGTGCTATTTTGTTTGCTTTGTTGCCTTTAATCAACCAAATGCTAACACGTATTGTGCATGTTACCGGCGCTTGGTTGACCATAGGTTTGGTATCAGCAACTTGCAGTGCAATGCTCATGGATGTGTCGGGTAATTTTAATGCTTGGCGTTGGCTAGGATGGATAGTGGGGCCAGTTATATATCTCCTAATGGTTGCAGCAAACAAACCAAGATGGCCGTTAAAAACCGACCCGACAGCCTATCGTTTCTTTGCAGCTTGGCCAGTAGCTGTTATTGCGTTCGGTTGGATTTGGTTTGCAAATATTATCAATGATGGTAGCGCTACGCCGCTTCCTTATATTCCATTAATTAATCCACTTGAGCTTGGGCTCTTCATTACGCTTTTTGCTTTATTTATATGGAGCAATACCGAGCCTTTAGTAAAGAAAAACTTACCTCCGTATTCAATTCCCGTAGCCTTCGGTTTCACAAGCTTTGCTATTTTGACTGCAACAATTTTACGCTCAGTTCACCATCTCTTTGGCGTTGATTGGCGCGCCGCAGCACTCTTTGCATCAACGACCGCTCAAACAACTTTGGCAATTGTGTGGACGGTTGTTGCTTTGTCAGCTATGTTAGTCGGAAATCGCAAAAAGCTTCGTATTTTATGGATTTGTGGCACAAGTTTGATTGGCGTGGTTGTGTTTAAGCTATTTGCCATTGATCTTGGTGGAAGTGGCACTATGGAGCGAATTATTTCCTTTACCAGTGTTGGACTTTTGTTGTTAATTATTGGTTATTTTGCGCCATTACCACCAAAAGAAAAAACTCAACAAGCTGATGACGTTAAGCATAATGAGGAACAGCCATTATGAAACGCTTTTTAAATTTTTTTATTGTCCTTATATTGTTCATTCAAGCTCCATTGGTAGTTTGGGCCTCTGAGGCAATAGAGCAGCAAGCGCCATTGGTGCTTGAAGGTAACGGCCCTTGGTATGAGTTAGAGCTTGATGCAATGCTGCAATTGCAAGCAGGCAGCGAGGGGCTATCTGATATTCGCATTTTAGACCAAGATGGTAAGGCGCAGCCTTATGCATTTCTTATTAGTTCTAACGTTAAAATTACTGAGCTTAGCACTGTTCACCATGAAACCGTACAGGCTGAACTATATCCATTGCGTGGGAGCGATCCCCTAAATGGTTACCAATCAAGTATTACGGTTAATAATACACGCGCTGGCACCTCAATTTCAATTAATAATGATGATGTGAGTGCTAGTAGTAAGGATGCCTTACTTGGTTATATTATTGACTTGAAGAAGGTGACTTATGGTATTGACCAAATAGACATAGTGTGGACACCAAGTCAGGATGGGTTTTTTCCCTATCGTCTAGAGGTGAGTGATGATTTGATGCATTGGCGTTTGATTGAAAATGGCCAACTTTACCGCTTATCGAATAATAATAGTGAGATTACGAAAACAAGTATTGCCATTAAAAAAACTCAAGGTCGTTTTTTACGACTAATGTGGGTGGATCGCGCAAAAACACCTTTTATAACGCAAGCGATGATAAGCAAGATGGTTGTTACCGAAACAAGCTTAAAACCTAATCTAATTTGGAGTAACGCGCTAGAAGCTAAAAGAATTTTAATCGATGACCCCAATCATGAAATTTATGAGTTAAGTTTTGCCGCACCTCATAAATTAGAAGTTATAAAAGTTAATTTGCCTGATGGTTATAGTTTGGCACCCTTCTGGCTATACGGCTCCAAATCCAACAGCCGTGGTAATTGGATTCCCTTACGCCAAGGCATGTTTTATCAATTGCAGGGAAAAAATGGCGAGCTAACGCGCCTTGATAGTGTAGAATTGCCAGATGGCGACTTTACAGCGATAAGAATTGAAATAGATAAGCGCGGTGGAGGACTCGACTTAGATGCTTTACCGATGGAAATTGCGCTTGCGCCTAACAATCTTGTTTTTTTAGCACGCGGCAAATCGCCCTATGCCATACAAATTGGGAAAAGTCAGCAAAAGTCAATGGAGCTTGCATTTGCTGATTTGGTTCCGGGTGCTGTCGATATTGATGATCCGCGAATTAGCCGCGCAGTTTTAGCCGAACCATTAAAAAATATTTCTAAAGTGCCGGAAATAGAAAAGGCGGATCAATTTAACTGGCGGCAATTTGTATTGTGGGCTGTTCTAATTTTAGGTGTTGGATTTTTGGTGCTAATCGCATTTCATCTATTGCGGCAATCAGAACAAAATAAACAATAGGTGCCAGAATAAACAATAGATGGTGGACCTTGGTTGGAACAAGGTCTATTAATTTTGAGAAAAATGGTATGAAAATATCATGAGAACAAGAAGGAGAGGCGCAGAGAAACACCTAAATAATTCCATCTTATTCTAATTATTTGAGACGATTTTTAAACAATGACTTACCCATTCGGTACCAATCTCTATCTTTAGTCCCCAATGCCAAATCCTTAATTAATCTAGTTAACCCATTACAAAGTTTATTTGCAGGGCATTAAAAGTTATCAAACTCATTAACACTTTGAGTATTGCATCTTGTGTTGTTTTTATCAAATTGTTTTCTTATCGACAAAAATTGGTGCATTATTAGAATTTTTACCTATTTTAAAAGAAAAATGAAGGCGTTCGCTTTAGTAACTGCGAAATAGCCCCACGAGCTTTCCTTGAATATTGACCCTATTAGCAGGAAAAATACGATTTTCATAAGCGGGGTTCGCGGCTTCAAGTTCAACAAAGCTTCCCTTAGGCTTATAGCGCTTTAAGGTTGCTTCTTCATCATCAACCAAGGCAACCACAATTTCGCCAGTTAGTGCCACGTCAGCCTTACGGATAATCACCGTATCGCCATCATGAATGCCAGCTTCAATCATCGAATCGCCCTTAACCTCAAGAGCATAATGCTCACCCTTGCCAATCATATCAATTGGCATAGTAATGCTGCTTGTTTGGTGCTGAATTGCCGATATGGGTACACCGGCTGCAATTCGTCCCATAACTGGGATGTCAACATTGCTATTGGCAGCGACAGGGCGATTAGCCGCAATTGTTTCACTACTAGCGCCAGGAAATTTAGATTTTGCAAGCGAACTGGGCGAAGCCATATTACTATCTTCCGCCATGATTCCCTGATTGTAGGAGGGGCGGTGGGGCATGTCAGGAAGTTTAATAATTTCCATTGCGCGGGCGCGGTTTGGTAGGCGGCGGATAAAACCACGCTCCTCCAAAGCGGTGATAAGCCGATGAATACCTGACTTAGATGCTAGTTCCAGTGCATCTTTCATTTCATCAAATGATGGTGGTATTCCTGTTTCTTCCAGTTTTTCATGGATGAACATCAACAATTCACGTTGTTTGCGCGTTAACATAATAGCCCCATAAGTCGAATCATTGGCACAAATAGTGAACATATCATATATGTTCCACTATTGTTCTGCAATAGGGGCAAATAATTTAAATTAAATTGGAATTTTTGTGTGACATTACAATTTTATAATCTGGTTAGGTACTGTTTTTATTGGCTTATTAGATTTAATGCCTTTAAACAAAAATGCCAGCTGTATAGCCGGCATTTTATCAAAAAATATTGCATGTCGAAGAATTAATCTTCTTCATTTTCAAACATTTGCACTGGTTGGCTTGGCATGATTGTTGAAATAGCATGCTTATAAACCAATTGCGAATGACCATCTCTGCGCAATAATACGCAGAAATTATCAAAGGAAGTGACAATACCGGTAAGCTTGACGCCATTTACCAAGAAAATTGTCAATGAAATTTTTTGCTTTCTTACGGCATTCAAAAATAAATCTTGAAGATGTTGCGCCCGTTCTGCCATTGTTTTTACCTTTTATTGCGAACCGCATAACTAATTATTTTTATTTCATAGCATGCCAACAGCAAGGGCTGTCAAGTTAAATTCAAAATTATTACAATATATTACCGAATATTTTGTTTTTGGGCTTATAATTGTAGGATTTTCGGTGCTGACGCTTCGGCTTGAGCAAAACTAGCATTGGGTCGTTTAGTGATATTTTATGTTCAATCGGTTTAAACGGTCATTAATAATTGTTGAATTGATAGGGCCTATGCTGGCCTTAGTTTTGCGCTTTGTTGATTACTATGTAAATATTGCAGCGGTAAGCTGTTCAGCAACAGTTCAGATTAATGGGCTATCTTTTAAGCAATGATATGAGGTTACTTTTATGAATAAGATTTCGGCACTTTTTTTGACATTGCTTGGAACGGCATTAATAATGCCATCGGTTAGTTATGCAAAAATGACAATTTATACTGATCCACCAACAGCTGTTGCTCCATTGCCACCAGCGCCGCCAGTAGCACCAACACCACCTGCACAAAATCAATATCCAGTGCGCCCTGTGCAGCCTGCACCACCACCAGGTGGCAACCGTCCACAGCGCCCTATGCCGCCGCAAAATGACCGGCCGATTGTTGTGCCAGGGCCATCTGAGCCGCAATATGATAGGCCGCATCCACCGCGCCCTATGCCTCCACAATATGATCGTCCTCAATATGATAATTCTTATCCGCAGCGTCCAATGCCGCCTCAATATGATAGACCGCATCCACCGCGTCCTATGCCACCGCAAGATAGCCATGGTTATCCCTTAGACACAAGACCAAATAATCAAGGACCAAATGGTCAGGGTTATGATAGGCCAGTTTATAATCCAAATGCGCGGCCGCAATATAACCGCCCAAATTATAACCCACCACGGCCAAGGCCACAAAACCAACGGCCAGTTTACCGTGATGATGATAGGGGCTATTATGATCGCCCGTCGCTCTATTAAGAGTGGTGATGAAATAAAGTTAGTTTAAAAGTCAATTAAGGCTGGAAATAGACAAAGATTGAAAATGGTTTTGCCAATTCCAATAGTCTATTTCCAGTCTTTTATTATCTGTTACTGGTAAATATTGGGTATAATGCCTGTTATTGCCTTAATCGCTAGCCATGCTTTTCCGCAAAATGAGCCAAAATTTGCGGCTATCGTTGCATGCAGATAAAATTTATCTCAAATGCAATGAATGTAAAAATTTGTTTCGGTTGTGTGGCATTTTTTAAAAACCCTATCGGCGCAAAATAACTAGAATAAGTTTAAATTCCTGTAATCGGCGAAGAAGTGCATTTTGCTATTTTGATTGCGGGGTTGGACATGACGGAATATTTAACCAATATTGCAGGTGAACTTAATGGCAAATTCGCGCGTTTAACCGTGCTTGAACGCCTTGAAGCCGTAACTAAATCTTTTCCTAAGGGCTGTGTTTTTACCACCAGTTTTGGCCTTGAGGATCAAGTTCTTACTCATTTTATTGCACAAAACCGCCTTGCTATAAGTATTGTTACCTTGGATACGGGGCGCTTGTTTCCTCAAACCTATAGTCTTTGGCAGGAAACAGAAGAAAAATACGGTATTAGAATTAAAGCAAAGTACCCCCAAAGTGAGGGGCTAGAAGCATTAATTGATGATCAGGGCATTAATGGTTTTTATTTTTCGCCTGATATGCGCAAACAGTGCTGCTTTACCCGAAAAATCGAGCCTTTAGGCCGCGCATTAATCGGGCAGCAACTTTGGGTGACCGGTTTGCGAGGTGACCAATCTGCTGCACGTCATGATTTGGCATTTGTATCCTTTGATAGTGGTTACAATCTTATTAAAGCAAATCCGCTTTATGACATGAGCCGCAACGAGCTTGTAATGATTGCCCAGCAAAATGACATTCCGATTAATATCCTACACAAGGAAGGCTTTTTATCTATTGGCTGCGCGCCATGTACCCGCGCCATACGCGCTGGAGAGGAGGAGCGTGCCGGCCGTTGGTGGTGGGAAACTGAAACTGCCCGCGAATGTGGCTTACATGTGCAAAATAGCCATTCCTTGTCCGCAAAAAAGACCAATCAAGCCCAAGCAGCTTTTGAGAAAGTTTGACAATGTATTTAGAACAAAGCGGCAAGCCGCAAACCCCAAATAAAAACCATGCTTCTCAAAGTCATTTGCAACGCCTTGAATCGGAAGCCATTTATATCATCCGTGAAGTTGCAGCAACAGCTGATAATCCGGTAATGCTCTATTCCATTGGTAAGGACTCTGCGGTTATGCTTCATCTTGCGATGAAAGCCTTTTACCCTGGTATTCCGCCATTTCCATTGCTGCATGTGGATACAGGGTGGAAATTTCGGGAGATGATCGAGTTTCGCGATGAAACGGTAAAGCGTCTTGGTTTAAACCTTATCGTTCACAAAAATGAAGAAGGCATCAAGGCAGGAATTAATCCTTTTGATTCAGGTTCACGCATCCATACCGATGTAATGAAAACAGCAGGCTTAAAGCAGGCATTGGACAAGTATAAATTTGATGCCGCCTTTGGTGGTGCAAGGCGAGATGAGGAAAAGAGCAGAGCAAAGGAACGGGTTTTCTCGCTGCGCTCAAGCGAACACCGCTGGGATCCAAAAAAACAACGGCCAGAGCCTTGGTCATTATTTAATACGCGCAAAAATAGTGGTGAAAGTTTCCGGGTATTTCCACTATCGAATTGGACTGAAAAAGATATTTGGGATTATATTGCTTTGGAAAATATACCGGTAGTGCCGCTTTATTTTGCCAAACCTCGTCCTATTGTGCAGCGTGATGGCATGCTTATCATGCGTGATGATGAACGCATGGTTTTACACGCTGGTGAAAAGATTGAGCAATTATCGGTGCGCTTTCGCACCCTTGGCTGCTATCCATTAACGGGTGCCATACAATCAACTGCTGCAAATCTAGATGATATTCGCGAAGAAATGCGCCTATCTCGCACATCAGAACGGCAAGGCCGCGCGATTGATAAGGATGGCAATGCTTCCATGGAACAAAAAAAGCAAGAGGGGTATTTTTGATGTCGGCTGCTTTGAAAATAGATCATTCACCTTCTGATGAAGTTTCACCATCTGATGAGGTTTTAAAGTCATCGCTTGATGTTTCTTTGCCAGAGCAAATGCCGCAACAACGCTCGCTATTGCGCTTTATTACCTGCGGTTCGGTCGATGATGGGAAATCCACCTTGATTGGGCGGATTTTACACGATGCTGGCGCCATTTTTGATGACCAGCTTGAAACATTGGAGCAAGACTCGCGCAAATTTGGCAATAAGGACGATGTGTTAGATTTTGCACTTTTGGTTGATGGTCTTGCTGCCGAGCGCGAGCAGGGCATTACTATTGATGTAGCTTATCGCTATTTTTCAACGCCCAAGCGTTCCTTCATTATTGCTGATACACCCGGCCATGAAGAATATACCCGTAACATGGCAACGGGCGCATCAAGTGCGGATCTTGCTATTATTTTGGTGGATGCGCGAAAAGGCATATTGCCACAAACCAAACGCCATTCCTTTATAACCTCAATGGTTGGCATCCGCTCGGTTATTGTTGCGGTTAATAAAATGGATCTCGTTGATTATGATGAAGAAACATTTCAACGCATAGAAAAAGACTATCGGGCATTGCTGCCAAGTTTGAATTTTCAAGATATTATCTTTATTCCAATGAGTGCCAAACTTGGCGTTAATGTCACCCAAAAGGATGATAAGCTCAGCTGGTATCAAGGGCCAACGCTGCTTGATTATTTGGAAGATATCACGCCATCGACATCAAATATTAATTTTGATGAGCCGCCGCGTTTGCCCATTCAATGGGTTAATCGCCCCAATCTTGATTTTCGTGGGTTTTGCGGCACGTTAAGCAGCGGTGTTTTAAATGTCGGTGATGAGGTAAAGTCCTTGCCAAGTGGTCGTAAAAGCCGCGTTAAGGAAATTATCGCTCCATCAGGCTATGTAACCCAAGCCATAAATGGCGATGCAATAACTGTTACGCTTGAAGACGAGATTGACAGTTCGCGCGGTGACGTATTGGTGCGCCAAGATGATCCCATCCGCCCGTCTAAAACGCTTAAGGGTGAAATCCTATGGATGAGTGAAACACCATTGGAAAATGGTCGGCGGTTGATTTTAAAACTTGCCAGCAATATAACACCAGCAACCGCAGACACTATTGAGCAAAAATTTGATATTTATAGCTATAAGGGTAGCCCTAGCCAATCGCTGCAAATGAACGAAATTGGCCATATTTATATCACGGTTGAAAAGCCAGTGGTGGCAACGCCTTATAATGATAATAGGGGGCTTGGATCTTTCATTTTGATAGATGCGATAAGCAATGAAACTGTCGCCCTTGGCGTTGTGCGCAATTGCTTTGATTATAAGTTTTCAAATGATGAAACTGAAAAGGCGACAGGTACACCTACCTTATATCATCTAGCACAAATTTGGCTAAATGCGCCACTCAGTAAAGCACCTGCAATTATTTTGCTGCGTGCAATTGCTTCGCTGGTGCTTGCAGCTATTCCTTTGGCTTTTGGTGCACCAGCATTGGCTGCTTGCGCAATTTTTGCCGTTGATTTTCTATTTCGCCCATTTTTACGACTGGTTATTGATGATCATACTAAAACAGGGCAAAATGACTTTGAAGAAGGCGCTGGCATTTAAATTGATATGATTTTTAATAATTAATGAAAGGAGGCGTAATGCTCCCTTTTGTGTTTCAAATGTTTTGCGATAAAACAATAAATGCTTGAATAAGCGATATTAAAAACAATTTTATGGCAATTTTCTTAAAAAATTGGCATTTACAACCATATCAAAATAGATTGTAGGCAATAAAACCTCTGCAACACCATATAAATAATTATAAATTTTTTTCA
This sequence comes from Bartonella sp. HY406, assembly GCF_025449315.1. Lineage (NCBI taxonomy): Bacteria > Pseudomonadati > Pseudomonadota > Alphaproteobacteria > Hyphomicrobiales > Bartonellaceae > Bartonella > Bartonella sp. HY406. The sequence continues at coordinate 1,687,339 of NZ_CP104893.1, read as the reverse complement.
TCATATGATAAAATTCTTCATAGGTGTAATCAACAGAATATAAAAATTTATCAGGCTCAAATAATTCCGTTTTCAATACAGTTACTTTATCGCCATTATAGCTAAAATTAAAACGACAATTTTCATCCGTTTCAGCTAATTCTAAATTGTAAGAAAAATTTTCCTTTGAAATAATCTTATTAATTTCATCATAACTATCAAGAACAAAAAAGTCTAAAGCTGTCCCTGGATAATAGAATTCATCGTTTTCAAAAGGCGAGTAAAATAAGCACTTTTTTTGACGTTCTAAATATCGGCATATGTCATAAATTGCTGCGACTTCCTCACCTTTTGTTTTATATAATTCTTGATTAATATATTGGTTAGAAAATATGACCTTGTCCTGTGTTGTTATTGGTTCCAATGGTTTTATATCAAATAAAATCTTCGTCATTAAAATTTCCTTGATCCGTTTTGATATTCAAAGGATGTTTAACCTTCACTCTGTATAGGTTATTTAAAATAGTAGCAGTTTTATCATTGCTTTTAAATATCCTAATAAATTGCCGCCATGCCCAAATTTTTCATAGATAGCGGCTCTAAAGTAATACTGTAAAAGGTCTAAATCTATTGGGTTTTCTTTTACGTGTTCAAATATGATATAGGAAAGTAGTTTGGGGCTCATAATTTTTATAAATTGCCTTATAAAAAATAGTCGCAGTGAACAAATGAAATGAATAACTTGGCTAATTTGATTTTTAATTCTTTTTTCCAAGATCTATGAGCTACTAATATTATTCCATATGATGGATTTGTTAAATAATGTGGCGTGCTAAAATCAAAACCATCAGATTGTTTTTTAAATAATCAAAAGCTTCCCAATAGTCATCTTGCGCAGCCTTTTGGCTATTCGTTAGATTTCTGCTCTTATAGAAATTTCCATTTTTGTACGCGGTGTAGATCTCAATTTATTTCATTGAAAGGTAGGCTTTTCGCATTTCAATGGTCTTGCGCATTTTTTCCGTTACGACTGTTGCTCTAAAAACTGGGACGTATTTTTGTGGGCTGTTGAAGCGATTGCATTCACTAATTTGCAATCGATAGCGAAGTTGGTCTTCTTTACCTTTTATCTGCCATTCGCCATAGGTAAGGGTAACAGTAGGTCCATCAATTAAAAAGCTCGCTTGTGTCATATCCGTTTGACCTGTTTTAAAAACATAGCCAGCGTCATGAAACGAATTATTGATAGTTTGGGCTAGGATCTTAACGTCATCAAAGCTTAAGCCCAATAAAGAAAATTGTGCCATTAGCTCGACGATCTGATTATCTGCAATAGTTATCGCGCAATGGGGAGCTGTGGGCAGTGATACAATGCCTAAATCCAGTAAATGAATGACATAACCAAGTGGATTTCTCCCTAAAATATTGCCAGCACTATAAGTCGTCGATTTTTCGGCGTTTTCCTGAGTATCGTCATCATCGAATGATCGAAATTTGTCGCTTATGTGTTGAGGAGGGAGGTCATTAATAGCAAGGAAATCTTGGGTCGATTGCCGTAAAGCCGTTTTAAATATCTGGATATCCTTTGTCATATATCTTCTCTTGTTGATTAAATATCATGTCGATATCAATGGCTTAAGTTTTTGAAATGTATTGGCCTTATTTTTCTTGTCATTATAATATGAAAAGCAAATTTCATTTAAATCAAGGCAGATATTATCTTCTATTTCTTTGAAGTAATCGAGGTAGTCATCTACATGTACGTATTGATCTGTAAGTCCGCTTTGAATTGTTTCTTTTGTTGTAAAAAATTGCTGATATATAGCCATATAACGCATATAAAGAGGCTCTGGCATTTGATTGAGGTTAAAAGACCTATCAAGTTGTTTACGTTTTTCTATTCTTACCTCATCGCTTATTTCGCCTAAGTGATATTTTATTATAACATCAATATATGCCAATAGATCTTTGGGAAACAAATAAGATGTTCTTACAATCATCATTAAGAAGATGGTTTGTGCGTCATCCATCGAATAGCTTAAGTCATCTTCCGGACATTTTAAGCCATTTAAGATCGCGCCTTTAAATATAATCTCGTCTAACTCGTCGCTGTCAATATTGCTTAAATTATATTTCATATCTTTTTCTTTTGTAGCGTGTTTTTCGACTATATTTTTATAACGATATAATCAAAATTAAAATTATTCTTTTATAATATACCGATCATATCGTGTTTTATATTTCTTCAATTTTTTATGGAAATCTAATTTTTCTAAAATTTCTTCACGCGCTAGGGTTGATATTTCATAAATATTTAAAGGATCATTATTTTTAAATGTTTCGCAGCGCGCAATAGTCTCATTTATTTCAATAAGTCTTTTTTGCAAATATTCAGGATAGTCTTGATATGCAGGCATTGGGACGGGATCTAAATATGGATAAAAACTAGTTACACTCTGAAAGCTTTTATAAATAGAAGCTGATAGACATTTTATGGTTAGGCTAGTATCCTTATTGGCGAGCTTTACTATAATATGTTCTTCAAATTTTTGAACTTTAATATAGTCAATTCCATTGAGAGTTGGCGTGCCATTAATTTCCTCAACGCACTTAAACCATATATCATAATTTTCAACTTCTTCATGATTTTTATTAATTTCAAAGCCTTTGATAAGGTAAGTTCCTGCCATTGCTATATTAATGTAATATATAAAAAAAATAAAATGAGAGTTTAAGGGGTAAATACCGTTAAATGGTGAATCAACTATTTGTTTCGCATCAATAATCAGCGTGGCTTGCTTATTTGACATATTAAAATCAAAATGGGTTTGCACCCAATTTCCTCCCTTATAAAATATAACTTGTTGCCGAAAATAGGGCTATTGTTAGCTGCGGTATGATGGAACAAGCTTTATTAATTTTTGTATTCTAGGGACAGTATTTTTCTGCTTAATTGATGTAAATTTTCTATATCTAATAATAAGGCTTGCTAAAGTGAGATTGGCAAATTTACAGCTACGTTGCGCATAGTCAATATAATAATACATATGCAAATCTCTCTCTTTTTTTATTTAATATAGATATTAATTCTGTTGATAAAATTATTCTATTTAGGGAAGGTTTAATTTATGGATTTTAAGAAATTATTTGATTTTTGTAATATAGTTGCTGGCAGGCAGGGAGATCGATATTGGATTTTTCCCTGCTCATATGGCAAAGTACGTTCTGATTATTTAACAGACAAGCTTGTTCTTGAAAATGGTATTGCAATAAATTGTATTGCTTTTGGCTTTATAGAAAATTGTTTTTTCAAATATGAAAAATATAAAAATTATGGTCCCGTTGGGCAAACGCTATTTAATGGAGACGAGGTTGCCGATATTGTTGATGATATGGTGATATTAAAATCCATGTGGCAATCTAATGATTGTTTTTCTAAACAATTAAGCGAAAATTATTTACCTGCTTTTCAAGATATTAAGCTTGATTTTATTAAAAATAATTTTTTAGAGATACGGCAACATTTTCTTTTATTTCTAGATAGGTTTTTAGCCTATTTGAATAACATAATCAACAATAAGCAATATTTATGTGTTGATGGTTTGTAGTTTCAAATGAAATGGCTGTATTTATGTCTTTGTTAGGATTGCCATTATGGTTTAAGCGTTTTTGGTAATGAGCATAATGATCATATCATAGAGCTAAAAGATTGTTTAATTTTTTGATTTGCATATATATGATGCACCGGCTGCGTAATATGAATAAGCGCCGCGAAGTGTTAGTAAGATGATAGCTTGTGAGCAAGCATAACAGTAAGCGCGTAAAAAGCGAAAGAAGTGAAAATGACCGAGACAATTGATGAAATTATTGAAAACTTTTCATTCCTAACAGATTGGGAGGATCGTTATCGTTATGTCATTGAACTTGGTCATGAATTATCACCCTATCCAGAAACATCGCGTGATGATGTTCATAAGGTTCCTGGTTGTGTTAGCCAAGTTTGGCTAGACTATAAGGTTGACGGTGAAAATGATCCAGTCATGTATTTTATCGGCGATTCCGATGCGCATATTGTGCGTGGCCTTGTTTATATTTTATTGGCGTTATATTCCGGCCATAAGGCTTCAGAAATTTTAGAAATCGATGCTGAAGCATTATTGAAAAAATTGGGCTTGGATGAAAATTTAACGCCGCAACGCTCAAATGGATTGCGCTCTATGGTTGGCCGTGTCCAACAAGAAGCGCGTTTGCAACTCAAATGATTAACTAATTGCTAGGCTTTTTTCTTATTATGCACCCTATGGTTTTATTGCATAGGTAAATAGCTAGCAAAGATGATAACGTATACGGGAAAGTCATTAAAATGCTGCGTAATAAAAGCATTGCTATTGTCGTCTCGCTATACGTAAAATATGTAATAATGCTCATTGAGATGATGAATGAGCTTATAACGACTAATAGGAATTTTGTTGGATTTTTGGGTGCAGTATGGTGTTTTAGGTGCCAACAACTGTATAAGCTTTGCAGCATTGCCGCAGGCAAGCCTAATAGATAAGCGTAAATTATAATTATTATTAGAGGCTTAATAAAATCAATATAAAAATCGGGATTAATCAACGAATAAAGTGTTTCGCTTTTTATAATGCCGAATATGAAGAAAACAACAAAATAAGGTAGCGCCCCAAAAAATGGCCCAATTAGTAGATAAGTCAACATTACAATGATAAACTGTTTTTTGTCGGTTGCTTCATAGATTAAACCCATTTACTGTTTTTTCTTGTAAATTATTTATATTTAACAAATCTTTGATTGAGTAGTCATAAAATATTAATAATTTTTGCTCCGCTTGGTAAATTAAAAGAGGCAAAATTAATGACTAAAGATTTATTAATTTTAACGAAAAATCCTCTCGAGGAAATTATAAAAAAGGTTCAAGATTTATGCACTGATATTATACCTGGTGCAGTTCCATATTCTAATTATTTCGTAATTTTGGATAAAGATAATATAAAAAGAACGCTATTTCTTAGTCAAAATGATTTTGATAAATCGGTACCTGAAATTTCAATTAAGCAAGACTTCCGCGATGTTTTATATGTTTATGGAAAAAATGTTTTAAAGGATGATGTAGAACAATATTTTAGTTATTATATGGCATTATTTGGATATGGAGATACCTATTTAGCAAATAAATTTTTATGCCGTTTAGATGATGTAAATATATCAATTAACGTTCCATATATTATTGTATTTGATCAAATCAAAGACCAAGTTATTGCCAGCAATTATGAACTTGATTGGTATGATAATGAAGAAAACTATTGTGTACCGCTAGCTGAAGGATGGGAAGAAAGAGAAGAAGAAATTTTTTGAAATACTAAACTATTCAGTGTCATTCACATTTAGAAATACTCAGCTGGTATTCAAGAAACTGTGATTGAGTAGTCATAAAATATAGATGATTATAGCCCTATTGCTGACACAAGAATGATTCAAGTTTTTGCTAAATCACATTTGTCTCTATTTATTAGATGATTTATAGCTTTTTTAAATTTGAGTCTTTAGGCTGGATTAAAGTGTTGCATATTGGGGTTTAGTTGTGGAATCTGTCTTTATTGTTCTTATTCTTCTTGTTGCGGTCGTGTTAAGCAGTGGTATTTCGCGCGCTTCCCCCATTCCGATTCCCATCCCACTTATTCAAATTGCTGTTGGTTTTTTTATCGCCAGCGTTGCAGATCTTGGCGTTAAGTTAAGACCTGAATTGTTCATGTTTTTGTTTCTACCGCCTTTATTGTTTCTTGATGGTTGGCGCATTCCCAAGGAAGGTTTGCAGCGTGATAAATGGACAATTTTAGCCTTGGCACTTGGCTTGGTGGTTGCAACTGTTATTGGCGCGGGCTTTTTTATCTATTGGCTTATTCCAACAATGCCATTGGCGGTAAGCTTTGCATTGGCGGCGGTTATTTCCCCAACCGATCCAGTAGCTGTTTCAGCCATTGCAAAACGTGTAGCAGTGCCAAAACGTCTCATGCATATTTTGGAAGGTGAATCGCTTTTAAATGATGCATCAGGTCTTGTTAGCATGCGCTTTGCGCTAGACGCAGCAATGTATGGCCTTTTTTCAATTACGGTTGTTATATCAACTTTTTTATGGACGGCTGTTGGTGGCTTAGTAATTGGTGTTGCAACCACCTTTATTATTACAAAACTAACAAGTTTTTGGACACGAAAATTTGGCGATGAAGCAGGTTCCAATGTGTTGGTTAGCTTGCTTATTCCCTTTGCAGCGTATTTATTGGCAGAAGAGGCCCATACATCGGGTATTTTGTCCGCCGTTGCTGCTGGTATTTCAATGAGTTTTACCGAAGATAAGTTGAAAAACCTTGCAGCTATTCGCATACAACGAAACGCGGTTTGGAATACTGTCCAGTTTACCGCAAATGGTATTATTTTTGTATTGCTTGGCGAGCAACTGCCACAAATTATTGCCAGTGCTCATTCTGTTGTTGAGCAAGCTGGGCATGAAAATCCGCTTTGGTTGCTTTTCTATGTAGTGGCAATTAACGCAACTTTGGCGATTTTACGTTTTATCTGGGTTTGGATTTCCCTAAAATTTACCTTGGCGCGCGCCCATAAAAAGGGATTAAAGCCTTATGCACCGGGTTGGCGTTTGATTACTGCAACATCTCTTGCGGGTGTTCGTGGAACGGTTACCCTTGCGGGTGTTTTAACATTTCCTTTGTTCGTGCCAGATAATTCCCCATTTCCCGGTCGTGAACTAGCCATTTTTCTAGCAGCCGGCGTTATTTTATTATCTTTAATTGTTGCAAGTATCAGCTTGCCTTATTTATTGAATAATATCGAATTGCCACCTGAGCCATCCCATCAAAAAGAAGAAGAAAAGGCGCGCTCTAGTGCGGCAGAAGCAGCCATTAAAGCGGTTGAACAAGCCGTTCATAGCATGAGTGAAGGGCGCAATGATGCCGATCTTTATACGCTTGCTGGATCGCGAGTGATGGAGGGGTATCGTGACCGCTTGGCAGAACTTTCCGCAACCGATGAACAAGTGAATGCTAATTTGCATGCTGCTGAAATTGAGCGAAAATTACGCCTTGTTGCATTGAAAGCAGAACGTGAGGTCTATTATAATTATGGCCGCCGCCATCAATTATCTGAAGAAGCAGTTGATAAATTTATTCGTGAAGTTGATCTGCTTGAAACGCGCTTTTCAAACACGTAATTTGTAATCAATGGTTTTGTAATCGTCTTTTATGAGAAAAGGAGTGGCAAGTTGTTTAAATTCGATGTTGATCCACTTAAGAATTATCACGATGATATAAGTGTCGAAATATTACTCGATAAGCCGATTAAAATTATTGCAGATAGCTATTTTTTTGATATATTTTTTGATTATGAAGAAAAATGTAAGCATTATATTCCGCTTGCCGATCGGTTTGACATGCTTTTGAACTATTGGTTAAATAAGATTGATAGCCATTCAGACAATTTTTTTGTCTTTCAGCTTTTTGACGAATACGTCGCCGGATTTTTTAATAAGGGTAATAATTTGTATTATGGTTATACTTTGCAAATGCAGGGATGGAGTATTGACCAAAATTGTATTGACGACGTGATTAATGAGGAAAATATCATATTTACAACAAAATATGATCTTGGTTTAAGTTTTGAGCAGTTTTTGGACGATATCAAAGCATTTTTGAAAAGAAAATAAAACCGTTTTTAAAAAGATATTATAGGTGCATGGCTACGGCATTATTGTTGTTGTTTGTGCGCAATCAGAATTCTAATCAATCTGCTTTTGCGTTTGCAGTGTTCAATAATTATATTTGCAACAAACAATCAAATTTTTAAGCACATAAGCCGATTTTCAATTGATTTATGCTAATTTTTTGATCAAAAGATGCTTTTTTCCACATGTTGCATAAAAAAATTACTGCAATGACTAAAATTTGTACTGCTTATAATTTGTGCAACTTTTCTAAAAACTCATCATTAAACAATCAAAATGTGAGCGAAATTTGCACCGTGCCGTCAAAAATGCGCGCTAATCGCATAAATAATAGACGGTCTTCGAAAATATGATGATTTTTTTTGCAATAAATGCCCGCCTTTTAAGCAATAAAATTACCCAATTTGCATAAATAGTTTTCATTAAGTACTTGAAGAGTTCTAATTTTTCTGTCATTAATAGGACAGCATTGCTGTCATAAGTGACAAGAAGCATATTTGATAAGAGCAATTGGCACTTGGGGGCGAGTATTTTATCTTTTTGAATTGTAAAGAAAATTCAGCAAAGCAATAAGTTTAAGCCACTATTTTTATGAAAAGCAAGCATATGAATAATCCGTTCCTTTGAATTTTAAAAAATAGGAACATGTTTAAAGAAAGGCTTCACGATGACGCAGTTTACGCCATCCTCTTCAAATGGTTTTTCCAGTTCTGTTTTAGCCAAAACAGCACAAAAAAAAACTACGAAGCCTTTCGGTTTTCCTGATGCGCAAGGTCTTTATAATCCGATTAATGAGCGCGATGCGTGCGGTGTGGGTTTTATTGCCCATTTAAAGAACCAAAAAAGCCATAAGATTATTGAAGATGGGTTGTTTATTCTTGAAAATTTGACCCATCGTGGCGCAGTTGGTGCTGACCCATTAATGGGCGATGGTGCTGGCATATTGGTGCAAATACCAGACCGCTTTTTTCGTGAGGAAATGGCGCTGCAAGATGTAACCCTGCCGGAAGTGGGGCAATATGGTGTCGGTCATATTTTTATGCCGCAAGATGCAGCCATGCGCGCCCATATTGAAAATATCATTCGTGAAGTGATTACTGCTGAAGGGCAGCAATTTATTGCGTTTCGTGATGTGCCGGTTGATAACGCATCCCTATCTAAAGCCGCCGCAATTGTTGCGACTGAGCCAGTTCATCGTCAGGTTTTCATTGGTCGCAATGCCAATTTAACCACCCAGGATGATTTTGAACGCCGTCTATTTGTTTTGCGTAAAGTTATTTCAAACCGCATTTTTGACGAGACAGAAGGGCGCGATGATGGTTTTTATATCGCTTCGCTTTCATCTCGTACCATTGTTTATAAAGGCATGTTCCTTGCCTATCAAGTTGGTGCTTATTATAAGGATTTGAAAGATAAGCGTTTTGAAAGTGCCTTGGCCTTAGTGCACCAACGCTTTTCAACCAATACTTTTCCATCTTGGAAGCTTGCGCACCCTTTCCGTATGGTTGCCCATAATGGTGAAATTAATACTGTGCGCGGCAATGTTAACTGGATGGCGGCGCGCCAAGCATCGGTTGATTCAGAATTATTTGGCAATGATATTTCTAAGCTTTGGCCAATTTCTTATGAAGGTCAATCCGATACTGCTTGTTTTGATAATGCCTTAGAGTTTTTGGTGCAAGGTGGCTATTCCGTTGCTCATGCCATGATGATGTTAGTGCCAGAAGCTTGGGCTGGCAATGCACTTATGGGGGATGAACGGCGCGCATTTTATGAATATCATGCGGCGTTAATGGAACCTTGGGACGGACCTGCTGCGGTTATTTTTACCGATGGTCGCCAAATTGGTGCCACCCTTGATCGTAATGGTTTGCGCCCAGCGCGCTATATTGTCACCGATGATGATTTTGTCATTGCCGCTTCTGAAGCTGGAGTGCTGCCAGTAGCTGAGGAAAAAGTCGTGCGCAAATGGCGTTTGCAGCCTGGTCGCATGTTGCTGCTTGATCTTGAAGAAGGCCGCATCATTTCTGATGAGGAAGTAAAGTCTGAAATTGCAACACGTCACCCCTATCAAAAGTGGTTGGATAACACGCAGCTTATTTTGGAAGAGCTAAGTCCGGTTGAGCCGCGCTCGCTGCGCAAAGATGTGACATTGCTTAACCGCCAGCAGGTTTTTGGTTATACGCAAGAGGACACCAAGCTATTATTGTCGCCTATGGCAACCACGGGGCAAGAAGCTGTTGGTTCAATGGGAACCGATACGCCAATTTCGGCCATGTCGGAAAAGTCAAAATTGCTTTATACTTATTTTAAGCAAAACTTTGCCCAAGTGACCAATCCGCCAATTGATCCAATCCGTGAAGAATTGGTGATGAGCCTTGTGTCTTTCATTGGGCCGCGTCCTAATATTTTTGATCTTGTTGGCACATCGCGCCGCAAGCGTTTAGAAGTGCGCCAGCCTATCTTGACCAATGGTGATTTGGAAAAAATTCGCGCTATTGGCCAAACGGAAGACCGTTTTGATACCAAAACACTTGATATGACCTATGCGGCTGAAGAAGGTGCAAATGGCATGGAGGGTGCAGTTAGCCGCCTTTGTGAACGTGCCGAGGCTGCGGTGCATGGTGGCTATAACATCATTATTCTTTCTGATCGCCAAGTTGGGCCAGATCGTATTCCTATTCCAGCACTGCTCGCAACGGCATCGGTGCATCATCATCTTATCCGCCGCGGTTTACGTACCTCGGTTGGTTTAGTGGTTGAATCGGGTGAACCGCGCGAAATTCATCATTTTTGCTGTCTTGCGGGGTTTGGTGCTGAAGCAATTAATCCTTACCTCGCTTTTGATACACTCATTGATATGTATCGGCGCGGTGAATTTCCAGTAGAAGTAAGCGATGATGAAGTTGTTTATCGTTTTATTAAGTCTATTGGTAAGGGCATGCTTAAAGTTATGTCAAAAATGGGCATTTCTACCTATCAATCCTATTGTGGTGCACAAATTTTTGATGCAATTGGCCTAAAGCAATCCTTTGTTGATCGTTTTTTCACTGGTACGGCAACGACTATTGAAGGCATTGATCTTGGGGAAGTTGCCCAAGAAAGCGCGCTTCGCCATAAGGGAGCATTTGGCAATGACCCAGTATTGAAGAATTTTCTCGATGTGGGCGGTGAATATGTTTACCGTATGCGCGGTGAAGAACATGCATGGACACCCGATGCAATTGCCGAATTGCAGCACTCTGTGCGCACAACTAGCCCAGAATTGTTTAAAGCCTATTGCGAGCGTATTGATGGTGAAAGCGCAAGAAACAGAAATATTCGCGGTCTTTTCCATATTAAGCTTGCAAGCGAGCGCGGTTTAGAACCTGTTGCTCTTGATGAGGTTGAGCCTGCAATTGATATTGTAAAACGCTTTTCAACCGGTGCAATGTCCTTTGGCTCTATTTCGCGTGAAGCCCATACTACTCTTGCCATTGCCATGAACCGCATTGGCGCCAAGTCTAATACTGGCGAGGGCGGCGAGGAACCAGATCGGCTTTATCCATTGCCTGATGGTACGCCAAATCCTGAGCGTTCTGCAATCAAGCAGGTGGCATCTGGCCGCTTTGGTGTGACGACGGAATATCTTGTTAATGCTGATATGATCCAGATTAAGGTAGCGCAAGGTGCAAAGCCGGGCGAGGGCGGGCAGCTTCCCGGCCATAAGGTTGATGCAACCATTGCTAAAACCCGCCACTCGACCCCGCGCGTAGGTCTTATTTCGCCGCCGCCGCATCATGATATTTATTCGATTGAAGATTTGGCACAGCTTATTTATGACGTGAAAAATGTTAATCCTGCGGCTGATATTTCAGTAAAATTGGTGTCTGAAGTTGGGGTTGGTACGGTTGCTGCTGGTGTTGCTAAGGCAAGAGCGGATCATATTACTGTGTCTGGCTATGATGGTGGTACTGGTGCTGCACCATTAACATCACTTAAGCATGCTGGTAGCCCTTGGGAAATTGGTCTTGCTGAAACGCAGCAAACCCTTATTTTAAACGGTCTTCGTTCACGCATTGCTTTGCAAGTTGATGGTGGTTTGCGTACGGGGCGCGATGTGATTATTGGTGCTTTGCTTGGTGCTGACGAATTTGGTTTTGCTACTGCGCCACTTATCGCTGCTGGTTGCGTCATGATGCGTAAGTGCCATTTAAATACCTGCCCAGTTGGTGTTGCTACCCAAGATCCGGTTTTGCGTAAGCGCTTTAAGGGCACGCCTGAACATGTGATTAACTTTTTCTTTTTCTTGGCTGAAGAAGTACGGGGTTTCTTGGCTGCGATGGGGTATCGTCATTTAGATGATATTATTGGCCAGTCTGATCTATTGGATAAAACAGCATTAGTGGATCATTGGAAGGCTAAAGGCTTAGATTTTTCCAAAATGTTCCATATGCCAGAAGCTAAGAAAGAAGATACTTATCATACGCAATTGCAGCACCATCCGATTGATGATGTTCTTGACCGTAAATTAATCAAGCTTGCCGAGCCTGCATTGGAACGGCGCGAAAAGGTCGAAATTGAAACGATCATTCGCAATGTTGATCGCTCCGCAGGTGCTATGCTTTCAGGCGAGTTGGTAAAGCGTTATCGTCATCGCGGTCTTCCAGATAATACAATTACGGCTCGTTTTTTTGGCACGGCTGGGCAATCATTTGGTGCGTTTTTATCCAAAGGTATTACATTTGAACTTATTGGCGATGGTAATGATTATGTGGGTAAAGGCTTGTCAGGCGGCCGCATTATCATCAGACCATCAGATGATTCCAAAATCATAGCCGAGGATTCAATCATCGTCGGCAATACAGTTCTATATGGCGGCATTGAAGGTGAATGCTATTTCCGCGGTGTTGCTGGTGAGCGGTTTGCGGTGCGCAATTCTGGTGTTGCTGCTGTCGTTGAAGGCGTTGGTGATCACGGCTGTGAATATATGACTGGCGGTGTTGTGGTTGTTATTGGCCAAACAGGGCGTAACTTTGCTGCTGGCATGTCGGGCGGCGTTGCTTATGTGCTTGACGAGGCTGGAGATTTCTCACGCCGCTGCAATATGGCGATGGTTGAATTAGAACCAGTACCAGAAGAAGATGATATGCTTGAAAAGCTGCATCATCGCGGTGGCGACCTTATGCATAAGGGGCGTGTCGATGTATCGGCTAATATGACGCGTCATGACGAAGAGCGTTTGATGCAAATGATAGCTAATCATCACCATTATACTGGCTCAACGCGGGCAAAACAAATTTTGGATAATTGGGAAATTTTTAGACCCCAATTTGTAAAAGTTATGCCTGTTGAATATCGCCGTGCATTGGAAGAAATGGAAATTTTGCGTGTGGGCACAGCAGCCGAATAGACTGCTTTTAACGGGATTGCGCGGCAAATAATCGCGCAGCCCATCGCCTTATGCAGATTAAAGAAAGATAAAACATTATGGGAAAAGTTACCGGTTTTCTTGAAATTGACCGCCAGTCGCAAAAATATCAACCAGCGGCGGATCGTATTCGCCATTTTCGCGAATTTGCCATTCCATTAAGTTCAGATGAAGTAAAGAAACAGGCTGCCCGTTGTATGGATTGTGGCGTGCCTTATTGTCATGGGCCAACAGGCTGCCCTGTCCATAACCAGATCCCAGATTGGAATGATCTAACCTATAATGGTCGTTGGGAGGAAGCTATCCGCAATCTTCTCACTACCAATAATTTTCCAGAATTTACGGGCCGTATTTGCCCCGCTCCATGCGAGGAATCTTGCACGCTTAATTTGGAAGATGCGCCAGTTAATATTAAAACAATTGAACAGGCGCTTGCTGATAAGGCTTATGAACTTGGCTTTTTAGATCCGCAACCTGCGGCCATGCGGACAGGTAAAAGCGTTGCTATTATCGGTTCTGGTCCATCAGGAATGGCAGCAGCTCAACAATTGGCTCGCGCTGGTCACAATGTTGATGTTTATGAGCGTGAAAGCCGTCCAGGAGGCTTGCTGCGCTATGGTATTCCTGATTTCAAGATGGAAAAAACGTTAATTGATCGCCGTTTGGATCAATTAAAGGGCGAGGGGGTAACCTTTCATTGCGGTGTCAATATTGGTGTCAATAAGCCCGCTAAGGAGTTGCTCGATGAATATGATGCGGTCCTTTATTGCGGTGGTTCTGAAACGCCGCGCCCTGCAGGTATTCCAGGTTCAGAATTTTATGGCGTTCATGATGCTATGAATTATCTAGTCCAACAAAATCGCCGTGTTGGTCGCGAAAATATCGATTCTGTTGGCTGGCCATCGCCTGCTATTGTCGCTGACGGTATGCATGTGGTTGTTGTTGGTGGTGGTGATACCGCATCAGATTGCGTTGGGACTGCATTTCGCCAAGGTGCAGTTAAGGTAACGCAGTTGGATATTCGTCCGCAACCTCCTGAAAAAGAGGATAAGCTAGCTGTGTGGCCTTATTGGGCAACCAAAATGCGCACCTCAACTAGCCAGTCTGAAGGAGCTATTCGCGAGTTTCAGGTGGCAACGCTTGAATTTATTGGTGAAGAGGGCAATTTAACCCATGTTAAATGCTGCCATGTAGATGAAAAGCGCAAACCCATTGCTGGAACCGAGTTTTTTATCCGCGCTGACCTTGCGTTCATTGCTATTGGCTTTTCTGGTCCTTACCAAAAAGGCGTGCTTGACGAATTTGGTGATGCATTAAATATTAATGTTGACCGCCGTGGCAGTAGTTCGGTTAATGCGAATGACCGCGATTATAAAACCAGTATTGATAAGCTTTTTGCTGCAGGTGATGTACGCCGTGGTCAATCCTTGGTGGTTTGGGCTATTCGTGAAGGACGCCAAGCTGCCCACGCAATTGATAAATACCTTGTGGGGTCAACTTTATTGCCTCGTTAGGTGACTAAAAAAGCGCATCTAACCGTCTTTTTAGGTGCGCTTTGGAAAATGATAGATCGTTTTATGCGCTGAACCTCCACTTGTATTAAGGTGCTTGAGGTTTTTCTTGTTTGCTGCGTTATCTTTGCCAAATCGGTGGGGCAGCCATGCAAATTTAGCTCTACTCAAACTTGAACGATAGGCCTATATATTACTTAACAAAGCAATAAAGCATAATAAACAATATCTAGGTGATAAAAATGAATTTGGTACGCTCTTTCAATAACTGGCGTAGTTACCGTACAACGGTTAACGAGTTAAGCCGTCTTTCTAATCGTGAGCTTAATGATCTTGGCATTAATCGCGCTGAGATTCCATCAATTGCTCGTCGCGCAACACGTTAATTAAAGTTTAATTAAAGCGCTCGCTTATAAGTTGAGAGCTTGTTAAATGGAATACAAACATTAAATTGATGTTTGAGATTTTTTCAGGGCTTATCTCCTCCTCCCAAGCCTTGAAAATTTGGGAAGACCGACATCTCCTCCTCCTCCCAGTCGGTTTTCAATTCAAACACCTGCTGCACCTCCTCCCGCAGCAGGTGTTTTTTTATGCGCAAAATTTATTTTGATAGGAAGCATAATAGCGGCAGCTTTTTAAACTTGCTCAAAATATGGTGGTAATTTAAATCTTTGGCTGTTGCCGCTGTATAACAATGCTATGTTCTTGTTTAGTATATAAATTGGCTTAGTTTCTATCTAAATATAACCAAACCGAAAATTTCTATATTTGTTATAAGAGGAGGCAATATGGAAATACCAAAATCACTTTTTCGATATCGTTCATTAGCAAGTTTAGAGCTATTTGTCCGTGGGTTTGAAGCCATTCAAAATAGTTATTTATTTGGTGCATCATTTTATCAGATGAATGATCCTATGGAGGCTTTTTATAAATTTGGTTCATCTAGTGATGAACTATTAGATAAGACTATCAACTTTAAATGCGCGGATATTTATCAGATATTTCAAGATATTATAGATAAGTGGGGATTGATTTCCTTCGCAACCTGCCCCGATAACATACTAATGTGGGCCCATTATGCTGCTAGTTTTAGCGGCATATGTCTTGAGTTGGATACCCAAAAATTAATTGCTGGTGGGTTTGAGAGGGATACACTACGCGCTGTAACTTATAGTAATGATGCACTACCCAATATTAGTTTGAATAGTGTAATTGGGGGCGGTGATGTATTTCAAAATGCTATGGGAGATCGTTTGTCGCGTAAACGACTTGAATGGGCTTATGAGGATGAATGGCGCTTTATTTTGGGAGGAACTGGGCGACGATATTATTTTGATGATGCCTTAGTCCGCGTTTATTTAGGGCCAAGGATAAATATAAAATATAAAGAACAGCTAAAGAAGCTTTTCAAACGCAGACAAGTTGAGGTCATGGAGGGTATAATTGAGGGATTTCAATTGCGATTTGAGCTAAATCAACCTTTACCACCTTTAAGTAGAATTGAACGAATTGGCACCGGGTTTGGGGATTTTAAAATTTTATACGACGAAAAAGAAGAAATTAGTAAATTTTTGATTGTGCCGTTCGAGGATTTTATAACATTTTGTAAAAAATTAGCAAAGCATCCCAATTTTGTTAAGTTTGTTTATGTTGCGATGTCAACTGATTTTAATGGATCTATTTTTCTCTGGTCTGAATTTAAATTTAGAGATGGTAGTTCAAAGCCACAGAAAATTTATTTGGATGAAAATTTGAACATATTAACCTAATATCGCTTATATTGGATTTTGAATTATCGCTGTAGTTTAAAAATAATGCCTTTAAATAGATAAGGTTGTATCGCAATTTTGCGCAACTATCGCTTGCGTGATTATGTCCAAGATAAAGATCGAGGTAATGAGAATACTAAACGATTTTATTAATTACGCATTTTATCTGATGGCTTACTTAAATGTTTGTGATGTTTTACGTAATGTTTTTTATTTCCAAGGATTCGCAATTTGACGCAAATAAATTATATCGCAATCGAAAGCTCTAGTGATGCTCGTATCGCCTCCTATACAAATATCAAAGAAAGGGATCTTGTTGGTCGCAATGATCTTTTTATTGCTGAGGGGCGTGTTGTCTTAAATGTTTTATTAAACTCACCGATTTTTGAGGCACAATCGATTCTTATTGCGCAAAATCGTTTAAACGGGCTTATATCTTTATTAGAAAGCAACACAGTTCAATGTCCAATTTATGTGGCAAGCCAAGATGTTATTGATGCAATTGCAGGCTTTCACCTTCATCGCGGTATTTTAGCTATAGGTAAGCGAAAACGCCCCGCAATACTTGATGAATTTATGGAAAATTTACCAGGACAATCTTTGTTGGTGCTTTTATGTGGTATTTCTAACCATGATAATATTGGTGGTATTTTTAGAAATAGCGCGGCCTTTGGAGCTGATGGTGTTGTTTTAGATGAAACTTGTTGTGATCCGCTTTATCGCAAGGCCATCCGAGTGTCGGTTGGAGCTGCGCTTAAAGTGCCACATATTAAAAGCGGTAATATTTTTAATATCATTGATCGGGTGCAAAATGCTGGCTTTGAGGTTTTTGCTTTTAGCCCATCATCTCATCAAAAATTATTAAATAGTCAGCCGGCAAAGCGGACTGCTTTGCTATTTGGTACCGAGGGCGAGGGGCTTCCTAACCAAATATTGCAACAATTTAACACGTTAAGAATACCAATGGCCGCTGATTTCGATAGCCTAAATGTTGCAACGGCAGCAGCTATTGCCCTATCGCATTTTGCAATAGCTGAGCGCATTTTCTAGTAAAGTTATTTTAAATGCTGCTTATGGCAGATGCTGACTTGAAATCTGGCGCTTTAGCACAAAATTTTTGCAAATTTAAAAAAGATATCCACATTTTGTAAAAAAATTGAATTTTTTCTAAAATACGACTTGCGGTTTTTAAAATCTGTGTTTATAAGCGCAATCACTGCTTGGGCGCCCATCGTCTAGCGGTTAGGACGCCGCCCTTTCACGGCGGAAACAGGGGTTCGATTCCCCTTGGGCGTACCACTTAATTCTTTGTTTTACATTGGCTTATGTTATTTGCTTTTTTAAAAGCACAGCATTTGTTAACCGGCAATTGCTACTCTCCATAAAGAGTAATTTTAAATATCATTTGCACTAAAATTCTATGCTTATTTTTTTACTTATGATATGAAATATTGGCTTTAACAGATGTAAGTCGTGTTATGTCATTTGTTTTTAATTTATTATAATGCAGTAAGGTGGTTTTTAAAGTGCAGCCTGACAAACATAAAAAGTTTGGTTTTACACCTCTTGCTGATACTGCATCGCCTTTGATTGACCCATTATTACGTAAAAGGGCAGGAATTGGTATAGAACTGATTGAGGCCTGGTCGCAAATTGTTGGCGATGATATAGCAAATAACTGCTTGCCATTAAAAATTAATTGGCGGCGGCGTGTTTCCCAATATGATTCTTATGAGCCTGCAACGCTATTGGTAGCTTGTGAAGGCTTTTCTGCAATGTCCATTCAACACCAAAGCATGGAAATTATCCAAAAGGTCAATGCTTTCTTTGGCTTTCATGCGATAGATCGTTTGAAAATTGAACAAAAGCCGGTTTCGTCTTTTAAAAAGAGACAGCTTCCTCCTAAAATTATTGACAAGGCTTGTATTGCGAAAGTGGAAAAAAATACTGCGGATATTGGTTCGGACCGATTGCGCAAATGCCTCACAGAGCTTGGCTGCCACATATTATCAAAGAGTGCTAACGCAAAATAGTCACAATAAGCGCTTAATCGTACTTCAGTTTCTTTTTGCTAAATTTTTTTTAATAAAATAGCATGTGACACAATGAATAAAACTGCTAAGGTGGGTAATAGTTAGGGACACATATTAGGTTGATGGCTTTCTATTGTCCTGTTCTATTTGACAGTTAGTTTATCAACTAGTGCTTGACGCTATAGGCAAGCAAGTTAAATTGCGTTTTACAAGGCTTAGATTATTATTGGTACAAGCTTTGAATATATTTAAAGGGAAGTCATATGGCCATTATTAACACAAAAAAACATCTCCTTTCACTTGCTGCTGCAACAGCTATCTTTTTAGGTGGTGTAAGTGGTTTTGCTTTTGCACAAAGTGCAACAGAGCAGCAACATGCGCAAAAGCCATTAATCCATGTCGCTGCTGAAGAATTGCTAAAGCCAGGTGCGATGAAGGATATGGTTGAGGGTGATGAAAATGCGCCAATCACTATCGTTGAATATGCATCGTTGACTTGCAGCCATTGCGCGGATTTTGTTGTAAATACTTTGCCACAAATTCGCGAAAAATATATCAATACTGGTAAAGCACGTATCGTTTTTCGCGAATTTGCTTTTGACGAACGTGCTGCAGCAGGTTTCTTGTTAGCACGCTGCGTGCCTGAAGATCGTTATTTCCCATTCATTCAATTATTGTTTGAAAAGCAAGCCGAATGGGCATTTGTTAAAGACGCTGAAACACCACTTAAGCAGCTTGCTAAGCTTGCTGGTATTGATGATGAAAAATTCAAAGCCTGTTTAAGCGATCAGAAAGTGCTTGATGGTTTGCAGGCGAATTTAAAACGTGGCAATCAAGAATTTGGTGTCAAGGCAACGCCTACATTTTTTATCAATGGTGATCCAATTGAAGGAAGTTTAAGCTTTGACAAAATGTCAGCTATTTTAGATTCCAAACTTCAAGAACTCGGTGTGAATGACGCACCAAAGGGTGAAGCACAATAATATCTACGTAAAAAGCTAGCAGAAGCATAATTCTGCATAATATTTAAAATCCCGCTATAACACTGCTTATGGCGGGATTTTTATTTTACTAAAAATATCTATACGCTATATAATGGCGTTAGCTATTACAATCTTGTTTAAAGGGTTTTTGAGTATGACACATCCGGTTAAAGGTATTGATCATTGTTATCTTCTTGTAAATGATCTCGAAAAGGCTGCGCAAGATTACAAAAAACTTGGCTTTACGTTAAGCCCGCGTGGTTTACACTCTAGCCATATGGGAACTGCCAATTATACAATTATGCTAAGCCATGATTATTTTGAGCTGCTAGGTGTGGTGAGTGAAACACCATTAAGTGATTTGCAGCGCAGAAAGCTTTCTAGCCAAGGCGAAGGCTTACACGCTGTTGTTGGGCGTATTGACAATGCGCAACGCGCCCATGACGCTTTAATAGCGCTTGGTATTGATGTTGGCGATGTACAAAGTTTTTCAAGACCAGTTGTTATGGCGAATGGCGAGAAAGATATTGCTGCCTTTGAAACCGTAACGGTCGATCCAAAACATGTCCCCAATGGTATTTTCTTTTTATGTGAGCAAAAAACTAAAAATACAGTTTGGCAACCTCATTTGATGCAGCATGAAAATGGCGCAAAGGCGCTAGGAAAAATTTATATTGCATCTAAAGATGCCTATCATACCGCACAGGCTTATGCTTCATTATTTGCAAATAGTAGTATTGTGCAAGAAGGTGATCTGTTTAAGCTTGCAACGGGGGAAAATTCAGCGCAGTTGGTTTTCTTCCCCCCTCATGAGCTAAGCCGTATTTTTGGCCATATTAATTTTGATGATTTACCGCAACAGGCCTATGCAGGTTTTGCTATTGTAGTTGATAATCTTGGCAAGGTAAAGCAGCTATTGGAAGCGCAAAATATTGTTTGGCATGAAACGCCATATCAAACAATATATATAGATCCACAATATGCCAATGGTGCAATTTTAGAATTTGTTGAGTAATATTTGTTTATAGCTGCTTGTTTAACGGTTAACAGCCAATAACCCACACTATTTAAGTTACATTTTACTATTAAATAGTGTAGCAGCTATAAAATAAACAAACAAGAAATATGTAAGCAGGATAAGCATGGTGGGTGCGCTATATGCAGTTTAGCAAGCTGCGACTGGTTGGATTTAAATCATTTGTCGAACCGATGGAGTTTTTCATCGAGGGCGGGCTAACAGGTGTTGTTGGCCCGAATGGCTGTGGCAAATCTAATCTTGTCGAGGCGCTGCGCTGGGTTATGGGTGAAAATTCCTATAAGAACATGCGTGCCTCAGGCATGGATGATGTTATTTTTTCTGGTAATAATACACGCCCACCAAGAAATTTTGCTGAAGTCACATTATATCTTGATAATAGCGATCATAGCGCACCAAGCGGTTTTAATGATGCCGATGAGTTGCAGGTTTCTCGCCGCATTGAACGTGGTGCAGGTTCTACCTATCGGGTTAATGGCAAAGAAGTGCGTGCTAAAGATGTGCAATTGCTATTTGCGGACCAATCCACCGGTGCACGTTCACCGTCTATGGTGGGACAAGGGCGCGTTGGCGAGCTTATCCAAGCAAAGCCGCAAGCACGGCGCGCTTTGTTGGAAGAGGCTGCTGGCATTTCTGGGCTTCATAGCCGCCGCCATGAAGCTGAATTGCGTCTGCGTGCCGCAGAAACCAATCTTGAGCGACTTGATGATGTGGTTGCCGATGTAAGTAGCCGTATTGAAAGCTTAAAGCGGCAAGCGCGGCAAGCCAATCGTTTTAAAACTTTGTCGGCTGAGATAAGGCAGTTAGAAGCCGGCCTATTCTATTTGCGCTGGTCGCAAGCCAAAAGCCAAGAAGCTGAAATGGAAGCGGCTTTAACTAAAGCCACTTTGAAAGTTGGTTCTGAAGCGGAAGCGCAAATGCGCTTCGCACGCGAGCAGGCGGAAAATAAAACTCTTTTGGCGCCATTGCGTGATAATATGGCCAAGGCAAGGGCAGGCCACCAACGCATTACTTTGGAAGTGCAAGCACTGGAAGATGAAAAATCAAGAAGCCTCCATCGCCAATCGGAGTTAATGCGGCGTATAGAGCAATTACAACGCGATGTTATACGCGAAAAAGGGCTTATTGCTGAATATAAGCAGTTTATCAACCGCCTTGATAGTGAAGAGCAAGAGCTAAAAGATATTCAAAGTGATGGTAGCGCAGAGGAAGAGGAACTGCGCACCCAATATGAAGATTTGCAATCAGTTACCCAAAACAAAGAGGCGGATCTTGCCAAGCTTAATACTGAGCGTGCCGAGTTAAATGCAGGCGAGCAGCAATTGCAACGTCTATTATCTGATCTTGGCCGTCGTCGTGATAAATTAAACCAAGACTTGCAAGCCTTGGCAAGTTCGATTGCGGCTTTGGAAAAAGAGACCGAAAGTCAACAGCAAGCTGATGAGTTAAACGAGGCGTTAGAAGCGATAGTTGAGCAATTATATAGCCTTGAAGAGCAGTTGCCGCAAATTGAAGATGAAATAGGGGTAAAGAGAAATAATTATGATCAGTGCCGCAAAACTCATGATGAATTAAAGCGGCAATTAAGCGGGTTTGAGGCCGAAGCAAGAACGCTTGAACAAATTATTGCTGCATCTTCATTAAATGGCGGGGATACTGTTGTTGAGCATTTAAGCGTTGAAAAAGGCTATGAATCAGCATTGGGCGCAGCGCTTGGTGATGATTTGCAAGCCGCCCTTGATGAAGATGCTTTGCTATTTTGGCGCGATTTAAAGTTTAGTGGTGCAGATCCACATTTGCCAATTGGCTGTGAACCCCTTGCAGATTATATTAAAGCACCAGATAATATGATGCGCCGCTTAAAGCAAATTGGCTTAGTTAAAGCAGATGAAGGCGATGGTTTGCAAAGAGATTTGCAATTAGGGCAAGTTTTAGTAAGCCGTGAAGGAGCATGTTGGCGCTGGGATGGTTTGGTTGCTAAGGCAGATGCACCAACGGCTAGTGCGCAACGTTTGGCACAAAAAAATCGGCTTGCTGAAGTGCAGGAGTTTATTTTAAAGAGCCATCAGCAAGGAGAGCGTGCAAAAAGCGATGAAGCAATTGCTTATCAGCAATTGCAAGAACTATTAAGCCAAGAAAAAGAATGCCGTGCAGCTTTGCGCCAAATGCGTGATAGCCATAGCCAAAAGCAGACAGCGCTAAAGGAACTTGAAATTAGCCTTAATGCGCGTCTTAGCCGCTTAAATCATTTACAGGAAAATTACCAACGCCTTGAACTTGAACTTGAAGAAAACGCTGTTTTAAATGAAGAGGCGGCAATTAAGCTAGAAGAACTAGCATCACTTGATGAATTAGACGCTAAAATTGCTGCTCTTCATGCGCTATTGCAAAACGAGCGCGCAATGCTTGCTCAGTTGCGTTCTAGCCTTGAAACTTGGCAAAGGGATAATTTACAAAGACAACGGCGCTTGGAGGCTATTGCGCCAGAGCGTAAAACTTGGCAAGCGCGTTTAAGCGCTAGCAATCAGCAATTTGCAGATTTGCAAGAGCGGGTAAGTGAAGCCATGATGGAAATGGAGGATCTTGCCAGTGCACCAGATGATTTTGACGAACGGCGTGATAAATTATTCCAACTTATTGCTAAAGCGGAAGATGAGGTCAAGTCGGTTAGTGATGCTTTGGCACTTGCTGAAAATACTCAAAATCGATTGGATCTTCAGGCAACCAATGCCATTCAAGCCCTTTCTCATGCGCGGGAGGAACGCGCCCGTAATGAAGAGCGTTTTAATGCCGCGATTGACCGGCGTAAAGATATTGAAACACGTATTTGGGAAACGCTTAATGTTGAGCCCATTGAAACGCTAAAAATGGCTGGTTTTAACCCGTCTGATACAATGCCAGATATTGCTGATTTAGAGCGTGATCTTGATCGAGCCCGTATTGAGCGCGAGCGCTTAGGTGCAGTTAATCTTCGGGCAGAAGAAGAAAGTAGCGAATTACAAGAACGCTATGCTTCAATGACGGTAGAACGCGATGACGTGATTGAAGCGGTTAAAAAACTACGCCAAGCCATTCATGCTCTAAACCGTGAGGGGAGAGAACGCCTGCTTGCAGCTTTCACTAAGGTAAATAGCGAGTTTCAACGATTATTTACCCATTTGTTTGGCGGTGGTACAGCGGAGTTGCAATTAATTGAGTCTGACGATCCATTGGATGCAGGGCTTGAGATTTTAGCACGTCCCCCTGGTAAAAAGCCGCAAACCATGACGCTTTTATCTGGCGGTGAACAGGCATTGACGGCAATGGCACTAATTTTTGCAGTGTTTTTAACCAATCCTGCGCCAATTTGCGTGCTTGATGAAATTGATGCGCCATTAGATGACCATAATGTTGAACGTTACTGCAACCTAATGGATGAAATGACCAAATTAACCGATACACGTTTTGTTATCATTACCCATAATCCAATCACCATGGCGCGTATGGATCGACTTTTCGGTGTGACAATGGGCGAGCAGGGTGTATCGCAATTGGTATCAGTTGATTTGCGTACGGCTGAAACATTAAGAGATATCTAAGCTCTCGTTAAGTTCTATTAGTCTTCATAAACTATGGGTTTAATCCAGTCGTTTTTATTAATATAGCCAGTTTGATAAAAATGTTTTACCTGTGTGACAAATTGACGGAAATCTTTGTTTTCAATAACAAGCCTATTAACGCTGTTCCAGTCAACTTCAAGTTTTTCGCGCGCTGGTATTGAAATTTGGCTTTCGCTGACGTTATCTTTATCTAAAATTATAAGACCAATGCCATGTAGGCTCGATAATATTCTTATTTCTTTAAGGGCATCGCTATTAATTTCACTGGTAACGAGATAGGCAAAGTTTGCCCATGATGAATTGCTAACCGTTTGAAAAAAGACTTCGCGAACATTAGATCTATTAATAAGAATTTTGACTTCAAATGACCAAAGGCGCGTTTTTTGTTGAGAGTATTCTTTTATGCAGGCTTTAATTTCCTGATCCCAATCGTTGCTTAAATCTTCCATCGCTACAAGGTCAGGGTGAAGCCATTTATTGCCATTAGACCCATGTTTATTTGAGGAAGTTTGTTCATTTACTCTTTTGCTATAAAGTTGAAATTCTTGGGTTAGATATTCTGCTAATAACGGATAAAGCGCATGTTCACCTTTAGGAAAAGCCGTTGTTTTAGTAACTATCTTTATATTGTTTTCTTTTTCGGCCTCTTCAACCTCTTCATTATCGCTTTCGCTAGTAAAATAATATTTCCTTGGACGCCCTTCCGTAAATTTGACGCTTTTTTTTCAATTCGCGCTCGACTGGCATTAATTTCAGCAACGAGTTGCTGTATTAAGGCATCTTTATTATCTAGTATAATTATTTTTGCTTTTGATTTTTTTTGCTTTGCTTTACATGCATCTGGATAGGTATTGTAAATCCATTGGGCAATTTCACGTGCAGTGAATTTTTGATTCGGATTATTTGTTAAAAATTCTGCGACTTTATCAACTAAATGCAATGCCATGATATATCCCCTTAATATTGTTAGTTTCGAATAATCTTGAGGCAATTGTCAATTACAGTGAGTTAGTTATAAACACATATTGTAAAATAGAGGCATTATGCCTCTATTTTTAGTTTTAAGATAAATACTGATTAAATGACTGGTTTAAAGTTTTTAAGCCGCAATGCATTGGTTAAAACAAATATGCTTGATAATGCCATCGCGCCTGCGGCTAGCATTGGCGATAATAAAATGCCCCATAGTGGGTATAAAATACCAGCTGCAATTGGAATAAGGGCAATATTATAGATAAAGGCCCAAAATAGATTTTCCTTAATATTTTTAATTGTTGCGCGTGATAAAGCAATGGCATTAATGACGCCTGCTGGATCACCAGACATCAAAACTACATCCGCACTTTCAATTGCAACATCGGTGCCCGTGCCAATAGCAATACCCGTATCGGCTATAGCAAGGGCAGGTGCATCATTAATGCCATCACCAACAAAAGCGACTTTTTTCGCTTTTTCTTGCAGGTGTTTGACGGCATCCAATTTGCCTTCTGGCAAAACTTCGGCTTCGATATGCTTAATATTGAGTTTTTGGCCAATTGCTTGCGCTGTAAGGCGGTTATCACCGGTTATCATTGCAACATCAATATCCATGTGGCTCAAGGCATTGATTGTTTCAACTGCGCGTGGTTTGATTGGGTCTGCTACACCAAATATAGCGGCAACCTTGCCATCTATTGCTGCATAAAATGGGGTCATGCCTTCCTTGCCATAGCTTTGTGCAAGCTCTGTAAATGGTGCTATATTCACGGCTAATGTTTCCATATAGTGAGCATTGCCAATAGTAATATTTTTAGCCTCAACCGTGCCACTTAATCCATAACCCGATTTGGAAGCAAATTCATCAACGTTTAAAAGTGACAATTGTTTTTGTTTTGCAGCGTCAATAATCGCTTTACCAAGTGGATGCTCGGAATTTGCTTCGATTGACGCAACCATCGCAAGAACTTCGTCCTTATTAAATGGCTCTGCCGTTTCAAAGTGAATGAGTTCTGGCTTACCAAGGGTGAGTGTCCCAGTTTTATCAAAAGCTACCAATTTGGTTTCACTTAAAGACTGTAGCGCGTCGCCCTTGCGAAATAAAACACCAAGGCGTGCGCCGCGCCCTGTACCAACCATGATTGAGGTTGGTGTGGCCAAGCCCATAGCACAAGGGCAGGCAATAATAAGAACCGATACTGCCGCAACAATAGCTTGTCCTAAATGGCTGGTGCCGCCAATAAATAGCCAGATTAAAAAGGTACAAAAAGCCGCTGCAAAAACGGCTGGCACGAATATGGCTGTCACCTTATCAACCATGGCTTGAATAGGAAGTTTTGAACTTTGCGCATCTTCAACCATTTTTTGAATTTGCGAAATAAGCATATCTGCACCAACTTTTTCAGCGCGATAGGTAAAGGCACCTTGACCATTTACCGTGCCACCAAATACTTGGTCGCCAATATTTTTAGCAACGGCAATCGGCTCCCCAGTCATCATTGATTCATCAATATGCGTTGCGCCATTAACAATAACGCCATCAACGGGGAGCTTTTCACCAGGACGGATGATGACGAGATCGCCGATGGCCACATCCTCAAGTGCAATGTCTTTAGGTGTGCCGTTGACATCAATCCGTGCGGTTTTAGGTTTTAGTCCAGCTAAAGCGCGAATGGCTTGGCTAGTGCGTCCCCGTGCCCCTGCCTCAAGCCAGCGCCCAAGAAGAATAAGGGTAACAATAACCGCTGCGGCTTCAAAATAAACGTGGTTTGCGCCTTCAGGCAATATTTGTCCAGCAAAAGTTGCAAGGGTTGAATAGCCCCATGCGGTAAACGAGCCAACTGCAACCAATGAATTCATATTGGGGGCACCGCGTAAAAGCGCAGGAATACCAGCTTTAAAGAAACGTAAACCCGGACCAAAAACCACAAGGGTTGTTAATAGGAATTGAAATAGCCGAATTGGCATTTCGCCAAAAGTCATTAACAGCCAATGATGAAATGGCGGAACCATATGGCCACCCATCTCAACAATAAAAACTGGCAAGGTTAGAGCAATGGCAGTAATAAATGAGCGCCAAAGGCTTTTTGATTCAACTTCTTGTCTGTCTATTTGCGGTGTTTTGTCTGATATTGGGGTTGCCTTATAGCCTGCTTTTTCTACCGCCTTTTCCATAGATGCGATCGTATTGTCGTCACCAATATAGACAATATGGGCGCGGTTTGTTGCAAGGTTAACGCTCGCATCGCTCACACCAACGGTATTTTTAAAAGCTTTTTCAACATGGCGCACACAGCTTGCGCAGGTCATACCTTCAATATCAAAGTCCAGTGTTTTTTCATCTATGTTGTAACCAGCCTTTTCGACGGCGTTCTTGATTGCAGCAATATCAGGCTTTTGACGCGATTTGACTGTCGCCATATTAGTGGCAAGGTTTACACTCACTTCATCAATATCTGGCAATTTGCCAATTGCTTTTTCAACGTGGCGCACGCAACTTGCACAGGTCATGCCATCAATTGGCAAATTGGTGGTAAATTGATCTGATGTATTTTGCGGTTGTAAAGAGCCTGATTTTGTTTCGGACATGTTATATCCCTTTCATCTTAGTGATAAGATAGGGCTTACCATCATGGGAAGGTCAAGAAGAGTTTTAACAAATATCGCATTTTATCATTCAATTTGGTCTTGTAAAAATAAAAACGGACCAGATAAAAATCTGATCCGCTAAGAATATTATTCTCTATACGTTATATATTCGTTTTAGTTGTTAATACGAGCTATGGCTTGAAAGTTGATAGCGCGTCCGGTTAATTTTGCATTTTGTGGCTGAGCTTTTTCTTTCTTTAGACCCGATGCAAAAACTAATGCAGGAATTTTGTGAAGTTCTTGCGTTGCGCCCTTGTCTTCATTGTTGTTTATTAATTGCTCAACACTTTGGGGCTGACTTGTAACCCTATTTGTTTTAGTGTTTTGTCGTGAAGGAACCGATGCTACAAACAGGCTATTATCAATCTCTGGGCTTTTTGTTGTGTTGCTGGCTTGTGATGTAGCGCCATTATTATCAATTAAATCTTCATCAGGTAGCGGGATTAGCTCACTGGTATTATTAATAATATTATGCACTTCATCAGCACGAATAGGGGCTTTATTTGGTGTAGATTCAGCCTTTGGCGGATTTACGCTCGTTCGTGCAATTGCTGCAGCAATTTCATCGCCTTTTTGGGCAATTTCAGGTTTTTGATGACGTAGTGTTGGAATAGGAATATTGTATGCTGTCGCCATATCAGTAGAAGGCGTTAAAGTTCCTGGTTGGTTTGTTTGGGCATTTATGGTGTCACCAATTACGTCATTTACCGCATTGATAGCATCATTGCTACCATTTGCAGCAGGTTGCGCAGTTACTGCCAACACAGGAACATCGCCGGGCTTAAAGCCTGGTACTGGAATAGAATTCGCACTCGCAATCAAATTGCTTACGTTGTCTTGTGGCACAGGATTATTATCCAACGGTGCATTTGGTGTTGGTAATTCAGGCGTGCGAGCAGGGGAGGCTAATGGAATTGGTGCTTCGCCACCATCTGGCAAATCAAACATATCATCAATTGCTTCTTGCTCAACTTCTTGCGGTAAAACTTGTGGCGTCTGTGGGCGCATATTTTGCGGACGAGAAGCTATAATGGTTTGTCTTTGTGGAACTGGTTCTTTCTTTTTGCCACCAAAAAGTCGTGCAAATAGACTGCCACCTGAGTTGCCTTCATCCTTTACTATAACAGTTTGGGCAGGGCGCCCCTTGCGCGCATTATATTCCGCCATGGCTTGCTGATAACGTGCAAGTGGCTTACCATCGCTTGGAACATGAATGGTCTTACCATCTGGAAATAGTGCCATCAGCTCACTGCGGCTCATACGTGGCCAGTGGCGCACATTGCCAACATCCATATGAACAAATGGCGAGCCTGATCTTGGGTAATATCCAACGCCGCCAACTTCTTGTTTTAAGCCGATCTGACGCAATTTTGATAAATTTGCATCAGGGATGTAAAAATCCATTGCGCGCCCTAAAGTATGTTGGCTATTTTTCGCAACGCCGCTAGAAGCAGAGCGTGAGCGTAGCATATTGTTAGTGGTAGGCGAACGATAGGCAGAAACAACATGGATGTAATCACGAGAACCGCTAAGCTTATAAACTTGCCAAATAAGGTCAAAAAGGCGTGGATCCATTTTGGTCGGCTCATTGCGGCGCCAATCGCGCAGAAATACGTTAAGTTGCTTTAAGCCGCTATCTACGTATTTACCGTTTTTCTTAAAAACAATTTCGGCTTTTTCACGAGTATGGATGTAATAAAGCTTCAGCGATCTGGTTTCACTGCTTGCAGCTTGAACTGATAATAAAAATCCACAAGAAGCAATAATCATTGCGAGGATATTTTTAAACATAAAAATCGCCTTATTATGTGTTTTTTTATGCGCTTTGCTAAACATTTATAACAGCCTTGTTGTCGTGTAGCATTAAATGCCAAACGTTGCCTTGCCCTAATTGCTAACCTATTATTGCAGTGAATGGTTAATAGGTACTTTAACTACAGGCAATAATTACTATAACATGATAAAAATAACACAGTGTTCAATATTTGTTACTTTTTATTAAATAGCGCTAGACTGTGGGAAAAATACACGAAAATTAGAATTTTTCAATGTTTTTTGATTCTTTGCATGGATATGGTTGGTTTTCGCTGTGTGCATAAGTCATTAATAAACTGATTTTAATGGCTAAAATTGAATGGTTTAGATGTGTCGGCTAAACTATTATTATCGCCAGTACTGGACTAAATAGATAAGTTATTATGCGCTAAAGCGGCATTTAGTCGCGTTTGCTTTTTACCAAAAGGCTCTGAGATTTAAGTCGAGTTGCTAACTTTAGTTGTTTTTTCAGGTATTATAAAAGTTGCGTTTTTAAAAGTCTTGACCGCTTCCACCGGCAGACCTATCATAAATTTTCGCATGACAAGATGGTTTTAATAGCAGTGAAATGCTTAGCCAATAAATGCCTTTCATGCGCGGGAGATGAGATTTTTGATATAACCGCCATAGTTTGATTGGACACTATAATATCACGAGTTAATTTGAACTATGGATGCTTATGTATTTTTTAGTCCTTTGGGAGGAGTTAATATGAATACTACCACACATCCTATGTCACCTTTTAAAAAGCGTTATGAAAATTTCATCGGTGGGCAATGGGTTGCGCCAAAAGATGGCCGATATTTTGATAATCATTCACCGGTAGATGGTAAATTATTATGTGAAGTGCCACGCTCACAGGCCGTAGATGTTGAGGCGGCGCTTGATGCGGCGCATTCAGCAAAAGAAAAATGGGGGACGACAAGCCCTACTGAACGCAGCATGGTGCTATTGCGCATAGCTGATCGCATTGAGCAAAATTTAGAAAAAATAGCAATTGCTGAAACTTTCGATAATGGCAAGCCCATACGCGAAACTATGGCTGCTGACATTCCGTTATCCGTTGACCATTTCCGCTATTTCGCTGGTCTATTGCGCGCCCAAGAAGGTGGCATATCGCAAATTGACGATGATACTGTTGCCTATCATTTTCATGAGCCGCTTGGTGTTGTGGGGCAAATTATTCCATGGAATTTCCCTATTCTTATGGCGGCATGGAAGCTAGCGCCAGCCTTGGCGGCAGGTAATTGCATTGTTTTAAAACCTGCAGAACAAACACCAGCGTCTATTTTATATGTGATGGAATTAATTGCTGACCTATTGCCTGCCGGGGTGATTAATATTGTCAACGGGTTTGGTGAAGAGGCCGGCGCGGCACTTTCAACCAGTCCACGTATTGCTAAAATTGCCTTTACGGGTGAAACAGGCACAGGGCGGAAGATTATGGAAGCTGCGGCTGCAAATATCATACCGGTAACTTTGGAGCTTGGTGGTAAATCGCCCAATATTTTCTTTGGCGATATCATGGATTTTGAAGATTCCTTTATCGATAAGGCGATCGAAGGATTGGTGATGTTTGCCTTAAACCAAGGTGAAGTTTGTACCTGTCCAAGCCGTGCCCTTATCCACGAAAGCATTTATGATCGCTTTATGGAACGGGCATTAAAACGGGTTGCTGATATAAAACGTGGTAATCCGCTTGATCCGCAAACTATGATTGGTGCCCAAGCCTCGCAAGAGCAAATGGATAAGATTTTGCGCTATATCGACATCGGCAAGCAAGAAGGTGCGCAATTGTTGATTGGTGGGCAAAAATCTTCATTGGACGGCGATCTTGCCAATGGCTGCTATATTGAGCCAACGGTGTTTAAGGGCACCAATACGATGCGCATTTTCCAAGAGGAAATCTTTGGCCCTGTATTAGCGGTTGCAACTTTTAAAACCGATGAAGAAGCATTAGCGATAGCCAATGACTCTATGTATGGCTTGGGGTCGGGTATTTGGACACGTGATGTCAATAAAGCTTACCGTTTTGGTCGTAAAATACAAGCTGGTCGTGTATGGACAAATTGTTATCACGTCTATCCGGCCCATTCCGCCTTTGGCGGCTATAAAAAATCTGGTATTGGCCGTGAAATGTATAAGACGACCCTCGAAGCCTATCAGCAAACAAAAAATATTTTGGTAAGCTATTCGGTTAATCCGCAGGGTTTCTTTTAATGCTAGATAAGGTAGGATATTACATTGGTTTTATGAACCAATTTCAAATCTAGATATATCTCATATGCTAAAAATTTAATTTTTAATAAAGCGCGGCTTATTTTTATAGGTCGCGTTTTTTATTTTAAAACAATAGGTTGCGGTCGAGTTTTTATGTTTTTTTATAGGTTTTTATTAGCTTAATTATTTGTAATGGAATATTTCGATATATATCTTGATTTTAGATATGTATCGTAATATATCTGCTTTGTGGAAAATAAAATCTGAACGAAAAACATAAGTCGTTCTATCCATAAAATAACAATCAAATAATATTGAGGTAGTAATGAATAACGATCAATCTAATTTAGAGTATGAGCATAAATTTGTTGAGCAAGAGTTGAATGAGGAGAGTTATGGTCGCCGCGAGAGACGTGGCCGGCGAGGTGCGGAGCGCCGTGGGGAACGCGCCCATCATAGAAGTGGTCATCATAGAAGTGGTCATCGGGGTGGCAGGCCTCGTGGTGAAGGTCATCGTCCTAACCGTCTTTTTGATTATGGTGAATTGCGTATATTATTATTGGCGATGATAGGTGAAAAGCCGGCTCATGGTTATGAATTAATGCGCCAGATTGAGGAGCGTTTTGCTGGACAATATGTTCCAAGCCCGGGCGTTATGTATCCGACTTTGGCGTGGACGGAAGACATGGGATATACTGAAATTGCTGTGGCGGAAAATGGTAAAAAGCAATATAGCTTAACTGGTGAAGGTAACGCATTTTTGCAAGCAAATCGCCAATTGGCTGATGAACTGCTCATTCGAACCTTTAGCGAAGATGAAAGACCAAAGACAAGGCGCGGTAACCCGCAATTGCGCGAGGCTTTTGATCATTTGCGGCATGTGATTAAATCCAAAATTCGTCACCAAGGCGATGAAGACGTATCAGCAAAAATTTTGCAGATTGTCAACGAAACCATTACCCGTATTGAAATAGAATTTCCAATCACCGCAGGAGAGCATGATGAATAATGAAAATTTAGCATCTGGCAAAGGCAATAAAGAGCAACCATTACAGGATTTTTCTATGGTCAATCCTGACTTGCAATTATCTGCAGTGTTAGACCAATATCATGATCGCATGCGGCAAGAGCGGCAGGAAATGAGACGCGAAATTGTTGGTGGCCGAGATGGCGGGCAAGATCAAAGAATGCGGGCAATTGGCCCACAAACTGGTCAATTACTTAATATTATGATCCGTAGTTTGCGCAACCCCAATATTTTAGAAATTGGTACATCTTTTGGCTATTCAACCCTTTGGCTTGCCGATGCGGCAAGGGCAACTGGGGGCAAGGTTACCACATTGGAATATCATGACTATAAATCGCAATATGCAAAAGAAATGGCTGTGAAGGCAGGACTTGATGCCTATGTCGATTATAGGGTGACTGATGCGCTTGATTTTTTAGAAAAGACAGATGAAAAATTCGACTTTGTCTTTTTAGACCTTTGGAAAGATCTGTACACACCGTGCCTTGATCTTTTTTATCCAAAATTAAACGACAGTGCCATCATTGTCGCTGATAATATGATTAAGCCGGGTGGGGAAGAAATTGCCCGTTATAGTGCCGCATTAAAACAGAAAGCTGATCTTACAAGCCTATTATTGCCCGTTGGTACTGGCATTGAGGTGAGTGTGTATAAATCGCTTTTGTAATTGATAGCTCGTCTTTAGTGCTTATAGTTAATGTTGATCCAGTAATAAACGGCGTAAATGCGGTTATTGCTGGATTTTTTATTTAGAGCTATGTTTTATAGTTTTAGTAATTGTTGCCGTTTTGTGAACAATCTGTCGGGAGTTTTCCGATGTTAACGCTCTTGTTTCTAAGTGTTAGCGCCATTATTCTATAGTCAATAAGAGCCTATGCTCTTTAGGAGTATATAATATGAAAAAGATCGGTTTTTTATCCTTTGGCCATTGGCGCGATGATCCACATTCGGGTACACGCAATGCTTCAGACGTTTTGTTACAAACCATAGACCTTGCCGTTGCGGCTGAGGAAATTGGGGCGGACGGTGCTTATTCACGCGTTCACCATTTTGCGCATCAATTAGGATCACCATTTCCACTCTTAAGTGCAATTGCTGCTAAAACATCGCGTATCGAGATAGGTACAGCGGTTATTGATATGCGCTATGAAAATCCCCATTACATGGTGGAAGATGCTAGTGCAGCTGATCTTATTTCTGGTGGTCGTTTACAGCTTGGTCTTAGCCGGGGTTCACCAGAGCAAGTCATTGATGGTTGGCGTTATTTTGGCTATCAACCGCGTGCAGGTGAAAGCGATGCCGATATGGGGCGCCGTCATGGTGTGGAGTTTTTCAATTTGC
Source organism: Bartonella sp. HY406 (assembly GCF_025449315.1). NCBI lineage: Bacteria > Pseudomonadati > Pseudomonadota > Alphaproteobacteria > Hyphomicrobiales > Bartonellaceae > Bartonella > Bartonella sp. HY406. Next base: position 1,653,242 of record NZ_CP104893.1, on the reverse strand, counting down.
TTGATGGGGTTGGTTTTGCCAAGCCCAATCCGCAGCCAATGTTTCCAAATCCGCCAGGATTATTGCGGTTGGAGCCTCATTCAGAAGGGTTGAAACGCCGTATTTGGTGGGGAGCAGGTTCCAATTCAACCGCGGTTTGGGCGGCGAAAATGGGCTTTAATTTACAAAGTTCTACCTTGAAAGATGATGAAAATGGTAAGCCATTTCATGTTCAGCAGGCGGAGCAAATACGCACCTATAAGGCTGCATGGGCTGAGGCTAGGCATGGTTTTACACCGCGCGTGTCGGTAAGCCGCAGTATTTTCCCATTGGTAAGTGATGAAGATCGGCTTTATTTTGGTCGTACACGCGATGATAGTGATAGATTTGGCTATCTTGGTGAAAGCACTCGCGCTGTCTTTGGTAGAAGCTATGCTGATGAGCCAGAAGCACTTATTAAGCAATTGGCGCAAGATGAGGCGATTAGGGAAGCTGACACCTTATTGCTTACCATTCCTAATCAGTTGGGGGTTGCGTATAATACCCATGTGATTGAATCTATCTTGCGTTATATTGCACCAGAGCTTGGCTGGCGGTAATTTGTCATAAAAACAGAGAGTGCTATTTTTTGTCATATCAACAAATAGCACTCTTGCTAAACGGTGTTTATAATAACGGCGCTTTCGTTAAGTTTGGTCTATGGCGTAGCTTGATATGAAGTTAGACATATCATTAAATATGCAGCACAAAGCAACAAAAAATCAGTTTAATAAATTAATGGGTCCTGATCCTAGTTCTTTAAATAGTATGAAGGTTTCTGCAGCCGCAGATTAAAACTTGGTCTTGAGTATGAAAACATAATCGAAGTCAAAGTATTAATAGATCAATCGCTTTTAATTTTTAGGTAAATTTTCGTTCATCTTTTTTTGCATTTCTAGCCTATATGCTTTTCGTGCTTCAAAAGTTTGTCGCATTGTTTCGGTTATAACTTGTGCTTTAAAAACAAGGCTATATTTTTTAGGATCACTATAGCTATCAGTTTCGTTAACTTGTAAGATATAACGGCATTTATCTTGCTTGCCAGCAATTTCCCACTTGCTATAAGTAAGGCTTCCCTCGGGGCGATCAGCCGCAAAGCTATCCTCAGTCATTTTTTTTTGGCTTTCTTTAAGCTGGTAGCCAGCTTTTCGAAAGGAAATGTCAATCATATTGGTCATAGCTTTGATGTCATCTAAGTAGTTGTCATAGCATAATCGAAGTATGATTTCTGTAAGGCAATTATCTTCGACACTTAACGTAATGCTTTTGGCCATAGGCAAAGTTAAAGAATTTAGATCTAGTAATTCAATGATATAGCCAAAAGGAGGATTTTCGTTCCAACCAATAGCATTATATGAAACATGAAAAGGCTCCGTATTAAATTCACCTTCATTCCCACCCCATAAAAGATATCTATCTAATATAAACCTGTCAGGTAGATTATTAATCTTTAGGAATTCATCTATGGGTTGCATCAAAGTAGCTTTAAGTGTTAAAATGTTACTTTCCATGACTATTCTTTCAAGAAATACAAAAAAATAAATTTTTTATTCGTTTTAATTTACTCTTATATCATTAATTGCGAGGTGTGGTTTGCGCTTCCATTCGTTCTGTGAGTTTGTGGCTCAATTTGATCAACGGATTGATTTTATTTTTTTTGTCATAATAATATGAAAAGCATATTTGGTCTAAATCAATATAGATATCAGGATCAAGCTCCTCAAAATAATCTATATGGTCTAAATACATACATATGTCGCTGCCGCATATTTGGCTATATTCATTTAAATATAAATATATGAGCCAACCGCGTATATAGTTATCTCGCGGGCAGTTTTTGGAATCTATAATTTTTTTTAATTCATTGCGTTTTTCAGCTCTGATATCGTCACTTACTTCTCCTAAACGATTTTTAATCGCTATATCGAGATATTCTAATAAGTTATTGGGAAACAAAGATGATAAATCGATAATCATAGCTACAAATATTATCTGAATATCTGTAAATGAATAGCTTGCTTCTTCATCAAACTTTCTAAGGTCATTTGCAACAGCATTTCTAAATACTGTTTCATCAAAATCATCGTCAATATTTGCTAATTTATATTTCATATTATATCCTTTATGATTTATATCCTTGCCATAAATACTATTTTAAAATGACATTTTTCGATGTATTCAAAGGTTTAAAATGAATAATTTTTGCGGCGGCTTAAAATAGTCATGATTATATTCAGTCATGTGATTATAATAATATTATGAAAACGTTGTGGTGATAGGCAAGCAATAATTAAAAAACTATTTGGAATAATAGCTATTTAATATGACGTTATCGGACAGACTTCAAATTGACTTTATGATATTATGTAACGTCAAAAATTAGTATTATAGCTATTTATTTAATAAGAGCGTATTGGATTGGATAATAATTAACAGGCCTAATATTTGCCTAAGTTATGATGGTGTTTTAATTGTTTTTTCGACGATTTGCATCAAGTTTCAAAAAAAGCTATTACGATTTCTATAGATAGAAAACGCCGTTTATGAAGTAAATCATAAACGGCGTTTTGTAGAAAATTGAACCATTGTTGTGGACGTTAATGATTAAGAATTTTTGATAAAAAGTCTTGGGCTCGCGGTGTTCTTGCGCTTGCATCATCAAAAAACTCTTGACTGCTGCAATCTTCTAAGATTTGACCCTTATCCATAAAAACAACGCGGTTTGATACTTTGCGGGCAAAACCCATTTCGTGGGTAACGCAAATCATGGTCATACCTTCTTTGGCAAGGCTAATCATAACATCAAGCACTTCACCAACCATTTCAGGGTCCAATGCAGATGTTGGTTCATCAAACAGCATAACAATTGGGTCCATGGTCAAAGCACGAGCGATAGCAACGCGCTGCTGTTGTCCACCTGAAAGTTGACCAGGAAACTTGTTTTTATGTTCGATTAAGCCAACACGATCAAGATAAATTAATGCTTTTTCTTCGGCCTCGGCCTTATTGCGCTTTAAAACCTTAATCTGCGCGATGGTAAGGTTATCTAAAACTGACAAATGCGGAAATAGCTCAAAATGCTGGAAGACCATGCCAACGCGGCTACGCAATTTGGGTAAGTCTGTTTGCTTACTGTGAACAGCAGTGCCGTTAATCCAAATTTCACCTTTTTGAAATGGCTCAAGAGCGTTGATAGTCTTAATCAATGTTGATTTACCAGAGCCTGATGGACCGCAAACAACCACAACCTCGCCTTTGTCAATATTCATTGAGCAGTCTTTTAAGACGTTGAATGGCCCGTACCATTTAGAGACATTTTTCATCTCAATCATATGGGAATGAGTAGAGGACATTAGTTTTTCCTTCAATTAGCGAATAATTGCAATTCTTCTTTGTAGTTGCTTGACACAAAGTGAAAGTGTGAAGCAAATAACGAAATAGGTGAGGGCGGCTAAAATATAAGTTTCTGTTTGCCGATTATAGATTTGGCCAGCAATGGTAAAGCCTTTTAGCAAATCATAGCCGCCTATGGCAAAAACAAGAGAAGTGTCTTGGAAAAGAATAATAACTTGCGTTAACAATACTGGCAGCATGTTACGAAATGCTTGAGGTAGGATAACAATTTTCATTCTTTGCCAATAGGTCATACCGAGTGCTTCGCCAGCCTGAAATTGTCCACGCGAAATGGATTGAATACCAGCTCTCATAATTTCAGCAAAATATGCAGCTTCAAAGGCGGAAAAGGTTATGAGTGCTGACCAGTAGACATCGATACTCGTACCGATAATGGCCGGAATAATTAAGAAGAACCATAAAATAACCAAAACCAGCGGAATTGATCGCATTACAGTGATATAAAAAGTTGCTAGCATTGATAATGGTGCAAAACGAGATAGGCGAGCTAGGGCAAGTAATGTGCCAAAAATTACACCAAATAGTGTTGCAACAATTGTCATTGTAACACTAAATTGTAAACCTCTTAAAAGATAATTGCTAAAAAAGTCCCAACTTACGAAAGAAAAATTAAAGCGTAAATTGATACCGTGATCATAAAGAAAATCGAGGAAAGTCATAATATTAAGCCTCCTCCGCTTTGGCAGAACTGTTATTGTCGGGAATACGGAGTGAGCGTTGTATTAAGGTCATAACAAAAAAGATGATAAGGGCTAACAGCACGTAAAGGATTGTTACGATAATAAATACTTCATAGCTACGATTGGTTTGTTCTACAGTATTATTTAAAAAAGCCATTAGCTCTGCGATTGAAACACCGATTGCAGCCGCTGAATTTTTGACAATCCCCATAGATTCAGACGTAAGAGGTGGCATAATAGTGCGTAGAGTGCGTGGCAATAATATATAGCGATATGTTTGAAATGTCGTAAAGCCTAAAGCTTGAGCTGCATAGCGTTGACCGGTGGAAATGGACATAATACCAGCCCTTACCTGCTCGGCAATACGCGCTGAAGTAAATAATCCAAGGGCGATCACTACCAAAAATAGGCCAAAATTATCGTGGGACTTTGCAAAATCTTTTAATGGCAAGATAATATCAGGCAAGACAAAATAACAAAGAAAAACCATGACAAGGATAGGAATATTTCTAAATATTTCTACCCAACAAGTAGCTAAAAACTTCAATACGGGATTATTGGGAAGCGTTCGCATCGTGCCTATAATAAAGCCCAATGCTATAGCAACCAAGAGGGCGCTAACAGATAGAATGGCCGTATTAATAAAGCCAGTTACAAGCAGATCCATATAGGTCTGTGTGAAGTCATTAGGATTACCAAAGCATCCTGGAATGGTTGATGCAGAAGATATCGGATCGGCTGTATCCTTGCACAAAAAACTAAAATCAAGCGCCATTGAGCTGCTCCACTATGTTAAAAACGAAACTTCATTTTTAACTTTGATATTTCATAATGTTTTAAAGGAAAAAAACATTATATTTCTTTGATTTTATGGGGGTTATCAATTTTAGTTTAACTAAAATTGGAGTGACCTCTGTCATAAAAGCAATATCTAACTGCTTTAAAGGGTGAAATCAGCTACACAAAGCCATAAAATTCAACGACATATTTAAGCTAAAAAGTGCCAATAGGTTGCCAGTGGAGAATAAAATTCACCTATGGCTAGCACTTATAAATTCATTGTAGTATGGTCTATCAATATCCCTTATGCTATTTATCTGTTTCAACATTTAATGGTTGGCAGGATTAAAAAGTACGATTCAAAACATACTAATTACAATGTTAAAATGCTATGATGCAGGGACTATTAATTGCAATAAAACTACACAATAAATTGCGGTACTACCTTAAGAGAACCAACAATGTAGGAAAACTTTTGCCTGTTCAATTAGAAATAGCTTAATAGCTTTGAAAATCATTATAAAATTATAGTAATGGTTCTACAAAGACCAATTAAGTCAGATATTCTGAACATCATTCTTGATGCAGCATCAGCTTTCACCGCGTTATTTTTATATCATTTCATTTGAATGAACAGTTCCTTATCCTCATTAGAACATTGAACCTTATATAATATGAGTGCTAAATTTTCAAGTTTAATATTTCTAAGGTTAAGTTGGCTGATTAAGTCTATGTTATTAATTGATTTTATTAATTTTAATCATACAATAGTTAACTAATATAGCCCCTTTTAGCTTCGCATCAGCTTTAATAATTACTGGCAAGCTTTAGGTTAATATTGTTATATAATACAGTTAGATATGGCTGTTTCTTAGTGTTTTTCTAAAAGGCAGCGTAAACTGCCTTTTAGCAAGGAATTAATTTTACTTATTTTCTGGATAATCTTCCATAGGCTTATCGTTAGGATGCTCCCACGCATTACGCGTGCTTGCAGAAAGTGGGAGATTCACAATAACATTTGCTGGTGGAATTGGCTCAAGAAACCACTTGTTGTAAAGCTTTTCAAGTGAACCATCTGTAATTTGGCGCACAATACTTTCATCAATTTCCTTTTTAAGATTATCGTCACCCTTGCGCAGCATACACGCTATAGGCTCAACTGACAAAACTTCATCTAGAATTTTAAAGTCGGCAGGATTTTTAGCTTTAGAGATATTGGCAGCTAGAATGGAGCCATCCATAACAAATGCATCAGCTCTATCGCTTTCTAACAAAAGGAAACTGTTGGCGTGATCTTTACCCTGCATTTCTTTGAAGCGAATATTTTCAGCTCGTTGGTTACGGCGCAAGGTTTGCACGGAGGTCGTTCCAGTAGTGGTAGCAACGGTTTTACCGTTAAGGTCGTTAATCGAGTTAATTCCAGAATCCTTCTTAACTGCAATTCTTACTTCTTCCACATAGGTGGTATAGGCAAAAGAAGCTTCGTCTGCACGTGAACGATTATTGGTGGTTGAGCCACATTCAAAATCATAGGTACCATTTTGTACAAGCGGAATACGATTGGCTGAAGTAATTGGTAAATAATTAATTTTTAAAGGCTTGCCAATTTTTTTTGAGATGTCGTCAATGATACGTTCTGCCATTTCGGTATGAAAGCCGACATATTTACCATTGCCTAATGTATAGGCAAGACCAGAAGATTCGCGCACACCTAAAGTGACTTCACCTGTTTGCTTAAGCTTTTCAAGAGTGTCAGCAGTTTGTGCCTGTGCCGCAGTGCTAAGACCTAATAGGGTTGTAGCAGCGAAGGCGATAAGTGCCTTTTTCATGAATTTCCTCCTAAATATGACGATCAAAGTGTTCATTTTGTTTAAAGACGTATAGCCTTATAAAAATAGTGGCACATTTGTGAAAGAAAAATAAGCCCTTTAAAAAAAATAAATATGCCCTAGCGCTAAATATCAGGGATTAATGAGATTAAATACATTATAACTTGTTGATATAAGTGCGGTGGATAGCCGCAATATAGCTATCTTTCTAATTATCAAATTTTTATGATTTAAACTGGTTATAACCAATAGGTGGATAAACCGTGAAAAGTAAGAGTGGTTGCTTTTTTGTTGTACTGTGTAAATTTTATCTGGCAATGGTAATTTTCAGAAACGGGATTTGTAATAAACATTTGTGGAAGTGGCAATAAGGCGCTTTTTTCTGTAAGGTTTCTTCCCGTGTCTTGCATTGGGTGTTTGGCTTGGCGTTTGAATTTTACTATCGATATTGCTGCTAATCTTATAAATTTATGCAAAAGTTTTATTCATATAGATCAACATATTTTACCTCAATATCTACATTTAATATTGCTAATTCATTGACAATTTCATTGGTGATGTAACCCGATGGCAATCTAAGTTTCTTATTTACATTTATTATAAGTTTGTTCTTATATGTGCTGGAGTTTAATCGTTCTAATTTTAATTCGTCCCACGCTTCGCCTATATCTTCAAGCCAACCCGAAGATATGGCTGAATTGAGAATTAATTGGGACGATTTTTGAATATCAATAAAATCCAGTTTTACTTTTGAAACTTCATCATCATTGATATCGCCATAAAATGCTATATCTATGCATGACCTAAATTCACTGGCTGTTTGTATTAATGCTTTTGGTATTATTATGCTGGGATATTCATCCAATATATTTACAATTATCGATATCTCAACATTGCCACCTTCATTTGTAATTTCTTTTAATAGCCGCCATTTACTTTTAAATATTGAAATAAATTCGATATACTCATCTTCAAGTGTGGGAAGGGCGCTTGTTTGATAAATCCATAAATTTGTTCTTGGAACAACATTTTTCGGATTTTTCGCGCCCTTTTCCATTTCTGTGTAAGGTTTTATGTCAAGCCGTTCTGATATTTCTTTGGGTGAAATTGGGTTGTCAAATAAGCCAAACGATAAAACTATCTTTGATCTGCGCACTGTAATTCCTTTGTGTTTTTAGTATTTACGTTGCGACGGTAGTGCAATTTTTATGGAAGCCAGTTATTTAACCGTTTTGACGTTAAGCAAGACATTGTCTGCTTTTATCAGTCTTTGATATCAATCCATACCGGAACGTGATCGGACGGCTTGTCCCAACCGCGAAGGCTTTTGCTTATTCCGCAGGCCGTTATTTTATCAATCGCTTCGGGTGATGCTAGGAAATGATCAATGCGGATACCTTCATTTTTCGGCCATGCACCAGCTTGGTAGTCCCAAAAACTAAAAACCTTATCATTGGTTGCCATTCTAATAACGTCTTGCATGCCTAAATTGATAATTTTACGAAAGGCGGCCTTTGTTTGTGGTAGGTACAAGGCGTCATCTGTCCATTTTTCAGGCGATTTAGCGTCAATAGGGTTAGTTATAACATTGTAGTCGCCAGCAAGGATGAAAGGTTCTTCAAAGGTAAGCCGGTCTTTTGTTAGGTTTGCAAGACGTTCCATCCAAGCTAATTTATAAGGATATTTCTCTGTATCAACAGGATTACCATTGGGTAAATATAGGCTAGCAATACGAATAGAACCTGTAGAGGTCGAAAATACCCCCTCAATAAACCGTGCCTGTTCGTCGCTTTCATCGCCTGGTAGTCCGCGTAGAACTTCATCTGGGGATTTTTTGGATAATAAAGCCACGCCATTAAAGCTTTTTTGCCCATGAGTTTCGACATGGTAGCCAAGAGCCTCAATCTGGGAACGTGGAAAAGCCTCGTCAATGCTCTTTATTTCTTGTAAGCACACAATATCAGGTGCATCTTGCTTAAGCCAAACAAGTAAGTTTTCAATTCGTGCTTTTACGCCATTAATATTCCAAGTTGCGATTTTCATAGCGTCCTTACCATTTTGTGGGGCTGTACATTATTGTGCCTGCATTTTAAAGCGTATATTCAGAAAAGAGCAAGGCAAATCTGTCACTTCAAGCCATTTATCGTTGACAATGTAAATCGTGTTTTGCAGTATAAAATTATGTCTATTGTCTTAATTATAATACTTACTTGTTTTCCTGTTTTTGTAAAAATCGACTCGCTATTACGATATTCTATTCAAAAAACATAAATAACCTTAACTCCGTGTTAACCATGTTTCAGTTTTGTGATAAAAGCTGAAAAAAAACGAGAAAAACCGCAAAAAAAGCCGAGTTTTACACATATTGCACTTGACGCGATGCGATAATCCATGTATCAGAAGCCCATCTAAACCAATGTGAAGCGGCATTTTTCTAGGCGTCTCGCTAAGAAGTTAGCTTCAAACAGGGTTGGTTTTACATAATTTGTATATGTGCATGCATTGCATGAGGCCTTTGGCTTCCTCTGTTTTTGTCGGGCAAGCTACTTTTGTGGTTCTGTCCGGTTTTTTGCATGTGTGAAGCAGCCCTTTTGGGTTATTTGAAGAGTTTTTAGTAGAGGAAGGTTCAATGCCTACCGTAAACCAGTTGATCCGCAAGCCGCGTGTAGCGTCGGTGAAGCGTAATAAGGTTCCTGCTTTGCAGGCCAATCCGCAAAAGCGTGGCGTTTGTACACGTGTTTATACAACGACCCCAAAGAAGCCTAACTCGGCTCTTCGTAAGGTTGCTAAGGTGCGTCTAACGAATGGATTTGAGGTTATCGGTTATATCCCTGGTGAGGGGCATAATCTTCAGGAGCACTCTGTTGTGATGATTCGTGGGGGTCGTGTTAAGGATCTTCCGGGTGTGCGTTATCACATCATTCGTGGTGTTCTTGATACACAGGGTGTTAAGAATCGTAAGCAGCGCCGTTCCAAGTATGGCGCGAAGCGTCCGAAGTAAGATTGAGAGACCGATAATATGTCCCGTCGTCATAAAGCTGAAAAGCGCGAAATTAATCCAGATCCAAAGTTTGGTGATTTGGTTATTACAAAATTCATGAATGCCGTTATGTTTGACGGTAAGAAGTCTGTGGCAGAGCGTATCGTTTATGGCGCTTTGGATGCTATTGAAGCTAAGGCAAAATCAGAGCCTGTTGCTTTGTTTCATCAGGCGCTTGAAAATGTTTCTCCTCATGTTGAGGTTCGTTCACGCCGTGTTGGTGGTGCAACATATCAGGTTCCTGTTGATGTTCGTCCAGATCGTCGTCAGGCTTTGGCAATTCGTTGGCTTATCAATGCGGCTCGCTCGCGTAATGAGACAACAATGATTGATCGTCTTTCGGGTGAATTGTTGGATGCTTCCAATAATCGTGGTTCGGCTGTTAAGAAGCGTGAAGATACGCATCGTATGGCTGAAGCTAACCGTGCATTCTCCCATTATCGCTGGTAATTCGGCATTTCTAATCAAAGGCAGAGAAAATGGCCCGCGAATTTAAAATTGAAGACTATCGTAATTTTGGTATTATGGCACATATTGATGCTGGTAAGACAACTACCACTGAGCGCATTTTGTACTATACCGGTAAGTCGCACAAAATTGGTGAAGTGCACGATGGTGCTGCGACCATGGATTGGATGGAGCAGGAGCAAGAGCGTGGTATTACCATTACTTCTGCTGCTACAACTACTTTCTGGGAAGGTCGTGATGGTAAGAAGCGTCGCTTTAATATCATTGATACGCCAGGTCACGTTGACTTTACCATTGAGGTTGAGCGCTCATTGCGTGTTCTAGATGGTGCTATTGCTCTTCTTGATGCAAATGCTGGTGTTGAGCCGCAGACTGAAACTGTTTGGCGTCAGGCTGAAAAGTACAATGTTCCTCGCATGATCTTTGTTAATAAGATGGATAAGATCGGTGCAGATTTCTATCGTTCGGTAGATATGGTAAAGACTCGTCTTGGTGCAAAGGCTGTTGTTATGCAATTGCCTGTTGGTGCTGAGAGTGAATTTGCTGGTGTTGTTGATCTTATTGAAATGAAGGCTCTTATTTGGCAGAACGAACAGCTTGGTGCTGCTTGGGATGTGGTTGAGATTCCTGATGATCTTAAAGATCGTGCTGTTGAATATCGTGAAGCATTGATTGAAGCTGCTGTTGAAGTTGATGAAGCTGCGATGGAAGCCTATCTTGAAGGCAAGATGCCTACAAATGACGAGCTTCGTTCGCTCATTCGTCGTGGTACCTGTGCTGTTGAATTCCATCCTGTTTTCTGTGGTTCCGCTTTTAAAAATAAGGGTGTGCAACCACTTCTTGATGGTGTTGTTGATTTTCTTCCTTCACCGCTTGATGTTCCTGCGATTAAGGGTATTGATCCTAAGACTGAAACTGAAACAACTCGTGAATCTTCAGATGAAGCTCCGCTTTCTATGCTTGCTTTCAAAATCATGAATGATCCATTCGTTGGCTCTTTGACTTTCTGCCGCATTTATTCCGGTAAGTTGACTAAGGGTGTTTCTCTTGAGAATACCGTTAAAGGTAAGCGTGAGCGTATTGGCCGTATGTTGCAAATGCACTCCAATTCTCGTGAAGATATCGAAGAGGCCTATGCTGGTGATATCGTGTCTTTGGCTGGTCTTAAAGAAACAACAACTGGTGACACTCTTTGTGATCCATTGAAGCCTGTTATTCTTGAACGTATGGAATTCCCAGAGCCAGTTATTGAAATTGCAATTGAGCCTAAAACTAAGGCTGACCAAGAAAAGATGGGTCTTGCACTTAATCGTCTTGCAGCTGAAGATCCATCATTCCGCGTTAAGTCGGATGAAGAATCAGGTCAAACAATCATCGCTGGTATGGGTGAACTTCATCTTGATATTCTTGTTGACCGTATGCGTCGCGAGTTTAAAGTTGAAGCAAATATTGGTCAACCGCAGGTTGCATATCGTGAAACAATCACTCGTGCAGCTGAAATTGACTATACTCATAAAAAACAGTCTGGTGGTTCTGGTCAGTTTGCTCGCGTTAAGATTATTTTTGAACCTCATGATGGTGACGACTTCATCTTCGAATCAAAGATCGTTGGTGGTGCTGTTCCTAAGGAATATATTCCTGGTGTTCAAAAAGGTATTGATAGCGTCATGGGTGCAGGTCCGCTTGCTGGCTTCCCTATGCTTGGTGTTAAAGCAACACTCATTGATGGTGCTTATCACGATGTTGACTCTTCTGTTCTTGCCTTCGAAATTGCTGCTCGTGCAGCATTCCGCGAGGGTGCGCAGAAAACAGGTGCTCAGCTTCTTGAACCAATCATGAAGGTAGAAGTTGTAACTCCCGAGGATTACGTTGGTGATGTTATCGGCGATCTGAATTCCCGTCGTGGTCAGATTTCAGGTACTGAAGCTCGTGGTATTGCAACAGTTGTTAATGCAAATGTGCCATTGGCAAATATGTTCGGTTATGTTAATTCACTCCGTTCAATGAGTCAGGGTCGTGCACAATATACTATGCAGTTCGATCATTACGAGCCTGTTCCTGCAGCTGTCGCTCAGGAAATTCAAAAGAAATATGCGTAATCGCTGATTGCGTTACAGTTTTAAACATTGCCTTAGGGCATTATACGGAGAGCTCAAATGGCTAAGAGCAAATTTGAACGTAATAAGCCGCATGTTAATATCGGCACAATTGGTCACGTTGACCATGGTAAAACCAGTTTGACAGCTGCGATCACCAAGTATTTTGGTGAGTTTCGCGCTTATGACCAAATCGATGCTGCACCTGAAGAAAAGGCACGCGGTATCACCATTTCAACTGCACACGTAGAGTATGAGACAGAAAACCGTCACTATGCTCACGTTGATTGCCCAGGCCACGCTGACTATGTTAAGAACATGATCACCGGTGCGGCTCAGATGGATGGTGCTATTCTTGTTGTTTCTGCAGCAGATGGTCCAATGCCACAGACCCGCGAGCACATTCTTCTTGCTCGTCAGGTTGGTGTTCCTGCAATCGTGGTTTTCCTTAATAAGGTTGATCAGGTTGATGATGAAGAGCTTCTTGAGCTTGTTGAATTGGAAGTTCGCGAGCTTCTTTCAAAATATGATTTCCCAGGCGATGAAATTCCTATCGTTAAGGGTTCAGCTCTTGCAGCACTTGAAGACAGCAACAAGACCATTGGTGAAGATGCAATCCGTCTTCTCATGAGCGAAGTTGATGCTTATATTCCAACTCCAGAGCGTCCAATTGATCAGCCTTTCTTGATGCCAATTGAAGACGTGTTCTCAATTTCAGGTCGTGGTACTGTTGTAACTGGCCGTGTTGAGCGTGGTATTGTTAAGGTTGGTGAAGAAGTTGAAATCATTGGTATTCGTCCAACTTCAAAAACCACTGTTACTGGCGTTGAAATGTTCCGCAAGCTTCTTGATCAAGGTTTGGCTGGCGATAACATTGGTGCGTTGCTTCGCGGTGTTGATCGTGAAGGTATCGAGCGTGGTCAGATCTTGGCAAAGCCAGGTTCAGTAACACCTCATACAAAATTCCAAGCTGAGGCTTACATTTTGACGAAGGAAGAAGGCGGTCGCCATACTCCATTCTTCACAAATTATCGTCCTCAGTTCTATTTCCGTACGACAGACGTGACAGGTATTGTTACGCTTCCTGAAGGTACAGAAATGGTTATGCCTGGTGATAATATTTCTGTGAATGTAGCTTTGATCGTTCCAATCGCAATGGAAGAGAAGCTCCGCTTCGCTATTCGTGAAGGTGGTCGTACCGTTGGTGCGGGCGTTGTAGCGAAAATCATTGAATAATTGGCAAAATTTCGTTGAGGAACACTTCCTTGTGAAGTGTTCCGCATAACAAGGAACTATAATAATGAACGGTCAGAACATCCGCATTCGCCTTAAGGCGTTTGATCATCGGATCCTTGACGCGTCGACACGAGAGATCGTCTCGACAGCCAAGCGTACCGGCGCCAATGTACGTGGACCTATTCCTCTTCCAACACGGATCGAGAAATTCACGGTTAACCGGTCGCCACACATCGATAAGAAGAGCCGTGAGCAGTTTGAAATGCGCACCCATAAGCGTCTTCTTGATATTGTTGACCCAACTCCACAGACAGTTGATGCTCTTATGAAGCTCGATCTTTCTGCTGGTGTTGATGTCGAGATCAAGCTTTAAGCTTGGGACGGAAGGATTAAATCCAATGCGTTCAGGTGTAATTGCACAAAAGCTGGGCATGACCCGCATTTATAATGATGCAGGTGAGCATGTACCTGTTACTGTTCTTCGTATGGAGAATTGTCAGGTTATCGCACAGCGTACAGTCGATAAAAACGGCTATACTGCTGTTCAATTAGGTGTAGGCCTTGCTAAGGTTAAAAATACAACGCAGCCATTGCGTGGTCATTTTGCCAAAGCTTCGGTTGAACCTAAAGCAAAATTGGCAGAGTTCCGCGTAACTCCAGAAAACCTTCTGGATGTTGGTGCGGAAATTACTGCAGAACATTTCGTTCCGGGTCAAAAAGTTGACGTAACCGGTACCTCGATCGGTAAGGGTTTTGCTGGTGTTATGAAGCGCCACAATTTTGGTGGTCATCGTGCATCACATGGTAACTCCATCACCCACCGTGCACATGGTTCTACTGGTCAGCGTCAAGATCCGGGTAAAGTTTTTAAGGGTAAGAAAATGGCTGGTCATATGGGCCAGACACGTATCACCACTCAGAATATTGAAGTTGTGTCTACAGATCTTGCTCGCGGACTTATTCTTGTTCGTGGTGCAGTTCCTGGTTCAAAGGGCGCATGGATTCTTGTTCGTGATGCCGTAAAGCATGCTCTTCCTGCTAATGCACCAAAGCCTGCAGCTCTACGCCAGTCAGGTAACGCAGCAGCTGAAGTTGCCGCACCCGCAGCTGAGGGAGCCGAATAATGGATCTCAATATTACTACACTTGAGGGCAGCGAAGCCGGCAAGCTCAATGTATCGGATTTAGTATTCGGTCTTGAGCCACGCGAAGATCTTCTTCAGCGTGTTGTTCGTTGGCAGCTTGCTCGTCGTCAACAAGGTACTCATCAAGCGCAAACCCGTGCTGATGTTTCCCGTACCGGCGCGAAAATGTACAAACAAAAAGGTACAGGTCGCGCTCGTCACCATTCCGCTCGTGCTCCACAGTTTCGTGGCGGTGGTAAAGCGCATGGCCCAGTTATGCGTTCTCATGCTCATGATCTTCCTAAAAAGGTTCGTGCGCTTGGTTTGAAACATGCTCTTTCGGCTAAGGCAAAAAATAATGATCTTATCATTATTGACGAGCTTGCAGTTAAAGATGCAAAGACTAAAGTTTTGACCGGCTTATTTGCAAATTTAGGTCTTCAAAACGCTTTGCTCATCGGTGGATCTGAAATCGATGTTAATTTCAGCCGCGCTGCATCTAACATTCCTAATGTTGATGTATTGCCGGTTCAGGGCATTAATGTTTATGACATTCTGCGTCGCGGTAAGCTTGTTCTTTCCAAGGCTGCAGTTGAAGCCCTTGAGGAGCGGTTTAAATGACGGATCTTAGACACTATGACGTGATCGTCAGTCCGGTTATTACCGAGAAGTCCAACCTGATTTCAGAAAATAATCAGGTTGTATTCAACGTTGCCCCTAAGGCTACGAAACCAGAAATTAAGGCTGCAATTGAAGCGCTATTTGGCGTTAAAGTAGTAGCTGTTAATACTCTTGTCCGTAAGGGTAAGGTTAAGCGGTTCCGTGGCATTGTCGGGCGCCAGAGCGATGTCAAAAAAGCGATTGTCACATTGGCTGAAGGTCAGACAATTGACGTATCGACCGGTCTATAAGAGGCCGTGGAGTAGGAATAATGGCACTTAAGCATTTCAATCCGACCACGCCAGGCCAGCGTCAGCTTGTTATTGTTGACCGGTCAGGTCTTTATAAGGGAAAGCCTGTGAAGGCTTTGACCCAAGGTCTTTCCTCTAAAGGCGGTCGTAATAATACTGGACGGGTAACCGTTCGTTTCCAAGGTGGTGGTCATAAGCGTACATACCGTTTTGTGGACTTTAAGCGTTTAAAGCGCGAAGTTCCAGCAACCGTTGAGCGTTTAGAATATGATCCTAATCGTACAGCCTTTATCGCACTTATCCGTTATCAGGATGGTGAGTTAAGCTACATCATTGCACCACAGCGTTTAGCTGTTGGAGATCAGGTTATTGCCGGCGCTAGCGTTGACGTAAAGCCTGGTAATGCAATGCCACTTAGCGCGATGCCAGTTGGTACAATTATCCACAATGTGGAAATGAAGCCAGGCAAGGGCGGTCAAATTGCCCGTTCTGCTGGTACTTACGCCCAGCTCGTTGGTCGCGATCAAGGCATGGCTATTTTGCGTTTGAATTCAGGTGAACAACGCTTGGTTTCAGGTAGCTGTTTTGCAACAGTTGGCGCAGTATCTAATGCCGATCATGGTAATATCAATGATGGTAAGGCTGGTCGTTCACGTTGGCGCGGTAAGCGTCCTCATGTACGCGGTGTTGCTATGAACCCTGTTGACCATCCACACGGTGGTGGTGAAGGTCGTACTTCTGGTGGCCGTCATCCAGTTTCACCTTGGGGTAAGCCAACAAAAGGTAAACGTACGCGTTCGAATAAAGCGACTGATAAGTTCATCATGCGCTCACGTCATCAGCGTAAGAAATAAGAGAGGTAGTCTAAAGTGGCTCGTTCAGTTTGGAAAGGACCGTTTGTCGATGGCTATCTTCTCAAGAAAGCTGAGAAGGTACGCGCGAGTGGTCGTAATGAAGTTATCAAAATGTGGAGCCGTCGCTCCACTATTTTGCCGCAATTTGTGGGCTTGACCTTTGGTGTATATAACGGTAACAAGCACGTTCCTGTTTCCGTATCCGAGGAAATGGTCGGACAAAAATTCGGCGAATTCGCTCCGACCCGGACCTATTATGGTCATGGTGCGGACAAAAAAGCGAAGAGGAAATAAGAATGGGCAAAGCCAAGGCTCCGCGCCAGCTCAAAGATAACGAGGCTAAAGCAGTTACTCGTACAATCCGTGTCAGTCCCCAAAAGTTAAATTTGGTTGCTGCCATGATCCGCGGAAAAAACGTCAATACGGCACTGGCGGATTTGACCTTCTCGCGTAAGCGTATCGCTGCAACTGTAAAAAAGACTCTTGAGTCTGCTATTGCAAATGCAGAAAACAATCATGATCTTGATGTAGATTCGTTGATTGTCGCTGAAGCACATGTAGGTAAGTCAATCGTAATGAAGCGCTTTCACGTTCGCGGTCGCGGTCGTGCAAGCCGTGTAGAAAAGCCATACTCGCATCTTACCATTGTGGTGCGTGAAGTCGCTGCAACAGGGGAGGCCGCATAATGGGTCAGAAGATTAACCCCATCGGGCTTCGTCTCGGTATCAATCGCACATGGAATTCACGTTGGTTTGCAAATACTGGTGAGTATGGTAAACTATTGCATGAAGATCTAGCTATCCGTAAGTATTTGATGAATGAGCTCAAAACAGCTGGTATTGCCAAGATTGTTATTGAACGTCCTCATAAAAAATGCCGCGTAACCATTCATGCTGCACGTCCTGGTTTAATTATCGGTAAAAAAGGCGCAGATATTGAGCGTTTTCGCCGCAAGTTAAGCGATATGACTAACGCTGATGCGTCATTGAATATCGTTGAAGTTCGTAAGCCAGAAGTTGATGCGACTTTGATCGCTCAATCAATTGCTCAGCAGTTAGAACGCCGCGTTGCATTTCGTCGTGCTATGAAGCGTGCTGTTCAGTCAGCTATGCGTTTGGGTGCAGAAGGTATTCGTATCAACTGTTCCGGTCGTTTAGGTGGTGCTGAAATCGCTCGTATGGAATGGTATCGTGAAGGTCGTGTGCCTTTGCATACATTGCGTGCAGATATCGATTATGGTACAGCTGAAGCCGAAACCGCTTATGGTATTTGTGGTGTTAAAGTTTGGGTATTCAAGGGCGAAATTCTTGAACATGACCCAATGGCTTCTGAACGCCGCGCTCTTGAAAGCGATAGTCAAGGTGCTCCGTCGAACCGTCGTCGCGACAACGCTTGATTGACGGTAAAACAGAGATTTTTGGAGTAAAGAACAATGTTGCAGCCCAAGCGCACAAAGTTCCGTAAGCAGTTTAAAGGTCGTATTCACGGCAATTCAAAAGGCGGAACGGAATTGAATTTTGGTGCTTTCGGTCTGAAGGCAGTTGAGCCTGAGCGCGTAACTGCGCGTCAGATTGAAGCCGCCCGTCGTGCCATCACGCGTCATATGAAGCGTGCTGGTCGCGTGTGGATCCGTATTTTCCCAGATCTTCCGGTTACTTCTAAGCCAACCGAAGTTCGTATGGGTAAAGGTAAAGGTAGTGTAGACTATTGGGCAGCTCGCGTTGCCCCTGGTCGTATCATGTTTGAGCTTGATGGCGTATCTGAAGAAATCGCACGTGAAGCTCTTCGTTTGGGAGCTGCAAAGCTTCCGATTAAGACACGTTTCATCCAGCGTATTGCTGAGTAAAGGGTTTTGCGATGACAGCCGCTGATTTTCGGGCCAAGACGCTCGACCAGCTTAATCAAGAATTGGCTTCGCTTAAGAAAGAGCAGTTTAATCTGCGGTTTCAAAAAGCAGTAGGCCAGTTAGAAAAGACCGCGCGCGTGAAAGAGGTTCGCCGTGACATCGCGCGTATTAAAACAATTGCCCGCCAGAAGGCGGCCGATAGCAAGGCATAAGGAATAGATCATGCCGAAACGCATTCTGCAGGGCGTTGTCGTTAGCGACAAGAGCGACAAGACTATTGTAGTCAAGGTCGAACGCCGTTATTCTCATCCGCTTCTTCAAAAGACTATTCGTCAGTCTAAGAAGTATAAAGCGCATGATGAAAACAATCAGTACAAAATTGGTGATTTTGTTTCAATTCAAGAATCAGCGCCAATTTCAAAAGATAAATGTTGGGTCGTTGTTAACAATAGCTCAACAAAATAATTAGCGCATTTATTGTGTGAAGTGTAAAAAGGGTGCGTTATACGCAACCTTTTTTCGCTTATTCATGAAAATGTTTAAATCGTGGTTTGACAGGCTAGTCAGGATGCTGTATGGCGTCCGGGACTACAACATAAAAGAAGGCGGCCAGTCATGATTCAGATGCAAACAAACCTCGACGTTGCGGACAATTCCGGTGCCCGTCGTGTCATGTGCATCAAGGTGCTGGGCGGTTCGAAGCGGAGATATGCTTCTGTGGGCGACATTATTGTCGTTTCTATTAAGGAAGCTATTCCGCGCGGCCGCGTTAAAAAAGGTGACGTGATGAAGGCAGTAGTGGTTCGTACCGCTAAGGATATTCGTCGCGCCGATGGCAGCGTTATTCGTTTTGATAAAAATGCTGCTGTTATCATTGATAACAAAAAAGAGCCAATCGGTACGCGTATTTTCGGACCGGTTCCACGCGAACTTCGCGCGAAGAACCATATGAAAATCATTTCGCTTGCTCCCGAAGTGCTTTAAGGAGCGGTACAAATGCAGAAAATTCGTAAAGGGGATAAAGTCGTAGTTTTGACCGGAAAAGATAAAGGTCAAAGTGGCGAAGTTATCAAAGTAAGCCCTAAGGAAAATACGGCGCTTGTTCGCGGTATTAATATGGTGAAGCGTCATCAGCGTCAGACCCAGACTCAGGAAGCCGGTATTGTTTCTAAGGAAGCACCGATTAATTTGTCGAATATCGCTATTGCTGATCCAAGTGACGGTAAGCCTACTCGTGTTGGTTTCCGTGTGGAAGCTGATGGTCGTAAAGTCCGTGTTGCTAAGCGTTCTGGAGATCTGATCGATGGCTGATACTAAAATTGAACCGCGCTTGAAAAAGCAATATCGTGAAGAGATCCGTAAGGAGCTTCTCGAAAAATTCAAATATGCAAATGAAATGCAGATTCCACGCATAGACAAGGTTGTCTTGAATATGGGTGTCGGTGAGGCTACAGGCGATTCTAAAAAGCCTGGTATTGCTGCTGAAGATCTAACTCTCATTGCTGGTCAGCGCGCTGTCGTTACACGTGCTCGCAATTCTATTGCGACCTTTAAGGTTCGTGAAGATATGCCTTTAGGTACAAAGGTTACTTTGCGTAAAGATCGCATGTTTGAATTCCTAGATCGTCTTGTGACTATCGCATTGCCGCGTGTTCGCGACTTTCGTGGTCTCAATCCGAAAAGCTTTGATGGTCGTGGCAACTTCGCTATGGGTATCAAGGAGCACATTGTGTTCCCAGAGATCAACTACGATAAAGTAGATCAAATTTGGGGCATGGATATTATCGTTTGTACGACGGCTAATACGGATGATGAAGCACGTGAGTTGTTGCGCGCATTCAACTTCCCATTCCGGTCGTAACGGCAAGCGTAGCGAGGTATAGAAATGGCCAAAGTTAGTGCCGTAGAGAAAAATAAGCGTCGTCAGAAGATGGCTAAGCAATATGCTGATCGTCGTGCAAAGCTTAAAGCTGTTGTTATGGATCAGTCTGTTTCGCTTGATGAGCGTTTTAAGGCGACTATTCAGCTTGCAGAGCTTCCACGCAATTCAGCGAAAGTTCGTGTTCGCAATCGTTGTGAAGTGACAGGTCGTCCACGCGCTTATTATCGTAAATTGCAAATGTCACGTATCGCATTGCGTGAACTTGGCTCACTTGGTTTAGTGCCAGGTATTGTCAAGTCTAGCTGGTAAGAAGGAGATAAGATATGTCTGTATCAGATCCTCTCGGTGATATGTTGACACGCATTCGCAATGCGATCGGCCGCCGTAAAACGAAAGTTGTAACTCCTGCTTCAAGGCTTCGCGCTCGCGTTCTTGATGTTCTTCAGTCAGAAGGTTACATTCGTGGTTATACCCAAAGCGATTTTGATAACGGTAAATCTGAAATCGAAATCGAATTGAAGTATTACGAAGGTATGCCTGTGATTCGCGAAATTTCACGCGTATCAAGACCAGGTCGTCGCGTTTATGTTTCGGTTAAGTCTATTCCTCATGTGGCTAATGGATTGGGTATTAATATCCTTTCAACGCCAAAAGGTGTGATGGCCGATCATGAAGCCCGTGAACAGAATGTAGGTGGAGAGCTTCTTTGCCGCATCTTCTGATGTGGTATTAGCTTTAACCCAGGAAAGACAGGTTGAACAATGTCTCGTATTGGAAAAAAACCCGTTCAGGTTCCTGCTGGTGTAACCGCGACGGTCGATGGACAAGTTGTTAAGGCAAAAGGCGCTAAAGGCGAATTATCATTTGTTGTTAACGACGAAGTTCTAGTTAAGCTTGAAGATAATGCTTTAACTGTAACACCGCGTGATGCGTCCAAGGATGCCCGATCAAAATGGGGTATGTCCCGCACAATGCTTGTAAATATCTTGCAGGGTGTTAAGGACGGCTTCGAAAAGAAGCTAGAAATAAATGGTGTTGGTTATCGTGCTGCTATGCAGGGCAAAAACCTTCAGCTTTCTCTCGGCTTCAGCCATGAAGTTGTTTATGAAGTGCCCGCCGATATTACGGTGAGCGTTCCTAAGCCAACGGAAATTGTTGTTGTTGGTATAGATAAACAAAAGGTTGGACAAGTTGCTGCTGAGATCCGTGAATATCGCGGTCCAGAACCTTATAAAGGTAAAGGCATCAAATATGCTGGTGAGCGTATCGTCCGTAAAGAAGGCAAGAAGAAATAAGGAATCTGCGTTATGGCTTCGCGTAAAGAAGTTCTACAGCGTCGTGCTTATCGCATTCGCCGTCAGATTAAATTGGTCGCTAATGGCCGCTTACGGTTGAGTGTGCATCGCTCGAATCAGAATATTTATGCGCAGATCATTGATGATGTGCGCGGACATACAGTTGCTGCGGCATCTACACTTGATGGTGATTTAAAAGGCACTATCAAAGGTGGTGCAGATTGCAGCGCAGCGAGTGCAGTAGGCAAATTGATTGCTGAACGTGCTGCAAAAGCTGGTGTTAAGGAAGTTGTCTTTGATCGTGGTGCTTATATTTACCATGGTCGTATTAAGGCTCTTGCTGAAGCTGCCCGTGAAGGCGGTTTAAGCTTCTAATATTTAGAGGCGCCTTGCTTTTTGCTAGGCGCCTTAGATTTGTTCATATTGTTAGCTTATTGAGATTTCCCACTTATAAAGCTTATAGTGTGATTTTAGTTCCTTGTTAAATTACAAGGTTTGTATAGTGCTTCCGGAAAAGAAAAAGGAATTAGGAATGGCACAGAAAGAACGTAATCGCGAAGAACGTGATAGCGAGTTTGTTGATAAGCTCGTTCACATTAATCGTGTTGCTAAAGTTGTTAAAGGTGGTCGTCGTTTTGGTTTTGCCGCGCTTGTTGTTGTTGGCGATCAAAAGGGCCGCGTAGGCTTTGGCCATGGTAAAGCTCGCGAAGTACCTGAAGCAATTCGCAAAGCAACAGAAGCTGCAAAGCGTGAAATGATTTTTGTTCCACTTCGCTCAGGTCGTACCCTTCATCACGATGTTGAAGGTCGTCATGGCGCAGGTAAAGTATTGTTGCGCAGTGCATCAGCTGGTACTGGTATCATTGCAGGTGGTCCAATGCGTGCAGTGTTTGAAACACTTGGCATGCAAGACGTTGTTGCTAAGTCGCTTGGTTCTTCAAATCCATACAACATGGTTCGTGCAACATTTGATGCTTTGAAGCGCCAGATGCATCCTAAGGATGTAGCTGCGCAGCGCGGCGTTAAGTATTCGACTTTGCAAGCACGTCGCCAAAGTCTTGTTGGTACAGAAGAATAATAGCCTTACGGCTTGATAAAAAGGAATAGTACAATGGCTGAGAAAAAATCTCAGAACGGCAAGACGGTAACGGTTGAACAAACTGGTAGCCCAATCCGCCGTCCGGCTGAACAACGTGCAACGTTGATTGGTCTTGGTCTTAATAAAATGCACCGTCGTCGTACATTGCAGGATACCCCTGCAGTACGTGGTATGATTGCCAAGGTTCAACATCTCGTCCGCGTAGTGGATGAGGCTTGATAACAAGGGCAGGAGATAGTTATGAAACTTAATGAATTACGCGACGTAGATGGCGCGACTAAAGCCCGTAAGCGCCTTGGCCGTGGTATCGGTTCTGGTTCTGGTAAAACAGCTGGACGCGGTGTTAAAGGTCAAAAGTCGCGCTCAGGTGTAGCGATCAATGGTTTTGAAGGCGGTCAGATGCCTATTTACCGTCGTTTACCAAAGCGCGGTTTTAATAATATTTTTGCTAAAGACTTCAATGTTGTTTCACTTGGTCGCGTTCAAACTGCGATTGATGCAGGCAAACTTGATGGCAAGCAAGCTGTAACTGTAGAAGCTTTAAAAGCTGCCGGTGTTCTTCGCCGCGTTAAAGACGGTGTTCGTCTTGTTGCTGATGGTGAATTGACTGGCAAAGTTGCTTTTGAAATTGCTGGCGCTTCTAAATCCGCTATTGAAAAAGTTGAAAAGGCTGGCGGTTCCGTTAAGCTATTATCAGCAGTTGCTGAGTAAACTTTATAAATATAATTTTTGAAAGCCGGGTGTTTTTCACCCGGCTTTTTTCGTTATCGTTAGCGCTATAATGTCGTTCTTTTAGATTACTAAGTTTAGGCAGTGATTAATAGAATTTATTAGAATAACGCTTAAACTATTTATAGTCATTAAATCCGTACTTTTTCTAGTTTGGATAGATGTGTTCTTTTATTTATGTTGTTGCCGAGCGGTTTACCGCCGGTAATAATTGATAATATTTTAAATCAAAGAAATTTTACAAAACCTAAATTATTTAAACTCGGTCTCTGAAACTTTTCTGCCGTATATCTGGTATGTGCTTGGAAAATAATTTTTACTTTGTTTATCAGTAAAACCCATTGTCATTGATTTTATCTAACGTCTAAGATTGTTGATCTATCTTCGCCGAAAATATTATAAATTCACTTAAATGAAATTAGGGGTGTAGAATTTAATTTTGGCGGATTTGCAACAAAAAGTTATCATCGCAGTTTGATCAGACTTACAAGATTTTTTGCTTTTTAACTATGTGAAAAAGGCTTATACTTTTTGAACGATTAGTTTTGCTGTTGGCAATTGGTTTGCTACTGTTTAAAAATGATCTATGTTGGCTTTTTTAGCAATTAGCGGCGAATTGTTTCTTTTATGATTAGATACGTATTTTAATTTTAATTATTAAGTAAAATTGGAGTGGGGGATTTGAAGTCGTTAATTTTTGGCATTTTATTGCTTTTAATTCAGCCTTCTATTGTTTTGGCGTGGGGTGGTTATGCTGTCGGAGGCTTAACAATAACCGACAAAAAAAATATAGAGGTTGTATCGCAAGATCTTTATTTGTCTTTAGGATTGGTAAAGAGCGACTATATATTTAAGAACACGGGAAATAATGATGTTTTGACTGATGTTAAATTTATTTTACCATCTGTAGATCAATATCCTGATCTTGATGAAAGTCACCCCGGTAATTTTCGTTTTTTTCATAATAATACTGAAATTTTTCCGTCTTTTACAACTATCAACGTTGATGAAGCTGAAGGGGCTTGTGTGGATGGCAATGATGATTGCTTAGAGCAGACCACTTATTTTTGGTCTCATCGTTTTAGACCAGGTAAAGAGGTGAAAATCACTTTACAATATGAACCTGCAGTTGCGGGCGAGTTCGGTGGATTTAATGATACTGAAAATGAGTATTGCGTAAAAGACGATTATCTACCGGCAATTAAAAAGAGACATCAAAATGGGTTTACGTTTTGGATGGATCATTTTTTAACTTTTTCACCTGCAAACAATTTAGGTAAAGTGAAAAATTTTCGCTTGGTTGTAGATAAGGGAGATGCAAACTCTTTGATTAGTTTTTGTGGTGAAAATGTAAAAAAGATTTCGCCTACAAAATTTGAAATGCTAAAAACTGATTACCTACCCCCCGAAAGCTTTGAAATTCTTTGGTCTACCGGATTTACGAAGCAATAGGTCGCCGATTGTTGGATCTGAAGTTTAGAGCGCAAATACTTGATTAATTGTGAGTTTTCGTAAGTCTGTTAGGCTAGGTATCACAAGCCAGTCTGATTACCTTATGTTACAATGCTTTTATCCTAACATAAGTTTCACGTTGCAAAATTCATTATAAAAGTTCGTTTTAGTGAATTAGCTTATTGTTCGAAAGATTTTCGTATAAGAAATATTGTTATAGACAATGTTTGTATTGAGCAAAATTTGGTTTAAGGCAATCTTTGGGCAATATATTGCTCCAACATATAGTTGTTATAGATATGAGCCTTGCGGGATTAGTGATATGTTTGAAAGAGCGTCACATAAAAAATTACCCTATTTCAGAAATTTCTTGTGAACGTTCTTTGCGGGGAAACAGTAATCGCGGCTGTCAATGCAGCATTTGCAATCTCTGCATATCTTATTATCTGTTGTGTTATATAATTAGGCTTTGTTGACGAGGGGATGATTTGCCTGCCGCCGCTATTTTAATATCCTTAGCTTTAATTGATGATTAAAGGAAAAAATTAATGATGAGATTTTCATTGTAGCTTAGAAATGAGATCGGTAGTAATTTTATTTTTTAAAAATCAATTTTATTGCGGAGGTTTTGTTGCGTAATATATTTAGCCCTGCTTATATTATTTATTACTTATTATCTATCGTTGTTTTTTTATTCGTTTATTTTTCATCCGTTCATGATTATGAGTGGATGTTAGCCCAAGGGGAGGTTCAATCGTTTCGAGCTTTGCCTTTAACTGATGAAATTTCTAGAGAACTGATGATCTTTTTCTGCTCATTGTTTTTGCTGTTAATAGTAATTTTTAGGAAAAAAATTAAAATTTATCATTTTACTGCTTTAGTCTTAATTTTTATATTCATGATTTATAGATTTTGTTTGCGGATTTATTTTGAATAAAGGTAATGCAATATCTGCTAAAAAAAGCGCTTAAGCGCGTATTCTGAATGTTAAAGCCGTGACGTGCTCTAAATTTTTTATTTTGTTGCATTGTCCAGATGCAAAGGTTGATCTAACCTTTGTTAGAAAAGCTCTAACTTCATTATAAAGTGCGTTTCATAAAACATAAAATATAAAGATCATTGCCAAGGTGCAAAGCGCGATAAGCGATAAAAATGCTGCGAAAATAACACGCGCACCAGAACGGGCGAGGGCACGAATGTCCACACCAAGGCCCAAGGCAGCCATTGAAATATTAGTCAAGATGACGGTTGTCATATTGATAGGTGTAAGGGCAGCATTTGGTATGAATCCTAATGAGCGAAAAATGGCGAGCGCTATAAAGCCAATAATGAACCATGGCACCATGCGGGATAAGGGAGTTTTCTTAGCTTGGCTGCTGCCCTTAATAAGGCTGATTATAAAAATAACAGGTCCAAGCATAAGCACACGAATAAGCTTTACAATAGTACCGGTTTGTACGGAAACAGCAGAAATCGGTGCTGTTGCTGCGAGGACCTGTGGTACGGCATAAACAGTCATGCCAGCAAAAATACCATATTGATAGTTATTAAAGCCAAAAATTGGTACGAGTAAAGGTAGGCACAAGACAGCTATAACACCAAGCACAGCGGTAAATGCAATAGAAGGGGCAACATCATCACTTTTAGCCCCGATAACTGGTGCAACAGCCGCAATTGCAGAGTTACCGCAGATGGAATTACCGCAAGCGAGTAAAAGTGATATGGTTGATGACAGTTTTAGTGCACGGGCAATACAATATGAAATACAAATGGACAAGAAAACAACAATGGCAACGCTAGCAAGGACCGGTAATCCGCTTTTCATGATAATGGTGGTCGAAATAGAAGCCCCTAATAGCATCACCGCAAGTTCAAGCAAAAAATGAGCCGAAAAACCGATGCCTTCATCAAAGCGCCTAAAGGCAGGAAACTGCACCGAACCAAATATGCTACGGCAAATAACGCCTAAAATAATTGCCAATACCAGTGCTTCTGGAAAGTAATGGCCAAAAAATAATTGTCCAACAGCTTGAAGGCCAAAGCTTGCAGCAGAAATAACGCCGCATAATGCAATGCCGGGGAAAAAACGGAATAATAAGTCCGTAGGTGAATTTTTCATGATAGATACTGCTTTTAAAAATTTTTTATTTATTCCTATCAATATAGAAAATAATCATTTCGTCCATTTTAAAATATAGTATAGATTGTTAAATTTAATTGAACGGTTGTCATGATAACATTAGAGCAATTACGCATTTTTGTAGCTGTTGCCGAACGAGAGCATTTAACCCAAGCTGCAACTTCATTGCGGTTAACGCCGTCGGCCTTATCAACCTCTATCCACAATTTGGAAGACAATTTTAATCTAGCGTTGTTTTATCGTGTAGGTAGGCAAATTAAACTATCTGAAGCTGGTAAGGTTTTTCTAGAGGAGGCGCGCGCAACTTTGCAGCGTGCCGCTATGACTGAACGAATATTAGAAGAGCTATCTGGTTTGAGCCGTGGTAGTTTGACGCTTTATGCCAGTCATACAATTGCTAATTATTGGTTGCCATCAATATTATCTTCTTTCAATGATGAATATCCTGCTGTTACGATTGATCTTACTATTGTTAATAGCGATAAGGTTGCGCGCGCTGTGCAAGAAGGCATTTGTGATATTGGGTTTATTGAAACCGATCTACAATTTAGTGGCTTACAACGTAAACAGATCATGGATGATCAATTATTAGTTGTAACATCTCCGCGCCTTGCCAGTGTATTTAATTTTAAATTTGATAATAGTAGTAGGGATATCAACTATAAACTTTATGAGTTAAACTGGATTATGCGCGAGGAGGGCTCTGGTACAAGAAGTAGTTTTTATCAAGCTATTGAGGCGGCCGGCTTAGATGCTAGTAGAATTAGGGTGAAATTCACCTTGCCATCAAATGAGGCGGTGCTTAGCGCTGTCTTGTCGGGTAATTATGCGGCCCCTTTATCACAATTGGTAGTTCAACATTATATTAAAACTAATAGTTTGGAAGTTCTTCCGTTTAAATTGCAGAAGCGACCTTTTTCAATTTTGTGCAATAAGGCTCGTTATCAAAGTCCTGCTATGCTACGTTTTTTAGAAAATATTACACCTTTGAAACACTGCTGACTGAGATTGTGTAACTGCATTTAAAGGTTCAAAACATATAGTCTTTTATAAGTGACCGCCCAAAATTTGTTGCTGAGATATATTGTGATCATGTAATTTGGTGAGCTACTCACCTTGCCGATATTGGCTAAAATATTGGTACACCTTTAAATATTGAGTATGATTATAATCTATATTTTATATTCAGTAATAAAAAGGCTTGAAATTGAATATAACATTTATTAAGTTGTGAAATAATAATATATATATTGAAAAAATATAATATGTGTAAAGCGTTTTAGCGTATAGGGGTGTTATGCCGTTATTATTATTGGTTCTTTTATTAGGAATTTTGTTCGGTGCTTATCATTATAACAAAAATAAAAATAAGCCTTCTCTTCCTCGCCAACCAATTGAAGATAAGCTATCTTCGCTTTTATCGGTCCAAGATGAGCCTACTGTTTTAGCTGCACTGCTATGTTTAGCAAGCTTGTCTTATAAAGGTGGCGATAATGAATTGGGTAATATGATTGAAAGCGATATATTATTGCAGTTAACCGATAAAGTAAACGCCCGTTCCTCCTTGGTTGTAGCCGAAAATATCTATCTTAAACTTAATGACCGCTTATTTGTCATTGATGAAGTGTCAATGCTAGTTAATAAGCAAATATCTGCTAAGGATCGCCACCATCTATTTGTTCTTATTAATAATGTGCATAAAAAGATAGAGAGTGAGAACGGCGTTTCTTTCTATGTTAAACGATTAGAAAAGAAGTTAATTCCAAATGGTTCAGATTAGGACTAAAGTAAGTGCTTTATTAATAATTACCTAACGCCACGACTGAAACCTAATTTAATAGATCTATATAGAAATAAATGGCTAGAGCTATGCTTTGCTATAGATTTTGTTTATTTCGTTCATTGCTGCTGCAAGTTTTTCTCTATAATTAGCTAGATCTTGCGGGTAAGCATTGTTGCCAAGTTCTTTGCTAAAGTCAATTTCTGATAATTTAATTTCAATATTATCCATTGCAACGTGCATATGCACGCCTTGCAATACTTGTCTTAATTGGGTTGCTGCCTTGCCGCCGCCTTTATTGGCATAACTAATTATAAGCGCAGGCTTATTACCCCATTCATGGTAAAGGTGGTCTATCGCATTTTTCAATGCTGCTGGATAGCCCCAATTATATTGCGGAAATACAAATATATAAGCATCACCACTTGATATTTTTTCACTCCATAAACGTGTATGGCAATTGAGATAAATGCCCTCAGCGGGCAAATTAGGTTCGTCATCCATTGGCAAATTCCAATCTTTCAAATCAATAACCTCAGCTGAAAAATTGGCACTTATTTCATCTTTTACCCAGCTTGCAATTTGGGGGCCGATACGCCCTTTTCTCACACTGCCAATAATAATCTGTATCTGCATTTCCATGATTAATATTACCTTTAAGAATAAGTACTTCACTTTAAAAACATAAGTATTTTATTAAGAGTGAGATAGCCTGTAGGTGATAGAAATAATTTTTACAAAACAATAAATACTATTTTTCATTAAAATGATCATTGATCAGTTTTGCCATAGATTGAGATATTCCTTCAACCCGCATAAGATCTTCAATCGCGGCACGTGATACTGCTTTTGCGGTGCCAAAATGGCTGAGTAGTGCGCGTTTGCGGGCAGGCCCAATACCTTCAATCTCATCAAGAGGATTTTTAATCATTTCCTTTTTACGTTTGGCGCGATGGCTACCAATAGCAAAACGGTGGGCTTCGTCTCGTAGTCTTTGTACAAAATATAAAACCGGATCACGCGGTGGTAGTGTAAATGATGGCTTGCCTTCCACAAAAAAACGTTCACGGCCAGCTTCTCGATCCATACCTTTAGCAACACCGATAGCAATCACCGCGTCATTTATTTCTAGTTCGCGCAATACTTCATGCACAACTTTCATTTGACCTTGTCCACCATCAATCAAAATAACATCTGGCCATTGCGGAAAACTATCATCATCCTGTGTGGTATTCTCCACAGGTAGTCCCTTTTCCTTCAATAGTCGAGAAAACCGGCGTTCCATCACTTCACGCATCATTCCGTAATCATCGCCTGGCGTGATGTCTTGCGATTTGATGTTGAATTTACGATATTGATTTTTAACGAAACCTTCAGGGCCAGCAACAATCATGCCGCCAACGGCGTTGGTGCCCATAATATGTGAATTATCATATACCTCGATGCGTTTTGGCACATGGTCTAGTTTAAATGTCTCAGCAAAGCCTTGTAACAATCGCGCTTGCGTTGATGTTTCTGCTAATCGCCGCCCTAGTGCTTCACGGGCATTGGTTAACGCATGATCTACCAGATCTTTTTTTTCGCCGCGCTGTGGTTGGGCTATCGTGATTTTTCGATTTGCTTTAAGGCTTAGGGCTTGGGAGAGAAGATCTTCCTCTTCGATCACTTCACTGGTTAAAATAAGGGATGGAATAGGCTTGTCGTCATAAAATTGTGCGATAAAAGCTGATAATATTTCACTTGTGGAAATGGATGGATCAGCTTTTGGAAAATAGGCGCGGTTACCCCAATTTTGGCCGGTTCGGAAGAAAAATACTTGAATACAGCTTTGCCCACCTTCAAAGTGTAAGGCAAATACATCAGCTTCATCAACCCCTTGCGGATTAATACCTTGATGGCCTTGAATATGGGCAAGGGCAGCAAGGCGGTCGCGATAAACAGCAGCATGCTCAAAATCCAACATTTGTGAGGCTTGCTGCATTGATTTCAGCATATCTTCTTTAACGGCATGGCTTTTACCTGAGAGAAAATCCTTGGCCTCTTTGACTAAAAGCGCATAATCACTTTCAGATATTTCATGGGTACATGGACCAGAACAGCGTTTGATTTGATATAACAGGCAAGGGCGAGTGCGCGTCTCTAATACTGAATCAGTGCAAGTACGTAGTAAAAAAGCACGCTGTAAACTGTTTATTGTATGGTTTACCGCTCCCGCTGAGGCAAAAGGTCCAAAATAATCGCCCTTTTGGCCGCGTGCACCGCGATGCTTAAATAAGCCAGGGGCTCGATGATTTTTAGTGAGAACAATATAAGGAAAGGACTTATCATCTCGAAGTAAAACATTATATCTTGGACGTAACCTTTTGATAAGGTTAGCTTCTAATAAAAGTGCCTCCGTCTCTGTATTCGTGACCACAAATTCCATATTGCAGGTCGCGCGGATCATGCGGCTAATACGATTAGAATGACCTGTCGGGCGTGTATAATTGGAGACGCGTTTTTTTAAATTGCGGGCTTTACCAACGTAAAGTACCTCATCATTTTTATCAAACATACGATAAACACCTGCCTTGTTGGGTAAGCGTTTAACGAAAGCAGCAATAAGCTCCGCGCCTGTTAGACCATCGCTATCGCGTTCCTCGCCAGAATTTTCCCATTCTATAGCTTGGATTGATCCGCCTTGTTCTTCAAGCAATTGCATATCGGTTGTGTTTGCATCATTATTGTTAACTTGTGCATAATCTTGCCCTGCAAGATCAGTATCAGCAGGGTCCTGAAGTCTTAACGACTCTATATCGCCATCAGGTTGTTTTTTTAGCTCGTTCATTCAATTTGGCCAATTATATCAGGAGTTTGCCAAGCAAGATGCTGGCCGCCGTCAAGAGCAATCATTTGCCCCGTAATCGAATGATTTTGCCACAAATAACGTATGGTTGCACCAAATTCAGATATTTTCGGCCCATGCTCTAACAAAAGAGAATGGCATTGCTTGTCAAAGTCTTCTTCGCTTTGACGTGGACTTTTGAGGCTGGGTCCAGGGCCAATGGCATTGACTCTAATACGCGGTGCAAGTGCTTGCGCTAGGGTTTGAGTTGCTGTCCATAATGCTGCTTTAGATAGGGTATAGGAAATAAAATTGGGGTTGAGTTTTAATACTCTTTGATCGATCATGTTGATAATTAGTCCCTTTTGCTCATCCGTGAGCAAATTATGCATTGCATTGGCTAGCATAACAGGCACCTTGACATGTAGATTAAAATGATCGTTCCAGATTTTTTCGTTAAAATTACCAATACCGTCTTCTAAAAAAATTGAAGAGTTATTAACCAATAAGGTGACCGGCCCCATTTGATCATTAATTGACTGCATGAATATATCTAAATTGGCGGTTAAAAGATCGCACTGAAATGATTTGGCTTGAAACCCTTCATGACGTAACTTGTTGACGAAACTTGCAGCTTGTTCTTGAGATCCATTGCAGTGTATTGCAACTTGAAAACCATGACGCGCAAGATCTTCTGCTATTGCAGCCCCAAGGCGTTTTGCGCCGCCGGTAATGAGCGCCACGGGTTGGCTATTATTCATCAAGTGTCAATCTCTTTCACTTATAAGTTTATAAATATTTTTTAATCATATGTTTTTATTGTTTTTTATGAAAATAAAAATTCTTCAATTTAGCGTAATAACATCAAAAAACAGCTAATTGACCATCGATAAATTGGTAATGGCCATGGCTTCAATTATTTTAAATGCTAATATTGCTATATAGAGCGCATCTTACTTTTGTTCAACATCATCGCTTGTCAATAAGGAACATATAGTCAAAATATAATGGCGTTTTTCACATCTCTACGTGTAGCCCAAAGCAGTTAGAGTGACGGCTAATTTATTATTTCATTACAGCTAGCCGAGCCTAAAAATATGTCGATATTTTTTTGCCAATCTTCACTTGGCTGTAAAACACGCAGAATTGCAAATCCATGATCTAAATTTTGTTGAGTAAGGACTGGCTTTTTTGGCTTGTCAGCTATTGTTTGCCTATAGTCCATAATTTGAATTGGATCACCAAGAACAAGATCCAATATTTGGTCGGGAGAGGTCCGATCATTGATGCTGTAAAGATTATCACCTTTGTCATTATAGATAGAAAGTGACCAAAAGGCCACAACACCTTTTGCTTGAAAGTGAACGGGATTATTCGTTAAATCAAAATGACATAGGCGTAGCTTTGCAATTGGATCTGCACCTTGTACGATAGAGTTTTGGTTAGATAATGCAATAAACTGGTTGGCTGGTGCCAATTGTTTTATTTCATTCCAAAAAGCATCCTGCTCCAATGCCGGATATAAGAATAAAAGAGTAATATGGACAATAATTGTACCCAATATTGCCATAAGCGCAATATAAAAAACTCTAACCACAGCGCCCGTCCTGTATGCGTTCAATTTTTGGCAATATTGGATTGACTAACCCTGTTTCGGAAGCCACCGGAGTATCGTAAAGTGTCATCACAAGGCCATAGCGCTTATTTCGTGCCACATATAGCCAATTACCGGCCTTTGCCGTTGACGAGATTGCAATATCTATATCGCCATTACTTTCAAAAATAAGCGCATCGGAATTTAATTCGGTCAAATAAGGTGGTGACGCATTGAGTGGCTTTGCATTTTCATCAATCGCATAAAGGGTAAAGAACCGCAAGGAAGGCAATTGACCAATAATCCTATAATGACAATTAGAATTAAGTGGTTGGTCATTGTCGTCGCGCCAAGCATGAAAGGTCAACCCTTCAGCTCTTCCAAGTGTAAGGTTGTTTAGCGCTAAGCGATGTGCTTTGGCATAAACGTCCGCTTCAATGGTTCCTGCAAGTGGTGCCGCATGCCAGCTACCAATTGAAAATTGTGAAAATCCACCAAAGTTTTTGAATATATATTCGCTGCCATAAAAGCCGCTTGGAATGGCGATTATAAGGGCAATGAAAACCGAAATAATATAGCGTAACATGAATACCAATGGTTTGAATAAAAGGCTTGCAAATTAGTCGAAATTAAAAAAATACTGCTATAAGTTTTTAACAAGTTTAACAGATCATACCATAAATCCTTGCATCATAAAAAACGCAAATACCATAATTTAAGATTAACTATCAAAAATAAAATTATTTTATAAAGTATTTTATCGTATTTGCTTGATATCTGATGAAACAAGACGCGTACGGTCCATACTATTAAATGATGGAGGCGATGATAAAAGGCCATTAATTTCTTTTAATACTGCAATAGAAGCAGGTGCCAAAACCTGTGGTAGGTTAGCTGATGGCGATGGTTGTTCAGTATTCGTCGCGATATTCTGATTGAACGAAATATTGGTTTCAACGCCATAAAGAGGCTTTAATTCAATATTGTGATGAGCATATAGCATCATGCGCTGCCAAATCATAGCCGGCACCACGCCGCCAGTTAATCTGCTCATCGGTGTAAAATTATCATTCCCCATCCAAACCGCGGCGGAATAATTTCCCGTATAGCCGACAAACCATGCATCGCGATAATTTTGTGATGTACCGGTTTTGCCCGCAACCCGCGTCATCGGTAGGGCGGCACGGCGACCGGTTCCCCGTTCTGGTACTTGTACGAGCATCGAATTTATTGCTTGGGTGGCTTTTTCACTCATGACGCGGTGAGGTTTTTCGCCATCGCGTTGCCAATCCCATAAAATGCGGCCGTCTTCAGTCATGATTTGGGTAAAGCCATGACGGTTGCCTGCCATGCCGCCATTGGCAAAAACATTAAAGCCAGTGGCTTGATCAAGCGGTGTCATGCCAGAGGTGCCAAGAACCATGGTTTTATGCGAGCTAATGGGGGATTCAATTCCCATCGCTTCAACAAGATCAACAATTTCCTTAGTGGAACGATTAAGGTATTGATAGGTAATGCGCACCGGTACAGTGTTTAAAGACTTGACTAGCGCTGTTGCAAGATCTACGCGCCCAGCATAACCGCGGCCATAATTGCGTGGCTGCCATCCTGCCCAATTTATTGGCGCGTCTGATATTACTGTTTGTGGCGTAAGACCATGCTCCATAGCTATTGCATAAACATAAGGCTTGAAGGATGAACCAGCTTGGCGCTGCGCATGGGCAGCACGGTTAAACTGGCTTTTGGCATAGTCAATGCCGCCAACCATTGCTCGCACAGAGCCATCATTTTCAATAATCACGGTTGATGCTTGTGTCGCGCGATACTGTTTACCATATTGAGCAATGTGATATTCGACTGATTCTTCTGCAGCTTTTTGTAAGCCAAGATCAAGGGTCGTGCGCACAACAAGCATGCGGGTTGATAATTTATCACCCATTTTTTGCACTTCGTCATAGATCCAATCAAGGAAATAGTCTGGTGAATCATTGTTAAGGCTAGCAACTACTGTTGCAGGGTGAAGACGCGCCGCTGCTACCTCACCATCACCCATAAAGCCAGCATCTACTAAATTGGATAATACGACATTGGCACGGGCACGGGCGGCTGGCAAATTAATATGCGGGGCGTATTTTCCTGGCGCCTTGAAAAGCCCAGCAAGCATTGCAGCTTCTGAAAGGGTTACATCTCTTATATCTTTACCAAAATAATATTTTGCTGCTGATGCAATACCAAAATTGCCACCGCCCATATAGGCGCGATCAAGATAAAGCTGTAATATTTCGTTCTTGCTCAGATTAGCTTCTAGCCAAAGTGCTAAATAAGCTTCTTTAACTTTGCGTTTGAAGGTCCGCTCATTGGATAGAAATACATTTTTGGCCAATTGTTGGGTGAGGGTGGAGCCGCCCTGAACTACACCATTTGCTCGCATATTTTGGCTAAGTGCACGCGAAAGGCCATAAAAATCTATGCCCCAATGCTCGAAAAAACGGCGATCTTCTGTGGCAAGAACTGCCTTTATAACGAAATCTGGCATGTCAGCAATCGCAACATTTTCTGCATGCATTGCACCACGTTGCCCAATTATATTATTATGGCGATCAAGCATTGTCATGGCAAATTCATCTGGTGCGCGCCAGTCGCCATCGGTGGCTTTATAGACTGAAAGCCCTAAAACAACAAATAATGTCAAACCAATGAGACCAAGTGTCATTGCTTCGTCAGCAAGTTCAACGAAAAACCGTTTTGTACCACGAACTCTGAATTTATTTGAAAATATTGAAAGGCGATCCCAAATTCGACCGAAAGAATAAGCAAATTTATATAATGCATTATCAACCCAAGCGTCTAAACCGATAAATAAAGGACTGCGAAAGCCTTTACCGGTTTTTGTACCCTTTGACTTTTCTTTCCGACCGAACATTATGCTGTGCCTGCCCATGGGTTAGATAGAGTAATTATATTGATTAAAATCCGCTATATTCTTATATTCTTTAACTAAACTTTCTGTAAAAGTTTGTAACCTTTCACCGTGTCCATTACAATCATTATCGTTAAAAATTGCTGATTGAGACTTAAAAAAATCGCAATTTGGTTAATGCTAATTATAGTGGAAGCTAATATAAAATAATGCAATTTTATAATGCTTTTTTGTGGTTGGCGCTGCTTAACCATGACAGAACAAACAAAATAAATGGATTTTAAGCTTTAGCCAGTCAGATCTTGCACAAAAAGTGTAAATGGTTAAATCAATTGATTATTGTCATTTTCAAAAAAGTGATTCTACTTGCGAAAATATTATTAAGTAGTTTCAATGTCTGAAGGCTAAGCATTTTTCTATGCTGAATATTTTTAAAGGGCGGTTGGTCGTTGTTCATGCAATATTCAGGTAAACTATATTAAAAGAGGGTCATGATGAAAAAACTTACATATTCAATTATCGCACTTGGTTTAACTAGCATTGGCGTTTCTCCTGCTTTGGCAGCAGATTGCAATGCTGTGGGTCAAAAAATTGCCGATGAACAAGGTGGTCAGCTTTCTAAGGCGACGCCAACCGTTCAAAATGGTAAAGATGTTTGCGTCGTGGTAGTTATCATTCGAGGTAAGGATGGAGAGCAGCCACGCCGTGTAGAAGTTGCAGTACCAGCTAATTAAAATTTATTTATTAAGCCATTTGAATTTTAGTTTGGTTGCTATTTTCTCTGAAATCGGATTTTTTAATGCGTATTTTAATTGTTGAAGATGATCGGGAATTGAACCGCCAGCTTGTGGAGGCAGTGACTGAAGCTGGCTATGTTGCTGATTGTGCTTTCGACGGAGAGGAAGGGCACTTCCTTGGTGATACAGAGCCCTATGATGCCGTTATTCTTGATATTGGTTTACCAATCAAGGACGGCATCAAGGTTTTGGAAGAGTGGAGAAAAGACGGGCATCGCATGCCGGTTTTATTATTGACGGCACGTGATAGATGGTCTGATAAAGTTGCTGGTATTGATGCTGGCGCTGATGATTACGTTGCCAAGCCGTTTCATATGGAAGAGGTTTTAGCTAGGTTGCGCGCTTTAATCAGGCGCTCTAGCGGTCACGCATCGAGCGAGTTTCATTGTGGTCCAGTTTTATTGGATACTAAGACTTCCAAAGTGACAGTTGATAACCAAATTATAAAACTTACCTCGCATGAATATCGCTTGCTTGCTTATCTTATGCATCATGAAGGTGAGGTGATCTCGCGTACTGAATTGGTTGAGCATTTATATGATCAAGATTTTGATCGCGATTCCAATACTATTGAGGTTTTTGTTGGGCGTTTGCGTAAAAAGCTCGGTGTTGATGTTATTGAGACTATTCGTGGTATGGGCTATCGGTTAAAGAAGCCATCTGCTGTATAGTAAGTAGCTTATAGTTAATCTTTCCATTTGCTTTTTTATCGAGGAAAAAAATCACAAAAGGCGCTGTTTTGAATTTTTTCTCCAGAAGATCTTTTACCTTACGCTTGGGGTTGTTCTCAACCCTTTGGGTGATGGTGGCTTTGATAATTGTCGCCTTTACTGCATCAGCACTTTATCGTGAAGCAAATGAACAAAGCTTTGAAGATTTGTTGTCTGCCCATTTATATTCACTTATCGGTTTTGTAGATGTTTCGCCGCAAGGTGTTTTGCGTGGTAAGCCAGAGCTTGGCGATATAAGATATACCGATGCAAATTCGGGTTGGTTTTGGGAAGTAACAGCTGTTTCTTCTAATTTGCGTGGCAGGTTACAGTCCTATAGTAGTGGGGCTGGGCGTGTATTGTCACCTTCTGAAAGTGACGTGCCTTTTGATAGCCACTTTATGCGCTCTTACACTGCCAAAGGTTTTCAAGGGCAGGATGTATTGGTTGTAGAAGGCGATGTGCTACTTGATCAGGAAGATCGAGTGGCAAGGTTTCGGATCATTGGCAATCTTTATGAAGTTGAAAAACAATTTATAAAATTCCGCGATACAATGAGTGTTTATCTTGCTGGCCTTTGTATTGCCAGTATTATTATCAATGTTATTGTTATATTGCTTGGTCTTTCACCGCTCTTTAGGGTGCGTAAAACCTTAAAGGCTATTCGTACCGGTAAAGCAGATCGGCTTGATACAAATTTGCCGCTAGAAATTGCACCTCTTGCGCGTGAGATGAATGCGCTCATCGATAATAATCAACGTATTGTAGAGCGTTTTCGCACCCAAGTTGGTAATCTTGCTCATTCACTTAAGACCCCATTAGCTGTTTTAAGTAATGAATCAGAAAAAATTGGCGGTCAACAGGGTAAGATAATTCGGGAGCAAAGCTTGGCAATGCAAACACAGATTAGACATTATCTTGAACGAGCAAGAATTGCTGCTCAACGTGATAGTGTTGTTTATCGCACCGCCATTGTGCCTACATTAGAGCCGATTATTCGAGTTATGCGTAAACTTAATCCCGATAAGAAAATTGAAAGTTATTTTC
Organism: Bartonella sp. HY406; assembly: GCF_025449315.1. Taxonomy (NCBI): domain Bacteria; kingdom Pseudomonadati; phylum Pseudomonadota; class Alphaproteobacteria; order Hyphomicrobiales; family Bartonellaceae; genus Bartonella; species Bartonella sp. HY406. The sequence continues at coordinate 1,614,678 of NZ_CP104893.1, read as the reverse complement.
CAGAAGAGCAAATTATTTTTGCCGGTGAAAAAGAAGATATTGAAGAAATTATTGGTAATCTTTTAGAAAATGCTGCCAAATGGGCGATGAATCTTATAAAAATTGAAGTAGCTCCATTACATCGTGATGATAAAGCCCAAAAGAGGTTTTTAATTTGCATTGAAGATGATGGACCAGGGCTAAAGGACGATGACGTCAATGAAGCTTTAAAGCGGGGTAGGCGGTTAGATGAAACTGTTCCAGGTACCGGATTGGGCTTGTCTATTGTCGTTGATACGGTGCGAGAATATGGTGGCGAACTTAAACTTGATCGCTCCCAATTGGGGGGCTTGCGTATCCGCATTTATTTACCCGTGGCCGAAGATTAATCTCTCTTTATTGAAGTATAAATTGACAAATTTTATGGCGGCTGCCTTGAAAAGGCTCCAGTCAAATGACAGGGAAAATTACGTCTAGACAGTGTGCACAGTCTTTCTCAATAGAACGTAATATAAATATTGTCCTATTATGCAGCCCTTGTTAACTCATAGTCAGGCAGATTGTATCGTTGCCGCAAAGTTTCGCCTGCAATGGGTGGTGTACGTAATCGGCGTTTTTCAAGGATGGGAATTACGGTTTTGCCAAACAGGTCCAGTTCGTCGGGCAATGTTGGAAAAATAACGTTAAAGCCATCGGCTCCTTCTTCATCAAACCATTTTTGCATGTCGTCAGCAATTTTATCAGGCGTGCCGATTGAAAGAAAATGACCGCGTGAACATAAAAAGCGAGCTTTGAATTCACGTAGGCTATAATTTTTTTGTCGTGCTTCTTTTAGCAAAAGCCTTGCGCGGTGCGAATTTTCTGGTTCATCTGCCTGATCTAGTAGAAATGTTGGTAACGGATCTTCAAGTTGATAGGAGGAGAGATCAATACCCAATATCTTGAATAGTTCATGCCAACCAAAATTTGCAGGTGCAAGGTCATTGAGTTTTGCAATTTTATGCTCTGCCGCTTCGTAACTATCGCCAATAACCGGTACGATTCCTGGAAATACCAAAATTTTTTCTTTGCTGCGCCCTAATTGCAGTGCGCGTTGCTTTATATCCTTATAAAAGAATTTTGCATCATCGAGATCGGATTGTACTGTGAAGCATATGTCAGCATATTGACTGGCAAAATGTCGACCATGATCGGATATGCCCCCTTGCGTAAGTACAGGATGCCCTTGTGGAGGCGGCGGTACATTAAGTGGTCCAGAACTTCTTATGTAATGACCGCGATAATTGGCTTTTTCAACTGCACCCTCACTAAAGTAAATACCATTTTCTTTGTCCCCTATACGCGCATTTGGTTTCCAACTCGTCCATAGGTGTGATGTGGCCTCAACCACGTCACGTGCTCTTGCGTAGCGCTCTTCATGGGGAGCAAGCACATCTCGTCCAAAATTTTTAGCCTCTAACAAAGTTGATGAAGTAACTATGTTCCAACCTGCTCGACCATTGCTAATATGATCAAGAGACGCAAATCTGCGGGCTATGTGATAAGGGTGATCATAGGTCGTGGACGAAGTACCGATAAGGCCGATTGACTGGGTGATAGAGGCAATAGCCGATAAGATAAGAATAGGATCGAGTGAACCGATAATTTCTGCCGGAGAATTATGATGAAGAGCCAGTACATCACCAAAAAACAAGGCATCAAAACCATAGGTTTCAGCGTTCTTGGCTAGATTTTCCCAATAATTTAGCTTGGTGACCGCGAGTGGGTCACTATTAGGTAGCCGCCATGCCGATATATGGCTGCCTAACCCATAGATCATTGTATTGATATGCAAACGTCTCATGGCTTTATCTATCTCGAATTATTAGTTTAAAAAATAATGAGGCAAATTGTAAAATAATTCTTTTAGCGTTGGGGGCTTAAACGACGTTGCTGCTAAAATACTAATGTTTTACTGTTACAAATTGCATCTATAATTGTTAATAATGGTTAGTGACAAGTTTGTCGGGGCATTCTCAATTCTATCAACATGCTAAAATGGCCGAATTATAAATGATTACCAGTAAAATTATTGGGAGCGGCAAATTAGCATTGCATAAAATGAATGTTAATTGTCAAAACTTTACTTAGTAAAAAATAAAATTTTTAATTAAGTTATAGTTGTTTAGAATTCAAATTATGATGCTTGATAAAGTCAATTGTTAATTTTTTAGATGTAGTTTAAGCGGTTAAGGTATTGATCTGGCGTGAAAATAGGCTTTCTACAATTGATGGAGCGTTGAAACAGCAATATTACCCTTAAATCACTTTATTGAAATGCATTATTTGATTGATTTATCATATTTTTCACTCAAATCGCTTCACAGATTTTCAAAAATGCTCTAGATATTAAGTGTTTATATTTTTATGTAGCTAAATTTTAGTTACAGTGATTCATGGTATTGAAAATGAAAAAATCGGCCGTCCTTATAACAATGTTGTGTATTCCGTCACTTGTTGCGGGTTGTATCAAGCAACCACAGACCACAACTACAGCAACAGAAAACCTTATATATTCTGCAATGGGGACAGGACTTCTTGGTGATTCTATTTCAAGAATTCCTGCGAAACAGCGCAGCCTTGCTTTAGAGGCTGAATATAAGGCACTAGAATATACACGTTCTGGCAATACCATTAATTGGGCGACCAATGATGGAGTTGCATCAGGTACAGTAACGCCGGGTCAGCCTTATCGTGTAGGATCACAAAATTGCCGTCAATATAGCCATAGTTTTGTGATTCGCGGTGTGCCGCAAACTAATCGTGGTAGTGCATGCCGAAATGATGATGGTAGCTGGTCGCCATTGACCTAATTTTTTAAAACAAGTGTTGTGTTGCTATTAAAGTGTTTTAGCGCTTTTTTACAGAAGCTTCATTCATTTGAAATATGCGTCTTTATGTCAAGAATTTTATTCTTGACATTTTATCACCATAAAATAGTAGCAAAATTTCAGCAAATGCGGCAGGCTTAATAATTATTAGCCTGTTTAGGTTATTTTAAGGCTATCCACTTATAAATGTGGTAGCTTTATTACATGGATGTCGAGAAATGAAAAAACAGGTAAATCGCCGGATGGTGTTGGGTTCAGCTTTAGGGTTGGGGCTTTTCGGTTTGGTAGGTAGTGCAACAGCTCAAAGGGCGTCTTCTTGGGGAGACCAATTTGACACGCAAGCAGCTGGTGGGCAGCAGGTTGCCTCTAATATTCCTGTTCTAAGTGGTGCAACTGTAAGTTATACACAAGTTGCCATTTCTCAGTATGAGGCCATCGTTGCGCAAGGTGGTTGGCCTCACGTTCCAGCCGAACAGGGCAAATTACAGCTGGGCATGAATCATCCTGCTGTAGAAATTATGCGTCAACGTTTGTTTATTTCTGGTGATTTAGCGCGTGAAGCTGGTTTGTCCGTAGCTTTTGATACTTATGTTGATGCCGCTGTACGTCGTTTTCAAGCGCGTCATGGTTTGCCTGCAGACGGTGTTGTCGGAGATATAACCTACCGCGCCATGAATGTTAGTGCTGATGCACGCTTGCAGCAATTACGCGTTAATCTTGATCGCTTGCAAAAAGAAGCAGAAAAAACAGCGCGTGAACAGCGCTTTGTTATGGTGAATATCCCTGCAGCGCAAATTGAAGCTGTTGAAGATGGTTCTGTTGCTCAGCGTTACACGGCAGTTGTTGGTAAGATAGATCGCCAAACGCCACTTCTTGATTCTAAAATTCATGAAGTGATTTTAAATCCAACTTGGACAGTTCCTGCATCAATCATTAAAAAGGATATTATTCCTTTGATGCGTAAAAGTCCAAATTATCTAACCGATAATAATATCCATTTATTTAATGGTCAGGGGCAAGAGGTTTCCCCTCAATCGGTTAACTGGAATACCGATGAAGCAACGAGGTTGCGTTTCCGTCAGGATCCTGGTAAAATCAATGCGATGTCATCAACCAAAATTAATTTTCATAATACTCATTCGGTATATATGCATGATACACCGCAGCAAACCCTTTTCAATAATTTGATGCGCTTTGACTCTTCTGGTTGTATTCGTATTCATAATATTAGAGATTTTAACGTCTGGGTTTTGAAAAATACACCAGATTGGGATAGAACGCGTATGGAGCAGGTTATTGGCCAGCGTGTTAATACGCCTATTGCCGTTAAAGATCCAATTCCTTTGCACTTTGTATATATTTCAGCCTGGTCAACAGGTAATGGGGTAGTGCAGTTCCGCGGTGATATTTATCACATGGATGGCGCTAGTGAATTAGCATTTACTGAATCTTGAATCTAAAAACGTTTTATAAGGAGCCGCCATTGTTTGACAAGGGCGGCTTTTTTATCATTCAGTTATGTGTGATAAATGATTTTAAGTCTTTATTAGCGTGAATATTGTGCATCACTGACTGGTTCTAACCATTCAACGGTTTTGCCATTTTCAAGCTCTTGCACAGCAAAATGTGACATGGCTGTGTTTGGGGAGGCGCCATGCCAATGTCTTTCTCCAGGTTCAAACCACACAACATCACCGGGGCGCACTTCTTCAATCGGTCCACCGTCTTTTTGTACAAGGCCAAGACCAAATGTAATAATAATCGCTTGGCCTTTTGGGTGGGTGTGCCAATTAGTACGGGCAGATGGTTCAAAAGTTACATGACCACATGTGACATTGGCACCTTGATGCTCATCAATGACTGCATCAAGACGGGCAGTCCCAGTAAAATAATCAGGCGATAATTTGACCGATGATCGGGTGCCAGAGCGAATTATTTCCATGATATTAATCCCTTATAAAAAAGTAAAAAGCATCTTTTTTTAATTTAAAAAATGCTCATTTATAGCAATAAATGAGAGTGCATCTAGCAGCCTAGGCTTGCGACATATCAATGACAAAACGATATTTAACGTCGCTTTTTAACATGCGTGCATAAGCGTTTTCTATTTGACTTGGTGCTATGAGTTCGATATCTGCGGTAATGTTATGCTTACCACAAAAGTCTAACATTTTTTGTGTTTCTGCAATGCCACCAATGGCCGATCCGGCGAAAGAGCGGCGATAGGGAATAAGGTTGAATACCTGTACGGGGAGGGGCTCAACCGGTGCTCCGACTTGTACCAATGTACCATCGACTTTAAGCAGATTAAAATATTGGTTGATATCATGCTGCGCTGCAACGGTATCAATGATCAGATCAAGGCTTTTATCAGCTTTTGCCAAAGCTGTTGCGTCTCTGGTCAATACAATCTTATCAGCGCCAAGACGATGTGCATCATCAACTTTATTGACGGACGTCGTGAGCATGGTGACTTCAGCTCCCATGGCATGTGCGAGTTTAACCGCCATGTGACCAAGGCCACCAAGTCCCGCTACCCCTACTTTTGTTCCCTTGGTAACCTTCCAATGATGAAGGGGAGAAAAAGTGGTAATACCTGCGCAAAGAAGTGGTGCTGCCGCAGCAAGATCAAGATTATCAGGGATCGATAAAACAAAATTTTCATGTACGACAATGCGCTTGGAATAACCACCAAAAGTATGACGATCAGGACCAGTTTCCGGATCTTGGCTGTTATAGGTTAATGTATTACCATTTTCACAATATTGTTCCAATCCTTGGTTGCAATAATCACAGTTTTGGCAAGAATTGACCATGCAACCAACACCAACACGTTGGCCGACTTTAAATTTGGTTACTTTACTGCCAATCCGGCGAACGGTACCAACGATTTCATGGCCAGGAACACAAGGATATTGGGTGCCAGCCCATTCACCACGTGCGGTATGCAAGTCTGAATGGCAAACACCGCAAAAAGCAATATCAATGTCAACGTCGAAAGCAAGGGGATCGCGACGTTCAAAACTAAAGGGCTGAAACGTGTCGTTAGCTGAGGATACGGCAAAGCCGTCACAAATAAACATTTAAAAGCTCCAATTTAAATATTAAAATTATTGTTTAAAATCATTCCAGTTAGATTGGGTTTACATAAAAAATTGCAAATCTTTGTATTTATGTGCGGTTTTAATTATGGAAAATTAACATCGGCCTTTTTAAAACTGCTTTGTGCCGCATCACATATGACGTGTTAAAGGTTACGGTAAATTTATGAGGGATGGTTATGCTATAAATACAAATATCTTTATGGCTTAATTTTAAGGTATAAAATTCCTTTCGATAATAGTTTATTTTCACTAATAGTTATGAGTGAAATTCATTAATGTGATGGCAAATTAAAAACGATATTAAATGATTTTTGTGTAATCATGAGGCTACTTTTTTAAATAGATGGAAAGCAAAAAGCCATTTCCGGCGGTTGGAAATGGCTTTAAATTTGGCGTTTTTGCCGGAAAATATATGGTATCGGCTTATCGGCTAATTAAAATTTTGCGCCTATATTAATAACAAAGCTGCGCCCTGATGTTGGAATAGCCCGCGACCCGCCCATATAGGATGTATAATTGGTTCTATCGGTAAGGTTATAAGCATTAGCACTAAAACGCCATTTTTCAGTTTCATAAGATGCCATTGCGTCAAGAGTAAAACTATGGGGAATGCGGCTTAGGCTATTGCTAGAAACTGGAACAGCATCGCGATAGGTCATTCCGCCACCGATCAGCAATTTGCCATTCAAACTATTAAAATGCGGAGCAAGATCATAGGTTGTCCAAAGGGATGCGGCATTTTTTGCAGCACCAGGAACGCTGTTGCCGATTACTGAACTTGTTGCGGAGTCGAGAATTTTACTTTGCAAATAGGTATAAGAAGTATAAACATCCCACTGTTCTGTAATCTTTCCTGTAAGACCTGCTTCAAAACCGCGTACCCGCTGTTTTTCGCCAGATCTTGTAACTGAGCCATCAGGATTATTATAAAGCGCGTTATTTTTCTCTACTTGAAATAATGCGCCAGTTAAACCAATGCGGCCATCGAGTAAGTCAATTTTACCGCCAAGTTCGAATAATTCACTTTTTTCCGGATCCCAATCAATGCGCGCAGCCGTAACTGGATTGAAATCAGAAGTGATATATTGTCCAAAAGGTAAGTTATTAGATACAGACCATGAAAAATAGTAAGTTTGTGCTTTTGTTGGTTCCCAAATAACGCTTGCTTTAGGGCTAATATAATCTGCTTTTGCCATGAGCGAATTTATTCCCGCCGCTGTGGTTACATCATAATTAATTTTTTGATAATCCCAGCGTAAGCCTGCCATAATCGAGAATTGTTCATTAAGCCACATGCGGTCGCTAAAAAAAAGTGCCACAGAACGTGAGTTTGAGTCCTTGTAATTGTCAGGATTTGGCACAAGGCTATAATAGCTTGAATCCATATTTTCTGTCCAAAGCCTTGGTGCGCCTAAGCTTTTGGGAGATGTGTATCTATAACCTTGGCGTTGATCATCTTGATACATCATATCAAGACCAAGTACGGCTTGGTGGCGGAATGCGCCAGTTTCAAATTTTGCAACGGCAGTTGAAATATTTTGCAAGCCCCAGCTTTTTTGATCATAAGTGACACCGCCGCCACCGCCATAGGCCATAAGCGGATTTCCACCACCGCCAAATAGGGCATTGGTACATTGAGCAGCAACGGCACAGCGAATAGGGGTTGCGCTAAAATAGCGTTTGAAATGAGTATAGCGTGTGTCATTTGTAAAGGTCAGCCACTCATTGATCTCATTGCGATAATTTGAAGTGACCATGTGAATCTCGGATTTATCACGATCGCTATTTTTTCCGTAAAAAATGTTTCTTGGCACACCATATTCAGTCACTGGGCGTGAAATGCCATTTGGATCAGCAACAAATGGAATGCCATAATCGGGAAGGCGATCAGTTTTTTGGTAAAAGTAACCTAAATGCCATGTTTGATTTGTACCAAGTCCAAAACCTGCAGATGTCGCTAAGCCCCAACGGTTAGATGTAACATGATTGCGGTCAACAACATCTTGCCAATTGCCCATTACATTAAATCGGACAGCCGTTGTATCATTGATTTGCTGATTGTAATCGATTGTGGGACGATAAAGCGGACCGTTACCTGTTGAAAAATTTACCGCGCCAAAAGTACCTAAACGAGCGCGCTTTGACGTCGAGTTAACAGCTCCGCCTGTAGTTCCAACGCCAAAATTTTCGCCATTAGGGCCTTTAAATACCTGAACTTGTTCCATGTTGAAACTGTCGCGAACGTAAACGCCGATATCGCGTAATCCATCACTATACGTATCGCCCGTTGCGTCAAAGCCTCTGATTCTAAAGCGGTCGCCATTCATGCCACCACCGCCTTCACCAATCGTTGTGGTGATACCGGGCACATTTTGCAACGCTTGTTCTAGTGTCATGACGTTTTGCTCAATCATGACATGCTCTGGCACCACATTCACAACTTGTGGAATGTCGCGGATTGTTCCTGGTAAACGCGAAGAGCCAGATTGTGCCGCGTTAATATTAGAAATACTTGCATTGCCACTGATGGTTATTGTTTCCAAAGTGGAATCGTCACCATCATTACTTGTAACATTTGTTGTGTTGCTATTCGTTGAATTTTGCGCTTGAGCGCTTACTGCATTTGGAAGCGTTGCTAAAGATGCAACAAGTCCAGCTTTGATTGCCATATTGCTAATGATGCGGCTGTTGTTAATAGCCCTCTTATTATTCGAAAACTCCATAAAAATACCCTCATTTTAAATTTTTACCTCTTATTCTTGACTTTGTTAGTCATGTTTTATCAAGATCGTTTGTGTTAAAATGGTGCTAATTATTAAAAAAAAATTTAGGTTGTGTTATTTAAGTAACGCATTAAAATTATTATAATTATACTTTAGTTTATTTAAATTGTATTTTTGTTTGTTCATATTATAAAGTATTGTTGGAATTGTAATAAATTTACTTTTTTGTATGATTAGTAATCAACTGGGGTTTGTGGATCTAAAAAAGTTGCTTGTTACCAATAGCGAGCAAGTCCTTTTTACGTATTTTTTAAAGCGTTTTAGAAAATTAGAAATAAAAGGTGAAAAAAGTAAAAATTAAAAGCATTGTGATTGGACATTTGATGACAATTGGTTTTTATAGGCTATGTTCTTTTGGTTTATTCTAATTCTAATAACTATTAGTGTCGTTTTTTTGCTGGTGCGTGCACTTGGCCGCGATGCTATTTTATCAAAAAGCAAATCTGAAGATAATGCTCAAAGCGATATAGCTGTTTATAAGAGTCAGCTCATAGAAATCGATGAAGAAGAAGCTGATGGGCAAATTTCTCATGAAAATGCTAAAGAGGCGCGGCTAGAGCTTGCACGGCGTATTCTTTCTAGCGAAAAAACGCCGATTAAAAATGGGCTAAATACCACGAATGGTTCAAAAGATCATGGTATGAAAACAATAGTTTTTATTGGTATTTTGTTTATTATCGCCGGAAGTTGGGGGATTTATTCGCTTATGGGAAGCCCCGATATGCCTCAGCGACCTTTTGAAATCTTGATGTCTAAGGATGATTCAACCCTTGATCTTGCTGAAAAAATTGTAAAGAGCGAAGCTCTGTTAGCTCGTAATCCAGATCAAGGTGACCTACTTGATAAACTTGGTGATCTTTATTTAGAGACAGGGCGTTTTCGCGATGCTGCGAATATGTTTAATCGATCTCTCGGCGTGAATGGCGAAAGCTCAAAAAGGTTTTTAAGTTATGGCATTGCTCTCATGGGATTGGAAAACGGTGTTGTCAATAAGGATGCAGAAATTGCTTTACAACAGGCCGCAAAATTAGATCCAGAAAATCCGCAGCCTCAAATTTTCCTAGCACGTGGTCTTATTCAAAATGGTGAACAGCAACAAGCTATTGAATTGTTAGAAAAATTTGTAAATGATCATGGTAAGGGGCAGGCTTGGGTGGCTGATATGCAGCTGGTTATCGATCAGCTAAAGGGAATAGAGCCACAAGCTCCTACTAAATTGACAAAAGAGCAGCATGATTTTATTGCCAATAATGTTGGCAAACTCGAAGATAAACTACAAGAAAGCCCGCAGGATTTACAAGGTTGGTTGATGTTGATCAATGCTTATTTTCTTTTGGAGCAACCTGAAAAAGTTCGTTCCACTTATGAAAAAGCTCTACGTCTCTTATCTCCTGAAAATAGAGAAAAATTGATTAATACTCTACAAGATAAAGGCTTTTCTCCCTCGCATGCAAAAGAGGCACACTGACATGTCAATGAGTGCAAAATCCAATAGTTTTCAAATGCATTTAAAAAAAGCGCGCCGAAAACGCTATATGTTATTGTTTTTAGCGCTTTTTGTCATGGCTGCAGCAGTTGGTCTTGTGGTTTTTGCTTTAGGGGACACGGCGAGTTATTTTCGTATGCCATCAGAGATCACTGAAGAGGATATAGCCTCGCAAAGGCCATTACGACTTGGCGGTTTTGTTGAGAAGGGTAGCGTTGTTCGCGGTGAAGGTACGGAGGTATCTTTTAACGTAACTGATTTTGGCAAAGTAGAATATGTTAAGTTCAATGGTATTTTGCCTGATCTTTTTAGGGAAGATCAAGGTGTTATCGTTGAAGGTAACTTTAATGGTGATAAGGTATTTATAGCTAGCCGTGTTTTAGCCAAGCATGACGAAAAATATGTTCCCAAAGATGTAGCTGATCGGTTGAAGGCCCAAGGCCTTTGGGAGGAATATCAAAAACATGATAAATGAAATTGGTTTATTCCTTACAATTCTTGCCTTTTGTCTTAGCTTTTTTCAAACCTTCATTGTACCTATTGCGGTTTATCGCAATAATGTTGGACTTATGCTTGCCAACCGTTCGATTAGTATTATCGTATTCATTTTAATTGGCTTTGCTTTTTTGTCACTAACTTATTCTTATGTAATTTCAGATTTTTCTGTTCTCAATGTTGTACAAAATTCTCATTCAGAAAAACCCTTATTATATAAGATTACCGGTGTTTGGGGAAATCATGAAGGATCAATGTTTCTTTGGGTGCTTATTCTTGCCTTTTTTAGTGCTTTGGTTGCAATTTTCGGCAAAAACTTACCGTTAAATCTTTCGACATTGACGTTATGCTGCCAAAGTGCCATTGCGAGTGCATTTTTAGCATTTATTCTGTTTACATCTAATCCATTCGCAAGAATTGATCCTCCTGCCTTACAGGGTAATGACCTTAATCCTATTTTGCAGGATATTGGCTTGGCCTTGCATCCTCCAATGCTCTATCTTGGCTATGTTGGTTTTTCAGTCTGTTTTTCATTTGCGATTGCTGCACTTATAACCGGCCGAGTTGATGCGGCTTTTGGCCGTTGGGTGCGCCCTTGGGCACTTATTTCGTGGGTGTTTTTAACTGGTGGTATTACCATGGGGTCTTATTGGGCTTATTATGAGCTTGGTTGGGGCGGTTATTGGTTTTGGGATCCGGTGGAGAACGCATCTTTGATGCCATGGCTTGCGGGAACTGCCTTGCTACATTCGGCTATTGTGCTTGAAAAACGCGCAGCATTAAAAGTTTGGACTATTCTTCTGGCAATTATTGCATTTTCCTTATCTTTGCTTGGCACATTTTTAGTACGTTCAGGCATATTGACTTCTGTACATAGTTTTGCTGTCGATCCGAAACGCGGTATTGCTATTTTAGCCATTTTAGGTTTTTTCATTGGTGTTGCTTTATTATTATTTGCAATACGTGCACCAAATATCAAAAATAGTGGTCTTTTTCAGCCAATATCCCGCGAAGGTGCTTTGGTTTTTAATAATGTTTTTTTAACCACTGCAAGCGCTACGGTGTTGGTTGGCACACTTTATCCTTTAATCGCTGAAATGCTATGGGACCAAAAAATTTCAGTTGGCGCACCATTTTTCAATATGACCTTTGGGCCACTATTCATTCCCTTGTTGGTAGGTGTTCCATTTGGAACATTGCTTGCTTGGAAGCGTGGTGATCTTATGCTCGCAGCTGGCCGCCTTTCTATGTGTTTTATTTTGGCGCTTATTGCGATGATTGTTAGCTTTTACCTAAGTGGTTATAAAGAAATCTTATCATGTGTAGGGATAGGGCTTGGAGTTTTTGTCATCTTTGGTTCATTTGCTGAAGTTGTTCTGAAAAGTGGCAAATGGGGTACATCATTCAAAACGCGCATTGCGCGCCTTAAGGGCTTGCCTCGTGCGGATTGGGGGGCGGCATTCGCCCATATGGGATTAGGCGTAACCCTTTTCGGCATTGTTGCAGTTGCAACTTTTGGCCAAGAGCGTATCTTAACTATGAAGCCGGGTCAAAGTGTAGAAATTGCAGGGAAAACTATTCGTTTTGATGGATATCAGTCTTTAAATGGCGCGAATTATCAAGAAAATCGGATGCATTTTACCATGTTTAATCGCGATGCAGATAAATATATTGGTGAAGTAACCGCATCTAAAAGAACTTTTCCATCCCAAACCATGCAAACGACTGAAGCTGGCCTTTTATGGCGAGGATTATCACAATATTATATTGCACCAGGTAATTATGTCGAAGATAATGCCATGATTGTGCATATTTGGTCGAAGCCTAATGTGTTAATGATTTGGGGTGGTGGATTTTTAATGATGTTAGGGGGACTTCTGTCTCTTTCTGATCGACGGCTACGCATTGGTGCGCCTAAAGGGGCTAAAACTCGCCAAAAGCTTTCGACCGCTTTGCTTTTGGATGAAAAATAGGCATAGAGATGAAAAATACTATCCGATTGGTGATATTTATCTTGTTTGTTGGCTTTGCGAGTGTTGCTCAAGCTGTTCAGCCTGATGAAATATTGCCTGATGCTAATCTAGAAGCAAGAGCACGCGAGATTTCTTCGCATCTGCGTTGTCTTGTATGCCAAAACGAGTCCATTGATGATTCTAATGCGCCACTCGCTCGTGATTTGCGAATGTTGGTGCGAGAACGCCTAAGTGAAGGTGATAGTAATCAAAAAGCAATAGACTATATTGTTGCTCGTTATGGTGAATATGTCTTGTTAAAGCCACGTTTTGAAGGTTCTACTATACTCTTATGGCTTTCTCCAATTTTAATTCTTTTAGCAGCTTTTGCTTATATTCTTTATAATTTTAGGCAAAAGAAACCTTCCCAGCAAGTTGAACTTACAGTCGAAGAAAAACGGCGCTTGCAAAGGATATTGGATGAGTAATCTTGCTCTAGAGGGATAGATAATAGATTTAAAGCGGATATCTCGAGCTTGATAATTTTAATAAGTATGCGCTTTTTTTAGATTAAAATACAAAAAATTTAGAGCACTTAATTGAAAATGCTCTAAATTTTAAGTTTCTTAGTCAATCAAAATAAGTTGGTTACCTCTAATAGAGGTACTTGAAAGTGTATTAATAAAATTCATACCAAGCAAATTATCTGACAAAGCACCTGATGGTGCAATTAAAGCATTTAATTTTTTACGAGTAATTGAACCGATGCTTATACTATCTAATCTTACACGCGCTGTGTTAAGACTGCCATTTGCTGTTGATACGGGTGTGGTATAATTTAACCCTTGAATGTCTATACCAATATCAATAGCTGTTTCATTGGTAAGGACTATCGATGTTGCGCCAGTATCTATTAAGAATTTTACCCTATGATCATCAACTTTACCGGTTATTTGGTAGTGTCCGTTGCTTCCACGATCAATGGTAACTGTATTCCTACTCGTTAGGTCAACTGAAAGCACGCTTGCTGGAACTAAGCCGCCACTGATATTATGGGCAATATCTTGCAGATGAAAGCGATTATTATAACCAATAAGTAGAACGCCTATAATAGCTACCCAAATAAGTATATTTTTAAAAACATGGCTAAGGGTAATGCCAGACGACAGTAGTCCTGCCGCAAGAATTGTGGCAAATAAACCTCCAGTTGTTATTCTGGCTAGATCACTATTTGTTAGGGAGGACGAACTAATATTGTCATTGCCTAGATAAAAAATTAAAGCAATAACACCAACTGCAGTGAGACAAATCCATAATAACCGCATGTTAAAATCCCTATTATAATATTTTTTCGCAAATATATTGCTATAGATGCTATAGATAATGTGCTGTTGGAGCAATCTATAATTTTTTTCAAATTATAAGCAAATAAAATTAAAAAATATTACTATTTATCCCAGTTATCAAAAGCTAAATATTGGTCTATTGGATTGAGTGGGGCAATATGGGTTAGTATTTCACGTGCTTCTTCTTCATCTTTTTTGATTTGCTCGATCATAGGCTCAAGTCCGTCGAACTTTAATTCTCCACGCAAATAGGAAAAGAATGAAACAAAACATGTTTGCCCATAAATATCTTCATTAAAATCAAAAATGAAGGTCTCTAATAATGGTTCCTTTAATTCATTAACTGTCGGCCTTAATCCATAGCTTGCAACACCATTAAAAATTTTGCCATTTTGCGTGCGAAAACGTACCGCATAAACGCCAAATTTTAAACCAGTATCACTATCTAACCGCATATTGGCGGTGGGGAACCCAATTTGTCGCCCTAGAGCTGCACCATGAACGACATTGGATTTAATGGTATAGCGGTAACCAAGAAGACCTGCTGCTTCTTCTACTGCGCCGCAACTTAAAGCTTGCCTAATGCGGCTAGAAGATACGAGTTCACGATTTTCATCAAGAAAGCCATCAACAATAACGACATCAAAACCGCAATTCTTACCTTCATTAATAAGAAATTCGGGGGTTCCAGAGCGCTTTGCTCCAAAGTGAAAATTATCCCCCGTAACAACGACACTTGCCTTTAAGCAGTCACGCAAGATCGTATCCGTAAATTCTTTTGCCTGATGGGATGAGAAATCCTTGGTGAAGCGTTGTTCAATGACTGCGTCAAATCCGAGTTTTTCTAAAATTTCAGCACGTTCATCGGCAGGAGTAAGGCGATATAAGGGCTTAGTTGGATTAAAAAAACTGCGCGGATGCGGTTCAAAGGTAAGAACAATAGCTGGTTTTCCAAGCAGACGCGCCTTTTCAAGCGCAGTTTCTAACACAGCTAGATGACCACGATGAACACCGTCAAAGTTACCAATGGCAATAACGCCGCCCTGTAACTGGCTTGGCAGTACACCAACGTCAGGCAGGCGGATAATTTTTTTTGATTGCACGCCTATTCAAGCTCCATCATATCAAAATTGGGCACTAAAGAATAAGGGGCAAAGAATTCCTCAAGTAGCTTTTGATTGATCTCACCATCAATACAATATTCATTGGCATGAATACCGCGCGCAATATAAAGCGTATCAAAGCCATTATTAACACCGCCCTTAATGTCGGTTAAAACGCCATCTCCAATAACTAAGATTTTTTCTTTATTGGCTTCTTGGTTTAAAATAGCGCGCATTTTCTTTAAAGCTAATTCATATATTGGATGATGTGGCTTGCCGGCAATCATTGTGCGCCCACCCAATTGTGCATAGTCGCGAGCCAGTGCACCAGCGCACCAAACAAGCTTGTCGCCACGCTCTACCATAATATCAGGGTTGGCGCATATCATGGGTAAATTGCGCATACGCAAACGCTGTAATAGTTCTGCATAATCATCAGGTGTTTCAGTTTCGTCTTCATAAAGGCCAGTGACCACCACACCACTTGCTTCAAATTCTTCAACTAATTCACAGTCAAGCCCATCAAATAAGGCTAGATCACGATCTGGTCCAATAAGAAATAGCTTTTTAGGACCTTCTGCGATTAAATCTCTTGTTACATCACCAGAGGTGACAATGTCATCATAACAATTGGCATCAACGCCCATATCCGCAAGTTGTTGTGCAACGCCATCGCGTGGTCTTGGTGAGTTGGTTATAAGAATAACATGTTTTCCTGCGTCCCGCGCTGCTTTTAGGGCTGCTTGCGGCTTTGGAAAAACATGTATTCCATTATGTAAAACACCCCATACATCACAAAAGAAAATGTCATATTGACCAAATATATTATCAAGGCGGTCGAGGTGTTTCATAAAGTGCTCCTAAAGTTAAAGGAATAATAGTCAATAAATGTTATGCTGCATTTCTATATAAGTAACTGCTTTCCATTTGCCAACATGCAAAATCGAATAGCAAGATTGACTGCCATTGAAAACTTTACCCGTGAATGGATATGTAATTTTGTCATTTCAATATGTCGACTTTATTATAAAGCTTGGTAAAAATTATCAAATATTGCTTTCATGCAATTTAATGGATCCGTAATTTCATTTGCATATCTTCAAATGGCATAAGTTTGCCAATCGGTCCAATTGCAGCCATTGTTGGTTTTGAATCTAAAAATAAACGACGCGCAAGATCGGTTAAGCGATCACTATTGACTTGCGAAAGTCGCTCTAGCAGTTCAGAATTTGGAATAACGCGATTATAAAGCAATAATTGCCGCGCAATATGGTGTGCTTTACTCATCGAGCTTTCAGACGAAATCATTAGCCCAGCACGATATTGCGCTTTGGCGCGCCTAACCTCGGCTTCGGTAATATTTTCACTTGCCTTATAAAGTTCATCAAGAATAACGGGTACAAGTGGCTCTAAGCCATCATGCCCAGTTGCTGCATGAATACCAAATAGACCGGTATCAGAAAAGCCCCAATGAAATGAATAAATAGAATAGCATAAGCCACGATTTTCACGTATTTCTTGAAATAGACGTGAGGACATGCCGCCGCCAAGAACAATTGCTAAAAGTTGCGAAGCATAAAAATCGCGCATATGGTAGGCGCGGCCTTCAAAACCGAGTAGCAATTGCGCATCTTTTAAATCGCGATATTCACGAAAATCGCCGCCAACATAATTGGCAAGATCAGGAATTGTACCAGATGAATGGCTTCTAAAGTCGCCAAGACGCATTTCAACTTCTTTAACGAAGCTTTCATGCTCAACAGCCCCAGCAGCAACGACGATCATATGGCTCGCACAATAATGATCTTGCATGAATTTGCGTAAATCATCAGCGCTAAAACTTAAAACTGTTTCTGCAGTGCCTAAAATGGGGCGGCCTATAGTCTGGTGTCTAAATGCCGTTTCCGAAAAATGGTCGAAAACAACATCATCGGGCGTGTCGTGAGCTGCACCTATTTCTTGTAAAATTACGTTTTTTTCAAGCTCTAGCTCTTCTTCGTCAAAAAGAGGATTGGTAATAATATCGGACAGGATATCAATTGCAAGCGGAACGTCATCAGCAAGAACGCGGGCAAAATAACCAGTGGTTTCAACGCTAGTTGCGGCATTTATTTCGCCGCCGACATCTTCAATTTCTGTAGCTATTTGTAAAGATGTGCGTTTTGCAGTACCTTTAAAAGCCATATGTTCTAACAGATGGGCTATGCCATGTTGGTTGCTCTTTTCGTTACGTGAGCCAGCCTTTATCCAAATGCCAAGCGCAACAGTTTCAACCTGCCGCATGGTATGGGTTGCAATTGTTAATCCATTGCTTAAACGACTTATGTCAACACCCATTACGCTATATGCTCCCGATCTTATCATTTAGTGCTTAAGT
Organism: Bartonella sp. HY406; assembly: GCF_025449315.1. Lineage (NCBI taxonomy): Bacteria > Pseudomonadati > Pseudomonadota > Alphaproteobacteria > Hyphomicrobiales > Bartonellaceae > Bartonella > Bartonella sp. HY406. Next base: position 1,597,183 of record NZ_CP104893.1, on the reverse strand, counting down.
AAAATAAGCAGCTTAGAATTTTTCAATTATGTTGAAAAGCCTTTTAATAGTTTTTTTATTCACAATTATAGGAAAACCTACTTTGAACCACAATTGTGAACCTTCTAATATAAATTAAATTTAATTGCGTTATGGATAACGATCAAGAATCAAATTCCATTTTTGCTAATACATTGGCAACTAAGCTACGGTTTATGCGACTTTTTTCTTCAAGTGCCATGGCATCGGTAAGAGCAACAAACTTCGCCGCTGCAGCTAAAGATCGCTCAATGCGGCCAGCAATAAATGGGATCAAATTAGGGTCAATATTAAGCTGCCTATCGGCAAATAGCTTGGTAATGACCGCACTTAATAGCATTTCATCAGGAGGTGAGAGCTCTATTAATGAAACCGCATTTAATCGTGAGGCAAGATCAGGCAGGCCAACCTGCCAATCAATTGGTCGCAAATGCGATGTCATTAAAAGCGAACTTTGTGCATTTTCAATACGTGTTTGCCTTATCGTATTGATAAGATGAAAAAGCGCCGTTTCATCAAATTTATGTGGCGCCATATCCTCAATCAAGATTGGTGTACCAGATAATGCCGCCCTTATAGCTGCGTCTATCTTTTTATGATTAAATTCGTGCGCATAGCTCTGCGCAGCCCATACTGCTGATAGGTGAGTTTTGCCTGAGCCTTTTGGGCCAACGAGTACCGTCACGGGTGAGGGCCAGTTTGGCCAACTTTCCAATAGGTTAAATGCGGTATGATTGGCAGGTGTTACAACAAAATCGTCAATACTATAGCGTGCCTCAGGCTCCAAAGCCAAAGGTAGTTGCCTTGGTGTTACATTCATTCACCACGCTCCGCGCCATCATTACCCTTATAAACGGGTGATTCTAAATATGTATGAAGAGCGAAACGTACAAGAACTCCAACCGCCGCTGCCGCCGGTACAGCAATCAGCATACCGGTAAACCCAAATATTGCACCAAAGGCAAAAAGGGCAAACATTAACCAAACAGGATGAAGTCCTACCGACGAACCAACTAGCTTTGGCTGCAAAATATAGCCTTCAACAAATTGTCCAACAAAGAAAAGGCAGGCAACGACAACAATCCAGCCCCAACTGTCTGGCCAATACTGAAATGCTGCCATACCAACGGCCAATAAAAGCCCAATAGCCGACCCTACATAAGGAATAAAGCTAATAAAACCAACAAAAAGACCGATCAATAGACCAAAGTTCAAGCCAGAAATGGTTAGCCCGATGGCATAATAGCAACCTAGGATCAAACATACCGAACCTTGACCACGAATGAAGCCAGCAACAGCGCGATCCATTTGCGCAAAAATACTACGAATAGTTGAAAGATGATCCCGTGGGATCCATGAATCAACTGTGTCAACCATTCGGTCCCAGTCGAGTAGCATGTAAAATGCCACAACTGGCGCCATGATCCATAAGATGAAGACGTTAACAATGGCGCGACCTGAATCCCAAAGCGATTGGAAAAGTCCTGTCACAATAGTTGAAAGCTTGTCAAGTAAGCTTTGTAGGCTACCTTGCAGAGTAGAGGTATCAATATTAAATTGATGTAACCAAGACAGATCTTGATTTTTCAAAAATTCGCGTAATGGCTTTATATAGCTTGGAATATTACTAGCAAAGCCGGCCAATTGCTGGGCAAGCAAAGGTACGAGTATGATAATTGCCAGAGCAAATATGACTACGACAAATATGACAATCGCAACAGTGGCCCACATTCGAGAAAAGCCAACTTTCTCCAAAAATTCTACTACAGGATTTAAAAAATAGGCAAGGGCAATACCGGCAACAAAAGGCAATAATACATCGCTGAAAACAATCAGAAACATAATGAAAAATAGTAGTGTTCCAAGCCAAAAAAAAGCTTGTTTACGCACATTACCCTGTAAAGGTACAAGAACAAAATTGGCTTTTGAGCGCAAGGCTCGCGCTTCTTGGCGCTCCTTCCGCTTTAATTGCCGCAATTGGCTGGCGGAAATCGTTACGACCTCATCGCTTTTTTTGTTGCCAGCATCTTGCGTTTCATCTTGCATATTGACCGCCTAATTTATCATAATTCATTTTTGCCTGAGCGTTTTAACATTGCTTCATGACCACATAGTGACCAAATCTTAGACGAATACTAAGGAGCACAAGACTATCAGATATGTGTTGAAATATCATTGGTCAAGGCTGCTATCCATAAGTCTTTTGTTTAAAAGTGTGTTTTTTTAAAAATTATGCGATTTTTTCTTGCGGCTTTGGGCGTGGCATGGCAAATGCATAATTATTGCGCTATTTTAATGCAAGGAAACCTAAAAATGGTTAAAGATAGTAAAGACCAAACTGTCGGCCTCACTTATGCACAATCAGGTGTGGATATTGATGCGGGGAACCATATGGTTGACCTCATTAAGCCATTGGTGCGCTCAACAAGCCGTGCAGGCGCCGATACAGAAATTGGTGGTTTTGGTGGGTTGTTTGATTTAAAAGCCGCCGGTTTTAAAGATCCGATTCTGGTTGCTGCAAATGATGGTGTTGGTACAAAGCTTAAAATCGCGATTGACGCGGGCTATCATGATGATGTTGGCATTGATCTTGTTGCTATGTGTGTGAATGATCTTGTCGTGCAGGGAGCTGAGCCGCTTTTCTTCCTTGATTATTTTGCAACTGGTAAACTCGACCCCAACCAAGGTGCCGCGATCGTATCGGGCATTGCAGAAGGTTGTCGCCAATCGGGGGCTGCATTAATTGGTGGTGAAACGGCTGAAATGCCGGGCATGTATCGCGATGGTGATTATGATCTTGCTGGCTTTGCTGTTGGTGCAGCAGAGCGAGGTTCTTTATTGCCGCATAAGGATATTGCTGAGGGTGATATTATTTTAGGTCTTTCCTCCTCAGGTATTCATTCCAACGGTTTTTCATTAGTGCGCAAGATTGTTGAACATTCGGGGTTGTCATGGAACGATCCTGCGCCGTTTCATACAGCTTTGCCACTTGGCCGCGCATTATTAACGCCAACACGTATTTATGTGCGTTCTATATTATCAGCGATAAAAGCGACCCAATCGATTAAAGCTCTTGCCCATATTACAGGTGGTGGCTTTCCTGAAAATATTCCGCGCGTTTTGCCTAAAAATTTAAGTGCGGAAATTAATCTTAATAGCGTAACCGTGCTTTCAGTATTCAAGTGGTTAGCAAATACTGGCAATATTGAAATGCATGAAATGTTACGTACCTTTAACTGTGGTATTGGCATGATTGTTGTTGTTGCACCACAAAATGTTGATGCGGTTAAAAAAGCATTAGAAGATGGTGGCGAAACAGTCAGCGAGATTGGCCAACTTATAGCGCGACAAGATAAGGGGGTTGTCTATAAGGGGCAATTAGCATTATGAGTCGTAAACGGGTTGTCGTTTTTATATCGGGCGGCGGCTCGAATATGGAAAAACTCATTGAAGCAAGCAAAGCTGCAGATTATCCGGCAGAAATTATTGCTGTTTTTTCAGATAAAGCCAATGCAGGTGGTTTGGATAAAGCAAAATTACAGGGTGTTGAGACCTTTGTTTTTGAACGCGCGTCTTTTGTTTCCAAGCAAGCTCATGAAGATGCAATTTTGCAGCAATTAGATGCGTTGGCTCCTGATATTATTTGTCTTGCGGGCTATATGCGTATTATTTCTGCAAATTTCATCAAGCCTTATGAAGGAAAGATTTTAAATATTCATCCCTCCTTATTGCCACTTTTTCCAGGCCTCCATACCCATCAGCGAGCAATTGATGCGGGGGTAAAAATTGCCGGCTGCACTGTGCATATCGTTACGGAAGGTATGGATGAGGGGCCTATTTTGGCCCAAGCAGTAGTGCCTGTTTTAGCCTCAGATAATGCTGATAGTTTAAGTGCGCGTGTTTTAAAGCAAGAGCATCGACTTTATCCGCAAACATTGCGTAATTTTATAGATAAAAAGTGCAATATTACTAGCGATCAGCAATCATTGATTTCCTTTGGGTAATAAGCTGTTAAATCTATGACGTTTAATAAAAAGCCGCTTAATATTTAAGATATTAAGCGGCTTTTAAAATGTCTTACATCGCAAAAAGAATTAAATTGGTTTTACCAATATGTGTTTTTTCTTACCAAATGACAGCTTAATCACATTCTCAGTGCCTAAATCGCTGTTATTGATTATGCGGCTTTCATCACTTACTGCAATGTCATTAACACGGATCGCGCCGCCTTGAATATTGCGACGAGCGTCACCGTTTGATTTTACAAGACCAGCTTTTACCAATAGAGATAAGATGCCGACACCATCTGAAAGTTCAGAACTTGCAATTTCCATTACTGGCAAATCTTGACCTAGCTTTCCTTCTTCAAAGGTTTGACGAGCCGTTTCAGCTGCAAGCTCGGCAGCTTCGCGGCCATGCAGCATTGCAGTAATTTCTGTTGCTAAGATTTTTTTGACATCATTAATTTCTGCGCCTTGTAATTGAGCAAGGCGCGCAATTTCGTCCATTGGCAGGGTTGTATAAAGCTTCATGAAGCGAATAACGTCTGCATCTTCGGTATTGCGCCAATATTGCCAAAATTCATATGGGCTAACAAGGTCGGCATTTAGCCAAACCGCACCGTTTAAGGACTTACCCATTTTTACGCCAGAAGCGGTGGTTAAAAGTGGGGTAGTTAACGCATATAATTGGCTTGTTCCCATACGGTGGCCAAGTTCGATACCATTGACAATATTGCCCCATTGGTCCGAGCCGCCCATTTGCAGGGTCACGCCATGACGTTGATTAAGTACAACAAAGTCATAGGCCTGTAAAATCATATAGTTAAATTCAAGGAATGACAGTGAGTGCTCTCTATCAAGGCGCAATTTAACCGAGTCAAAAGACAACATGCGATTAACTGAAAAATGGCGGCCAACATCACGCAAAAATTCAAGATAGTTGAGGTTGCGCAACCAATCCGCATTATTTGCAATAACTGCATCATTTGGGCCATCGCCAAAAGTGATGTAATTTGAAAAGACGTGTTTAATGCCCTCAATATTGTCTGCAATTGTTTCAACAGTCATCAATTTGCGAGCTTCATCCTTAAAGGATGGATCGCCAACCATACCTGTGCCGCCGCCCATAAGTGCAACGGGACGGTGTCCAGTTTTTTGCAGCCAATAAAGCATCATGATTTGCATCATATGGCCAACGTGAAGGCTGTTCGCTGTTGGATCAAAGCCGATATAGGCTGAAACGGTTTCTTTCGCAAAAAGGTCATCTAGACCTTGTTCATCTGAAACTTGATGAATGAAACCACGCTCTTGCATGACGCGAAGAAAATCTGATTTAAAGCCCGACATCGATCTTTCCTGAATTTATAAAATTGAAATTATACACGCAATGAAACGCGCTATGCCTTGCTAGCATGAATCGGCTATAAATAACAAGGAATCAGTGTTGGGTGCAAAATGAAAAAACAAGATTTTAAAATGGCGATTGGATTAATGAGCGGTACATCAATGGATGGAATTGATGCAGCGCTTATTGAAAGTGATGGTTTAGGCCAATCGCGCGTTATATCGACTTTCAGTCACTCTTATTCAAACGATTTTCGTAACCGCCTTAAAAAAAGCCTTGATCTTGCACAGCAAATTACAGATCGCACTGCGCGCCCTAATGGGCTTGATACGCTTGAACGCGACTTAACCCTAGAACATGTAATGGTGGTTAAATCACTTTTAAAAAAGCTTGAACTAAAGTCAGAACTGATCGATATTATCGGCTTTCATGGACAAACCATTTTGCACCGACCTGATGAGGGGTTCACCTTGCAATTGGGTGATGGCTCTTTACTTGCGCGTGAAACTGGCATTGATGTGGTTTACGATATGCGTGCCAATGATATGCTCCATAAAGGGCAGGGTGCGCCGCTTGTGCCGATCTATCATGCGGCTCTTGCCGCTATGCAGCATGATTATTTAAAATTTCCGGTTGCTTTTATTAATATTGGCGGCATATCTAACCTAACATTGGTACAAACAGCAGATCTAGAAAGAGATGATAATATCATTGCTTTTGATTGTGGGCCTGGTAATGTGTTGATTGATCAATGGATGGCTTTTAATAATCAAGGACATTTTGATAAGAATGGTCAGGCGGGACTAGCAGGAAAAGTTAATCAGCAAGTCCTTGATAGTATTATGTTGGATAATATTTATCAACAAAATACCAAAAAATCCCTTGATTGGCGAAATTTCAAACCCCTTACCGATAAAACTATATCGCTAAACGATGGCGCAGCGACCTTGGCATTCTTAACTGCCAAACAGATTTTCTCTTCTTTTAAGTTTTTAAGTGAAAAGCCAAAGCAAATGGTTATTAGTGGTGGTGGCGTTAAAAATAAAGCGATCATCAAATATTTGCAACAACTTGCAGAACCTTGCGATATAAATATTATTGCAGCCGATGATATTGGTTTTAATTCAGCATTTATCGAGGCTGAAGCATGGGGTTATCTTGCTATACGTTCGATAAAATCTTTGCCGCTGACTTATCCAAAAACTACAGGGTGTATAACCGCTGTGAGTGGCGGCGTGTTTGTATCAGCCAAGCTATAAAAGCTTTTAAATCTAACATATCACATGAGTTTGTTTAATGGATTAGACATATTGTAAGATTTAGCGCATTGGCGACACAAAATAGATATTTTTTAGATTAGTATCAGATTTAATAATATAGGTATGTCTATACATAAGTAAAAAACATGTCATAAAACTGAAATTAAAATAGTTTAAAAATAGGGCATAAAAAAAGCAAGGCTCGAAAGCCTTGCTTTGATAATTATACGCGATGGTTTTAATCCTTAAACTTAAGGGGGCAGCGGTATACGCGCCCTAAAACCTGATCCTCCCAAATACTCTCGCGTCATTTAGGTAGTTTAATCTACCTAAGTTTGTTATCACCAGTTTTCTATCATGTTTTATTATGGCTGTCATTAGAAAAAATATAAATGGCGTAATTTTGCCACAATATGACTGGAAGCCGTATTCTCGCCTTTTTTCGATAAAACTGCGCGCTTACGTTCTTATATTTCATTCTTTAATGATTGTCGTTATTGTAGAAAAAATAAAAATCGCGAATCGCGTGTTTACATTACAGGATTGGTATTACCTATGCGTCTTTCACAATATTTTCTCCCTATCCTTAAGGAAAATCCTAAAGAAGCGGAAATCGTTTCTCATCGGTTGATGCTTCGTACAGGCATGATACATCAGCAAACAGCAGGTATCTATTCTTGGCTGCCGATGGGTAAGAAAGTATTGGACAAGGTATGTACAATCATTCGCGAGGAGCAAAATCGCTCAGGTGCATTAGAAATCTTGATGCCCACCATTCAACCTGCTGATCTTTGGCGTGAAAGTGGTCGTTATGACGATTATGGTAAGGAAATGTTGCGCATTAAGGATCGTCAAGATCGCGATATGCTGTTTGGCCCTACTAACGAAGAAATGGTGACCGAAGTTTTCCGTTCCTATGTGCGTTCTTATAAGGATTTACCGCTTAATCTTTATCATATTCAATGGAAGTTCCGCGATGAAATACGTCCACGCTTTGGCGTTATGCGTTCACGTGAATTCTTGATGAAAGATGCTTATTCTTTTGATCTTGATTATGATGGCGCCAAGGCTGCTTATAATCGCATGTTTGTTGCTTATCTTCGCACTTTTGCTCGCGCAGGCCTTCATGCTATTCCTATGCGCGCCGATACCGGGCCAATTGGTGGCGATTTGAGCCATGAATTTATTATTCTTGCTGATACTGGTGAAAGCGCGGTTTTCTGCGACCAACAATATCTTGATATGCAAGTTCCTGGTGCCGACACTAATTTTAATGATAGCGAATCTCTTGCCAATATTGTTGCACAATGGACAGCGCCCTATGCCGCAACCGAAGAAATGCATGATGAATCCGCTTGGGCATCTGTTGCTGATGATAAGAAAGTTGCTGCTCGCGGTATTGAAGTCGGCCATATTTTCCATTTTGGCACTAAATATTCAGAGCCAATGGGGGCAAAAGTGACTGGTCCTGATGGTAAGGATCATCTGGTTTCGATGGGGTCTTATGGTATTGGGCCTTCGCGTTTGATTGCTGCGGCTATTGAAGCATCTCACGATGATAAGGGTATTATTTGGCCGAAAGCGCTTGCACCATTTGACATTGGCCTCATCAATATGAAGCCTGGCAATGAACAATGTGATGAAATGTCAAATATTCTTTATGAGCGTCTTAATAATGCCGGTTTTGATGTGTTGCTTGATGATACAGATGCAAGTGCTGGTTCAAAATTTGCGACTATGGATCTTATCGGTCTGCCAGAGCAAATTGTTGTCGGACCACGCGGTGCAGCTAATGGAGAAGTTGAAGTTAAAAATCGCAAAAGCGGTGAAAAAATCACTCTATCTCTTGATGCAGCCTTAAACCGGATTATTGAAGCCCAATGAGTAAAGATACAAAGCCAATTCAACAAGGCAAACCATTCGCTTATTTTGAGTGGATGGTGGCCTTCCGCTATATGATACCACGCAAGAAACAAGCTTTTACTTCAATTATTTCCATCATATCCCTTATAGGTATCATGATTGGTGTCTGTGCATTGATTGTAGTGATGTCGGTTATGAATGGTTTTAGAGCTGATTTGCTTGATCGCATTTTAGGTTTTAATGGCCATCTAATTGTCCAGTCAGACACTGGATCATTTGACAACTATAATAATCTCATTCCGCAGCTTGAAAAGTTACACGGTGTTAAATTTATTCTACCTGTGCTTGAAGGGCAAGCCTTTGCTACATATGGCAAAAATGGTAGCGGAGCCATTGTACGCGGCATGCGCGAAGCTGATCTAAAAAAAATGTCAGCAGTTGCTGATAATATCAAGGTAGGCGGCATCAATAAGTTTGATGATGGTGAAACTATTTTGTTAGGTAGCGGACTTGCACAAAAGCTTGGCGTTAGCGTTGATGACTATGTCACCATTCTTGGTCCTGAAGGGGATGTTACCCCCTTTGGCGTTACCCGCCGCGAAAAAGCATATAAAGTAGGTGGTATTTTTGAAGTTGGTATGTTTGAGTTTGATTCAGCGGTGATATTTATGCCTTTATCACAAGCTCAGCTATTCTTTAATCAAGAAAATAAAGTTCAATCACTTGAGGTTTTTATTGAAAACCCCGATGAGGTTGATAATATTCGATTGGCAATTGATCAAGAAGTTCAGCCAATGATCGAAAATGGTACCATTCCAAATGTCTATATGATTGATTGGCGACAGCGCAATCAGACATTTTTTTCAGCATTGCAAGTTGAACGCAATGTTATGTTTATTATCTTATCACTGATTGTTCTTGTCGCCGCTCTTAATATTATTTCTGGACTCGTTATGTTGGTTAAAGATAAGGGGCATGATATCGCTATTTTGCGCACTATGGGTGCAAGGCGCGGTGCTATTATGCGTATTTTCATTATGACTGGCGCGGTCATTGGGGTAATAGGCACATTGTTGGGCAGTTTACTCGGTGTCGTTACTAGCCTTAACATCGAACATATTCAGAAATTCGTTACTTGGGTTTCTGGAGAGGAAGTCTTTAATCCGCAGATTTATATGCTAACGCAATTACCATCGCGTTTGGATGTCGGTCAAATTGGAATGGTCATTATTATGACCTTATCGCTGTCATTATTGGCAACCATCTTGCCTGCATGGCGTGCGTCTCGCCTCGATCCCGTTCAAGCATTAAGGTATGAATAATGGCTGAGCCTGTTTTAAAACTCATTAATGTTGATCGCACTTATAATGATAGCGATCAAGCTTTAACAATATTAGACAAAGCGAATTTTACCTTAAATAGCGGTGAAACAGTTGCCTTGGTTGCGCCTTCAGGTGCGGGTAAATCAACTTTATTGCACATTGCCGGCTTGTTAGAAAAGCCTAATGGTGGTGAAGTAGAATTATGTGGTAAGAGCTGTTCAAAATTATCCGATAATGAACGTACGGCCATTCGCCGTTCCGAAGTTGGGTTTGTCTATCAGTTCCATCATTTGTTGCCAGAATTTACTGCACTTGAAAATGTAATGATGCCGCAATTAATTAGTGGCTTAAAGAAGAAGGAGGCTGCAGCCCGCGCCGAAAAGCTCCTTGAATATATGCGGGTAGGGCATCGCATTAAGCATCGCCCATCGGAATTATCTGGTGGTGAGCAGCAGCGGGTGGCCATTGCACGCGCCGTTGCGAATGTACCGATGGTGTTGCTAGCTGATGAGCCAACAGGTAATCTTGATCCAGTTACATCCAATTATGTATTTCAGGCGTTACAAGCTTTGGTTAAGCAATCTGGGCTTGCCGCATTGATTGCAACTCATAATCATGCACTTGCCAAGCAAATGGATCGCCGAATTACTCTTGAAAATGGAAAAATAGTTGAGCTGTCGTAAAGTTTTTAGGTTCAATATGTTTGAGAATTTGCTAAGAATTATTTTGAACTAGCTTGACGTTCTATCTTATTTTTAAATTTATTAATCAAGGAGGGCGAAATGCTCTCCTTTTTTGTATAAAATTTGTCCATAATTTAATTAAAAACACTATAAGAATGTTTAGAAAGCTTGGTACTAAACACCTATAAAGTGAAGCCAGTTTAATTCTTATTATTCGTTTACTATAGAAAATTGGATTATTAAGTAATATTATTAAAAGACTATTCATATTCCTATAAATATAAATGAAAATGGCGTTGCTAAGACTATGCAAAAAACTTGGCTTAAATGAATTATTATTTGCACCTCCTCCGGTAAAATCGCGGCTAAAACTAGATATTTTATTCAATTAATGGACTATGAATGGAAGCTGGTAATGAGGAGTTGGGAAGTATTGAAAAAAAATAAATAAGCCGTTTTTGACAGAGATAAAAATATGTACTGTTTATATTTAGCGAATAATGACGTTAATATACATAATATAAGATAGGTTTTTGTTTAGATACATGTTAACTTTATTAAAGTTAGAGACACGTTAAGTTAGAAAATATTAAAGTGCTATCAGGAGAACTTTATAAGTTTTTCCCTATTTTAAATAGAGTGAATGAGTACGCCTCAAGATGCGTTTGGAGCATATAGTCATACTCCTGTTGAATTAGAATAGTTTGCATGTAGCGCTATCCTGATTAAAGTTGAAATTAAAATAATTTTCTATTTTTTGTAATTTTTTGTCATTAATCCTCGTTGCTTCTTCTTTATTTTTGCCATTATACCATATTTGTAAATCTATTTTTTTGGCTTGTTTCAAATCTGAAAACACGACATAAATGGTTCTTGGGAGTCGTTCTCATTGCCAAGTATTTTGATGGACGAAGGGTTTTGACGGACGCAGTGTTTTGATATTATGGTTTCAATCGATATGTGCTAAGCACGAAGGAGAGGAATAAATGAAATTACGGACGAAAATAACAATTGCACTTTGTGCAGCCTTTATGTCTTTGACAAGCAATGTAATGGCCAAAGAACTAGTTTTTGCCACGGATACAGCTTTCGTTCCATTTAGCTTTAAAGATGGCGAAAAATATGTTGGATTCGACGTCGAATTGTGGGATGCAATTGCAAAAGAAATGGGCGTTGAATATAAATTACAGCCCATGGATTTTGCTGGTATTGTACCAGGCATTCAAGCCGGCCAAATTGATGTTGCAATGGCAGGCATGACAATTACCGATGTTCGAAAAAAGGTAATTGATTTTTCCGATCCTTATTACAATAGCGGCCTTTTGCTCCTTGTTCGTGAAGATAGCGATATTAAATCTTCGGACGATCTTAAGGGTAAAATTATCGCGCTTAAGACCGGAACTGGATCCGTTCCTTATGCGAATGAGCATTTTAAAGGTGTCGAGCAACGTCAGTTTCCAAATATTGACAATGCCTATTTAGAATTGCAAACAGGTCGTGTTGATGCGGTTTTACATGATGCGCCGAACATTCTTTATTATACTACTACAGGTGGTAAAGGCAAAGTGAAAACTGTTGGCGAGGTATTGGAGGCTCAGCAATATGGTGCTGCATTTAAAAAAGGCAGCGATGATTTAGTTGCTAAATATAATACCGCGCTTGCTAAGCTGCACGAAAATGGAAAATATGCAGAAATTTATAAGAAATGGTTTGGAACAGAACCTAAATAGGTGATGTAAATATTCTGTATTGAAGATAGTTTCAGGAAACTGTTTAAATGTTTCCTGAAATTTTATTTTATATCCAAAAATAGCGTAAACATGCGTGGTGTTTTTATTATAAATTAGTGTAAGATAATCTCTAAAAATTATTTTTATTAATTATTGAGCCTTCGCTTTATGTATTGAAAATTGGCTCTATTTACCTGCATATTTTTGGATATTCAGTTTTTATTGTTAGGAAATGAATATGGGTTTTGACTGGTCAGCAGTAGTTAACTCTTTGCCCACGCTTTTAGATGGCGTTAGGCTAACTTTAATTATTTCAATTATCGGTATTCCTGCAGGTTTTTTTCTTGGGCTAGGCCTTGGTATTGCAAGGGCTTATAAAATACCCGTTTTGAATAGCCTTGCGCTTATTTATATTGAGTTAATTCGCGGAACGCCAATGATCTTGCAGGTAATGTTTATCTATTTTGCTTTACCGCAGATTTCTTTTTTTGGGTTTAACATTCGTCTTGAACCATTAACTGCCGGTATCATTACAATCATGATCAATTCCGCCGCCTATATTGCTGAAATTGTTCGTGGAGCATTATTATCGGTAAGTTCGGGGCTAAAAGAAGCTGGTCTTGCACTTGGCTTACCTATGTGGAAGGTAGTTTTAAAAGTTATATTGCCAATAGCTTGGCGAAGAATGATACCGCCGCTTGGTAATCAATGTATTATTTCGTTGAAGGATACATCTTTATTGTCTGTTGTAAGTATTGCCGAGTTAATGCGCAGGGCAACGGAAATCGCTTCCACCAATTATACATATTTAGAAATTCTATCAACGGTTGCTGTCCTTTATCTTATAATGACTTTATCATTAACTATCATATTGAGAATTATTGAAAAGCGGATACATATATTATGAGTGAAACAATTGTCGAATTTAAACAAGTATCAAAGCGTTTCGACCAACTCATAGTGCTTGATAAGGTTGATTTAAAGATTAAAAAAGGCGAAGTGGTTGTATTGATTGGGCCATCTGGCTCGGGCAAGTCCACACTGCTTAGATGTATCAATGCGCTTGAAAAAATTAATGGTGGTGATCTGGTTGTCGATAATATCAGTGTACTTGGCGGGCGCAGTAAAGTACGCACCATCCGCCAAGAAGCTGGTATGGTTTTTCAACAATTTAATCTTTTTCCGCAAATGACGGCATTAGAAAATGTTGCATTTGGTCCTCGTGAAGTGCGAAAGCTGCCCAAACGTGAAGCTTATGCAATTGCACGCGAGTTGTTGAATAAGGTTGGCTTGTCACAGCGCGAAAATCATTATCCGTCACAATTATCGGGTGGACAACAACAGCGCGTGGCTATTGCACGGGCGTTAGCGGTAAAGCCAAAGTTGATGTTGTTTGATGAGCCGACGTCGGCTCTTGATCCCGAGCTTAGACAAGAAGTTTTAAAAGTGATGCAGGGACTAGCATCAGAGGGTATGACAATGATAGTTGTAACCCATGAGGTTGGTTTTGCACGGGATGTGGGAACGCGATTAATTTTTATGGAAAATGGTAAAATCAGTGTTGATGGAAACCCAGTTGAAATGATTAATAATCCCCAAAATCCTCGTCTTCGTGATTTTCTTAAACATGTGAATTAATTTTGTTGCAAATTTTGGAACTGGATGCCTATTTTACTTCCAGTTCCAAAATATATTTTATATGCTTATAGTTTGTTATTGTATTAGATGATTGTGATATTTTTATCATTGGACTCATAGTTGCGGCTTTTTAGACCAAAAACGAGCTCAAAAAGGCGAAAATTTACGCAATTTGATTTTTTGTTTTTTTGACTAGCTTGCCTATCCTAGCTGCAGAACCTATTAATTTTGTGGATTCCTATTTTAGTTGATTAAGAATTATTGGGGCTACGCAGGTAGCCAAAGATTGATTTTCGTGCGTTGAGTAAAGATCAGATGACGCGGATATCACCTCATTTTCGACTATCCAATGGGGCGCGCATGTCGATGATAAGCGCATTATTAGCGGGTTAAAAAGCAGGGCTTGCGGACGAAAGACGCAGCTATTTGTATGCTTTGAATAAAACGCATTGTACTCTAGCAAGTTTATTGAAAAAGGCGATGTTTACCCCTTTATTGCATGCACAAAAGGTGACTTTAACTCAAAACTGCATATGGTGGTTGACCAAGATAGAAAGCCAATATGTCTATTCTTGTGAAAACAACAAATGAGTGACTATAAAGGCGTAGCCCTTCTGTTACTAATTCTACCTGATGCGCAAGAACTGATTGCTGACAAAGGTATTAACAGTGACTGGTTCAGGCAAGCTTTGCTTGCTAGAAAATCAAGCCCTGCATCCTTCCCCGAAAAGGTAGAATAGCAACCATCTGCTTTGACAAAACAATTTATAAATTGCGGCATAAAGTTAAGAACTTGTTTGCAAAATTCGAAAATCTGCAGCGTATTTTAACAAAACATGCCAAAGAAAGTTTTGCTCATACTTTTTCTCAGCAATAGGCATCGGCTGTAGCCGTCATCTTTTATCTTGATTAATAAGTCCTAAGCTTTGTTTTTTGCTATATAAATAGTTAGTTAAGTGCAGCTCGTATTTTTTTTGCTTGCTCTTCCAGTTGTTCTGGATCAGCCATTTTACCAGTATGTGGTTTTAGGGCGATATTTTCAAAGCGTGGAATGATATGAAAGTGAAGGTGGAAAACGCTTTGTCCACCGGCTGGTTCATTGAACTGCATAATTGTTACACCATCACTATTAAAAGCCTTTTTTACCGCATTGGCAATTTTTTGCACAGCAAGAACTGAGGCTATTAATGCTTCGGGTTCTGCATCAAGAATATTGCGCGAAGCTTTGCGTGGGATAACTAAAACATGGCCGTCCCCCTGGGGCATAACATCCATAAGCGCAACAACGTTACTATCTTCAAAAACACGGATAGAAGGGATTTCATCACGTAAAATTTTTGCAAAAATGTTGTTTTCATCATAATTAGTTGGCATGTTATTCTCTCCAATTTAGAGCGCTACTAATTAATAAACTAAAAAAGCTTATTAATGGTAGGTCGATTACCGCGCAAAGTGCAACACGGTTTTGCTTGATCTTAACTTATGTCTTTTCCAAGTTATTTTGTGAAGGCTCGAAGGGGCATTTGAAAATTAAGGCAGTTTCACGGTTGGGTACAGATTATTTTCATGATATCCTTCTTGGATACAGCGTCAAGATCTATTTTTCATAACAGCCATGGTGAGATGCATCCATTGGTATTCTCTACGCCGTCCTTCGGCCAGGGTGCATAAGCAGTGCAAAACCATGTTTTCAACTTTTGCCTTTGTACCAACTCGTAATGTTTAGAAAAGGTCATATCATTTCAAAGGTAATGGATTAGCGGGTTTGTGGTTTTAATCGTTCCATCATGGATAGCTTTGCCAAGAAAGGTTTTTTTTGCCATTCTATTTATAACATGTATAATCAACATTATGTGGCTTTTTCGTTCATGAATAACAAAAAACAGTAGGTTACGGAAGTAAGAATCTCAATGCCGTTTCATTTATTGCTAAAATGGAACCCTCTTAATAAGTGGCAATAAAGTCTTAATTTACTGTTTTTATCATTATTAGTCTTAAATGGTTTCCAATGATAGATACGTTAATATAGGGTTTATAGACGTCAATAATTCTATTAATCTCAAGTTATTAAGTTTAACTATAGTTAATTATCCAGCCCGCTATAAATTGCCTTGCATATATGGTTTAGCTTTAAACTAGTTATTTCATAAAAAAGTGCCGAATAAACCGGCGCCTTAATTTTTAAACTTTAGAATTATTAATTAAACTTGCCAGATCGTGGAAAACCTTTGGGTACCATACGCCCCGCACCGGCACGGTTACCAATCCATTCAATCAGTTCTTCCTTGCTGCGAACAAAACTTCTATCAGCTGAATCTTTCCAGGTTAAGCCATCATCTAAATTAAAGGTGATAATATCGCTCATGCCACCATCGCGATAGCGTTGCAAACGAACACCTTTGCCACGCGACATTTCAGCAATTTGTTCAATCGGGAAAACTAGTAATTTACGATTTTCACCAACAATTGCAACGCTGTCACCATTTACTCTAATGCAACTTGCCGCTTCATCAGGAGCTTTCACATTCATCACTTGCTTGCCTTTGCGGGTTGTCGCAATGACATCATTTTCAGGCACAATAAAGCCGTGGCCCAGATGTGACGTGATGAGCAGCTTAGTATCTGCTTCATGCACAAAAGCAGTCAAAATGTCTTGGTCATTATCCATGTCAACAAGAATACGGATTGGTTCGCCATGTCCTCGCCCACCAGGCAAGCTATTTGCCGCAATAGTGTAAAACTTACCACCAGTGCTTAATACTAAAATTTTGTCGGTTGTTTGTGCGGGGAAGGCGAGTTTTAGGCTATCACCTTCTTTGAATGATAGACTAGAATAATCCGAAATATGACCTTTTAAAGCGCGTAACCAACCTTTTTCGGAAACAACAATGGTGATTGGTTCTTTTTCAATCATCGCTTGTTGAATGTCATCAATGTCATGGTCTGGCGCTTTTTCAAAGCTAGTGCGACGTTTGCCAAGATCGGTATTTTGTGAGAAAATCCATTTAACTTTTGAAACTTCGGAAGAAATTGCCTTCCATTGTCGGACATTAGAGGCAATAAGTTCCTCAAGTTCTTGTTTTTCAACCGTTAGCTTGTCAAATTCAGTCCGAATTTCTACTTCTTCGAGTTTACGCAGTGAGCGTAAGCGCATATTTAAAATAGCTTCCGCCTGATTGTCTGTTAAATTAAAAGTGGCAATCAGTTGCTTTTTAGGCTCATCTTCTTCGCGGATAATACGAATAATCTCATCAAGATTAAGATAGGCAATGAGATAGCCACTCAAAAGCTCCAGGCGCTTTTCAATTTCTTTTAAGCGATATTGCGTACGGCGAATAAGAACTTCTTTTCGATGTTCAAGCCATTGTTTTAATGTTTGATCTAATGATAAGACATTTGGAATTTTGCCTAAGGTCAAAACATTTAAGTTAAGTGAAATCCGCGTTTCAAAATCCGTTAGTTTAAACAGCGATTCCATTAAAATCTCTGGGTCAACACTGCGGTTTTTAGGCTCTAAAACTATGCGAATATCTTCGGCAGATTCATCCCTAATATCTTCAAGTAATGGTAATTTACGTTGAATTAAAAGCTCGGCTGTTTTTTCAATAAGACGGGCTTTTTGAATTTGGTAGGGGATTTCCGTTACCACAATAACATATGAGCCGCGTGCCCCTTCTTCCTTGTGCCAACGCGAACGTAAGCGGAATGAGCCGCGTCCTGTGCGGTAAGATTCAGCAATGGATTCGCTAGTCTCCACCAAAATACCGCCAGTTGGAAAATCTGGCCCTGGAATAAACTGAATTAAATCATCTGATGTTGCATCGGGATGGGCAATAATGTGTAAGGCCGCATCACAAAGTTCGGCAACATTGTGCGGAGGGATAGATGTTGCCATACCGACGGCAATACCTGATGAACCATTAGCAAGGATATTGGGAAAAGCACCTGGCAATACGATTGGTTCTTCATCTTCCTCATTATAGGTTGGACGAAAATCAATCGCGTTTTCAGTGATACCCTCAAGCAATAATGTCGATACTTCGGTCATGCGGGCTTCAGTATAGCGCATTGCCGCTGCACCATCACCATCAATATTACCAAAGTTACCTTGGCCATCAATTAACGGATAGCGTACGGCAAAATCTTGTGCTAGGCGCACAAGTGCGTCATAAATTGATGCATCACCATGGGGGTGAAACTTACCCATAACATCACCAACGATACGGGCACATTTGGCATAGCCTTGATCGGGAAATAAGCGAAGAAGCCGCATCGCGTGAATAATGCGCCGATGCACGGGTTTTAAACCATCACGTACATCGGGCAGGGCACGATGCATAATGGTTGATAATGCATAAGCAAGATAACGCTCTTCGAGAGCAGATTTCAAGCCGACTTTTTCGATATGCTCATCAAGAGCTGAAGGAATCATATTTTTTGCCATAAGATTGAATATCAATAGGTTTTTGTTGAAGCAAGAGTTTAAGCAATAGATATATTCTATCTATTGTTTTTTTATTAAATTGAAATAATCTGCAACCAATTTCCAAGCTAAAACGTTTAATTTTTAGTCAAATTGTAATTTACATGATTTGGGACATAGTAAAATAATAGAGCTTTAACTTTAAGGCTTTTATAAATCGCGAAAAGTGGAAAAGAAAAATATGCGCAAATCATTATATGCAGTTTTGTTTATTGTTGCGATTTTTATTATTGGCGGCGCTATTGGATATAAATTTGCGCCAACTTCTTGGTATCAAGAATTAAACAAACCTTTTTTTACCCCTCCTAATTGGTTATTTGCTCCTGTTTGGTCAATTCTATATATAATCATTGGCTTTGTGGGCTGGCGTATATTTATTGATAGGCCAAATGATCTCTTAAAAACAATGTGGTCTGCGCAATTGGTGATCAACTTTGCATGGACACCGCTGTTTTTTGGTTTGCATCAAACAGTTATCGCGCTACTTGCGTGTTTAATCATGTTACTATTAGTCGTGATGATTATTTTAAAGGCATGGAATAGTGACAAATTGGTTTCCGTTTTATTTATTCCATATGCATTTTGGCTTGCTTTAGCAGCGGCATTGAATATTGGTGTCGTTGTATTAAACTAAATAATCTTATCTAATATATTACAATAAATTACCCACCATATATCATCTATTTTATTAAGATATATGGTGGGGGTTTTATTCAAGTCGGGCGGCGTTCTAATAATTCTTTGAGGAAGTGCCCCGTATAAGATCTATCTTCCTTTATAATGTCTTCAGGTCTTCCAACTGCAACAATTTCGCCGCCGCCGTCTCCGCCTTCAGGTCCAAGATCAATTACCCAATCGGCGGTTTTGATGACTTCAAGATTATGCTCAATAACCGCAACGGTATTGCCTTGATCAACCAATTCATGCAGAACTTCCAATAATTTTGCAACGTCATGAAAATGCAAACCAGTTGTTGGTTCATCAAGAATATAAAGGGTCTTGCCTGTGGCTTTGCGTGATAATTCTTTGGCTAGTTTAACGCGCTGTGCTTCACCACCTGATAGTGTGGTTGCCTGCTGTCCTACCTTTATATAGCCAAGACCAACTTTCACCAATGTATCAAGCTTGTCACGCACAGCAGGCACGGCTGAGAAGAATGCTGCACCTTCCTCTACTGTCATATCAAGAACATCAGCAATGGATTTTTCTTTAAAGGTTACTTCTAAAGTTTCACGATTATAGCGTTTGCCTTGACATACATCGCAGGTGACGTAAACATCTGGCAGGAAGTGCATTTCAATTTTAATAACGCCATCACCTTGGCAAGCTTCACAGCGACCGCCTTTAACGTTAAAAGAAAAGCGTCCAGCTTGATAGCCGCGTGCTTTTGCTTCAGGTAAGCCAGCAAACCAATCGCGAATTGGTGTAAATGCCCCTGTATAGGTTGCCGGATTGGAACGTGGTGTACGGCCAATCGGTGACTGGTCGATATCAATCACTTTGTCAACAAATTCCAACCCATCAATACGTTGAAATTCTGATGGTATCTCCCTGCTACCCATGATGCGGCGTGATGCAGCTTTATACAAAGTTTCAATAAGGAAGGTAGACTTGCCGCCACCTGAAACACCGGTTACACAGGTAAAGGTGCCAAGCGGAATATCAGCGCTAACATTTTTTAAATTATTGCCGGTTGCACCAATAACTTTAATTGCTTTTTTCTTATCAATTTTTCGTCTTTGTTTTGGTAAAGGCACAAACATTTTGCCTGATAAATATTGCCCGGTTAAGGAGGCCGAATTATCCATGACTTCCTTTGGCGTTCCCTTAGCAATGATGTTGCCACCATGAATACCTGCTGCAGGACCAATATCCACTACATAATCAGCGGTTAAAATCGCATCCTCATCATGCTCAACCACTATTACTGAATTACCTAAATCACGCAAATGACGTAATGTTTCAAGTAAGCGTTCATTGTCGCGTTGATGAAGACCAATCGAGGGCTCATCAAGCACATAAAGTACGCCTGTCAAGCCTGAACCAATTTGCGATGCCAAGCGAATACGCTGGCTTTCACCACCAGAAAGCGTACCGGAATTGCGCGCTAATGTTAAATATTCAAGACCAACGTCGTTTAAGAAACGCAACCTTTCGCGAATTTCTTTCAAAATTCGTTCAGCAATGCCGCGTTGCTTGTCAGTAAAACCTTTGTCAATATTGCCAAACCAGCCATCAGCCTTGGCAATTGACATGGCGGTTACTTGCCCAATATGCATTCCACCAATTTTAACCGCCAAAGCTTCTGGCTTCAACCGGTAGCCGTGACAAGCAGGGCAGGGCGTTGCAGTCATATAACGCTCAATCTCATCGCGAGACCAAGCTGAATCTGTTTCTTTCCAACGGCGTTCCATATTCGGGATAACACCTTCAAAAGGTTTTACAGCCTTGTAGGAGCGGGCACCATCATCATAAACAAATTCAATATCTTTTTTGCCCGTGCCATAAAGTACAGCCTGTTGGGCTTCCGGCGTTAGTTTATTCCATATATCGGTTAGTTTAAAATCATAAGCGCGGCCAATAGCTTCCAAAGTTTGATTATAATAAGGTGATGAAGATCGGGCCCAAGGGGCGATAGCTCCAGCTTTAAGGCTTATGCTATCATCAGGTACAATTAATGCCGCATCAATTGCTTGTTTTTGACCAAGGCCATCACAAGTCGGGCAAGCACCTACTGGATTATTGAAAGAAAAGAGCCTTGGCTCAATTTCAGCAATGGTAAAACCGGAGACGGGGCAGGCGAATTTTTCTGAAAATAAAATGCTTTCATGCGTGTCGTTTTTGGATTTATTCGCTGAATTGGACGCTAATTCGTTATCAGGTAAGGGCTTATCGGCAAATTCGGCAATGGCTAAGCCATCAGCCAAGCGCAAACTTGTTTCTATACTATCGGCAAGTCGGGTTTTAAGGTCATCACGCACAGCAACGCGGTCAACAATGACATCAATATCGTGCTTGAATTTTTTATCAAGATTAGGCACATCGCTAATCTCATAAAAAGTGCCATCAACCTTAACCCGTTGAAAGCCTTTCTTTTGTAGTTCGGCAAATTCCTTTTTAAACTCGCCTTTTCGACCGCGTACGAGCGGTGCGATAATATAAAGCCGCGTTCCTTCTTCTAAAGCCATAATGCGATCAACCATTTGGCTAATTGTTTGGCTCTCAATAGGCAAGCCAGTCGCAGGCGAATAGGGGACACCAACACGGGCAAATAGCAGCCGCATATAATCATAAATTTCGGTAACGGTCCCAACTGTCGAACGCGGATTTTTACTCGTTGTTTTTTGTTCAATTGAAATTGCTGGTGAAAGACCATCAATTTGATCAACATCCGGCTTTTGCATCATCTCAAGAAATTGACGCGCATAGGCAGAAAGGCTTTCAACATAGCGCCTTTGCCCTTCTGCATAAATAGTATCAAACGCCAATGACGATTTACCAGAACCTGATAAGCCTGTCATAACAATGAGTTTATCACGGGGCAGGTCGATATCAATGTTTTTAAGATTGTGCTCACGCGCGCCACGGATAGAAATATATTTCTGCTCAGACATAAAAAATCCAAAATTAAAGAGTAGAACAAAAAAAGAACAATTGCTAAATAATGCAATTTCGCCTATATTACAATATGGCAAAATAAATTGTTTTAATGGTTTAAACTAATATAAGATTGAAATGGCATTTTACGAGGGCAAGGCACGAAAATGTTAACATCTGTGGAAAGGATGTTTATTTATCGCTATTTGTTTTAACCTCACGAATAAAGCGTATAAGGTGACGTTTCAAAACATAAAATATTTATCTCTCTTGTTAAGAATGTGATATGTTTTTACTTAAAAACAATAGGTTGAATATTTTATCCCGATAAGGGAAAGAGATAAGGTGAACTGATTCACCTCTTTAATTTGCATAATATATGGAGATAGTAATGGCCGGTAGCGTAAACAAGGTAATCTTGGTTGGTAATCTTGGAGCCGATCCAGAAATTCGCCGTATGGGTTCTGGTGATGCCGTTGCAAGTTTTCGCATCGCTACCTCAGAAAGCTGGCGCGATAAAAATACTGGTGAGCGTAAAGAACGCACTGAATGGACCAATGTTGTGATTTTCAATGATAATTTGGTTAAGGTCGTTGAGCAATATGTCAAAAAAGGTGCTAAGCTTTATATTGAAGGGCAGTTGCAAACCCGTAAATGGCAAGATCAAAACGGCAATGACCGTTATACAACCGAGGTTGTTTTACAAAAATATCGCGGCGAATTGCAAATGTTAGATAGTCGCGGCGATGGCGGAAATGCAGGGCGCGGCGAAGTCGGTAATTATAATAGCGGTGGTTACAATAATAACCGTAATTCTAATTTCAACAATTCAAATAACTCTGGTAATTCTAATGCAGATCGTGGCTTTGGCGGCGGTAATGATTTTGGCAATCAAGGCGGCGGGGGTAACTTCTCGCGTGATCTTGATGATGAAGTACCATTTTGATTGAAATTGAAGTTTGATAATAAATTGTTTTGACTGTCGTTATTTAAAAATAGATGGAATCTTGTTATTTGGTTATTTGGACTAGTAGCCCCATTAATTTGTTCTAAACTGATGGGGCTTTTCTTTGCCGGTAGCTGTGTATCATAATGCTTTTACTGCTTACTCAGATAAGTTGCATGCTTGATAGAGGCTTACCAGTTGGAATAGCCCACCAATATCTGTTTAGGTAAATTACCAAGTGTGATGATATCAAATATTTTTGTGGATGATATATGTTTGCTATCTCATCTTTATAATCAGTCATCATATCTATTATTAAAAATAGATCAACGCTTACTATTAAGCGAAAGCGATATTATTCAATCTTACAAAATTGTCATTATTAAAGAATGGGCTTGCAGGTCTAAACTGTTGTTGCTAACACTTAACCTAGCTATCATGGGGGTGCTTTTTCGGGGGCAAAGTTTAAGATTAGATAAAGTTTTCTTTTTTTAACACCGCATCATGACGTATCACTATTTATCTTTAACTAAGAAAGTTATGCTATGAAAATTGTTTCACGAATTAATAAATCAATTAAAATATTGTCTCTTACCGCGGCGCTTGGTGTAAGCTTTGCTTTACCTGCATTGGCTCTTGATGGTGATGCTTTTTTTGCCCGCGTTCAAGACGAAATGAAAAAGAATGGTCAAGTTATCGAAGCTGGAAAAATCACCGTTGATGGCACGACAGTAAAAATTAACGACGCAACAATTATTTCTAAAGACGTTCCAAATGCTAAAAAAGGTATAGCTAAAGAAATTGTTTTTGAAAATGTTGAAGAAGATAAAGATGGTGGCTATCTTGTCGGTCGTACTTTCGTTGAAGAGATGGCACAAGAAGCAACAGAAAATTCTGATATGGTTACAACCTTGCATGGCTTGGAAATAACCAAATTATTATTAAAGTCGGAAAAAAATGATGCGGCCTATGAAGGACAGCTTCCATATGGAACAATCTTACTCAAGAAAATGGTCGCCGAAGAAAAAGGTAAGCCTGTTTTAAATCTTGATGATCTTTCATTTGGATTTTCAGAATATGATCCAGAAAAATTCATTAAGTTTAGCGGTGAAATTGGTAATTTACGCGTAGACGTATCAAGTTTGCCAAATAGTGAACAAAAAGAAACGTTTACGAAAATGGGTTTCAATAATATTGAAATTCAGGGCAACTATAAATTTGATGCTAACCTTGTTGATGGTCATGTTGATGTGGCACTGCAAGGTAATATGAATGAAGCTGGTCAATTGAATATTACGATTGGCCTTGGCGGTCTTACCAAAGATCTTGCTAATGAACTTATTCGTCTTAGCAATCAAGCAAAATCAACTTCAGACAAAGATCAACAAATCGCTGCAATGTCAATCATTGGATTGCTTCAACAGCTTAGCCTTAATAGCATTGATATAAAATTTGTAGATAATTCTATTACCAATAAAATTATTGATCTACAAAAAGAACCAAATGAAAAGCGCGAAGATTTTGTTGCAAAAATTAAAATGATTATACCATTTGGCTTAGCTCAATTACAGCATCCTGATTTTGCAGAAAAAGTATCGACCGAAATTGGCAAATATTTAGATAATCCTGAAAATATCGAAATTACAGCAAAGCCTGATCATAGCACGCCTTTTGCAGTGATTACTTCTACCGCGGTGACCTCACGCAAGGATCTTATTGATCTGCTTAAACTTGATGTAAAGGCCAATCAGTAATTTGATGTGAGGCGATGCACTGCTAAGTTTTATTAAATATTTCATTATAATAAAAAAGGCGCTTTAAGCGCCTTTTTTATTGATTTTTATACAGGATCAAACAATTGCTTGTTGTTTACGCAATAAATCTGGCGGTGTTGCTTCTTGCTTAAGTCTAGCAATTGCATCAACCAAACTTAGTTCTTCTTGGTCGCGCGAGCCAAGTCGGCGCATGTTGACAGTGTTTTCTTCCGCTTCTTTTTTGCCGCAAACCAATATGACGGGTACTTTTTGTAGTGAGTGTTCACGTACCTTATAATTGATTTTTTCATTGCGTAAATCAGCTGTTGCCAATAAGCCTGCAGCTTTTAATTTGGCAGTGACGCTTTGAACATAGTCATTTGCTTCAGATGTGATTGCAGCGACAACAACTTGTTGTGGTGCAAACCAAAGTGGCATATGGCCAGCGTAGTTTTCAATCAAAATGCCAAGAAAACGTTCCATAGAGCCACAAATTGCGCGATGGATCATAACCGGCTCACGTTTTTCTGATTCATTATCGATATAGAATGCGCCAAAGCGTTCCGGCAAGTTAAAGTCAACTTGGGTAGTACCACATTGCCATTCACGGCCAATAGCGTCTTTTAGCGTATATTCAAATTTAGGGCCATAAAACGCGCCTTCACCCGGTAGGATACCAGTTTTAATGCGGCCGTTGGATTTTTCTTCAATGGTCTTTAATACGTCGCTCATGACTTGCTCAGCACGATCCCATAGCTCATCGGAACCAACGCGCTTTTCAGGTCGGGTTGAAAGCTTGACCATAATTTCATTAAAGCCAAAATCAGCATAGGTAGAAAGAATAAGGTCATTAATGCGGAGGCATTCTTCTGCCAATTGCTCATCGGTACAGAAAATATGCGCATCATCCTGTGTGAAGCCACGAACACGCATCAAGCCATGGAGCGATCCAGAAGGCTCATAGCGATGAACTGCACCAAATTCCGCCATCTTAATCGGTAAATCACGATAAGATTTTAAGCCGTGTTTAAATATTTGAACATGGCCGGGGCAGTTCATTGGTTTTAACGCATAAACGCGATTATCATCAGCTTCATCACCTGCGGGTGTTACCTTGAACATATTGTCGCGATACCAACCCCAATGGCCTGAAATCTCCCAAAGGGATTTATCAAGCACCTGCGGTGCGTTTACTTCCATATAATTGTCATCGTCAAGACGGCGGCGCATATAGCTTACCAAATTTTGGAACATTTTCCAGCCCTTGGCATGCCAAAAGACAACGCCTGGACCTTCTTCTTGAAAATGGAAGAGATCCATCTCACGCCCCAAGCGGCGATGATCGCGCTTTTCAGCTTCTTCAAGCATGGTTAAATATGCTTTTAGATCATTATCGCTAGCAAAGGCCGTACCATAAATGCGGGTTAGCATTGGATTATTGGAATCGCCACGCCAATAGGCGCCAGCAACCTTCATCAATTTGAAAGCATTGCCAATATGGCCAGTTGATGTCATGTGGGGGCCGCGGCAAAGGTCAAACCAATCACCCTGATAATAGATTTTTAAGTCCTGATCCTCAGGAATCGCATCAACCAATTCAACCTTGTAAAGTTCGCCCTTATCGGCAAATACTTGCTTTGCTTTATTGCGCGCCCAAATCTCTTTGGTGAATGGCTTATTGCGTGCAATAATCTCGCGCATCTTTTTTTCAATGACGGGAAGATCTTCACTGGTAAATGGTTGATTGCGAGCAAAATCGTAATAAAAGCCATTTTCGATAACAGGACCAATAGTAACTTGAGTGCCCGGAAAAAGCTCTTGCACAGCTTCTGCAAGAACGTGGGCGCAATCATGGCGAATGAGTTCCAGTGCCTTTGGGTCTTCGCGCGTAATCAGTTCAATATCGCCAGATTTTTGAATGGGATCGGCAAGGTCGCGCAATTCACCATCAATAGCAAAAGCAACTGCTTTTTTAGCTAATGATTTGGAAATGGATTGGGCAAGCTCAAGTCCTGTTATGGCTGAATCATATTCGCGCACAGAACCATCAGGAAATTTAAGGGAAATTGTTTGTGACATAAAAGCCTCTATATTCCAGTCCCGCGAACGGATGCGGGTGGGTTGTTAATATCTGACATTTAGATAATAATCTAATTGTACATGCTTATTTGCGTTTTAGAATAATTTTTTGAGGCTGTGAAGCCTCTTAGATTAAATTTATTATAAAATAAAATAGTGCAAGCATTCAATTGAATATTTGTCTGTCGGTTTAATCTTCGCAATTAATCAAAAATGAGTGTTTTAATGGGAAAAATCAACTTTTACACTTATCATATTTGGATAAGAAGAGTATAAAAATCAAGTTTGTTCGGTAATGAAGAATTAATCCATTCAAAATGCAATTCAACTTGATAGCTGCTCGTGAGATGGGCTAGAATGACATGATAGATCATGAAGAAACCTAATGCTAATGACAGATCAATTAACACAGACACCACAGTTTTTTTTGACTGCGCCTGGGAAATGTCCCTATTTGCGTGGAAGAACAGAGCGCAAGGTTTTTACCTATCTTGATGGCGATAGTGCAATTGAGAGAAATGATCTTTTGACATTTAATGGTTTTAGGCGTTCGCAAAATATTGCTTATCGTCCCATTTGTGATGGATGTAATGCATGTATTTCAGTGCGTATACCTGTTTGTGATTTTAAAATGTCACAATCCATGAAGCGGATTCTTAATATGAATCGTGATCTGGTTTGTGAAGTGGTGGCTCCTAAAACAACCGATGAGCAATTTTCCTTATTTCGTTCCTATCTTGATGGCCGCCATATGGATGGTGGTATGGCTAATATGAGCCGTCAAGATTTTAAGATTATGGTGGAAGAAAGTCCTATCAATACACGGCTATTTGAATATCGTTTAAAACAAAATGATAAGGAAAATTCTCATTTAATTGCGGTCGCCTTAACTGATGTCTTAGGTGATGGCTTTTCAATGGTTTATTCTTTTTATGACACTAGGCAGACTAAACGCTCATTGGGCACAATGATGATTTTAGACCATATTAAGCGGGCAGAAAAATTGATGCTTCCTTATATTTATCTTGGATATTGGGTTAAGGGTTCCAATAAAATGGATTATAAGCAAAAATTTAAGCCGCTTGAATATCTTTTGCGCGATAAATGGGAAGAAGTTACTGATTAGTGATCATTCTTGGTGTTTTGCGTCATAATATATTTAGCGGTGCAACGAGCAATAATTGGACCGGTGATGGTAACAATGATAAAACGCACAGTTTGGTAAGCCATGACAAAGGGTAAATTGACTGTTGTACTTGCAGCAATGATTGAGACTGAATCCGCACCACCAGGACTGGTTGCTAAATAGCTAGTTAAAAGATCAACATTGGTAAAATAGCTTAAACAAAGTGCAAAACCACCACAAAGCATAATTAATGCTAATATTGATATGAATAATACTGGTATTGCATGTAAAGCATGCAATAGTATTTTACGGGTAAACCTTAGGCCTACAGTCCAACCAATAATGATATAACTTATGGCTAGCAGCCAAGGGGGGAGCTCAAGGGTCACCAATCCAAAATCTTGTAGTATAACAGCTATAAGAAATGGCAGCAGCATCCCCCCAGCAGGAATTTTTAAATATTTTGCACCTATTGCCCCGCCAAACGCAATTATCAAAGTAATTGCAAATGCGTTCCATGAAACTGCAGGAAAAAAAATAATGTCAAAAGTGGTATTGGAACTAGGTGAAAAAAATCTTGCAAGAATAGAGCCTAGTGCTGCGACCATAACAACACGCATATATTGCATAACCGCAACAAGACGTTCATCTGCGCCATAGGCTTCTGCCATAACCACCATGGCCGATGCTCCACCTGGAGCAGAACCCCAAATGGCGGTGGTGCCAGGTAATATTTGTTTTTTTGCTAAAAATATACCAATAAGAGTTGATGCAAAAATTACCGAGAAAACGCCGCCTAGAAATAAAGGCAGGTCATGCCAAACCTCTAAAACTATTTCGGGCTTTATAGCGCGTGCAATCATACAACCGACAACACCTTGTGCCAGAGCAAAGAAAAATTTGGGTATTTTGGTTTCAATGTTGCTGATTGCAAGAATAATGGCGCATATCATTGGTCCTAATAATAAGGCCGCAGGTATCTGAATGAGTTCAAGGGCAATGATGAAAATTGCCGTAACAACCAGCAATAATAGCCACTTTAATGGTTGTGGGAGATTAACAAGATTAGGCAATTTAAGTTTTTTCCATAATGTTGTTATCTTTTTACACTTTTTCTGCGGTTATGTGGCATTAATTAACCTTATTGGCAGATAAAAGCATTATCTTTGCACTGTTAATTGATGTACTAGAGCTATTTAATTTAACCCATCCATTTTATTCATGAGTTTAGTACTATGCGTTGTTAGGCTTATTATTCAATATAATTGTCTAGTTTAGTCAATATCACCACTGCCATGAACATAATTTTGTGGTGATGCAACAATTTCAACTTCACTATCTTTACCAGACTGGACTGAAAATTCCTTTTGAAATATCTGATCTTTATTTTTGGCAATTGCAACATAATCACCTTCAGATAAGACAATATATACATATGCATTTGCGGCTTCACGAACGATATCGCCTGAGTCATTTTGGATAACCCAGCTAGTGTCGGCTAATGCCTCTCCGCCAGGCTCCCTCACTAATTTAAGTGTTATTTGTGCTGCATAATGCTCAAGGTTTACTTCGGTTAATTTGCCTGCTTCAACTGTCGCATTTGTTCGGGTGACTGCATTGGCATTTCCGTAGCTCGAAACAATGTGGTATTGCCCTGCATTCAAACGAATAATCGAATTTACCTTTACATTGGGAATTATTAGCGATTGCTCATTGTTTTCATTGTCACCCACATAAATGGAAAACTTTATACGGCTTTCATTTAGCTTGCCGTTAGGAATTGTCGCTTTAAGCTCTATGCCGCCCGCATTTAATACTAAATTTTCATGATATGTTTTATTGTCTTCAACGAGAATTTTTTTAGTAATGCCGGCGCGTCCAAATGCTGCGTGAATAAGATATTCGCCAGCAGGCAAGTTAAAGGTAACATTGCCACCCTCTTTCGCTGCAATAAGTGGCAGAGTATTATTGCTTCCTGCAATTGGTGAAAAAACGCGCCAAACAATGCCTTTAGTAATTGGTTGTGTTTTTTCAGTAAGTCTTGCTTCAAGGTTAATGGTACTTGAGCCTAATAATGGATTAATAGAATAATCCATCGTGCCGGATGGGCTTGCTTCGCCATTATTATGATTTGGCGCGCTTATTGCTGGTAAATCGTCAATGCCATCGCTACCACCGCTGATTGTTTGGCTATAAGCTAAGGGCGCCCAAAAGGTGATAAGGCTTAAAATGAATAAGAAACGACAAGTAAAATACAAATTTATCACCTTAATATTAAATTTTAATATTTTCGCATAATATGTTGATATATTAAGAAATTTTCTTAAATATTGCAGGGTTTTAAAAAGTGGCTACAAATTTTTGCTCATACTGAATTTTTTTATAATAAAGATAATGCATTTCATAAATATTCTAATGTCTAAAATCTTCAAAACTTATAGAATGATTATTTCACAACCCAAATTATATGCATTAATTTTAAATTAAATTGAAAAACTTGTACCACAACCGCAAGATGAAACAGCATTGGGATTATTGATTTGGAAGGATTGCCCCATCAAATCATCAACAAAGTCGATTTCAGATCCTTCGATAAAAGGTAGTGAAATGGAATCGATTAAAATCTGTGCACCGTTCTTCTCAATAACAAAATCGTCTTCATTTTGAGCGTCGACAAGTTCATATTTATATGAAAAACCAGAACAGCCACCACCTTCAACTGAAATGCGCAGGGCTTTCTTATCGGGTTCCTTGGCAAGAATTATATTTATCCGCTTGGCAGCAGAATCTGATACTGCGACACTCATTTTTTATTCCTCATGCTAAACAACTTAAGCGCATTTACTTTAAATTGAATCGGTAATGTGCCTAATGCTTTGTTTTTTTGCATTTTTGTTAATAAAATACTTCATACTTATCCGAAAATGCACTAGCTTATAACCAAGCAGGTCGAATTCTGCCTTAAATCTAAGGCGAGATTAGGGAAAGTGCAATGGGATTAACGAAAAAAGACGAAATTAACAGCATAGGTTATGGCTATGAGCCTCGCGCCGCTTTTGCCACTTTGCCAGCTTTAAGCCGTGGACGGTTAATCGAAGAAAATGAAAGTCCAACTAGAACACCTTTCCAAAGAGATAGAGATAGGATAATTCATTCCAATGCATTTCGGCGATTAAAGCATAAAACGCAAGTTTTTGTTGCTGCCGAAGATGACCATTACCGAACACGGCTAACTCACAGTATTGAAGTGTCACAAATTGCGCGCGCCCTTGCTCGTGCCTTGCGTCTTGACGAGGAGTTAGCAGAAGCTATTGCACTTGCCCATGATTTTGGCCATACGCCTTTTGGGCATGCCGGAGAAGATGCATTGAATGAAGTTATGGAACCTTATGGCGGTTTTGACCATAATGCACAGGCTTTGCATATTGTAACGGCTCTTGAACACCGCTATGCTGGTTTTAATGGATTAAATCTTACTTGGGAAACGCTTGAGGGATTAGTCAAACATAATGGTCCATTGCTTGGCCAATATGCAGATAAGAAAAAGATTTCTCCTATTATTCAAAATTTTAATAATATTTTTAATTTGCATTTGGACCAATTTGCCGGCCCAGAAGCGCAATGTGCGGCAATTGCAGACGATATTGCCTACAATGCTCATGATATAGATGATGGCTTGCGCGCGGGCTTAATTACTATTGATCAACTTAGAAGTATTGGTTTGACCGCTCGCTTGATCAATGAAGTTGAAACAGTCATTGAGAATGCAGAAGATGGTTTTAAAAAAACTGCGTTTGTCAGTGGTGAAGTAGCTTATGAGCGTGTTGCATATGAAATTGTTCGTCGTCAAATAACCGTTATGGTTGAAGATGTGATTGACGAATCTATCAAGCGTTTAAATGCGATTAGACCAACAAGTGTTGAAGACATCTACTGTGCAAGCCATGCGGTCGTCAGTTTTTCCGAAGGAATGAGACGGGAAGAAAAGGAATTGAAAAAATTTCTATTTGATAATCTTTATTATCATGAAAAGGTTTTAGTGCGGCGGCGTGAAGGTGAAATGATGGTCAAAGCATTGTTTGGTGCTTATATGGACGATTTTAAAATTTTGCCGAATGATTGGCAATTGCAGGCAGAAAGTCATAGGGATTGCGTTCGTGCGATGGTCATTTCTGATTTTTTGTCAGGTATGACTGATCAATATGCGATAAAAGAATATAAACGCCTGTTTGACCAGAGGTAAAATTTCATTTAAACAGTGCGAAAAGTTGGTTGGCGATGAATCCTATCGAGGCTCGTCTTGTAGACAGTGGAATTTAGTGAATGAATATTTTTACCGTATTTGAGAAGCGCGTTAAAGAAATATTGGAAAAGTCTGGGCTTAAATCGCAAGATGATGGGAGTTTAGATTTTGCGCGTGTCGCTGTGGAGGCCCCGCGTGACCCGTCCCATGGAGATCTTTCTACAAATGCGGCTATGGTTCTCGCCAAAGCGGTTGGCGTAAATCCTCGCGAATTAGCTGCACGTTTGGTGCCATTGATTGAGCAAAGCGATGATGTTGCAAGCGTAAATGTGGCTGGTCCAGGTTTTATTAATATTCGCTTGACGGATGATTTTTGGCGCAACCTATTGGCGCAAATCAATGTTGAGGGCAAATTATTTGGTCATTCTACCATGGGGCTTGGTAAAAAGGTCAATATTGAATATGTGTCAGCTAATCCAACCGGTCCGCTCCATGTTGGGCATTGCCGCGGCGCGGTTGTTGGCGATGCGCTCGCTAATTTGTTGACCTTCGCAGGGTTTGAGGTTGTTAAAGAATATTACATTAATGATGCTGGTGGACAAATTAATGTTCTGGCAGATTCTGTGATTTGGCGCTATAAAGAGGCCTTGGGTCTTGTTTCTCTACCGGTTCCTGAGGGGCTCTATCCAGGTGATTACCTTGTGCCTGTTGCAAAGGAACTCGTTGCAGAGTTTGGTGATAGTTTGCTCAAGAGTGATGATGAACAACGTTTGGCTTTGGTGAAAGAGCGTGTCATTAATGCTATGATGCAGCTTATACGTGATGATCTTGCCGCAATTAATATTCATCACGATGTATTTTTCTCAGAGCGCACTTTGCACGCTGATGATGAAAAAGCTATTCGTTCGACCATTAATGACCTGACAATGCGTGGTTTTGTTTATAAAGGTAAATTACCACCGCCAAAAGGTATGCCTAGTGAAGATTGGGAAGATCGTGAGCAGATTTTGTTGCGCTCAACCGATGTGGGGGATGATATTGATCGTCCATTAATGAAGTCTGATGGTACATACACCTATTTTGCTGCCGATGTTGCTTATTTTAAAGATAAGTTTGAGCGCGGCTTTAACGAAATGGTTTATGTTCTGGGAGCAGATCACGGTGGATACATCAAGCGTTTGGAGGCTGTGGCAAAAGCTGTTGCAGGCGATCAAGCTCATTTAACCGTGCTTATTTGCCAATTGGTAAAGCTTTATCGAAATGGTGTTCCTTTTACTATGGGTAAAAGAACTGGTAACTTTGTGACCTTACGCGATTTAATCGATGAGGTTGGACCTGATCCTGTACGCTTTATGATGCTTTATCGTAAGCCTGATGCACCGCTCGATTTTGATTTTGATAAGGTGACTGAGCAATCTAAAGATAATCCGGTGTTTTATGTGCAATATGCCAGTGCACGATGCCATTCTATTTTGAGGCAAGCCTATGATGTTCATGGCTTTGATAAAATAGATAATAGTGTTACTGCTTCGCATCTTCATCGCCTTGTTGATGAAAGTGAAATGGTACTTATTCGTAAATTGGCAGAATATCCACGTGTTGTCGAGCAGGGTGCATTACATCAAGAGCCCCACCGCGTGGCGTTCTATCTTTATGATCTTGCAAGTTCATTTCATGCGCATTGGAATAAGGGAAATGACGCCCATGGACTTAGGTTTGTGCAAGCTGATGACGAGGAAGTCACCCTTGCTCGTCTTGGTTTGGTGTGTGCAGTGCGCGATGTTATCGCTTCTGGTTTGAGCATTATTGGTTCTGAAGCCCTAACACAATTACGATAAGTTAAGAAATTTGTTCGATAATCATATAAAGTGGGGAATTGATAGATGCAAATGCTCCACTTATTTGTTATAAATAATATGTTGTCTAATTTTAGCGACTTGGGGTTGAAATCGGGGAAATTCATTTTCTAGGCTAGTTTGCTTTAAAAAGACACCTTATGTATATTTCATAAAGTCAATAATTAGGTTATTGAAATTTAGAATCTTTTCTTTAGATTGCCTTCAAATATTTTAAAAATTAGGCAATATTGGTTTTGCCTGATGAATTAGGATGCAAAATGACCGACTTTGAGCGTAAACCTGGTGATAAAAAGAATAATAACTCCAATGGGTCTGATCCCATGATGGAGTTGACACGTTTGTTCGGTCGGAATAATTCGCCGTCTGCTAATCAGGTTAAATCCCATTCATCGCCAGTGTCGGGTCAACAAGATCAACAATATGATGCTGGACAAGAAGCAGGTCTTAATCCCTATGGTATAAATGCTTACTCCTCCATGGCGTATAATCAACCTATTGAAGATGGCTATGCAGAAAATGTAGACGCAGTTTATCCAGGTCAAGAAGACGCCTATTGGTCTAATGAAGATACTGTTTATGATGATGGATATCCGCAAAAAGATTATGTTTCTGAGGGTGGCAGCACTGTAGATAATAACTATTATGCAAATGATCCTAATGCTTATCAGTCGCAATCAGATGAATTATATGAAGAGTTAAATTATCAGGACAATAATGCACCCAATTATCAGTGGTCTGAAGATGATCAAATGGCTTCTTCTAATGCACAAGTTTATGGTTATGATGCGTCTGGTCAATTAGATAATCAACAAGGTCAGCCCCTTTATGAAGAGGATGTATATGCATCGCAAAGGCAGCCTGTAGTTGGCAATGAACAATATTATGATGCTCCTTTTGCTCAAAGTGATGATGTAGCTGTTGCGAATGCTATAAATGATGAATTTTCTGCTAATGAGACACAATATTGGACTGATATTTCGGCAGATGTAACTGCAGAGAGCCAAGGGCAGCCGTGGACACCATCAGTGGATGAAACTGCGAAATTTGATAATGAGTTTGGAGTAGAGGCCAATAGTGGCGTTTATGAAAACAATTCAAATCCACATTTAGCGAGTGATGATGCGGCACTTAGGTCAAATGACTCGTCTTATGATGCCGGTCCTCAGTTTTTTGATAATTTTTCCAATGGTCAAAATAATGTTTCGCGGCCTATTGATCATGACGTGGAACTTGGTTTTCCAGCTAATGAAAATGATGTTTTTGAGAGCGATTACCTTGAGCAAGGTCGGCCATTAGGAGCAATTATCGCGCCAATGCGCATGGCAACTCAACAGCAGTCATTCCTCGGGTATGGTCAAGCGGTAGCTGTTTTGCCTTCGAAAAATGTTGCGAAGGATTCAACGGTACAAGCAAGTAAAGCAAATAAAAAATCGGGTTTTGCTTTAGGTCGGGCTAACCCTGTTGAAGCCAATAAATCTGCAGGTAACGTTAAAGAGCGCAGTAATAGCGCGCCGATTGGTCGGGGTATTAATCCTTTTACATCCGCCAAAGTGCCGCCCAATGTTAATCAAAATGCAACGACTTCAAGTAATGATGGTGATTTTGAAGACGCGCTTAACGATTTTAATCTTACTATTAAAGGTGATGGTAAAAAACGATATAAGCGTGATCCAAATTTAAAAACCGTTCGCCCAGATCAAAACGCTGTTCCTGAAACGCAAAATTTTGATTTGCCCACTGTTAATTATGGTGGCGTTGATCGGTTGGATAAAGTTCAAAATCCATTGGATCATGAATTTTCTGATGTTTTAGCGCCTGGTCTTCACGATGCTGGTCTTTCATCTTATAACGATGTCAATTATGGATCTTCGGAAAATAATGGTTTAAGGGGTACTCAGTTCGCTGATGTTTCTTTGACGCAATCGGGGGCTTTACCTCTTGACGATGCTGCAGGTGATGCGAGCAAATATGATTGGGCAGCCTCAGATAGCAGTGTGAGAAATGCCGACCAAAAGGCAGGCAGCGGTAAAAAAATACTATTTTTATTAGCTTTTTTAGCGCTCATTTTTGCAGGTGTTGGCGTTTATTATGTTTTCTTTAGCGGTAACGATGCTCCAACTAAGCCTGTTGTTATACAGCGCGATGAGGGGGCTGTCAGGGCAGCTCCCGAAGTCGATTCGAATGCGTCCGATACCAATCAGGATCAAAATGTCTATAATCGTGTAGAAAACGGAGTTGGAGCTCAAGCACGACAGTCTGAATTGGTTGATAAAAGTGAGGCTCCTGTTGATCTAGATAAGGTTGACGAGCAGGCTC
Organism: Bartonella sp. HY406; assembly: GCF_025449315.1. Classification (NCBI taxonomy): domain Bacteria; kingdom Pseudomonadati; phylum Pseudomonadota; class Alphaproteobacteria; order Hyphomicrobiales; family Bartonellaceae; genus Bartonella; species Bartonella sp. HY406. The sequence goes on along the minus strand of NZ_CP104893.1, from coordinate 1,560,921 downwards.
CTCGTGCTAATGAGACAAGTCTTGAACCAAATTCAGTTGAGGCGCGTGTATTGCAGGCTGCTGAAAATAGTTTGTCAATTCACGAAGTGCCAACCGTTACTATTCGCGATAGCAATAGCGTCAGTGGGGATGATATAAATGCTATTATTGCCAATGAGCAAGATGATGTGGTGACACCGGGTCAATCATTTAGAGAGCATTTGCAAACCCAAAATGATGGGCAACAGGCGATGCCGAATGAAGATCTATTGGCCAGCAGCTCCGGTATAGGTAGTGATAATGCGATCCATAGTGGTACGGAGGCTGATAATATGGCGTCGGTATTAGATGGTAATAATGATCAGCAATCTGTTAATCAAGATGATGATACGGCGTCATTGTCAGATGTTCAAACTTCAGGAAATGGCGATGGGCAAGGGGACGTGCACAGTAATGATGCGGGTCTTGCATCATTATCGAATAATAATGGAGTTTCGGCAAATCAATTAGGGGTATCGCCTACTACGGCTGATAGTGTTTCAGCGGCAAATGATGCAGCAACACCTTCAGTACAATCTTCCAACGCTGCCACCTCTACTGAGCAGCGCCAATCTACGCAGGGCGGTTCAAATCTTCCTGCAGGTACTTTTTATGTGCAGATCGCTTCACAGCCTAGTCGTGAAGCTGCCCAGCAATCACTTATTGATATAAAAAGGCAAGCGCAGGTTAACTCTGCCATAGGTAATCGTCAGGTCGTTATCGTTGCCGCTGATATACCTGGGCGCGGTACTTATTATCGCGTTCGTATTGCAGCTACCAATCAGGCTGCAGCTAATCAGCTTTGCGAACAATTGAAAGGGCTTCAAGTAACCTGTTTTGTTGGGAAATAATTGAAGCATTAATTTTCTTCAGTTTGATCAATGGCTTCAGGGTAAAGGTTTTTGTTTGTTATTTCTTTCTAAGTGAGTTGGCTTTTAGTGCTTTAGCTTATTAGCTTGGAATTTTCATTGTGGTTAGTCGTATTTTCGCGGTGAAAAGTGTTGGTTTATTGCTTGAAGGTGATTTTTGGAACTCCTAGATTTATTTTTTTCATTTGTAACTATTATCATTCGTCTTTTTGGCGTAGTTGCTGTTTTTGTTGTTATTATTTTTATACATGAGATGGGCCATTATCTTGTGGGGCGTTGGTGTGGTATTGGTGCATCAGCATTTTCCATTGGTTTTGGTCCCGAATTATGGGGCTTTAATGATAAGCGTGGTACGCGTTGGCGTATTGCAGCAATTCCATTGGGTGGTTATGTCAAGTTTATAGGTGATGAAGATGCTGCAAGTATGCCTTCTAAAGCATCTGCAATGCAGCGCTCTGATTCTTTTGCCGCCGCCACGGCATGGCGGCGAGCCGCAACAGTTTTTGCCGGTCCGTTATTTAATGGAATTCTAACAGTTGTTTTGTTGGCTATTCTTTTCTTTTTCTATGGACGACCCATTTTGGCTCCTATAGTTACTGATGTTTTACCTGATATGCCTGCATCCGCTGCCGGATTTAAGCCAGGCGATAAAATCGTTACGGTGCAGGGTGAAAAAATCACCAGTTTTGACGAAGTATCGCGTTATGTTATGATGCATGAGGGTGATACTATTGCTTTTGTTGTTGAACGGGGTGGTGAAACATTAAATTTAAATGTTGTACCAAAAGAAGTTCCTATTGATGATGGAACAGGCGCGAAAATCAGAGTTGGTCAAATTGGCGTTTCAAGTAAAGTAACTCCAGAGACTCTTAGTCATATTCGTTATGGATTTTTTCAATCAATTGGTGAAGGCTTCAAAGAGAGCAGCTATATTGTCGTGCAAACAGGAAAATTTTTGGGTCGCTTAATTGAGGGTAGGGCGGATCGCTGCCAATTGAGTGGACCAGTGAAAAGTATCCAAATTACATGGAAGGTGACGGAATCTGGATTTGTCCAATTAGTAAGATTGATTGCCTTTTTCTCTTTAAGTATCGGTCTTTTTAATCTTTTACCCATTCCTCCCCTCGATGGTGGGCATTTACTTTTTTATATAATTGAAGGAGTAATTGGTAAGCCTGTGAAGCCAGCTGTTCAAGAGGTAGTTTTTAAGGCCGGTTTGATGGTAGTGCTTGCTTTTATCTTCTTTGCTGTGATTAATAATATGATTCCATGTTAAGATGCTGGTAGTTTGCAAAAGTGCTGAAATCGCCAGTTGAGGTGTAGAGTGTATTTTAATGTTAGATTCAAAATAGCTGTTTATTGTATTGATAAACCACAATGCTGACATGGTTCTATGATGAAAAAAAATAAAAAATTGGCTATATTCTGCGAAGAATTGACCATTTTTTATAAAAAATAGATTTTTCTTGTTTCAAGATTAATCATTTTAAGTTATGAGGGCTAAAGGATTTTTAATTAATCGCTTTTATCATTAATGTTACATTACAAGTTTAGGTGCTGCATTAGAGATTGGCGATAAGTATCATTTGTTGATTGGGGTTAAATTAATTTGACCTTGGTTATTAAGAAAACAATAATGCTTTTGTTGTATAAAAGAGCAAGAATTTTAAAACGGCGTGTTCAGCATAGTGGCAGGCGTGACTTCTAAGTCACTATCATTGTGAAACTGAAAGAATTTTACAAAACTAGTTGCTTGTAGCAGAAAAAACGCTAATAAATGTAATATCTATTCGGTTGATCCGAAATAATTGAAACAAGGGTATAAAAGCCAATGACGGCCAAAACAAAATTTCTTGGTGCAGCCTCAGCTATTGCCTTAACAGTGGCGATTGCAGTTCCTTCAACGGTTGTGGTTTCTGTCTCTACTGCTAGTGTTGCGCAAGCTGCTGTTGTTAGTAGGGTTGAAGTTCGCGGTAATAAGCGTGTTGATGCGCAGACTATTCGCGATAATATTGGCATCACGTCTGGCCGTAATTTTTCCAATAATGATATTGATGAGGCCTTGAAGCGTCTTTTCAATATGGGGCTTTTTTCTGATGTGACTATTCGTCAGCAGGGTAACGCTCTTGTTGTCAATGTTGTTGAATATGAAGTGGTTAATCAGGTTCTTTTCCACGGTAATAAGCGTATTAAAGATGCGGATCTTGAGCGTGTTTTATCGTTGAAGCCTCGTTCGCCATTTGATCGTGCAAAGCTTTTGTCTGATGAAGATACAATTAAGCAGGCTTATGCTTCAGTTGGTCGTGAAAATGTAACTGTTAGCACTAATGTTGTTAATCTAGGCCAAGGTCGTGTTAATGTCGTTTTTGACGTTAATGAAGGTGAGCGCACCAAGATTAATGATATTGTTTTTGAAGGTAATCACGCTTTCGGTAATCGTCGCTTGCGCGATGTTATTACTACAAAACGCAGTAATATGTTGTCATGGTTGACACGTGGTGATGTTTATACTCAAGATCGCTTAGAAGCGGATGAAGAGGCGCTTCGTCGTTTCTACTTCAATCGTGGTTATGCAGATTTCCGTATTATTTCATCGAATGCTACTCTTGATCCGACAACCAATAAATATACAATTAACTTTGTAATTGATGAGGGGCAGCGGTACCGTTTAGGTGACGTTCAGGTTGAAAGTACCGTTCCTGGTGTTGATACCGAAAGTATGTCGCGTGCGCTTAAAACCCGTAATGGCGATGTTTATAGTGCTAAGCGGATTGAAGATACAGTTCTTGCATTGAGTGATCGTATTGCTGATTCTGGCTATGCTTTTGCTAAAGTTGAGCCTTTAGGTAATCGTGATTTTAATAATCATACAATTTCACTGGTTTATAGCGTAGATCAAGGTCCTCGCGCTTATGTTCAGCGAATCGAGATTCGTGGTAATAATAAAACCCGTGATTATGTTATTCGTCGTGAGTTTGATTTAAGTGAAGGTGATGCTTTTAATCAAACTATGGTTCAACGTGCAAAGCGTCGTTTGGAAGGTTTAGGTTTCTTCCAGACTGTGAATGTTTCAACTGCTCCTGGTTCTGAGCCAGATCAAGTTGTTTTGGTTGTAGATGTTGTTGAACGTTCAACCGGTGAGTTCTCCATCGGTGGTGGTTATACAACCGGTGGTGATAGTCCTGGTGCTTCTGTTGAAGCATCGATTACTGAGCGTAACTTCCTTGGTCGTGGTCAATATGTACGTTTAGGTGCCGGTGTTGGTCAAAACGATGCTCAAAACTATTCATTCTCAATCACCGAGCCGTATTTCCTAGGTTATCGTATGTCAGCCGGTGTCGATGTTTTCCGTCGTTCTTATCGTATGAATGATGATTACGATGTTCGCCAAACAGGTGGTACCGTTCGTTTTGGTATTCCAATTACGGATGAGGTGACTGCAAGTATCGGTTATAACTATGTCGAGGAAGAATATAATTTAGATCGTTCATGGTTTACAGAGCGTTATGGCGATCAAGCCAATCAAATGCTTTATAATGTTTATTCAGGAGCTATTATTGAAGCATCTGATCATAGTCCATGGCGCCGTTCGTCGATCAGTTATGGTTTGACCTATAATGCGATTGATGATCTTAAAAATCCCCATGATGGCTTGTTCTTGCAGGTTTCTCAAGAATATGCTGGTATCGGTGGCGATGCTGATTATTTGAAAACCTCAGGTAAGGCAATGCTTTACAAGACACTTTCAGAGCAATATGATGTTGTTGGTCTTGTAAGTGGTGGCGCCGGCTACATTCATGAAAATGGTGAAAATGGTACCCGTATTTTTGATATGTTCAAAAGTAACACGGATATGATTCGCGGTTTCAAGTTTAATGGTATTGGTCCAGTTCAATATTCTGCAAATGGTGATAAGTATTTCTTAGGTGGTACCACCTATATGAATGCTACCGCTGAATTACAGTTCCCAATGCCAATTGTTCCTGATAGTTTGGGTATGCGTGGTGCTATCTTTGCTGATGCTGCTACTCTTTATGGTAATAATTATACTCCATCAGCTGCTACAGCGTCGTTTGAAGGTGATGTTCTTAATACAAGTAGCTCTTGGCGCTCATCTGCCGGTGTTAGCTTAATGTGGAATTCACCTTTCGGTCCACTACGTTTTGACTATGCTTGGCCAATTTCTAAAGAAAAAGCTGATCGTGTCCAGAACTTTAACTTTGGTGTTTCTACCAAGTTCTAATTCTCTTTCTCCTTGTTAAGCAAGGAGAGAAAGTGTTTTGATGTTGGATACGAAGTTTTTTGTCCCATCTCAAGAGATGTCTGCCCAAAAGGCGGCATCTCTTACTGGTGCTCGTTTATTGCAATCTGAATTGGCTGACGTCGTTATAAACAGGCTTGCGCCGCTAGATAATGCCACTGAAGGTTGTCTCACTTTTATCGATAATAAAAAATATAGCGATTCGTTGAAGACGCTTGTAGCTTCAGCAATCTTTTGTCCTGAGCAATTAGTTTCTATTATTCCTGTAGGCATTGCTATTCTTGTTTCATCAAATCCTCACAGTGATTTTTCGCTTGTAGGCCGCATTCTGTTTCCTCCCTCTGTAGAACCATATCCGGCAACTGGATGTTGGGGGATATCTCCCAATGCCTTTATTGATAGCACTGCACAATTAGAGGATAATGTAACGGTTGAAGCTGGAGCAGTTATTGGTAAAAACGTTGTAATTGGCGCCAATAGCGTAATTTCCGCAACATCAGTAATCGGCGAAAATTGTAAAATTGGCCGTAATTGTTATATTGCGCCCAACGTATCAGTACAATATTCTTTGCTAGGCAATCACGTTTACCTTTATTCGGGATGTCGTATCGGTCAAGATGGATTTGGCTATGTCGGTGGTCCGCGTGGAATCGAGAAAGTTCCGCAACTTGGTAGGGTCATTTTACAAGATCATGTTGAAGTAGGAGCTAATTCGACGATTGATCGTGGTGCATTGCGTGATACAATCATTGGTGAGGGCACTAAAATTGATAATTTGGTTCAAATAGCACACAATGTTCATATTGGTCGCTACTGTCTTATTGCCGCCCATTGCGGTATTGCAGGCAGCGTAACAATCGGTGATTTTACGCAGTTAGGTGGACGTGTTGGACTTGCAGATCATACCATTATAGGATCCAATGTACAGATTGCTGCTGCAAGTGGTGTTATGAATGATATCCCCGATGGCGAAAAATGGGGCGGTATTCCGGCTCGGCCATTCAAGCAATGGTTTAGAGAAGTTGCTGCCTTGCGCAGTATCGGCCGTCAACCCAAGGAGAAAAAATAATGAATGCGATCGATGCCGGCACGGTTTTGACGTCAATGGATATTATGAAAATTCTAGCTACTTTGCCGCATAGATATCCGTTTCTACTTATTGATCGAATTATTAATATTCAATCGGATGTTTCTGCGACCGGTGTGAAAAATGTAACCATTAATGAACCGCATTTTATGGGGCATTTTCCAGAAAATCCTATTATGCCAGGTGTGTTAATTATTGAAGCTATGGCGCAAACTGCTGGTGCGATTTGTCTTCATGAGCGTGGTGTCGATCGACCTGGTGTAGTCTATTTTATGACTATTGATAATGCTAAATTTCGCAAACCTGTAGTCCCAGGTGATCAACTTCTTTTACATGTAAAGAAGGTAAAGGGGCGCGGTAATATTGTTAAATTCGCCTGCATTGCTGAGGTTGATGGTGATAAGGTTGCCGAGGCTGAAGTGACGGCAATGATAGATGCAAAAAGTAAGTAGTTAATTGATTTTTCGTCTTCGTTTTTTGCAGGTTCGCTGATCGTTTATTGTTTAAATGGTGGGTTCTGTCAAAGATATGGCTGCAATCTCTATTTCAATTTGATGATGTTTTGCGAAAACCTAAAGCTTTAAAGAGCAGGTTTTCATTTAACAAGATTTTGCAAGTTTTTGTTCGTGTGATAAATAATTTTCTAATATGTATGATAAAATTTTCTATCCAAGTTAGTAACTTTTTTAAAAGTTTGGTGGAAATTGGACGTTATAATATTTTTTACAATGAAAACTAAGTGAAGGTGACTATTATGGCTGCTGCTCAAATTCATCCAACTGCATTAGTTGAGACCGGTGCCAAGCTTGGCGATAATGTTATTATTGGTCCATTTTGCCATATTAGTGCCGACGCTGAAATTGGCGATAATTGTGAGCTGATGAGCCATGTCGTCATTATGGGAGCAACAAGCTTAGGCGAGGGTGCAAAAGTATATCCACATGCTATTTTGGGAGCAGATCCACAAAATAACAAGCATAAAGGTGGGCGCACTACCCTTGTCATCGGTAAAAATTGTATTATCCGCGAAGGTGTTACCATGCATCGCGGTTCTGATAATGCGTTGGGGACGACTATTATTGGTGATGATTGTCAATTTCTTGCTTATGCGCATGTAGCACATGATTGTATATTAGGTAACCATGTAACATTTTCTAATAATGTCATGATTGGCGGCCATGTCGTTATAGGTGATCATGTTATTATTGGCGGCGGCGGAGCTGTCCACCAGTTTGCTCGGGTCGGTCATCATGCATTTGTTGGTGGTTTGGCTGCATTAGTGGGTGATCTTATTCCTTTTGGTAGTGCTATTGGAGTTCATGCCCATCTTGGTGGCTTGAATATTATAGGAATGAAACGATCTGGTCTTCAACGCGTTGAGATTCATGCAATGCGTCATGCGGTTAATATGCTGTTTGATCGTACTAAACCGATTAAGGAACGTGCCCAGGATGTGCGTGCACAATATCCTGATTCATTAGCGGTTATTGATATGTTGAATTTTATTGAAGACCGTGGCAAACGTTCTTTTTGTACTCCACAATTAGGTCTTGAAATGAATGATGGTGATTGATTGCTTATTCTAGCAGTTTCAAAGCCTGTGTTTGAGTTGTGTCTCTGATAATTATTGGATTTATAAGATAATCAATATTTGATTTAATCAATCAAATGATTGAGAACATGCAGTCTTTTCCCAATTCTTTGTCAGCGTTATGCACCAATTAAGACGCGTTATTTTTTCCAATAACTATCTTTTAAGTAATATCCCAATGCCGCTACTTTCGGCTATTTTTACAGATTGGTTAGCAATAATTGCTATGCTTGGCTGTTCAGCTTGCTGGTAGATTAAACTCAAAAAAACGACAAGCGCTTGATCAATAAGGTCAAGTAAGCCTACATCCCGCAATCAATAAAAATGATATTCAATCAATGTAAATAGCACAAAGTCTTTGGATCAATAATCAATCCCACAAACTGTATTGGCTGTTTATTAAAAGGGTCCCCGATATCACGATCTTCTTGCTTGTGGGGAACCAACATTGCAAGAACAAAGTCAAAACCCGCTTAATTATTTGCCCATTCACCATCAGTGCAATTGTTTAAATTAACGCAATTTCTTGTGTTATACTGTTTATCGGGAGTATCAGTCCAATTGATTATCCTTCCTTTCGTTTTTCCAAACAAAGTGAATTAATAATGGACTGTGATACTCAATTAAATTTTCAGTGAGGTTCTAGGTTCTGACTCCAAGAAATATTTGTGACTGTTTCGTGTATTTTTTAAGCAATACTTTGACTTTATGCAAAAAGGCTTAGTATTATTTTTTTGTTAAACAATTAGGTGTCGCGCATCTGTATCTTATGTCTATCAATTTCAAACACCACATCTTGTATGTAATTAGAACCCAAAATAGTATTTTTCCGATAAATGACCACTTATTATGATTGATTCAATTCATAATTTTGGGATGTTTATCTTAGCATAAACATATGTAAAGCAAGCAGATATTCGATCGCTTAATAAATGATTAGATTATTTTTTGTTATCATAAAATACAAAAATGAAATATTTTTAAATAGCTCAACCTACAACTATTTATTAATGTAGCTTGTGTTGAGAAGGCTATATTAAATTTGCTAGTTTGACAAAGTCCTCAATGTCTAAGGTTTCCGCCCGCCGAGTAGGGTCGATGTTAGCCTTATTAAGCAGTTGCTCACCACCGAGACTTTTAAGACTTTGGCGTAACATTTTGCGTCTTTGACCAAAGGCCGCAAGTGTCACCTGTTCTAGCTTTGCAACGTTGACGGTTAATGGCTCATCTCTAGGTATAAGGTGAACGATAGACGATGTTACCTTGGGAGGAGGAGTAAAAGCCTGAGGTGGTACGTCAAAAGCTATGCGAGCTTGTGTGCGCCAGCCAGCTAAAACGCCAAGTCGTCCATAGTGATCATCATTTGCTTTGGCTACAACACGTTGAGCTACTTCTTTTTGAAACATCAAGGTAAGAGAGTGATAGAAAGGTGGCCATGGTTCGGTTAATAACCAATTGATCAATAATTGGGTACCAACATTATAGGGTAGATTCGCAATGATGCGTGGTTTTTCCTCAATATTTGAATATAGTTCAGTATATTTTATTTCTAACGCATCACCATGAATAATATTTAAACGATTTGGGTATGCGCGTGAAATCTCGTCTAATGCCGCAAGACAGCGCTCGTCACGTTCAATTGCAGTTACAATTGCGCCTTGCGCTAATAACGCACGTGTTAATCCACCGGGACCGGGACCAATTTCTAAAACCGGCTTATCTTGCAAATCGCCAGCTTGCTTGGCAATTTTTGTGGTTAGGTTAAGATCAAATAAAAAATTTTGGCCAAGTGATTTTTTGGCGGATAGACCGAATGTCTCGATAACGTCACGCAAAGGGGGGAGATTATCAATGGCCATGTTATACCTTAAATTTCCAAATATTTTTCGCATCGGTAACTGATTGTAATGGTAAATGCAAGATATCATACAATTGAACGATAATTATTTTAAGATCCTAAAAACTAGAGAAGTCAGCATTGCTAAAGGCTTTAGCAGTTAAAATAATGATAGCCAGCATGGTTAAAGTTACTCAGTATGGCTCTGTGATAATTTATCTGCGAGCTTAATCGCTGCAATCAAACTATCAGGCAGCGCAATACCCTTATTAGCAATATCAAAGGCGGTACCATGGTCTGGAGATGTTCGAATGAAAGGCAATCCCAAAGTCACATTAACAGTATCATCAAAGCCAATTGTCTTTACTGGAATTAGCGCTTGATCATGGTACATACAAAGGGCAACATCATAATTTGCGCGTGCTCGTGCATGAAACATAGTGTCTGATGGCAGGGGATTGGTAATAATAAGACCTTGTTGGCGTAAAATATCAATAGCAGGTTGAATAATATCCCTATCTTCCACGCCCATGGCGCCTGACTCACCTGCATGAGGGTTTAGCCCAGCTATGGCGATACGTGGCGCACTAATGCCAAATTTATGGATAAGATCATTATTACAAGTTGTTGCTATTTCGATAATGAGCTCTTTAGTCAGGGCTTGTGGTACTTGCTTCAAGGGAATATGTACTGTCACTGGAACCGTTCGCAGCTCGGGCCCTGCTAGCATCATAACAGGCTTAACTGGTTGTCCTATATAGCGTTGCGCTAGGTCTGCTAAAAATTCAGTATGACCAGGAAACCCAAAGCCAGATTCATATAAGTTAATTTTTGCAATAGGGCAGGTGACAATAGCTCTTGCTTTTTTATCAAAAACTAAGCCAACAGCTTGTTCAATTGCCTCAATAATGCCAGCGGCATTTTTTGTTAAGGGTACGCCAACCTGATCAGTTTGATGATTTATCAAAGGTAAAACAGGTAAAGAATAATCAAAATTTTCTGCAGGATTATTTGGGGTACTGATATGGATATCAACATCAAGATCAAATAACTTAGCGCGTTTCGCTATAATATTTGCGTCACCAATAATAAAAAAAGGCGGTAAGTTTGAAGGCTTGCGGTTAAGCCAAGCCTTCAAAGCAATTTCCAAGCCTATTCCAGAAGGATCCCCAGATGATAGAGCAATAGGCAGCATTAAGGTGTTTGAATCCGTGCCGATTTTCTAAGTTCAGCAATATATTTCTTTTCAAGCTGAGATGCTTTAGCTTCGCTATTATTACCTTCTTGAATAGAAAAAACAAGCTGAGCTACGCGGTCATCATTGACTTTGCGAATGGAACAAATAGTCAAAAATTCAACACCGCGAGCGGTTTCTTGCACGGCTGTAGCTTTGCCAACACTTGTTGCTTTAATTGTCTTTTCCCACTCAGGTGGTAATTGTTGCTCAAGCACACGCCCAAGGTTACGGATAGTAATATCAATTTTGCCTTTTACTAATTCACGGGTAGAATCACATCCATTAACGCGTGAACGTAAAGCATTGGCCTCTTGGCGGCGCTGACCTAATATTGCTCCACGACGGTTTGCCGGTATAACAAATATCACTTGCTGTATAAGATACTCATTAGCGGTTGGTTTAACACCACCATTTTTTAACATACGTTGTACAGCTTCCCCTTCGGAAACCATACCTTCAGCACGGAAACGCGCGCTGACTAAGCGACCCCATCCCATTTGCACCATGATATAGGCTTTAAAATGGGCTGGTGTCAAACCTGCTTGCGTTAACATTTGTCCCATTTGCTGAGGGGACATATTATTGCGCGCGGCAAAATTGTCATATGCAGCATTAACTTCTTGTAGACTGACTTCAATGTTGCGGCGTTTCATTTCTACACGCTTTAACATTTCGTCAGTTAACTCTTCGCGAGCTAACTGGGTAAGATTACCGCCGCGGTTTTGAACCTTTAGAAACGCTTTACGCTGTTCAATGTCAAGATTTGTGATTGCATTGCCATTTACCACCAAGGCAACGGTTGTTGATGCTGCTTGAGCTGCATGCAAGCCTGCAAAATCACTACCAACAAAACTAACACTTAAGGCCGCAGACATTAAATATGCAAAAAGGCGGCTTTTTATTCTTACCATATTTCAAGCTCTCATCTTATTCGATGTCATAACGACATATGTTTTAACACAATTATAATAAAATAAAAGGCAAAACAATGACAGGTCCATAACGAACCATATTAACAAGTGTAAAATTAACGGGCGGTTCCTGATCCAAAATCACCAATTGTACGAAATGATAGCATAAAATTCCAATTATGCGAAGATGCGGTTTCTCCTGGATTGCGAGTTTGCGAATAACCAAAAAGAATACCAAAGCATTCATCTTGATAATTTATTGCGGTACCTGCGCGTACAACCGTCTCTGAAACAATATCATAGCTAGTATTGGCTGATATATTCCAATTGTTAATTATTTTAACGCTTCCATTAACTGAAACTTCTTGGCGGTCATCAGAATAGCCATAATTAGCTTGGCGCTCAATATAGGCGTATTGCGTTCCTAGCGATAGACTGGACCATTGCTTGCGAAGATCTATTTCACCGCGCCGCACTTGCAAGGTTCTTTCATCGAAGCGCCCACGCGTTGCCAAGGATAGGCCTGCACCATCAGATAAGCCAAGCATTGCTACATAATCAGAGCGTGCGGTTTCAAGGCCAGAAGCGGAGCCAACGCTAACCAAGTCACTGCTATCAAATGAATTTATGCCGCCGAGTTGGAATGACTGTCCTGCTAGGCCATAAAGCGACCAGTTATTATCAAAGTTGCCAGAATAACGTACACCCAAATTGGCTCTAGTGCCGCCTTCTACGCGATCATATCCCGAAAACTTGTCGCGCTCAAATAATGTAGTTGCATCAAATACGAAACTTTGTGCATCCTCATTGGTTAAGCGCCCAGCATATTGTTCATTATTGCGAGCATAAATTTGTGCGGTTGGCTCAATGATATGGGTTGAACTGCCCGCACTTATTAAAATTGGATAGCGCACTTCCAAGCCAGCTGTAGCCATGCCACGCAAGGCATTATCTTTAATATCAAATTTGCTATAGTCTAAGCTAGATGATAGCGCTTTGCTATAATTATCGTCCGGCGATATTACAAAACCATCGCCGCGCAAAGCAAATAACGGTGTTATCACCAAACCTTGCTCAGATATAAAATCACGCTTCCATTCAAGTTCGCCAGTTAAGCGTGTTGATGTTCCATTGATGCCGGCTAAGCGCGCTCTGTCAAGTGCGTTTCCATTCCAGTCAGCAAATGCATAATCGGCATTTTCTCTATATAGTGATTGGAAGTTTGACGTAACCTTTAACTCACCGCCGAAAACAGCTTCATCAGGAATGAACGAATAATCAATCCTTGGTAAAACCCAAGGTTGTTTGGTATTACGTTCACTGCTATTTGATTTTAATAGATCTTCTTGAACATCGAAGTGATAAAAGCGCATGTCAAAATAATTGCGCTTATTCAAACCAGTCAAGTATATTTGTGACCGGTTAACCTCCGAATTATAATCAGAAATACCGTAGGTTCTGCTAAAATTACGATCTGATTGTGCAAGAATGTCCCAACCAAAATTCCAGCGCGGATTAATATTAAAATCGCCCTTAGTAGTCAAAGAGTAGCGATTAGTTTGGCGCTTATCAATTGACCAGCTATCAAAGTCGTCACGATTTAATTGGTTGATGTAATTTAAGCGAATGTCATAGCTACCGTTTTCTAAACGATGCCGCCATTCACCCGAGACCAATGCGCCTTGCTTGGAATAGCCAGTTGTTGACAAAGTAAAATCATAGTTGGGTGCTAAATTCCAGAAATAGCCGCTTGAAACACCAAACCCTAAATTATCTTTATAAATAAAGCTAGGTGAAAGAAAACCGCTCTTTCTTTTGACTGAAGGATCGGCCATTTCAAAAACAGGAAACCAAGCAATCGGTACACCATATACTTCAAAGCGACTATCTTCAAAGCGCATGGTTTTAGTTGTGCCGTTCCAGATAATTTTGCGCGCTTTAACCTGCCAAAGCACTTCACTATCAGGCTTTTGGTAACAAGGCTCACAAGCTGTATAGGCGCCGTTATTAAAGACGGTCATTTGCCCGCCACTGCGCTCAGCGCTTTCAGCTGCAAAACGTGTATTATCGGCGGTTTCAGCACGAAGGCTATTCACAAATCCTTCACCAAGATCGTCGGTTAAATCAACTTCTTGGGCATAAACTTTTACACCTTTTGCATCGACAATCTCTACATTGCCACGCCCCATCACACGCTTAGTTTGTTGGTTGTAGGTAACCTCTCGTGCAACAATACGGTTGCCATTATATTCAATTTGAACATTGCCTCGAGCAGTTACTGTATGCTGATCGCGATCCATTACCATTTCATCAGCTGATAATAACATTGGAGCGTTATTATTAGCAGAATTACTAGTGGTTAAAGAGCCAATATTTTGGGTATAGGCAGAGGAAGGTAGTCCTACAGTTCCTAAAACACAAGCAAGTGCTGTACCACAAGCCAAGGCCTGTAGGTAACCAATGTAATTACTGTGTTTATTTAATTTATTCACTAGCCATCCTCCTTATGGAGCAAGAAAGAAACTCCAAAGAACATTGCAATTAAAACTGGTACCCATGCAGCGACTATGGGGGGGACATAACCTGCATCACCAAAAGCTTTAACCATTACCGATACAACATAAAGCACGAAACCTGCAAGGATGCCAGCTAAAATCATAATACCAGACTGGCCAAATCGTACAAATTTCAATGAAACAGTTGCTGCGATTAATGTCATTGCCACAAGAAGGGCAGGTAATGCAATGAGAGATTGCAGTTGCATGTTAAAATTATTTGCAGAATACCCAAAAGAACGTGCGACCTCAATTTTATGAGGAAGTTCATAAAACGGAATGGTTGTTGGATCTGCTAGGCGCTCCTCTAAATATTCTGGGCGTAGCTGGGTCGGTATTTCCAATGTTTTAAAAGACTTGGGTGGCGCGCCTGCACTGGTTTGAGTTACATTGTCCAAAATCCATTTGCCAGTTTCTAAGGTTGCGGTGCTAGCATTTAGCCAGTCTTTTATTGTTTTGTCATTATTATAGCGAACAAATACAGCATTTTGTAAAACGCGACCTTTTTCGAGAATCAATGCAGCACCAATAGTTATCCTGCTATTCCCAGTGCTTTGTGTTAGCCAAGGAACACGATTATCTTTTGCGCTAATTGCAATATTGGTTGGATTGGTCCATTGAGCAATAAGGCTTTCTGCTTTTGCTTGGCTCCAAGCTGCAAGTGGGTTAACGATGACCACTGCTGCAAGCCCAAATAGTAACGCCCCCACACAAGCAGGCAATAAAAATTGCCAAGCAGAAAGCCCTATAGAGCGTGCCACCACAAGCTCGAATCGGCGATTAAGAGACATTAATGTTGCCATTGCTGAAAATAAAGCAACAAAGGGAAAGAGTTGTTGCATGATAAAAGGAATGCGCAAGGCAGATAAAGCAAAAGCGCCTAAAGCTGAATAGCCGGGGAGAGACGCAAGTCGCCCCGCATTTTCAGAAAAATCTATTAACATGGCAAGGGTGAAAATACCGATGACAAAGTAAAAAGTAATACGGATATAACGAATGAAAAAATAGCGTCCAAGTGTCCAGCCAATCATTTTTGGACTCCTTCATTCGCTGCTTTCTTAGTTTTTTTAAATCGAACTTTCGAAAACACTTTTGCTAAACTATCTTGCCAAATTTGCGGTATAGATAATTGACGATTTGTCAGTAATAGAAATGACAGGAACATAATTGATAAAATGGGAACCGCATAGAGAAAAGGAATATAAGCAAGATCATTGTCGGCCTTGTCACCAAAAAAATAACCAAGCCAAAAAATAAAAAACGTACAACCCAAGGCAACTAAAATTGCAGATGTGCCACCTTGCCGGTGTGAGCGCGCGTCGCCAACGGTTGTCAACGCAATCAAGGCGAATACTATTGGATAAAGCCATGAAGAAAACCTGCGGTGCAATTCGGCTGTATATTGTTGTGGACGGCGTTGAAAATTGGGGTCATCGGGGTTGGGGTGGCGTAATTCCGATAAGAATTGGTCTTTAGGATAGGTAAAAGAGCCGCGTTCTTCTGGCGCAAATTCACTTAAATCAAATGTATAGGATTCAAATTTAATGATTTTTATATCACCAGTTTTGTATTCGCGGCGTTGGATTTCACCATTTTTTAATACTAAAAAATCTCCATTTTTATTATTGGCAACATAACCGCTAACCGCGTAATAATTAATTTCAATGTTTGGATCAGTGCGATTGACAATAAAAAGCTCACCAATTTTTCCATCCGCTGTACGTTCGCCAATTTCGAGATAGATATTTTGCTTTAACTGGCGAAAGGCTCCTGTTTGTAAGAACATATTAATTAGATCTGAATTGGCTGAAGCCAACATTTGTCGCATATTGAGGCGGGCATGTGGTGCAACATAATTTGTAATAGCGAAGGAGCTGATAGATGCTAAAATTGCCAATAATATTACTGGGCGCCAGATAACATAACGCGGACTACCCGCAGCAGATATAACGACAAGCTCGGAGTCTTGGTTCATCATATAAAAAATGATAACAATCGCGATAACAAGCGCAAAAGGAATAACGAGCGGAATAACTGAAGGTATAATAAGCGTGGACAAATTAAAAAATGTCCAAAAAGTTTGTCCGCTGGTGGTTAGAAAATTAATGCGATCAAGTAGCTGGACAATCCAAACGATCCCGATTGAACCAAGCAAAACGGCAAAAAATAAAGTTAGAATCCTGCGCAGGATATAGGTCTCGATTAAATGCATAAAAAGAGTTGAAACTCCTGCTCTCTTGGGCGAATAGGCCTTTTAAAAAATATCAATTTGTAAAATGAAACTTAATTTATCATATTACCGATAAGAATCGCATATAAAGCTTAATTATTTTACTTTTGCCATAGGTTTTTACATTTTTTCAAGAAGCTATCATAAATTGTGTAATTAAACAGTAAATCCAAAACAAAGGGATGCTCAATGTCAAAGATTATTTCGCCTAAGATTTCCAGCGTTGCCAAGCCTAAAAAAGGCACTTTTATAATATTTAATGGGGCTAATGTAAGGCCAAGTGATAAGGTTTTAAAAATTGCCAATGAAGATTTCGTCAACCAATTAATTAAAGTTCATGGTTTTAAAGGTGAAGTTTCCACCGCTGTCGAATCTATTCAAAATAATGAACAAGGTTATGATCGTCTTATTCTCATTGGTGCTGGTGAGGTTGATAAATATAATTTTGATGACTGGATGAAACTTGGCGGTTCAACTGCGGCACAATTTGGTGGTAGTCAAAATATTACCGTTGCCCTTTCTTTTGCGGATATTACACCGTCAAAGCGTGATATTGCTGATTTTATAAGCGGTATAATGCTGCGGCTCTATGATTTTGATAAATATAAAACTAAAGCAAAGAAAGATAATAAGGCACCAGTAAAGCTTACTATTCAAGCTGATGATGAAAAGCTTTTAAGTGCCGCCTTTGAAAAGTCTCAACAAATGGTTGAGGCAATTATTCTTGCTCGTGATCTTATTAATGAGCCTGCGAATATTTTGGGCCCCGTTGAATTTTCTGAAGAAATACAAAAACTTGAAAAACTTGGACTCAAAATTGAAATTCTAGGTGAAAAAGAGTTACGCAAGCTTGGTGCTAATGCCATTTTAGGTGTGGCGCGTGGCTCTGCGCGTCCACCGCGCCTTGCAATCATGCGTTGGAATGGCAGCGCATCTAAAGATAATCCTATTGCCTTTGTTGGTAAAGGTGTTGTTTTCGATACTGGTGGCATTTCGCTTAAAGGCGGGGCAGGTATGGAAGATATGAAAGGTGATATGGGGGGAGCCGCCGCAGTTGTTGGTGCAATGCGCCTTTTGGCAGCCCGTAAAGCCAAGGTAAATGCGGTTGGTGTTGTGGGCTTGGTTGAAAATATGCCGGATGGTGATGCACAACGCCCTGGTGATATTGTTACATCAATGTCAGGGCAGACGATTGAGATTATCAATACCGATGCTGAAGGTCGCTTAGTTCTTGCTGATGCCTTATGGTACACAAAAGAAAAGTTTAAACCAAAGTTGATGATTGATTTGGCAACACTGACTGGGGCTATTATGGTGGCTCTTGGGCATGAGCATGCTGGTCTTTTTGCTAATGATGATGCATTGGCCGATCATCTACTTGATGCCGGCCGTTTAACCGGTGAGAAATTGTGGCGCATGCCATTGGGCAAAGAATATGACAAGATTGTTGATTCGAAATTTGCTGATATGCGCAACAGTACTGGTCGGTTGGCTGGTTCGGTAACGGCGGCGCAATTTTTAAAACGCTTTGTTGGTGATACTCCTTGGGCCCACCTTGATATTGCTGGTGCAGCTATTGATTCAATTAAAAATGAGTACAACCAATCATGGGCATCGGGCTTTGGCGTACGCCTATTAGATCGGTTTGTTGCCGAATATTATGAGGACTAAGTTTTGAGTGAAGTTCTGTTCTATCACTTAACACAATCAACATTAGACAGGACCCTGCCGGGTCTTGTCGAGCGCTCATTAGAGCGAAAGTGGCGCGTTTCAATCCAATTTGATAGTGAAAAACGCCGTGATGAAATTGATAAGCATTTATGGGCATTTTCACCAATATCATTTATTCCACATGGACTTGATAGTGATATTTGGCCTCATGAGCAGCCAGTTATCTTAACTTGCACAGACGAAAATCCTAATCAATCAACAGTGCGTTTTTGCATTGAGGGAGCGCAGTGCAAAAATCTTCATAATTACGAGCGTATTGTCATCATATTCGATGGACATGATGGCGAACAACTTAATCGTGTACGTGCGCAATGGAAAGAGTTTAAAACATCGGGGCATACGGTCACCTATTGGCAACAAAACGAAAACCAAAAATGGGAGAAAAAAGCTTAAAATGCGAGTAACACCAATATTATTAATAGCCATTGGTTTTTGGGGGTTAGCAAAGCCAGAAACATTGCTTGATCCAAGTTATTTAGAATATGGACGTTGGATTTTTGTTGTTATTATTGCGCTTGGGGGCTATGCACTATGGCGGACAGTAAAGTCAATGAAGCGTTGATAGGTGTTAGTAGATGTTACTTACACAACGTATTCTTATTTTGTCTTGGGCTTTAGCAGCTTCATTATTAACGCTTTTTCTCATTGGTTTTAGTCATATTTATTCATCACTTTTTGGTGAGGCCCATGTTTTAATGGCGTTTGATGTAAGTTTCATATTATTTACGGTTATATATACGCTTGTTTTTTGGCGTATTTTAAAGCGACCATTGCCAATTTGGGTTACATTTTTAGCCTTTTTACCGCCTTTTGCAATATTTTGGCTCATTTTGGCGCCTTAAACAACGCCTTAATAGATTTTTAAAATGCACTTAATAGAAAAGCCCCTTCATCTTGAATGAAAGGGCTTTTTATTTTTTGGGCATCTATTCGCAAATTGCGACTACTGACTGATTTCTTTATCTTTAAAGGCTATGAATGCAATTAAAGAAATTATAGCGCTTAGGCAAAGATAATAGCCAAGATAAGCGAGATTGTTAAACTTATCAACGAGTAACGTCGCGATAAATGGCGCAAAAGACCCACCTAAAATTCCAGCTAAATTGAAAGTCATCGACGCGCCACTATAGCGAATATTAGTTGGGAAAGGTGAAGCTAATACCGCACCAATTGGACCATAGGTTAGGCCCATAAGTGATAGGCCAATAATTGATACTGCAAATAGTCCCCAAATACCTTGGCTGAGGAAATAAGGAACAGTAAAGGAGAATAATGCGATGAAGATGGTTACATAAATCATTAAGCGGCGGCGACCAACTATATCAGAAATCCGACCAGCAAAAGGAATGAAAAGTGCAAAAAATACAGCACCTGCGATTTCAACCTCCAAAGCTTGGGTAAAACTTAGCCCTGCATTTTTTTGTGAGTAAGTAAGGAGATAGGCAGTAAACAGGTAAAACAACACAAATGTAGTCATACCGGCAAAAGTTCCTAATAACAATGTACGCAAATGCTTGGTAAAAACGTCTACCATTGGTACTTTTACGCGTTCTTCACGTTCAATTGCAGCTTTAAATTGCGGTGTTTCACTGATCGAAAGACGAACCCAAAGACCAACGACAATAAGGATAATACTGGCGATAAATGGAATACGCCAACCCCAATTGTAAATTTGCTCCATATCCAAAACGGTTATCATCGCCCAGAATAAGCCTGCGGATAAAATAAGACCGATAGGCGCGCCTAGTTGTGGAAACATTGCATACCAACCGCGTTTTTCAGGTGGAGCATTTTCGGTTGCAAGCAGCACAGCGCCGCCCCATTCACCGCCAAGACCAATACCTTGACCAAAGCGACAAAGTGTTAGTAGCAAAGGCGCAAACCAACCTATGTCCTTATAGGTGGGCAAGCAACCAATGATGACAGTTGAGATGCCCATGGTGAGCAAAGCAGCAACCAATGTGGCTTTTCTACCAATCTTATCGCCATAATGGCCAAATATAATGGCTCCAAGCGGTCTTGCAAAAAAGGCCGCAGAGAAAATGGCAAATGAGCTGAGTACGGCAAGCGTGTTGGCATCTGGATTTAGCGCATCGCCTTTTGCAAAGAAAATATCAGGAAAGAATAAGGCTGCAGCAATGGCAAAGACATAAAAATCAAAAAATTCTATAGTCGTGCCAATAAGGCTTGCAAGCAAAACCTTGCCGATGGAGTTTTTAGTAGTGCTATTGGAGGAAGCGGTTGACATTTTATTACGAGTCCGCATTGTTTAAAGTATGATAATTACAAAAATGAAGGTAAATTCATAATTTAATTTCTAATTTATGTCTATAGGCATAAATTGGAAATATGCGAAATCATGGCAAAATAATGTTGCTTGATAATAGTATGATATGGAATTTGGTTAAAATACAGCATCAGCATCACGATGCATGAAGAATGGCATAATTTATCAACAATACGTGATTTAATATAGGGAAAAAGGGCATCATAGATGCCCTTGAATGTAATTTAAATATTAACCTCACCAATGCGCTGTAGCGCATCAATGATGAGATCCCAAAAACCTTCGCGATCAAGCTCGGTTGCTACTTGCGTATGGCAGCTTTCATCAACTGGGAAGCGGAAATCTGCAACCGTCATACCAAGAGTAAGAGTTCCTGTGAGTTCAATATCAACCGGAACACGCTTAGTTTTGATAAGATTTTGATTGATGACATAGGCAACCGCACAAGGATCATGCACTGGTGGAGCCGTAAAGCCCTGCGCTTCTTTATACATTTTGCCAAAGAATTCTAACAGCTCTACAACAAATTGAGCAGGTTTCGTGCCAATCGCTGCAATTTTTTCAACAATATCGGGCGTTGCAAGTGCTTGGTGGGTAAGGTCAAGCCCTACCATGGTGAGCGGCCATTTTTCGTTAAAGACGATGTGGGCAGCTTCTGGGTCAATTTTAATATTGAATTCGGCAACCGCACTCCAATTACCAACGTGATAGCCACCACCCATTAGCACCACTTCTTTTACCCGCTCGGCAATGCGTGGTTCTTTTCTAACCGCCATAGCAATATTGGTAAGGCCGGCAGTTGGTACGATTGTAATTGTTTTAGGCGGATGTGACATGATGGTGTCAATAATGAGATCAACGCCGTGACGCGGATCAAGCTTTAGTGTTGGCTCTGGCAGCACGGGGCCATCAAGACCAGAATCACCATGAATATCAGGGGCAACTTCAATGGCGCGAATTAAAGGGCGCACACAACCTGCTGCAAAAGGTACATTGGTAATATTAGCAATACGTGCGACAGCAAGCGCGTTGCGTGTCACTTTTTCGAGCGTCTGGTTACCAACAACAGTGGTTACAGCTACAAGTTCAATATTAGGATTACCATGGGCTAACAACATGGCAATGGCATCGTCGTGACCAGGGTCACAGTCTAAAATGATTTTTTGTTTCGTTTCGCTCATAGTTTTACCTTTATATCTTTTAGTCTTTTCATTTTATATCGTAAAAATTCGATGTATAAATATGCTCTAGTTTTTCACTCATCAATGATGGTTTTTGGATGAAAATTTTCTACAACCAATTAATCAAATTAACTGCAAGATGTTAAATTTGCAAATTCTAATAAATAATTTGTGATAATATCATAAAAATAACAAAAATTTTTAAATTTAGTTTCATATAAAAATAGTGTTGTTACGCGACTAAAGAAGATAATGGCTTTTTGAAGCTGTAAGTCAAAGGCACTAATAGCTTAAATATATGCGCTTGACCAATAATAAGCCTGTCTAATTTTAATATATTATTGAGCAATTAGTTTTGGGGAAGGCTGTATTAATGCATCAACAAGCTGCAATCTAATCATTGCAACGTAAGTAGAACAAATTGCGCCAATTCTTGCGGGTCTCAAATACACTGTTTGTTCTAAATTTTCAGATTGTTCAAATTGTCTATTTATATGATTTAATTGTTTTTTATGGCGTCTCCGATAGGATTCGAACCTACGACCTGCGGTTTAGAAGACCGCTGCTCTATCCAGCTGAGCTACGGAGACATATGGAGCTATCAAAACATGAATAGTCAACAATTTAGCCTTATATGAAAGCTTATTCAGCAAATCAAGCTTTTAAATTAAATAAATCAACCCTATCCACTGTTCTGCCCCCAAAATAAAAATCGGCTCTTATGGTAGTTTAGTTAATGGTAAATGGTGGTAGGCACGGTTTAGATAGATTAGAGCATCATCTGCGGATTCGCGTTTAATATCGACGACCGCGCCATAAAGCACATAATGAGTGTCATGTTCATGCCAGCCAACAAGACGGCAATCAAATGAAGCAAGGGCGCCAACAAGGGCGGGCGAATCTGTTTTCATACTGTGCCACTCAGCTTTGGCAAAACGCTCGTCCTGGCTAAGGCCACCGCGCCCTGCAAATATGTCGGCAAGTTCATGTAAATTCCCTGCAAGAGTATTGACGCAAAACCGACCATTGTCGATAAAAAGACGATTATTGGCATGGGTTTTCATGAGGCAAATGAGTAAGGTGGGTGGGGAATCTGATAGGGAGCAACAGGCGGAAATTGTTGTGCCGCGCTTACCAGCAAGTCCATCGGTTGTAACAATATGAACTGCACCAGCAAAATGGCTCATTGCATCGCGATAGGATTGTGATGCAATTGGCTCCATTTTTTCTAATTCGATTGTGTTAATAGGGTTAGCCATAAAATACGTCCATATTAATTTCACTTTTAATCAAGAGTTTTATATGAAAGCCTTGAAAAAATAATGATATAGTTTTACCGCAGTCATGCTTAATTGCCGATAAGGTCTAGTTTAATTTATAAAGCTTGTGAAGAGCCTGAATACAACCATAGTGAAAAAGATTGTTCTCTTTAGAATTTCTTTAAAATAAAGCAGCCCAGCATAATAGGGAAGGTAATATGGCACGCATTGATTTGGTTCTAGGAGGAACACGTTCTGGAAAATCGGTATTTGCAGAAAATTTAGTTCTTCAAACAGACTTAACTGCAATTTATCTTGCTACAGCACAAGCCTTCGATGATGAGATGAAAACTCGCATTCAGTTGCACCAAGAACGACGAAAAGATTATTGGCAAACATTAGAATGTCCGTTAGAGTTGGGTGCAGCGCTTAAAAGCTTAAGTAATCCGGACAATATTATTCTAGTTGATTGCTTGACTTTATGGCTCAGCAATTTAATGCTTAACGACTATGATATTGCAGCCTATCAAAATACTTTGCTCAATCAACTGCAAAACAATCAATCTCATCTTGTTTTTGTTGCGAATGAAGTAGGCTTGGGTATAGTGCCGGACAATAAGCTAGGTCGGCAGTTTCGTGACTTTGCCGGTGAGCTCAATCAAAAAATTGCTAGCTATGCTGATAATGTTTATTTTATTGCAGCAGGACTTCCAATCCAATTAAAGGGTAATTAGTTATGACATTGCTTACAACCAAAATTCCGACCACCGTCATCACAGGTTTTTTGGGATCTGGTAAAACAACTATGATCCGTCATTTACTTGAAAATGCAAATGGTAAACGGATAGCTTTGATTATTAATGAATTTGGTGATTTTGGCGTTGATGGTAATCTGCTTAAAAGTTGTGGAATTGAAAATTGCAAGGAAGAAGATGTTATCGAGCTAAATAATGGTTGTATTTGTTGTACCGTTGCTGATGATTTTATACCTGCAATGACCAAGATTTTGGCACGTAGCGAGCGGCCTGATCATATTATTATTGAAACATCAGGGCTTGCCTTGCCGCAGCCCTTGGTTGCAGCTTTTAATTGGCCTGAAATTAAAACATCCGTAACCGTTGATGGCGTTATTACCGTTGTTGATAGTGCGGCGGTTGCTGAGGGACGCTTTGCCGATGATCATGACAAAATTGCCACCCAACGTTTAAGTGATGAATCGCTAGACCATGAAAGTCCATTGGAAGAATTGTTTGAAGACCAAATCAAGGCTGCAGACCTTATTGTCTTAAATAAAACCGACTTAATTGATGCGCAACAATTAGCTGAAGTTAAACAAACTATTGCAGCACATGGCGAGCGGGTTGCTAATATGGTTGCTGCTAATTTTGGTAAACTTGGTGCAGATATAGTGCTTGGTTTAAATATCGGCACAGAAAGCGACATTGAAAACCGTAAATCCCATCATGAGATGCATCATGAAGAAGGGGAAGCCCATAGTCATGATGAATTTGAGAGCTTTGTGGTTGAACTTGGTGAAATCACCGATCCAATCCTTTTTGTTGATAGATTAAAGAATATTATTCGTGACAATGATATTTTACGTCTTAAAGGTTTTATGGCGGTTAAAGGCAAAGCTATGCGCCTTGTTGTTCAAGCTGTTGGCAGTCGTATTGAACATTACTATGATCGTCCGCTTGATGAAAGTGAAAAGGGTTTAAGTCGCTTAGTGGTGATTGGATTGCATGATATGGATGTTACAAAAATTACAAAGTCCATTCAGCAAGTAGCTGATAAGACCTAATAATGCATCTTTTACTGGCGCAAAAAGGTGCAATCAGTGACGCTGATGAGGCAATTGATCTTGGACAATCGGTAGGTGAAGTAATTTTTCTATCATCTGCCGATACGGAGCTATGTAGCATAGCCGCGGCAAAATCCGTGCTTTTAGATAAGGCTTATTCATTACGGTTAGCCAATTTAATGGCTCTTTCTCACCCGATGTCGGTCGATCAATATATTGAGCGGACTGCAAAATTCGCTCGCCTTATTGTTGTACGTGTTATTGGCGGCGTAAGTTATTGGCGCTATGGTTTGGAAACGCTTTACGCTGCCGCTTGTGCGCATGATATTAAATTGGTGGTTTTACCAGGTGATGATAAACCAGATCCAACTTTGATGCGTTTTTGTAGCATTTCCCGCGAGGATTGCGATGCTTTGTGGCAATATTTGATTGAAGGTGGCAGCTTTAATGCTCAAAATTTTCTCAATTATTGTGGTTTTATATTAGGGATAAATGAACGTCCAATTAGTGCAAAACCTTTAATGAAAGCGGGACTTTGGTGGCCCAATCTTGCAAATCCTAGCTTGACAGAAATTCAAAATAAATGGCAAGAAAATGGGGTAGTCGCCAATAGCCCTATTGTGCCAATTACTTTTTATCGTGCTCTTGTTCAAAGTGGGCAGACTGAGCCAATTGCAGCGATAGTGGAAGCTTTACAGCAGCGCGGTCTTGCACCGTTACCACTTTTTATAAGTAGCTTAAAAGACAGTTTAAGTGTTGCTATTCTTGATGAATTGCTAAGCCAGTGCCCACCAGCGCTTATTTTAAACACAACGGGTTTTGCTGTTTCGTCATTAAGCGGTGAGACAACCGGTACAGTGCTCGATAAATATCATAATATGGTGTTGCAGGTGGTTTTATCAGGTAGCGATAAAGCTACATGGCAATCATCAAGTCGTGGTTTGCCAGCACGAGACATTGCCATGAATGTGTCTTTGCCGGAAGTGGACGGCCGTGTTTTAACCCGTGCTATATCCTTTAAAGCGGCAGAGTTTTTTGATGAAGAGGTGGAAGCCAATATTATTCGCCATCAAATACAGCAAGATCGTGTTGATTTTGTTGCTGATTTAGCAAGAAATTGGATTAAACTTGGCAAAAAAGCGCCAATTGAGCGAAATGTCGCGTTAGTTATGGCTAATTATCCGGGTGGTGATGGCCGTTTGGGACATGGGGTTGGTCTTGATACACCTGCAGCCACCCATTTGGTATTGAATGCTTTACAAAATAATGGCTATAATGTTGAAAATATCCCAGAAACACCACTAGCTCTTATGGAAAAGCTGATCGAAGGGCCCACCAATGAGGGCGTAAAAGGTCGTATTATTAATGTGTCCCTTGCTCTTCACCGTTATCGGCAATTATTTGCACAATTACCGCAGATCACGCAAGATGAAATGAAAGAGCGCTGGGGTGACCCACAGGGGGATGCAACTATTGTTGATGATGCTTTTGCGCTGCCAATTCTGTCCTTTGGTAAAATAGTGGTTGCATTACAGCCTGAGCGTGCTTTTGGTATGGATGCCAAACAAGTTTACCATGCCCCTGACATTGTTCCATCTCACCATTATATGGCATTTTATTTTTGGCTGCGTCATGTCTATGGGGCAGATGCTATTGTGCATATGGGTAAGCATGGCAATTTGGAATGGTTACCAGGTAAAGCATTGGCGCTGTCGCAAAATTGCTATCCGGAACTAGCGCTTGGTGCAATCCCGCATATTTATCCCTTTATTGTCAATGATCCAGGTGAGGGGACGCAAGCCAAACGCCGTTCAAGTGCAGTGATAATCGATCACATGACACCGCCATTAACCCGCGCTGAAAGTTATGGGCCGCTTAAAGATTTAGAAGTCTTGGTGGATGAATATTATGAAGCATCAGGGGTTGATCCGCGCCGATTGTTGAAGCTGAAAGATCAAATTTTACAATTGGTTGACATAACAGGTATTGGTAGTGATGCAGGGATTAAAGGTCACGATGATGAGAATCTTGCCTTGCAAAAACTTGATGCCTTTTTATGCGATTTGAAAGAATTACAAATTAGAGATGGTTTGCATGTTTTTGGCAGGGCGCCAACCGGCAAGCAATTGACTGATCTGTTAGTGGCTTTGGTTCGTGTTCCACGGGGTCAAAATGAAGATGGTAGTTTACATCGTGCTATAGCCAATGATCTTGATTTGGGTTTTGATCCGTTAAATTGTGATTTGGCAGCGCCTTGGCAAGGTAAGCGACCTCAAATCCTTGCTGATTTAATCAATGATCCTTGGCGTAGCTTCGGTGATAGCGTTGAGCGTATCGAATTATTAGCGGCAAGTCTTGTTGAAAAAACTATTATTTGTCCAGCCTTGCTGCCACAAACCCAAATAATTTTGCAAAAAATTGATAGGTTTTTACGCCCTTTAGTAGAAAGCTGCGGCAATGCCGAAATGAATGGCCTGCTCACTGCGCTTGATGGTAAATTTGTTGCTCCAGGACCATCTGGTGCGCCAACGCGCGGGCGACTTGATGTCTTACCAACAGGGCGCAATTTTTACTCGGTTGATAACCGCGCTGTGCCAACCCCTGCTGCATGGGATTTGGGTTTTCGCTCTGCCGAATTGTTGATAAAACGCTATGTTCAAGATCACGGTGATTGGCCAAAAGCGCTGGGGCTTACCGTTTGGGGCACGTCTAATATGCGCACGGGCGGCGATGATATTGCACAGGCTTTAGCTTTACTTGGCGTTAAGCCCTTATGGGATATGGCATCACGGCGGGTGACGGGATATGAAATTATACCTTTAGAAAAATTATGCCGTCCGCGTGTTGATGTCACGCTGCGTATATCAGGGTTTTTCCGTGATGCGTTTCCCGATCAATTGGTTTTGCTTGACCAAGCCATTAGAGCTGTTGGTGCGCTTGATGAAGAGGAGGGCTATAACCCGATTGCTGCCAATATGAAGGGGGACATGATGCGTTTCATGGATGACGATGGATTAACCCATCAACAAGCGAGCCAAAAGGCGGGCTATCGTATTTTTGGTGCAAAACCGGGTCATTATGGCACAGGGTTACAAGAGCTTCTTGATTCTGGCGAGTGGGATGGGCGAGATGATCTTGGAAAAGCATGGCTTGCTAATTCTGATCATGCCTATGGCATAGGCGAGGGGGAAACGGCAAGCGCGGAATTAAATGCCAGAATGGTTGCCTTGCAATTAATTGTACAAAATCAGGATAATAGAGAGCATGATTTGCTAGATTCTGGTGAATATTATGCTTTTGAAGGTGGTATGGCTGCGGCCGCGGCAACACAATCAGGGCTATGGCCGCAAATTTATCATAATGATTTATCAAGGCCAGAACGCCCCCTTATCAAAACCTTGGAGGAAGAAATTGCCCGCACATTGCGTGGCCGTGCCATCAATCCCAAATGGATTGCAAGTGCGATGCGGCACGGCTTTAAGGGCGGCGTAGAAATGGCAGCAAGCGTTGACTATCTTTTTGCGTTTGCAGCAACTACAAATGCCGTGCGTAGCGATCATTTTGAAGCAATTTATGATGCTTATATTAATGATGATATGGTTCGATCATTTTTGACTGAGCAAAATCCGGCAGCATTGCGTGAGATAGCACAAAAGCTAAATGAGGCTTTAGATCGTGGGCTTTGGGTTGGGCGCTCCAATTCAGCAGCATTTCAATTGGAAGAATTACAAAATAAGGGTGAATGAAATGGATAAAACCACTATGACGACCGAGGAAATCAATGCCCGTCACGCGGAAAAAATGAAGAAAAAAAAAGCTGCCCGCGATCGAATGAATGAGGGGAAAACCGGCGAAAAAGGACTTTTGATTGTTAATACCGGTAAAGGTAAAGGCAAATCAACCGCAGGTTTTGGTATGGTTTTTCGCGCCCTTGGCCATAATATGAAAATTGGTGTTGTGCAATTTGTTAAAGGTTCACGCGCCACCGGCGAGCGTTTGGCCTTGGATAAATTTGGTGATCAAGTAACTGTGTTTGCCGCAGGCGAGGGCTTTACTTGGGAAACACAAGACCGTGAAAAAGACATTGCCATGGCACGGGAAGCTTGGGAAGTTGCTAAATCAATGATTTTGGACGAAAGTTACGATATGGTGCTTTGTGACGAGTTGAATATCGTTCTGCGCTATGATTATTTGCCTTTAGAAGAAGTGCTTGAAACCGTGCGTGAACGCCCATTTATGAAGCATGTCATTATTACTGGCCGCAATGCCAAGCAAGAGCTTATCGATGAAGCTGACCTTGTTACTGAAATGGAGCTCATCAAGCATCCGTTTCGCTCAGGCATTAAAGGACAAAAGGGGGTTGAGTTTTAAAAATGGCAGCTTCTTGGCAGTTTTGGGCAGTTTTATCAGCAGTTTTTGCAGCATTAACCGCAATTTTTGCAAAAGTTGGTATTCATGGCATTAATTCTGATTTTGCTACTTTTATACGCACGCTAGTTATTGTGGCGGCACTTTGCCTGTTTTTAACCCTTACCGATCAATGGCATAGGCCAAGTGAAGTATCAGCTAAATCATGGCTATTTCTTGTTCTATCAGGGCTTGCAACAGGTGCTTCATGGCTTGCTTATTTTAGGGCCTTGCAAATTGGCGATGCTTCAAGGGTTGCACCGGTTGATAAATTATCGGTTATTTTAGTCGCGATTTTTGGTGTAGCATTTCTTGGTGAAAAACTATCTGGTATTAATTGGCTTGGTGTTGTTTTCATTGCTGGCGGCGTCATATTATTATCTTTAAAGTTATGAGTATTTTATATTCATAACTTGCGTTTTTCGTAATTTACAAAGGGTATTTATGTACCCTTTGTAAATAGAATATTTTTTTGATTGAAAGCGTTATTTGATGGAATTTGTCATATAATATTGTATTTGTGGTATATTTTTCTTTGATTGCATGATGTTTTCTTTTTATTGTTGGTGAGGTTTACCAAAAAGATATAAATTGTTGTTGCAAATTTATGTCGCCAAAATGCTCAAACCTCAACATTAAAGGAAAAAACGTGGCTGATACATCTGTGCTCGATCTTATTGGGAATACGCCGCTTATCCGTTTAAACCGCGCAAGTGAGTTAACAGGTTGCGAAATTTTGGGTAAAGCAGAATTTTTAAACCCCGGTCAATCGGTTAAAGATCGGGCAGCTTTATCGATTATTCGTGATGCAGAACGCAAGGGCGAGCTTAAAAAGGGCGGCATTATTGTTGAAGGAACAGCAGGCAATACCGGCATTGGTCTTGCGCTTGTTGGGGCAGTACTTGGTTATAAAACAATTATCGTTATTCCAAATACCCAATCACAAGAAAAAAAGGATGCACTGCGCTTGCAGGGCGCCGAGCTTATTGAAGTGCCAGCAGTGCCTTATCGTGATCACAATAATTATGTTAAATTATCGGGCCGCCTTGCCGAAAGTTTAAAAAAGACCACTGAAAATGGTGTTTTATGGGCTAATCAATTTGATAATATTGCTAATCGTGAAGCCCATATTAAAACAACGGCTCAAGAGATTTGGCGCGATACACAAGGCAATATTGATGGGTTTATTTGCTCTGTCGGCTCTGGCGGAACTTTGGCAGGTACGGCTATTGGCTTAAAAGAGCATAATAAAGCGATTAAAATTGGTCTTGCCGATCCTTATGGCGCAGCCCTTTATTCTTTTTACACCAATGGTCAATTGCAATCTCAAGGTAGCTCAATAACTGAAGGCATCGGGCAAGGGCGTATAACCGCCAATCTTGATGGTTTGTTGCCTGATTTTTCTTATCAGGTCAGTGACAGTGATGCGCTTATTGAGTTGTTCCATCTTGCTCAACATGAAGGCTTATGCCTTGGCGGGTCATCAGGTATTAATATCGCCGGTGCTATTTCTTTAGCGCGCGAATTAGGTAAGGGCAAAACCATTGTTACCATGCTTTGTGATTATGGTAACCGCTACCTATCAAAACTTTATAATCCACAATTCTTGCGCGAAAAATCATTGCCAATCCCGCAATGGCTAGATAAAGCTCAACAATATAATGTTCCTTTCGTATAATCTCAAAAATCATATTAAGGTTTTTTCTCAGTCCTTATCATTGGGGAATGAATTGCATATTCTCTCTTAAATTGTTCTCGATTTTTAACAAGAAAGGCGTAATATAGGAATAATTAGGGAAGGAAACGCAATGTCTCACAACAATCCTTTTATTGTGTCTGCAGACTGGTTGGAAAGCCAATTGGGTGCAAGTGATATTCATATTATTGACGCATCATGGTATTTGCCCAAAGCCAATAGAAATGGTCGCTTAGAATATAGTAGGTCGCATATACCTGAAGCAGTGTTTTTTGATCATGATCTTTTAAGTGATCCCAATTCCTCCTTGCCTCATACATTGCCTGATGCTGAGTATTTTGCAAAAGCGCTTGGTGCGCTTGGTATAAGTGAAAAAAATACTATAGTCGTTTACGATGGTGATGGTTTCTTTTCAGCGCCGCGTGCATGGTGGTTATTGCGCTTGATGGGCGCAGAGAAAGTCTATGTGCTTGATGGCGGTTTTAAAACTTGGCAACAGGAAGGGCGTCCTGTAACTAGTAATGATACAATTATCACCCCCAAAATATTTAATGCTAATGCTGATCTTACCAAAGTTGTTTTAATCGATGAAATGCGCGGTATTGTGAGTGATGGCAATGTTGCTATTGCTGATGCGCGCGGAAAGAAACGCTTTTCTGGCGAAGAAAAGGAACCAAGAGCAGGGGTACGTTCCGGGCATATGCCAAATGCTCAAAATGTTCCCTATTCCTTGCTTTCTGACGAGGGAAAATTCAAGTCGAACGAAGAAATCTTTGGAATTTTTAAAAGTGCAGGAATAGATCCATTAGCACCTGTGGTGACGACATGTGGTTCGGGTGTAACTGCTGCCGTTTTAACCTTGGCACTACAAGGGTTAGGAAATGAAAATGTACGACTTTACGATGGCTCGTGGAGCGAATGGGGTTCATTAGCTGATAGTTCTGTTGTTACAGATGAAGATTTGGAAATGTAAAAAATGGTTTTTAAAAAATCTCCCCAATATCTTGCTGCTCGTGTTACACATCTTGAAATGCAAACACGCGGTAATAATAGCGTTCCATTACCCATCGGTATGACGCTCGCGATCATGAAAGCGGAACAATGCCCCGCTCATTTCTATCGTTATTTATATCGCGAAATAGGTAAGGAGCATCACTGGTCCGTACGACGCAAGTTAAAAGATCAAGAATTAATTGATATTATCCAATCACCAAATACTGTAATTTATATTTTATATATTAATGGTTGTCCTGCAGGTTTTGCGGAGCTTAACCTGCGTAACATGCCTATTGCTGAAGTGTTATATTTTGGTTTGATTAAAGAGTTTCAAGGACGTGGGTTATCACGATTTTTCTTAAATGAAGTCTTATCTTCAGCTTGGGATTTAGACCCGCAAAAAGTAATAATCCAAACTAACACGCTTGATAGTCCGCGTGCTTTACAGCTATATCAAAAGCTAGGCTTTGAACCTGTTTCAACCAGCGATGTGATGATCGAAGCATGGAAAGATGATTGATTGTATTTTGTTTAATTAACAAGATATTAGGGTATCGATTTAAATAAAGATATTAAGTAAAAATGCCGGCAAGGTTTTGATGTCTCGGCATTTTTATTTGATTAGACTAAAAATTAAACATTAATGCAAGGCAATATGAAAATATGAAAAATGCCTTTAATAATTTTTAAAGCCATATTTTCCCGGATTTAAAATATTTTGCGGATCAAGTGCTTGCTTGATCAATTGCATGTAATCGACGCCATAGCCAAATTCTTTACGTAAATAAGGTGCTTTGCGTTGGCCAATGCCGTGTTCCCCCGTACAGGTCCCATCAAAAGCAATAGCTCTTTCACTTAAGCGCGCAGAAAACTCCATAGCTTTAGAAACTTCGTCTGGCTTGTCTTTGTGATATCCAAGTAAAACATGAAAATTACCATCGCCTACATGCCCAACAATAGGTCCCATTAATCCTGATTCTTGCAAGTCTTTTTGAGTTTCTTCCACGCAATCAGCTAGTTTTGATATGGGTACACAGACATCGGTTGAAAAAATTTCACACCCTTTCATTAAAGATTCGCTTGCCCAAAACGCATTGTGGCGCGCTGTCCATAATTTTGTCCGCTCTTGCGGATCTCGCGAATGGATGAAATCTAAGCCGCTATGGGATTTGGCAATTTCGTCAAAAAGCGCGATTTGTGTGTCTACACCAGCGCTGTCACCATGAAATTCAAGGCAGAGAGTTGGACGCGGTTCAAGGTCTAAACCTGAATAAGCGTTACAAGCAGCAACTTGAATTTGATCCATTAATTCAACACGCGCTATCGGTACGGCGCATTGAATCATTTCAATTACCGCATCACACGCATGTTTAACGCTATCAAATGTGCAAACACCACTGGCAATAACTTCAGGGATAGGGTGTAGTTTTAAGGTGATAGCAGTAAATAATCCTAATGTACCCTCAGATCCAACAAGAAGATGAGTTAAATCATAGCCTGCAGCACTTTTTTTTGCTTTGCTAGCGGTGCGAATAAGCCTGCCATCAGCCATAACCACCTCTGCACTTAGAACTGCATCTTTCATGGTGCCATAGCGTACAGCATTGGTACCAGATGCGCGGGTCGATGCCATGCCGCCAATAGAGGCGTTTGCACCCGGATCAACAGGAAAAAATAAACCACTGTCGCGCAACCAGCTGTTTAATACTTCGCGCGTAATACCTGGTTCAACGCTTATAGTCATGTCTTCTGGGTTAAATTCGATCACCTTATCCATGCGTGAACAATCAACGCTAATGCCACCAAATGGTGCGTTTAATTGACCTTCGAGCGATGTACCGGCATTAAATGCGATGATAGGAAGATTATATTGATTGGCAATTACCACTACATCTTGCATATCTTGAGTATTTTCAACATAAACCACCGCATCGGGTAGCTGGTGAGGAAGTGTAGTAATTGTATGAGTGTGGGTTGAGCAGACAGATTCATTGCGACTAAAATTAGCATGAAATCTATGGGCGAGGGCATCAAGCCCCTTTTCCAATTGAGAGCCGGATATTTTCTCGCGCATTATATTTATCCTAATTTTTTTGATAGCTAATAATATTAAATCAAATAGTTGAGAAGAAAATTGATGATGAAAATGAAAGTCAAAGCATTTTTAGCAAAGCAGATATAACTTTGCTAAAAACATTTTTGTGATATTTTTTTCTCAAAATCTCAAACCCAAAAGGCAATAACATATATTTGGCTTATTTATAGAAACTTAAAAAAATATATATATCAATGGGTTAATTTAAAATTGATACGAATTATAGGCTGCTTTCACTTTCGTCGGATGCGTCGCCAAGGCAAGCATCTTCATTCTTTTTGTCATTTGTCTTAGGGGCACGAATTGGTGTATCAGCAGGCAGGATATCAAGGGCAATGCCGCTATTATTCTTGTTCAATGCAACTCGCACGGTTCCACCTTTACGCAATTTTCCAAAAAGAATTTCATCGGCAAGCGGTTTTTTAATGTGCTCTTGTATAATTCTTGCCAAAGGACGAGCGCCCATTCGTGCATCATAACCTTTTTCAGCCAACCATTTAATCGCGCCATCGGTGAGGTCAAAGGTAATGCCACGATCTGCAAGTTGAGCTTCAAGTTGTATAACAAATTTTTGTACAACCTGATGAATGACAGGCATTGCTAGTGGTCCAAATGGAATAATAGCATCAAGGCGATTTCTAAATTCAGGCGTAAATTGCCGGTTTATTGCTTCAATATCATCACCAGTGCGTCGCGTATCACCAAAACCAATTGCAGCCTTTTCTAAATCCGATGCGCCAGCATTGGTCGTCATGATCAAAATAATATTGCGAAAATCAATCTGCTTACCATTATGATCTGTAAGCTTGCCATTATCCATAACCTGCAATAGCACATTATAGACATCGGGATGGGCTTTTTCAATTTCATCAAGCAGTAAAACCGCATGGCGATGCTGATCAACTGCATCGGTTATCAAGCCGCCTTGATCATAGCCAACATAACCTGGAGGGGCACCGATCAAACGTGATACGGAGTGCTGTTCCATGTATTCTGACATGTCAAAACGTAACAATTCAACCCCTAATGATGAGGCAAGCTGCTTAGCCGCTTCGGTTTTACCAACACCAGTTGGCCCTGAAAAAAGATAGCTACCAATTGGCTTATTGGGTTCGCGAAGGCCAGCCCGAGCAAGCTTAATTGAGCTAGTAAGTGCTTCAATTGCTTTATCTTGTCCATAAATAACGCGCTTTAACTCATTGAGAAGGTTTGATAAAACCTGTCTATCATCACGTGATACCGTTTTGGGTGGTATATGTGCCATACTCGCAATTGTAGCTTCAATTTCCTTGATAGTAATAGTCTTTTTACGCTTCTTTTCAGGTAAAAGAACTTGCGCAGCACCTGTTTCATCGATGACGTCGATTGCTTTATCTGGCAATTGCCGATCAGAAATATAGCGAGCCGAAAGGTCAACCGCAGCCTTTAATGCCTCATCAGTGAACTTAACATTGTGATAATCTTCAAAATAGGGCTTTAAACCCTTCATAATATCTAATGCTTCACTCGCTGTTGGTTCTTTCACATCAATTTTCTGGAAGCGTCTAACGAGTGCTCGATCTTTTTCAAAAATCTGCCTATATTCTTTATAGGTGGTTGACCCCATACAGCGTATTGCACCGGACGCCAAAGCTGGTTTTAAAAGGTTCGCCGCATCCATTGTGCCACCAGATGTTGCGCCAGCGCCAATAATTGTATGAATTTCATCAATAAAGAGCACGGCACCAGGATGGTTGCCAAGTTCTACCACAACTTGCTTTAAACGATCTTCAAAGTCTCCGCGATAACGTGTGCCTGCTAATAATACACCTATATCTAAAGAAAAAATTGTAGCGTCTGCTAAAATTTCTGGTACTTGCTTGTCAACGATGCGTCTTGCTAATCCTTCAGCAATCGCAGTTTTGCCAACGCCAGGCTCTCCAACATAAAGTGGATTGTTTTTTGAACGCCTACATAAAATCTGGATAGTGCGGTTAACCTCACTATCACGACCGATAAGTGGGTCAATCTTCCCTTCTTTTGCAAGTTCATTCAAATTGACACAATAAGATGACAGTGCATCAGGCGTCCTTTTTGTTTCAGTGTCGTCATCATCACCAACTTCAAAATCTTCATAAAAGATCATGTTGTCAGGAATACTGCCAGCCTTCGCAATGCCGTGGGAAAGATAATTCACGGCATCATATCGGGTCATTTCCTGTTCTTGTAGAAAAAATGCTGCGTGGCTTTCACGCTCAGCAAAAATAGCAACTAAAACATTGCCACCCGTTACATCGTCTTTGCTTGCTGATTGGGCATGAATAACTGCGCGTTGAATTACCCGTTGGAAAGCTGTTGTTGGTTTAGTATCATGGTCATCGGCCATAACTTGTTTATCAAGCTCAGATTGAATGTAATCTTTTATTCTGGCAGCTAAAATATCAAGGTCAACACCACATGCACGCATAACATTTGCCGCATCCTCTTCTTCTATTAATGCAAGGAGAAGATGTTCCAATGTCGTATATTCATGGCGACTTTCATTCGCAAATGTTAAGGCGCGGTGTAAAGCCATTTCAAGGCCAGGGGTAAAAGATGGCATACAACCTCACTTATTTTCCATTATGCCGTAAAGAAAGGTATTGCGCCAAATATTCAAGCTGAAGCATTTGGACAAGCTGTTCTTTAGCAATTTCATATGTGTAAACACCACATTCTGCAGCACCAAGATGATGTACAGAATAGGTAATTGCTTGCGTCTCTTCAAGTGTTTTATCTAAAATCTTTATAATAATATTGGCTGTAAAATTTAACGATGTAGATTTATAGCGCTTATAGCGCATTTGTGATGCTTCATTTTTTTGGTAGTTTTATATTTCAATTTTGGTTAACTCTATAAAGCCGAATTTTGCCGTAATTCCGGTTTTTCCTTATGCTAATTATGGGAATGAAAAATAACTCAAAATCTAGCAAGGTAGTTTTAGTCATTAACCAATCATGTTAGCAGTAAGGCTATTGTCAAAAATAAAAACCTATATAAATCATCTGTTTTATGTTTTTTTTGTTGACCATATGATCTTTGCTGCGTCCAATATATGTAAGGTCATTTCAAAAACTTATTTTTTTTCCATGATGCATTGAAGTGGGTGCTGTTCAGATCGGGCACGGTCTATAACCTGACTTACTTTTTCTTCCGCGATTTCATAGGTGTATATGCCGCATTCACCGGCACCAAGATGATGGACGGAAAAGGTAATAGCTGTTGCCTCGTCTATCGTTTTATGAAAAATTTCAATCAAGATATCAATCACAAAATTCATGGGTGTATAGTCATCATTAAGAAGAATAACACGGTAAAGGTTTGGCTTTTTTATTTTTGGGCGCGTACGAACCTCAATAGCAATTTCAGAATCACTTTCATTGCCATTGTTTGCACTGTCCTTCTGCATATGAAGCTTCCCCATTTTTGCGTCCTTGGGTGAGAACATTCTTAAAACCTTTCATGTCTTATTTTGCCGTGATTTTATTCCCTTATAGGATGATTGCAACTATGGAAATAATAACCCTATCATTGTCTCAATGTTTAAATTCTAATTTGTAATATGGTTAATTTTGTTTAATATTTTGTTTTTAAAAGATTATTTAAATAATGTTTATGGTTTGTTTTCTTTTTGCCTTTTTCTTTTCTCTTTTTGTTCTCGCTATAAAAATGATTTTTCTTTAAAAAAGCTTTTATATTTGAATGTGCGTAAACGGATTAGTAACGCTGTTTGCACTAATCTAACACCAAATCATCGTTAAGCGAATTTTTAGCGCTGAAGTGTAATGCTTAATGCAGGGTGTAGATGTGCGTAAAACTATTGAAAAATTAACATCATTTTTTTGCAAGTCAACAATGGCAGTTGTTGCGTTGTCATTAAGTGCAAATATTGCCGCTGCTGCTCCTAAAGGGGTTTATGCTGATAAATATGCTGCAATTGTTATTGATGCAAATTCGGGTAAAACTCTTTTTCAGGAAAATGCTAATGCAAAGCGTTATCCTGCATCGCTAACGAAAATGATGACGCTTTATATGTTATTTGAAGCCATGCAGTCAGGGCGCATTTCACCCAATACACCTATTCCTGTTTCTGCTTATGCCGCCGCACGTCCCCCAACAAAAATTGGCTTTAAGCCTGGTCAGACGATTCCTGCAGAAATTGCAGCTAGAACTTTGATTACGCGCTCGGCAAATGATGTTGCAACAGCAATTGCTGAATATCTTGGTGGTTCAGAAGCTCGTTTTGGGCAAATGATGACTGCAAAAGCACGTCGTCTTGGTATGATGAATAGTAATTTTGTTAATGCATCTGGCTTGCCTGATCCACGCAATTACACGACTGCACGTGACATGGCTTTGCTTTCACTCGCATTACGTGAGCATTTTCCACGCCAGTATGGTTGGTTTTCTTCTACAAGTGTTAACTTTCG
This sequence comes from Bartonella sp. HY406, assembly GCF_025449315.1. NCBI lineage: Bacteria > Pseudomonadati > Pseudomonadota > Alphaproteobacteria > Hyphomicrobiales > Bartonellaceae > Bartonella > Bartonella sp. HY406. The sequence goes on along the minus strand of NZ_CP104893.1, from coordinate 1,522,423 downwards.
TGGTAAGACAATTAACGGGCATAACCGTCTTGTTGGTGCAATGAAGGGTGTTGATGGCATTAAAACAGGTTATACGCGTATGTCTGGTTTTAATCTTGCCACTTCAATGCGTATTGGAAATAAATCAATTGTTGGCGTAGTTATGGGTGGTCGTTCGGGTGCGTTGCGCGATCAGCATATGCGTGAACTATTGCTTACTTATATTGATGGTGGGACGGGAAAACGCAGCGTAGCTCCGCTTTTAGCTAGCCGCAGTTTTGAATTGCCACAAGGCCATGAAGCACCAATACCTGTTGCGCGCAATAATAATGTTAAGCCACAGGCTCAACCTGTTGAAAATGTTGAGGTTGCGAGCGTAACTGATCGTGAGCATGATGCTGCGTTGTTAACAGCTCTCGCTTCACGTAGTGCAAAACTACCACCAGCAATTGCTGCGGCTAATGATGTTGTAATTGAAAGCTCACCAATTAAAAATCCACCAAAGCCTGTTTTTAAAGCAAGTTTTGTTAAGTCAAATGTCAATGATAAACAGGTAGTTGTGGAAGATGTTGTTGCTAATACGATTAATAGTGAGATTATAGCTGTTCCGCAAGACGATGTTATTCCCGTGCCTAATGATTTGGACACCGTTGTTACTTCATCAATTAGTAACTCTAAAAAGGGTTGGGTTATTCAAGTTGGATCAAAATCTACCACTGCTGAGGCTAATGAGGCTTTGGCAAAGGCGGCAGCTGCAGGTCAACAGGCTTTAGCTGGCACAGATCCGTTCCTTGCTGTTTTTGATCAAGGTAATGAGCGTTATTATCGTGCACGCTTTGCGGGTTTTCAATCTAAAACTGCTGCGTGGCAAGCATGTAATAGCTTGAAAGATGCAGGGATTGCTTGTTATGCTTTGGAAGACTAAGTAAACTTAGATAATTAGTTTTTTTCTCTTAATGTAAGACCCATCATAATAAATGATGGGTCTTTTTTAATTTATAGTGATTTTCAAAAGAAAATGCGCATAAACAAATATAGATTATAGATAATTTTTTGGCTCTCTATGCTTTACTGAAATTTCTATTTAAATCTCAAAGTGATCCTTAGCATATCAAATATTGCTAAGAATGTTTTTATGATTAATTTGATTTTTCTTTATGGAAAACGCCTATATTAAAATGTAACAACTAAAAACTAACATAAACAGGCAAAACAATAAGAGTATAGCTTCTCATTATCGCAGTTCTATATTAATTCCATAGCTAGATTTAATTTTGGTTGGAAAATTGGTCGGAGCGGCGGGATTCGAACCCACGACCCCTTGACCCCCAGTCAAGTGCGCTACCGGGCTGCGCTACGCTCCGAGCCGACCGAAGCAATAGATTATGAAGCTGATAAAGGCAAGCGAAAAATTTCAAATTAATAACAAGAAAAATGAATAATCTTGTTTTTAAAGACGGTCCGCATATCATTATATGTAAATATTGAGCAGTCATAGGGGGGGAGAAGCCTAACTTATTGTGGTCTGTTAGATGACTCTTTTAAAATATAAGCGATAAGGTCATCAAGGTTTTCACCTGGCGCAAACCTTATATTAGCCATTCTGTTGCCTTTTATCATCGCTTGAGGCCCAAGCAAAAATTCGCGTAACGTGTCTTTATTCCAAACAAGGCCATCTTCTCCAGCTTTTTTCATTGCTGGCGAATAACGAAAATTAGGAAGCGATCCCGCAGTGCGGTTTATAATATTTTGTAATGATGGACCTACACGATTTTTATCATTATCGATCAAATGGCAAACAGCACATCGTTTATATATTTTTGAGCCGCGCTCAATATCGCCTAATGGCTCCTGCGCAGTGGCAAGAAGAGGGAGTATAAATAATGCAACTGGCAAAAAATATTTTATTAAATGTGTTTTCATGGTTTTTGATTGAATGCTTTATGTTTAGGTCTATTTTAAATGTCTTCTAGATAAAACGTAACGCGGTAAGTGTCCATGGCGGCAAATCGCCACTGCCTGACAGTGGGATGGCAATTTTGTTGGTAAAAAGGCATGCGATTGAAATTGTCAGAAGCTTCATCTTGTTTTATATTGCCTGCCTCATATTCTGATTAAAATCTTGTCGTTTAATTAAAATATTGATGGTGTTCTTGCGTTTGTCAATCAGCCACACTAAGTATAACACGAATTGAAAGGTTGAATAAATGAGCCGTTTTGCCGTTATATCTCTAACAGACAGTGCTGTTGAGCGTATCAAAGAAATTATGGGGAATAATCCTGATGCCCAAGGTATCCATGTTGGTGTAAAAAAGGGTGGCTGCGCAGGAATGGAATATACCATAAATTTGATGAAGGAGCATGAGGGAAATTTTGATATTGTTGAAAAAGACGGAGCCCGAGTTTTTGTTGGGCGTGATGCTGTTCTTTTCCTTCTTGGTACGCAAATGGATTTTGAGCAAACCACCCTTAGGACAGGATTTGTTTTTAATAATCCTAATCAAACTTCGGCTTGTGGCTGTGGTGAATCTGTTGAATTAACTCCTGTTTCCATGGAAATATTAGAAAAACGTCGAGAACAAGCAATTTAGCGTCGCTTGTGTTTTTTTAATCACGATCGCTAATCTCACTATATTTAAGCAATCTCATTTAATTATATTACCATCATTGAAGGGCAATCGCTTTGGCATCATTCACATCTTTTGGCGATGAAGCTAGGATGAGCCTTAACACTGTTTCTGACCGTTTTTCAGGAATTATCCATCCAACTATAAGACTGGGTGTCACTGGACTTTCTACCGCTGGAAAGACAGTTTTTATTACATCATTAATTCAGAACTTACTAAGAAGTGGGCGCTTGCCACTTTTTAAAGCTATAGCACAAAAGCGCATAATATCCGTTGATATAGAGCATCAACCCGACGATACATTGCCTCGTTTTGAGTTTGAAAAGCATATAGATAGTTTAACATTAAAGCGCCAGTGGCCCCATTCTACTCGCTCATTATCACAATTGCGATTAACAATAAAGTATCAATCAAATTCTACATTTAGTAAATATTTCTCACGTGGAAAGTTAACTATTGATATCATTGATTATCCGGGTGAATGGCTGCTTGATCTTCCTTTGCTGGCAAAGGATTATCGGACATTTTCAAAAGAGTCTTTTGAGCGCGCAAATAATAAATTACATAAGGAATTTGCAAGTGATTGGCTTGGTGCAGCCCACCACGTCAATAGCTTTGCAAAGGCTAGCGATGATATCATCGATCAATTAAGTTCGGTTTTTAAGACTTATTTAAAGTTGGCAAAGGAAGATAAAAGTGCAATTTCCATGTTGCCACCGGGTCGTTTTTTAATGCCTGGCGATCTTGATGGTTCGCCTGCGCTTACCTTTGCACCTTTGCCTAATTTAAGCGACAAACCATTTCAGCCTCACTCTTTGGCATCTGTGATGGAGCGGCGTTATGAATCTTATAAAAAGCACGTGATTAAGCCATTTTTTTTAAATCATATCGCTCGTTTAGATAGGCAAATCATTCTTGTGGATGCGATGCAAGCGATTAATTCGGGTACCCATGCTGTGCAAGACCTGCAAAATTCTTTGACAGAAATTCTATCATGTTTTCGTTCAGGTGCTAATAATTGGGCAAGTCAACTTATTAGCCACAAAATAGATCGAATTGTGGTTGCCGCAACAAAGGCAGATCAACTTCATCATGAAAGCCATGAGAGGCTGGAAAAAATTATTAAGCTCTTAACACTCAATGCGCTTGAAAATGCAAAATTGCGTGGTGTTAAAACTGATAGCATAGCCATGGCTTCAGTGCGCACCACCCGTGAAGCCTTGGCAAAAATTGGCGATGAAGAACTACCTATAATTATTGGGACACCATTAGAAGGTGAAATAATTGATGGCGTTTGCTTTGATGGTGAAACAGAGACTGCAATTTTTCCCGGTGATTTGCCAAAAGATCCTCAAGATATTGTCGATCATGATAAAAATATGAATATTCGCTTTATCCGGTTTCGCCCACCAATTGTTAAAGCGACTGATCCATTGCCGCATATTCGTTTGGATCGTAGTTTGGAATTTTTGCTTGGAGATTACCTTGCATGACACAGCGTAGGCCAAGGGCCATTTCTGATCTTGAAACTATCAATATAACAGCAGATCCCTTTGATGAGGCTGAATTAGCCGATCTTGACGTGCTAGCGCAGGAAGAGCAGGGCAATAAGCAATATTTCACGTGGAGTAAGATTTTTTTATCCGCTCTTGGCATATTATTATCCTTAGCAATTGGCCTATGGATTGATGATCTTGTCCGTACTTTATTTTCCCGCTATGTAGCTCTTGGATGGTTTGCGCTTGTAATTGCAGTTACTGGGCTCTTGGCTTTCATTATTTTTATTTTCAATGAATTGCGCGCAATTATACGTTTACGTTCGGTATCTGAAATAAGGCGACAGGCTCGCGATGCGGTTATGCGCGATGACATGAAAGAAGCGAAAAAGGCAATCCATGCACTTAATAATTTAGTTGAAGGGCAGGCGTTAACTCGGCATGGACGCAAAATAATTGCTGCTTTTGAAGATGATATCATTGATGGACGCGCGCTTATTCATTTGTCAGAGGCTGAAATATTGCGTCCTTTAGATAAAGAAGCACGTAGTTTAATTTTGGCATCTGCTAAGCGTGTATCAGTCGTAACAGCAGTAAGTCCGCGCGCCTTTGTTGATATTATTTATGTTTTTTATGAAGCCACCAAGCTTATTCGCGCTATAGCGTCGCTTTATGGTTGTAAGCCAAGTCGGTTTGGTTTTATTGCCATATTGCGTAAAGTCTTATCTCATTTAGCTGTAACTGGTACTATTGCATTAGGTGATAGTTTTATACAGCAATTCATTGGACAGGGACTTGCAGCGAGGTTGTCGGCAAAACTAGGTGAAGGTGTTGTAAATGGGTTGATGACAACCCGTATAGGAATTGCAGCAATGGATGCACTTCGTCCTTTTCCTTTCGATGGTGAAAAACGTCCCAGTATTGGTGATTTTGCCGGTGATCTTATTCGTTTTTCAAACAAAGATTAATAATGTAATTTGATCTAAGGCTAAGTTCTTTTATAATTAAAGCGGAATAATTATTATTTAGCCTAGCAATTGAAATATCTTATTAACCATTTTTTGCGATTTTTAACCATAAGAATCTCAACTATTATTCTTTAATTTAAATCTTGATGCTTGATATTAAATGCATTTAATTGTTACTTTAATTGGATGCTCCATGGTTGTAAGCTAATGTGAAGCTGATAAAAGGAAAGCTGTTTAAATGAAAAAAATTTTATTGCCGCTTTTTGCAGCTGTCATATGTTCCTCTTCCGCTTACGGTGCTGCACAAGACGCCGAGGAAGTTTTTTTTAAAAAAATTGAAGGGCAATGGACCGGGCCAGGTGAAGTTGTTGCTGGGAAATATAAAGGTACGCGCTTTACCTGTACATTTTCAGGTGTGCAGGAACAGGCAAAGGTTGGTATGGTCTTGGATGGTTCTTGCCGTGTAGGCATTTTTAGCCAAAGCGTCAAAGCTCGTGTTGCACGCATTGAAAAAGGTTATCAAGGCGCATTTAATAATGGTGCCAAGGCTGACGGCATGGATATCATTTCGGGGCGTATTAGCAATAAGCATATGGTTTTTGGTCTAGTGCGAGAAAATATTAATGGTACGATGACCGCGCATCTAGCTGATAATGATACAATGAATATTACCCTATCGGTTAAGGTTTCTGAAGATATGATACCAGTGGTTGGCGTAAAACTAAAACGCAATGGTAAAAACGCCGTTCAAAATACAGCCCAAAACGATTTTCAATAATTTATAAATCTTATATTTAAATTGAGATATAATTATCGAGCGGATCTTTAAATATACATTCAAAAATTATGCCGTTTAAAAGAAGCGCTACGCTATGTTGCAGTTAAGCATTCTCACTGCTTGTTAACTTGCACAATGCCATTACAATCTCGTAAGTTAAAATAGTTTTAAGTCACAAGTGGACATAATGGTGTAACCAAAGCATCTCAAGCAACATGCATTTTACTAGTTAGCCGCCTTTGGAATAGCCAAGATCATGGGCATCAACGCTCTCCTTTTCCGCGCTCGTGCTGATTGAGCATAAGCATGAACAAATCTCGCATCAAGCATCAGTCATATGATGGCCGGCTCTATAGCAATTTTCTCTAACCGCTCAGGTGGGAAACTCTTTTCAATCCGCAATTATTCGCGTCGATTTACTGTTCCGTAAGGGCCAAAACAAGCTAGAAGGTCACACTAACGCCGACCTGAGCGCTTGCCAGATCAAGGCGTTAATAAAGCTGCATTTATTTGTATTAACACCACGCTGTTCAGTTCGTCCATAAGCAATGATGGGTGCTTAGCGCTCCGATTGTTCATCTGTATGGTCAGTAATCATTTTACTCCCCATAAAACCACAATAAAATGAAACTATAATAAAAATAAGGGCGTTCCTAAAATATTTATTATTTTGATGTATTGCTTATGGTCGCATGACAAATTAAAGAAGTGCTATCGTCATGATTTATAATTTTCTGGATTGCATGCCATTAAATAGCTTGAAAGCCCTGCAAAGGGTCTTTATTGATTTATTAAAATCGGGCAAGGTGATTTGCCTAAATTTTCTAATATAAAGGGATAATTGGTCTAATGCCGAGCCAAAGCCGAAAGCCTTTATCTAAACATGCATTTATATGCATACAGCTTGATAATACAAAAAGTGTCGGAGGCCCCAATTGGCTATAATTCGCTTTTCTATGCGCTTCATCCTTTTATTCTTTATGCTAATTGGCCTATCAATAGCTGCTAATGCTGCTGATCCAATTAAAATATCACCTGATAGTGCCGCCCTTGACCTTTCTGGGCTCGTTGAAATAAACCTTGATCAAGGTTCGAGCTTTAGTATTTCAACCCCTCCTGATCCAGAAGGAATCATCCATCGGATTGAAGTGCAAGCTAATAGTGAAAACTCGCAAGGCAATTGGGCTGTTTTAACTCTTGCCAATCCAAGCGACCAACAGCTTGATAGGTTAATTGTAGCACCCCATTATCGGCTAGCAGGTTCTGGCTTACTTGATCCTGATCTAGGTTCTATTCGGATACGATCGATAACTCCAAGTGAGGGGTTTACTCTAGAACGCCAGGCTAGTCCAGACTCGGATGTTTTCCGCTTTACAATCAATCCCGGTGCTGTTGTAACGCTTGTAGCAGAGCTTGGATCACGTGATTTGCCGCAATTATATTTGTGGGAACCTGATGCCTACAAGGATACAGTTAATTCTTATACGCTGTATCGTGGAATATTACTTGGTATTTCTGGTCTTCTAGCTTTGCTGCTTACCATTTTATTTGTGGTTAAAGGTACATCGCTTTTTCCTGCAACCGCAGCTTTTGCATGGGCAGTACTTGGTTATATTTGTGTAGATTTTAGTTTTTTAAATAAATTTTTAAATGTTGTTCCTAATTCTGAACCACTATGGCGGGCAGGAACAGAAGTGGCCTTAGCAGGCACAATATTAGTTTTTCTCTTTACCTACCTTCATTTACATCGTTGGCATTATCATTTTAGCTTCGGTATTGTATTGTGGCTTGGGGCCCTTTGCGGTCTTGCTGGCATGGTGGTATTTGATCCGGTTCAAGCTGCTGGTTTTGCCCGCGTTTCTCTTGGTGCAACCGCATTAATTGGTGTTTTGCTTATTTGTTATCTCACCATTCGCGGCTATGATCGTGCTATTATGTTGGTGCCAAGTTGGATTTTATTCATACTTTGGTTGTTTGCTGCCTATGCTGCAGTTACTGGAAAGCTTGAAAACGATATCGTGCAGCCTGCTTTAGCTGGCGGGCTCGTCCTTATCGTATTATTGCTTAGCTTTACTGTTATGCAGCACGCATTTTCTGGCGGTGCTGGTAATCAGGGTATTTTTTCTGACCTTGAAAGACAAGCACTTGCCGTTATGGGAACGGATCAAATCGTGTGGGATTGGGATGTGGTAAGGGACCGAGTTGTTACCACTCCAGATTTATCAATTTATATTGGGTCCGCAGCAAAAAGTCTTATTGGACCAATGCGCAATTGGCTACCAGCTATGCATTCCGATGATCGGGATCGTTTCCGGATGACCCTTGATGCAATTCTTGATACGCGTGCAGGACGGTTAGATCAAACTTTCAGATTAAGGGCAGGGGATAGTCAATATCGTTGGTTTTCGTTGCGGGCACGTCCTGTCATTGGGCCAGACGGCGAAATTATTCGTTGTGTCGGCATGTTAATGGATATTACCGAGCATAAGAAAGCTGAAGAGCGTCTATTGCACAACGCGATCTATGACAGCTTAACCGGTCTTCCTAATCGACAATTATTTCTTGATCGCTTGCAAAGTTTTTGCGACTTAGCTCAAAATGATGAAGATTTAAAGCCAACATTGTTAATTATTGATTTTGATAATTTCCGTTCAATCAATCAACGTTACGGATTGTCGGTTGGCGATACATTTTTGCTTGCAATGGCGCGGCGTCTTGCTCGGCATCTTAAACCATTAGATACATTGAGCCGTATATCTTCAGATAGGTTTGCATTTTTACTTGCTTCACAAAGCGATCTTTCAAAGGTTGCAAATTTTACCATCAATCTAAAAAAAGCTTTAAATATGCCTATCAGCTTTGCAAAGCGTGAAGTGCAGTTAACAGCTTCTATTGGGCTTTTACCCTGGCTTGGTGGTAATGCACCGGCTGAAGATCGTTTGAATGACGCTATCCTAGCAATGTTTGCAGCGAAATATAATGGTGGTAATAAAATCGAGCCATTTAGGCCGGTTTTCCGTAGTCAAAATATCGAAAAGCGCTCCATTGATGATGAATTGCGTGAAGCCTTGAACCATAATCAACTTTATGTCGTTTATCATCCAGTGTTAAAAATTGCCGATGGCACATTGGTCGGCTTTGAAGCAATGTTGCAATGGGATCATCCAAGTCGAGGTACATTATTTACCCAAGACTTTATTTCGGCAGCGGAAAACGCGGGAATTACATTGGAATTGGCAAATTTTGTGCTTCATCGCGCAGCACAAGGCATAATGCTGCTAAACCAAAAATTTCCTGGCAACCGGTATTTTGTTTCGGTCAACCTGCCTAGTGCTGATTTGCTGCGCAATGAGCTCGTAGCTAGCATTCAATCTATGATGGTTCGTAATCCATTGCGAGAAGGACAATTATTGATTGAAATGCCAGAAGCTGTTCTTATGCAAAATCCTGAACTTTCAGTATCTTTATTCGAGCGTCTTAAAGGTTTAGGTGTTGGCTTGGTTCTTGATAATTTTGGTACAGGATATTCTTCACTTTCTTACTTTGTGCGTTTTCCATTTGACATCATAAAGCTAGATCGTTCTTTGCTTAATAATGAACGACCAAAGCAAAATATTTTGTTGCGCTCACTCATAGGTATGGCTCATGATCTTGGTTTTCAGGTTATTGCTGAAGGTGTTGAAAATGAAGGTCTTGCCATTATGCTAAAGGAAGCAAATTGCGAATATTTGCAATCCAATACGTTTAGCATGCCGATTGCAATTGATGATGTAATTGAATTAATTACTAACCATAAAAAATAAATATAAAATGGAATTGGAAGGATAGTTGAGAGGACTTTAACACAATTAGCTTAAAATATATTTGTTTGCTCAAATTTTGTGTAAAGTTTTTAATGGCGATCAAGCAAAAGCTACTATAAATGACAATGAGCGTTGTCATGGAAAGTACTGAAAAATTTTGAGCTTTTGTGAATAATGAGGTTTGAAATCGATAGCCAATGAGATAGCTTGCAATTGCTTTTATAAGTTAACAGGGCAGAGATGAAAGCTTGATAAATTGAAGCCTTGCGGCAATATATTGCCTATTTGAAGAGCCTTAGACTTTTAAAAAACCTTCGTAAATTTGCGAAGGTTTTTTTTACAGCTTATAAATTATAATTATTTAACGATGAAGCCATGCTTATAGGGGTCGCGATCATCGATAAAAATTGTATTAAACCCAGTCATTCTTGCCCAACCCGCGACAGATGGAATGATGGCTGCGCGATCTGCAACATGTGTTATTTTTTCAACGCGTCCATCAAACATTGAACCAATGATAGATTCATGGATAAAACTATCGCCTTCTTTCAATATTCCTTTGGCTGTAAGCTGTGCCATTCGCGCTGATGTGCCGGTACCACAAGGCGAACGATCAATTGCTTTATCACCATAAAATACTGCATTACGAGCATGGGCACTAGGTTGCGTTGGCTTTCCTGTCCACATAATATGGCTAAGATGGTTTATTTCAGGCTTTTCAGGGTGTTGAAAACTATAAAGCTCGTTGAGGCGTTCGCGCAAGATCGGACTCCAAGCGATAAGCTCCAAAACGTTATAATCAGCCATATCGGAATAATTTTCTTGTGGTTCGACAATCGCATAAAAATTGCCACCATAGGCAACATCTACTTTTAAATGACCAAGTACAGGGCATTCTACATCAAGCTGTTCTGCATAAAGAAAAGCCGGAACATTAGTTAATCGAACTTCTTCGACATATTCGCCATTTTGTTGAAAAGCAATATCAACTTTACCTGCTGGGGTATCAAGGCTAATTTTGCCTGGTGTCTTAGGGCTTATCAAACCATATTCAATCGCCATAGTAACGGTACCAATTGTACCATGTCCGCACATTGGCAAACAACCAGATGTTTCAATATAAAGAACACCAATATCACAATCGTCACGTGTTGGCGGATAAAGAATAGAACCAGACATCATATCATGACCACGAGGTTCAAACATTAGCCCAGTACGGATCCAATCATATTCAGCTAAAAAGTGTAGGCGTTTTTCCATCATGGTGCTGCCTTTCAATTGAGGCCCACCACCAGCCACCAAACGCACAGGATTACCACATGTATGTCCATCGATACAAAAAAACGAATGACGTGCCATTTTTAAAACCTCCGAGGATCAAAAGGTGCAATTGATATTTCGCTGCTATTTTTTCCAATAATATCATTAATAAGGCGTGCCGTGGCAGCAGATTGTGTAAGCCCCAAATGTCCGTGTCCAAAAGCATATAGAATATAAGGACTTGCTTTAGCTGTGCCAATCACTGGTAAGCCATCAGGAATAGATGGCCGATGCCCCATCCATTGTTTGCCACTATCAATTTTAAGATCAGGGAAAAAGGCCTTAGCTTTTGTCAACATGGCATCACATCGTTTATAGTTGGCAGGTAATTTTAAACCGCCCATTTCAACTGCACCCCCAACGCGAATGCCGGTAGCAAGCGGCACAATAACAAAACCATGACCGCCAAATGTTACCTGTTGGCGTAAATCGAGTGCGTTAGCAGGTAATGTAGTGTTATAACCACGCTCGGTATCTAGAGGAATCGTGTCACCCAATTTTTGTGCAAAATGCTTAGACCAAGCACCTGACGCAATAATGGTAAAGTTCGGGGTTAATTTTTCACCTTTATCGGTGGTAATGTTCGCACCATTTTCTAAAGGTGATATTTCTAAAACAGTCGCCTTTATAAATTTTGCGCCAAGATTTTGCGCATATTCCCAAAGAGCTTTACCAAATAATTTTGGATCAGTAACATTGCGCCAGGCTTCAACAAAGCTACCCGCAACAAAACGCGGTGAAAGACCTGGCTGCAATTGCGCCATTTCACCAGCTTTCATATGGCGCACTTCAATGCCATAGTTTTCACGTTGTTTCCAGCTTGGCAGCGCTGATTGCAATTCGTTTTCACTTTCATAAACTTCTAAATTGCCAATCGTGCCAAGGTAGTTTTCGAGCGAAGCTCGTTTTATAAGCGCAAGCATTTCTTTTTCGGCAAGTCCCATCATTGCAACTTGCGCTTCAATGGTATGAACTTGTTTTGATTTACTGCTAGCACGCCAAAATTGGTAAAGCCAAGGAATGAGGCTTGGTAAATAGCTTGGCCGAATAGTAAAAGGTCCAAGGGGATCTAACAGCCATTTGGGTAATTTACGCATAATACCCTTGGATGCAATTGGTAACACATCTGTAAATGCAAATGCACCAGCATTACCAGAGCTTGTCTCTTCGGTAATGCCCGTGCGATCAATAAGGGTCACTTTATGCCCTTTTTCGCTAAGTAAAGCGGCACTCGCAATACCGATAATGCCTCCTCCAATAATGACAATATCCTTCGGTGTGTTATCCATCAGGCCTCCTCCCACAAATTTGATCGCGAATAACCAAGTGTCAGCATGTAAATATAATAAATATATTCCTATGCTTTCAAATGGAGCCCCATTTTTAATAGGGCTTTTATCAAAATTGTGTTTACGGCTTATATTTTGTTACGGCGCCAGCTAATTTTGACCACTCAGCATACCAAGTATTGAATAGGTTGAATTGTGTTTCAACAAATCCACGTTGACTTGGAGTTAGTTCATCACTTTCATTAAAGTGTAGGCTGTATTCTTTATCACCCTTTAAAACCATCATATATTTGAAATAAAGAACAAGATCAGGGCCTGCATCAAACGATGAAAGGATCGCCAAAGCATGTTCCAATTCATAGGCGCGGTTACGCGCATCTACATCACCTTTGGCTGCGGCCATAGAAAGATTGCAAAGATGGATGATTTCTTTAGGTAGCACATTGCCAATGCCTGTGATTGCACCAGTTGCACCACAATTAACAAAGCCATGAACAACAGTTGTATCTACGCCGACCATAAAAGTTACTTCATCATCTTGGCTAGTTATGTTTTCAGCAGCATAAAGCATGTCATCAGCGCCACCAAATTCTTTAAAACCAACGAGATTTTTATGATCTTGCCGTAAAGCAAAAAACAAGTCGGCACGAGTTGCAAAACCATAATATGGGCTGTTATAAATAACGGCTGGTAGATCAGGAGCAGCAGACAAAATTGCCTTAAAATGATGTTTTTGCGCGCTGACAACGCTACCACGCGATAGAACACGCGGAATAACCATAAGACCCTTTGCGCCAACCTTTTGGGCGTGGGATGCATGAGCTACCGCAGTTGCAGTGTTTACGGCGCCAGTGCCAACAATAACTGGGATACCTGCATTTGCGAGACGCTCCACACCTTCCATACGTTGGGCATCAGTTAACAGTGGCCAATCTCCCATTGAACCACAATAAACGACCGCCGACATGCCACTTTCTATAAGTTGCTGCCCCTTTTTGACCAAAGCATCAAAGTCGGGGCTACGATCACTTTTACAAGGGGTCATCAAAGCAGGAATTACACCAGAAAATATTGAAGCGCTCATATTCGTCTCCTCATTGCGAATAACATATATTTATTTTTTTTGGCCTGCTATTGGAAATAAACATAAAAAAGATTGAAAAACCAAACTACAGACATTGATATATCAGATAGATATCAGTAAGATATTTTTATGTCAAGTCGATTTTTAGGCGGAAAAATGGAAGAAATTAAAATTACTGGGATGTCCGATAGTCAGGCTGATTTGGCCTATAAAAGCCTTGAACGAATGATCGTTACATTGGTGCTTGAGCCCGGCATGGTGGTTAATGAGCGTTCCCTTATTGAAGCAACAGGTATGGGGCGCACACCAGTGCGTGAAGCCATTCAAAGATTAGCATGGGAAGGCTTTTTTGAAATTCGCCCGCGCTCAGGTATTGCGGTAACTGCGTTAGAGCCGCAAGATTTTGCGCGTGTAATTGACGCCCGAGAAGGACTTGAAGTGTTACTGGCGCGCGATGCTGCACGCTATGCTGGAGCACCTGATTTTGAGCGGATGAAATTGGCTTCTAAGCAGTTAAAAGAATCAGTTGAAATCAACGACGCTTTTTTGTTTTTAGATGCCGATAAGATCTTTGATGAAAATCTTGGTAGATCTGCCGGCAATGTTTTTGCAGCACGTGTTGTAGCGCCATTACAAACCCATTCAAGGCGGTTTTGGTATCGATTGCATCGCGGTCAAGATGCTATACGCAGATCAGCAGCAGCGCATATTGAGTTAATTGACAGCATTATGTCAGGGGATTCTGATATAGCTGGCAATAAAGCGCGTGAATTAATGCATTACTTGCGTGAGATGATGGCTTAAACATCTTAAGTAAAGATTTTGTCGTAAATATCATGTTAGGCGATATTTACGACAATGCTCGTTTAATCAACCAAATAGGAAAGTAATTCGTCATAGCGGTTTTTGGGAATATTAATTCCTTCACGCAATGCTTTTTGGCGTTGGTGATAGCGTTTGTCACCGGGTAGTCTTATATCGCTACCACTATCACGTATAAGATCGAGCAAACCTTTAACCCGCGTTGCAAAATCAAAATTATTACCGCGTTTTGGATCAATAACAATGAAGAGTTGACCTGTTTTTGGGGTTTCGGCCCCCTCATAGCCTTTAAAATCAACTTCGGTTGAAAATGCGCCGCCAGTAAGAGCGCCCGCTAGTATTTCTACCATGAGAATAATTGCCGCCCCTTTGTGCCCACCAAAGGGCAGCAAAGCTCCCCCATCAAGTATAGCCTTTGGGTCATTGGTTGCATCGCCATTGCTATCAATTCCAGAATTATCAGCAAGCAAATGACCTTTGCTTGCTGCAATGCGTGTATCTCCATTGGAAAGTGCACTGGTTGCAAAGTCAAATACTAAAGGGTTGTCATCAGCAACTGGTGACGCAAAAGCAAAAGGATTAGTGCCATAAATTGTCTTACGTCCACCAGGGTGAACAACTACAGGCAGTCCAGCGACAAAACTCAATGCAACAAGACCTTCTCGTGCAAATGGCTCAACATCAGGCCAAAGAGCACTTAAATGATGAGATAAGGCAATTGATAACACGCAAACACCAGTCTCTTTGACTTTTTGCAAAAGCAAGGGCTTAGCTGCAGCTAAAGACAGTTGCGCAAATCCATTATCAGCATTTACCCGAATAAAGGAAGCGCCGCAATCGTCGATAATCGGTTTTGCATCGCCGTTTACCCAACCGCATTTTAATGAAGATAAATAACCGGCAACTCTAAATAACCCGTGGCTATGGGTTCCATCCGCTTCACAGGTTACACAGTTATTAGCAATGAGTTGGGCAGTATCTTTATGCACACCGGCTTTTATTAAAATTTTATAAACTAACGCACTTAGCTCGTTAAAAGACAATGTTACAACTTGGTTGGACATAATTATTCCTAAATATATAGTTTAAATTATTGGTGCAATCGATAGATAAAAATCCGTATATGGCTAAACAGATCATGCATGGTTCATAAGCAATTTAAAAACATGCTTGCTCTATCACGAGTAAAGTTGTTTGTTAAGATTATTTATCCATTTGGCCAAGTATCGGATATGCGATAGCCATTGGGAAATGGATCAGATGGATCCAACATCAGCTGAGAAACTCCAGTAATCCATGCCCGCCCTGAAATAACCGGAATAATTGCTTTTTTATCTGCAATATCGACCTTTTCAGCTATCTGGCAATGGAATTCTGTATTAATGATAGATGTGCCAATGAATTTTTCACCTATAGCCATTTCACCTTTTGCATATAAAAGTGCCATACGAGCTGAGCAAAATGTTCCAGTTGGCGAACGGTCTATTTTACCAGGGCGAATGACAACCGCACTTTTACCAGTAAGGATACCATTAATACGTTGGACAGGCTCAGTAATCGCGCAAAAGGAAATATGGTTCCAATCTTTTAATGGGTGCTTGAAGCCTATTTGTTCATTGGCAGCTTGTGTTATTTTGACACCAATTTTAGCTAATTGATCTGCCGATTCTGGTCGTATTTCCAAGCCGATATCACTTGCTTGTACGACAACAAAACTATCGCCGCCAAAGGCGGTATCAACTTTGATGGTACCTATTCCTTCTACTTCGATTTGCGCATCCAGCTTATCTGCAAATGAGGGAACATTGGTCACATGTATCCGCTCAGCTTTACCATTTTTGCATTCCGCTTCAATCTCAATTAAGCCCATAGGGGGCTCCAAATATAGCTTGGTAACCGGCTCCTGCATGGGGATAATGCCACTATCCAAGAGAACAGTTGCAACACAAATAGAGTTGGAACCTGACATTGGCGGCGTATCTTCCGGCTCCATAATAATCCACCCCATTTGCGCTTTAGGATCAGTTGGAGGAACAAGTAAATTAACATGCCGAAATACGCCGCCACGCGGTTCATTCAGAACGAAATTGCGCAAATTTTGATCTTGAGCTATGAAGCGAGATTTCTCCCAAACTGTATCTCCAGGAGGAGGGAGGACACCTCCAACAATAACATCCCCCACTTCACCTTCAGCATGACATGTCACAACGTGAATAATCTTATTGCTGCGCATAATTGCAATATCCTTTTATAATAGATAATTAGCAAAATGAAATTAACTTAGAAAGCTAATAGTCAATTAGTTTAAGTGCACGTGAGTATACGGCGCTTTCACTATATATTGGGAGAACTACTCATCGAACTGATTGCAAAAATTCAATAGTTTCCTGCCTTTGAGGATTTTTTAAAACTTCATCCGGTGTTCCAATTTCATGAATTTTTCCTTGATGGAAAAAAGCAACGCGATCAGATACTTCACGCGCGAAGCTAATCTCATGGGTTACCAATATCATGGTCATGCCTTCTTTTGCCAAGGTGCGCATCGTATCTAATACTTCGCCGACTAATTGTGGATCAAGCGCTGAAGTGGCTTCATCAAACAACATATAATCTGGTGACATAGCAAGGGCTCGGGCAATTGCCATGCGTTGTTGCTGTCCACCAGATAATTGCGAGGGATATACATCAAGCTTCGAGCCTAGTCCAACATGCTCCAGTTGCTTTACGGCCATGTCACGCGCGTCTTTCTTGTTCATTTTTAAGACTTTGCGGGGCGCGAGCATAACATTTTCAATAACGCTCAGGTGGGGAAAAGCATTCCATTGTTGAAATACGATACCAATCTTTTGCCGAAGCTTATCAATATTTGTGCTTTTATCAAAAACACTTGTACCATCAATTTTTATAAATCCGCTATTAATACGCTCTAGTCCATTAATGCACATAAGCATTGTTGATTTACCAGAGCCAGATCCACCGATGACCGACATCACTTCGCCATTATTAACGTTAAGTGAAACCCCCTTTAAAACTTCTAAGTTACCGAAGGATTTTGAAACTTCATGAATTTCAATCATGCTGTACCCCATTTCTTTTCAAAGTGGGCGCCAATACGGGAAACAACCCAACTAATGATATAATAGAAAACACCTGCAATAAAAAATATCAGCAATGGTTCATTTAAGCGAACATTAACCTGTTGCGCAGTCCGTAATAATTCTACAATTCCAATCCAGAAGACAAGAGCTGTGTCTTTCATGACTGACAGTGTAAGGTTGAGCCAACCAGGAAACGAAATTCGCGTTGCGAGAGGTAAAACAATATAGATAATGTCTTGCCACCAACTAAGCCCTAAGGAGCGGCTCGCTCTACGTAAATTTGAAGGCACAGCCAAAACGCCACTACGCACAATTTCAGTACAATAAGATGCGGCGTAAAGTCCAAGTACGATACAAGCAATTGTAAATGCGCTCCAATTTAGGCCTATAACACTTTTGAACGAGTTAAAGACCACAAATTGAATAAGCAATGGTACACTACGAGTAATGTCCAAAAACCACGATAAAGGCGCAGATAAGGTGGGGGCACCAGCACGTAAGAACCCACAGAATACGCCAATTATGGTTCCAATAAGCATTGCAAGAGCAGTAAGTTCGATAGTCACCAAAGCGCCGTTGACCATATAGAGAATATCATTCCATGATAATTTACCAAAAAACATCAATTAACTCCCTTAATAGCGCAATATTTTATGAGCGCAGAGGCGTGCTGTGAGCAGCAGGATCTTGCTCAAAATATAATAGATAATGGCTGCTGCAAAAAAGATTTCAAAAGTGCGATAGGTTTGATCTGCAATACCTTTGGTTATCGCCATCAGATCTGAATCAAGACCAACAATTACGCCAAGAGATGTCATTAATAGCGTCCATATCATCTGGTTGGTGAGTGGGTAATAAATTACGCGCAACAATTGCGGAACAACAACCAATGTAAAGGCTTGATAAGCGCTCATGCCTAATGAGCGTGCCGCGCGGGTTTGGGTTTCTGGCACAGCTTGCATACCGCCACGAAAATTTTCGGCCAAATAACCCGCACTGTTAAAAGTAATACCAACGAGCAAGGTAAGCCATGACCCCAAAAAAATACCATAAGCGCCAAGGCCAAAATAGATAAAATAAACTTGTAAAAGCGCGGGAGTATTACGCGCAATAGATATCCAACATGACGCGAAACTTGTAAGAAAAATATTATTGGACCGGCGGAACACCAATAGTATCAAGGCGAGAATAATAGCTAAAATTACGCTAATTGCTGCAGTGTAAAGGCTAACCCATGCACCTTCTAACAATTTATCGAGATTTTGCCAAACAACCCTCCATTGAAATGTATAATTGAACATATTCACCTCTGAAGTTAATTATTACCCAACCAGTTGGGTAGTTTTTTTGAAATTTTTCCATAAATTGCCGCTTCTACACAATCTGCAAGACTGCCAAAACGCATTTTGCAACCAGTAATACCTTCACCATAGTGAGCGTATTTTCCTGAATTTGTCATAATGGTTTGAACATTTTTACCAATCACAGGCTTGTTGATCATGCACCAACAGGTATCATTGACAAAATTTATGTTGAATGATCGAAGTACGTTATAAGATTCACTTTTTTTAAGGTTGGCAAAAACATCGCGGCCCATAGTCACCATAAAATCAACTAAAGGATTCTTTTGTTTGCCCGCGACCAAACTTGCTAAGCATTGTGCTTCTTCAAATGAAAAATGTGGATTACCGAGTGCAATAAGATCAATCTCATCTGGACTGAAGCCATTTAATGATTGCCAATTTTTAACCAAATCAAATTTATTAAGATTTATGGTTTTGTTTATTATATTTTTCCATTGAGGATTGTCTTTTGCTTCTGGCGTAATTCCCTCAATATGGAACATTGGTGCTCCTGAAGTGGTTGCAAATGCGGCACTTAAAGCTTTTAGATTATCACGTGTTGGTTGATATTGTTCCAAGCCGCATATGAGGGGGATTTGATGGCCTACGACATCACCAATAGTATAACCAAGGAGAGGGTAAAAAGCATCATCAATATTGTCTGTCTTTTCCACATTTATAAGTAAAGTTGGAATGCGACCAATATCTAAATGGCAGCCAGCCTTAGGGGCTCTACCGGCTATCGCGATACATGCATCTAAGAAATCTGGATATTTTTGTGTGTGAGCGCCTAGGACGCTATTGGCAAAAACCACGGCATTGGATTCTGCCCAACCTATATTATCTCCTAATTGAGGAGCCGTTGGAAGTAGATAAGGCGCACATGTATAGGTAGGTTTTGCACCCATATCGGTATAGGCGCTTGCAAGTGCGCTTGAGTTTTTGGCCTCTTTTTCATTGACACCTTGCATTTGCCAACGCTTCATATCAAGTGAGATGGAATTCATTGATGTTGGAACGGCGACTTTACCACCTGCATCGCGTAACATTTTAGCAAAACGATATCCGCCCTCACCAGTATAAATGCAACCATCAATATGTACTTGAGTTACATCAATTAATTCATGTGCATTTTGCAACTCGGCCATTTTGCAAATAACCATCATTGCCATTGATTTTGCTTTTCCAAAATCGCCAGCAAGCATTTTTTGGTCTTGATTGCTTAAGCTTATTTGCATTTTAGAATTTTCTATTTGGGGAGCAATTAATGAGCGGTCAATTTCATGATGAGCGGCAAGAACAAAGTCATTCATGATTGCACTATGAGAAAAATTCTCTAACTGCTTAAAATCTTCAACTCCTATCACCGCAACGGGCATTGAAATATCAAAAAACATTTTAGCAATCATCACGCCTAGAATAAGAATTTCATCTCTCTCGGCTAAAATAAGACCACTTGGGGCTGTTCCTTTTAATAAAAGTTCAAGCATCACAGCACTGCCTGTGCAAGAACCACGCCCACCAGGTATTGCAAGAATTTTGCCTGTTAATACATGACCACTTAAAGGATGATGTCTATCAATCACTTCGCCAGTTTCAGGCGATACACCGCCCCAGAAACTTAGTGCCTCATTTGCAAAAATCAAATCACCAACGACATCGCCGCCCATATGATAATCTGTATTAAATTCTATTTTTCCATTATCTGGTTGCCTATTTTTAGGTCCCAAAATTCACTCCAATAAAAATTATCTTGCTTATCAGCTATACTTAAATAAGCAGCAAAAGCATTTATCACATAATTAGAACAAGATTAGGTAGAATATAATTTGCACTATCCCTCTAATTATTATTTTAAATCAGAGGGATAAGATTAGTTTGGAATTAAGGTAGCATTGAATGAGAGACGTATTAAATAAAGCTATCTTTTTTAGACATAATAATTATATATGATCAATTAAATGATTAGTCATATATACTGGCTTTATTGTTATTTAGTCATTTTTCATCAATGATATGTTAGCGATAGGTCTTTTCAACGATTAAAGATGGGGCATCGCCATTAAACCATTTTGTGTAAAGTTCTTGATAACGGCCTGTACGAACTTGTTGATGGACAAAAAGATTTAGATAATTAATAAGACCATATTCTTGGCGTTTTGTTGCTATGCCATAATAATCAGGAACATAAGGCGCTACCCCCTTAATGACTAGGTTTGGGTAATTTCCTGTTTTAATAGCCTGCTGCGCCGTGCTTTCGGTTAATACACTTGCTTCAATGTGACCTTGAGCTACAGCAAGGATAGTATCGTTTTGCGACTGATAGGCACTGTAAGCGCCACCGCCCCATTTTTCGATATCGGCTTTCATCATACCTTCTTCAAAGGTGCTTGCAGTATTTCCAAGCTTACGGCCTTTAAGATCCTCATAAGTATTAATTCCAGTTTCCTCGCGCGTCAAAATAACCATGCGGTTGACCATATAAGGAACTGAAAAACCAACAACTTTCGCCCGTTCAAGAGTATCAGATGTTGAAGCAATAACTACATCAGCGCGGTCTGACATCAATGCAGGAACGCGATCTGGAAACGGTGTTTCAACGATTTCAACTTTTACACCGAGGGCTTTAGCCAAATCTCCGCAATAATCAACATCAAAGCCAATTGGCGTATTTTTATCATCACGTGACCCCATCGGAGGAAAGTCAAGCGTAACAGCACAGCGCAAGGTGCCTGAACTAATAATATCATCTAGCTTATCAGCTGAAGCCATTAATGCGGATGATACGAATAGTGATGCAGCTAGACCAGCAGTATATAGTTTGTGTTTCATTCGTTTACTCCCATTTCATTTGTAGTTTTTAAACAAACAACATCCAGAAAAACTGGTGCCATTTTGCTTTGAGACTGGAAAACGACTATCAACTATTTTTAAAAAACACCTTGTTTTATCGTCATCGCTCAGCTCCCCAGCTTGTAAGCATAGATAAAAAACATAAAGCCTTTTAAAAAATAACCTATTGTATTAATGAATCAAATAGCCGTCTAAATTTTGGTGTTCTTCCAAGTGCGATTAACAATTTAAATCGTTTTTTCTTTCTGATATATCTATAATATAGTAGTGATATTGTAAATCAAGAAAAAAATTAAAATTCTTTCGCTATTTTTCAAAACATTAAGGACTTAACTTTTACCTCCGGCATAAATAGACGTCGTAAAATATTTTAAGTTGGCATTTAAAAATCAAGTTTCTCTTGGATAAAATGGGATAAAAAATTCCTTTTGAAAAAATAAAAATTATCACAATTAATATGAATGGTATGAGCAAATTATGTACAATATTTTTATTTCTTTTTATATATAACTTATTGAAACACCAATTAAAAAGGCCAATACGGATATTTGTTGTAATGCACCAAGGCAATCGCCAGTAATTCCATCAATTTTATTCTGGCAAAGGCGCATAAATAACAATGCAGCAAACATTGTCAGTAAGATCGCTATAATAAAGTGTATAAGACCAAAAAAAGGAACGATTAACAAAAATAGTAAAAATGCACTAATCAATAATCCATTACGTATCATTATTTGCGTTGGTGCACCGGCCGCAACAGCCACACCATTTGAACGGGCAAAAGGAGAATGATACCAAAGCCATATCATGGCAGCGCGGCTGATTGTTTCTGCACCAATTAACGCAATTATTGCACAGCTTACGCTAAATTGCGTTGAAAGATTATTTAATAAGGCTATCTTTAATAAAATAGACAAAATAAGCGACAAAGCGCCAAAAACCCCAATACGTGAATCTTTCATGATTTCAAGGCGCTGATCGCGGTCCTTGGGCGCAAAAAAACCATCAAAAGTATCGCTTAAGCCATCTTCATGAAGGGCCCCAGTTAAAAATATAATGGCAATAATGCTGATAATTGCTGCAACTAGATTTCCTAAGTTTAAAAATATCGCAATTAAAAAAAATGCAGCACCAAACAGGCCAATGAGAAAACCTGCAATTGGAAAGCTTGCAGCGTCATCACTTGGCAAATAAGAGCGATCATACCATCTTTTATTAATTGGCAAACGGGTCAGGAAGCCTAAACTTCGACATATTGATGCAATAATCGCCAACAAGATAGTAAGATCCTTTGAAAAATCAATTTGAACAGCGTATAAACCAACGCAAAGAGATTCACATTTATAACAATTAAAAGTCTAGCAGGATATTCTCGTGAGCAATATGGCAAGCCCCTTTGACGATTTTCGTGCGCTTTTGCACAATCTTCCAGAACAAAATCAAGAGTCTATGGCGCAAGCGCGTCTGCGTCAGCAACAATTAACTAAGCCCGTTGGTTCGCTTGGCCGCTTGGAAGATATTGCCATTTGGCTTGCAGGTTGGCGTGGTCAAGACAAACCAGTGATTACTCGTCCATTGGTTGCTGTTTTTGCAGGCAATCACGGTGTAGTGGAAGAAAATGTAACACCATTTCCACAAAGTGTTACACGCCAAATGGTTGATAACTTCGCTGCTGGTGGTGCCGCTATTAATCAGATTTGCATCACCAATGATTTAGGTCTTAAGATTTATGATCTTGCCCTTGATTATCCAACTATGAATATTACCAAAGACGCTGCTATGGATGTACGCGGCTGCGCTGCGACCATGGCCTTTGGCATGGAATCAATTGCTGGTGGCACTGATCTTTTGTGCATTGGTGAAATGGGTATTGGCAATACAACCGTTGCAGCTGCTCTTTCTTGTGGTTTGTTTGGCGGAGATGTTGAGGAATGGGTAGGGCCGGGCACTGGCTCCACTGGAGATTATTTTACCCGTAAGGTTGAAGCTGTTCGTAAGGCAGTTGCGCGTAATGAAGGCCATTTGGAAGATCCATTTGAGGTATTGCGCCGCTTAGGTGGGCGTGAATTTGCGGCAATTGTTGGCGCGATCCTTGCCGCGCGAATGGAAAAAATTCCCGTTATCCTAGATGGTTATGTCGTAACTGCGGCAGCGGCGGTTCTTTATCGTTGCTTACCGGCTGCTCTTGATCATTGTTTGGTTGGTCAATTATCAAGCGAACCTGGGCATAAAAAGCTATTAGAAATTATGGGTAAAAAACCGATTCTTGACCTTGGTATGCATTTGGGTGAGGGGACAGGTGCAGCTTTAGCGGCAGGTGTTGTTAAAGCAGCAACCCTTTGCCATAGCCAAATGGCAACATTTGATCAAGCTGGCATTGATAAGAAGGCTGCTCCACAATTTGACGCTTAAAAAATAATCGGCTTAGCAGGGCAATTGACAAAAGCACCTTGGTGATTATTCATCAAAGGTGCTTTTATTTTGGTTTTGTCACTTGGTAAATCAGCCCGCTTTAATGTGTCGCGGCTGAAGTCTAAAATTGGCTTCCACAAAAAAAATCGTGGCAAAGCAGGCATTTTAACGCTCTAAGCCAATCTTAATTTAGATTTTTAAAGTTTTACTGAGCTCGTGTCGTGGGCAAAATTTATATTCTTATGGGCTTAGTCTATTTTTTTATTGAAATCTTACGCACAACTGCAAATTTCTTTTTATCTACTATTGTAAGACGATGAAGACAAAAATCAATGGAAACCCTTCCACAATTGCAAGAGACATCATCAAAAACCGATGACAATATTAATTCCTCGCAATGAAGACATTTATAATAAATATCATGACCAATTGGTGCTTCTGGGCTATCTTTTACACCAATCTTTATAAGTTGTAGATAATATTTCTGGCGCATATTGAATAAAATCCAATTTTTACTGAAAAATCATCTTAAATAAGTAAAATAAGCATTAAATCCAATTTTAATATAGAGGTCTGAAATGTGGAAGAATATAATTATATTATTATTGATTTTATATATATGTAGCGAAAATATTTTATCTAATACATATTTTATACTAATTGATAAAGGTTATCATATACCTGAGCAATCATCAATTTTTAAATTTAAGCCAATTATTATGAATAATGGAAGCGGCGATTATTGGCTGTTGGGCGAAGATGATAATAACATCTATATAGTTACAGATGATGGTGAGAAATCCATTGCAAAGATGGATATTTATCACCAAATATCATCAGTTCTAAAACAATAATATAGCGATAATTTTATAACAGATTGCCATTTTTATTCTTAATGATTTTTCGTAAGATTGGTAGCAATTCATCACTAAACCAAGGATTTTTTTTAATCCAAGATGTATTGCGCCATGATGGATGTGGCAGTGGAAAAACGTGATAGCCCATTGGTTGCTTTATTCTTAAAATATCACGCCAGTTACTAACCGTTTCGGTAAGGTTTTTACCTAATCCCTGTTTAATATGCCATTTTTGGGCATATTGGCCAATCGCTAAAACCACTTTAATTTGTGGCATGAGGCTAAATAATTGCGCATGCCATTGCTGTTGACATTCTTTACGCGGTGGAAGATCCGAACCTTTATTATCGTAGCCAGGGAAGCAAAATCCCATTGGTATAATGGCAAAATTATCTTTATTGTAAAAATATTGCGGTGACACATCAAGCCATTGCCGTAGGCGATTTCCAGATGCATCATTAAATGGAATGCCAGTTTCAAAAACTTTTAAACCAGGGGCTTGTCCTGCAATAGCAATCTGCGCTTTATCTGAACTTATGCAGACTGGTCGTGGCTCAATGGTTAGGGCAGGGAGATATTTAGGGCAATCATGACAAATTCGGCAGCTTTTAATTTTTTTATCAAGCGCGGCCAATTGTTGTTTAATATTACCATCCGTGTTTATCCTAAGGCTATCCTGCATTGCCAATCTCGATATTTAATTTTTGCGTGGGTTTTCTTTACGCCATTGGTTGGGGCGTTGCACTTGCCATACCCACATGCCAAGTTTGTTGTTTTTGGCAAAACGCTCTTCTTTGGGGTAACTTGAATAGCTGACTGCCCAACCATCCTCCACCATTTGGCGACTAATATCGATATTTTCAACCATGCACTGTCCTAAAATGCGTTTATATTTGTCTCGCTCTATCCATTTACAAGAAACTTTACGTCCATTAATCATTTTTATTAAATGTTGTTTTGATAATTCACCACAGGCATATTTTTCTTGTCCTTTTGTGCAATATTGGGCAAGCTCAGGTGCATCTATTCCAAGCAATCTTATTCTTTCACCATTTATACGAATGGAATCACCATCACTAATATGCGCAAAACCTGAAATTACATTGGCATTAGCTGTTTCAGTTATGGAAGTGTCTTGTTCATTGTTAAAGTTTTTTAGCAGAGCCAAGCATATGATAATCAAAAAAATAATGATAAAGTCAGACGGCTTTCGCCCACGCATCATAGAGCGTAGATTGAATGTTTTTTTTCTTGAATGTAACACTTTACTTTTCGCGCCTAAATGAAGCAATATTGCGATAAACTAGTTAATTGGAATCATAATTATTTTTGCATAAGATGGGCGCTTTTTTAACCGCTCGTACCATTCAGAAATTTTAGGAAATTGCTTAAGCCGTTTGATGTCAATTTCATAATAATAATAAATAAATGTACCAATAACAATGTCGGCAATACCAAAATTCTTACCCGATAGCCACAAGTTTAAACTGAGTTCGTTTTCAATTATAGAAAGCTTTTTTTCAAAGCCATCTATTGCATTGGATAAAATGCCGGCGTCGCGTTTTTCTGGTGCCAAACGCACGGAGTTAAATAAAATGGCTTTAAATAATGGAAAGAGTTCTTCACTTGCCCAATCCATCCATTTTTCAACGGCACTACGCTGCTTAGGGTCTTCAATCCAAAAACTGTCGCGACCATATTGGGCAGCAATATAACGCATGATGGTGTTTGATTCCCATAAGGTGAAACCATTATCTTCAAGTACTGGAATCATAGCGTTGGGATTAAGTTTTAAAAATTCTGGGGTATCAAGGCCGCCAAATTTGCCGCCGACTTCGATATTTTCGTAATTTAACCCAAGTTCCTCGGCAATCCAAAGCACTTTTTTTACATTAATAGAATTATTACGACCCCAAATTTTTAGCATATTAATTCCCCTTTGTTTTTCTGCTTAAGTCCATATGATTTTCGATAAAATCTGAAATAGCACTTATATCATTAATATCGAAAACCGGTAGAGTTTCCTCACTTTGGTTCATATCGCTTGCTACCGCAACAATATGGGGGTCATTTAAACTAAGATTTTCACCGCGTTTTCCTCCTTCACGGCGTATTTCGAGCTTGTCATGGTTTTCTCGCTTATAGCCTTCAACCAATATAAGATCACAAGGAGAAAAATGTGATAAAATCGTCTCCATATCAGCCTCATCTTCATCCTTGTTTTCATGGATAAAAGCCCAACGATTAGCTGAAACAACAGCAATTTCACCTGCTCCCGCATGGCGGTGGCGCCAAGAATCGGTGCCTTCAACATCAATATCAAAATCATGATGTGCATGTTTTATTGTCGCAATTTTATAACCGCGAGAGGTAAGTTCGCTAACAATACGTTCAGTCATTGTGGTTTTACCGTTGTTTTTCCAGCCGGTTATCCCAAATATTTTATGTTTCATGTTAATTAACCTCACTTACAACCATAATGCCTTTGCAACCTCAAGGTCGTCTTTGGTGTTGACATTAAAAAACGGATTGAAGCCATTTTCATTGCCGTTACCAAACTCACAGTTTTTCGCGCATACCTTTTGTGCAAATGAATAGATACTTCTTTTGCCCGCCTGTAAATGGCTTTTTAAGTCATCGATTAAATTGACAGGCCAAAGTCCAAAAGTCGGTTGGTGTTCTCCGTTAAAAGTCGACAAAATTGCTCTATCTAAATCGCCTTTATATAATGATTGCAACTGCATTAAATAATCATCTGGGAAAAAGGGTGTATCAACAGCAACAGTTATAATGGCGCGATAATCATGAATTTGGGCATAGGTCATTGTTGAATAGATACCAGATAGGGGCCCCATATTATTAAAATCGTTCTGGTCAGCAAGATAAGTTCTATCATTTTTTGCAAGCAGCAATGGATTATTAGCGCTGACCACCACTTCACCACCGATCAAACCAGTTTTTCTAATCGCTAAAAATTGCGACAACAAGCGATTAAATGTATGATCGAGTAATGTGGTATCACCAATAGTTATAAGGGCCTTGTCGCTACCCATCCGTTGTGAGCGACCACCAGAAAGTATGACCCCCAAAAGCTTTAAATTTTTACACATGATTTTTAATTTGCCAATTCATACAAAGTAAATAAAACTACTTTGAAATGGTAGAATATATAATTATGACAATAAGTAACGGCATAAAATAAAAGCAGAATATTAAATGCCGTTAATTCATTATTGGATGTTTTTTCCAAGTCTTCCGGCTATATCTTGGATGAATTGCCATGCAACTCGTCCTGATCGATTACCACGGGTTGTAGCCCAAGTTAGCGCTTCTTTACGTAGTTCATTGCTATCAATTGGTAATTTATAGTGCTCCGCATAACCAAAAATCATCGCTAAATAGTCATCTTGGCTGCATTTATGAAATCCAAGCCATAAACCAAAACGATCAGAAAGTGACACTTTCTCTTCAATTGCTTCCGATGGATTAATTGCGCTTGAGCGCTCGTTATCAATCATATCACGGGGCATTAAATGTCGTCGATTGGAGGTGGCGTAAAATAACACATTGGCTGGACGACCTTCAATGCCGCCGTCTAGTGCTGCTTTCAAAGATTTATATGATGTATCGTCATGGTCAAAGGACAAGTCATCACAAAAAAGTATGAAACGATAAGCTGTATCTTTTAAAAGATTCATCAATTGTGGCAAAGAATCAATGTCCTCACGATGAATTTCTACAAGTTTTAAGCGCTCTTCACTTTTATTTTCTAAATTAACCGCAGCATGGGCTGATTTAATCAATGATGATTTTCCCATGCCGCGTGCACCCCAAAGCAAAACATTGTTTGCAGCAAAACCTTGGGCAAAACGGCGGGTATTTTCAACTAAAGTATCACGCGATTGATCAACGCCTTTTATAAGATCAATATCCACCCGATTTACCTTTTTTACCGGACTAAGCGTAAGATTTGCCGCATCCCAAACAAAGCAATCTGCGTTTTCAGCTTCTACTGGTTTGGTAAGTGGTGGTGCGATTTGCCTAAGCACGCTAATCAATTCATCAAGCTTATTTAGCAATTCTGGATTATTAGGCATTGAAATTATCACCTTTATGTCAATATTTTAAAATTATTATTATGTTCTGGGTGTGAAAAATGCAATTCATTGTTTTTGCTAGTTGCTATAAGCTTCGCAACACATTATTTCGTGATAGTAACTGATAGTGGTATATATCGCTATTTTTATCAAATTGCTTAAGGAGTTTTCCTATGTCGTTTATTACACCAGCTTATGCGCAAGCTGCAGGTGGAGGTGGTTCAACATTTTCAATGCTTTTACCACTGGTTCTCATTTTCGTAATTATGTATTTTCTTATTATTCGCCCTCAGCGCGCGCAAATGAAAAAGCATCAAGAAATGATCAATGCTGTTCGTCGTGGCGACAATGTTATCACCGGTGGTGGCTTTATTGGTAAGGTTACCAAAGTTTTTGATGCAGAAGGTGAAGTTGAAGTTGAACTTGCTGATAATGTGCGTGTACGCGTTTTGCGTAGTACCTTGTCAAGTGTTCGCACCAAAGGCGAAGTTGCAGTTGAAAAAACAGCTAGCAAAGCCAATAATAAAGATCGCGGTCATAAAAACGATAAAAATGCTGATGAAACAGTGGATAAAAATGACAGCGATGAAACATCCGCAGAAAAAGATCAGGCATCAGAAAATAAATAATTTAAAATATAGCTAGAGCATTTGAAATTGATAATGTAAGCATTATTATGTCCTAGAGCCCATTCACGAATAATTGTGTCGTTGATGTGCTCTAGTTTGCTTTTATTGTCTTATCTTTTAACATAAAAGTTAATTTTTATTTTGTTGAAATTGCTCTAGCTTTTTTAGTTTGAAAATAAAATAAGTTAATGCTGTAAAATCTTTAAATGGGAATTGAGTAATATGCTATTTTTTTCTGTATGGAAGCGGGTTCTCATTTGGGCAGTAATTTTATTTGGTGTTATTGTTGCATTACCAAATATCTTGCCACACAGCGTTTTAAATAAGCTTCCTGAGGGGTATGCTAGCCTTCATTTACCGTTAGGTATAGATTTACGCGGTGGTTCACGGATCGTTATGCAGTTGCCAAAGGATGATGAGCAATTGCGTGCTGATACCATAGATGTGATTACAAGGCGTTTAGATCAATCAAATCAAGATTTTATGGATTATAGCGTAAACGCACAAGGCAGTCATGCAATTCGCGTTGAAGTGCCAGGCTTTTTTAATGTACAAGAATTAAAAGATATCGTTAGTGTACCGGCTAATACTGCTGTCTATCAAGAGGTGGACGGAATTAACGCGCAAGATGTTATTACTGGTAAAGTTGCAACGCCTCAAAATAGTGAAATTTTTTATGATTTTTCAGATCCGCCGGTTGGCTATCTTATTGACACTAATGCTGTTATCCGCAGCGAAAACCTTATTGGTGCCTTTGCAAACCCGATAGCCGATAGCCATAATGTGCAGGTTAACATAGCTCTTGATGAGGTTGGAGCACAAGCCCTTAATAATTTTACACAAACATCACCTAACAAGCGATTATTCTTTATTATGGATGGTGATATCATCTGGATTGAGAAAAATGTTAAAAAAACTGTTTCTGGTTACCTAGATATAGGCCCTGTTGAGGCTGAGCGGGCAAGTAGTTTTGCAACTCTTATTTCAAGTGGTCCACTTCCAACTGCAGTGACCTTAATTGAAGAGCGCACAATTGGTGCAGATCTTGGCAAGGATTATGCCGCTTCCGGCTTTAAAGCTGCCATTGGCGCTTTATTAGTTGTTGCAATTTTTATGGTTATTTCTTACGGATTTTTAGGTGTTGTTGCAGATATTGCTCTAACCGCAAATCTTGCACTTGTAATAACAATTTTGAGTTTTATTGGCGTTCCACTTTCGCTTGCTGGCTTTGCTGGTCTTGTTTTAACGATTGGTGTTTCGGTTGATGCGATTATTTTGATATATGAACGCATACGAGAAGACCGCCGTAATGGTTATTCAGTTACACAAGCATTAGAGGCTGGTTTTGCGCGAGCAAAGGGCACAATCATTGATGCCAATATTACTACTTTGATTGCTGCCTTAGTTCTTTTCTTGCTAGGTATTGGTCCAATTCACGGTTTTGCATTGACCGTAACCGTTGGCATTATTATATCGCTTTTTACAACACTTACCTTTACCCGACTAATGATTTCTACTTGGGTTCGCTATTCTAAGCCTGGTGAAGTTCCCGCACGTATTTTCCGCATTGTTCCGGTAAATACCCGCATAGCATTTATGCGTATTGGAAAATGGACACTTGGTATTGCATGCGCACTAATTATTGCAACAGGTGCCTTGACCCTAGTAAGCGGCGTTAATTACGGCATTGATTTTGCTGGCGGTTCGTTGGCTGTTTTAGAGGCTAAAGGCGATCACTCTGACCCTATTGATGTTGCTGAACGGGTAGGAAACCTTAATATTGGTGATGTAGTTGTTACGCAATCTAAAAACGCTAAAATTTTATATCTAACGGTTCCAAGTCAAGAAATGGGCGAGGATGCAGATCAGTCTGTTGCAGTAAAACTCAGAAACGAGTTTTCACAAGATTATCAATTACAACGTATGGACGTGGTTGGGCCGCAAATATCTGAAAACCTATCCTCTGCTAGTTTAGTAGCTGTTATAGTTTCCCTCATTGCTATTTTTGGTTATGTCTGGTTGCGCTTTGATTGGAAGTTTGCGATTGGCGCAGTTGTCACCACTATTCATGACGTAATCATCTTGTTGTTTTTATTCATTGTGTTCCAGTGGCAATTCAATATTTGGAGTATTGCTGCAGTGCTTGCAATTATTGGTTATTCTCTTAATGACACCATTGTTGTTTATGATAGGATAAGAGAACTCTTGCGCAAGGATGGTTATATCCAAATAACATCATTGGTTGATCTTGCCATTAATCGCACGTTGTCGCGTACCTTATTAACATCCCTTGCTACATTAATTGCCCATATTCCGCTTTACTATTTTGGTGGCACAGATATGCGTGACTTTGCTTCGGTATTATTGCTTGGGATTATTATTGGAACTTATTCCTCCATCTTTATTGCTGGTCCTTTAGCTGTTTTATTAGGCATAGGACGCAATAAACAAATGGAATATGAAGAAGATCTCGTTTCAGAATCAGCGTAATTGATATTCTGAAATATTGCATGCTAAATAAATAATAGGAATTTTTATGGTTCAAGGAATTGAAATCCGAGACGCACATTTTCCAGGTAGCGCTCCTATCGATGCCTATGGAAATGGTGGTTTTCGCTTTGCAGATATGTCCCATAAAGGCTCAATTATTTGCGTGCCAAGCGGTATATATGGTATAGATCTCACTCAATCAACGCCCACAATTTTTGATGTTGATCGAGTTTTGCAAGAAGCAGATGCAATTGAGATATTATTGATTGGTACGGGCGTAAATCTTTTGCGATTGCCAAAAGAGGTGCGTTCAGCACTACAACTGCGCAATATATCTGCCGATACCATGAGTACAGGTGCTGCCGTACGTACATATAATGTATTATTGGCTGAAAACCGCGCAGTTGCAGCAATTCTCTATGCGGTTGAATAATGGATAATACTCAATATTGTATGCAGCTTTTAAAGCAGGGTGATTTTGATCGTTATATCTCCTTGCTTTTTGCACCAGCGAAAAAGCGGGCAGGGCTTGCAGCTTTATTTGCATTTAATCATGAAATTGCACGTATTCGAAATGTGGTGAAAGAGCCATTAGCAGGTGAAGTTAGATTGCGGTGGTGGGCGGATAATATTGAAAAAGGCAGCAAGGAGCCAACCCAAAATCCAGTGCTTGATGCTTTGCTTGAGACGATTAGCATTTATGGCTTGCCCGAAAAGGCTTTAATCAATGCATGTGAAGCACGAATTTTTGATCTATATAATGATTCATTCATTACTATCGCTGACTTTGAGGGCTATTGTGGCGAAACACAGTCTATCCTGTTTAAGCTTGGTTGCCAAATATTGGACGAGTTTGAAGTGCAAAGTAGCGACAATGCATGCGGACATGGCGGTGTAAGTGCTGTATTAATGCAAATATTGCGCTTTTTACCTATGATCACTGCGGAACATCAATTTTACATTCCTACTGAGATTTTAAATGCTGTTGGTGTTAGCAGAGAAGATATTACTCCAGATAGCAATAATATTGAACAAAAGTCGCGAGTGATTGCAGCTTTAACGGCTTTTGCCTTTGAGCATTATACTGTTTTTAAAACTGCGCAACAAAAATTAGCACCAAGCTTAAGGCCAGTTTTTCTACCCTTAACACTTATGCCACGATATGTTAGACGGACACAGAAGGCTGACTTTATAGCGTTTACAAAGCCATTTGAATTGTCACACTTGCAACGTCAATGGTCCATTTTAAAAACAGCGATCACGGGTAAATTTTCAAACTAGTGCTTTTTTACCAATAGATGATTTATCTTTGACTTCAGTTAATGTGATTATGACATGAATTTTAAGTGCGCCCTTTAAACCATTTTATGTGAAATAGCGCTGCGGTAAAAAATATTAAAATTTGCTGTTTAAGAATCTGACACTAAGATTTGTCACAAGACAGTAATTTTAATATCCAAATGATTAATTTTGATAATTTTGTAAAAAAACTTATTTTAAAACATATAGTTATAATTAAATTGAGTTTATCTGTGTTTTTTCTATTTTTGCTGTTGACGTTTTGTCTTCTTAAACGTATGTTCCGCTCACTTTCCGCAACAAATCATGTTGTAAGGGAGCGCGTAGCTCAGCCGGTAGAGCAACTGACTTTTAATCAGTAGGTCCAGGGTTCGAATCCCTGCGCGCTCACCAATTTAGATTTCTTCATTAAAAATTTAGTTGTTTTATTTTTCGGAATAAAGATAAGAATTTAAAAAATTTTGCTGTGCTAATGCTGGTCCAACGAAAATAAGTGCTGTGCGTGAAATATTATGCTCATCAAGACTTATTTTAAGCTCTGAGAGCGTTGTAGGTATTATTTTTTCATTGTCCCAGCTAACATTTGCTGCAATAACAACAGGACATGTGTCCCCATAAAGCGGTGATAATTGTTGGATTATTGTATCTGGGTTTGTAGCAGATAAATGTATTACGATTGTTGCGCCAGATGCCCCTAAATGCGTTAAAGTTTCTTTTTCAGGCATAGCGGATGAGTTTTTTGAAGTACGGGTAAGAATAATTGACTGGTTAATTCCTGGCAGGGTTAATTCTTGTTTCATAGCCGCAGCTGCCGCTACAAATGAGGGAACGCCAGGAGTTATATCGTAAGGAATACCAATATCCTCAAGACAACGTATCTGCTCGGCAATTGCACCATAGAGTGATGGGTCACCCGAATGTAAGCGTGCTATATCTTGTCCCTTATTATGAGCATCCTTGACGAGCTCAATAATTTGATCAAGTGTCATATCATGGCTACTAATGCGTTTGATATGGGGGGGCAAATCTGTCAGCAAATCTTTAGGAATAAGAGAGCCGGCATAAAGACAAATAGGACAGGATTGTAATAGTCTAAGGCCGCGTACAGTGATGAGATCTGCAGCACCTGGGCCCGCACCAATGAAATGCACTGTCATGATAAACCTTTTTCTTGCCCATTTTAAAAATTACAAAAGAAATGATATGTAACGGTCACTTTGAAAATATATTGCTTTAACAAGCTTCAATCAAATTTATTAGAGCAATTATTTAGAATGTTGCTCTAATAAATTGTTTTTATTGTTTAATTTAATAAGGTTGGAAATCTTCCGAATGTCTGAAATGTTGACTATTTTTCCCATCTCTTATGAAACCACATCCATTGCCCAGGATATTCTCTTACCCAATTTTCAACAATATCATTTATCAATTGAACACTAGCATTGATGTCAATCGCACCTTCAGCGTTTTTGGGTAGATCAACCTTATCGAAAAGCTGTAACTTATATCGACCTTCAGGTAAGCGGATACAACGGGCAGGATAAACATCACAATCATATTGACGGGCTAATTTGGCCAGTAATGGATTTGTTTTAACTGGCAAATTGAAAAATGTTGTGTTCAATCCGCGACGAAACTTTTGATCTACCAACATTCCCACATTACCGCTTTCTTGCAGGCGACCGGCAAGAACCCAAGCTGATCCAGCTTTGGATGGAACCAAATGCCCCATCTTAGTGCGGCGGGCTTTTAAAACCCTCTTTGCGATGTAAGGGTTATTAGGTGGCCTAAATAGCGCCATCACATCAAGATCGTAGGTTGCTGCACAAATCGGTAAAAGCTCAAAATTGCCGGTATGAGCTGTAAAGAAAATATGTGGCTTATTCTCATCTCTGATGCGCTTGAATATTTCCTCTCCTTCAACCTCTACAAAACCAGGCTTATCTGATGTTGGATCGAAATCGAAAATTTCATCAAGAAAAACATATTCAGCAAAAAGACGCCCCATATTGCGCCACATTTCACGCGCAATCGATTTTATTTCCTTATCGTCTTTTTCAGGAAAAGCAGCACGAAGGTTTTTAAGTGCTACCTGATGACGAGGGGTCATTGGTCCAATTAAACTGGCAAAATTAGCAAAAAACGCAATACTTGGCTTTGCTGGTAAAAACTTAATTGACACCAACATGCCAGCCGCAATATGCGCCCATAACCAATTCCACCAATCTTTAAATTTCATTTTAAGACGGTAAATAAATAACTTGATGCGAAGTTTTAACATTTTAGATCAATCTATCTTTAGAATAATTTTTCCAAAGACATCTCGACCTTCCATGCGGCTAAGCGCTGTATCGATCTCTTCAAAACCAACGATGGTGTCAATTACCGGATGAACCAAGCCTTGTGCCATTTTTTGCATAGCATCTGCCATATTTTCCATACGGCAACCAAATGAACCTAAAATCTTCAATTGTTGTTGGAAAAGCTGCATCAAATTCATTTGAGTTGAAACGCCTGAAGTGGAACCGCAAGTCACAAGACGGGCACCACGTTTCATGCATAACATTGAACCTGCCCAAGTGGCTGCGCCGACATGTTCAAAAACAACATCAACACCTTTTTTGCGGGTTAGCTTGCGTACTACACCTTCAAAGCGATCTTCGCGGTAATTAATAACATGATCGGCACCTAATGCGCGTGCCTTTTCAATCTTATCATCTGAGCCAACCGTGGTTATGATGGTGCACCCCATTTTTTTGGCAAGTTGAATAGCCGCAGAACCAATACCAGATCCGCCAGCATGGATCAAAATAGTTTCACCTGGTTGTAACTTGGCATTATCAAAAAGCATGTGCTCAACAGTACCAAAAGTTACTGGTGCGACAGCTGCGCCAATCGCATCAACACCGGGAGGAGCAGGCACTAGAAGACGTGCCGGTAGATTCACTTTTTCGCAGGCAAAGCCATCCAAGTGGAAACCATGAACACCACTTACATGCTCACATAAATTATCGCGACCTTCGCGGCATGCCTTGCAAAGCCCGCAGGTTCTGGCGCCATAAATTGAAACCAATTGCCCTGGATAAACAGAGCTAACGCCTTCACCGATGGCAATAACTTCACCAGATGCCTCTGCACCGATGACGAGCGGCATTTTACGTTTGGCAAAGGCCATGCCGCGCCAACCCCAAACATCGATATGATTGAGTGCAACAGCTTTAATGCGTACAGTAACTTCGCCAATAGCTGGCGCATCTGGTTCTGCTATATCGGTAATTTCAAGGCGGCGATCATCTAGCAATTGCAGCGCGCGCATATGTGTAGTCCTCTCAAATAAATTTGCTGCTCTTTAATATGCAGCATAAAAATAAGCAAGCCCATAAAAGCTTGATAAAACTAATACTCGTGATATCGCATACCACATAAATGTTTAAGAATAAACCAAATGGATTACAACCCGCAATATAGAGTGGCGAGGTGACGTCGACAATTACGTCAAAATCACCTTAACTTAATGATTAGTTTTTATAAGCTTTAATTACCAGACTGCTATTTTGACCACCAAAGCCAAAAGAGTTTGATAATACTGTATCAACTTCTGCTGTGCGGGCAATATTAGGTACAACATCAAGCGGTATTGTTGGGTCAGCTTCTTGATAATTAATTGTTGGCGGCAAAATACCTGAACGAATTGTTAACAGTGAAAACACGGCTTCAATAGCGCCTGCTGCGGTTAACGTATGGCCAATCATCGATTTATTCGAAGATACGGGGATATTTTGAATGTTATCGCCGAATACCGTCGACATGGCAAGGTATTCCATTTTTTCATTCTCAGGCGTTGAAGTGCCATGGGCGTTAATATAGCCAACATCCATAACATTAAGACCAGCATCGGCTAAAGCTTTGTGGATCGAGCCTATCGCAGGAGACGCATCAGGTTTAGAGCGAGTACGATGGAAATCGTCGGCGGTTTCACCACAGCCTGCCAAGATTCCTAATATATTGGCACCGCGCTTAACCGCACTTTCCAATGATTCTAAAACCAAAGCACCAGAACCTTCAGCAATAACAAAGCCATCGCGCCCTTTTGCAAAAGGTTTCGAGGCTTTTTCTGGATGTTCATTTTGCGTGGATAAGGCTGATAAAAGTGAAAAACGGATAAGTGCTTCGGCTGTTACCGATCCATCGGTTCCAATTGTCAAAACACGGTCTGTTTCGCCGCGCCTGATCGCTTCAACTCCCGTTTGAATTGCGGTGGCACCTGATGCGCAAGCTGTCGATAAAGTTACCGGTAAACCACGCGTTCCAAATTCGTCAGCAATTCGCTCAGCAATAAAGCCAAATTGAGTGGAATTATAGAATTCATCATGTGGTTTTTGAGCGCAAGCTTGTAAAGCCAATTGATAGGATGCTTCACCTTGGTCGCACACCTCATCATCTAGGGTAAAACGACTTTTCCAAGCAAGTTCTACCGGTGGGGCTGCTAAAACAAGTGGGCCATCAAAATTTTTGCCGGCAAAACCAGCTTCTTCAAGGGCTTCTCGTCCGGCGAGCAATGCCAATTTTTCCGATAAAGTAGAAGCGCCAAGCTGACTTTCTGGTAAAAAATCAACAGTGCCGGCAATACGCGTTGCAAGGTTCTCAGTTGGAAAACGGCTAATCGCATGAATGCCGCTTATGCCATTCGTCAATTTATGCCAATTTTCTTCCTTGCCAATCCCAAGCGAGGAAACAACCCCCATACCAGTAATGGCAACAATTGGACGACCTAGATGATCAAGATATTGAGACATGGTACAAATATTCCTTATGCGCGCGTAATATGCGCAATACCTTCAGTGCGTGAAACACCTGCTGTGATAGCAAATGCATCTTTTACTTCACCTTCATAGGCTTTTTCATTGGTGCTAAGTGGTGGGAACGCGCTTTGTTTTTGTACAGCTATTGCTGCAAGGGCTGTTGCAAATAAAAACTGTGCTTCACGCATATGGCCAAAGAGACTGGCAAAACCACGATAGGAAAGCCCCGTTTTTTCTAATGCTGCACGCTCTTGATTGGTTATCTCAATAACGCCCGATGCACCACTAATTGCAAAATTATTCTCTTTTGCGCCAACCTTATCTAACATTCTTGTGAGGCTTGCTTCTAATGGCTGTTTTTTACGGTTGGTTTGATCCGTAATAATTGTTTTCAATTCACCATAAATGCTAGCGCCACGCGCCTTTGCTTGCTCAGCTTCTTCAAGAACAAGAAAAACGCCACTTGTGCCAGTTATAGCGCCGCCACCATGGGCAGAATCGCGCTCCCAAACCGATGACCATTTATCTTGTTGCAAATAGCCGCCCAAAGCATAGCCAAGCAACATATCATAATGTTCGCTATTATAGGATGCGCCAACCAATGTGTGGGTGCTTTGGCCGCCTCTAATGCGAGCAGTGGCAGTTTCAAGCGCTGCTATACCTGAACCTTCTTCACCCATAAATGTGCGCGATGAACCAGTTACTTTATGGACAATAGAAATATTACCTGCAAGTAGGTTGGATAGTTGGGCAAGAAAAAGGGTAGGTCGCAATTCGGTTGATAGCATCTTATTAAGCAGCACTTCGCGGTCAATACCTGCTTCTCTGCCTTTAGATAAAATTAACTGATCAACATTAATGTCGCGCTCACCGCCGCCTGCTGCAACGATCATATCCATGGTTGAAGTTAAAGCTTCATTACCTTTCATGCCAGCATCTTCTAGGGCAAGACCTGCGGCATAGGTACCAAGACGTTGCCATGTTTCCATTTGACGTTGATCGCTGCGCTTTGGAATTTGACTATTCCAATCAACTTCTCCTAAAGCATGAACCATATAGGGCGCAAAGCGTGCTTCATCCAAATTGGGCTGTGGTTTACCGTTTATTTGTTGCCAATGATGATCTACACCCTCACCAAGTGAAGAGATTAAGCCAATACCGGTGATGAAAACGGATTTTTCTTGCATCATATCCAATGCCCATAAATATACTGCCAAAGGACAAATATTTAAAATTGTCCGCAGAAATGTTAAATATTTTCAAGTTAAGTGTTTAGCACTTAATTACTTACATATCTCCCGATGCCAACTGAAGTGTTTAATACTCATGGCATCAGGAGGTAGAATTATAATTTTAAAAATTATTAGCTGGCAGCTTTTGCTGCAACAAGTTCATCAATCTTGGCGCAAAGATTTTTAAGGACAAAATATTCCTCAGTTTCAGCTTTGCCGTCATTAACTTCTTGTGTCCATTGCTCAAGTGGAATTTTAATGCCAAATTCCTTATCAATAGCAAAAACGATATCAAGGAAATCAAGGCTGTCGATCCCTAGGTCATCAATCGTGTGGCTCTCAGGTGTAATTGTATCACGATCAATTTCACTGGTTTCAGCAATAATATCGGCGACTTTGTCAAATGTTGAGGACAATGTGCAATTCCTTGTTTTAGCAATATATAACATGTTTTTAATATATTAAAAAACACATCACATATAAATTTGTTAACGCTCAATTAGTCTCGTTGAAGCTCATTGGCTTTTGCGAGAGTGTACAATAGTCTCTAATTTAAATCCATAGACCTCTTCTTAAAGACCATTTATTCATCCTACTCTTCGTTATATACGAAATTAGGCTATAATCCAAATTATGATTTATAGCTATCTAATCGCTTTGCAAGTGAAGTAAAAGGGTGAAAAATATATTTTTCACCCTTTTAACTGTTTCAAAGATAATATTTTATCATTTTTTTGCAAAAAAACTTTAAACTACATATGTTTTAGTAATGTTTAGCAAAAAGACAAAATTTTAATAGTCAAAATAATTCATTAGGTTGGGATAATACGGCGATGGCGACGGAAATAATCTCCCGTATCAACCTCTTTATCCTTTGCGGTTAAGAGTGCATTTCTGCGATTTGCTTCAACTACAGCTAGGGCAGTCATATTCACAACGCCGCGCGATGTAACCGAAGGTGTTAAAATATGGGCTGGTCTTGAAGGTCCCATTAGAATAGGTCCAACATGCAATGCATCAAGGGTTTGCTTGACAACATTCATGGTAATATTGGCTGAATCAAGATTAGGAAATACCAGAAGATTTGCTTCACCCTTTAAGCGTGAACCTGGTAAAACGCGATCACGTAAGGCTTGTGATAGAGCTGAATCACCATGCATTTCACCATCTGCTTCAATTTCTGGAAAACGTTGCGCAAATAGATTAGCAGTTTCGCGCATTTTTTCGGCGCTTTTGCTGCTTTTCGAACCAAAATTGGAGTGAGAAACAAAAGCAATTTTGGGTTCAATACCAAAGCCCTGTAGCTCTTGCGCGGCAAGCCAAGCAATTTCAACCAATTCTTCCGCTGTTGGATCTTGATTAACATAGGTGTCTGTAAAAAATATTGGCGTGCGCTGTGAGATAAGCAAACTTAATGCCGAGAAACCAGATACGCCCGGCTCAAGGCCGATTATTTGTTCAACCAATTGCAAATTGCGCTCAAAGCGACCACCAAGACCACAAATCATAGCATCCGCTTCGTCGCGCATAACAGCCAAAGCCGCAATTGCTGTTGTTGATGTTCGAACAATTGTGCGGGCAACTTCTGGTGTGACGCCGCGTCTACCTGTATAGCTTAAAAAGAGATCCACATAATCACGGTAGCGCGGATCATCATCAGGATTTATCAGCTCAAAATCTTCATTTGGTCTAATTTTTAAACCAAAGCGTCTTAGCCTTACATCAATAACATTAGGCCTTCCAATAAGTATCGGAATGGCTGTCTTTTCTTCTAATACGACTTGAGCAGCCCGCAATACACGCTCATCTTCACCATCTGCGTAAATTACACGTTTTACCTTGGAGCTTTTTGCCGTGGCAAAAACTGGCTTCATAATAAGTCCCGAACGGAAAACGAAGCGATTTAACTCTTCAAGGTAGTGCTCCATATCGGTAATTGGACGTAAAGCAACACCTGTCTCCATTGCAGCTTTGGCAACAGCTGGAGCAATGCGTAAAATAAGGCGATTATCAAAAGGTGAAGGAATTAGATAATCTGGACCAAATTTGGGTACTTCGCCACTATAGGCTTTTGCAGCTGTATCGGAGGTTTCCTCTTGCGCAAGTGCTGCAATGGCAAACACTGCCGCTCGTTTCATTTCTTCATTGATAGCGGTTGCACCAACATCTAATGCGCCACGGAAAATATGCGGGAAACAAAGGACATTATTCACCTGATTAGGATAGTCAGAACGCCCAGTACAAATCATCGCATCAGGACGAACTTTGCGCGCCTCTTCTGGCATAATTTCTGGTGTTGGGTTGGCGAGAGCCATGACGAGGGGCTTTTCAGCCATCGATTTTAACAATTCTGGCTTCAATACTCCGCCAGCTGAAAGACCAAGAAAAATATCGGCATCTTTAATGACTTCACTTAGAGTGCGTGCATCAGTTTGCTGCGCGTAAACTTCTTTCCATCTATCCATGAGGCTATTACGCCCTTCATAGACAACGCCTTCAATATCGCTGACCCAAATGTTTTCGCGCCGAGCGCCTAATGAAACAAGAAGATTGAGGCAGGCAAGGGCAGCCGCACCAGCGCCAGAAGTTACGATTTTTGCATGTTCAATACGCTTATTGGCAAGAGAAAGCGCATTGATGACAGCAGCCGCAACAATAATGGCTGTACCATGCTGATCATCATGAAAAACAGGTATTTTCATGATTTTACGTAATTGGTCTTCAACCTCGAAACATTCAGGTGCTTTAATATCTTCAAGGTTGATACCGCCAAAAGTAGGTTCTAAAGACGAAATGGTCTTTACCATTGATTCAATTGTTGGAGCTTCGATCTCAATATCAAAAACATCAATATTGGCAAATTTCTTAAAAAGGACAGCCTTACCTTCCATTACCGGTTTAGATGCCAATGGACCAATATTGCCAAGGCCCAAAACTGCGGTACCATTCGAAATAACCGCAACAAGATTAGCTCTTGACGTATATTGAGCAGCAAGATTAGGGTCATCATGAATAGCAAGACAAGGAGCGGCAACACCCGGCGAGTAGGCCAGTGCCAAATCGCGTTGGTTTCCCAAGGGTTTGGTTGCATGAATTTCTAATTTTCCCGGCTTTGGATATTGATGAAAAAACAATGCTGCTTCTTCAAGCTCTGAGAGTTTCTTTTTACCGCTTTTCGTTGTCATTATCTTGCCTTTGTTGCTAATTAACGCTTTTTAGGGGCCGCATAAATATTAAGCATTTACGTTTAATTTATTGCAATAATTATTAACAATATAGTTATCTGAGTTAGCTTTTTACGCATTAAAAAAATTATTAAAAAGCACTTGCATAAGAGCCGCCGTCAATAACCAAGTTTTGGCCTGTGATATAACCTGATTTTGATGAGCATAAGAAAGCACAAGCATCACCAAATTCTTCCGGATTACCAAAGCGCTTTGCAGGAATATGCGCCATGCGGTGCTTGTAAATATCATCTAATGGAAGTCCACTTGTCCTTTGCTCATTTTCGAGTGAGCCCTTTAGTCGATCAGTAGCGAACGCCCCAGGCAAAAGATTATTAATGGTAACATTACTGGATACTACGACTTGCGCAACCCCTGCTAAAAAAGCAGTTAAGCCAGCACGAGCACCAGATGATAGATCAAGCCCAGGAATAGGTCGATAAACCGAAGTTGACGTGATGTTAACAATTCTACCAAATTTACGGCTTACCATGCCATCAATTACAGCCTGAATAAGCTCGATTGGAGTAACCATATTTTGCTCCAATCCAGCCAGAATTGTTTGCCGATCTAGCTGCCTAAAGTTTTTATAAGCCGGACCGCCATTGTTGTTTACAAGGATATCAGGGTCGGGGCAGGCGGATAATAGAGCTTTTTGCCCTTCCTTGGTTGAGACATCAGCGTTGACGATTGAAACTTTAACGCCCGTTGCCATCTGAATTTCATCAGCAGCTTTTTGCAAGATTTCTTTATCTCTACCATTGATAGTGATTTCGCAACCAGCGCGCGCCAACGAAAATGCACAAGCTTTGCCAAGTCCTTTGCTTGAGGCACAGATAATTGCTTTTTTATTTTTCAAACCAAGATCCATTTTGGTCTCCTCATGCAAAGGTTTATTGTTCAATCGGCGATTAAGGGTAATCTAAGCCTATCAATTTATTTAGATTAGCTCCCGTAATGCGGTTAGTTTATACTGATACAAAAACTTAATTCAATCGATCCAACGCAAAAAAATGCGGTTGTTTTTTTATATCTATCTTCACAAATGAAAATTATTCAAATCGTTTTAAGCATTTTTTAAGTCCTAGAGCAATTTCAAAATAATGTGAGCAAAATTTTGAATTCGATAAATGCCCAAGTTAATTACAAGTGAATGTAAATTACGGTTTCTGATCTCATTAGGATAGGTGGCTTATTGGTCCGTTAGGATGGTTGAAATGTTTGCAATAATGCCGATTAAGTAAACAAATAACTTTAAATATAATTCACAACTATCTGATTTATAATGCATCATAAGATATTCAATTGAATTTTGATCTATAATGCTGTTAGGTATGAATAATTTATA
Organism: Bartonella sp. HY406; assembly: GCF_025449315.1. Lineage (NCBI taxonomy): Bacteria > Pseudomonadati > Pseudomonadota > Alphaproteobacteria > Hyphomicrobiales > Bartonellaceae > Bartonella > Bartonella sp. HY406. The sequence continues at coordinate 1,478,573 of NZ_CP104893.1, read as the reverse complement.
AATATTGACACATCTCGATATTAAGATGATGAATCTTTCATCCTATGGCTTCATAAAAAGAAAAAATAATCATAGAAAATGAAATAATCGGAATGAAATATCCCTTTAATCATGAATTTTAAAACATTTAAATTAATTAATATTTTGATTTTAAATGATAAATTTGAAGGCCGTTAATTTTTTAAGGTTTACCTAGTTGTAAAACAATTAAATATTGGTTAGCTAGGGAGTAAATTATTAATATTTAATTAACCATAATAGTAAAAAATATATTATTAGAATCTATTGCTGCGTGCCGCGGCCAAAAGTGATTTGGAAATAATGGCAGAAAAACAAAAAAATAATCCCGATAGTTGGGCTAAGCCTAGTGTGGCAAGTGAAAATAAAAATGGTGCTACAACAATAGCATTAAGTGGTCATTGGACTACGCATACTATCTACTTAGTAGATAATGACATGCGTATGCTTGAAAAACTGGGTAATCAAAGGGTTGTTCTTTCGCTTAGCAATATTGATGGGCTTGATACAGGTGGGGCGTGGTTAATCGAGCGTCTCGCCTACCGCCTCCATAATAATCAATGCGAAGTTTCTATTGAAGGCTCAAAGCCCGGGTGGGAATCCTTGCTGAAATCTGTTGGCGCAGCCGTTCCATCGCAAGATGAAATTAAAAAGCCAAAAAAAGACAATGCACTCATTTTGACGGTGGGTGGTTTGGGTCGCGTAATGATGAGCGGCTTTAATGATTTTGTTATGGCAATGAATATCTTAGGCTCCACTTTGATTGGGCCTCAAGGTAAGCGAGCTGATGGGCGGAGCAGTATAAACTTTACCGCCATTGTTGCGCAAGTTCAGAAAATGGGTGTTGGCGCAATTCCGATTATATCGCTTATGTCATTTATTGTTGGAGCAATTATTGCTCAGCAAGGTGCTTTCCAATTGCGGAATTTTGGCGCCGAACCCTATGCTGTCGATCTTGTTGGCATACTTGTGTTTCGTGAATTAGCCGTATTAATGACAGCAATCATGATAGCGGGTCGTTCTGGTAGTGCTATTACTGCGGAGCTTGGCTCTATGAAAATGCAAGAGGAGATAGATGCGCTAAAGGTTATGGGATTCAATCCTGTTAGTGTTCTAGTTTTTCCTCGCTTGGTTGCGTTGGTTTTTGCTCTACCATTATTAACAATTATAGCTGATTTAGCTGCTTTATTGGGTGCAGCATGTGTCTTGTTGGCGTATTCGGGTATACCTTTTGGCGCCTTTATGGATCGTCTTTCAGAATCAGTAACCGTAAGTACTTTATTTGTTGGTCTTATCAAAGCCCCATTTATGGCAATGGTTATCGGTATTATTGCTTCGGTTGAAGGCATGAAGGTTGAAGGTAGCTCTGAATCTCTTGGTGCTCGAGTGACGTCATCAGTTGTTAAAGCTATTTTTGTGGTGATTGTGTTGGATGGTTTCTTTGCAATTTTTTATGCAGCAATCAATTTTTAAAAGAATTAGATTATGAATGATAAAGAAATGAATATATCTAATCAACAAGAACTAGTTGCAAATCCAGCATCAAATGATGCAATTATTTCCGTGCGCGATGTCACAGTGCGCTTTGGAACTAAAACTGTTCTTGATGGCTTAGACCTTGATATTCAACGTGGTGAAATTTTAGGTTTTATTGGTCCTTCTGGTGCTGGTAAATCCGTATTAATGCGCACTATTCTTGGGCTTAATTCAAAAGAATCAGGTCAAATCAATATTTTAGGAAAAAATATTGATGCGATAAGCGATAGGGAAAAAACGCAAATTGATATGCGCATGGGTGTATTATTCCAACACGGGGCATTGTTTTCGGCCCTTACTGTATTGGAAAATATTCGTATTCCCATGCAGCAATATTTACGCATGCCGCCAAAACTTATGAATGAATTGGCGCGCATGAAAATTGAGCTTGTGGGCTTGGAGGCCGATGCTGCCGATAAATATCCATCGGAATTATCAGGTGGTATGATTAAACGTGCAGCTCTTGCACGTTCATTGGCTCTTGACCCACATATTGTATTTCTTGATGAGCCGACCTCGGGTCTTGATCCGATTGGTGCGGCTGATTTTGATGAACTTATTGCTGATTTACGTGATACAATGGGGCTTACTGTTTATATGGTAACCCATGATCTTGACAGTCTTTACTCCATTTGTGATCGCGTGGCGGTTTTAGGTGGTAAAAAGGTTGCAGCAGAAGGAACAATTGAAGATATGCTTGAAAGTGATGTACCTTGGATTAAATCATATTTCCATGGCAAACGTTCACGTAGCATAAGTACCGATTCATCCCGGCGCCGTAAAGGGGCAAAGACAGAGGCAAATAGTTAAAATGGAAACCAAAGCAAGTTATGTATTGGTTGGTAGCTTCACGCTTGGCACACTAGCAGCAGCGTTTGCAATCATTCTATATTTTGGACATTTTCTTGATAATCGCAACTTGGCACCGCTTGATATACGTATTCCCGGGTCGGTTACTGGTCTAAGCGCAAGCAGTCAAGTATTGTTTAATGGTATTAAAGTTGGCACAGTGCGTCAGCTGGTTTTTGATGACACTAATCCAAATGTGGTAATAGCAAAGACTGAAGTTAACAGGACTATACGAATTACTCGCTCAACCCAAGCAACACTTGGCTTTCAAGGCTTAACAGGTCTCGCATTTATCGAGCTAAAAGGTGGTAGCCTAAATGAAAGTAATTTAGTTGAGGAAGCACAAAAGGAAGGTGCCGTTGCGCGAATCGATGCTGATCCTTCAACTCTTAATAATCTACTTGCAACAGCTCAAGATATTTTTGCGCGTGCTAATGAAGCTTTGACACAACTTGAAGGTTTTATCAAAGATGCACGTGGCCCTCTCACACAAACCGCAAAGAATGCAGAACTGTTTAGTAATACATTGGTCGATAACCGTGATGACATTGATAAAATCATGACCGATACACGTGAAATGATGGCACGTCTTAGTAACGCCTCGCAAAAAACAGATGCAATTATGGCAAAGCTAGATAATATGCTGTCACCAGACAATAAAAATTCGGTTGTTGTTCAGGCACAAGAAACGCTAGCTTCTATTAAACAGACGTCTGATACGTTAAACGCTCACATCAAACCGATTGCTAATAATGTTGAGCGTTTTTCAGGGCAGGGGCTTCGAAATATCGAAGCACTGGTTAATGATAGCCGTATTTCAGTTCAACGTATTGAACGTGCATTGACCGACCTTGAGAAAAATCCGCAGCAAATCTTATTCGGTAGTGGTAGTAGCGTACCACAATATGATGGGCGCAACCGCCGATGAGTTTTAGATCGCGCATATTTAATTTTATAAAAATAAATTTAGCTTATGCGCGATTAGTTGCCTTAGTATCAATTTTAACGCTACCCGCATGCACCTTTGAAACAAATAAAGATACATCAAATATTATCGCCCAAGTCGCTTCATGTGGCGATGGGATAATAAAAGCTTTTCAATTGTTAACTGAAGGCGAACCGCAATTTCATGCTCTTGATATTCGTTTTCCTGCGACGCACATAGGAGTAAATGGCGGTGCAGCTGTTTATCTTAATCATAAACGTATCGCGACGTTAAAGAAGTTTTTATAAAAAATGAAAAGACAGTCACCGTTGTTCGAGCCGCTATAAATTCAAAATATCATATTTCTCGTTCAACAATAGCGCATTTAAGCTTTCAGGGACTAACTGGTATGTGTCAGATTGAATTAATCAATAATGATAAGAGTAATGAAGATTTTTTGAAGGCTGATTCAAAGCAAGGATTAATAGCCAGAATAGTTGTAGATAAGAATTTTGAGAATCCTTGTAAGTGACTTAGGTTTTAATTTTTTAAATTTTGATTAAGTTGTGTTAAAAATAATATTTGAAAATTATTAAAACTTATCAATCAGATTTTGATAAAACTTACCTGACGCAATAGGAAAGGACACTTCGGTGAACTGGATGTATAAATTAAAAGGAAATATTATGAAGAAGCCTATTGGTTTAGGTATTTTGCTTGCAACTATTGGTTTAGCAGGATGTTCAACTGTTACTGTTAAACAAACCTTTGATCTTTCGACTGCAAATTTGGCAGTTGTTAATCAATCCAGTGCTGTAAAGCGTAAGCCGGTTCAGATTCTCATTGCCAATCCATCTGCATTAAAAGCCCTTGATGGTCAAGATATCATGGTGCAAAGCAATGGTGCGTCAATTTCTTATTTGAAAGATTCACAATGGGCAGACAGGTTGCCAAATCTTGTGCAAGCTCGTCTTGTTCAAGCTTTTGAAGATACCAGAAGGCTTGCAGGGGTAGGTCGTCCTGGGGATGGTCTTGCTATTAATTATCAAATTATCAGCGATATTCGCGTATTCGGTATTAATTCTGCCCAAAGTCCAGAAAAGGCCGATGTCGAGATCGCTGTTAAGATACTTGATGATCGCACTGGTAATGTCCGTGCGACCCAAATATTTAAAGCTCAAAGCCCTGTACATGGCACTGGCAATGATGCCTATGCACAAGCTTTAGAGTCTGCTTTTTCTGAAGCAACTTCGCAAATCGTTAATTGGACGCTAACCAAGATTTAATGCATATAATTGAGCATTTTGTAATGAAAATGCTCAATTTTCATAGTGCTATTGATTTCTTTTGAAAAATTGATAATTGATAGATCAAATTTTTGATTGATGTTCGATAAGGATATTTGAAATGGCTGGCTTTGATCCACTCGTGTTTTCTGGTGTGCAACCAACAGGAAACTTGCAACTAGGTAATTATCTTGGGGCAATCAAGCGTTGGGTAGAATTACAACAAAGCTATAATTGTGTGTATTGCGTTGTTGATATGCATGCCTTGACCATTAATCCAGATCCAACTGAACTTATTAAAAATACCCGTGAAGTTGCAGCGGCTTTTATTGCTTCGGGAATTGATCCTGAAAAGCATATTATTTTCAATCAAAGTCGTGTTTACCAACATGCCGAACTTGCTTGGGTTTTTAATTGTGTTGCGCGTATGGGTTGGATGAGCCGTATGACACAGTTTAAAGATAAGGCAGGTAAGGATCGTGAAAACGCATCGCTTGGCCTATTTGCTTATCCAAGTCTGATGGCTGCAGATATTCTTGTTTACCGCGCAACTCATGTACCTGTTGGTGAAGACCAAAAACAGCATTTAGAACTTACCCGTGATATTGCGCAAAAATTTAACAATGATTATTCGGCACGTATTGGCGAGCTCAATGTAGGTGTTGATATGCAAGTTGGTGATAAAAGCGTTAATGGGTTTTTTCCAATGGCAGAACCGCTTATTGGTGAAACGTCCATGCGTATTATGTCATTACGCGATGGCACTAAAAAAATGTCAAAATCGGATCCATCTGATATGTCACGTATTAACCTCATTGATAAAGCTGATGACATTGCAAAAAAAATCCGTAAGGCAAAAACTGATACGGAACCTTTGCCAGAGTTGGTTGATGGTTTAAAAGATCGTCCAGAGGCTAATAATCTTGTTGGTATTTATGCAGCGCTTGCTGGCATAGAAAAACAAGATGTTTTAGCGGAGTTTTCTGGCAAGCAGTTTTCAGAATTTAAACCGCAACTCGCTGATTTGGCTGTTAGCCAATTGGAACCAATTGCCACCAATTTACGTCGCCTTAATAATGAACCTGCCTATATTGATGCGGTTTTGAAAAAGGGTGGGGAACGCGCCAGTGAAATTGCTGAAAAGACAATGAAATCTGTACGCGACATTGTTGGCTTCTTACAGAACTAATGGTTTCATTATTAAATAAAAAATCTCAATAATATAATGTTTATTGAGTTTTTTTGCTCGTGCAAAAATTTTTGCAGACTGTCGATTAATAATTTGGCTCACATTTTTCTATAACCTTTTTAAACTAACTTTTTGTTATGTGGGAAGTATAATTTCAACTGAAATACTTCTGGTATATTGATTAAAAAGATGCTTTTCATAAATGTTCGTGTTGAAAATGAAAACGTTAACATTTTTGGGGAGGTAGCAATGCAATCAAATGATAAGCCCATCGGTATTGTCGTCATGGGTCCATCGGGCGTTGGAAAAACAACAACCGCACAATTATTGGTCAATAAAACCCATTGGCAATTTGCAGAAGCTGATGAATTCCATCCGAAAACCAATAAAGATAAAATGGCGGCTGGGATACCGCTTAATGATGAAGATCGGAAACCATGGCTTGAGCTGCTACGCAATTTTATTGATAAAAATGCGCAGAATGGTAAAAATACCATTATTACCTGTTCTGCTTTAAAGCGTATTTATCGTGATATATTGCGGCAAACACAACATGCCAATATATTTTTCGCAGAGCTTTATGGCCCTGAAACTTTGGTTGCAGAACGAATTTCGCACCGCCAACATGACTATATGCCTGCATCCTTGCTCGATTCACAATATGCAATATTAGAATCTTTGCAAGATGATGAGTCGGGCGAACGTTTTTCTATATCTGGCAGCCCTGAAGAAATTACGGATGAAATCTTGAAAGCTATAGATTATGATGGGGGCGATGATCAATGTTGAAAGATTTTGTGCAAACCCTTGGTGCACCAGAATTGTTGCTCATTACAGCGATTGCCATTTTGGTTCTTTTGGTTCTCATCATAAAATTAAAAATTCATGCTTTCCTTGCCTTAATTATTGTTAGTATCGCAACTGCGTTTGCTACGCAAATTCCCTCAAATCGAATTGTTGAGGTATTAACGTCAAGCTTTGGCGCAACTGTAGGCGGCGTAGCTCTATTGGTTGGTCTTGGTGCAATGTTGGGGCGCATGGTTGAAGGTTCTGGCGGTGCGCATGCATTGGCTGAATCACTCATTAGCCGCTTTGGCGAACAAAGGGCGCCGCTTGCCCTTGGAGTTGCATCGCTTTTATTCGGGTTTCCTATATTTTTTGACGCAGGCCTCATTGTCATGCTGCCTATTGTCTTTAGCGTTGCAAAGCGCCTGGGCGGTGGAATCTTGCGCTATGCAATTCCTGCCGCAGGTGCATTTTCGGTAATGCATGTCTTTGTGCCACCTCATCCTGGACCAGTAGCTGCAGCTTCATTTCTTCATGCCGATATTGGCCTTTTAACTATTATAGGTATTATTATCGCTATTCCGACATGGTATGTGACATCTTATTTATTTGGGCTTTTTGTTGGCAAACGCTATGTTTTTCCGGTGCCTGATTTATTGTCAGGTGGCAAAGAAATAGAATATAAAAATCCACCAAGCGCTGCAACTATTGTTGTTGTCTTGCTCATTCCCCTCGTGATTATATTCATGAACACGGGGTTAACTACCTTAAAATCAGCTGGGGTTATTGAAGGCACGGGTTATTGGTTTGGCGTTTTAACCACTATTGGGTCAACACCTGTCGCACTGCTTATTGCTGTTTTATTTGCATCTTACAAGCTTGGATATTTACGCGGTTTAAGCGGTGTTGATATTGAAAAAATGCTTGGTTCTGCCCTTGGGCCTGTTTGCGGTGTCATTCTCATTACTGGGGCAGGCGGCATGTTTGGTGGTGTTTTGCGAGCAAGTGGTATTGGCGACGCCCTTGCAGGCTCTTTATCCTCTATTGGGTTACCTGTTTTTGTTGCCGGCTTTGTTGTGGCAGCAATTTTGCGTATTGCTCAAGGGTCGGCAACGGTTGCACTTACGACAGCTGCTAGTTTAATTGAAACAGCGGTGCTTAACTCTGGCTATAATAGTTTTCAAATCATTGCGACGGTAATTGCTGTTGCAGCAGGTTCGGTTGTTTGTAGCCATGTAAATGATTCGGGTTTTTGGCTGGTTAGTCGTTTTCTTGAAATCGATGAAAAGACAACATTTAAAACTTGGACGGTTATGGAAACAACTATTGGCATTATGGCATTTTTGCTAGCTGGCATGTTATTTTTAGTTGCTAGCATTTTTTAATTTTTAATCATAATAAATTTTGTAATAAGCTTCTTTTAGCGCAGATATGCCTCAACAAAACTAAGGGCTTAAAAATATTTGCGCTATAAGATCTTTTGAAAAACCAATTTTGCTAAAATTATCACATAAAGTTTAACGGCTTAAATAATTCACCCTTTTGACTTTTATAATGATTTGAAAAGACTTATCATGAAACCAGTATGAAGCTTATGTAACGCGCCGATATGTCAATTCGATATATTATTAAGAGTGGCAGTGTGCATTAAAAGCTTAGCTTTAATTTGAACTTTTTCAATTGTTCAAGTTTGGTAATTACCGAATAAAAGGGGATGGAAATGACCAATTATGTTCTTGACGGACACAAACCTAATATTATTGAAAAAAAAACTAGTTTCATTGCAAACAGTGCAGATTTGATAGGCAATATCATTATTCACGATTCTGCAAGTGTTTGGTTTGGTGCCGTTTTGCGTGGTGATAATGAACCTATTATTTTAGGCGAGGGATCAAATGTGCAAGATGGTGTTATTATCCATACCGACAAAGGAATTCCGGTTACTATCGGGCGTAATTGCACTATTGGTCACCGCGCGATCATTCATGGCTGTATAATTGGTGATAATACTCTAATTGGCATGGGTGCAATCATCATGAATAATGTAAAAATCGGAGAAAATTCGATTGTTGGAGCAGGTGCATTGGTCACCGAAGGTCAAGTGTTTCCAGCAAATTCGCTTATACTTGGTGCTCCGGCTAAGTTGAAACGCGCCCTAACTGAAGATGAAATTGCAAAAAATACAGCTTCAGCCCAATTATATCAGCAAAATTCAAAACGTTTTATTCGTGGTTTGGAAGAGCAACAAGAAACTGGTTTATAAATTTAAAACACAACTATTTTGCCCCTATATGTTTTATTCACTTAACGTTATTAGTTCTTGAAAAAATATATGAAATAAAAGCGGTTGAATTTCATTACACATTTTTTGTACTTACTCTTTTCCGCAATGAGGTGATTTGTGGCGCGGTTTTTGCCTGATAAATTTTTGACCATATTAATTGCAACAATTATTTTTGCCAGTTTTATGCCTGTAAGTGGGCAAGGGCAAGAATGGTTTTCACTGGCCACAAAGTGTGCTGTTGCTCTGTTATTTTTTTTGCATGGTGCTCGTTTGTCGAGTGAGGCAGTTATTGCTGGCATAACCCATTGGCGCCTGCATTTAATGGTATTTTTATCGACATTTGTACTTTTTCCCATTCTTGGTCTTATGGCAGGTTGGCTTATCCCTTCATTAAAGCAATCTATTTTTTATGCAGGCATTCTATATTTATGTGTGCTGCCTTCAACGGTACAATCGTCTATTGCTTTTACTTCTATTGCTGGCGGCAATGTACCTGCTGCTATTGTTTCGGCTTCAGCTTCAAATATCTTGGGCATGTTTGTTACTCCTTTTTTGGTTGGGCTTTTACTTCAAGCGTATTCCGGGACGGGTATTTCATTTGACGCCTTTTTAAGCATTATCTTACAGCTTTTATTGCCTTTTGTTGCAGGTCAAATATGCCGGCGCTTTATAGGGAGTTTTTTAAATAGTCATAAAACTTTAACGTCTATCGTTGATCGAGGTTCGATTGTTATGGTTGTTTATTTAGCTTTTTCCGAGGCTGTTACCCAAAAATTATGGTCAAACACGTCGTGGCACGATCTTATGGTAATGGTTGGATTTGATATTATTTTATTGTTTTTAGTATTGATGATTACATGGTGGGGAGCTAAATTATTCAAATTCAATGAACCCGACTGTATAACAATCATGTTTTGCGGATCAAAAAAGAGTTTGGCAAGTGGTGCCCCTATGGCAAATGCTATATTCTCAAGCTATAGCCACATAAATATCGGTGCTGTTGTGTTGCCTTTGATGCTATTTCATCAAATTCAGCTTATGGCTTGTACTATAATTGCGCGGCATTTGTCGCAACGGAAAGAATTAATAGATGATTGACGAAGACGCCCTTGAAGAAGCTTATAATCGTGGTTTAAGTTTAGAAAAATCCGGTGATTTTGATGGTGCAGCCATTGCATATCGCCATGCTTTAGAACTTGATCCTGATGATCATGCTGGCGCATCTGTGCGGCTTGCTGCTATGGGCAAGGGTGAAGTGCCACAAAATGCTCCAAAAGCCTATGTTGCAACATTATTTGATCAGCATGCCGATGTGTTTGATATGATTCTGGTCGATCAATTACAATATGATGTGCCATTGCAATTACGTGAGCGTTTGATTGAAGTGTTGGATGGCGATTTCATGTTTGAGCATATGCTTGATCTTGGTTGCGGTACTGGCTTATCTGCTGATGCACTTGATGATATGGCTAAAGAAAAGACAGGTATTGATATTTCTGAAAATATGGTTGCTATTGCCTATGAAAAAGGTGACTATGATAAATTATTTGTGGGCGATGCAGTAGGTTTTTTAAGTCAAGCAGGCGAACAAAAATGGGACTTAATTGTAGCAACCGATGTTCTACCTTATATGGGGCAACTTGATGATTTTTTCAAAAATGTTGCAGAGCATTTAGAAGATGATGGCATTTTTGGCTTTTCAAGTGAGACATCTGATAATGCAACTTTTTCCGGCCGGCCTTTTATGGTTGGGCCTTTTCAACGTTTTGCTCATAGCGAAGATTATATCAAAAAAACTTTAAATAGTAATGGTCTAGCCGTTATTGACTGTCAAAATATTGTAGTGCGTCTTGAACAACAAAATCCCGTTGCGGGCCAACTTATTCTAGCGCAAAAAAGCAGTTAATTTAATTCAATCCGACTATATGCATTGAGTATTATGTCAATATTCAATGCATGTAGGATAATGGAATAGATCAAATGATAAAACGCTAGTTAATTATCAAATAGTATCTTACAATATTTATCATATTAGTTTATTGCCCATTTATTAGTACTTTAATTGACAATAGGAACTCTTGTAATGTCTCATGTTGAGCAGCTTGGTTGGTGGGCAAAAAATAAGGGGTGGTTTTTGCCACTATCAATTATTCTTGGCTGTATAGGTGGTTTTGTTTTAGTAATTTGCGTTGTTATCTATTTTGTTGTAGGTGCAGTAAAAAAATCTGAGCCTTATATGCTAGGCTTACAAACCGCACAAAAAAATAGCGAGATTATCGCTTTAATAGGAGAGCCTATTGAGCCGGGTTTTTTTGTAGGTGGTAATATGCCTACTCCAAATGAACAGGGAATGATTGATATGTCCATTCCACTTTCAGGACCGAAGGGTAGTGGAGTTGTTTTGATTGTAGGCGCCAAGCAAGGAACTGAATGGAATTATAGTAGAATGTTATTTCGCAGCAATGAAACTACAACCGTCGTTGATTTACGGTATTGATAATTAACGAAATAAGCTTGTATCATTGCTTTGATTTTTTATAATGCCATAACAAGTTAATTTAAAATCAATTAATCAGATGCTAAAAATTCCATATTTTTCTATATATTGGTTTATTATAAACCCAAAAATTTTAATGAGTAAAAATGAATTATCGCCATATTTATCATGCTGGAAATTTTGCTGATGTTTTCAAGCATATTGTTGTTACTCGCATTATTGAATATTTAAAAAAGAAAGATCAAGCTTTTCGTGTCCTTGATACCCATGCTGGTATTGGTCTTTATAAGCTTAGTGATGATCGCGCACAAAAAACAGGCGAATGGCGCGATGGTATAGGTAGGATTATTAATAAGGATATAGATCCTGATATCGAATCCTTATTGAAACCATGGCTAGATATTATTGCAGAATTAAATAATCAGCAAAGTACTCTTCAAAAATATCCTGGCTCACCTATACTTATACGTAAGCTTTTGCGGCAAAAAGACCGCTTGACTGCGATAGAGTTGCATCCCGATGATTATAGAATTTTAAAATCACATTTTGATGGTGATTTTCAAACGAAGATCATAAATCTTAATGGTTGGCTAGCACTTGGATCGCAATTGCCACCAAAAGAAAAACGTGGTTTAGTATTAGTGGATCCTCCGTTTGAATTAGAAGGTGAATTTGAACGATTAGTGGATGGGTTAGTAAGGGCTAATAAGCGTTTTTCACATGGTATCTATGCTTTTTGGTATCCAGTTAAAAATTTCAATAGTGTAAATAAATTTTGTAACCAGCTATATGAAACAGGCATTCCCAAAATATTGCGTTTAGAATTGCATATTCGCAAGCAATCATCCATTGCTAGTTTGGATGGTACCGGAATGATTATAGTCAATCCTCCATATACATTAGAAAACGAAATAAAATTGCTTGGTCCGTTTTTAGTTGATTCATTAGGATGTGGTCCGGGTGCTCACTTGGTTTGTCGTTGGATTAGACAAGAAGATAGCCCAAAATAGATTTAAGTCTGATGTATTTTAGCTTTGCCTAAGCCATCAACGATCCGTGTTGTTGTGGAAAATGTAGAATGCTGGCTTTATATAAAACTTTAGCTAATGATAATTAAACGCTGTTGTAGAGCAATGGCGTTTAATTTAAAAAAATTGTAATATTGGTATTAGGAATGCCACACCAAACTTACAATTTTAAAAAATTCATTATCACATTAGCTGCAATTTCTCCTGAAGGCTGCTCTGTTTTCATAATATTATAAATTTTTTTAAAGCCAAGTAATTGAGCGTTTTGTGCAGGGCCATCATGCATGTGTCTTTCGACCTGCCTTGCTAGCATTCCTACCTTTATGTATTCATTGAAATATTCAGGAACAATAGGTTCATCAGCGATAATATTAGGTAATGCGGCTGACCATATTGTAATTTTCGGTAGTACAACCATTTTAGAAAACCAATCGGCGCGGTAAGCTAAAACGGTGGGGATATTACATAAAGCAAGCTCTAATGAAACAGTACCTGATGCAGCAAGGGCAACATCACTTTGTTTAAATGCTTGCCATTTTTCAACATCTCCAACAACAATATCGGGTTTGACAGCCCATTCAGATACTAATTGTCTCACTTCTTTTTCAATTTTCGGCAGAGTTGGCAATATAAAACGAATATTATCCGCCCGTTGCGATAGTTCATTTACTGCTCTACCAAAGTCTGGCATTAGTGCACGAACCTCTGAACGACGTGATCCAGGCAGAATAATAACGTGTTTTTTTCCATCCGTTACCCTAGTTTGACGGAACTGTCGCACATCGTTGATAGAAGCGGATGAGAGTAACCGGTGACCAACATAGGTTGAAGGTGGGCCATCAAGCATTTCCATTACTTTTGGTTCAAAAGGCAAAATAACTAGGACGTGATCAATATAACTGCGCATTTCCTTAGCGCGCTGCGGACGCCATGCCCAAACAGATGGGGCTATATATTTGATAATTGGAATTGAAGGATTTAAAGCGCGTACGCGTTTAGCAACACGATGAGTAAAATCTGGACTATCAATAATGATTAAACAGTCAGGATTTTGGTCTGCTAAAAACTGAGCTAACTTCTTAATGTGCGAATACAGTTTCGGCAATTGCTTTAAAACTGCAGTAATTCCCATAAGTGCAATATCTTCAGGGTCAAATAAGCTTTTTAAACCAAATTTTTCAAGGTGTTGCCCACCCACACCGATGAGTTCAATTTGTCCACTTATCTTTTTTTTCAAAACCTCGATTAGATCCGCGCCAAGTAAATCACCAGATTCTTCACCTGCAACAATGGCAATCTTTATTTTTTTTGTCATCAAGCGAAAATTACCTTAAAAAACTAGAATAAAATATATGGAACAATCCTCCAAATAAGGAGGATGATTATAATTTTTATCCTTGGATATATATGATGTAAAACTTAGCACTTTTAAAGTTATATTGAAAATTTATCGACCAGAACCATTACCAAAAGGACGAATACCGGTTGTTGTATTTTTAACAGCGTTATCTTGGCTATTGGGTTCATTAGTAAAGGTGCGCCATTGACGCTGACCATTATCGCCAAGATACCAATAGCCGGTGGTTTCATTTGCTTCATTATTGGTTAATAAGGCTGATGATGAGTTACTACTGCAACCGCTTAGCATTATAAAAGCACTGCCAATAGCTAAAAGAACGGGTAATTTCATAAAACTTCCTCTCTTCGGATGGACAAATTATTCATAATATTTATGACGCAACGATATCATAATTTACAAACTTTACAGTAAATTGAAAAGATTCGCCGGCGCTCTTGGATCTGCAAAAAGTGCGGCGATAATATATAATAATACGGCAGCAGCAACTAAACCATCAACTCTATCCATAAAACCACCATGGCCAGGGAGTAGGTTGCTTGAATCTTTAACACCAAAATACCGCTTAACCCAAGATTCACCTATGTCACCAGCTTGTGAAGCAATTGAAAGCATAAGCGCCAATAAAGGTACCCAGAAATCTGTTGGCGCGATATTGATTACTAGTGAATTTTTAATCAATAGCAGCACTACTAATACACCACCTGCAACACCTATAGCTGCGCCACCAACTGCACCAGACCACGTTTTATTGGGGGAAAACCTTGGGGCAAGTTTTGGCCCTCCAAGTGCACGTCCGTTGAAATAGGCCGCAATATCTGTGCCCCATACAATTGCAAATAGGAAAATAATTGCACCAAACCCCATTTGCTCATCGCCGCGCAATAATGTGAGTGCAAGAGCGGGGACTAGACCATATAAGAAGCCACCCGCAACCCAGCCTGCGTTTTGCCGTGACGCAAAAGCTAAAATTATTGCAAATAATATTGTTGCTGAAAAGATATATGAAATATCAAATTTAAACAGAACGAGGATAAAAATTATGCTATAAAATAACCAGCCCAACATCGTTGTTAAATTGTTTTGCTTCACCTTGCTAATTGTCTGCCATTCATACAGCACTGCAAAGCCAATTACAAAAGCAAAAACAGAGAACCAAACGCCCCCCAAAAAGGTAACTACAAGCGTTATTAGCGCGAAGATTATAGCCGTAATTATTCGGGTCTGTAAATTAGACATTAAACATCACCGCATAACACAAATTGAGCTTGCATATTACTTATGCCCCTTCTTTATCCTCGGCATATAATCCTAATGTTTTTCTCCCCATAGAAGAAATTAGAACATTATCATTGGATAGATTATCGATTGAGTTCTTCAACTTATATCTTCTTTATCCAATTTCAATCAAGGGATCAAATCATTTTGTAAAACGGCACCAAATCTACGATCGCGTTTTTGATAGTTTTCTATCGCTGCATCAAAATCTGCGCTGGAAAAATCTGGCCAAAAACACGGCACAAAACTTAATTCCGCATAAGCTGCTTGCCAAAGCAAAAAGTTGGATAAGCGCATCTCGCCGCTTGTACGAATAATAAGATCTGGATCAGGCATAAAAAAAGTATCAAGATGCGATGTAAAGAGTTCTTCAGTTATTTCTTCAATCTGTACTATATTTTTCTTCACTTGCTCTGCTAGCTTTTTTACAGCGCGTGTAATCTCATTGCGACTACCATAATTAAATGCAACAACGAAATTCAAACCATTATTTGTGGCTGTTGTTTTTTCTGCCTCTTCTAACAGAGACAATATATCGGCGGTCAGCCCGTCACGATCTCCTATAATCCGAACGCGTACGTTATTAGCCTTTAGCTTATTGATATCGCTACGGATAAAATATTTTAAAAGAGAAAGAAGATGGCTCACTTCATCTTTGGGGCGTGACCAATTTTCAGATGAAAATGCAAAAAATGTTAACCATTTTATACCGATCTTGTCACCGTGATCGACAATTTTACGAAGAGTCTCTGCGCCAGCCTTATGGCCGGCTACGCGCGGAAGCTTCCTTTCCTTGGCCCACCGACCGTTTCCATCCATTATAATAGCTATATGTTTGGGACTTGGCACGGTATAACCTTTTTTGTAAATATACAGATGTAAGAATTTGAATATTTTAGATTTTATAAGAAATAAAATAGCAAGGGCAGGTGAATAATACTCCAATCAGGCTGTTTTTTATACATTAAGATATAAGCTGAAGTAAAAACAGTGACCGATATTGAGCATATTAAAATTATAATATGAAAATTTAATACTCGAACAATTATTAAAACCATATTATCATTAAAATTAAAGCCGTGGTGCAAGCCTATCCTTTAACTTGACCACCGCTTAAATTTTAAAACTTATAATATCCACCCATTAAAATAGTATAATAAGTTAAAGTTAATAACTTAAACTTGCATAATTTCAGCTTCCTTAGTCGCTAAAATCTTATCAATCTCTGAGATGGTATCATCGGTCATTTTTTGGACGCGTTCCGATAAAGAGCGAGTGTCATCTTGACCAATAGTGCCATCTTTTTCTGCTTTTTTTAATGCATCCATACCATCGCGGCGCACATGACGACTGGCTACTTTAGCTTGTTCTGCATACTGATGGGCAATCTTTACCAATTCACGACGACGCTCTTCGTTGAGCTCAGGTAAGGGAATGCGAAGGTTTGTTCCATCGGTAATTGGATTAAGACCAAGACCAGAATCGCGGATTGCACGCTCTACTGCACCAACCATGGTTTTGTCCCAAACAGATACTGACAGCATACGTGGTTCAGGCACAGAAATATTTGCCACCTGATTAATTGGAACAGCTGAACCGTAAGCAACAACCGTAATAGGTTCCAAGAGGCTGGAAGATGCACGACCAGTTCGCAAGCCTCCTAGCTCATGTTTAAAAGAAGATACGGCGCCTTCCATGCGGCGCTTAAGGTCGTCAATATTTATAGCGTCACTCATTTTACTCTCCTTAAATTTCTAGGCTAGATGTTTTAAACTTCATCCGAAACTAACGTATATTGACCTTCTCCACGGAGTACATCAGCAAGACCGCCCCGATTGTGAATTGAGTAAACAATAATCGGAATATTATTTTCGCGGGCTAAAGCAACCGCTGTCGTATCCATAACAGATAGACCGCGCTGCAAAACTTCATCATGGGTTAAATGATCAAAACGAGTTGCATTTGGATCTAGCTTGGGATCTGCGGTATAAATACCATTAACTTGCGTACCCTTTAAAAGCACATCGGCACCAATTTCTGCTGCGCGAAGCGCGGCAGCGGTGTCGGTTGTGAAGAATGGATTACCAGTACCACCAGCAAAAATCACAACCTTACCTAAGTTAAGGTAAGCCATAGCCTTACGCTGTGAAAAGCTTTCAGAAATCTGAGGCATAGCAATAGCCGAAAGCACAACAGCATCAACACCAATTTTTGTCAAAGATGTTCGCAAGGCTAAAGAATTGATTGCTGTTGCAAGCATCCCCATGTGGTCGCCAGTTACGCGATCACCACCACGTGACGCAACAGCGACACCGCGGAAGATATTTCCACCGCCAATAACAATAGCAACTTCCACTCCTAGATCGCGAGCATCTTTTATGTCTGCTGCGATTCTATCCGCTACAGATACATCAATACCGAAACTCTGCCCCCCCATTAATGCCTCGCCCGATGCCTTTAGCAAAATCCGTTTATATTGGGGGCTATGTGTCATATCAAAATTCTCCAGCATATAATTTTTGCTGTCGATACACCAACAATGTTGATTTGTCACCAATCAACATGCAAAATAGACCATTTTGATGTATTAGACCTTGGTTTTTCCACCTTAACTCGGTTGTATCACATTATATATCACTAGCAATCAACTTCTATGATTACCACAAATATGCTTCAGGATTATTTCTATTTTTCTATCGAAACAGTAGATCAAAACCTTATACAAATAAGGTTCTGATATCTGTCTGTCTTTTAGTTTCTAGCTATAATAAGGCAGCGTCATATTAAATAAAGGGCTTATAAAATGCGCCCTTCAGCTGCTGCCTTTTCAGCTTCTATTTGGTCGGCGCTTTTAGGGCTTGTATCAACTACGGAACGAACGGAGCCGTTGCTGTTAATCACACATCGTGCATCGCGCAAATCTACCTTCAAAGTTAAAACTGTCGATCCATCTTGTGCCTTTGCAGAATCAAGCGCTTTAATCACTTTGGTGGGTAAATAGTATTTATTCGCTGCAGCATTGATGCAGGCTTGTGCGGCTGGCGTAGTTAATGAAGCTTTTGGTGTAAAAGGCTTTATGATTTTGCCAGATCCGTCATTAGTGTTGGTTACGCAACCACCCAAAATACCAAATGAAAAAATTGCAGCCCCAAAGGTCAATAGGCGCGTTACATTATACATTTTAAAAACCCTGTTTCGAAATAGCCTTTTGAAAGGCTCATCATAAATAATGGTGCAATTTAAATAATCTTATCATGCAAATCAATGTGATTGTCAGATTTTCCTATTATCAGTCGCAACAAAATATCTTTATCCCGCTAAATTGCAATTAAAATTTGAATGCCAAAGGTATTTTTTCGGTAAGACTTTAAATGCCTTTAGCCCTCAAGCTAAATTTGCTTGCGATTGGAAATTTAAGCATCTTGCATCATGAGCTAGCTTAATTGTCGGGTTATTATTCACCGTAACATTTATTTTTTCTAATATATTTGCATAAAAATTGATTCAAGTCATTTTGTCGATTGATTTTTATTTGTATAGAATTGATCAAAGGCAACTCAAAAGTAGCGCTCGATTGCATGCAAATGTGGTTTGGTTGGTATTTCTTGAAATATCTTGAACAATAAAATCAAGTTTTATTTTTTTGTTTGAAGATTTAAATTTGTTAATTCTATTTAAATTTAAGTATAAAAATTTTTTATATTTACCGTTATATAGTTTATATATACAACACTTTTAGTATTTTTAATTATTTTTAGTTTTGTATTTAAAAATTTTAATTTTTTTTAGATTTTTACTTGTCTATAAATCAAAATGGTTCTACAACTTACAGCATAGTAAATTTACTTTTGTCTATTTCTATTTATGCAGAGTTGAGAAGAGGGAGGTTCTTAACCCGGCTTCAATGTCGTAAAGAAGGACGCCCAAAACATGAAAAAGCTTACCCGCTGGCTTTTAGCCCTTATTATATTAGGGGTTATCGGCTTTTTTGTCCTAACATCACCAATAACATGGTCACTTACCCATCCTACTCGCGATGTTGCGGATGAATCATCGCCAGATTTAGAAAATGGGCGTGTTGTTTTTGTTGCAAGCGATTGCGCTACATGCCACGCTACACCAAATCAAGAAAATCATTTAAAATTGGGCGGTGGACGTGCACTAGACACCGAATTCGGTCGCTTTTATATGCCGAATATTTCGCCCGATAAAAAAGATGGTATCGGCAATTGGACACTTGCCCAATTTACCAAAGCTGTTCGTGAAGGTGTTGGCCCAAATGGTATAATGCCAGATGGACAAAATTTATATCCAGCATTTCCTTACACTTCGTATCAACGGCTCACCGCTAATGATGTGCGTGATATGTTTGCTTACATACAGTCTTTAGAACCAGTGGCCGGACAAGCTCCTGGTCACGAGTTAAAATTTCCATTCACTATGCGCCGCGGTGTCGGTGTATGGCGGCTTGCATTTCTTGACGGTCAGCCTTTAGCGCCTGAAAAAAATACAGCTTCAGATAAGGCTGATGCAATATTAATTGAGCGCGGTCGTTATCTTGTTGAAGGTGCAGGGCATTGCGCCGAATGCCATTCGACTCGTAATTTTATGGGTGTAATTAAAAGTGACTTACGCTATGGTGGTGGACCAACTCCAGATGGCAAGGGACATTTTCCCA
The DNA here is from genome assembly GCF_025449315.1 of Bartonella sp. HY406. Classification (NCBI taxonomy): domain Bacteria; kingdom Pseudomonadati; phylum Pseudomonadota; class Alphaproteobacteria; order Hyphomicrobiales; family Bartonellaceae; genus Bartonella; species Bartonella sp. HY406. The sequence goes on along the minus strand of NZ_CP104893.1, from coordinate 1,458,862 downwards.
ATATAAGCCAAGATGAGACAGGTATTAAATTCTGGCCTGAGAATTCCATTGTCAGCTACTTGAAAACTGGAAAAAGCCCCATCAATAAGATTGCGGGTGGAGATATGGCCGAAGTTATCGAAAATACAAAACAACTTCCAGATGCTGATTTACGCGCTATGGCAGCCTATTTAAAAACCATTCCAGGTGTTGATCTTCCAGCTCCAGGGCAACCAGAGCCTAACCGCACACCGCAAATTGTTATGCTAAAGCAAACTTCAAAGGTAAATGCAGTTCTGCCAACCTCGTCAGACAATGAAGTTGCCCAGGCTGATATTTTATATACGGTCAATACCAAGCCATTTTATTTAGACGAAAATGGTAATGGTGATGAAGATGGAAAACTACTTGCAACAGCTAAGCTTACCGTGGTTGACCGTAAAGGTGATAAGATTAAAGTTCGCCTTGATGGTTGGCAAATGGATGGTGCGCCGTCAGTAGTTTATGCGCTAAAGGGCCAACGCATTATGTATGCCGTCTTAGGTGATAAAGCCATAGCAGCTTATAGTCGCGGTGCAGCTGATATTGACGCAGAAACTAACCAGACTTGGTATCCCGTAAACTTGGAATTATGGACAACCAATCAGGGACTAAATACATCACTTTCTAATATGTGGGCTTATTCATCTGATATGTTTAATTCTAGTTGTGGTGTATGTCATGCGCTACCACAAGCGGATCATCTTTTGGCAAACCAATGGATTGGTAATTTGAACGCGATGAAGCGGTACACATCACTGACACCAGATCAATATCGTTTATTACTTGGTTATTTGCAAAATCATTCTAAAGATGTCAACGAAAGTGGGAGCACCCATTAATGACTGCTTTGCTAACCGAAAATGGTTGCCATAATAGCGAAGAGGCAAAAGCACAAGAATGTTTGGTGGGGGCTGCAATCTTGGATTGGTTCTCTAATCTGTTAATTGCCCCTCCAAATATAAAGCTTTTGGCTGAATATCAAACCAATGCTCTTTCAGAATTTCTGGAAGAGCTAGGCCTCAGTCTTAATGCAACTAAACTAACTGGCTCTTTAACCAAATGTTTGCAATCTAATTCGCCTGAAGCTTTACAGCACTTACTTTCAAGGCAATATGTTGCACTATTTGATGGTTTTGCTGGTCCCAATACCGTTCCTCCTTATGAAAGCTATTATAAGGATGCCCAAGGCCGTCTATTTCAACAGCCTTATGTTGAAATGCTAAATATATTGGGTGCCTTGGACGTGTCCGTTGCGTCTAACTGTAAAGAGCCAGCGGATCATTTAGCTTTGGAACTTGCTGCATTAGCCGAAGCACTACGGCAACAAAATAGTCCTTTTATCGTAAATCTGGTCGATCGCCTTATGAGTTGGGTTCCAGCGATGGGCGATGCTGTAGGAGAAAAGGCTAATGCAAGCTTTTATGCTGAACTATTGGCATTGCTAGTAGTCTATTTATCTTCATTAAACAGCCATTTACAGGCTGAAAATATAGTAATACATTAGGAGAATGCCATGTCATTCGACAATAAAAATGTTACAAAAACTTCATTAAACCGTCGCTCATTTTTAAAAAGTGCGGCAGTGCTTGCAATGTTAAGCACAACAAGTGGTGCATTGTTTACGCGTGGGGCTTTAGCACAAGCCGCAAACAAACTCACAATGTCTGCAAGCCATTGGGGTGTCTTTCGCGGTCAAGTTGAAAATGGTCGGTTGATAGAAGTAATCCCTTGGGAAAAGGACCCCCATCCAACTCCGATGTTACAAGGTATGATGGATTCGATTTATTCGCCCTCACGGATTAAATACCCCATGGTACGTCGTGCTTGGCTAGAGCAGGGGCCCGGCGCTGATCCAGCAGGACGAGGGACAGGTGATTTTGTTCGCGTTAGTTGGGATAAAGCTTTAGATTTGGTTGCGGCGGAGTTAAAACGCGTTCGTGAAAAATATGGCCCTACCAGTATTTTTGGCGGTTCATATGGCTGGAAAAGCGTTGGGAAGTTCCATAACTGCCGTACATTATTGCGTCGTATGCTTAAATTAACAGGTGGTTTTGTTAATTCTCTTGGTGATTACTCTACGGGAGCCGCGCAAGTGATTATGCCACATGTCGTTGGTTCGCTAGAGGTATATGAACAATGCACATCTTGGGATGTTGTAAAAGAAAATACTAAAACCATTGTGTTTTGGGGCTGTAATCCAGTCAACACTAATCAGATTGGTTGGCTTGTACCAGATCATGGTGGTTTTGTTGGTTTGGAAGAGGTTAAGAAAGCTGGTATTAGGGTTATTTGTATTGATCCTATCAAAACAGAAACTTGCCAGTTTTTAGAAGGTGAGTGGCTCGCACCGCGTCCGCAAACCGATGTTGCTATGATGCTTGGTATCGCCCACACCCTTTACGCTGAAAAGCTGCATGATGAAGCCTTTTTAAAAAAATATACCGTTGGTTTTGAACAATTTTTGGACTATTTAATTGGTAAAACTGATGGCACTGCGAAAACCGCGGAATGGGCTGAAGAAATTTGCGGTATTGATGCTGCAACTATCAAAGATTTAGCACGCGACTTTGCCAAGAATCGTACGATGATTGCTGCAGGTTGGTCAATTCAACGTCAACACCATGGCGAGCAAGCTCACTGGATGTTAGTCACCTTGTGTTCCATGTTAGGTCAAATTGGTCTGCCTGGCGGAGGTTTTGGCTTTAGTTATCACTATTGTAGTGCCGGTACTCCAACTGCAACCGGTCCAATCCTTAGCGGTATTACTGATGGTCCTGCGGCACCTTTAACTGAATTGCCCCCAGGATGCGCCCCCGGGGCAACCAATTCGGCTTGCCAACCAAAGTCGAATGCTATTCCTGTTTGTCGTGTTGTCGAATCCCTGCTTAATCCAGGTAAAACAATTAAATATAACGGTTCTGATATTGTTTTACCCGAATTGCATATGGTTTATTGGGCGGGTGGCAATCCATTTTCTCACCAACAAGATCGTAATGAAATGGTTGAGGCTTGGAAGAAACTTGATACTTTTGTTGTTCAAGATTTTCAATGGACCGCATCAGCTCGTCACGCAGATATTGTTTTGCCCGTGACAACATCCTATGAACGCAATGATATAGAGCAAATGGGCGATTATGGCCTTAGCCATATTGTTCCTATGAAAAAACTTGTAGAACCCATGTATGAGGCTCGCGCAGATTTTGATGTCCTTGCAGATATTTGCGAGCGATTAGGTAAGCGTCAGGAATTTACTGAGGGCTTAACAGAAATGGAGTGGATTCGTAACTTTTATGAAGCAGCTCGCATTGAATCTCGTGCCAAAGGTATGGAAATGCCGATTTTTGATGTGTTTTGGGAAAGTGATGAGGCTCTTGGTTTTCCAATTAAAGACGCTCAAAAACAATTTGTTCGTTATGGCGCATTCCGTGAAGACCCATTGTTAAATGCCTTGGGTACACCGTCTGGTAAAATTGAAATTTTTTCTCTTAATATTGAAAAAATGCAATATGATGATTGTCCTCCCCATCCAACATGGATGGAGCCAATTGAGCGTTTGGATGGGCCTACAACCAAATATCCGCTTCATATTGCTTCTAATCATCCGATTTATCGTCTCCATTCGCAATTATGTGGCACCAAACTACGTGATGAATATGCGGTTGGTGGACGTGAGCCTTGTTGGATTAATCCCAAGGATGCAGCTGAGCGTGGTTTGAAAGATGGCGATATTGCTCGCGCTTTCAATGATCGCGGCCAAATTCTTGTTGGCATTAAAATTACCGATGTTATTCGCCCTGGTGTTATCCGCATCAATGAGGGAGGGTGGTATGATCCAGCTAATCCACGTGAGGCAAAAACCCTTTGTCGTTACGGTGATGTTAATAATTTGACGACTGGTATTGCTACATCAAAATTGGCTCAAGCTAATTGCGGGCAAACGGCAGTTGTTGAAATTGAGAAATTTCATGGTGAAATTCCGACAGTCGATGTCTTTGTTGAGCCTAGAAAAGCAAGCTAAACGAAAAAATAGTTAAAAAAATAGGGGCATTGATTTTTATCTGAAAATCAATGCCCCCATTTAGTAAGTATAAAATTCACTACTGCGAATATTTTAAGCTAAACAAGATTTGATTGCGAAAAATTGGTTTATTTAATTTTTCTTATGGAAGGAGGGGCACGTTAACGGGCAGATTTAAATAAATCAAAGTTCGATTTTGCTTTAAATACTATTTGATAATCCAATTTTAATTGTCTTTAGTTATTTACTTGATGAAAATTAATTCATGTAGCTCTCAATTTTCATGCTGTGATGATTGAAATAAACAATTATTAAAAAAGCTTTGAGAAAAATAATAGCCTGCCCTTGTGTCAAAAACATAATTGGGCTTTATTGAAATTTAAATGATTCATAGACAGTAAAATATTAGCTGATATCATATGTCTACTTTTTATGATTGTAGCGGTTTACGGTTAAACTCATATCCACACTGACGTAGCATAGTCCATTTGCGCTATTTGGCAAAAGGTCCAAGGGAGAAAAAAATGACTACTACCATTCGTCCGCTAATTGCAGGCAATTGGAAAATGCATGGCACAAGCGAATCGCTCTCTGAGTTGCGAGCTATCGCTGTTGGTTTAAGTTCTGATCTGGGTAGTGGCTTTGATGCATTGATTTGTGTTCCAGCAACACTTATTTCTAGAGCCCATGACATTTTGTCGGGTGAGGTATTATCTTTAGGTGGGCAAGACTGTCATACGCTAGATACTGGTGCATATACGGGTGATGTCTCCGCGCCGATGATTAAGGATGCAGGTGCGTCTTTTGTAATTGTTGGCCATTCGGAGCGGCGCGAATATCACCATGAAAGTGATGAAATTGTCCGCAAAAAAACGGAAGCTGCTCACCGTGCTAATTTGGTCGCGGTGGTTTGCGTGGGTGAAAAGTTAGAAGAGCGCGAAAATGGTACTGCACTTTCAGTAGTTGAAAGCCAATTAGCTGGTTCACTACCTGATAAAATTAGCGATAGTGATACGATCGTCGCCTATGAGCCAGTTTGGGCAATTGGTACTGGTAAAATACCAACTATTGCTGACGTTGAGGAAATGCATGGCTTTATCCGCAATGTTCTAGTAAAGCGCTATGGCGAAAATGCCAATCAAATACGCATCCTTTATGGCGGCTCAGTGAAGCCTGACAATGCGGCGACTTTGCTAGCTGTTGATAATGTTAATGGCGCGCTTGTCGGCGGTGCTAGTTTAAAAGCTGGTGATTTTCTTGCAATTTGCAATGCTGGACGAAAGTGATAGGCTGTTATTAGCTATCTATTAACAACGTTAATCCAAGAAACTTATCAAGTTTTTTGATATTTTTCTTGGATTATTGTTGTTTTGCGTGTACACACTGCAAGATATGTATTGGGGATACTGATAGTATTCCTATTCTCGTTATAATAATTAAAGCCGCCTCCCAATTTATAGTGAGGCAAACTTGCATGAAAGACAGGACCAATGCAGACAGTTGTCATCGTTATCCACCTTCTGATTGTTATTGCCCTTGTTGGGGTTATATTGATCCAACGTTCTGAGGGCGGTGGTCTTGGTATAGGTGGTGGTTCTGGTTTTATGACCGCACGTGGCACAAAAAATGCCTTAACCCGCTTTACTGCAATTCTTGCTGGGTGTTTCTTTTTAACGTCCATCATCTTAACAGTATTACAGTCGGTATCTAATCATACTCCCACATCAATTCTTGACAATGTTCCTCCAGCTAGCAGTGCTCCCACTCCAGTTGCTCCAACAAATAATGGCGTGCCTACAGGTATTGATGCACCAGCTACAGTTGCACCACTCAATACACCGTCATCTTCGTCAGAAGTACCAACCAACTAATTTAGAAAATTATGATGAATGTAAAAGCCCTTGTTTTCTAGCAGGGGCTTTTTTATTTGCTGATTGCTATTTAGCTTAAAATATGGCTCAATATGGCTTGAGCAGCTGTGAGGTCACTTGTAAAAGTGCAAGTTAAATTTATATATAAAGAGTTACTATCATTTATAATCATCAAGATTGAATTGGGAATGTTTTTTAATAAAAGCTTTGTCCAATTTAAAACACAAACATCGCTAGGCGAAAAAGATTATCCTTGGAAAAAGAAACAGTTATTGAACATAAATTAGTAGATCATCAACCCATAGCTATGCGCAGTCTTGTTGTTGTGCCGGTGGTAAAAGAAGATCGACTAACGGAAAATATGCCCAGTCGCAGTATATCTGCACGGGTTGAAGAAGCTTTGGGGCTTGCGCGAGCCATTGATCTTGATGTAGTGGTGCAGCAGACTGTTACGCTAAGTCAGGTTAAACCTGCAACCCTGCTTGGCAGTGGTAAGGTGGATGAGCTTGGCGAAATTATAGCAGAAAATGAAATAGGCTTGGCAATTGTTGATTATAGTTTGACGCCTGTTCAGCAACGCAACCTTGAAAAAGCTTGGAATTGTAAAGTTATCGATCGTACTGGTCTTATTCTTGAAATTTTTGGTGAACGAGCGCGCACTCGTGAAGGAACGCTACAGGTTGAACTTGCCCACTTAAATTATCAAAAGGGGCGTCTTGTTCGCAGTTGGACTCACTTGGAGCGGCAACGCGGCGGTGGCGGCTTTTTGGGTGGGCCAGGTGAAACCCAGATCGAAGCTGATAGACGTTTATTACAGGATAAAATTACACGTTTAAAGCGTGATCTTGAAAAGGTGGTCAAGACACGCGAATTGCATCGTGCCAAACGTAAAAAGACACCTCATCCAGTCGTTGCATTGGTTGGTTACACCAATGCGGGTAAATCAACATTGTTTAATCGCATTACTGGTGCTGATGTTTTGGCCAAGGATATGCTATTCGCAACGCTTGATCCAACATTGCGGCGCATAAAGTTTCCGCATGGTGATACGGTTATCTTATCCGATACGGTGGGCTTTATTTCTAATTTGCCAACCCATTTGGTGGCGGCATTTAGGGCAACTCTGGAAGAGGTGATTGAAGCTGATATTATTCTTCATGTCCGCGATATGTCTGATCCAGATAATGCTATCCACCGCCAAGATGTCTTGGATATTCTTAAAGGTCTTGGTGTTGAGGTTGATGACCCTAAACGCGTGATTGAAGTTTGGAATAAGGTGGATAGGCTAGAGGTTGCGGCTCAAGAACAGTTGCAGCAAACAGCCCAAACGGCAATTTTACCTAGCATTCCACTATCAGCAATTGATGGTACTGGTATTGATGAGCTGACCACGCTTATTGAACAGCGCATATCTGGCAAAATAGAGCACATTAGTTTGCATTTAAATTCAAATGAATTGGTGCTGTTGGATTGGCTTTATCGCAATGGGCGCAACCAACAACGTAAAGATCTTGAAGATGGTAGCGTTGAAATTAGCGTCGATTTGTCAAATTCCGCGCATGAGGCATTCAAAATAAGACGAGAAAGACTTAACGTCAGTTAAGCCCTAGCACATAGAGCATTGTCATATGAGTTGGTGACATGCTCTATTCTAGCTCTTAATGATAAATGGTTTTATAATAAAGCTAAAGCAAGCCAAGCTCGGCAAGTTCATGGCGCAGTTCTATAGGTAGTTCCGCTAGGCTATTGGCTGTTAAATCTTGCGGTGCATCTTTATCATCAAGATAACGCCAACCTTGGAAGGCGCGTCTTGGTTGCCATTGTGTCTCAATGATTTTAGGCTTTAAAACCAAGTCACATCTTTTAATTCCGTCAACATCAACAAATTCATGAATATCAATAAGTCTTTGCCGGCATTGAACATTATTTTTAATAACCCAATAAAGTGAGCCGCCGTCAAGAAGTTCATCTTTGCGCTTGGGGATCATCCGTGTGGTATGGGTTTGTTTTGCTTCTTTTCCCAAAGAACGCTTTTCATCCATTCTAAAGTCAATCCAAGCCTGTAAATCCTCAATTGAAGAAGCGCCAACACATAATTTTACAAGATTAATTCCCATGGGAGCACTATATACCCTAATTCTATTGCTTGGTTAAGCCGTGGCAATTATATAAGCGTAAGTCCTATTTAATTCAACCCGCCTAATTTTTAAAAAAGTCAATTAAAACTTACTCTTAAGCTCAATGGCGGTGAAAAGAAGTTTTTCATAATCCTCTTGCGGAATTTCGATAGCCCCCATACTTGCCAAATGATCAGTTAAAAACTGAGTGTCCAATAATTGAAAGCCATGGGTTTGCAGTAAGTTAACTAAAGCAACTAAACATGCTTTGGATGCATTGTCCGTGCGTGAAAACATACTTTCACCAAAAAATGCGCCGCCAAGCGAAATGCCATATAGTCCGCCTACCAACTTATCATCACGCCACGCTTCAACCGTATGGCAAAAACCATTTAAAAAAAGTGTATGGCATGCATCGCGTATAGATTGATTTATCCATGTATTTTCGCGGCCTTTCGTGGCCTCGGCACAACCATTTATCACTCCAAAGAAATCTGTATCAAATCGAATTTCAAAAGGATTTTTACGCAAAAATTTTGCAAGGCTGCGTGAAATATGTAAGGAGTTAAGAGGGATAATACCACGCATTTTAGGTTTTACCCAAAAAATATCGGGATCATCTGCATCATCAGACATTGGAAAAATGCCTTGAGCATAGGCGTTAAGCAAGTCTTCGGGATCAATCTTAAAATAATCCATGATTATACCACTTAACCTATAAATACGAGATTTAAGTATAACGCATTTACGAATAGAACCTGATAAAAACAAAATTAGAGCAATTGATAGTTACGACTATGCAAATTGCTCTAATTTTTTTTGCTTGATATAAAACTAATTATTTAGCTGGATTTTTATTTGCTAAATATTTCTCTAGCCAATGAATATCATAGTCACCTTTGGCAATATCGTCATTCTTAATGAGGTCCATAAACAAAGGTAGTGTGGTCTTTACACCATCGACGACAAATTCATCCAACGCACGGCGTAAACGCATCATGCATTCTTTACGATTGCGACCATGAACGATAAGTTTGCCGATCAAGCTATCATAATAAGGCGGAATGCGATAACCCGTATAGGCTCCCGAATCAACGCGAATGCCCAAGCCACCTGGAGTATGAAAATGGGTGATTAAACCTGGTGATGGCGTAAAGTTATGGGGATCCTCAGCATTAATACGGCATTCAATCGCATGACCTGAAAAACGAACCTCATCTTGGGTAACGGATAAACCATTGCCTGATGCAACGCGAATTTGTTCATGCACAAGGTCTATACCAGTGATAGCTTCGGTAACTGGATGCTCAACTTGTAGGCGTGTATTCATTTCAATGAAATAGAATTCACCATTTTCATAGAGAAACTCGATGGTGCCAGCACCGCGATAGCCAAGACCAGCACAGGCTTTGGCAACGATATTACCAATTTTTTGGCGAGCTTCATCATCTAAAGCGGGTGAGGTTGCTTCTTCCCAAACCTTTTGATGGCGTCGTTGTAACGAACAATCACGTTCACCAAGGTGAATTGCATTTCCTGCGCCATCGCCCATAACCTGAACTTCAATATGGCGCGGCTTTTCAAGATATTTTTCAATGTAAACCGCGTCATCACCAAAAGCTGCACCTGCCTCGGTGCGTGCTGTTGAAAGAGCAATTGATAGCTCATCAGCGTTGCGTGCAACCTTCATGCCGCGCCCACCACCGCCAGCAGATGCCTTGATGATAACCGGGAAGCCAATTTCGTGGGCAATGCGCATGGCTTCTGCATCTTCTGTTACAGCACCATCAGAGCCAGGAACTACTGGAATACCAAGGCGTTTTGCGGTCTTTTTAGCTTCAATCTTATCACCCATAATACGAATATGGGCCGAGGTAGGGCCAATAAAAGTAATTGCATGAGCTTCAAGAATTTCAGCAAATTTGGCGTTTTCAGATAAAAAGCCATAGCCTGGATGAATAGCATCCGCACCGGTTATTTCACATGCTGCAACGATTTGATGCATGTTAAGATAGCTGTCGCGTGAAGGAGCAGGCCCAATACAGACACTTTCATCCGCGAGACGGACATGCATAGCATCAGCGTCGGCAGTTGAATGGACTGCTACGGTTTTTATATCAAGCTCTTTACAGGCCCTTAGAACGCGAAGTGCAATTTCGCCACGATTTGCTATAAGGATTTTCTTGATCATTACTATACGCCTGTTTATTCAACAACAACTAAAAGCTCACCAAATTCAACTGGTTGTGCATCTTCAACCAAAATTGCTTTTACTGTTCCAGCGCGTGGTGATGAAATGGGATTCATGGTTTTCATTGCTTCAACAATGAGCAAAGTTTGTCCTTCGCTAACTTGTTGGCCAACTTCAACAAATGTGCGCGCACCTGGGGCAGGGGAAAGATAAGCCGTGCCAACCATTGGAGAGGGAACCGCGTTTTTGCTTACCGTTTCGACAGCTGGTGCGGCTGCAACTTGCGGCGCTACCATATTAGGAACGCCTGCCGGGGCTGCATAAACCGGTTGTGCTGCAATGCCACCGCCAATAGTTCTTGAAACACGAATGCGTAAATCATCCTGCTCAAGTTCAATATCTGAAAGATTGGTATCATTCAAAATTTCAGCCAAATCACGAATTAGATCTGTGTTAAAGCCGGTCTTTTTATCTGTTGTCATTTTTATCTAAGCTCCTTGCGATAGGGACTGTATAATTTAGTTCCCTACCATGCCTTTTGGCAGCAATGTATAATTCGCCTTATAGAGGGAATTGATGACAAGAAAAAGCAAAAATTCTACTTTTTCTTATCGTTTTATCCATATTCTCTGTTTTCGCGTAAAATATGCGTTCTATAAACACTGTAATAGCTATTTTATGGATTTTTCGTCAATAGGCAAAGTCGAATAATTCCTTTTGCTCTATTTTTATATTAGTTTGGACTGTATCACTAATTTATAGAAAACATGGATCAACAAGGCATGAGATATTCATATATATTATAGATTATTATATAGGTAATTCATTGCTTATTGTTAAATATAAGCCATGAATTTTAGTTCCAAAAATTCATGGCTTACATCAATACTCACTTATCCTTTGTTTGCTTCAGCTCTAATTCCTGAAACTACCGATTCTAAGGTATCCTTATCAGTGGCGCCCGTAATCATCTGCGTGCCAATGACAAAGCAAGGCGTAAAATTAATGCCTAGTTGTGCTGCAATCTCACCATTTTTAATAAGTGTTTCTGCAGGCATTGCACCGCTAGCTATTGACTTAATTTCGGTAACATCGGCACCTAAAGATTTAGCAACTTCGAGCGCACTCTCTTCTGTTGCCTTAGCATCGAGTGTCATCATTTTTAGATGAAATTCTTGATATTTATCAGGATATTTTTGCCGCATCACTTGCGCAACAAGGTGTGCTTGGACAGAATCATTACCCAAAATTGGTAGATCCTTCATTACAAAGCGGATATTTTTATCTTGCTTTAAAAGCTTTTCAACTTCCTCAAATGAGCGTTTGCAGTAGCCACAATTATAATCATAAAATTCAACAATGGTCACATCACCATTAGGATTGCCTAAAACAATGTCGTCTGATGACTTAAAAATTTGTTCGAAATTGCTATTAATGATTTGCGCTGTCACTTCAGGGGTGCGTTCTTTTGCGTTACCTGATTGTTGCTCAATTAAGGCTTGCTGAACTTCCAACATTATTTCTGGATTTTCAATGAGATATTTTTTCACAACACTCCGGATATGATCATCATCTAAGTTACTAGCAGATAATTTATCGCGTAAATGGCTTAAAAATAACGGATCAGAAAGAATTTCTTTCTTCACTGTAGCAAGATCCGATTTTTGTAAAGCATTTTGTGCCATAGCAGGAGATAAGCTGGAAAATGCAAGGGCGGCAATAAGACCAAGACTTAAAATTCCCTTTAGTTTCAATTGCTTTAGTGCCTTATTCATAATTTATTCAATCCCCTGTAATACGGATTTGTATTTAATTAAGCGGTATTTATTGCAATGAATTTTAGTCTTAAAAGCTAACAATCTGCAATGTTTGTTATTGTATTATCTATTTTGAACTATAATTAAATAGAGCAAAACCTATTGCTGTTACAAGTAAAAACTATTTGTCTTTATCTTTGCGATTTTCTGTTGTGGTTAAAATATCTTGGGCACGTAACCATTCTGCTGAGTTCGGTTTGAGACTACGCTGTGCACGAACTGCGAAGATTCTTGCTTGCTTATACTCGCTACCATAATAATACATGTCCGCCGTTGCAAGATCAGCCAGTCCAGTTTGCCCTTGTCTGCCATAGGCCTGCGCTAAAACACCGTATCCAGAGGCAAAAGATGGCTCATTCCGCAATCCAGATTTGATCTCGCTTATTGCAAGAGTGAGATTGCTCGGTTTATTGGTAGCAAGTAGTGCACGTCCATAATTGATACGCAACAAGCTAGAACGACTTTTATCAAGGGAACTTGCACGTTTATAGGCTTCAGCCGCTCCTTGTGCATCATTGGCACGCAATAGTGCATCCCCTAATAATTCTTGAAAATAGGCATTTTGTGGCTGTTCTTTCAATAATGCTTTTGCTTTTGTCACGCCGTCTTGTGGACGCGCATTGGCAACTGCGATAATTGTATCGCCGTAGCGAGCCGGTAATGAGCGAGGATTAGCAGCAAACATACGTCGTAATTCTGACGTACGTCCCATATTGCCAGCTATTTTTGCCCTCGCCATGTCATGGCGTAGCTGTAACTCTGCTGGATCTTTCTTTTCAAAATATGGGCTTTGTTTGGCTAGTGTTTGGATAGCTGCGATGCGCTCTGGTGGCAATGGGTGACTACTACGATAAGGATCAATCCGTGATCCAGATAGATTAAGTGATCGGCCTAATCGGTCAAAAGTAGTAAGCATGCCTTTCGCAGATTGCTGTGTCTTATTAAGATAATTAATTGCAGAGCGATCTGCAGCACTTTCTTCACCCCGTTGATAGGCCATAAGAGTGCGCATTGCTACATCACTACTGCCCATAGCAATTGCACCACCAGCAGCGCCGGCATCACTATTTCCAGTCGAACTACCCGCAACGCCGGCACCAATACCAACGAGCATACCAATTACGGCCATAGTCTGCGCGCGTTTCATTTGTTCACGTAATCGATGCTGGTGACCACCAGCGAGATGGCCAATCTCATGCGCTATAACACCGATGATTTCATTCGGTGTTTCTGACTGCATGAGGGCACCGACATTAACAAATATGCGCACGCCATCAACAAATGCATTAAAACTCATATCGTTAACCAGAATTACTTCAACATCTGGACGAAGACCCGCCGCCTTTAATAATGGGCGGGCATAATCACGCACCAATGCTTCAATTTCAGCATCCCGAACCAATGAGATACTACGCCCTTGCGCTGATGCATTGGTAGAAAAATTGCTTAAAACCAATGCTATGGCTATAAAGGTTTTTAGTAATTTTTTAGAATCGAAATATTGAAAATAATTACTGTTTCCTGCTAGATATAAGATCGCACGCAACTTGTGCCAAAGCTTATATTGACTGTTCTTTGCTGTATTCATAAATTGGAAAACCTCATAAAAACAGCTCGATATAAAATTCACTCTTTATCAAAGCTGATAGTTTTTACACTTTTAATTCAATTTAATAATAAAAGTCATATTAATCAGGCGATTATAGGGCAATATTATAAAGTGAAGCAATAAAGAATTGCTTTAACGATGCATGCTTGATAATTGCAATCCTAGATCATAAAGTCGATCAATCATTATTATATAAGTAGTGCTTATCTATTAAATTATAATTATGTTAGGGGCAGGACCTATTAATTTAAACGAAATGGTATGAGGAAATTTTTGTGAGAACCCAAGCATTAAATGTGAGAAGAACCGCAGGAAATATAAATATTTTCAAGGGGCTTGGACAAAGTTATCGCGAAAATTTATCATATCCTGAAAGGACACAAAAATAGCTGTAATCTACTGCGTCGTAAAGCTCAAATGGGTATACCACCCACTTTTCGCTTTCCTCCCCTTTATATCAAAAATGTATATTTTTGTTGTTATTGTGCTATTTCATTTAAATTAATAGGTCCTGACCCCAAACATTTAAAAGCTGGAGAATAAAATTGCGGTTTCTTTCAGAACGCGGAGATGTTGAGCCATTTTATGCAATGGATATCCTAGCGGCTGCCAATAAACTAAAAGGGCAGGGCAATGATGTTATTTCGTTAGCAGTTGGCCAACCTTCAGCACCGGCACCTAAAGCAGTATTGGAAGCTGCCAATGCTGCATTGATAGATGGTCATATTGGCTATACTGATTCATTAGGGCTTAAATCCTTACGGCAGGCTATAGCTGATTATTATAATTCCCATCACGGAGTTAATATAAGTTTTGAACGTATTGCAATTACGACTGGGTCGTCAGCAGCATTTAATTTAGCATTTTTAAGCTATTTTGATGTTGGGGATAATGTTGCAATTACACGACCAGGATATCCAGCTTATCGTAACATTATGAAGGCGCTGGGAATCAATGTTATTGAAATTGAAGTCGATAAGAATAATGGTGGCGTATTAACCGCTGATGCTTTGCTGGAGGCCCATAAAAAGACCCCTTTAAAAGCAGTATTATTTGCATCACCCGCCAATCCTACGGGTGCCTCTCTAAATGCAGACCAGTTAAAACAAATTGTGACCGCAGCTGCAGACCATAATATCCATATTATCTCAGATGAAATCTACCACCGCTTAAACTATTCAGGTCCAGACATTACAGCTCTATCATTTAGTGATAATGTGACCATTATTAATTCATTTTCCAAATATTATTGCATGACGGGTTGGCGTATAGGCTGGATGGTTTTGCCGCAATATGCGGTACGCTCGATTGAGAGAATTGCACAAAGCCTATATATTTCTGCACCAGAACTATCTCAAAAAGCTGCTATTGCAGCATTTGGTGCAACAAAAGAGCTTGAAGATGTTAAAGCTCAATATCAAATAAGTCGCAATCTGCTTGAAAACCGCTTGCCGCATTTAGGTTTAAATCTTCTGGCTCCATTAGATGGTGCATTTTACGCCTATTGTGATTGTTCACAATATACCAATAACAGTATGATTTTTGCTAAAAAAATATTAGCTGAAACATTAGTTGCTGTTACCCCAGGGCAGGATTTCGATCCAATTATGGGGCATAAGGCTTTGCGTTTTTCTTATGCTGGAGATCCTAAGCGCGTAGCTATTGCATTAGACCGTATTGAGGCATTTTTGCACCGATAACATATCAGAAGTTTAAAGCCCTAGTTGCTTTTACTTATAATAATGCCAAATCCAATTTATAAAATAGAAATGGATTTGGCATTATTTTAAAAGGCTAAAATTACATTCATGTAAATAAGTGACATAAACCAAATTTATCCAGTAAACTAAAAATATTGAATTAAAACAAGCTTAGGACTTTATGTCATATTCTTCAATTTCAATATTATTTCTGTTCTGGCTGATCTAGCTCGTTCTTCAACCTACGATCAAATTCATCTTCATCAGTCGTTTGTGAAGCATTTTTTGAAGCTATAGTGTCAATAATCTGTTCATTGCGACTGGGCTTGTCTAGAATATGCTGCGGTTCAAGGAGCTGTAACGAGAATTTTTGCAAATTTACATTTTTATTTTTAACATTATCCTTGCTTGCTTGCGGTTTATCATTCGATATCTGACCATTGTCAGTCGCAATATCATTTTGGGAGCGAGGCAGAGGTTTTCTACTTTCAGTGTCAGTATCAGTATTTACTGAAGTTGGCTTTTTGCTTTCAGTTGCCTTTGCCATTGTTGAAGATTGAGATAATTTGGTTGCATTATCTAATGCGGCGTCCAAACCTGAAACTTTCTTTAGTTGGCTATCCACAGACGTAACAGCAGCATTGCGGGGTTTTGCCATAAGCGGTGGGCGTAACATTCCTTGCGGAACACTGCGTTGCGCTATAGGACGTTCTTGTGAAGACCTTGCTTTGTCAGTGGGCAAAAAGCCTTGCATCGGTGAGTTTTCAGCCTGTCCTCTATTTACAGGATTTGTGCTACCTATATTGCTAGCTGCGTTACCAGAAGCATTTTTAGGCTGGGTGGCATTTTTACTCGTATTTTTATCAAAATTCTTTTCGTCTTGCCCTGAAGGTTTAACTGATGGCGTATCTACTGCGGAAACGTGTGCCCCTGTCTCGCCTTTATGTTCTTGAATTTTCTCTTCAGATACTTGCTCATTTTTGTTTATAAAAACCGTTGATTCCACGTTGTTTAATGAAGCGGGCGTCGCAAACCTTGGTTGAATGTTGCGACTATCATCATTATTGGAGGATAATTTACTTTTATCGCTAGCTGTAGTGCCTTTATTAATTGGCGCGTTGCTAATAGTTGCATTAAAGTTGACATTACTACCGCGAAATACCCCAGCAGCTTTCATTACTTTGTAAGGATTGATTGGCTTTGGAGTACCAAAGGGATTGTCTTGGTTCTTTTGATGAGAAGTTTCACCGCGTAAAAATTGTTTCGATGGCTGCTCTTTGACCTCTTGACCTGTTGGTCGCTTTAAACCGCTGCGCAATGATGTATATCCAGAAGCTACTGGATCTGACTGATTAGAATCACTTACCTTCTTAAAGCTAGTCTGTTCACTATTATTTCCATCTTTGATGGCGTTGTTAGTTGATGCGGACTTAAGTGATGCAATGCTTGTGTTAACTTCATTAGTGGCGACGACTGTATTGCTTAGCTTATTTTTGATGGGAGCACTATCGGCATTTTTTTCTTGAGGCGCAAATGACTGTTCTGCGTCTGCTTCGAATTTTCGTTCTTGTAGTTCATCACTTTGGATTTTTTCGTCATAAGCTGTTTTATCTGCAGCTTCAAAATTTACTTCATCACCTTGGCTATCATGTGAATGAATTGATGGCGTTTCCTCATCGAAGACAGTTTCCTCTGCCTCCCAATTATCATTTTCTTCATTGAGTTTAGGTGATGCTATTTCTTCTATAGAGGCTGAATCATTTCTTGATGAACTTAGCGCATCAACCTTGCTATCTTGATTAGTCGCAACATCGAAGGCTGTGTTCGAATCAGATTGTGATGCTTTTGCAACTTCTAGTTTGGGCGAGGTATAGCTATTCACACCGCTTATGCCGTCATTAGGAGTATGGGATTGCAGTTTTTCAATATTGCTCTCTATATTTGAACTAATATTATCAAATCCAGAAAGATTTTGTTTTTCCTGCGTCTGGCCAGAAGATTGCCCAGGTGCACCAGCAGTAACTGACATATTGGCACTAGATGTTGAGGCTGGGAAAATATCTGACATCACCTGATTTGGCTCATCACCAAGGTTGTCAAGGCCTAAAATTTCGGAGGAATTGTCAGATGGCAATGAAAGTTTTGATATATTTGTTTCAATAACAAGATCTATTGGTCCACCAATAAGAATCAAATGCTCCACATTATCTCTTTTTATAAGAACAAGTCGGCGTTTACTATCAATAGGCGCAGCATCACGAACAGATAAACGAGCCTCACGATTTTTGCCACCGACAACATAGGTACCTCTTGTGAAGCGCTTTATAATCATAATTATTAACCATAAAACTATAATAGCAGCAACAAATAACGCTATATAGCTGACAATATTGGCAGCCTCAGCGCCTATCTGTGTAGTCAGCCAAGCATTCATGTCCATTCTCCGTTCCTAAAGTCGCGGGTCCCCTGATGATTAAATATCAACACCCGTTAAAGAAAATAAATTTATTAATGGTTTTGACATATTAAAGGAAACGTTAACAGATGGAAATGGAAAAAAATGCTTTTATTCTAGAAGCATCCACAGCCATTTTCTTTTTAAAATAGTTATATTAGCAATCTGGATTTGCACCATTGGCTGCATTATGATTGAACATAACTTCAATATGTGTGTGCTTTAAGTAAAAGGGTTATATGATGTCACGGGACGAAAATGCTAACGGGTCATCGGAAGATCATGGTAGAAACGGCTGGGTGATATTTGGTAGGATCACATCGGTGCTTCTTATCCTTGTTGGTTGTGGCAGTGCTTATTATGCGTATGAAATGAAGTTAGACCCGCAAATTTTACTTGCGGTTTTATGTGCATTTTCAGCAATAGGTTTGTTTTTTTTACTTTGTACCACCCTAGGAGTGTGCCGGTTTACTACCGCAGATCCGCGTAAAAGTTCAGTTGTAAAGATGTTAGATCATATGCCTGATGCGGTTGTAATTACCGATAATGTGGGAACGATTCGCTATATGAACTCAGCTTATCGCCAATTGGCAGGACCACAATCTTATACACCTGAAGTCTTGTTTAGTAAAAATGAAAAGGCCACGCAGATAATCTATAAGCTCAACCTTGCCGCGCAATCAGATAAAAGCGCCTATGAAGAGTTGCGTATTTCTGGCGGCTTGGGAAAAAAAGACGAACAAACGAAAAGCTTTGTTTATGGTGTAAATGTAAGCCCTATGGAGGTTGAAGGCGAACGCTTTATTATTTGGAATATTGCTGATTTTACAAATTTGCGCGATCGTCAGGAAAGCCTATTTGAGGACTTGCAAGAGGCAATTTATCATCTTGATAATTCTCCTGCTGGTTTTATATCTTTTGACGATAACGGCCAAATAAAATATATGAATACCACACTTGCTAAGTGGTTAGCTGTTGATATAGCGCAATTCCCGCTGCAAGACTTCAATTTTACTAATTTTATCGGTAATGAGGTTTTTGCCAATATCAAAGAAACTGTAGCTAATTCAAATGCTGAAAATTTAACTTTTGATTTAGAATTATCCAATTCGTCTGGTGGCCACATTGCGGTTACTATGTACATGGCGACTATAGCCGATACAATTAAAAGCGAGGATAAAAGGGCATTTTTAATCTTACGCAGCAAGTTGATGAGTGATACTACTCTTCCAACGCCTACCTCAGTAGAAATCGAAAACCGCAACTATCTGGTCGAACAACCATTAGATGTTTTTGCTGTAAATCCTATTGCCATGGCAATCATTGATTCTCATGGAGCAATCGTTAATTATAATCAGCAATTTTTGAAATCGATACCACAGTTGGGGGAAAATAGCGCAGGGCTAAATCTAGTGTCGATTATTCACCCTCGCGAGCAAGTACGCTTGAAACAGATTTTAAGTCATACAATTTCAGGTGCTCAAAATATTGCTTATTTAGATACATCATTAGTAAATCGTGAAGATGGATATATTCGATTATATTTTAGTCAATTACCAATTACCACCTATGGTACTGAGCCTTTATTTATTATGTCGGTTGTTGAAATTGCTGAACAACGTGCATTGGAACAGCAGGTGGAACATGGGCAAAAAATGCAAGCGGTAGGTCAGTTAGCTGGCGGTATTGCACATGATTTCAACAATGTGCTTACTGCAATTACTATGTCTTGCGATTTATTATTGCTTAGTCACCGTAGCTCTGACCCATCTCATCCCGATATTATGAACATCAAGAATAATGCGGATCGTGCTGCTGCATTAGTGCAAAAGCTTTTGGCTTTTTCACGCCGTCAAACTCTTCGCCCTGAAGTTCTTGATTTAACCGATGTTTTATCTGATTTTAGATTGTTAGGAGATCGCCTCATTGGTAGTACCATTAAGTTGGTAGTTGAGCATGGTCGTGATATATGGCCAATCAAGGGCGATCTTGCCGAATTGGAGCGGGTTTTTATGAACCTTACTACCAATGCGCGTGATGCCATGCCGGATGGCGGAATTTTAACCATCAAAACATCTAATTTACCTGCATCGCAATTATTTCCCTATGATCACCCAATACCGGTTGAGCAAGATTATGTTCTTGTCGAGATAAGCGATACTGGAACCGGCATTCCTAGTGAAATTCTTGAAAAAATCTTTGATCCATTTTTTACAACAAAAGAACTTGGCAAAGGTACAGGGTTAGGTTTATCGATGGTTTATGGTATTATTAGCCAGACCGGTGGTTATGTTTTCTGCGCCTCTGAAATTGGTCTTGGTACTAAATTTAGCATTTTATTACCGCGTTATATTCCGGCGATTGGTACAGAAGAAGAACCTAAAAAGCTTGAATCCAAAGCAATCGAATATAAATCCGTCGACCTTTCAGGTTCTGCTACAGTCTTATTAGTCGAAGATGAAGATGCAGTTCGAAAAGGTGGGGTTAAAGCACTTCAGTCACGCGGATATACAGTATATGAGGCCGCAACTGGTGTCGAGGCGCTCGAAGTTATTGAAGAATGTAATGGAAAAATCGATATCGTCGTTTCTGATGTGGTAATGCCAGAAATGGATGGTCCAAGTCTGTTACGTGTTTTGCAAAAGAAATACCCTTATATAAAGTTTATTTTTGTATCGGGTTATGCAGAAGACGCCTTCGCCAAAAATCTTCCAGATGATGCGAATTTTACATTCTTGCCAAAACCATTTTCATTAAAACAACTCGCAACAGCAGTTAAGGAAGTATTACAGGAAGATCTAAACTAGTTTTAGGTGGTTGGAAGTTGGAAAGAAGTTGGAAAATTTGTTTTTTCGTTTTTATTATGCTGTAGCATTGGGTAATAATTGATTACATCAAACATAGGCATAACTAAAATCAAGACCTATTTATTTAAAGAAATAAGCCCAAATAAACAACAAAATATACAATTTTTAATATAAAGCGGAGAAAAGCTCAAATGGGTGGTATACCCATTTGAGCTTTTCTCCGCATTAAACTACGGCAGTTTTTGTGTCCTATCAGGATATGTTAAATTTTCGCGATGACTTTGTCGAAGAGCCTAAAAATATTAACGTTTTTTGCGGCGCTGCACACATTTAATCTTTGGGTTTTAAAAAAATTGCTCATACCATTTCATTCAAATTAATAGGTCCTGCCTTAGGTATTTGATAAAAACAATTATATTCAGTTTTGGGAATCCTATATTATATTAAATCTATGGGTTTTAATCACTTGAAAACTGACTTATAATTTTATTTTCCTATGCTTTGCGCTTATTTAATAATAACATATTACTTGAGCACATACTTATTTTTTAATCTGGGAGTATCATATATGCGTTTATCTATGAAATCCGTTCTTTCAGCTGTACTTCTTTCCAGCTGTTTTTTTGCACCCAAAGCCTTTGCTGATATTACCATTGGCTTTATTGGTCCTGTAACAGGTCCAGTGGCAGCTTATGGCGTACAGGCTAGCAACGGTACTCGTATCGCAATTGATGAAATTAATAAAAAAGGCGGCGTTAATGGTGAAAAGCTTGTTTTAAAGATTTTTGACGATGCAGCAGAGCCGAAACAAGGCATTTCGGTAGCCAACCAAATTGCCAGTGAAGGTATTCTTTATGTTGTTGGACCAGTAACATCCAACTCTGCAATGCCTGTATCAACTATTTTAGAAAATAATGATATTTTGATGGTTACTCCGTCATCTACAACACCTGAACTATCTGCACGAAATATGTGGAATGTTTTTAGAACGATTGGGCGAGATGACCAGCAAGCAGATTTTGCTGCTGAATATGCACTTGCGCACTGGAAGGGAAAAAATATTGCAATCATCCATGATAAGGCTACTTATGGTAAAGGTCTTGCGGATTCGTTTAAAAAGACTTTGAACGCTGGTGGTATAACTGAAAGCTATTATGGATCAATCACACCTGGCGAGCGTGATTATAATGTCATTGTTAGCCGCCTAAAAGCTGATAATGTTGATTATGTTTATTTTGGTGGTTATCATCCTGAAGCAGGTCTTCTTTTACGCCAAATGCGTGAGCAGGGGGTAAAGGCAATCATGATCGGTGGCGATGGTCTTAATACTTCAGGATTAGGAGCTATTGCGGGTGATGCTGTTGAAGGAACGATCTTCACAAATCCGGCAGATTCTTCGAAAAATCCATTAGCAAAAGATGCGTTAGAAGCGCTCAGCGCCAATAAAATTCCTACAGAAGCCTTTACTATGAACGGTTATGCCGCAGTGCAAGTCATTGCATTTGGCATTGAAAAGGCAGGAAATGCGGATGATGCGCAAGCAGTTGCAGATGTGCTTCATTCTGGAGAACCAATCCCGACAGCTATTGGTGAGATCACCTATGGTGAGCGTGGTGACATGACATCAAAAACATTTTCTCTATATAAATGGGAAAACGGTAAAATTGTACCGGTAGAATAAATTTATAGCGCCCCTATATTTTTAGGGGCGCTATATTTTTAAAATGGATATTTTCGCGAACTGATATGTTATTTGTCAATAAGCTACTTCTTATTCTTCCTCATCTTCATCAGGTTCGCTTTCATACATATTTTCATTTACAATATCGGTGTCTTCATTATCAAGTGGGTTGTCTATATCATCTAGATACTTACGACGATTACCATCATATCGCGGCGATCCGCCTTCTGCTACCTCATCAAAAATATCAACGGTATCAATTGGACCATCAAGATTATCATCTTGTTCAGCTAGTTTTTCGACGTCAATTATTTTAATTTTTTGTTCATTGGATTTATGCTCAATCATTTTATTTCCCTAACTACATATTGTCGAAAATTTTCTAATTTTAATAAGTAAAGTTTATTTGTCGACAAAATCACATAATTATGTATATGCCATTCTTTAACATTCGTTATTCCTATAAAATTTAATCCAATTTCATCAATAAACAAGTGAAATAAGATAAGAATTATGTGATGATGGTACCGCTGCTTGCCAATCCCTATCCGATCAGTTTTTACCATTAAAAAAAGTATATAAATTTTTTGATTTGATATTATAAGATTTTTTTAATTCGGTATTGTTAGACTTGTTTGCTTCGTAGTTTAAGGTTAAGCCTAAGGCAAAAAGCCGCTTATTTATAATGCTATTTGCGGCGCAGTCATTGAAAAGCAGTAAAATGAGTCTTTTAAAGAAGTTTGCAACCGTTGCGTCTGGCACATTAATGAGCCGTATTTTCGGGTTTATACGTGAAATGCTCATGGCCGCAGCCGTTGGAACTGGCCCCGTTGCCGATGCGTTTAACGCCGCATTTCGTTTTCCTAACACGTTTCGTCGTCTTTTCGCAGAAGGTGCATTTAATTCCGCTTTTGTCCCTTTGTTTTCGAAACAAATCGAGGAAGAGGGCATGGAAAGTGCTCGTAAGTTTTCTGAAGAGGTCTTTGGTGTTTTATTTTCCATCCTAATTGTATTAACAATAGCAATGGAACTTTCAATGCCGCTGCTTGTTTCCTATGTTATTGCACCTGGCTTTACAAGCGACCCACAAAAATACGATGCAACCGTACGCCTTGCCACCATCATGTTTCCTTACCTTGCATGTATGTCATTGGCGGCAATGATGGGCGGTATGCTCAACTCACTTCATCGTTATTTTGCTGCAGCTATTGCACCGGTTTTCCTCAATATTATTCTGATTGGCGTTTTGGCATATGCATGGTTTGCAAAGCTTGATGTTTGGCATGTTGGTGTCTATATTTCTTGGGGGGTATTGGTTTCAGGTTTGGTGCAATTATTTATTGTATGGGTAGCCGTCTATAACGCTGGAATGAAGATCACATTGCGCATCCCTAAATTCACACCGAATGTACGTCGCTTACTAGTATTAGCGCTACCTGCGGCTATTACTGGCGGCATCACCCAAATTAATTTGCTTATCAATACCAATATCGCATCAAGCCAATCTGGAGCGGTATCATCACTTGTTTATGCTGATCGTCTTTATCAATTACCTCTTGGCGTTGTTGGCATTGCTGTTGCAACGGTTCTTTTGCCAGAGCTATCAAGGGCATTGCGCGCTAAAAATATGGTTGAAGCAAGCAATTTACAAAATAGATCTGTTGAATTTACTTTGTTTTTAACTCTGCCAGCTGCAGCAGCTTTCCTTGTAATGTCAGAGCCCATTGTACGCCTATTATTTCAACGAGGACAATTTGATGCAACTGCTACCCTAACTGTTGCTTCAATCCTTGCCATTTACGGGCTTGGTCTGCCAGCATTTGTATTGATAAAAGCTTTTATTCCAGGATTTTTTGCCCGTGAAGATACTAAAACACCAATGATTTTTGCCGGTATTTCAGTTGCAGTCAATATTGCTATCGCAATTACACTATTCCCCTATCTTTCAGCAAAGGGAATAGCTATTGCTGAGATTGTAGCTGGATGGGTTAATGCTATACTTTTGCTGGCAACACTTATTAAAAGAGGGCATTGGAGCAGGGATAGTCAACTATTAAAACGAGTGCCCCGTTTAATTATTGCATCACTTATTATGGCTGTAATTTTATATTTTTCTATTCAATATTTGCAATATCCATTATCGGTTGAAGCATCATTAATCACCCGCACTATGACTGTTATTGGGTTAGTCCTTGGTGCGATGGTTATATATTTCACTACTGTTTTTACAATTGGTGGTGCCAGTCTATCTATCCTAAAACGCAGTTTGAAACGGAAAAAAACAGAATAACTCCTTGAAATATAAATTGCTCTTAAATGTAATTGCTAAAAGATATTAAGTATTAAAAATAAAGCATTATGAGACTCTTTACGACTAGCAACTGCATCCCCAAATTAGATAATTGCTATGGCTGAATTTACCCTCTCATATATTTGCATTTCCAACTCAATCATAATTAACAATCATATAAAATGTGACTTAAAATAAAAATTGGAAAAATTAAAAAAAGTACTTGTATATAGTGAAACATTCCTTTAGGAACTGTCCTGCGTGGGGCCTGTAGCTCAATTGGTTAGAGTCGGCGGCTCATAACCGCTTGGTTGGGGGTTCGAGTCCCTCCGGGCCCACCATTTTTAAAAAAATACTCTTGAAATTGTGAATTCGGGATGATTTTAAGGTCATCTCGCAATTGTGCAGCACGTTCTTGTTGCACGACGGCAATGGTGCACTGTAATTTATAAAAGAAACGTACAGCTATATTACGATGCATACGGTCTAAATCAGCACCTGTTCGAACTGTTGATCCAGTAACAAAATATTTCATAAACGATGACTGCTTATTTCGTTTGATTACAATGTTTATATGCTTAGGCAGCCCTTAACTTACTAAAGTTAGTTGGCTGCTCCTATTTATAAAAATAGCCGCTTTAATTTGATTGTGAAACACCAAAAGCACAACAAAAAATTGTGCTTTTGGATTAAGACGTATATTTAAAATAAATTAATTTAGCGCGTATTACCAACTATTGAGTATTGGTTTGGGTTAACGATTTTGTGTAAGTATTGGCAATTTTTTCAGCAATTTGAATTTCTACATTGCGTATTGCGCCGCTCACACCAACAGCGCCGACTACTATATCATTATTAAGTACGGGTACGCCACCGCCAACAGGCACCAAATTGGGTAAGGTTGCAATAGCAGGCTCAGCGCTATTGACGCGATCCATATTTACCGATGTTTTTATACGGTAAAGAGCCGCAGATTTTGCTTTTGCAATTGCGGCGTCAATGCAGCTAAGCGGTGCCTTATCCATGCGTTGAAAAGCAATTAGCATTCCAGATGTATCAACCACAGCAATACAAATATTTGCTTTTGCTTCAGCCGCTGCACTTGCTCCAGTATTAATCATATTTTTGGCGTCATTGATATCGAGGTTTGAAATCGAGTATTCTGCAATTGCAGGTAAAGGCAAGGCAATTAAACAAGATAATATTGCTAATTTTAGCAAGGCTTTCATTAGTGTCTCCAGAATGCAATAAATTTTAATTTAATTGTGAGTGTAAAAGGGGCATTAAATTGCTCTGTCACCATTTCATAATATTTGAAAAGTAAAAGATTCTTCAAATATCGCATTGGTTAGCTTTTAGCTTGCGATTTAGTGCTATTTCTAGGCTAAGTTTTGACAAAAATGCGATCATTTCAGTCATATTTCATAACCAGTTGAAATGAAACGATATCAAATAATATTTAGAGAGGATCTCGTCTAATTTTTCGCAGTAACAGCTTATATTTTTCGCAATGAACTTCATAGGAATAGTAAATATTCTAAAAATCAATTGTAATAACTATACACGAAGGCTCGGTCAGTGTTTTAGGGTGAGATTTTTTAAAAAACGTAATTTTTGAATTTTTTTTATATAATTTATTTAAATGTTAGAAAAATAATCTAATTAGAACGGAAATAGGGTGTGGGATTAGATTTAAAGTTTGAATTAATTCTGATAAAATATGATTGGAATTATGTACTTGCTGAAAATATATTTATTCCATGCTAAAATTGTTATTCGGCTGAATTTTAAGTATCAGTCATGGTTAGATATTTTTCTAACAGAATAAAAATATAAAGCGAAATCAAATCAGTATATTTGTTTTCCAATAAGAATTGTGAGGAACTAATGGACCGGTTGGACCGTAAAATATTACGTCTTTTACAGGAAAATGCAACTCTTGCAGTAGCAGATGTTGCAAAAAAAGTGGGTCTTTCGACAACCCCTTGTTGGCGTAGAATACAAAAGCTTGAGGAAGATGGGGTTATTCAACGGAGGGTAGCGATACTCGATCCGGAACAGGTCAATACCAAAGTAACGGTATTTGTTTCTATTCGCACCGGCTCTCATTCTCATGAGTGGCTGAAGCGTTTCTCAGAAGTGGTTCGTGAGTTTCCAGAAGTTGTTGAATTTTACCGGATGAGCGGCGATATCGATTATCTGCTTCGCGTTGTTGTTCCTGATATTGGTGCTTATGACAACTTTTATAAAAAGCTAATCAGCAAAATCGAAATTCGTGATGTTTCTTCCTCTTTTGCTATGGAGCAAATCAAGTACACAACGCAATTACCGCTAGATTATATGGTTTTAGAAAAGGAAACAGGAAAGAGAGATTTTGATTAGGTGTAATAATTAATCTATATCTCTATGTAAAATTATGGCGTGCGGTTTTAAATTCATAATCCGCCTGCCGATTTTGTCGAAAATTGTAAAATAAGTGCATTGTTACAAAGTTTGGGTGGCATAACGAGTCTGCTTTTTTGCAAGAAAACTAACTTAGATTAATACTCAATTAGATATTGGAGATGGCAAGGGAGATCCCATGCATTATTGATTCCAATTTTTGCTAAGCGCTCATCAGTGGTTCGTCACCTGCCACCAAAACACGGCGCACACGCCCCTTACTGTCGGTCATGGTTTGGCTTGGGTGGGCAAAGCGGCTTGCAAGGTCGCATAAGTTGCCAAGGTCTCCGCTTGCTGCGTAAATTGTGTCATTACGCAAGCCTTCGGCAAGGCGTAAGGCTAGCACCGGCTCAATGCCTTCACCCACCACCCTACGCTTGCACTCAAAACGCGGCTTGAAATAGCCATCACGCTTAAACACAAAACCACTTAGCGGAATGAGTTTGCCTTTTTGGGAGCCACGGTAATTTCAAACATCTTTACGGATATTGTAAGAAAAGCGATCCTTGCCACCAAATTGCGGGCAGGGGTCAGCATATTCACCATTGCGGGAAACTGTTGGCAAACGAAGATCAGCCACACAATTGGCAATTTTTACCCCACCCGCTTCATCAAGAAAAAGATTGATTATTGAACCACTCATGCTAACAATCTCCCCTTTTTGAGTTTGAAAGGTGCAGAGAAATGGTGATTAAAAAGAAAAAGAGCGTTCATAAGCGGCTCAACGTTTATCCGGATAAAGCACTCGGTACCATAATTGTAATTTTGATGTTGGTATTCGCAATAGGCATCTGGAGCATCCATGACGCCCCCGCAAGTACTGAGATTAAGAATAATGGATATAGTATTCTCATAGCCCTTTGCGTCTTAATGTTTAACGTTATATTTCCATTTATCAATTTTGAACCAACTCAAATTAACATTAATGAAAGCCGTGCTTCTAACTTCGCAAATCTTTTCATGAAGTTTGGTGAAATAATGGGTGGGAATAAGTCTAAAATAGAGGTTATGGCTGCAATCAAAAGCATGCAGTGTTATATTAATAATGATGATGAACATATCCAACAAGTGATTGATATAATGAAGGAATATATCGTTAATCACTCTGACTTCAGTAGTGGGTTTGATACAGAAAATTCCAAACAAAAAGCTATATTTGCGGCACTCAATTGTTTGAACGATTTTGGTAAAAAACAAAATCAAAAAATTGATATTGATAGCCTTATGCTGAAAGGAAAGCGTGATGTTATTGATAGCTATGAATTTATTGGCGGCGTGATGATTATCTGAAGTTTTTAAGTTTGCCTTGGCAAAATTTGCCCCCCACATTGCGGGCAGGGGCCAGCATATTTTCTATTGCGGGAATTGGTTGGCAAGCCAAGATCAGCCACACAATCGGCAATTTTTACCCCACCCGCTTCATCAATAAAAAGATTGATTATTGAACCGCTCATGATAACAATACTCCCGTATGTGAAACGCGAGGGAAAAGCATGAACAGCGAGAAACATAAAGTAAAAGATACTGTTCAACGACAATCGAAAAAGGAAAGTCTTGGGAGTTGGCGAGCACTTATTCCAGCTATCTTTGCAGGCGGCGTGGGCAAGGTGGGGTAGGCCGGACTCCGCGTCTAAATCTTCACCATTCCAAAGGGAAATTTAAGCCGTAGCCGGCAGCGTAAAGCCGCCCTTATACAAACTTACCATCTGCTTGGCTGCACCAATTATGGTCGTCATATTTTGGCGCACCAAAGGCTAAAATCTTTGCTATTTTTTACAAGGCTCTACTGGCAATAGGTCAAGGCATGGTTTACCACTATCATGCTTTGTTGCACTATTGGCTTTATCAACTATTATCTTAATAATCCCTATAGCTAAGGGCAAAAGGTGGGGCATATGCTATTCGCCCATGATTAAATAATGAGCGTGACTCTGTTTTAGCTACAATGTCTACGCATATGCGGTTATCGATTTTTTTGATGATTTGTTGCGGTTTGGACCCGAAAGAAGCGATCTTGCTACCCAAATCTACAATAAATGAAGGACTGATTTCTACTAGCCGCGTTAAGGCAGGCGAAGCTGTATGGATTCCATTACCTGCACAGATTGTCCGCAAGATTTCTAAAACGGTAAAAACCGAAACAACTATGCTTCGTGTAAATAGTAAAGGTAAGCCATGGACTGTTTCAGGTTTCTTGCCTCTCGGCGACCAATCAAGCTAATGCTTGAGCCAAAAGGGCTGATTGGAGCAGGGCTAACACTAATAGGAATTACGCCACACAGTTGCGACCATATTAGCAGAATTAGGTTACGATGATCGCACCATTGCAGACATGTTAGGGCAAAGAACAACCGGCATGGCCCAACACTATTTAAGGTCAGCGAAACGCTTCAAAAAACCAACGCCAGTAATTGTAAATTTGGACCAAGAAGTGAATAGACGCAAAACAAAAAATGTTTAACCTCACTTAAAAAGTATCTAACCTTGCTATTTCCAGTTTTCAACTTTTAAGGATTGTTTAGCATTATCAATAAGATAAATGGTGCCCCCAGAGAGACTCGAACTCCCGACCCCCTGATTACAAATCAGGTGCTCTACCAACTGAGCTATAAGGGCAACGCGTTTGCGTTGACATGCATTTAGCATATTGATCTAAACTTGCAAGCCTAAAAACACTTAAATATGCATTTTTTTTAAAATAATTCACGATTGTGGATAAGTTGATCCAAAAATACCAATGTTTGACCGAGTATTGATGGTAATGAGTTAAATGGCGACTTATTTTTTAAGAATCTCTTTAATTAATGAAACTACACAATACCGGTTCGTGTTGGGTGAAGATTATTTAAAAATAGCTGTGCTGCATTATTTTATTAAGCGGCGATAAGATTAAATTAAAAACGCTGTGAGCCACCATTAGACTCACAGCGTTTTTTTAAATCAAACTGAAAATGAGGATCCCCACTTAAACAAATAAGCAGGGATTATTTTTAGCTGCAGCCGCTAGTTGAACCGCATGTATCGCATTTTAAACACGTGCCATTACGCACCATGGTGAAGTTTTGACATTCGCTACACATGTCGCCTGTATATCCTTGCATCATTGCTTGAATACGCCGGCTAGCGGTTTTCTTTTTAGTTTCCGCCTGCTGTGCTTCTGTATCTTTTATTGATAAAGCATTGCTAAGCTCATCATCATTAAACAAAGAATCAATTTCAAATTCGTCAATCGCTTCCTCACTGATTTCGGGTGCAAAATCATGTTTGAAAGCTGTAGCGCCATCGCTTGATAATGCAGTTGGTTGTGAAGAGGAAACAACGTTAATTGTATTGGCTGGCTTTAATGTCGTGACGTTTGAATTTGCTGAAATTGGTGCAACATTACTGGAAGCTTTAGGCTCATTGGAAAGAGGGCTTAAGCTTTTTGGTTTGTAGCCACGTGTCCAACCGGTTGAAATCAGATTTGTTTTGCCTTCTTTTACGCCTTTACCAAGAGCAGTATTAGAAAAATCTGAAATATCAACATGGGCTAAATCATTGCGACCTAAATAGGAAACAGCAAGTTCACGGAACACATAATCGAGAATTGATGTTGCATTTTTAATTGCATCATTACCCTGAACGATACCGGCTGGCTCAAATTTTGTAAATGTAAATGCATCAACATATTCTTCTAATGGAACACCATATTGAAGTCCAAGTGACACAGCGATCGCAAAATTATTCATCATTGCACGGAAAGCAGCGCCTTCCTTATGCATATCAATAAAGATTTCACCAAGACGGCCATCGCCAAATTCACCAGTGCGTAAATACACCTTGTGACCACCAACGATAGCTTTTTGTGTGTAGCCTTGACGGCGATTAGGTAATTTATCGCGGTCATGAACAACTTTCTCAACCACTTTTTCAATGACGCGCTCAACAACTCTTTCAACTACTTTTTCGCTAACATCGGCAACGCGTGCTGCCATTGGCTTTTCATAAAGAGTTTCAACGCTATCATCTTCGTCATCTTCATCGCTAATAAGCGATGAATTCAAAGGTTGCGACAGTTTAGACCCATCACGATATAGCGCATTGGCTTTAAGACCAAGTTTCCAAGAAAGCATATAGGCCTTTGCACAATCTTCAATCTTTGCACTATTTGGCATATTGATGGTTTTTGAAATAGCGCCCGAAATAAAGGGCTGGGCCGCAGCCATCATACGGATATGACTTTCGACTGACAAATAACGTTTGCCAATCTTACCGCAAGCATTAGCACAATCAAAAACAGCGTAATGCTCTTCTTTTAGGAATGGTGCACCCTCTAATGTCATTGCGCCGCAAACATGGATATTTGCTTTTTCGATGTCTTTCCTTGAAAAACCAAGCGCTTGTAACATCTCAAAAGAGAAGTCATCAAGTTGTGCGTCACTAAGGCCTAAAACGTTTTTACAAAAATCTTCGCCAAGCGTCCATTTATTAAAGACAAATTTTATGTCAAATGCACTTTTAAGAGCTGCATTTAAAAGATCAATCTTGTCATCTGTAAAGCCTTTGGCCTTTAAGGAAGATGGATTAATCGCTGGCGCTTGATTGATATTCCCATGGCCAACTGCATATGCTTCCATTTCAGCAATTTGCGATTCGCTATAGCCAAGGGTGCGCAAAGCTTCTGGCACGGCGCGGTTAATAATTTTAAAATAACCGCCGCCTGCTAACTTCTTAAATTTCACCAAAGCAAAATCTGGTTCAATACCAGTTGTGTCGCAATCCATCACCAAACCAATAGTTCCGGTTGGTGCAATTACGGTTACTTGAGCATTGCGGTAGCCATGTACTTCACCCAATTGCAAGGCTCTATCCCAAGCAAGGCGAGCACGTTCAATTAACCGGTAATCGGGGCAATCAACATCTTTTAATGCAACAGGATTAACCGCGAGTTTTTCATAGCCTTGCGTTTGCCCATAGGCTGCGCGGCGATGGTTGCGTATAACCCGCAACATATGACTAGCGTTTGCAGGATAACCCGTAAATGCACCCAATTCAGATGCCATTTCAGCAGATGTTGCATAGGCCACACCGGTCATAATAGCGGTTAATGCACCGCCTAACGCACGTCCCTTATCAGAATCATAAGGAATACCAGATGTCATTAAGAGGCCACCAATATTAGCATAGCCAAGACCTAACGTGCGATATTCATAGGAAAGCCTTGCAATTTCGCGCGATGGGAACTGCGCCATCATTACCGAGATTTCAAGCACGATGGTCCAAAGGCGCACAGTATGTTCATAAGCTGCTATATCAATATTGCCATCTTGTTTGCGGTAAGGCAAAAGATTGATTGAGGCAAGATTACAAGCAGTATCATCGAGGAACATATATTCCGAGCAAGGATTTGATGCACGGATAGGACCTGCCGCTGGCGATGTATGCCAGTCATTCATTGTTGTATTGAAGTGCAAGCCAGGATCAGCTGATGCCCATGCCGCATATGAAATACGATCCCATAAATCGCGAGCTTTCAATGTCTTATAAATACCGCCATCGGTACGACGGATAAGATTCCAGTCGGCATCTTGCTCAACGGCTCGTAAAAACTCGTCTTTAACTGATACAGAATTATTTGAGTTTTGGCCGGCGACAGTTAAATAGGCTTCTGAATCCCAATCGGTGTCATAGGTAGAAAATTGAATTTCTTTAAACCCTTGGCGTGCAAATTGGATAACGCGTTGAATATAATTTTCAGGCACCATATCCTTTTTAGCAGCACGAATTTCACGCTTTAGGGCAGGGTTCTTTTGTGCATCAAAACAATCATCATTATCAGCTTCGCAATTAACGCATGCTTTCATGATAGCGGTTAAATGCTTCTTGACAATTTTAGAGCCAGTGACGAGAGCGGCAACTTTTTGTTCTTCGTTAACTTTCCAATCAATATAGGCTTCAATATCAGGATGATCCGCATCAACCACCACCATTTTAGCCGCGCGGCGCGTTGTACCGCCGGATTTAATTGCTCCAGCCGCACGATCGCCAATTTTCAAAAAACTCATTAAGCCAGATGATTTACCACCGCCAGATAGGCTTTCACCTTCACCGCGCAATTGCGAGAAGTTTGAACCTGTACCTGAACCATATTTGAATAAGCGCGCTTCACGTACCCAAAGATCCATAATGCCGCCTTCATTAACAAGGTCATCGGCAACAGATTGAATGAAGCAAGCATGAGGCTGTGGGTGCTCGTAAGATGAAGTTGATTTGGTTAAACGGCCAGTCTGCCAGTCAACATAATAATGCCCTTGACCAGGACCATCAATGCCATAAGCCCAATGAAGACCTGTATTAAACCATTGTGGGCTATTAGGCGCCACGCGTTGCGTCGCTAACATATAAGCAAGTTCATCGCGAAAAGCACGCGCATCTTCCTCGCTAGAAAAATACTTACCCTTCCAACCCCAATAGGTCCAAGTTCCTGCCAAGCGGTCAAATACTTGTCTTGCATCACTTTCGCTACCATAGCGCTCACTATGCGGAGTACTGGCAAGCGCGATATCGTCTGCGACCGAGCGCCAAAGCCAAGATGGAACGTCGTTTTCCTCAACTTTTTTCAAAAACTTTGGAACGCCAGCCTTACGGAAATATTTCTGCGCCAAAATATCGGCAGCTACCTGACTATATTGTGCCGGTACATCAATATTTTCCATGCGAAAAACAATCGATCCATCTGGATTTTTAATTTCGCTCGTTGCATGGCGAAACTCAATCTCAGCATAAGGTGATTGACCTGCTTTGGTGAAATAACGGGCAATTTTCATTAGTCTGACCTTATCTATATATTGTGGCGCATATAGCGTTTATGGGAATATATCATCCCATAAAGATTAACCTATCCTGTTATCTTTTTTTGAAAGTGTACCTTCCAAAAGAGACATCAAAGCGCAAAAAAAATAACCTGCAAATAAATGAGGGGATTAAATTACTCAATTGCAGGCGATTCATTCTTAACGATTTGCTTTTATAAAAATCTATATCTACCATCTAAAATGCAAAATCAACACTAAATATAGTAGGTATGAGTATTTTTTTTAATAATGCATTTACCATAAAAAGTGCTATTAAAAAAACGGCCAACGAAATTTTAAAATTCCGATAAACCGTTACATAGGGCACAAAACGCAAAAACAATGATGAAGCGAAAGATTACTGCTTCATTTTGGCATAAAGGGTTAAAAAAAATAGATCGTCAAGGACTTGTTTTAATATAAGCTAAAAAACTACATCTTGTGGTTTTCAAACATAGATTTTATAAAAAAACTGTTCATTACTTGTGAATATTGGGGATAGTTTCATTAGGTCATTTTGGACAAGCGCTTAAAGCAAAAAGCTTAGATATCTTCCGCAAAAAAATGGCAACGCAAAGTGCTTCACAATGCATATAATATTTTAAAGATAAAAGATTCGTGTCTTAATCTAACATTGAATTATTTCTACAAAAACACTAGATCTACGGTATTGAAGATGTGTTATGGATAGGCTCTCACTATTATGGATGATTTATTTCAATCGCCAAAACAAGATAAACTTGTTGATCAAAATCGTCCTCTTGCCGAGAGAATGCGCCCTACAAAACTCAATGAAGTGACCGGTCAAGAACATTTAACCGGTGAGCAGGGCATATTAACTCGCATGATTGCATCGCACTCCCTTGGCTCGATGATTTTTTGGGGCCCGCCAGGAACTGGAAAAACGACAATAGCAAGGCTTTTAGCCAATGAAACAGAGCTAGCTTTTGAGCAGATTTCAGCAATTTTTTCTGGCGTGGCTGATTTAAAGAAAGTTTTTGAAAAGGCGCGGCTAAATCACAGTAATGGCCGCCAAACTTTACTTTTTGTTGATGAAATCCATCGTTTTAACCGAGCCCAACAGGATAGTTTTTTGCCGGTTATGGAAGATGGAACGGTGATTCTTGTTGGCGCCACCACGGAAAACCCATCTTTTGAGTTAAATGCGGCTTTATTATCACGTGCTCGCGTGTTAAGCTTTAAATCTCATAGTGAAGAGAGCCTAGCTGTTCTTTTATCTCGTGCTGAAGCTATTGAAAATAAAGCATTGCCGCTTGATGAAGCTGCGCGCAGCGTGTTGATAAGACTGGCTGACGGCGATGGTCGTGCGGTTTTAACCCTTGCTGAAGAAATTTGGCGTGCAGCGCGTAAAGATGAAATTTTTAGTGCAGATTCACTCCAAGATGTGGTACAGCGTCGTGCGCCCGTTTACGATAAGGGGCAGGATGGACATTATAATTTAATCTCGGCGCTTCATAAGTCGGTGCGTGGCTCTGATCCCGATGCCGCACTTTATTACCTATGTCGTATGTTTGATGCAGGTGAAGATCCACTTTATATTGGCCGGCGTTTAGTGCGCATGGCAGTTGAAGACATCGGTCTTGCTGATCCTCAAGCGCTTATTGTGACCAACGCCGCCAAAGATGCTTATGATTATTTAGGTTCGCCAGAAGGAGAGCTTGCTTTAGCGCAGGCTTGCATTTATTTGGCAACAGCACCCAAATCTAATGCTGCATATCTCGCATATAAAACCGCTATGCGCGCCGCCAAAGAAAATGGGTCATTATTGCCGCCACGTCATATTTTAAACGCTCCAACAAAATTAATGAAAGAAGAAGGTTATGGTGGTGGTTATCGCTATGATCATGATGAACCAGATGCATTTTCAGGCCAAGATTATTTTCCTGAAAAAATGAAACATCAACAATTCTATCAACCGGTTGAACGCGGTTTTGAGCGTGAATTGCAAAAACGGCTCGATTGGTGGGCAAAGCTGCGGCGCGAAAGAGAGCAAACCAATTAATGTAGCCTCTAAATATAAAGCTTACCAAAGTAGGTTTAAAACGCTTAAATCTAATGGGTATCAAGTGAATTTAGTGGATTGCTCATAAAAATGCCCTAAGTTATATATTAAAGCTTAAATATTCTTTGTGCCCAATTATTTCGTTCTTGGGTTTTTGTAATTATCGCACTTGATGGAGAAACCATTAATGATCAAGAAAATTGCCATTTTATTAACTGCAGGTAGCTTTTTGGGCGGTTGTATGACAACTGATCCATATACAGGTCAGCAGCAAATATCAAAAACGGCTGGTGGTGCAGCTCTCGGGGCAGGGCTTGGTGCCTTAGGAGGTTTATTCGTTGGTGGTTCAAGCCGTGCCCAACGTAATGCCGTATTGATTGGCGCCGGTGTTGGCGCATTGGCAGGCGGTGCAATTGGCAATTATATGGATCGCCAAGAATCAGAACTAAGAGCCCAATTGCAAGGTACTGGCGTTTCGGTCACTCGTAATGGCGACCAGATTATTTTAAATATGCCTGGTAATGTAACTTTTAATACCGACCAAGATGCTGTCAAACCGCAATTCTATAATACTTTAAATTCGGTCGCTATTGTATTGAAGAAATTTGATCAATCAATAGTAGACGTATTCGGGTTTACCGATTCGACAGGTAATGCCAATTATAATCAAGCTCTATCAGAACGCCGAGCTGGTGCGGTTGCACAATATCTTGGCAGTCAAGGCGTTGATCCACGCCGCTTCTCCGTAGTTGGTTATGGACAATCAAATCCAATTGCATCAAATGCAACGGAAATGGGTAGGGCGCAAAATAGACGCGTTGAAATCCAGATCGCTCCACTGCGCCAAGGTGGCTATTAAAATTTGGTTTTATAAAAGAGCAAGCATTTTTGACTTTTTTATTTTAAAAAAAACTGTTTAATTAAAACAGTAATATAAATCATAATTGAATGATTTAGAAATAAGCGAAATATTGATAAATTAAAAGCGCCAATTTACTTTTTAGTTAAATTGGCGCTTTCATATTTTTAGCTATATCATTGTTTTAAGTGTTTTTAAACTATCGATCTTCGCTACCCTGCGGTTCAAAGCCAGCGCATATTTGCCCAATTGCATCAGCAAATTTCTGAGTTGATTGCGCGCCCATAATCGCATATTTTTTATTAATGATAAAACACGGAACACCTTGAACACCAATTTTTTGGGCAAGAGTAATATCATCTGTCATGGTATTGATATCAACATTTGTTTCAAGAAGTTTTTCAACAACGTCACCACGCATACCTGCTTCACGTGCAATATCGGTTAAAATATTCGTTTCGCCGATATCTTGACCTTGCTCAAAGAACCTTGAAAAAAGCTCATAAGCCACTTTAGTTTGGGTATCACTTTCGGCCTGTCCCGCCCAATAAGTAACCCTATGAGCATCTAATGTATTTGGCATGATTTCAATAGCTGCAAAATCAAACTCGATCTCAAACTCTTTACCAAGTTCAATAAGTTGGCGATGAATTTCATCAACCTTATCTGCTCCACCCAATCGTTGTTTTAAATAACTTTCGTAAGGGCGACCAAGTTTTGGAAGCGTTGGGTCAAGCTGATAGGGCTTCCATTCAATTTTAGCATCATCAATTTCTAAGATTTTAAGTGCTTTATCAAGTCGCTTACCGCCAATATAGCACCAAGGACAGACGAAATCGGCGATAATATCGATAGTTAATTTAGTCACAAACAACCTCTTAATGAATAGGCTTTTATAGTGCTTGTTATATAAGCACTAAATATAAAAACTAAAACCATTTTTATTTTTTTAACTTTGCTTTTTCGCTTTCATCTATCCACCAAGCTGGGATACGATAACCATAAAGCGAAGTATAATTTGGATGCTTTACATAATTTCGGCGCGCTACTAATTGGTGGGGAAGGTGGTATAGAGGCAAATAATAATAGCCTGAAATAAGCACGCGGTCGAGCGCGCGAACACTGCTGGTAAATTCTTCTTTGCTGCGTGCCTCTAGCATTGTTTTTATCAAGATATCAACTGCAGGATTAGCAACGCCTGCATAATTAAAACTGCCCTCCATATCACGAGATGATGAAGCCCAGCGGCGTATTTGCTCATTACCAGGGGACAATGATGCACTTAATCGACCAATAATCATGTCATAATCAAAAGTGCCTAATCGTGTTTGATATTGACTATCATCTATTGAGCGTACTTTAGCTGTAATACCAATACGGGCGAGTGAGCGTTGATAGGCGAGGGCAATTTTTTCCTCTTCGATCGAGCGCGTCATGATTTCAAAAGTAAAAGGCTGACCAGATGGCGTGTAAATCTGATTGCCTTTACGTGTAAAACCTAAATTTTTTAGCTCTTGCCAAGCTTGTTGCGCCCCAAAACGGTTAATTCCAGATGCGTCCGTTTTTGCCGGATGCCATGTTCCATCTAAAATGTCTTGGCTAACCAAGTCAGGGTAGGGCGCTAGCAATTGCCTTTCAAAATCATTTGCCGGTCTACCTACTGATGAAAGCTCCGAACCATCCCAAAATCCCTCAGTGCGCTGATAGAGATTATCAAAAAGATTACGATTTAACCATTCAAAATCCAATAGGCTAGAAAGAGCGTAACGCACTTTTTTATCAGCAAAAAGTGATCGTCGTGTGTTGAACACAAAACCAATCATTGGAGCAGGCGTGCCTGTTTTAAATTCCTCTTTTACAACCTTTCCCTCTTGAACTGCAGGAAAATCATAGCTTAACCGCCAACGATTAGGTTGTTCTTCAATAAACAGATCAAGAATGCCTTTTTTGAAAGCTTCAAATCGAGCGTTATCGTTTCGATAATAATCAATGCGAATTTCATCAAAATTATTAAGCCCTTTGTTAACAGCTAGATATTTGCCCCAATAATTTTCATCACGCTTATAAGTTACGCGCTGCCCTTGATCAAATTGAGAAATTTTATATGGCCCTGACCCCAATAAAGGCGTGAGTCCATTTTTTGCAAAATTTTCACGGTTAATAGCATGTTCAGGCAAAACTGGCAGAACACTGGCAATTAATAAAGGTAGCTCTCGATCACCGTCATTATTAAATATAAACCGTACTGCTTGATCATTTATTTTTTCAATTTTCTTTATGCGCTTGGCGTAACTAATAAATGGTGGTCGGCCATGTTCAAGCAATAAATCTACGGTAAAAATGATATCCTCAACCCTTATAGGTGCTCCATCTTGAAATTTAGCTAAAGGATTTAAATGAAAAACTGCTTCGGTTCGTGCGTCATTTATTTCAACCCTATCGGCGATTAACCCATAAAGGGTGAATGGCTCATCACGTGAGCGCACCATTAAACTTTCAAATACTAAGGATCCTAATTGTTCATCACCGAAAAGACCGCGAACTGTTGTACGCATACTTGGCAATATAAAAGGATTGAACCCATCAAATGTACCAATAACACCAAAAGACAATCTACCACCCTTTTGGGCATTGGGATCAGCATAAGGAAAATGATCAAAATTTTCGGCTAATTGCGGACCACCATGCATGGCAACCCCCGTAGCGATATTGCCATCTTGGGCGTTTACCGTGTTAACAACGCATAAATTGGCAAAAAATAAAGCCCAAAAACTGGTTAATAATCGGCCTGGTTTGTTGCTAAAAACCACTTTTAAACTCTTATACATGACGATTATCCAAATTAAAAAAATGCGTAAAATATCAATAATGAATTAATGAAGCAGAACATGGCTGCCAGTAATAATTGGATCAATATCAACAAAATAATCATCTTGATTGATGACAGATTCTTTGGCGGCAATATAGTTGGTTTTGGCGGGCAGGGGTTGGCTATAGGGTTTAATATCACCCTCTAATATGCTGCTTTTAAAAGAAAAACTGTTGCCTGACGAAATGATAGCGGTGGTTATTAAAATAAAAGCAAATTTCATAATTTTACGTTCCTTATGCATTGCTAGCAAAGCATAGCAAGCCATAAAAAAACGTTAATTTATTGGCGAATTACCAATAAAAAGCCAACGTAGCATAAAGACCTAATCCAATATAATTAAACTGGATTAGGTTGCCATTTACAAGAAAAGTGTTTGTTACGCAACTAACGCTTGTGCTGCTTTCAATACAGCTTCAGCATGGCCTGTCACTTTAACCTTACGCCAGATTTCAGCGATTGTGCCATTAGCATCTAAAAGAAGTGTTGTACGCTCTACGCCCATATATTTGCGTCCATACATGGATTTCTCGACCCAAACGCCATAGGCTGTCAAAACAGTCTTCTCTTCATCAGCTAATAGTTCAACAGCAAGCTGATGCTTTTCTTTAAATTTATCATGCTTTTTTACGCTATCGGGTGAAATCCCAAGTACGCGCACGCCAATATCACGAAATTGATTAATAAGAGCGGTAAAGTCCAAAGCTTCTGTCGTACAGCCGCTGGTATCATCTTTAGGGTAAAAATAAAGCACAACTGGCTTGCCTTGCAGTTCCTTTAAAGACACCAAATCACCATTATCGTCTGGTAAGGTAAATTCAGGTGCTTTATCACCAATATTTAAGTCTGACATTATAACATCCTTGATTAAATGGGTTTTTATCTATCTATAGCATATTACCGATCTTTCAAACCAAAACATGGACTTTTCGATAAAGATATCATAAAAAGTTCCATAATATATCTTATGTGATATTTATTATTGCTTTTAATATACGAAGCTTTGAGCCATGAAATAGCTTGTATACTAAATGCCTTTAGCTCTAGCCTATTGCTATTTTTAAAGACTTTGTGATTGCCCCGCTCGAGACTAGGTACTTGCCAGAAGTGACGGAAGCGTTTAAAGAATCTCTCTATCATCGGTTTGTTTAAAGCTGCAGAAACTAATTACAAAAACCTCTTGTTAAAATAGTGGGGCAGCGTTGACCTGTGATTATTGATATCGCTTATAGCAATGTATTTTTGTCATCGCTCTGATTTGATATTTAGATCAAAATGTTGGCTTAAACTCTTTAAGTTTTTTAATAAGTTTAAAGAGTTCACTTTTTTTAGAATTTGAACGTTAGAAAGATAAAAATGTCAGATTTAGATAATCAGGCTTTGCATATTATTGGTGGTGGTCTTGCAGGCTCTGAAGCTGCATGGACCGCAGCAGAGGCGGGTGTAAAGGTTGTTTTACATGAAATGCGCCCTACCCGCGAAACCGATGCTCATAAAAGTGACCATCTTGCTGAATTGGTCTGTTCAAATTCTTTCCGCTCTGATGATAGTCAAACCAATGCTGTTGGCGTATTACACGCTGAAATGCGCCTTGCAGGTTCTTTAATTATGAGCGCAGCTGATGCTCATCAGGTTCCTGCTGGTAGTGCATTGGCGGTTGATCGCGATGGTTTTGCCGCAGAAGTTACCAAACGATTGTCTAATCATCCCAATATAGAAATTCGCCGTGAAGAAGTTGTAGGTTTACCACCCAAAGAATGGGGTAGCACGATTGTAGCGACGGGTCCACTCACCTCGCCTGCCCTTGCTGATGCAATTTTAGCATCAACCGATGAAGCTGCTTTATCATTTTTTGATGCTATTGCACCGATCATTCATAAAGACAGTATCAATATGGATATTTGTTGGTATCAATCGCGATATGATAAGGTTGGCCCTGGTGGTAATGGTAAAGATTATATCAATTGCCCCTTAGATAAGGACCAATATGAGGCTTTTATTGACGCTTTGATTGATGGGGAAAAGACAGAATTTCGTGATTTTGAAAATACCCCCTATTTTGATGGTTGCCTACCAATTGAAGTAATGGCAGAGCGCGGCCGCGAAACATTGCGTCATGGCCCAATGAAACCAATGGGGCTTACGAATTCTCATCAACCAGATATAAAAGCCTATGGCGTTGTCCAATTGCGCCAAGATAATGCTTTGGGTACGCTTTACAATATGGTTGGTTTTCAAACCAAACTAAAATATGGAGCGCAGACGCAAATTTTCCGGATGATCCCAGGTCTTGAAAATGCAGAATTTGCTCGCCTTGGTGGTTTGCATCGCAATACTTACCTTAACTCACCTCAATTATTGGATCCCTATTTGCGCCTAAAAAGCAATTTAAACTTACGCTTTGCTGGCCAGATTACTGGTTGCGAAGGCTATGTCGAATCCGCAGCAATTGGTTATATTGCAGGGCGTTTTGCTGCGGCTGAAAAGCTTCAAAAATCGATTACTCCGCCGCCATTAACCACTGCCTTTGGTGCATTGTTAAATCATATTACAGGCGGGCATATTTCGGTGGAGGAAGAGGGTGGAAAGCGCTCATTCCAACCGATGAATGTAAATTTTGGTCTTTTCCCACCAATTGATGTGCCAAAACCAGAGGGTAAAAGACTGCGCGGCAAAGAAAAGACCATCGCCAAAAAAATGGCATTGAGTGCTCGTGCTTTAGAAGATTGGAAAATTTGGTTAGAGGAAAGCAAATAAAATGGCTAAACCTATTATTATATTCGATCTTGATGGCACCCTTGCCCAAACAGCTATTGATTTGCTGGATAGCTTAAATTTTTGTTTACAAGAAAAGGGTTACAAAACTGCGGATTTAGATGATTTGCACCAATTTTTAGGGCAAGGTGGTCGCGTGATGATTCAACGCGCCTTAAGCGAACAAAATATCGCTTTTGATGATGCCATGCTTGATGAAATGGTGGCAATATTTTTAAAACATTATAAGGCTCATATTCCGGGGAAAACAACTTATTTCCCTGGTGCTAAGGAGGCTGTTAAACGCTTTGAAGACGCTGGCTTTTTAACTGCAATTTGTACGAATAAATTCATAGATGCTGCAAGACGCATCATCAATGCAATCGACCCGCAAAACCATTATAGTGCAATATGCGGTGGTGATAGTTTTGCATGGCGTAAACCCGATGGTCGTCATATTTTATCAACCATAGAAGCCGCTGCCGGTGATCCAAAACATGCAGTTATGATTGGCGATAGTGCTGCAGATATAAATGCTGCTAAATCAGCCGGAATTCCCGTTATTGCTGTTGATTTTGGCTATACGAATGTTCCTGTTTCGCAGCTTGCGCCCAATCATATTATTAGCCACTTCGATGAACTCACCCCAGAATTAGTGAATAGTATTTTAACCAATCAGTAAAATAATATTTTACCGGTTCAAAAATATTAACTTGAACCGGTTTCCTCGCTCTCACCGTCTTTGCTTTCTTGCATGCCGCTTACATCTACTGCGGCAAAGGCTTTTCTAATGACGCTAGATGTTGCATCATAATTAGTTGCATCGGTTGACAATATTTGCCGCCAACGCCTTGCACCTGGAAAACCATGAAATAATCCCACCATATGCTTACTTATATGCGACAAACGCCCCCCTGC
This sequence comes from Bartonella sp. HY406, assembly GCF_025449315.1. Taxonomy (NCBI): domain Bacteria; kingdom Pseudomonadati; phylum Pseudomonadota; class Alphaproteobacteria; order Hyphomicrobiales; family Bartonellaceae; genus Bartonella; species Bartonella sp. HY406. The sequence continues at coordinate 1,415,587 of NZ_CP104893.1, read as the reverse complement.
CCGAATATGGGCATCGGTATAAATACACATTGATTCTATTATGCTTTCAAAGTCAATTTCGCGATAAGCTTCATCATAGACTACATAGTCAACATGACTTAATTGCGTTGGATTTTGATAGGCGGCGCGCCCAACCATAACACCATCAACATAGTGCAAATGGTTTGTAGCTTCTTCAATGCTAGAAATACCACCATTTATACCAATAAATATATTGGGATATTTGTTTTTTAAACGATAAACGCGCCCATAATCAAGCGGCGGTACATCACGGTTTTCCTTGGGGGAAAGTCCTTTTAGCCAGGCTTTGCGAGCATGAACCCAAAACGCGTCACAACCAGCAGCAATAGAAAGACGTGCAACATCATTAAGCGCGGTTTCAGTATCTTGTTCATCAACACCAATGCGGCATTTAACGGTAACCGGAATAGAAACGACATGTTTCATTGCTGCAACGGCAGTGGCAACAATATCAGGTGACTGCATAAGGCATGCCCCAAAAGTACCCGATTGCACACGGTCAGATGGGCAGCCTACATTGAGATTTATTTCATCATAACCAAAATCTTCACCAATTTTTGCCGCCAAGGCCAATTTTTGCGGATCACTACCGCCGAGCTGTAACGCAATGGGATGCTCAATACCACTAAAGCCAAGCAATCTTTCTTTAGGTCCATGAATAGCTGCATCCGCTACCACCATTTCACTATATAACAACGCATTGGCACTTAATTGACGATGGAAAAAACGACAATGACGGTCTGTCCAATCAAGCATAGGCGCAACTGCAAAGGTTTTTACAAATGGTCGCTCATAAAGTGTCATAATAATCAACTGCATCTAGGACATTAAAAAGGTCAGCTTTATAGCTTACCATTTTAAATGTAAAAATAGGGAAAATAGATATTCATCTCATATATTCGACAAAGATGGATATCTTATGAAGATTTTTAATGTTTTATAAAAACTACCACAGCATTTGCTAGTGTTATTAAAATAGCTTCACAGTTTCAGAAAATTCATATATAGGCCATGTGATATATGATTGATAGCTTTGATTTATGCAAGAGTTATTGATAATAAGAATTGAATTCCGGTCGCAGCCTACCCGGTAAAAACAAGGACAAATTATGAAAACCTATCTCATCTGCTCTGGCGGTCTTGATTCTGTGTCTTTAGCTTATATTTTAGCTGAACGCGGAGACCTTCATGGTATTCTTTCGTTCAACTATGCGCAAAGACATAAAAAAGAGCTGTTTTTTGCAAAATTATGTGCAGATAAGCTCGGTGTACCCTTTGATTTAATCGATATTTCATCAATTGGGCAAGCTATGTCCAACACTGCACTTACCGGTGATATTTGCGTTCCCGATGGTCATTATGCTGAAGAAAGCATGAAAATAACTGTCGTACCTAACCGTAATGCTATTTTTTTAAGCATTGCTTTTGGCTTAGCAAGTGCCAAAGGTGCTAATCAAGTGGCATTAGCTGTGCATGGCGGCGATCATTTTATCTATCCTGATTGCCGGCCAGATTTTATCAATAGTTTTGCTGTGATGGAAAATTATTCACTAGAGGGCAGTGTCGGCCTTTATGCTCCTTTTGTACAAAAGACCAAGGCAGATATTGTTTCACTTGGTAGTAAGGTAAACACGCCTTTTATTGAAACGTGGTCTTGCTATAAGGGGTTGGAACTGCATTGCGGGCGTTGTGGTACCTGCGTAGAGCGGCGCGAAGCGTTTTTTTGTGCGGGCGTTGAAGACCCTACCCTATATTTTGATGATAATTTTTGGAAAACGCAAATTGGATTGAGGCATTAAAACGGACTAAAGCCGCTTTTATTCCAATTTATATGCCCCAAATTTCATAGAAAAAGCCATTTTGCTTGGAGAATTTCATGACTGTTACAACTAATATTTATCAAGGCTTAACTCAATTAGGTGGTGACAATAGCCTACCAACTTCACCAGAGGTGGCAATTTTAGAAAAAGTTGCAAACCCTCAAGCTGATATTTCCTATAATGTTCGCTTTACGATTCCAGAATTCACCTCACTTTGCCCGATAACCGGCCAACCCGATTTTGCACATATTGTAATTGATTATGTTCCAGATCAATGGTTGGTTGAAAGCAAATCGTTAAAATTATTTTTGGGATCCTTCCGCAATCACGGTGCTTTTCATGAAGATTGCACTATTCATATTGCAAGACGTTTGGTTGACCTTTTGTCGCCAAGATGGTTACGTATTGGCGGCTACTGGTATCCACGAGGCGGAATCCCAATTGATGTATTTTGGCAAACCGGCAACTCCCCTGATGGCGTTTGGATTCCCGATCAAGGTGTGCCACCTTATCGCGGACGCTAATTTTTATAAAAAATCAGCTAAATGAAATAGGTTTATATGCATAGTCTTAGCTTGGTAAGTTAAACTATGCTGTAAGCTTTAAATATAATAAGCCCCTGCCCAATGATCGTTTTTTACTGATATGGAAAATGCTATAATTATGGGCAGTGATTTAATCGCAATCATTAAATAAGTTGAGACAATATTACTTTTTTTTAAAAAAGGGACTTGTAAGCTTGTTTCATATTTGTTACACGCCGCTAGCTGATTTATTTTAGCTTCTACCACGTGCGGTCGTGGCGGAATTGGTAGACGCGCAGCGTTGAGGTCGCTGTGGGGCAACCCGTGGAAGTTCGAGTCTTCTCGACCGCACCATTAAAAATATATTTACAGATTTTTTTCTTTAGCTTTGTTATAGTTTAAGCCGATATATAAATTCTTAAATTTAATATCCCCCTCCTTTTTTGTCTTAACTGGATTGATGGTTGTAAGTTGGATTGGGGACATTCGTATATCTATTATATATTTTTCCGTGTTATTTTCAGCGATATTGGTTCGCGGTATACAAGTAATATTTAATAAATTTTACATTTTTAACGTCAAACAATGAGAACTTTGGTAGACACCGTTTGAAATCGATTATTAAAATACATTTAAATAATAATGCAGTTCAATTGAAGGCATAAAGTATTTAACCTCTTTTTGACTTATTGTTGAATGGTAAAATCAACATCTTTGAATGGCGGATAAATTGCTTTTATAGCATCTATATTAATAAGATATTCAAGATCAACAAAATATCAATGCTCATTAATCTTAAAGACAAATGAAACACCATCATCGTCAATAATTTTATCATCTACCATTACTGCATGGGTTTATACGCAAATAATGCAAATAACTCACCATTTGGAGCTTGAGGATACACAATATTTTCTGGATTAAAGTCAAGCTCGATTGTTTTTAATTGCACAAAGCCAACTTTCATCATTGAGCGAAAAACAGGTGCAAGTTTTGTTTCAGAAACATTATGTAAATCTGCAAAAAACTTTAAAAAACCGGGTGCTAAAGATTCCAAAGGTTTACCAAGATTCTTATTCTTAAAAATATTTAAAGATACTATAAATGCATCACGCATTTCTGTCTTTGAACGATCATCCCAATCTGCAGCGAACGCCTAAGCATTAAATAATAAAACAACAAATAGAATATAGACATTTTTTTAAATTTACCTCGCTACAAACCACTACGATATTAGTGGCAAAATAATAAAACGATGAATAGTGATAAAATAATACATGTTATACAATTAATCTTCATTGCAATAACGAATGTAACCTATAGTAATATTTTAAATCAATTAACCAAATTTGTATTATTCCCAAATCATTTAAATATAAAAACTTAAAAAATAGTATTAAAAAGTTGAAAGGAAAATCTGTCGTTGATCTGCAGTTTTGATTGTTTGTTCTAAATCGAGAATAAAACTAGATCCTGATTGAATTGCGACACCAGCAAGACCCGATTGACAAGCTTGCTCAATAGTATCTGGTCCAATCGTCGGTAAATCAGCTCGTTTTTCTTGGTTTGGTTTGGCACATTTCACTAAAACGCCACCCTGCTGTGGAATACGCCGCTCTTGTCGCATTAAAGCAATGCGCTTAATCATATTATCTGTGCCCTCTGCCCCCTCTAATGCAACCACTCTGCCGCCAACAGCAACCGCACCCTGCCCCACATCAAGATCACCAAGCATATGTGCAGCCGCAAGCGCAAGTTTAAAATTTTTCTCTTCCGCTTTAGAAGGTTCCGCTTTAGATAAAAGACATGGCGCAGGCGCAAGCAGATCAGGCACGACTTCATGAGCACCCACCACTTTAAAGCCATAAGATTCTAGCACCTTGATAAAGGCACGCAACAGCGCATCATCCCCTTGCGCTAAAGCAAAAAACACGCGTGTTAACGCGCGCAATGTAGGGCCATCTAAACGCAAATCCGAAAGATGAGGCCTACTTTGTACGCCACCTGCCAAAACAACATTATGAACATTAGCGCTTTTCATTGCGCGAATAAGCTTTGCAAATTCGACTATAGAAATTTCACAATGGTCAAATTCATAAATTGCTGACTCTGCTTCATCACGTAGCGGAATGATAAAAGGATTTTGTCCCTTAGTTTTTAAGGCATTGGCAACGGCAAGCGGTAGTTTTCCACCGCCCGCAATAATAGCAGTCCGCCCTTCAAGTAAAGGCTTTATCATATTTAAATCCTCCACACTGAGGTATTGGGTTAAATAGCTTTTTTTAATTTAAAACCAAGATAGAGAATTAAAAACCATATAGGCATTACAACAACAGACAAACTCATATCAGGAACTGCAAGTGTAAAGAATGCTGGTGCGCTGACATCTATAATGTGTAAAGTCTTTAATAGATAGGTCATTAAGCCATTTTCACTAAAGCCTGTCAAAATCATCAATGAAACAAGCAGCAATAAAAAGAGTAAGCAGATGTAGTTAGCCAAGGGAAATAAAGGAGAGGGAAACTTAGTTTTACTATTTTCAACGTTTTTTGCCCGTCTAAACCTCAAGTGAACAAGAATAATTGTCGCCCATGTCATCGCAGCCGCTGTTGTAGCAACGGCCATAACCCGCATAAATGCTTCATTTGGGACAAGATAATTGATAATAACCGCAACAGCTGTGCAAAGCGATGAAAACATAATTGCAATAAATGGAACGCGATTATGGCTTAAATTCTTGAAAAAACGTGGCGCATTGCCTTGTTCTGCCAATGAATACAGCATTCGGCTATTAGAATATATTCCGCTATTATAAACTGAAATTGCAGCCGTTAACACCACAAAATTTAAAATATGTCCAGCTGCAGGAATACCGATATTGGTAAAAATAGAGACAAAGGGGCTATTCGCTTTATTAAGCAAATTCCACGGATTTAAGATCATAATGACGGTAATCGCACCAATATAAAAAATCAATATACGCCACATGACCTGATTAATGGCTTTTGGTATGGTCTTTTCGGGGCTTTCCGCTTCACCCGCAGCAACACCAATGAGTTCAGTTCCTCCAAAAGAAAACATAATCACAACAAACGCCATAATCATACCGGACACACCAAGCGGAAAAAAACCACCTTGGTTCCATAGATTTGAAACGGCTACATTGGCGCCCCCCAATCCTGTTATGATTAGGATAACCCCAAAAACAATCATACCGATAACTGCAATGACTTTAATTATGGCAAACCAAAACTCAAACTCACCATAAAACCTTACATTTATAAGGTTTACGGCAGTAATAGCCAACAAAACAACAAGAGAACTAATCCAGTGATCAATTGCAAACCAATGATCAAGATAGATGCCGATAACTGTTAGTTCCGCCATACTGACTAGGATATAAAGAAACCAATAATTCCAGCCGGCAAAAAAGCCAGCAAAACCATTCCAATATTTATAGGCAAAAAAACTGAACGAACCTGCAACCGGCTCTTCAGTTGACATTTCACCAAGCATCCGCATGATAAGATAAATAACGAGCCCACCAATAAGGTAAGAAAGAATAGTCGCCGGCCCTGCAAGACTGATCGCTTCAGCTGAGCCATAAAAAAGCCCCGTACCAATAGCGCCGCCTAAGGCAATCATTTGGATGTGGCGGTTTTTCAATCCGCGGCGTAAATGCCTATTATCACCTTCCATCACATCCCTTTCAAAAACCGCTTGTAACAAATGCGATCTTTTTACAAATTATTTTATAACTGCTCTTCATTAGGCTTAGCGATTAGCCCTAAAAAATCATAAATTTTAGTATCTAGCAAATGCGATGGACGCACATTACCAAGCGCGCGGATCATGGTGTCCTTACGGCCTGGCATCCGCTTTTCAATATCCGATAACATTGCCTTCATAGCATTGCGCTGCAACCCATCTTGAGAGCCGCAAAGATTGCAAGGAATAATCGGAAACTGCATAATATCCGAAAATTTTGCAAGATCATCTTCTGCCGCATAAATAAGCGGACGCAGTACAAAAAGGTCTCCTTCATCATTGAGCAATTTACCCGGCATTGATGCCAAACGCCCACCATGAAAGAAATTCATAAAAAAAGTTTCCAAAGCATCATCACGGTGATGGCCAAGCACAAGCGAGGAACAACCTTTTTCACGGGCAAGACGATAAAGAATACCTCGGCGCAAGCGTGAACATAGTGAGCAATAGGTCTGACTCTGATCCAACTTATCCGTCACCACCGAATAGGTATCCTGATATTCAATATGATATTCAACACCAATACTCTTTAAATAATCGGGTAAAATATGTTTTGGAAAATTTGGTTGCCCTTGATCTAAATTACAAGCAATAAGATCAACAGGTAAAAGTCCGCGCCATTTTAAGTCCAATAAAAGCGCTAACAGACCATAGGAATCTTTGCCACCAGACAAAGCAATAAGCCAACGCTCACCTTTGAGCGATGCACCATGTACCATGGCAAAATCTTCAATGGCTTGGCGCATATGGCGCAACAAACGCTTACGCAATTTATTAAACTCAACTGCGGAACTAACATTTCGAAACATTGGATGACAGCCATCATCGGCCAAGGTTTCACCTTTAGCAACACAAGATTCGATAAAATTTTCTACAGATGAACTCATTATTGCCTCGGCATAGTCTGTAACTGTAATATTAGATAATTCCCAACGACGAACCAACTAAATCATTTTATTGATCAAAATAGATCAAGATTATTTTAAGGGCATAATTTTATAAAATATCTCAAATGTTTAATATAATAAAGGGGGCATAAGCCCCCTTTAAAATTCGATAAACGACAAAATCTATTAGCGTGAGTAGAACTCGACTACTAGATTTGGTTCCATCACAACAGCGTAAGGAACATCAGCAAGATTTGGCACACGAAGATAAGTAGCGCGCATCTTATTGTGATCTGCTTCGATGTAGTCAGGAACATCACGTTCTGCTAACTGTGTTGCTTCGATCACGATAGCCAATTGCTTTGACTTTTCGCGAACTTCGATCACATCGCCTGCTTTACAACGGTAAGACTGAATGTTGGTACGAACACCATTAACATTAACATGACCATGGTTTACAAACTGACGTGCAGCAAAAATGGTTGGTACAAATTTTGCACGATATACAACTGCATCTAGACGGCTTTCAAGCAAACCAATCAAGTTTTCACCTGTATCACCGCGACGACGTGCAGCTTCTTCATAAGTTTTATGGAATTGCTTTTCAGAAACGTCACCATAGAAACCTTTAAGTTTCTGCTTTGCACGAAGCTGAACACCATAATCGGAAAGCTTGCCTTTACGGCGCTGACCGTGTTGGCCTGGACCATATTCACGGCGATTAACTGGAGACTTAGGACGACCCCAAATATTTTCGCCCATACGGCGATCAATTTTATACTTTGCAGATTCGCGCTTACTCATCGCATTTCCTTTTAATAATATTTATTGCTTTTCAGCTAGATTTAAGGAAACGCGCCCTCCTCTGCCTTTTTAATTACCTTAAATAAAACAATAAGATAAAAGTCTAAAAGACTGACAGGATAAAACCGCAATTTTGCATCTTTATCCACGGGACACGTTATTATTATGATTTATAAAAAACCACGATTTTGGGCTTTTATGGCATAGTTCATATTATGTCAAGCATGAAACAATCAATACGTGATTGCAACTAACATATTTAATATTCGACCACGATTTCTTGGGGTTTACGACTTTCTTTTATTTTAAAAAAAGTAAGGGTTGCATAGGCAATTACAAAGAGGGTATGAATGAAAGGTACGACCAAATGTAATTCAAAATAAGACGCATAAAAAGTATAACAAACAGCTTCAACAAAGCCACCCAATAGCCATAGGATTACCCCCCATTTTGATCCCATCCATAAACCACAAGCGGCAATTGGATATAAAATGGCAAGGCTACAGCATAGAATTCGCCAATTCCAAGGCATAAGATCATAGCGCCATAAAGGTTCATTATAAACCCCAATCAACCTTACCCAATAAGCAGCACCAAGCATAAGGCAAAACATGGCTAATACGCCTAAGAATATAGCAAAACCACGTTCGTTCCAGCTTGCTTTTAATTTACCTATATATTGATTAATCAAAACGATAACTCTTTATCCAAAGGTGAAAAATAAGCTTCAACCTGTTCATTCGTTACATCTGCCAGCTTTGAGGGTTGCCATTTTGAGCTACCATCTTTGTCTACCAACACAGCACGTACACCTTCATAAAAATCATGGCCATCTAACATATGCTTGGCAATACGATTGTCAATAATCAAACAATCGCCTAATGATAAAGGCTTACAAGCTGAAAACTGGCGATAAATAACCTTCAAAGACGTGGGTGAGCGTTTCTGCAAAGTTTCAAGGCAGTTTTTTGCAAATTCGTTACCAGACTCGGCTTTTTGTTGCAATTTTTCAAATATTTCATCAATATTTTCCGCACAAAAACACTCATTAATCATATTGCGCGTTTCAATAGGTGTATCAAAATCAAGCTCTACCGCATTAGCTTCTAAAAATGGCCTAGGATTTCCGCTATTAATCAATTCTTGCTTAAATGCCGCAAGATCACTTTCGTGAAGAGCATGGGTTGCAAGACCAAATTGCAGGCAATCACCCTGCTTTATTTTTTCACCAGTTAGCGCAAGATAGAGACCAAATTGATTGGGCAAACCTGGCAACACCGCACTTGTTCCAACATCTGGAAAAAAGCCGATTGCACTTTCAGGCATGGCAAAAACGGTTTTTTCAGTAATTATGCGATGAGAACCATGAATTGAAAGGCCAACGCCGCCGCCCATCACAATACCATTTAAGAAGGAAATAAAAGGCTTTGGAAAATTACCAATTCGATAGTTCATTTTATATTCTGATTCGAAATAGCTATAAAGTGGCTGCCCTGACTGACCAGCCTTATAGGCTGCGACCACATCACCACCCGCACAAAAGGCGCGTCCCTCGCCCTCAACAATCACACAAGCAACATCATCATCCTTTTCCCAAGCGATAAGCGCATTATTCAGAGCATTGATCATGGAAAAGTTTAAGGCATTAAGTGCCTTTTCGCGCGTAAGCCTAATAAGACCAACGTGCCCTTCTTTGGCAAAACTTACATCATCACCACCACCAAAATCCATTTGCATTATCTATGCTCTCCGCTTGGTTCTATAAATTTAGTTTTCACATTAAATCACTAAAAGTAAAGTTTAAAGCTTTTTATTAATTTGCTCATTTCATAAATTAGCCAAATCCTACTCATCGTTGTATAAATGTGATCAATTAATACAATGAAATTTATGTTTTTTATGTTAAAAGCAAAAAACGTGATTCATCGCTCTCCCAATATTAACATGGAAAACAAATGACTAGGACAATTGATCAAATCACCAACGGCCGTAGACTTAGACGCATGCGTAAAGCTGATTGGTCGCGTAGACTGGTGCAAGAAAATGTACTGGGCACCAATGATCTTGTTTGGACAATTTTTCTTTGTGATGGACATGGAATCCGTGAAGAAATTCCTTCTATGCCAGGAGTACACCGCTTTTCAATTGATGTTGCGGTTGAAGAATGTCTTGAAGCGGCAGCCTTAGGAATTCCTGCCATTGCCCCGTTTTCGCGAGAGGATTTTTCAATAAAAAGTGAAGATGGAGCTTATGTGGCTTCGCCATTAAACCTTACCAATCGTTTCACCAGTGAATTAAAAAGCCATAATGCCAATATTGGCATCATTACCGATGCAGCATTAGATCCATACACTACCCATGGTCATGACGGTATATTGCGTGATGGCATTATCATAAATGATGAAACAGTTGATATGGTAGTTAAAGGCGCTTTATCGCAAGCGCGTGCCGGCGCCGATATTATTGCTCCATCGGATATGATGGATGGGCGCATTGGTGCTATACGTGATGCACTAGATGCAGAGGGTTTTCAAGATGTTGCAATTATCTCTTATGCTTGCAAATTTGCTTCGGCTTTTTATGGTCCCTATCGCGATGCCATTGGTACAGCAGGCCTATTAAAGGGCGATAAGAAAACTTATTATATAGACCATGCCAATAGTGATGAAGCGGTTAGAGAGGCAGCGCAAGACCTTGATGAAGGGGCAGATATGCTTATGGTCAAACCTGGTCTTCCCTATCTTGATATTATTTATCGGTTAAAGGAAAATTTTTCCGTACCCTTATTCGCCTACCAAGTCTCAGGTGAATATGCGATGATGATGGCAGCAATTAATAATGGCTGGGTTGACGGCGAGCGAATTATTGCTGAGACGCTTTTATCTTTAAAAAGAGCTGGTTGTGATGGTATCCTCACCTATTTTGCTAAAGATATAGCGCAAAAAATTCTTCACAATAAAATAAGTTGAGTAAATTTAACTCTCTTTGAAGAATTCTAAGCTGTGACGGCATGTCACATTAGTCGATACTTGTAATTTTTGTGATCCTGCGTCAAAAAGAACATGATTAAAATGGTAATCTAAACCTTTAGCAACGACTTACTAAAGTGATATTTTTTCCAATTCATATGTTGTTTACGCACAACGTATGAACCATGTTTCAAACGGTGCCGCCACACGAAAATCATTTACTTCATATGGCTCATCGCATAAGGAGCTACTATAATGGACGCTGGTGTACCTGCGTTGGAGCTGAGCCCAGAACAAACAAAAAACCGTAAATTTGTGCGCTGGTGGCTTTATATTGTTCTCATTCTTCTTTTGGCTCTAGTTTTGGTTGGCGGTGCAACCCGTATGACCGGATCTGGCCTTTCCATAACCGAATGGAAGCCAATTCATGGAATGATTCCGCCGCTAAGCCAAACAGAATGGCATGAAGAATTTGTAAAATATCAGCAAATTGCTCAATATCAGCATGTTAATAAAGGCATGACACTAGAGGAATTTAAAGGAATTTTCTGGTGGGAATGGGGCCATAGAGCTTTAGCGCGCTTTATTGGTTTTGCTGTCGCAATCCCTCTTTTGGCTTTTTGGTTAACAAAAAGGCTGGAGAAGAAAATTCAATGGCGCCTATTAGGGCTACTATTCTTAGGGGGAATGCAAGGAGCAATTGGCTGGTGGATGGTTGCCTCAGGTCTTGGTAAAAGCCAATTAACCAGTGTTAGCCAATATCGCTTGGCAATCCACCTTGTTTTTGCCTGCATTATTATTATTGCAGTTTTTGCCTTAGCGCGAAGTCTTGCAGTATATAAAGAAAAACCGGCATCGCGCTCGACCCAAATATTTGCTGGATGGATGGTGTTTTTAGTCCTTTTCCAAATCTATCTTGGGGCACTTGTCGCAGGCCTTCATGCAGGTCTTGCTTATAATACTTGGCCGCTTATGGATGGGCGCCTTATTCCAGATGGTTTATTATCACAAAATCCATTATGGAAGAATCTTTTTGAAAATGCATTGACCGTGCAATTTGTTCATCGCATGTTCGCCTATATTTTATTGGTTGCAGCTATTTTCCATGCCTTTAAGGTCGAAAAATTGCTTCCAGGTAGCGCACATGCGCGCAGGGCAATGATTTTACTTCTTCTTATTATTGCGCAAGCAGTTTTTGGCATCATCACTCTTTTAACACATGTACCAATTGAATGGGGCCTTATCCATCAAGGATTTGCCTTGCTAGTTATGTGTTTTGCGGTTGCTCATTGGATAGGAACCAAAGGCATGATGAAGCCAAGCCCATTATCCGGCCCGACAAATATTATTAAATCATTTGCTAGCCTTTTTAAAAAGCAAGCAATGGCAAGTAAATGAATAAGTCGAATTTTTAATAAAATTGTGATAAATAGCTTTTTAAATATCACAAGAATCACATGTGAAGCATATTTCAAAAATCAAAAAATTTAGATTTTTAACAAAATATGCAAAACAGTTAGATAGGATAATTAGGCAAGATTTATGTCTAAATTGCATATGATTTGCTTAAATATTCTTCAAACCAAATTTTAATCGAACGGTAAATACTATTGCTATGACCCAGAATTATCTTGTTGCCGCCCTCTATTGTTTTGCTCGCTTTGATCGCTATGAAGAGCTACAGGCACCCCTTAAAGCACTTTGTAAGGAAAATGGCGTTAAAGGTACATTGTTGCTCGCTCATGAAGGCATTAATGGTACTATTGCAGGTCCTGAAGAAGGCATTAAAAATGTTGTAGATTTTATTACAGCACAACCTGAGCTTGCTGAGCCTGAGCTTAAATATTCTAACGCATCAAAAATGCCTTTTTTACGCATGAAAGTGCGCCTTAAAAAGGAAATTGTCACTATGGGTGTTGAAGGAGTTGATCCACTTAAAAAAGTGGGTACCTATATTGCTCCGCAAGACTGGAATGCCTTAATCGAAGATGAGGACACCATTCTTATCGATACGCGCAATGATTATGAATTGGAAGTTGGTACTTTCAAAGGTGCTATTGATCCTAATATTAAGACATTCCGTGAATTTCCGCAATGGATTGCTGATCATGATGAAGAGTTGCGTAAAAAGAAAAAAATCGCAATGTTCTGCACAGGTGGTATTCGATGCGAAAAATCAACTGCCTATGTCCGTGGTTTAGGCTTTGATGAAGTATATCACCTTAAAGGTGGTATCTTGAAATATTTAGAAGAAATTCCTCAAGAGCAAAGCCTTTGGGATGGTGAATGTTTTGTATTTGATGAGCGTGTCTCTGTTGGACATGGTCTGCAAGAAGGTGATCTCGTGCTTTGTCGCGCTTGCCGCCGTCCACTATCACCAGAAGATCTCACTAAGCCCCATTATGAAGCTGGCATTTCATGTGAATCTTGCTATGGCGAACGTAGTGAAGAAGACAGAGCCCGTTTTCGTGAACGGGACAAGCAAATTAAACTTGCCAAGAAACGTGGCGGCTTTCCGCATGTACGCCCATAAAAATTAATAAATATGATTTATTATAAAAGGCGAATATTAGTAATAATATTCGCCTTTTTCATTGTTTAAATATAATAATAGACTGAATAAATATTAAAAAATAAAGTTTAAACTATAGCATATATCCCACAATAACTCTTTGAAACCATTATATAGGTAGAATAAAGCCAGCATTTATATAAATGCTGGCTTTAATGATTTGGTGCAATAAATATATTTACCGCTAATTTTGTATTAAATTACAGTAAATATATTACGATTATGCTTCATCGTTGTTTTTGCTTCTTAATCTGCTATTCCAATAGCCAAAGCTTGCATAAAAAACAATCCCTATAGCCGTCCAAATGAGGCAATAATATTTGGTAGTGTTGGGCAAATTCCAGAAAAGATATGAGCAACCCAAAACAATAATTGGACCACTTACCCAAACTAAAGGTACTTTAAATTTCCGTGGTAATTCTGGTGCCTTGATGCGTAACATTAAAAGGCTAATACCAGTTGCAGTAAATGCGATCAAAGTACCTGCATTAGCAAGAGCTGCAATTTCATCAAGTCTGAAAATGCCTGCACATATAGAGACAACAATCGCCGTAAAAATTGAAGTTACTACGGGTGTTTGTGTTTTCTTGCTAAGCTTTGACAAAACCTGAGGAAGTAAGCCATCGCGTCCCATCACGAAGAAAATACGGGTTTGGCCATAAAAGAAAGCTAGAATAACAGTTGGCAAGGCAATTATTGCGATAGCCCCAATAATTCCGGCAACTTTACCTTGACCAAGGCTTCTTAAAATAAAGGCCAAAGGCTCAGGACTGGCTGCAAAAACAGTAAAATGACTTGCACCAATAGCAGCTAAGGCAACAAGAATATAAACAGTAAGACAGATAATAAGTGAGCCTATGATGCCAATAGATAAGTCACGAGCGGGATTTTTAGTTTCCTCAGCTGCATTTGCAATAGCATCAAAGCCATAAAACGCAAAAAACACAATTGACGCAGCTGCCATTACGCCATGCTCGACTAAAATACCATTTTGCTCGATAAGATTTTTTTGAAATCCGTAAGGCATGAATGGAGTTAAATTATCAGAATTAAAATAAGGCAATGCAATAGCGACGAATAATACAAGAGCTAAAATTTTAATAACGACAAGAATGGCGTTGACAAAAGCGCTTTCACGAGTTCCCATAATAAGTATTGCAGTTACACCAAAAATGATCAAAATTGCTGGGAGGTTTATTAGACCACGTTGGCCATCGATCACCGTGTGATATCCAACAGATAACCAAATCGGTAAATTAATGCCAATACCGTGTAAAAAACCTACTGCATAACCAGACCAACTAACTGCTACAGTACTAACAACAAGTGAATATTCTAGGATAAGTGCCCATCCAACAATCCAAGCGAGAAATTCACCTAGAGCTACATAGGAGAAAGTATACGCACCCCCACTATGAGGTATCGCGGTTGTAAGCTCCGCATAGGCAAAAGCGGCACAGGCAGAAACTAAACCAGCAATCAAGAAAGATATCAAAACGGCTGGACCTGCTCTATCTGCGCCAACGCCGATAAGGGTATAAATACCAGTTCCTACTGTCGCACCAACACCTAAAGCAACAAGATGTGGCCATCCTAATGTACGTGCCATTGTTTTAGTAATATTGTTAGTAAATGTCTTTTTTCGAAAAATTGAACTCATTGGGTACCTATATTTAGTATTTTATTCTCGTGTGCCACTAAATACTGTATTTTCCAAAAAAATAAAGACATAAAACAACTTTTAATGAATTGTTACTAATGGTTCTAATTTATGTCGCTTTTAAAGTGCCCCTTTAAAAGGCACGAAATAGCTATATTAATTAATTTAAAATAAAAAATTCAATTAGTTATGATTTGCCTTGGGAGAATGGAAAACAAATATTCATTTTTTAAAAAAAATATGGATAAACTGTTGTTACGAACAGGTTATACAGACATTTTTAACGTTTCAATATATTTGAGTAACCCTTTCATAAGTTGAGACATTACCATATTGGCCTTATTTCAAATATTATTTTTATTCTGCGTTAACGTAAAAAAAATAAAGATTTTGCCATTTTAAAATCTTGAGGCCTCCCTGTATTAAGGTAGGCTTAGATAATAAAAAAATTAAAGAACCAATTGCTTACAGCGCTAGAAAATTTTAAAAGTCAAAACTAATATTCAGGTACTTTGATGTAATATTTTTCACTAAAGCTATAAGAAAATATTTGCGTTTTTGCACAATATACCCAGAACAACTATGACTAATAATGCCTAAAAATAGTTGCCTGAGCTATAAACACGCCTAATTTACAGTTTTCAACAAGGCCCCAACAACTTATGAAAAAGAGTACGTATCGTAGTGGATGTTTCATTAATGAGATTTTCAATATGCGCAAAATCCGGCTCATTAACCGCTCTTTGTAATACATCCGCAAAGCCGGGTGGCATCGTTTTAGGGTCAAAATCTTCATTTAAACATATACGCAATGTCTGGCTAAGATTTGTATAAAACTTAAACGCATTATGCAGTAGATCTTTGTCTGACGGCGAGCAAAACTCATCACTCATCATAGCAAGTACATCACCAGTTGTTTTCCCACTTTCATAAGGCGCATAGCCAGCCAAAACCGCATATTGAGCGATAAATTCAAGATCGATAATGCCGCCTGCCATCGTTTTAATATCCCAATTATTAATCGGCGGCTTTTCTTTTTCGATCAGTAAGCGCATTTTAACAACTTCAGCAGCGATATCATCTTTTCCATTCGCCGATTTTAAAACGCCCGCGATTTCAGCATCGAGTTTTGCCAAAAAATTATCATCACCGGACACACCGCGTGCACGGGTTAAAGCCATATGCTCCCAGACCCAAGCCTCATTACGTTGATATTTATCAAAAGCCGTAAAAGACACGGCCAGTGGGCCTTTATTACCAGATGGTCGTAAGCGCATATCAACTTCGTAAAGCACCCCTTCTCCAGTTGGCGCTGATAAAGCTGCAATTAGCCTTTGAGTTAATCGCATATAATATTGTGTCACAAAAAGTGGCTTTGTCCCTTGCGACATATCAACATCTTCATCATGATCATAAAGTAATATTATATCAACATCAGAGCCCGCAGTCAGTTCATGGCTTCCAAGCTTGCCCATACCTAAAAGACCAATAACTCCACCAAGCACATCACCATGTTTTTGGGAGAACTCTTTTCTTACGGCTTCAAGTGCTTTGGTTAGCATAAGATCAGCAAGATCTGTAAAAGCTCGCCCTGCTCGCTCTCCATCGATAGCGCCAGTCAACAAACGGATACCAATTAAAAATTTTTGCTCATCGGCAAAAATTCTTAAACGATCAAGAACTTCTTCATAGGACATAGCTTGTGCCAAGAAAAAATCAAGCCGCTCTTTAAGATAGGGTTTAGTCGGCAACTGCGCAAAGGTTGTCGGATCCAACATACCATCAAAAACATGAGGTTTGCGCGTAATAATATCAGCAAGACGGGGCGCAGCACTCATAATTAATACGATCATACCTAAAAGCGCAGGATTAGAATTTAATAGACTAAAAAGTTGGATGCCTGCCGGCAAACCTTGCAAAAAAGCATCAAAGCGGAGCAATGCGTCATCAGCACGTTTAGTGGCACCAAAAGCTTGCAAAAGCGATGGCGTCAATTCCGTTAACCGCTCACGAGCCTCTGCTGATTGGGTGGCACGATAACGCCCGAAATGCCAAGTACGAATGGTGCGGCAAATATCACTAGGTCTCTCAAAACCAAGTCGCGATAAGGTTGCAAGCGTTTCAGGATCATCATCCTCGCCGGTAAATACAAGGTTACCCATATCGGCGCCAAGTTCCTGCTCATGCTCAAATAAGGCTGCATAATGAGCTTCGACTGCTTTCAATGTATTTAAAAAATCATTGGAAAAGCTTTGTGCATCTTCATAGCCTAATAATCGCACTACTCTTAGAAAACCCTCTTCATCTTCAGGTAAGATGTGGGTTTGCTCATCGCCAACCATTTGAATGGCATGCTCAACCCTGCGCAAAAAACCATATTTTTTAGTAAGAGAGTTGCGAGCTTCCTCATTTATCCAACCAAGTTCACACAATGCCCCAAGCATTTCTACCGTACGTCGACCACGCAATTCAGGAAAACGACCGCCGGCTATTAACTGTTGGGTCTGAACAAAAAATTCAATTTCGCGAATGCCGCCACGACCTAGCTTGACATTATGACCTTTAACAGCAATTTCACCATGTCCCTTGTGAGCATGAATTTGACGCTTAATCGAATGAACATCTGCGATAGCTGCATAGTCTAGATATTTGCGCCAAATATAGGGTGATAATTCTTTTAAAACCTTATCACCTGCTTCTATGTCACCTGCAACTGGTCGCGCTTTTATCATTGCAGCCCGCTCCCAATTCTGACCGCGTGCCTCGTAATAATGAAGTGCCGCAACCACCGGCATTGCTAGCGGTGTAGATCCTGGATCGGGCCGCAAACGTAAATCTACGCGAAATACGTAACCATCGCCGGTACGTTCTTGCATGATCCGAATAAGCCGGCGCATCATTTTTGAAAAAATATCCACGGATTCAAAAGGATCATTAATCGCTGGTGAGGCAACATCAATAAAAACAATCAAATCAATATCAGATGAATAGTTAAGTTCACCCGCACCCAATTTGCCCATGCCAAGCACGATAAGGCCGCAGTCTTTTTCAGGATAATCCAGGTCTGGTAAAGTAAGCTTTTTAGCATTGTGAGCTTCACGCAGCAAAAACCTTAAACTGGCCCCTAGCGATACTTCAGCAAGTTTAGATAGCCAGTCGCAAGTTTCTGCGCAGGTAAAGACCCCGCCAATATCTGCTAAGGCAATCAAACAATGTGCTTCTGCTTTCCCACGACGCAATTGCGTCATCAGTAGCGCTTCATTTACATCATTAAGCTGGTCAATACTAGCAATATGGTCTAAAACCTTGTCAAGACGACTTCTAATATCAGTTAGCAATAACGGTGATAAAAATTGCGGATTAGCTAATATTATTTCGCGCAAAAAAGGCGATAATGTCATCACAGCGCCAATAAATTGAGTAGCCTGTGATGATGAGTTAAGAAATTGGATTAATCCTGTCAGCTCTTGCTGCTGAGCATTTTTGACCAATTCTCCTAGCCAAAAATTAGACTTTTCGTCAAGCGGCGTTATTGATTTCAAATCTGTTAAAAAAAATGGCTTTAACGATAAAATATCCTGACTCATGTCTCATCCAAACCGTTTTTAATTATGGTTCCATCTATGGTAAAACACAGCAAAACCCATAATAACCAATTATTTTACCGTTCATGTTATAAAAACAATAAAACACAAATTTAAAACCATATAAATAGCCATTTATAGATATTTAAAACAAAAATTAAAACGAAAATTCGTAAAATTTACGCTTTTAACTTTTATTCATTGCTTAGCTAGGGTCAGGACCTATTAATTTAAATGAAATGGCACAATAAACAGCAAAAATATACATTTTTGATATAAAGGGGAGGAAAGCGAAAGGTGGGGGCTATACTTAAGTGAACCTTACGACGCAGTAGATTACAGCTGTTTTGTTT
The DNA here is from genome assembly GCF_025449315.1 of Bartonella sp. HY406. NCBI lineage: Bacteria > Pseudomonadati > Pseudomonadota > Alphaproteobacteria > Hyphomicrobiales > Bartonellaceae > Bartonella > Bartonella sp. HY406. The sequence continues at coordinate 1,396,625 of NZ_CP104893.1, read as the reverse complement.
CCTTTCAGGATATGGTAAATTTTAACGATAACTATGTCGAAGCCCCTTGAAAATATTCATATTTCCTGTGGATCTTCTTCTTGTTCTCACAAAAATTTTCTCATACCATTTCCATCAAATTAATAGGTCCTGACCCTAGATTTATACCGATCAGAGTTAATCTTTAAGACGTGGAAAAATTAATACAGCTTTAAGACCTGGTTTTGCATCTTCAAATATTAAGCTTCCACCATGCAATTTCATAACTGCCTTTGCAAGGCTTAAGCCTATGCCTGAACCTGGATGCGTGCGGCTTTTTTCCAAACGATAAAAGCGTTCCGTTACCTTATCACGCTCACCCTCCGGTATACCGGGGCCATTATCAGCAACGATCACTCGAATTTGATCATCATCTACCATTTCCATTGATAAAGTAATTTGCGGCGCATCATTATCAATAATCGCATATTTAATTGCATTATCAGTGAGGTTGAAAATAGTTTGGGCAACTAACTCTCGGCTTGCATTAATATCAACATCAAGTAATGCTCCAATTGTTAATGCAACACCGGCCTCTTCTGCTACCGGCTCACAAAGTTCGGCTACATCTTCAACAATGTTGCGTAAATTAGCCCGACTATGCTCGACAATGGTATTGCCTGCTTCAATCCGCGAAATCATCAATATAGCGTTAAAAGTACGAATAAGCTGATCAGATTCATCTAATACTTGATTTAATGCATCTTTATAACTATCAGCGTCATTATCGTGATTTAACGCCTGCTCGGCTTTATTGCGCAGTCTTGTCAACGGCGTTTTCAAATCATGGGCAATATTATCAGACACATGACGCAGACCCGCATTTAACTCCTCAATCTTTTCTAGCATGATGTTGAGGTTACCCGTTAAACGGTCGAACTCATCACCCGAACCTGAAACAGGTAGCCGGCCAGTTAAATCACCATCCATCAAACTCCGCGATGCAAGCGTAATTGTATCAATGCGCTGTAAAGCCCGCCGCCCAATAAAAAACCATATCAAGAATGTGCCTAGTGCAACGGCACTAAACGCAAAAAGTAAAGCTTTGCGGACAACCTCAGCAAATTTTTTGGGATCACCTAAATCACGACCGATCATTACTTTCATGCCATTTGGCAAATCAATAAGCATAACAAGGGCTTGATGATCATTTATTTTATTACCATCACCTAGGCGGCTATAATAAATCGGCTCATTCAAACTATCAGTATTTGTCAAAAGTCCCGGTTCGATATTGCTAACATTACCGGCTAAAATTCGCCCGATTGGATCAGTTACAAGGTATAAAAACGCACCAGGCTGCCGAGAACGCCGATCGATTGTACGAACCAATAGTGATATACCACCATGCTCATAGGCTGATTCAATTGAAGAGATTTCTTCTACTAAAGCAAGCTTAGTTTCGTTTTGAACCATAGTAAAGGCAAGCTTAGTCATATAAAGCACAGTACCAAAAGCAACAAGCCCAAAAAGCAAGATGAAAAGTGCGGATAATCGCACAGCGGTAGTACGAAAAATATTTCTAATATTTAGCAACACTTAAATTACGCAGCCTTTAACATATAGCCAGCGCCACGGATGGTATGCAAAAGCGGACTATCAAAATCTTTTTCAATTTTTGATCTTAAACGCGAAATATGAACATCGATAACATTCGTTTGAGGATCAAAATGATAATCCCAAACATTTTCAAGCAACATGGTGCGAGTTACTACTTGTCCAGCATGGCGCATCAAATATTCAAGCAAACGAAACTCGCGCGGCTGCAAGGCAATTTCATGCCCTGCTCGTCTTGCTGAGTGCGACAAGCGATCTAATTCCAAATCACCGACACGATAGACCGTCTCAGCATCCTTAGGGTTTTTACGTCTTTGTAAAACTTCTATACGTGCCAATAGTTCTGAAAATGCATATGGTTTGGTGAGATAATCATCGCCACCAGCTCGCAAACCGGTCACCCGATCATCAACCTGACCAAGTGCCGATAGAATTAGCACAGGTGTTTCTACCCCTTGTGCGCGAAGACCAGCAACAACTGATAACCCATCACGACGTGGTAACATACGATCTACAATTAAAACATCATAACTGCCATGTTCTGCTAATGTGTAACCAGTTTCACCATCGCCAGCGACATCAACCAGATGCCCCATTTCGTTCAAGGCCTTTTCCAGATAGCGCGATGCCTCACGATCATCTTCAATAACCAGAATTTTCATAAAAGCCTCACATTCATTTTAATGTTAAGAAAATTAATCTTTGATAGATGCCCATAATATAGATTAATAATCTTAAAAACAAATCAGAAATAACTTAGTGCGGGATCCCTCCCGCACTATCAATCAATGTTTTAAAACATCGCCATTGCATTAAATTAAGCATGGCAAAGTTTTTCTGGATTTCTTATTTTCCTTTTACAGTAATTGCAACAAAACGCGAACCGCGCTCATTTTCAACCCTTAAAGCCACGTTTAAACGACCCGCCCTTATAGCATCATCAATAATTTTTGAAATTTCTTGAGCTGATGAAACGTTAAAACTATTTACTTGGCGGATGATGTCACCAGGACGTATGCCCTTGTCGGCAGCATCGCTTTCGCTATCAATGTCGGTAACTACAACACCTTTGCCGTCTTCGGCTGGGGTTACAGTTAAACCATATTCACTCAAACTATCGGAATCTTCAACACCAGGCTTTGCATCATCGCCGCTAGATTGAGCTGCCGTTGCTCCACCATTTTCTGAGCTTGGCATCGCTGCGATATTGACCTTAATGTTTTCTTGTTTACCATTGCGCCAAACACCAAGAGTTACGGCTTCATCTGGTGCAATTCCGCCAATCTTACGGGCAAGATCTCTTGCATCATTGACTGCTTCTTCATTAACAGAAATGATAACATCACCTGCTTTAATACCAGCCTTAGCTGCAGGTCCATCCATTGGATCAACAATCAATGCACCTTTGGTTTCTTTTAACCCTAAAGAATCTGCAATTTCCTTGGTAACTGGTTGAATTTTCACACCGAGCCAACCGCGTTGTACTTTACCGTGTTCAATAAGCTGATTAACAACCTGCTTAGCAGTTGTGGCAGGAATTGCAAAAGCAATACCAACATTCCCGCCCGATGGTGAGAATATCGCAGTATTAATACCTACAACCTGACCGTTAAGATTAAAAGTTGGGCCGCCGGAATTACCCTTGTTAACCGCCGCATCAATCTGAATGAAATCATCATAAACACTTGCACCAATATCACGACCACGAGCTGAAACAATACCAGCAGTCACAGTGCCACCAAGACCAAAGGGATTGCCAACAGCAACAACCCAATCACCTACACGTGTTTGACTATCATCAGCAAAGCCTACATAAGAGAATTTGCGATCACTATTAACTTTAATTACAGCGAGATCTGTGCGGGGATCCGTACCAATAAGTTTAGCATCAAGTTCTGTCCCATCGTCAAGCACCACAACATAGGCTGAGCCATCAGATACAACGTGGTTGTTAGTTACAACATATCCATCTTCAGAAATGAAAAACCCCGAGCCTTGTGATACCGGCCGCATACGCCCTCTAGGATCTGGTCTGCCTGGTTTTCCAGGTTTAGTATGGGGGCCACGTGGACCATCTAAATCACGTGGATCTTCTTGAAAATCACGAAAAAATCGCTTTAATGGATGATCGTCGGGAAGTTGATCAAAACCAGGCCCACCAAAAAATGGCCCACCGGCCTCTTGTGGACGAACATTGCTTTTAACCTGAACAGATACGACTGCAGGCTTTACCTTATCAACAACATCTGCAAAGCCAATTTGCTTTGGACCTTCAACATAAACAGGGTCGGCAAGGACCATATTCGAAAAAACTAACGGGCCACTTAATATAGCAGAACCTGCCATTATAGTTGATAGGCTAACTGCTGCTAAAAACCGACGAGCAGAACGAAAGCGGCTTAACTTTGTCATTTATTCAACTCCTTTGATCCGAACGATCTAAAATGATTTTTTTATAAGTTAATGCAGAATGAATGATTATTCAAATAACTTAACTTGTCTTGATCCCCTTATAATTTTTCAAACCTTACCAACCAATGTCCATTAAATGAATTATTGTTAAGGTTGATATTATGACGTCATATATTCATTATAAAAATGTTCATTTTGAAAAATATCAAGTTGATTAAGTGTCAAATCATTTAAAATAAATTTATCACAACTTAATGTTGTTTCCCCCGTCACTTTAGCCATTTTATTATAAATATTTTAAAGTCTTTAAAAGCAGTCAAACTTCCATTCAATGATCGTTCTAAGTCTTTATATTTTACACAGTTAATATAGTAATATATAGTATTTTTTATATTCTTAGAATTTATATAATTTGGACCAATTTCTTCTAATAGGTGTATTTCAATTTTAAGCTGAACGTAATTAATTAATTCAACTTCTTTGTTTTCATCTTGAAGATCAAAAATTACATTCCATATAGGATCATCATCCACATATATAATGCCAGAAATAATTCTAAAAAAAACAAAATCATATATAACCAATGGATATTCCTTATCTTAATTTTCGACCTTGTCGCAAATATTATACGTAATCTGCGTTAAAGTAAAAAATATAAAAACTTGAGACTATGCTTTTATGTTTTTAGGGAGACATAGTGGCTCAAAAGATTAAAGAATAAATTATTTCCGCATATAAGGAGTGATTGGGCAAGGAATGATTTTAAAGCCAATTCTAATAGTTGGCCACTTTGATGCAATAATCATTATTCAAGCTATCAATTGGTATCTGCATTATTGTTTAAGCTATAGGGATATTGAAGAGCTATTATTGGAGCGCGGCATCAAGGTCGATCATAGCACAATCAATCGTTGAATATTTATAAGAAAACATCAAAAACAATTATTAAGCCATAGAAGAGAATTGAAAAAAATAAAACCAACGCCATGTTGATTTTAAAAAAAACAAGCGCGCTCTTAATATCTTCCATACTAGCAATACGACCATCGATATTTTGTAATGGTTCATTGACTTCAACATCGTCATAGATTCTTGGACCCGAAAGCTGAATATTTAAAAATGCGGCATAAACACTTTCTGGCCAACCACCATTAGGTGAACGATGCTGAGGGGCATCATGCATCATATTAATGAAGCATTTTTTTAATGCCTTAAAGCCTTTTTTTATAAAAGCGGCAATAAGCGCAATTAAGGCTGTAATGCGAGCGGGAATAAAATTTACGATATCATCCAATTTTGCAGAAGCATATCCAAAATAAAAATATCGTTTATTTTTATGGCCAATCATAGAATCTGCTGTATTGACCATTTTATAAAATAAAAGACCAGGAAGTCCGAATAAAATATAAAAAAATATGGGTGCAATAACGCCATCAGAACTATTTTCAGCAAGACTTTCAATTGCCGCGCGAGAAATAGCAGGTTCATCAAGATTATTAGGATTTCGACCAACAATCATTGATACAGCGTAACGCGCACCTTCAAGTCCACGATCCATATATTCACAATAGACATTTAAAACATGGTCATAAAGACTTTTTTGAGCAAGAAAACAAGCAAGGATTAATATTTCTAATCCAAGTCCCCAATATCCAAGTTTCATACAAATATATTGTAATAGGACCCCGATCAAAATAACGATGAAACACAACGCAAATATAATTATAAAGCCATTTAATTTACGCAATCCATCAGAATATTTTTCATCATTACCTAATTTTTCACCAATAGCAATTAATTTTCCAAAGCCGATTACAGGATGAGGAATATATTTCCAAAGCCATTTAGGATCACCTACTATAGCATCAATAAATAGGGCAAAGATCAAAACAAATATATAATGTTGCAATAATTGTAATCCATTTCAATCGATTAGCAAGACAACTTATTTTTATAAAATTTCTCGCCCCCTCATAAAACGAACTTTAAAATTAATCAATTTTAGATTTATCTTCGTTTATAATCTGTTTCTTTTCTATATGCCAAGCAAGAAGAAAAACAAGAAAACCCAAAAACACCAAAAATGCACCTAGCCAAGCGGTTGCTTCTAAGCCATAACCATAGACGATAACCAATCCGCCTAAAAAAGCCCCCAAAGCATTGGCGACATTAAAAGAGGATTGCATAAGCGCGGTTGCCAAAGTTGGTGCATTTGCAGAGACTTCGATTATTTTTGTCTGAACAGATGGTTGGCTAATAAAAGATGTACCGATTAAAAATGTGGCAATAACTGCAAGAGCTTCATTCTCAACCATGAAACCAAAGATTATGAATACAAAAATTCCCCATAGTGTGGTAACAAAAATTGACGGCATAAGCCCCATGCGATAAGCAATTTTTGGTCCAATAAGATTACCAGCCACCATACCAACGCCAAAAAGAGGTAAAACAAAGGGCACCCAAAATTTATCGATGTGTGACACATCGGTTAAAATTGGTTTTATATAAGTAAACACAGCGAATAAACCGCCTGAACCAATGGCAATAATGGCTAGAAACAACCATAACTGACCATTTTTCAGCGCGGATAGCTCGCGTAAAGGGCTTGCACCAGCAGCTGCATTCAAATTTGGTACAAAGCGCCATATTAAAAAAGCAGCAAACAATGCCAAAAAACCGACAAGGAAAAATGCAATGCGCCAGCCAAATAATTGTCCTATTAAAGTACCGCCGGGCGCTCCAATCACGGTTGCCACCGTCAAACCAAGCATCACACTGCCCACGGCTTGCGCTCGCTTGCGTGCTTCAACCATCGAGGCTGCGGCAATAGCTGCTACACCAAAATAAATACCATGAGGCAAACCGCTTAAAAAACGCAAAATGCTAAATTGATCATAAGTTGAGACACAAGCCGATAAAATATTTCCTATAGCATAAAAAATCATAAAGGCGATTAAAAGCATTTTTCGGGGCATTTTTGCCGTCAAAACCGCTAATAATGGTGCACCGACAACAACTCCAGAGGCATAGAACGAAACGAAATGCCCCGCTGTTGCCATATCTACATTGGTTGCTTTAGCCACTTCTGGCAATAAGCCCATAATAACGAATTCTGCAGTGCCTATGGAAAAGCCGCCCATAGCAAAAGCCAATTGGCTCAATTTACGGGTTTTATCATCGAAAGATTGATCTGCGGACAAATGGTGTATTTTAAAGGCCATTTTGGCGCCTTTTTTCTAGAAAATAAACATAGAACTAAATGGGATAAAATTAACTTGTTATAATTAAACGCAGCTTTGAGCAAATCAATAAAATGACAACGCATTTAATATAACATATCACGCAACGCAATTATGACAATTTTTGTAAAATGCAAAAATATTTAACTCCCAATATTAATAACGCTAAATTGAAAGCCTAATACTAAATTTAATAATTCAGAAAAATTATAATCATTAAAGTGCATTTTGATAAACTTATTCCCGATCAATAATATGCATAAACGAACCACTCACATTTTTGTGACGTATACCAACCTCGCCCAAATTTTCACCAAGTGCATCTTCAATCGCAAAAAGAGGTACTGTATCTTTAGCACTGGTCGTCGTTGCGTAATGGAATTCATGGCCACGCAAATGATGATGCCAAGGAAATTTTGACAATGGTAATATTTTTCGATATCCAAGATGAAGTTTTGGATTTTTTATGCTTGTGGTTAAAGGTAATAGGCCAAGCATTTTGTGCATAATGCCATTTTTATCCTCTATATAATCTCCCAAAACCATATATCCACCGCATTCTCCATAAATAATCTTATTGTCGCTTTGCACTTGCTGCAGGGCCCTTTTAAATTTTGCTGCATGGGCGAGCTTTTCGGCAAAAAGTTCGGGGTAACCACCAGGCAAATAAATTGCATCAGCATCTTTACTTGGTGTCTCATCCTCAAGAGGTGAAAAAAAACTAAGTGAAGCACCTTGTCGCTGCCATCCCGCAAGAATATGAGCATAAGTAAAGCGAAATGCGTTATCTCGAGCAATAGCGATATGTTGGCCAAGCGGTTCGAGCCGTGGCACTCCAGCACTATAATCTGGATCGGTAGTAGCCTTAGCAAGTGAAAGTAAATCATCAAAGTTTAATGATGTTTCAATAAAGTCTGCAGCTTCTTCAATAAATTTATCAATTTCTTGCATCTCATGGGCTTGAACAAGACCTAAATGCCTATCTGGAAGATGCAATTTTTCACTGCGCCCAATGGCACCTAGGATGTTCACGCCAAGAGGCGCCAACGCATTACGCAGCAATTTTTCATGACGAGCGCTACCAACTTTATTGAGAATAATCCCGGCAATATAAACATCATCAGAAAAATTGTTAAAGCCGAAAACGAGTGGCGCAATAGAATGCGACATTTTAGAACAATCAACGACCAAAATAATTGGCAATAAAAGCCTGCGAGCAAAATCCGCAGCAGAGCCAGTACCATCAAGGGCGCCATCAAACAGCCCCATCATTGCTTCGGCGATAAGTAAACGCCCTCCTTCAATTGCCCTAGCTGACAAAGCACTTACCAAATCATCACGCATCGCCCAACAATCAAGATTATTTCCAGTGCTATGACATGCAACCTCATGAAAGGCTGTATCAATATAATCAGGTCCCACCTTTATCGGTGAAATGGCTAAACCATCTCGAGACAATTTCCGCAAAATAGCCATTGTCAATACGGTCTTACCTGCGCCCGAATGGGGCGATGCCAACATGAAGCCCTTCATATCATAATCCCCTAAACACAAACATATTGATTTAATTACTAGTTTAACCTAGTCCGATCCATAAGTAGGCTAGTTTGGTTGTATATTTTTTAATAGATAAAGGTTACGTATTTTGAACAAAATTTATGGCAACCAATTTAAGACAGATGCAAAATTAACGACGGGACCTAATACAATAATTGCTGGAGCTGATATTTTTTCCTGCAACATTTTATCAACACTTGCACCCAAAGTTGTAATAATTACCCTTTGCCTTTTAGTCGTTGCATTGGAAATAAATGCCAATTGCTCAGTGTGCCTGCGCCCCGCATTAAGAAGTTTTTCTACAATTTCAGCTAAATGCTTCAATGCCATATAAAAAACTATAACCTGCGAACCCTTTGCTATTGCACCCCAATCAAGATTAGCAGGCGCTTTTCCATCTGCATCATGCCCTGTAATAAAAGTTACGGATTGGTTTGTCGTACGGCTAGTGATCGGGATCCCCGCATAAGCTGGACCGGCGATGCCCGCGGTGATGCCAGGAACAACACGGAAAACAATTCCGGCACGATGCAAGGCAAGTGCTTCTTCTCCCCCCCGACCAAAAACAAACGGGTCTCCCCCCTTTAATCGCAAAACACGTTTGCCATTACGGGCAAGATTGATAAGATCATTTGTGATCTGTTCTTGACTTAATGAAGGTTGGCCACCACGTTTACCAGCAAATTGTAAAATCACATCAGATTTTGCAAAATCCAAACAGGAAAGATCAACCAATGCATCATAAAGAATTATATCAGCTTGCGCTATCGCATTGAGGGCATGAAGTGTCAGCAATCCAAGATCACCAGGACCTGCTCCAACCAACCAAACCTCGCCGGGCAAAAATTTTGGTAAATTCAGCTTTTGCGCTATTGCCCCATCAAACATTATTTTACATAAACCTATTTCAAATCAAAGTTATTAAAAACTTCACAAATACACAAAAAAGGAATGAAATCCAATTCCCATTAATATTGGTCTTTTGCAATTAAATAAAAGGGAATTTGTACAAAACCAGTGTGCCATCTAAAACATTTTCAATGTATTCTCAACAGTCGAAAACACAGACCACACCAATATTCCAATTTTAATTGAATGAGCGACGAATATTAATCAATTAATTTTTAGAAAAATTACTAAAGCTGCTTAACATAGCTTGACCATATTTAGTTTTCTAATTTGATCAACAAAAAACAGCAATAAAAAAGGGGGCAGCGCCCCCTTTTTTATTGAATGCGGCCACTTGCATGAGCAAGCATAGTATATACTTTACCAGTATCGGAGGTCAAATACTCACGCACAGTATCGTTATTACCGCCATTTTTTGTCACATCGCCGAGCAAGCGCTCAAAATCTGTAATATATTGGCTTACAGCGCGACGGAACTCACCTTCAAGTGCATATTTGTGCTTAATTTTCTCGAATATCTTCAAACCATTCGCATTATATAGGCGATTTGGTGTGATATTTCGTTGTCCGCGGCGATAATACTGCCAAAGCTCAGCAATTGCATTGCGATCAATACCTTGAACAATATCAGCAGACATCGAGGTTAAGGTATCACCAGCATTTTCAGTGATAGGCTTTGCGGTATTAACAGGAGCATGCGTTGCCCCCTTATCCACATCATCACGCGAAGCCCTAGCTAACAAATCTGATACCCAACCACGAGATTGATTTGAACGCTGCGCTGATGCCGCGCGTGGATCTTGATGGCCAGAATTCGCATCCAAACCACGATTGGCGGTTTGTTGTGTTGTCTGTGTTTGCGGTGCAAATGCTTGTGGCTGTACTTGTACATTTTGTGCAGGCGCTGCTGCCTTGAATGCAGGCTGTGGCTGATAATTTGTACTACCAACATTACGCGCCGTAGAACGTACTGGTTCATTTACCACTGATGGATTTGATCCAGATAAATAACTTGCTGGCAATGGAGCGCTGTTTTGTAATGGAGCAGCATTTTGCACTTGCGAAACCGCAGAATTATTACCTACAGCGCCAGTATTCTGCGGAGCACGAGTATTGGTTGGCGCTGGCGTAAATTGAGTTGTCGCAATTGAAGGCATTATTGAAGGCAATGGATCAACATGTACATCATTCGCACCTGCCCCCACAAGATCAGCTTGTAGCACAGCCGCCTTTTGCTCTTGCGGAGCAAAACTGCGCACAGGTTGAACTACACTTTGCTTTCTAGGTTCTGAAACAAAAAGATTGGGCTGATTAACGGCACCAGCTGCAGGTGTCGACACATCGAAAACACGCCCGGATTCTTCAACAATACCTGACAATTCTTTCAAAGCTTCGATTTGTTCAACTACCGCTTTACGCATAGCTTCAGTATATTCTTTTGTCTGAGTTGGAAGTGTCCGCACACCGCGACTTAAATCAGCACGAGTACGCGCCAACTCTTCACGAATTTCTTCGGCAGACTTACGAATTTCAGATGTTGCACCTTCAAAACGGTTAGATGCATCATTCACCATTTCACTCAAAGATGATTGTAATTGCACAGTTGAAGACCGAGCCCGCTCTTCCGTGCGCTTCATAATTGCAGCAATGATTTGTTCGCAGTTTTGCATTGTTTCAGATACTTCTTCCGATTTCTGCACCAAACCATTTGCTAACGATGCCAATGCAACTTGCCGTTCATCAAGACGGTCATTGAACATATCATGAGAACGATCAAGAAGACCGGTAGCTTCCGTTAAAATCTTGGCATGATCATCAAATTGCTGCGAAAATTTAGTAACGCCGTCAAGTGTTAATCTTGAAAGACCATTAAAGCGCTCAAGATCACTATTAAGATTACTACTTGTTACCGCAAAACTATCTGAAAGCTGACCAATATTTTGTTTAAATTCATTGGTCACATCATTTAGGCGTGTATCAACTTCATAAACACCATTACGAAGCGCATTGACAGTTTGCTGGATAGTACCATTTGACGTATCAAGCCGATCTAAAAGCTGAGCAATGCTTTCAGAAATATCATTTTTTATCGCTTTAACTGCAGAAACTGTTTCATCCGAACTATTAGAAAAATTACTAATAAATGTATTATTTTCAGACCGCAACCGCTCTTCAGCTGCGCGTGTAACTTCCTTAAGCTGATCGCTAAATTGGTTAGTCAACATGCCAAGCGAGTCACTTGTTTTAGTTGCAGCAGCTTGCAATTGTTCAGTTAGGCCGTGCAAATCTTGCGTTTTGTTCACAAGCTGAGATGCTGTTTTTTGAGTAATTTCAGAAATACGTCCCTCAATAGAGCTCAAACCTGTTGTAACACGTTCTTCAATAAGATTAATATTCTCTTTCAAGAATACCGAACGATCCGCGAGCTTTTGCTCTACTGATTGGGCAGCTTGAACAACAGAGCCACCAAGCCGCTCACCAGCGTTTGCTAGCAGATTTTCAGCTTTATCAGCTTCATCTGCTAATGACAAAGCAACTTCATTCATGCGATTATTAATGCGTTCAAGACCACCGGATAACTGATCATCAATTTTGAATGTTTCTTGTTGCAACCTTGATGAGGCAGATGAAACATGGCTGCTTATAGCGCTAAAACTATTTTGCAACTGTTCATCAATTTTTTGGGCTTCGCCTGTAAGGTTTCCAACAGCATCGACCATTTTCTCATGGATACGATCAATACTGGTTGATAATTGATTATCAACCTTACGTGCTTCTTCATTAAGGTTTGCAGCAGCGCTTGCCATTCTATGGCTAATCAAATCTAGCCCCACTGCAATTTGACCATCAATCTTACGCGCTTCATCGTTAAGGTTGGAAGATGCATCAGCCATACGATTGGCAATAAGATTTAAACCTGAATGAATATTACCTTCGATAATACGAGATTCAGCGGTCAAATTTGCAGCAGCATCAGCCATACGGCTGCTGATTAAATCAAGACCGGCATGAATTTGCCCCTCAATTTCCTGCATATTGCTCTTGAGCATCTGATCTCGAACATTAAATTGTTCATCAACATTTTGTGCTGCCTGAACAACTGAACCTGACAAGCGTTGACCAGCAGACATAATAATGTTGTGGGCCTTTTCTGCTTCATTACTAAGGTTTGCAGCAGTGTTAGATACGCGATTTTCAATTACGCTAAACCCATTGCTAAGTTGTAGCTCAATATCTGCAACATTCTCCTTGAGATATACAGCACGCTCTTGCAATTTGCGCTCAACCTCAAAAACCGACTCAAGCACAGATTCATTTAACTTATCACCCGCACGTGCAATCTGGTTTTCAGCTCGCTCAGCCTCGGATGCCAATGTACCGGAGACTTCTGAAATACGTTCTCTTAAAGTTTCTGACAAAGACAAGGCATTTTGTTCAAGAACTGCACGAACATTCGTAACACCGATCTCCAACGCATTTTGCATTGTTGCAGAACGCTCATCAATTACGGCTGTTTGTGTTTCGAAAGCTTTATCTAGTAATGCACTATTATGCTCGACAACTTCTCTCAAACTTAACGCACGTTGATCAAGTTTTTTACCTTGCAGTTCTAAACGCTCATCAACAGTTTCAAGAATACCGCCAATATTATTCTTCAATTCAATCGCTTGTTGAGAAATAATATTGCCGTGATTGTAAAGAGTTTCTTCAATAACTCCATGGCTATGCTCAATAACACCCTTCAAATTACTTTGACCATTAAGCATAAGATTATTTAATATATCTTCACCGTTGGACAAAGTATCTTTAAGAGCATGCTGACTATTATGCATGATATTGTTAAAATTAGCCTGGCTTTGACTTAAAGCATCTTCAAGGACAGCTTGATTACCAGACAAGGTTTCTTTTAATGCATGGTGACCATTATGCATGATATTATTAAATGTTGCCTGACTACCACTTAAAGTATCTTCAAACATCGCCTGATGACCAGACAAGGTTTCTTTTAATGCATGCTGGCCAGCACCAAGAACCTGCTTGATATCTTCTTGCCCAGAAGAAATAGCGTCACCAATAGCAGTTTCGCTTTTCGTAAGCGTTTCTTGAACACCAATAATCCGTTCATCAATTGCCTGCGCCAAGTGAACGTGATTTTCAGCAAATACATCCTTAAGTCTCGAAGTTTGGTCTTCAAGGCGCTCAAGCTGCGCCATAAATGTCGATTTCAATACATCATCATTAGTCAAAACAGCAGATTGAACGAGATCTACATGCTGTCCCAAGGCTTCGGTAAATGAAATATTACCTTGAGCAATCATATCGCGAATATGAGCAATACGCGCTTCAATTACCCCAGCTTGCTCACCAAGAACTGCATTTAACGCTTCACTATTCATTTTAAGTGAATCATTTAAGGCGGTTGAACGCGCTTCAAGGTTTTGCGATTGCACTTCTATTGCTTCGCGTGCAGTCTCGAAGCCTCGAGAAATAGTTTCTTCGAACTTGGCGCTACGAATTAAAAATTCTTCAGACTGAGAGGTCGTCTTTTCATCAACAGACTGGATATTCGTTAAAAGCTTTTCTTCTATCTCGCCAACGTGACGAGAAAGCAAACCTAATTGGGTCGAAACAGTCGCAACAATTTGTGCGGCTTCCTTTTCCAAAGTATTTGAAAGGCGCTCACGCCCTTCCGTAAACTGATGGATAAAGCCACCTGCCCGCTCGTCAACCAATTTAGCAATAGTTGTTCCGACAATTTCCATTTCATGGGAAAGCCGCACTTTGGTTTCTTCAACCACTGATAAAATACCGTCTCGCCCGCCAGTTAAGGTCTGGGCAATGTCGCGAGTACGCTGTTGGAATGCATCATTAATGCGACCAACATGAGTATCCAGTGCCACATTTAGTTTATCAGTACTTTCCTCCAAAGCTTCAGTGCGAGCAATGAACGAGCGAATTAATGAGGTACTACGATCATTTAGAGATTCGTCAACTTGATCAAGACGCTTTTCAAATGCTTGAATAGCCAAATTGGTCGCAGTATCAAAACTTGTTGAAAGTTCGCTAGCTTGCTTTTCTAAATCCAAGATTTGATCGGTAAACTGACGCAAAGATCCCTTAGTTTTTTGGTTAATGGTATTGTCTACATGACTAAATTTGTCATTAAATTCATTTACTAAGCGATCAGTCGAGGCTTTAATACGTGCATCAATATCTTCTGATCGTTCTTCAATTTCGCTAAGGCTACTTGAGATAGCATCTGTTACGCTAGTACCGTTTTTAGCAAGACGGCCCGAAAGAAGAGCAAATTGCTCCTCCACCTTAGTGATCTGTTGGGCAAATTGATCAACAGAAGATACCGCAAGGTTATCGAGCGTTAATGGAAGATCTTGCGCGCGACTTTCTAGCCTTGCAATCTGTTGCGAGAATGTAGCAAGTGACTTCTCACCGCGTGTTTCAATCGCTTCATCAAGACTATCAAATTTATTTTGGAAGTCGCTAAGAACTTTATCAGCAGTTGAGCGCAATCTTGTATCAATATCATCGGAGCGCTTTTCAATATCAGAAACACTATCATTAACAGCTTCGATAATCTTTTCACCGCTATTGGCTAAGCGCCCTGTAAGACTATTAAAGCGGACTTCGACATCTTCCGTTCTATCATGGACGATTTTAACAAAATCATCCATTTTAGAACCAAGCCGCTCTGCCACAGCGTTACTTGCTTGCTCTGTATGCTGGTCAATTTGCGCAAAACGCGTATCAAGCTCCTCAAAGAACCGACCACGTGACGCGTCAAAGCTTTGAACAGTTTCAACAAATTTGTTTGATAATTGCTGAGCGACGCCCTCATTTGCTGTATTAAATTCATCGACCAATTCGCCCCAACGCATATTAAGTGTGTCGGATAGAGTCGACGTAAAAGATTCAGCCGAAGCATTTATATGGTCTGCAATCGAGTTAAATTCACGCGTAAGCTGATCTTTAGCCCCTGTAATGGTTGTTTTTACATGCTCAGCATGTGTGGAAACAGCTTCTCTTTCATTTGCAAGCTCAATGATAAGCGACCTGATGCGATTTTCATTTTCACTATAAGCTTGTTCAAGATTATTGACTTCGCTTTGCAATAACGCTTCAAGTTCGCTCGCGCGAGAAATAGTACGATCAATACCATCACCCATCGCTTCAACTTCTTGACGAATAGAAGAACCAAGGCTTTGAACGCGCTCTTTTGATTCCACATCGGGTTCAAGCAAACGGCGCGCAGCAATATTAATTTCTTCAACTGCATCTTGAAGTTCTCGCGCGCGCCTAGCCAGCTGTGCAAAACCGGTAAACATCAATATTGGGACAATCGTTCCTGCTGTGACAAGCAAGCCTGAAGCACTCGTTAAAAAACCTCCCAAAGAACTATCCGCAGCAAGCTTATAAGCTGTCGCGACCCCACCCACAAACCACAAGGCTCCTAAGGCAGTAGTACTCCAAAATACCGGTCCGAGCTTGGATTTCCTTTTACCCTTAAAAGCTGGGAAACTAGCATCTCGCATAGAGGTGCTAGCCAAAGAAATTTCTCGACGCTCTTTATTCTGTGTCGTATGTTGCGAGCCAGAATCGATATCAGGCTGTGAAAAAACAGAGGACCGCTCGGAATTAGCGACAGTTTCCTTAGCTTTCTCTTCTTTTTTTGACGCGCTAATCTCTTTAATCTCCGTACCACCATTTTCATTGCTGGCAACATTTAGACCTATACGACCTAAATCGCGGGTATTTGAATGGTCAGAAACGGTCGAGCTTGGTGTTTTAGAGCTAATTACATCCTGAACATCAGAATCAATCGAAGCCGCAGCTAAAGACGAATGATCACTATTGCCACTTTTAGACAAACTCCCTACACGTGGAACAGGACGCACGTTGGTGACTTCCGGAGCTATTTCATCATTTGTCAAACTAATGCCATTTGATAATTCATCAGCGACTGCATCCATGAATGATACAGAAATATCATTATCCATTAGCTTTTCGTTTACCTGACCAGAAACTACCTCTTCAGCAAGACTTTCAGATTTATTGGTATGAGCAACAAGTTCTTCAGCAGCCAATGCCATTTGCTGTTCAAGACTTTCAAGATCAAAAAGCTCTGAATCAACTTCATCAAGAATACTTTCTTCAAAAGCGCTTTCCAAGCCAAGCTCTTGCAACAATTCTTCATCATGACTATTTTGATCTGGAGTTTTTGCACCATCAATATGATCGGATGAACTGCTATGAGACAATTTTTCTTGAGATGTATTTTGTTCTACTGCGTTTTCTTCTATTGAAGGTGAGCGCAAAGCATCATCATCAAAATTAAAGTCAAGAGCATCCTCTAAAGCGGCTTCAACATCGATATCAAACTTATCTGCTTTGGTTCTACGTGCCATAATCCGTCTCATCACCATTATTAATCTGCAAGAATCATTTCTGCAAGACTAGTCGCTTTATGCCTGTTAAGAAATGTGAAAGGAAGAAGTTCTGAACAAAACGCGATACAAAACAGAACAAATCAATTACATAATTACGTAACACCTTAAGTGAGAATTAACGTAAAAGCAAATAATTTCAGTTATTAATAGGATAATTTTATTATGGTAAAAATATTGTTTATAACTTTGCCAGAAATGAACGAAATAGCAATAAATGGCGAAATTGGCACATCATTAATGGAATTGGCAGTCCTCAACAGTATAAAAGGAATCATTGGTGAATGTGGTGGCGCGTGTGCTTGCGCCACATGCCATGTCTATATTGATGAAAAATGGCAAAACGAATTGCCTGAGCCAAGCATAATGGAAATTGATATGTTAGATTTTGCCGATGAGATTAATGAGAATTCTCGTTTAGCATGTCAAATCTTTTTAACCGAAAATATGGACGGCCTTAGAGTTTTTATTCCATAATATATAAACGCTATAATCGTCTTAATTCTAGACAGAAAACAATAAAAGAGCGAATAACAAAAAGGGCGGATATCTCCGCCCTAAATTCTTTCTAAAACAAAATAAAAATTATTTCGTATTAACTGCTTCTTTAAGAGATTTGCCAGCTGAAAATTTAGGCACGTTACGAGCAGGAATATCAATTTCTACATTGGTTGTTGGGATACGACCCTTAGTAGCGGCACGATGAGATACTTCGAAGGCACCAAAACCAGGCAAACGTACATCACCGCCAGCTTGCAATGCTTCGGTAACAGAAGCAATAAATGCATCCACAGCTGCACCAGCTTGCACTTTTGTAAGACCAGCTTTTTCTGCAACGGAGCTGACGAGTTCGTTCTTATTCATTCGGTATTTCCTTTCCTGATTTACCGGAGACAAAACAATACAATTTTAGCTATAAAGCAAGTTTATTCAAATCTACAGCAATTTGAAGAAAAAAATGCTGCAACCACCAGTTTTCTGGCGTTTTTCATTATTTACTTGCAAAAAAGCAACAAAATTTCATTCAAAACAAAAAAAAGAGCGGTAAAAACCGCTCTTTTCCTCTTTTTTTAACGTGAATCAGTGCGCTATTGCATGAGCACTCTTGTCTTCGTCTGTATCTGAAGCCGTTGAAACTGGACTCAATGGCTCTGTCCATTCAATAGCCTCTGGCTGACGGACTAAAGCATGCTTAAGCACTTCACTTGCATGAGATACTGGTATTATTTCCATATTATTCTTAACATTGTCTGGAATATCCACCAAATCCTTGGCATTTTCTTCCGGGATAAGAACTGTCTTAATACCACCACGCAATGCAGCAAGCAGCTTTTCTTTCAAACCGCCAATCGGCAATACGCGGCCACGCAATGTAATTTCACCCGTCATGGCGACATCCTTACGCACAGGAATGCCAGTCATAATAGATACAATTGCTGTCATCATGCCAACGCCAGCTGAAGGACCATCTTTTGGTGTTGCACCTTCTGGAACATGGACGTGAATATCACGTTTATCAAAGAAAGGTGGCTCAATACCAAAATCAACAGCTCGCGATCGTACATAAGATGCAGCAGCTGAAATCGACTCCTTCATAACATCACGTAGGTTACCAGTTACAGTCATGCGACCTTTACCTGGCATCATGACACCTTCAATAGTCAGCAACTCACCACCAACCTCAGTCCAAGCTAAACCAGTAACAATACCAATTTGGTCTTCGCCATCAATTTGGCCAAAGCGATAACGCTTAACACCAAGATATTCGTCAATATTATCAGCAGTGATTGTAACGGATTTTTTACCTGTCTTAATAATCTCGGTTACTGCTTTGCGAGCAAGCTTCATGAGCTCACGTTCAAGGCTTCTTACACCTGCTTCACGAGTGTAATATTGAATAATCGAGCGGATAGCACTTTCATCAACAAAAAACTCATCTTTTGAAATTGCATGATCACTAATGGCTTTAGGCAATAAATGACGCTTTGCAATCTCAACTTTTTCATCTTCTGTATAACCAGCAATACGGATAATTTCCATACGATCAAGCAATGGCCCTGGAATATTAAGTGTATTAGCTGTTGTCACAAACATGACGTCAGATAAATCATATTCAACTTCCAGATAATGATCCATAAAGGTTGAGTTCTGTTCTGGATCCAACACTTCCAATAAAGCAGATGATGGATCACCACGGAAATCTTGTCCCATTTTATCAATCTCATCCAAAAGGAAAAGCGGATTAGAACGCTTAGCCTTTTTCATTGATTGAATAATTTTACCGGGCATTGAACCAATATACGTACGACGATGACCGCGAATTTCTGATTCATCACGTACACCACCTAACGACATGCGAACATATTCACGACCCGTTGCCTTAGCAATAGAACGTGCAAGCGACGTCTTACCAACGCCAGGAGGGCCTACCAAGCAAAGAATTGGACCTTTAATTTTAGAAATCCTACTTTGCACGGCGAGATACTCAACAATACGTTCTTTTACCTTATCAAGGCCAAAATGTTCTTCATCAAGAACCTTTTCTGCAAAATTGAGATCCTTTTTAATCTTGGACTTTTTACCCCAAGGAATCGTTAGCAACCAATCAAGATAATTACGCACCACAGTTGCTTCAGCAGACATTGGCGACATGGAGCGAAGTTTTTTAACCTCAGCTGCGGTCTTTTCCTGAGCCTCTTTGCTTAACTTGGTATTTTTTGCAAGCTCTTCAATTTCAGATACTTCATCACGGCCATCTTCGCCTTCGCCAAGCTCTTTCTGGATCGCCTTCATCTGTTCATTGAGATAATATTCTCGCTGAGTTTTTTCCATCTGGCGTTTAACACGCGATCTAATACGTTTCTCAACCTGCAGAACTGAAATTTCACCTTCCATAAAAGAAAGCGCTTTTTCAAGTCTTTGGGCAACAGAAAGGAGCGATAGCATTTCCTGCTTTTCAGAAAGCTTAATAGCAAGATGCGATGCAATGGTGTCTGCTAATTTTGAGGGCTCGTCAATTTGGCTAACTGCCGTTACAACCTCTGGTGAAATCTTTTTATTCAATTTCACATAATTTTCAAAATCAGCAACAACCGAACGTGCTAAGGCCTCAATCTCAACCTTGTCTTCCTCACCTTCGTGAAGAACCAATGCCTCAGCCTGAATGTAACCATCATCTTCTGAGAACACCGACAATTGAGCACGCGCCACACCTTCGACAAGTACCTTAACCGTACCATCAGGTAGTTTAAGCAATTGCAAAATATTAGCTAAAGTGCCAATTTCATAAATGTCTTCAGTTTTTGGATCATCGTCGGCGGCATTTTTTTGCGTTGCAAGCAAAATTTGCTTATCTTCACGCATAGCCACTTCGATAGCTTTAATTGACTTTTCACGCCCAACAAAGAGCGGCACAATCATATGCGGGAAGACAACAATATCTCTTAGCGGCAGAACGGCGTAAAGCCCGTTCTCGGCTTTTTTAGTCTTCTCGTTATTTTGCATTTCATGTCCTTTCTGGGACCAACGGCCCCCACCGCCATAATGCATGCCCCAATTTTTGCAAACATGCATCACGCTTCTGAACAGATAATTGGTTGCCAAAAGCATCAAATTCAAGCCCTTGGCGCAGTTTAATTATTAGATCGTATAATTAATGAATATTTTTCTCTAATTAATTATGCTATAAGTGCTTCTCCTCAACATCACTTCAGCCTTTCCAATTATCAGCAGTCAAATCAAAAAAGCTATAGTAATGGATATGATACAATAAGCAATAATATAAAGCCCTAAATGGGCTAATTTAGGGCATTTTGCAAGTCAAATAATAATTATTTTGACTATCTGAACAACCCTTACTCTATATCATCGGAATTTAAAGCCTCAAAAACCATTTGATCGACCAGCTTTTCAATCGCCAACCATTGCTCGATTTTTTGTATAACGCCGGTAATGATAGGCACCTGCACGCGTTGGCGCATAAAATGTGCAAAAACATTAGTCAAGTCCTTCTTATTATATAAAATAAACTAAACATCACGGGTCAGCATAGAAAATTCCATTCAATCGCGCTGCGCTGAATGCTGCTTGCACGCATACCATGAGCAATACCTTCAGCCGATACGCGAAAGCGTCTTAATATATGAAAGTCCCCTGCTAGCATTGCTGCATTATTTCCATAAAGGCGCAATATATCATTCGTAGCGGTTGCTAAATCTGCATTAAAATGAGGAGGATTACCATCAGATTGACTAATACCGGTGTTCGACCTTGAAGCTTTTCAAGAACGTCCTCCATGCTTTGAATAAAATTATTGCTATCACTAACTTTTTGTCCGACAATACCCTTGCAAGGCAACCGATGATTTTAGCTTCCAATGATAAAGCTGACAAGTGGTCATGATAAACAATAACTGCGCCATCTTTGGTTAAGCAACCGTCCAACAATATAGGGAAATTTTGATCAGCAACAAGGCAAAAAGCCGTTAAAACATTTTCCGCAATTCCTTTGGAATTGTTATGCAAACCGTGATGAACGATCAGTTGTTATTTTAACCGGTCAAGCGTCATATCACTTTTTCCTTTTATCAGAAAAAAGGATATATATGGAAGCTATGTAAAAGACCAATGAAAATAGCTTTATGTCTATAAACACTTTCAAGCTATCAAAATGAATATCACAATGCTTAAGACTCTGGCCCACATACAAAAAACGATGTATCCTTCAATTGATGAATTGAAAGAATGGACACAAAAGGCAATGTCAATATTGAAGTAAAACGTGTCTCCATGTATCATGAAGATATTGGTAGATATATGCTATTCCATTACGTTCCTTCTAGTCTGCATTATATAATAGAGACTGACATATTAGATTATACTACACGAGCAAGTATTGCAGAATTGCTTTATACTATTTCAATCTACGATTATCATTCGCAAAATTTGAGTATATAACATTTAACTTCATTTGGAAAAATATTACCCCGTGTTTTATTATTGGGTTAGGAAAAAGAAGTCTAATTATGCGCGCGTCTTGCATTAAAATAGATTAACATGGTTTTTGATGGCGGCATAGGCGCAAGATATCTTGGTTGGTTTATGTTGCTGCTAGCGAAGGATTGGTTAAAACCAAAGACAATAACTTCATGACAAATTTTTGCAAGATTGAGGTTAAATTGCTAGGGCCGGCTTAGGATAAAGCATTGCAAAACTGGCATAGCGAAATATGATTTTTGTCGACCAATTAATGAGTTAAATGGCTGATTATCATTTATCCAATAGAAAACCAATAAAATTTGAGCGAAATGAACTTTACATTGATTTTGAACCAAAGTATTTTGGCTTTATCCAATAGATAATATTAGCTACATTAAGACTGCGCAAAATGCACGGGTTCCCTAATCCGCATTTTAGCCATCCACTTTTTTCAGCAACGGCACTTGTTAAACTTAATCCTCCAACACATGGCCAAAAGATGAATTAATGGATGCAACCCAAAAAAGTTTCCTCCAGATTTATCTTGCAACACCATCGATAAGCAACATCAATCAGTTGCGTGATGAGCAAAATTAACATTTAAACAGTTAATGTCATTCACGCCTAAAACCCTCAGCGTTTTTATCTAAATATTAAAATCTAATCACCTTTATTGATTGTGAACAATTACAAGCCTTACCCTATAACAAGAGTCGCTTATTAGCAATTTCTCCACAGTATTGATTGATAAAAATCAATCGTAAAAATAATAAAAATCAATTATATAAGCAACATTATTCATATACAAAACTAAGTAAATCAATCTGATAGCTTTCAAAGAGCTTTCCTTCTTTAGATTGATTCAAATCAACGACTGTATTTATTCTAAGTTCATATTGCCAGCATCGACGCAACGAATTTCATCGTGATGCGTTTTAACCAGACTAAATTTGCTGGATAAAAAAATGGAAAACAAACAAATCAAGGCCCCCGCTGGGCAAAACTCCGCGTTATGGTTGAGCACTTTTGCTTTTACCATTTGTTTCGCCATCTGGACTATATTCGCAATTATTGGCGTTCAGATCCAAGACCAGTTAGGTTTATCCCAAAGCCAATTTGGACTCTTAGTTGGTACACCAATTTTAACCGGCTCGCTCGTTCGTATTCCGCTCGGCATCTGGTCCGAACAATATGGTGGACGTCTTGTTACTCTTATAACAATGCTTCTAGCTGCTATTGCTACATATCTTCTAACCTTTGCCACAACCTATAATCAAATGCTTCTTGCAGCTCTTGGTATTGGTCTTGCTGGTGGTGCCTTCTCCTCTGGCGTTGCTTATGTCGCTCGTTGGTTTAAAGGTAGCCCGCGCCTTGGTCTCGCACTTGGTATTTTCGGCGCTGGCAATGTTGGAGCGGCCGTTACAAAACTTTTTGCGCCAACTGTTTCTAATATTGGCGGCGGCTGGCATGCAGTGGCAATTATTTGGGCCATAGCCCTTGCAGTGACTGGTATTATATTCTTTGTCTTCACCAAAGACGATCCTACACTTGTTGCACAACGTAAAAGTGGTCAAAAGCCTAATAGCAGCTGGCTAGAGCTATCCCCGCTCGCCAAATTGCAAGTATGGCGCTTTTCACTGTATTATTTCTTTGTTTTTGGTGGCTTTATCGCCCTTGCTGCATGGCTTCCTAAATATCTTATGAATGTTTATGCATTTGATTTAAGAACAGCAGGTATCGTTGCTGCATTTTTCTCAATCCCTGCCAGCTTGTTCCGTATTTATGGTGGTTATCTTTCTGATACTCTTGGCGCTCGTAAAGTTATGTATTGGACGCTTACTGTATCGGTTATCACATCCTTTTTCCTTTGCTACCCACCAACACAATATACTATTGAAAGCATAAATGGTCCAATCTCGTTCCATATGGCAACAGGTTACATTACCTTTACCATTATTGTGTTTATCCTTGGCTTCGCCATGGCACTTGGAAAGGCCGCAGTTTATAAGCATATTCCGGTTTATTTCCCTGAAAATGTCGGTGCTGTTGGTGGTCTTGTTGGTATGATTGGTGGTCTTGGCGGCTTTATCCTACCTATCATCTTTGGAAAGATTCTTGAAATTACCGGCGTCTATACCACTTGTTTTATGGTGCTTTTCGCAATTGCCGCCGTTTCCCTCCTTTGGATGCACTTTTCAATTCGCCGCATGGAACAACAACGCCTTGCCGAAATGGGTGAGACCCTTGCCGAATTTCCGGAGCTACGCTAATGTCTAATCCTAATAATAAATACGTTCTAACTACTTGGAACCCTGAAAATGCGTCATTCTGGCAACGGACTGGTAAAGCAATAGCTAATAAAAATCTTTGGATCTCAATTCCTGCACTTCTTTTAGCTTTTGCTATTTGGCAAGTTTGGTCCGTAACAGTATCAGAACTGCCTAAAGCTGGTTTTAATTATACAGCAACGCAATTGTTCTGGCTTGCGGCTCTTCCCGGTCTTTCAGGCGGTACTCTTCGCATTTTCTATTCGTTTATGGTACCAATTTTCGGTGGCCGTCGTTGGACAGCTCTTACCACTGCATCGCTTTTAATTCCTGCAATTGGTATTGGTTTTGCCGTACAAAACCCAGAAACCCCTTATTGGGTTATGGTGGCACTTTCATTGCTTTGTGGCTTTGGTGGCGGTAACTTCTCATCATCAATGGCTAATATTTCCTTTTTTTACCCAAAGAGCGAAAAAGGTAAAGCAATGGGCTTAAATGCTGGCATTGGTAACCTTGGTGTATCAGTTGTTCAATTAGTTGTTCCCCTTGTTATCGCCACTAGCGTTTTTGGCTGGCTCGGCGGCAACCCACAGACAATCACCCAAGCTAATGGTGCAACATCATCAATCTGGTTACAAAACGGTGCCTTTGTCTTTGTGCCTTTCATCATTATTTGTACGATTGCTAGCTGGTTTGGTATGAATGATATTGCTGATGCTAAAGCTTCATTCGCTGATCAGGCAATTATTTTTAAGCGCAAAGACAACTGGTTAATGTGCGTTCTTTACATGGGTACATTTGGTTCGTTTATCGGTTTTGCTGCTGCATTTCCTCTTTTGATGAAAGTTACTTTCCCTGAAGTAAATGTTCTTAATTATGTCTTCTTAGGGCCATTAATTTCAGCTCTTGCACGTGCTGGTTCTGGTGGCTTGAGTGATCGCGTTGGCGGTGGCCGTGTGACATTGATTTCTTTCATCATTATGATGGCTGCTCTTCTTGCTGCACTCTATTTTGTAGCAAATCCTGAAAATCCAATTGCTTTTGGTGGCTTCTTTACCTCATTCATGGTGCTGTTCTTTGCAACAGGTGTTGGTAATGCATCTACATTCCAAATGATCCCAGCAATTATGAGCCGCGTTATTGATAACACTATGCCAAGTGCAACAACTGAACAAAAACGCCATCAAACAGAGCGTGAATCTGCTGCAATCACAGGCTTTACTGCCGCAATCGCTGCTTATGCTTTCTTCATCATTCCAATCAGCTTTAATGCTTCAAAGCTTTATTATGGTGGTCCACAAGCAGCTCTATTCGGCTTCCTAATTTTCTACCTCATCTGCCTTTTTATTACTTGGTTTTGCTACACCCGTAAGGGCGCAATTCTACACATTGAAGGTCAACGCGCAAAGCGTATCCAATCGACAGGAGACCAAAACAAATGAGTAATTTACTCGATCGTCTCAACTTTCTTGCCCATAAGCGCGAAAAATTCTCCCAAGGCCACGGTATTACTACCGATGAAGACCGCAGCTGGGAAGATAGCTATCGTAAGCGTTGGCAGTATGACAAAATCGTTCGCTCAACCCATGGTGTAAATTGCACGGGTTCATGTTCATGGAAAATCTATGTAAAAGGCGGTATCGTTACTTGGGAAACCCAGCAAACCGATTACCCACGTACTCGGCCTGATCTTCCAAACCATGAACCACGCGGTTGTCCGCGCGGCGCAAGCTATAGCTGGTATATGTATTCAGCAAACCGCGTTAAATACCCACTTATTCGAGCACGCCTTTTAAAACTTTGGCGCACTGAACGCGTTCTTAAAACACCTGTTGGTGCATGGGCTGCCATTCAGGAAAATCCTGAAAAGCGTCGTGAATATCAAAAAGTACGTGGTCTTGGTGGATTTGTCCGTGCAACTTGGGCAGAAATGAACGAGATTATTGCAGCTGCAAATGCTTACACTGTGCGCAAATACGGTCCAGATCGCGTTATTGGTTTCTCGCCAATTCCTGCAATGTCAATGATCTCATATGCTGCTGGTGCACGTTATTTGTCATTGCTTGGCGGTACTTGCATGTCCTTCTATGACTGGTATTGTGATTTGCCACCAGCATCACCAATGACATGGGGCGAACAAACAGATGTTCCTGAATCTGCTGATTGGTATAATGCCGGCTTCTTGATGCTTTGGGGTTCTAACGTTCCACAAACGCGTACACCGGACGCACATTTTTATAGCGAAGCTCGTTATAAGGGCGCGAAATCAGTTGTCGTTTGTCCAGACTATTCTGAAGCCGCCAAATTTGCTGATATGTGGCTTCATCCAAAACAAGGTACTGATGCCGCCCTTTCAATGGCATTTGGTCATGTTATTTTGCGTGAATTCCATCTTGATCGCCAAGCTGAATATTTTGATGATTATTGCCGTCGTTATACCGACATGCCAATGCTTGTTCGCCTTACTGGTAAAAATGGTCATTATATTCCTGATCGCTTATTGCGCGCTTCAGATTTTGATAAAAACCTTGGTGAAGACAATAACCCAGAATGGAAAACAATTGCGGTTGATAGTTTAACTGGCGAATATGTTGCACCTACTGGCTCTGCTGGTTTCCGTTGGGGTGAAGATGGCAAATGGAACCTTGAACAAAAGGATGGTAAGGGTCGCGACATCACTTTGGAAATGAGCTTTATGCTTGAAGGTGACCATGATGCCGTTGCCGATGTTGATTTCCCTTATTTTGGCAATAAGGAACATGATTATTTTGAAGGAACAGACCACGATAGCGTACTTACACGCAAGGTCCCTGCCCGCAAATTGAAACTTCCTGAAGGGGAAGTCATGGTTGCGACAGTCTTTGACTTGTTTGTTGCTAATTATGGTCTTGAACGCGGTTTCAAAGATCCTAACTGCGCCACAAGCTATGATGAAAACATTCCTTACACCCCAGCTTGGGCCGAAAAAATTACTGGTGTACCACGTGCAAATATTATTTCTGTTGCTCGTGAATTTGCGCGTAATGCTGAAAAGACCAATGGTCGCTCAATGGTTATTCTTGGCGCTGGCTTGAATCACTGGTACCATATGGACATGAACTACCGCGGCATTATTAATATGCTGATTATGTGTGGTTGTATCGGTCAATCTGGTGGTGGCTGGAGCCACTATGTTGGACAAGAAAAGCTCCGTCCGCAAACTGGCTGGACACCTCTTGCATTTGGTCTTGATTGGGCACGCCCACCACGCCACATGAATTCAACATCATTCTTCTATGCCCACACCGATCAATGGCGTTATGAAACAGTTAAGGTAAGCGATTTGCTTTCACCTACTGCGCCTGAAGGTCCATGGGAAGGCTCATTAATTGATTATAATATCAGAGCTGAGCGCATGGGCTGGTTACCATCTGCACCGCAGCTTGAAACCAATCCACTTGATCTTGCAAAACAAGCTCAAGAAGCTGGCATGGAGCCTAAGGATTTTGTGGCGCAAAGCCTAAAATCAGGCAAATTGAAAATGTCATGTGAAGATCCAGATGCAGAAGTAAATTGGCCACGCAATATGTTTGTTTGGCGCTCAAATCTGCTTGGTTCATCAGGTAAGGGACATGAATATTTCCTCAAGCATTTGCTAGGCACTTCAAATGGTGTACTTGGCAAAGATTTGGGTGAAGAAGGTCGTGCGGGCTCGGTTGAGGCTGTTTGGCATGATGAAGCTCCAGAAGGTAAACTAGATCTTTTGGTAACGCTCGATTTCCGTATGTCCACAACTTGTGTATATTCTGACATCGTCTTGCCTACCGCAACATGGTATGAAAAGAACGACCTTAACACCTCGGATATGCATCCTTTCATCCATCCTTTATCAAGTGCTGCCGACCCTGCATGGGAAGCACGTAGCGACTGGGAAATCTTTAAAGGCATTGCAAAGCGCTTTTCTGAAATTGCTCCTGAAGTCCTTGGTGTTGAAAAAGACGTTGTTCTTGTACCAACTTTGCATGATACTCCAAATGAACTTGCACAGCCATTTGATGTTAAAGATTGGAAAAGAGGCGAAATCGAACCAATTCCTGGTAAGACAATGCCAACAGTTGCTGTTGTAGAACGCGACTATCCAAATCTTTACAAGCGCTTTACAGCTCTTGGACCATTACTTAAAAACATTGGTAATGGCGGTAAGGGTATTGCTTGGAATACTGATCATGAAGTTGACTTCCTCGCAAAACTTAACGGTGTTGTTGAAGAAGAAGGCGTTACAAAAGGTATGCCTAAGATTGAAAGTGATATTGATGCAACAGAAGTTGTGTTGTCGCTTGCGCCGGAAACAAATGGTGAAGTTGCAGTTAAAGCATGGTCCGCTTTAAGTAAAATCACTGGTCGCGACCATACCCATCTTGCTATCCCAAAAGAAGATGAAAAAATTCGCTATCGTGATATTGTCGCCCAACCGCGTAAGATCATTTCCTCACCTACATGGTCAGGATTGGAATCTGAAGAAGTCTGCTATAATGCTTGCTATACCAATGTTCATGAGCTTATTCCTTGGCGTACAATTAGTGGTCGTCAGCAGCTTTATCAGGATCATTTATGGATGCGTGCATTTGGTGAAGCCTTCTGCGTTTACCGTCCTCCAATTGATACCAAAACTGTAACACCTGCATTGCAAGCCAAAGCCGATGGGCAGCCACATCTTGTCTTGAACTTCATCACACCTCACCAAAAATGGGGTATCCATTCAACCTATTCTGATAACTTGCTTATGCTTACGCTTAACCGCGGTGGCCCCGTTGTCTGGATTTCAGAGCCAGATGCCAAACGTGCAGGCATTATCGATAATGACTGGGTTGAAGTTTATAACAGCAATGGTGCCTTGGTTGCCCGTGCAGTTGTTTCACAACGCATGAAAGACGGAACAATGTTCATGTACCATGCGCAAGAAAAAATTGTTAACGTCCCTGGCTCTCCATTAACCGGCCAACGTGGCGGCATCCATAACTCGGTTACCCGCGTTATTACTAAACCAACCCATATGATTGGTGGCTATGCTCAACTTTCTTATGGCTTTAACTATTACGGCACAGTTGGTGCCAACCGAGATGAATTCGTTGTCGTTCGCAAATTGGCAAAAGTTGATTGGTTAGATGATGAATTACCCGAACATGCAGCAAAGGAGGCGGCACAATGAAGGTCCGCGCACAAATAGGTATGGTCCTCAATTTGGACAAATGTATCGGCTGTCACACCTGTTCGGTGACATGTAAAAACGTTTGGACAAATCGTGAAGGCGTAGAATATGCTTGGTTCAACAATGTTGAATCAAAGCCAGGCATTGGTTTTCCTAAGGATTGGGAAAACCAAAAACGTTGGAATGGCGGTTGGGTTAGAAAGTCTAACGGTAAGTTAGAACCTAAAATCGGTTCAAAATGGCGGGTATTGGCAAAGATTTTTGCCAATCCTGACCTACCAGAAATCGATGATTATTATGAACCATTTGATTTTGACTATGAGCATTTGCAAACCGCTAAAGAAAGCAAAGCAATGCCAGTTGCTCGTCCGCGCTCAAAAATTAGCGGACAGCGTATGGAAAAAATTGAATGGGGTCCAAACTGGGAAGAAATTCTTGGTGGCGAATTTGAAAAGCGCTCAAAGGATTATAACTTTAACGGCGTTCAAAAAGACATTTATGGACAATTTGAAAATACATTCATGATGTATTTGCCACGCCTTTGCGAACATTGCCTCAATCCTGCTTGCGTTGCATCATGCCCATCAGGCGCTATTTATAAGCGCGACAATGATGGTATCGTTTTAATCGATCAAGATAAGTGCCGTGGTTGGCGCATGTGTGTTTCTGGCTGCCCTTATAAGAAGATTTATTATAACTGGTCTTCTGGTAAATCAGAAAAATGCATTTTCTGCTATCCACGTATTGAAAGTGGTCAGCCAACAGTTTGCTCTGAAACCTGCGTTGGACGTATTCGTTATCTTGGTGTTATTCTTTATGATGCCGACAAGATTTCTGATGCAGCTAGCACTATGAGCGAAGAAGATCTGTACGAAGAACAATTGAAGATGTTCTTGGATCCTAATGATCCAGCTGTAATTGATCAGGCTCGCAAGGATGGTATTTCTGAAGAATGGTTGGACGCTGCAAAGAATTCACCCGTTTATAAGATGGCAATGGAATGGAAAGTGGCTTTCCCACTTCATCCAGAATATCGCACCTTACCAATGGTTTGGTATATTCCACCACTTTCACCACTGCAGTCAGCAGCTGAAGCTGGTAAAATTGAAATGGATGATTTTATTCCAAATGTTCGCTCATTGCGTATTCCGGTTAAATATCTAGCCAATCTTTTGACCGCAGGTAAGGAAGAGCCAGTTATTTCCGCTCTTGAACGTATGCTAGCCATGCGTGCTTATATGCGTGCAAAAACGGTTGATGGGGTGATAGATCCATCAATTCCTGAAAAAGTTGGCATGGACCGCGAAATGGTTGAACACATGTATCATGTCATGGCGATTGCTAATTATGAAGACCGCTTTGTGGTGCCAACAGCCCATCGCGAAGTCAGTGAAGATGCCTATGAAATGCGCGGATCTTGTGGCTTTTCATTTGGTAATGGTTGTTCAGGTAGTAGTTCTACTGCTGAGCTTTTTGGTAGCAAAAAACCTCGCCACCATACAGCAAGCGGAATGTTGAAGGAGAGCGCATAATGCATACGGATCTTAAAATTCTATCCATTCTATTAGCTTACCCTGAAGAAGCACTAAAGCATGATGCAAGCCTTCTTGCCGCAACGTTAGAAGAGACAAGTGAGCTTGATGCGCAAACATTAGCTAAGGTCAAACACTTGATTGCAACCCTTGGTGAACGTGATATTTTTGAAAGCCAAGAAGAATATGTCACTTTGTTTGACCGTACACGCTCACTCTCATTACATCTTTTTGAACATGTTCACGGCGAAAGCCGTGATCGTGGACAAGCGATGGTTGATTTGAAAATCATGTATGAAGAAGCTGGTCTTGAAATTAATGCCAGTGAATTGCCTGACTATCTGCCCATGTTCCTTGAATATCTTTCAACAAGAACCGCAGATGAAGCTCGTCAATCCATTAGCGACATCTTGCACATTGTAACAGCAATCGGCGAACGTTTACAAAAACGCAATTCTCCTTATGCTGCAGCATTTACCGCATTGGAAGCCCTATCAAATGGTGGTGCGGATAAGGCATTGCTAGATGAACTTCGCAATATGGAAGAAGATGATCCAAACGACCTTGAAGCGCTTGACCGCATCTGGGAAGAAGAAGCCGTAACATTTGGTGCAAATCAAGGTGAAAATGCCTGTGGACCGGATCGTTTACGTACAAGGCTGCGGGCGGCAAATCGCGACGCGACCCATAGCCAACATTAAGGAGAAACCCCATGTATTCGTATATTAATACACTTTTATTTGGGATCTATCCCTATATTGCCCTCACTGTTTTGGTCCTAGGCTGTATTGCCCGTTATGATCTTGATCCCTATACTTGGCGTTCAGGATCAAGCCAATTATTAAGACGCAAACAGCTTATCTGGGGTTCTGTTTTATTCCATGTCGGTGTATTGTTGATTTTTGGCGGCCATCTTGTTGGTCTTCTTACACCTCTTGCGCTTTTTGATGCATTAGGAATTAGCCATACATTTAAGCAATTACTAGCTATTTGTCTTGGCGGTGTTGCTGGTACTATGGGTATTGTTGGTGCAACATTACTTGTTCACCGCCGCTTGTTTGATGCCCGTGTTCGTGCCAATTCAAGTTTTTCTGATACGATGATTATCATTTTACTTTGGATTCAATTGATGCTTGGTCTTCTAACCATTCCATTATCACTTGGACATCTTGATGGTCATGAAATGGTGAAATTCATGAATTGGGCTCAAGGAATCTTTACATTCAACATTGCTGCATCAAGCTATATTATTGATACAGCAGCTGTATTCAAACTGCATATTTTCCTTGGACTTACTATTCTTCTGGTTTTCCCATTCACTCGTCTTGTTCATATGTTGAGCGTTCCTGTCCGTTATATTTGGCGTCCAGGGTATCAAATTGTGCGTAAGGCTGAAAAAAATGCACCTATGGTGCGTGAACCCGCAGAATAACAGTTAGGGGATCCTTTACCTCCCATACACCCGTTAAGGGGTCCCCGACCAAATCTTCCGAAATTTGCATATTGGTTTTATAAGCTTAACAGCTTTGGCACCCTCAATCCCCCCCGCATTTTGAGGGTGCCTACCCGATAACGAATTTAACTTTTAAGCTTAATTTTCTAAGCTAAAATATTTGATACCCTTGAATTTCCCCCGCAGTTTAAGGGTATCAAACCAATGTCAAATAAAACCTATGATTAAGATTTTATATTATGTTCCAAATTGGGAACAACTTGATCAATCAAGCGTTTAAAACGGTCAAATCGATAAATTACGGTTATAAACTCAACTCTCACCGCTAATTTTAGCGACAAGGCAGAATTTAAGTTATAACTATTATAAAAAGCATAACTTTCGTCATTTATCTGCAGACTCATACCTGAAACTGCGTTGTTTCAATTGATGAAAGACCATGAAAACGCTATGGAGTAAATTATGGTAACCCTTTTCAATAGTAAAACCGAAGATAATACACCAAAACCCTATAGCAAAAAACAGGATGTTGACACTCGCATTCCGCCAAAGGCGAAACCGGTTTTCAACCAGATTAGTGTCAATGGAATTACCATAGAAGAAGCAGATATTTTGGCAGAAGCGCAAAATCATCCCGCAGAAAATCCAGGTGAAGCGCTTACAGCAGCAGCACGCGCCCTAGTTATCCGCGAATTACTATTACAAGAAGCCAAACGCCTTGATCTTTATAGTGATGAACTATCAAGCGATCAACGTAGTGACACACCGCAAGACATTGCAATCAGTAAATTAATGGATCAAGAAATATCTGTTCCCAATGCAACTCTTGAAGATTGCCAACGCTTTTATAACAATAATACCGACCGTTTCCTATCCGATATGATTGTGGAAGCTCGCCATATTCTTATTAGTGCAGATCCAAAAGTACAGGCTGACCGTGATGGCGCAAAAACAATCGCCACAGAAATTATCCGTAACCTCGAATTAAGTCCATCACGTTTTAATGAGCTTGCAAAGGAATATTCTGACTGTCCTTCATCGATGCATGGCGGCAACCTTGGACAATTAACCACCGGTAGTACGGTACCCGAATTTGAACAAGCATTGAAAATTGCTGAAGGTGCAGGACTCCTCAAAAGCCCAGTTGAAACCCGTTACGGTTTTCATGTCGTTGACATTATTCGTAAAATTCCAGGAACTCCTCTTCCCTTTGAAGTTGTAAAAGATCGTGTTAGTGCTTGGCTAGAAGCATCAAGTTGGTCGCGAGCTGTTTCGCAATATATATTAATTTTAGCAGGAAACGCCAAAATTGAAGGCATTGAAGTTTTGCCGTCAGATGGACCATTAGTGCAATAAAATGATATTTACTATCACTTTAGAAGTGTGTTATTTATAATCACACTTATCGAAAGCGAAAGACATGCTTGACACGGTCAAAAACAATAAATCAGCTTTAAAGCCCTCACAATTACAAGATGGCTTTGGACGAAATGTAAGCTATTTACGTCTTTCTGTAACAGATCGTTGTGATTTACGCTGTGTCTATTGCATGTCTGAAGATATGGTTTTTTTGCCTAAAAAGGAACTATTAACTGTTGAAGAACTTTATCGTGTTTCTTCAACCATGATTAATCTTGGTATTAAAAAGATTCGTCTAACCGGTGGTGAACCATTGGTTCGTCGCGGCATCATGCAGTTGTTCGCCATGTTGGCGCCCCATATTGGCAAAGACCTTGAAGAACTCACATTAACTACCAACGGTACCTTGCTTGACCGCCATGCAGGCGAACTTGCCTCATTTGGGGTAAAAAGGGTCAATATTTCATTGGATACGTTGAATCCTGCACGCTATGAGGATATAACCAGGTTAGGCGATATTGCTAAAGTTTTCCGTGGCATTGATGCAGCACTGGAAGCAGGGCTGAAAGTTAAAATAAATACCGTTGCCATGAATGGGCATTTTTTAAGTGAGGTAGATGAACTTATTCGCTTTGCCCATGCACGCAACATGGACCTAACATTAATTGAGGAAATGCCTCTTGGTTATACAGGCCATGATCGAGTCGAGACTCACCTTTCACTTACTAAACTACGCGAAAGTCTCTCGCAACGTTGGACGCTTAACTCATCGGCTAAAAGCTCTGGTGGCCCAGCGCGTTATGTCACAGTTGAAGAAACCGGCGGTCAGCTTGGCTTTATAACACCACTTTCTTGCGATTTTTGTGCGAACTGCAATCGCGTCCGCATAGGCTCAACCGGTCGTTTATATCCATGTATGGGGCAAACTGGCATGGTTGAGTTGCGTGAAGTTCTACGTTCAAGTGAAGCAAATGAGCATTTGATTGAAAAAATCTATTCCGCAATTGCAGGAAAGCCAAAAGGCCATAATTTTTTGATAGAAAAAGACAAGGTATTTGGTATTGCACGCCATATGTCAGAACTTGGCGGCTAAGCGGCCAAGTTCTGACCTAAATAATATGGTTAGCCTTGCCAATCGACTTTAGTGATCCTCCTGCCAGTCACCCCTACCAATCACCCCTACCAATCACATTGCAGTCCAAAGCCATGTAATAAACGACGCGTTGCAAAATCTGACGTTTGCGATGTAAAAAAAGCTAAATCTGCAGAAGGATCCATTTGTTCCGATAAAGGCGTTAACAGAGAAGCAGCACGCCGAGAAATTGCTTCGGCAGGGTCAAGCCAATCAACTGGCCAATGAGCAACTTTTCGAAAAACATTAATTAAAAATGGATAGTGAGTACAAGCAAGCACAACAATGTCGGTGCGGCCATTGCTCTTTTCAATAAAGCAACCTGCAATTTCTCTGCGTACCAATTCATAATCAATATCCATGCCACGCAAATAGCCTTCGGCTATCATTGCAAGGCTCTCACTCCCTACCAAGCGCACTTGGCATTGCTGTGCAAAAGACGCAATAAGGTCGCGAGTATAGGCACGTTTTACGGTTCCAGGTGTCGCTAAAACAGAAATAATTCCGCTCAATGTTTGCTCGGCTGCAGGCTTAATTGCCGGAACAGTTCCTACAAATGGCACACTGCTAAAATGTCGTCGCAAATCGGCCAAAACAAGCGTTGAAGCTGTATTGCAAGCGACAATGCAAAGCTCGGGATCATAACGGCGTATCAGCCATTCAAAAAGAATAAGAATACGTTCTCGCAGCGCATCTTCATCCCAAGTACCATAAGGGAAACCCGCATCATCAGCCACATAGATGAAGTGGCGATCGGGCATTACAATACGTGCTTCACGCAGTACCGATAGGCCACCGATACCGCTATCAAAAAACAGCACAGGACGAATACGCTCGCTCATAAATTCCTACTCGCAATCACTGATTGGCTTTATATCTACCCTACCCTTGCGCGGTGCTTCACCTTCGGGTGCACCTGCCCCGCGTGGCCTTTGCGGCGAAAACCTATCCAGTGACGAGATAACACCACGTAAAAGCTTAAGCTCTGAATCGCCAAAATCTGCCCTCGTTAAAACCGCTCGAATTTTATCAACCATTACTTGCTTGCGCTCTACCGGCCTAAAATAGCCCCTAACATCCAAAGCATCTTCCAACTGATCGAAAAATCCATAAAGGCTATGTTTTTCAGCAGGTACATACTCTGGGCCACGAAAAGCTGTGTCCGTGCTCTTATCTAACGAGGTCTTCATCCACTCATAAGACATAAGTAAAACAGCTTGCGCAATATTTAAAGAGGCAAATGCAGGATTGACCGGAAAAGTTACAATTTCATCAGCAAGGCTAACTTCTTCATTAGAAAGTCCAAAACGTTCACGCCCAAATAAAATGCCTGTTTTTTGACCATTTGTTTCTAATGCTCGTAACTTTTGGGTTGCTTCAACAGGACTACGTACTGGTTTAAAGCCGTCGCGTTCACGGGCTGTCGTTGCATAGATAAAAGTCAAATCACCAACAGCATCACGCAAATCATCAAAAACAACCGCATTTTCGATAATATGATCAGCTTTACTTGCTGCAGAAAAAGCTTTTTCACTAGGAAATTCTTCACGTGGGTTAACAAGACGCAACTCCGCCAAACCAAAATTGGCCATTGCACGTGCTACCATGCCAATATTTTCTGGCAATTGCGGATTAACAAGAATGATTGCAGGCCCCTCTTTAATCATTGCGCGATTTTTATCTGTACCAGCCATAATAATATATTTTCTCTAATTTACCTAAATTAAACATTGTTGAAAGATCAATATCACCAACAAAAAGAGATTAAAAAACCTTTGATCGTTTTTTGACATTATCATGGTAAAGTCAATAGCTAACCTAAACTTAGTATGGCTAATTAAGGCAAGATCTACTTAACCATGCAATATATAATGTCGTTTTGCACTTATGCATTCCTAACTCAATCAATCATGCGCTTTTCAATATCGATTAAAGTGTTTTCCTACAAAATCAATAGATATTAACCTTTTAGCAACCTTAATCTAAGTTATTTATTTTCTTCCTCAAAAAATCACAAAAACGGTCAGAGATAATCATTTTTTTGCCTAACTGCAGCCTTGTTTGCAGTCCAGTTTTGGTTTCATGAAAACAGAAATAATTAACTTAACTGATATAGACAGATTGATGAGGTTCAAAATGAAAAGTGAAACAAGAACGACCGTCGCGCTTTTTGCAACAGGACTTATTGCTATAATTATGGTTTTTGGCGCAAATCTTACAATCTCAGATGTTATTCATTACTTTGTTCAATATTAGCAGATTTTAACTTATTATCATTGACTATTATTATTTATGATAAAGCTGCAAGTGGAACTAATTAATTGACGAGAACATATATAGATATTTCAATCTAAAGAGATTTTAATTCTCCCATGGATAGCGATTTGCTTTTTCATTAGCCATATCCTATCATATGCTATGCTTTTTACCTCTCCTCTTACACCCGCGCGTCTCATTAAACGCTATAAACGGTTTTTAGCCGATGTCATTCTTGAAAATGGCGATAAAATAACGGTGTCGGTTCCAAATACAGGCTCCATGCTTGGACTACTTCATGAAAATGGCAAGGTTTGGCTCTCACATTCTAGTTACCCCACCCGTAAATACCAATATCGACTGGAAATAGTTGAATCTGATAATATTTTAGTTGGCATTAACACATCTACTCCCAACAAAATTGCGGAAGAAGCTATCCGAAATGGTCTTGTAGGCGACTTGGCAGATTATAGTACTGTTTTGCGCGAACAGCGCTATGGCAGCAATTCTCGGATTGATCTATTGTTAAAAGATATTAATAGAGTTGATACTTATGTCGAAGTTAAAAACGTTCATTTTATGAGAGAACAACGCCTGGCGGAATTTCCCGACACTGTAACCGCGCGCGGTGCTAAGCATTTGCGTGAATTAGTTAAGATGATAGAACAAGGTAAACGAGCGGTCATGCTCTTTGTTATTCAACGCGAAGATTGTGACAAAATGTCAATTTGCGCGGATTTAGATCTTATTTATGGTGAAGAATTTCAACTTGCACGTAAAAAAGGGGTTGAGGCTTTTGCTATTGGGTGCAAAATAGATATTGAAAAAATTGAGGCTTATCGGGCCCTACCAATCATAGAATCGCCAAACATAGAATCGATGGATAATTAATGGTTTCCTATATAGATTATAAAAAAGTACCAATTGAATATACAGGGCAGATCCGAATTTTTGATGAGGAAGCTTTTGCGGGGATGCGCAAAGCTTGCAATTTAGCAGCTCGTTGCCTTGACGCATTGATCGATTTCATTAAACCAGGCATTACAACCCAATCCGTTGACGATTTCGTTTTTGCTTTTGGTGCCAAAGAAGGTGCTTTGCCAGCAGATCTTAACTATCGCGGTTTTACACATTCTTGCTGCACATCACTAAACCACGTGGTGTGTCATGGTATTCCAGGTGCGCGCATATTAAAAGAGGGTGATATTGTTAATGTTGATGTCACTTTTATTGTTGATGGCTGGCATGGCGATTCAAGCCGCATGTATCCGGTGGGCAAGATTAAGCGCGCGGCCGAACGCTTAATGGAAGTAACCCACGAATCTCTCATGCTTGCTATTGCGGCGGTAAAACCAGGCGCACGAACAGGTGCGATAGGGCATGCAATTCAAACCTATGCTGAAAGCCAGCGATGCTCAGTTGTGCGAAGTTTTTGCGGTCATGGCGTTGGGCAATTATTCCACGATACACCCAATATAGTTCACTATGGCATTCCAAGTGATGGTCCAGAACTGCGTGAAGGCATGATTTTTACAATTGAGCCAATGATTAACCTCGGCAAGCTCGATGTAAAAATTTTGAACGATGGCTGGACGGCAGTTACTAATGATAAATCATTGACTGCGCAATATGAGCATACGGTGGGGGTAACGGCAAATGGTTGCGAAATATTTACACTTTCGCCTGCTAATATGTTTTATATTCCTCCTAAAAGCTGATTGAAACTTGTACCATATATCTTTCAATACTCCTTCCTGTTTGATCACGCAAAAAAGCAGGAAAGGACTATTGAAATCTAGCGTTTTTATCTTGCATTAAAATACAAGCCATCCGTAATTGATCATAAAAACTTCATACAGACATGTAAGGGGGAAGCCATGTCGGGTAAGGAACATAAAGACACATTTCAAGAAGCTGATTTTTTTAACCTTGTAGGTCAAATAGTACCACAGGTAAAATTGAATTCCCAAAAAGGTGTTAAATCACAGGATGCAAAAAACATTAAGACAAAACCACCCAAAGAAAAAATGCATTATGAAGGGCACCGACAAAGACTACGCCAACGCTTTATCGAAACAGATGGTCAAGGGCTTGCTGATTACGAATTATTAGAGCTCCTGTTATTTCGCTCATTACCCCGTGCGGACACAAAACCACTTGCAAAAGCTCTTTTACACCACTTTGGCACACTAGCAGATGTGCTCGGTGCGGATATTAAGCGCCTAATCGAAGTAAAAGGGTGTGGTGAATCAATTGCTTTAGACCTCAAAATCATTGGTACAACAATAACAAAGGCCAATAGGGCAAGTATTAATAAACGCAATATTTTTTCATCATGGGATAAAGTCATAGATTATTGCACATCTGTCATGGCACATGAAACTATTGAGCAATTTCGTATATTATTTCTTGATAAAAAAAATGGTTTAATTGCTGACGAAGTCCATCAAAGCGGAACGATTGATCATATTCCTGTCT
Organism: Bartonella sp. HY406; assembly: GCF_025449315.1. NCBI lineage: Bacteria > Pseudomonadati > Pseudomonadota > Alphaproteobacteria > Hyphomicrobiales > Bartonellaceae > Bartonella > Bartonella sp. HY406. The sequence goes on along the minus strand of NZ_CP104893.1, from coordinate 1,356,832 downwards.
ATCCAAGAGAGGTGATGAAGCGCGCTTTAGAGCTTGCGGCTTCTGCCATAATTCTTGTGCACAACCACCCATCGGGAGACCCTACTCCCTCGCGCGAGGATATCTCCATGACTATAAAACTGATGGAAGTCGCCAAAGGCTTAAATATTAATATAATAGATCACTTAATTATTGGCAGAAATGGCTATGTCAGCCTAAAATCCCTTGGTCTCATATAAATAAAAAGCCAACTTTCCAATTAAAAAAGTTGGCTCTTATTTCATATTCAACTGGATATGCTTACAAATCAATATCCAAAATTGCCATAGAAAAATTATAGGATAACTCACCTTCATCATCATCGACATATACAACGCCAATGAATTCATCATCAATATAAACTTCGCATGAATCATCTTTACGCGGCCGAGGCTTAACACTAATCGCCGCATTACCGAATGTTCGCTTAAAGTAAGCATCTAACTTTTTAATTTCTTCGGGTTTCACCAGATTCTCCTGCTAAAATTCTAACTAAATTTAAAAATATTTATAGCAAACAAACAAATATATTAGCTACTACTTATTTTTAATTCAATTGCATCTCTATTTAATATAGGTCGGCTTGTTGGTGCTTAAAGGTGCAACTAAAAGTAATTACCTTTTTATAAAAGACATCTGTTTTCCCAATTGCAATCATTGTAAAAAAATAAAGCCAACGCTAATATACTATTGCAAGCGTAATATGATTAACAGCATCATTTTTCAACCTATTAAAACACATATATGACAAATTTCTGCTTAAATAAGGCCAAAGCAGATCAACAATTATTTCGTCAATCACTTTTTTTGTTTTGTTGCAAATATTATTCATAATCGGTTTAACATAAAAATATGAAACCTTGAGACATATGGTTTGCCTATTGAAGGGAGCTATGAAGGCTCAAAAGATTAAAAAATATATTATGTCCGCGTTTAAAAAGTAATTAGGCTAAGAATAATTTTAAAGCCAATTTCAAATACTGTTACTTTGATGCAACAATCATTATTCAGGTGGCAGCCAAGCATATGCGTTAATGTTTAAGCTATAGGGATATTGAAGAACTGTTATTGGAGTACGGTATCAAGATTAATCTGAGTTAAATCAACTTTTGGATATTAAAATATGCACTAAACATGAAAAATGCTTACGGAAATTCAAAAAGCCTCATTGTGAGTCTGTTCGCATTGATGAGACCTATATTAAGGTTAAAGACCAAGGGTTAGATTTATGAAATATTTTTATCTCCCAATCAATAAATACGGTGTTTCATTGATTTGTTGACGAAAGCATCAAGGGATAAAATGCTGCCATACCCTTTTTTTCTCAAGGCTTTCAAAGATGATCGGTTCTTTGCCCATTAATACCCTTAGCAAAGATTAGTACAGATAAAGCAAAGGCTTTTTCTAGTGTCTTACAGTTATTGACTGAAAATGATGTGCTTATTGGAAAGCATATCCATTATGTAACTTTAGATACTGTCATATAGCAATAAGAGCGTTCACTCTCGGCTTAAAAGGCCAATGTCGCCAAATGGTGGCTTTCAATCATCTAAGACTGCAAGCGAATAATAATTGGCTATGATCCAACTTCAAGCTTAAGAACAGAACTGGGTTAAAGGGCGCATAGACTACACCAGAGCAAAACCAATTGCACCACGATATATTTGGAATAAGATGGTTAACTATAGCTAAAGACTGGGTGCTCAAGGCGTAAATGCGTCGAACTCAAACTTTGCGACAACGCCGTTGCAAATATTAGCCCGCATTTATTCAGGCTCTCTGATGCTGTATGGATGGCAGAAGCTGGAATCAGTATGAGTAAAATTACACCATATTTAAATATTCCAATATATCGGTAACAGAAAAAGTCTATGCACAATTTTAACCAGACGATTTAGGAAAAGCTAAAAATGCACTTGAAACTAAGCTTTATGAGTTCACAACAAATTCAATAAACCTAAAGCCCACATCTCAATAAAGATCAATATATTTATTTTACTGATCTTTTGGTGCCGCAGATAGGAATCGAACCTACGACCCCATCATTACGAATGATGTGCTCTACCGACTGAGCTACTGCGGCCTATCTTGCTCTTTAGCAAGAGCTCGCTATTAAGCAAAACTTCAATAGCGAAATCTTGATATGAATGCAAGCCTTGAAAAGCAAGTTTCCTTGTATTTTATAACGCAAATTTATACTGGTTATGCACTTTATTAGGAATTAAAAAATTTTTTCCCTATTCGTTGGAATAGCACAATTAAAATGATAAGCATTAAATATCAAAAGAGTCGCTTTAAGCTTATAAAAATTGACCCATGATAAATGGGTAAGAAATTCGGAGTATTATATGTCTGCACCGGTGGTCACACGCTTTGCCCCTTCACCAACAGGTTTTTTGCATATTGGTGGCGCAAGGACTGCTTTATTTAATTGGCTATATGCCAAGCACTCTGACGGCAAAATGCTACTGCGCATTGAAGATACCGATCGCGAGCGCTCCACTGATGCTGCCGTAAATGCGATTTTAGAAGGCCTAACTTGGCTTGGCCTTGACTGGGATGGCGATGCTATATCACAACTTAGCCGTGTTGAGCGGCACCGTGAAGTTGCAGAGGAGCTGGTTGCCAAGGGTAGAGCCTATTACTGCTATGCAAGCCCAGATGAACTAACCCAAATGCGTGAAACTGCACGCGCAGAAGGTAAACCACCGCGCTATGATGGGCGGTGGAGAGATCGTGATGCATCTGAAGCACCTCAAGGCATTAAACCAGTAATTCGCATTAAAGCACCAACGGTTGGCGAAACTATTGTTCATGATCATGTACAAGGTGAAGTGCGCTTTCCTAACAAAGATCTTGATGATTTTATTATTTTACGCTCAGATGGCACCCCTACCTACATGCACGCGGTTGTTGTCGATGACCATGATATGGGCGTTACTCATATCATTCGTGGTGACGACCATTTAACCAATTCAGCCCGCCAAACCATTATTTATCAAGCAATGGAATGGAATATTCCGCAAATGGCGCATATTCCACTTATTCATGGTGCTGATGGGGCAAAACTGTCTAAACGTCACGGAGCTCTTGGTGTTGAAGCCTATCGCGCTATGGGTTATTTACCAGTAGCTTTACGTAATTATCTCGTTCGTTTGGGTTGGAGCCATGGCGATGATGAAATTATGAGCATGGATGAAATGATCTCGTGGTTTGATATTGATGACATCAATAAAGGGGCTTCGCGGTTTGATTTCAAAAAGCTTGAAGCGATTAATGGCCAGTATATTCGAGCAAGTGATGATGTGTTCTTACTTGAAAGCGCAATTGACATCTTGCCTGAAATTGAAGGTGGAGCTGATATTCTTCCAAAACTTACCGATGAAAAGCGAGCGCAATTTCTTGCCGCTATGCCAGGATTAAAAGCAAGAGCCAAAACACTGGTTGAATTAATTGATGGTGCTGCATTTATTTTTGCAGAGCGCCCATTAAAGCTTGACGAAAAAGCGGCGTCCCTTCTTGACAACGACGGCAAAGCCATTCTTGCTAACACTTTACCTGTTTTAGAAAATTGCATTGAATGGAGTGATGACGCACTACATGCTGCAATTAACGCTCATAGCGAAGCAAGTGGCGTAAAACTAGGTAAAATAGCCCAGCCTTTACGCGCAGCATTAACTGGTAGAGCTGTATCGCCAGGTGTATTTGACGTGTTAGCTGTACTTGGAAGAGACGAATCTATTGCCCGCGTAAGGGACCAATTATCATAATTTAATTGCAACTAAATCACCACTGTGTAAGATTATATGTTCTGCAAACTAAAATTTTGGTATCGCGGAATATATAATCTTGCTTAGCACATTTAGAGTATTTGGAAAGTAAGCAAATATTTTAACCAAAGTGCTTTAAATATGCGTCGAAGCTGTTATTGTAAAACTGGGAGGAGTTTTATAAACATGCAATGTTTTGTTATGTAATTAAATCCTCTTATAATTTAATATGCATTACCTAGAGGATAAACCTTCGTTGTTAAAATAGATATTAACTAACATTAATTCGGTAGGTTGGATGGTCAAAACAACTAAACTCAAGCTAAGCAGCGGTTTTGATCACAAAATTTTCATTTTAATGTAAGCAGTAATTAGATCTATTAGAATTTAACAAAATTTATCACGGAGCTGTGACACATAACACTAAAATAATACAAATTTGACGTTGCAACTGAAATGATTTTGAGTAGGCTAACAAGAATACTCAATGAATAAAATGATTTTTATTAGCAATGAAATTGCATACTCTATTCCAATGGGATGAGGATTTGAAAGGGAAAATTATGTCGGATAATAGCGCTCATATTATGGTCGAGGGTAAATCGATCGAATTACCAGTGCGAAAAGGCACCTTGGGACCTGATGTTATTGAAATTGCCCCTCTTTATAAGGAAACGGGTACTTTTACCTATGATCCAGGCTTCACATCCACCGCATCATGCGAATCAAAAATCACTTATATTGATGGTGATGCAGGTGTTCTTCTTTACCGCGGTTATCCAATTGAACAATTGGCAGAAAAAGGCGACTTTTTAGAAACTTGCTATCTTCTTCTTTATGGAGAACTACCAACAGCTGCACAAAAGGCAGATTTTGACTATCGTGTTCAACACCACAATATGATGCACGAACAATTTGCTCGCTTCTTCCAAGGCTTTCGCCGCGATTCTCATCCAATGGCAGTCATGGTTGCCTGTCTTGGCGCTATGTCGGCTTTCTATCACGATTCAATTGATATTACTGATCCGCATCAGCGCATGGTTGCTTCAATCCGCCTTGTTGCGAAAGTACCAACCCTTGCTGCAATGGCATATAAATATTCGATCGGCCAGCCTTTCGTATATCCACGCAACTCGCTTGATTATGCGTCAAATTTCTTGCATATGTGTTTTGCCGTGCCTTGTGAGGAATATGTTGTTAACCCGATACTTGGCCGCGCGATGGATCGAATCTTTACGCTCCATGCGGATCATGAACAAAATGCTTCAACATCAACGGTGCGTTTAGCTGGTTCATCTGGTGCCAATCCTTTTGCATGTATCGCTGCCGGCGTTGCATGTCTTTGGGGCCCTGCACATGGTGGTGCCAATGAAGCTTGCTTAAAAATGCTTGAAGAAATTGGCTCTGTAGATCGTATCCCCGAATTTATTGCGCGCGCTAAAGATAAGGATGATCCGTTCCGCCTTATGGGCTTTGGTCATCGTGTTTATAAAAATTATGATCCTCGTGCACGTATCATGCAGCAAACATGCCACGAAGTACTTACTGAACTTGGCATTAAAGATGATCCACTTCTTGACATTGCTATGGAACTTGAAAAAATTGCGTTGCATGATCCATATTTTGTTGAAAAGAAGCTCTATCCCAATGTTGACTTCTATTCAGGCATTACTTTGAAGGCTCTTGGCTTCCCAACCAATATGTTTACTGTTCTATTTGCCTTAGCTCGCAGTGTTGGCTGGGTTGCACAATGGATGGAAATGATTGAAGATCCTGCACAAAAAATTGGCCGCCCTCGTCAGCTTTACACAGGCGCTGCCGAACGCGATTACGTTCCAGTTGATAAGCGCTAAATTTAATTAAATTATCTGATTTAAAATTAAGCCTCTTACAAATAATATTGTAGGAGGCTTTTTATAAGAAACATCTTAATATATATGCAATTTTTCAGCAATTAACTATGGTTGTATCAAACGATCGGATAAGTAGTTTTCCAATAATTCACGCTGATCATTATCAAATTTTAGCCCTAACTTGGTACGACGCCACAAAATATCATTGGCGGTTTGCGCCCATTCTCTTTTAATAAGCCAATCAACCTCCACCTCAAATAGCCCGTGCCCAAAATCAATGCCAAAATCTCTATTATCCCTATTAAAAATATAGAATACATCTGTTCCATAACAGCTTGTTAAACGGTTAACCGTAAAGTGATCTAGCATTGGTAACATCTTAGCAACGCTTTTTTCTAAACCTTCAAAATCTCCATGAGGGAAATCACCACCGGGCAGGCAAACATTTGCAGTCCATTTCCCTTTGCGTTTTCCTAAATATTTTTCAACAAAACCCATTGCATCTTCAGCAAGCTTACGAAAAGTTGTCATTTTTCCGCCATATAGGGTTAAAAGAGGCAATTTTGTATCGGCAAGCTTTAAAAGATAATCGCGGCTGGTTTCCTGAGCGTTTTTCTCACCGTTATCATATAGAGCCCTAATGCCTGAAAAAGACCAAACTACCTTTTCAGGGCTAATTTGTTGGGTAAAATATTCATTTGAAGCAGCACATAAATAATCTATCTCTTCAGTGGTGATTTTCACTTTGCCAAGATCACCCTGATAATCAATATCCGTAGTGCCAATCAGTGTATAGTCTTGTTGAAATGGTATAGCAAAAAGAACCCTTCGATCGACATTTTGAAACATATAAGCATGCTCATGCTTATAAAGACGCGGCACAATAATATGAGAGCCTTGCACCAATCTTATCGGCGAATGAACCTTTAAACCTGCTACATCGCCCAAGATATTATCCATCCAAGCGCCTGCCATATTTACTAAAAAACTCGCTGTGTAATGAGTTTCCTGCCTATGTCCTTCACGCTGCACGGTGATATGCCATCGATCATTGATAATCTTTACTGAAATAACTTTGCTACGCACACGAATATCAGCCCCCAACTGTTGAGCGTGGCGCGCATTAAGAATGGCAAGACGCGCATCATCAACACGCGTATCATAATATTCAAAACCCTTATTATAATTTTGTTTCAGCGGATTACTAACTGCTTTTGAAAAATCAACCGCTCTCGAGTGGGGAAGTACCGTTCTCGCACCCAAACGGCTATAAATAAACATTCCCATATTTAAAAACCATTTAGGTCTAATGTCCTTATGATGCGGCAGTAAAAACTGCAATGGTTGCACAATATGGGGCGCAATTTTCCAAATAGTTTCCCGTTCTTTTAAGCTCTCGCGCACCAAGCTAAAGGCACCCTGCTCAAGATAACGCAAACCACCATGAATAAGCTTTGTTGATGCCGAAGACGCACCCGATGCAATATCATTCATCTCGGCTAAACAAACTTTAAAACCTCGTCCCGCAGCATCACGAGCCAAACCACAACCATTGATACCGCCACCAATAATAAAGACGTCAAAATTTTTTTCCATAAAAGCCCCGCCTCGAAATAGGTCAAAACAAAGTACTTTTTTTACAATATATTTATCGCCAACACTTCAATTTGTTAGGAAAACTAATTTTAGAAAAAAATTATTGTTTTATAAAAATCAATTAATTAGCCAAATCAATATTTAAATCATGCAAAAAAAAAGCTCGTACTTTATTAATTTATCGCCTATTGTCTCATGATTAAATGACAGTATGAAGAAAAATACTAAAAAAAATGCCCACATCAAAAAAATAAAATTTTGCTATAAGATACTGATATCCAATGAAAATAATTGGCAAAGCAGGTAAAATTTTATATGTTTTTTACGTAAATTGAATATTAACACTGGAATTTAACAATGGATTTACGGTTGCATTTTCTTGAGGCCGCAGGCGATTTATCGTCTTGGAAAGATATTATTCGAACTCAGATCGAAGCACTACGCTTAAAGATTGAAAAAATTGTACCTGCTAAGGATCATAATATTGCCATTGATGTTTTAATCGGCAATGATCCCACTAATATTATTCCCGAAATTGGCGTGGGCGGTAGCTGCTATAAAGCTGAACTTATTTCCATTAGCATTGATTCACAAAACGAAAATTTTTCAGCTAAACTTGCGGAAGGTCATTTTGCCCAAGCCATTGCACATGAATTGCATCATGCGATGCGATGGGCACGACATGGTTATGGAGAAACGCTTGGCGAAGCAATCATTTCCGAAGGTCTCGCCGACTATTTTTCAACGTTTATTACTTCGATGCCTGTACCGCCTTGGTGCAAAGTTGAAATAACAAATCAAATAATCAAGCTTGCAAAAAGTCAGCTAAAGAATGAAAATTACAACCATTATGAATGGTTTTTCGGCACGGGTGATTTGCCACGCTGGGCAGGATATAGCATTGGTTATCAACTTATCGATTTATACAGCCGCAATAATGACAAAAAAAGTAAGACAGGTATGGTCGATATTGATGCAATGGAAATTTTAAATCATATCAATAAACTGTTAAAGCAGTAACGTAGATTTAAACCAATAGCTATAATTTAGTAAATATAGATGAACTTTCATCCAACATATAATACACAAAATAAAAAGCACTGTTCCCGAAACGAAACAGTACCTTTCATGATAATTTAAAATATATAATTTAGCTTTTTCGCAATTGCTTAGCTGAATTATCTAGCAAGGCATTAACAAGCTTTGGCTCTTCCTTGCCAAAAAATGCTTTTGCAATATCAACATATTCAGACACAATCACAGGAAGCGGAACTTCTGGACGATTCTTTAATTCCCAAATACCCGCGCGTAAAATCGCACGTAAGGTTGTATCAATACGCGATAAAGGCCAACCTTCAGGCAAAAAATCATGAATGAGTGGATCTATTTCGCGTTGTTCGGCAACAACGCCTGCAATGATTGAGCGGAACCACTGCGCATCAGCTTCCAGATATTGATCACCATCAATATCTTTGCCTAACCGAAAACTCTCATATTCGGTCACTGTTTCCATCACACCACTTCCGGCAATATCCATTTGATAAAGCGCCTGCACGGCCGCAAGACGCGCTGCACCTCGTTTATTTGCCGGCCGCACAGATGGCTTTTTATTCTCTTCGCTCACTCACTTACTCCAAATTGCTTTTTTAATGCAATCATTTTTAATGCGGCATCTGCAGCAAAACCACCCTTGTCCTTATCTAGGACACTGGCGCGCGCGATAGCCTGTTCTTCATTTTCAACTGTTAGAATACCATTGCCGATAGCAAGACGCTTGCGCATTGTCAATTCCATGATGCCACGACATGACTCATTAGCAACAATTTCGAAATGGTAGGTTTCGCCACGAATAACACAGCCAAGCGCAATATAACCATCATAATGTACATCATAGCTTTTATAAGCATTGGCAATAACACCCGGAATTTCCAATGCACCTGGCACGGTTACAACATCATAGGTTGCACCTACCCCATCAAGGTGTTTTTTAGCGCCCTCAAGCAAACTATCAGCCAAATGATCATAAAAACGAGCTTCTACAATCAATAAATGCAAAGGGCGTTCTTTTTTCGAATTCATTGCCATCTCCAAAAAGTGTTTTAACTATCAATACTCCCAATGTGGCAAAATGAAAAGAAAAACTCTCCATTTTTGGCATTATTAAGCGAGTTAAATGATAATTGCACCAACGAATTATAAGCTTAATATCCGCCCTTTTCGAGCTTGAGATAATTACTATTAAGAAAATTCTGCTAAGCGGGCGGCATAACGAGCCAATTGGTCAATTTCTATATTAAGAATATCACCAACTTCGCGCCGTCCCCAAGTTGTAACCTCGAGCGTATGACGAATAATCAGCACGTCAAAAGTAGTTTGCTCCACTTTGTTAACCGTTAACGATGTTCCATCAAGGCAAACAGAACCCTTTTGTGCAATAAAGCGCGCTAATTTTTCATCTACCTTAATGGTAAATCTTATCGCCTCTCCCTCGCCGTCTTTTTTTATGATTTCTGCTGTACCATCGACATGGCCTGAAACCAAATGGCCGCCCATTTCATCACCTAGCTTTAACGAACGCTCGAGATTGATTTGTTTATCAATCTGCCACGATCCAATGGTTGTAAGTCGCAAAGCCTCTTCCCAAGCTTCCACTTCAAACCATGATTCCGCGCTTGTTTCTTCAGGCAGGGCAACGACGGTCAAGCAAATGCCACTACATGCTATAGACGCGCCAATATCAATGGTTGAGGGATCATATGTCGTTGCAATGCGAAAGCGTAAACCTTCATCAAGCGCGGTTATTTGTTCAATGCGACCGATATCAGTAACAATACCCGTAAACATAACTAAATCCTTTCCCATATGCACCAAATATCATTGTCATAGCTTTTTTGACTGCTTTGCCAATAGTCTTTTTGCAAATTTAAAAATTGTGGTGCGGCGTAGCCATTAGTTTCAATTTTTTGATTTGATTTTAATAATATAAGTCTATCAATTAAACCGCTATCATAAAAAGATTGTGCGACTTTACGACCACCTTCAACAAGCAAATTATTAATACCCTCGCCCCCAAAAAATTCCATAAGCTCATTTAAATTATTATGAATATTTTCACCAAATGGAATAATACGGCAGCCTAATGCCTCGAGTAATTTTTGCTTATTTTTATCACTCTTTTCATTGCAAATAATCCAAAGTGGAGTTTTCTTTGCCGAAAGCACAATACGACTTTCAACTGAAATACTTAAATCACTATCAAGCACGATACGAATTGGCGAACGCTTTTCGAGGCCCGGCAAGCGACAATCCAACATTGGATCGTCTATTTTTATCGTGCCAATACCTACTAAAATGGCATCGCTTTCAGCCCTTAAAATATGGGTGCGTGCTTTTGATAAAATTCCAGTTATCGGGGTATTTGCCTCGCTAATTCTACCAATATAACCATCTTGAGATAAGGCGAGCTTTTGGGTTATAAAAGGGCGTTTTTTTGTAATTCTAGTTAAAAAGCCTGCTAAACCTTCAAAAGCCTTTCGACTTGCAATATCTTGAACAACATCAATACCAGCAGCTTTAAGCCGCGCTATCCCTCGTCCGCTCACACGCGGATCGGGATCATCTAAAGCTATCACTACCCTTTTTACTCCTGCCGCAATTAATGCATCAACACAAGGTGGTGTTTTTCCATGATGAGAACACGGCTCTAAAGTTACATAAGCAGTTGCACCCTTTGCGCTAGCCCCAGCTTGCTGCAAGGCTTGTGGCTCTGCGTGGGGGCGGCCACCAACGGCTGTAACACCAATACCGATAATAATTGGTTTGCCGTTCATTTCCTTAACAATTACCGCGCCAACACTTGGATTTTCTGCCGTATATCCTAGATTTTGTCGCCCCAAACGAATAGCAACTTCCATAAACCGTTGATGCATGTGCTGTTCGTCTAATGTCATTCCTTAACCTCGTCGATCGGGGAAATTTTAACCTCATCGATAATATTATGGAAATCCTGCGCCGAACTAAAATTGCGATAAACCGATGCAAATCGAATATAAGCAATATCATCAATGCGCTTTAATGCCTCCATCACCAAACGACCAATTTCCTCGGAGGTTACTTCAACTTCACCAGAGCTTTCAAGCTGACGCACAATGCCGGAAACTGCTCGATCAATTTTTTCTTTATCTATTTCGCGCTTGCGCAGCGCAACATCGATGGAGCGCATTAATTTTTCACGGTCAAAAGGCATATGGCGACCACTTTTTTTAATCACCATTAATTCACGAAGTTGCACGCGCTCAAAGGTGGTAAAGCGCCCACCGCATACCGAGCAAATACGGCGCCGCCGAATAACCGACCCATCTTCTGTCGGACGAGAATCCTTAACCTGTGTATCTTCACATTGACAAAAGGGGCAGCGCATATTGTGGTCACTCTCTTTATTCTAGTCTAAAATTCAAAATCTTTTAATAGTGTCAGGAAAAATTAAAACATAAAATCAGTTACATTCAGTCTTTTTTTAAAGTTAATGATTAACTGGTGATATTAAAAGACTATAAATAGTCAGCATATGCACTCAAACTAAAGAGCATATTAGTATATTTTATTTTTAATGGAACAAAGCAATTATTTAAAAACTCCGGTCTGATATTTAAAAGCATAAAGCATATAAACTTTTTGCAGTAAATATTGAACCGGAGCAAGGATCAAAAATATTTTAGCTTATCCTAAATAAGAATAAAGCGGGAAGCGCTCGGTAAGAGTGATAATTCTCTTGCGAACATGTTCCTCAACTGCTGCATTACCATCATCAGAATTCGCGGCCTTTAGACCATCAAGAACTTCAGCAATTAAATTACCAATTTCGGTAAATTCACCAGCCATAAAACCACGGGCAGTACCGGCAGGCGTACCAAGACGAACACCGGATGTTACAAATGGCTTTTCAGGGTCAAATGGAATACCGTTTTTGTTACATGTAATATTAGCGCGACCAAGAGCTGCCTCAGCACGCTTGCCTGTTGCATTTTTAGGGCGTAAATCAACTAACATTAAGTGATTATCAGTACCACCTGAAACAATATCAAGACCACTAGACTGCAAGGTTTTTGCAAGGACCTTGGCATTTTCAACCACATTTTGTGCGTAAGTTTTAAACTCTGGTTGCAATGCTTCACCAAAGGCAACGGCTTTTGCAGCAATGACATGCATTAAAGGACCACCCTGAAGCCCAGGGAAAACTGCAGAATTAATTTTCTTGGCGATATCTTCATGATTGGTCAAAATCATGCCGCCACGAGGACCGCGTAAAGATTTGTGGGTTGTTGTGGTGACCACATGGGCATATGGTAATGGGGAAGGATGCTGACCACCAGCCACAAGGCCTGCTATGTGAGCCATGTCAACCATGAGATAAGCGCCAATTTCATCGGCGATTTCACGGAAACGTTCCCAATCCCAAATACGAGAATAGGCAGTACCACCTGCAAGGATAAGCTTAGGCTTGTGTTGGCGAGCAAGATTGGCAATTTCTTCCATGTCTAATAATTGGTCATCACGGCGAACGCCATATGAAACAACGTTAAACCATTTACCTGACATATTGACTGGTGAACCATGGGTTAAGTGACCACCAGAATTTAGATCAAGCCCCATAAAGGTATCACCTGGTTGTAGCAATGCTAGAAAAACCGCCTGATTCATCTGACTACCAGAATTAGGCTGCACATTAGCAAAACCACAATTAAACAATTTTTTGGCACGTTCAATAGCTAGTTCTTCTACGATATCAGCATATTGGCAACCGCCATAATAACGCTTACCTGGATAGCCTTCAGCATATTTGTTGGTAAAAACCGAGCCTTGCGCTTCTAACACAGCGCGAGATACGATATTTTCTGAAGCAATCAGCTCAACTTCATGACGCTGACGACCGAGCTCACCACGAATTGCATTAAAAACATCAGAATCAACTGATTCCAAATCACCATTGAAAAAACGATCTAAAGACATGCTTGCGGACTGTACCATGAGCGGTTTCCTCTATTATAACAGCAACTCATTTGCCAATAACACAAATGAAGCCAATAGGCTATTACCGATATGTTTTTTAAACGATTTTAAAAGGAAGCATTGACTGTGGTAATTGGGAGGACATTTTTATAATGTCTACAAAAATCTTATCTATCTTCGTTTTACATTTTTAGCAAAAACACATTACATTTTTATAAAACCCGTTCAAAAATACTATTTTAAATAGACTAGTCTATGTATATAATCATCAAATAGGTTTTTTGGAGACTAAAATGGCAAAAGTTTTTATTGATGGTGAACACGGCACAACAGGCTTGCAAATTGCAAAGCGGCTTGAAATGCGCAATGATATTGAACTTTTGTCAATCCCTCAAGCAGATCGCCGCAATGTAGAAATTCGTGCTGATTATTTGCGTAATGCCGATATTGTAATTTTATGCTTGCCAGATGATGCTTCAAAAGAAGCAGTAAAGATGCTACAGGACTGCCCTACCCGCATTATTGATAGTTCAACCGCTTTTAGAATCGACCCAAATTGGACCTACGGTTTTGCTGAGATGAGCAAAGGACAAAGCGAGCGCATTGCCAATGCGCAATTTGTTGCAAATCCAGGTTGTTATCCAACGGGCGCAATATCGATTTTGCGTCCATTACGCGAAGCTCTCGTTCTTCCAGAGGATTATCCAGTCACTATTAATGCTGTTTCTGGTTATACTGGCGGAGGCAAGCAACTCATCGCACAAATGGAAGATCTAACACGTGAAGACGCAATTCATGCCAATGATTTTCTTTATGGACTAAATTTAAAACATAAGCACGTTCCCGAAATAACCATGCACGGGCTTTTGGGGCATAGTCCTATTTTCACTCCAAGTGTCGGGCGTTTTGCGCAAGGTATGATTGTTAATGTGCCACTTTATCTCAATCGCCTTAATGGTAAGATAGACAAAAAGGCGTTGTATGAGCTTTTTTGCCAACATTATAGCGGCCAAGATATTGTTGAGATTGATCCCTTGGAACAAACTGCAACCATGAGCCGTATAGATGCAGAGGAATTGGTGAATACTGATCGTTTGAAAATTTATATCACAGGTAATGATAGTCTTGTAAATGTCGTTGCAGTTCTTGATAATCTTGGCAAAGGAGCCTCTGGTGCTGCAGTACAAAATCTAAACCTAATGATTGGTTAATTAGTATTTCATCATTGATAGATATAAAAAGCGTATTTAATTGAGTTTAAATACGCTTTTTTTTCAATTAAAATGCTTAGAATTTAAGTCTAGCGATAGAATTGTCGGATTAAAACTCCATTACGTACAAATTCTAGTCGCCAAATTTGCGGCTGACCCGCATTTAAAACTTTTTTCAAATCATTAACTGTATTAATAAGCTGGCCATTTACCGCCCTTATAACATCACCTTTAGCAAAAATATTTGCTGCGCGCGAATTATCATCAACATTACTTATCACCACACCCTTAGCATTTTGTGGTTGATTAAAGCGCCGAGCATTAATTGGCGTCAAATTGGAAACTTCAGTGCCTGTAAAGGGTGAATTGCCAGTAAGTACTTCGGCAGCACCTGAAGCATCATTTGGCATAGCCGTAAGCACGACTGTTATTTTGGCCACCTTGCCATTGCGCATAATATCAAAATCAATGCTTTTACCAATTCCAGTGGTTAACAGACGATAACCGAGCGCATCGGGATTTTCAATTTTTTGCCCTTGAGCGGTTAAAATAATGTCGCCAACAGATAAACCAGCCTTAGCTGCAGGACTATTGGCTTGCACATCAGTTACTAATGCGCCATAAGGCTGCTCCATACCCAGACTTTCAGCCAATGCTGTGTCTAATCCTTGAAACGATGCGCCAAGATAAGGCTGCTCAAAATTACTGCCACCACGCTTTACTGTTTCAACGACCGATCGCACAAGATTGGAAGGGATAGCAAAACCAATACCAATAGAACCGCCAGTGCGTGAATAAATTGCAGTATTAATCCCAATAAGATTTCCATCCATACCGATAAGTGCGCCACCAGAATTACCTGGATTAATTGCAGCATCGGTCTGAATGAAAAAGTCAAAATCAGAAATTCCAACCTTAGTTCGTGCCTGTGCCGACACAATACCACTTGTTACAGTCTGCCCAACGCCAAAAGGATTACCAATCGCTAAAACTAAATCGCCAACTTCAACCTTGTCAGAATCTGCAAGCGCTAAAACCGGAAATTGCAAACCATGCGGATCTATTTTTAAGATGGCAATATCTGTTGCCTCATCTTTCAATAACACCTTGCTTTCAAACTCGCGCCCATCTGACAATGCAACCTTTACTTTATCAGCACCACGGATCACGTGATAATTTGTAACAATCAAACCACTTTGATCAACAATAACACCAGATCCTAGTGAAGATTGAACACGGGGAGGCTGGTTTTGAAAGCGGCCGCCAAAAAACTGCTCAAAAAATGGATCTCCATCAAAAGGCGTTGCTTGGCGCCGAACTTGCCTTGCCGCATAAACATTAACCACTGCCGGCATAGCTTTTTTAACCAAAGGTGCAAAGGAAAGCTGCATTTCCATTGGACTTTGCGGAACTTGTCTTTGGGCATCTTGCGCGTTGGCGCTAAAGCTGCCAGAAAAAACCGCTAAAAGTACAATAGAAGAGGCTAAATATTTTTTTATCATATCCTGGCTCCTGATCTTACCAGCTTGTTTATATCTTTAGAATTCGTAAAATTATAAATCATTTATGGCTAAAAAAATGCAAAATTTATTATTCACTTTGATTTGATATATTTTAACACTTAATTTTTATTCATTAAAATAATTTAATATTTTGGTTTAAGTGACATTTATATAATACTACTAATAAATTTGTCATTTTTTAAATTGCCGCTTTTTAATAACTAACCTTCATCACCAAATAATTGATTTAATCTTCGCTTTATTGTCCTTTGTCTTGCTATATTATCAATTTTATGCCCGACTAAATCAGTCACATAAAATGTATCCATAATTTTTTCGCCAAAAGTAGTAATATGGGCAGATGCAATATCTAGTGACAAATTAGAAATTGTTCCGGTTAGCTCTGATAATAAACCCGGTCTATCTAAGCCTTTTACCTCGATAACACTGAACTTATCAGACAGCGTATTATTAATCTCAATGCGCGGGGCAACAGAAAAAGCTTTTGCCATTTTTTTGGGTTTAGCGCGCGCTGCTATAAACTCAGTTAGTCGCGCCTCTCCTCTTAACAGTGATGAAATGGCATCCGCGATCTTTTGCGCACGACGCTCTTCATCACTAGCCAGTTCAAATTCACGGCTGAGCAAAATCGTATCAAGAGCACGCCCGTCAGAAGTTGTAAAAATCTGGGCATCGACAATATTGGCTCCGGCTGCTGCACAAGCACCGGTAATAACTGATAAAAGCCTTGGATGATCTGGCGCAAGAATGGTAAGTTCAGTTACCGCTTCAAAATAATGCAATTTTGCCATAAAAGCGAAGGTCTTTTCATTTTCATCAGCATGGGTAATAAAATTAGCGTGGCGTATTTTATCATCCAATGATACGGTGAGCCAATAATTGGGATATAAAAGCTCAATATAGGCATTAAGTTTTTCTTCTTGCCAATTCTGCAGGGCTACAGCTAATTCAGCCTTAGCCTCCAAAATTCGCTCAAAGCGTGTTTCTTTTGAAAAACCACCGGTTAAAACAATTTCTGTTTCATAATAAAGTGTTCGTAACAACTGCCCTTTCCAGCCATTCCAAACGCCTGGCCCTACCCCTTTAATATCGCAAATTGTCAAGATTAGCAGTAGTTTAAGACGATCCATTGTTTGAACAACATCGGCAAAATCATTGATGGTTTTGCGATCATTTAAATCACGTGATTGCGCTACAATACTCATGGTCAAATGCTCGCGAATAAGCCATGCAACCGTTTCACAATCTGTAGATGACAGACCAAATCTTTTGCATAGTTTTCGGGCAATTTTTTCGCCAGCAATAGAATGATCTTCTGGTCGCCCTTTTGCAATATCATGCAGGAATACAGCGATATATAAAAGCCGCCGTTCATTTTTTAATTGGGGGATTAGACCAGTTGCTAAAGGGTGTTCTACAAGGTTATTCCCTTTATCAATTTCACTTAAATAATAAACACATAGCAGCAAATGTTCATCCACAGTATAATGATGATACATACTAAATTGCATCATAGCAACAATTTTACCAAAATCGGGTATAAATTTACCTAAAACACCCGATTCATTCATCCGGCGCAGCATAAGGGAAGGATTGCGTGGCGAGGTTAAAACATCTAAAAATAGACCATTGGCAATTTTATTTTCACGCACTTCGTTGGTAATTAACTTCAAAGATCGCGTCATTTGTTGCATAGCATGGGGATGCAATTCAAAACCATGTTGATCCGCGATTTGGAAAATACGGATCAAATTAACTGGGTCTGTTGAAAAAACATCTGCATTGGCAATATTAATACGCTGATTATCAATGATAAAATCATCACTACCTTTAATTTTTTTCTTTCGCTTGGAAAAAGTTAAAAATATTTGGTTTATGCCTGGCACTGCTTTAGCATGATCTTCCTCAAGCGCTGCTGAAATAATGCGAGTTAGATCGCCAACTTGTTTAGCCACCAGAAAATAATGCTTCATAAAGCGTTCGACGTCTTCTTGGCCTGGATGGGCAGTATAGCCAAGTCGATGTGCGATATCACGCTGAATATCGAAAGACAGACGTTCATTGGCTTTGCCGGCTAAAAAATGCATATGGCAACGCACAGCCCATAAAAAATCATCGGCCTTTTTAAAGATATTAGATTCTTGACGCGATAAAATTCCGATTTTAACCAATTGCTCTGGGGTTTTGACACCATAAAAATATCGCGTTATCCAATAGAGTGTTTGCAAATCGCGCTGGCCACCCTTACTTTCCTTAACATTGGGTTCAACCAAATAGCGTGTTTGTCCTGCTTTTTTATGTCGCTCATCGCGCTCAATCAATTTAGCGCGGATAAATTGTGGAGCCGTGTCTTTCACTATTTCTGCGTTAAACCGATCAAATAATTGTTGAAAGAGTGGTTGATTGCCGTTTAAAAAACGCATTTCCAAAAGTGCAGTGCGAACGGTCATATCTTCACGCGCCATACGTATCGTTTCATCAATATTGCGCGTTGCATGTCCAACTTTCAAGCCAATATCCCAAAGCATATAAAGGATAAATTCCATGACTTGTTCGCCCCATGGTGTTTGCTTATAGGGAAGCAAAAACAAAAGATCGATATCGGAACTAGGGGCAAGCGTACCGCGACCATAACCACCAACTGCGATTAAAGCTATACGCTCACCATTTGACGGATTTTGCAATTTGAATATTTTTTTTATCACCACATCATAAAGTGCATCAATAATAATATCAATTAACAAGCTAAGACGCTTGGCACATAAACGGCCGTGACCATCAAGCAAAAGTTGAATTTCACAGCCCTTTTGTCCAGCAACAAGAGCTTGTTTTAATTCGCGTCTTATAGCTTCGCGTTTTTGTACATCGGTGCAATTCGATTTTTCATCGCCAATGACTTCATAAAGCCGCTTTTTTAACTCTGATGAATTAACAACATCTTCAACTTTCGCCAGCTTTGTCATTTCAACCTGCCCCCATTTTAAATAATGATACCAGTTCAATCATTATATTGTCATTATTCATCGGCCACAATAAAGTTGGTTATCACACTTAGCTTATTATCAAGATCGAAAGCCATTTTATTTAATTGTTCGATATAGCTTTGTAATTTAACAGGGTGCAAATCACTTTAATTTATAGCCTAAAAAAATATAGTCCAAAAAACTTGAATGGAGCAGCTTCCTTAATTTTTTTTATTGACCATGCCTGAAGAAATATGCGTATGGTTGAACCCCAAATCAAGTTTCATGACCTTACCAGTAACCTTAGTAAAATCTACCTTTGTCAAATCTGCTCAGAATATATTGGGAGTAGTGGTTACTTAAAAAATAGAGCTTACGTTTATGGTGCGGCACTGGGCGCCAGCGCGTTGACGATATATTAGGCTCATTTGGTGTTGTAATTCCGTAAGGGACAAATATATTGCGAATAACACTGAAAACACTTGCAATGGCTTCAATTAGACTTTCATTTTTTGGTATTGCATTCACATAGAATATGGAACAAGCAGAAATAACTTTATCATCTGCACCATGATATACAAAACGAGTACATGCATTGGCAACTGGGCTTACCCACATAGATATCACAGCAAGGAAAGCCACAAAGCCAGTTGTAAAGGGACAGTTTTTGCACATCTTCATCGACTTCCCATCCATTAAATACCCAATGAAGCAGTAGACATTGTCTTATAGCTTCATTGGGTATTTAATAAAAAATGGAGTTATTTATAAGCCGGTTGCATTGATTGCATTTTGTAAGTCTTTTTGCAAATCTTCAAAATTTTCAATACCTATTTGCAAGCGCAAAACAGGCCCTGCATAATCTTTTTTGGCGACTACACGGTCTTTTAAGTTAACATGAACTGCAAGGCTTTCATAACCGCCCCATGAATAGCCAAGCCCAAAAAGCTGTAAGCTATCAAGGAAACGACTTGCTTCTTCAATACCCCCATTTTTCAAAACAATGGAAAAAATAGTGGCTGAACCTTTAAAATCACGACGCCAAATTGCGTGTCCCTTATTGCTTGGCAATTCCGGATGCAAGACTTCAGCAACTTGCGGTAAAGTTTCTAGCCATGAAGCAAGAGCAATTGTTGTTTTACTTTGATGAGCAAGGCGTATATTCATGGTGCGCATACTACGCAAAACGAGATAAGCATCGTCACCCGATACACTCATGCCAGTAATTTTGTGGGCATCCTTGATAAGATCAGCATATTTTTGATTGGCGGACACCATCCCCATCAGCACATCAGCATGACCTGCAGGATATTTGGTCGCCGCATTAATCGAAATATCAACCCCATAATCTAACGCTTTAAATAAAAGCGGCGTTGCCCACGTGTTATCCATCATAACGATAGCGCCAATTTTGTGGGCAGCTGCGGCAATTGCAGGAATATCCTGCATTTCAAAGGTATTGGATGCAGGCGACTCGGTAAAGACAATTCGTGTATTGTCTTTAAAGAGCTTTTCTATACCGGCATCAATTAAAGGATCATAATATTCAACCTCAACTCCCATGCGCGTTAAAATCGTATCAGCGAAACGACGCGTTGGAAAATAGACGGAGTCCGTAATAAGTAGGTGATCACCGCTGCTTAGCGCACCAAGCAGCGGCATAGTAATGGCTGCAAGACCGGATGGCGTTAACACGGTAACCGCTGAGCCTTCAAGAAGATCAACTGCATGGCAAAGCGCATCGGTGGTTGTTGTACCATGGGTACCATAAGTATAGGCTTGGTTCTCCAAAGCCATTGTATTGGCATCAGGAAAAAGAACGGTTGAGGCACGGACCACTGGTGGATTAACAAAACCGTGATAATCATGGGGATTATATCCACCATGAGCGAGTTTTGTATTAACACCCCAATTATCCATATCTTTAGTTTTTGCCATTGCCTTATTATCCTCTTTTTAGGCTCTACGACCTATGGAACCAAATTTGATGTTTAGGTTAGATTATTTTTATGCTAACTTGCAAGAAAACAATGGAAAAAAATTGCTTGAACTTGCAATCAAACTACGTTCCAAATGGATATTGTAACTGCAAACTAAATCTAAGAGGGTGATTATGGCAATAAATACCAAATTTCTGACAGCTTTATTGGCGATAACAACGATAAGCGGCTTTCAAAGTCAATTGGCAAATGCACAAACTGAAGCAGCTCAAGCACCAGTTAAAGGCACTGTGGTTACTAGCGAAATGAAGGTAACATTGGGCGACCCTAAGCTTGAAAATGCTGGTGCGACCTTGCGTGCAGTAAAAACCCGTGGTCATTTGGTATGCGGTGTCAATACCGGATTAACTGGCTTTGCGATCAGAGATGGAAAAGGCAATTGGACAGGTTTTGATGCTGATTATTGCCGCGCAGTTGCTTCGGCTATCTTTGGAGATAAATCCAAAGTAGAATTTGTGCCTCTTTCCGCAAAAGAGCGTTTTCTTGCGCTTCAATCGGGGCAGATTGATGTGCTAATCCGCAATACAACTTGGACAATGAGCCGCGATACGTCACTTGGTATCGAGTTTACTGGAATTAATTATTATGACGGCCAAGGCTTTATGATTAATTCTGACCGGTTAAAAGACGTAACTTCTGCTTTGCAACTTTCTGGTGCGTCCATATGTGTTCAATCTGGTACATCAACTGAATTGACCTTAGCAGATTATTTCCGCAACCATAAAATGCAATATGAACCAGTGGTTTTTGAAAAATTCACTGAAGTCAATGCGGCTTACGATGCTGGCCGTTGCGACGCTTATACGACAGATCAATCATCGCTTTATGCAACTCGCTTGCAATTAGCAAATCCTGATAAAAATGTTGTTTTACCGCAAATCATTTCAAAAGAACCTTTTGGTCCTGCTGTACGCCAAGGCGATGCACAATGGGCAAATATTGTTCGTTGGACTCATTATGCAATGGTTAACGCTGAAGAATTTGGTATCACCAGTTCTAATGTTGATGATATGGCAAAATCTGATAATCCCGACATTAAGCGCATGCTTGGTGCAGAACAAGGTAACGATATTGGTAAGGACTTAGGACTTGATCAGGATTGGGTTATCAAAATCATTAAAAATGTTGGTAATTATGGTGAAGTTTTTGAGCGCAATATAGGCCAAAATACACCGCTTAAAATTTCACGTGGTATCAATGCCTTATGGACCAAGGGTGGTTTACAATATGGCGTGCCTATTCGTTAAAACCTTGTAAATAAATCGGGTATTGCGCACCCGTTTTGTTTTAAAATTTATTTTACTTACCAATATAAATTTATGAGGCATTGTACTCTTGGTACCTATTCAACCACGGCCCTCCCCGATAAAAAAAGGTGCGTTTCGCACCTTTTTGCGTTCCATATTGAGTGTTAGTTTTCTTATTCAATTGCTAGTAATTGTTTTTATTGGATTAACTGCACAGTGGATTATCACCAATACGATTACCAATATGCAAGCCAATAATATGACTGCGGGCTTTGGCTTTCTATTACAGCGCGCTGGCGTTTCTATTCCCAATAGTCTTATCCCCTATAGCGAAGATTCCAACTATCTCACAGCGCTAGCTGCTGGCTTTGTCAATACAATAGTGATGGCCGTTCTATGCATCATAGCATCGAGCCTATTGGGGCTTTTAATTGGCAATGGTCGGCTATCTAATAATTGGTTAGTTTCAAAAATTTGCCTGTTTTACATTGAAACTTTTCGTAATATTCCTCCACTTCTGGTGATATTTTTTTGGTATTTTGCAATAATTCAAGCTTTGCTCCCTTCGGTGCGTGACAGTATTGCACTACCGTTTAATGTTTTTATCAATCAACGTGGTATCTTTTTACCACAGCCAATATTTGGCCAAAGTGGTTGGTTGATTATGCTGAGTTTTGCACTAGCCATTATTATTAATCTTCTTTTATGTATATATTTGCACCATTGGGGCAAAAAACGCTTTGAGCAAAGCGGTAAGGCCAAGCTTTTATGGCCATTTTATATTTTAATCATTATTGCCACTTTTTTAATTCTTATGCCAATTTTACAATTTTCAGGCTTTAATATACCGCAAGCAGGGCGATTTAACATTAGTGGCGGCACAAGTATAACACCAGAATTTACCGCATTATTTTTAGCCCTTTCCATTTACACATCGGCTTTAATTGCAGAACTTGTGCGCAGTGGCCTCCAAGGTGTCGATTATGGCTACAAGGAAGCTGGAGCTTCACTTGGTTTAAAGCCTCGCCTTATTACAAGGCTTATTGTTTTGCCACTTGCCTTGCGCATCATTGTTCCACCACTCTCCAGCCAATATATGAGCTTGATGAAAAACACTTCACTTGCAACAGCTATTGGTTATACCGAGATTATGCGCATTGGTAACACCATCTACAATCAAACAGGGCAGCCCATTCAAGTAACCGTTATTTGGATAATCGTTTACTTAAGCCTTAGCTTGCTTATTTCACTGATCATGAATTGGTTTAATTATAAAACCAGTTTGAAAGGACGCTAAAAATGGAAAAAATTAGCGCCTTTTCTCGTAAGCAGTTGCTACCAGCCCTACCGCCGCCCAAACGCCAAAGCGGTATTTTGCATTGGTTAAAAAGCCGACTATTTGCAAATCCACTTGATGGCATAATAACCATATTTTTGTTAATTGCCTTGATCTACACCGCCATTCCAACTTTGCGTTGGTTGTTTATTGACGCTAGCTGGATAGGCAATGATCGTGCAGCTTGCGCATCTATCATACAAGGCGGCGTTCAACCCAATGGTTGGTCAGGCGCATGTTGGGCATTTGTCCGCGCTAATATGAGTTCATTTTTATATGGTATTTACCCACAAAGCGAATTATGGCGGGTTCATTGCGCATTGCTATTGGTGATTATAGTCAATATTCCACTATTAATACCAAGAGCAAGGTTCAAAGTCATCAACGCCATATTATCGTTTATTTTTGTACCAATCTTTTGCTATATCATGCTTTATGGTGGTGCGTTTGGATTAACGAGCGTGCCAACTGCGCGTTGGGGTGGTTTACTTGCAACTTTAATCATTGCCTATTCCAGCATAATCGTTTCGTTACCGCTTGGCACTTTACTGGCACTTGGGCGGCAATCGAAAAAGCCAATCATTCACTTTTTATGTGTAATTTTTATCGAAACCTTGCGTGGTGTACCCTTGGTGGCAGTGCTTTTTGTTGCCAATGTCATGTTGCCATTATTTTTTCCGCAAGATTTAAATTTTGATAATTTTTTACGAGCACTCATTGCGGTAGCGCTTTTTACCTCAGTCTATATTGCAGAAGTTATTCGTGGCGGTTTGCAAGCAGTGCCTAAGGCACAATATGAAGCTGCATGGTCGCTTGGGCTGCATTATTGGCAAATGATTAGCTTTATCATTGTGCCACAAGCTTTTCGCCTTGTTATTCCCGGTGTCATCAATATTTTGATTGGAATGTTTAAAGATACTAGCTTGATCTATACGATTAATATGCAAGACTTATTGGGTGCCGCCCAAAATGCTACCTTACAACCCAATTGGATAAGTCCGGTAACACCTGCAACCGCCTATATTTTTGCCGGCTTTATATTTTGGCTATTTTGCTTTGCCATGTCACGCTATGCCCATTTTATTGAGCGCCATCTCAATGCCTAAAGGAAATTACAAAACTAATGAAATGAATAACATCATGATTGACCAAACAAATGACAGTCCACTTGCCGTTGAAATGAAAACGGTCAATAAATGGTTTGGTGACAACCATGTTTTGCGTGATATTAATCTATCTGTCACGGTGGGTGAAAAAATTGTGGTTATCGGTCCCTCAGGATCAGGTAAATCAACTATGATCCGTTGCATAAATGCATTGGAAGCCTATCAAAGTGGACAAATCACGGTTGAGGGTATCCAGCTTGATTCCAATAGCCGCCATATTGATAAGGTTCGCAGTGAAGTTGGTATGGTTTTTCAGCAATTCAATCTTTTCCCCCATTTAACCATTTTAGAAAATTGTACTTTAGCCCCAATTTGGGTTCGCCATATGAACCGCAGCACTGCGAATGATTTAGCATTTGATTATTTGGATAAGGTCCGCATCAGGGATCAAGCCAATAAATATCCCGGACAATTATCGGGTGGACAACAGCAGCGTGCCGCAATTGCTCGTTCTTTGTGTATGAGCCCTAAAATCATGCTTTTTGATGAACCAACCTCGGCGCTTGATCCTGAAATGATAAAAGAAGTTTTAGATACAATCGAGGAACTTGCCAAAACTGGTATGACAATGATTTGTGTTACCCATGAGATGGCTTTTGCTCGCGAAATAGCAGATCGTATTATCTTCATGGATGAGGGACAAATTATGGAAATAAATACTCCAACAAATCTTTTTACCAATCCGCAAAATGCACGCACAAAAACATTTTTAGAGCAAATACTATAAATGAATATGCTGAAATGATGTAAAAATTTATAGTTCATTTAATTGTAAGTAACTAAAAGCAAAACTTAAAGATTATAAATTATGCCCCTAACCGTTGAACGCCTTTGTAGCATGACTAAACCTGCTCTCATTCCCATTGCAGGTCTTGAGGGGCTTAAAAACCGTATTAACTGGGTAATTGCTTCCGATAATCCTGAGCCACGTCGCTGGTTAAGAGGTGGTGAGTTTAATCTCATATCAGGTTGGAACCTTAATGATGATGCGGCAATGATCCGCTACATGGATCAACTCTATTCAAGTGGAGTTGCTGGCATTGGCTTTGGTATAGGGCTTAAATTTAGTAAAATTCCAGCCATCATGATTGAAAGAGCAAATGCTCTTAAACTACCCTTATGCGAAGTGCCTTATGAATTAAGTTTTGCCCATATAACACAGATTGCAGCAGAACAGCTTGTCGATAAGCCAAGCCAACTTGGCAATACATCCTATTACAGCCAAATTCTTGACGATGCCATTGATGAAAAATTACATCTTTCCGATATTACTATGCGGCTAGCCAATAGCTTATTGGCAGACTGCCAAATCATTGAGCAGGATAAAAATATCTTAGCCGAGGCGGTACGCAGTAAGGGCGCCAAAGCAAAGGAAGCAATAAACCAACATAATGATTTTACCAGCTTTTCTTGCACCAATACAATTGAATTGCGCATTAAACGCAAATCGCAAGATTTTTCATTAACCGATAAGGCATTTATCCATGAAATGATTTTGGCAGCAAGAATTATTATCAATCGCACCAATGCGGTAAACCGGGCTGAAAGCCGTTTAAAAATTGATATATTTTCCATGCTGATGCAATCATTTTTACCTTTACAAGAAATAAGGCATAAGCTTTTTTCACTTGGCTTTGACCCTGATAGCAATTTCGGATTTGCTTTTGTAAAACCGCTTAATGGTCATTTGAAAAAGACAGCAGATTTAATTGCCACGAACTTACCAAAAGACTCGATAATTCAGATTTACAACAATGAAATTATTGTTTTTTTTGCAATTTCATCCCGATTATCCCCTAAACAACTTTTAGCGCCATTGCTGATTATTTGTCCCAATTGTAGCATAGGGGTTAGTAAACCAGTTAAAGCAGATCAGTTACATACGGGCTTACGGCAAGCACAAATGCTGGCGCAAAACTCAACAGCAGGCCTTTATGATAGCGATGATATGGCAATTGAAACCATGCTTGGTTTATTGGATCCCATCTCAGCCAAAGCTTTCAAAAACGCCATACTTCACAAAGACCTATCTGCTGAATTACTTACGACCATCGAGATGTTGCTAGATAGTGGTTTTAACCTCCATGAAACGGCACAAAAGCTTAATGTCCACCGCCACACTATTCGCAACCGCATGGAACGCTTTAATGACCTTACCGGTCTTGATATCCAAAATGCTGATAACCGCAATAAAATATGGCTCGCTTTAAAAATTGCCAAAATATTTTCCGTGTAATTTCAATAATAAAAGAGCCAACCAATATCCCAAACGTATAAATAATAAAATATAATTATACAGATTGTCTATATTTTTTGACAAAAAATAGGTTAATCTATCCTCAACAAGTGTCAAAATGATAAATACGTGGATGATCTATAATAGTTTCAATCAAATTATCTTTTGATCCAATCATACAGTTTTTTAAGCGAATATGGAGGATTTAATCATGGGAAATACAGAACTTTCAAAGCGCCGCTCAGATGCCGTTGCTCGCGGCGTTGGTGTAACTACGCCAATTTTTGCAGATAAAGCAGAAAACACTGAACTTTGGGATGCAGAAGGCCGCCGCTTTATTGATTTTGCATCGGGTATTGCAGTGCTTAACACTGGCCACCGCCACCCAAAAGTTATTGAAGCGGTAAAAAAGCAGCTTGATCGCTTTACCCATACTTGCCATCAGGTTGTGCCTTATGAGAATTATGTGGAGCTTGCTGAAAAACTCAATGCAGCAACACCTGGTAATTTTAAGAAAAAAACTGTTTTTGTAACTACCGGCGCTGAAGCGGTTGAAAATGCAATTAAAATTGCTCGCGCTTATACAGGGCGTGATGGCGTTATTGCGTTCTCCGGTGGTTTTCATGGCCGTACATTTATGGGCATGGCTTTAACTGGTAAGGTCGTCCCTTATAAAGTTGGCTTTGGAGCAATGCCTGGTGATATTTACCATATTCCCTACCCTTATTCAGTACATGATGTAACCGTTGAAGATAGTATAAACGCGTTAAATACGCTGCTTAAAGCAGATATTGATCCAAAGCGCATTGCAGCCATTATTCTAGAACCTGTTCAGGGTGAAGGTGGTTTTTATCAAGCACCAGCAGAATTAATGAATCGCGTTCGCGAAATCTGTGATGAACACGGCATTGTTATGATAGCTGATGAAGTACAGACAGGCTTTGCAAGAACAGGCAAACTTTTCGCCATGGATCATTATGACGTAGCCCCAGACCTTATCACTATGGCAAAAAGCTTAGCTGGCGGTTTCCCACTATCAGCAGTTACTGGCAAGGCTGAAATCATGGATGCCCCAGGCGTGGGCGGCCTTGGTGGCACCTATGGCGGTAATCCATTAGCCATTGCAGCAGCTCTAGCTGTGCTTGATGTAATTAAGGAAGAAGGGCTTTGTGAAAGAGCAAACCAGCTTGGCTCGCGCTTGCGCCAACGTTTGGCTTCAATTCAGGATGATGTGCCAGAAATCAAGGATATCCGTGGTCCAGGCTTCATGACAGCAGTTGAATTTTTTGACAAAAATGGCAAGCCATCAGCTGACTTTGCGAATAAAATCCGTCTTAAGGCTCTCGAAAAAGGGCTTATCTTGCTTACCTGTGGTGTCTATAGCAATGTTATCCGCTTTTTGGCGCCAATCACGGTTGACGATAAGATTTTTAATGAAGCTCTTGATATTTTAGAGCAATCAATCCGCGAAGTTAAAGCGGTAAGTTAATTTGCGCTTTTTCAATACCTAGCATTAAATACAAAAGACACTAGAGCACAATTATTTAAGTTACAACAACTAGGTGCTCTAGTTTTCTCGCTGTAATTAAGCGGATTGGCTTTCCCGTAAAGCCAAAAATATTGAATAAGAAGCAATGGGATAGGATTGATATTATGTTGAAAGACAATACACTTTTTAAACAGGCCGCCTATATCGCTGGCAAATGGATTGCAGGCAGCAAAGATAATGGCACAGAAGTTACTAACCCTGCAACGGGCGAAATTTTAGGCTATATTCCTAACTGTACACAGGAAATGACTCTGGAGGCGATTAAAGCTGCTGAAACGGCTCAAAAAGAATGGGCAAAACGCACGGCTAAGGAACGCTCGCTTATTTTGCGTAAATGGTTCAATCTTATGGTAGAGAACCGCGAAGATCTTGGCAAAATTCTCACCCTTGAACAAGGTAAACCACTTAATGAAGCTATTGGCGAAATTGACTATGGTGCAAGCTTTATTGACTGGTTTGCTGAAGAAGCACGCCGCATTAATGGTGAAATCATCCCCGGTCATCAGCGGGACAAACGTCTCCTCGTGATGAAGCAGCCAATTGGTGTCGTCGCCGCGATAACGCCATGGAACTTTCCAAATGCAATGATTACTCGCAAAGCAGGCCCCGCATTAGCAGCTGGTTGCGCCATGGTGTTAAAACCTGCGTCTCAAACTCCATTTTCAGCCATTGCCCTTGCCATACTTGGCGAGCGTGCCGGTATCCCTGCCGGTCTTTTTTCTGTGGTGACTGGTAGCGCGAGAGAAATTGGCAAGGTGATGACTGACAGCCCAATTATACGCAAACTGACCTTTACTGGTTCTACTGAAGTTGGTGCAAAGCTTTATGCGCAATGCGCACCGACAATTAAAAAACTTGGCCTAGAACTTGGTGGCAATGCACCCTTTATCGTTTTTGATGATGCCGATATTGATGCAGCTGTTGCCGGTAGCATTATTGCCAAATTCCGCAATAATGGTCAAACATGCGTATGCGCCAATCGTATTTACGTTCAAGATGGCGTTTATGACATATTTGCTAAAAAATTAACTGATGCTATTGCCAAATTAAAAGTTGGCAATGGTATGGAAAAAGACGTTATTCTTGGACCGCTGATTGATGAGCCTGCCCTTAAAAAGGTCGAGCAGCATGTTAAAGACGCGGTCAGCAAAGGTGCACGTGTATTAACCGGTGGTAAGCCGTCTGCCATTGGTGGTACTTTCTTTGAGCCAACCGTTCTTGCCGATGTAACCAAGGGTATGTTGGTTGCCAGTGAAGAAACTTTTGGCCCTGTTGCACCACTTTTCCGCTTTTCCAATGAGGATGACGTTATCCAACAGGCAAATGATACTGAATTTGGTCTTGCATCCTACTTCTATGCTAAGGACTTAGCCCGCGTATTCCGCGTTAGTGAAGCATTAGAATATGGCATGGTTGGGGTTAATACCGGCCTTATTTCAACAGCAGAAGCACCGTTTGGAGGTATCAAGTCATCTGGCCTTGGTCGCGAAGGTTCACATTTTGGCATTGATGACTTTGTTGAGATTAAATATGTCTGCCTTGGTGAAATTGCTTAAACCATAACAAGTGATTGCAATAAGATATATAAAATTTATAAAATGATAAGAAGGCTTCATTCTTTAATGAAGCCTTTTTCAATTAGAAAAATCAGGCTAAAAACATTCATAAAAAAAAATTGAAATTCGAACTTAACCAATTGCTTTAAATAAATAATCACTCAACCTTATCCTTGCAATTGCATTTTTTTGAATCTTTTTTTTGCTTTGCAATTTTCCAAAACCGCCATGGTAAATACCATCTATAATAATCATCCAAAACAACTGGCACAGGGTCAATTCCATGGGTTCCAAACGGGCCACAACGCATAATACGAAATAATCCCATAAAACCACCGTTCCACAGTCCAAAACGCGCTATTGCTTCATAAGTATATTCAGAACATGTGGGTAGATGGCGACATTGATTGCCAATCAATGATGAAAGCGTGAGCTGATAAAAGCGAATGAACACAATGCCTAGAATTCGCCCCGGTGTTTTGCGCCATGGACCATCATAATTGCGATTATAGCGATTTTGATCTACCATTACCCTTGGTTTCTAAGCTGTGATTTCAATTTGCTGGATACAATCAACAACTGCGTCAAACACTAACAGAGTTGATGCGTGACGGGCTTTAAAGTCCTTTACTGGTTGCAGACAACCAAGTTCTTCAAACTTGCCTATTGGCGGCTGACCATCTTCCTTAAGCATGGCATACATAACATCTTTGAGCTCCATCAACTCTCGAGTACTTGCACCAATAACATGATTGGCTAGCAACGATGCTGAGGCTTGCCCTAACGCACAAGCGCGCACCTCTTGGGCAAATTCTGTAACAATGCCATTAGTTATTTTAATATCGACAGTAATAATCGACCCACAAATTTTAGAGTGCTGGCGCGATGACGCATCAGCATCACTAAGGCGACCAGTTAGGCTAATATGAGCTGCCGCTGATAATATTTTGCTATTATAAATGTCATCAATCATAATTTATTTATACCAAATCCATCTAAATCCAGTGATTGGGACTTTCGTTCCACGAATAAACCATTATATAGGATTGAAATTCCTTTAATGCCATATAAAGGTAAACTATATATTCTCCAATATGAAGTCATATCAATTATAACCGATTCAAATTAATAGACCATATGAGCTTACTGCCACTCTTAGATATTTTCTAATTTATGTTATTTAGTAAAGAATAAAGGGAACTAAATACGGCCGTAAGTGATTAAGTGTTGACTGTTAGCTTTATGATTATTTTATAAAGCTAACGAGTAAAATTAAACAAAAGTTTGAAATTTAGAATGGATGTTTTCGTGCAGAATCCCGTTAGTAAAAAACCATTATCTATTGAAAAACGCCCAAGTCGTGAAGAGGCTGAACAAGCCGTTCGCACATTGCTATTATGGGCAGGCGAAAATCCCGATCGTGAAGGCTTGGTTAAGACTCCTGCACGCGTTACCAAAGCCTATGGTGAATTATTTGGCGGTTATGAGCAATCGGTAGAAGATATATTAGGAACAGTATTTGAAGAAGTCGCTGGCTATAATGATCCAGTACTTGTTCGTGACATTGAATTTTTTTCCCATTGCGAACATCATATGGTGCCGATCATTGGCAAAGCCCATATTGCTTATCTTCCTGATAATTGCGTGGTTGGCCTATCAAAACTGCCAAGAGTCGTTGATGTTTTTGCCCGCCGACTGCAAACGCAAGAAACAATGACCGCCCAAGTAGCCGATGCAATCAACAATAATTTAAAGCCGCGCGGTGTCGCTGTTTTAGTTGAAGCGGAACATTTATGCATGGCAATGCGCGGGGTAAAAAAGCAGGGTTCAACAACGATAACGGTAGCATTTCGTGGTCATTATGAAAATAATCCGCAAGAACAAGCGCAATTCATGAATATGATTAGGGGATTTCGATGAAATCTGAAAAATTTTCTTCGCCTTTTATTGATAAGGAAAAGCAGGAAGAAGGCGATATGTTTGCGCCGCGCTTTGACCAAAATGGCTTAATTACAGCCATTGCTTGCGACCATGTAACCAATGAAGTTTTGATGCTAGCATATATGAACAAAGAATCGTTGGAGCTTACTTTAAGCACTGGCATTGCTCATTATTGGTCACGCTCTCGCCAGTCACTTTGGAAGAAAGGCGAAACTTCAGGCAATATGCAACACATAAAAGAAATTCTTGTCGATTGTGATCAAGATGCACTTTTGCTTAAAGTTGAAGTGGAGGGTCACGGACCCACATGCCATACGGGCAGACAGAGTTGTTTTTATCGGAGCATTCAAGATAAAAATGGCAAATCACTATTGTTAAAGGTTCAATGAATAATGGCTTAATGAGATAATTGAGCATCTTTGCTTTAATTTTGCTCGTTAAACGCACTTGCCTTACCTTTTAGGAAACATATTGCTTCATTTAAGCGCTAAGATTACGAAGATCTAAAAAAATTGTTATATTTAAAAAAAAGTGCTTGTCATAAAGTTACACATTTGTTACATGCCGCTAGCTGATTTATTTTAGCTTCTACCACGTGCGGTCGTGGCGGAATTGGTAGACGCG
Source organism: Bartonella sp. HY406 (assembly GCF_025449315.1). Lineage (NCBI taxonomy): Bacteria > Pseudomonadati > Pseudomonadota > Alphaproteobacteria > Hyphomicrobiales > Bartonellaceae > Bartonella > Bartonella sp. HY406. Next base: position 1,324,234 of record NZ_CP104893.1, on the reverse strand, counting down.
CAGCGTTGAGGTCGCTGTGGGGCAACCCGTGGAAGTTCGAGTCTTCTCGACCGCACCATTAAAAATCTACTTACAGATTTTTTAGCTTTGTTGTCACTTAGCCTTAAGACCCACTAATTGAGATAGCAGCTAAAACGCTCCTATATTTTTTCAGACATAAAGACATTGACTATCATTGATTATTTTCGCATCGATTAATCTAAAAGGCCTAGCTTTGAAATTACAAATTAAACATATCTATGAAACGCCAACAAATGACGATGGTTGGAGAGTTCTTGTAGATCGCATGTGGCCAAGGGGGCTATCAAAAGACAAAGCCAAACTAGATGATTGGTGCAAAGATATCGCACCAAGTGCAGATTTGCGTAAATGGTTTAATCATGACCTTGAAAAATGGCCCGAATTTACTGAAAAATATAAGAACGAACTTGATCAAAATAGTATAAAAATACAAGCCTTTATAGACAGTATAAAGACACACAACATCGTAAGCTTACTCTTTGCAGCTCATGACAGCGAACATAATAATGCGGTTGTTTTAAAAGATTATTTAGAACAACTTAGCAATGATTGATAATCAAATCATGAATAAGTATATTTAAATGCCATCTCCTGCAATTAAGGTTTGGTCCATATTGCGTGCAGGCTCAGTACAACCCGCCTCACCTATGATGCGCGCTGGCACGCCGGCAACTGTAACACCTGCAGGTACATCTTTTAAAACAACTGAACCTGAAGCAATTTTTGAACAATGACCAACTTCAATATTGCCTAAAATTTTTGCACCTGCACCAATCAAAACACCATGCCGAATTTTAGGATGGCGATCACCGCCAGCCTTGCCAGTACCACCTAATGTTACACTATGAAGAATAGAAACATGATCTTCAACAACAGCAGTCTCACCAATAACTAAACCCGTGGCATGATCAAGAAAAATACCCTTACCAATGGTTGCAGCAGGATGAATATCTGTTTGAAAAACTGAAGATGATCGACTTTGCAAATAATAGGAAAAATCTATGCGCCCCGCCTGCCATAAAGCATTGGCAAGTCGATAGGTTTGCAAGGCATGAAAGCCTTTAAAATATAATAAGGCGTCCATTAAACGATGACAGGCAGGATCCAAATCAAAAACTGCAGCAATATCTTCACTTAACATTTCATCAAAATTTTCAATCGTTGCGGCAGCCTCGGTTAAAGTTTGCCGTAACACGTCCTGATCAAGATCATAATGATAAAGTCGATCAACAAGCCGATTAATCACTGCCGTGCGTAAACTTTGATGATTTAAAACAGAGGGATATAGAAACCCTGACATGGTGTGGTCATTGACTATAGCCGCTTCTGCCTCTGAATATATAAGGCTCCATAAATCACCAATGTCATATTTTCTATCAAAAGAAATAAGAGTGGCAGAAGAATTCATCTAGCTCATCTTTCCAATCGTCACTATAAAGCTAATTTAACGGCACCTATCAGACAAAATCTATCTGCGACCAATAGGATGACGAGCGAGAAATTCCAAAACACCTTTTTTATATATTTTATCACCTACTGCCAACATGTGATCTCGCCCTTCAATTACCAAGGGTTCACCATTAGGTAATAATGCTGCTAGAGCAACGGGATCGCCGCCAATTTCATCGTTACTACCAACAGCCACAAGAACGGGTTGTTTTATTTTAAAAACTTCAGCTGCGGTGAGTTCCTTTTTCGACGTAATAACACAAGCAGCTAAAGCTAAGCGATCACTTTGGGTTTGATCAGCAAATTTTCTAAACATCAAACCTCGTTCGTTGTTAATACTTGCAATATCGTCAGCCAACAAAGCTTCAGCAACAGGCTCCCATCGTCCAGCACCTGTTACCATACCAATGCCAAGACCGCCAAAAATCGCACTTTGCACTCGTGCTGCATGTCGCAAACAAGCAAATGCTGTAATTCTTGCGCCCATGGAATAACCCATGATATGCGCATTTTCTATACCAAGATGATCAAGAAGACGAACCGCATCATCGGCCATTGCTTCAGGTGTGTAGGCTTTTTCATCGTGAATTTTTTGTGAAAATCCATGGCCGCGATTATCAATGGCAATTACCCGATAACCAGCATCATTCAACGTACGAAACCATCCGGGCGCAACCCAATTAACCCATGAAGATGATGCAAAACCATGAATGAGTAAAATAGGTTGCCCATTTCCTTTATCGCGATAGGCAAGAGTGTAACCATCACTTTCAAAAAAATTCACATCATCTTTTAGCATAAATTATTACCTGACACATTTTACTGCTATTGCAGGGTGAACAACACAATCACCTTGCTTTAAATTCATCTTATCAATCTCACCAGCATTCAATTCAACAACATAGCGAGTTGGAAAACCTGAAGAAATAAGAATAGTTGATTCTGGTGTCGTATTATAAGCAAGTGAAACAACTTTGCCATTATTATCAACGAAAACCATATCAAGTGGTAAAGGAGTATTTTTCATCCACATCATAACATCGCGCTGGATTGCAAAAACAAAAAGCATAGCTCTATCATGAGGTAAATCCTTGCGGAACATTAGACCCGCTTCCAACTCCTGAGGTTTTTGAGCAACTTCAACAGAGTAATTATGCGCCCCACTAGCAGTTAAAAAACTGATAGGCGCAGAATCTACAGGAATGCGCATTGCCTCTTGTGCCATAGCATTCGTTGAAAGCATCAAAAAAGAAACTATAGCTGCAAATATCGTTTTCATTAATAAATCCCCACGGTGAAATAACTTTCACCATGCAAAACCATGGTCTATTTTGCAAGTAGAAATTTGATTAACAAAAATCAACTTACCGCATATAAAATTCCGCCCGCATAAATTAACGCTATAAATATGAAATATGCTTTCGTCAAAAATTAATTATGTGGCGAAGTCTCACCATCGGCATACTTAAATTTAAAAGGGGGATTAAATGAAAAATATTTAGCAATAGCATTGCTACTTAGTACATTTTCATTACCACAAGCTCCACAAGCACAAAAAAATTATCGTGTAAATAGCATTAGCATAGATTTTTTTGCAGCGACCGATAAAAGCCCGGGAAAGAAAACGGCACTATTAGTTTTGAGCTATCTTATTATGACTTGGTATTTATACTCCATCTAAAATATCTAGCACCTGTGATTCATGGGCTTCATGTTCATAGCAATCCAGATTAAATGGCGAAAAGATAATTCCACCAGTTTAACAAGCAGTCACTTAACCCCTTCCAAAGAACAAAAAACTTTCAACTCCTTGGGATGACAACGGGCATCTTGGTAACTTCCCCCGATATTTGGTCGATAGTGATGCAACGCCAATTTTCTGGTATTTGCACCTAAATTAGGTAAATTTTACAGCCATCCCAAACCACTTGGTGGTGGAGCAAGAGTGGCTTACTGTGTGATAAAATAATCTTTCAGCCCCTAATCACCGCTAACAAAAAATTGCCATTTGCCATCTGGTGTTATACCGATGCGAAAAAAAGAATAAGCACCAATGTCTTTCATCGCCTCAAAGTCACCCGCAGTCATAATCTGGAAAGTTTCAACCATTTGAGCTTTGGTTAATTTATCTATTGGATAGGCAAATAGATACGGCCAAACATAGATTTCTTGTTCAGTGCCTTGATCAAGATGGACGTAACCTGAATTAAGTAAGTCAATGATAATTGACAGAATTTCAAGTCCCTCTCCATCGCCAGAAATCTCTTTTAAGAACTCTATTGGATCGCCTTCTTCGTCTGTCAACCTTAATTGGGTTTCGTTAATCCCAGTGCCAAGCAAGGGTCTTAATGCTTCGATTTCGCCTGTCTTAGCCGCTTTAATAATGTTTAAACGCATATCACGAACTTTAGCGGGCAAAGCAGTTTCATCATATAAAACAATTGGTAAAGAATGGCCGATTAAGCTATTTTTGTTGGCGTCATCACCATTAAAAGGACCAAAGGCACTTTCAGGATCAGGTATATTATTATCCAAAATCCCACGAAAATCTGGCTGATCGGTTTTGGAAAATGCATTTTGCAGCGGTGCATTTGCTAAAACTAAAGCAAGACCTACTACCAAGACCAATTTATTGATGTTTTTTAACATTTTTACCAAATTTTATAGATAATAAGTACTGTGAATAACCTATTTAAATCCGCTAAATGTTCAACCTATGCGGTAAATAGAAGGTGATTGAGCTATTGTACGGTCTTATGGTTAAGAAAATCTCCCATAATTATCCGTTCGCGAATAACATCCACAAGATTTAAGGCTTCTTCTTCCTTTTTAAACAGCAAAAAATGCTCAAGTGCAGTAACGAAAGCTACCTCAGCTAAAATTTCAGGTTCAATACCATTAGACATACCATTAGCCCAAGCTTCTGCCTGTGTTTCACTTGCAACAAGTTTTTTTTCCTGCGCAATAATTAATGCTAAGTCGGATTGACTATTTTTCATTTCCTGTCATCTCTTTATTTGTACGCAAAGAGCGTTAACACTATAATCTTATCCTAGACTAGCATATTTCTTTAGGGCCTTGTAAGATAACTGAAAAAAAGGTTAATTTATCTTTTAATGGCAGTATTCAATGACAGGGTGTATGAAATAATTTTAATTATCCCATATTTTGAATATCTATGTAAAAACCAATTAATTACCAAAGCGGTCAATTAATTCTTGGGAAAGTTTCTTACCCTCATCATTATAAAGCTCTATCGCGCTTAACGCAGCAAGCGTACATTGGTAGTAATTTTCAGAAAAAGCACGAAAACCGCTATTAAAGGCAGCTGTTAATTTAGTCTTTCTTGCGCCGTCAGCTTGTTCAGCATTTAACAATAAATCCATTTTGTCACGCCAAATAGCTGTATCTTCGCCGCATAAATTATAAAGATAATGAAGAGAACCCAAAACTTCTGATAAACGTATCATTTTTTTATCATAGCTAACATTTTGCCCAAAAGCATGGGATGCGGGTAGCAAAATAGTTAGAATAAAAACAATGGAAAAAAAACGTTTTATCACGATAAAAGTCACCCCAACTTCATGCTGCAACACAATTTCAAATTGTCAAAAACTTATTAAATAAGATTAAATTTTTCGCAATTCGATACATATTTACAATTTTGTTGTATTTGTATTTGTTAATTCGCTTAGTTAAACTTATAAAAGTCAATTAATTTAAAACTGGAAATTAAATGTGTGGTCGTTTCACTCTATTAACAGATATTACAAAAATTGAAGAGCAATTTGGCGCCATTGTTCCAATTGCAATACCACACCTTTATAATATATCTCCAACACAGCCAATCCTTATTGTAAAGTACCCAGAAGCAACAAGGCCAGACAATAGCAACCTACCCCCACATGATGTTTCATTAATGCGTTGGGGATTTGTTCCGGCTTTCGTCAAAGAACCTGATAAATGGCCACTAACAATTAATATTAGAGCAGAAACGGTACATTTAAAAAAATCATTTAGAAATGCTCTTAACCACCGCCGAATTATCATTCCTGCGAGCGGTTTTTTTGAATGGAAAAAAACAACTGGCAAACAAAGCCAGCCTTATTACATTACGTCTCAAAATAGTCCAATTATCGGCTTTGCTGGGCTTGCTGAAACATGGAGTGGCGCAGACGGCACTGAAATTGACACTGCAGGCATAATAACCACAGCCGCAAATAATGATATAAAAATGATACATCAACGTATGCCACTCATCATTTCAAAAGAAAATTATCAAGCGTGGTTAGATATACGCAACTATCGCGGCGAAGATGTCTTGCGCATGTTAACCACACCTGACACGGAAAAATTCATTGCTAGAAAAATATCTACCAAGGTTAATGATGCCAATTATCGCAGCGAAGATCTTTTGGACGAAATACTGGAATTAGAAACACCCAGCGCATCCAAAAGCCACCCTGACCAACTGTCACTCTTTTAAAAAATGCATGAGCTATGTTTTAAAATTGCGTTTTTTAAGTGTTATGTTATAACGATAATGAATTATGTGTCTTTAGGCCAAGCATTGATGGTTAAAACCTTTGATTTTTATCGAGGCTAAGTCATTTATGTGCATAAAGAAAACACATCAAACTTATTTATATATGATTACAACCAATAATTTAGGTATTTGAATAGAAAGTTTATTCTTCGTGTCGTCCTCATTGATAAAGCTTATAAACGCTGGGATTTTTCGCAATAATCGCTGGCTGGTACGTAACATTGACATGGAATTATCACGCGGCGAAATTATAACGCTTATTGGCCCTAATGGTTCAGGTAAAAGCACCACCGCAAAAATGGCTCTTAAAATATTAAAACCTAATGAGGGCAATGTTTGGCAAGCACCAAACTTGCGGGTTGGCTATGTGCCACAAAAGCTTAATTTCGACCGTAGCATGCCGATGAGTGTCGGTCGCTTTATGGAGCTTACCCACAAATTAAAAATGGAAGATGCCGATGCAGCCCTTGCAGAAGTTGGGGCATTGCATTTACGTGGCGCGCAAGTTCTCAATTTATCAGGAGGGGAATTGCAAAGGGTCATGTTGGCACGTGCTGCTGCAACCAAACCTGATATTCTTGTTTTAGATGAGCCATTGCAGGGCGTGGATTTTAGCGGCGAAGCAGAACTTTATGATCTGATTTCTCAATATAGGCAGCGGTTAAATTGCGGAATTTTACTTATTTCCCACGACTTACACGTCGTTATGGCAGCATCCGACCGCGTGATATGCCTTAATGGGCATATTTGCTGTAGCGGTAAGCCAGAAGAGGTAGCCATGAGCCCCGAATATAATGCCTTATTTTCAAGGAATGGTAAAAATTCCGCCGCACTTTACCGGCATCAACATGACCACAACCACCATCCAGATGGTACGATTTGCCAAGGCGATCAATGTCACGACAACAGCAAACATAATCATTTAACAAAACCAGATAATAAACCACAGGATAATACGAATGTTTGATGATTTTTTTGTACGCGCCATGGTTGGTTGTATCGGCATTGCCTTGGCAGCCGGGCCTTTAGGCTGTATCGTCGTCTGGCGCCGCATGGCTTATTTTGGTGACACAATGGCCCATTCAGCTTTGCTTGGCGTTGCTCTTGCCTTCATATCCAACATTAACATGACCATTTGTGTTTTCATCGTTACAACAATGCTGGCCATTATCCTTTTACTTTTACAACGCCGTCATACACTTTCAAACGACTCTTTACTTGGCGTACTCTCTCATTCAAGCCTTGCTATCAGCTTAATTATTTTAAGTTTTTTACCTTGGGTACGACAGGACCTTTCAGTCTACTTATTTGGCGACATCTTATCGGTTTCTCGGCTTGATCTTTTAATGATCTGGCTGGGCGGTATTTTTGCTATAGCGATCATTTATATTATCTGGCGGCCACTTATCGCTGGAACAGTCAATGCCGACCTTGCTAAAGCAGAAGGGCTTTATCCTGAAGTTGCTCAAATTATTTTTATGCTTATGCTCGCGCTTATTATCGCTGTGGCTATGAAAATTATCGGAATATTGCTGATTACCGCGCTTTTAATACTACCTGCTGCCACAGCAAGACGGTTGTCATCAACCCCTGAAATCATGGCCTTGCTTTCTAGTGTCATCGGCATTATCTCTTCAACAACAGGATTGCAAATGTCAAAAATCTTTAACACGCCTTCTGGCCCCTCGATTGTTGTTGCCGCCTTTGTCCTTTTTGTTATTTGCCTTTTGCCATTCAGCTTGTTAAAAAACAAAACTTAGCTGGTTTAAAAGCAATTATCGGCTAATAAATTTTAATATGACTTATGAAAAGAGTGATAGATGATGCCCCCAATTGGTGATCTTACAAAAAACCAAAAGTTCGTTCTTGATGTCCTCAAGAAAGAGCGGGCACCATTAAGCGCTTACACTATCCTTGATCAATTGCGCGATGAGGGGTTTCGCGCTCCGTTACAAATTTATCGCGCTTTAGATAAGTTGATTGCAATTGGTGCAGTGCATAAGCTTGAAAGCTTAAATGCCTATATAGCTTGCGCCCACCCTGACTGCGATGACCATCATCTAGTTGCTTTTGCTATTTGTAAAAACTGTGGCAAGGTTCACGAATTTAACAATCACGTTATTGAACATGAAGTGCATGACCATATGCATAAGATCCACTTTCGCCCCCATGCAACAACATTAGAAATTCGTGGTCTTTGCGAAAATTGTGCAGAAGAACCCAGCAATGCTTAATATTACATATTACCTGCGTATTTGTAGTGCACCTTAGATGACAGCCCACTATGGCGATGCTAAATAGGCCCAATTTTTCTTAATATTTGGATTTTTTATTTACTATTTGGCAGGTGTTTTCTTTTTGTCATAATTAAAGCATATTTTCCTCAAATGAATCAATTTAAGCATTTTTTGATCCGCTTGCATAGTTTGTCGCCGCTTTTACCTATCACTCGATATGCTAAAAGCAGCTCGTCATGCATAGATCAAACAACAAACTAATGCATGTAAGGTTTTTTAAAATTAAATGATCAAAACTCTATTTAAGTTTTTTTTTAGTATTTTATTCATTGTGCCGATGACTGCTATTGTGCAAGCTCATCCACATATTTTTGTCGATGCAAAAGTTCAAATTCAACTAGATAAAGATGGCAAGGTTGAAAAACTCTCGCAAGATTGGTTGTTTGATGCTTTGTTTTCAGCTGGGGTTATTTTAGATTTTGACAAGAATGGTGACCGTTTTCTTGATCCATCAGAACTTGCCGAAATAAGCAAAACTATCCGCGAATCCTTAGCTGAGTTTGACTATTTCCAATCTGTAACAGTAGATGGTAAATCAGTTAAGCTTGCTAATCCCGATAAGCTTATTGCTGATATGAAAAATAACCAGCTCACGCTTCATATCGAAAATAAGCCCAAAGAGCCATTATATATTAAACGTGGTGGCCATTACAGCTTTTCACTCTATGACCCAACTTTTTATGTTGCTGTAAACTTTAAACGCGATATTGATATTTCATTTTCGGGATTACCTTCGTTTTGTAAGGGCTACATGGTTCGTCCTGATGGCGATAAAATATTATCCAAAAGTCTTGCCAATGAAACCGAAGATTTTTTTGCAAATCCCGATGCAAGTTTTGACCTAGCCCAACGTCTTGCGCCCAAATTGGAAGTGATATGCGACAAATAAAATTTATGCCTTTAATTGCTGTAATATATTATAGCATACTAACTAACGCCTTTGCTAGATCTCCACTTGGTATCGGTGCGCCTGAGCAGCCCGTCAATAATTCATCCATTTTTTCAGAAATTTATGTTTATATTCTTGGTTGGCAACAGGTCTTTGAACGCACAATTGGCGGATACCTCATTGGTATGAAAGAAAATCCACATAATGCAATTTGGCTTATTGGTCTTTCTTTTCTTTATGGCATTTTGCACGCTGCAGGTCCAGGACATGGTAAAGCAGTAATTGCATCTTATCTTGTTGCCAATGATGCAAGTTTAAAACGCGGTATTTTCTTATCGTTCCTTTCATCAATTTTGCAGGCGTTAAGCGCAATTTTTATTATTTTATTAGTATTCTTTCTACTTCCTGGTCGCCTCACACAAGCAGCTACATTTTTAACAACAGGCAGCTTTATTCTGGTTATGATTTTGGGGATGGTTATGATCTGGCGAAAAATCAAACCCTATTTTCACAAAAAAAGCATTAAAACAACTATATTTGACAGTGCACCAGCCAGTGACTTTAACCAACAAAGCAGCTTTCAATCAAGCCTGCCCCCCAAAGGCGCATTAAACAACAAACCACGCTTAAATTATGAAAAAGGCGGCGTTGACCATGTATTTAATGGCGCAGGTGAAATTTGTAATGATTGCGGCCAAGCCCATATGATTAGCCCTGACATTGTCAAAGAACCACTGCAATTGCGCCCTGCCCTTATGGCTGTTTTTTCTGTCGGCCTTCGCCCATGTTCCGGTGCTATATTTGTCATGAGCTTTGTCATGCTCAATGATTTATGGTTCATTGGTGTTTTATCGGTTTTGGCTATGTCTCTTGGCACCTTTATCACCGTATCGCTTCTGGCCGCGCTTGCTGTCTATGCAAAATCATTAGCACTCAAGATTTCAAATAGACAAAGCCATTTTAACTTTTTCAAATCTGCATTAGAATGGTGTGCCGCAATTTTCATCTTCCTCACTGGTCTTTCCCTCACTTTGACCTCGATTATAAGTTAAATTGAAAATAAATTAACGCGTTAATCATTTGTATAAACGCATAAATTAATTTACCATTCGAATTGTTTAAAAATAAAAGCTTTAGCAACTTGTATGTGCTAACAAATATGATTATTAAACCTTCATTATTCTCCAAGAAATTAACTGCTACAAACAGGAATACGAGGCGTGAGCGAAAACCTTATTGGACAGAAAAAAGCCTTTACATTTGAAGAGCTTTTACGCTTCTATCAGGATTCTGGCGTTGATATAGCAATCTTGGATGAACCTATTAATCGGCTTCAGGTAGCGCCTGCACCTTCAAATATTCAATCTGAAACGAAGATTGCGGTTAATCAAGAACCAGTCCCGACCGCAACAAAGGCGACTGATACCAAAAAGGCACCAACAAGAACAGCAAGCGCTGCACGTAAAACCAATTATGTTCCCCTTGATGACCAGATAAAACTTGCACGCGAAGTTGCGATGCGTGCAAATAGTCTTGAGGAACTATGTCAAAATTTAACCGATTTTGAGGGCTGTCCTTTAAAGATTACCGCTAAAAACACCTGCTTTGCTGATGGTACAAACAAGAGCAAGCTAATGATTATCGGCGATGTGCCAGAGCGTGAGGAAGACTTGCAAGGTGTGCCTTTTGTTGGTCCCGCAGGTGAGCTACTCAACAAAATGCTTGGGGCAATAGGGTATAATCGTCAAGATGTTTATATTGCCAATGTTATCGCATGGCGTCCACCGGGCAATCGCGAACCCACACAGCATGAAATTGAATTATGTAAGCCATTTATTTACCGGCAAATTGAACTGGCAAATCCTGATATGATATTAGCGTTCGGCGGCACAACAACAACATGGCTTACCGGTGCCAATGAAGGTATTTTGCGTATGCGCGGTAATTGGCTAAAATTTGTAACCGCAGGCGGAAAAATTATTGATGTTATGCCAACATTCCATCCGCGTTATTTATTGAAAAATCCCCTTCATAAAAAATTTACGTGGCAAGATTTGCTTAATGTGAAAATGAAAATGCGTGAGTTATCCCATTAACTCACCCATAAGTTGATTGTCTTTCATGCATATTTCATACAAATTATTTTATTTGGAATTTGCTGCACGCTCTTGTGGCTTTAATAAATTCAAGCGGCTTTCACGATAAATAATAAATATTCCAGAGCCAACGACAATCAAACTTCCAATGAGCATTTGCGTTGTTGGCACATCACCAAAAACCACATAACCAATAATAAGCCCGAGCACCAAAGAGACATATTCAAAGGGTGCAACAGTTGATGGTTCAGCATGGCGATATGCTTCTGTCATAAATATCTGCGCTACGCCGCCAAAAAGACCTGCACCGATTAATAGACAGGCTATATGCCAATCTGGCCAAACCCAGACATCAAGCAATGCAGTTTTTATGCCTATATGATTTAAGAAATAGCCAATCGGCCAAGATAGCAAAGAAAATAAGCTTGCAGAAATCATGAAATAGAGCACAATTGTTGTTGTACGCTCGGTAAAAACTAAGCGCCGCACCAATAAAAGCGCAATAGCTGTAAGCACGGCGCTAGCAAGGGCAGCTATAGCGCCATAAGCAATCGATGTATCCAGTTCCTGCGCAGAAAATATCGTCATACGAGGCCAAATAACAATCAACACACCGACAAGCCCCGCAAAAACTGCACTCCAACGATATAAACGTACTTTTTCCTTTAAAAAAATAACGCTTAAAATTACTAAAATGAGAGGCGCACCATAACTAATTGCAATAGATTCAGGTAAAGGCAATAAGGTTAAAGCATAAAAATTACACATCATAGCCAAAATGCCAAACAATCCACGCCAAATATGCCCGACAATATTGCTTGTATAAAAAGCTTTACGCAACTCACCACGCATAAATAGCCAGATAAAAACTGGTAGCAATCCGAAAAATGAACGAAAAAAGCTAAGCTCACCAGCTGGAATTCCAACCGCTGCTTTGAGTAATGTTGACATACCGACAAAGAGCGCAACAGCAGTAACCTTCATCCAGATTCCAACCATTACATTTCCTGAAATAACAGGCATTTTATCTATAGAACCCATAATAAAGCCGATACTTTCACCTAAAACATCAAAGCATTAAACCACATTGCAGCGATAGTGATACAAAATTAGGCACATCGCACTCTTACTACTTATTCAGCCTAAAAGATTTAAGTTAAATAATTTGCGTACATTTAAAACCTATTTGTCACGATATAATAAATAATCGATTATCATAGTTTTTTTTAAATATCTTGTTTTTAAAAAAGTAACTAACAATAAAGCAACGATTGGAGATATTTTTAAAAAATCTATTGCAGCCTTTTAAATTTATTCCTACCTTAAAATAAATTAACAAATGGGATTTAAGGTTATGAACACGGTAAAGCGTCCAGTTTTTCGCTTAAAAGACTATAAGCCAACACCATATGAAATAAAAACAACGCATATGGACTTCATTCTTGAAGCTGAAAATACAGTTGTGACCACAAGATTGTCGCTAGAAAGACGGCAAGGCACTAAAAAAGGCGCACCACTTATTCTTATTGGTGATGAATTGGAACTGGTACGTGTTGCCATTGATAATATTGAACTAGAGCCAAAAGCATTTACCATAACCCCCAGCCAATTAAAAATTGACAATCCTCCTTGTGATCCTTTTACTTTAGAAATTGTAACGAAAATCAATCCCAAAGCTAACCGCCAATTAATGGGTCTTTACCAATCTAATGGTGTTTTTTGCACCCAATGTGAAGCGGAAGGCTTTCGCAGGATTACATATTTCTATGATCGTCCCGATGTTCTTTCCGTTTATACTGTTCGGATTGAAGCAAACAAAAAACAATCCCCCATTTTATTATCCAATGGTAATTGCGTTGAAACTGGAAATATAGGCAGGGATCGGCACTTTGCAACATGGCATGACCCCTTTCCCAAGCCATCCTATTTATTTGCTTTGGTTGCTGGCAATCTCGAAGTAACCCGCGATAGCTTCAAGACAATGAGCGGTAAAATTGTGGATCTTGGCATTTATGTTGAGAAAGGTAAGACTGAGCGCGCGCTTTATGCAATGGATTCGCTTAAACGATCTCTTGCGTGGGACGAAAAAGCTTTTGGTCGCGAATATGATCTTGATATATTTAATATTGTTGCCGTATCTGATTTTAATATGGGTGCAATGGAAAATAAGGGACTGAATATATTTAATGATCGATATATTCTTGCCGCAGCCGAAACCGAAACCGATGCGGACTTTGCCAATGTTGAACGTGTAGTTGCCCATGAATATTTCCACAATTGGACGGGCGACCGTATCACTTGCCGTGACTGGTTCCAATTATGCTTAAAAGAAGGGCTTACGGTTTATCGAGATCAAGAGTTCTCATCAAGCCAACGCTCGCGTCCCGTGCAGCGTATAGACCAAGTTCGTTTATTGAAAATTGCGCAATTTCCAGAAGATGCTGGTCCCCTTGCCCACCCCGTACGACCTACGCAATATAGCGAAATTAATAATTTTTATACAACCACTATCTATGAAAAAGGTGCCGAAGTTGTCCGCATGGTTCACACCTTGCTCGGTGATGAATTATTTAGAAAAGGTATGGATCTATATTTTGACCGCCATGATGGCGAGGCTTGTACGATTGAAGACTTCATTGCATGCTTTGCGAAGGTATCAAAACAAGATTTTTCTCAATTTATGCTTTGGTATGAACAAGCAGGCACACCACATGTAAAAGCCAAATTCGACTATAACGAAAAGCATGAAACCCTTACCATTAAACTGGAGCAAAAAATCTACCCAACACCAGGGCAAAAGAAAAAGAAGCCAATGGTCATACCTATTCGCTTTGCTCTTTTAGATGAAGAGGGTAACGAAATTAATGTGAAAACAAATAGCAATGGCGAAGCTACTCTTTTAGTGCTTAACGAGGCCAAGCAAAGCTTCCACTTCAAAGGGATAAAGCATCGGCCTGTGGTGTCACTATTGCGTGATTTTTCTGCCCCAGTCATCCTTAAAACAGATTTAAGCAAAAAGGAGCGTTTTTTCCTTGCTGCATTTGATCAGGATCCAGTTAACCGGTGGCAGGCACTCAATGATCTTTTGATGGATGAATTAGTACACGCCCATAAGCATGAGGGAAAACTGCGCCATAAGCAATGCATAAAACTTGCCAAGCTCGTCGATAATGTTGCCAATGATGAGCGTTTAGAACCAGCTTTTCGCGCGATTGCTTTGACCTTGCCTAGCGAAGCAGAAATTGCAAGGATTGTCGCAAAAGATATCAATCCCGATCATATCCATGCTGCAAGACAAATATTGGTTGAAATTGTTGCTAGAGAAAACCAAGCAAGCTTTAACACACTTTATAAAGCAATAAACCCTGCAAAGCCATTCACCCCCGATGCAATCAATGCAGGCAAGCGCGCTTTGGCAAACACTTTACTTTATTATATTGCCATAGCTGAAAATTCGCCTAAAAGGGTCGGCGGCTTATATGACGAAGCAGATAATATGACCGATCGCCTTGCTGCCCTTAATATTTTGGTGCAAAATTTTGCCCAATCTAAAGAAGCACAATCAGCGCTTAGCGACTTTGAAAAACGCTTTGACAAAGATGTTCTAACAATTGACAAATGGTTTGGCGTGCAAGCTCGTAGTGCAAGATTGGAAACCCTTGAAAAAGTGCAAGAGCTTACCAAACACAAGCACTTTTCCTTTGACAATCCAAACCGTGTGCGTGCATTGATTGGAACATTTGCGGGCGGCAACCCTGTTGCATTTAACCGTAAAGATGGCGCTAGCTATAATTATCTTGCAAAGATTATCATTGATATTGATGGTAAGAATCCGCAACTTGCATCCCGTCTTTTAACAACTTTACGCTCTTGGCGATCTTTAGAGCAAAACCGCCGCAATAAGCTTGAACATGCTCTAAAGCATATTGCCAAGACAAATAATTTGTCCAATGATGTTAGTGATATCATTGCAAGGTTACTTGGTGATGATAAGGATAAAAAGAAACATAAAAATAAGTGATTATAAGACCACTTATAATCTTGTTCAATAAGAACAAGACGCTATATACTAACTAATATTGAATATAGAATTTTCATTAAAATGCCAAAAATTTTCGGCATTTTAATGAATTATTGGGAATAGAAATTCATGTTCAATATCAATTTTAGAACGAATAAAGCTGCTGATGTGGCTGGACATTTTCCATAAAAGTGTAAAAGCAGTTTTGCGATGGAAAATACATAAACAAAATATTAGAGCACAATGATAAGCCAATGCTTAGCGGATGTGCTCTAGATTAGCTTAAGTAGCATACAACTTAACTCCCCCCAATTGGGCAATATTCACTTGATTATTTTAGGAGCAAACATGTTAGAAAAAGTTATTTATACAACAAGTGCAACAGCTAAAGGTGGCCGTGAAGGTCATGTTACATCGCAAGACGGTGCCATCAACCTAGACTTGATCAAACCAAAAGAAATGGGCGGCAATGGCAAAGTCGGCGCAAATCCTGAAACTCTTTTTGCAGCTGGCTATGCAGCCTGCTTTGAATCAGCAACGCGCTTTGCGGCTGCCCAAAAGGGTATGAAAATTGGTGAAGATAGCTGGGTTAAAGCCGATGTTGGTATTGGCCCTCGTAAGGAGGGTGGCTTCCAATTAGTTGTAACGCTTAACGTTCATCTTGATGGCCTTGATAAGCAACAAGCTGAAATGGCAGCGCTTACTGCCCATAATGAAATTTGCCCCTATTCCCATGCCACACGTGGCAATGTGGAAGTACAAATCAAGATTGTTTAAATTTTAATTATTCAAAATAAGAAGGCGCTCACCCTATCGGAAGGGCGCCTTTATTATTTTGTATTATCAAACTAAAATCCGACAGGTTTTCCAGTTTTTGTAATAACATCATCTGAAGTTACTTCATCAGACTTTTTTTAAATTTTAACTTACCCTGTTTGGAAAATCAACTATATGAATGTTTGTCGAGAACTTCAACGATCGTTCGCACATTTATCATTCAAATTTTAAAACAATTTTCCCAGCCCGAACAGGTATTGATCTATCATCAGCCACATTTACGATCACAATCTTGAAATCTTTTTTGCTTTATTTCTCTCTTAGATTGATTTGTAAAATAATTATTAAAAAAACATCAAACCGCTAATAACGGTATGATGTTTTAAGCTAAACAGTTAATTCACAAACAGACAATAACCAAGTTTAATAGTTTAAATCCATAATGCTATAAATCAGCAATTATTGATTTATTTGCATACGTTGAGCAAGCATTGTTGCGAGCGAGGGAGCTAAAGGCAATATCGGCGTTAAGGTTGATTGATAAGCATGATAAAGGTCTGGCTTTCCTACATAAATTTTACTTGAGGGATTGTTGTCGCCATCAACTTCATTATGCCAGCTACCACCTCGCCGATCAATCATGTGTAAATCGAGAAAATCCCAAAATCGCCGATACCAAACTTCGTATTTAATATTGCCAGTACGTTTTAAAAGCGCAGCGGCAGCAGTTATAGCCTCGGCTTGCACCCAATGAGCGCGATTACTTACATTAGGATTATCCTGCCAATCAATTGTATAAACAATACCCGGCTTGCCGTTTGCAGCCCATCCAGTATTAACACCTGCGTCGAATAATTTGCTTGCATCTTCAAATAACCATGTTGGCGCTTCTTCACCATTTAGAAGTAAAGCCGCTTCAAGCTTTAGCAGTAAGTGACTCCATTCTAAAAAATGACCTGGTGTCATGCCAAATGGGCGCATATCATCATAAGGTTTATCCTTATTGAAATCGCGCATTAACAGCCAATTTTTATCAAAATGCTCCGGAACTCGATAATTATGTTCACGCGCATTGGTATGGATAACACGATGCGCAATCCGCAAAGCTCTTTGCCGCCAAATAGAAGAATTTAACACGTCAGCAAGCGCCATACACATTTCTACAGAATGCATATTACTGTTTGCACCGCGATAGTTTTCCTCATTAGACCAATCTGCCGCAAAACTTTCGCGCATAGCTCCTTCATTTTCAGACCAAAAATATTCTTCAAGTATATCAACAGCTTGCTTAAGAAGAAGTTCAGCTCCTTCGGTTTTCGCTACAACTGCTGATGACGCAGCCAAGCCAACGAAAGCATGAAGGTAGGCAATTTTTCTTGCTTGTGGTTGATCTTCTGCCTGTTTCCAACCACCATGCTTATCATCATGCAATGGCCCAAGAAGAGCCTTAATACCATGTTTTACAAGCGGCGCGCAACCGGGTAAACCTAATATAGAACCCAAAGCGTATGCGTGGGTCATACGGGCGGTTATGATTGTTTGAGCAACCGCGTTGTCAGGAAGATTACCTTGATCATTAAGAGCGGTAAAACCGTTTTTAACGCGAGACTCTTTCGAAAAGTCTAACAGCCTTTGTCCTTGCTGCTCTAGCCAGCGATGATGTCGCTGGCTATGTAACCATGTTTGTTCTGATGGCGAAACAGATGCTAATGTGTCAACCATTGATAATCATGCCACCGTTAACATGAATGGTTTGCCCAGTGATAAATGATGAATCTTCGCTAGCAAGATAAACATAGGCCGGACCTACCTCACTTGGCTGACCAATGCGCGCCAAAGGAACACTTTTTCCCATATCGGCCACAATCTGAGGATCGATAGGTCCAAATCCAGCAGGCTGAATTGGCGTCCATATAGGACCGGGCGCAACTTCATTCACCCTTATACCTTTATCTGCTAGTTGTAATGCCAAAGCACGCGTAAAACCTGCTTGCGCTGCTTTAGTAGTTGAATAGGCAACGAGCATATCATTTCCAGCAAAAGCATTGACCGAAGTTGTGTTTATAATTGATGCACCTTTATGTAAATGCGGTAACGCCGCCCTAGTTAAATAAAACATTGCATGCACATTAATATCAAAATGCCAATGCCAATCATCATCAGAAATTTCACCAAGGTCTTTAGCAACCTTTTGAATACCTGCATTATTTACGACAATATCTAATCCACCAAATTGCTCAATAACAGTTTTAACGACACTATTACAATTTTCCACTTTTCGTAAATCCGCTTCAATCGCTAAAGCTCGCACACCTTCTGCCTCAATGAGTTTCTTTGCGTCTTGGCCATCGTCAGCTTCTTCTGGAAGGTAAATAATGGCAACGTCAGCACCTTCACGAGCAAAATGCAATGCCGCGGCCCTACCAATACCACTATCTCCACCCGTAATAAGTGCCTTTTTAC
Organism: Bartonella sp. HY406; assembly: GCF_025449315.1. Lineage (NCBI taxonomy): Bacteria > Pseudomonadati > Pseudomonadota > Alphaproteobacteria > Hyphomicrobiales > Bartonellaceae > Bartonella > Bartonella sp. HY406. The sequence goes on along the minus strand of NZ_CP104893.1, from coordinate 1,305,675 downwards.
CAGCTAGTTTGCTTGAACCTTTATAGCTATCGCGTATGTGTTGCGCTGGTGGAACAAGTTTAGATTCTACACCAGGCATGTGATCTTGAGATTGTGGAGGAATTTTCATAATACGTACTCCGTTTGGGTTGTTAAAGTTAAACGGAGACAAGCATTAATGGTTGCAATAAAAATATAGCTAAATTTGTGCACTGAGCCATATTTTCAAAAAAAGAAAAAAATTACGTTAAATATCAGTTAGATAGAATTTCAAATAGCTAATTCTTGATAAAGAATATTTTAGTAAATTATAATTTACCAATCACAAATTTAATTAAAGCCACTTATAAATGGCCCGCTTTTAAAATAAGCGGGCCAAAAAATTTCAATTATTCGGAAAGACAATGTTTCAATGAATGAGCAATTTTTTCAATCATAAGCTCGTATTGCATTGGTCCTTCTGGAATATCGTAACCTAGTGGATCGAGCTCACCTGTTTTGACGCCTGTGCCTTCTTGAATAGTTTTAACAACACGCGGCTCAAATTGTGGTTCTGAAAAAATACATGCAGACTTTAAGTCTTTTACTTTTTCCTTAATTTCGGAAATACGCTGTGCACCAGGTGCTTGCTCAGGATTTACTGTAATAGAACCCGCAGCTGGAATATCAAAGCGTTTTTCAAAATAATGATATCCGTCATGGAAAACAATAAATGGCTTACCACGCACCGGCGCAAGCTCACTATTTACTTGCTTAATCAATGTATCAAGATTTGCCACATAGGCGGTTGCATTTTGCCGATAACGATCGGCATGTTCTGGGTCTTTTTTTGCCAAAACTTCAGCAATATCTTTAACGGCCACTTTGGCATTTTCAGGATCTAGCCAGAAATGCAAATCCTTATGATGATCATGGTCGTGATCAGCTTCTGCGCTTTCATGCTCATGAGCATGATCGTGGTCATGTGCATCGGCCTTTTCTGCCTTATCATGGTCGTGGTCAGCCTCCCCATGTTCGTGCTCATGATCATGGTCGTGGTCATGACTATGGGCTTCGAACATACCTCCTTCACGCATATCAATAAGCTTTATGCCCGGGATTTCAGAAAGAGCAACCTTGTCTGCTTTTTCCGCAAGGTTATCAAGCGGCTTTATTAAAAATGTCTCCATGCTTGGGCCGGCCCAAAAGACAATATCAGCTTTGGCTAGATTATCGGCGTCACTTGGGCGCAAAGAATAGCCATGCTCTGATCCTGTCCCCTTTACAATCAATTCAGGCGTACCGACACCTTCCATAACCGTTGCAACCCAAGAATGGATCGGCTTAATTGAAGCGGTAACTTTAGGAACTTCAGCAAAAGCACTTGCTGAAAAAACAGAAACTGAAACAAAAACAGAAGCGGCAAGCAACTTGCGAAAGCTTTTAACCAAATTTGTCATTTTGCATCCTTTAAGAGCGTTATTGACGGATAAAATGTAAAATATCAAATCTAACCAACATATAAGGTGAAAGCTGAAACGCTAGCAGACCGCAAATATAGCCCCGCACAAATCTAACAATCCACCACATGCAACGTTATAATATAACATTTAATCTCATACGCTTTTAAAAATCAAGTAACAATATTTTATTTTCATATTACAACATCAATTACCACAATTTATGTTTGAACCGCAGCAAAGGATGATTTGTAGAAAATGTGTCAATCATTTTGCAATCATCGAATCCCCAACCCTTAATAATAAAATTCATTAAAAATCATACTTTTTTATAATTATTCATTTTCGGCTTAAAAAGGGATTTGGGTGAAAAGGTGCATAGACAATCAAAGAGCAAAACCAATTGCTACACGATATATTTGGAATTAAGATGGTTAATAATACCTAAAGACTGGGCGTTCAATACATAAATGCGTCAAACTCTAACTTTGCGACAAGGCAATTCAACCTCTAATAAAAATCTTCACGTTTAAATTTTTTTCCAGTAGCCGTTAATTCATCGGATTCAAAGTCAAAGCAAAGATTATATTTATATAAAAGAATTCCATAGCCAAATCCCCCATCATCTTCCTCTCTAATTCCCAAGACTACTCCTTTCAAGTTATGATATTCCGATTTTTTGATATTATTTTTAACATTGTCATTGACGATTACTTCTGAAAAAAAATCTAATTTTACGTGTTTCATTTATGTGTTATCCTTCCATCAAGTGAAACATTCAGATGGGAACCATCACGGGTGGCACACCCAAGCTGTGATTTTCCTTGACTGCCTAATTGAACATCCCATTCAAAAGCTTGTCCTGCAATACGTGAAGTTCCTTTAACCCTTTCATTACCAAATCTAACTACATAACGTTTTTGATAAATATCAGTTTTGATAATTAATAACTAATTTCCTGCCGCTTAGTTTTACCATAAATTATTATTAAAATAAGTCTGACGTTCTATGAATTTTATCAATTTGAATTTAATATTTAATAAAATTTATTAACAGTAAGCCAAAAATTGAAGCAACAGAATTAAATCTTAAAATAACAGCCACAAAGAAATCTCCATTGAGTCAAGGCACTCCAATGCACGGAACTCACTTAAATTTAAAATGATATAAAGGCATGTAAATTCTTTGTTTGAATTTTTCTAACAACACTTGACGCAGATTGGTAAAGCGCGCTAAATGTGTTTCATGAAAACATTTGAAACCACAATTTGTATTTTTACAATTATTATTGACTAGCTCATAGCTGGTCTGGTTGTTTTCATCACTGTTATCCCTTTAAGCAGAGATTAGCGCCCAGATCAGCGGCAAGAAATCACGCACATAAAGGTTGCAGCCATGGCAGTGTTGAAGTTTTATAATTCCCTCACACGACAAAAAGATGATTTTCATCCAATTAATAAAAACAATGTGCGCCTTTATGTTTGTGGACCAACAGTTTATGATTATGCCCATATAGGCAATGCGCGCCCTGTCATTGTTTTTGATGTGTTATATCGTCTATTGCGCCACATTTATGGCCAAGACCATGTGCTTTTTGCCCGTAACATTACCGACGTGGATGATAAGATTAATGCGCGTGCCGTACGCGATTATCCAGATCTGCCACTTAATGATGCAATTAGAAAACTCACCGAGGAAACGAATAACCAGTTTCAAGCAGATGTGAAAGCATTGGGCTGCTTACCGCCTGATGAACAGCCACGCGCCACCGACCACCTTGGCGAAATGCGCGCCATGATTGAACGCCTTATAGAAACTGGTCACGCCTATGTGGCAGAAGACCATGTGTTGTTTTCCGTAGCTAGCATGGGCACTAACCCCCGCTATGGCGCATTATCGCGCCGCTCACTTGACGATATGATTGCAGGCGCGCGTGTAGATGTTGCGGCCTATAAACGTGACGAAATGGATTTTGTTTTATGGAAACCATCGCTCAATGGCGAACCTGGCTGGCCCTCACCTGCTGGAATAACCGTTAATGGTCGCCCTGGCTGGCATATTGAATGCTCGGCAATGTCAATGGCAAAATTATTGCAGCCTTTTGGTGGTGGCCTACAATGCGATGACCCTATGGCCAATATTTTTGATATTCATGCCGGCGGTATCGACCTTATTTTTCCCCACCATGAAAATGAAATAGCCCAAAGCTGCTCGGCTTTTGGCAATGAGCGTATGGCAAATTATTGGTTGCATAATGGCTTTTTACAAGTTGAAGGTCAAAAAATGTCCAAAAGCCTTGGCAATTTCATTACCATTCGTGAAGTCTTAAATGAAGATTTACCACAATTTACTGATGAGGTAAGCGAGGAATTACGCAGCATTTGGGCGGGTCTATCGGCACGTTTTTCCATGTTACAAACCCATTACCGCGAACCAATTAATTGGACAAAACAACGCTTAACCGAAGGTGCAGATGAACTTTATCGCTGGTATGAGCTATTACGTGACATTAAGTTTGATGGCAGCATCGATACAAGCGCTGATAATGAGATTGTAGAGGCATTATCCGACGATCTTAATACATGGAATGCAATCACCACCTTAAGGCGTTTTTACAAAGAACGCGATGCACGAGCATTGGGCGAAGGCATGGCTTTGCTTGGGCTCCTCCGCCAAGATTTGATTGAAGACCAAGAAAACCTGCTATTTTACCGCAAAGCGGAACTATCAGACGATGAAATTCATCAACAAATTGCTTTAAGACTTGAAGCCATAGCCGCTAAGGACTGGGCAAAGGGTGATGAAATTAGAGATAATCTTGCCAAGCAAAATATCTTGTTAAAGGATGGAAAAAATCCTGAAACCGGAGAACGTGTAACCAGCTGGGAAGTAAAAAAATAATGCGTGATTATATAACCCTTTATGACACAACTCTGCGTGATGGACAACAGACACCCGGTGTTGATTTTTCGCTTGCAGATAAGCAGACAATCGCCAAAATGCTTGACGATTTTGGCCTTGATTATATTGAAGGCGGTTATCCAGGCGCAAACCCAACTGACACGGCTTTTTTTACCCAAAAGCCAACCCAAAAAGCTAAATTTGTCGCTTTTGGCATGACAAAAAGGGCTGGCATTTCTGCTTCTAATGATCCAGGCCTTAGCATGTTAGCGCAAGCAAAATCAGATACCATATGCTTGGTTGCTAAAACATGGGATTACCACGTGCGTGTCGCACTCAATTGTAGCAATGACGAAAACCTACAATCGATTGCAGAATCGGTAAAATTTGTCCAAAACGCAGGTAAAGAAGCAATGGTCGATTGCGAGCATTTCTTTGATGGTTATAAAGCAAATCCGCAATATGCCCTTGCCTGCGCCAAAGCAGCCTATGATAATGGCGCACGTTGGGTGGTTTTATGCGATACCAATGGTGGCACTCAGCCAAGTGAAATTACTAAGATCATCGAAGCAGTAACCAAAGTGGTACCAGGCGATCATCTTGGCATCCACACCCATGATGATACAGGCCAAGCCGTTGCTAATTCATTAGCCGCCATTGAAGCAGGTGTACGTCAAGTGCAAGGTACATTAAATGGCATTGGTGAGCGTTGCGGTAATGCCAATCTTATTACATTAATGGCAACCCTTGGCTTAAAACCCTTTTGGTCAGAACGATTTAAGACAGGAATCACACCTGAAAAATTAAGAAAATTAACCCAAATCTCCCGCAGCTTTGACGATATATTAAACCGCAACAGCAATGAGCAAGCCGCCTTTGTTGGTTCATCAGCTTTTGCGACCAAGGCAGGTATTCATGCGTCAGCCCTATTAAAAGAGCCTGAAACCTATGAGCATATTCCACCACAATTAGTCGGCAATAGCCGCCGCGTCATGGTTTCCGACCAAGGGGGTAAAGCCAATTTTATTGCCGAGCTCCATCAGCGCAATATTATGGTTGAAAAAAGTGATCCACGACTTGATAGCCTTATTAATATTGTCAAAGAGCGTGAGGCATCTGGTTATGCTTATGAGGGAGCGGATGCAAGTTTTGAGCTTTTAGCACGCAAACATCTCGGCACTGTACCTGATTTTTTCCATATCCAATCTTTTCGCTGTAGTGTTGAAAGAAGACACCAAGGCAATGGCTGCATTGCTTTAATGTCAGAAGCGGTTGTAAAATTACGTATTGATGATGAAATTCATATGTCGGTTGCCGAAGGGCATGGCCCCGTCAATGCTCTTGATATTGCGCTGCGTAAAGACCTTGGTAAGTATCAAAGTGAAATTGCAGATATGTCACTGATCGACTTTAAAGTGCGAATTTTAAATGGTGGTACAGAAGCGATCACCCGCGTATTGATTGAAAGCCAAGATAAATCTGGCATGCGTTGGCGCACCGTTGGCGTATCCGATAACATTATTGATGCATCATTCCAAGCGCTGCTCGATTCTGTTGTCTATAAATTGGTAAAAAACCGCACTTCACAAGATGAGAATTTATTAAATCAACAAAGTGCTTAAAACATAAAAAAGCCTGCTATCAGATAATAATAGCAGGCTATTTTAAAAAATTACATTAACTATCCCATACGCTCAGATGCGTAACTTCCTGGGCTTGCTGGAAAGACAACAACACGGCTACCATTGATAAAATTGCGATGTTGGATATGTGCGTGAACAGCACGAGCTAAAACTTGTGCTTCAACATCACGGCCAATGGTGACAAAATCCTCAGCATTTTGTGCGTGGGTAATGCGTTCCACCGCTTGTTCAATAATTGGCCCCTCGTCTAAATCTGCCGTTACATAATGGGCTGTTGCACCAATAAGCTTAACGCCGCGCTGATAGGCCTGCTTATAAGGATTAGCACCTTTAAAAGATGGCAAGAAGGAATGATGGATGTTAATAATGCGCCCCGACATTTCCTTGCATAGCTGGTCAGACAAAATTTGCATATAACGGGCAAGCACAATCAATTCCGCACCGCTTTGGCGGACAACCTCCATAAGTTCTTGTTCAGCTTGTTTTTTGTTTTCCTTGGTCACTTTAATGCGATAAAAAGGAATATCATGATTGGCAACGATCTTTTGATAATCAAAATGATTGGATACCACTGCAACAATATCAATTGGCAAAGCACCTATGCGCCAGCGATATAAAAGGTCATTTAAGCAGTGGCCAAAGCTAGAAACCATAATGACAACTTTCATACGCTCATTTGAATCGTAAAAATGTGTATCCATCGTAAATTTTTGCGCAATATCTGCAAAACCTTCCTCAATTTCACGCAAACTCGCTCCAAGCTCTGATACGAAACTTACCCGCATAAAAAACTTGCCCGTTTCAAGATCATCAAATTGCGAAGAGTCAATAATATTACACCCCTTATCAGCAAGATATCCTGAAATGGCTGCAACAACACCACGCATAGATTGGCAAGAAACAGTTAAAATAAAACGACTCATCACAACTCCAAAACCTTACAAGACTATCTCTTAAATCGCCCATTTAGAGCTTTTTATAAGCATATTCCAGTCTTTTCTTATTAGCATGTTGTACCGAACAAGTTAAAAAAAATTTGGCGCAACTAAAACAGCTTATAAAAAGTCTCGCACTCTTATTTAAACATTCACAAATATAAACCAACCAAAAAATAAATATATACATATAAAATAGCACAATACAAATAAATGTTATATTTTCTATTTTGTTTCTCTTGCTTTATCGGCAACTATATTATTTAAATATAAGCATATATGCTTGGGAGGAACTTAATAATGCGCATTAAAAAGTTACTTGTGGCAAACCGGTCAGAAATTGCTATCCGCGTATTTCGTGCCGCCAATGAATTGGGCATTAAAACCGTTGCCATTTGGGCGGAGGAAGACAAATTAGCACTTCATCGTTTCAAGGCCGATGAAAGTTATCAAATTGGCCGTGACCCACAATTAGGGCGTGAATTAGGGCCGATTGAAAGCTACTTATCGATTGAGGAAATCATCCGTGTTGCCAGGCTTTCTGGTGCTGATGCTATTCACCCAGGTTATGGTCTGCTGTCAGAAAGTCCTGAATTTGCAGAAGCTTGTGCGCAAAATGATATTCTGTTTATTGGCCCTAAACCACAAACCATGCGCCAATTAGGCAATAAGGTTGCAGCAAGAAACCTGGCTATTGATATTGGCGTTCCCGTTGTACCAGCAACAGAGCCCCTGCCCGACAATATTGATGAGATAACCAAACTTGCAAAAAGCGTTGGCTTTCCACTCATGCTTAAAGCCTCATGGGGTGGTGGTGGCCGTGGCATGCGCGTTATCCGTAAGGAAGAAGATTTAGCCCGCGAAGTATTAGAAGCTAAACGTGAAGCCAAAGCTGCTTTTGGTAAGGATGAAGTTTATCTTGAAAAGCTAGTTGAGCGCGCTCGCCACGTTGAAGTGCAAATTTTAGGCGATACCCATGGCAATGCTGTGCATTTATATGAGCGTGATTGCTCTATCCAACGGCGCAACCAAAAGGTAGTTGAACGCGCACCAGCCCCTTATCTCAATGATACACAGCGTCAAGAAATTGCTGCTTACGCCTTAAAAATTGCCCATGCCACCAATTATATTGGCGCTGGCACAGTTGAATTTTTAATGGATGCCGATGAAGAAAAATTCTATTTCATTGAGGTTAATCCGCGCATCCAAGTTGAACATACAGTGACCGAAGAAGTTACTGGTATTGATATTGTTAAGGCACAAATCAAGCTACTTGAAGGCGAAACCATTGGTACAGCAAAATCTGGTGTACCGCCGCAGGCACAAATTCAGCTAAATGGCCATGCCTTGCAATGCCGTATTACCACCGAGGATCCTGAGCAAAATTTCATCCCTGATTATGGCCGGATTATCGCTTATCGCGGTGCAACTGGCTTTGGCATTCGCTTAGATGGCGGCACCGCCTATAGTGGTGCTGTCATCACGCGTTTCTATGATCCATTGCTCGAAAAAGTAACGGCTTGGGCACCAACTTCTGATGAAGTTATTGCGCGAATGGACCGAGCTTTGCGCGAGTTTCGTATTCGCGGTGTTGCCACCAATCTTACCTTTTTGGAAGCAATTATTTCCCACCCCAATTTTGCTGCCAATAAATATACAACGCGCTTTATCGACACCACACCAGAGCTTTTTCAATCGGTAAAAAGGCAAGATCGCGCCAGTAAATTATTGACCTATATTGCTGATGTAACCGTAAATGGTCATCCTGAAACAAAAGGGCGCGCAAAACCGGCAGCCAATGCCGCTTCACCGGTTATTCCGCAAACCAAAAGCCACGAGATTAAAGCTGGTACCAAGCAAAGATTTGATGAATTGGGACCCAAACAATTTGCAGCATGGGTACGAGAGCAAAAACGCGCCCTCATTACCGATACGACCATGCGTGATGGTCATCAATCCTTATTAGCGACCCGCATGCGCAGCCATGATATTATCAATATCGCTCCAACCTACGCGAAAGGCCTATCAGAGTTGTTTTCGCTTGAATGTTGGGGGGGTGCAACTTTTGATGTTGCCATGCGGTTTTTAACTGAAGATCCGTGGGAGCGTTTGAATAAAATACGAGAAGCCGCACCCAATATTTTATTGCAAATGCTTTTACGCGGCGCCAATGGCGTTGGTTATAAAAGCTATCCCGACAATGTGGTAAAATATTTTGTTCGCCAAGCTGCACAAAATGGCATTGATGTTTTCCGTGTTTTTGATAGCCTTAACTGGGTTGAAAATATGCGTCTTTCGATGGATGCCGTTTTAGAAGAAAATAAAATATGTGAAGCAGCTATTTGTTATACAGGCGATATTTTAAACTCTGCTCGACCTAAATATGATCTTGGCTATTATTTAAAACTCGCCCGTGAAGTGGAAGCAGCTGGCGCCCATATTATTGCAATCAAAGATATGGCGGGACTGATGAAGCCAAACGCGGCACGCATATTATTTAAAGCACTGCGTGAGACAACTGCGTTGCCACTTCATTTCCATACCCACGACACATCAGGCATTGCCGCCGCGACTGTTTTGGCAGCGATTGAAAGTGGTGCGGATATCGTTGATGGCGCAATGGATGCATTTTCAGGCAATACATCGCAACCCTGCCTTGGCTCTATTGTAGAAGCACTAAAGGGAAGTGATCATGATACCGGTTTAGATACTAATCTTATTCGGCGAGTATCATTTTATTGGGAAGCGGTACGCCAACAATATGCGGCTTTTGAAAGCGACTTAAAAGGCCCAGCATCCGAAGTTTATCTACATGAAATGCCCGGAGGCCAGTTCACCAATTTAAAAGAACAAGCAAGATCCTTAGGGCTTGAAACGCGCTGGCACGAGGTTGCCCAAGCCTATGCCGATGTAAATCAAATGTTCGGCGACATTGTTAAGGTTACTCCTTCATCAAAAGTTGTCGGCGATATGGCTTTGATGATGGTATCGCAAGATCTAAGTGTTGAAGATGTTGAAAATCCCAACAAGGACATCGCTTTTCCAGAATCGGTCGTATCAATGATGCGCGGTGATTTGGGACAGCCGGAAGGTGGTTGGCCAAAACAAATCCAGAAAAAAATATTAAAAGGTGAACAATCTTTTACAGTACGCCCGGGCGCATTATTGGAAGACGCTGATCTTAATAATGAGCGCCAGCAAATAGAAGAAAAAGCTAATCGTAAAATTAGCGACCATGAATTTGCTTCTTATTTGATGTATCCAAAAGTTTTTTCTGATTTTATCGCAGCTGCCAATCTTTATGGCCCAGTTGCCACGCTGCCAACACCAATTTATTTCTATGGCCTCAACCATGGCGATGAAATATTGGTTGAAATTGAACAGGGCAAATCATTGGTCATCCGCAATCTTGCAATTGGCGAAAGCGATGAAAATGGCATGATCACGGTATTTTTTGAGCTTAACGGCCAGCCACGACGCGTTAAAGTGCCCGATCGTCTACATGCAGGCGCAGTTAAAACCAGAACAAAGGTCGAGCTTGGCAATATAAATCAGATTGGTGCGCCAATGCCCGGTGTTGTTTCAGAAGTTGCAGTAAAAACCGGCGATAAGGTTCAAGCCGGTGATGTATTGCTATCTATTGAAGCTATGAAGATGGAAACAGCACTTCATGCAGAAAAAGATGGTATAATTGCTGAGGTCTTTGTTAAGCCAGGCGACCAAATAGATGCCAAAGACCTATTAATTACTTTTGAATAGATTTTTAGTTAAACCGCGAAACCTGCCTTCATTCAAAAAGGGACGTTTCGCGGTTAAAGCTTAAATTTCAAGAATAGCTTCAACTTCCACTGTGGCATTTAATGGCAAGCTAGCAGCACCAACTGCAGAGCGCGCATGTTTACCCGCTTCACCCAACACATTTACAAATAGGTCAGATGCGCCATTTGCTGCTTGCGGAATATCATAGAAATCAGGCGCACTTGCAACAAATACAACAATTTTGACCACACGCTTAATTTTATTAAGATCACCAAGTGCTGCTTGTGCTTGCGCCAAAACATTTATCGCACAGGCTTCAGCCGCTTTTTTGGCGTCTTCGATAGTAACATCTTGCCCCACTTTACCTGTGGCTAATAATTTTCCATCTTTGAGCGGCAATTGCCCTGAAATAAATAACTGGTTTCCGCTTTGCGCATAAGTAACATAATTGGCAACAGGAACCGCGGCTTGCGGTATAGTAATTCCCAAATCACTTAGTCGTTGGCTAATTAAATCTGACATGATATTCCTTTCCATAAAATAACTAGAATTATACACAGTTCAAAAAAAACGCCTAGCGCATTTTTAATAAAATACAATTCATCCTTGCCTAAATGGACAAGGAAAGAGGAGTTATCCCTAAACAATAAAGGAACAAATTGATGGATGTAGGTGGACAATCACAACATGTACCACCCTTAGCAACAGATTGTAGCACATTATCTTTTTTCAAAGCCCTAGAAAAGACATCTTATGCCATCTAAAAGACAAATGCCTTTGTTATTTTAACCAAATAGCAGCAAAATCTAATTAAACTGCGACATTTAAATTTATCTTGACGCAACAAGGTCTTGAAAATATTCTTGGTTTGAAAGCCATTTAGAAATTGAATTGGATAATGTCCAAACCAAACATAAAGAAGCTACAATGACATCTCCTGCCCCAAACGAGCAAAATAATATAGAACCAAACAAGGTTGATCCAGAGCCCAACAATGCGGTTAAAAGCGTTAAAACCAAAAAAAGACGGCGTTCAAAAGCGGCGCGTAACCCTTTAGTTATTTTAGCGAACCTTGTTTTTTCACTCCTTATACTTGCCGCATTAGGGGCAGGATTTGGTATTTATTATTTAAAAAAGACATTTAATGATCAAGGCCCATTGCAACAGGCTGAAGTCATTTGGATCAAACCTGGGACAGGTATAAAAGAAATTTCAACAATGCTTGCTAGCAGTAATATCATTTCCAATGATCAAATCTTTGTCTATGGCATTGGATGGGAACAAAAAACTAAGGCGCTAAAGGCAGGTGAATATGAAATACCTGCCCACGCCTCTATGCGTGATGTTATGAATATCTTGGTTCTAGGTCGCTCTATTGAGCATAGCATAACAATACCAGAAGGTTGGACTGTAACCCAAGCGCTAAATCGCATTGGCAGTAATGAAATATTAACTGGCGATTTAGCAAACGAAAAAATGCCTCCTGAAGGTGGTTTAATGGCTGATACAGTGACATTTTTACGCGGCACAACTCGTGCTGATATTGTGCGCCGCTTACAACAAAAGCAAGACAAATTGGTAAAAGACATTTGGGCTACAAGAGCTGCAGATTTACCGATTAAAAACATTAATGAATTTGTAACACTTGCATCAATTGTTGAAAAAGAAACGGGTATTGCGTCGGAACGTCCACAAGTTGCAGCTGTATTTGTTAATCGGCTGCGTAAAAATATGCGTTTGCAATCAGACCCAACCATTATCTATGGATTGTTTGGTGGTGCAGGTAAGCCATCAGGGCGCCCAATATATCGTTCAGATATAGATAAGGAAACGCCTTATAATACTTACAGGATTAATGGCTTGCCACCAACACCAATTGCAATTCCGGGCAAGGATGCTTTAATGGCAGTTGCCAATCCACCAAAAACTGAAGATCTTTATTTTGTTGCTGACGGTACTGGTGGACATGCCTTTGCCAAAACGTTAGATGAGCATAACCAAAATGTCCGAAAATGGCGTGAGGTCGAGCGTTCAGGTAGTACGACTCCCAATTAACTAAAAAAACTAAAGCAGTTATGCAATATAAGAGACATGATTGTTTTAGTTTTAATTGTTCGTGACATTGATCATTTAAATTCATTTTGATTGTATCATAGATTTAAAGTGGCTATCAAAGTTGTTTTCCCTGGTCTTGACAAAACTTTTAAATGCCCCCCCACACGGCTAATGCGCATTTTCATACTGCGCATACCAATGCTCATACCTGATTGAGCCACAGCTTCTACATCAAAACCTAAGCCATTATCTTCAATAGTAAGAATAAGCACATCATTCTTTGGTAGTTTTAAGCTAATTTCAACAAAATGTGCATGGCTATGCTTAATAACATTAGTTAAAGCTTCTTCAATTAAGCGTGTTAAAGCAAGGCACTGAATTGCTGTAGGCACAGTTTTCCACGATCTTTCAATGCACCATTTAAATTCAAGTCCAAGCTCCTCGAAGAGAGTTGAATAGCGATGTCGTACTTGAGCAAGCCATTCATGAGGAGTTTCAGGAACCTTAACACTTTGGCTTGAACTACTATCTATTGCCTGTCGTAAGTCATTACGAATAAGGCTTAGCATAGCTATAACCTCTTTAGAACTATAAAATGGCTTAGCCATCTCAACAGACGCCATCAGATGCACTAAAGAACCACCCAATCCATCATGTAAATCATTGGCAATCTGCAAGCGATCTTGTAATCTAGTATTTTCCATACTAAGCGCATATTCTTGCTCCAAGACAACTGATAACTCCCGTTTAGCCCTTGTAACACTTATACTTAACTCATCATTAAACGATGCAATCTGTTTAATATAATGCGCATGACGCCACCCAATTATACATATTATGTAAAGCGTGACAAAAATACTTACATAGGACGTTAAAGCAATTGGGTTAAACACAAGGTTTAACAAAAGTAATAAATCATAGATATACGCACCAAGAACGAGCAACCAACCTAATGCAAAAAAAACAATCTCTTTTTGGCGTTGTCGTAAACCAAAACAAAGAGGTTGTATGCAAGCAAATAAAAAAATAAACGTTCCTATAATTAAACTTAATACTTGCGCTATGCAAAGATTGATATCTGCAATAAACCAGGTTAAAACCACTAAAAATTCAATCACCAACCAAAATATGCACTCAACATAAAACAATCGCTGCTTAGCAAAACGAAGAATAAACAAACTAAAACTCATCGTTGTAAGCAGTAGGGCAATTGTATTGACACGGGCAATAACATAGCTATTCGAAAAGGGCCACGCACTGGTAGCTAAAAAATTGCTTATAAAAATCAACCAAAAAACAATAGATATGGCATACCAACCATAAGCAGTCTGTCTCCTATCTACGATCCAAACAAAAAACAGCATTATAGCTAAGGCAACAGCTAAAATTATATTAATCAATATAACTGTTCGACTGTTCCAAATAAGCTTATCATAAAGCATTTGCATTTTGTTAGGATCACCCAGATAAAAGCGCCCCAAACCTAATGGCTGGCCTGGCACGCTAATTGCTTTAATCCATAATGTATTGATCCCCTCACGCAAATAACTCCTAGGTAGCTGGAAGTATCGCGGTCTATTCCAACTACGCGATAAAGGCTCGGTAACGTTTTGGTCACGCCATATTTGCTGGTCATTAACATATACTTCGCCGGCCATTTGAATAGATTGTAAAACAACTGTAACTGGAGTAGCGATACCATCTTCACATAACTGCTGCCAATCAATACGATACCAGACTTTTTTTTCACTATTAGAACGCTTAAAATTCCAATTATCTGGCAAAGTTGTTTTAACCCAATACTCACTCAAAAGCGGTTTATTACCATTATGTAAAGCCCGAGCAGTTTTTACCGATAAAATCTGGACGGAACATATATCACCATTTTCTTTTGCCCATGCACATACTTGCCCAATAAAAAAAATCAAAAAAAATACACAGAACCTTAACAAATAAGACCCCATCTACGTGCTGTATGGATAGCTTTGGTTCTAGATGAAACGGACAATTTCCTATAAATATGTTTAATATGAGATTCAATGGTATAGCGCGATAGCGAAAGTTGATCGGCTATCTCTTGATTGCCCAATCCTTGTGCTACCAAAATTAAGATCTCATGCTCACGCGGACTTAACCTCTCTAATTCAGCCATATCATCGTCACCAACTTTGGCTGGCGGCAACTCTTCAATAATTTTACGAGCTATAAATGGATCAATAGGAGCCCCTCCGCGTATGACACTTCGCAAAGCCAGTGCAAGTTCCAAATCATCACGTTCTTTGACAATATAACCTGTTGCGCCAGCATGCAAAGCTGCAAAAATTATGTCTTGCGTACTCCAAGCAGATATAACGAGAACTCCTAAATCGCTATCACCAGCACGCAATTCGCGGATCAAATCAATTCCATTTCCATCAGGAAGCCCAAGATCAACAAGGGCAAGCGCTATCTTGGGTAAACTGGCTACATACTGGCGTGCCTCATTCAAAGTGGTAGCATGGATAATGCCATTTTCCCCATACCCCATAGCCAATAATAGAACCTTTAATCTGCGATAAACCATAGGGTCATCCTCAATTAAAAGAACCGGCTCTTCTAGAATTAGATCTGCAGCAATTGCTCGAATCACCATTTTAATTCCTAAGTTTCAAGAATAAAACTTGAGATCTCTCCCAACTTGTCTTTTTAAAAATCGCTTGGATAAACATAATAAAAACCCACCTTTAATAAACATCACCCTTTAATAAATAAAGCAATTCATATTTTTAAAAGTGCGGCCGCGCCTATAGAAAATAGGCAAAAAAGCCGATTGATAATATATTGAAATAAAACTATAAAATAGTGATACTCAAAATACATTCCGTTCTTCTTCAGTAGTTACATTTATTGCGATATATTTACATCTCTGCATATCTATCTGATTTATCGTGAAAAAAACCAATAATGAAAAAATAGGAAATAATATAGGTTCCACACTATAGATAGCAGACCCTAAGGCCCGCAAGCAATATCAGTATTTTAAAGGTAGACTTTAAGTCCCCCCAAAAAATGTTAGTACTATATATTAAAATCCATATTTGTATTCAGCATCTATTTTTCATCACCACTAACATGCAATATTTGAAAATTTAATTCAAACGACAAATATTATCATTAAAATTCAAAATCTTAATTCATATTTAATTATTTTAAAAATTTGATATAAACGCACTTAGCAGCAATTGATCAATTATCTGACGACATTGATAATTTATGCAAATAGAAGATAATGCGCCCAGGACGGATCTGCCTCAATAGTTTGTCGTACTTCACCAATTCCTTTGAATTTAGCACGACACAAATCAACCATAAGCCTGGCAGCGTCTGCATTTTTAATTTTGAAATAGCAATGTCTTTCACCTGCTTCAGGAAGAAATACAATATGGGTCAAGAGACCCGTCTGGTCAACTTCAAGACAAGAAGCAAGCAAATCAGCAAAATCACTGGCGATGGTAAGCCCATCTTTCGTAGAAAATGAATTCTCAATTATAAGAGTGTTATAATATTCAGACACCCCCACCAATCGATCAGCATCAACATTTAGTGTTACAATCATTGGATTGTCATCGCCATCGGTACCACGCAAAACAGTAAATTTGCTTTCATCGGTTGTAGAAAAATGTCCATCCCGTCCGCGTTTTTGCCAAATTTCATCAAGTTTTTTGCTAACATCATGTAAAGCAATCTCTTGTTCTCTATTATCACCATCAAAGGTAAAACCCCAATTGAAAAAAGAAGCCATAAACCTTAATTCACCAAGCGTATGAACAGCCAACATTAACATTAACATCTTCCGGCTGTCCGACAAATCTTTTTCAGAAAAACCCTTATAAGAAAGAATTAAGCTTAACCGACTTTGATCTGAAACGATACGTGCCGTAACATTTTCAACCGTTACCTCATTACCTTGATTATCGTTCATCGCAATATTATCATTTGAAAGAAATGCGCTACGAAATAATACAATGGGAATATCACGAGGAGCACCTTTTGCAAGAGCGAAGATATCATCAAGTACTGCAGTATTCCCATCAGGGGTTAGAACCAACTCGGTTTTTGCATTACCATTCACTATTCTTTGGGAAACTTCACATATGACTTGCGGAAAATGAACATGCAGCAAATTATTAGCAGCTTCCATTTTATCGATACTAGGCTCACCATCCCAATTTGCATATAACTTTGAAAACTCCTGCCAAAACTGCGCAACTCGAGGATCTACCTTGTTTGTTTCGGCAAGAGCCTGCTTAGAAATTTTTGCGGGATTGGGCTTACCACTTAGAAAATCGAACAAAGCCATCTATTTTTCCTCTAAATAAAGCAATAAAAAAAATAAAAAGGTAAGGGAATATATTATTCAATTTAATAAATTAATAATAACGAAAGCCAAACTTTAAAGCATTATACGTCATAATAAAATACTATCAATCTTAATTAGTGATATCCCATTTATTACCTATAATATATAGCACCATATTAAATGCAAAATATTTTTTTACTTTAAAAGAAAAATAGCCTACGTTTTTTTGTTAAATAAAATTACAAAGAGCATAATCTTTATATTTTTTGCAGGCTTAAAATCCAACATTAATTTGTTATTGAAACATATCATTATTTCTTATCAAATCGCTAGAGAAAGTTAAGCCTGTAAATAAAAGTGTAATTCATACCATATATTTCGCCTGCACCATAAAGAAGCGAATGAAAATACGCCTCACATTTTCTAATAGAACAAAAATCTTGTAACAATGACACAGACCAAAGATACTTAGCTAGTAAACTTTAAAATTTAAGTTGATAATCTTCAAGCTTCTGTGTTGTGTCTGATATTCGCAATGATAAGTTCCAAAGCCTTGACAACTGTCGCTTGCCGCACATTGCGACGCCCGATATCGCCAAAATGCGCCTTAAAATGCAAAGGCTCAAAATGCTTGAAGGCAACAGCTAAATGGACAAGACCAACTGGTTTTTCACTTCCTCCGCCAGAGGGACCTGCAATACCAGTAACTGCAATACTAATATCAGCCCTGCTATGCTGCAAAGCGCCCTTTGCCATTGCAATCGCAACCGGCTCTGAAACTGCCCCATATTTTTCCAATAAACATTGATCTACACCGACCATGCTCATTTTTGCTTCATTTGAATAGGTGACAAAACCGCATTCCACCACATCTGATGAACCGGCAATATCAGTAAGTGCTGCAGCAATCATTCCACCAGTGCAAGATTCCACTGTTGCCAATAAAAGCTTTTGCTGCCGGCAAATATTTAATACTTCGCGGGCAAGCTCATCAATAATCTTAGCATCAATCATAAAGGCACCTCGCCTGGGTAAATAACATTGGCAGTAGCAATTGCAGCAATACCTTCACCTCGGCCAATAAAACCCAGCTTCTCATTTGTCGTTGCTTTGACCGATATTCTATCTATGGTAATGCCTAGCATGTCGCTCAATGCGACAACCATAGCATCACGATGTGGTCCAACTTTTGGCGCTTCCGCAATTAAAGTAATGTCAACATTGGCAATACGCCCCCCATATTGCTTAACAATTGACACCGCATGGCGAACAAAAATATGGGATGCAGCCCCGCGCCATTGCGGATCAGAAGGTGGAAAATGCGTACCAATATCCCCTGCCCCCCTTGTTGCTAATAAAGCATCCGTCAAAGCATGCAATGCAACATCAGCATCTGAGTGCCCAGAGAGCTTTTTATCAAAAGGAATATCCACACCGCAGAGCGTAACATGATCCCCCGCTTCAAAACAATGGACATCATAACCATTTCCAGTACGTATATCGGGATACATATTATCAACTTTCTGTTGGCTTTGCCCTTGTTGCTTTGCAAATATTTGTCGTGCGCGACTAAAATCTTCTGGCCATGTTATTTTTATATTATCAGCCGAGCCTAACAATACTTTGACTGGAATATCATACGCCTCAGCAAGAGCAGAGTCATCGGTAAAATAATCTTGCCCGTTTTCATAAGCTTTCTTATGGGCATCAAAAATCAAGGAAAAAGGAAAGGTCTGCGGTGTCTGTGCACTAAATAGACCATCTCGCTTAATTGTAGCAATAATATTATTATTGCTATCCACCTGTTTCAAAGTATCGGAAACGGGAATTGCAATGATAGTCCCATTTTCATGGGAAAGGTTTTGATGAATATTATCAAGAATCTGCACTGTAACAAAAGGACGAGCAGCATCATGAATATGTACAAAGTCCGGTGAAGATGACGATAAATATTCAAGTCCAGCAAGAGTAGATATTTGCCGTGTGGCACCACCAATAACCAACTCTATACGCTGTGCAAAGCGCTGAAGTACAGCTTTTGCAAGGTCTACATCATCCTCATGAACAACAATAATAATTTGCCCAATGTCAACACAATCAACAAACTTTTGCACGGTTTGACATATAACTGCTTCGCCTTGCAAATCTTCATATTGTTTAGGACCTATACTGCCAGCACGTTCACCGCGACCAGCAGCAAGAATAATTGCTGCAACCTTTTTTGACATTGAAATAATAAAGCCTCATCTCTTTTTGAGAATATCAGCCTGCCATTTTGCAGCTTTCTTCATTTTGTTCAATGCCTAACCGACTTCTAAACTGTGGACGCTGCAAATCTGCAATGGTTGTGGCTGACAAAACATCGAAAAAAGCTTTTAATGCCTTTGACAAAGTTGCATTCAAACCACACGCATTGACGAGTGGACATTCAACAGCATCATTTTCGAAGCATTCCGCCATAGCAAAATTTTCTTCAGTTACTCTGACCACATCTGCAACGCTAATCTCAACAGCAGGCTTAGCAAGCTTAACCCCGCCATTGCGGCCTCGTACAGTCTGCATTAAACCTGCCTCAACAAGAGGGTGCAAAATTTTAAATAAAAATAATTCAGAAACTGAATAGGCCTTAGCAATTTCAGGTACTTTACTAAGCTCACCTTCATTGGCGGCACAATACATAAGCATTCGAATTGCATAATTGGTTTGTTTTGTAAGCCGCATATTAGTTCCTTCCATATTGGTCGATTTAACGACCATTTCCATAAGGCAAATGCCTTGACTGACGCACGCCAGTTTATAACTATTCTAAAAAAAAGAAAGTGTTTTTTAATATTAAAATTTTATATTGTTAAAACAGAAAATCACACTAAAAACCAATTCTAAAATAAACCAAAATACAAACTACCCACTCAACAAGCATCATAATTCTAAATTATCTATTTAAGATATAAGCAAAAAGAACTAAATTATCAATGTGGCATTTAAACACATATTGCCATACTTTTATCCAAGACCAATGCATTTTTCACCGTTCACGACAATAATTAGCTAGCCATCATCAGCCATATTGCATATTTCGACTAAGTAAGTCTACTTTGGCGCAAATCAAGCTTACAATATTACAAAATCAGATATATTTCCTAAAAACAACTTTACGATCTAAATTTCGCTTTCTATGTGTTGAGAACATGACTGTAAAAAGTCAGATTAATTTTTTTTCATATTTTTATCACATTTATGCATCTTTGTTGCAATTTCGACACAAAATGTTGCAATATTACCACTGAAATTTTGTAAGCTTTATATTATGAGGATTCTCGATTGATTTTTTTGGGGTAAGCCGAACTTAAAAGACGTTTTTAACACAAACATTATGCGACTTTATTCTTTTTTATTAGCTGAGCTCAATTGAAAATAACATATAAATACAAATATTTAAGTATCATTAGATCCTTATATTTAAAAAGGTAGATCATGACCAATTCATTGGTTGAAAATAATAAAAGCAAGGCCATCCAATGAAAGGCTTTCAAATACCTAAATTAACGGAAGAAGAGCGCATCCAAGGAAAAGCACTAAAAAAGCGACGCGCGGCTATCGGCATAGCAATAATAGTGCTTGCCTTATTAACAGCTGCAGTATCATTTCTCGTTCTGATTGGATTAACGCCTATCTCGCCAGACCGTCCGGTCACAATTGTGTTAATCTTTACCAATGTCGCAATGATTTTTTGCTTAATTGCGGTTATTATTCATGAGCTTTATCCAATTATTAAAGCATGGCGGGCACGGCGGGCAGCTTCCAAATTGCATGTGCGGATAATTGCACTTTTTTCATTGGTTGCCGCCCTTCCAGCTTTAGTTATTGCGATCATCGCCCTTGTTACACTCAATTTAGGGTTAGATCGTTGGTTTGATGTGAACACTCGCCAGATTGTTGATTCATCAGTAGGTTTTGCCAATGCCTACGCGAGTGCAACATTAAACTCATTACAAGCTGCATCCTATACGATGGCACAGCAATTAGATAATCGACAATTGTTAAACTTAAATCCTGTTGAATATAAACGCCAAATGTCATTGCAAGTAACTGGCCGCAATTTAAGTGGCGCCTTTTTATTGGGAAGTAAGGGTAATATTATTACAGCAAGTGAGCAAACTGAAGGTACCAATTTACCAATCCCACCAGAAGAATGGATATTAAAGGCAAGCACCGATGAGCCTGTTGCTTTTCAACCAGGTGAACATGATTATTTCGGCGTTATCTTAAAAATGCAAAATATTGATAATGCATGGCTGTATATTGCTGGACAAGTAGATCCGAACGTATTGGATGCGCTACGTTTAACCGAGAATAATACCAACCGTTATCGTGACATGGAGGCAAATCGTGTCACTATGCAAATTGCTTTTGCGGTTCTCTATTTCTGCCTTTTCCTCATCATGCTGTTATCGGCGATTTGGACAGCAATTGCTGTGGCTGACAAGCTTGTTCTTCCTATCCGCCTCTTAATTGGGGCAGCAGATGATGTTGCTGCAGGCAATATGAATGTTCTCGTACCAGTACGCGCCCGTGATGGCGATGTTGGACATTTATCCAAAACGTTCAATTACATGGTCTCTGAACTTAAAAACCAGCAAAACTTGCTCATTTCAGCCAGAGACCAAATTGATGAGCGGCGACGATTTTCAGAAACAGTGTTATCAGGGGTAAGTGCGGCTGTTATCGGAGTTGACGATCATGCTGACATTACCATTATTAATAAATCTGCGGAGACTATGGTTGAATTCAAGCCTGAAGAGGTTATTGGTCGCAGCTTGATTTCTGTTCATAGCGAAATTGGTCGGGTTTTTGAAGTCGCGCGTGCATCAGCTAAAAAAATTCATCGTGAACAAATATCAATTACCCATCATGGTAGAGCACGCGTATTTAATGTGCAAACTACAATGGAAGAATCAGAAAAAGAAGCGCATTCATGGGTAGTTACAATTGATGATATTACCGACCTTATCGATGCCCAACGTTCGTCAGCATGGGCAGATGTTGCCCGCCGCATCGCTCATGAGATCAAAAACCCACTAACCCCAATCCAACTTTCAGCAGAGCGAATTCGCCGCCGCTATGGAAAAGTCATCACCAGTGACCGCGAAGTTTTCGATCAATGTGTTGATACAATTATACGACAAGTTGGCGATATTGGACGCATGGTTGATGAATTTGCCTCTTTTGCGCGCATGCCGAAACCAGTAATGGCAACAACTGATCTACGCAATGCTTTGCGTGAGGCTAGCTTTCTTGTTGAAGTTTCACGGCATGAAATCAAATTTGAACGCGATTTTGGCGCAACCCCATTGATGGGAAGCTTCGACAATCGCCTCATAGGGCAGGCTTTTGGCAATGTTATCAAAAATGCTAGCGAAGCGATTGATGCAGTTTCAGGCCGTGAAGGTTTTCATGGTCATATATTCGTGCGATCTTATGATAAAGATGGTTCTATTTTTGTTGATATTATTGATAATGGTAAAGGATTGCCAAAAGATGACAGGCAAAAATTACTTGAACCTTATATGACAACACGTGAAAAAGGCACTGGCCTTGGCCTTGCAATTGTACGCAAAATCGTCGAAGAACATGGCGGTTATATGGAATTACATGATGCTCCAAGTGATTTTTATGGTGGTATTGGGGCTATGATCCGTTTTATTTTTCCACAAATTGAAAATAACCATAATAATAAAGACATAGACATGTCTTCTAAAGAAGAAGGTTTAAAATAATGGCATCTGATATTCTTGTAATCGACGATGAAATGGATATTCGGGAACTCGTTGCTGGCATTTTAGAAGATGAAGGGCATGAGACACGTATGGCGGGCGATGCTGATCAGGCTTTGGCTGCTATCAATGAACGCGTCCCTCGCCTTATTTTTCTTGATATATGGCTGCAAGGAAGCCGGCTTGACGGTCTATCTTTGCTTGATGAGATTAAAAAGCAATATCCAAACCTTCCCATTGTTATGATTTCTGGTCATGGAAATATTGAAACCGCAGTTTCTGCTATAAAACGCGGCGCTTATGATTTTATTGAAAAGCCATTCAAGGCAGATCGCCTCGTGCTCGTTGCAGAAAGAGCGCTTGAAACCTCAAAATTGAAGCGTGAGGTCACAGAACTACGCAAAAAGGTAACAGATACGCCAGAATTACTTGGAAATTCCTTAATTATCAACCAATTGCGACAAACCATCGAAAAAATTGCTCCAACCAATAGTCGTATCATGATAACCGGTCCTTCGGGCTCTGGCAAAGAAATGGCCGCACGGATGATCCATGCGCTATCAACCCGTGCCAATGGTCCCTTTGTTACCTTAAATGCTGCAACAATTACGCCCGAACGTATGGAAATTGAGCTTTTTGGCACCGAAATGGACGGGGGGGAGCGGAAAATTGGTGCACTAGAAGAAGCCCATGGTGGTATTTTATATCTTGATGAAGTTGCCGATATGCCGCGCGAAACGCAAAACAAAATTTTGCGTGTACTAACCGAGCAAAAGTTTGAGCGCGTAGGCGGCAATAAACGCGTCAAAGTTGATGTCCGTATTATTTCTTCAACAGCACAAAATCTTGAAGGACTAATTGCGGAAGGTTTATTTCGCGAAGATCTTTTCCATCGCCTTGCTGTCGTGCCACTATCGGTACCGGCATTATCGCGCCACAGAGAAGATATTCCCACCCTTGTTGACTTCTTCGTCAAACAAATTGCTAGCCAAACAGGAATTCGTCCACGCATTATTAGCGATGATGCTATGGCCGTTTTACAAGCGCATAGTTGGCCCGGGAATGTAAGGCAATTGCGAAACAATGTTGAGCGCCTTCTCATTTTAACCCGCGATGACAATAGTGAAGAACCAATCACGGCTGAACATCTACCTGCCGAAATTGGCGATTCTTTGCCGCGTGTTCCAACCGATAATGACCAGCACATTATGGCTCTTCCTTTGCGCGAAGCGCGCGAATTGTTCGAAAAACAATATCTTGTTGCTCAAATCAATCGTTTTGGTGGTAATATTTCGCGCACGGCAGAATTTGTCGGCATGGAACGCTCAGCCCTGCATCGAAAATTGAAGTCTCTAGGGGTATATTAAAATATGCGCGTTATTATTTGTGGTGCAGGACAAGTAGGCTATGGTATTGCCGAGCGCTTGGCAGCAGAGCAAAACGATGTAACAGTCATTGATATTTCGCCCGATCTTATTTTTACAATAAGAGACGAGTTAGACGTGCGCGGACTTGTTGGCCATGGCTCTCATCCCGATATGCTTGCCGCCGCTGGTGCCGATGAAGCTGACATGCTGATTGCTGTTACCCTTCATGATGAAATTAACATGGTAGCATGCCAAGTAGCCCATTCGCTTTTTGCCGTACCAACCAAATTTGCACGCGTTCGCTCGCAAGCCTATCTTGATCCACGCTATCAAGATCTTTTTTCGCGAGAAAACCTACCCATAGATGTGGTTATTTCACCCGAAATTGAAGTTGGAAGGCTTATTTTAAGACGCCTTGCTGAACCTGGTGCTCTTGATGTTTTGAGCATTTGCGATGGCAAAGTTCTTTTTCTTGCCATTAGCTGCAGTGAAGACTGCCCGCTCATAAACACGCCTTTGAGGCAATTAAGCAGCCTATTCCCCGATCTTCAGGCGACAGCAGTTGGCATAAAACGCAATGGTAAATTATTCATTCCTCAAGCAGATGATGAATTAAATGCCGGTGATATTGTTTATATAACGGTATTAGAAAAACAAGTACGCCGCACCATGGCACTTTTTGGCCATGAGGAACAAGAAGCACGTCGCATAATTATTGCAGGTGGCGGGCATATTGGTCTATATGTCGCGCAAGAAATTGAAAAGCAAAATCATCCTGCTAAAGTCAAAATAATTGAGTTTGATAAAGAACGTGCTCTTTACATCACTGACAGATTGAAGAAAACTCCGGTTTTACATGGAAGCGCATTAGATCAAGAAGTATTACAAGAAGCCGGAGCTGAAACGGCAGATCTTATTGTAACTTTAACCAATCAGGATCAGGTCAATATATTAAGCGCGATGATGGCAAAACGTCTTGGTACATCAGCTAATATGGTACTTATTAATGATCCTGTTTATGAAGAATTTACGCGAACTGATGGCATTGATGCCCATATAAATCCGCGCAATGCCACCATATCAAAAGTTTTACAGCACGTTCGGCGTGGGCGCATCCGGGCTGTACACTCCATTTCAGATGGTAAAGCAGAATTATTGGAAGTTGAGGCTGTAGAAACATCTCCACTTGTGGGTAAAACCATTAAGGAATTAACCCTATCAAATCGTTTGCGAATTGGTGCAATCTATCGCAAAGACGAGATTATTAGACCTACCGGTGACTTGCGGCTTCAGCCCAAAGACCGTATTGTAATTTTTGCCTTAGCTGAAGCTGTAAAAGAAGTGGAGCAAATGTTTAGGGTAAGTTTTGAATTTTTCTAACAATAATCATTTGTTTAACTATTTATTCGTTGGGATCGTATTTTAAATTTTTCAATATAATGTTTGACAAATTTATAAAGTAGTCGGGCACAAAAACATTCAATTGCTAGTTTCATGTGCTTTTAAAATACTCTAAAGTGGTGAAATACTGCTTTCATCAGGAAATTTTTATGGATATTTGTACCTTCTGGTATGGAGAAAAGCTCCGCTATATTGACCAGCTTTGCCTTGCATCTATGGTGCAAACCGGCCAACATGTGAAATTATATGCACATAACCACGTTGAAGGCGTGCCTGAAGGCGTTGAGCTATGTGATGCTGAACCGATTTTGCCGCTTTCGCTGCTTTATAAGCTTGACCCCAGCTTTCCAAGCTTTAAGCCATCACGCTCTATCGTGCAGTTTTCTGATATTTTCCGTGTCATGTTGATGAAATATCAAAAAGGTGTTTGGCTTGATACAGATATATATTTAGTAAAGCAATTTCATCCAAATCCAAACGAAGTTTGGCTTGCTAGCGATAATGCGCGACGTGTTGGTGTTTCTGCGCTTTATCTTCCGCCCGATAATCCGATTATCGCAGAATTTGAGAACTATATTAATGGAACTAACCTTGTCCCCTCATGGCTAGGCTTTAAAAAACGGGTTTGGCTGCCATTTTTGCTTAAACTAAAAAACGAGCCAGTCCAGCCAAACCATTTAGGTATAACTATTTTTGGCAATGATGGTATATCAAGGCTTGCAAAAAAATATCATTTTTTTGATAAGGCAAAACCTAGAGAAAGTTTTTATTATTGGTCTGGACG
Source organism: Bartonella sp. HY406 (assembly GCF_025449315.1). Classification (NCBI taxonomy): domain Bacteria; kingdom Pseudomonadati; phylum Pseudomonadota; class Alphaproteobacteria; order Hyphomicrobiales; family Bartonellaceae; genus Bartonella; species Bartonella sp. HY406. Next base: position 1,279,299 of record NZ_CP104893.1, on the reverse strand, counting down.
AGACGCAGAAAAAATATTTGATCCTGCATTTGGCATTGAGCCAACTCTGAATAAGGATTTTATTGGCTTTCACATTCACAAAAAAGCTAAAACAGAGCAACCGCCACTTGAAGGTAGTTTTTTTGATTGGGCAATTAAAAGAACTCCGCTTTCATAAGTCTATAAAAAGATAACCGATTGCCGACAACAATCACTTATTTGTTGATAAAAAAACACGTTAACGCAAAACTTATCTTTTTTCACTATTGCGAAAGGGGTGACTAGTACCCTATCTATTTTATTAAACTTATCGCTATTAGTCAGTGATTCGAGATTTTACTAAAATTTGGTCTATTTTTTGTAGATTAAAATTAATTAAATGAAAGCCATATAATGAGTGAATCGATTGAAACTGCAATGAGCCTTGTTCCTATGGTGGTCGAGCAAACCAATCGTGGCGAACGAGCTTATGATATTTTTTCGCGTCTTTTAAAAGAGCGTATTATTTTTATAAATGGCCCTGTTGAAGATTATATGGCACTTACTGTTTGTGCGCAGCTTTTGTTCCTTGAGGCTGAAAATCCTAAAAAAGATATTCACCTTTATATCAATTCACCAGGTGGATTGGTCAGTGCAGGCATGGCAATTTATGATACAATGCAATTTATTCGCCCCAATGTTTCTACCCTTTGCATGGGGCAAGCTGCTTCTATGGGATCGCTACTCTTGACAGCAGGCGCAACCGGTTCTCGTTTTGCGCTGCCGAATGCCCGTATTATGGTGCATCAGCCTTCTGGTGGTTTCCAAGGTGCGGCCTCTGACATTCAACGTCATGCAGAAGATCTTATTAAGGCAAAACGTCGCCTTAACGAAATTTACGTAAAACATACTGGGCAAAGTTATGAAATGGTTGAAAAGACGCTTGATCGTGACCATTTTATGACAGCACAAGAAGCAAAAGACTTTGGCCTTATTGATGATGTTATTGAAAAACGCGTCATTAGTGAAGCTGAATAATCAAATTCTTAACGAGATCCGATCTGATTATCGATTAAAGATTTTTAAAAATGCTTTTTAGGTGTATAATATTTGCTTAATAAATATTTGCACCCAAAACTGGAAATATGACTCAAAGGGGAAAAAGATATCTAGCCTTATTGGACTTAGATATCTTGCTTAGGCAGAATTAAATAACAGATATTATAAACCCGTATAATATCTGTATGAAAGGAAACAGTGATGAGCAAAGTTGGAAACACCGGCGGCGAATCCAAGAATACGCTTTATTGCTCATTTTGCGGAAAAAGCCAGCACGAAGTTCGCAAATTAATTGCTGGGCCAACCGTATTTATCTGTGATGAATGCGTTGAATTGTGCATGGATATTATTCGCGAGGAGAATAAATCTTCCTCTGTGCGCGCAACTGATGGCGTTCCAACCCCTCAAGAAATAATGGTCGTTCTTGATGAATATGTCATTGGTCAATCCTATGCAAAACGCGTCTTAGCAGTAGCAGTGCACAACCACTATAAGCGCCTTGCTCACCAATCCAAGAACTCGGATATTGAGCTTGCAAAATCTAATATTATGCTTGTTGGGCCAACTGGTTGCGGTAAAACCTATCTTGCCCAAACTCTTGCTCGCATTATTGATGTGCCTTTTACAATGGCAGATGCGACAACTTTGACCGAGGCTGGTTATGTTGGTGAAGACGTTGAGAATATTATTCTAAAACTATTGCAATCGGCAGATTACAATGTCGAGCGCGCTCAACGCGGTATTGTCTATATTGATGAAGTGGATAAAATTAGCCGCAAGGCCGATAACCCTTCAATCACCCGCGATGTTTCAGGTGAAGGCGTACAGCAGGCACTCCTAAAAATTATGGAAGGTACTGTTGCATCTGTCCCACCGCAAGGCGGACGCAAACACCCACAACAAGAGTTTTTGCAGGTGGATACAACCAATATTCTATTCATTTGTGGCGGTGCTTTTGCGGGTCTTGACAAGATTATTTCTGAACGCGGTGCAAAAACATCTATCGGTTTTGCAGCCAATGTTTCAGGGCCTGATGATCGCCGGCTTGGTGAGATTTTCCACGAACTTGAGCCAGAAGATTTGCTAAAATTTGGCTTAATTCCTGAATTTATCGGTCGTCTTCCTGTAATTGCAACTTTGGAAGATCTTGATATCGATGCTTTAGTTCGCATCCTATCAGAGCCTAAAAATGCGCTTGTGAAACAATATAAACGCCTTTTTGAAATGGAAGACGTTGAATTGACTTTTCACGATGATGCATTGCGCGCTATTGCTAATAAGGCGATTGAACGTAAAACTGGAGCTCGCGGCTTGCGCTCAATTATGGAAAAAATTCTACTTGATACTATGTTCGAATTACCCACACTGGAAGGTGTGCGAGAAGTCGTTATTTCTGGCGACGTCGTAACTGGTGAAGCTCGGCCACTTTATATTTATGCAGACCGCAAGGTAGAAAAAGAAAATGCAACGGCCTGAAAATAGTTATTAAGCATCTTTATTTTAGGCAAAAAATTATAAAGCCGTATATTGAAAACGCTATAAAGGGTTTATCAATGTACGGTTTTTCTAATTTATAACAAAATTCTACAACATCGAAATTCATTTACCTTTTAGGGATAGTGTCAAGATAATTATATCACCACTTATCGGTTAGATATTATATGGGTAAATGTAGATATTTTCTAATTAGGAGTAGGCCTATGTACCGCTTTATCAGACCAATACTTTTAACAATCGGCTTATACTCATTGATCCCCGCCTCATACAGCTTCGCAACCACTATAGATGAACTTGCTCCCTATCGTGGCGTATATGAATTACAGCTAGATAACGCCAGTGACAAATCTGGAATTACAGGGTTTTCCGGACGTATGGTCTATGAATTTACCGGCAACAAATGCAAAGGCTTTACAACTAAATTTCGCTTTGTCAGCAAAGTTGACTTAAGTGAGTTGCCACAGCGTATGAGTGATCAACAAGTAACAACCATCGAAAGCGGTGATGGCAAAAAATTTAGTTTTAGAAGCAAGAGCTTTACCGACCAAGAGCTAACCAAGGAAGTAGATGGCAGCGCTGAGCTTGAAGAGGACGGCTTGAAAGTTGACATTACAAAACCAGAAGTTGCAAATCATCAATTGAAAAAGGCAATCTTCCCAACTGAACATACTATCGAAATTATTAATCATGCTTTGAATAAAAAATACATTTTTAATACCAATATCTTCGATGGCTCAGAAGATGCCGATAAAATAACACCTACTAATGTGGTGATTGGCAAAGAGATCGCCGCCCAACCAAATGAAGAGACCAAAATTATGGGTAAATTGGGAGAAGAGCCAACTTGGCCCATCAATATCTCATATTTTGATGATAGTAGTAGTCAAGATGGTCTTCCAACTTACCGCACTAGTTTTTTATTATATAAGAATGGCGTAACGCGCGACCTCATCATGGATTATGGCGATTTTTCTATCAAAGGGAAGCTCATTAAAATTGAATTGCTTGATAAGGGCGATATTGACTGTAGCGCAAAGTAAGAAAATTATTATCGCTTCGATACGTCATATAAGTTACATCTTAATAGTCTATCTCATGAAAAATATGGAATTCGACAACAAATTACTAATGGTAGCTTGCATTTTTGTCTTTAGTCCTATAAAGGCAAGCTATTCCACACACGAGATATGGGCCAAGCTAAAATTACTAGCGGGTCCGCCGGTGGCAGATTTGCCTCATTTCGTGAAGGTATAACCGGAAATTAAGGAAATTAAAATGTCAGTGCCTGATTTTTCAATGCGCCAACTACTTGAAGCTGGTGTTCACTTTGGTCACCAAACACATCGTTGGAACCCAAAGATGGCTCCCTATATCTATGGCGAGCGTAATAATGTTCATATTATCGATCTTTCACAGACTGTACCTATGTTGCACCGCGCTTTGCAGGTGATTTCAGATACAGTTGCTCGTGGTGGTCGCGTTCTTTTCGTTGGTACAAAGCGTCAAGCTTCAGAAATTATTGCTGATGCTGCTGATCGTTCTGCTCAGTATTATGTTAATGCTCGTTGGCTCGGCGGCATGCTCACCAACTGGAAAACTATTTCTAATTCAATTCAGCGTCTTCGTAAATTGGATGAAATTTTGACCAATGAAGGCCAAGGCTTCACCAAGAAGGAACGCCTAAACCTTGAACGTGAGCGTGAAAAATTGGATCGCGCCCTTGGTGGTATTAAGGATATGGGTTCGGTTCCTGACTTAATGTTCATTATTGACACCAATAAAGAAGCAATTGCTATTCAAGAAGCAAAGCGTCTTGGTATTCCAGTTATCGCTGTCGTTGATACCAATTGTGATCCAGACAATATCGACTATCCAATACCAGGTAACGATGACGCAGCTCGCGCAATTTCGCTTTATTCTGATCTTGTTGCTCGAGCAGCCCTTGATGGCATTGCGCGTCAACATGGCGCAAACGGCATTGACATTGGTGCACAAGTTGAAGCACCAATCGACACAAATGTTGAAGAAGCTGTAGCTTCTAACTAGGACAACAAATGTCAGCCAATTTAGGCTAATATTTGAAATTTAAATTATTAGCGGGCGTGCGTGAGCCGAAAGGTCATCAAGCACGCTTCGTTATTTTTAACAAAGAGGCTAAAATGAGCATTTCCGCATCTCAAGTTAAAGAACTTCGCGAATTAACCGGCGCCGGCATGATGGATTGTAAAGCCGCTCTTGCTGCAACAGATGGCGACATGGAAGCAGCCGTTGATTGGCTTCGCGCTAAGGGTATTGCTAAGGCAGACAAGAAGGCTGGTCGTACTGCAGCTGAAGGTTTGATTGGTATTGCATCAAATGGCAATACTGCTGTTTTGGTTGAAGTAAATTCTGAAACTGATTTCGTTGCACGTAATGATGCATTCCAAGCACTTGTAAATGGTGTAGCGCAAGCAGCCCTTTCAACTGATGGTTCAGTTGAAGCTGTTGCCGATTCAATCTATCCTGGCTCAAGCAAAACTGTTGCTGACACTATTAAGGATTCAATCGCAACCATTGGCGAAAACATGAATTTGCGCCGCGCTGCTAAGCTTTCGGTTGATAAGGGTGTTGTTGCAACCTATATCCATAATGCTGTTGCCGATGGTCTTGGCAAATTGGGTGTTCTCGTTGCTATTGAAACCGATGGCGATGCAACCAAGGCACAAGCAGTTGGCCGTCAAATTGCTATGCATATTGCTGCAACCAATCCACTTGCTTTGACTTCAGACGAAGTTGATGCCGGTGCTATTGAGCGCGAAAAATCAGTATTTTCTGAACAAGCTCGTCAATCAGGCAAGCCAGAAAACATCATCGAAAAGATGGTTGAAGGCCGTATGCGCAAATTCTTTGAAGAAGTTGTTCTTCTTTCACAAGCTTTTGTTATCAATCCTGACATCACCGTTGAAGCAGCATTAAAAGAAGCTGAAAAAGAAATTGGCGCACCAGTCAAGCTTGTAAGCTATGTGCGCTTTGCTCTTGGTGATGGCATTGAAAAGGAAGAAACTGACTTTGCAGCTGAAGTTGCTGCAGTTGCAAAAAGCTAATTAGTTTTAGCAACCGGTTTTAACTGAATAAACTTTTTAAGCGGAGTAAGTTTACTACTTGTTCCGCTTATTTTATTGGCACATTGGTAAATATATTTATCAGCCAAAATCTACGCACAATAAAGTATTTTTCGTAAATTCGCCCTATTTTTATAGTTAGCATATTATTTAACAGAATAAAAAAGTAGTAAATAACAGCGCCAATACACTTTAAATATATTTAAAAGGCTTTGAAATGGGTAAATTTTGCTATTACAAAAAAGCTATTGCATTACAAATTATTACAGCAATCTGTTATTTTTTTTCATTAACAATTTCACAGGCCCAATCCGTTAATCACACCAAGATGGAAGGCGCCGATATTTCCATTATATTTAACAATGAAGTACTAAATAATGAGCCCCAATGGCGTTATGGGCTTATTGATGTAAAGCTACAACCTGACTGGAAAACTTACTGGGAAAATTCTGGTAACTCTGGTTTGTCACCCAATTTACAAATAGAAAACGGTATTAAAAATACGTTATTATTTACAGCTCCTCATTTATTACAAGAAGGAAAAGATTGGGCATATATCTATAAAGACCATGCGCAAATTCTTTTCCGTATCGCTGCCAGCGATATTGCAAGCGTTAATTTAAAAGGAAATTTATTAATTGGAATTTGTAATACTATTTGCGTACCGGTTGATGTTCCTTTTATACTTAATAGTAAACCGACTAATAATTTTGTTAGCAAGTTAAAAATTCAGACTGCGTTAAATGCGTTACCGCAACAAGCTAGTGACACATTTTATGTAGAAGAGCCAAAGCTGCATGATAAATATATCGAAGTTGTCTTACACCTACCCCATCAAAGTAAAATTGCTGAATTATTTTTAGCCTCAGATAAGGCACAATTGGGCATTGCAAAACTCATTCAGCAAGAGCCAAATAAAATTATCTTTTCCGCCCCAATATTATCTGGCAAGCTTGATAAAGGGCAAAAAGTCCACTTTATTGCAAATGATGGAAATGGAACAATCTCCGGCTCAGTCAATATTGCTGACCATTAAATTTATAATCACTTATAGATTTTTGATCGCAACATACGAGAATTCTATTTCCATTCATTTAAAAGCATATCGTAGAAATGTTGGGCGGCAGGTGATAAAATTGATCCTCGTCTTTTCACTACACCAATCATTCTTGATACTGTAGGATTAACTATCGGCCGTGTTACTAAAAAAGGGTGTTCCCCTTGCGGTGTTGCCATTTGCGGTAGCACTGATATGCCAAGACCAGCTTCCACGAAGCCAAGTGAAGTAGATAGATGTGTAACTTCATAGCGCCAGTTAATTTTTATATTTTCTTTGGCCAACGCCGCTTCTAGCAAAATGCGATTTGCGCTTGAATTATGAACGGTTATCAGCGAATAAGGTTTTAAATCTTCCCACAAAACGACCTCTTTTTTGGCTAAAGGATGATCGCGCTTTACCGCAAGCACAAATTTATCTTCCATGAGCGGCTCAAATGCTAATTCGCTATCTATCCCACTTATAATATTAATACCAAACTCAACCTCCCCTCGATTCACCGCTTGAAGGCCATCAGTTGCTGTCAAATCAAGGATACGAAAACGTATTTCAGGATATTGCAAACTAAAGCGGCTAATTATACGCGGTAAAAAATAAAATGCAGCAGTTGGCAAGCAGGCAATTGTTACTAAGCCAGTAGCTTTTACCCCTTTATCGCGAGCAGCGAATAAAGAACCATCGAACTCCTCAATTAAGCGGCGGACCAAGGGTAATAATTCATTGCCTAATGCGGTCGGACCAACATGGCGCGTTGTTCGCTCCAATAGCGGTGCACCAATTATTTCCTCAAGTTTTTGCATACGCCGGCTTAGTGCTGGTTGCGATATATGCAAAACCTCCGCCGCACGGTTAAAGCTGGTAAGCTCGACAATTGTTAAAAACGCTCTAAGATCTAAGATTTCGCAATTTATGCTCATTGGTTATTAATTACCCCCTAAAATTGCATTTTTCAAATCAATCAAAATGTGTAATATAAATTAATAGTTAGAATTAATGCAAGATAAACATATCTGGAAAGGTAAGTTGATTATACGACTAATTCATAACTTGAGGAGTTCCCAATCTAATTGGGAGTTTATCTGTCCGTCGAATTTTAAGGACTTATCTCTGGGCAATGCTGACTTCATTTATGTTATGGGAGCGATTCATGAATGATCTTAAATATATACCTTGTGTTATTATGCGTGGTGGTACTTCGCGCGGACCATTCTTTCTAGCATCAGACCTTCCAAAACAAGTTAACCAACGCGATAATATCTTATTATCAATTATGGGAGCAGGACATCCGTTGCAAATTGATGGTATTGGCGGTGGAAACCCAGTTACCAATAAGGCTGCTATAGTGGGCCCAGCAACAGTGTCTAATGCAGATGTCGATTACTTATTTGCCCAAATACGTAATCTAGAAGGCATTGTCGACACAAGCCCTAATTGCGGAAATATGTTATCTGCTGTTGGTCCTTTTGCAATTGAAGCAGGGCTAGTTTACCCAACAGAGCCTATAACTTTCGTAAAGATCCATAATATTAATACAGGTGAAATCATTGAAGCAGAAGTACCGGTTGTTGACAATGCTGTTTGTTATAATGGTACAAGCGCGATAGATGGAGTACCAGGAACAGGGGCTGGTATTTATCTTAACTTTCTGAATTCTGCTAATGGCGATTTTACAAGCCTGTTTCCAACTGGAAAGACAATAGAAGTAATCAATGGTGTCACTATTACATGCATTAATAGTGCCATACCACTTGTGCTTATCGATCCAGCCCCCTTAAATGTTACAGCACATGAAACTGCTCAAGAGTTAAACGCGAATAAGCATTTAATAGATCAGATTGCTGCAATCAGACAAGAAGCAGGTCTAAAAATGGGGCTAGGAGATGTACGAAATAAAGTAATTCCCAAACCTGTTTTATTGAGTAGTAGTAAAAAAAAATCTACGATTAATGCCCGCTATTTCATGCCAGACGAATGCCACCCAAGCCTCGCTACGACCGGCGCTGTTGGCATTGCAGTAGCAACCACAATCGAAAACACATTAGCAAGCCAGCTTTCTGGAAAGCAAAACACACCTACTGATATTATCATCGATCATCCCTCAGGAAGTCTTTCCTTAACAATTCGAAATAGGGATGGAAGAAATATAGTCAGTCTTTTAAGAACCACACGCAGGATTTTTCAAGGTGCTGCTTTGTTAAAGTAGCAAAGTGATAAAAATACAAAATAACGAATTTTGAGCAATGATAAAGTTGGAGGACAAAGATGCTTAAAAAGATATTAATCACTGTTTTTACGTTACTATTTATAAATATCGCAGCTGCAGAAAAAGTAAGGATAAGTGTAGGATCCTTCAATCTTAATAACTTACCCTTCCCTGTGGCGGTTGGATTGGGCCTATATGAAAAACACGGTCTAGATGTAACGGTAGAAAATTTTGCCTCTAACGGATCAAAAACCTTACAAGCATTGGTAGCAGGTTCCACAGATATCGCCGTTGGATTTTATGATCATACGATCCAAATGCAAGCACAAAATAAGCATGTTGTGGCCTTTGTTCAATTGGCACGAAATTCTGGGCTAGTAATGGCAGCAGGAAACAACTCAAAGTTTGATCCGCAAGACCCTTCAACCATTAAAGGTTCAAAAGTTGGCATTACCGCGCCAGGATCATCATCTGACTTTTTCATACGTTTTTATCTAAAACGCCATGGGCTCAGCGATAAAGATGTTTCAATTATTGGTGTTGGCTCAGGATCAGCAGCAGTTGCTGCATTGGAGCAAGAAAAAATCGATAATCTTGTCAATTACGATCCTGCTGCAACCTTTTTAATTACCAAGGGAGTTGGGCGCATTGTTATTGATGGTAGGCAAGATCAAGGCGCAATTGACATCTATGGGGGAATTTATCCAACATCGGTCCTTTATGCATTACAGGATTATATCACAAAAAATCCTCAAACCATCCAAAAGGTAACGGATGCAACAGTTGAAGCATTGGCTTGGATGCATGATCACACAGCAAGTGAAATCGTTGATGCAATGCCTAAGGACTTCGTTGCTGGAGACAGAGACACTTTTATTAAAGCTATTGAAAATGCTCGGCCAATTTTTTCGACCGACGGTTTAATAAATCCAACAGATATTAAAATACCATTAGATGTTTTAAAGACATTTAACCCACGTGTCTCACAAGCCGACATAGATCTTTCTAAAACCTACACCGATGAATTCGTGATTAAGGCATTAGAAAGGAATAAAAAATGAATTCCGTAACGGAGTTATCGCAAACAATACCCACAAATACAATGGTGGATATAAATGAAGTAACTATGGCCTTTGGAGATTTTGTTGCGGTTCAAAATGTCAACTTATGTGTAAAAGACGGCGAATTTCTCGCAATTGTTGGGCCAACTGGTTGCGGAAAAAGTACGATCCTAAATGCAATTGCAGGCCTGCTAAAAGCTGCTAAAGGATCGGTACACATTGATAATAAAAAGGTTAAAGGCGTACAGAATGAAATTGGTTACCTTTTCCAGCAAGATGCACTTTTACCTTGGAAAACCGCTTATGAAAACACTGAGCTCGGCCTACTTTTTCGTAAAGTCCCGAAGAATGAGCGGCATGATAAGACTATGCAATGGCTAGCTAAGGTAGGCCTTAAAGGATTTGAACATCGTTATCCGCACCAATTATCAGGAGGGCAACGCAAACGTGTTCAAATGGCACAAGTCTTGATCACTGATCCCAAAGTTATTCTAATGGATGAGCCATTCTCTGCCTTAGACATTCATACCCGCCATCTAATGCAGAATGAGCTTTTAAGACTTTGGCAAGAAAAACAACGTGCAGTGATTTTGATAACCCATGACCTAGAGGAAGCTATAGCGCTAGGTGATAGAGTTGTTATTTTATCAGCAGGCCCAAGAAGCAATATCATTAATAGTTTCGACATTGACTTAGATCGGCCGCGAAATGTTTCAGAAGTAAAACTCGATTCGCGTTTTATGGAATTATATAGAAAAATTTGGCTATCCTTGAGCAACGAAGTGGAGAAAAGTTATGAACGTCATGACTGAACGAATTATTCAGTTAACCATTATCATTGTCATCATTGGTGGATGGGAGCTAGGTATAGCGTTAGGCTTTATAGATATTTTCTTTTTCCCTGCCCCTAAAGATGTTTTAAAACAAATAGTCAATTGGTTAACTGATACAGATTTTTATAAACATGTTTCAATCACTTTAACCGAAACAGTTTTGGGCTATTTAATCGGTACAGGGTTAGGTGTTGCTGCAGGTGTTTGGCTTGGATTAAGCAATAATGCCGCACGCATTTTAGACCCATTTATTAAAGCATTGAATGCAATACCCCGCGTTGTATTAGCACCTATTTTTGTTTTATGGCTCGGCTTGGGTCTATGGTCAAAAGTTGCGCTTGCCGTTACCTTGGTGTTTTTTATAACCTTTTTTAACGCGATGCAAGGTGTACGCGAAGTAAATAATATTGTATTGGCAAATGCAAAAATATTAGGAGCAAACCGTTTAGAGTTATTGCGCCACGTCTATTTTCCAGCTGCGGCGAGTTGGATTCTTTCATCTCTTCGCACTTCGGTAGGCTTTGCCGTTGTTGGTGCAATCATTGGTGAATACCTAGGATCATCGGCAGGATTAGGCTATTTAATCGCTCAATCTGAAGGCAATTTTGATGCGGTAGGTGTATTTGCTGGAATTATTATTCTTGGTGTTTTCGTTCTTGTTATCGATATGCTTCTCGACATCATAGAAAACAAATTGATAAAATGGCGCCCTAAAAAAGCATAATCTATAATGGATAGGCAGTTTAAAAAGCAACATCTCCCTTAATAATATTGCTCTAAAACCCAAATTGCCTATTTCATTAACACTATCCAGCTTTAATTTCGGCAACGCCCTTACGCGCTAAACTATCAACACGCTCATTTTCTGTATGTCCAGCATGCCCTTTAACCCAATGCCAAACAACATCATGGCGTTTACGAGCCACGTCAAGTGCTTGCCAAAGATCCATATTTTTAACCGGCTTTTTGGCTGCCGTTTGCCAACCATTACGCTTCCAACCTTCAATCCATTTTGAAATGCCATCACGTACATAAACTGAATCAGTATACAGATCGACTTTACATGGTTCTTTCAGCGCATTTAACGCTTCAACAGCTGCCATAATTTCCATACGATTATTAGTGGTATCTTTTTCACCGCCAAATAATTCGCGCTCATGACCATTATATTGCAAAAGCGCACCCCAACCACCAGGGCCGGGATTACCGGAACATGCGCCATCAGTATAAATTACTATCTGTTTCATCATCTATTATTGTCAGCTATCAACAGTTGGGTAGCCCAAGCTCGCTACTACGCGCTATCTGTCTAAAAAAGCGTAGTTTACGCAAATATTCGATTGGATTTTTTTTAACCACAAATCCGCTATCATCAATAAAGAACCAATCATAGGCGCGAGTTAAAAAGAAGCGCAATGCGGCACCGCGTGCTAAAATAGGCAATAAATCTCGCTCACGATCAGAAAGCTGACGCTGCGTAGCATAATGAGATAGAAGGGCACTCCCCTTGGTCAAATTATACGATAAATCCGCTTCAAAGCACCATGCATTTAAGCAAATGGCCAAATCATAGGCGAAGGCATCATTACAAGCAAAATAAAAATCAATTATGCCGGATAAATCACCATCAAGGAAAAACACATTATCATTAAATAAATCAGCGTGAATCACGCCAGATGGTAAATCACTAGGCCAATTTTTTTCAAGAAAAACTAATTCATTATCTATTTCTTTTTCAAGATCTGGAGCCATATCATTTGCGCGATAACGCACATCACTCCACAATTGACGCCAACCATCGATTGAAAGGCTATTTTTTCGTTTAATGGGAAAATCAGAGCCCGCTACATGTAAATTAGCAAGAGCGGCTCCCACTTTACCACAATGAAAAGCTGTAGGCTTCCTAACCCACATCCCCTCAAGAAAACTAATAAGCGCGGCTGGTTTTCCAGCTAATCGACTTACCATCTCGCCATCTTTACGAAGGATAGGTTGCGGGCAAAGAATGCCTTTTTGAGCAAGATGTTGTGTTAGCCCAAGAAAAAACGGCAAATCGCGCTCATCTACGCGCTTTTCATAAATAGTAAGAATAAAGTTACCAACTTTTGTGCGTAACAAGAAATTAGAATTTTCAACGCCTTCAGCAATGCCCTTATATGAAAGAAGCGTTCCAACGTCATATTCGTTTAAAAAGCCTGCAAGCTGCTCTTCACTAATATCGGTATAAACAGCCATTGCCGATTACCTTTCTTGTTAGGCTAATTCATTAAGCGCGGAATCACCCTCTACGCCATTCACAAAAGCCATATCATCATTGGTTAGAATAACATCACGCAATTCACGATTTACTAAGAAATTTTCAAGCTCTTGCGTTGTTTCAGCAAGCTCAATACTCATCTCATAGCGCTCACGAAAAGCTTCTATAATTTCTGAAACAATGATTTCAGGTGCAGAAGCTCCCGCAGATAAACTAACCACCCCTAAAGAACCCAAATTCAACCAATCAATTTCAGAAGCACGTTGTACCAAAATAGATTTTTTAGCCCCTGCTCTTTCCGCAACCTCGACAAGGCGACGTGAATTTGATGAGTTGGGAGCTCCAACAATCAAGAACAAATCGCTACCTGGTGCAGCTGCTTTAACAGCGTCCTGCCGATTGGTTGTTGCATAGCAAATAGATTCAGCTGCCGCCGCCTGCATTTGTGGAAAACGTTGGTAGAGCACCTCAATAATGCCAGCTGTATCTTCAACCGATAAAGTCGTTTGCGTAACAAAGCCAAGATTTTCAGGATCAAGTGGCTGGTAAGTTTGCGCATCCTCAATGGTTTCAATAAGGCTTACCGCCCCTTCATCTAATTGGCCCATGGTGCCAATTACTTCTGGATGCCCAGCATGTCCAATCAAAATAACATGTCGTCCGTGCTTGCGATGTCTAATCGCCTGCTTATGCACTTTTGATACCAAGGGACAGGTAGCATCAAGGTAAAAAAGATTTTTAGCCGTTGCATCTGCCGGTACTGACTTTGGTACTCCATGCGCCGAGAAAACGACAGGCCGATCACGAAGATCTGCCGGAATTTCATCTAGCTCTTCAATAAACACCGCACCGCGAGCAATTAAACCTTCAACTACGTAACCATTATGAACGATTTCATGACGTACAAACACAGGCGCGCCATATTTTTTTAAGGCTGCAACCACAATCTGAATAGCTCTATCAACGCCTGCACAAAATCCACGCGGTCCGCACAAGCGTATAGTTAGGGGTGATTTGGTGGCCATAAAATTCTGTTCCTCTGTCAAAGAAATAAAATGCATAGGTTATTCAGAACCTTAAAACACATCGGCAATCAAAGTAATATTTGAAACTAGCAGATCCATCGCTTTTAAAATATCAATATCATATATAGCCGCTAACCCTTATATAATCTAGCCAGAAAATTATAGCGAAAATATTTTTTGACTAAGCGTTTAATTAACGCTTAAAAAGAAAGCCTAAATTTATGCTCCAAATTTTGCATAAGTTGCAATGTAAATTAATAAAGCTAATAGCAAAACCCCCACCATGATACCTAAAGCACGGCTTTTTCTTGCAGCTTTTTGTTCTTTTGTAAGGGTTAAGTAAGCTTGTTTATCAGATGACTTAACCATTAGTTATATCCCCAAATTGCAAGTGCTTTAATGGCAAGATTTTCAAGCAAAAGAACAGCAAAAACACCGGTTAAATAAAATAGTGAAAAGAAAAATAGTCGTTTTGCAGCAGGGATAGTTTCATCTCGTGTACTCGTCTTCCATAACTGAACGGCACGAATAATAAAAATAACACCCAAAACAGCAGAAATACTGCCAAATACAATTCCCGCAAAGCCTAAGACATAAGGCAAAACGCCGATTAATGCCATTAAAATTGCATATACCAAAATTTGGTTTTTTGTCGAACGCTCGCCCTTAACATTTGGCATCATCGGAATATGCGCAGCTTCATAATCTGTTGTACTAAACAAGGAAAGAGCCCAAAAATGCGGTGGCGTCCACATAAAAATAATTAAAAATAAAACAATGCTATCAAGACTAATTGTACCTGTAACCGCAGCCCAACCAATCATTGGGGGAAAAGCACCAGATGCTCCACCTATAACGATATTTTGCGGAGTTGAACGCTTTAGCCAAATTGTATAAATGACCGCATAGAAAAAAATTGTAAAGGCCAAAAATAGCGCTGAAAACCAATTAATAAAAACACCCATCACGCCAACAGAAAAAGCAGCCAAAACCAAACCAAATATTAATACTTGGTTGCGGCTTATTTTACCCGATGGAATAGGTCGAGATTGAGTACGTTTCATCACAGCATCAATATCAGAATCGTACCACATATTTAATGCACCTGACGCACCACCACCGACAGCAATGCATAAAATAGCAAGAAACCCCAAAATAGGGTTAATTGTTCCAGGTGCAACCACAAGGCCTACAAAGGCAGTAAAAACTACCAAGGACATAACGCGAAGTTTTAACAACGTGATATAATCGCGGCTTTCCGCAATGGAAATATAAGCCATTTCAGGTGTTTGATTGATTTGATTAGGTATTGACATTAACGTACCCATCGAGCATTTGCTCAAATTAGTTAAACTTTGCAGCAGTAGATTAAAAATTGATACCATATCATCTCATAATTATCGACAATTTGCATCACATTAATCATAAATCAGAATTACAAAATATTTTATAGTAATTTAGACAGGAAAAACCATTAAACATCTTTTGCAGGCAATTTAACGACCAATTGTAGCTTATTTATCAAAAACTATAAATTATATAGTTAAATACATAATGGGATGACCTTCACGTAAATTAAAGGCCACCCTTAAAAACTTGCAGCTTATTTTCTATCAAAAACAGGGATAGCTTGCCATTGAACAATTGGAGCAGGCGAAGGCAAGGACCATTCTAGTGTCGTTGCCCCCTCACCCCAAGGATTGCTTGCTACGGCTTTTTTACGCCAAAACGCTTCACAAATGCCATATAAAAAAACAACAAGTGAAATAGCGCCTATCATTGCACCTAACGTTATAATCTTATTCCAACCAATATTATTCTCAATCCAAAAAGCAGCACTACCATTAACATATTCAAAACCTTGAAAATGTTGCGGAAGAAAAATCATATTAACCGCAATAAACATAATTGAAAAATGTAGTTTACCGGTAAGTTCGCGTAACTCATAACCCGAAATTTTGGGAAACCAAAAATACCATGCTGCGAAAATTGCAAAGACTGCACCAAGTGACAAAATATAATGGAAATGGCTGACGAATGCAGGATTGCCGTTACTCACGGGGCTGTTTAATGCCAAGTGAATGGCCGAAAAACTACCAATAACAAACATTAAAATAAAACCCAAAGCCCAAAGCATAGGCGTTTTATATTGAATGTGCCCACTTGCAATTGTTGCAAGCCAAGAACCGATTATTACAAAAGCAGGAATAGCTATAATTGGTAAAGCTACAGAAAAATAACCCTTCATATCACCAAGATTGGCTGCAGAAAAAAGATTTTGCGCCCAAATTAGGAAACCGGCAGCACCAATAAAGACCATAGCTGAAACAACATAAGAACGTCCAACAAGTGGGCGATTTGCAAAAGTAGCAACAACCTCACTAATAATGCCGAAGGCAGGTAAAATCAGTACAAAAATTTCTGGATGCGAATAGAACCACAACATAACCTGTAGATTTTTACCATCAACCGCATGCATGCTAAAATTATCAAAACCAAAATGATAAAGTAAAGAACTTAATGCAGCAGTCATAGTCGGCATGCAAATAATCATTAAAAAAGATGAAACCAAAACTGACCAGACAAAAATTGGTAAATATTTAAACCCCATACCAGGGGCGCGCGCCACCAATATAGTTGCGATAAAATTAGCAGCAGTCAATATTGCGGAAAGCGCAGCAAGATGAATCATTGCTATCATTAATAGACATGCAGTCTGCGCAGAAGAAACCCACAATAAGCTACCAACCAACAAAGCCATTGCAGGAAATAATAATAAGAAAGCAAAGCGGTTCAAGCGCGGAAATAGCATATTTTCGCAACCAATCATCATTGGCAGCAGCCAATTAGCAAAACCACCAAATAAAGCTGGTACAACCATGAAAAAAATCATGATAAGGGCATGAGCAGATGAAAAAAGCGTAAACATTTCACGCCCTTTCTCAACAGCTGAGATTCCCTCATAACCATATAATAAGCTAGCTAGACCATGAAAATACTGAATCCCTGGCTCATTGAGCTCCAATCGCATAACAACCGAGAGCAAAACACCGATAATACCAGCAATAATGGCAAAAACCAGATAATTGGTACCGATCTGTTTATGATTACAAGAAAAAATGGTTTTCATAAGACTCTATTTCTCGCATTACCAGCATTTAAGCTGCATATTTCATCATCAAGCTAACCATTATTATCTAAGATCATGACCGCATGAATTTTCAACCAATTGCGGCACAATTTAGAATGTAATTTGGAAAACTTATAAAGTTTTGTCCTTTTACCATATTTAGAATAAGACACAAGATTTTCCGATGTGGCATAATTACACAGTGGCCTTAGAAATATCCGATCTATTAGATATAGAAATGATAAAAAACAAGTAATGCTTGCGACCTAGCAGGACAATAGAACCCAGTTAACCTTTGTTGGAATGTTTTGAACAATTCCACCAATAAGTGACATTCGCAGGCACTTCACGCAAAACAGAATAGAGATCCCTCATATTCCATTGCGGACTTGGCGCATAATAAACGGGGGAAATACCATTGCAGGCAAAAGCCAAACGAGTACGAGGAACATGAAAAAATTGGGTAATAATAAATGCACTTTGGGCTGAACTCTTTTGCATTATCTCCACCATATTTTTTGCTGTGGCTGCAGTATTAATACCTTCAGCGTCTTCGATAATGGCATTGGTTGGAATACCTTGTTCAATAAGATAGTCTTTCATAATTTTTGTCTCAGACAATCCAAACTCATTTTCACCACCGCTGACAACAATTAACGGAAAATATTCTTGTTGATACAGCTTTACAGTCTCATCAAGGCGACCTTTTAGATAAGAAGACAAGGTGCCATCAGCAAAAATTGCAGTACCAAGGACTACGCCTATATCAGCCTTTCCTTTGTGATCACGCAAACCTATTATGACTATTACCAATGACGCAATTAACGGGACTATGAGAAGAATGGATAGAAATACGATTATTTTTTTCATAAAACTCGACACCTTGAAGCACTCAAATAGAATACAATATAAACTCAAACAAATATGGCCTTTATAAAATCAAAAACTAACATTTTTAAGGTTTTATAATGTTTAAAATATAACATTCAGCTAGCTTTGAGTAGACAGATTAAATGATCAAAAAAAAGGCCCAGCAAAGCTGGGCCTTTAATACATTTAAAGAATAAACGGATTAAAAATCACGCTGCAAACGTAAGGCACCGCCAAACGCATCCTTACCCTTCAACTCTGACTTGCTATCATTCCATTTGCGATAATTAACTTCAGGAATAAGCGTTAAACCTGATACGAGTTCATAATTAACGTTAGCAGCACCGTAAAAATTACCAGCTCCCTCATAAGCAAGCTGAAGATTTACTGTTGCCTTTTCAGTAAACCCGTAGGATGCACCTACCCAGCCAACCCATTTACCGCCCCAAGTAGCATAGAAGCTATTAACGGCGCGAACACCGCGAATATTACGATCGGTGATGATTGAATTTTCATCATCAATATCACCAAAATAAGTATCTTTTAAATCCTTATAAGCGGCCATACCCCAAATGTTAAATTTATCAGTAATATTGACGCTAACTTTGGCCTTACCAATCCAAGTTTCATTAACAGAATCATAAGCAGCGGCACCAGTTAATGAGCCCCAAGCCTGCTCATATTTAGCTGCAAGAACAACATGAGGTGTATAATCAGTAATTTGACCATTATAGTCATTATCCTCAGTATTTCCCTGCTCAAGAGAAATTAAAGCTGAGAAACCATTATCAGCTGCATAGGTATAGCTGATAAGATTAGTTCTGTATCCACCGCCAAGCACCACATCATCGTTGATGAAATCGCCATAATAACCAAAGAAAGTATTAATTGCAGATTCATCAAGACCTACACGCAAACCACCAAGATCAATGTAGCCAAAGCGTAAACTACCAGCTTCAACCTGCTCGCCATCGGCCCACTCACCACGCAAACGGATAAAGGTGCGCAAAGTACCTAACTCAGTATCAGTAGCTGTAGAAAAATCAAGTTCTGCACGAGTTGAATAACGCCACTTTTTAGGATCACGGTCATTCAAAGTACGAGTATATACATCTGCGCCACCATAGACAGTACCAAATACCATACCACCAATGCTCATGCAGGTTTCAGTACCGGGGATATAGAAATAACCCTGTCCATAAGTATCACAAACTCGCACATACTCAACTGGCTCTGCTTCTAAAGTTACCGCATCCGCTGCAGACGCATTATATTGTGTAAATCCCAAGCTTGCCCCAGCAGCTAAAAGCGCTAAAAAGAACTTTGAAGTTTTCATGGTTGATCCCTACTTTTAAAAACCGATTATTATGTACACAGACTACAAACTAATACTCTGATTGCCTAGCAACACTGTATTAAATACAAATTTAATACCACAATGTTAATCAAGCCCCACTCTTAAAATTAACCCAATGATCTAGTATTTGCATCAATTTTTCACATTACAGAAATGCTAATCTTGATAAAAATTAATACGGAGTATGCTTGTCATATTTTATTCATATAACTGTCTAGTGAAGTTGTGTAAATATACGCATGTATAGAAATTCATGATATAACAGCATTTAGAAATACTCTATTTTTAATAATTGCATTTTTGCAACACCGCCAACATCACCGACCAACTTAACAACAACATATTAAAAAGCTGCTTTCGTGCGATTTTATTCAAATTCACAACCTCAGACATGCAAAGGTGAATCGTTAAACTAGATAGATTGAGTTAAAGCCAACAACTTTTTAAGGCACTATTGGTAGCAATCAAAATGCCTCAATAGACTTCAATTATTTCGAACATTATTTACTTTTGACTATTTTTTCCTTGGTGGAATAAAAAGACCGATAGCTAAAAAACCGGCAAGAAGTCCACCAATGTGAGCCTGCCAAGCAATAGCACCACCACCCCAACTTGCAGTGACACCATAAAGTAAATTGCTTGCTAACCAAAACCCCATAATTGTGACAATATCGCGTGAACGGATAGCAATACGTATCGGCAGTACATCCCCATAAAGTGATGGATGGAAAAAAGAACGACCGTAACCAAATCGCGCAATAGCACCAAGCATAGCTGATACCACACCCGATGCTCCCACAACTGGAATTGGGCTATCCGTATTTAATACGTAGTAAAAAAGCGCACCTGCCGCGGATGTAAATATCCAAAACACTATAAATCCGCCTACCCCCATGCGCCGTGCAAGCGGCGAGCCAAAAACCACCATAAATAACATATTCATGCCAAGATGGCTCCAGCTTGCATGTAGAAAAGAAGAAGTAACCGGAGTTAATAAAACCTCTAATGTCTGTTCACTACCAAAGACCAATGGAATAAATGCGAAACGAACAATGAAATAATTTTGCTCATTCCAATCCAAAATATAATCCTGCCAGATAAATACTGCGATATTAATGACAACAAATACAACCACTACGGTTGGTATATTCAACCTTGGCTCTCGATTACGAAATGGGTGGATATTATTCGGCTGCATCTTATTCTTTCTAATCGTTAGATTATATTATTATATTGTTGATAGTAACAATCGATCAATTTATATTCAACAAGGTTAAAACTAATTCAATGCCTCATTTGTTGTTTTTCTTAGTTTTCCGACTTTAAAGCTCACTTTTAGATAAAATATAAATTGGCAAGCTGAGATCTAAACATTCTAATCTCAATATCTTTTATTTCTAAGAAAAACCATTTAAAAAAATTCTTAAATTTTGGCTTTCAACCACAAAAAATGCAAAATTAACGATTAGAAATTTAATTATCATTAAATAGTCTTTTTGAAATCTTAAAAAAATATTATAGCAATATACAACAATGATAGAGCTAACGAGCATGTAAACATCAAACTCGTTTTGCCATAAACTGCAACAAAAATAAAGACAGCTATGACAATGAATGAGAATGATGATCTCCCTTCAAGCAAAAGTTCACTTAGATCAGGTTGGACAACCGGAGCCTGTGCTACAGCGGCTACAAAGGCTGCATTAATAGCTCTCATAACTGGTGAATTTCCAGATCCGGTTGGTATTATCCTACCTAAAGGAGAAGTTCCATATTTTCAATTAGCAATGGAAAGTCTTGGCGAAGATTATGCAAGTGCTGGTATAATAAAAGATGCGGGCGATGATCCCGATGTTACTCATGGCGCAATGATTATTTCAACTGTTTTTCCCGCTCCGGAAGGAACGGGTATAATGTTTGTAGCGGGTGATGGGGTCGGCACAGTAACACGCAAAGGTCTACCAATAGAGCCAGGAGAAGCCGCAATTAATCCAGTACCTCGACAAATGATGCGTGATATTGTTGAAGAAATCTGCGGTTCTTATGGACTGCCTGCTGATGTTGTTATTACCATTTCCGTGCCCAATGGTGAGGAAATTGCCAAAAATACATGGAATGGCCGACTTGGTATTGTTGGCGGTATTTCTATTCTTGGTACTACCGGTGTCGTTCATCCGTTTTCTTGTTCAGCATGGATCCATTCTATTCATCGCGGCATTGACGTTTCACGGGCGCAAAATGCACAACACGTATTAGCAGCAACAGGATCAACCTCAGAAGATGCAGCACAAGCGCTTTATAATTTACCCGATTATGCTTTGCTTGACATGGGGGACTTTGCTGGCGCAGTATTGAAATATTTGCGCAATCATCCAATCCCAAAACTTACAATTGCTGGCGGTTTTGCAAAAATGACCAAACTTGCACAAGGTGAAACAGATCTCCACTCTTCACGATCACAGATCAATCGGCAATTTTTATGGCAAATTGTTCGTGACTTGGGCTTAGACAAATCTTTTGAAGCAACTATAATAAATGCCAACACCGCAAAAGAAATACTTGATATTGCACTAGAAAAAAGCATAAATCCAGCACCCTCAATCGCCAAGCTAGCTAAGAGTACTGCACTTAAAGTGCTAAATGGCGCACCTGTCGAGGTGGAAGTAATCATAACCGATCGAAAGGGCGCAATCATTGCAAGATCATAATTTTGATTCCAACATGTTGGAAAAGCCAGTATCGAAGCCTCTATCGGTTCTTATATTAGGAGGAACAACCGAGGCATATCAACTTGCGGAGATATTGGAAAGCCAACCAATCAATATTACAACATCTCTTGCCGGACGTACTAATTCACCACGCATTCCAAAAGGCAATTGGCGCATTGGTGGCTTTGGAGGCGTCGAAGGCTTGATCACCTATCTTTTGAAGGAAAAAACTAACCTTATAATTGATGCCACGCACCCATTTGCCCGTCAAATGACTGATCATGCCTATGAAGCATCAAGAATAACCAAAATACCTCTTTTAAGACTAGAGCGACCACTTTGGAAAAAACAAGACGGCGATACTTGGCATAGCGTCCCCAATATTAGCGAGGCATTGACCGTAATCCCCAAAGGTAAAAACATATTA
Source organism: Bartonella sp. HY406 (assembly GCF_025449315.1). Lineage (NCBI taxonomy): Bacteria > Pseudomonadati > Pseudomonadota > Alphaproteobacteria > Hyphomicrobiales > Bartonellaceae > Bartonella > Bartonella sp. HY406. The sequence goes on along the minus strand of NZ_CP104893.1, from coordinate 1,256,756 downwards.
CTAGCTATTGGTCGCCAGCACATTGCACCATTTGCTAATTTTAAAGATTCAAAATTTTGGGCGCGGATGATCGACTATCCAGATAATATTGATGAGCTTACCAATCTTGAATTTATTATAGGCTATCCAACCGATAGCGCTAGCGAAAAAAAACTATTGATCGATAAAAAAATTGACTTGATTATATGCCGTAATTCAGGCGGCAATTCATCTTACGGCAAAGTAAAAGCCGCAAGAGAATTATCAATACCAATCATCATGATTGAGCGTACATCGCTACCAACTACGATCACCGTCCACTCTATCGATGCAGTGCTTGAATATTTAAAACATATTTAACCGTGCATTGACATCACATCTACATATTTTCAAGCCGCATTTTTTCAATTTTTTTGCTTGCAGTTTGCTGCGCACTATCACGGTTATAAACATCATCATAATAATGGATAATATGATTATCCGCATCTGGCCAAGCAGTAAAATAGGTTAGATAAACAGGAACAGTTACATCTAACTTTACCGTTTTTTCATCCTTGCCAAAATAACGCTTCAAACCATCTTTTTCTAGTCCCATGACTGCAGCGGCCATAGCACGAGGATCAGCTAACCGCACGCAACCATGGCTAATTGCACGCATGTCACGTTGAAAAGCAGCTTTTGATGGCGTATCATGAAGATAGATATCATGTTTATTAGGAAACAAAATTTTAAGTTCACCCAATGCATTACTTGTTCCCGGCTTTTGGCGAATATTGACACCATAGCCTTTAGTCGCGACATTCGCCCAATTAACCGAAGAAGCATCTACTTTTTTACCCGATGCATTAAACACTTCGTAGCCATTACGAGAAAGATAGGCTGGATCTTTTAATATGCGTGGCATCATTTCATTCATGACAATAGAACGCGGCACGCCCCAAGTCGGATTAAATGTAACAAGACTTATATTGTCATAGAAAAAATATGTTTGGTGACGTTGCGAACCAACAACAACCTTCATGGCAATAACCTCTTTGCCATTTTCAAAATATTGTGCTTGATAGGCTGGTTGATTAATAAACACATAACGATCCGAAAACTCATGCGGCAACCACCGCAATCTTTCGAGCGAGGCGATAATTTTTTGCTTTTTATCAACGATATTGTCACCTTGCAAAGCCCGAATAGTTGCCGGTCCTATAACGCCATCACTTGCCTTACCCAAAACCTTTTGCAAATCTTTTACGGCAATAACCAATTCCTCACTATAAATCGTATTTTGCAGGTTTTCCTCAAGCACTTGCCTATGGCTTTCCAAATAAGATGGTGGCGCCTTATCAAGAATCAACCTAATAACTTTAACCAATTCATCATTGGCCTTACCTGGCTTTATCACCGTATTATCGGCTATTTCTATCCGAGGGGCACTTTGTTGTGTATTTAAAACCGCAAGTTCGGCTTTAAGACTTTTATACCAAAGCGAGCGTGGTTCGAAACTCGCAAGGACTTGCTCAGGATGAGTATTTTTTACCAATTCTTGCAAAATTGTATCAAGGTCAATTTTGCGTCGCGGCAAATCATGAAATGCAGATAAACGATCTGCGGTTACACGTCCTGCTCCTGCATCCAAACTATAACGCAAAATGCGAGCGGTTAATTTTATATCAAAAACCATAACAGCTTGAGCATCTTCAACATTTCCAGAAATTTCAGGAAAATCAACCAGATATTCATCCGGATTCAGACCATCTTCAGCGGATTTTTTTAAAAACTCTTGAACGGCCTTGCCTTTCTCACTGAGAACATTATTGGCTGACCATATCAATTGGGGGTGAGCCGCATAATATTTTGTTAAGGCTTCACCAACTTGCTTTTCAACTTTAATTAAGGGCAATGTACGGGCAAGTTCTGCAAATTTTGCTTCTTCAACACTAAGCGCACCAATTTCAGATTGCCCCACCTCACTACTATCATTGCTAACTGTACCACCATTAATGGTATTAAATTCCTCGTCCACAAGTTGGGTATCAAGCAATCGATCAATATCGTCAGCACGGCTAGATGACTGGAACTTAACTTTTGAAAAATCTAAATCAATCAATTTATCAGGACGATAATCAAATATTTTGGGAGGTTCTACCACAACACGCTTAATTGGCTGAGGTGTAGGATCAACCGGCGTAACTTGCCTTGGCTGAACTTGCTGCTGCATAAATTGCTGTTGCCGCAAGGCCTGCTCACGCTGTAAACGCTCTTGCTTTTTTTGACCAAAATAATCAAAGATATTAGCACTATTTGCTGATTTTGTAGAAAGGGATGCTAAAAATGCAACACCAACCAAAAGGCAAACCGATTTATAAGATGATTTTTTAGCCATAACAATTCATTAAACCCAAGAAAACTTAAAACCCAAGAAAACTTAAAACTCAAGAAAACTCATTAAACCAAAGCAAAATACGATGCACATTGAGCCGCGCTATATGATTAGCATGCCAGAAGCGCCTTAATAATAGGTTATTCATCATCCAGAAAATAGGCCACCTTGTCAATAAAATAACCAATATTGCCCACGGATAATTACAATAAAATATAAATATAAAAATGACTTTTTTTCTATAACTAAGATTAAAAATTAAATATTTGATACTATTATTTTTTTGATTTATTAACCCGATAAAACCGGTTAAATAGACGACTGAAAACTATATAAACTTAAAAATAAATTAGTGATATTAAAGCTATAACCTCAATTAAAGACTCTAAGAAAAAACCATTTTAACTTACTATAAATTTGAATATACAAAATAAATTAAATTTAGTACATTTTATAAATAACATCACCTTGCTGATAAAAACCCACTTCAGAAATAAGAATATTGGGCAATTATCACTCGTTATCGTAATTAAAACCAAAAAAATGCAGGCAACATCTTGCATCTGCCATTTTATTAGGGCAAACAAATGCCTAAATATTCCGACTGATAGTTAAAACATGGAAATATCTTATGCTAGATCATATGCGCGCAGCAGCCAACACCTTGGTGGCAAAAGCATTACTTGGATTATTATTGTTAAGTTTTGCCTTATGGGGAATCCCACAAGCATTTAATGGACAGGGAAGCGATGCCATTTATCAGTCGGGCAAATCTGAAGCAACTCTTGCAGACTACCAATTCATGGCTCAAAATCAGGCTACACAATATTTCTTTTCGACTAGGCAATATATCTCTCCTGATCAGTTTGCTCAATTAGGCATTGCCAACCAGCTTTTGCAAACTCTTAAAGGCTACGCGTTGATCGATGAAGAAGCAAGGCTAATGAAAACCAACATTGGGCAAGATGGAGCATTACGCGTTCTTGGTTCAGAGCAAATTTTTCATGGTATGAATGGTCAATTCAGCAAAGAAGCGTTTGCCCAATTTATCAATCAAGCAGGTATTTCACAAAAAACCTATTTTGAGCAATTGGCAAAAACTGGCATACGCAACCAAATTATTGAAGCGGTGAGCCAAAATATTGTTATGCCTGATGTCTTTTACTCCGCACTTGTACTTAATAATCGCGAACTACGAAATATAGATTATGTTGCAGTAACACCAAAACTAATTGGTGAGGTGCCAGAGCCCATTCAAGATGTACTTGCTGCTTGGTATGAAACTCAAAAAGCAAATTTTCGCGCTCCTGAATATAGGAAAGCAACATATGTTACTTTAACAGCGCAACATTTTGCTAATCCGACAGCGATCACAGAGGACGAGATCAAGGATTTTTATCAAAAGGAATCCTCTAGGTTTTTATCTCCAGAAACACGTATTATTGATGAATTACGTTTCGATAATCGTCAGCAAGCCGATGCGGCTGCACAAAAATTGCAAAGTGGTATGAGCTTTGATGAATTGGTAAGCTCGCTCAATCTAAGCATCGATGCCATTAGAAAAGGTCCCCTCACCCGTTCCGACTTACCATCATTGGTATCAGCAGAGGTTTTTCCATTGCAAGAAGGTGGTATCTCTCCCGTCATAAATGATTTACAAGGACCTGTAATTGTTCGCGTAATTAAGATTACACCTAGCGCGGTTGCACCACTTGAAGCCGTTGCCGAACAAATCCGTCAACAATTGGCAGACCAAAAAGCTCGTCAAGATTTATCTGCTTTGGTAAAAACCATTGCTGATGAACAGTTTGAAGGTCTTTCTTTAAATGAAATTGCCCAAAAGCATAATTTACCAATAACAAGCGTAATTATTGATGCTGAGGGCAACGATATTGAAGGGAAAGCCGTTGAGAATCTTCCTAACAAGGAGAACCTAATTGGTGGCATTTTTAATGCAACTATAGGTATTGATTCAGATCCACTTATCAGCGATGAAGGTGTCCAATGGTATCAAACAGACGAAATTATAAATAGCCGTGAGCGCACACTTGATGAGGTAAGGCAGTCTGCAATCACCGCTTGGAAAGAACAAGAAATGAACCGTCTTGTTTTGCAAAAAGCAGAAAGCTTCAATGCCGAGCTTGCTAGAGGTAAAAGCCTTGCACAAATTGCCAATGAAAATAACATTCAAGTCGAGAAAGCTGAGGCTTTAAGTCGAACAGGTGCAGGATTAAATCTTAGTAAAGAAGCACTCATTGCTATTTTTAGCGGTCCAACAAACTCAACCGGCATAGCTCCTGGCGAAAATGAACAGACAAAGCTTGTTTTCAAAGTTACAAGCACTACTGAACCGGCAAGTACTAGCCCTGATGCTCTTGATCCAGCCATGAAGCAGCAGCTTAGCTTATCTTTAAAGCAAGATGTGCTATCTCAATATCTTTTTGCAATTGAGAAAGAGCATCCGGTTCAAGCAAATAATTCAATCATCCAGCGTATTCTAAACCCATAGGTGGACAAGAAACATGGCCGATCTAAAGCCTTTTATCAATAAAGTTGCAACGGCTGCGCCGTTAACTCAAGATGAAGCGGAGCAGGCTTTTACAATTATGATGTCGGGCCAAGCCACGCCGTCTCAAATTGGCGCATTCTTAATGGCATTGAGGGTGCGGGGCGAAACTATTGACGAGATCACCGGCGCAGTTAAAGCGATGCGGGCAAAAATGTTACCCGTTAAAGCCCCCGAAAATATTATTGATATTGTTGGGACTGGCGGCGATCAATCTGGCTCTTACAATGTTTCAACAGCAACAGCTTTCGTGGTAGCAGGCGCAGGAATTTCAGTTGGCAAACATGGCAATCGTGCATTATCGTCAAAATCAGGTGCAGCAGATGCCTTGAAAGCATTGGGCATTGATATTGATATTACAGCTGATCAAATTGCTACTTGTATTGCAGAAGTTGGCATTGGCTTCATGTTTGCACCAACACATCATTCCGCTATGCGCCATGTAGGCCCTGCCCGTGTGGAATTAGGAACACGAACTATTTTTAATATTTTAGGCCCCCTTTCAAATCCAGCTGGCGCGACACGCCAATTAATTGGGGTATTTTCACCTTATTGGCTTGAGCCTGTTGCCCGCACGTTACAAGCGTCGGGTTCCAAATCATTATGGGTTGTTCACGGTGATGGGATGGATGAATTAACAACATCTGGTGAAACAGAAGTTGTTGCTATAAAAGATGGTGCTTTTTCTCGCTTTATCGTAACTCCTGAAGAAGTAGGACTGAAAAGAGTTAGCAAAGACGATCTTAAGGGCGGTGACCCTGAATATAATGCTGCTGCTTTAAAACGCGTTTTAGAAGGAGAAAAAGGTGCCTATCGCGATATAGTTCTATTAAATGCAGCTGCAAGCTTTATTATCGCCGACAGGGTAGCCAACTTGTCCGATGGCGTGGAGCTTGCAAAAGAAAGCATTGATACGGGGCAAGCGCTTGGCAAACTTGAACATCTTATTTCTGTTTCTAATCGACAAGAATCTTGATTATGAGTGATATTTTAAAAAAAATTGAAGCCTATAAGCTTGAGGAAATTGCCCAAGCAAAAGCCTGTACTTCACTTGATAATTTAAAGGCAAAAATTATAGATATTGAAGCCCCCCGTGGCTTTATTAATGCATTAAAGGCAAAAAATGCTGCGGGCCTTTTTGGTTTAATTGCTGAAATCAAAAAAGCAAGTCCTTCAAAAGGGCTTATTCGTGAGGATTTCAATCCAACACTTCTCGCTCGAGCCTATGAAGAAGGCGGCGCTGCTTGTCTGTCTGTGCTCACTGATTTTCCATCATTTCAAGGTAGGCCAGAATTTTTAAATCAAGCACGCAATGCAACCCATTTGCCAACATTGCGGAAAGACTTTTTATTTGATACTTATCAAGTATATGAAGCACGGGCTTTGGGCGCAGATTGCATTTTAATCATTCTTGCTGCGATAGATGATGATTGTGCAAAAGCATTAGAAGACACAGCTTTTGAACTGGGGATGGATGTTCTTATTGAAACGCATAATGAAGCGGAAATGGAACGTGCATTAAAACTCAAATCGGAAATGATAGGGATTAATAATCGTAATTTACGTGATTTTTATGTTGATCTCGCAGTGACCGAGCGACTTGCTCCAATGGTGCCTGAAGACAAACTTCTAATTGGTGAAAGTGGTATCTTTACCCATGAAGATTGTTTGAGATTAACCAAAAGCGATGTCAAAAATTTTCTGATCGGTGAAAGCCTTATGCGGCAAGATAATGTTGCATTAGCGACCCGTCAACTACTTGGCATTTAAAGCTTAAAATAAGCGATAGGAATTTAATATGTCAAATAAGCTAACTCATATTGACGAGCATGGCGCTGCCCACATGGTTGATGTTGGCCAAAAGCATGAAACAGAACGAAAGGCCGTTGCCGAAGGTTGTGTTGTCATGGCGAATGAAACACTTATCGCTATTACTGAAGACCGTATTGCTAAGGGTGATGTGCTAGCTGCAGCCCGCATTGCCGGTATTATGGCGGCTAAAAAGACATCTGATCTCATTCCTCTTTGTCATCCACTTATGCTAACAAAGCTAAGTGTTGATTTACTACCAGACACATCTCTTCCAGGCATAAGGGTTAAAGCAACCGCTGCTCTAACAGGCAAAACTGGTGTTGAAATGGAAGCATTGACAGCCGTATCAATAGCCTGCCTTACAATTTATGACATGGCTAAAGCAATTGATAAGTCGATGACGATCACTAATATCGAACTTAGTGAGAAAACTGGCGGCAAATCAGGCAATTGGCTACGTCAGCAAGATTAATTAATTGTTTATTTTGCTAAGGCTTTCCGGTCATTAAATTAGATGTTAGCTTGAATTGTTGTTTTTTAAATAGCCTTTAGATGAAATAGTCGTGTTCTCCAATAAAGTTGTAACTGATTATTTTAATCATATGATGAGATAGGATAGACAATGGCACTTATGACAGTTGATGAAGCCCTTGACAGGTTAACCAACAAGGCAACTCTTTTAGAAAGTGAAACCATTGATATCAGCTTTGCGGGTGGGCGTTTTTTAAGTGAACCACTTATAGCCAAACTTACACAACCGCCGTTTAATTCATCAGCAATGGATGGCTATGCGGTCATGGCTGATAAAGAAATTGCTGCTGGAACAAAATTTAAAATCGTTGGTGAAGCCGCAGCAGGGCACATGTTCCATGGTGAGATTAATGCTGGTGAAGCGATCCGAATTTTTACCGGTGCCCCTGTTCCAGATTCAGTCAACACTGTTATCATTCAAGAAAACATTACAAAACTTGACAATCAAACTATTGAATTAACCCAAAATGCAGCACTTCACGCCAATATTCGTCCTGCGGGTGGCGATTTTGCAAAAGGCGATGTTATTTTACCAATCGGCACCAAACTAACACCGTCAGCAATAGGCCTTGCGGCAGCGAGTGGTTATGACACTTTGTCCGTTATTAGATCACCTCGCATTGCTATTTTATCCACTGGCGATGAATTGGTACCAGCTGGTACAACACCGGGTGAAGGTCAAATTATTGCTTCAAATGGCTATGCCTTGGCACAACTTGTGATGGATAATGGTGGTGAGGTTATTGATCTTGGTATCGTCGCCGATGATCGCGCTGAAATCCATTCCGCGATTATTGCCGCAAAACAACAAAGAGCCGACATACTCATTACAAGTGGTGGGGTTTCGGTTGGTGACTATGACCTTGTGCAAGAAGTCATGAAAAAAGCTGGAATGGAACTCGATTTTTGGAAAATTGCGCTTCGCCCAGGCAAGCCTTTAATGTTTGGCAGTATCAATAATAACGAAAATGAAATGCTCGTTTTAGGGCTACCAGGCAATCCGGTTTCTGCCCTAGTCACAGCAACACTTTTTCTATTGCCGATGATGGACAAAATGCGCGGCAATCAGACCACTCAACACATAATCAATGCCAAATTAACTAAAGAACTTAAAGCAAATGGCCCTCGTCGTCACTATATACGTGCTACAATGAAAAGCGATGAACACGGTATTTTGCATGTGACGCCAGCGGCATCTGCAGATTCATCGCTTATGAAGATTATGGCACAATCAAATTGTCTTATTGTTAATGAAATTGATGCTCCTGCTTTAAAAATCGGCGATACAGTCAAAATACTTATTCTTTAATATTGTCAAAAGCTTTGCCCCTAAACACACATTTTATAATATGGATGTTAAATAATGTGTGTTTGCAAAGTTTTACTTCTATGCTTAATAAAAACATTACTTTTGCTTTATATTTATGTCTGCAGCAATACCATTTGAATTGTTGTCGAAAGATAAAAAGCTAAACTGCAATTCCAATGCATGCGGGTTAATTTCATGAAAAAAGTTTTTAATGTAATAATACAGGCATTTTTAGTAATAACTTTTCTTAACATAACATTAAGTTACGCACAAAGCTTAGACAAGCAATCAACGGCCACTGCATCAAACCTGCCTTTCAATAAAGAGGCTTTTTTAGATCGTTTTAAAAAAAGTTTTGACCGCAAAACTATCGTAACCGTTGCAAGTATAGCAGTAGACAAGCAAAATATAACCCTAAAAGATGTTATTATTAGCGGTGATGTTTTAACACCTGACACAAGATTTAAAACTATAACATTTACAAATGTAAGAGCTATTCCCCATGGCGGATTTTTAATTTCCAATGTAATCATCGATAAAGTATTTTATCGATACGAAAAAAGTACGTTAATCGCCGATACAATATTGCTTAATGGCGCAGCCCTACCGCCTAATGAAGGGATATATAACCAAAATATTGGCTTTAGCTATGACAGAGGAACCTTTAAATCGGTTCAATTGCTCGATGATAAGAATAACCCGCTCGGATCGCTTCAAAATGGTGAAATTAGACTAACGCGCTCGATACGCGACAATCCAGTAAAGTTTAAAATTAAAATTGCCAACATTAATGTTGAAGTCAAGAATTTTCCAGTTGGTACATCGCGAACAGATCTTATTAATATGGGATACAGCCGCGCCAATGGTAGTCTTATCCTGAATGGTGCATATGGTGGCAAAAATGCCTTATTACAGCTCGATCAACTCAATCTAACCCTCAATAAGGGTGGAAAGCTAGATGCACAATTAAAGATGGATGGCATAACCATAGACTCGCTTCTCACTGTACTAACCCTACAGCGTGAAAATGATCATGGAAAAATTGATAAGTCGCGCATGGCGCTAGGTATGCTGGGGCAAGTTCAAAGATATAATTTCTATAACGGATCATTTGTTTTTAAAGATTATGGTTTAACCAATAAAATAATCAATGCACAAGCAAAACGAGAAAATAAAACACCTGTTCAATTAAAAGAAGAATGGGCAAATGGTCTGCCTGGATGGCTATCGTTTGCCAAAAAAACAAGTTTTTTTGAACAAGCTAAAAATCAAATAATTATTTTTATAAATAACCCTAAAACATTGCAATTTGAGTTAAAACCCATGGGGCGTACATCACTGGTGATGTTAGCACTTGCCGGAAAAATCAATCCCGAAAGCCTAATTAAGCAATTGAAACCATCAATTCACGCCAATTAAACACCCAAATGCTTAAACTTAAAAGGCAATCTTATTCATTAAAAATACCAAACAAACAGATTATTGATTCTGTCTTATCCATATTATAGCAAGCAAAAACAATATCTGCATGAAAACATCAAAGAGATATGGCTTCAATCACTAATCTATTTACACCCTCACCAAAAAGAACATCAATAGAACAAAAATTAAAAATACAATATTTTCAATATCTGAATCCCCTTGCAAAAAAAGAACAAATCATGTACAAATGATTCATGTGAATAATCAATCCAGGGTTTAAAAATCCTGAAAAGGTGGTGTAAGATGTCTCAGAAAACGTTACGACTTGTTGAGGATAATACCGTGGATAAAACAAAAGCATTAGATGCTGCCCTGTCCCAAATTGAGCGCGCATTTGGCAAAGGCTCGATCATGCGTCTTGGGCAAAATGATACAGTTGTAGAAATTGAAACCATTCCCACTGGCTCTTTATCCCTTGATATTGCTCTGGGTGTAGGTGGCTTGCCTAAGGGGCGTATTGTTGAAATTTATGGACCAGAAAGTTCTGGTAAAACCACCATGGCATTGCACACCATAGCCGAAGCCCAAAAGCTAGGCGGCATTTGCGCATTTGTTGATGCAGAACACGCGCTTGATCCAGTTTATGCTCGCAAGCTTGGTGTTGACCTTGAAAATCTTTTGATTTCTCAACCAGACACTGGCGAGCAGGCATTAGAAATTACCGATACTTTGGTGCGCTCTGGTGCTGTTGATGTATTGGTTGTTGATTCTGTTGCCGCTCTAACACCAAAAGCTGAAATAGAAGGCGAAATGGGTGACAGCCTCCCTGGCTTGCAAGCTCGTTTAATGAGCCAGGCATTACGTAAGTTAACCGCTTCAATTTCACGCTCAAATTGTATGGTTATCTTTATCAATCAGATCCGCCATAAGATTGGCGTTATGTTTGGTTCACCTGAAACAACTACAGGGGGTAATGCACTAAAGTTTTATGCATCTGTTCGTTTGGATATTCGTCGTATTGGCGCTTTAAAAGATCGTGATGAAGTTGTGGGCAATCAAACCCGTGTTAAAGTGGTTAAAAACAAATTAGCTCCCCCATTCAAACAAGTTGAGTTTGATATTCTTTACGGTGAAGGTATCTCAAAAGTTGGTGAACTTGTTGATCTTGGCGTCAAAGCTGGTATTGTTGAAAAATCAGGTGCATGGTTTTCCTATAATTCTCAGCGTCTTGGTCAAGGTCGCGAAAATGCTAAGCAATTTTTGCGGGAACACCCAGAAGCAGCTCATGAAATTGAAGCCGCATTACGACAAAATGCAGGACTTATCGCCGAAAAATTCTTAGAAAATACTGGTCCTGAAGCAGATGATGAAAGTGCAGCCGGATAGTATTTAATTGATGTATGATATTAAAGGGAGTTAGTCAGTTCGGCTATCTCCCTTTTTGTTTTTGATTAAAGCTAATTTTTACTCATGTTAGACCTTATGAATATTATGATTCTATGTTTATGTGGCTGTGTTTCGTTTTTTTTACGCTAAAAGCAAGATGCGTCTAACACTAATGTCGCATATTTCAGAAAATTTACCCTTGGCAGTTTTAACTAGATTTTTGCATGAGTAACGGAAGAATGGTTATAATATCTTCATTCACATTTTTCAGTGCAAATAGAACGCCTTTTTGGGAATATCTTTTAATTTGTTAAGCATGAATTTGGCGAATTCTTTAATGCCATTAATAAAGACTTGTCTTCATGCCAATTCATATTTCAAATGGTCAATACAAAAATGTCGCCGATTAGAGTCAGCCTAGCTATTATAGGCGTAAATTTATCTGAATTGGCTATAGAGGTATGATCTACTCGGCTGCCTTTGATCGCTTTTAACGCGGTTTTTGAACAGTTTGACACAATTCTTTTAAATCTATCCATATAATTTAAAGATGCTAAATAAGAGCTTCACAAGCTAGCTTTTAAAAACACGATGATTAAGGTAAGATATTGGCATTGCGGTGCTATACTGTTCATCTTGCAATTTGGCACTTAACTAAATCAAAGATTAGAAAGTATTATCTTAAATTTTTTACTCTGAAATAATACAATCCATATAAAATTCATTTTGCACATAGTATCATAAGCTTTTGAGGAACCTGCATAGTCAGCTACGCAAACTCTTTTTTTAAATTGATGTAAAAGGACGTTTGCCCTTTTACACATATTTTTGTCAATCTGGTAAAATTTAGCGGTAAACCTCATCTTCGCTAGGGAAGGCACGATTTTTAACATCTTCAGCATATTGGGCAAAAGCCCTGTCCATCGCATGTTCAAAATTTGCATATTGGCGCACGAATTTAGCTTTATGATTGCTCATACCGAGCATATCTTCCATAACTAATACTTGACCATCGCAGGCATTAGATGCGCCAATACCAATTGTTGGAATTGCAACCATTTGGGTTATTTTTTTAGCTAACGGCTCAACCACACCCTCAATAACTACCGCAAAAGCCCCAGCTTCTTCAATGGCCTTTGCATCTTTTTCAATTTCTTGCCAGCTTTCTTCGTTACGCCCTTGCGTCTTAAAGCCGCCAAAGGTGTTAAAAGATTGCGGAGTTAATCCAATATGCCCCATGACAGGAATGCCCCGCTCGGTTAAAAATTTCACGGTTGCAGCCTGTTTCATGCCTCCTTCAAGCTTAACCCCGCCGCAACCAGTTTCTTGCATAATACGCGCCGCATTGCGAAAGGCTTGTTCAGGCGATTCTTCATAAGAGCCGAATGGCATATCAATAATAACCATAGCCCTTTGCGTACCACGCATGACAGCTTGGCCATGAGTGATCATCATCTCAAGTGTAACGGGAATTGTTGAAGATAAACCATGAACAACCATTCCGACACTATCGCCAACCAGCAGGAAATCACAATATTGATCAGCAATCTGTGCCATAAAAACATGATAGGCCGTCAAGGACACAATCGGTGTCTGCCCCTTTTGTGCTTGAATTTGTGGGGCGGTTTTGCGGCGAATAGTGATGGGTTTGCTCATAATGGAGCCCTTTATGCAATAATGACTTAAAATGCGAACTGATATTTATGCCAAACCATATTTTGATCTAATAAGCAAATCAGCCGCGGTAAAAATACGGAGCATTTAGATGGCGGACGTTGCAATTTTAATCACCTCAATTGATATAATTGTAAGTATTAAGAGGGTTTCATAGCCACACAATCACTTTTCAAACAAAAAAATAGTTAATAGAGAGTAAAATGTTTATTTTCTGCTTTTTTATATTGTAAAAATATGAATTTATAAGTGCACTTATAACAATGCACGATAATGATTTTATAAACAGCATTATAAGCATGAACGAATTAACTTAGAAAGAAATGTATTATGGCGTTACAAGGAATGGGCATCGCCCTTATTATCTTAGCTGCCCTTATCATTCTTACCTTATTTAAAGGTATTAAAACGGTACCGCAGGGCTATAATTATACGGTCGAGCGCTTTGGTCGTTACACACGAACAATGGCACCAGGCCTTAACCTCATCGTCCCATTCATCGACAGCGTCGGGGCGAAAATTTCGATCATGGAACAGGTTCTTGATATCCCAACCCAAGAAGTTATCACCAAAGACAATGCATCTGTGTCAGTTGATGCTATTGCCTTTTATCAAGTGCTTAACGCTGCACAAGCTGCCTATCAGGTATCTGATCTCGAATACGCAATCATCAATCTAACCATGACCAATATTCGTACTGTTGTTGGTTCTATGGATCTTGATGAACTCTTGTCTAACCGTAACATCATCAATGACCGCCTATTGCAAGTGGTTGATGTTGCCGCTCATCCATGGGGCCTAAAAATGACCCGTGTGGAAATCAAGGATATCCAACCGCCACGCGATTTGACCGAAGCGATGAATCGCCAAATGAAGGCAGAACGCGATAAGCGTGCACAAGTACTTGAAGCTGAAGGTGACAGAAACGCAAATATCCTGCGCGCAGAAGGCTTGAAGCAAGCGCAAATTTTGGAAGCTGAAGGTAAAAGAGAAGCTGCCTACCGTGAAGCTGAAGCGCGTGAGCGTTTGGCTGAAGCGGAAGCAAAGGCAACCGAGGCAGTCTCTAGGGCAATTGCCGAAGGCGATGTGCAGGCTATCAATTATTTCGTAGCACAAAAATATACCGAAGCTTTAGGCAAAATCGGTTCAGCCAATAATAATAAGATTGTGTTAATGCCATTTGAAGCATCATCGCTCATTGGCTCTCTTGGAGGCATTGGTGCCATCGCCAAGGAAGTATTTGGCGGCGATTCAAAGCCATCAACCAAGCCAGTGCAGAGACGCACCGGTTTTGACAACGAATAAACATTAAATAGTTGTTTATGATTATACTCTGTTGATTTTTTATTTTACAATTTGCAGAGTATATAGCTTTACCAATCAAGGTATTTAACATACGGTTTTTACAAAAATCAGATGTAGTTACAAAGACTAAGGTGAGATATTATATAACCATATTTTCACCTTATTCGCTTTTAAATTGTAAGATATTTTTAAAATATTTCACTGAGTATAAAATTTAACATTTATATTAGCTTTAACGCCGATATATATAATTAATTTTGTACTGATATTGCAATTTTTCTTAACACCGCCAATTTAAGATAAAAAGCAATTTACAACGTTATTTTATTTCATCGCCTTTTAGAGGTCTTAAAATATGCAAATGGATAGGCTGAATGTTAGATTTTTTTGAAATACTTGGTTATTGGTGCTGGCTTATTGCAGGCTTTATATTGCTAGTCTTAGAGCTGTTTGTCGCCGGTGTCTATCTTATGTGGTTTGGCTTAGCAGCCATTGCAACAGCAATTGTTGTTTGGTTGTTAGAAGGTCATTTTCCAATTTTTGCAATGTGGCAAACACAGCTTTTTATATTCATTATTTTTTCAGTCATCACCGTATTAATCGGTGTCAAGCTTAACCAAAAAAGCAAAATGACTGATGCACCATTTTTAAATAATCGCACTGAAGAATTAATTGGCTACGTCTCCACCCTTGAAGAACCAATCATCAATGGCAAAGGCCGTTTAAGAATCGGCGATTCATTATGGAATATTATCGGGCCCGATTTGCCTGAAGGCACCACTGTACGGATAAAATCTTATCAAAATGGATTTTTTGAAGTTGAAAGCATCAACTAAACTAAGAGTTGCAATTTAAAACAAACCCCATAACAAAAGTTACGGGGTTTTTAGTTTATAGCGATGAAAAGATAAAACTGCTTTTTTAAATATTTTAGGGGAGCTACCCCTAAGCTGTAATTTATGTTTCTCCTATTTCACCCACCCAGATAATTCTTGACGCACGAGTGTTTCAATAATTTTTATACCCAAATCACTCGCATTGAGACATGGAATGTGTGAAAAATTAACCCCGCCATTTTCATGAAAGCTTTCGGCTGCTTCATGGCCAATTTCATCAACGGTTTCAAGACAATCAGACACAAAGCCTGGATTAAACACCGCAATGGATTTTATCCCCTTTGTGGGCAATTCATCAATTGTTTTATCACTATAGGG
This sequence comes from Bartonella sp. HY406, assembly GCF_025449315.1. Classification (NCBI taxonomy): domain Bacteria; kingdom Pseudomonadati; phylum Pseudomonadota; class Alphaproteobacteria; order Hyphomicrobiales; family Bartonellaceae; genus Bartonella; species Bartonella sp. HY406. The sequence continues at coordinate 1,241,184 of NZ_CP104893.1, read as the reverse complement.
CTGCAACCATTCTTCAGGACCAAAACGCGATTGAAAGGTCATTAGCAGCTTATCTTCCCCTAAGCCCATTCTTTGCCGTAAAGCATTGGTGGTTTTTGCGCAATCTTGCGGATAAATATCACCGCGTTTTGCGTAACTTTGTGGAATACCATGATAGGAAGCGACCAGAACATCTGGCGTAAAATCGAGTGTTGCCAAATGATTATCAATAGATTGTGCCAAAGCATCTATATAAACAGGATGATCGGGATAAGACGGCACTGTACGAATAGCTGGCTGCACCCGATGGGTTTTTAAAGCGTCAAAAAACGCATCATTCACCGTTGCCGTGGTTGTTGCTGAATATTGCGGATAAAGCGGAAATAATACAATCTTATCGCAGCCTTGCTGTAATAATCTGCTCGTTACCTGGTCGATCGATGGTTGTCCGTAACGCATCGCCCAATCGACGACTATGGTGTCATCATTGTTAAGATCTTGTAATTGCGCTGCCAGTCTTTCTGCTTGCAAGCGCGTATAATGGCGTAATGGCGATTCATTGGTTTCCTTAAACCAAACACGATCATAAGCTGCGCCAGATTTTTTAGGGCGAACGCTTAAAACAATGGCTTGTAAGATCGGCTGCCAAACGAAACTTGGCCATTCAATAACACGTTTATCTGATAAAAATTGCGATAGATATTTACGCATATTCCAATAGTCTGTTCCATTTGGTGTCCCAAGATTAACAAGAAGGACACCAATTTTTGACTTACGCGCTGGCTGCATAATATTGAAACTTTCATTATTTTATAAAACTAGTGAATATTACATTTCTTTAAATAGGTAATTTTTATCAAGTTTTAAGAGATATCTGAAAATTTGTCAAAATTATAAAAGCCTTACATTTAGACACTCCAATGCCTAGCTCAATAGGATAATACGGATAAAATAAAATGCAATTTGATACGATCTAAGATGGCTTATTGCCTTGTTAAAGTAAAGTGAGAACCAGACTCGGTCGTGCATAACAATCTACTATAGCCTGATAAAGCGCAGTTTACGCGTGACACCGTACCCCGTACCAACGACCTCATCTCAAGAGAAACCATCTCCGGAGACGTCATTGCATAATTGCCTTCTGATAATTTTTCTTGTGTATCAATCGATCGTGTTTCAAAAATCCCATTACGGAAAGAAGAAAAAGCAACACCTTCTGAATCAATCCATTGTCCTTCAATGCCACGACTAACCTGCGGCTGTACAACAGGGTTTATTGGCCCATTCATATCTGGTGCTATACAACCACTGAGCGCAAAACCAACTATTGCAGTAGAGACAAGGGATATTAAAAACTTCATTTTTTACTCCAAACCCATTTGGGCAATTATAATGGATAAAACAACTATTCCCAATATTGGGCTAAAATAATGGATTGCATTCTTTCATAGGAACATTCTAAACAATGTTTCAACTTTTTGGTGCAACTTTTGTCATAATTTTTTAGAGCGTTTATTTTACTGTTTATCATCGTTATAAAAGTAACAATAGATTATTAAATAATTCTGTTTTTTTTCAAAGCAATGGAAACTTTAAATATTTCGTTAAAAAAGTGCCAACTGTTGCATTTATTCATCAATAGGAAAGAATATGCGTGTCCGATCATAGATTTAAATATTTTAGTTAAACAAAATATATAATCAAGCTATATAATTTTGATAAATTTCATCCATTTGAGGACCATCCCTGTCCTCCACTTAAAATTGACGCTTCCAAAACTATGTTATCGGCAGCAGATAATGGATAACCACGTTCTCATGTGATGAACAAGAAGTGTTTAAGATATGCAATCGCCTCAGTTACGAAATACGTAGTTTAAAATATAAAGAATTGATATGGCTTCACATGCAACTAATTTATCTACAAACCGTTATACTGGTAACTAGGAGTATTAAATATAATGGTTAGTACAATTTTAGTTGCCATGGAAGACTTAGGTCGTAGGCAACGTATTTCCAAGTTGCTGATTAATCAGGGGTACCGCATAATCGAAGCGAGTAGTGGCTATCATACGTTAGACCTACTTCGAAGACGACCCAATATTATCTTAGCACTGTTAGATTTGCAGATGTCCGATATTAATGGATTAGATTTCATTGATACATTAAGGACGGCTGGGATCCGCTCACCGATCGTTATTGTGTCCTACAAGGATGAAAGTAGAGATTTAGCTCGTGCGATCGAGTCTGGTGCAAATGATTTTATCATTGATCCGTTTTCAGATATACGCCTTATGGTGACGATAAAAAATACTATGCAACGTGCTGCTATAGAGCGCGAGATTAAAAGCATGCACAGATGCTTTGAAGGCAATCTGCACTTTTCGGATCTGGTGGTGAACAGCCTTGCTATGCAGACCACAGTCATGGTGGCAAAAGACATTGTCGAACACGAACACAATGTCATAATAACCGGAGAACAAGGGACGGGCAGAAATAGTATTGCAACTATAATGCATAGGGAAAGCGGGCATGAAAGTGCAACTTTGCGTAATATTCAATGCCGCTACTCTTTAAATCATGAAGAATATGCAGAGGATTGGAAACGTAACGTTGAAAGAGCACTCGATAATTTTTCAAACGGGACACTACTTTTTCTCAACATTGAAAGCCTTACACAAAAGGCGCAAGATTTTCTTTATGATCGGTTAATTAAACTCGGCGTCGACAATAATCACCATATACGATTGATTGCGACGACGACCCCTGAAATAAATGAAATATTAGCAGAGGGGCAATTTCACAAAAAACTTTATAAACTATTCGCGCAAAGGCAATTATCCATACCTCCACTTAGAAATCGGCGAGAAGATATAACCGATATTGCAAAAAACCTTTTAATTCATATTATAACAGAGACAGGCTATTCGCATGTTTCTGGGCTATCAAGTTCGGCTATTAATTTTCTATCGCAATATGATTGGCCTGATAATATTCTCGAGTTAGATAGGATATTGTTTCGCGCCGTACTACTAAGCTCTGGGCCCCTTTTATCCATTGCTGATTTCCCGCAACTTGTGAAAGGCGAAGTTTCAGAACCCGAAACCAAAGAGCAAACCAAAAGCTCCGGTTCTGATGATTTTTTCTTTGATAAAACTGGTCATATTTGCTCTCTCGATGCACTTGAACGCATAGTAATAAAAACCGCTATGACACGCTATCAAGGACGTATTAGCGAAGTAGCACGCCGTTTAAAAATTGGTAGATCTACTCTCTATCGAAAGTTAGTAGAGCTAGAGATTGATACCGAAAAGAGTTATATGTAGAATTAATACTACCCATTTTAGATGCCTTGCCGCTAAAAAAATCTTGTTCTCAATTACTTGTTTTTAAACATCGAGGGCTAACACAATTTGAAAGTAGTTTTTAGAGCAGCTTAGGGCAGGATTTTTAAATAGAGGCAACACTTAAACAACTGCTAGATGATCTCAACATCATCCTTAAATCACAATCTTAGGTGTTAGCCCCTATATTTAATCAATCATGGAAGACAAATCGTATCAAACGATTCCCTCAGTAGAAGGTAAACCGCACCACATTGTCCAAAGCGTCTATTAAAGGAACGGTTATAATTGTCCATCAATTCTTTAATTTACCAATGGCTTGACTTTGAGCCTTTTTTTGCCGCATCTGTAACGATGAACGGGGATAATCATGGTATCAACCATCATATATTCATAATCAAGCTCATCTGATGTAGATTCAAATATCGGCTCAAATACATTCTAGCATGACCAACCATCAAAACGCTCAAAGACTGCGTACTAGCTAGCAAAGATTGTAGGCAAATCCCACCTAGGTATATTGCTACTGCTTTTTATAAGACAGCATCAAAATATATAAACGGTTGTCATTGCCACTGCGATAATGATGGCTCTTTTTGGCTAAGTACAGTGACTCAATGAGTAAACATCATTGATCTGTTAGAACTAGTCCAACTATGATATTCATCCTTAAAAGATCATAGAAACACAGCTTAAATCATTTAGGAATTCTAAATATCAACACAGCTAAGCAATACATTACCACATGAAACGTATCTAATAGACAATTGTTGCAACAACATTATCGCGATAATTTCCGACTTCGGGCGTAAAATTTCCTTTTGGATTTATCTTACCATCAATTCTTATTGTCTGTTCAGCCCCAGTTGCGATCCCCTTATAGGTATCAACACCCTCAGTATTTCCCCAATTCATTTGTGTATTGGGCAAATATAAATCATAGCCAATTGTCTTTGTGTCATCAAAAACAGATCCCGTTGAAAATTTAGACATGCGACGATCGGTAGTACTTTTGTTTCGCCCACCATCCAACTTTATCTCATAGGGTGCATTTAGATTACACACTACCCCCAATTCACCATAAGCAACGATGTTCGCGTTTAATCGTGTATGCATACCAAAGTTAATGTGGCGTTTAATTCTAAATTGACATGACGGTAATACCCGAGCAGTAACGCTAATTGTAACTGGTGGCGATACATCGGGAAAATTTGCACATGAAGTTCTTCCACCCGCACTTCCACCACCAGCACCAGAACGCAGCGTAACTTTATATTGATTGGAATACTTTCCGGCAGGTAAATTAGGTTGATTAAAATTAAAATTTGCGAATAAATTAAACCACAAATTAACATCCATAGGCCCTGACGGAGTCCCCGTCCCCCGCCATGGTTCTTGAGTAGATAAAGAAACTCCTGGCACCTGAACGCCGTCACCTACTCTAGCGCCATCGTCTAGATTATTTAAATAATAATTATACATAAGTTTATGTTCTGACGCAGGATTGCCATCAAGATAAAGATACCTAGGATCAGCACTCTGTCCGCTTTCTAGAGATTCAATTCCGACACAAACCGAACCCGAAGCAAACCATGAATTATTAGCCATTTGATAAAAATCACTAGTACAGGTGGGTTTAAGATCACTATCAGCTCTACCCTCTTTAATTAATAAGCCGCTAATATCACCAAAATCAATAACTGAAGACCCACCGAGTGTACACAGCATCCTACCAGATTGCCACGCATTTTGAGCATAAGCATCATTATGAATAGGAAAAACTAACATAGAAGAAAATAAAGTAGCCACTAAACCATAACAAAAAGCTTTCTTTTTTAGTGTAGCCCCATTTGAATTCATAATTCCAACATTCCTCTCATAATAATCCGTAATCAAATAGAATTGCTAAATTTTAAAATAATATTTGCCGAGTGACGTAACTCATTACAAACTAAGCAACTCAACCAACCACTATAAGAATTACCAATTTTGTTTTACTTCTTAACAACCATCAATTTCATTTAAATCTATAAACGTTATGTGCTAAGCAGCATGAAACTTACCTTTGATTTGCACGCCCCATTGGACGACAGGTAATAATTTGGCTACCTGACTGCAACCCAGGATTAACTGACGCTTCAATAACAGCTTCACATGTATTGCCATTTTTTTCCAAGATATGAAGTGTTGCCGGTAAGCTAATCTGATTAAGTTGTATAACAGCAAGTCCGTCATAACCGATATCGAAACCAACGTCAGATCCTGCGACTTGCGCATAAGATCCTACCTCAATCGTATTACCATCAGTTCCTTTTAAAGAAACATATAAGTATTGATCACCTGTTGCACCGCCGAAGTGCACTACAACACCACTTTGCGCTGCTGGACGGACGTCTTCATCGGTTTTATCCACAATAGCATCCGGAGGTAAACTATTCATATCTAACGAGATATTAGATGTCGTATATGAAAGAAGATCTGGAACTACCAATCTGCCATTGCGCCATGTCGTACCATATTTTTGATTATTAACTTTAACACCAACATCAGGCACACCAACGTTCACAACGGCAAATGAATCGTCAATACGTGTCGTAGGCATTAAAGCACCATCGGCAAAGACCAACCCGCCAGCCGCACTTGCTGTTGCACGCCAAGTGTCTTCATACTGATCAATGGATGCACCTAACAAGGCAACAGACGTACGGTATTGTCCATCGGCTCCACGTTGTGTGCGCTTACCTTCAGTATCACGAATTGCCCAACCATAATCACCAACATTGCCACCGAGGCTTTTAGCCACTTGTGACGTAAAACGAGATCCTTCATGGTCTGTAGTAACATTTGTGGAAGCGCTATATCCTTTGTCAAAGGTAAAAGAAAGTCCGGCAAAAACGCTATAGGCGTCAGAATCTTTCAGATTAACAAATCCAGTTGCGTAACCATAAATTCCATGCCCAAAACTGCGACTACTGGACACACTTAAATATTTAGAATCCTTTTGATCCCAGTAATCCACCTCAGTATAACTTAGTGTAATCGTAGCAGGATCAAACCGTAGATTGGTACTTAAAGACAACTGATTAACAGCTTTGGCAGGCCTAGTAGAGGCTCGGCTAATAGCACGATAACTATCATTAGAAAAATCAATATTTTCCCAATCAATATCTTCAGTAATATCGCGATTTTTACGATCGACAATTGAGGCCGTATCATTGTAGTTGCTATAAGTTCTTTGCGTCATAGCATTAAAATAAAAGCCCCAACGCTCCAACTGTAAATTTGCATATAGTTGTTGCCCTGTTTCACTCTTATAACTACTAGCACTACCCGCAACAGAAAGACGACCTAGGTCTCCAATAGTGAAAACAGCACCCAAACCGCCATTAAAGAAATCACTACCAGCTTCTGCATGTGCTTCACCAGTCAAACTATTTGTAAAACCATAACGAGTAGTACCTGAAACAAAGAAATCACTGGAATAACTACCAGACTTACTACCATAATTAGTACGTGGGACACCTGCCTCAACGGCGAAATCCCATAAACCTTTGGCTAATAAATCACTTGAAGCGTAAAATGAAATTTCTTTTACAGACTCTTGCCCCATGGCATCACGAACGACAAGTCGCGCAGAATTAGCACCAGTAACAACAGGAATATCTGTCAAAGAGAAAGGTCCGGTTGGAACATCTGAAACCGCGCGCTGAGCATTATTTATATAAAGATCAACAGCTGATGGAACTGCTGCAGATCCCGAAAGCTCAGGCAATGCCATTGTAACAAGATTGTCGCGGAGATCAAAATTTCTACGCAGTTGAACACCGCCTAACCGCGTAGAGCGCGACCACGAAACACTTCTTGTTATCAAATCGCCAACTTGATAAGTCATCATACGCTTTTCATCAGAATACGTCCAATAACTATCAAGGCGAATAGCATCGCTTCTATCACGACCAAAGCCTTGAGATGAATAGCGTAATAATTCAGATGTATAAAATGTACCAAACTTACCCGAGACACGCCCATCTATTGTGGCGGAAACGCCTTGAAAATCCCAAATATCCTTAAAATTTTCATGCCCAGAATCGGCGTAAATATTATAGTTCAAAACAGCTGCCAAATCTGACTGTGGCTTTATTTCACCTTCTGAACCGCCAGAGCGAGCAGCAGCAGCTAATGGATTTAGACTTAAGGCATAAGGAGCCAAGGCATCAGGATCAGTAGTAATAAATGCTAATGTTTCAGTGCGGGGATCAAATGTAAATTCTACATTCTTCAGTGCAGATAAGCTAACCCACCCATCGTTGTTTGTGGCAGATCGTTGAGGCAATATACCGATCCCACGAAGTACATCGGCATTCATAATGAATGAACCGTCGGCTAACTGTCGAACTGCGATCAAATTAGGACGGGTCTCACCATTAACAGTAACGTCAACAAAGGCATCAGCTTGCTGACTAGATAAACCGTCTACAGCAGCACCGACAGACTCCCCCTCCTGATAACTAAGAGCCTCTAACTCATCAACAGATCCGCTATGGACATTAGTTGCACTGGTATAATTAGAGGAAGCTACTTCATCAGAAGTCATCCACTGCACATCATCATTTATCTGCTGAGCAAAGCCATCTGAAGCAAAACACCCCAAAAAGGCACCACTTGCCAATAAAAGAGCCATACGACTGGAACTATAAAGCAGTTTACGTCCCGCCTTTTTGCTATATTCACATTTCATCCTATATGCCCCCAATAGGAACTCAAATTTTAGATATTCCGAAAATGCCATTCGATCTAACTTGCCCCGAACAAATTTGAACGAAATTAAATCAAATAAACATCACGCTCCTTATTGCAGAGGATACTCAATTTGCCCCACATCAGATGTAAACCTTATTCTATCAGGCTTACCGCCACCCCTAGTGGCAACAAAAAATCGAAAATCAGATCCAGGCAAAGCATATCCGACGAGCTTCGACTTAGCTCCAATCACTTGACCTCCAGCAAGAAGGAAAACGTCGGCCATACGAATACGATTACTTCCTCTATTGGTTGCAGTGATGTTAAAACCACCCGAAGCCGGCTGAGCAAAAAATGAGATACTGGCTTGAGAAGCAGCTACACCACCCGTACCAGGAGAAAAAAATACGGGTACAACTTGACGTAACACCATACTTACACCAGCAGAGGATTCACCGGCATTATTGGTCCGCAAGGCAGAAGGTGGAATCTGATCTACAAAGACCCGATAAGCCTCTTGACCCAATACTGGTCCCTTAGCAACGCGTGACACTCTTACCGTAGCGACGCCACCAGGCTTAACAGAAACAAATGGTGGCGTAATCACAACGTCATTTGTTGGCGCATAATAATCTTTACCGCCTTTTTGCTGCCAACGAAAAACACGAACCTGCAGACGAACTGGCATACGACTTGTATTTCGAACCATAATATTATCTGCAACTTTAGGTGGTTTCACATCCAAAACCAAAGGCATAACAGTTAAACTCACACCATTAGCCAGTTCCTGCGATTGCACCGCCCCTGTCGCCAAAGCCAAATAAACTATGATAAAAGCCAATATCCGCATCTATTTATCCACCAAACTTAAAAAGAAATTTAAAATGGGGTAGGAGAACACTCCCACCCCAAAGCTTCCAAATGGAAGCAATATTTATTAGTAGGTAAGAGTTGCAACCAATGCGTCAGTGTAAGTACCAACCGCTGGCTGCGTTTGAGTTGCTGGAATAGCTGGAATACAGATGGCAAAATAATGTGAAGCCGAACCATTCATAGTACCAGTACTATTGTCAATATTGCCAGTAAATGGACGGGTTGCGTCCCAACGCTCACCACCACAAGCACGCGATGAAAGGTTAACTGCCTTATAAACATCATAAGCAATTACACCAGTACCACTGCTAAGTTTACGACCTACAGGCAAACCACCAGACGCTGCAGAATTACTACCTTCACTAAGGCTCAAGCTATAATCACCAGCATTAGCCGCGTTGCCACCATTACAATCCACAACGACCTCACGTGTTTCAACTAAATTTGTTGAAATGCGTGAATAAGTGCCGAAATTCACGTTACCGGAATTATTAGGGAAATTTACAGTACAACCAGTAGTAATACTAACTTCAACCTGCAAGTCAGCAGTTGCTGGACTAGTTGACTGAGCCTGAGCCAAGCCCGCACCCATTGCCAAAACACTGACTGTAGCCAAAGTTTTTAAAATAATACGTTTCATTTGATAACTCCTAATTCTAAGCACAGTTTAAGAAATTCTGCACACCCAATGCAGAACTTTAATTTGCCACTGATAAATCACTGGCAAATTAAAAACACTTCACGAAAATCAAAGGATTTTTGTTGAAACAACCCAGACACCCCGAATGGGTTATAATTGAATGTTCAAATGAATTAATATTTACTTGGACAAAACAAATAACAAAAATTTAACTTCAATTATTAATAGAAATAAATAATTTACTTCAACTCAATAAATAAAATCGCCCCCGACTTTAACGCTTAACAGTTATCTACCATTCAAAATATCTTAAATCAATATAGTTTTAGTAAAAAAATCATATAATGCACAAATACAACATTTTAAACATTATTAATATTTAAATATCTTAAATATCATATAATAATATTAGTAAATTTTAATTAGATACTTTACAAATTACATCAATATACAACTACAATAATGAAATCACATATAATAATTACAACAAACATAACAATCTATAAATTTGTAAATACAAATTTTAGAAACAACATATTTATTAAATTGAATAAAAATAATGGGATAATATAGATAATAATTACGTATAATTATTTTATCAAACTTGACGATACTTAAATCAATTTCCGAATTGATAGGCAGTTAAAGCGCCACTCACACTTCTTTAAGTAAAGGTATAAATGCTCTTTTGAAATACCATAAAATGACGCATATGTCGTTTGGCTAGGCTTTAGAATAGCTCTACTTCATTGACATGAATGTGCTCATCCACAAAGGTTTTTGCCCGAAGGTTTCAAATGCTTAATCCGCTCACGGTGAAATTCAGACACATCAAGATCATCATAGGCTTCAAATTGTTTGTATAAACAATGAAATTTGGTTTGATCGATTGCTTAATAATTGATAAAGCGTTTGGTACAGGTATTAGGGAAACGCAAAAGCATTATTTTTTCGATTGCATTCTGACAATTTGAATATGAGTGTTTTACCACAAGATCTATATTCTTGTACCTTTAGCCACACCAACCAAATAACTCTCATCAAGTTCAATTTGACCGCCGATAAGTTAAAACGCTTATTCTTCAAGGCGGGAAGCTATCTCCTCTCACAGCTTGCGGAAATAAAGCGTAGCTGTGTTCCTGTTTACGCTTGTTAAAACCGCTGTAGAACGAGCCTTTAATCCTTAAAAGAAATACTTAATGAACTCCACTTTTTACTTATCAAAGGTAAATTTAACGCAGTCACTTATTCATTAGATACCAATAGCTGCTTTAAACTATCTACACCAGCCCCAATATTTTACATCATGTAGGCTGGTGATTATCATAACTTCAAATAGATTTCGAAAAATTGATTTGCAACCATAAACACATCTGCGATCCTTGGCGCAAAATAAACCAGATCGGAATCACTATGCCAGCATTGCCATATATTGCGCCCATTCTTTTGCTATTAGCTTCAAATGTATTTATGACTTTTGCTTGGTATGGCCATTTAAAATTCCCAAATCGCCCACTAATGCTGATTATATTTATAAGTTGGCTCATCGCATTTTTTGAATATTGCCTTGCAGTTCCAGCAAATCGTATGGGGCATAACGTTTATTCAGCAGCGCAATTAAAAACAATACAAGAAGTCATTACCTTGATTGTATTTGCATTTTTCTCAGTAGCATTTTTAGGTGAAAAACTCACACTTAACCATTTGGTCGGCTTCTCATTCATCTGCCTTGGTGCTTATTTTGTATTCAAAGGTCCGTTATAATACGCTTTGTACTTTTACTAACCATTTTCCAATGCTATAGAAATTAATCACATTAACGAAGAGGAACATTTAATGGCAAAGATCAAAGTTGAGAATCCTGTTGTTGAGCTAGACGGCGATGAAATGACACGGATTATTTGGCAACTCATTAAAGACAAGTTAATTCACCCTTATCTTGATGTTGATTTGAAATATTATGACCTTTCAATTGAAAATCGTGACGCAACCGATGATCAGGTAACAATTGATTCTGCAAATGCTATCAAAAAATATGGCGTTGGCATCAAATGTGCAACCATAACACCGGATGAAGCACGCGTAGAAGAATTTAAGCTAAAGAAAATGTGGAAGTCGCCAAACGGCACTATTCGTAATATTTTAGGTGGCGTTATTTTCCGTGAACCGATTATTTGTGAAAATGTTCCGCGTCTTGTTCCAGGTTGGACTCAACCAATTGTTGTTGGTCGCCATGCATTTGGCGATCAATACCGCGCAACAGATTTCCGTTTCCCTGGTAAAGGAAAGCTAACAATCAAGTTTGTTGGCGAAGATGGTGAAGTTATTGAACATGATGTCTATGATGCGCCAAGTTCTGGTGTGGCAATGGCTATGTATAACCTCGATGATTCCATTCGTGACTTTGCCCGTGCATCATTAAATTATGGCTTGCAACGCAACTTCCCTGTGTACCTTTCAACCAAAAACACTATTTTGAAAGCTTATGACGGTCGCTTCAAGGATATATTCCAAGAGGTTTATGATGCAGAATTTAAGGGAGAATTTGAAAAACGCAAATTATGGTATGAGCACCGCCTTATCGACGACATGGTTGCTTCTGCTCTTAAATGGTCTGGTGGCTATGTTTGGGCATGTAAAAACTATGATGGTGATGTGCAGTCTGATATTGTTGCCCAAGGTTTCGGCTCACTTGGCCTCATGACTTCAGTTCTCATGACACCCGACGGTAATACAGTTGAAGCGGAAGCGGCTCACGGTACAGTTACCCGCCATTATCGCCAATATCAAAAAGGCGAAGAAACCTCAACAAACTCTATCGCTTCTATTTTTGCGTGGACGCGCGGTCTTGCTCATCGTGCAAAGTTAGACAATAATCAAGCACTTAAAGACTTTGCATTAACTCTTGAAAAAGTTTGCGTTGATACAGTTGAATCAGGTTTCATGACTAAGGATCTTGCTTTATTAGTAGGCCCAGATCAAAAATGGCTTTCCACGACAGGCTTCCTCGATAAAGTTGACGAAAATCTACAAAAAGCAATGAATAAGTAACATTCTTGCTGAATGAATAAAAGCCAGGCAAATTTTGATATTTGCCTGGCTTTTTATTTTATCAAAAAGCCCAATTCTCACATTTTTAATATGAATTAGAATAAAAGAGCCCTAAGTTAGCACATTGATTTAATTAAATTAAAATGAGCAACTAAAAATGGTTATGCGTTAGCAAACCAAATAAGTTATACAATAAGCAAAATGATATGATTAAGGTAAAAATATAATTTCGGATCTAAAGACCTACACTACTTTTTTTGATCTTCACTAGGCTCAGCCCCTATATTAACACCCAAAATATTCCGAGCTTTTATTATATTTCTTGTTAGAATTAGTACCATTATCAGCAATTAAGAGTTGCCATAAATCTCATCGGCGCGTTTTTCAAATGCCGATGTCATTTTTTGAAAAGCCATATCAAAAACCGATCCAACCAAAATTGTTAGCATGCGGTTTTTGAATTCATAATCCATATAAAAATCAACATCGCACCCTTCCCCACTCTCTTGTGGAGAAAAAGTCCAACGATTTTCAAGATGTTTAAAGGGCCCGTCAATATATTTTACATCAATGATACCTTGATTGCGGTCAAGTAAAACTTGGCTAGTAAAAGTCTCACGGATGAGCTTATAACCAGCTGTCATATCGGCAACTAACAATACCTTATCGTCTTTTTCGCGCTTTTGTCTAATAATCAGCGCTTCGCACATCGGTACGAATTCAGGATATTTTTCTACATCAGCAACCAGATCAAACATCTGATCTGGCCTATGTGCGACAATCATTTTAGTTGAAATTCTAGGCATTAGCGTTTGGCTGCAAGTTGAGCAGCTCGGGCTGCTTTTAACATCTCGAAATCATCACCAGCATGGTGTGATGAACGCGTTAATGGGCTTGATGCCATATGCAAAAAGCCTTTGGTTTTACCAATTGTAGCATAGGACTTAAATTCTTCCGGCGTTATAAACCGAATAACCGGATGATGCTTGCGCGTTGGCTGCAAATATTGGCCGATCGTCATAAAATCAACATCGGCGGAACGTAAATCATCCATCAATTGCAATATTTCATTACGCTCTTCGCCGAATCCAACCATAATGCCAGACTTGGTAAAGATAGACGGATCAAGCTCTTTTACCTTTTGCAGTAAACGAATAGATTGGAAGTAACGCGCACCAGGGCGCACCTTGAGATATTTCGATGGAACAGTTTCCAAATTATGGTTAAACACGTCAGGCTTAGCAGCTACCACGATTTCTAATGCGCCATCCTTATGACGAAAATCTGGGGTTAGTACCTCAATGGTGGTTTGTGGATTGGTTGAACGAATTGCCTTGATGACTTTAGCAAAATGCATAGCACCACCATCAGCAAGATCGTCACGATCCACAGAGGTAATCACCACATGCTTTAAACCCATTTGTTGAATTGCATCAGCAACACGCTGAGGCTCACCATCATCAAGCGGCAAAGGAATACCAGTGGTTACATTACAAAATGCACAAGCGCGTGTACAAATTTCCCCCATAATCATGAAACTGGCATGACGTTGATGCCAACACTCACCCATATTAGGGCAACCCGCTTCTTCACAAACGGTAACCAGCTTATTGGTGCGAACGATATCACGAGTTTCTGCATAAATCTTCGAGGTTGGTGCTTTTACCCGAATCCAATCTGGCTTTTTTAAAACCTCATTATCCGGCTTATGCGCTTTTTCAGGATGCCTTGCTCGTTTTTGAGCAACAGTATTGAGCACCGTAACCATTTTTATTCCTCTTCCGGCAATTGCTTGAGCCAATTTACCAAAGCATTATGCGAAATTAAAGCGAATTCATTTTATCACTTTAAATAGATATAATCTCTGTCAACAACAAGTAGTTGTGCATATATCCCACGTTTTATTGAATGCCAAGACCAAAGTAATGTTAATATCACCGCTTTGGTCTTGATATGATCTATATAACTTTAAGCATTTAAAACCATACCGTAAGCGTCCAAAACACTTTCCTTCATTGCTTCAGAAAGGGTTGGATGTGGGAATACCGTATGGATAAGTTCTTCTTCCGTTGTTTCAAGATTCATTGCAATAACAAAACCTTGAACGAGTTCTGTGACTTCTGGCCCCACCAAATGAGCGCCCAATAATTCGCCAGTCTTTTTATCAAAAATTGTTTTGACCATGCCTTGATCTTCACCAAGAGCAATGGCTTTACCATTAGCAGCAAAACTAAAGCGCCCAACCCGAACATCTAACCCAGCCGCTTTTGCTTTTGCCTCGGTTAAACCAACTGATGCAACCTGAGGGTTACAATAGGTACAACCAGGGATTTTACCCTTATCAAGCGGATGAACATTTTTGAGACCTGCAATTTTTTCAACGCAGATAACGCCCTCTTCTTCTGCTTTATGGGCAAGCATTGGCGGACCCGCAACATCTCCAATAGCGTAAATACCTTCAATATTAGTGCGGCTCCATTGATCAATAGCGATACAACCACGATCAGTTTTAACACCTACAGTTTCTAAGCCGATATTTTCAATATTGCCTTGTACGCCAACAGCTGAAATCAACCGGTCTGCTGTAATAGTTTCGATTTTACCATTGGCTTCAACATTCGCCGTAATTGAATTTGCGCCCTTATCAACCTTAGTAACTTTAGCCTCAGTAATAATTCGGATACCGCGTTTTTCGAGCTGCTTACGAGCAATGGTTGAAATTTCTTGATCTTCCACGGGCATGATCTGCGGCATTAATTCTACAACGGTAACCTCCGCCCCCATATCACGATAGAAAGACGCAAATTCAATACCAATCGCACCAGATCCCATAACAACGATGGATTTAGGCATGCTGCTTGGCACCATTGCTTCAAAATAGGTCCAAATCAATTTGCCATCGGGTTCAATTCCCGGCAATGCACGCGGGCGTGCACCCGTTGCCACAATAATATGCTTAGCCTTATAGGTACCCTCACCCAAAATATTTTTAGGCGCAGCATTTTGTGGCTGATGGGCAGGTTTTGAGGGCTTGCCAACAATAATTTCAGCAAGTTCTTGTCCTTTTGCACCTTTGGTAAGCTTAGCCTCACCCCAAATAATGTCGATTTTATTCTTTTTCATCAAGAAGCCGACACCAGCAGTTAATCTAGCTGAAACACCACGTGAGCGTTTTACAACGGCATCAATATTAGCACTCATTGTACCATTAAGAGTAAGACCGTAATCTTTAGCGTGCTCGCTTAAATGCTTGACTTCAGCCGAACGCAAAAGTGCCTTGGTTGGAATACAACCCCAGTTAAGACAAATTCCACCTAGATGCTCACGCTCAACAATTGCGGTCTTAAAGCCTAATTGCGCAGCGCGGATAGCCGTAACATAACCACCTGGGCCAGAGCCGATAACAATAACATCATAACTTGCTGACACGCTTCTACTCCATCAAAAAAATTAGCCGGAATGCTTTTGATTAAATAAGGCGTGAGTGGAGCCCACTCACGCCTAAGATTTTAAACCAGCATACTCATTGGGTTTTCAATCAACCCTTTAAATGTTTGTGCCAATTGTGCAGCCAAAGCACCATCAACCGCACGGTGATCGGTAGAAATTGTTACCGACATGACACTTGCAACCGCTAAAGCACCATCTTTAACTACAGCACGCTGAATACCTGCGCCAATTGCGAATATGGTCGCTTGTGGCGGGTTAACAATTGCCGAGAATGATTTAACACCAAACATTCCCATATTGGAAACAGAGCTAGAACCACCTTGATATTCCTCTGGCTTTAACTTGCGTTCACGCGCACGTTTTGCCAAATCTTTCATTTCATTTGAAATGGCAGAAAGAGATTTTTCATCGGCATGACGAACAATTGGCGTAATTAAACCATTGGGTATAGACACCGCCACACCAATATCAGCATGCTTATGGCGGATCATCCCTGAATCAAGCCAAGAAACATTGGCATCAGGCTGCGCCTTTAATGCCATAGCTACAGCCTTAATTACCATATCATTAACTGATAGCTTATAGGCTGGTGCAGTCCCTGCATCATTTTTAACCATTGGTGCAGCACTATTAAGTTCAGCACGTAGCTTTAACAATGCGTCGAGTTCACAATCAACCGTCACATAAAAATGTGGCACAGTAAGCTTTGATTCAACAAGACGGCGTGCAATTGTCTTACGCATCGTATCATGCGGCACAACCTCATACTCGTCTTCTTTAAATAGCTTAAGCACAGCATCATCTGATGGCGCACTAATGGTTGGCGCAGCGCTTGCTGACGTTTGCGCTGCAGCATTACTAGTAGCGTTTGTAGCAACTTTGGCTATACCTGATTGCAATGCAGCTTCAACATCGCGCTTAATGACACGGCCATGGGGGCCAGTACCAACAACGGTTGCAATATCAAGTCCACCATCTTTTGCTAAGCGCCGTGCTAAAGGTGAAGAAAATACCCGATTTCCTTTGCCCGCATTGCCATCTGTAGCATTGTCTTGAGTGGCATTAGCTTGGGCAACTGAACCTTGTGCGTCTGCAGTCTGCGGTGTTGATTGCTGTATCGGTGCTTGATTATCACTTGCAATAGCCACATCTTTTACCACATCACTTGATGTAGAAGCATCAGCTGCCTTTGCTGCGGCTGCAACATCTTCACCATCAGCGGCTAAAATAGCAATGACAGAGTTTACTCTTACGCCTGCACTACCAGCTGGCACTAAAATTTTAGCAACCACGCCTTCGTCCACGGCTTCAACTTCCATTGTAGCCTTATCGGTTTCAATCTCGGCGATAACATCACCCGAAGTAACATTATCACCTTCTTTTACCAACCATTTTGATAGAGTACCCTCTTCCATAGTTGGTGAAAGCGCCGGCATTGTAATTTTTATTGGCATATTACAATCTCCATCAATTGCTATAGGTGACAGCTTTTACAGCTTCAATCACGTCTTCCATGGTTGGTAAGGCAAGCTTTTCAAGATTGGCCGCATAAGGCATTGGCACATCTTTACCGGCAACCGTCATGATTGGCGCATCAAGATAGTCAAAGGCTTGTTGCATCACCCGTGTTGCAATTTCCGTACCAACAGATGATTGCGGGAAACCTTCCTCAACAGTTACCAAACGTCCAGTTTTGATGACCGACTGGATAATGGTTGGTAGATCCATTGGGCGGATAGTACGCAAATCAATTAATTCTGCATCAATGCCTTGTTTAGCCAATTCATCAACCGCAAGGATTGAGTGTTTCATACCAGCACCAAAAGATACGATCGTTACATCATTACCTTTTTTATGAATGCGAGCTTTACCGATTGGCAAGACAAAATCTTCCATATCGGGAACTTCAAATTGTTGGCCATAAACTAATTCGTTTTCAAGGAAAATAACTGGATTTTCGTCACGAATTGCAGCTTTTAAAAGCCCTTTAGCATCGGCCGCAGTATAAGGCATAACCACTTTTAAACCAGGAATTTGGCTATACCAAGCAGCATAATCTTGTGAATGCTGCGCACCAACACGAGCCGCCGCTCCATTTGGACCACGAAACACCATCGGAGCTGACATTTGTCCACCAGACATATAACGGGTTTTTGCCGCTGAATTAATGATCTGGTCAATCGCCTGCATCGCAAAATTAAACGTCATAAACTCGACAATTGGCCGCAAGCCAGCAAAGGCTGCACCAACGCCAAGACCAGCAAAACCTTGTTCGGTAATTGGGGTGTCAACAACACGCTTTGCACCAAATTCTTCAAGCAAGCCTTGGCTAACCTTATAAGCGCCTTGATATTCGGCAACTTCCTCACCGATAAGGAAAACCCTATCATCGCGGCGCATTTCTTCAGCCATAGCATCGCGTAAAGCATCGCGCACGGTGGTCATAACCATTTGCGTACCAGCAGGAATTTCAGGATCGTTTTCAACTTCAACAGCAATTGGACTTGCAGCAACCTTTGCCGGTTGCACAACGGATTCACTTAGAGCAGCAACTTGATCTGCTGCTGGAGCCTTATTTTTATCTGCAGGGTTAACAGCTTTTCCTAAATCAGCCTCAGTTTCACCATCTTCAAGCAAAATAGCTATTGGCGTATTAACTTTAACACCTTCACTGCCTTCAGGTACAAGAATCTTGCCAATAATACCTTCATCCGCAGATTCTACTTCCATTGTGGCTTTATCGGTTTCAATTTCAGCAATAGTATCGCCGGGCTCAACCTTATCGCCTTCTTTTTTCAACCATTTAGAAATTTTGCCCTCTTCCATTGTTGGTGACAATGCAGGCATAAGAATATCAATAGACATGTTAGCAAACCTCCTTAAACCAGAATATCCGTCCAGAGTTCAGAAACATCTGGCTCAGGATCATTCTCAGCAAATTCAGCTGCATCAGCTACAATTGCTCTGACATCTTTATCAATTACTTTTAATTCTTCTTCACTTGCCCAACCATTATCCATAAGGCGTTTTTTCACCTGATCAATTGGATCATGCTCAGAGCGCATTTTTTGCACTTCTTCCTTACTGCGATATTTTGCAGGGTCAGACATAGAGTGGCCGCGATAACGATAGGTTTGCATATCGAGAATAATCGGCCCATTACCACCGCGCGCCCAAGCCATAGCTTCTTCAGCCGCAGCAGCTACTGCGCGTACATCCATACCATCAACAACGATACCAGGAATTTCAAAAGAAAGGCCGCGCTTTGAAAAATCCGTCTCCGCAGAAGCGCGTGAAACCGAAGTGCCCATAGCATAATGATTATTTTCAATCACATAAATAACCGGCAGCTTCCATAAAGAAGCCATGTTAAAACTCTCATATACCTGCCCCTGATTGGCCGCACCATCGCCAAAGAAAGTTAATGATACATTGTCATTACCTAGATAGCGATTGGCAAAGGCAAGACCTGTGCCGATCGGTACTTGTGCACCAACGATACCATGACCACCATAAAAATTCTTTTCTTTGGAGAACATATGCATTGAGCCGCCTTTCCCTTTGGAAAAGCCACCTTGACGCCCAGTTAACTCGGCCATCACACCGCGCGCGCTCATGCCGGCGGCTAACATGTGACCGTGATCACGGTAAGAGGTGATAATCTGGTCACCTTCTTTGGAAACCTTAAGCATGCCAACAACGACAGCTTCTTGCCCGATATAGAGATGGCAAAAACCGCCAATCAACCCCATGCCATATAATTGGCCAGCTTTTTCTTCAAAGCGGCGAATCAACAGCATTTCGCGATAAGCGTTTAGCTCTTCTTCTTTGGTAAATTCTGCCGGACTTGGTGTCGGCATGGCATTAGACAAAGCGCTTTCTACAAGCTTGGTAGGCGCCTTTTTTGCTTTTGCGACCATTTTTAACTCCCTGTGATAGGTATTCCTTAAAATACGCTGTCAGAAAGAAAGTTACAAGTCTTTTAAATCAGTTAACAATAGTGATAAGTATCTGTTTTTACATAACTTTTAAAATTAACCTAATTTTGGTTAATTTGATTTATCACCTTGAGAGGTAATTATTGTCAATTCATTCGGGTTGGAAACACTAAGATTCCTGCGCGCCCACTCATCCAGCATATCCTTCTCAATTTCGCCATCGCGCAACAATGAAACTTTCAATTCCATAGTCTGGCGTTGGGTCTCAAGCTTATGAAGCTCTGAATTAAGTACCATGATATGCTCATCAACATTTTCGCGTGAATATAGACCATATTCGCCATGGTAAATATGATAACCAAAATAAGACAATACAGCCACGGTAATGATTGGCAAAATAAAGCGACTACGATTGGTTTTACGTTTTTGTTTTGTCCACATTTACTAATGCTGCCCTTAGCTTTGGAATCACAAAATGATTTTAATATGCTTACAATCTTTACAGACCGCAACAGGCCTTTCAGCTTAGCTCGCTCACATTTAAATCATTAAATTACGCATATTTAGGTTAAAGAAGATTACTAGACGACCTCCAATATAGCAAAATATGCTTAACGTCTGATTACTAAAATAACTAATATGCATTCAATTAAAAAGAACTTTTCTCATAGGCATTCAGTATACTAAAATCAAAACAACCTTAACTCAGCCCTCAACCAATTCTAAGAGATTAAGGTCACCCAAACAAAAAAGCTTCCCACACCAACAAGCGCAGGAAGCAATTCAAATTTTCAGTTAGAGCTCCAACTAAATTAAACAACAATCTGATGATTATTCACCAAAGTATCTAAATCTGTAAGAACGTTATTCAATGTTAATATCGCGGAACTAGAAAACTGCGAATCTGTACCGTCAATATCAACCGAAATTATAGTATTATTACCTTGATGTACCACAGAAATATAATCGGCAATATTGCTGACGCCATCCTGATAACCAATCAACAATCCCGAAAGATCGATACGATCCGCATTGGCATTTGTATTAAAATCACCAATGGTAAAACCATTTGCAATATCATGACCATTGCCACCGGTTGCGTCATTTACATCAATACGCTCATATATCAATGTATGATGACCACTATTATGGAGATTAAAGGTATCATCACCACCACGGCCATTAAAATAATTATCTTGACCATTACCTGTGAAGGTATCGTTACCATTACCACCAGCAACACCTTCGATATTCTTCAATAGCACTGTATTAAAGCCAGTATTTTGGTAAGTTGTCTTACTTAAATCAACATTAACTGCGGTATTACCAGCCAACTTAAAGTCTATAATATCGAGACCACCCGTATCGCTCCACTCTTTATGCCCATTCACTATGGACCAACCGCCAGCGCCGTCATATTTATCGGTCCCTTTAGTCGCATAAAATGTGTCATTGTAACCCGTACCGACAATACCGGTACCCAAATTGGCATTTTTTGAGCTATCTCCACTCTCAGCGGTCAATACATGTGCTTCATATGCTTCGCCAGCAACAAAACCACCCCAAGCTTCATTAACAGTTGAATCTATATTCGAACTCACACCTTTCACATTACGCAATAATTTAAGTGAATAGGTCTCATTTGGATCTAGTCCGTAAAAATTGACAATACCTGACGTATCGCTAGTTTGGTTACCAGACTGAGGATTTATAATTTGAGAAGCAACAAGGTTTCCTTTGGAATCGTATAGTTGAACGGTATTTCCTAAAAATGAATTAATACCCTCTTGATCAAGAATTCGGAAATGCAATGCTGTTCCCTTAGCAATTGTTGTTTGATTGCGGACGATTTCTGTATTTCCTTGTTGTGTGAAAATCAACAAATCTTGAGCACCATCCCAATTAATATCAGCAACAACAGCGCCTGTTACAGGATCATTTTTACCAGGACTTTTATGCGCATTTACTGTACCGTTTACACCTATTGTATTAGTACCGCCTAACAGATTGGAAGTCGAAAAACTATTACCAGAGGACGTTGAGTTATTGGTGTAAAGATTGACTGTACCAGTGGTACCATTTGCAGATACACCGTTACCAGCGGAATAAGCTGGTAGTTCGATAATATCCATTTTTCCATCGCCATTCCAATCGACAGCAATTGATGGACCACCTTCCAAATTATCGCCTAGCCAATGAATATTATTAGCCGTCCCTATGGCATTTGGAGCAGTTGAACCAAGATTTCCATTACCATCATTGTAAAGGATACGGCTTTCATACTCAGAATGGCCATCTTGAGCCTTGCCACGGCCAATAAACAAATCCATGAAACCATCGCCGTTAAAATCAGCCCAAGTCATGGAAATAGCATTACTTGTCGTGGAATTTGCCTTACCAGTATTTTGGAAAACCCCTTCAATAATTTGACTTGTCGAATAACCATCTTTACCATCACTTGACACAACAACGAGCCGTTGCTGATCATTACTCATTCGGCGAACATCAGGTCTTTCGTTACCAAGTTTACTATAGCCGCTAACACCATGATAGACGAGGTCCACAATGCCATCATTATTAAGATCAACACCGGAAATTTCTGGCCCTGGCTGAGCATTATAAGCATTTGGCGAATAATCAAAATTAGATGGCCCAAGTCGCGAATCAGTAAAATTCTTATCTTTAACCATAGATTGAACATTACCGTTAATATTACTGACAATCTGACTATCCCAAGTGCGATTAGATGTATAACCGCTTCCTGGGGCCGTCACAAAACCAGACCGCCCTGGAGCAATATTGCCATAGGCAATATCTGCAAAACCATTCCCATTTTTGTCAAAACCAATAACGCCAGCATATTGAGCCATAACATTAGCTTTAGGATTGTAATCTGGCCCATTTCGATATTGGCTACCTATTTGATATGATAGATAGGTATTATTACCAATATTATAATACATCTGCTGACCGGTTTCGGCATTACCATCGTTGGAGACAAAATCCATGTACCCGTCACGATTTATATCCAACCATGTACCATTTTGCGTTCCAGCAGTAGGTTTATTAATTGGACCATATACATCTTTACCCTTTAAATGGGTCTGGTCAAACGTACCAAACGTTTTTTCATCAGTCGCTTTTTGGTCGAGTACTGTTCCGTTAGTATAAATTTTCCACTGCCCATTTTCGCTGAGCGTCATCGCGGTTGCTTTTTCGTCATCATTCCCTTCAACAACAGGTGGAATCACCGGATCGAGAATGCGCAACTCATTTGCAGTATTGTCCTGTACAATTATTTCCCCTGTAGATTTATGCAATGCGGCAACAACTTCATAAGTTCCTGCTTTTAAAGCATCACTATCTGGAATTTGTAATGACCAAGTCATTTTTTCTTGATCAACGACAACCTGACCATTAGAAGAACTATAAGTTTTTCCGTTTACGCTTATTGTTACGTATTCATCTTGTAAAAGTTCAAAACCTATATGTCCAGTTAGCAGTGGAGTAAAATCTGCGGTAGTTAAAGAATCTATAGATATAGACAACTCAACATCAACAACAAACTTAGATGAATAATCGCCTATGTTTCCCCCATCATCCTCAAAGCGAGCCTCATAATTATACTTAGTATGATGCTCAAGAACATCATCGACCACATAAGACCAATTACCATTTGCATCGACATTCGCCGTACCAAGGCGTACACCATTTTGATAAATTACTAATTTATAAAAGCTTTTTTCAGGATTATTTAAATATTCACTATCGACCTTGCCATTAAGCGTAATGGTGCGATCATCTGTTTGGGTTCCTGAAGGAAACTCACCTTGACCATCCGGCAGAAGCCCAACATTATCAGTAAAAGTTTCGATAATTGGCACAGTTGTAATTGGGGGCAGAACATGAACCCTAAAAAACAAATTAGCACTATCGACAGGGTCTTGCCCAATAACGCTTATGGTAAATGGTAAATAACCTGCATCAAAAGCAGGCCCACTGGTTAGATCAACCATCCAATAACCGGTAACAGAGTCATATTGCCCAAAATACACATCGTTTGGATTATTTGTTGATATTAAACGCACCTGAGAACCTGGCGCATAATCAACAATGTCAAACCACAAAACTTTCTTTTCTTTATTTGAATCAAACCCAAAATGGATCTGATGATCAGAACCACTAGTCCCAACAAATGATATAGAAGCCATATTTCCCCGCCTTCAACAAACTAGTAAGCCAGATGGTAACAAAATGTAACCAAAACCAGCAGCCAAACGAATTTTGATAACTTATCTTAGAAAAATCGTCATATCCTTATCTCTACCCCAAACACCCCGTAGAACAAAAATAAGAATTCAAATTTCTCATGATCGATATAAACAAAAATCAAAATATCCTTACTATAAAAATACATATAATATCAATATATTTTTATTAAAATGAAAAAAACAAATATAAATAAATTAAAACTAATTTATAAAAAAATAAAATTCGAAAATATTACTACATAAATTTCTTAAATTTCAAATATAATAAAAAACTAACCAAACCAAATAAAAAAATACATTACATTTAAGGAATATAATTTAATAATTCTTTCAAAATAACCGGCAACTAGCACCTTATTTCGAAGTTGTAATTATAATACGTGCCAAAAAATATAGTAAAATTCCACTTTGTACCTTGCTTTGTTACAGCATCCAACTTTAATCCCTTCCACTCACAAAAGAGTTGTCTACAAAGCGTGCAATTTTCTAAAGACAATTAACCATTATCAGGAGTAACATATTCCAAAACACAAAATCGAAGATTGCTGCACTGCCCAGCATTTTTCACTACACTTTGATATATAATAAAATGGAATCCGACGACGTCTAAACAAATTAGAACCCCTGCAAACAAAACGGTTAGAGATCGATATAAGTCGCGGAATTAAAGAAGTAACAGCTAAGGTGTCTAGCGCTAGGGGTGTGACACATCACGCCAAAGAGAAAAGTCCAACAAACCACCAATGCATACAAAAAGATAAACAAACATTGGCAACATCCCCATTTAGCTTACCAAACCATAAATTACAGCATGCCTATGCCTTTTCAGGATGCGAGATTTTTTACTATAAATGGAACCATTCAACCATTCATCCATTATAAATTTGGCTGATCGAGGAACACTGCTGGCAAGATATTTCACAACATAGAAAAATCCTCGAACATTTTCGATTAATAAAGCTATTGGCCAGTAAATTGCTAAGATTGTAATAAAAACCAAAAAACTATTTTTGTTTCTCTTGTTCTATGAGCAATTATACTATAAGTAGGTTTTTAAAATAGCGGGCTGGGTTAATGCATCATGATTGTAATTGCTAATTTCATGAGTGGATTTTTTATCAATTTATTCTAAAATTGCACAATCTTATTGGATTGCAATAATAAATAGCCTCAAATATTGAATATGGTGGATAAGATATTTGCCTCACTCTAAATTGTTTGGCAATTATTAAAGAAAATTTATTTGAATAAAACATTTATTTTAAAAGGAATAATGATGACATCGCAGAGTGCAAAACGGGGTGAAAAAGCTGCAGTGAAATCTTTATCCAATTCGTCTGGCAAAGTATTTATCGGCGCGCTATCAATGGCATGCTTTCTAACTTTATCAGGTTGCCAAGGATTAAAGTTAAAACGAAATCAAAATGTGCAAGCATTAGCAAATCCGCCCCAATCGACTCTTTCATTAGCAAGAGCGAATGATGTTAGCAATGCGAGTAACAATCCGCTCCATACAATCAATACTGATAACCTCAATATTACCGATGCCGTGGGTATTGCAATCGCGCGCCACCCAGATATTGGCCGCGCATCAGCTGTTGTTGTCCAGAGCAATGCACAAATTTCCATTGAAAAGTCGGCTTGGTACCCAACATTTCAATATGGTGTAGATCCAGGCTATAACCGGTATTATGCCGCAAGTAATAGTGACCGAACCGGCTCAAGCGTGCGCGGTTCAGTAGGTGTAACCCAATTAGTCTATGATTTTGGTCGCACTTCAAGCCGAATTGGTGTAGCCAAAGCGACTTACGAAAAAGACAGCTACCTTTTATCTAAAGCTGTTGAAGATGTTGCAACCAATATGTCTGTGGTTTTCGTTGAATTATCCGCCTCTCAAGAATTAATTGCTGCTGCGGAACGCGAATATGGAGCGATGCGACGCACACGTGAAAAAATTGCCGAACGTGTTGAAAGCGGTCTTTCAGACGCAGTTGACCTTAATCAAGCAGACTTGGCGATTCAACGTGCTCGCTCGGATCTTTTATCTGCTCAAAACAGATTTGATATAGCTGCTGGACGTTTTGCTGAAATAACTGGTATCCGCCCTACAAAAGTGGCGAATATGGAAACAACCTCAAAATTCCTTGATTCTCTTGGCCGTGGACGCAATACAATTGAAAATACGCCCAATGTTTTGGCCGCGGATGCAGAAGTTAAAGCTTCGCTCGAACGTGTTAGGCTTGCAAAAGCACAACTTTACCCATCGGTAAGTGTAGCTGCAAGCCAACAAAAATCCACAGGACAGCGCAATGTCACCAATGATAATTCATTTGTTGGCTTGCAATTGAGCGGTTCATTAAATTCAGGCTTTAGGGAAAAACACCAAATTGCTTCAGCACAGGCTGAGGTAAATGCAGCCAAGCAGGCAAGTGAAAATGAGCGGCTCGTTGCACGAACCACTGTCAGCTCTGCCAAAACAGAAGCTGATGGTGCTACCGCCAGAATGGATAATTCAAAACAACTGATGTCTCTATCTTTGACATCACGCGATCTTTATTGGCAACAATATACATTAAATAAACGTCCTTTAACGGATGTGGTAAATGCCGAACGCGAAACTTTTATTGCTGAAAGTGAATATGTTACAGCAATGGCCGACTATATGACCGCACGTATTAAAGCTTACACTGCGGTTGGTGAACTAGTGGAGCGTTTAAGAGGCGGACGATAATTGGCGGGGTGTCATAATGACCGATAAAATTGAAAATATTAGCAGTATACAACCTGCCTTTGATGCAACAAAATGGACTGATGTTTTACTTCTAGCTGCGCGTCAGCTTAGTATAAAATCTTCACCTGAATTGGTGCGCAATGCGGCAGCTTGGACAAAAGGCGGGGATCCCAAACAATCTACTATAGATATTGCTTTGGCGTGCGGCCTTAATGCAACCTATTTAAGCATAGACGAAAGCAATCTTTCTAATACTATGTTGCCATGCGTCATTGAAATTGGCAAAGAACTAGGTTTGCTAACTGCCTTTGACGAAAAGCAGGCTTTGATCCATTTTGTAGTAAATGGAAAGTCTTTTGAACGCCGCGTGGCGCTTGATCAGCTTTTTAAGGCTGGAAAACGCCAAATCTTATTGCTTGACCGTCATGAAGCTGTACGCGATGACCGTCTTGACAAATATCTTGAAGAAAAGCCGCAATCGTGGTTGAGGGGTATCTTTACCAGCAATTGGCCTCTTATGGTGCAATTAGGGCTTGGCTCTCTTTTTGGTAATCTTCTTGCTATCGGTACTTCACTTTTTGCGATGCAAGTTTGGGATCGCGTTGTTCCATCGCAATCACTCTCAACGCTATGGGTTCTTTTTACCGGCGTTGCAATTGCAATGGTTATGGAATTCTTGATGCGTATGTCACGGGTCTCAGTTACGGATTATTTTGGAAAACTTGCTGACTTAAAATTGTCTGGTATGTTTTTCTCGCGCACATTAAATATTCGCAATGATGCACGACCACGTTCACCTGGCACCTTGGTTTCGCAGCTACGTGACCTTGACCAAATTCGCGAATTGCTTACTTCTAGTACGCTTGGTGTATTAATTGATTTACCTTTTGTTACAGTGTTCTTGGCAATTATATGGGCGCTTGGTGGTCCATTAGTTTGGATTCCAATTCTTGCTATTCCGTTGATTATTTTACCTGGTATCATTGCCCAAATTCCACTCGCCAAATTAGCAAATGCTGGCCTTGACGAAGCGGCGTTGCGTAACGCAGTTTTAATGGAATCTATCTACCGCGCAGAAGACATTAAATTACTACAAGCAGAGCCACGCTTCCGTAACGTCTGGGATAACGTCAACAAGACGAGCGGTGACATCAGCTTGAAACAGCGCAAATGGGCTGCTCTATTGATGCATTTTTCACAAATGATACAACAGCTTGCCTATGTCGGCGTAATTGTTGCGGGTGTGTATGGTATTTTGAATAATGTCATGTCATTTGGTGCTGTGCTTGCCTGCTCAATCCTGACTAGTCGTACAATTGCTCCATTAGCGCAAATTCCAGGTATTTTGGGTCGTTTGCAAAATGCCCGCGTTGGTAAAAAAGCACTTGATGGTTTGCTTACTTTACCTGTCGATCATGACAGCAAAAATGATTATTACCACAAGCCTGTAATCTTAGGTAACTTCGACTTTACAAATGTTGCCTATGCCTATGGGCCTATGGAAAAACCCGCCTTAGTTATACCTCGCTTGACCATCACAGCCGGTGAGCGGATTGCTGTGTTGGGGCGTGTTGGCGCTGGTAAATCTACACTATTGCGTATGATTGCTGGCCTTTCTGCACCTGTTCAAGGTCAAATTACGCTTGATGGCACACCAATGAAAATTATTGATATTGCAGATATCCGCCGCGACGTTGGTGCAATGCTACAAGAATCAAGCCTTTTTTACGGCACATTGCGTGATAACCTTCTTATTGGTAGCCCATTAGCTAGCGATGAAGATATTTTAAAAGCAATGCGACTAGCATGCGCCGACAAATTACTACTAAATCAGCCCCATGGTTTGGATTTAAAACTTCGCGAAAGTGGTATCGGACTTTCAGGTGGACAAAAACAAGCGCTTATGCTGAGCCGTCTTTATTTACGTTCACCTAACGTCGTAATCCTTGACGAACCCACTGCATCACTTGATGAAGGGACGGAAGTTGAAGTTTTACGCAATCTCCAACAATGGCTAACCAATCGCACGCTAATCGTTGCTACCCATAGATATCCAGTTTTATCACTCGTTGACCGGATATTAATTGTAGATAATGGTCGCATCATTAGGGATGGACCTAAGGATGAAATATTAAAAGCAATGAGCGCTGGCCAGCAAGCTGTGCAGCCAACACCAACTACCGAAGCCACAAAAACGCCCAACCCATATGCTAAATCGGGTTCTGGTGTGCTGTCAATCAAGCCAGCCAAGGCATCAGAAAACCCATTTAGAAAATAAGGCGGGGAAAATATGTTTAGTGATGGAATGTTCAAAATATACGGCGTAACGAATAAGGCCCGTATAATGCTTTGGATAATGATGACTGCCCTTGCTGCTTTTTTAGTGTGGGCTTGTCTTTTTGAGCTTCAAGAGGTTGCAGTAGGCGAAGGTCGAGTTATTCCTTCAATGAAAGGACAGATCGTTCAGAACCTTGAAGGCGGAATTATTGAAAATCTTACAGTAAAAGAAGGTGATACAGTTAAAAAAGGTGATGTATTAGCCACTCTTGACATGAAATTGTCTCAAGCTAAATTTGATGAAACCTCATCAAAAATTATCACGCTGCAAGCCCGAGCTGCGCGTATTGAAGCGGAAATTAACGATGCGGATAAGATTGATTTTCCAGCAGATGTGTTAAAATTTAAAGAGGTAACGCAACGTGAAACAAACCTATTCACGGTTAATAGGCGTGCATTTAAAGAAAACATTTCAAATATCCAAAACCAGTTAAATCTCGCTGAGGAACAAATTAAAATAGCCCAGCCCCTCATGCAAAGTGGCGCGGCAAGCAAGACCGAATTGCTACGTCTCCAACAAATCGTTGCTGAGCTCACTACCAGTCTTGGCGCTAGTCAAAATCAATATCTTGTGGCGTTACGAGATGATTATACCAAAACCATGAGCGAATTGGAGCCGCTAATCAAAAGCCTCGGAGGCTTAAAAGACCAACTTAGCCGCAGAGTTATTACATCCCCAACAGAAGGCATTGTTAAAAATGTCAATGTTTCTACTATTGGTGGTGTTATAGCACCTGGCGGAATCTTGATGGAAATTGTACCGCAGGACGATCAATTGGTAATTGAAGCCAAGATCACCCCTCGTGACATTGCTTTTATCCATGATGGACAAAGTGCTAATGTAAAAATTTCTGCTTATGACTCTGGCGTATATGGATCTATGAAAGGCAAAGTTATTTATATTTCACCAGATACTATTGAAGATGAAGCAGATAAGCGCGTTCGCTACTATCGTGTCCACGTACAGACAGATCAAAGCTATATTGATGTAAAAGATAAAAACCATCCTGAAAAGGATCATAAATATTCAATTTTTCCCGGTATGGTAGCCACAACAGAAATTAGTACAGGACAAAAGACCATAATTGCTTATTTGTTAAAGCCTCTCAACAGAGCTGGCGAAGCTTTACGCGAACGCTAATTTTATCAATCGTCAATTATTGAAACTACAAAATGCCGCATGTTTATTGCGGCATTTTTTATTAGCTCCCCTCCGCCCTTAGAAGAAGCATAAATATAATTTCAAAACGGGTTCAAGAGACACCTTAAAACTCGCTCATCTCTCACGCAATTATTATTATTTGGTATTATTAACCTCATGAATACTATTTCTTTAGCCGCTCGATTAACTGACAAATGCATATGATGTAAAATCATTCGGTCTGCTAATAAAAATAACGGCATAGATCATATGGTTAAGAAAAGAAAAATAAGCAAATTTTGTAATAGCTGCAAAATAAATTACTCTTTTATGTGGTCATTTCAACTGTAATCATAGATTGATAACGCTTTCAGCGTAGCCGTATTCATTATCTTATTAATGGGGACAAAAAGCATGATTGAAATTTGCAAATAAATCAGGGGTTTTTGTCCACAAATAAACTGCAAACATGACTAAGCCAAGAGCGATAAGTGCTGCATTAAACTTGAAAAGCTTAAGAGATTTATTCATGAATAATAGCCTTTTCATTAACAAAGAAATGCACTGCTACACCAACTAGACTTAGAAAAATTGCAAAAATCCATATATTTGTATAATTTCCAGTCAGGTCATGGTTGACACCACCTAACCAACCTCCGAAAAATGATCCTACTTGATGGGTAAAAAAGACAAGGCCAACAAGGGTGGTTAAATAACGCACTCCAAAGATGTTGGCAACAATATTATTAGTTAGCGGCACGGTCGAGAGCCAAAGGATGCCCATCACCGCGCCAAATAAATATACCGAATAAGTGGTTAAGGGCATAGTTAGAAAAATAATTATAGCCACTCCACGCAGACCGTATAGTGCCATTAACAAATGCGGCTTTGAATATTTATCACCAAGCCAGCCAGCTAAATAAGTTCCAACGATATTAAATAGACCAACAAGCGCCAAAAATATTGTGCCCGTCGTATTATCAAAACCATTATCAATTAAATAGCCTGGCATATGAATACCGATGAAAACAACTTGGAAACCGCAAACAAAAAAACCTAAAGATAAAAACAAAAATGGCTTATATTTGATAGCGATACCAATTACTTCTTTTAATGAGGCTTGCTGTTTATTTTTCGCTAAAGAAGCAGCGCCTTTAGACGACTGAGGATTTTTTAATAAAAATGCCAATGGTATAATTAATGCACTTAATACAGCACTGATAAGCAAGGATGTCGACCATCCATAGTTTTGTATTAAAAGCAATGTCGAAGGCAGCAAAATAAATTGTCCCAAAGACCCCGCAGCACTAGCCATGCCCATCGCTAAGCCGCGTTTTTGCACGGGTGCCGCACGCCCAACGGCAGAAAGCAATACAGAAAAAGACGTTGCCGATAGCGCCACCCCTAAAATAACACCAAGGCTTAAGTTCAACATTATCCCAGATGAGCTGATGGCCATTAACATTAAGCCCAAACTATAGAGAACACCGCCAATAAGGACGGTTCTTTTGGCGCCATATTTGTCAGAAAACGCCCCGGTAAAAGGTTGCACTATTCCCCAAAGAAGATTTTGCATCGCAATAGCTAAGCTGAAAACATTATGGCCCCAACCAAATTCATGGCTCATAGGCACAAGATATAGGCCAAATCCATGACGAATTCCCAAAGACAAAGCTAAAATAATGGCGCTGCCGATGATGATGTACATAAAATTTGGCTAAAACTTTTCTGTCGACATATTAGACCTTATTATTCTCAAATCCATTTAACAGGGGAAAGTCAGCTGTGATTAATCTTGGTTTTTAAAATTGTATAGGCTGTTTAAATAGATTATAAATGAAATCTATTTTAATGCAATTTCTATTTTTAGATGCATTTTACGGGTAAATTATCGTTTTTATTTATTTTTTGATTTAATATTTGGAGGCTTTATGCCAAGAGTTTCAAAGGACAAAATGATCCAAAATCGCGCAAGAATAGAAAAAACAACCGCGAAGCTCATCAAAGAAAAGGGGCTAAAAGTTAGTATCGCGGATCTTATGAATGCATCTGGTTTAACCCATGGTGGTTTCTATAAGCATTACAGCTCAAAAGATGAATTATTGATCAAGATTTGTTCGCTCGTGTTTAACGCTTCAAACGAAAAATGGCAAAAAAGAGTAAAAGACGCACCTTCGCAAGCAGCGGCGCGGCAAGCGATAATAGAAGGCTACTTGTCACAAGAAAACAAAAACAATGTTGCTGAAGGTTGTCCTATATCATGTCTCGCCATGGATATTTCGCGTAATGACACCAGCGAAATGATTAAAAATTCTTTTAAGCAGGGAATAGAACAACTTTTAGCTATTCTTACCACGTTAGAAGACAGTGATACAGCTAAAGACGACGCAATCTATGATATATCTGCAATGGTAGGGGCGCTACTTTTAGCAAGGGCGACCAACGGCGAATTATCCGATCGTTTTTTATCAACGGTCAAGTCAAAATTAATTACAAATAAATAAAATTCAAGAATGGTTTATAAGACTAAAAATGTAAAAAATTCAATTTGAATTCAAATTTGGTTCACTGAAAAACGTTCTTCAATATGCTTACCATCTATGGCGCTCTAAAGAAATCAGGCACAATTTCATTGGTTAAAGCTTCAAAGGTTAATGCCTAATAAGCATTAATAAAGCATAGGCCCCTATCCTAATTTACGATTTTTGCACCAACAGCTTACAAAAATCTGAAAAAGTTCTAAATTATTATACTATTAAAAATATTATAATAAATATAGATACTAATATAAATTAAAATATATTTTTATTAAAGCAAATATTACTGTGCAATATAGATATAAAAGAGTAATATCTCATTTCAATTAGACAATAGGGAATAATTTAATTTTACTATAACAAGGGAGGATCTTCAGCATTTGGCTAAAAATGTTAAGACACCCTCCAACCAAAGTCATCCACGGATAATAGATACTCCGGACGATATTGCTTACCTTCCGCCAAAAAATAAAAACTGGCTGTTTGATCGCCTCATTAAGCTTTACAGCAGACTTTGCAATTTATATAATTTTGAAGGTGCTCTTGGCAGTATATTTTTATTTCTACCGGTTATTGCTGGCAGTGGTTCCATTTGGTATTTCAATCTAGTCTATGAACCATCATTAATTTATCTCCTTATATTATTGCTGTTAAGTCTTCTAATCTTTGCGCTTTTGCGTCATAGCCGATCGTTGCGTTTATTTGCACTTACCCTTGTCATTTTTAATGCTGGCGCCATTGCAGGCAAGGTGGAAACTATTCGAAAAAATACACCTATCATTGCTAATACCTCAACAACCACGATTACAGGTCGAGTATTATCACTTGATAAAGGCGTTAAAGGCGACTACCGTTTAGATCTTCAAGTTTTAGCAAGTGAAAACCCCGCGCTTCCCTTTGCCCCTGATAAGATACGTTTAACTGCACGGAGCTTACCCGCTAATATACTTATAGGCGATGGACTTTATGGGCTTGTTCGCTTGCGCCCTCCTAGCGGCCCGTCACGCATCGGCAGTTATAACTTTTCGTTCCATAACTATTATTCAGGTATTAGCGCCCAAGGTTTTTTTATGGGCGAACCACAAATAATTTCCGTTTCAGCGCCAACCAATATAACCCAGCGGCTTTTTTTAGCCATTGCGACCCTACGCAGCAACATGACCGAACGGATTAATAACGCGATTGGTGGCGAGGCTGGTGCGGTGGCCGCTGCATTGATTACCGGACAAAGGGGCGGCATTAGTGATGATACTAATGAAGCGTTGCGGGTTTCTGGGCTCTCCCATATTCTTTCTATTTCCGGCCTACATATGGCAATGGTAACTGGTATGATTTTGGTGGTGGCTCGCCTTATTTTATCCTGCTTTCCATCTTTTGCTATGCGTTATCCAGCTAAAAAGCTAGCAGCCATCATTGCGCTATTTGCTGCAACATTTTACCTTATTTTATCTGGGGCAGATGTTGCCGCACAGCGCTCTTATGTGATGGTTGCCGTTATGATGATTGCAATCGTATTTGATCGCTCCGCCCTTACCATGCGAAATATTGCCATTGCTGCACTGATTACAATTATTATTTCTCCCCATGAAATTCTTGGACCTAGCTTCCAGATGTCCTTTGCTGCAACAGCGGCACTAATTGCGGTTTTTGGCTGGTGGAGCAATCGAGAGAAAAAACAAAATGGAAAAATAGTTAAAAAGAATTTTCTATATAAATTTGTTTTGGTGCCAATTGTTTCAACCGCAGTAGCCTCTTTAGTCGCAGGCTTTGCTAGTGGAATTTTTGCAGCCTATCATTTCAACAATACTGCGCCACTTGGAATTTTGGGCAATGGGCTTGCCTTTCCTATCATGTCTATATTGGTGATGCCCTTTGCACTTATGGCAGCAGTTTTAATGCCACTTCATCTTGAATGGCTACCATTACAAATTATGGGAGCTGGCGTCGATATCGTAAAAAAAATTGCATTTTGGGTTTCCTCTATTTCACCAGACTTTAATACCAACATAATTAATGAACATGATTTAATATTTTTAACTTTGGGTCTAATTATACTTTTTTTCTTACAAACGCGATTAAGGCTACTTGGACTTATTCCCCTTTGTGTTGGTATGTTGCTTACTTTTAGCTCACCAATTCCAAGCATATTGATTTCTGAAGATGGCCGTCTTGTTGCATCTTTTACTAGCAACCATAAATTTGCAGTCAATCAGGAAAGGACACCAAGTTACCTTGTCAATAACTGGCTTAGCAGTTTGAAGTTAAAACCTGGAGATATCATACCAGTAAACAGCCAAGCCCCATTTGGTTTTACCTGCACAGAATTTATTTGCCATCTAAGTTTAGAAAGCAACAAACAGCTAACAATCATCGATAATCCAAATTTTTTAAAGGAAAACTGCAACAAAGCAGATATTATATTTTTGAACTATGTCAGCACGAGCTATCCAAAACTCAGCAATGAAAGTTGTAAAGCAAATGCATTACTGATTACAAAGCGCGATATTGCACTTAATGGTACGGCTGAAATTTATAATGAAAATGGAGAGTTTATTATCAAATGGGCGTCGGGATCTCCTCAACGCCCATGGAATGATTATCGTAAAGCTTCTAGAGTAGCTCTAGGCATTAATGATTAAAAAACTCAATTCTTGCAATATTCAGACATTTGAAGTTAAAAATTGATCCATTCTTTGCCATTGCTAACTTTTTCAATATCTTCATTTGCACATTTTTTTATAAGATCACACACTTTGTGCACGCCTATCTTTAAATCAGGGGCAATTTCAACAAGCGGTAACAATACAAAACATCGCTCACTAATACGTGGATGAGGAAGCGTTAAACTATCTGATTTAAAATATTCAACCCCTTCAAAACTCAATATATCGAGATCAATCGTTCTTGGTCCCCACCGCTCAAGACGCTCTCTTTTAAGGCTTAACTCAACTTTCAAACATTGGTCCAAAAAACTCTGCGGATCAAGACGAGTATGAATTAAAGCGCAACTATTATAAAACCATGGCTGATCAATATTTCCCCATGGCGGTGTTTTATATAGAGATGATATATCTAATAGCTTATTATCTTGTGTTTCAATCAGCTTTCGTAATGCCTTTGCCATATTATGCGGCACATCTCCAATATTACCACCAAGGCCAAGCCAAACTTTTTTATAGGGATTTTCTGCTTCAACATTCATTATGCGCCAGCCCTTAAAAAAGCATCCGCAATTAAAAGCGCATCCTTATTCACTTCAATATTATGAACACGAAAAACATCAAAACCTAGATTGCGCATTAATACTGACGTGGCTGCTGTTGCAACATCGCGTTGATCGGCGATATCTATGTGGGCAACGCTGCCTATAAAACGTTTGCGTGATGTACCAGCCAATAAAGGATAGCCTAAGACATGTAATTCATTTGCCCGTTTCATCAGAGTCATGTTTTCATCAACAGTTTTTGCAAAACCAAAACCTGGGTCAAGCACAATTGCCTCATCACCAATACCAGCATTTTTTGCAAGCTTAAGTGATTCTGTTAAAAAATGGATTTGATCTTTGATAACATCACTGTCGCGCACCCGTTCGCGCCCGGTGTGCATTATAACAACCCCTGCCCCGGTTTTTGCAACAATATCAGCCATATCGGCATCCTTTTGTAGCCCCCAAACATCATTGATAATATGTGCCCCTAATGCAACACATTCAAACGCAGTTTGCGCATGATAGGTATCAATCGAAATAACGCAGTTTGTTTCCTTTACCAAAGCCTTTACAACGGGTATAAGCCTATCTAACTCAGTTTCCACATCTATCGGTTCTGCACCTGGTTTTGTAGTCTCAGCACCAATATCAATGATATCTGCACCTGCTTCAATCATTGCTTTGGCTTTTTGAACAGCAATAACTGGTTGATTAAAGCGGCCACCGTCAGAAAAAGAATCTGGGGTTACGTTTAAAATTCCCATTAATATGGACTTAGGTCCTAAAATAATTTCTCGATTATGTGCACATTTCCAAATTTTATTCATAGAATTTACTTTTTTTAAGAGATTCTGTTTTATCAATAATAATTACACTTCTATATAATAATTTTACACTTGTCCTCAACTACTCATATCCCGCATTTCAGGAGTATCGGTTAATGCGCATGCTTCCCACAATAATTTTAGCAGCCTTCTCTGTTGTCTGCTTGGCGCAATCCGCATCTGCATCAAAAATTTATCGTAAAGATAGTTTTTATACAATTTCCGGAAATACTGCGGCTGAACTTGATCGCTCAATGTCAGGGAGAGGTCCATTTTTAAAAACGACAGGTAGTCGCCATCCCGGTGCCACGCGCTTAAAATTTGTGCCTAATATTAAACTTGTAAAGGATGGACGCTATTGTAAAGTTGCAAGAGCTGACATTGATATTCAGGCTAACGTATTGCTTCCACGCTGGAAACAGCGCAACTCAACACGATCAGCTGAACTTGCCATTATTTGGGATGTTTTATACCGCGATATTCGTCGCCATGAAGAAAGCCACATTATTATCGCTCGCGCCCATGCCAGCGAAATGGAGCATGCTATTCGCTCTCTTTATTATCGTAAAGACTGTAAAGAATTACAAGCAGACATCAATAAGGTTGTCAATCGCATCATGCGCAAACAAGACCGTGCGCAAGCTTATTTTGAGCGCGTTGAAACCCTTAACTTTGAAAAACGTTTTTCACGGCTGCTTAACTATCGCTTGCAACAGCTAGAAGGCAAATAAGCCTAAAAAATTGCAAAAATTAAAAAGCCCTTTTCATCAACGAAAAGGGCTTTTTATTTGTACATAGTGTTAGATATTTTATTTACGATGCAAAAATACCGTTACCACAGGCTTTTTACCCCAAATTTCATTGACTGCGGAACGCACTGCTCTGCGTGCAGATTCACGAACAACTTCGCTATCGCGGCGACGTTGTTTTGGAATAGAGCCAATTGCATCTTCAACCCGATCCATTAGCAAGTCTTCCATCAACTCACCACGACCGTCAGTTTCTGGTACCCCATAAGCCACAAGGTCAGGCGCACTTGCTAAATCAAAATTTTTATCCATTAGCAAGGATACAGCAACATGGCCTACATAGCTTAGCTTGCGGCGCTCGCGAATGCCAAGTTCATCCTCATCACCAAGGAGATATCCATCTTTATAAATACGCCCCACAGGCACTTCATCAATAATACGTACTTCACCGGGAGCCAATAAAAGCATATCGCCATTGCGAATTGACGCAACTTTCTTAATGCCCTCTTGTGCACCCAAAGCTGCATGGGCTGTCAAATGCGCTGCCTCGCCGTGAACTGGAACAAGAACATCTGGACGCACCCATTTGTACATTTGCCGCAATTCATCACGGCGTGGGTGCCCAGATACATGAACAAGGCCATTACGTTCAGTTACCACTTCAACGCCGCGATCAATTAATAGATTTTGCGTTTCTATAATGGCTTTTTCGTTACCCGGAATAGAGCGTGATGAATAAATCACCATATCGCCAGCGCCAAGTTCAATATCGCGCATTTCATCACGCGCAATCTTAGCTAATGCTGCCCGTTGTTCGCCTTGAGATCCTGTAAGGATTATAACGATCTTATCACGCGGGATATAAGGATAATCCTCTTCCGATAAAAATGGATCAAGTCCTTCCATCATTCCAAGTTCTTGCGCAACTAAAACACTGCGCTTCATTGAGCGTCCAAGTAAAAGCACCTTACGCTCTGCGTGCTGAGCCGCAACCGCAATAGATTTAATACGACCCACATTTGATGCAAATGTTGTAATCGCAACTCTTCCCTTAGCATTGCCAATGATAGTTGCCAAGCTTTCGCTAACTGCTGTTTCGGTTGGCGAAGTGCCCTCAACCATAGCATTGGTTGAATCACAAATAAGCGCAAGAACACCTTCATCACCAACTTGGCGAAACCTAGCTTCATCGGTAGTATTGCCTAGCGTTGGTTCTGGATCAATTTTCCAGTCGCCTGTATGAACTACATTACCAAGTGGGGTACGCAACACTAAAGAGACAGGTTCAGGAATGGAGTGGTTAACGGCAACAGCCTCAACCTCAAAAGGACCAACTTGAAAACGCTCGCCAGCTTTGAATAAGGTCAGCGGTACTTCATAGGATTGGTAATCTGATTGCCGTTTGGTTTCCAACATGCCGGCGGTAAAAGCAGTGCAATAAACTGGGATTTTTAACCTTGGCCATAAATCAAGCACAGCACCATAATGATCTTCATGAGCATGGGTGATAATTAACCCACGTATATTATGGCGCTCACTTTCTAAAAATCTGATGTCCGGCAAAATTAAATCTGCCCCAGGCAGGTCTGGCCCTGCGAAACTTACCCCCATATCCACCAACAACCACTCGCGGTCATCTTCAGCGCCATAACCATATAGCGCAAGGTTCATACCAATCTCGCCTACACCACCAAGTGGTAAAAAGACAAGCTCAGTGCCATCTTGAACGGCCATTTATTGCTCCCTTTTGTCAGCATTATTAAAATCCATCATTTAAAATGCTGCATATTTAGTTTTACTCATTAATTCAATATCGACATCATCTGCGAACAGCTCATAGCTATGCAGAGAGATAAGCTACAAATTTAACTGCGCCTATGTTTCATTTCTTCACACTGAAAAAAGCATAGATGCAGCCAGAAAATTTTAGCTTTAAAATGCAACCATCCCATAAGCCTATAAGATGGCTGGCTACAAAACTTAGCGCAAACGCTTCATTCTTGGTTCGGAAAGCTCGCCAGCAAGACGGCGATCAAGATATTCAGAACAATCATCAATTAATTCTTCAACACGACCGGTAAAGAAATGGTTTGCACCTTCTAAGGTCTTTTGTGTGATTGTAATACCCTTTTGGGTTTTTAATTTATCGACCAAAGATTGCACATCTTTTGGCGGTGCAACCTTATCCGCATCACCGTGAATGATAAGCCCTGATGATGGACATGGCGCTAAAAAGGAAAAATCATAAGTATTAGGCTGCGGCGCAACTGAAATAAAACCTTCGATCTCAGGGCGGCGCATTAATAATTGCATACCGATCCAAGAGCCGAAAGAATAGCCCGCTACCCAGCAATTGCGTGAATCTGGATGCAGCGATTGAACCCAATCCAACGCGGCAGCAGCATCAGATAATTCACCTGCTCCATGGTCAAACTCACCTTGGCTACGACCAATACCGCGAAAGTTAAAGCGTAGTGTGGTAAAATCGCGCTCTTGAAACATATAAAACAGATCATAGATGATCTTATTATTCATTGTGCCACCAAATTGTGGATGAGGATGCAAGATAATCGCAATCGGGGCATTTTTTTCTGATGAAGGTTGATAGCGTCCCTCAAGACGCCCTGCAGGGCCGTTAAAAATAATTTCAGGCATCCATTACTCCAATAATTCGCTAAATCTTAAATTAGCATGGTGTTATTCAGCTCAATATTAACGCTTACTCACTCACACTTTAAATAACTTAAAGATTGTTGGAAAAATCCACTTTTCTTAAAAAAATCATGTTTGATAACTGGTAAACATATCGCTATTTGTTAAATAGGCGTTATGCTATGTATTTTTCAAGAAAATTACGCAGTAAAACCGATAAAAAGCATAAATTTTATATAAATGGATTGAATTAATGGCCAAAAGCCGCATTTATCTCGATTTCAATGCCACAACTCCGCTAAGCGATTCTGCTAAAACTGCTTTAATGCAGTCTTTTGAGCATTTTGGTAATGCCTCCTCGGTTCACAACGAGGGAAGAACAGCTAAAGCGCTCATCCAAAGCGCACGACGGCATATAGCGGAAAGCCTTAATGCAAACATTGATAATATTGTATTCACATCGGGAGCAACTGAAAGTGCGGCACTCGCCCTCACTCCACAGTATATGATGGGACGCAGCCCTGTTTTATTTTCAAAGCTTTATATTGGTTCAACTGAACATCCTTGTGTTTTAGCCGGTGGACGTTTTGATAAAGCAGATATAATTACTATTCCAGTTGATGAAAATGGCTTGATTCATTGTGATATTTTGGAAAATGAACTTGCAAACCACGATAAATCTGCTGGATTACCACTTGTCAGTATTCAATATGCCAATCATGAAACTGGCGTCTTGCAACCAATTGGTCAAATTGCCGATATTGTAAAACAAGCTGGCGGTGTTTTTATTGCCGATATTGTGCAAGCCTATGGCAAAACGCCGCTTGACCTTGCGGAGCTTGGCGCAGATTTCGTCTTTGTAAGCGGTCATAAATTGGGCGCCCCCAAGGGTATTGGCGCGTTAATCGCAATGGGCAGCGTTTTAATGCCTAAAGCCTTACTCACTGGCGGCGGTCAAGAACATGGTCACCGCAGTGGCACACAAGCCGTTGGTATGATTAGTGCTTTTGGTGCAGCAGTAGAAGACATCAAACGACACGACAACGAAAATAATCGCCTAAAAATTCTACGCGATCACCTTGAACGGGGATTAAAGCAAATTTCTCCCGATTGTATCATCCATGGGAAAGCAACAGAGCGATTACCGAATACAACATTTTTTTCAATTCCGCAGATGAAAGCTGAAACATTGCAAATTGCTTATGACCTTGCTGGAATTGCAGTTTCAGCAGGTTCTGCTTGCTCCTCAGGAAAAGTATCCAGTAGCCCTATCCTAAAAGCGATGAATTATCATAATGACAATGGTGCCATAAGAGTTTCCACAGGCTGGACCACAGAATTACATGATATTGACACTTTTTTAGCTGAAACACAAAAAATTGTCAGCAGAAGCAAAAAAATCACGCAAAAGCCTTGAATTTTTTTAGAATAGTTTTAAAAACAAATAAAGCTTGAGTGCTATTGTCATGTTTATTGAATTTTGATTCTAATCAATTATATAAATTCTATAAAGCAACTGTAATATCATTTTTTGCTTTTTTCAATAACTGCTGGACTTTGACCCGGCCAGGATGGAGATAAGCCTATGCCTGCAGTGCAGGAAACAATAAGACAGGTTAGCGAAATTGACGTTGACCAATATAAATATGGTTTTGAAACCGAGATTGAAACAGATAAGGCCCCCAAAGGCTTGAACGAAGAAATCATTCGTTTCATTTCTGCGAAAAAAAGTGAACCTGAATGGATGCTTGAATGGCGTCTTCAGGCTTTTCAACGTTGGCTAAATATGAGCGAGCCCCATTGGGCGCGCCTTGAATATCCCAAAGTTGATTTCCAAGACCTGTATTATTATGCAGCACCAAAGAACCAAGTTGGTCCCAAATCTTTAGATGAGGTAGATCCTGAATTATTGGCAACCTATGAAAAGCTTGGTATTCCGCTTAAAGAGCAGGAAATTCTTGCTGGCGTTCGAAAACAAGATGAGCGTTCTGAGCTTGAAGATAATATCTATGCAAGTGGGCGTGTTGCTGTTGATGCTGTATTCGATTCCGTATCAGTTGTAACAACATTTAAAAAAGAACTAGCTAGCGCTGGCGTTATCTTCTGTTCAATTTCAGAAGCCATTCGCGAATATCCTGAGCTTGTGCAAAAATATCTCGCATCCGTAGTTCCAGTTGCAGACAATTATTATACAGCACTTAATTCTGCTGTGTTTACTGATGGTTCCTTTGTCTATGTGCCAAAGGGTGTACGCTGCCCTATGGAATTATCAACCTATTTCCGCATTAACGAGCGCAATACCGGTCAGTTTGAGCGTACATTAATCATAGTTGAAGAAGGTGGTTACGTCTCCTATCTTGAAGGTTGTACCGCGCCGCAACGCGATGAAAATCAGCTTCATGCAGCTGTGGTTGAGCTGATTGCCTTAAAAGATGCTGAAATTAAGTATTCAACCGTCCAAAATTGGTATCCAGGTGACAAGGAAGGAAAAGGCGGCATTTACAACTTTGTAACCAAGCGTGG
The DNA here is from genome assembly GCF_025449315.1 of Bartonella sp. HY406. NCBI lineage: Bacteria > Pseudomonadati > Pseudomonadota > Alphaproteobacteria > Hyphomicrobiales > Bartonellaceae > Bartonella > Bartonella sp. HY406. Next base: position 1,198,197 of record NZ_CP104893.1, on the reverse strand, counting down.
TGACTGCCGTGGTGATAACTCCAAAATTTCTTGGACACAGGTAGAAACTGGCTCGGCCATTACTTGGAAATATCCATCCTGTATCCTACGTGGTGATAATTCGCGCGGCGAATTTTATTCAATCGCCGTATCTAATGGTTATCAGCAAATTGATTCCGGCACTAAAATGATCCACTTGGGAAAAAACACTTCAAGTCGTATCATTTCCAAGGGTATATCGGCTGGTTTTTCCAACAATACCTATCGCGGCCTAGTCACTGCCCAAAGAAATGCTGCCAACGCGCGTAACTTCACCCAATGTGATAGCTTGCTTATTGGCAATGATTGCGGTGCCCATACAGTGCCATATATAGAAGCAAAAAATGCAACGGCTCAATTTGAGCATGAGGCAACTACTTCCAAAATTTCCGACGACCAATTATTTTACGTAATGCAACGTGGTATTCCTGAAGAGGAAGCTATTGCTCTTATCGTCAATGGTTTTGTTAAGGAAGTTATTCAAAAGCTACCGATGGAATTTGCAGTAGAAGCACAAAAGCTCATCAATATTAGCCTTGAAGGCAGCGTTGGTTAAATATTTTTTCGGCTGGCAGCTTTGTTTTAGCGCCGCTGTATAAAGGATTAAAAATATGTTAGAAATTAAAAATCTTCATGCTCGTATTGCTGAAAGCGGTACAGAAATTATTCGTGGGTTAGACCTTACTGTTCAAGATGGTGAAGTTGCTGCCATTATGGGTCCAAATGGTTCAGGTAAATCAACCCTTTCTTATATTCTTGCTGGACGTGATGATTATGAAGTCACTGAAGGCGAGATTATCTATAATGGCGAAAATATTTTAGAACTTGATCCCGCAGAGCGTGCAGCTCTTGGTGTATTTCTTGCATTCCAATATCCAATGGAAATTCCAGGTGTTGCAACCATGGAATTTTTAAAAGTTGCAATGAATGCACAGCGCCGTGCACGCGGTGAACCGGAATTAAAAATTCCTGAATTCATTAAACGTGTCAAGGATGCCGCAGAAGATTTGCAGATGGATATGGCTATGCTAAAGCGTCCATTAAATGTTGGCTTTTCCGGCGGTGAAAAGAAGCGTGCGGAAATTCTTCAAATGGATTTATTGGAACCAAAGCTTTGCGTTTTGGATGAAACCGACAGTGGCCTTGATATTGATGCTTTGAAAATCGTTGCCGATGGTGTCAACAAATTGCGCGGCCCAGATCGCTCATTCCTTGTTATTACCCATTACCAGCGTCTTCTTGACTATATTGTCCCAGATACCGTCCATGTTCTTTATAAAGGCCGCATCATTAAAAGTGGTGATAAATCATTGGCACTTTATCTTGAAAATAATGGCTATGCAGAAATCATTGGCGAAGGCGCATAAGGGAGCTTGTTAATGTCTATTATGACAAAGGCTGAACATACATCAGCTGAAAAAGCCCTTGTTGAAGGGTTAGAGACCGTTGCTGCCCAACTTCCTGGCGATGTTGGCAATGTTTTGTTACGCCAAAAAGCAATTGAAACCTTTGCGGAAAAAGGCTTACCATCACGCAAAATCGAAGCTTGGCATTATACAGATTTACGCACCTTGTTGCGTGATATCCCCGATTTTGTAACGGATAAAGCCTTTGCAAGTGATGGTGAACCCGCAGTGCTAGAGCCAATTTTGGCAGGTAGTACAGTTTTGCCATTGATAAATGGTAAATGCATAAGTAGTTATGCACTTGCAAATGCTAAACCAGTCGCAAGAGAACTTTCATCGGGCACAATTTCTTTGCCAAAGCATTTTATTAGCGATGATGTGATCAGCCAAATCAACACCGCTTATGTAAGCGATGGCTGGTCGATTAATATTGGCGATAATGACAATGATATTAATCTTATCGAGATTCAAAATATTGTTACGGATGGTCAAGCCCATACCACATCACCAGTAAGTGTGGCAGCGGGTAAAAAGGCAATCATTATTGAGCGTCAACTAGGCGATGATAGCGCAAGCTTTTCTAGCGCGATTAATCGCTTAGCGGTTGAAGATGACGCTGAAGTGCTTTGGATCATTATTCGTGAGCGTAACCAGCACGCCGTGGAGTTTAATCAGTTTAACGCTGTTTTACAAAATAACGCCAAATTGAAGCTCTATATTATCAATGCTGGCGTTAAACTATTACGCCAAGAAATTAATGTAGATCTTTGCGGCGAAGGCTCTGACTTCCAATTACGCGGTGTTAATTTACTTAACGGACAAAGCCACACAGACACAACAATGACCGTTCGTCATTTGGTTGAAAATACTACTTCAACTGAAATTGTACGCAATGTTGCCATGGATAAAGCACGTGGCGTTTTCCAAGGTATGATCCGCGTTTCGCGTGAAGCGCAAAAGACCGATGCTCGCATGGCATGCAATAGTCTTATCCTTTCCGATCAAGCAGAATTTGACGCAAAGCCAGAATTAGAAATTTTTGCTGATGACGTTGCTTGCGGCCATGGCGCAACTGTTACGGAGATTAATCACGACCATCTGTTTTATCTGATGGCACGCGGTGTTCCAGCGTCAATAGCCAGAGGGTTATTAGTTAAAGCTTTTGTTCAAGAATTAATTGAAGAGCTTGAGGACGAGACTCTTGAAGACGCGTTAAAATCCACAATCGATCAATGGCTTATCGACCACTTATAATGTAAAATATAAAGTAAGGGACTTATGATGACCTTGGAAAAAGCAAGCGAGATTTTTGACGTTAATCGCATTCGCAAGGATTTTCCTATCCTCTCGCTCGAGGTTTACAATAAGCCCCTTGCCTATCTTGATAATGGTGCATCCGCGCAAAAACCACAGTGCGTCATTGATGCTATCACCAATGCCTATAGTAGCGCCTATGCCAATGTGCATCGCGGTTTACATTTTTTATCTAATGCGGCAACAGACCTTTATGAGCAAGCACGTGAAAGCGTTCGTAGCTACCTTAATGCATCATCAAGTGATGAGATTATTTTTACCAAAAATGCCACTGAGGCAATTAATACAGTAGCCTATGGCTATGCAATGCCTAACCTAAATGAAGGTGATGAAATTATCATTAGCGTGATGGAACATCATTCCAATATTGTTCCTTGGCATTTTTTGCGTGAAAGACAAGGTGTAAAGCTCGTTTTTCTGCCCGTAGATGACGACGGTGTTCTACACTTTGAAAGTTTTGAAAAAGCGTTGTCACCTCGAACAAAATTTGTAGCTATTACCCATATGTCTAATGTTTTGGGTACGGTTCCACCTGTTAAAAAAATCATTGATTTAGCTCATCAGCACAATATTCCTGTACTCATTGATGGCGCACAAGGTGCAGTGCATTTAGATGTTGATGTACAGGCTTTGGATTGTGATTTTTATGTTATTACCGGTCATAAATTATATGGACCATCCGGCATCGGTGCGCTTTACGGTAAAAAATCTATTTTAGAAAAGATGCGACCATTTCAAGGTGGCGGTGAAATGATTGAGGAAGTACGGGAGGATTACATTTCCTACAACCATCCTCCTCATCGTTTTGAAGCTGGAACACCTCCTATCATACAGGCAATTGGCCTTGGCGTTGCACTTGATTATGTGCAAAAAATTGGCCGCAAAGCAATTATGGAATATGAGCATAAGCTCACCCTTTATGCCCATGAACGTCTAAACGAAATTGAAGGATTGCGTATTATTGGCAATGCGCCCAATAAGGGTGGTATTATTTCATTTGAAATGCAGGGAATTCATGCCCATGATATTTCGATGTTTGCCGACCGCCAAGGTGTTGCGTTACGCGCTGGCACCCATTGTGCACAGCCGTTGTTGACGCGCTTTGGTGTCACATCAACCTGTCGCGCATCGCTTGCTATGTATAACACCAAAGAAGAAATTGACCAATTGGCTAACGCTCTTGAAAAAGCAAGGACTTTTTTCAGATGACCGAAAATACTGAAGAACAAAAGACGGATAACTCTGCTATCGATTTGGAAACAGCCCCAGAAGCTGCTGTATCAGCTATTCCTGCTGACGAGTTGGATCGGCTGACAGATGATATTATCGCAGCATTGAAAACTGTTTATGACCCTGAAATTCCTGCCGATATTTATGAGCTTGGTCTTATTTATCGTATTGATATTGAAGATGATCGTTCTGTTAAAATCGAAATGACATTGACCGCCCCTGGCTGCCCTGTTGCCGGCGAAATGCCTGGATGGGTTGAAAACGCAGTGAGTGCGGTTGAAGGTATTCCTTTCGTGGAAGTCACGATGACATTTGATCCGCCATGGTCACCTGACCGCATGTCTGAAGAAGCACAAGTTGCAGTTGGCTGGTATTAAACATCATAAAGCTGCATGTTATTTATTGCAACTATGCAGCTTTAGATACTCAATATAACGCCTTATTTTACAACAATAATAAAGGCTTTAAGTTTTTGTGTACGACAAAACAAGTTATCCATATTTGCGTAAGGCATCAAGCATATAGTTGCGCCCTTTAAGTGATAAGCCGACATCCTCATTTAAAATTTCCATAAAATCATCATTACTTACATACTGATTATCAATTTTATCAATGATTTCGGCATCACCAAAAACTACATAAAACTTGTTTTCATCTTGTTTCCAAATAAATAGAGAGACACCTTGATATTTAAACAATGCATTTTGATAAACTAGATCGCCAAATATCTCGTCATAATCATCTATGCGATCAATAGAAAAATTTTGACTTTCATTTTTTGAAAAAAAGCCAATAATCTCACAAATTTTCTCTGCACCGCTTAATTTAAGATAATAAGACAATGCCGGCTTATCCAATGGCATTACAGATATGCGCGATTTATATTTAAAATGTGCGATCACTTCCGCATCAAGCAGCACATCATCATCAAAAAACTTTACAACATCCTTATCAACACACTTAACCAATTTGCTCCCCTAATTTTATCAATACTTAGAAACAATACTTAAAAGCTAAAGCACATAAAATGGTTATATCAATGTACCATAATTGGAAGCTCATGTCAGGATAGTTAAGGTTTTTTAGCAAGCTTCTTATTTCTAGCGGCGTCTGTATATTGTCTAATATTTTGCCTTTTTGTGCAAAGATTCACACTGGTAAGATTGATACATCTTTATAGATCAATTCATGCAATACCAAGATCATCACCATCGAACTTGATCAACAGTAAAGTAGCCTCTAATTTATAGGAACTATGAATATAACCTAAGCATTTAAAAAGCTCTTTTTGTCAAAATAGCAGTTTTGACATGATATCGTTTTGCAATATTTCCTCTGTCTCACCAATAACCACATCAAACCAATTAATCACTCACCCAACACGCATCGACCAAGTTATGATTGCGGCTATACCATTTAATCAACCCATAAATTGTTTAACCCATTGTTTAATCAGTTTTAATTTCGCTTTCGGCAATAGGCTGTTAAATCGCCACTCATATTCCTTCGAAAAAAGTCCAAATTTTTTTCTTAGTAAACCATTAAATTTACGCATATGTCGTTTGGCTTGGTTCCAAAAATTCTCAATGCCGTTGATGTGATTGCTTTTGTCTACAAACAGTTTTAAATGGTTGATGCAATAATGTTTAAACTCTGACATATCCAAGCAATTATATCCTTGCCAATAGTTGCTATAGATAATACTATCGGGTACAACTTTGCATTTAATGATGGGCAATAAACTGGCATTTGATACATCAAGAATAATCTTCGTATACACACATCCGCCGAGCTTGAGAAAACTAAAAACAGGAAGTTTGCCACCTGCTCCACGTCCACGATTACTCTTGCGTTCACCACCCAAATAATCCTCATCAACCTCAATCTCACCGTCAAAAACTTCACCCACTTCTTGCTGTGTTTGATAGCCAATCAGCACACGAAGTCTTTGATAGTAATAGGTAAATTCCTTGAAATTGAAATCAAATAAATAAGCGACGCTTTCTTATACCTATACCAGTAAACTTTCTCATTCATCTGGTGCAGCCCCGATAACCATTTCTAATGATTGCAATGGCATATTGAAAAACGATATTTAACCGCCGTTTAAATATATACTTTTGATCTTGCACATCACTCAGCAATAGCGGCTTCATATTCTTCAGTCAGTAATAACCATTTATTTTCGGCTTCTTCTAACTGATTAATATAGCTAGATCTCTCTATCGTTTTTTTTGTCGCTTGATCAGGCGCTGAAAGATAAAGATCACCTTCACCCAATTCGATGTCTAATTTAGATATTTTTCGTTGTAACTTTTCTATATCTGCTTCAAATTTTTGAATTTCTTTTCGTAACGGCGCAAGAGCCTGCCTCTTATCCGCATTAATTTTTCGTTGATCGTTTTTTGGCTTATCCGTTTCTGCGCTTACTTTTTTTTTAGAGTTAGAAGATTTATTTGAGTTTAAAACCTCTGCCCTATAGGCGTCCATATCCCCTTCATATACACCAACGCCTCCATCACGAACAATCCAAAGGCGATCCATTGTTGCATCAATCAAATGACGATCATGGGCAATAAGAATAACTGCACCATTAAATTCGTTTAATGCCTCAACGAGTTCAGCGCGACTATCAATATCCAAATGGTTAGTCGGCTCATCGAGAATTAAAAGATTAGGACCATCAAAAGTTGCTAGACCCATTAAAAGTCGCGCTTTTTCACCACCTGATAATTCTTTTGCCTTGGTCATCATTTTAGCAGTTGAAAGCCCCATTCGCGCCACACGAGAGCGAATTTTAGCTTCTGGCTCTTGTGGCATCAACCGGCGCACATGCTCAATAGCATTTTCTTCTGGATATAAATCATCTAATTGATGTTGTGCAAAAAAGGCAACTTTTAAATTTGGCGACAGCGTAATGGTTCCGCTCTCCCCCTTTAATCGACCTGCAATAAGCTTAGCAAAAGTTGATTTACCGTTGCCGTTCGAACCCAAAAGGGCAATACGGTCATCATTATCGATTCGTAAATCAAGATTTTTTAATATCGGTTTGTGTGGTTCATACCCTACATTGACATTTGAAAGCGCAATAATGGGAGAAGCAGCAACTTTTTCAGCATCGGGAAAACTAAATGGCTCCACACCTTCGCTTTTCCAAACAGTAATAGGCTTTAATTTTTCAAGAGCTTTTAAGCGTGATTGCGCTTGCTTCGCCTTGGTAGCCTTGGCACGAAATCGCGCAACAAAGGCTTCCATATGGCTTTTTTTCGCTTCTTGCTTTACTGCTTGCTTTTGCTGAAGTTCCATTGTTTCAGCACGCTGGCGTTCAAACTGGTCATAATTACCCCGCCAAAAGGTGAGTTTTTGGTTTTCTAGATGTAAGATGGATGTGGCAGCACTATTCAAAAGATCCCTATCATGGCTAATAATAACAACAGTATGGGGATATTTCTTAATGTAATCTACAAGCCACATTATCCCTTCAAGATCGAGGTAATTGGTAGGTTCGTCCAATAGCAAAATATCAGGTTCGGCAAATAAAACAGCCGCAAGCGCAACACGCATACGCCAACCACCAGAAAAAGATGATGCTGGGCGTAATTGCGCCTCATTATCAAAACCAAGGCCGGATAAAATGGTCGAAGCACGCGCTTCTGCTGAATGGGCATCAATATCAGCAAGCCTGATATGTATTTCAGCAATGCGCATTGGGTCTGTTGCAGTTTCAGCTTCCTGCATCAAAGCACTACGCTCTTTATCCGCTTCTAATACAATATCGATTAGCGATTGTTCAGTAGCTGGTGCTTCTTGCGCAACTTGACCGATTTTAGCACCTTTCGGCAATACTATTTTCCCAGTTTCAGTACTAAGTTCGCCAACAATTGCTTTAAACAAAGTTGACTTTCCAGTGCCATTATGTCCAACAAAGCCGGTTTTAGATCCTTCAGGTAAGATTGCGCTACTATGATCAATCAACAATTTGCCAGCCATTCGCAGGGTAACATCATCTAAAATCAACATTTCAAGCCGGCCTTTTACTATTCGTCTGGTTATAAAACTGAAAATGTCCATAAGCCTCCACATAAAAGCTAAACTGGTACATTTTATCTGTGATAGGGGTTTAAATCACACTTAGCTTCACATTTTAAAGCTTTGCAGTATAAAAACAATGTTGAAAGTGATATAAGTCTTCTAGCTTCTCTTGGCAAGCATAACGAAGATCGCTATACCACAGATGATGTTGATTTTAACTTATAAAGGGCGAAAAAATGGCTATTGAACGCACATTTTCGATGATTAAACCTGATGCAACCCGCCGCAATATTACTGGCGCTATCGTAGCTATGATTGAAGAAGCTGGATTGAAAGTTGTTGCTTCTAAGCGCGTATGGATGAGCTTGCGCGAAGCAGAAGGCTTTTATGCAGTGCATAAAGAGCGTCCTTTCTTTCAAGAATTGACTGAATTTATGTCTTCTGGACCAACAGTTGTGCAGGTTCTTGAAGGTGAAAACGCAATTGCAAAATATCGCGAATTGATGGGTGCCACTAATCCTGCAAATGCAGAAGAAGGTACGATTCGCAAAGCACATGCTTTGTCAATTGGCGAAAATTCAGTTCACGGTTCAGATGCTGTTGAAACTGCAAGTGAAGAAATCGCTTATTGGTTCTCACAAACTGAAGTAGTTGGATAAGTATCACAGCGTTCAGCTGCAATAATACATGAAAAGCCTGATTGAAAAATCAGGCTTTTTTTATATCAATATATTTGATGCAAGTTCCAACTTTTAAAAAACAATATTGTGAGACCACGCAATGAGGTTTTAGGCATATATGTAAATAAAATAACCTTCAAATGCAAAACAGTGCTTTAAATAGAGTTATTGGTAACAAAACGAGCAATCACGCGATTGTGCTGGTCTTTAAGATTAAGCGTATTGTCTTTGTCTACTTCATAGCTTCTTACTTTGGACATCATATTAACAAAGCGATTTTCCTGATCAGTAACAACTTCAGGGCAACTTATGAATGTCATTCCAAGCGGATCAAAGGTTAAAGCATTACTGTTTTCATTTATAAGCGCTACCGAAAAAAAGCGATTGCAGCCACCCGAACCATTCACACTAAAACGACTAGAAACTGCTGCGCTATTATCTAGCCCTAACGCTGGTGCCTGGACGGAACTATTAACTGTCAAACTTACATTTGTTCCCTGCGATATTTGTATGCCATTGATTTCGCGGGCTATCCATTCAGAACCAACTATTCCCTTTTGCTTATTTACAATAGGCATTGGTTGGCCAATAGAGGCAAGGCGCATGATGTACCCAGCCTGCTTGTGATCTACCATTGTAGGCGTTTCACTCACATAAATAAGTGAATCCCCCACAGAAATACGCGCCTTCAAACTATATTTATGCGCATTATCTAAGTCATTAAGGTCAACAGGTAGTTTAAATTCAGTTTTTCCAGAACTACTTGCAGGGGAACGTGCTTCACTCACCACTTTTTGCGAACCTGCTACAGTTTGGTCAACGAGTTGAACAAGCAAGCTAGCTTGACTAGGCAAGCTACTGGCTTGTTCATAATGAACTTGTCCAAAAATTTGTTTTTCTGCAATAGCTGCATGTGCATGGCTAACACCACTCATTTGAGTATAGCCATCAGATAGATGGTCTTTACTTAACTGCAAAAATGCAGTTAAAACAACACCAAAAGAAACAAAAGTGATCAATCTACGCTTCATATAATGCAGCTCGTCCCTATACAATTAACAACTGCTTGGCTTATTATCAATTTATTAAGATAATTTTTCCATTAAGAAAAACCTAAAAGATACCAAGATATCTTATTAAAATTATTCAAAATAGCTCTTAACCCAAACCAATAAAAATGACTTAAAACCAAACAAAACTATAAAGGTAGCTTGTACAAATAATAGCAAAACCTTTATTCCATTTACTTGATCCCAAACGGCATATTCATCACAAAAATAAAGCCATAATTTCTCAAGTATAAGAGAACTGAGTTAATTAAGCACTAAATCAAGGCAAAAGCCTGACATTCACCCGATTTAATAATGAAATATTTTTTCAAATTGAAAAACCATGTGAAATGATTTTTTTCTGACTAACGCCATAGTGATACAAGAGACAATATTGAGCTCATAAAAAATAATGTAAAATCATTTTAATGATAAATTTATTCAATAAAATTAACAGATTAACTAATTTTCAGAAGAAACATGCAAAGAACCAAATGAATTTTAATATTCCCCTTAATTATGCCCTTCACCTTGAATGCAAAAAGCGTATCTAACATTTTATAAAATGCTAGATACGCCCATAAGAATCACTTCACTTAAATATTTATCGTCACCTAGAATGACTTAATGTTCACCAAAAACACGATCAAAAATGGTATCAACTTGCTTAGTATGATAAGCAAGATCAAACTTTTCACGAATTTCTTCTTCTGACAATGCATTGCGAACATCTTCATCCTGAAGCAGTTCTTCCAAGAAATCTTTGCCCTCTTCCCAAACGCGCATGGCATTACGTTGAACAAGGCGATAGGAATCTTCACGACTAACACCTGCTTGGGTTAAGGCTAGAAGAACACGCTGCGAATGAACGAGGCCACGGAATTTGTTTAAATTCTTCATCATATTTTCTGGATAAACCAGAAGCTTTTCAATAACACCCGTAAGGCGAGCCAATCCAAAATCGAGAGTAATGGTTGCATCTGGACCAATATAACGCTCAACCGATGAGTGGGAAATATCACGCTCATGCCATAGGGCAACATTTTCCATAGCTGGCATAGCATAAGAACGTACCATCCGCGCAAGACCAGTAAGATTTTCGGTTAATACTGGATTACGTTTGTGTGGCATTGCCGAAGAGCCCTTTTGTCCAGGAGAAAAATACTCTTCCACTTCCAGCACTTCGGTACGCTGTAAATGGCGAATTTCAATTGATAGACGCTCAACAGATGAAGCAATAACACCAAGAGTTGCAAAGAACATTGCATGACGATCACGTGGAATAACCTGAGTTGAAACCGGCTCAGGGCGCATACCAAGCGCTTTTGCAACATATTCCTCAACGCGTGGATCAATATTCGCAAAAGTGCCAACTGCACCAGAAATTGCGCAAGTTGCAATTTCCTCTTTTGCTGCGGCAAGACGATCTCTGCAACGGCTAAATTCCGCATAGGCTTGCGCCAATTTCACACCAAATGTTGTGGGTTCGGCATGGATACCATGGCTACGACCAATAGTGACACTATTCTTATGTTCAAAAGCGCGTTTCTTTAATGCAGCGAGAAGCTTATCTAAATCATCCAATAAAATGTCGCTCGCACGCATCAATTGAACATTTAAAGTCGTATCAAGAACATCCGATGACGTCATACCTTGGTGGATAAAGCGAGCATCAGGACCAACGAACTCAGCAAGATGGGTCAAAAACGCAATCACATCATGCTTGGTGATTGCTTCAATTTCATCAATACGAGCAACATCAAAAACAGCCGCCGATCCCTTTTCCCAAATAATTTTGGCAGATTCTTTTGGAATAACACCAATTTCAGCCAAAGCATTACATGCGTAAGCCTCAATTTCAAACCAAATACGATATTTCGTTTCTGGAGACCAGATAGCAACCATATCGGGGCGGGAGTAACGAGGGATCATTTTTTTCTTTCCTGTTTCACAAGGGGAATAGTTTTAACTTACACTAAAATAGTTCGTAATATCGAAAATTCCGACGTCTCACAGTCTATGAACGCCACTTTGAAATTCCGCTTTTTGCAGCATTACGAATATCACTGATACGCGGACCATAGGTTGTGGCATCCCCACCTTTATAGATAGCGGATCCTGCAACGAGAGCATTGGCACCTGCATGCGCAATAGTTTCAGCATTTTGTGGACACACTCCACCATCTACTTCAATATCAATAGGACGATTGCCAATTAGTGCTTTTACACGAGAAATTTTGTCCAAGCTTGATGGGATAAAACTTTGACCACCAAAGCCGGGATTTACGCTCATGACCAAAACAAGATCAACATCATCAAGGATATATTCAAGAACGTTTTCAGGTGTAGCCGGATTAAGCGCTACGCCGGCCTTTTTTCCCAAACTGCGAATAGTTTGCAGTGAGCGATGCAAATGTGGACCTGCTTCAGCATGGATAGTTATAATATCACAACCCGCCTTGGCAAAAGCCTCAATATATTGATCGCATGGAGCAATCATCAAATGAGTGTCAAAAACAGCATCAGTTAAAGGGCGAATGGCTTTCACCACATCAGGTCCAAAAGTAATATTTGGAACAAAATGTCCATCCATTACATCAATATGTATCCAATCCGCCCCAGCGGATACAACATCTTTTACCTCTTGACCAAGCTTTGAAAAGTCAGATGCTAGAATAGAAGGAGCAATAATTATTTCAGTGGACATGACTATTTCCTATAACCGCATAAGACGGTAAAAATACCATTATTTGCATTTCAATCTAATGGAATTAAATAAATCCGGATTAACGAATGTTAAGTGCTCTTAGCTTTGTTTTAATACAAGAAAAGAAACAAGGCAAAAGATATAAAACACAATCAAAAGAATTTTTGACAAGAATGTAAAAAATACTGGACCACTACGCAAGCACGGAGAGACTTCATCTTATATAAAAATTGCTAAGCAGCAAAGTTTATATATTAAAAATAATTACATGCCCAACTAAAACACAAAAGAGCATTTTAACACAATTTAATGTATAAAACGCTCTTCTATCCGTACTATTTAAATTAAACAGCCATAAAAAATTGCTAAAACGCTTCTAAGGTAATGCGTTATAACCCGCTTTTACACCATCAAGGTTAATGATACCACCAACACCATCTTGCGGGGTTGTAAAGACATAAAAGGTTGCATTCTTACCATTGAGGAATGAAGCAAGTTCGGTATTATTGAGCAATACCTCAGCAACACAACTATCACCCAAACAACGGCGATACGGCATATGTCCCATATCGGTTGTGCCATCAATCATAATACCAATACCGAGTTGTAACTCTACGCGAATAGGAACAATAACACGCAGTAAAGTACCTTGATCCTTTGCTGGCCTTTTTATGAACGAAACGCGAAAAGAAATATCTGGACGATCCTTAGCGCGAGCACTTTGCGTAATTTCGCATTGGATATTAGGTGTGCCAGATGGTTGACTACATACTTTTGTCCAAGAGCCAAAGTTTTGGTTTTGTGGTACGTCTTGTTGACTAGCAGGCTGTGCAAAAGCTATCACAGGTGCCATACCCAGGGAAACAAGCAATCCAGTCATAGAGATAGCACAAATTGCTTTATTCACGGATTTAAAAAAATTTCCAAAAGCTGACATAAGAACTCCTGCTCGAATCACGCAACAATTATTGCGTAAAATGATGTTAAAAATTTAACACCAATACAAATATTTATTTTATGTGCTCTTACAAATTTAAAACACATAACATGTAAGCATACTTAATCATTAATTAGTCTTAAATAATCCAAAAAGGATATATAAAAAACCTTACTATATTGTTAGAAAAATGTTTAATACATTATTTCTTGGTGCTTGGTTGCCTCTATTTTTAAATGAACATCACAGAACATTATAAAACATGATTTCATTAAATCATTTCCAAGCAAAGGGAAAGACGATTTTTACATAATATCACATAAGATAAAAATAGCTTTAATATACTATTTTACGATAAAATTGAAATCAACCGTTTTGCCAATGATCGCGTTTTAACCGATCATCCTGCTTTGCCTCAACCCAACTACCAGTACTACCATCTTTCTTATGCTCCTTCTTCCAAAAAGGGGCATCGGTTTTTAAGTAATCCATAATAAAATTTGCCGCTTGAAATGCAGCAGTGCGATGTTTAGAGGTTGTTATAACCAGAACAATATTTTCCCCCACCCCAATCAATCCATAACGATGAATGACTGTAACAGCATCAAGTTCCCAATGTTGGGCAGCATTATTTGCCATATTTGCAATTTGCTTGTCAGCCATATTAGGATAATGTTCAAGTTCCAACGCTTTTAATGTCCCAGCTTCATCTCGGCAAAGACCAAGAAAACTAACAACTGCCCCAATATTCTTATTCTTACTGGTCAGCCGTTCAATCTCAGAATTAACATCAAAATCTTTGTCTTGAATGCTGACATAAATATCAACAGCTTTACTATCAATCATAATCATCCACCCGTCATTGGAGGGAAAAAAGCTATTTCATGCGCCCCAATAATTGCTGTATCATACGATACTTGCTCATGATCAATTGCAACATTTATAATAGCTTCATTTGCGAAAGCAGAGGCATATTTTTCATCACTGTTTTTTAAAAACTCAAAAAGCTCGCTGACATTTGTTACCGTTTCGGGCAATTCAATTTTTTCTTCTGCTGTGCCAATTTTCTCTCTGACCCAAGCAAAATAAACGAGTTTCATAACAATTTTCCTTAACAGTGTTTTCTGCAATTAATATAAATAGGCAATGAACGATTTTTAAGAATACATTACTCTAAATTAAATGCTAAATTCAAATTAGTTGTCAAATAATGTGTTTAAGTCCAGCTCTAAAATAATCCCATCCAGTAATTAACGTTAATATGGCTGCAATCCACAATAAGACAAGACCAAGTTGTGTTGTGTAAATGAAGTAGGGCTCGCCTGCCTGCCCTATAAGCAAAATCATCAGCGCTATCATTTGAACTGTTGTTTTCCATTTAGCAAGGCGCGATACCGGAACTCCAACTTTCAATTCAGCCAAATATTCCCGTAAACCCGACACCAAAATTTCACGACAAAGAATGATAATTGCAGCCCAAAGCGACCAACCTGCAATTGTTCCATTTGCGGCAAGCAGCAAAAGACAAGTCGATACCAATAATTTATCAGCAATAGGATCAAGCATACGGCCTATATTAGATGTTTGCTTCCACATGCGTGCAAGATAGCCATCAAAAAAATCAGTAATGCTAGCGACTACAAAAATAAAGAAAGCCGCCCAATGTGCGGTATCTGATGATTTGAATTCTCCTTCAGGAAAAAAACACAACACCACCAACGGCACAGCAATAATGCGTGCATAAGTCAATATATTGGGAAAAGAAAGAGCATTATTTTTCATGCGCGGTGCCGTAATCCAACATTTTTAAAAGCCTTACACTCTAGTAGCATGTCTTAATGACCTTGTAAAATGACAGAAAATTTAAATAGAAAGCAAATCCCCTAGTTTAAACAAAAAAACGGCCTGATAATCTATCAGACCGTTTTAAACAAAAAGCTAATATACGAAATATAGGCTTTAAACTACTTTATTTATAATTATCGGGTAGTAAACAAAGTAATCTGCAACCATAATTCGATGCACCAATATCATACTCGCATTGCATTAGTTTTCTAAAAACTTCGCAGGATTTACGGGCACGGAATTTTTACGAACTTCAAAATGTAGCTTAGGTGTGGCTGCATTGCCAGACATACCTGACTTTGCAATTTCATCGCCGCGACGTACTTGCTGGTTACGCTTTACAAGAATTTTGCTATTATGCCCATATACCGTCACAATATTATTTTCGTGGCGGATAAGTACAGTATTACCAAATTCCTTCAAGCCATCACCAGCATAAATAACAACGCCATTTTCTGCTGCGCGTACTGATGTACCTTCAGGAACCAAGATATCTAGACCATCATTGGTAACAGTACCTTCCCTTTGGCCAAAGCTGCTCAAAATACGTCCACGTGCCGGCCAACGCATTTGCGAAATACCTGTTGCTTGCGGTGCAACAGCCGCAACTTGCTCAGCTTGAGCAATAGAATCATTTTTTGAAGCAACAGCATTTTGGGCTTGCGGTGGCTGTTGGGCTTGACCGTTCGTCGCATTTTGTTGTTGTGTTGGCGCAATTGGCTGAGGAGCAGTGGTTGGCTGATCCATACGAACAGCAACCGTGTCAATCACATTACTTTGATTGCTAGCTTGAGCCGTATTTTGATTAGACGTTGAGGCTTGCGCAGCAGGCGCATTTGGCCGCACCGCAGCTACTTGTTGATTTCCAGCTTGCGTACGAGGTACACTCACTGGGGTTACAGCTGCATTAGCTGACGCTACAGCAGTACCTTGATTACCTGTACCACGACCTGGAATAATTAAATTTTGACCTACACGAATCGCACCACTTGAAAGCCCGTTGGCATTTTTAATATCATTAACGCTAACACCATTACGATTAGCCACACGCGTCAAAGTATCACCACTTTGAACGATATAGCTGCGATTATTAGCGCTTGATGAAGCGTGACCGCCTTGCACAGCATTTGCCGGCAATGTACCAAGATTACGTGGTGGCTCGCCAGTACCGGCAACCTGCCCTGGCGCCAATTGGTGTGTTGGCTGCTGTGGGTATTGCTGCGCCGGCGCCTGATATTGAGGCTGTTGCGGAGCCTGATATTGTGGCTGCTGCGACGCTTGATATTGTGGCTGCGCTGGTGGTAAAGCATTGCTTTGGATAGTTCCGCTTTGCACTGGCGGCGGCAATTGTTGCGGCTGCGCTTGCTGTTGCGGAATAGGACGATTTACTGCAGCTTGCTGTGATGGTGTCGAATTTGTAAAGAGACCATCGGTAAACCGCATAGTATCAGAACTACAACCAGCAACTAAACCAGTAATTACTATGAGTGCCGCCCCCTGAATATAGCGGCGTGAAACCTTATCAATTATTTTTAAATGCATCTGATTTGCCTGTACCCGATAATCAATGACAAGGCCATTAAATAGGGTTAATCTTACTTGAGAGTTAAGATTGGAAAAAAAATGTCAAAAAAATGCAATTTTTCTTATATTTTGCCATAAAATAATCATAAAATTTCAGCGACACCCTCAATAAAGGGTTGATAACGTACTCTAAACATATCTGAGCGCTCAAATCTGGTACCCGTTTTAGAATAACGCATGATGGTTTGCACTCCATCATCCACTCCAAGTGGAACGAGTAAAATACCATTACCTGCTAACATTTCCATGAAAGCTAAAGGCTCCTTCACCATTGCCGGCCAAATAATAATACGGTCGAATGGACCATTACCCGGAATGCCGCGCATGGCATCGGTTTGCCTTAAAATAATGTTATCAAGCATTAGATTTTGAAATCGTATGCGTGCTTCGTCACATAAAGTTTTATAACGTTCAATTGTAGTAACACGCCCAGCAAGGCGCGCCATCAAAGCTGCTGTAAAACCTGATCCCGTACCTACTTCTAAAACACGATGTTTTTTTTCAAGCTGCAGAGTATTAATCAAAATCAATTGCTCATCAAGACGTTCAATATATTCGCCGCATTCAATGGGTATAACGCTATTACTATAGGCAATATCACTAAAAGCGGAATCCATAAAATTACGTCGCGGCGTCTGTTCCAATGCCAATAATAGCTCAGAAAGGTCAATTCCCTTTGCACGCATGCGCAAAGCTAAACCTGCTAGTGCTTCATATTCCGACAATACCTTATTTTCAGCAGCCATAGTCTTATTAACTCTTCAACTTCAACAACCAAAAGCATCAATGGTGCTTTTGGCTCGAACTTATAAAATGCATTTAACGATAAAGAAAGATTAAGAAAATGCTTTCTGTAAACCGGCGATTTCATCTTGCGCCGTAAGATCAAGATGCAAAGGCGTAATAGAAATCTTTCTCTTATCCACCGCGTAAGCATCGCTACCAATTGCACATAAATTTCTATTGCGCGAAAACTTTAACCAAAAATATGGAAAACCACGCCCATCATGGCGCTCATCAATATAAATATCATGAGCAATATGCCCTTGATGGGTAACTTCAACACCCGTAACTTCATTAGACCCGCAAGCTGGAAAATTAAGATTAGTCAACACACCCTGCTTATAGGGTAATGAAATCAATTTTTGTAAAATAGCAGGCGCATGCTGCCTTGCTGTATCCCATGGAATAATCCGATTATTATTCTCACTTACATATTCTTGCGAAAGAGCAAAGGAGCGCACGCCCAATAAAGTCCCTTCCATAGCAGCTGCAATAGTACCAGAATAAGTAACATCATCAGCAAGATTACCGCCTGAATTCACTCCAGACAAAACAATATCAGGGGCTTGTGGCATAATATGCTTGATAGCCATAATGACACAATCGGTTGGCGTTCCACGGACAGAAAAATGACGATCGTCAATCTGTCTCATGCGCAAGGGATCGGAAAGGGTTAAGGAATGAGATAAACCACTTTGGTCTTTTTCAGGAGCAACAACCCACACATCATCACTTAAAGATCTCGCAATATCCTCAAGGACGGTTAAACCTTCGGCATGGATACCATCATCATTGGTAATTAAAATCCGCATGTGAAACTCCTTGAATTTCTTAAAAATCTAAGTTGAATAGAATTATAATGGTCATGCAAGTTTAGAATAAAGCCAACAGATTGAATAAACTGACATATTACAATTGTGTTGGCTTCATTTTTAAAATAGACAAGCTATTTAGCAGCATAATGTTTTATTAAACATGCTGCCAACTTATGACAGCATGATGATATTAAAGAGCAGCAATACGCGTGACACCGCCCATATAAGGAATAAGTGCATCAGGAATAATGACGCTACCATCTTCTTGCTGATAATTTTCAAGTACGGCAATAAGGCAACGTCCCACAGCCGTTCCCGAACCATTTAACGTGTGGACAAATTGTAAGGTCTTTTCACCTTCTACCCTATAACGGCTATTCATACGACGCGCTTGAAAGTCACCACAAACCGAGCAACTAGAAATCTCACGATAAGCATTTTGACCAGGCAACCAAACCTCAATATCGTAGGTCTTTTTAGAACCAAAACCCATATCGCCCGTACATAACACAACCGTGCGGAATGGAAGATCTAAACGCTTTAGCACTTCTTCTGCACATTCCGTCATACGCTCTAATTCAAGCAATGAAGAATCACGATCAGTTACTGCCACCATTTCAACTTTCCAGAACTGGTGCTGACGCAGCATACCGCGGGTATCACGACCAGCAGAACCCGCTTCTGAGCGGAAACAAGGTGTTAACGCGGTAAATCGTAAAGGTAATATGCTTTCATCCAAAATCTCTTCACGCACCAAATTAGTAAGCGGCACTTCCGCTGTAGGAATAAGCCAGCGACCATCAGTAGTTTGAAAAAGATCTTCCGAAAATTTTGGTAATTGCGACGTACCATAAAGCGCATCATCACGAACAAGAATAGGTGCTGACACTTCACGGTAGCCATGCTCATTGGTATGAATATCAAGCATGAATTGGCCAAGCGCACGCTCAAGACGCGCCAACATACCAGACAAGATGGTAAAACGCGCACCAGACATGCGCCCTGCCCGTTCAAAATCCATACCGCCTAATGCTTCACCAATATCAAAATGCTCTTTTGGTGCAAAAGAAAATTCGCGCGGCGTGCCATATTTACGCACTTCAACATTGGCACTTTCATCAGGACCAACTGGCACATCATCAAGCGGGATATTAGGTGTACGAGATAAAACATCTTCAAGCGCCTGATTTAAACGGCGCTCTTCTTGTTCTGCTTCACTAAAGGCCGACTTTAAAGCTGAAACTTCTTCCTTTAGCTTTTCTGCACGTTCTTTATCGCCACTAGCCATAGCTTGACCAATTTCTTTTGATGCAGCATTGCGGCGCTCTTGCATTTCTTGCAAGTTAAAGACATGGGCACGACGCTGGGCATCAAGAGCTATAATTTCTGCAGATTGCGCAGGTGCGCCGCGTTTTAGAAGTGCCTCATCGAGGCTTTGCGGATTTTCTCTGATCCATTTAATATCAAGCATAAATTTTCACCATATAATAAAGCTATTTATTTGAAGAGAAACATCAGGTCTTAGTTGATAGAGCAAATATTCAATTAAGCACTACTATCGTTGTCTGCTTTTCGTCCTCGTTCAATCATGCGTGCAATAATAATCGATATTTCGTAAAGGAGCACCATTGGAAGTGCAAGTGTAATATGACTCAATACATCGGGCGGAGCGACAATAGCCGCAACAACGAACATAGCAACGATTGCATAACGGCGCTTACTGGCAAGCCCTTGCGCTGATAATATACCAACTTTCACCAGTAGACTTGTGACAATTGGCATTTGGAATATTAAACCAAAAACCAACACAAAAGAAATCACCCGTCTCAAATATTCTGATACCTTGTTCAACAAAACAATCTTAGCGGCACCATGCAAATCACCGCCCGCCGGCGCTACTTGCTGCATAGACAGTGCAAGCCAACTTACCATCGGCGTTGCAAGATAATAAGCGACCGCTGCGCCGACCAAAAACAATAAGGGACCAGCTATTAAAAATGGTAAAAATGCATTGCGCTCATTTTTATAAAGACCAGGCGCAATAAAACGATAAAGCTGTATAGCAATGACAGGAAAGGCAATAACCACACCACCAAAAGCGGCAATTTTAATCTTTGCAAAAACAAATTCAAATAAATCAGTATATATCAAGGTCAAGTTAGCAGGGTCATCACCATGCCAAACCATCGCCCATTGCATCGGGCGGACAATAAAATTAAAAATATCGACAGCAAAAGCAAAGCATAAAACAAAAGCAACCATGAAAGCTGCAATGCACCAAATCAATCTTGAGCGCAGCTCATTCAAGTGATCCATTAAGGGTGCAGCACTATCATCCATATCTTCTGTTTTATCTGCTGCTATTTTTTTACTCTCACTCATCGGAACTTTGCGCCCCATTCTTATTATTGATTATCTGACCCAATGGCACCGACTTTACGGATCGCTCGACATAATAGGCGGCTTTTTTTCCATGACTATTGCGTGAAAAACGCCCGCTATTGTGCTTCAAACGATGCTTACGCACCGGACGCTTCATTTCAAAGCTCGCATGATGTTTTACAACCTTGCCTTTACGTCGCGATGAAGCATCAAATACGTAATGATCTTGCTGATTTACACTTTGTGGCTTATCGCTCATCAGATAATTATCGTCACCTTGGTAATTTGCCGGTGGCAATAAATTGCGACTATCCAAAATTGCTTGATCTTCAAGGGAGGGAGACGCAATACCTTTTAATGCATCACTCGTTTGGCTTAGTGATTGTTTCACATCTTTGGCAGCATCACGAAATGGATCAAATACCTGCGTAAGACTACGTCTTGGATCAAGATTACGAACCTCATCAAGCGCTGATTTTACATCATCAAGCTCTGCCTCTTTCATTGCATCATCAAATTGTTGACGAAACTCTGCTGCAGTACTACGCATTTTTGCAGTTGCTTTCCCAAAGGAACGCATCACCTTTGGCAAATCTTTTGGTCCAATTACAATTATTGCCACAATAGCAATAACTAAAAATTCAGACCAACCAATTCCAAACATCAACAACCCTCATGCAGCAATAAAATATTATTCAGCTATAACCACTTAATAAAATTACTTATATTAGTGAATACAACTAAATAGTAAAGATGACCAAATATTCCAACAGAGCAACATTATATGCAGCATGAATCACAAGCCCAAAAGCTGCAAATTTTTAATATTATGATACTTTATCATCAACCGAAGATTTATTGGTGTCTACCGTCTCACCAGTTTTAGCATCAATCGTTTTTGTAGCAGCTTGCTTCTCATCTTCATCATCCTTCATACCGGACTTGAAATTTTTAATACCTTTTGCCACATCACCCATCAAATTAGGAATTTTAGCACTGCCAAACAATAACAGCACAATTACTAAAACAACAATCCAATGCCAAATAGAACCGAAACCCATTTGCGTCAATTTCCTTATTTCAACAATTCAACTTTAACACTTTAGAAGCTTTTTATCCAAGTTTCAAACGCTACTATTCAAATTTGTTAATTTTATTAGCCTATATCAATAGTAATTGATCTAAAAAGCTTATTCCATATCTTTAGGCGGTAAAAGCCCAAGCTGCTCCAAGTCAATATCCTCGTAAGGGTCCTCTTCAAGACTCAATTCATCTTCATGAACGGATGGAATCGGTATCGTGAAGTTTTCAGGCAAACGCGAGGATAATAGCCCCGCCCCTTTTAACTCCTCCATACCCGGCAAATCGCCAATATCGGGCAAGGTGAAGTGATCAAGAAAATCTTGGGTTGTACCATAAGTGACGGGTCTACCGGGTGTTCGTCTTCGACCACGAATTTTTATCCAACCGGTCTCCATCAAAACATCAAGTGTTCCTTTTGAGGTTTCAACGCCGCGTATATCCTCAAGTTCCGCACGCGTTACCGGCTGATGATAAGCGATAATTGCCAACACTTCTAGGGCTGCACGTGACAGCTTTCGCGCTGTTTGTTCTTCCTTAGATAACAAAAAGCTTAAATCAGGAGCAGTACGAAAAGCAAATGCATTACCAACAAGGCACAAATTAACACCGCGACCACTATAGATTTCAGTTAGCTCGTTAATTATAGAATCAATATTGCTATTTTTTGGTAATCGCTCCGCCAAAGCATTGCGCGAGACGGGCTCGGATGACGCAAAAAGAATTGCCTCCACCATCCGTAACAGCAAAGGCGAACTGTCAAATTTGGGCTTTTCAACCATTGCTAAGCTGTTCCCTATCTTCATCTCTACTCTCTTGTTTAACACGCATATAAAGCGGTAAAAAAGCCCCACTTTGCCGCAGCTCTACCTGCCCTTCACGCACCATTTCAAGACTTGCTGCAAAAGCACTGGCAATTGCTGTCTTACGCTCTTTGTCATCACTGATAAAACGAAGCAAATATTGATCAAGCGCCAACCAATCATGTGAAAGATCACCCACCATACGGCTTAAAATTTGCCGAGCATATTTAAGTGGCCAAACCTTACGGTTGCCAACTTCAACGTGACTGACCGCTTGTCGCTGCCTTATTCCGGTATAGGCCGTTAACAACTCATACAGTGTCGTATTGAAACGATTTTTTCGCTCAACCACAACCATTTCCGGCGCGCCACGTTTAAAAACATCACGCCCCAAACGATTGCGATTAATCAATTTACCAGCAGCATCGCGCATTGCTTCTAAACGCCGCAAGCGAAATTGCAACATTTCCGCCATTTCTTCACCACTTGCTTCTTGCTCCCCTTGTTTTTTAGGAACCAATAACCGTGACTTTAAATAAGCAAGCCAAGCAGCCATAACCAGATAATCAGCCGCCAACTCCAATCTTACCTGTTGCGCTTGTTTGATAAACTGTAAATACTGATCAACCAGCGCGACAATTGAAATACGGGTTAAATCAACTTTTTGCGTGCGCGAAAGATGCAAGAGAAGATCCATTGGCCCCTCAAAGCCTTGGACATCCACCACCAATTCCGGCTCACTCACACCGCGCGTTTCATCATCCCACCATTCGCTCATGGGAGGTGCATCAGATTGCGGTGTTTTTCCAGCTAAAGCCAAATAACAAATATTCCTTATAGCCTATTGATTAAACGACATAAAATAATTAAAAATTTAGCGTTTCTGGAAAAAAATTGGTAAATTCTTGCCGTAGCTCTTTTTCATCCGCTGCTATCGTATTTACAACAAAGCTTTCGGCAAAAGCAGCTCTTCGCGCGGCTTTTCCCTGTAAATATGGGCTATTTTCAGCAACTTCCAACATTTCTCTAAAATTACCATTACAATGCAGAGCCACATCACACCCAGCTATAAATGCTTGCTGAGCTAAATCACCTATCGTTCCAGATAGTGCTTTCATGGATAAATCGTCGGTCATTAACAAGCCATCAAAGCCGATATCGCCGCGAATAATATCAGAAATAACTTTTGATGATAGGGTGGCAGATTGTTCTTGATCAATTGCCTCATAGACAACATGGGCTGTCATTGCCGTCGGCAAATGCGCTAATTGCTTAAATGGAATAAAATCTGATTGGTTTAATTCATCAATATCGGCTTCTACCCGCGCTAAAGCCAAATGCGTATCACACATGGCGCGACCATGGCCAGGTATATGCTTCATAACCGGTAAAATACCACCATCAATAAGCCCTTGCGCTGCAGCTTTACCCATTGCAGTGACAATTTCAGGCTTATGGCCATAAGCACGCGAACCAATAACATCATGACTGCCAGCAACCGGCACATCTAAAAGCGGCAAACAATCAGCATTAATCCCATATTTTTTTAAATCAAAAGCATGAAGCCGCGACATTAGCCAAGCTGCGCGTAAGCCCTGATCTTGATCTTTATTGTAAATATCACCAAGAGCTGCTGCCGTTGGATAATTAGGGGCGAGTGGTGGACGTAGACGCTGAACTCTTCCGCCTTCTTGATCTATAAAAATCAAAGCATTTTCATTATTAGATGTAAGTCTTATATCATCAGTAAGTGCAGATAATTGATCGCTATTGTCAATATTGCGTGCAAATAGAATAAATCCCCATGGCTTATGCTCTTTAATAAAGGCACGCTCTTGATCATTTAATGACAGACCTGCAACGCCGGTGATAAATGCTTTACAATTTTCCATCTAATATTCCTTTGGCACAAGCCCAATGCTGATTCATTAAAACTGCATAAATGCCGTTATGTTGATTGAGATTCTATTAATCCAAAAATTTTAATTTGCTAATTTTTTAACCCACACACTAATATCATGAACCGCTAAACCACCATTAGGTGCAGGTGACTGTGCGCCTGTTAAAGTATTTATGCCCTCGCCATCAATAAATGCACTATTGGGAAAAATACCAGGAGATATAAGCACTCCGCGTTGCACCCCAGCAAAAATCTTAGCATGCAGCCTCACGTCCCCACGTGCATTACCGATTGCAACAATATCTCCATCTTCAATATCTAGCGCTTTGGCATCATCTGGATGAATATAGAGTTCCGGCCGCCTCTCTTTTTGCAATGATGTTGGCGTTTCAGCAAAAGTAGAATTTAAAAAATTATGCGCGGGCGATGTTGCCAACCGAAATGGGCAATCTTCACTGGCTTGCTCAAGGTTATCCCATTGATCTGGAAATTGCGGCATTTCTTGCCAATTTCCCTGATACCCCATTGAAGCTGGCGGACGGTTAGGAAAATGCTCATCAAGCCAATTTACTTTAAAGTGAAAGCGTTTATCAACCCAACCAAAGCCATTGATAAAATGCGCTTCATCAAAAGATGGCTGCACATCATACCAGCGTTTTTCCTTCAACTCCTCAAAACCACCAAAACCACTTTTAACCAATAAATCATCAATCAATGTTTTTTCGTCAAAATCAAACCCTTTAAAACCAAGGCGCTGTGCAAGTTGGTTAATGACAAATAAATTAGGTTTTGGCCCTAAAGGTGGCTCAATCAATTTTGGTCCAAGAATGATATGTTGATGACCACCACCACAATAAATATCATCATGCTCGACAAACATAGTTGCAGGTAAAACAATATCAGCAAGCTTTGCGGTATCGGTCATAAATTGTTCATGCACAACAGTAAAAAGATCATCTCGCATAAAACCTTGCCGAATAAGGCGTTGTTCAGGAGCGACATTAACCGGATTGGTATTTTGAATAAAGAGCACGTTGACTGGAGGGCCACCATAAAGCGTATCTTTATCCCCACAAAGGATGCGACCGATTTTTGATTGATCGAGGCTGCGAATAGTAGGGTCCGCCAATTTTTTTCCAGTAATCTCATCACGATTTAATACATAAATATCAGAGTTTGAAAAAAATGCCCCTCCTCCTTCATATTGCCAAGAGCCAAGTACAGCAGGAATAGAGAGCGCCGCATGCATAGCAACAGCGCCATTGCGTTGACGGGTAAAGCCAAAACCAAGGCGAAAGAAACAGCGCTTGGTCTCACCAATCAGCTTGGCAAATTCTTCAATTTCCGCAACCCTCAAACCAGTAATTTTGGCAGCCCATAATGGATCCTTATTAACAACGTGAGCCGCAAGTCCAAAAGGATCATCCGTATAGGCTTTCATATAGGCGTAATCTGCATAACCATCACGAAAAAGCACATGCATCACCGCACAAGCAAGTGCCGCATCGGTTCCAGGCTTTAAGATGAGTCCAATATCAGCTTGTTTTACCGTTGCTGTTTCAAAAACATCAATCGCAACAATCTTTGCTCCACGCTCTTTACGCGCGCGCACTGCATGGGTCATCACATTAACTTGCGTAGCTGCAGCATTGGTGCCCCAAATAACAATACAATCGGATTTTTCCATTTCACGCGGATCAACACCTGCAATACGCCCTGCCCCAGCAAAATAACCGGTCACCGCAGTATTGGTACAAAAAGTAGAAAACTGCTTGGAAAAATTTCCTGCAAACCGCAACCGATTAATCGAATCACGCTGCACCAAGCCCATTGTGCCCGCAAAGTAATAAGGCCAAACCGTTTGCGACCCAAAAAGTTCAACTTGCTCAGTTAGTTTTTCTGCAATACTATCTAGCGCTTCATCCCACCCAATAGCTTGCCATTGCCCCGCACCTTTTTTACCGATACGTTTTAAAGGCGTTAATAAGCGCTCGCTATGATGGACACGCTCAGCATAACGGGCAACCTTGGCACAAACTACCCCGGCAGTATAACTGTTATCTTTCGATCCTCTTACCCGACCAATACGATTATCTGCCAATAATTCTATATCTAAGGCGCATGTCGAGGGGCAATCATGAGGACATGCCGAATGTCCTATACGCAAATTCATTTGAAAATTGCCTCTCTTAAAACCAATAAAATTGATAACTTAGGCGTTATAAATCACAAGCAATATTTTGATAATAACCAAGCTATTACCAATAAATAAGCATAATAACGTGAAACTTTTTGTGATCATACACGTTTATCTCAAATGATTAAGAATTTTTTTCATAATTATCTATAAAGGTAATCGCCAACAAGTTAATGACAAATTCTTAAATTAGCCAAATTCACAATTATGCAAAACAATTTCTATCCGAATCAAGGTCGAAGTAATGTCAGGTAAATTGAGCCGAAGAATATTTATGCTTTCTGCACCGCTTGCATTAGGTGCATGTAGTGCAACAGGACGCCGCATTGCTGATGCAACCCCAGTGCCAGCAAAAAAAATTAATCCCTATTATCTTGAAATGTATGGTGCAATTGACAGTGAACCTTACCCTGTCAAAGCTTCAGATATCAGTAAAATAGACCCAATCTATTGGCGCCAAATTGTTGCTTATCCAAGTTCATATACGCCAGGCACTTTAGTGGTCGATCTTAATAATTATTTTTGCTATTTTGTCATGGAAGACGATCAAGCTATCCGTTATGGGGTTGGCATTGCCGAAAATAATACCCTAAACTTTAGCGGCGATGCGATTATCGGTCGTAAAGCAATGTGGCCATCTTGGACACCAACTCCTAGCATGATGAGAAGATTGCCGGAGCGTTATGGACATCTTGGCGGCGGCATGGCACCTGGCCCACAAAATCCATTAGGCCCTCGGGCGCTTTATCTTTACCGTAATGGTCGTGATACTTTGTTCCGTTTGCATGGAACCACGGAAGAATGGAGTATTGGTAAAAACGTATCTTCTGGCTGCATCCGTTTTCTATTTCAAGATATCATCGATCTTTACAACCGCGTTACCGTGGGTAGTAAAGTTGTCGTTATTCCTCGCACTACAGATCACCAACAAGTCGCGCAACAAATCTAGCTCAAAAGCCTAGCCGAACGCATTAGACTTTAAACTAGCCATGGGAAGAAGTTCTTTCCCATGGTTGAAATGATAGAATTCAATTTACTTTCTCATATGAGAAACGGTTGAATAAACGAAAAAACATCTTATAATAAATGCAAGGGTGTCAATTAGAATAATCTATTGGCAGGAATGTTCTTGGTCGGGCCGCTGAGAGCGCGGAGCTTTACTTATGGACCACCAAGACCAACCATTGAAATCTGTGACAACACCCCATTTCATTGCCAAAATTTATTTTTGCATTTTAATTCAAATAAAAAAGCTTATGCACTTGGAAGCTTTTGCAGGTGTCCTTTTAATTGCTGCCGCAGCTATTGCGCTATTTTGGGCCAATTCATCTTTTTATACAACCTATGTTGGTTTTTGGCATACAAAACTTGGTATTTCATTAGGCAAATTTTCTTTAAATTGGGATCTACATTTTTGGGTCAATGATGTCTTGATGACATTTTTCTTTCTTATTGCTGGTCTTGAAATCAGAAAAGAAATCCATAATGGCGCACTTTCAAGCATTAAACAAGCAACACTACCAATTATTGCAGCCCTTGGCGGCGTTTTAGTACCAGCTCTCATCTATATGCTGTTTAACACAGATCCAATTAGCCATCACGGTTGGGCAGTTCCAACCGCTACAGATATCGCCTTTGCTGTTGGTATTCTAGCACTCCTAGGGCGTTCCTTGCCGAGCAATATTCGCGTAGTTCTGCTTTCACTGGCGATTATTGATGATATTATCGCCGTACTTATTATTGCAGTTTTCTATTCCAATGGCATTGACGCTTCAGCACTGCTAATTGCTGTTGCAGCTATTGGTCTTATCTATATTTTTCATTTCTTTGGTATTTCATCAGCTTTTGCTTACGCATTGCCAGCAAGTGTGCTTTGGTTTGGCCTCTGGAAAACCGGTATACACCCCTCTCTCGCGGGTGTTATTCTTGGTCTTTTAACGCCAATTATTTACCAACCTTTACAGCTTGGTAAAGACAATAAGCCCTACAAAGCCTTGATAAATCCGCTTGCGATTGTTGAAAAGCATCTTCATCCTTGGGTTGCGTTTTTCATTATGCCGGTTTTTGCGCTTGCCAATGCAGGAATTTACCTTGGCGATATCAATCTTTCCGCTAATGGCACATTCGGGATAACTATGGGAGTCATGGCAGGCCTTATAATTGGCAAGCCGCTTGGCATTATTTTAACCAGTTTTATCGCAGTTAAATTGGGTGCTTGCCGCCTGCCCCCACAAGTTGACTGGCGCGCCATGATATTAGTTGGTTTACTGGCTGGCATCGGCTTTACCATGGCTATTTTTGTTGCCATGTTAGCGTTTAGCAACCCTGAACAATTAGCAAGCGCTAAAATTGGAGTCTTATTGGGTTCAGGACTATCAGCAATTATTGGGCTGATTTATGGTTTTTTATATTTAGGTTACATCAAGCAAAAGCAAAATTAGCATAATGCTTATAAAATCCAGTTCATCACCAAAAGCCAATGCTCGAAAAGAACATTTTTCAAATTTATCGCAATTTTAACAAGCTATCCTTAGAAAAAAGCTTTGATGAAGCGGTGGAATGAGCAAAGTTCGATGAAAAATAATTCAATTGCAAAAAATAGCTTTGCTATTGCCGCATTTATGCTTAAAAGCTATCTTTAATAAGATAAATTACCATAGAGAGTTTTGTAATGGCAGAAGACGACAGCTTTATTCGCGAAGTTAACGAAGAAATTCGTCAAGAAAAAGCACGTGCTTTATGGGGCAAATTTGGTCCAATGATAATTGGCGCGGCTGTCGCCCTTGTGCTTGGCACTGCTGTTTGGCAAGGTTATAGCTATTGGCAAAATAAAAAGGCCGGAACTATCGGCGATGCTATGTTAACAGCCGAAAGCCTTGTCAAAGGCGGTAAAGTTGATGAAGCAATTGCAGCATTAAAGCAGATTGAATCCTCTGATTTTGGCGGCTATCCTTCACTTGCCCAAATGCGTGAAGCGGGGCTAACCTTGGAACAAGGCAACAAACAAGCGGCTGTTGCTATGTTCGATAAAATCGCTCAAAATAGTGATACACCAAGCGCATTAAAAGATATTGCTAGTATTCGCGCAGCTTATATATTAGTTGATACAGCGGATTTTAATGAATTAAGCCAACGTGTTACTGTTTTTGCATCTGATAATAATCCTATGCGGCTATCAGCGCGCGAAATTTTAGGACTTTCGGCATGGAAAGTTGGCAATTTAGCTGAAGCTAAAAACTATTTTGAACAAATTATTAATGACAGTGAGAGTGCTGGCAGCGGCGTAGCAGCCCGAGCTCAACTTATGTTGAGCTTGATCAATAGCCGCACAGAAAGTGCAAAAGGCTAATTTATGGCGCTTACAATCGCTATTATTGGAAGACCCAATGTTGGGAAATCCACTTTATTTAATCGTCTTGTTGGTCAAAAGCTAGCAATTGTAGATGATACACCAGGCGTCACTCGTGACCGCCGGCATCACGCCGCGCGTTTACAAGATTTACGTTTTGACATTATTGATACCGCCGGCCTTGAAGAAGCTGCCAATGACACGCTTGAAGGCAGAATGCGGGCGCAAACACGCGCGGCTATTGAAGAAGCAGATCTTATTCTTTTTGTATTAGATGCAAAAGCTGGCCTTACGCCAGCCGACACAACATTTGCGTCGCTTGTACGCAAATCAGGTAAGCCAATTATTCTTATTGCCAATAAATCCGAAGCAAAGGATGCAAATGGCAATTTTTATGATGCTTGGAAATTAGGCTTTGGTGAACCCTGCCCGATTTCTGCCGAGCATGGTCTTGGCATGTCGGACTTGCGCGATGCCATAGTTGAAGCGGTTGGCTCAGAAAAGGCATTTGAAAAAGAAAAAGAAGAAGAACGCCTCAAAATCGAATCTGCTTCCATTGGTGACGACATTGAAGATCCAGATGCTGAAGAGCCAGAATATGACGATACAAAACCGTTGCGTATCGCCATTGTTGGCCGCCCAAATGCGGGCAAATCGACATTGATTAATACCATGCTTGAGGAAGACCGTTTGTTGACCGGGCCTGAAGCTGGCATCACCCGCGATTCTATTTCAGTGGATTGGGAATGGCGCGGTCGAAAAATCAAACTTCATGACACAGCAGGTTTACGGCGTAAATCTCGTGTGCAAGAAAAGTTGGAAAAGCTTTCGGTTGCCGATACTTTAAGAGCTGTTCGCTTTGCCGAAGTGGTCATTGTTCTTTTTGATGCAACAATTCCTTTTGAAAAGCAGGACTTACAGATTGTTGACCTTATTATACGTGAAGGTCGCGCACCAATTATTGCTTTTAATAAATGGGACTTAATCGAAAACCGGCAGGAAACCTTAACCGAATTACTAGAAAAATGTAGTAGGCTTCTGCCGCAAGTTCGCGGTTTACGGGCTATTCCTATTTCGGGTGAACGCGGCCAAGGCATTGATAAGCTGATGGAAAATGTTGAAATGGTTCACCGTATATGGAACCGGCGCATTTCTACAGCAAAACTTAATCGTTGGCTTGGTGGGATTATTACCCACCATCCACCGCCTGCAGTATCCGGCCGCCGGTTAAAAATTAAATATATGACGCAGATTAAGACAAGACCACCAGGCTTTGTTATATCTTGCTCGCGTCCTGATGCAATGCCACAATCCTATTTACGCTATCTTATCAATAGCCTACGTGAAACGTTTAAGATGCCCGGCGTTCCGATAAGGTTATCAATGCGCAAGCCGGATAATCCTTTTGCAGGACGCGCTAAGAAAAAGCATTAAGCAAACTTCTATAGCCTAGATAAAAAGCGCCATTGCTGAAAAAGCATTGGCGCTTTTTTTGATTTGCCGAACAGTTAGCCTACGAAAAAATGCATTGGCGACTTTCAATATTTTATTGAAATTAGATAAATTAAATTACTTATCTCCTATGTGACCTCAATATTTATAGTTAATATCCATAATTATTTTTTTTAACTAAAAAAACGATATCAATAATTAAATTTAATAAGGCGCAGCATTCTTTTGAACTTTTTACTTAATTAAGACGTCATGCGGCAAAATCTAATAAAAAAACACTCGCTAAATTTTCAAGAAATCCCTCTATTCCCCGCACTTTAACAATCACATACAAAAAATTTATTTTTTTCGAAATTAATTATATACGAACCCGTTAACCAATGTTATTAACCTTTTGTTCGCTCGAACACACATTGTTAACCTTAAATAAATTTTACTATTGCATTCTACCCAAATCATAAGGGTGGAAACATTGTGATTCTATCCCCAACTTATTTTGTCTATTGCGCTGGAGTTTATGCGGTGAGTATTTTTCAAAACTTTTTTGGCCATCAATTGCCTAAGAATCACGTTGAATACCGTCTCACTGCACCTGCAAGTTATCATATGCCAGAGGGACGCTATTATGAAGCACCTTTGATGCTACCTGAAAAGCGCTCACCTACTCGCTACCTTTTTCCACTAATCCTAGGCGCTGGCATTTCAATTATTGGAATGTCCACACTGCAAAAACAAATGACTTCGCCGTTTGTTGCAGCTAATACAACGCTTTTTATCAGCTCCCCCACCGTTACGAAAAATAAAAAAGCAGATCGCGTCTTACAATCAGATAATGTCGCTGAACTAAAGGCTAGTCGGCAGCGCTTTAATGAACAAGTGCGAATATCAGCCACTTTTACCGACACTGCATTTGCTCAGCCCTACAGCATGCAGTCAGGGGAGCTTTCAAGCGATCAACGAATTAATAGCGCCGCAAAACAAGCTTTTATGCCGCGAAAAAGCAATGATTTACGTCTTGTTTTAGCTGACACTCAATTGGATCGCAGTATAAAGCTGCCAACAATCTCTCAGCTAGAACAACAGCATATTGCTCGTCTTGTTCCGCCCGAGAAAGCTAAGGGTCAATTCCAAATTGCACTTGGGATAATTCCAGTGCCTAAACGCAAAGAACTTCCCAAACTCGCAGTTCCTGACATGCTAGCTTCATTGGTTACTAACGATAAGCCTGACATTCTTGCTCTTGGCTACGCGCCAGCCAATGCTGGGACAGCTAAAGAATCTCCTTTTGATTCCATCTTGACTGATGCAGAGAAAACTGCAGGACGTTTTATTCCACCAATTGGTCCTAAAGATCATGCGTGGGCTGCCACACCTTTACCTGCATCTTCATTTACCGCCAAAGAACAAAAATGCCTCGCTGAAGCTGTTTATTTTGAAGCACGAGGCGAGACATTAAAAGGGCAAGCTGCGGTCGCACAAGTTGTCCTTAATCGGGTTAGAAATCCCTCTTATCCAAATACTGTTTGCGGCGTTGTTTATCAAAATGTTAACTGGCGCAATCGATGCCAATTTTCTTTTGCATGTGATGGGAAAAAGCATCTCGTCACAGAAAAGCGCCATTGGCGCATTGCACAAGATATTGCTAAGGCCGTTTCAGCAGGACAAATCTGGTTGCCTGAGGTTGGCTCTTCGACCCATTATCACGCCGTTTACGTACGCCCAAACTGGGCAAGTTCTATGTATAAAATGGAAAAAATTGGATTACACATATTTTACCGAACAAAAAATGGCGGATGGGGTTGATTTCCCTCAAACATCGCAGAACGTGACCAAGATGCCTTTAATCAAACATTTTAAAATATTTGATTAAAGGTATGTATTGCACATTTCTTCAAGATTTTTGATGCCAAGGAATCATTTTTAATATTATTCTACCTCCCAACACCCAATCCATAGATGAGAAACAATCACACAAAAAAGAAAACAAAAAAATTATATGTCTATATTTTGGGCTAGATAATGAAGCCAATTTACTGCATTCAAAAATTTTTTCCCGCTGTTTCTCAAATTACTGCTAAAAAACTATGCTATTCTCTGTGTTAGAGCTACTTTCAAGCCTTGACGAATTGCTCCAGTAACAATATGTTGCGCGCAACCTAAAAGGTTAAAGCTAGTACGTTGCCACTCATTGATAGGGGACATTCATGGCCAAAGGGAATCAGCCTGAAAAGCCACATAGTGATACCATTAGTGAGCATCAACACTCAAACATGACGGATTTGGACGAACGCAAACATCGCCTAGAAGAGGCTTTGATTAAAAAGGGAGCGTTTAAACAACCTGAACCAGAGAAAACACCGCCTAGCTCAAGCTATGCTATAAAGCTTTCAAGCGAATTTTTAGCAGCAATAGTTGTTGGTGTCGTTTTGGGTCTTGGCTTTGATCAATTAATTGGTACAAATCCTTGGGGATTAATTGTTTTTCTCTTTCTTGGATTTGCCGCTGGCGTTATGAATGTTTTACGTTCTGTAGGCATGATAGAGCAAAGCTCTATTGGCAAACAGAAGAACAATAAAGATAATTAGGCCAAAAGGCCGATTTGACTGCTTATTAAGGAGGCAACGTTGGATCCTATTCATCAGTTTCAAATAATAGATCTGATCCATATTAATATCGGTAGTTGGAATTTATCATTTACCAATGTATCCCTTTTTATGGTTATAACTATTGTCGCCTCAGCAGCATTTTTGCTTTTGACCTCATCAAGCCGTGGTCTTGTGCCAACACGCGGTCAATCGGTTTCAGAAATGGCTTACGAATTTGTGGCAAATACCTTGCGCGAATCTGCTGGAACACAAGGCATGCGGTTTTTCCCGCTCGTATTTTCCTTGTTTATGTTCGTATTGGTTGCCAACTTCATTGGTCTTTTCCCTTACTTCTACACTGTTACAACTCAAATTATGATCACTTTTGGTTTGGCGATGCTCGTTATATTGACCGTTGTATTTTACGGTGTATTTAAGCATGGCGTTGGCTTTTTCAAACTT
This sequence comes from Bartonella sp. HY406, assembly GCF_025449315.1. NCBI lineage: Bacteria > Pseudomonadati > Pseudomonadota > Alphaproteobacteria > Hyphomicrobiales > Bartonellaceae > Bartonella > Bartonella sp. HY406. The sequence goes on along the minus strand of NZ_CP104893.1, from coordinate 1,163,587 downwards.
TTCGTTCCTAAAGGTGTACCAGCGGTCATTGTACCAATTGTAACAATCATCGAAGTTATTTCGTTTTTATCACGTCCCATCAGCCTTTCAGTTCGTTTGTTCGCCAATATGTTGGCAGGCCATATTACTTTGAAAGTGTTTGCAGGTTTTTGCGTTGGCTTAGCTGCAATGGGGCCAATTGGTTTTGGCGGCGCTATCTTGCCTTTGGCAATGAATGTCGCTATTACAGCACTTGAATTTTTGGTTGCATTCTTGCAAGCATATGTGTTCACAGTATTGACCTGTATGTATCTCAACGATGCAGTGCATCCTGGTCACTAACCAACCGGCGGTCCACCGCCACATTCCAATATGCGCATAAACCATCAAAAGCGCTTTATTCAAAGGAGAATTTTATGGAAGCGGAAGCAGCAAAATACATCGGCGCCGGTCTAGCCTGTTTTGGTATGGCAGGAACAGCTCTTGGTCTTGGCAACATTTTCGGTAGCTATCTTTCAGGCGCATTGCGCAACCCATCAGCTGCTGACAGCCAGTTCGGCCGTCTTGTATTTGGTTTTGCTGTGACAGAAGCTTTGGGCATTTTCTCATTGCTCGTTGCTCTTATCCTTCTGTTCGCATAATCACATTTTAAAGATGTGCCCTTTAACTCGGGCACATCTTTCAAGCTATAATTCCAGATTATATCAGATTACACTTCGATAAACCGATTAAGGTTTATTGCTTCTATGAAGGATGAATTGGATGTTCGTGTCCTCAGCTTTTGCACAAGGCGTTGAATCCACCGCAGAGCATGCCTCAGCTGGGCATGGTGGCAGCAGTTTCCCTCCCTTTGATTCGACCTATTTTGCATCCCATCTTTTTTGGTTGATCATTTGTTTTGGTCTTTTTTATATTTTTATTGCAAGAATTGCTGTTCCACGCATCGGTTCTGTCATTGAAAATAGACGCGATCGTATCGCATCTGATCTAGATCAAGCCGCCCGTATGAAACAAGATGCAGATGCTGCTGTTAGCGCTTATGAAAAAGAGCTTTCGGAAGCACGCGCAAGAGGCCTTGTTATTGCACAAGCTGCGAATGATGAGGCAAAAGCAAAGGCTGAACGGGAACGTAAAACCGTAGAAGCTGAATTAGAAGAAAAATTAGCTGCTGCAGAAAAGCGCATTGGTGATATTAAAGACCGTGCAATGCAAGATGTTGGCCAAATAGCAGCTGATACAGCGAAACAAATTGTTCAAGATTTTATTGGCAGCGAGGCAACTGCTGATTCTTTAACTAAAGCCGTTAAATCAGTAAGCGAATAAGAGGAGAACATAATGACCGATACTTTTTGGGCTCTTATTGCGCTTGTACTATTTTTGGCGATTTTAGCCTATTTAAAAGTTCCAAGTTGGATTGGCAAAGCCTTAGATGCACGCTCGTTACGCATATCTGAAGAATTGGAAGATGCTCGCCGCTTACGTGAAGATGCACAACAGCTTTTAGCTGAATATCAACGCAAGCGTTCTGAAGCGGAAAAGGAAGCCGCTGACATTATTGCAGTTGCGCAACGCGAAGCAGTTGCACTAACAGAAGATGCACGTCGCAAGACCGAAGAATATGTAGAGCGCCGCAATCGTTTGGCCGAGCAAAAAATTTCTCTTGCTGAAGCCGATGCAATTGCTGCAGTACGTTCCAAAGCTGTTGATATTGCAATCGCAGCTGCCGGAAAAATAATTAGCGAAGAACTAGACAGCAATAAATCAGATAAATTGTTTCATAATTCGCTAGAGCAAGTTAAAACAAAACTTAATTAAGTTTATTTTTCAAAATAAAAAGCCGCCCACTGGGCGGCTTTTTTGATTTTATTAACTTCATTTATAAACGCCCTTACTAGAAATAGCATCCACAACAATCCATGAGTTACAAGTTGTATCGAAATTTAAAACAGTTGGATATTCTAGATAACTTGGCTAAGCCTTGTAAAAAGCCAAATCTACCTGACTTTTCGTATAGCGAATAATTCTCAATGGATGTTTTAACCTTTTAGTCTTTTTCACATAAATGCTGAATGCACGTCTAAGGGCGAAACTGGTTAGGAGTGAATGAAAAATCTTTTTTAAGATTTTTAATTACTGTTAAAGGCAACGCTTTTCATATAGCTTTACCATGACTACTTTAAACGCTGGCACCTATGCCAATATTAGCAACTTTTTTGATTTAAGAGGTAAAACATGACACCAGATTTAATCGAGCGCTTTGTTGCTATTGTTGGTAGTAATAACGCAATTACGGATCCCGATATTTTAAGCTCTTATTTAATTGAGCAGCGTGGGCTTTATCACGGCAAGACGCCGCTTTTATTACGCCCGCAATCTACTCAAGAAGTCTCAAAACTAATGCAGCTGGCCAATGGAACAAAAACCGCCATTGTTCCGCAAGGAGGCAATACTGGTCTCGTCGGCGCCCAACAGCCTGATACAAGTGGCAACCAAATCATTATTTCATTAGCGCGGCTCAATAAAATTCGCTCCTTAGATGTGGAGGGTAATCTTATATTGGCAGAAGCTGGCGTTATTTTAAAAAATCTACAAGAAGCCGCCGATGAGGCCAATCGACTTTTTCCGCTTTCACTTGGTTCTGAAGGTTCATGCCAAATTGGCGGCAACCTGTCGTCGAATGCTGGTGGTACTGCCGTGCTATCCTATGGCAATAGCCGGGAATTATGTCTTGGTGTTGAAGTTGTATTGCCTGATGGCCGCATATTGGATGATTTACGCCAAGTTAAAAAAGATAATAGCGGATATGATTTAAAAGATCTTTTTATTGGAGCCGAAGGTACGCTAGGTATTATTACAGCGGCAGTGCTAAAACTATATCCAAAGCCACGCGGCAAAGCTGTAGCATATGTTGGCGTAAAATCGCCTTTTGAAGCGCTTAAGCTTTTTACTATTGCCCATGATAAGGCGAGTACTATGCTTACGGGATTTGAATTAATGCCGCGCATAGGACTAGAATTTACGGTTGATTACAACGCTAAAAGTCGCGATCCATTCTCTGCGCCCTACCCTTGGTATGTATTGATTGATATTTCCTCTCCCCACTCAGATAGTGAAGCACGCCAATTCATTGAAGATATTTTAAGTGAAACCTTTGAAAAAAATATTATTCTAGATGCGGTTATTGCTAGCAATAAAACACAAGAGAACGAATTCTGGACTATGCGTGAAGAGATGTCACCGGCTCAAAAAAAACAAGGTGGCTCGATTAAGCATGACATCTCCGTTCCTGTAGCTTCAATTCCAGATTTTATTGCTGAAGCGGGCGAATTGGTTGAAAGCCTTATTCCTGCGGCTCGCATCGTCTGCTTTGGCCATATGGGTGATGGCAATCTTCACTATAATATCACTCAACCAATTGACATGGATCGGCAAGAATTTTTGTCCAAATGGGCTGATGTTAATCATCATGTTCACACGCTTGTTATGCGCTATGGTGGTGCCTTTTCTGCAGAACATGGTATTGGCCAACTCAAAAGAGAAGAACTTATTGCCTTTAAATCCCCAGTCGCCATCGATTTAATGCGAAAAATTAAATCAGCCTTTGATCCAAATGGCATTATGAACCCGGGAAAAATGTTATAAGCTTATAACTTATATTTGTACTTTAGCATGTTGATAATGATTTATTTCGCAAATATTGTTAAATATGGCGCAAATATGGCTATTCTATTATTGCAATATGGCAGGCGATCAATAATAAAAATATAGAATAATTCTTAGGAGGACACAGATATGCACTCACATGAAGCTGATTCACATCAGCCAGACCCGCATGATACACGTAAAAGAATTTATGCAATTGTATCGAGCGCCTCTGGCAACCTAGTTGAATGGTATGATTTTTACGTATATGCATTCACATCAATTTATTTTGCTGCGTTATTTTTTCCATCAAACGGCGACACAACCCAAGAGCTATTGAAGGCAGCAGGCGTTTTCTTTGTTGGCTTTCTTATGCGCCCCATTGGTGGCTGGTTATTTGGTCGCATCGCCGATAAATATGGGCGCAAACGCTCATTGCTTATTTCCGTTTTGATGATGTGCGCCGGTTCATTTTTAATTGCGCTTTTGCCGACTTATGAAACAATTGGCATATTAGCACCAATTTTTCTTTTGCTTTTGCGTATGTTACAGGGACTTTCCGTTGGCGGCGAATATGGTACGACGGCAACTTATATGAGTGAAGTAGCACTTAAAGGTCGTCGCGGATTTTTCAGCTCATTCCAATATGTAACTCTCATTGGTGGTCAATTATTGGCCTCACTGGTGGTGTTTATTCTTGCTAGTTATCTGAATGATGAGGCTTTGAAAAGCTGGGGTTGGCGCGTTCCATTTTTCATTGGTGGTTTAGCAGCAATTGTGGCGCTTTACTTGCGTTCAAACCTTCATGAAACTTCAACAGAGGAAACACGCAAAAGTAAAGAAGCAGGTAGCATTGTCGCTTTGTTGCGCAATCATGGCAAAGCATTTTTATTGGTACTTGGTTTTACTGCGGGTGGTTCTTTAACTTTTTATACCTACACTACCTATATGCAAAAATTCTTAGTAACAACTGCAGGTTTTGAGAAACATGCTGCAACAACTTTGATGACTGCAGCTCTTTTTGTTTTCATGATAATACAACCATTTTTCGGTATGCTTGCAGATCGTATCGGTACCAGAAAATCACTGCTTATTTGGACGGTATTATCGATCATCTGCACAATTCCCGCGCTAAAAATCATTGGCAGCGCAACATCGCCCTATGTCGTATTTTTTACCATTGTGGTCATGCTCGCCATTACTAGCCTATACACCTCTATTAGTGGTATTGTTAAAGCTGAAATGTTCCCCGCTTCAGCTCGGGCGTTGGGGGTTGGTCTGTCTTATGCGATTGCAAATGCAATTTTTGGTGGTTCGGCTGAAACCGTTGCACTTGGAATGAAACAACTTGGACATGAAAACTATTTCTATATTTATGTAACAATCATGATGGTCGTTGCATTTATCGCCGCACTGCTCATGCCTGATGCTCGCAAAAAAGGCTATTTGCAAGGCCATGGCATCCACTAAATGAGCGCAGTTTGACCATGAATGCCTGTGGTTATATTAGCTAGAGCTATTTAATTTCAAAAAAAGCTCTAGTTATTTATGCTATATTTTAAACAAAAATCTTTCTGAAATTGCTAAAATAATTTAAAAAAAGCCGCAACAATGTAATATTGTTGCGGCTTTTTAAATATTTATGATGAAATATTCAATATCGAGATTTTAACCAATAAGACGATGAGCTTTTCTTGTTATAATTGGAACAGAAGCCGAAAAGCATTTTTATCACCTACGGCGGCCCCGTTGCGGCTTTTGCGCCATGTTACGGTTTCTTTTGCCTGTTTTATGGTGAGAAAGCATTGAGAATGGTAATTCTTGCGGTTTGCTCAACATCTCAAAGCGTAAAGCACCAGCAACCGGCAAGGCTTCAACTAAACGCACAGATATAACATCCCCCATTTGGAAACCTTTTTGGCTGCGCTCTCCAACCAAAGCATGACGGGCTTCATCATAAAGGTAATATTCAGCGCCAAGCGTTGATATTGGTATAAAGCCATCAGCACCATAAGGATCAAGCTGGACAAATAAACCTGCCTTAGTCACACCGGTGATACGGCCTGAAAATTCAGCATTTATTTTATCGGCAAGATAATGCGCTATTAAGCGGTCGGTTGTTTCACGTTCTGCTGCCATAGCACGGCGTTCTGTTTGCGAAATTTGCGCTGAGATTTCGCCAAGCTGCTCTTCCTCACGATCAGTCAAACCATCATTGCCTAGCTTTAACGCCTTGATAAGCGCGCGATGCACAATTAAATCCGCGTAGCGGCGAATAGGTGAGGTAAAATGCGCATAATTATGCAGCGTTAAACCAAAATGACCAATATTATCTGGACTATATTCAGCTTGAGCTTGCGAACGCAAGACGACCTGATTTACCAAGTCCTGCTGTTCGCTGCCCTTTACTTTACTCAAAATGGCATTAAACTTAGATGGCGTAAGGTCAGCACCGCGGGCAAGCGGTAAGCCAATTGTTGCCAAAAATTCACGCAAGGTTTCTTGCTTAGCAAGCGATGGCTGGTCATGAATTCGGAAAATTAATGATTGACCTTTGCTTTTCAAGGTTTCTGCAGCTGCGACATTGGCAGCAATCATACATTCTTCAATTAAGCGATGCGCATCAAGACGCAATGGAATATAAACATCTTTAACGCGCCCCTCTTCATCAAGAAGCAGCTTCTTTTCAGGTAAATCAAGGTCCAAAGGCTCACGCTTGTCACGCGCTTTTTTAAGGCTATCATAGGCCTTCCAAAGCGGCTTCAAGATTGTGTCAACAATCGGTGCGGTTTTTTCATCCAACACCCCGTCAATTGCTTTTTGCGCTTGTTGATAGCTTAACTTTGCATGGGAGCGAATCATTACCCGATGGAAACTGTGGCTTAGCTTGTGACCATCCTTATTATAGACCATACGCACGCCCATAGCTGGGCGCTCTTCACCCTCACGCAGCGAGCAAAGATTATTAGAAATCCTCTCTGGCAGCATAGGCACAACGCGATCAGGAAAATAAACGGAATTACCGCGTTTTAATGCTTCCCTATCCATTGCCGAATTAGGACGGATATAAGCAGAAACATCAGCAATAGCTACCATAACAATGTGACCATGTGCATTGGCCTCATTGCTGTCTGGCTCAGCATAAACTGCATCATCGTGATCTTTAGCGTCATGGGGATCAATCGTTACAAATGGAATATCGCGCCAATCTTCACGCCTTGCTCCATCTTTACAATCAGCTATGACTACTGGCTTAACATTTTCAGATTCCTGCAAAACCTCTTCAGGAAAAATATGCGGTATGGAATGAGCGTAGATTGCAATCATTGAAAGTGCTTTTTCACTTTCAATACTACCCACCACTTGCCGCACCATGCCACGTTTTAAACCATAGCGGCTATCACGACCAAGTGTCACTTCAACAAGATCATTTTCCTTGGCATTTTCTAATGATTGCGGATCAATAAGAACAGGATCTTGCTTGCGATCAACCGGCTCCAACCGCCATTCGCCTTTTATCTCGCGCAACACACCAAGAACAGTATTATTTTTCTTGTCCACTTTACGAATAAGGCGCCCTGTATAGGCAGGGCCTTTTTCTTTAGATGGAAAAACTTTAGCCGTGATACGATCACCAACACCAATAGCAGGACCACCGGCGACTTTACCGGCGCGCAATAAAACAATCGGCGGCTCATCATCATGCCAATCGACAGGTCGACCAAGTAATGAACCATCTTTATCGCGACCAAAAATATCCAGCACTACAACCGGCGGTAAACTACCCTTAGAATGAATAGTTTTACGCCGCTTTTCAATAACCCCATCATCAGCCAAACTGCGTAAAAGATTTTTCAGCCAAATGCGGCCTTCGCTTTTTAAACCAAAGGCTTTGGCAATTTCACGCTTACCGTTACTTCCTGGATTATCAGAAATAAATTGCACCACATCTTCGCGGCTTGGTAGATGAACCATTGCCTTATTAGGACTAGATTTGCTGTTGCTTTTCTTTGGTTTTTTAGCCAAGATTACTCTGCTTTCTTTACACTGGCCTTTTTAGGGGCTGCAGTCTTTTTCGTCACAGCAGCTTTTTTAGGAGCGGCTTTTTTAGCAGCTTTGGGCTTTTCATCGCTATTCTCACCCGCCACCTTCTTTGTTACTGCTTTTTTGGCTGCCGTTTTTTTAGTTGCGGCCTTTTTAGCTGGCGCTTTTTTGGCTGCAGCTTTTTTTGTAGGCGTTTTAGCTGCCTTTGCAGCTAGCAAGGCAATTGCTTCTTCAAGCGTTAAGCTTGCAGGATCCATACCCTTAGTTATGGTAGCATTTATTTTACCCCAATTAACATAGGGGCCATAACGCCCATCACGCACGGTAATTTCGCCACCATCAGGATGCGCACCTAAATTAGCTATAGGTTTTGCACTTGCAGCGCTTGCACGACCACCGCTTTTATTAGCCTTGTCAGCAAGCACGCTCACTGCACGGTTAATACCAATGCTAAACACTTCATCAGCATTTTCTAGGTTAGCATATTTTCCATCATTGGCAATATAAGGGCCGTAGCGCCCAATGCTTGCTGTAATCATCGTGCCAGTTTCAGGATGCAAACCAATATCACGCGGCAAAGCCAACAGAGCTTGTGCCTTTTCAAAATCGATATCGGCCATTTGCCAACCTTTTGGTAAGCCGGCACGTTTAGCATCCTTACCATCACCACGTTGTACATAAGGACCAAAACGGCCAGTGCGCAAAGTGATATCCTCGCCAGTTTCAGGATCCTGCCCTAACACTGCAGGTTCATCACCTAGTGCTTTACCATCACCTTCACCCTCACTACCAAGCTGACGCGTAAATTTACATTCAGGATAGTTAGAGCAACCAACAAATGCACCATAGCGACCAAGTTTTAACGATAACTGCCCTTGCTTACATAATGGGCAAGAGCGCGGATCTGATCCATCTTCACGCGCAGGGAAAGCGATTGGTGCAAGTACCTCATTCAAAACATCAAGAACAGCGGTTACTCGCAAATCAGCAATATCGGTAATCGAAGACGAGAATTGTTGCCAAAAATCGCGCAAGACATCTTTCCAAACCAACTTACCATCTGAAATAAGATCAAGCTTGTCTTCAAGGCTAGCAGTAAAGTCATATTCAACATAGCGGTTGAAAAAGTTTTCAAGGAAAGCAGTAACCACCCGTCCCTTGGCTTCAGGAATAAGCTTGCGCTTATCGATATTGATGTAATCACGGTCCTGCAATGTCGCAAGAGTGGACGCATAGGTGGACGGCCTTCCAATGCCTAATTCTTCAAGCTTTTTAATCAAGCTTGCTTCTGAATAGCGTGGCGGCGGCTCGGTGCTATGCTGGTCAGCGTCAATGCGAGATTGGGTGAGCACCTCATTCTTTTCCATGAATGGCAAACGTGCGCTACCCTCATCATCTCCTGCATCTTCCTCACGAACATCCATATAGGCTGCCAAAAAGCCATCAAAACGAATAACCGAACCCGTTGCACGTAGATCGGCAATAGACTCGCCATTTCTTGCAGCTATATCAACCGTAGTTCGTTCAATATCGGCCGGTAACATTTGACTGGCTATTGCACGCTTCCAAATAAGATCATAAAGGCGATATTGGTCGGCATCCAAAAATGCCTTCATGGATTGCGGCGTGCGTGAAAAATCAGTTGGTCTAATCGCCTCATGCGCCTCTTGCGCATTTTTAGCTTTTGCTGAATAAAAGCGTGGCTTTTCCGGCACATAATTATTGCCGAAAGTTTTAGCAATCGATTTACGCGCACCATCAATACCTTCTGGCGCCATTTGCACACCATCAGTACGCATATAGGTTATGAGACCAGTTGTTTCCCCGCCAAGATCAATACCTTCATAAAGGCGCTGTGCAACTTGCATAGTGCGTGACGCCGAAAAGCTTAAGCGCGATGACGCAGCTTGCTGCAAAGTAGAAGTTGTAAAAGGAGGACCAGGATTGCGCTTTGTTGGCTTTGCTTCCACCGTTTCAATTTTGAAACTCGCACCAACTAACATTTTGCGAATTTTTTCTGCCTGCTCGCCATTCTTAATATCAAGCTTGCCAAGCTTCTTACCTTCAAAATCGGTAAGACGTGCAATAAATTTTTCCTGACGCGGCGTATTAAGTTCAGCTGCAATCGTCCAGTATTCTTCACGAATAAACCGCTCAATTTCTGCCTCACGATCGCAAATCAAACGCAGCGCTACCGACTGTACACGCCCTGCAGAGCGCGCACCCGGCAATTTGCGCCATAATACTGGCGACAAATTAAAGCCAAATAGATAATCTAATGCGCGACGAGCAAGATAAGCATTTACCAACGCATCATCAATTTGGCGAGGATGCGCCATAGCGTCAAGCACGGAGCTTTTAGTGATAGCATTAAAAACAACGCGGCTTACTGGCTTGTCTTTTAAAACGCGCTTCGCGTTTAGCACATCAAGCACATGCCACGAAATTGCCTCCCCTTCACGATCCGGATCGGTTGCGAGTATCAATTGGTCAGCATCCTTGACCGCTTTAGCAATTTCAGACAAGCGCTTTGCCGATGCGCTGTCTGTATCCCATTTCATGGCAAAATCTTCATCAGGCAAAACAGAACCATCTTTGGCTGGCAGATCACGCACATGACCAAATGAGGCAAATACCTTATAGTCGCTTCCCAGATATTTATTAATTGTTTTTGCTTTTGCTGGTGATTCGACAACAACTACTTTCATCTTCAATTCCCATTTTGGAACGAACCTATTGGTTAAATAAGTCATCCCTTGTGTTAAATCGCATCAAAATTCAATAATCGCGAAAAAAAATCTCAGCATTCAAATGAACAGTCAATGAGATAACGTCAAGTCCTGATTTAAAATTAACCATAAATAAGATGTTTTTTGGCAAAAATATCGCACTAGTATTGGCTTACCCTTGAAATATCTTATCATACAGATATTTTTAATCATTCATTCAATTATGCAATGAAACACAAATCGCCAAATATAATAAGTCAAATTTAATGTGATAAATTATTGTGTTAGGCAAACCATCGCATTAGATAAACGACTAAGAGAGCCGAGGTTACATGACCGACCAAGAGAATCAAAACATTAAATCGGCTAACGAAATTGATAAACTCGGCACAATTAACTATATATATGAAATGGCACTTTCGCTAAAATTAATGGCAGCTAAGGTTAACGAGCCACTGCTTTTTTTCTTGCTTGAAGTTGTAGAGAAAGAAAGTTTACTGAAATTTCAAAATTACAATGAGATGTTAAATCAAAAATCTGGCGCCAGTGACACCAAACCTCCCGAATGACGCAGCACCTTGCCTGCAAGGTCAAGCTCCAAAATGGCAAGATAAACCTTTGGCAAAGACAAATCACAATACAGAGCCAAAGTCTCCATATCAATCGGTGTTACTGATAAATGCCCCAAAAGAACTTGCCTCTCCTTTTTGCTAAGGTCATCATCCAAATTGCTATTATTAAGGTCACAGTGATTTAAATTATTAAGAGAAAAGCTCTGGGATATTTGCGGACTTGTCATTGATATAATGTTTCCCATGGAAGTATCATTAACTTCAAGCAAATGCTGATCGATAGCTTCTGTAAGTTCAAACGGCAGCATCTTATCAAATAATGTCATTTCAGGGCAAAGAGGTGTAAGGCTTTCAATAATATCCTTTGCACAATCAACAAGACTGGCGCCCTCTTTAATCAAACCATTAGTGCCAACTGCGCGTGGATCAAGTGGCGAACCAGGTATTGCAAAAACCAAGCGCCCATAATCAGCAGCTAATCGTGCTGTAATTAATGAACCAGAACGCTTTGCGGCCTCAACGACCAACAATCCTAAACCAATACCTGCAATTAATCGATTTCGGCGTGGAAAATCTTGCGCCCTTGGCTGCCAGCCAATCGGCATTTCACTTATAACAAGACTGCCCCTTTTTAATACATGCTGATAAAGGTCACCATGTTCAGGCGGATAAATATGATCAACCCCCCCTGCCATAACAGCAATCGTTCCAGTATTTAGGCTAGACTGATGGGCTGCCCCATCAATACCGCGTGCAAAACCCGATAGGCTAATAAGTCCAGCTTCCCCTAAGCTTGCAGCAAACTGGCTTGCTAATTTTTGCCCCGCAGCAGAAGCGTTACGCGAACCAACTATGCCAATAGCCGTTTTTTGCAATAACTTTAAATTACCCTTAGCAGATATTAGTGGTGGCGGATTATCAATAGCGCGCAATAAAGGGGGATAGTCTGGCTCACCAATGCCGATAAAATGGATATTATTACGCTGGGCAAAATCAAGCTCACGCTCTGCATCGCTTGCCTTTGCAATGCGAATCTTGCGCCCACCCCCATGCGCCACCAAATCTGGCAAAGCTAACAAAGCCTGCTCTGCTGAACCAAAGCGCTCAATCAACTGACGAAAGGTTTGAGGCCCAACATTTTCACTACGAATAAGCTGTAACCATGAAAGCCTTTGCTTTTCACTTAATTTTATCCCCCGCGTTTTAATCACAATCCCCTTTTATTTCCCTTTCGCGCCTATTTTACTCTCATTTCCAGACATTAGCCGACTAATATTACCTTTATGTTTAACAATAATCAAAAGCCCCATCAAGACTAATATTGCGGTTATAAGTGGAGAGGTAAGAAAATAGCCGGCGAGCGGCACAACGATAATCGCAACAAGTGCAGAAAGCGAGGAATAACGTGTTATAAATGCAGTAATTAGCCACACGCCAAGAAAGATAAATCCACCTTGCCAAAAAATTGCAAAAACCACACCAATATAGGTAGCAACGCCTTTCCCCCCCTTAAACCGTAGCCAAACTGGGTAAAGATGCCCCAAGAAAGCAAAAAAACCTGCAATCAACCCTGATCCAGGAAAAAGCACATTAAACAAAATAGCTGCAACAGCTCCTTTTAAAGCGTCACACAAAAGCGTAGCGGCTGCTAGTTTTTTATTTCCGGTACGTAGCACATTGGTCGCACCAATATTACCTGAACCAATATTGCGAACATCTCCTAGACCTGCAGCCTTGGTAAAAAGAAGACCAAAAGGAATTGAACCCAATAAATAACCCAGAATAGCTGCGGCGATGATCCACAAAGCTGGAATTGCTGACAATTCATCAAAAAGCATAAAGGCCAATCCTTAAATCTGACTGCTAAAAACTATCAATAACAGTTAAAACATTTTTGCTAAAAGGAAAAGCAGCCATTAATGCAAAAAGAAAATGAAAAACGAAAATTCTCGGTTTCAAAAAATATGCAATGAAATGATTTAACCCGACACTTTAAATTGCTGCCAACACTAATTATTATTATAGCTTACCTTATAAACTCCAGACATATTAAAAGCTGTAGTTGTAACGCATTTATTACTTTTTTGGTTATAATCGACAACCACCAAATAATCATGATATTAATAAAAACGGTAAGAACAATTAGTAAGCTGATCACTACCTTGCTCAATTACCCCAGCTTTAAATTTTTAAGTGTTTAGGTCAAAATTAATATATCCACTATTGGTATAAAACTGTGCAATAATATCAACAATATTCACGTCCATATCTATAAATAATTTATTATTCATTTCTTTTAATTCAAAAAATTTAAATAAAGATCCATCATTATACTCCCATTTTCCAATATACTTACTTAAATCTGCTATATAATTATCGAATATAATATTTTCTTTCGCAATCAAACCATAATAAATTTTATAAAATTATAATCTTTCATAAAACCAACGCAATAATAATCTTTATAAGCCGAATATATCATAATTTTATCTTCGTTAATGACATATGCAGCTTTTTTCAAACGGAGCGCCATCGCCATTTACACCCCCAAAATATGATTTTGTATTTACTTCGCCGACAGCAAATATTTTATCGCGCGAATTAGAATTGCATTCTATGTCTTCGCTAATGTGGCTAATTATTTTTTTGGCAACGGTTTCATCAGCAAAAGACTGACTGAGAAAAAATAGAGTTATAAAACAAGCTGAATAAACCAATTTAACCAAATGGCACATTTGAAAAACTGCCTTCTGTATTTATTTTCCCGTCATTCTACATTTTATTAATATGATATATGGTCAAAAAGAGCAATTATATGAGACTGATTTGGACTTGTCCTTTAGGGTCATGAACAAAGAAGAAATAAATGACCTGAATTAAAAGCTTAAAATATTTAAAATGCAATAAACTATATTCAAAAATGCAAATCAGCTAAGGATTTACTGCTAAACCTCAAAAGTAAAGTGGTACGCCCAAGGGGAATCGAACCCCTGTTTCCGCCGTGAAAGGGCGGCGTCCTAACCGCTAGACGATGGGCGCCCAAGCAGTGAATGGGCTTATAAACGCAAAAATTTAAATCCGCAAGCCCCATTTTAGATTTTTTTGAAATAATTCTATTTTTTTCCAGAACAAGACCAATTCCAGTCCCTTCGTGGACCAATATCGACATGGATCGCTTGGTGACAATAAGTGCCAACGCCGCCGCGCCCCGGCAGACTACGTACAAATTTAGCAATTTCGTATTTGTGAACACCAGGCACAATAATATCAGCAGCTGCGCATGACATATGGAGCGAGCGATTAGCACCATTAACCTTGCGATTATAAATTGGATTGCGATAACCGGATGTAATATAGACTGGGCGATTATAATTTCGTTCAATCGTTTTTAAGAGGTTAATTAATTGTGGCTTTAAACAACGCGCGTCAACGGCTTTATGCGCAAGTCGTAAGCCGTTTGGCAAATTCCGTCCCAAGCCACCAACTGATGCCATTTGAATCGATGGAAATGCCTCTACCTCATTTGCGTCAATATCGGTATCATCATAAAGGCTGGTACGGTGCTTAATTTCAATACCGCCATTGGGGCGCACCCCTGGCAATTCGACAGAATATTGGCTGCGATCAACTCTATCAGGCTTTATTGAGGCAAGCTTATTGGTAGCTCCAGTTTCACCACCATTTAATGAAGAATCACTATTTCCTGAAAATAATCGCAGACGCGCGCCCTTATCTTGGCTATCGGCTCGCCCTAGCAAACTCTTATCAACAGCCAAATTTTTATTATTGATCGTTGCACTAGCAGTTCCATTGTCAAGATTACCATTCTTATCGCTTGCATCGCTCACCTGCTGTTCATCATTCTTTTTATTGGAAAACATCGAGAATAACGACTTAGGCTGTTCTTTTTCAATTTTATCATTTGATTGTGTGGAAATCCCGCTATTAGCTGGATTGACTTTTACCTGCGCCTTTTCTTGTTTCGAAACATTGCTGTTTTTAGAATCACTTGGTTCACTAGTTACTACCGCTGTTGCATCACCATCATCTCGATTTTTCTTGTTGGAAAACATCGATAACAAAGTTTTAGGTTGGTTATCGGAAGCATCAGCTTCATTACCCGCCTGTCCTTGCGTACCATCAGCAACCTTCTTCTCTAAACTTGGTTGATTGCCCAAACTTGCTTGAACGCCATCTTCATCTGGAACGGGGATCACATCATTAACGCCGCCAGATTTACGCTTTTTGTTATTTTTAGCGTCTTCTCTGTCAACAGTCTTAGCGATAGAGGCAGTATCAGCAAATTGATCAGTTAGTGATGTGCAGCTGCTAACAAATGGAAAAAGAACAAAAAGTGCCCCAACTACTTTTAAAAGTGAAATGGATGGAAAAGCACTTTTGTCGTGACAAAACAGTTTCAAACAAAATCTCCAATTTGTTACCAATTTAAACCAACAATAAAAATTTATTAATAAAACGCCATTATGCTTAGTTGAATAAAAATTCAGCAAGGCTAGTATTAATTGGCAATAGACCAAGCGCTTTAAATTTTCACCTGCATTAGTTAACAACTAAAGCATGGCAAAACATCACACTATCATAATGCTGTGGCGATTGTGTTCCAGTCAATTATTATTGCGAGATTTTAACAAAAAACAACATAAAATGGTAAAGATTGATGATGATTAATCTGTAAATTAGTTGATTTACTAATAAAATAGCCGCAAATGAGGGAATCGGTTCATTCTTTACAAATGAGTTAGCGTGGCAACAACCAGCACCAAGAACTAGTTAAATTTTTTATCCCTTTTTAAAAAGATATAAAATTTAACCTTTTTTATTGCTTTTTGATTATGTTTTTGTTGAAGCCTTGACGATAAAAATGCAATAATAGAAAAGGTACAAGCATAATAAAGCCATGTCATTAGTATTTTGCTTTAATGCTACTCCTTCTGCTTGAAAAAATGGATTTAAAATGACCGTAGAAAAATATAAAAACCCTAAAATTCTTTTTACAGTCATTATAATGGCGCTTGTTGGCGCGCTTACTGGATGCGCAGGCGGCAAAGAATTTGAAACAGTACCACAAAAAGGCGCCAATAGAACTGGTGTATTTCCGCGTTTTTCACAAATGCCACAAGGAGAAACTGCGCAATTTACCAAAGCTGAGCGCGATCAGCTCGCTAACCAATTAACTCAAGATCGAAGCAATCTTGAGCGAGCGGCCACCGAGGCTGTTCCAACGGAGCAAGATATTGCACGACAAAAGCAAGCAGCCGCAAAATCTGCGGAAGAAACCTTGCGCCAGATTGAACAAGCCGGTCAATAAAAAAGCTTTCCTAGGCTGATATAAATTAAACATATCGCTAATAATGCATTTATCGAAAGGCATGTACTTAACATATATGCCTCACAATTATGCCCTACACTTTTGATTGGATAATTGATCGTTGACATAGCGACATTATTATAATCATGGTGCCTTCGTACTTTAAAATATTAACTTTAATCAACTAATAGAATGGTCTTGCCATGTCGGAAGAATTTCATAAAATTCGTCGCCTCCCGCCTTACGTCTTTGAACAGGTAAATCGCCTAAAGGCAGCCGCGCGAGCCTCCGGTGCAGATATTATTGACCTTGGCATGGGCAATCCAGATTTGCCAACCCCTAAGGCAATTGTGCAAAAACTTTGCGAAGCTGTCCAAGATCCGCGCGCCCATCGTTATTCAGCATCAAAAGGCATTCCAGGCTTACGCCGTGCGCAAGCCGCCTATTATGAGCGCCGCTTTGGTGTAAAGCTTAATCCAGATACACAGGTTGTTGCAACTTTGGGATCCAAAGAAGGCTTTGCCAATATGGCGCAAGCAATCACCGCTCCTGGCGATGTAATTTTGTGCCCAGACCCCACATATCCAATCCACTCTTTTGGCTTTCTTATGTCGGGCGGCGTTTTACGCTCTATGCCGGCAGCACCGGGTGAAGAATTTATGCGCGCGCTTGATCGCGCTGTGCGACACTCCATCCCAAAACCGATTGCGGTTATTTTAAATTATCCATCTAATCCAACCGCTTATGTTGCTGACCTTGATTTTTATAAAGAGGTTGTCGATTTTGCCAAGAAAAATGATTTGATTCTCCTATCAGACCTTGCCTATGCGGAAATCTATTTTGATGATAATCCACCGCCATCAGTGCTAGAAATACCAGGTGCCATTGATGTAACCGTTGAATTTACCTCCATGTCAAAAACCTTTTCAATGCCGGGTTGGCGTATGGGTTTTGCTGTTGGCAATGAACGATTGATTGGTGCTTTGACGCGAGTTAAATCCTATCTCGATTACGGTGCATTCACACCCATTCAAGTTGCGGCAACAGCAGCATTAAATGGTGATGGCTCGGATATTGCTCAAGTACGCTCCATATACAAAAAACGCCGCGATACCATGGTTGAAACTTTTTCACGTGCTGGGTGGGATGTTCCGCCGCCAGCTGCAACTATGTTTGCTTGGGCACCTATTCCGCCTAAATACGCCCATTTAGGATCGCTGGAATTTTCCAAGCTACTTATTGAAAAGGCAGATGTTGCAGTTTCACCCGGTGTTGGCTTTGGTGAACATGGCGATGACCATGTACGCATTGCATTGGTTGAGAATGAACATCGCTTACGCCAAGCAGCACGCAACTTGAAGCGCTTTTTCTCTGGCGATGATGCGTGATGTAATTCAAATTATGTTTTCACGGTTAGCACTATTACTAACCGTGAAAACGATTTTAAATACCAGTGCTTCGACTTATAAATAAACTCATTAGATCACCAGATATCAACTATAAAATTCAACAGCTCCATCATATTATATTGCGCAAATTTTTCCTCCGCACGGCCAAAAATCATTAAGACAATTATAAAATAGAATGATAGACAGAGCGTTGGTTACTGGTTAATAATCGGCCTAATCATTTTCGTTACGCGGCATATCTGTATAAGCGGTGGATAAAACCATATTTGATATAAAACGGCTATTTGCACTTGCTAGAAGAATAACGTTTTTTATTATAGATAATTAAATAATAAAAACTTGAAACGTCTTTGCAATAGCTTGATATTTTATTGCAGAAGTTGTTACAAACAAAATTAGAAACCACATTCTATTTAACTACAACAGGTCAAACCATGAGCGAAGTTTTAAAAGTCGGTATTGCAGGATTAGGAACTGTCGGTAGTGCTGTTATCAATATTCTTCAACAAAAGCAGGAAGAATTAAGCCGCGAATGCGGCCGCAAAATTGAAGTCGTCGGCGTATCAGCTCGTAATCGTACGCGCGATCGTGGCATTGATTTGAGTGCAATAGAGTGGTTTGATAGTCCGGTTGAACTTGCCGCATCCGATAAAATCGATGTTTACGTCGAGCTAATGGGCGGCGAAGAAGGTTCAGCCCGTCACAGTGTTGAAGCAGCCCTTAAAAAAGGCCATCACGTTGTAACCGCAAATAAAGCCTTGCTAGCTCGCCATGGTATTGAACTTGCGCAAATTGCTGAAAGCAAAGGCGCCTTACTGAATTATGAAGCTGCTGTTGCCGGCGGTATTCCTGTCATTAAAGTCATGCGCGAAGCGCTAAGCGCAAATAAAATTACCCGCGTTTATGGCATATTAAATGGCACTTGCAATTATATCCTTACCAAAATGGAAAATGAGGGCATTTCGTTTTCGCAATGCCTCGCCAATGCACAAGCTCTAGGCTATGCTGAGGCTGATCCAACATTTGATATTGAAGGCAATGACACAGCCCATAAATTATCGCTTCTAACTCGCCTTGCTTTTGGCTGCGTTACTTCAGTCAATAATATTTACCTTGAAGGTATAAGCAATATTTCCTTAGCTGATATCCATGCTGCTAAAGAACTTGGCTATCGCATTAAATTGCTTGGCGTTGCGGTTAAAACAGAATCAGGCATTGAACAGCGTGTCCACCCAACAATGGTACCAATATCCTCGGTTATTGCGCAGGTTCAAAATGTAACCAATGCCGTTTCCATTCAAACGGATCTATTGGGAGAAATTATCCTATCGGGTCCTGGCGCAGGCGGTGCGGCAACCGCTTCTGCTGTTATTGCCGATATTACCGATATTGCAAAATCCACTCCGGGCTTCCAATATGGACCGGTATTTGGTACCCCTGCCCGTGATCTTACGCCCTATAAAAAAGCTAAAATGCGCTCTCATGCGGGTGGTTATTTTATCCGTCTTTCCGTCCATGATAAGACAGGTGTCTTTGCAGCAGTTGCAAAACGTATGGCGCAAAACAATATTTCATTGGAATCAATTGTTCAACGCCCGATGTCCGAAGAATTACACCCAGGAACAAAGACAATTATTCTTATTACCCATGAAACGACCGAGTCTTTTGTTCGTACTGCTTTGGAAGCAATTACTAAGGATGGCAACCTAGTTGACAAGCCACAAATGATCCGAATTGAAAGACCCGCATAATAAAATCGATTTAAATTTCTAAATGTAATCAATTATAACGTAAGTTGAACGGTCAGCCTCTTGCGTCAGCGGCTCGTCTTTGACAAAAGACATTATCGAAGACTTGCCGATTTGGTTCGGCATAAGGTGTGCAACCCAAATCCGGTAGGATATTTGTGATGGCTAACTCCACTGACCATAATGTAAATGGACTTGATCGTATTTTAACCCTTGAGCTTGTGCGCGTAACGGAGCGTGCTGCGGTAGCAGCTGCGCGTTTACGCGGACGCGGTGACGAAATGGCTGCCGACCAAGCAGCTGTTGACGCGATGCGCCAAGAGCTTAACCGCTTGCCAATTAATGGTACTGTGGTGATTGGCGAGGGTGAGCGCGATGAAGCCCCTATGCTTTATATTGGCGAAGAAGTTGGTACCAAGCACGGGCCGGCTGTTGATATTGCACTTGACCCACTAGAAGGCACGACAATTTGTGCCAAAAACCAACCTAACTCAATTGCGGTTATTGCAATTGCAGAAAAAGGCAATCTTCTTTACGCACCAGATGTTTACATGGAAAAGATAGCCGTTGGCCCTGGTTATCCAAAAGGCGTTGTTGATATTGATGCATCCGCAACCGATAATATCCATGCACTAGCTAAAGCAAAAGGTGTCGCAATCGAGCATATTACTGCCTGCGTTATGGATCGCCCACGTCACGCTAAACTCATTGAAGAAATCCGCAGTACTGGTGCTTCGATTCGCCTTATCGGTGATGGTGACGTTGCCGGCATTATTCATACAACAGACCCTGATGAAACAGGCATTGATATTTATCTTGGCATCGGCGGCGCACCAGAAGGCGTTTTAGCAGCGGCGGCACTTCGCTGCATTGGCGGCCAAATGCAAGGACGTCTGCAATTAAATACCGATGAAAAAATTGCGCGCGCAGCTAAAATGGGCGTTTTAGATCCAAAAAAAGTTTATGATATGAGCGAAATGGCCAAAGGTGATGTGCTGTTTGCGGCAACTGGTGTCACTGATGGCAATATGCTTTCAGGTGTTAGATTTGCTCGCCACTATATCGAGACAGATACTATTGTTATGCGCTCCCATACCGGCACCATACGTAACATTAAAGCACGCCATCAAAAAACTGATAAATTCGACTAACATTGCGCAAAAGAATCGCTTTCAGGCAAAACCTTATTGCTGTTTCTGCCATAGTTTGATTTTTTACAAAACGCCCTGATTTTAATCACGGGCGTTTTTTGCTTTTACACCTTAGTCTTTTTGATTTTTTTATTTTTTTGATAAACTCAGAAAGCTCAACCTTAGAGATCCTTACTACTTTATTAACATTTTGTTTTTATAGATTTTTACTAAAAAGCCGTTTGATGTTTTTAAACTATCTACGCAAAATTAATTAGCATCAAGTTTAAAATCTATTTAACTAATGCAAAAAGCTATTTGCATCTTGCTATTGCCTTATTCTATAAAAGGCTACGGTTTTAAAAAGGCACTCGCCATGACACATCAAAATGATCATCCGATTTTTCCCCATCGCCATTTTCTTGGCATAAAAGGGCTTTCACGCCCAGATCTTAATATTTTACTCGACCGCGCTGATGAAAATGTTGCAATTTCGCGCCGCGCTGTCAAAAAGAAATCTATTTTAAGCGGTCGCACGCAAATCAACCTGTTTTTTGAAGCATCAACCCGCACCCAGTCATCGTTTGAACTTGCTGGTAAACGGCTTGGGCTTGATGTGATGAATATGGCGGTTGCAAATTCATCGCTTAAAAAAGGCGAAACGCTGATTGATACAGCCATGACCCTTAACGCAATGCAACCTGATGTTTTAGTTGTGCGCCATGCATCGGCTGGCGCAGTTGCTTTACTCGCGCAAAAAGTATCTTGCTCGGTCATTAATGCCGGTGACGGTGCCCATGAGCACCCAACCCAAGCCTTGCTAGACGCATTAACAATTAGGCGTGCCAAGGGCACAATTGAAGGCTTAACTATAGCCATTTGCGGCGATGTTTTACATTCACGCGTAGCGCGCTCTAACATTATTAGCCTAAATCAATTGGGGGCTAAAGTGCGTGTTGTTGCGCCTTCAACACTTTTACCAACCGCTATTGAAGACATGAGCGTTGAAGTCCATCGCACTATGGCAACAGGCATTAAAGATGCTGATGTTATCATGATGCTGCGCTTACAACGCGAACGCATGCAAGGCGCATTAATTCCATCAGTACGCGAATATTTCCATTTTTTTGGTCTTGACCGCGAAAAGTTAAAACTTGCTAAGCCCGACTGCATTGTCATGCATCCAGGCCCAATGAATCGCGGTGTTGAAATTTCCTCCAATGTTGCCGATGGCTCGCACAGCATGATTCAGACACAAGTGGAAATGGGTGTTGCCGCTCGCATGGCAGTGATTGAGGCATTGCTTGACCAACGCAACTTAAAATTTCGCGGAGATGTAGCATGAAAACACATGTTTTAAAGAATGCACATGTCGTCGATCCATCTCAAAATATTGATGAAACTGGCACAATTATTATCGAAGATGGTAAAATTTCTGCCATAGGCAAAAGCGTACAAAATCAAGGTGTGCCTGAAGGTGCTGAAATCCACGATCTTGATGGTAAAACCATTATACCCGGCCTTGTTGACACTCGAGTTTTTGTCGGTGAACCTGGGCAAGAATATCGTGAAACCATTCGCTCGGCAAGCCTTGCTGCCGCTTCTGGCGGGGTTACTTCTTTTTTCATGATGCCCGACACAACACCGGTTATTGATGACGTATCTTTGGTTGACTTTATTTTAAAAACCGCGCGCGACAATGGATTGGTACGCGTTTTCCCTACCGGCTCGATCACCAAGGGTATGGAAGGCACAGAAATGGCCGAGATTGGGCTATTAAAAGCAGCGGGAGCTGTTGCCTTTACCGAAGGTAAGAAAACAATTGCCAATGCCAATATTTTACGCCGCGCCATGACCTATGCACGTGATTTTGATGTGCCAATTATTCATGAAACACAAGATCGCGATTTAACTGGTTCTGGGGTTATGAACTCAGGAATTCTTGCAAGCTGGCTTGGTCTTTCAGGCATTGTCCGCGAAGCGGAACTCATTGCATTGGAGCGTGATTTACGCCTCGCCCAATTGACTAAAGCACGCTATCATGCTGCGCAAATCTCTTGTGCCATGTCTGCAGACGCAGTTAAACTTGCTAAAGACCGTTGCAATACTATTTCTGCGGGTATTTCAATCAACCACCTTTGTCTTAATGAAAATGATATTGGTGAATATCGCACTTTCTTCCGTCTTTCACCACCACTACGCCATGAAGAAGACCGCTTGGCTATGGTTGAAGCCCTGCGCGATGGTGTTATAGATATTATTGTATCTTCCCATGATCCGCAGGATGCTGATACTAAAAGATTGCCGTTTTCAGATGCTGAACCAGGGGCAATTGGTTTAGAAACCTTACTTGCCGCAGCGCTAAGACTTTATCATGATGGATCAGTACCGCTGATGCGTTTAATCGATGCCCTATCAACCAAACCGGCACAGTTGTTTGGTCTTGATGTTGGTACATTAAAAGCAGGTGCAAAAGCTGATCTTGCTATTATTGATCTTGAGGAACCATGGGTGGTAAAGTTGGATGAGTTACATTCACGATCCAAAAACACACCTTTTGAAAATGCCCGCTTCCAAGGTCGCGTTGTAAAAACAATGGTTGGCGGACGGTTTATTTTTGAACGCTGAGTGATAAGATCTAAACAAAAAATAATAGGCATGAATGAAACCATTCATGCCTATTTTTATAAGTTTTTTTAAAGTTGGCTATTTGAAAAAATTTATAATGAACTTAGTTTGCAGGGCAAGGACCGTTTGACTTTACCACAAAATCTTGTGCTTCAGCCATGCAACGATTGCCAAAGGTTTCTGCTTTGCCATCTTTCACGCCGCAAACGGGTTTATATTCGCGGGTACAGGCAAATTTTAAAGGCCGCTGTTCTGAGCTACTATTTTCAAGAGGCTTTGGGGTTGAATCCGCAGGAACTTGATCTTGCGGCTTACAGGTGCCTTCTTTAATAATTTTAAACTCGGCAGCCTCCGCCATACAGCGGTTAGAAAAGTCCTTTTGCTCGCCATTTTTTTCACCACAAACGGGTAAATAATTTAATGGGCAAGGCTTAGCACTGGTATCGCTCTCTTCTTTAGAAGAATTACAAGCTGATAGCACCCCAACGGTTGCAAAAACTATTGAAACAAGTGAAATTATACGCATGAGTCGCTCCTTGATTAGAACCAACATAAAACTAGGTAAATGAATATCCTATGAATACCAGAAAACACTTGCCAAATGCTTTGTAATATCGCAATCTCTTTTTTGTTCGGGGCAATTTACGGACATAGAAAGATAGTAATGAGGCATTTTAGGCCAAAAGCGCTTAATCTGTCATGGTTTTATGGAAACCCGTTATAGCATCTCTTTCCATATTACAAAAACTGCCTTTGAACGCTGCTTGACTTTTCAGCAGTCAGGCGGTCTAGTTATAAAGCTTTTTAATAAAAGCCAGATATTATACAAAGGAAATTGAGAATTATGGCTCAGACGGGTGAAGTTAAGTTTTTTAATAATGAAAAAGGTTTTGGATTTATTAAGCCAGATGACGGCGGTCCAGATATTTTTGTTCATATTTCAGCGGTTCAAGATTCAGGTCTGCCCGGCTTGAACGATGCACAGAAAGTGTCCTATGACACTGAACCTGATCGTCGCGGCAAAGGTCCTAAGGCCGTAAATATTTCTGTTACCGGTTAATTTTATAGCCATAATTGAATGAAGGCCCGGTCTCCTTTTTGGTTGCCGGGTTTTTTATTATTTTTAATATATAGTTTATTTCATTTTCGCGATAGATAAAGCTCACCACCGCATACTTAGAAACCAAACAATTTTGTTTTTAGCACGCAAATATTTAGCATTGAAACATTATGTGACACTTTGCGACAAATGTGAAAATTGAAAAAAAATAATCATAAAATACAATAAATTAAACTAATTTCTGCAAAGAAAAAATACACTTATCGATTATCCTCCAACATTGTTAGTAAATTGTTCATAATCCATTCAGATGCCATCATCAATAATCGAACATGAAAGCGTTTCCAGACAAACCTTGGTTAGAGTCATAAACTCCAAACCAATTAAAACTGGAAATGACCTCATTATTAAGGTCAATGTTTCCAGATGATGGAGTGTATTATGAATAAATTTTTAAAAATGGCTATTTTATCCTTTGCAGCTATCGCGTCCGCTTCAGCCCCAATGTCGCAAGCCTTTGCTCGTGGTCCTTATGGACCTGGTCCTGGTCCCGGCCCTTACTACGGTGGTGATGGCTATTATGCACCGCCGCCGCCTCCTCCGCCTTATCGCCATCACTCTAAGCGCCGTGACCATAGCGATGCCATTGCCGCAGGTGTTATCGGTTTGGCTGCTGGTGCAATTATCGGCGGAGCTTTATCGCAACCAGCGCGACCAAATGTGGTTTATCAAGCACCACCACCGCCGCCAGCTTATTATCCAGCGCAGCCCCAGCCCGTTTATCAACAGCCGCGCCCTATTTATCAGCCACAGCCTGTTTATCGAGGATTAGATCCATGGACGCCCGGCTGGTATGATTATTGTTCACGAAAATACCGTACATTTAACTCACAAACAGGTACTTTCCGTGGTTATGATGGCCGAGATCATTTCTGCAATGTGCCTTAAGTATTTTATCAAATGACCTCATTTTAGCTCGCCTCGATAATAACAATATGAGGCGAGACACTATTTGAATAACTTAAATTTTTTAAAAATTATAACGCTGCATCCCCTGCAGCGTTTTTTTATTTTACTATAAAAGAAAACGAAATTTGTAATCTAAACCACTAAATATCGCAAAATAGGTGACGCTACAGATTAAATGAAAATCTCATTGCATAATTTTAATTTTGCGGTTAAATAGATTTCCATGAAAACATGTCAAAAACAAACACGCATTTTTAATATTTGGTGGTGGACCTGCTTATAGCGGTCGTTTTTTGCATGTGCATTTTTTAGGTGCGAGGCCGCAACGGATAACCGAGCGGCCTTTTTAATTTTCCGTTTGGTCTATTCTTATGACACAACGGGAGAATGTCCAATGATGAAGGACGGATTAATTTTGGAAAATACATCTTTTAAATATACCACAGATGGTGGCATCGATATTATGCGTCATCGTGATTTTATCGCTTATGAAGGTGCAACCGATAAAATGGTTGATGCTCTTGATAGCCGTCTTGGTGCTTTATTTTCCTCAAACTATGAATATCCAGGACGTTACACCCGCTGGGATACTGGCATTATTGATCCGCCATTATGCGTCACATCATCAGGAAGAAATTTGTCGATTGCAGCACTCAATAGTCGCGGTGTCATTATCTTAGCAATGATTAGGCCAAATATTGAAGCACTAAGCGATATTGAAATCACATCAATTAGTGCGGAAAAGCTAAGCCTATATATAAAACAACCCACACGGCGCTATACGGAAGAAGAACGGTCGAGACAACCTTCGGTATTTACGGTTTTGCGTGAGATTGTAAAAATTTTTCATTCTGATGCTGATGAAAATTTGGGCTTATTTGGTGCATTTGGTTATGACCTTGCATTTCAATTTGAGGCTATTGATTTCAAGATAGAGCGTGAGAAAGATCAGCGCGATCTTGTGCTTTATTTGCCTGACAGCATTTTAATCGTTGATCACCATGCCGCAAAAGCTTGGATTGACCGCTATGATTTTTCAGTAGCTTCCCTATCTACTGTTGGCGTTGAAAATGATAGCCAAGGCCAAGATTTTAAAGTTTCCACCACTATTCCACCGCGCAGCGATCATAATCGTGGCGCTTATGCTGATCTTGTGCGTGAAGCAAAGAAAAGCTTTGCCTGTGGTGATTTATTTGAAGTTGTGCCAGGACAAACGTTTTATGAGCCTTGCAAGGATTCGCCATCTGCAATTTCACGGCGCTTAAAAAAGACCAATCCCTCCCCCTATTCATTCTTTATCAATTTGGGCGAGCAAGAATATCTTGTTGGTGCTTCGCCTGAAATGTTTGTGCGGGTGAATGCCCGCCGCGTTGAAACATGCCCTATTTCAGGCACTATCAAACGCGGTGAAGATGCAATTGCCGATTCAGAACAAATATTAAAACTACTCAATTCTAAAAAAGATGAGTCAGAGCTTACCATGTGTTCTGACGTGGATCGCAATGATAAAAGTCGCGTTTGCGAGCCTGGTTCCGTTCGGGTTATTGGCCGCCGTCAGATTGAGATGTATTCACGCCTTATCCATACGGTTGACCATATTGAAGGGCGTTTGCGCGATGATATGGATGCCTTTGACGCTTTTCTTTCTCATGCATGGGCAGTAACAGTAACAGGCGCGCCTAAATTATGGGCGATGCGTTTTATTGAAGAACACGAAATGAGTTCGCGTGTTTGGTATGGCGGCGCCATTGGCATGGTGCATTTTAATGGTAACATGAATACTGGCCTTACCCTGCGCACAGTGCGGATTAAAGATGGAATTGCCGCAGTTCGCGCCGGTGCAACTTTGCTTTTTGATTCAAATCCTGAAGAAGAAGAAGCAGAAACAGAGCTTAAAGCTTCGGCAATGATAGCAGCTATTCGCGGCGCAACCCAAAGCCATAATGATAATGTTGCCCATCGCGCCCAAAAAATCGGTGAAGGTGTTTCGGTTTTACTTGTCGATCACGAAGATTCATTTGTGCATACGCTTGCTAATTATTTTCGCCAAACGGGTGCGCATGTTACAACATTGCGTAGCCCAATTAGCAGTGAAATGCTTGAACAACTATCTCCTGATCTTGTGGTTTTATCACCTGGCCCTGGCAATCCAAAAGATTTCGATTGCGCTGCAACAATTCGCCGCGCACGCAACCGTAATTTGCCAATTTTTGGTGTTTGCCTTGGGCTACAAGCGATTACTGAAGCCTATGGCGGCAGTTTGAAGCAATTACCTATACCTGTTCATGGCAAACCATCGCGCATTAAAATTCTTGAGGCAGGAACTGTTTTTGCTGGCCTACCGGAAGAAATCACCATAGGTCGCTATCATTCGCTTTATGCGGATAAAGCCACATTACCAACCGACTTTATAATCACAGCAGAAACAAATGATGGGATTATCATGGGAATTGAGCACAAAAGCGAACCAATCGCTGCAGTACAATTTCATCCTGAATCGATTATGTCTTTAGGGGGGGACGCAGGTTTACGAATGATTGAAAACGTTATTGCCCAACTTCCTAAAAAACGCAAAATTCTATAGCGGCATATGAAGAAATAGCTAAAATGAGTTTTAGCTAAAATAATAGAAAACACTTAAATCAAAGCTATTTTACATTGTCTTATGTAAAATAGCTTTTATTGATATGACCCAAGTTTTGAACAATCAAAGAGTGGTTAGATACCATTCTAAATTTGGTAATAAACGGGTGATATTGGGTTGAACAGATCTTAATTAAAAGCAGGATGCAATTCAAATGGCTGGCAATATGAAACTTATTAATCGGATGGCTATCATGTCCATCCCTGTATCACTTGCTGTATTAGGGCTTAAATATCTTGCTTATTATGTAACGGGCTCCGTCGCGCTCTATTCCGATGCCATTGAATCAATCGTTAATGTTATTGCAGCTCTCGTCGCTTGGTTTGCTATCCGCATCAGCCACAAACCAGCAGATCATAATCATCCATTTGGGCACCATAAGGCCGAATATTTTTCTGCAGTGCTTGAAGGTGTTTTAATTATTATTGCCGCATTATTGATTATCAACGAGGCTTGGGGGGCACTCAAAGAACCACCAGCCATTGAAACTCCAACCTTGGGTCTTGCTGTTAATTTTGTCGCCAGTGTTATCAATTGCGTATGGGCGGTATTATTGATACGGGTTGGCAATCGTCTACGCTCACCCGCACTTCTTGCTGATGGACACCATTTAATGACCGATGTTTATACCTCTGTTGGTGTTTTAATTGGTCTTTTTGCAGCTATTATTACAGGTTGGCATATTCTCGATCCATTATTGGCCATTATCGTTGCAATAAATATTCTTTGGCAAGGTTGGAAAGTTATCAATAATTCGGTACAAGGATTGATGGATGTTGGTGTGGAACTCGAAGAAACCATGCGCATACGCGACATTGTATCTGCAAATGCCGATGGTGCAATTGAAGCCCATGATTTACGCACCCGCCTTGCTGGCCAATTGACATTTATCGAGTTTCATTTGGTTGTACCTGCGGCTATGACGGTTGGAGAATCTCACAAAATTTGTGATCGTATTGAAGATGCTTTACATCTTGAAATTCAAAACAGCAAAGTTGTCATCCATGTAGAGCCAGAGGAAGAAGCAAAACTACCCCCCGGCACAACAGCAGTACCATTTGCATGATTGCAACGAATTTTGCATGATTAAAGCCAAGTTCAGTCACCACAAAAATTGAAATCACATTTTTTAATGATTATTCTTGGCTTATTAACTATTGTATTGGACAATTGTTCTAATACATATAGAACAGATTTTTAAATTAACGGAGCTATTTATGTGCGGCATTATTGGTATTCTTGGAACAAGACCGGTTGCACCATTATTAATTGATGGTTTAAAGCGGCTTGAATACCGGGGATATGACTCGGCTGGCGTTGCAACCCTTGAAAACGGCATTTTGAAACGCATGCGCGCCGAAGGTAAGCTCGTCAATCTTGAAGAAAAGTCAAAAACGCATCCGCTTGCTGGCACTACAGGCATTGGCCATACAAGATGGGCTACCCATGGCATGCCAGTTGAAAAAAATGCTCATCCGCATATGACAGAACAAGTTGCCGTTGTGCATAATGGCATTATTGAAAATTTTTCGGAATTAAAGGCAGAACTCTCAGCAAAAGGGTATGAATTTAAAACTGAAACCGATACTGAAACTGTCGCCTATCTTGTAGAAGAATTGCTTATAGCCGGCAACACTCCTAAAGATGCAGTTGAAAAGGCATTAAAGCGCCTTAGCGGTGCATTTGCACTTGCCTTCATTTTTAAAGGTGAAAACAATTTAATGATTGCTGCGCGCCAAGGCCCCCCTCTTGCCATTGGCTATGGCGATGGCGAGATGTATGTTGGCTCAGATGCTATCGCACTTGCGCCATTTACCGATCGCATTAGCTATTTGGAGGATGGCGATTGGGCTGTTCTTACCCATGATAGTGTTAAGATTTATGATGGCGAAGGCAATGAAGTAGAACGCACAGAAACCCGTGCAACAGGTGCTTCATTCCTTGTCTCCAAAGGCAATCATCGCCATTTCATGCGCAAAGAAATGTTCGAGCAACCAGAGGTCATTTCCCATACGCTTGCCAATTATCTTGACCTAGCAAAAGGAAAAATACGCGCGCTTGAAGGTATTGACTGGAAAAAAATTAGCCGCCTATCTTTCGCAAGCTGCGGTACCGCATTTTATTCAACCCTTGTTGCTAAATATTGGTTTGAAAATCTAGCGCGTCTTCCAATAGACAACGATATTGCATCAGAATTTCGCTATCGCGAACCGCCGCTTGATCCAAATACTTTGGCGCTTTTTGTTTCTCAATCGGGGGAAACGGCGGATACTCTGGCTTGCCTTCGCTATTGCCGGCAGCAAAATATAGCAACGGGCGCGGTGGTAAATGTTGCCCATTCAACTATGGCACGTGAAGCAGATAGAGTTTTTCCAACACTTGCCGGCGCGGAAATTGGCGTTGCATCGACTAAAGCCTTTACATGTCAATTGGCAGCCCTTGCGGCATTAGCGATTAATGCTGGCGTTGCGCGCGGTTTCATTGATGCAAAAAAAGAAGAAGAGTTAGTAAAAATATTGGCGGAAGCACCGCGCTTTATCAATCAAGCTTTGAAGCTTGAAAAATCAGTTGAGTCTATTTGCACTGAATTGATGAGCGTTAAGCACGTGCTTTATCTCGGCCGTGGCACGTCATATCCTATAGCCTTAGAAGGCGCATTAAAGCTTAAGGAATTATCTTATATTCATGCTGAAGGCTATGCTGCTGGTGAATTAAAACATGGGCCAATCGCCTTGATTGATGAAACCATGCCAGTAATCGTTGTTGCGCCTTATGATCGCTGGTTTGAAAAAACAGTTTCCAACATGCAGGAAGTTGCAGCACGTGGTGGTCGAATTATTCTCATAACCGATCAAAAGGGTAAAGAAGCCGCCAATATGAAAACTTTGGCAACCTTGGTTATGCCTGAAGTACCAGATTTAATTGCTCCACTGGTCTATGCGGTACCAATCCAGCTCATTGCATATCATACCGCCTTATTATTGGGCACTGATGTTGACCAGCCACGCAACCTTGCAAAAGCAGTAACAGTAGAATAATTTAGGACGCAAAAACTATAGAGGCAGACTTAGAGCGCATTTCGATCTGATTGGTTCAGATCGGCGCTCTAATCCATTGTTTACACCGCGTTTTTTGCTTGAAAACCGCTTCACACTTTTCGGAAAACGCTCTAGAATGAAATAAGTCTGCTTTTTATATGCAGCGTTATATTTATCTTGAAATCAAAAAAGGTTGCAGACAAACATCTGCAACCTTTTCATTATTTTGCTATAGTAAACCAACTTTAATTGAAGCTAATATTATTCAGCCGCTTCAACTTCAATCACTTTTGATGATGTTTCAACGCTGGTAGCATTATTGTTTGCAACATTGACGTTGATGCGGCGTGGCTTCATTTCTTCAGGCACTTCGCGCTTTAACTCAATATGCAATAGGCCGTTCTTTAATTCTGCACCGACTACTTCTACATGATCGGCAAGCTGGAAGCGGCGCTCAAAAGCCCGTGTAGCTATGCCACGATAGAGAAATTCGCTTTGATTATCATCATTTTGTTGAGATGATTTATTAGCTTTTATAGTCAATTGGTTGCGATGGGCTTCAATTTCTAATTCATCTACCGAAAAACCAGCCACCGCCATCGAAATACGATAGGAACTTTCGCCTAAACGTTCAATATTATAAGGCGGATAGCTTTGTGCACCTTCTGGCTGAGAAAGTGTATCAAACATATTAAATAAACGATCAAAACCAACAGTTGACCGATATAATGGTGTAAAATCTACTTGACGCATAATTATGCCCTCCTTTAGAGCAACATGAATTTGCAAGACTAAAATCCCACAATGGGCGATTTTTATTTGCACGTAACCCCAATAGTGGCGGTTACATTCACCATGTGGGTATAGAAATATTGGTTTTCAAGATTTATAAATAAAATTATTTTAACCATTTAATAGCCAAAGCAGTTTAGTCTATTTATGAAAAATTTTAATGCCATAGCCGCCTTGGATACTTATTAAAACCTTAAGCAATGTGATTGATAATGATTGAAACAATATCGGCAATTGATAGTAAAACAGACTACATAATGGTGCGCAAAAACCTATCAATGCGTTATATCATTTCCAAGCCACAAAGCAGCGCACCAAATGGAACGATCTTGCTTTTACAGGGCTATGGCAAACAGGTTGAAGACTATCAATCATCTATTTACAAATTGGCAGTGCGCGGTTTTTTTACTATCTGCCCTGATTTTATCGGCCAAGGAAAATCAGATAAATTGCGCGGCGACAAATGGGGCGGTCATGTCAAGGATTATCGCAGATTTATCGACGACCTTGATATATTATTTACCAAAATTATTTTAGAAAGCTTACCGGCCCCCTACTATATTCTAGGTGATGATATGGGAGCAATCATTGCGCTTACGGCTCATGATTTATTTGCCGGCAAAATCAGACGACAAATTCTTGTTTCTCCACCATTAACACCGGGCAATCACAGCAATAATAGTTTTTTTCATAAATTTTGCCGCATATTAAGCGATAGCGGATTGGGGCTTATTAGAACAACACGACCTTTATTATTAACCAAAGAACTACCAGAAGCTCTAGATAGCGAAGATAGTACTGCTATTATACATAACAATAAACGCGCGTACCCAAGCCTTGGCTGGTATTCTACTATGCTTGATGCCATAGGCTATATTGGTTCAAGCCATTATATCGACAATATGACCATTCCAACTCTCGTCTATCAGCCTAATCAAGATAATTTTAGCAGTTCGCCCAAAAACCGCGAATTTGTTTCTAGATTACGAATGGCACAATTGATTGATTTGCGCGGCGCGCCCCATGATATTTTGGCAAGTGAAGAAAAGTTTACAAGGCAATTCTGGCAAGGATTTTCAGCCTTTATACCAGGTTCATCCTTTAAGCCCAATTTTAAGCAAAAAAATGAATGGTACAATAGCATTGCCACTACCAATTCGATTGATAGTGGTGACACAATGCTAAAAATTACGGCACAATAAGCTATATTGGTGAGCAAACCATTTTCGAAATTAAATGGCTTTAGCTAAAATTTCCAACGCTTTTTCATGCAATTGAGGCGTGGCCGCCGCAACTATGTTACCTGCTTCCTCTGCCCTTCCACCATCCCAACGACTAATCACACCACCGGCTTTTTCAATAATCGGAATAAGCGCAACAATATCATAAGGTTTTAATCCAACCTCTACCACAAGGTCCACAAAGCCAGCAGCTAACATCGCAAAAGCATAACAATCGGTACCAAAACGGGTCAATTGAGCCTTTTCCTCTAAACATGCAAAAGCCTCCCCCTCCTTACCTTTCAATAATTGCGGCGCGGTTGAAAAAAGCGTTGCATCTTCAATATGAGTAGTATCACGACATTTTATCGTCTGGGTTAAGCCATTATGACGTAAAAAACTCCCCTCATCATTGGCAAAAAACAACTCACCCGTGAATGGTTGTGCCATCATTCCGGCAATAGCATCCCCCTTATGCAATAATCCAACAAGCGTACCCCACACCGGCAAACCTGAAATAAAAGCCCTTGTGCCATCAATGGGATCAATCACCCAAACAAATTCACGCTCCCCACCTTCAATGCCACCCTCTTCACCAAAAATACCATCTTGTGGTCTATTTTGTTGTAAAAATGCTCGCAATGCGGCTTCAGTCTGCTGATCTGCCATTGTGACTGGATCAAAACCATCAACTTCTTTATTATTTACAGTCAAGGCTTGTCGAAAAAGCGGTAAGGACTGACTCGCAGCTATCTCATTTAACTTACAGAAAAATGTTTCATCATAAAATGCCGACATAATTAGTCCCCTTATACGCCTTATTTACATAAAAATAGAATATTTTTTAATCGATTAGTATTTTATGTCATTTTTTTGGTCAAATTGCATTGACCTTACGGCCAAATTATTTTAATTCTTGGTTAAGCAATGTTTCATTGCTACCTAGATAAACTTGGCCGCATACTTTTTAAGTATGCGGTCCTTTTATTTTATAGCCATCCATTATTCAAAATATTTTTTAATTAACTAGCCTAAAATTAAAAAGAAAAAATACTATTCTGCTGCATCTTGCTGCAAGATAAAAGCACTGTGTGACAATTGTACCAATTGCTCTACAAAAAATGACATATTTTTCTTTAAAGCATCAAAACCACTATCAGGCTCCAAAGTCTCTGGATCAAGATAAAGGTCGCGATTGATTTCAATTTGTAAAGCGTGGAACATATGCAAAGGCCGCCCATAATTCATGGTTATAAAGCCTCCAGCATAAGGTTGATTACATTGGACGTAATAGCCCATTTCGCTTAATAGCTGCGCTGCAAGGCGACTAAGCTGTGAAGCGCAGGAACGGCCATAAACATCACCAAGAACAAAATCGGGTTGGCGTGTTCCTTGAAAAAATTTCAATTGCCCAGGCATGGAATGGCAATCTATCAAAACTGCATAGCCAAATTGCGCTTTTATCTGTTGCAATTCAAAATCAAGACAAGTGTGATAGGGCTGATAAACATGCTCAATACGATTTAAAGCAGCTTTGGCTGAAATACGTCCAGCATAAATATTTTTACCCTGAGCTACAATTTTAGGAACACTACCAAGCCCGGCTAAAACACGCGGAGAAGGTTTTGGTACAAAATTTGGCAATGCTTCTTCAAACATTTGATGATCAAGCTCAAAAGGTTCTCTATTAACATCAAGATAGGCACGCGGAAAATCTGCAAGCATAAGTGGCGCACCAAATTGCGGCACAGAACCAAAAATTAAATCAACATAACGATCTTCAGATAACCGGATATCAAAATCATTAAGACGGCTCATTTGCAAAAATGACGCGGGATATTGCCGCCCCGAATGAGGTGAATTGAAAAAAAATGGAACAGTTTGGTTATGCGGACGCATAATCCGAAAGGGAAGTTGCCCACCAAAATCAATATTTGCAGCCATTTATCTGCTATCCCACATTACCCAATTTAAACTACGAGATTAAGCGCCATTAATTAACAGTATAATTTTCAATATTTATATGCAATGACATCAGGCACTGCCCAAGCAATATCTTTTATCATCAAGCTTGGAGGAGCAAATCAATCACACGTTACTCTCTCCAAAATCTATTGATCCTAACCGCAGCTTCGATAAAATTACTTTAATAAATAAAACCAATAGATTGAAATAAAAAGGATTTTTCAACAGCTATTTTTTTGTTTATTTAAAAATTAATGGATATAATGTTATGATAGGCTTATAAGATTTACAAGGAAAAATAAGCCGATATTTATCCAACCATGACAAATCTTGCCCTTATTAGAATGCTGCTAAAAAAGCAAGCAAAACACGCCTGGTTAAGATAAAAGCCTGTTGGTATTAACCAAGAATGAAGAGGATTAAATCTCTTTATTTCCTTTTTACCAAGACTTGCTATTATCGATTCTCAAATAGGGTCACACCTTAAATAACGGCTTTAATTAAAATTTGGATAGGTCGATGAAACGTATTCTTCTTGCTGAAGACGATAATGATATGCGCCGCTTTTTAGCCAAAGCGCTAGAACGGGCAGGTTATGAAGTAACCGATTTTGATAATGGTGTTAGCGCTTATGAGCGTTTACAGGAAGAGCCGTTTGAGCTACTTTTAACCGATATTGTCATGCCTGAAATGGATGGTATTGAACTTGCACGCCGTGCAACAGAGATTGATCCAGATCTTAAAGTAATGTTTATCACTGGCTTTGCCGCAGTCGCGCTTAATGCAGATTCGCAAGCACCAAGTGATGCGCGTATTTTGTCCAAACCCTTTCACTTGCGTGAATTGGTAAGCGAAGTGCAAAAAATGCTAATCGCGGCGTAAAAATAGCCATTTTAGGATATTAAATATGTAAAATATTAAGCTATGCAAAACCTTGCATGGCTTTTTGTGCGTTCTAAACATTTAAATAGCATTTTCTCATAATAAAATAACTTTAGGATGCATACTACACGAATATTGTTTTCCCTTATAAACAATAGAGTTGAACTCAAAG
This sequence comes from Bartonella sp. HY406, assembly GCF_025449315.1. NCBI lineage: Bacteria > Pseudomonadati > Pseudomonadota > Alphaproteobacteria > Hyphomicrobiales > Bartonellaceae > Bartonella > Bartonella sp. HY406. The sequence goes on along the minus strand of NZ_CP104893.1, from coordinate 1,127,635 downwards.
CCTAAAAATAATCCATCTTCATGCTGTTTTATATTATCAATGAACCTTAGGTAATTCTCAGCCTCAATATCGCTATAAATAATGGCAAGTTGATTATCTTGGTTTTCACAACGAAAATCCCCCTCGCCTTCTTCATAGAAAAAGCAAATATTTTTGGTTTGCTGTTTATTTTTAATATTTATCAGTCCAACGATTTCAAAATTATCCGTTTTGGCAAAGCCATTATAAACATCAAATACATCATCATAATCTAAAAAGAATGCGAATGAATATTTGCCGTTCTTTTTTATATACATTGTCCCACCCCGATATTACTCTTGCGCAATTTCCTAAAAAACAGAAGCCTAAAACTCAGCCCCAAGAACCTAAACACCAATAATCTAAAAACTGGGCAACTTTATCCACAATTACAAAATATTTTAAAAATAAACTAATTTTGCTAAAAATACCATTGACTGCAAGACACTAATATGGTCTATGACGCGACATCAAATGGGCGTGTAGCTCAGCGGGAGAGCACTACATTGACATTGTAGGGGTCACAGGTTCAATCCCTGTCACGCCCACCATTTGATTAAATCCTCCTCATTACTTATTGAAATAATCTTTTTTTATAAAACAATTGGTCAAGTTGTAGAACTATTTGGGCTAAGAATGCTAATTCTTATAGCGGCTTAGCTTGTCTATATTTTCTGTAGCAAGCCTTTCCTATCAGCCTATTTTGTAAATAATAATGAGAGATGTTGAAATATTCATAGCCATTGATGATTATCATAAGACAAACGTTCTCTTTGCCGCTTGAAACTTTCAGTAACCATAGCTTTAAACATTATGAAAGAACTTATATCCAAGACTTTTTTGACTGTACCAATATATATAAATAGGGCACGCTAAAAATGCCTTGCCAAGTAGACATCTTACCGGTCATAAAGCGCACAGGCTTAGATCAACTCACAATGGATGGATTTACCACTTTAAGGTCTACTCGCTCTGTAGATGATCCATACTGGCCTCAGTAGATGCGCTTGAGCACTTTATGGTTTTGCATTGGCCATAGTGCTCGTTATAGCAAAGTTAAGTCGGTTAAAAGACATTAAAAATCGAACGGTTGTATGTGCTATGATCAACCTTGATGCCACGCCTAATAACAGCTCTTCAATAACCGATGGCTTAAGCAGTAGCTAAGATATCAGTTGATAGCTAGAATAATGATGATTGTATCAAAGTGGCGCCCTTTAAAATCATCCCTTGCCCAATCCCCCCTTATATGCTGAAATAATTTATTCTTTAATCTTTCTAGCATCTATGCCTTCCTAAAATAAGCAAGCATCATTTCAAAATTTTATATTTTTGCGTCAATACAGATTACAAATAATATTAGCGACAAGGCCAAAAATGAATAATATTGATACGTTTCAAATAGTTGACGGAATAAAAATTACAACAACCAGTAATTTAATTATTCCGCATGCTAAATTAAGATTTTTCTTAGATGAAACAGGGGTGTTTGTTGATTTTATTTCTTCTAACAGCCCATACATATGTACAATTGACGGATTAGATGATTTTTATGACACAATATGCTTTGCTGAAGACAATAGCTTGGCATCTATTCGGTCCATTGCACCTGATCGTATAAAAAAAGTAAAAATACCTGGCACTATAAACTATGGTTTTCTTAGTATGTGCGGCAAAATAAATTGTTTCCCACGAGTAAAATTCCGATATTTGAATAAACAAAAAAGATATTTGATCTGTTTCAATGAAACTCGTGGATTATCCAATGCAAATATTGTTTTATTTACTAAGGATTTTGGATTTATAATTAAAAATAAAAAGTATATTGGATGGTACATCCAAAATCCTTTGAACTATTTATGCAATGAAACCATTGATGTGCCTAATTATTTAGAAAGTATTAACAATGATGATTATGAGTTACTTGATGCCTTTTTAAATATTAATTCAGACAATAGATATTTTAAATTAAATGGTGATGATAAAAAATTAGCCATTGAATTATGGGATGCTATTTCGAATTTAACTTGTAAAGTTAAAAACGAGCACATAAAAGAGATTTTTATAGTTGCGGCTAAAAATTATTATGAATGGAGAATAGGACATTTTCCTAATTAATAATATGGATACTATTTCAAATAGCTGACAGAAAAAAATTACAAAATCGAGTGTTTTTTTTGCTGTGACAAATATAAAATCTATACATTTCATCTGCTGAAAAAATATCTGTCTTGCAACTAACAAGGCTTAATATTAGAATATCAGGTCACATTAGTGGCACCACAATAAAAATTATTACAATACAAATAAAAAGCCATGTATTAACGAAATACATGGCTAAATATGTATCTTATTTAATTGCCTTAACGCAGCTGTGCTTGGATAACGCGCTTTATTTCTTCGCGCAAAACTTTTTCAAAAAGTTCACTAAAGTGCTCATCAAGCCATTTAGCAATATAGGGCCGTAACAAGTTTTCAGCTGATTTTTCAAAATCAGCTTCCAATGCCCTATCAATATTATCCATTTCACGCTTTACCTCTGCTTCTATCATTTCAGCAGCTTTTTGCTCAACTCGCGTTGGCTGTGTGCTTCTGGAAGATACGCTTTGTGGGCGAAGCGGCGCCTGAGGCAAAGATGAGGCCGTTTGAAAAGCTGAATCCTTGGCAGGAATACTCATAAAAGCTGATCGCAAAGCTTGACTTAAAAAATGAGGCTTTGATGGCGCAGAACGTGGAAACGGTACGTTATGGGGGGTATCAGGCACATCTAACTGGCCTTGAGGTACAGCTAAATTACTGGATTGTCCTTGCGCAAGTATTTGCCTTTCATCTTGCACAGCCTCAATATTTGGCTGATTAACACTAGCCGACACAGGACGACGATTAGGATTTATATCATTGGGTGCATGCACCTCTTGAGGCAATGGCTGCGAACTTGCTCGCAAATCCCGCCTTTCATCAATATGTGGTTCTGCATTAAAATTGGGTTGCTGAATCGGCGTACGTCTTTCACCACCTATATTTTGCGTAACATTATTTTGCGGAGCAACCTGATTAGGGCGTATATTTGGATTTGCAACACGCGGCTGAGGGGGCATTTGACGATTGCCATTTTGCTGCGCAGCAGCATTTACCTGCATTTGTTGATTACGTATAGCACTTTCATTTTGTTGGGGTGCCTCCCTTTGTTGTGGTAGAGGTCTTACTTGCGGCATTTCACGTTGACGCAGCGGATCGACTTGCGTTTGCGGAGCTAAATGCGGTTGAGGCGCAGCTTGATTTTGTGCATGAATGGGAGCAGCACGCTGTTGCATTGGTTGCCCTTGAAATTGTGCTGTTTGATCAACTGGATTGGGATGCCGTGCCTGAACTGCGCTTATAGGCTTATTAATAACGTTTTGCGCATTATTAATATGTGCTGGAGAACTGTTAACATTGCCTGCATTCTGGCTTGTGTTCATGGTACGAGCTTGTGTAAGCGCAGGATTTGGAACTTGTGCTTGCGGGGCTCTTTCGCTAGGGGCGGATTTAACAACCATCGCTGCCGGCGGTGGTGGAAGATGCGGCCTATCATCACGTGCAATTCCGTCATTAGCTGCCCCATCTCCATCCTCATTATGGCGCAAACCAATACGTGCAGCTAATGCATTCATGGCATCTTGTACAGGTGGCGCTTCAGAATTAACCTGCCCGACATCACCATATTGTTGAATATCAAGCCTTAAAGCACGGTCATCGCCTTGCAAGTTACGTGGCATTGTAGAAGGAGATGCTGGATTTGGATTTACTCGCGTTTGGCTTTCACCAACAGCGTTACGCTGTACTGGAATAGCAGGCTCATGCGCATTTACATCTTGCCTATTTGGATTTCTATTCGGTGAAGGTCCCGTATTTTCTTCGATGATCTCACGAATAGATGCGAGAAGCTCATCCATGCTTGGCTCTTGCATTGCATTTGGATTTTGTGCCATCAATCCCACCTAACTCTCAGTAACTGCCGAACATAATATTTCAATATATGATATCTCTTATTTACTCGTAACCATGAGATAATCCAGCGTAAACAGACAGCCCTTCATATTTTGTAACAATATTTGTTAAATTTAAAAATAAAACCAACATTAGTATATTTTTTTTAATAATTACATTCCAGTCCCAAAAGACTTTTTTCATCGAACTTAACATTTTTTTTGCTAATAAAACTCCAGATCAGCCTTAGGAATCGATAAAAAACTATAATAAGAGCTAATTCCAATTTTATGGCGACAAATGCGCTATCGATAACATTCTAAAATAACGATGATTCGATTTGATTTGATATTAAAAAAGAACAAAATATTAGTTTTCAATTTAGAAAAAGGGAATTATTTCAATCAAATCAACAAAAAAACATGGGGGAATATAATTAAAGATTTAATACCAAATAATGTATTTTTTTCACACCAAAGGTTATATCGGATGCTTTAAAATCCAGCACCTATTATAACTATATATTATATGATCTAATGAGAAAATGGCGTTTTCAAACCAAACCATTTAAATCGTACAGCATCAAAATGAATTTTGGGATCATAGTGAACAACTTGCAAATTTAACTGTTGAGCACTCATACGCCCAATCGCGACCACTAGCCCGTAACTGGCTACAACTGCATCACGTTCGGCAGATACTAGACTTACCTGAGAATCAATAAGCATACCCCGAGAATTTAAAACATCAAGGGTAGTTGCTTGCCCGACTCGATTTTCCTCAATACGTCCATTCAAAGCAATTTTATTCGCAGCAACACTATCACGATAGGCTGCAACAGATGCCCTAGCGCCATCTAATTGAGAAAGCGCGGCGGATAGCTCTTGGCGAACCTGATCAACATAAACATCAACCTGAATCACCGCCTGACCCAACTGCTCTTTGGATTGACGAATTTGTGCAGATGTGCGACCACCTTGATAAAATGGCACTGTTAAAGCAAGACCAATCGAGTTGGCTCTACCACTCGTCCCTGGGCCATCATAAACCTCATTATAAGAGCTTGCTACCCTGAAGTTCACTTGTGGAAGTAAAGCGCCTTCATTAGCCTTAACCCGATAGGACGCCGCATCGACAGCGTAACGAGCAGACAAAATTGCAGGATGTTCTACTCTTGCAATTTCAAAACCCGATTTTGCATTACGAGGAAGACCGGTTGCTGATACTGGGGCATCCAACTTCTCTGCCTCCACACCAATCACCTGACGATAAATCGCCTCTTTTGACTTTACGTCAGCTTTGGCTAAATGCAATTGCGAAATAGCTAGGGCCCGCTGTGCCTCGGATTGCGCAAGATCGGTTCGAGTACCCTCACCAACCTCAAGTTTTGCCCGATCAGCTCGAACTTGTTCATCTAATGCAGCAACATTTTGTTGACGTAAAATAGCGATACGCCGCGCCATGTAAACATCTGCATAAGCTTCAATCGCCGCATAAAGCTGATTTTGTTCACTGTTGCGCAAAAATTCGCGTTGCGCAGCAGACTGTAATTCAGCAGCACTAATATTATTTTTTGTTGAAAAACCGTCAAAAATAACTTGGTCAAGCTGAATACCGACCGAGCCAACAGTTGAATAATAGGGATTTCCAGCATTATTACCGCGAGTATAGCTAGCAAATGCAGCTATAGACGGACGGATGCCGGATCGTGCAATTGCAACATTCTCATCACTAACACGAACAGAGGCGCGATCTGAATTGAGACGGCTATTATTATTATAAGCCTTTGAAAGCGCACCCATCAAATTTTCAGCTTTTGATGGGACACTTGAAAGAATCGTGCCTGAAACCAGCAGAGCTGCCAACAGTGCTTTTTTCATATTTTTCACAATCCAAACCAATCTCAATTACCACTTTATCTATTGCTATAGCCTAGCTAATAAATTCGCAACACATAGCTTGCAATTTTTAAGGCAATAAAAAAACTATTACTCATAAAATCGGCAAGCGTTGCAGGAAAACAACTAGAATAAAACTTTCTCTTGCAAAACCGCTTTATTTTCAACCAAGGCAAGATTTAAGCAAACATAGCAAAAAGGCATTTATATAATATTAAAATACAAATTTCGGCTTATTTAAAAATCCAGCAAGAGGTTTTACCGCAAGATTAAAGCCGCGCCGCACAGAAATAACGCCGTCTTCTTTAATGAATAACTGCGCAACTCCAGCATTACCATGACCAACAACCACAACGAGGCGTCCACCTTCACGCAATTGGGAAAATAAATTTTCCGGTACAAAATCTACCGAACCTTCAATAACTATAACATCAAAGGGCGCCTCATTTTTATAACCGTCCTGCAATACTCCATTAATCACAACAACATTATCATAACCATTATTGTCAAGATTATTTTTTGCAGCTTGTGCTAATGCCTCATCACTTTCAAGTGCGATAACAGAACTGCCAAGTTCTGAAAGAACAGCCGCACTGTAACCAGTCGTACAGCCAATATCAAGAATGATATCTTTTTTTGAAACATCGGCAAGTTGCAATAGCTTGGCAAATGGAGCTGCCTCCATAATAAAACGAGCTGGCTCTCCATTTTCAGCAGCTTTCACTTCCACATCTTCATCGACATAGGAAAACTTCTTAAAATCATCTAAAACAAATGCTTCGCGCGGAACAGCAAGAAGAGCGGCCAATACAGAAAGACGGGTAACATCTACAGTGCGAACCTGATTATCAACCATTTTGCGGCGAAGTTCAGCATAATCTATATTCATAAGAAATCCTTCCGGCATTTTTCCATAAAGGCAGCAACCTGCCCCTATTTATCGCCAAGCAAAGTAGATGTCTACTCAAAATCAAAAAATAAATTCGATTTCATTAACTGCTTAGACTTTTTTGATTGGACAACCTTATAAAGCGGTTATTAGTGAGTGTTTTTGTAAATGCAATAAACTACAAAGCATAAGGCAGTGAAAGCATTTAATAAAATGCTAATCTTTGTAACCTTTACCATATTTCTTTATAGGGGCGCAATTCAACATTAAACGACCAAGCCCCGCGCGGTTGGTGCGCGATATGCCATAATTCCTCGGCAATATCATTGGGTTGAATAAAATAATCATCATTATTGCTTCGGTTCATCGACCATTGCACATCAATTACCGCATCAATAACCACATAGGCAACATGAATACCTTTTGGACCAAGCGAGCGAGCAATTGATTCTGCTAAAATTCGTTGCGCAGCTTTTGTAGGAGCAATGCCCGCAAAATTACTTTTACCGCGAATAGCTGCAGCATTACCTGTTACAATGAAAACACCATGGCCAAGCTCAAGCATTAAAGGCGATAATTTGCGTGTCACATGCAAAAACGCCATAACGTTAGTGTTAAAATTCATAGCGAGTTGCATTGGGTCGATTTCCAAAAAATCACCAAAAACGCCTTGGAAAGCATTAAACACAACAACTTGCGGCAAACCATGATTTGCAATAATTTCATTGAGCTGATGATCAAAAGCTTCAATATTGGTAATATCAACTGGATATCCAAAAGCGCCTTCGATTTCAGCTTCGTATTTTTCAAGTCGGCCGTGATTTCGCGCAATCATAGCAACATCATAGCCGCCTGCAGCAAAACGCTTCACCGCCTGATAACCAGTCCCCACGCCAACACCAATCACTAAAGCGCAAGGATTTTTGTGCATGACTGGCTCTTCCATTACGTGCTCCATAACCGTTTTGTGCAAAAAGCACATGTCTTAAATTTGACTGACCATTTAAAAAATCTTTAAGACCTTTTGATAGCATAAGCCATATTTTTTTTCATTTAATTGAAAAAAGTTATTTTAAACGCAAAAACTCAGCTCAACTTGTTAGATAGTTAACTGCTTCTTCAAAGACATTGATAGTCACGGCTGTTAAACCGCAAACATCAGCGCTCCAATGTTTTCTTAAACTCAAAAAGCTCATTTATAAATCTGCTATCACAGATATTTATAAAAGATACGATGCCTTGTTCAAGCTTTTTAACCTCTATATTGCGGTTTAAAACTGTTTCAATACCCAAGATCAAAATCGATGGTTCTTGAACGACAACAAAAAGACTATTTTTATAAAAATGGAATTGATTTTGTGTATCAAATAAAAACCTTATACCACCAATAAATACGATCTCATATTGCTCATCAATAATTGTTTCTCGCAACTCATAGACTACATCAAAAGGCCGACCGATAGAGCCCTCTGGAATAAAAATGGCATATTCGCCTTTAGGTAATTCCTTTTTTTGATTTTTTTTAAGAAACATCAAAAATGCTTTCATAGATAATGGATAAATTATTTCCCGGCTAAGTATTTTAATCCAGAAGCTATCATATTTTAAATTTGCTTATGACACCGAATTCAAGCATATTACTGGTTACCGGCTGATTACAAAATTTAATATTTTCTCCTATTAATAGTCGATTTGTAAATTAAAAAAGTTCACATTCCATGCCAAAATTTCATTTTATTGCCGCAGAAACACCCAATGCTACAAAAGCAGCTCAAGCTCTTATCAAACACTATGGACAAAATAGCGCGGAAGAAGCAACAACTATCATAGTCCTTGGTGGTGACGGCACCATGCTACAGGTCGTGCGCGATTTTATGAATAGTCAAAAACCAATTTATGGTATGAATCGCGGTTCCATTGGTTTTTTAATGAATGAATATGAAATAAAAAACCTTCCTGAACGTGTTTCTGTTGCCCATATGGAAGAAATTCATCCATTAGAGATGATTGCAGAATCAAAACTTGAAGGAAGCGTCAAAGCCCTTGCTATCAATGAAGTGTCATTGTTTCGCCAGTCCTATCAGGCAGCAAAAATTAAAATCAGCATTGATGATCAGATCAGAATGGAAGAATTGATTTGCGATGGCATTATGGCAGCAACACCCGCCGGTTCCACCGCCTATAATCTGTCAGCTCAGGGGCCTATTTTACCACTTTTGGCACCACTTATTGCATTGACCCCGGTTAGCCCATTTCGCCCACGCCGTTGGCATGGTGCACTTTTGCCGAACACAGCAACCATACGCTTTGATATGCTTGAGCAAGATAAAAGACCAGTTAATGCCGCAGCTGATAATATTGAAGTTAAAACCGTTACTAGCGTAACCATTTATTCGGCTAAAAATATCACTGCGCGTATATTATTTGACCCCAACCACTCATGGGATGAACGAATCCTATCAGAGCAATTCAAATATTAATTTTTTGATTCGCATAGATTTGCAAAAACCTTAAAAACAAAACCACAAGTAATCGCTTACTTGTGGTTTTAAGTGTTACAAATCGGAATTGTCAGCAATGCGGAGTTTTAAAAACTATTTAGCCTTTAAAAAATTACGTGCTGCATAAAGCGCAATAGCACTCGCGTTAGAAACATTCAGCGATTTTATTTCGCCAGGCATATCAAGACGCGCAAGATAGGATACAGTTTCGCGCGTTTTTTGCCGCAACCCCTTCCCTTCCGCACCTAAGACCAAGGCGATTTTTTTACCTGTAAAGGTTTCTTCCAACGAAAGGGGCCCTTCAGAATCAAGCCCAAAGGTCGTAAAACCAGCCTTATGCAATTGCTCAATTGCAGTGGCAAGATTACCTATACAAATATGATCAATAAGCTCTAAGGCACCGGATGCCGACTTGGCTAAAACGCCTGATTCTATTGGCGAATGACGTGCAGTCGTTATTAACGCGCCACCATTAAATGCCACTGCCGAACGCATAATTGCCCCGACATTATGGGGATCAGTCACTTGATCTAATACAACGACAAGCTCACTATCACCTAGTGCAGAAAGTGCACGCGGACGTAATGGCAAAGCTTCAAGCATGGCACCTTGATGCACGGCATCAGATCCTAGCAACCGATCTATCGCCCGTGGTTCAACGAATTCTGGCTCAATCGGCAAATCCTCTTGTGCAATTTCAAGCCGTGCAAAAGCATTTTGGGTTAGCAAAAGACGTTTAAGCTTACGTCGAGGATTAGCCAAAGCTGCCCGCACAGTATGCAAACCATAAAGTCGAACGAGTCCATCAGGCACATTTTCAGGTGAAAGTGCCGGACGATTTGATTTGGGGCCGCTATTTTGGCTGTCTCTATATTGACGGCGCAAACGGGCATAATGGGAATCTTTAGGAGTTTTTGAGTTCATGCGCCAGTTATATGCGCATTTACTATCCACGGATAGAACTAATTTTTCACATTTTTATATTTTTTTTCATTTTTTTTGAAATAGGCTGTTGACTTCTGCTCAACTTATCGCCATAACCCACTCCGCAAGCTGCAACGAATTAAGGTTCTACAGATTGCAAAGTTAAAAGCTGGTTCAGCTAGCTTGAAAAGTGGAGTGGTGCCCGAGGGGTTAAAGGGGACGGACTGTAAATCCGTTGCGTAAGCTACGTTGGTTCAAATCCAACCCGCTCCACCATTTTTCTTTAGCTGACATATTAGCTTGCGGGTATAGCTCAGTGGTAGAGCAGCAGCCTTCCAAGCTGAATATGCGGGTTCGATTCCCGCTACCCGCTCCATGATAATATCATAATTGATTATATGGTGTTTCCTCCCTTCTGCATTGATATTTCCTCAGATTTGCAAAACAATATGACATACAAGATGTCACACAACTTTGTTCAAAAAGCATGTTATTGTGAGTTCCAGATCTGCGAATCAAGATCATTAACTCATAGCAAAAATTGCAATTATGCCGATAAAAGATGAGCGCCCAAAGCAATTATCAATTTAGATAAATACAACCCAAACATTCAAATTGCTCTCCGTCCAAGTCACCTTATCATAACTCACGCCAAACGTGATATTGATGAAACAGCAAACAATGTTTTATAGGCAGCTTTAATGCTCGGCACTTTGCTATTTCACTGATAAGTATTATCAAAATAATTAGCTATCCAATGCTCAAACAAAGCCAAGCACTGCATGGGCAAAACTAGACGTGGTTGGCGGACTTAAGGTAGCACAATAGTCGGATGACCAAACCAATAAGGTACCTATTAAAGCGGTGAAAGAAGTCCAATCCTACCAGACCCGCCATGGCTTTACCCGCATATTTCTTTATTCAATCGCCCTAACTTTGCCTATTGGCAACCATCGGCGTGCGTGTCAATTGTTGAAACTTTATTTGGATAAAGTAGATTTGATAAATTATAGACCATTATAAAACCATTCAAGGCGAAATGCTTGTGATATTTGCCTAAAAATCTATAGCGATGAAAGCAGTTATCTTGAAACCGTAGTAAAAGCAAATCCAGACCTTTAATGTTTAAACATGCAACCAAGTGTTTTCAAAGTTTAACAATACCACAAGAATCGATACCAACTTAAACCTGCAAAAGGATAATCAGACCAAAAAAAAATAAAAAGAGCCAAGAATGCCCCCCAATACATGATCTTGATTGGAGCGACATTGATAACAAGTAAACCATTCTTTCATGTTGCTTGACTAAACCAAGTAAAACTCTTAAATTTTGACGTCTTTGATTTAGGAAAAATCATGAGAATAATTGGCGCAATCATCATAATTATTGCAGGTGTTTTAGGATTAGTGGCAGTTTTCATGCAAGCCTATGCTAGCGCATTAGGTGGGATTGGTGGCGCCTCACTCCCAAACCACGAAGTAAATAGTTATACATTTTATGGCGCGTGGTGTTCATGTCTATGCATTTTTCTTGCTGGCATAGCATTAGGCCTAAAAAGCAAATCACTTGTAATTTTGATAATCATTTCATCCTTATGTGGAATTGCTCTAGGTGGTATACTTGTTGCAGCAACTATGGTTATTTCACTTATTGGCTGCGGGATAATATTATCTGGCTATCAAAAAATACCAGATACCACGCTTTAACTAACTCCATTTTTTAAATATAATTAAATTGCTTACAGCGGTGTGATAGTCTCAGATTGAAGTGATCTTCATTAAAAGTAATCATGTACATAGCACTAAAAAAGAGAAACGTATGGGCATAGTTATTTTTTTATTATGGATTATTGCTTTTATAGCTTTTTTCGGTGGTATATTTTTATTATTTTTAAAAAAATCGCGTAAATTTGCCATTGTACTTGTACTTGATAGCTTAGTTCTCCAAGCCGCCCTAGGTTTTTATGCACAGCACAATCAAGCATCAAGAAGTGAAAATATAAAATCTCGCCATTTTCAGGAGTATGATAATGGACAAATCAAACTTGATGAAAGAGAGAGCATAGAAAACGCTGCAAAGGTAATCTCCACTTGGGATTTCAAAATTACACCAGAAGATTTGGTTAAAATGGCTGAAGAAAAAATGTCAACGCTCCCACAAGGTCCCAATAAAAGCAATAATGGTCTTTAAACAGCATTACCACCAAGGCAGCTTTTAGCTGCCTTTTTTATTGCCCTATTGTAACAGGATACTCCCCGAAGCTAACCGCAAAATACCGCGTCAGATTACTGCATAAGCACAAAAAAACATAATATGCCGTATTTGCTTGATGCATATAATCACTATGGCCTTGACCTACATTACCGCTTGACGCAATTTTTAGCCCAAACATTGCATGAATGAGATCGGCATTTTACCCCACAAAATATGGGGGCATCCAAAGCACAACATCGCTATGATATTGGCTTCGACCTTGAAAATACACCAGAGCGTGATGGCGTTAGCAAAAAAACTAAAGGCAGGGACTTAATTTAAATCACGGGCAGGGTTAATATTACCGCTTTTTATAATTGGTTTTTTACGAAAAAATAGCGTTACCCAATTTTATTTAAATTTTGTAATGATATTTATTTTGAATAACTTTCATTTTAGCACTATAATACTTATTTAAAATTTCAATTGACGTATGAAATAATTTAATGTAAACATTAAAAACGATGTTTTTTTTCGAGTTGTTACTTTATACGCTTTTAGCGTCCTAATTTTCCCCTCTTCTCAAAAATCGGTACTTAGATGCAATTCCTGCATTGATCTCTTATTGCTATGAAAGGGTTTATTATGACCACAGGCACAGTTAAATGGTTCAATTCAACCAAGGGCTTCGGCTTCATTCAACCAGATAATGGTGGCGCAGATGTATTTGTACATATTAGCGCAGTAGAACAATCTGGCATGCGCGGACTTGATGAAGGTCAAGCTGTAAGCTACGACATGCAGCAAGACAAGCGTTCAGGTAAAATGTCTGCTTGCAACCTAGCTGCAGCTTAAAGATTGCTATCTATTTTGCAATGACCACGGATGTACTGGCATTGTTAAAATAAGATAACGCCGAGAGGTCAGACAGATTGTCTGGCCTTTTTTATTTGTTAAATGTAAACAGAAACATTCACGCTTTACCACATTTGCACAAATTATGACATGGAAGACGAAAACGCCAAAAATTGCGCCTTCGGCTCCTTTTGCGACATATTTAAAGCAAATAAAAACGTTATTGATGAGGAATTGTCAAATCTGCATTTTTAAATTGCGGGTAAACTTCTAAAACTTTTTTAAACGATCTTTCATCATCAACAATTGCAAAATACCAGCGCTCGTCGACATTGAAATCTAACCCAAGATTTTCAGAGTTTTGTTCGCTACCATCTTTCATAAGGGTATGCGTTTTGTACGAAATAAGCGTATACAGCTCTCCGTTAGGTAATTCACGATAAATAAACTTATCTTTATCATAATCTAATGTCGTTGATGATATCTTTGACCAATTTTCATCCATGACAGTAAACATGAAAGATGTAAATTTTTCTTCGGTCATATTCAAGCCTTTGGCATAATGTAACAACATTCCAGGAGGCATATCTAATAGTATTTGTTCCTTGTCTTTCAAATCAAATGCCAGATACGACAATAAATAGAAGCCTAGCATTAGATACGCACTGTGATGATTAATCTATAAATACTTATAAAGAATTGAACCACTTTAAAAAATATGCAATCAAAAATGTGAGTTAAAATTATTCCTACCTATCCATATGAACATAGCAAAATTGCACCTTACCTTTTATCCTGCAAGCTTTACGCTTTAGCTTTAGGATAATTGCGTCACGCAAAGTATTTTCATGATATTATTGCTTTATAAAATATTGATCGGTTGCTCTTATATAGCCGCATTTATTGGTTAAGCAGGGCTTACACATCCCCCAAATTTCAATAAATAAGACAAGTTCATCCCTTTGCTGGGCTATATTTATCACCGGATTCTTTTATTTAGTTCATATATTACTTTACCTTTAAACGATTACGGCAATCCCTTTTTTAGAATTTACAAACCTTAATCAAATGATATGCCATCAACTTTTATGGTGAGGAAAGGCGTTTTGCGCCACTCGCTCGCAGGCAAACTTCTTTTTGGGGCTGACACCTGACTTTATATAAGTTAGGGTCTCTTTATGTATGTAAAGCATTGTAAACTAACAAGAAATAAGCAGTTAGAGCTTATGAAATACTTCATTGCGGGTTCAACCGCTAGAACAGCTGCTGATTTGGCTGGTATTCATCGCAATACAGCTGTACGCTTTTTTCATAAATTGCGATGTTCAATTGCCGTAAAACAACAGGAACGTGCGGAACAATTTGCGGGTGAAATCGAATTAGATGAAAGTTATTTTGGAGGTCATAGCAAAGGCATGCGCGGTCGAGGAGCTAGCCAAGTAAAGTTGCTGTCTTTGGTATTCTTAAGCGAGGTGGTCAAGTTTATACACAAATCATCTTGGATGCTAAAACAGATACGCTTATGCCTATAATCCGCCAGAAAATCGTACCGGACAGCATTGTTTATACAGATTGTTGGCGAGGATATAATGCGCTTGATGTTTCAGAATTTAAACATTTCCGCATTAATCATTCAATCTTATTTGCGAATGAAAAGAACCATATTAATGGCATTGAAAATTTTTGGAACCAAGCCAAACGACATATGAGAAAGTTTAACGGAGTTCCAAAAGAGCATTTCAATCTATTCTTGAAAGAATGTGAATGGCGCTTTAATATCGGTACACCTAAACAGTTGCTAGATGATCTTAAAATCATCCTTAAATCACAATCTTAGGTGTCAGCCCCTTCTTTTTAAAAACTTTTGATGTTGCGCTATTTGGTCTTAATCAAAATAATCCTATATTAATTTCGTTTGATTGTTTTCAGTAGTTTATGCTCTTTACAATTAAATATTGCCTTGGCAATGAATGAGCATGACATGATGAAACGACTCAAATATTGACATATGAGATTTCTGCAATTGGATAATATAGATGCTAAAAAGAAAAAAAGTTCCAATAAAAAATGATAAAGACATAGCAAATATGCGCGTTGCTGGCACATTAACTAGCAAAGTATTAACCGCCATACGCCCCTTAATAAAAGCTGGGACAACAACTTTGCAAATTGATAAATTTTGTCATGATTACATTATAAATAATCTCCATGCTATCCCAGGTAGCCTTGGTCAATATGGCTATCCACACACCGTCAATACATCCATTAATGAGGTTGTTTGCCATGGTTGGCCAAGTGATCGGCAGCTTGTAAATGGCGATATTATCAATATTGACGTAACCGTTAAAAAGGATGGTTTTTACGGTGATAGCAGTGTTACCTTTATTGTTGGCGACACGGATGAAAAAGCTAAGCATCTCGTTAAAACCACCCAAGAGTGCCTATATAAAGCAATTAGACTGGTAAAGCCTGGCGCCACTTTAGGCGATATTGGCGCTTGCATTCAACATCACGCCGAGAAAAATGGATATTCGGTGGTAAGAGATTTTTGTGGGCACGGTATTGGCCGTAAAATGCATGAAGAACCCACTGTACTTCACTATGGGAGCAAAGGAAAAGGACTAATATTAGAGCCTGGCATGACATTTACAATTGAACCAATGATCAATCAGGGTAGCAATGCTGTTAAAACATTAAAAGATGGCTGGACCGTTATAACCGTTGATAATAGGCTTTCAGCTCAGTTTGAGCATACAGTGCTTGTTACACAAAAGGGTGTTGAAGTTTTAACCTTACGTGAGGATGAAGACCTTAAAACTTAAGACCTCCTTGATCTACGCATAAATTAAAAATGTATTTATAGTTTTTTTTCTTTGGCCATTGATGCTCGATAATTCATAATAGATGAAACAGTATAAATTATAAGTGCTAGCCAGATTAACGAAAATGCAACAAGTTCAATTTGGTTGAAAGGCTCATGAAAAACAAAAACAGCAAATAGAAATAGGATCGTTGGTGTCATATAT
This sequence comes from Bartonella sp. HY406, assembly GCF_025449315.1. Lineage (NCBI taxonomy): Bacteria > Pseudomonadati > Pseudomonadota > Alphaproteobacteria > Hyphomicrobiales > Bartonellaceae > Bartonella > Bartonella sp. HY406. Next base: position 1,111,361 of record NZ_CP104893.1, on the reverse strand, counting down.
TGCATAAGACCAAGTGTCATCAAATTCAAAGCTTTTGCACCTGCTGCAAATAAAATGAGTGGAATTGCCGTTAAAGGGCCAGCGCCAATAAGCAATAGGGTATCAAGGGTAGTGCCGTGAACAAAGTAATCTTTACCGCTATAGATGAAATAGCCTTGCAATACTAAAGCAGGTATAAACAAAATAAGGGCTTCTAGCATAAATCCCTGCGCTGGACCGATGGGAAGCGATTTGCGTAGCAAAGCATATAGGCCAAATGTTATAGGCAAAACCAACGACACCCAAGGCAAGCCGCCTTTATTTATTGCAAGAATTGCAACAGCACATGCAGCTAAAACAACAGCTAGCCATTGAAACGGAGTTAAGCGTTCCTTTAAAAAAACAAAGCCCAATAATACATTTAATAGCGGATTAATATAATAACCAAGGGCAGCATCGACAGCATGATTATTGCCAATTGCCCAGATATAAACACTCCAATTGCAGGTTATAAGCGCCGAAGTCACACAAGCCATTGCAAGAACTTTTGGTTTCTTGAAAGCATTAAGTAAATCGGTAAATCTACCCAAATAATAAAGAATGAGCGCTGTAACCGGAACTGCCCATATAATACGGTTAGCAACGACTTCCAAAACATCAATATGGGCAACAGCCTTCATATAAAGCGGTAAAAGCCCCCAAAGACCATAGGCGCCAAAAGCCGCTAAAAGACCGCGTATATTTGAAGATTGCATATTTGCCATACCCATATCATTTAAATTGGAATGCTATTTAATGTTATACTCAGTTCACTCTAACAGCCAAATTTTCTGAGTATTATTTTTCTACTCAAATTTGTTATTTTCATTTGTTTTTATGAAAACAAATGCCCCTTCCTATAGCACTATATAGAAAAATAATAGTCTTTCATCCAATGGAAACTCTTACAAGGGTTAAAACTGTTGGCAATGCAATTAAATCATTCAATTTTTAGTCATAAAATTCGTAATAATGACTCACTATATAAAAAAGGCAAAGCGTAGTGCTTAAAACACTATGCTTTGCCTTTAAATCAATCAGCTAAGCGACCCCCGTGCTAGCTTAAATTTTTAGTTAATGGATTAACTATTAAAATCTCTATTAATTAGACTGTGTCTGCCCATCAGGAAGTTCGATATGAGTGTTTTCTCCTTCAGGCTCAATATCCGTGACATAACGGTTGGATCCATCAACATCATAAAATACCGTCACTTTCATTCCCGGTTGAATGACACTAAAATCAAACTCACCCGGCAATGCATAACTCTTACCATCTGTTAATTGCATAGTGTTTGCGTTTGGATCAATTGCTGTAATTGTTCCCTGAGCACTATCAGCAAATGCAGATATTGGAAAAACAACTGCAGCGAATGCACCTAAAAATAAAAGTTTGCGCATAAAAATTCCTTATATGGGAACATGGCCCATAACTCTAGTAATTAAAATCCCCAGCCAAAATATTCAAGTTAAACTCAAAATACATTGCCCCGCTAACATGAATTCTTCAATTGACAGTATCAATCTCGCCCAAAATAGCACCAATCTCTATAAAAATTGCTAATAGTAAAAATTGGAAAAAAACAAAATCCAACCTCCTACCGCTTATAATTATAAGAAATTCGACATTAATACTGAATGAATTTATATAAAGCAGGTGAATGTGACGAAAGATTGTAAAAAATCATCAAATTTTGATTATATGTCGTTATCATATTTGACCGCACATCAAAACAACAATAAAACAACCCTAACAGAGTTTTAAAATAGTTGAGCAATTATCATGTCATTCAATACATTTGGTCATATGTTTAGAGTCACGACTTGGGGAGAAAGCCATGGCAGCGCGATTGGTTGCGTCATTGATGGTTGCCCACCTGGAATTGTTTTTTCTCTTAATGACATGCAAAAAGAACTCGACCGCCGAAAGCCAGGACAATCACGGTTTACCACACAGCGCCGCGAAGATGATGCAGTAAAAGTATTGTCTGGCGTTTTACCAAATGGCGACCAATTGATTACCACTGGAACCCCCATTTCAATGGTTATTGAAAATACTGATCAACGCTCAAAAGATTACGGCGATATAGCGAATAATTATCGCCCTGGCCACGCTGACTACACCTATGATGTCAAATATGGTATTCGTGATCATCGTGGTGGTGGTCGCTCATCAGCCCGCGAAACCGCAATGCGAGTAGCAGCAGGCGCTTTAGCACGTAAAATCATACCAGAAGTCAACATTCGTGGTGCTATTGTTCAAATTGGCAATCTATCCATTGATAAAAGCCGCTGGAACTTTGAAGAGATTGATAATAATCCATTTTTTTGTCCCGATCCAATGATGGTGGAACCCTTTACTCAATATCTTGATGAGATTCGTAAAAGCGGCTCATCCATTGGCGCAATTGTAGAAATAATAGCTGAAAATGTACCCGCCGGTCTCGGCGCCCCAATTTACGCAAAGTTGGATCAAGATATTGCCTCCTACATGATGTCAATAAACGCGGTTAAAGGTGTTGAAATTGGCGATGGTTTTGCCTCTGCAGCACTGCGTGGTGAGGAAAATGCTGATGAAATGCGTATTAGCGCTGATGGTAAACCACTATTTTTAGCCAATCATGCCGGCGGTATTTTGGGCGGCATCTCAAACGGACAGCCAATAATTGCCCGTTTTGCCGTCAAGCCTACCTCGTCAATGTTAACCCCAACTAAATCAATTGATAAAGATGGCAATGAGGTAGACGTTATAACCAAAGGCCGTCACGATCCATGTGTAGGAATTCGTGCTGTTCCGGTAGGTGAAGCAATGATGGCTTGCGCCCTTGCCGATCACTTCCTTCTTCATCGTGGTCAAACTGGCCGAATTTAAACGATCAAAGATTAAACTGAGATTTAAATTGTCGATTTATAGAAAGTCCTTCAAATGAATCAAAAACAAAAACATGTTGTCGATGCCATTCGCGCTTTTGAACGCGGAGAAATGGTTGTTGTCATGGATGATGATGGTCGCGAAAATGAAGGTGATATTATTGTAGCGGCAAGTCTTTGCACGCCGGAGCAAATGGCATTTATTGTACGCCACACGTCTGGAATTGTTTGTGCACCAATGCCACATAGTGAAGCTAAGCGGTTAAACTTGGCACCAATGGTCGCGGAAAATGATTCTCCCCATTCCACTGCATTTACAGTGACCGTTGATTATCGTCATGGTACAACAACCGGTATTTCTGCCAATGACCGTACATTAACTGTACGTAATCTTGCAAATCCCAATTGTGGCGCAGTTGATTTTGTCCGCCCCGGCCATGTATTTCCCTTAATTGCCCGCGAGGGTGGGGTTTTGATGCGCTCTGGCCATACTGAAGCAGCGGTTGATCTATGCCGTCTTGCTGGATTAGCACCAGTTGGTGTTTTGTGCGAACTCGTCAATGATAATGGCACCGTTATGCGCGGTCCTCAAGTATCCAGTTTTGCCAAAGAGCATAACCTTCATGAGGTAACTGTTGCGGACTTAATCGCCTATCGTCAAAGACAGGAAAAGCTTGTTGAACACGTCGATGAAATAGCTGTTGTAACAGCAGCCGGCCCTGCTATTGCCCATACCTATCAATTGCCTTGGGAACCCATGCAACATGTTGCCATTGTCCTTGGCGATATACGTGACGGTGAAAATGTTCCCGTACGTCTTCACCGCGAAAATGTTTTAAGCGACGTATTTGGCACTAAAGATGAAATAGCAACCATCTTGAAAAAGATGATGGCCAATGAAAAACGCGGTGTTTTGGTTTATCTACGTGAAGGTTCCGTCGGCGTTGGCACTGATGCCCATGATATGCGTAGCCGTGAGCTTATTCTTGAAGGGCATGAAGCCCATAGCGAAGCAGTAACCCGTGAGGATGAATGGCGGCAAATTGGTCTTGGTGCGCAAATTTTAAAGGATTTGGGTATCAATTCTATTGTGCTTTATGCTTCAAAGGAGCGCCATTATGTCGGTCTTGAAGGCTTTGGAATCCACATTACCCGTACAGAAATTCAATAATTCTTTGTTTTAATTAATGGAATTGAGAAATTTAAATATTTTTAGGTAAATATGATGTCAGAACAACCAACAAATAATCAAGATAATGCCGATGTTTCAACCATGAGTTTTGAAAAAGCTTTGAGTGAACTTGAGCATATTGTCGAAAATCTCGAGCGTGGCGATGTACCGCTTGAACAATCGATCCTTATTTACGAACGCGGCGAAGCACTGAAAAAGCATTGCGACACTTTGCTAAAAACAGCAGAAAACAAGGTTGAGAAAATTCGCCTTAACAAAAACAATGAAGCAGATGGTGTTGAGCCACTTGACCCACAAGACTAAAAACCAACGGGGCGTTTTATAAAACGCCCCTTCGATTATTTAAGCAAAATGATTTGTTGCCTGAATAAGCGCCTTTGCAATAGGAGGCTCATTAACGGCATGTCCAGCATCTTCAATAATTTGCAATTCAGCCTCTGGCCACTTTTCCTTTAACTGCCATGCATTAATAAAAGGCGTACACATATCATAACGACCATGGATAATAATCGCCGGAATGTGTCTAATTTTATCAACATTTCTTAACAAGTGGTCATCATCTTCCCAAAAACCACGATTTTGAAAATAATGGCTTTCAATACGAGCGAAAGCTATAACAAAATCGTCATTACTAAAGGCTGCAACTTGCTCAGGATTAGGCAATAGATTAATCGCAGATCCCTCCCACTGCCCCCATAGCCTTGCTGCAGCAAGTTGAACTTCTTTATTATCACTGGTTAAGCGCCGATAATAGGCGCCAATCATATCGCCCCGCTCATTGAGTGGAATATGATCACGATAAGCGGCAAACCGATCTGGAAAAATAAGACTTGCGCCTTCTTGATAAAACCACTCCACCTCAAAACGGCGCAACATGAATATGCCCCGTAAAATAAGCTCACTTACATAATTTGGATGAGTTTGCGCGTAAGCGAGGGCAAGAGTTGATCCCCATGAACCACCAAAAACTTGCCACTTATCAATACCTAAATGGCTACGGATTTTTTCCATATCATCAACCAAATCCCAAGTGGTGTTTTCACGCAACTCGGCATAGGGGGTTGATTTTCCGCAACCACGTTGATCAAATAAAATAATGCGATATTTTTGCGGATCATGCAAACGTCGCATGGTCATTGAAATTCCAGTCCCCGGTCCACCATGCAGCATAATCACTGGTTTACCATTAGGATTGCCGCATTGCTCAACATAAAGGTCATGAATATCAGAAACCTTTAGCATCTCTTGATGAAAAGGTTCTATTTCAGGAAAAAGGCAACCAAGACTCATAATCACATCCTCATATCATTTGAACACTTATTTTGGAGTTTTAAGTGATGAAAAATAGGCACGCAGTGATTTAGCCTTATCTTCCTTATTAACCTGCCGCGCACGCGCCAAAGCCAAAGCATCAGCAGGTACATTATCGCTTACAACACTACCTGAGCCAACATAGGCACCATTACCAATAGTAACAGGCGCTATCAAAGCGCTGTTAGAACCGATAAATGCGTCATCGCCAATTTTTGTTTGCCATTTATTAAAGCCATCATAATTGCAAGTAATTGTTCCTGCGCCAATATTGGCGCGTTCACCGATCTCGGCGTCACCAATATAGCTAAGATGATTAACTTTAGCTTCGATTCCAATTTGCGCATTTTTAATTTCGCAAAAATTGCCAACCCGCGACTTTGCGCCAAGTTTTGCCCCCGGTCGAAGGCGCGCAAATGGGCCAATTGAAGCATTTTCACCAATAAATGCCCCCTCAACATGAGAAAAACTATGAATAATAGCGCCCGATGACACTTCAACTTTAGGACCAAAGACTACATTTGGCTCAATTTCAACATCAGCGGCAATTTTTGTATCAAAAGAAAAATATACGCTTTCAGGTGCTTGCATGGTAACACCGTCAAGCATCATAGCTTTGCGGCACCTTTGTTGCCAAATATGCTCAGCTTGGCTTAGTTCCAAGCGATTATTGATACCAATGACATTATCAAATGGAATTTCAATCGCGCGGACATCAAGTCCAGCCGTGGCTCCAAGCGCAACAATATCAGTTAGATAATATTCGCCTTTGGCATTATTATTTTCTATTTTTTCCAATAGTGACAAAGCGTGTTTGCCATTAATGGCCATTAAACCACCATTGCAAAACTTTATTTTCTTTTGCTCATTGGTTGCTTCTTTTTCTTCAACAATGGCTTGTAATTTGCCATTTTCAATAATTAAACGACCATAACCATGAGGTGTATCACTATAAAAGCCCATCACCACAATATCGCCGCCTGCCTTAAGCTCTTGACGCGCATGGCTTAAAGCTTCTGCTTCAATAAGTGGCGTATCACCAAATACAATCAAAACATCATCATAATTTTTAGCCAATAATTCACGCGCAGCCAGTGCGGCATGGGCTGTGCCAAGGCGCTCCTTTTGTTCAAAGAAAGCAGCATTTGGGGTTAAAGTAGATACAAAATCCTGCACATATTGAGCGCCGCGTCCGACCACAACAGCAAGCTGATCAAAGCCAGCTTTTTCCATCGCTTGAACCACGTGGCCAATAAGTGGCAGCCCTGCAATTTTATGCAACACTTTTGGTAGGCTGGATTTCATGCGGGTACCCTCACCCGCGCCGAGAACAACCGATAAGCAAGAACGTGACATGAAATCCTCTAAATATAAGCAATATTATTATGCTATTTTACGGCATTAACCTAAATTAAGCAAAAATGGAAATGTATCAATAAACCAATTAGATACATTTTGCATTTGGCCAGTAATAAAGACAAGTCCGGCAATAATTAACAAGACACCAATTATTTTTTCGACAATACCAAGATGGACACGCATTGATGCTAAGGCGGACATAAAAAGCCCTGAAAAAATAGCCGCAATCAAAAAGGGGATGCCAAGCCCAAGAGAATAAACAGCAAGCATGGATGCACCTGTCCAAACGGTATCAGACCTTGCTGCCATTGAAATGATTGGGGTTAGAATTGGACCAATACAGGGGGTCCAACCAAAGGCAAAAGCAAGCCCCATAACAAATGCGCCAATTGGGCCAGATTTTGAATTTTTTGCATGAAACCGCGCTTCACGTAAAAGAAGCGAAATGCGGAAAACGCCTAAAAAATGTAAGCCCATAATGATGATCACAACACCAGCAGCGATAGTGATTTCTTGTTGCCAACGCAGCAAAAACCGACCAATGAATGAAGCGGTTGCGCCCAACAATACAAATATTATGGTAAAGCCTAAAATAAATCCGATCGCCGGAATGATAATCGTTGGGTCAAATTTAAAACGGTTTGTTTTACCATTACTACGCAATTCTTCATAACTCACCCCTGCCATATAGCAAAGATAAGGAGGAACAAGTGGTAAAACACAAGGCGATAGAAAAGATAAAATCCCTCCTAAAAATGCCGTCATTAATGTCACATCCATTGGTATATGCCAACCTCAAAATTAAATTATAGGACGAAGGTTTAATCTTCAAAAACCAATTTTTATTAGCTTTTATTTTTTGTTCAAATCATGTCCGTTATTAAATCAACTTCACCAACAAAACCAGATCAATTATTCTTGTCAAGGGTTACCGCAATAATTGGCCCTAAACCATGCCACCAGTCTTTACGCAAAAGTTCTGGTGCATAAAGGCTAGAAATAGAGCCATCAAAAAATAATGCATTCGGTGTTTTTAGCTTATCACGGAAAAAACGCGCCATTTCATCGAAATTGACCTTTTGTTCAGAAATAATAAAAATCACTTCACCACCATTCGTAACACCTACGCCATTGCGATATTCAAGATAGGGAGATTGCGGAATAAATCGCTGGTGAATTTCATTATTGATAACCAACATCGGTCCAGATTGGGTAGCAAGTTGTGGTTTTAAACCACGAGCAATAAAGCTATCTGTATCCAATACACCAGCTTTACCATCATTGATAAAAAAGACACCATTGGGTTTCATATGAAAATTACCTGGGCCATCTTTGGTGGAAATGGAATGCAGTTCTTTGCCATTTTCAATATAAAGCCCCACAGCGGTGTAATCAGCATGATACATGCCAGCATTCATCGCAAAAGCAATTGTTTTGCCTTCAGCGTTAAGTGCGTCTTCTAAACGATAAAACCGCTTATAAGGCTTATCATCACTGCCATTTAAAAATAGTTCAATCCGATCAAGGCTAGGATTGGCGCGACACACAACATAGGTTTTATTTTCAAAGCTATCCGTGGTGCAAAATTGCTTTTTCAAACTATCATCCATTGGGGTAACTGGCGGCGGCAACACAATCTTTGATGTTTCTTCATCTTGCGGAGTGTTTCGCTGTTCCAACATATCTGGCTGTGACAACAAACCAACAATTGGATCATTATCCTTGGTTGTAATACTCTGTTCAACACTATTTTGCCGAATATCATTGTTGTGATTTTCATTAAAAAACCACATAAAGCTCAAAATCAGTGCCATAACAACAATGACAAAAAAGCCGTAATATAATAGCCGCATTGCAAAAACACCTTTGATATTAAACTAAAACACGAAGACATAAAACGCGTAAAAATACATTTATTTTTAATAGATTAAGTAAAACCATTAAAGAGACTTAAAATAAGTATGAAACATAGTCTCATTATTTTATCAAAAAATATGGCGCATTTATAACGCAAAAAGCGAATAAATGCGCCTATAATTTAACCCAGTATTTTTAATAGGTTAACAAAAAGACTTAAACTTAATCAATATCTGCGACATCTTCACCGCCGCCATGCACACGTTGCGCAAGTGCAGCTTCCATGAAAGCATCAAGGTTACCATTTAAAACATCTTGCGGATCGGTACTTTCAACACCAGTCCGTAGATCTTTGACCAATTGATATGGCTGTAAAACATAAGAACGGATCTGATGCCCCCAACCAATATCAGTTTTGCTGGCCTCAGTTGCATTGGCAACTTCTTCGCGCTTTTTCAGCTCTTCTTCATAAAGTCGAGCCCGCAACATTGACCATGCAGCAGCGCGGTTTTTGTGTTGTGAACGCTCAGCCTGACACTGGACCACAATTCCCGTTGCAATATGCGTAATACGCACAGCAGAATCGGTGGTGTTAATATGCTGACCACCAGCACCCGATGCGCGATAAGTATCAATGCGAACATCTGATTCGGAAACTTCAACCTCGATATTATCATCAACAACAGGAAAGACCCAAATACTTGCAAAAGACGTATGGCGGCGTGCATTAGAATCGTAAGGCGAAATGCGCACCAAACGATGCACGCCTGATTCTGTTTTAAGCATGCCATAAGCATTATGGCCCTTAACAAGAATAGTTGCTGACTTAATACCAGCTTCATCGCCATCATGGACTTCCATGATATCGACTTTCATACCATGCTGGTCTGCCCAACGCGTATACATACGCAGCAGCATATTGGCCCAGTCCTGACTTTCAGTACCACCTGCCCCAGCATGAACCTCCAAATAGGTATCATTGGCATCAGCTTCGCCAGAGAGCAACATATCAATTTGCCGCTTATCAATTTCTTGCTTTAAGCCTTTAATAGCTTCTTCAGCATCTTTGATAATACTAGCATCGCCCTCTTCCTCGCCCATAGCGATAAGTTCAACACTATCATCAAGGGTTTGGCTTAATAGCCTTATACCAGCAATTGATTCCTCAAGCCGTTGGCGCTCACGCATTAAATCTTGCGCCTTTTGCGGATCATTCCAAAGCGAAGGATCTTCTGCTTGCTGATTTAAATATTCAAGGCGTTTTAATGACTGATCCCAGTCAAAGATGCCTCCTCAGCAGACTTATGGCCTGCTTGATTTCATCTACCAATGTTTCAATTTCTGCACGCATAATTACGCCACAACCTCTTAACTTATAAGCTTACATTCATTTTACAGTTATCAGCTCATGATTTTAAACTGCAAAAATAAATGCATTTCTTTGTCTTTTGCCTATTTGCTAACGTAAAGTCAAACCGACTTCAATATCAAAAGCGCATATTCGCTATTTGCAAATATGCGCTTCAATTTCAACATGGTTGAATTTTAAATCTAGTAAAGTCCACTTGAGCCACGGCCAATCGCATCATTGACGGTGGGTGACATAAGAGGTACGCGTACCCCCTCCTTGAAAGATTCAGCGCCACCAATAACTTGATAGACATCAGCTGGACCAGTACCGGGTTTAAACGCTTCCACCATGACATTGGGATCACCGGCATGGGCTTGCATACCAGTTTTACGGTCGATTGCAATGAGGCTCATACCTTGTGGCACTTTGAAATCAATTTTCGGCTTACCCTTCATGGCTGGCTCCATAAAGTTACCGAAAATTGGAGCTGCTAAAGCACTACCTGTACCACCAAAGCCTAATGAACGTGGATTATCATAGCCAACAAAAACGCCAACCACAATATCAGGTGTAAAACCAACAAACCAAGCATCCTTGGAATCATTAGTAGTACCCGTTTTACCGGCGATAGGCCGGTTTAAGTAATTAAGGCGAGCTGCAGTACCACGTTGAACCACACCCTGCATCATGGAAGTGATCTGGTAAGCGGTCATTGGATCAAGCACCTGATCACGCTCATCAACCAATTCCGGCTCGGGCTGGTTATCCCAAACGCTCACATTACAATCTTTACAAATACGCTTATCGTGGCGATAGATAGTTTTACCATAGCGATCTTGAATACGGTCAATCATCGATGGTTCGATAGCGCGTCCACCATTTGCAAGAACCGAGTAAGCCGTTACCATACGAAGCACAGTGGTTTCACCTGCGCCAAGCGACATTGAAAGCACCGGCTGCATTTTGTCATAAATACCAAAACGCTCGGCATATTCTGCCACCACCGGCATGCCAAGATCGTTAGCAAGACGCACAGTCATAAGGTTACGCGAACGTTCAATACCATAGCGTAGGGTCGATGGACCTGCAAATGTACCACCATAGTTTTTAGGCCGCCAAATATTGCCAGATCCTTGGTCAATAACAACAGGACCATCAAGCACAACCGATGCAGGCGTGTAACCATTATCAAGTGCAGCAGCATAGACAAAGGGTTTAAATGATGAGCCTGGTTGGCGATAAGCTTGCGTTGCGCGGTTAAATTCTGATTGCGAATAAGAAAAACCACCAACCATTGCTAAAACGCGGCCAGTCACCGGCTCCATAGCAACTAACGCGCCTTGCACGCGAGGTGGTTGACGCAATTGATAAGCATTGTCCGAGCCCTTTTTCTTTTCAACAAACACCACATCGCCGGGCTCTAACACACCAGCAGGATTTTTCGCTGTGCTACGGCGCCCATTTGCATCAACCAAACGATATGCCCATTTCATATCGCTAGCAGCAATCGTTGCTTTTACACGCTGTGAAGATAAAGCATTGGAAAGTTCGCGCTCTGGCTGCAAACCAATTTGGGCACTATTGCTATCGGTGGAAAGGACAACTGCTAGCTGCCATTCTGGTACATCGCTAAATGCAGGTATTTCACCTAGCGCAACGCCCCAATCTCCGGCAAGTGATATCTTTTTATAAGCACCGCGCCAACCAAAATTTTGATCAAATTTAATAAGACCATCTTGCAACGCTTTACGCGCATAGACTTGCAATTGTGGATTTAACGTAGCACGAACCGAAAGACCACCTTCATAAAGTGTATTTGAACCATAGCGTGCCATAAGTTGACGGCGAACTTCTTCAGTAAAATAATCAGCACCAAAGACATAGTTATCCTTGCTGCGCAATGTGACACCGAGCGGCTTTTGCTTGGCGGCCTCTCCATCGGCAGCATCAACATAACCATTTTCGACCATGCGATCGATGACCCAATTACGGCGCTCCAATGCGCGCTCAGTATGGGTAAAAGGATCATAATTCGAAGGCCCCTTAGGGAGCGCTGCAAGATAGGCTATCTGTTCTAAACTAAGCTCATTGATTGACTTATCAAAATAGGTTAACGCGGCAGCTGCAATACCATATGCTCCTTTACCAAGATAAATCTCGTTTAAATAAAGCTCTAAAATATGGTCTTTAGAATAAGCTTTTTCGATACGCATGGAAAGAATAGCTTCACGTACTTTTCTTTGCATTGTAGCATCTGAACTCAAAAGAAAGTTTTTTGCTACCTGCTGCGTTATGGTCGACGCGCCTTCGGGACGACGGCCCGACCCCATATTTTTTAAATTATTGACAACAGCCCGCGCTAAACCTTCAGGATCAAGACCAAAATGACTATAGAAATTTTTGTCTTCAGCTGAAATAAAAGCCGCTTTTAGGCGATCTGGAACCGCTTGAATTGGCAAATATAGCCGTCTTTGATTGGAAAACTCGGCCATAAGACCACCATCTGCTGCGTGAACGCGCGTCATTACTGGTGGTTCATATTTTTCCAAAACTTCATAATTTGGAAGTTCTTCTGATACTTCGTTGACATAAGCGGTTGCGCAGCCAAGCCCCAGAATTGCAAGGGTCAATGTTGAAGTAACTGTATATCCCAGAATTTTTCGAAACTTACGTGACACTATTTTCAGACCATTATAAATTGAGAAAAGCAATTAATCCCATTGCATTTGCATTCAAATACGTCAAAGACAAGGAAAATGACAAGAAAAATTAAAATATTTTAAAATTCTTATGCCATTTTTACGAAATTCGTTAATTTTATCACTAATTCTGTTGATACACGTATTTTTTTGTACGAACAAAAGAACTGGCAAAAATAAAAGAATCTTGCGAAACAAATTAATTATCCCCCTCAAACTCTGCTTACTGCAAACGCTCAACCAAGAAATATACCCATTATATACAATAATCTAAACACCGCGTTTTATTTTTGGCAGCAAGCAAGATATTATCTACCTGTTTTTAATAATAAAAGCATGTTAAGTCAAATTACTATTATTTTACATAACTTTAACAAATTAAACAATTTCATTAAAATACTTATCGATACAATAGGAAGTCGCTTTTCACGCCAAAACAAAAATATTATGGCAATGCCTTTTGCATTCGCATTTGAGCATATTTTTCAATCGCATTACTAATAATATGCGCCATATTATTGCGCCAAACAGGATCAGAGATAAGCTTCTCATCATCAGCATTGGAAAGATAACCAAGTTCAATTAACACTGAAGGTATATCAGGCGCTTTTAGCACCATAAAGCCTGCATATCGGTGTGGATTATTAATAACACGTATTTGCCCTTCATTAAGGGATGAAATAACCCGATCAGCAAATTTCGATGAAAAGCCATCAGTTTCGCGTCGTGTCAAATCAATCAATATATCGGCAACTTCAGGCGGCTCATCGGGTGGCAATTCACCTAATAAGTCGGCTTTATTTTCATTCTCAGCCACGGCTTTAGCCAAGGAATCTGAAGCATTATCAGATAAAGTATAAACTGTTGCCCCCCGAATATCAGGCAAATGGATAGAATCGGCATGGATCGATATGAAAAGATTGGCTGCGTTGCTACGTGCCAATTGGACACGCTCGCCAAGGCGTAAAAACGTGTCATCATCACGGGTTAGAACCACTTTAAATTGTTTTTTTTCAAGAACATCTTTCAGTGCCTTAGCAAAGGCCAAAGTCACACTTTTTTCTTCAATACCACTAACACCAATTGCACCAGTATCAAAACCACCATGTCCCGCATCAATAACAATTGTAAACTCATCATTCTTTACGTTTATAGCCATTTTATCAGGCTTATTGTGATCAAGATTTTCAGGGTTTGTACGCCGCAATTGCTCAAATTTTCGCGTGTGTTCTATTGACTTATCAAAATCCTGGTCAGGCACGGCTTTTATATCAATGATAAGTTGCCAAATATTTTCATTTAACGATTCAACATCAACTCGCTCAATAGCAAAGGCCGTTTTCATGGCAAAAACCATGCGCGACTGCGTTGGGTTTATTGCACCATAGCGCAATTCTTTTACCATACCGCGTATCTCTACTGCTTTAAGCGGCATCAAAAAATCAGCTTTGGGTAAATCAACAACTAATCTTGGCTGTTTATCTAAAAGCATAAGGCGGTAATTAGGTTTCTCATTTAAAACAGTAACTATTCTTAATCGATTATTGTCGCCAGTAAGCCGCGTGCTTAAAACTTTAAATGACGCAGAATTGCTACCATCGACCTCACTTGCTGCCGCTAAGCTATAATTAATGACGACACAAAAAATTGCCAATTGCAGAAAAATAAAGATTAAGCTTTTTGAAAACCAATTTTTTGATAAAATCATTATTCTGCAACCAATAACTTTGAGCATGACATATTATGTTACCGACCATAAAGCGGACTGGCAAAAAATCGCAATGAGGTATTTAAAAATTAAATTATCGCTAGATTAAGACCTGTACGATATGTTTTCATATTTTTTTTACCGTAAGATTGCAAGGGGTTTCAGTCAAATTTCATGGGCTACGTATCCCCAAATAAGGTTAGATTTCAAAGTAAGGAAACAAATAATTTAATTAATTCATAATATTCTAAAAGATATAAATCTTGTTTCAATTGACGGATTTTGCTTGCAAGATTGCTTTCTAAGCAATAGAACAAAAATGCTGAATTTTGTGATATGAGGTATCAACAGGCATCCATGCGATGGATATATTGCCAAATGCCCGTAATAAGCAGAATATTAGCATGAGGATGAACTACAAACTCAACCGGCTTTGTCAATCTTGACATGTAAGATTTGAGTTTTTGTTTCAACCTAGATTTAATTATTATTTGGGTGCGTTAGTGTGACAGGCTAAATTAATCCCATAAATCAGTTTATACATTTTTACCGCTTAGGCTGAAGAGCTTTTGTAAAAATGAACTATAATAAAGTTTCGCTGATCCGATATTCGGATTATAGTATAATCGTTTTGCCAGGAGCCGTTATGGTTCATTCAGAACGGATGAGAAAAGAGAAAATGACCGATGGACTTGCCTTAGGGCAACTCTATGTCGCACGTCATTGCTCCGGTCCGGTAAAACCTGAATTTGCAAGCCAAGATGAAATGACAGTAACGCGCAGCATTTTTCTGCTGATCGCGCAGGTTAGACATTTGGTTTGTTGGAATTTGCAATATGTCAAACAACAAAATGCTTATAGATGCCTCCCACCCGGAGGAAACACGGGTTGTCGTCACACGCGGTAACCGGATTGAAGAATTCGATTTTGAATCGGACCATAAAAAGCAACTGAAAGGCAATATTTATCTTGCCCGAGTGACGCGTGTTGAGCCGTCCTTGCAAGCTGCCTTTGTCGAATATGGTGGCAATCGCCATGGCTTTTTAGCGTTTTCAGAAATCCATCCTGATTATTACCAAATTCCTGAAGCTGACCGCCAAGCTTTGCTTGAGGCTGAAGAACTTGCCGCCAAACAAGAGCAAGACGCAGAAGAGGCTGCTAAAGCCAATAATCGCAATGGCAAAAACACTCGCAACAACCGCAAAACTCAATCGGCGGCAGCAGATAGCGACATTATCTCAGAAGATAATGATGAAAATGACATAAATATTGAAACAGATAACAATGATGACCATGAGCTTGAAAGTGATGATAGCGATAATAATGAGGACATTATTGAATCTGTTGGCGCAGAGGATGCATTAGAAGAGCTTCCAACACTGCAAAAAGCCTATAAACGCGATTATAAAATACAAGAAGTCATTAAAAGACGCCAAATCCTGCTCGTACAGGTCGTTAAAGAAGAGCGCGGCAATAAGGGAGCTGCTTTAACCACCTATCTTTCTCTTGCCGGTCGCTATTCCGTTTTAATGCCTAATACAGCGCGTGGTGGTGGCATCTCACGCAAAATTACGAATATTAATGATCGCAAACGCCTCAAAGACATCGTCAAAGAACTCGATGTACCAAAAGGCATGGGTATTATCTTGCGTACAGCAGGAGCTAATCGTACCAAGGTTGAAGTTAAACGCGATTATGAATATCTTATGCGCCTTTGGGAAAATGTTCGTACACTTACACTAACTTCAATTGCCCCTGCCCTTGTTTATGAAGAAGGTAGCCTTATCAAACGGTCAATCCGTGATCTTTACAATAAAGATATCGAAGAAATTCAGGTTGCAGGCGAACGCGGTTATCGTGAAGCAAAAGACTTCATGCGTATGCTTATGCCAAGCCATGCCAAAGCTGTTCAACCCTATCGTGAATTAACCCCGATTTTTGCGCGAAACGGCATTGAAACCCAACTTGACCGTATGTTGCAACCAGAGGTAACATTAAAATCTGGCGGTTATCTCGTTTTAAACCAAACCGAAGCTTTGGTTGCAATTGACGTGAATTCTGGCCGCTCGACCAAAGAACATTCGGTTGAAGAAACCGCCGTTCAAACCAATCTTGAAGCTGCCGAAGAAATTGCCCGTCAATTACGTCTGCGCGACTTGGCTGGTCTTGTTGTCATCGATTTTATCGATATGGAAGACAAGCGCAACATCCGTTCAGTTGAAAAAAAGCTTAAAGATTGCCTAAAAGACGACCGCGCCCGCATTCAAGTGGGTCGCATTTCACATTTCGGTCTCATGGAAATGAGCCGCCAGCGTATTCGTGCATCAGTGCTTGAAAGCACCATGCAGGTTTGTCCGCACTGCGCTGGAACTGGCTATGTGCGCTCGCAATCATCGGTGGCCTTACATGTTATGCGCTCAATCGAAGAATATTTATTGCGTAATGGTCAAAATAATATCATCGTTCGCACTCCAGTTAGCACCGCACTTTATGTGTTAAACCATAAACGCAAACTACTTTCTGATCTTGAATTGCGTTTTGGCTTAACAATTAGTATTGAAGCAGATGAAACCGTTGGTGCCCAGCATTTAGCAATTGATAAAGGTACGCCTGCAGAAGGCACACCAGCCGTTATCATGCCAATAACTCCAATCTTCGAAGAAGAGGAAATCTATGAAGATATCCCTGAAGTCGAAGAGGAAGAAGAAGTTGTAACGGTTAACGAGCCACAAAATGACAATAAACGACGCAAAAATAAGAAAAAGCGTGGCAATAATGACCGCAGACAAGAGGCTAATGGTGATAGCGTAACAAGCGATCTAAGCGAAGAAGAGCGCAACCGCCGGCGCAGACGTCGTGGTCGCCGTGGTGGACGCCGTAACCGTGACCATTATGATAATGATCGTAAGCGCTTGCCTTTTGCTGAACCAGTAGGGCCATTTGCACAAGCAGCTCTTGCTGAAATACGTCAAAGCCGTCGCAACCGCTTCCTTCCTGCAGCTGAGCCCGTTGGCTTTTTCCCTAAAGCGGCTGCCGCAAATGGCAACGTAAATGCTAAGCAAAATGGTATCCAAAAAATTGCCATTACGACACCACAAACCACTTCGCAAGCAACAAACAATGGCGAACAAAAGCCAAATAGCCGTGGTCGGGGACGTGGGCGCCAAACAGCAAGGAACAAGAACCAAACAGTTGAGGCTGCAACCGATAATTTGGCTGTAGTATCGAACGAAAATGCTGCGCAAAACAAAATTATCCCTAATGCAGAACCAGTTGGCCCCTTCACCAAGGTGGAAACAACCACTCAAGTTGTGGCTGAAAAACCAGCGGCAAAGGCCAAACGAAAAGCACCGGCAAAGCCAAAAACCGCCACCCCACGACGCACTAAAGCTACCAAAACAGATACTGCGGTGGAAGCAACATTGAGTGAAGCCGCTGCGATAAGTGATGTTGTTGTGCCTGACACCAAAGACAGCGAAGTTAAAGCGGACACAGCAAAGCCACGCACACGCCGTAAACGCAAAGCTGATGATGTTAGCAGTCATAATACTGAGATTATCGAAAATAATGAAACTGCAACAGCAAAAGAAACAGAAATAACCGTTTCCTCATCGCAAGATGGCGACAAGCCGAAGCGAGGCGGTTGGTGGCAGAAAAAAGGCTTTTTTTGATCGCTAGAGTAATGACCAAATAGCTTGGTTGACCATTTGGCATTGACCTAAAAACCTTTTTATAGTTTATTGCCCGCCATATATAAATATATGGCGGGTATTTTTTATAAGGGATCACATTATGACAGTTGAAACAGTTACTCTTTGGCGTCCAGTTGGCCCAGAAGAATTAAAACTTATTGAGCAAACAGATATGACCGCCTTTCCAGCACGTTTGCCTGACCAACCGATATTCTACCCAGTTTTGAGCGAAGATTATGCGATTAAAATTGCACGTGATTGGAATGTTGCGCGCAGCGGCTCAGGCTTTGTAACCCGCATGGAAGTTGATAAGGCTTTTCTTGATCAATATGATATTCAAGTTGCTGGCGGCAATGCCCATCAAGAATATTGGATTCCTGCTGAAGAGCTTGATGCATTCAATGCTGCAATTATTGGAAAAATTGAAGTTACCCACGAATTTCGCTAAATTTTTAAGGTTTTAAATTAGCCTTTAAGGCAACAGAGGAATGCCTAATTAAATAAGCAGTTAACGCAGTGCAGGCGCATCATTTTTATAAGATAGATTTTTAAGGAATGCTTTATTGCAAAGAGATCTACTGTATCTGACCAAAGTTTTTATTTTATAAAAATGTTATTGCTGTTTATATTCAAATATCTGCCTAAAAATACCCGGCGCAATGGCCGAAATTGGATTCACAGTTACTTTGGGTTCGCGCGCCTTACCATCAATTTTAAAGGTAATACCAATAAGCCCGCGATCGCGGCCATTGCCCAAGATTGTGCCTAGAACCGGCACATCGCCGAAAACACGGTTAATACCATAGGCTGGCATAAAAGTACCTGTCATAGACATATTACCTGATGCGTCATAGACAATACCTTGAAAGGTCGCTCCAATTGTTTGACCACGGATAACGCCGCCATCAATCACCAAAAAACTATCGCCCTTGCCAATTTGCGCCGAAGCCGTCTCAATAACAGCCACAGAAACATCAAGCTTACCATCCACGGCTTGATTAAGGCTCTTACCGCCACTATGCGGCGTTGAAGACACTAAAGACGCAAGACGTGGCTCATTAACAATTTGAAAATCTTGCACGTTAACAGGCCCTTTTAAAGTTCCATCGGTGCCAGATTTTAACGATAATTGCAAAATACCGCCGCGAACCTTATCATAAAAATCCATGAAACGTAAAAGCCCTCCGGCATTAGCTGCATTAACAGAAATGTCACGGCTATTATTATTACGCGTAATTTTTGCGGTAATTGATTTATTATCACCAGTCAAAGCATTAAAAATGACATCTTCACTGGATGAGCCACGCCGAACCATTTTAAGTTTTACATTACTCAAAGTTTCGTCATAAAAACCACTAAGACTATCAATATCGGCAACAAGATCAAGACTATCATTAGACTTAGCTTGCCCTTGGTTTTGACTTCCGCTAACCATTTTTACTAAGGCACGCGCATCAAGTTTTTTGCCATTTGCCACGATACGATAACCATTATTCGTTTTGCGTAAAGTCAACCCCAAACTATCACCACGATTGAGATTGGCTCTTGATAGATCCGCAGACTGCAATGCACCATTTTGAATGAGTATATTGCCGGCAATCATAAAACTATTACCCTTCAAGCTAAAATTATGAAGTTCAATAGTTTTAACATTGCCACCACCATTCTTGAATGAAAATTGCACTTCGCCAGCAATCCCCTTACCCTTGGTCCAACTGACCCATGGCAAACGAATTTCTGCATTGGAAACATCTGCTTTTACCGGACGAGCGCCCTCTACGGGCGCCCCGATTTCTAATGCAACAGTTCCTGAGACAATGGAATTAAGACCTGGCATCAGCTTTTTTCGAATATCGTCTGTCAATTGAATACGAATAGTTTCACTGGGTATGATATCAGAAGGCCCCATAGGGCGGTACAGGTTGATATTAGCTGGAATTCCATTTAGATTGGCATCGGCAATAATGGTGATGTCACTTTTATTGAGTTTTGCCGTGCCTTTAGCCTGTGTAATAAGAATATTTCCATCAAGCGGACTTAACAGTGACAATTTGTCAAATAATAACTCACTTGACCAATCAATGAGAGATTTATCAGGGCGCGGCATTAATGGAAAACGGATTTTCAACAATCCAGAAACGTCACCGCTAACCTCTTCAGCCTTAAATGGAACCTTATCCTTAGCATTTATTGGATCTAGGCTAACCAATCTTACAACATCGCTAACCTTACCTTTAAAACGCGCTGAAGCATCTGCAAAAACCTTAATATTAGGCCGCCATGGAATGACAAAATAACCTTCACTTAACTCAATCTGGTTTTCTTTATTATCTATATAAGATATTGCACTATCCATAAAAATTTCTGTCGTAGTACCTTTAATAACAACACGTCCTGCGCCTTGGCGCAAGGGCGGCAAATCACCAACTAATAAAGTTGATACTTTTTCAAAATCCCCCTCAAGAATAAGTTCTTTCTCGCTTAACACTGGTGGCACACCACCGGGTACGAATATGCCTTGCGGAAAATTAATTTTTAAATTGGCATTTTTGACCTCGCCACCTGCAACGTGACTTACTACCCATCGACGCGCGCCGGGCGACAAATTAATTGGCCATATCTGCTTTATTTCATCGCTCGGCATATGCGGCATAGAAAACTCAAGCTGCGTTTGTGGTGATCCGACACCAAATTGCAAACTTCCACGCCCGTCGATTTTACCATTCTTAGTTTCAAGTAATAGTTGGGAAAAATCAACAAAGGCTCGTTTTGCGAAAAAGCGACCTTTAATCTCACCGTTAAAATCAAGGCGTGCTGCCTTTACATCGTCTGGTTTGACTGCACCATCATTCATAACAAGGTTAAATGCGTATACACCTTGTTCACCACTCATCGAGATCGATTGCACACCACCTTTTAATGGCAAGTAGAGCGAGCCAAGAATTAACTCCGAAGGCAAAATAGCAATCTGTCCATCACCGCTTTTATACGCTAGATTTATTTCACCACTTGTTGCAATATCATTGTCTTGAGCAATATCGGTTCCAGTTTCACCTAAGCTCAAAGTCAATCCCAATTGTGTAGTATTATTAGTTGTTAAGGCGCCTTGCAAAGCAAGGTTGACTTTTCCTCGGCTACGAAAATAATTATTATTGGGTCGTCCATCCGCAAATATACGAGCAACATTATCATCGGCGCCAAGATGGAAAGGAAAATCTTTCATAGAAATCACAAAGCTATCAGCAGCACCAGAAGCAGAAGTATTAACCGTTGCTTCCAGCGCTATTTTTTGATCTTTCCACGTTAGACTTCCTGTTGCTAAAATATAATTATTCTCATATTGTAGCGATAATTCATCTATATAAAACGTCTTTTGCACCGCCTCGCTACCAAAATGCACGGACACATTGCGAATAACCACCAAATGGGTTTCTTGGCTTTTTAAAGCTGAAAAAACCCCATCGAATGCCTTAAATAAAGCAAAAGAAATGGTATCAAAATCTATATTCCCCGATGTATCCTGCGGTAATTTATCTAAAAAATTACCATCATTGGATGCTGGCATGTGGATGCTGCTATCCGCAATTTCAAATTGTGCTACCTTTATATTACCTTTTAAAAGCGGTGCAGTCGCAAGACCAAGGCGTAAAATACCAATTTTATCAATCTCTACACCACCTTTAACATTGGTTAACCCAACATTATGTGCCTCAAGTGCCAAATGATAACTTTCATCAAAGGAAAGCGAGGCATCATCTATCTTAGTCTCGGCAACATTGATTAATTTACCTTGCAACGCCGCTTCCATTTTTTGCGCCAGCATATTGCCGCTGATACCAACCTTAAGTAAGATGGCAAGCAATATGCTAAAAAGCACAAGTAAAATAAAGCTATAAATCAAACAACGCTTAGCTAATAGAAAACAAAAAGGCACAATCCGCCTCTCGCGGATTTTAATACCATCTGATTGCATAGACGAAGGAAAGTGATGTAATTTTTTGATACTTCGCTTAGAAAAGCGAATTTTCTTGTGTTTCTTAGTCAAGGTAAATCCATCGCCCCCGTTTTTGCATTTCAAATCCCGCATAAAATCATACAATTTAAATCAGCATTATAATTTGAAACTATGATTTGGCACTATTATCTTGCTGTTGCCAAGCTATCAATTGCACTTAATCTACGCTCTAAGCAATGAAACGCAATGACTGCAGCTACATTTATTTTGCTTAAACAAGGCAGTGATTGCAACCAATTCATTTTATATATGATTTAAAATAAGGATTAAAGAGAAAATAAATTAATGCATTAAGACATTACCCTAATGCATTATTTTTAAAGCCATATTAAAAATTGGAACACAAAAATAATAAAGTTAATTATTTAGCGTCAACAATTACGGGCTTGCGTAATTGAGCTTTTTCTATACCAGGAAATGCGCGTTGATAAACGAGTAATTGCATTGGATTATCGGCTGATAAAATATACCATTTGCCTTCGTCAAGAACTGCAATAACATCTGAGGTTATTTTTTGTCGCTTTAGCTCATATGCATTTGTGTCTGATATAGATGCGCTTTGCTTTTTGACCTTCAACTCAACTACAGTTGTTGAAGGTATGATGAAAAAAGGCTCTCCATCTTTTTTCTCTTGCTTTTCCCTAGCTGTAACATCAAGTGTTCCAGCTTTTTTATTTTTGAGATCAACATCCCAACTTATAACTTTGGCTATTTCCGTAAAAGAAGTAATATCACGCTTGATATTTTCCTTCACTTTAGCTTCATCAAGCGCAACACCATCAACGGGTTTAGAAATTTCTGTCAAAATTTTAATCACACGAGGGGGAATACCGGCAATTAAGTCATCGACATTTTTATTCATTGTCGCCTGACGGTAATTTGCAGCAACCTCATTTAAAGACTTTAACTCACTCTGAGTTGCCTCGCGGGCGGACGCAATATTGGTTAAAACAATACTTGCAAGAAAGCTTGCAGCTACTAGTTTCTTAAATTTCATTTTTTCCTGCCATATTCTCTTGCAAATTTTTATTGGCACAGTTTTAATGCATTTATCATTTTTGCATTTTAACTTTACAAATAACAAAGCATGCAAATCTTCTTTTGACCAATTATTAACCCGATATTGATTGATATAAAACGAATAAATCAAAAAAAAGGCATATTGAATAGTTATATTCAATATGCCTAAACAGTTTGCAACAAATTTTAAAGAAATGTTACAGTTGAAGTTATATTTTCAAACTTTTTAGATCAAACAATGGTTAAAGTTTAAAATCTAATCCATTGTTTATATTAATTAAAAATCTAACAAACCAAGATCAATTAGACAGAATAGTACATATCAAACTCAACTGGATGTGGCGTCATTTCATAACGCATATTTTCTTGCATCTTAAGTGCGATAAATGAATTGATCATTTCATCATCAAATACATCGCCAGCCTTAAGGAATGCGCGGTCCTTATCAAGTGATTCAAGCGCTTCACGAAGACTACCGCAAACCGTTGGAATTTCTTTAAGTTCTGCAGGAGGTAGATCATAAAGATCCTTATCCATCGCTTGACCTGGATGGATTTTGTTTTTAATACCATCAAGCCCAGCCATGACGAGAGCTGCAAAAGCAAGATATGGATTTGCTGTTGGATCAGGGAAACGAACTTCAACACGCTTGGAAGCAGGTGAAGAACCAAAAGGAATACGGCAAGAAGCAGAACGGTTGCGTGCTGAATAAGCAAGCAATACAGGAGCTTCATAGCCAGGAACCAAACGCTTATAAGAATTGGTTGATGGATTTGTAAAGGCATTAACTGCCTTGGCGTGCTTGATTACACCACCGATAAAGAATAGGCAGCTTTCAGAAAGACCAGCATATTCGTTACCGGCAAAAGTTGGCTTGCCATCTTTCCAGATTGATAAATGCACATGCATACCTGAACCATTATCACCAAAGATTGGCTTTGGCATAAAGGTTGCTGTTTTGCCATAGGCATTAGCTACCTGATGGACAACATATTTGAACATTTGCATCTTATCAGCTTCACGCACCAAAGTGTCAAATTTAATGCCAAGTTCATGCTGTGCAGCTGCAACTTCATGGTGATGTTTTTCAACAACAACGCCCATATCGGTCAAAACACTCAACATTTCTGAACGCATATCCTGACATGAATCAATCGGCGGCACTGGGAAATAGCCACCTTTAACGCGCGGGCGATGAGCAAGATTACCAGTTTCAAATTCTGAATCATCATTTGATGGCAATTCATTAGAATCCAAACGGAAACCAGTATTATATGGATCAGCCTTAAAACGCACATCATCAAAGATGAAAAATTCAGCTTCGGGACCTACAAAAATTGTATCGCCAATACCAAGCGACTTCAAATAGGCCTCCGCCTTTTTAGCGATAGAGCGTGGATCGCGATTATAAGCTTCACCGGAAATTGGATCTAAGATATCACACATGATAACCAAGGTTGACTGCGCAAAGAACGGATCCATATGGGCAGTTTCTGGATCTGGCATCAATACCATGTCTGATTCATTGATTGCCTTCCAACCGGCAATTGATGAACCATCAAACATCACACCGTCAGCGAACATATCTTCATCAACCTGTGAAATATCCATGGTTACATGGTGCATTTTACCTTTTGGATCAGTAAAACGAAGATCAACAAAGCGAATATCATGATCTTTAATCTGCTTTAGAATATCATTTGCAGTTGTCATATTAACTTCCCTTATAAAAACGACAAATCCCGATTTGGAAATCTGCTAACCTCGAACTATCCTAACAAAATATTTTCTGCTCGGGTAGCTTTAGAAAATAAAATTTAAATAGCATCAACGCCTGATTCACCAGTGCGGATGCGGATCACCTCTTCGATGGACGAGACAAAAATCTTACCATCACCGATACGGCCTGTTTGGGCCGCCTTGCGGATTGCTTCAATTGCTGGCTCAACAGTTTCATCAGCAACAATAACTTCAACTTTCACCTTTGGCAAAAAATCGACAACATATTCAGCACCGCGATAAAGCTCTGTATGCCCTTTTTGACGGCCAAAACCCTTAGCTTCAATGACAGTTATTCCCTGCAAGCCAACTTCCTGTAGGGCTTCCTTGACCTCATCAAGCTTAAATGGCTTAATAATTGCTTCAATCTTTTTCATATTTGAAAGGCCTCCATTTAAAAATCCACCCTAGGGTCTCTGATATTCTATTCATGCATGAACCATGCCAATTGCAAATTCAACATAAAAAATTTATATTTTTGTTGAAATCGCGTTAAAATAGCACTTTATAACACTATAAGCTAAATTCAAACCTTGAAAATGAGTCTATACTGTAAAGCAGCACATCGCTTAAATTTTAGGCACAACCTACAAAAAAGAGGCACTAGCATATGAAGGACCACAACATAACGGATAGTTTTTTGTTGAATCCGCAAGAAATGGCGCAGGCAGATAGCTTGACCATTAAGAATGGTGGCCTATCTGGCTACCAATTAATGCTTAATGCTGGCCTTGCAGTTGCAGATACATTATTAAAACAGTTTCCTGATACCAAAAAAGTGGCAATCCTTTGTGGACCAGGCAATAATGGCGGAGATGGCTATGTTGCTGCTGCAGTGATAAAGCGACGCGGATTGGAAGCGATTTGTTTTACCGATACGGAGCCGCGCCCACAAAGCGATGCTCAAACGGCTGCCAGTAATTTTCAAGGATCAATCAAGCCAATAGCTGAATTTAATCCTGATGAATTCGATGTTATTGTAGACGGCCTTTATGGCGCGGGACTTGACCGCCCCATCAGCGGCAATGACGCGGATCTTATTAACCTTGCCAATAATAGCGGCAAGCCAATTGTTGCGGTGGATTTGCCATCGGGGATTTCTGGACTTAGGGGCGACATACTGGGGGTTGCAATCAAAGCACAGTTGACCGTGACTTTTTTTCGCATGAAGCCGGGCCACCTGCTCTATCCAGGTAAATCTTTGGCAGGCAAGGTAATTTGCGCCGATATAGGCATAAATTACAAAGTATTAGATGAGATAAAACCCAAAACCATGGTTAATATTCCATTCATTTGGAAAGACAAGCTCCCCATTCCCGATCATAATAGTCATAAATATAGCCGCGGTCACTGTGCCGTTTTTTCTGGCCCCTCAACCAGTACTGGCGCAGGACGCCTAGCCGCCCATGCTAGCGCAAGAGCGGGCGCAGGTGCTGTTACCTTACTTTCGCAATCAAGCGCACTTTTAGTAAATGCTGTACAGCTCACATCGGTGATGCTGCATATTTATGATAGAATTGAAGATATCATTGAATTTATGCATGACCGCAAGGTAAAAGCGGCGGTGCTTGGACCGGGCTTCGGCGATCGAATGCGTGCAAGAGATATTGCACTTGAGCTTATTATAACCCAAAGCCTTGATGCGCTTGTACTTGATGCTGACGGTATTACAGCCTTTACCGAAATATCACAGCGATTATTTAGCTCTATTGAGCGCTCGACAACAAAAGTCATATTAACTCCCCATGAGGGCGAATTTAAAAAGCTCTTCCCCGAAATTGCGCGCAATAAATTCTTGTCACGCCTAGAAAAAGCACAAATGGCTGCAGAGCAATCAAAAGCGGTAATTCTTTACAAAGGTGCCGATAGCGTGATTGCTGCGCCTGATGGCCGCGCGGCCATTAACACCAACGCACCAGCCTATCTTGCAACCGCAGGATCGGGCGATGTCCTTGCTGGCCTATGCGGCGGCTTTGTTGCTCAAGGTATGCCAGCTTTTGAAGCTGCCTGTGCCGCCACATATCTTCATAGTGAGGCAGCATCCATTTTTGGACCAGGCCTCATAGCAGAAGATCTCATTGACACATTGCCTCAAGCCTTACGCTGGTTACTGCAACCTGAAATGGCGATTACCATTTAAGTGTTAGCCTAGCCAATAGGTTAAAATAAGTTTTATGCACTTTGCAAACCGTTTAAATTGGATAAATATGCTTTATACTCTTGCTTTTTGACTAAAAAACATTTAAGCACAGCCTCGTCTACCCGAGGCTATTGGCTGGGGGCTGAACGGAGGGCTAATAGGTTTTACCTTTAGCTTTAAAAAATATTTTTAAATCCTCCCGTGTCTCCGCTCTCGAACGTCTCACCGTGCGTCCTTTCTTCATCTTTCAAAAGAATAGAGAAGTCGCAGAGGCTTTGCGCCAGTATATCGGGTATTAATCGAAGAAAGGCAAAGCAAATGGCTCTTTATGAACATGTGTTCCTTGCCCGACAGGATGTTGCTCCACAGCAAGTAGATCAGCTTGTAGAAACCTACAAAGGCGTGATTGAAGCAAATGGTGGCAAAGTCGGGCGTATCGAAAATTGGGGTATCCGTCCCCTAACCTATCGCATTCGCAAGAATCGCCGTGCATATTTTGCATGCATCAACATTGATGCTCCTGCAGCAGCTATTGCTGAAATGGAACGTCAAATGCGTATCAATGAAGACATTTTGCGCTTCATGACTATTCGCGTTGAAGCACACGAAGAAGGGCAATCAGCAATGTTGTCTCGCCGTGATCGCGATGATGAGCGTCCACGTCGTGGCCGTCGTCCACGCGACAATGATGAAAACTTTGGTGAAGGAGAAGAATAATGGTTGATATTAATCAGATCCCTAGCCGTCGTCCTTTCCATCGTCGTCGTAAGACATGCCCTTTCTTAGGTGCCAATGCTCCAAAGATTGACTATAAGGACATTAAGCTTTTGCAGCGTTATATTTCAGAACGCGGTAAAATCGTTCCTTCACGCATCACTGCTGTAAGTCAGAAGAAGCAACGTGAACTTGCTCGCGCTATTAAGCGTGCTCGTTTCCTTGGCCTTCTTCCTTACGTTGTAAAGTAAGTAGATTTTTTGAAAGGCAGGAGCTACTTCTGCCTTTCAAATTTAACAATAAACACTTGATTTTTAACTATGATAGCTTTTTTAAGTTTTTTATAAACTATAAAAGTGAAAATAGTTGGTTGGGGCAATGCCTCTAACTGCCATAATCTTGCAAAATATAAATAATGCAAGATTTTATAAAAAGCAGGACAGCAAGAAATGCAACGCAATATATCTTTTCATAAATTTATAATTTTAGGTGCCATCATTGCAGGTGGGTCTAATGTGTTGTCATTTTATTTAGCTAATCTGTCTTTTCTCCCATTTATTTTTAAGGTTTTAGCAGCAACATCCATTTCCAGTGTTTCGCTTGCACTTGGAATACGAGGCGCCTTTTTAAGCGCTGTGCTTGCCGTAGTTTTTTCATGCATTATCCAACCTATTGAAGCCGCGTTATATTTTAGTATTGTAACTATTTTTCCTGCATTCTTAATCGGCACTATTTTAAATATTGTGACCGTTGATAAAGAAACGACTGAGGCAAGATGGCTGCCACTTTCATCCATTTTATTTAATCTTTGCATCATCAGTGTAATAACAGTAATTTTATTCGCTATTTATGTAAACTCTACCACTTCAATACCGCTGCTTTCACCAGAATCATTTGCTTCAACTAAAAAACTAATGGATGAAAATATTAAATCACTATTTTCCCAAATTTTTGTAGATGAAGTAACACGAAATCAGATGCTAGAATTTTACAACCTAAACTTCAATAAGTTGGCGATTTTTACTGTCGCATCAGAAACAATTACTAGCGTATTTATTACAATATTGCTTTGTATCTATATTTCTACAAATCTTGTAACAGCACAGCATTTAAGTCCAAGGCCTTTATCATTTTGGCCAAGGGACTTAACTATGCCAGCAATGGCAATACCGCTTTGGTTTATTGCCATTATTTCAGCAAGTCTTGTTGGCTCAAATTATACTGCCTTTATGTGCGCAATCTCGATTTGTTTTGCATTTACGTTAGGTTTTGTTGCTAGCGGCATTGCCTTTATTCACCAAATTACATTAGGAAAATTATGGCGGTTTGCCGTTCTTGTGCCGACCTATTTTCTTTTATTTAGTGGTGTTTTTACGGCACTCATTTTTATTATTCTCGTTTTTCTTGGTCTTGCGTCATCAGTTACGCAAGCCAGAGATAATTTATACCAACAACCCAAAAATCCATCAAATTAAAACTTCAATTCCAACCTTAAGGATATTATTATGAAAGTAATTCTTCTAGAACGCATCGCCCGCCTTGGTCAAATGGGTGATATTGTTACCGTTAAAGACGGTTTTGCCCGTAACTTCCTTTTGCCAAAAGGCAAAGCACTTCGCGCTAATGATGCTAACCAATCATATTTTGATAGCAAGCGTGCACAACTTGAAGCTCATAACCTTGAGCGTAAAAGCGAAGCTGATCAAATTGCAGCTAAGCTTGAAGGCAAAAGCTTCATCGCTATTCGTCAAGCTAGTGAAACAGGCCAACTTTATGGTTCAGTATCAACCCGTGATATCGCTGAAGCAATCACAGCTGATGGCTTCACTATTGTTCGTACACAGGTTGAGCTTGCACACCCAATCAAGACCATCGGCCTTCATACTGTAACCTTAGCCTTGCATCCTGAAGTTACTACAACTGTAACAGTTAATGTTGCTCGTTCAGCTGATGAAGCAGAGCGTCAAGCTAAGGGTGAAGATCTTTCTGCAATTGATCGCGATGAATACAAACTTCCACCAGTTGAAGAAGATGAAGACGATGCTGACTTCACTGACGAAGATGAAGATCAAGCTTAATAAGCTTTTATAAATAGTTACATTTATTACTTCTAATAAATGTAATGCACGCTTATAGCTTATAATATAGCGTGATAAACAAAAAATGATCACACCCGGCTGTAAAGCTGGGTGTTTTTTATTTTAATTCTTAAAAATTTCACTAAATATATAATAATAGAAAGGCATAAAGCTGTTTGATGATTAAGATAGCCGCGTAGTAGGTTTTATTATGTTTTCAACTCATGTTGCAGTTTAATAAATCTACCTACCAAAATATGACTACCCAATAGGTTCCCATGGGCATCTATGAACTGATAGTATTTATGCGACGATATTCCATGCCATAACTATTCTTAGCAGTGCTTTAGGTAGGTGAAAATAATGTTTGGACTTTTAACAACTGTTCTTAAACACCTTATTAAAAAAGGGAATTTTCTTGTAACCGACGCAAGCGGTAAGGTTTTTCACTTTGGTGATCAGCATGGCCCCCTTATTCATGTGCGCATAAATCACACAAAATGGGAAAAAGAAATTGCCTTTGACCCAGCATTAAAATTTGGTGAAGCTTATATGAATAGCGGCTTTGATTTTCTAGAAGGCGATATTTATGGGCTATTAGAACTTATATTTAGCAACGCAGGAGCAAGCGCAGAAAACGAACCTTGGATGCGGATTTTAAATGCTGTGCGCACCAGTACTAAACGCTTAATGCAAATGAATAATCTGAAGCGCTCTAGCGGCAATATACGCCAGCATTATGACTTATCAGGCCAGCTTTATGATTTATTCTTAGATTCAGATAAGCAATATTCCTGCGCCTATTTTGAAACTCCAGATTCTACTCTTGAGGAAGCCCAACTTGCCAAAAAGCGCCATCTTGCAGCTAAACTATCAATTAAAGAAGGTGAAGGCCTTTTGGATATAGGTTGCGGTTGGGGCGGTCTTAGCCTTTATATGGCACGTTTTTTAAAGGCAGATGTAACAGGTGTTACACTTTCCCATGAACAACATTTAGTTGCGACCCAACGCGCCAAAGATCAAGGGCTTGAACAACAATGCCGGTTTCTTCTAAAAGACTATCGCTTAATTAAAGAACAATTTGATAAAATAGTATCAGTTGGCATGTTTGAGCATGTTGGCATTGGCCATTATAAAGAATATTTTTCTCATGTGAAACGCATGCTAAAGCCTGATGGTGTTTTTGTTCTTCATTCTATTGGTCGCAACGGTATTCCGGGAACAACAAATCCATTTATTCGTAAATATGTTTTTCCTGGCGGTTACATCCCTGCCCTTTCTGAAGTCATTCCCATTATTGAAAAGAGCGGACTGGTTATTACCGATATTGAAATATTGCGCTTGCATTATGCTGATACTTTAAAAGCATGGCGCGAGCGATTTTTAAGCGAGCGTGATAAAGCCAAAGCTTTATATGATGAACGCTTTTGCCGCATGTGGGAATTCTATCTTGCAGCATCAGAATCGGCTTTTCGTTGGCAAAACATGATGGTTTTCCATATTCAGCTTGCCCATAGGCAAGATGCTGTACCAATTACCCGTGATTATATTGCAAAAGAGGAAAACCGCCTGCGTAATATTGATTTAATCGGGTAGATGATAATCAACAAACCGATTACGCCGCACATCAAATAGCCGGCCGTGATCATTTAAATCTGGTGCAACAAGCGGTATCATTGAGCTTGCAACCTCAGCGGCGGTCGGCAATGTTAACGGATCCTCCCCCGGCATTGCTTTAGCACGCATATCGGTTCGGGTTGCGCCAGGATTAACAAGGTTTATACGTAAATTTGTTTGACGCATTTCATCGGCCCAAGCACGGCCAAGTACTTCAAGCGCCGCCTTACTAGCACCATAGGCTCCCCAAAAAGCACGAACCCGATGTGCAGCACCTGAAGACATTAAAATTGCTCTACCAGCCCTAGATTCTCTTAACAAAGGCTCTGTGGACCGGATAAGCCGCCATTGACTGGTGACATTGATGGCCATTATCTTATCAAATTCGCTCGCTTCAATATGGGCAACCGGTGAAATCGGTCCTAAGATGCCAGCATTTGCCAGTAATATATCAAGATAACCCCATCGTTCAAAAATTGATGCACCTAGCCGATCAATACCATCCATATCGCTAAGATCAAGCGGTACAAGTGTTGTTGTACCGCCGAATGCCTGAACCTCGTCGTCAAGCTCTTCCAAACCGCCAACGGTTCTTGCTACGGCAATAATATGACATTGCCGTTTAGCAAGCTCGAGGCAAAAAGCTTTGCCAATACCGCGTGATGCACCGGTTACCAATGCTACCTTGCCACCAAGTGAAAAATCTTGCACACTATTCTCCCTTTTTGGCAAATAAAATTATCGGCTGGTTCGCAACACAGATAATTTATGGACATTGTCACTGCTATGCTCATCGGCCAAATAGGTTGGATAATCACCGGTAAAATAATGATCGGTAAATTGTGGATTGGCGTTATTGCGTGGCTCGCCGCCTACCGCACGATAAAGGCCATCAATTGACAAAAACTCTAACGAGTCAACACCAATATAATCACTCATGGATTTTAAATCAGGATATTGATTAGCAAGAAGCTTGGATGCTTCTGGGGTATCTATACCATAAAAATCGGGATAAAAAATCATTGGGCTAGCAACACGAATATGCACTTCACGCGCGCCCGCATCGCGCAGCATTTGTACAATTTTAATCGAGGTTGTACCGCGCACAATAGAATCGTCAACTAAAATAACCCGCTTGCCTTCAATAACAGCGCGATTGGCTGAATGTTTCAATTTAACGCCAAAAGCGCGGATCTGCTGAGTAGGCTCAATAAAGGTACGACCAACATAATGGTTACGAATAATGCCAAGCTCAAACGGTATGCCACTTGCTTGTGCATAGCCAATAGCCGCAGGAGTTCCGCCATCAGGTACAGGGACTACAACATCGCCATCGCAAGGCGCTTCTTTGGCAAGATTAACTCCCATATTTTTGCGCGTAGAATAAACATTGCGTCCACCAACAACAGAATCAGGGCGAGCAAAATAGACATACTCAAATAGGCATAAGCGCTCTGGCTTTGGATTTTCTGGCGCAATCACCGTTGTTGAAATAGTGCCATCCTTTTGCACCTCGCAAATAATGACTTCACCATTTTTGACATCACGAATGAATTTAGCCCCAATAATATCAAGAGCGCAGGTTTCCGAACAGAAAATCGGCTTGCCATCAAGCTCACCCATAACGAGGGGGCGAATACCCAAAGGGTCACGTGCTGCAATAAGTTTAGTACGCGTTAATGCTAGAATAGCATAACCACCCTCAACCTGCCGAATAGCATCAACGAAACGGTCGGATGAAGACGCTTGTTGTGAACGCGCAATCAAATGCAAAACAACTTCGGTATCGGATGTTGATTGGCAAATTGCACCTGATGCAATCAGCTTACGGCGCAGTGTAAGACCATTGGTAAAATTGCCATTATGCGCAATGGCAATGCCGCCTACTTCCAATTCAGCAAATAGCGGCTGAACATTGCGCAATACAGTTTCGCCGGTTGTGGAATAACGCACATGGCCAATAGCCATATTACCGGGCAAGCGTGCTAACATTGCTGGATCAGTATAATGATCACCAACAAGCCCCATCTGCTTTTCAGAATAAAAAGCCGCGCCATCATATGAAACAATGCCTGCCGCTTCTTGGCCACGATGTTGCAAAGCATGTAACCCTAAAGCTGTCAGGGTTGCTGCATCTTCATGCCCTAAAATACCAAAAACACCACATTCTTCATGAAGGGTATCTCCGTCAACCTCCAATTGAAATTGGTCTAAATCAACTTTATTTGGGGAAGTATTATTTCGAGATGTGGTGTATTGAGAAAAGTCATTGAAAGAGGTTTTCATTCGCCAATGTGCCTTCGCAGCTATTTCCAAAACAGATATATAGCATGCTAAGCATCATTCTTAAATATGCGATGTAAAAAAATTACTCAACTGGTTGACCTGCTTCGCCATTATTCAACAAATCATTTGGTTCTTGTTGTTGTGATGGCTTAATGCGATCAGCCATACCCCATATTTTAGTCGAGGCCTCTTCCAATGTATCACGCAATTTATTGGCAACAGAATCAATAGCTGGTTTGGTTTTAGCATCCCTGATCCAATCAACCTGATCGGCAGGTTTCACTAAACTGTTTAAAAAGATCATTGCAACAGCCAAGATAAGAACGCCGCGAGCGAGCCCAAAAATAAAACCTAGCGTACGATCAAGTGCGCCTATCCGGCTATCAACAATCACATCGGCAATTTTCATGGTAAATATTGAAATGATGAAAAGGAACACTAAAAACAGCACAACAATAGTTACCGCAATTGCTACCGTTTTATTTGAGAAATATGGAGACGCAAATTCAAGTGCATATTCATAAAGAAAGAATGTTGCGGCAGCCGCCAACACCCATGATAGTAAGGACAAAATTTCGCGTGAGAACCCACGTATGGTGGCAAGAAATGCCGACAACAAAACAACGACAACAACAATAATGTCAAGCAAAGTAACGGGCATTAATTTTTCCTAATTTTAAATTTAACTTATTTATAACCACACCTATAACATTTTCAGTCATAGGATTGCTATTGTTTAACTACTTTCCTGAAACCTTATCGGCTTTCAAAAATTACCAAAAACAAAAAATAATATTACAATTTATAATCGCTTTTAGTTATCCTTTAGGATAAGCAGTCCGTCAATCATTCCAACGAGAAGGAACAATTTCTTTAAATGGAATAAGATTCATCAATGGCATAGGCAAATTAAAAAAATCTTTAACTTTGCTGTAAAAAGCAAATATGCCACATTTTTTGAATAATAAATTATATTGAACGCCTTTATGTCTATGTTAGATATGCCATAACAAACAGGTTATTGATTATCACGGCCTGCCTTATTTTTTGCCAAAGCGATGCGCGCAACAAGGTCAGGAAGATTATCAAGTTCACGTATAGCAAAATCATTTTGGCTCATTTTTTCCTTACCTGCTTTTGGCAAAGTTGCACGCTTAAAACCGAGCTTTTCAGCTTCCTTCAAGCGCTGCAAGGCATGTGCAACAGGGCGAATTGCGCCAGAAAGACTAATTTCGCCAAAATAAACGCAATCAGCCGGCAATGCGACACCCGCAATTGACGAAACAAGAGCGGCCGCAACAGCTAAATCTGCAGCAGGCTCGCTGATACGATAGCCACCTGCAACATTTAAATAGACATCATGACTACCAAAACGTACCCCGCAATGCGCTTCAAGAACGGCTAAAATCATAGCTAAGCGGCTACTATCCCAACCAACAACAGCGCGGCGCGGTGTACCTAGCGAAGATGGCGCAACAAGAGCTTGAATTTCGACAAGCACTGGTCGCGTTCCCTCCATACCAGCAAACACAACTGCACCTGGTGCTTTTTCGTTACGCTCGCCTAAGAATAATTCAGATGGGTTAGCAACTTCCCGCAAGCCCTTATCTGACATCTCAAACACGCCAATTTCATCCGTTGCGCCAAAACGATTTTTAACCGTGCGCAAAATACGATAATGATGGCCGCCCTCACCCTCGAAATAAAGTACGCCATCAACCATATGTTCTACTACACGCGGACCGGCAATCTGACCATCTTTGGTGACATGTCCAACCAAAACAACCGCAGCCCCCGTTTGTTTTGCGTAACGGATCATGCTTTGAGCACCTATGCGCACTTGCGTCACCGTACCAGGGGACGAATCTGCGCCATCAGACCAAAGTGTCTGTATAGAATCTATGATAACCAAATCAGGCCTACGCGCCGTGCTAAGGGTTGCCAGAATATCTTCAACAT
Source organism: Bartonella sp. HY406 (assembly GCF_025449315.1). Taxonomy (NCBI): domain Bacteria; kingdom Pseudomonadati; phylum Pseudomonadota; class Alphaproteobacteria; order Hyphomicrobiales; family Bartonellaceae; genus Bartonella; species Bartonella sp. HY406. Next base: position 1,075,698 of record NZ_CP104893.1, on the reverse strand, counting down.
TGGTTTCAGCCGCCAATTGCACGGCAGAATCGGCAACACCTAGCCGCTGCGCACGCAACCTTATTTGAGCAATCGCTTCTTCACCCGACACATAAACAATATTATGGCCTTGGCGTGATAAAGCAGCGGCAGCTTGAGTTAAAAGTGTTGATTTGCCAATACCTGGATCACCGCCCACCAAAAGAGCAGAACCACGCACAAAACCGCCACCGGTAACGCGATCAAGCTCAGCAATGCCCGAGCAAATACGCGGCGCATCTTCAATTTCACCAGAAAGATCAGTTAGCTGTACAGCGCGCCCCTTACGTGTGCTTGCCTTTGCGGGGCCAGAACCGATACCACCATTGGTCCCCTCTTCAACCAATGTATTCCACTCACCGCAAGCATCACACTTACCCGACCAGCGCGAATAGACTGTACCGCAATTTTGACAAATGAACTGAACCTTTGAACGCGCCATAAATCTTTACTAAAATCCTTTTTTATATAGCCTAAGAAAGAGCAAAATCATGAATAGATTTTACCGACAGCCTGATAATTAGCACTATATAGGAACTTTCATCTCATATTTTCAAGACAAATCAGAAAGGGAAAGTCTTACCAACTTTCCCTCATTTAGTTCACGCGATTACCGCATATATACTACCACTTTATTCAAAACGTTCTGGCAAACGATCTTCTTCTGCAAGGTCAGAAAAGCGGGTAAATTCTGATTGGAAAGCAAGCTTCACCGTACCTGTTGGACCGTGACGCTGTTTTGCAACAATAACTTCAGCCTTACCAAAGGCTTCTTCCATGTCGGTTTGCCATTTCATATGCTCTTCCGTACCAAGTTTTGGCTCACGGTTTTTAATATAATATTCTTCACGGAAAACGAACAATACAACGTCCGCATCCTGCTCAATCGAACCAGATTCACGAAGATCCGAAAGCTGGGGGCGCTTATCTTCACGCGATTCCACCTGACGAGAAAGCTGAGAAAGTGCGATAATCGGCACATTCAACTCTTTGCCCAACGACTTCAAACCGGTGGTGATTTCGGTAATTTCCTGCACGCGATTTTCTGATGAGCGCTTGGATGAACCAGACATCAGCTGCACATAGTCTACCACCAAAACATCAAGGCCGCGCTGGCGCTTTAAGCGGCGTGAGCGTGCGGCAAGCTGGGCAATCGAAATACCACCGGTCTGATCGATATAAAGTGGTACTTGCTGCATGGTCTTGGTCGCGCGCAGCAATCTTGTATATTCTTCTTCTGAAATATCACCACGTCTAATTTTTGATGACGAAATTTCTGCCTGTTCAGCAATAATACGGGTAGCGAGCTGTTCTGACGACATTTCCAGCGAGAAAAAGCCAACCACACCACCTTCATTGGTGCCATTATTTTCCTTGGCCTTTTCCGCATTATAGGCAGCAGCAACATTAAAGGCTATATTCGTTGCAAGCGAAGTTTTACCCATACCCGGACGACCAGCCAAAATGATAAGATCGGAGCGTTGCAAGCCACCCATACGTTCATCAAGCGTATGGATTTGTGTTGGAATACCTGATAATTTTGATGTACGTTTATGAGCAGCTGCAGCAAGCTCAACGGCTTTGGTTAATGCTTCACCAAAATTTTCAAAACCGCCACCATAGCGGCCTGTTTCAGCCAATTGGAAAAGGCGCTGCTCAGCTTCTTCAATTTGTTTACCTGGCGCATGGTCAACTGGTGCATCATAAGCATTATTTACCACATCCTCGCCAACACTGATCAAGGCACGGCGAATATATAGATCATAGATAGAACGACCATAATCGGTAGCATTAATAACAGTTACTGCTTCAGTTACCAAGCGTATAACATAGTTAAATACCGTCATATCGCCAAGTTTTTCATCCGCTGGAATAAAAGGCTTTACTGTTACTGGATTTGCAGTTTTACCCATACCAACAAGACTGGAGATAACTTCAAAAAGCTTGGCGTGCAACGGCTCGTAAAAATGTATAGGTTTTAAAAAATCCGATACGCGATCGAAAGCATCATTATTAATCAACAATGCGCCAAGCAATGCTTGCTCAGCTTCAAGATTATGGGGAGCTTGACGATAACTATCACCTTGGCCCTTGGCTTTATTGATTGAATGGATTGTCGCTTCTGCCATAATGAATCACCTGAATTTGTCTAAGCTCATCAAATACGCCGATCATCAAGCGCAAGCAATAATATTAACCAAAAAACAAGATTAAATAAATTCTTCCACACTTGATCCACACCCTAAAAAAAGGAACGAACATATAGCAGTTTGACGGTGTATTTAATCTCTATCTAATTTAAATTGGTGGCAATAAAACAATTTTACTTTAAATCCCTTCAACACAATAAACATCTAATATAATATTGTAATATTAATTATTCTAATTAAAAATAAAAAATAAATAAAAACATGTATAATTAAAATTATTTTATACATCGCTAGTAAAAATAAAAAAAATATATTATGGCGCAGACATTAATCCCCAACGAATGAACCTTTGTTATCAAATTCACGTTTTTGAATTTGTTTAAAGTCATTTTAACCAAATGGCTTTCTTAAAATTTCGCTGTTAAGGAAACGTCAATGCGTAAAAATTGGAAACTTGCTATATTATTTTTAGCGCTTCAACCATGCAGCATCAATTATATTTATGCGCAGAGCAATAGCAATGAGACCGATGATGAAACCTTAGATACCGTCATCGTTAATCGAGCAAATTTCCGCAGTTTAACGGAAGGGACAGGCAGCTATATTATTGATGATATGAGTTCGGCCACAGGCTTAACGCTTACTGCGCGTGAAACACCGCAAAGCGTATCAATTATTACCAATCAAAAACTAAAAGACCAAGCATCAAGCAATATTGCCGATGCCTTAAAAAATACCACCGGCATCAATGTGTTACGCGAATCTGGCATGTATCGCTTCCAATCTCGAGGTTTTTACATCGATCAAATTCAAGAGGATGGTGTCAACTCCTACGCGCCAGGCGCCCGAATAAATGCCTATAGAGATGCAGGTGATTATAGCGATCTTGCAATCTATGATCACGTTGAAGTTTTACGTGGCCCAACCGGTCTTATGCAAGGAACGGGAGAGCCTGGCGGTACGATAAATCTGGTTCGCAAACGTGCAAAAGATGAGTTTTCAGCAACCAATACATTTTCTGTTGGTACTTGGAGCAAAATCCAAGAAACTATAGATATAACCGGCCCACTCAATGCTGACAAGAGCTTGCGTGGCCGCTTTGTTAGCAATTTTGATAAGGCTAATTCCTTTAAAGATAGTGTCGACAGCAAAAATGGTATGATTTTTGGTGTTATTGAGGGCGACATTGACGATAAAACCACTTGGCAATTAGGCGGTCTTTTCCAAAAACGCAATGAAGTACCCGATTTTTACGGTGTCCCCATGACACGCGATGGTAAAGATGCTGGACTATCACGTTCGACCTATCTTGGTGCTAAATGGAACAGTTTAGAAAAACAAAAAGCCAATGGATTTTTTGAAATTGATCATGAATTTTCCAGTAATTGGAAGTTGAATGCATCAGTTAATTACAACCAATTTAAGTCACATAATGCATTTGCAGCTCTTATCGCTAGAAATGGTTTAGGAATTGACCGTCTCGCCAGCGTTAATAATGCTGTTCGCTATGATAATGACGGGCAACAATTTAGCGCGCAGGTTAAACTCAATGGTGATTTCGAGTTTTTAAATCGCAAACAGGAAATTTTTAGTGGTATTGATTATTCCTACAATGATTATGATTCACATATGCGCGTAGTACGTAATCAAACATCTTATAATATTGACAATTTTTCAGGTAACGAAATTATTGAGCCCAATTGGTCTAATAACAGCATCCTTTATACCGATGTTGAAATTAATACTAAATTTAAGGAAACGTCGGGGCGCCTTGGTGGTCGCTTCAACTTTATTGACGGCTTATATGCAATTATCGGTACAAGGGCAACCAACTATCAATATGATAGCACCTCAAAATACTACCGCTATCGAGGTAACCCAGATGATGATATTACACGCGACCATTATGAAAAAACAAAATTCATTCCCTATTATGGGCTAAACTATAATCTTAATGATAATGCGACACTTTACGCTAGCTACACAGAAATATTTCGGCCGCAATCAGCGCTTGATAAGAATGATAATTTTCTGCCTCCAGTCACTGGCACCAACAAAGAAATTGGCATAAAAAGCACTTTCTTTGACGGACGCGTTGATGCTTCCTTTGCATTATTTGAAATTATTCAAGCAAACCGCGCAATCTATAATAATATTGAAAGATATTATTATGCTGATGGAAAAGTGCAAAGCCGCGGCTTTGACATAGAACTTAGTGGCGAGATTACGAAAGGTTGGAATGTATTTACAGGCTATACCTATAATCGCAGTAAATATCTTGAATCAGAATCGACTTCAAATATAGCGGGAGACAATTACAGTCCTGCAACACCTCAACATATGTTTCGCCTAAACACCACTTATGTCTTACCCGTTGATAATGACAAATGGAAAATCGGCGGCGGTGTTCGTGCGCAAAGCAAGACTAAAAGCGTCTATAATATTGAACAAAAAGCCTATGCAGTTTGGGATTTGAGCCTACAATATAATTTCAAAGAGAATATTTATTTGCAAATCAATGCCAATAATATTTTTGATAAGCGTTATTATGAAAATAATCGCGTACGTGACAAAACCTTCAACAATTATTTTGCTGATCCAAGAAGTATCTTGGTCACTTTTAATACAACATTTTAATTCTTGCCCACCAAAAGCTTATATTGGCTGAGATATTTCAACCAATATAAATTAGCTTACCATAAAGAATATTAAAGCAATAAAACTTAAATTAACAAATTTTTAAATAAGGCCGAGATGAAATATTCCTATTATTTCAAACTATTTTTGGCACCTTTCAGCCTTAAACCATTTAATTGGCAAATTTGGGCTTCGCTTATCCTAACCATAAGCTGCCAATTCCTGTTTGTATATATGAGTGTTTTTATCAATGAATGGCAAAAGCTGTTCTACGATGCGCTTCAGCAATTTGATGGTGAAGCGGCATTACACTTAATTTTTATTTATATATTTTATTTATCAATTGTTGTTTTAAGCATTGTTGTTGGCAGTGCATTCGGCAAAATTTTAGTGTTTTTATGGCGACGAGAACTGAACAATTACTTTAGTGACAAATGGCTAGATGACCATCGCCATTATATGCTGCGCTTCAACCAATATCCTGATAATCCAGATCAACGTATAGCCGAAGACATAAGATTATTCACGGCTGAAAGCGTTTTTTTATTCAAATCGCTATTAACCCATGCAACGCGATTGCTAACCTTTATTGTCATTTTGTGGAATCTTTCACCGCTCGTTGATATCACCTTAAATGATGCACAATATACATTGCATGGCTATGTATTCTGGATAGCCCTGGCCTATGGCGTTATATCAACATTAATTATCCATTGGATCGGCAAAATATTACTTTCTCTCAATATAGATCGCCAACACAGGGAAGCTGATTATAGGGCCAAACTGGTACGACTGACGGAAAAAAGTGAAGAAGTTGCATTTTATAATGGTGAAGCATCCGAAAATAAACAGCAAAAGCAACTATTTGACGCCATTGGCGATAATTGGTTTAAAATCATCAAAGCTGAGATAAAATTAGAATCTATTACTGCATTCCAATTTCGCTTAACTAACTTTATTCCAATTATTGCGGTGTTACCATTTTTTTTAAATAAAACCATAACCTTTGGCGACGTGATGCAAATACAAAGTGCCTTTGCCATTGTTGCTGATGGCTTTGGCTGGATAGCCACTTATTATAAGCGTTTGATTGAATGGTCATCATTCATCAAACGCTTGGCCGAATTTGATACAGCGTTAAATATTTGCCCTATAGCCACAAAAAACACTCAAAGCGACAATGATCGATCCAAGCAACAAGGTAACCAGAAAAGCGCATTTCTTTCCTTCAAAAATGTTCAACTTTTTTATCCAGATAAGACACCATTGGGCTATTTTCCTGATATTAAACTTGAAAAAAGCGATTGGCTTTTGGTTGATGGTAAAAGCGGTGCAGGAAAAACAACATTTTTACGCTATTTAGCTGGACTCTGGCCGTTTTGCCAGGGAGATCGTACGCTTCACGGACGCATGCTCTTTTTACCACAAACGCCTTATTTGTTTAAAGGCTCGCTACGCACTGTCATTAGCTACCCAGCAAAGAATAACTACGATGATGAAATAATAAAGGATACACTGAAATTGCTAAGCCTAAGCTTAGGCGACAAAATAGACCATAATGACAATTGGCAACAAATATTATCAGGTGGAGAGCAGCAGCGCCTCTCTATAGCCCGCGCTATACTTTACCAACCAGATATTCTTTTTCTTGATGAAGCAACCAATCAACTTGATCACAATAACGCATTTCAATCCATGTCTTTATTGAAAAAGCATTGTCCCGATACAATAGTTGTCTGCATCACGCATCAAGATGAAATCAAAACATTATTCAACCAAAAACTTATCAAAAACAATAAAAAATGGACGCTTCAAATAAGTAACTAGAGCTCACTTAACTGTATTTTTTTAAAATGGCTGCTTTGTACTATTTTTTAAAACAAACAAAGGCAAAGCAGCCGATTATTCAGAGATCAAGCCTTTTCAGACAAAATAACTTCAAAACCTTCAAAATGTGGAGGGCCTGCAAAAACATGGCGGCGTTCACCAGCACCCTTATGGGCATCGCGGAATTGCTCTGACTTTGTCCAACTGATAAAATCTTCACGATCTTTCCAAATAGCATGTGAAGAATAGAGGCTGGTATTTTCATCCTTATCAGTGTCGCATTTAAGTAAATGAAACTCTACAAAGCCCGGTAATTCTTTTAAACGGCTTTCACGCTCTCTCCAGATAGTTTCAAACTCGGCTTCATTACCTTTATTGACTTTGAAACGGTTCATTGCGATATACATAACTTATTATCCTTAAATATATAACGGATCATCACCCCTGTTATTAAACCAGTCCAAATGATAAAAATCAACTTTTTTCTTGACTGTTAGTATCATGTTTAATAGTGACTATTCATGATATGAAGCGTAGCCAGCCAATCTAATGTGGCAAGCCAAAGCTTTTCAAAAGAATTGAGAAGGATGGTATCTTAATGTATTGGTTACAATTAAAGCGTTTAAAACATTACGCAGCATTTGGCGTTATTGCCATTTGCGCAGCAAGCCCTGCATCAGCACAAACAACGAATCAGACTACAAATGCAACTTCTGATTCTCAAACGCTAGATACTGTCGTGGTTGAAGGTAAAAAAGAAAGACTTGACCGTAAAGCTACAGTATTAACAGATAGTATTTCAGGCGAGACAATTGCCAAAAAACAGGTTGATGATATTAATGATATCTCACGGCTTGATCCTGCTATTTCTTATAGCCGGGGCTCCGATAGTTTTACCATCCGCGGACTTGATCAAAACCGTGTTTTAACGACAATTGATGGCGTACCTATTACTTGGTTCCCTGATCCATCAAGCCGAAATCTAACAGGGGGCATTTCCTCATTTAACATCTCTTCGCTTTCAAGTCTTGATATTGTGCGCGGTTCAGATTCTAGCCTTTATGGTTCAGGTGCACTTGGCGGTGTTGTTATGCTCCGTACTCTTGACCCAGAAGACCTTTTGACCGGTGACAAGAACTGGGCCTCCCTTACTAAAGGAAGCTACGATTCATCTAATCGCAGCTGGCATATTGATGAAGCGTTTGCTGTGCGCGCAAATAATACTTATTTCTTATTGCAAGGCGGTTATGTTGGCGGCAAACAGCGCGAAAATAATGGTTCTGTTAGTGGTTATGGCGTTGAGCGCTCAATCGCTAATCCAGCAGACTTTGATAATAATAATTTGCTTTTCAAAGTTTATCAGCATGTCGGTAAAGAGCATCGCTTTGGCTTCACGGCTGAACGATTTTATTTTGACGGCACCACACATGGCTTAAATCAAGCCGTACGCACTTATACGCCAGGTACATTCTATGAAGATCAAACGAAAAAACGTGAACGTTTTTCTGCATCTTATGATTACATGGGTAATGGTGATGGTTGGCTAGATGAAGCACATGCTAATATTTACTGGCAGCGCCAACGCTTAGAAACTAGCCAATATGGTAATCGTATTCCTGTACCAACAGGCTTTTACTTACGCGACGCGCAGACGGAAGAACGTGTATATGGCTTCAATGTCAATGGTTTTAAAACATTGCAATTGGGGGCAACAACCCATACCGTCCGTGTTGCAATTGACACCTCATTTTCAAAATATCAGCAATATGCTGGTGGTGAAGATAGCTGCCCACCCCCACCCTACACACGCCCTTTCATGACCTGCCAATTCATGCACGTTAATCAAGCAGATTCACCTACAACAGAAAGTAAAAATTTTGGTTTTGCTTTTGAAGATGAAATTGCATTTTATGATGGTCGCGTAAGAATTACACCAGGTGGCCGGTTTGACTGGTATGAACGCGATCCAAAACACAGTGCACGCTATGAACAAAATTCTGGCTTCACTGGCTATCCAGATTCGCAAAGCGATTCACGCTTTTCACCTAAGTTACGTGGTGAATGGGATGTTGCCAATAAGGTCACACTTTACGCACAATGGGCTCAGGCATTTCGCGCTCCAACTGCCTCTGAACTCTATTTCAACTACACTAACCCAGGGTTCTATTACACCCGCGGCAATCCAGATTTAAAACCAGAAACAAGCAATGGTTTTGATATTGGTGTTCAACTTGGCGACAAAGATTTAGGTGGCTCAATTAGTGTGTTTAGCAACCGTTACAAGAATTTCATCGACCAAGTTAGCTTAGCCGGTAATAGAGAATTCCCACTTGGTCGCTTTGAAAATATTAACCGTGCACGCGTTACTATTTCTGGCGTTGAAGCAAAAGGTCATTGGCAAATTGGTAATGGTTGGCATACAAATTTTGCCCTTGCCTATGCTGAAGGACGCGACACCGATAAGGATGAATATCTAAACTCAGTTCCACCTTTAAAGGGCATGGTTGGTTTAGGCTATGCACAAGAAATTTGGGGTGCAGATGTTAATTTAACAGCCGCTGGCAAACGTAATAAAGTAGCTAAAAATTCAGATTATGCACGCGCCCCTGGTTATGCTGTTGTTGATTTAACTGGTTGGTGGGAACCAATGGGTGAAAAAGGTCCACGCTTACAAGCAGGTGTTTATAATCTTTTTGATAAAACCTATTGGAATGCTTTGAACCTACGTTCTTCAACATCCTATCCTAAAGAGTTTTTTAGCGAACCAGGCCGTAGTTTCAAACTATCATTCATTCAAAAATTTTAAATCAATATAAAGAGGTAGGTCTATCCTACCTCTTTATACAACTTTGTTAATTTGGCGTGTTAAGTAATTGATAGTTATAAAAAATTTGTTTATTGCGTCTTCTAGACTATTACAATTTATCTTGTCTAACTAAGTTTAACGAAGCAACAAATACCAACCCTTAATGCGCTTTTCCCTTTTATAGCGCGGCTCTTAAAAAACGGAGAAATAAAATGGGAATGATCATGGGAGATGCGGTAAAAAATAAGTTAGCAGATGATGCAGATCTGTCTACTGCGACATTGCTTACACCGCCAATCATAGATAGCGCTCAACTTTTTAAAAATAGTCGTGAAGTTATTATCATTCACGAAAATACCACCTATCGCTTAAAGAAAACGCGCTTTGGCAAGCTAATATTAAACAAATAGGAATTTTCCATGTTGAACGCAAAAGCACAAGACATCATCACCAAACATAAAGCCGCAGTCGCTGAAAGTGGCGTGAAACTGCGCGAACGCGATTTTGTGAAGTCTATCGGCATCACTGAAGCTGAACTCATTTGCGCCTATGCCTGTAATAGTGAAGCCCGCCAATTAAAGGTAGATATTGCGGATCTTTTAGAAAAGGCTAAAACTTTTGGTAAAGTCTTATGCATCGTACGCAATGATTCAGCCGTACATGAAATGCGCGGACATTTTGAAAAAACCTTTTATGGTGAGGGGGCATCGCTCACATTAGGCGAAATTGACTTGCGCATTTTCAATAAAAACTGGGCTTTTGCGTTTGAAAAGCAAGTCGAGATCATGGGCAAAAAATACAATAGCATCCAATATTTTGACAAATTTGGTACTGCTGTATTTAAGATTTATGAACATGAAGGCACCGACCATGATGCATGGAAAGCTTTTGCTGACCAGAATTCACTTGGCACACCAACCGACATGATCAGCGTTGAGCCTTTTACGAAAGAAGCGGCAAAGCGTGAAGGCGATGTTGATATTGAAGAATTCCGTCGCCGCTGGAGTGAAATGAAAGATGTGCATCAATTGCATAATATTTTAAAAGATATGCAAGTTGAGCGCCATGAAGCAAACCATATTGTTGGCGATCGTTTTGCTTACGAATTGGATAAAAGTGCGATCAAAACCATGCTTGATAAATCTCATGAACAAGATTTACCAATTATGTGCTTTGTTGGTAATCGTGGTTGCATTCAAATCTTCACCGGTAAAATTGGCCCAGTCAAACCTTATGGTGAATGGACCAATATTATGGATGAGCAATTCCACCTCCATTTATTGGAACCTAATGTTGAAAAAATTTGGGCTGTAAAAAAGCCAACCAAAGACGGCGAAATCACCTCTATGGAAGTGTTTGATAAGGATAATAATCTTATCATTCAATTCTTTGGCAAACGTCAAGAAGGCGAAAAAGAACTAAGCGCATGGAGCGACCTGATGGCATCCCTACCACGCTTAGAGCAAAGCGCAGTTGCCTAAACATACATAATACGGTTTAGAGGAAAATTACCTATAAATTTTCCTCTAAGTAAAATCAGTTTGTATAGCGAATATTATTGCCCTTCATCATGCTGCTGAACCAAATTTAACTATCAAAAATATCATCAACATTAATCACAGGATAACACGATGTTTTATAAAACTATCAAAAAGCCATTTTCTCTTTGGCAAAAGATACTTATCCAAACAACTCTTATTCTGTGCTTATTTTCGGTTAGCCATACCGCACAAAGCGCGGAAACCGAAGTTTTACCTAAAGACTCCAAAATTATTGTCATTGGCGGCGCATTAACTGAGATTGTTTATGCACTTGACGCACAAGATAGGATCATTGGCCGCGATATGACCAGCATCTATCCCGAAGCTGCCAAAGCTTTACCAGATATTGGCTATATGCGCGCCCTTTCAGCTGAAAGCATTTTATCACTTGCACCAAAGGGTATTTTGCTAGTTGAAGGTAGCGGCCCAAAGCCTACAATTGATATTTTAGAAAAAGCGTCGGTGCCAATGGTTGTTGTGCCAGAAAGCTTTAGCCGAGATGGTGTTATCACCAAAGTGCGCAGTGTTGGTAAAGCCCTAATGCTTGAAGACAAAGCCGATGAGCTTATTACCAAACTTAATGAAGATTTTAATAAAACCGATGAGTTGACGAATAAGGTTACAGAAAAGAAAAAAATTCTCTTTGTACTTTCCGTACAAAATGGTCGCGTTATGGCGGCTGGTAGCAATACGGCAGCTGATGGCATCATTAAGCTTGCAGGTGCAGAAAACGCAATCACTGGATTTGATGGCTATAAACTCTTAAACGATGAAGCATTGCTAGCTGCAAAACCTGATATGATCTTGTCGATGTCACCATTTCCAGGCCGCCCTGTTACCACCCAACTTACCGATTTGCCGGCCGTTCTTGCAACCCCTGCAGCTAAAAATAATATGATTAAAGACATGGATGGGCTTTATTTGCTTGGCTTTGGCCCACGTACGGCCGCAGCAGCACGTGATGTTGCAGAATTGCTTTATGGCCAAAATCAATCGAAATAGGAAAAATAATGTCTTTGTCGAGCCACACTGCGCCTGTGCCAAAGAGCGAAACTCTTGCGGCAATGCGAAAAGGTGACAGAAGTCTTCGTGGTCAATTAGTATTAATTGCCCTTGTTCCAATTTTCATTGCTAGCGTGCTTTGCGGCCTTTTATTAGGGCAAACAGATGTTTCATTGCTAAGGTTGATTAGCCATTATTTTAGTGCCGAAAATTTTGAACAAGTGCAAGCAACACAAGATTATCTGGTACTGATCGATATTCGCTTACCAAGGGTTATTCTTGGCGTATTTGTTGGTAGTGCCCTTGCTGTTTGCGGCGTTTTAATGCAAGGCTTGTTTCGCAACCCGTTGGCAGACCCTGGCATTGTTGGCGTATCAGCAGGTGCTGGCTTTGGTGCGGTGATATTCATCGTATTAGGTCACATTATTCCAATAAGTATCAGCCCAATCATAGGCTCGTTTGGCATTGTTTTTAGTGCTTTTCTATGTAGTTTGGTTATAACCTTATTACTTTATTCAATCGCCACGCACAATGGAAAGACATCTATTGCAACCATGCTTTTGGCAGGCATTGCCATTGCTGCGCTTATTGGTGCAATTATTGGCGTATTGGTCTTTAAAGCAAGTGATCAACAATTGCGTGACATTACCTTTTGGAGCCTAGGCTCTCTGGTAGGTACAACCATGCAAAAAGTAATCATTGCAGCACCATTTATTGTTCTTGGCCTATGCGTAGCGCCATTTTTAGCAAATGGCTTAAATGCCTTGGCACTTGGTGAGGCAGTGGCAGGCCATTTAGGGTTTCCGGTACAAAGACTTAAAAACATTTCAATTGTTTTGGTGGCCTTAATGTGTGGTGCGGCAGTCGCGGTAAGTGGTGGCATTGGTTTTGTTGGTATTGTTATACCTCATATATTGCGGCTAATTATCGGCCCCAACCATCGCTATCTTATTCCATGCTCCGCACTTCTTGGCGCTTGCCTTGTTATCTTTGCCGATTATATTGCCCGCATAGTGGTTTATCCGGCCGAATTGCCCATTGGCATAATAACAGCGCTTCTTGGTGCTCCCTTCTTTCTTTGGATTTTGCTGCGCCAACGCGGGATGATGTTATGATGATAAAAGTTGAAAACCTTAGCGTCAATCGCGGCAAAAAAACCATCATTGAAGACTTAGCTATTAATATTAAAGCGGGTGAATTAACTGTTATTATCGGTCCAAATGGTTCTGGCAAAACAACTTTACTCAGCGCACTTTGCGGCGAGTTACAATATAGCGGTGATATTTACATCAATGGGCGAAATACACGTCATATAAAAGCATGGCAACTTGCTTGCCAACGCGCTGTTTTGCCTCAAGCCAGTACCATGTCTTTTCCGTTTTTAGTGCGTGAAGTGGTGGCAATTGGCCTATCAGCAGGCAATGGCCGCTTATTAGCTAGTGATGATGAATTAATTTATGCCGCTTTAAGTAAAGTGGACTTAGTTGATTACCATGCAAAATTTTACCAAGAGCTTTCAGGTGGTGAACAAGCACGCGTTCAGCTTGCCCGTGTTTTATGCCAAATTTGGCAGCCAGAATATGAAGGCAAGCCTTGCTGGCTAATGCTTGATGAGCCAGTTGCCGCCCTTGATATAGAACATCAATTAACGGTTATGAATATCGCCAAAGATTTTGTGAAACAAGGCGGTGGGGTCATTGCTATTTTGCATGACTTGAACCTTGCAGCCCGCTATGCTGATCATCTTATTTTAATGCAAAAAGGTAAGATTGCTGCCAAAGGCATACCGCAAGAGGTTATCACCGCGGCAAATCTACAAAATATTTATAATTGCTATCTACCAGTCAATGCCCTGCCCCCAGCCCATGTGCCATTCATTTTACCTCAAGCTGATATGGTTTAATTTTTTTGAGCCTCGCCCTTGAATTAAGTAAAAGGCAGCTCTATCTTGTTTGCATGGGCCGGGCCCCTCTGGTAGTTTAATTTGAAAAACTGCGATGTCGGACCACTTCGAGTTATCTTGAGGTCCGCCCGCTATTGTCTGTGGATCTCTTCCAATTAATTGAGGTCTTTATGGACATGTTTTTTATGCCTTTTCTAGGCACCCCAATTTGGCTGTGGCTATTTTTCCTTGTAATTGTTTTATTTCTTCTCGTGCTAGACCTTGGTCTTTTTAACCGTGGTGACCATGAAATTGAAATCGGTAAAAGTTTAAAATTATCCGCCTTTTATATTAGTCTTGGCGTTGCTTTTTCTGGCATTGTTTATTGGCAAATGGGCGCTACCGAAACAGCGCAATATTTAACCGCCTTTGTCGTTGAAAAAACCCTGTCGCTTGACAATATTTTTGTCATTGCGCTTATTTTCTCCATGCTGGCTATTCCTCGCCAATATCAACACCGCGTTTTATTCTGGGGTGTTTTAGGCGTTATCATATTGCGCGGTTTAATGATCGGCTTTGGCTCCGCTATCGTAGCCAATTATCATTTCGTTCTTTATCTTTTTGCAGCATTTCTTATCTTTACGGGTATCAAGATGCTTTTTGCCAAAGATGAAGCAGAGCCTGATATGAGCCGTAATCCTGTATTGCGCTTTGCGCGCAAATATTTGCGCGTTACGGATGATCTTCATGGCAATAAGTTTTTTGTTAAACAGCCACAGAACGGCAAATTATTGCGTTTTGCAACACCGCTTTTCCTTGCACTCATAATGGTAGAATTTACCGATATTATTTTTGCAGTAGATTCAGTACCAGCAGTATTTACCATTACAACTGACCCATTTATTGTTTATACGTCAAATATTTTTGCGATATTAGGTCTTCGTGCGTTGTTTTTTGCGTTGGCCGCTGTGTTACACCGCTTTGCCTATTTGAAATATGCACTTTCAGTATTGCTTATTTTCATTGGCAGTAAAATGTTTATTGCGGACCTCATGAATTGGGATAAATTCCCCGCGATTTGGTCGTTAATTATTACTTTTGGTATTTTAACAATTGGTGTTGTTGTATCACTGTTGAAAACAAAAAATAATAACCACCATTCAACACATGATTAATACGTAATCCGTCTTTATTAAAATAATCAGCCTAAAATTATTCATTAATTTGGGCTGATTAGCTAAAAAGCTATCATTTACATAACACCTCATCACTTGTTTCACCGATGGTCTTCCATGGAATCGGACCGTTAAATATATATTTTGTTGAAACATTATCCTTAAAATTAGGATGTCTTTTTAATATAAACATCGCTAATTTTCTTTGATTTTCTTCGCGCTCTAAATCAGTCGCACCCAATGGCTTCAAATAAGTAATAATTTTTCGGATCTGCTCTTCTGTTGCATGATCATATGCACCATTGCAGATAATATCTTTGAGTAACTGATTACTTTCATCATCTCGACGAATTGCCAACATGGTTGCGGCTGAAAGACCTGTCTGCGAAATTTTGATAGGATCAGCGCCATTATCGATTAACAGACGTGCCCCAGCAGTATTACCCATCAATATTGTTAAAGCAATGATTGGTGTCTTAGCACCAGAGGTTAATTCATGATTAGGATCGCCACCATTTTTCAAATAAATGCTTAAAAGTTTCGTTCTATATTTCATTGTCTTTTCAACACCATCCGGAGATGAAACATTGGCTATATAAAAAGTAAAATCACGTGCAGATTTTTGAGATGGTCTATCAACCATATCGGGATCAGCCCCCGCTTGCAGTAAAATATCAATAGCTTGTAAATTATAGTGCCGAGCGGCAAAAAATAACAAAGTGATCTCAGCGTCATAACGCGCGTTAAGCGCACCATCTGGTAATGCTTTTACTTCTGCAAGGGTGATATCTTGTTTGCGTTCAATTTTTTGGGCAAGCGTAAAAACACTTCTTGGAGCCTTATCAAAATAACTATAGGAGGACGGGGTGTCCCTTGTGCCAGTGTCAACCAAATTTTGAGCGGATAACCAACCAATCAAACAATAATGCGCAACAAAAAATGTGACGAGCAGACCAAGGATTTTTTTCATTGAAAGCCCCCTTTCGATCTATAGACGATAGACCCAAAATGCACACAGCGAAATAGTTAAAACCTTATCACTAAATAAAAACGCCACCCAAATATTGTAATCTGGGCAGCGCATCTAATTTTTGATAAACTATAAAAACCTTAAGGCCAGCGCACGGCAGGCGGTAAAGAGGAAAGAATAGCATCAACATTGCCACCGGTTTTTAAACCAAAAAGCGTTCCGCGATCATAAAGTAGATTAAATTCGGCATAACGACCACGTTGAATAAGCTGCTCTTCGCGCTGTTCCTCTGTCCATGGTTTGTTAAAATTTTGCCTTACAATATAGGGATATACAACTGCAAAAGCGCGACCAATATCACGAGTAAAATCCAAATCGGCATCAAAGCCGCCCTGCTCTTCACTAGAGTGCAGCCAATCATAAAAAACACCGCCAATACCACGCGGTTCTTGGCGATGTTTTAAATAAAAATAATCATCGCACCATTTTTTAAGCTTGTCATAATCAGCAACATCCTTGTGCTTATCACAAACAAAGCGAAATGCTTTATGAAATGCAACGCTATCGCTATCTTGCTGGGTGCGCCGCTCACTAAGCATTGGGGTTAAATCTGCACCACCACCAAACCACTGGCGCGTTGTTACAATAAGCCGCGTATTCATATGAACAGTTGGTACATGAGGGCTTTGAGGATGGGCGATTAAAGAAATAGCAGAAGACCAATAACGCGGATCTTCCTCGGCGCCGGGTATTGCCTTGCGCAATTCTGGTTCAATCTCGCCAAATACTGTCGAGGTCATAATCGCCGCTTTTTCAAAAACGCGGCCATGAAGAACAGATCTTACACCACCACCTTGCAAACCACCTTGCTTTTGCCAAGGGATACGCTCAAATTTTGCAGGCAAATATTCACTTAACGGCCCTTCAAGATCACGCTCAATTTGTTCAAAACTTAGGCAAATACGGTCGCGCAAATCTTCAAACCATTTTGAAACCTGAGTTTTTTTCTCGTCAATATCTGCCGGTATATCACTTGGAATCAATGGCATTTTCATAAGCGTTCTCTTAACAATTGGTTAAATTGATGGTGCTTAGCAATTGTTCTATGTCTAACCGAGAACTGCAATGCTCCATACAAGCTTTACACAGCTTTATATGCAGATTACCTTAGTAAGCTAGAAACTTATTAACTTATATTACGTTTTCCTATCAACAACAGAGTTTCATAAAACATAAAATTTGCCAATAATATCTAATTCAATGCTTAATCTGTTAACAAAATTTGCCGCTTAGCTTCGCCTGCGGCCATAGCAACGCTCAAAGCCAAATTAAGCGAGCGCGCATGTGGGCTCATTGGAATCGTAACTCTTTCAAATGCAAAATTATGGACATATTCAGGAACGCCTGCGGATTCACGTCCAAAAAGCAAGCAATCATTAGCTTTAAACGAAAAATCATAATAGGCTTTATCAGAATGAGTGGTGAATAAAATGATGCGACGCTCTTCTTCAGCCATCGATCTCGTAAATTCTTGCCAATCTTGATGGCGGCGTAAATGGGCTAACTCCACATAATCCATGCCCGCTCTTTTTAAATTACGGTCAGAAATATCAAACCCCGCAGGTTCAATAATATTGATACCTATATCAAGACATGCACCAAGGCGAATGATAGTGCCAGTATTACCAGGGATATCGGGTTGGTATAAAGCGAGCTGTAACGTCATTGAATAAAAAACCATAGAAAATGAAAATATGATATAAGGCATTAAACGGATTTAGACAAAAAGTTCAACATAATTTACTTTTTGCATGCATCCCATTACCCAAACTATCTATATTCAGCTTTAAGCGCTTAAAGCTCATATTGTTAAGTTTTTAAAACTCGGCTTGTTGTAATAAACTGCTTACGATATAATCATTTCAATTAATTATTATATTGATGGAATTTAGCCTTTAATGGCAATTGTAATTCCCTATATCCTTAGCACCTATAATCAAAAACAGTGCAAAACTAATATTTATAACGGTAATTTGTGACCCGTTAAAAGGAGATAATACATGTTTGGATGGTTTGAGCGCAGGCTTGATGCTTTTCCTGCCGATCCACCAACAATGCCACCACGCGGCCTTGTTGCATTTTGCATTCATTATACAAAGGGCGTTTGGGGATGGCTTGCTTTAATGGCGGTGTTTACCGCGCTTATAGCTATAATGGAAGTTTCACTATTTGGATTTTTAGGCAATATTGTTAATTGGTTGTCATCAGAAAGCCCTCAAACATTTCTTGCCAACCAATCGGGCAAGCTAGGTTTTATTGCTTTTATTGTATTGGTACTATTGCCGGTAACTGTTGGTATCCATTCCTTAATTATGCATCAGACTTTGCTTGGCAATTATCCGATGCGTATTCGTTGGCTTATTCATCGCTATTTATTAGGCCAATCAATTAGTTATTTCCAAAATGAATTTTCTGGACGGATTTCCGCAAAGGTTATGCAAACTGCATTATCGGTGCGTGAAACTATCATGAAACTATTTGATGTATTAAATTATGTCATTGTTTATTTTATCGGTACGTTAATTCTTGCCGCAAGCGCCGATTGGCGGCTAATGCTGCCTTTTATTGGTTGGTTATTAACTTATATCGCAATTCTTAGTTTTTTCATTCCAAAATTGCGCCGTGCTTCAGAAGCACAGGCGGACGCGCGTTCGCTGATGACGGGGCGCGTTGTTGATACCTATACCAATATAGCCACAGTCAAACTTTTTTCCCATAATCAACGCGAAGAAACCCATGCGCGTGATGCATTTATTGGCTTTCAAACAACTGTTCATAAACAGATGCGACTTATTTCGTTAGTTTCCTTTGGTGTTTATGCAAGTAATTGCCTACTTCTTTTTGTTGTTGGCGCATTAGGACTGTATCTTTGGGTTAACGGCGCAGTAATGGTTGGTGCCGTTGCTGTCGCCATTGGTCTTGTATTGCGTCTTAATGGCATGGCACAATGGATTATGTGGGAAATGTCGGCATTATTTGAAAATATCGGCATTGTTGCAGATGGCATTAATTCTATTGCCCGCCCACGCCTTATTGAAGATAAGCCTGATGCCAAGCCGCTTATTGTCACCAAAGGTGATATTCGTTTTGAAAATATTGGTTTTCATTATGGCAAAGGTAAAGGTGTTATCAGTAACTTGAACTTGAATATTTTGCCAGGGCAAAAAGTTGGTATTGTTGGCCGTTCTGGTGCGGGTAAATCAACCCTTGTTAACTTGCTTTTACGCTTTTTTGACGTTGAGACCGGTCGTATCCTGATTGACGGGCAAAATATCGCCAATGTCAGCCAAGAATCACTTAGAGCTAATATAGGGATGGTGACGCAAGATACTGCATTGCTGCACCGCTCATTGCGCGAAAACATCATATATGGCCGTCCTGATGCTAGCCATGATGACGTGATAGCTGCAGTAAGTGATGCAGAAGCTGCTGATTTTATCGACCAATTACGCGATCACTCCGGAAATACAGGTTTTGATGCGCAAGTTGGCGAGCGCGGTGCCAGACTTTCTGGTGGCCAACGCCAACGTATTGCCATTGCAAGGGTTATGCTCAAAGATGCACCGATTCTCATTCTTGATGAAGCAACATCAGCTCTCGATTCCGAAGCAGAATTTGCTATTCAAGAAAATTTGATGAGATTGATGGAAGGCAAAACTGTACTTGCAATTGCCCATCGTCTTTCAACCATTGCCGCTATGGACCGCCTAATTATCATGGAAAAAGGTATAATCGTAGAAGATGGAACCCATGAGGAGCTTTTAGCACAAAATGGCATCTACGCAAAACTTTGGTCACGTCAAACCGGTGGTGTTTTAAGCCTAGATGAAGAAGATGAGTAGCTTTGTTTCAACAATGTATAAAACTTATATGGATTATATAAATTAGGCTATCCAAACAATAATATTTATTAAAATAAATTATTAGGTTTATATTTATTAAAAAGGTGACTGATCAAAATAATCAACCACCTTTTTATCCTTTAAAAATGCTAACACACACTTAAATAAAGAAACATTGTTAATATTTAAGCATCAAAAAAAACACTATCAATAAGAATTAATACTTTGTTGATCATAGCTTAACGCGTGACCATTCATACAAAATCTAAGGCCAGTAGGTGGAGGGCCATCAGGAAAAACATGGCCAAGATGTGCGTCACAATCAGCACAACGAATTTCAGTACGCTCCATTCCATAGGAATGATCATCAACACAAATAACTGCATCTTCTTTAATAGGTTGGCTAAAGCTTGGCCAACCAGTACCAGATTCATATTTATCAGATGAATCATACAGAGCATTGCCACAGCAAATACAACGGAATATGCCCGGATGAGACGTATCAAAATCTGGACTGGAAAACGCTCGCTCGGTACCATGCTGCCGCGTAATCTGATATTGAATAGGGGTAAGCTGTTCTTGCCACTCTTCATCAGTTTTAATAACTTTTAAGTGTGTATTATTTAATCTATTCACTTTTAATACCCATTGTCGAAATTTTAATTTTAAAATAGAGTAGCTCTACTACAATACAAGTGGAGAACTATATAAATTTCATTTGCAGTTTTTTTAAAATCACATATTTGCGATATAACCTTACATTTTTTTAATAAAAAATATCTGCTTCTTTATTATATAAAATATATTGTAATATAATTGAAAGACCGATATCGTTGCCTATATAAAAATTAATAGAATTTAGATATCACATCGATTGACAATTTTATATGTAATGATATTAGCAACACAAATAGCTAAATCCTTGTCAGATAGATTTATATAGGCTTTTTATTAAGCCATATTTTTGTATTTTGACTTGATAAAACAAGACCAAAAGGAAGAACTTATGGAAAGCTCTGATAATAATGAAACTGACCGGGCAATGTTGATCGCATTGACCGCTGATATCGTTGCTGCATATGTAAGCAATAATGATTGCCAAGCAGCTGAATTACCAACAATAATCACCAATGTACATGGTGCGCTATCCAGTATCGATGCAACTAATACTGTTGAAGTCGTCACTGAAAAACCCAAGCCTGCAGTTAATCCAAAGCGTTCTGTTGGTGAAGATTACATTATTTGCCTTGAAGATGGTAAAAAGTTTAAATCATTAAAACGTCATCTGATGACCCATTACGGCTTAACCCCAGAACAATACCGTGAAAAATGGGATCTTGATCCAAATTATCCTATGGTTGCTCCTAATTATGCCATGGCGCGTTCTGAACTCGCAAAAGAAATGGGACTAGGCCGCAAACGTAAAAAGCGGGCAACCAAGCAATAATATAACTTTAACACCTGCGGGGGAGTTAAGTTATCTTTAATAATTTGATAATTAAAATATAAATTCTACCACCCACAAGGTGATACATAGTCTTTACACTTCATGTGAAAAAATGGCGTTAATGTTTAACTGAGTATATTTACTCTATAAACATCGCCATTTTATTTTTGCCTTTTTATAAATTTATTTGGCACCATCTATTTTACCAAACAATACAATATAAAACATTTCTATTTAAACTAATTTCGCTACCTTTTATTGATCTATCAAAAATTTGAACTCATCGTACAATTGCTTGTTTCAAATATATTTTTTAAATTAAATATTTTTCTCGAAATATTAAAAATCTATATATTTTCTTAAACAGCTCTGCCATTAACTGGCGTTTCACAAAATTTATTATGTAGCTATTTAGTAAAGCCTTGAAGCAAAGCTTAGCTTCTTTAGTCGAGCTCACGAACAATCTGCTAATTGAAGCATATTTTCGGCAAAGAGGGCTTTAAAGTTGTAAATATTATCTTTATATCACCTATCATATGTGTTGATATAAATGCCATATATTCAAGCTATATTCAGCACCACATTCATAAAACCTGAAGCAAAATAGGATTCATACTGGTGAGTGAAACAACAACACAAACGCCTAAATCACTTTCTTATCCTAAGTTTGTCCATTTGCGCGTCCATTCTGCTTTTTCATTGCTTGAAGGAGCGCTTAAAACCGACAAAATCGTTGCTCATGCAGCAAGCGACCACGAAGCGGCAATTGCTATTACTGATACCAATAATCTATTTGGCGCATTGGAATTTACCCAAAAATGTTTTAAGGTGGGTATTCAACCCATTATTGGTTGTCAATTAGCTGTAGATTTTGAAGAGGATGCGCGTGATAGCCGCATAGTTAAAATGCGCACCGCTGCAGATTTTCAATCAATGGTATTTCTTGCTGCCAATGATACAGGTTATAATAATCTTGTTGACCTTGTAAGCCGTGCCTATCTTGATAAATTAGATACAGATCCACCCCATATTAGAGCGCAATACCTTAATGAAATTGGTGATGGTATTATTGTTTTAACTGGTGGTTTAAATGGGCCTATTGCTGCTGCCTTTAAAGAAGATCGCCCTGACAAGGCTTTGAGCCGCATTGAGTTTTTGCAAAAGGCAATTAAAGATCGGCTTTATGTTGAACTTGAACGGCAAGGCGATTATGATCGTGCTCTTGAGGCAAAGCTGGTGGAACTTGCTTATGCACGCGAATTGCCCCTTGTTGCAACCAATGAAGGCTTTTTCTTAAAGCGTGAAGATTATGAAGCCCACGATGCATTGCTGGCTATTGCCGCTGGCCAAGTGGTGTCTAATGATGATCGCCGCCGCATAACGCCAGATCATTATATGAAAACGCAAGATGAAATGGTAGCGCTTTTTAAAGATCTTCCCGAAGCCATTGAAAATACCGTTGAAATCGCATTACGCTGCCACAGTTTTACCCCAACTAGAAAGCCGATCTTGCCGCGATTTACTGGCCAGTCGGATGACCCTGATGCAGCCCTTGCCGCAGAAGCTGCAGAACTTAGCCGCCAAGCGCGAGAAGGTTTAAAATGGCGGCTTGAAACCGCAGGGCTTGCTGATGGCTATAGTGTTGAAGATTATGAAAAGCGGTTGGAATATGAAATTGGCATTATTGAACGCATGCAGTTTCCCGGCTATTTTTTGATCGTTGCTGACTTTATCAAATGGGCAAAGAGTAAGGATATTCCCGTAGGACCAGGGCGTGGTTCTGGTGCTGGCTCGCTGGTTGCTTATGCGCTTACCATTACCGATGTTGATCCTTTGCGCTTTTCGCTGCTTTTTGAGCGTTTTTTGAATCCTGACCGCGTATCAATGCCGGACTTTGATATTGATTTTTGTCAGGATCGGCGCGAAGAAGTTATTCGTTATGTGCAAGGTAAATATGGCCGCGAACAAGTTGCGCAGATTATCACCTTTGGAACGCTGCAAGCGCGTGCCGTTTTGCGTGATGTGGGGCGTGTGCTTGAAATACCCTATGGGCAAGTTGACCGCTTAAGTAAGCTCGTTCCATCCAATCCAGCTAATCCAGTTTCGCTGTCAAAAGCTATTCAAGATGAGCCAAAATTTGAAGAAGAAAAGCAAAAAGAACCAGTTGTTGGCCGCTTGCTTGATGTGGCGCAAAAGCTAGAAGGGCTTTATCGCCACGCCTCCACCCATGCGGCCGGTATTGTTATTGGTGACCGCCCATTGTGGCAATTGGTGCCGATGTATCGTGATCCACGTTCGGATATGCCAGTCACCCAATTTAACATGAAATATGTTGAGCAAGCAGGATTGGTGAAATTTGACTTTTTAGGGTTAAAAACCCTTACAGTCTTACAAACTGCGGTTAAATTTGTTGCGCGAAAAAACATAAAAATAGATCTTTCTCACATTCCCCTTGATGACGCCCCCACTTATGAAATGATGGCGCGCGGTGAAACTGTTGGCGTTTTTCAGGTGGAAAGTGCCGGTATGCGTAAAGCCTTGCTGGGCATGAAGCCGGATAGAATTGAGGATATTATAGCCCTTGTCGCGCTCTATCGCCCGGGGCCAATGGAAAATATTCCAACCTATAATGCGCGCAAACATGGCGAAGAAGAAATTGCTTCGATCCATCCGCAAATTGATTATCTTGTGAAAGAAACGCAAGGCGTTATTGTTTACCAAGAACAGGTGATGCAGATTGCGCAGGTTTTATCTGGCTACTCGCTTGGTGAAGCCGATTTGCTACGCCGCGCTATGGGTAAAAAAATCCGCGAGGAAATGGATAAGCAAAGATCGCGCTTTGTCGATGGTGCGATTGAAAATGGCGTATCTAAACAACAAGCCAATACGATTTTTGATCTTTTGGCAAAATTTGCCGATTATGGTTTCAATAAATCCCACGCTGCCGCCTATGCTATTGTTTCTTATCAAACCGCCTATATGAAGGCGCATTATCCGGTTGAATTTATCGCCGCATCAATGACTTATGATATGAATAATACCGATAAGCTTAACGATTTTCGCCGTGAAGCCGAGCGTTTGGGCATCAAGGTGGTGCAGCCGTCGATCCAGACGTCTTATCGTATTTTTGAAGTGGGTGATAATTGCATTTATTATTCGCTTTCCGCCATTAAAGGCGTAGGTGAGCAGGCGGTTGACCATATTGTTGAAGTACGCGGCAATAAGCCATTTTCTTCCTTGGAAGATTTTTGCGAGCGCGTAGATACCCATATTGTTAATCGCCGCGCCCTTGAAAGCTTGATTAGTGCAGGCGCCCTTGATTGTTTTGGCATTGGCCGCGAAGTTTTGGTGGCAGGCATTGATACTATCCTAGCACGTTCGCATCGCGTGCTTGAAGATCGCAATAGTGGTCAAATTGATATTTTTGGCCTTGCTGATACCCCAGCTGAAAAGCTCATGTTACCACAAGCAACTCCTTGGCTTAGCGCGCAAAAACTGCACCGCGAATTTCAAGCGGTTGGATTTTATTTATCGGCTCATCCGCTCGATGAATATAAAACCTACCTTGAAAAAATGCGCGTACAAGATTGGGCAGTATTTTCCAATGCAGTACGTAAAGGGGCTAGTGCTGGCCGGCTTGCTGGAACGGTTGCCACAAAGCAAATTCGCAAAACCCGTACTGGCAACAAAATGGGTATTGTGCAATTTTCAGATTCAACCGGTCAATATGAAGCCATTCTTTTTTCTGAAGGTCTTGCCCAATTTGGTGACATGCTGGAACCGGGGCAATCGGTAGTGATTACTGTTGCTGCGGAAAATCGCCCCGAAGGGGTGAGCCTGCGCATCCAAAGCGTTAATTCTTTAGAAGATGAGGCGGCGCGCCTTCGTAAAATGCTGCGTTTATTTGTGCGTTCTGCCGATGTGGTGGAACATATCAAAACACAATTAACCACTATTGGTGATGGTGAAGTTAGCCTTATTTTATTAAAAGATGACGGTGAACGCGAGATTGAAATTTTATTGCCGCGCCGTTACCGCTTAAGCCCGCAAATTGCCGCGGCAATGAAAGCGATCCAAGGTGTTGTGGATGTTGAAATGGTATAATTGGGCAAAAGTAACGATTATTTAGAGCGTTTTCAAAAAAAGTGTGAAGCGGTTTTCGGACAAAAAACGAAGGTAAACAATGGATTAGAGCGCCGATCTGATCCAATCAGATCGAAATGCGCTCTAATAGGTTAATTCTAGCAATAATGGGGTGTTTCATGCAGAATATAGGTAGAATTGATGCCTTGTTGGAGGATATGGTCAAAGCTGATAAATCCGTGCGCTCGCCAGAGATGCTGCCTATTTGCGTAAATTTTCAACAAACATGTAAGAAAATTGATGATCCCTCCCTATGGATTAAACAAGTAGGCGAGCAATTAGAGCATTTTGTTTTGCCCGAAAATGCTGCCACCCTTGCTTTGGCGTGTGGCGGCCTTATCGAACAAGGGGTGGAACCAGCGCAATTTTTTGACAATGCCTGCGCACTGCTATTGCACTATTTAGCAGAATTTGAGCCTTTTATTGGCAATGAACCTAATGAGAGTGACACTCTATATAATGAAAATAAAGCCGCATTTGAGCAAGATTTAAAAAATTGGCATCAGGTTAAAGAAAAGTTTGAAAACCTTGAAAGTGATGAAAAAGCGCGATTAGCAAACCTTACCGAGACTATAAATTGCCTCATTCTTCCCATCATGGCATGCATCATTCATCATGATGACTATTTAGAGGCTTTTAAAGCCAACCAACAATTTATCGAAAAAATTTACGAAATTTATAATAGCGATCTCATTGATATTAGTCATCTTTATTTTCTGACCCAAATGACGGCAATGAGTAATCCTGACATGGTTGTGCTACTACATTCCAGTAAAACTGGTTTTATTGTTCGTGGTCATCACATAAGAAACGGTTTTCATGCCATTGAGTTGTTGCAACCCTTTATTGCAGAGCGCCAAGAAAATTTGAAAATTGGCAAAGTCAATCCAGCTATATTGGTGGATGAAGTCCTACATAAATCCCTATATTCTTGGATTCCTTGGTCTAACTGGCAAGATGAAGGACCGCAAATATTTCCGATTATTTTGGGCGAGCCAGCGGTAGACATATGGCCAAAATGGCAAGGCAAGGTGGTTTTGGTTGCGGTTGAAGATCAATCCATGATTAAGCGCAGCTGGGAAAATATGACGGATCAAATCCATGTTGGGCAAACGACACGGCTTGATTTTATCCGTTATTTAACTGAAGATGAGGTGCTTGAACTGATGGAAGGTTACAAGGCCAATTAATTATCTTATAAAACTATGGGCTACAGTTTAAATCAAGTCGTAGCCCATTTGATAGCTTATTGCTATTTTAGGTGTTAGCCCCTTAATATTAAAGTAAGATTAAGCTATTGCCGCTTGCGCTAGTGGCTGAAAATTTAATAGGAGTTGTTTTAATTCCTGCTCATCCACTCGCTTTGCAGCTTCTTGCGGGCTTACCCACTCATATTGACGCTGTTGTTTTTCTGGCCATTTTTTCTCTTGATGAGAAAATAGAATTGGAAAAACGTCAACTGTGAACAAGTTTTGTCCCTCTGGCAAGTCATATTTCTTATATTCATAAGAACCAATTGCATGAGCTTCAGCAGTGCCACGCACACCTGCCTCTTCATAGGCTTCACGCAAGGCAGCCTGTGCCGAGCTGCGGCCTGGCATTGGCCAACCTTTTGGAAAAATCCAGCGGCCAGTTCCACGGCTAGTGATTAATAAAACTTCTAAATTTTTGCCCTGATAGCGATAAACAAGGGCTGCTACCTGTAATAGATGGCCATCATTTAATAATACAATTTTTGATTTTGCTACGGCCGACATTACTATATCCTCTTCTTGTTATTTTTTTTGGGTCGTCGATTTATGATGATGATGCGACCGGTAAGAGTTGATATTAATATAATGAATCAAAATCCGTTTGGTTCAATTGCTCAGCACATATTTTTCGATAATTTGTTTTTTCGATAATTTGGTTTTTGATTGCTTAATCATTTGATTGATATAAAAATGTCAAAGAATAAAAACCTAAAACAGTTCCTTAAAAAAACACTGTCAACTATTCTATTACTTTTTTTAAAAACAAGGTTAATATCTGAAATTTAGCACATTCTCAAAAGCCGGCGCAGATGTTAGCATAAAAATATCATTATGCCAAGCCTTATAGAATAGAACACCTATAAGCTATAAAAAACGCTGCATTTAAGGAAATTATTTTCACTCATTATTAAAATACTGGCAAGGCAACCAGGCCTAATCGAGTGGATACCTTGCCAAAAATATAAATTAGGCGCCGCCTTTTGCTATAGGTTCTTGATAAGCAAGCCCCATATCCCAAGGGAAATAAATCCAAGTATCCTGACTAACTTCGGTTACAAAAGTATCAACCAGCGGGCGGCCTTGCGGCTTTGCGTAAACCGTTGCAAAATGCGCCTTTGGGATCATATTGCGGATAAGGCCAGCTGTTTTGCCGGTATCGGTCAAATCATCAATCACCAATACGCCTTCGCCGCCATTTTCTAACAGGTTTTCGCTGATACCTTTTAATACCGCCATTTCACCCTGCTTACTATAATCGTGATAAGAGGCAATACAAACGGTTTCAATAAGGCGGATATTTAATTCGCGGCAAATAATGGCGGCAGGCACCAAGCCACCGCGTGTAATAGCAACAATGGCTTTCCACTCAGTGCCCTGCCCTGCAATACGCCAAGCAAGTGCGCGTGCATCGCGATGAAATTGATCCCAGCTGACGGGAAATGCTTTTTCAGGAAGTGACATGATAACTCCAGACCAATATTCTATTTATTGCAAACACTATAAATTATGTAGATAAAATTATTAAGATAAAAACAGCCCCTTTATGGAAACTATGCAAAAAAGCGGTTAGTTATCCACTTGATAAATGACATGCAACAATTCAAGCGATGGCAAAATTTAGTAGATAAGCCGATGGTATATAAAAATAATGTCAATTCAAAGTGCTTAACGACGTTACTCTATCACAATGAATCATTGCATTATTCACTAATTTACAAACATTCTCCACTGTAAAAACTATATTTTTATACCTATAATCACTTTATTAAAAATATATATCAAATTGATTTTAAATATAAAATTATATTTCTATATTTTCTCCAATTTGCAAAGCGCAAGTGTTTAACTTTGATAAAAACATTAAATACTTTTATAAAATCGATTAAATTATTTCGTTGACTTTTATATCTAAGAAGCTTAACTATTTTTAAATATTTATGTCTTGATGGTGTAATATTTATAGCTTTAAATCTTATTTGATGAAAAATAAACATCTTGCTTATTTTTACATCACACAGATAGATTATAAAAAAATCATCAAGATAGACTGCATAAAATAACTAGATTATAAAAATTATTGTGACAAGCTTGATAGACAGCTATGGAAATACCGTTTGGCTTTATCAAGTAAGTTTGATAAGATTGAATAAAATTATATAATGCTTTTATTTTTTCTAATTTGCATTATATAGCTAATTAATTAGCGATCATTTGACGCATTTAACAAAGATTAAAATTTGTCCTTAAAAATTGAAGAAAATATGTCCTCCTTACCATCTTTTGCAGAACTTGGTTTATCCCAAAAAGTAACGGCCGCGGTTGATGCAGCTGGCTATACAACTCCAACCGCAATTCAGGCTGGTGCAATACCATTTATTCTGCAACGGCGAGATGTTTTAGGTATTGCGCAAACTGGCACAGGTAAAACGGCTTCTTTTGTATTGCCAATGTTGACCTTGCTTGAAAAAGGACGGGCACGCGCAAGAATGCCGCGCACTTTGATCCTTGAGCCTACCCGCGAACTTGCAGCACAAGTTGCTGAAAATTTTGAAAAATATGGCATTAATCATCGCTTAAATGTCGCTTTACTTATTGGCGGCACATCTTTTGAAGATCAAGACCGCAAATTAGAGCGTGGCGCAGATGTGTTAATTGCAACACCAGGGCGTATGCTCGACCATTTTGAACGCGGTAAACTCCTTTTAACTGGCGTTGAAATTTTGGTGATTGATGAAGCCGACCGCATGCTTGATATGGGTTTCATTCCTGATATTGAGCGCATTTGTAAGCTTATTCCGTTTACACGGCAAACTTTGTTTTTCTCGGCAACTATGGCGCCAGAAATTACTACATTGACCGAGCAGTTTTTACATGCGCCAGAGCGCGTGGAAGTTGCAAAAGAATCATCAACCGCACGCACAATCACCCAATATTTAGTAAAATCTCCACCAAAATCTTGGGATAAACGCGCTGTATTGCGCGACCTTATCAAAGCACAGGGTGATGAGCTTAAAAACGCAATTATATTTTGTAACCGCAAAAAAGATGTGGCAGAGCTTTTCCGTTCGCTCACCCGCCATAATTTTAGCGTAGGTGCTTTGCATGGCGACATGGATCAACGCTCGCGCATGACAATGCTTGCCAATTTTAAAGAAGGCAAATTGCAACTTTTGGTTGCATCTGACGTTGCGGCACGCGGGCTTGATATTCCTGATGTCAGCCATGTTTTTAACTTCGACGTACCTACTCATCCTGAAGACTATGTGCATCGCATTGGACGCACAGGCAGAGCTGGCCGCAAAGGCAGTGCCTTTACCATTGTTACCAAAGCCGACATGAAATATGTTGATGCTATTGAAAAAATGAACAAGGAAGAAATCGCTTGGCTTGATGGCGATCTTTCAACCCTTGCCCCACAAAAAGCTGAAGAAACCGAGCATAAGGGTAAAGCTGGCCGCAATAAAAAGAATACCAATAAAAAAGCAAAAGATCCAATTTTAACCAATGATACATTAGCCTCAATTGATGAGACCGTAGGCAAAGACGCGCCAAGCAAAGCGGCAAATAATCAAAGCAAAGAGCCCGTAATTGAAGCGGTAAAAGTTAAAGAAAATATGCAAGCAACGAAGCCACCCCATTCAAGAAATAATCATTCTGACCACAACCGCAAAAAGCATGATAATAGCCCAATTATTGGTTTTGGCGATGATATTCCAGCCTTTATGCTAACCTCAACACGGTTAAAAACTTAAAATTATAGTTTTATAAAAGCATTTTTTTCAAAGGCGTTATTTTTTAATAACGCCTTTTTGCTTTAAGCGCCTTTTTATAATCAATTTTAAAACAAAACTTCTCTAATCGAAACAGCAAGATAATTATCAAGATCTTCCACTTTGGTTAAATCTAATTCGCTAATAAACTGATTTATATCACCACGCGTTTTAAATAGACCGTGATGATTAAGATATTTTTTTGCTGCTTCAAAACGACGGCAGCCAAAAATCTCCGTCTCTATTAACGAATAGCCGCCGTGGGGCTGGCCAAAATCATAGCCTGCAGCCTTTTCTAAATCATCTAATGACACTTCAATAAGGATTGGCTTTTTATATTTTGCCTCTAAAAATTGGCTATAGTTTTTTGCGTCAATAAGCGATGTGCAAACATTCACATAATAGTTGCCTATATTGATATATTGCCAATTTTCACTTAATTTATTAAA
Source organism: Bartonella sp. HY406 (assembly GCF_025449315.1). Lineage (NCBI taxonomy): Bacteria > Pseudomonadati > Pseudomonadota > Alphaproteobacteria > Hyphomicrobiales > Bartonellaceae > Bartonella > Bartonella sp. HY406. Next base: position 1,044,726 of record NZ_CP104893.1, on the reverse strand, counting down.
AATCGAATAATAGGCGGTATGATTATTCGCATTTCCTTGCGGCCATAGATCACCGCCAATACCAAGATAGCGATGCTGAAAATGATGCTCGCACGTGCAATCATCATCCCAATTATATTTAACAATAAACCAGCTTTTGGCATTTCCCATAGCTACTCCCAAACTTATTTTCCAATTGAAGTAAAGTGGTCTTTATCAACATAAAGAAAGTAAAGCTCTTGGCTTGGTTTAAAGTTTTTTGCGCGCATTTCAAATTGGGTTGGGCTTATCTTTTTTACATTAGTTCCACAAAAGCTAACAAAGGCTTGCTTTAAATACTTAACTATTGAATTAGTTTCATTCCCCCCTATTCAACCCCATAGATAGCCAGACTCATCTCGCCACCTTTTTAGACAAATAGAGCAGTTCAACTCTCTTAAAGAGTTAAACTACTCCTCATCTCTTAATTAGGCTTTCGTACCACCAATTGTCATGCCATTCATGCGCAAATGTGGTTGCCCTACCCCAACCGGTACGCTTTGCCCTGCTTTTCCGCACATACCAATGCCATTATCGAGCTTTGGATTATTGCCAATCATCGTAATACGGTGCATCGCATCAGGTCCATTACCGATAAGTGTTGCACCCTTTATGGGCGCACCAACAACACCATTATGGATGCGATAGGCTTCGGTACATTCAAACACAAATTTACCCGATGTGATGTCCACTTGACCACCGCCAAACGAAACACAATAAATACCATCTTTGACAGAAGCGATAATATCTTCAGGCGTTGCATCACCGCCAAGCATCATGGTGTTGGTCATACGTGGCATTGGCGCATGGGCATAGGATTCACGCCGGCCATTACCGGTTGGCTGCATATTCATTAAACGAGCGTTTAGCCTATCTTGCATATAGCCAACAAGCTTACCATCATCGATTAATATATTGCGACCAGATGGCGTTCCCTCATCATCAATACTTAAAGAACCGCGCCGATCTGGAATTGTACCATCATCAACGACAGTTACCCCTTTTGCAGCCACTTGCTGACCTAAAAGCCCTGAAAAGGCAGAGGTTTTCTTGCGGTTAAAATCACCCTCAAGGCCATGTCCCACCGCTTCATGCAGCATAACACCAGGCCAACCATTTGCCAAAACCACATCATAGGTGCCAGCTGGTGCATCTTCCGCTTCAAGATTAATTAAGGCTTGGCGCAAGGCTTCATCAGCCGCCATTTGCCAATTATGTTCGGTAATAAAGCTTTCAAAAGCCTTTCGGCCACCGCAACCATAAAAGCCACTTTCAAGCCTATCGCCATGGGCGGCAACAACACCAATACCAAGGCGAACAAGCGGACGTGTATCACGCAGCAATTGCCCATCAGCACGTAAAATTTCCACTTGTTGGATAGAGCCAGCAAGGGATACTGTAACCTGTCTAACATCGCCGTTTTTATGACGCAAATAAGAATCAATTTTTTCAAGCAGAGCAACTTTTTCTTCAAAGCTTGGTGCGCCAAGCGGACTTTCATCACCATAAAGATGATGGTTAGTACCGCGCGGTGCGCTAGCAATAGTACCGCTATGATTGGCTGATACTGCTTTGGCCGCATCACCTGCCCGTTTTAATGCCGCCAATGAAAATTCACCTGAATGAGCGTAGCCCGTTGCTTCGCCAGCGACAGCACGCAAACCAAAACCGCGATCTTGATTAAAAGAGCCAGTTTTTAACCGGCCATTGTCAAAAACTAAGGCTTCACTTTCGCGATACTCCATATAAAGCTCGCCGTCATCGGCATTTTCCAAGGTGTTTTTTACAACCTGCTCCACCGCCTCTTGTGAAACATCAAATTGATCAATTAACGGCTTCATAACAATACCCATTCTTTTTAAATCCTGAAACCTTATTTTAAAGACAGCAAGACCATATTACAATTTGTAAAATAAGCAAAATTTAACAATTTTTTTCAATGCAATAAAACTGTTGTCATTTCATGCAAATATCGCGCAGTTTTATAAAACTACGCGATAAAACGAGATAAATGTATAATAATTTTTTAGCACCATTGCGCACAAATCAATATCGCATCAAGACTTAATCATTAATGATACGATATTGCGCCGGAATATTGACCAATTTAGACAATTGCTGCAAACGACCAATTGGGCGATCAGACACCAAATCTTGATATTTTTGTGGGATATTGAGCGAAAGACAGCCATCTTCCATAGACCAGAAGGTTTCAGGTAAAATACCACTATTGGATGCACAAAATAAATTACTAATGCGCATAAAAGCACCCAAAACCTTGGCGCGGTAAATAATATCCGGCGTTGCAAGGCTAATAATTTCTGGGGCGTTTTTATCACCCACCAAGCCTTCATTGCGGTAAAAAACCGTTAAAGCGGCAAAAACTCGCCCTGGATGGTCGATACCGGAATAAACACCATAGGCAATTTGGTTGGCCGCTTGCATGCCGCGATAATCGGGGTGAATACGCCAAGCAATATCAGCAAGATAGCAAATGGCCTCGCGGTAACGCTTTTCATCTTCGCTTTCAGTTAGTTGCAAAGTTTCAAAGGCTTGCGAAGTCCAAACCATTAATTCCTTGGCATGACGCGGCGAACGAGCGCGCAAAACCGCCATTTCTTCCGTTGCCGATAATAATGGATCATAATTGCGAACTGTTTTGTTTAGCAATGAAAAGAGGAAGCCCTCACGCACACCAGAACCGGAGAAAATAATTTTTGCTGGCTTCATCACATGGATAATTTCAAGAAGCACCGCCGCACCATAAGGCAATAATTGGCGGCGGTTTTTTGAAATTGTTTCAATCCCCTTGATGGTTTCAATATCGCCTTTGGCTATGCGATGAAGAAAATAATCAATCTCGTCTGGAATAAGTTCATAGGCATGCATAACCGGCAAAGGATAGCCCTTAAAGCTCATATAGAGCTTGGCAAGGTTACGCCATGTACCGCCAACTGCATAAAAATTACGCCCACGCGCTTTGGTTAATAATGTGGCTTTTCGCACATAACGCCGCGCTATTTTTACCGCTTCGCTAAGATTATTATCCGACATATCCATAAGGCGCAATCCGCCCAAAGGCGTTGTTACGCCATCACCAATTTTGTTTTTATGAACATCAACCAATTCAACACTGCCGCCGCCCATATCACCAACAATACCAGAAGGCTGGTAAAAAGCCGATAAAATGCCATAAGCAGAATAGGTTGCTTCTTCTTTGCCGGTTAAAACACGAATTTCACAGCCTAAAATTTCGCCCGCTTCTTCAATAAATTGTGGGCCATTTTCCGCTTCGCGTGCGGCGGCTGTTGCAAGCACATGAATATTATCAACATCAATCTGCTTACAAAGTGCTTTAAAACGCCGCAAGGTCGCCAGTGCTATTTTTACCGACTCGTCTTCCAATCGCCCTGTTTTTGCCAAACCCTTGCCAAGACCGCAGAGGATTTTTTCATTAAACAAAACCGTGGGCGAGCGTACCAACCCTTCATAGACCACAAGTCTTACCGAGTTTGAGCCAATATCAATAACCGCAATTGGTTTACGCCCTTTGAGACGACCTTGAGCATTTGCACGTGTCATAATCAATCAATCTTGTTGTTTTTCTTAGCGTTCACGGCTACGACGAGCTATAAGTTTAGGCGCTGAAGACCGCAATGACTTACCACGCCCTGAAAGGCTAGGATTGGTCATAAAGTATTCTTGGGCGTTAAACGCTTCCTCTTCAGCAAGACGCTGAATTTTCGTCGATGTGCCATCATTAAGGATTTCAAAGCTTTGCTGATTATCAATGATATTAGCAAGCATTATTTGTGAAAGAACTTGTTGATGCACGGTTTTATTGAAAACTGGAACCAATGTCTCAACTCTTCGGTCAAGATTACGCGGCATCATATCAGCTGAGCTGAAATAAATAATCGCATCTTCATTTGGCAAATCATTGCCATTACCAAAACAGAAAATACGACTATGTTCCAAAAACCGCCCGACAATAGATTTGGCGCGAATATTTTCTGAAAAACCTGGAAGCCCAGGACGCAAGCAACAAATACCACGAACAATCAAATCAATTTTAACGCCAGCCTGCCCTGCCCGATAAAGCGCATCAATAATCTGCGGATCCACAAGCGAATTCATTTTCATCCAAATAGCAGCTTTTTTGCCCTGACGGGCATTTTGCATTTCATTTTCAATATGGTGCAACATGCGCGAACGCAATGTTAGTGGCGAAAAGGCAATTTTCATATCTTCATCAGGCCGTGCATAGCCAGTAATAAAATTGAAAATTCCACCAACATCATGGCCAATATCTGGATCAGTGGTAAAGAACGATAAATCTGTATAGATTTTAGCGGTGATTGGGTGATAATTACCAGTCCCCAAGTGCACATAAGTCCGCAGGCGCTGGTCTTCGCGGCGCACCACCAATGACATTTTAGCGTGGGTTTTAAGTTCGATAAATCCAAACACCACTTGTACGCCAGCCCGCTCTAAGTCACGCGCCCAACGAATATTGGCTTCTTCATCAAAGCGCGCTTTCAATTCCACCAGCGCCGTCACCGACTTGCCAGCCTCTGCCGCATCAACCAAAGCGCGAACAATCGGACTATTATTTGATGTGCGATATAGAGTTTGCTTAATTGCCACCACATCAGGATCAGTTGCGGCTTGACGCAAAAACTGTACAACCACATCAAAAGATTCATAAGGGTGGTGTACAACAATGTCCTTTTCGCGAATTGCCGCAAAACAATCGCCGCCATGCTCGCGGATACGCTCAGGAAAACGCGGATTATAAGGCACAAATTTCAAATCGGGACGTGGAAGATCTACAACCTCTGAAATCATGGTTAAAGCCAGCAAACCATCAAGCACACTAATGCGATTTTCTGGAACTTCCAATTCACTTGCAACAAAAATCCGTAAATCTTCCGGCATTTCTGCATCAAATTCAATACGGATAACTTGACCGCGGCGGCGCCGTTTTAACGCACTTTCAAAAAGCCGTACAAGATCTTCAGCTTCTTCTTCAACTTCAATATCGCTATCACGAATAATGCGGAAAGTACCAGCACCACTAACTTCATAGCCGGGGAATAAATGGCCAATAAACAGCCCAACCGTATCCTCAAGCGTGATAAAACGCGAACCGCGATCCTCATCCGGCAATAGAATAAACCGCTCTAGCGCTGTTGGTAAACGCAGCAAGGCAGTCATCGGATATTTGTCGGCTCGGCGCGACAATTGTAATGCGATGGAAAAGCCCAAATTAGGAATGAATGGAAATGGATGGGCAGGATCAATTGAAAGCGGTGTTAAAACCGGGAAAATACGTTGGCTAAAATGATCTTCAAGCCATGTCCTTTCCGTTTTGCTTAATTTATCAGGACGGACAATTTCAATTTTTTCTTTAACAAGGGCAGTGCGCAGCAAACGCAATTGCATTTGTTGATTTTTTTGCAATCTATCGACTTCTGGCAAAATGAAATCAAGCTGTTCTTGTGGGGTGCGCCCATCTGCGCTGCGAGTTTGGATACCTGCACGAACTTGCCCAGCAAGTCCTGCGATACGCACCATAAAAAACTCATCAAGATTAGCTGCAGAAATAGAAAGAAAACGCACACGCTCCAATAATGGATGTTGCGCATTGGCACTTTCCATCAACACACGGTTATTAAATTGTAACCATGAAAATTCTCGGTTTACAAAACGTTCCACACTATCAAAAGTAATTGCTCCATCACCAGTTTTTACACTATCAACCTTATTATTGTCAGTATTTTTTACGGTATTCATAAAAGCCCCTTCCGCGATGATAGTCGTAATGGATCGCAAACAAATTTACACAAAATTATTTTTACTTTTAAAGTATATCTCAACGATTCGACCTTGCAATAATATTTTTACTCCAAAATTCCAAAAGCGCCACGAATATATCACCATAAGCTTGTATCTTTTTTATTTTTGAGCGCCCATAGCAAAAAGCTTGCAGCATTTGGCAGTTGATTATATTATTTGCTGATATTTTCTGATAACAGCAGCAAATAACTTTTTTGCATTATCATCTCTTTTATTACAGATAAGTGATGGTATTACAGTTTTTACCACGCTATCAACAGATCGATGATAGGATCGTAACAGTAATTAATGGAGCATTTAAATGGCTGATCATCATATACCACATTTCCAAAACGATGGCGGGTATAAAATGATTGAAATTGGAGCTAAGGAATTTATGTGCATTGGCGCCAATCCGCCATATGATCATCCGCATATTTTCCTTGATATGGGTGGCGATGTTGAAAAAATTTGCCCTTATTGCTCAACCCTATATCGCTATAACCCAGCCCTTGGCCCAACTCAATCAAAGCCTGAAAACTGTTTTTACCAACCATTGGCAACAGCAGTTTAAAATGATCAATCCTCAATAATCTTGATGGTTATTGAGGATTTTCAACATATTAGACTTTAATATTTAGACGGTGTTTGAGTAATTACATTTAAGTAATCTAGTTGCAAACACACATATCCTTTATATGTGACGCCAAAACCATGCCAATCAAAATATATATTATTTAAAATTTCTATTTTGGATTGAACATCCAATAGGAGTAGTAATTGGCTATCTAAAATTTGGCGCAGATATGTAACAATAATAAAGATAGGTAAAATTATGTCCGACAAAGCCAAAATTATCATTTCAGGCGCAGGTATAGCTGGCATGGCAAGCGCACTCGCATTGGCAAAAAACGGATATAAAATAGCAATTTATGAAAAAGTTGCCAAACTTGCAGAAGTTGGCGCAGGATTACAGCTTGCACCCAATGCTACAAGATTATTGCGAGACTTCGATATTTTGGACGACATTCAAAAATCTGGCGTTGAACCCGACACCATCATGATGAGAGATGGCCGCAAAGATGATCTTCTTAGCATGCTGCCAGTTAAAGAAGTATCGTTAAACCGGTGGAAAGCGCCTTACGTCACCATCCACCGCGCCAATCTGCAAAAAATCCTCTATGACGCCCTTTTAAAAAATCCTCTTATAGACATCTATTTAGATCATGAAATTGTCGATTATAGCGGCTCACTCGATCAAGGCTATAATGTCACGCTAAAACAAGGCGAGACAACAACAACGGTCAATGGTGATCTTTTGGTCATAAGCGATGGTGTCTGGTCGCAGTTACGCCAAAAGCATTTAAAAGAAAAATCACAATTTTCTGGTTATATTTCTTGGCGTGCAACCCTGCCCTTTGACCAAGTACCAGCTGATTTTATGGCTGCAAATAAAAAGCCTACCATTGGCGTTTATATGCATGGCGATGGTCATTTCATTACCTATCCAGCAAGACCAAATGAAGTGTATAATTTTGTTGCCATTACCGCTGACGAAAATCCAGGCGAAAGCTGGAGCAAAACTGGCGACAAAGCCAAGCTATTAAGCCATTTTTCTAACTGGCATAAAAATATCAAAGATATTATGCAACAGGCAGATGATTGGACCTATTGGCCCTTATTCAAAATGCCAAGCCTGCGTTTTCGTGGCCTTAACAATGAAATATTTGTTGGTGATGCCTCCCATGCCGTTACGCCATTTGCCGCGCAAGGTGCGGCCATGGCTATTGAAGATGCTGCAACCCTTGCAAGCGCACTTTTAAAACACAAGGATTTTGAGAGCGCTATTACAACTTATGAAACCGTCCGCAATGAAAGATTAACAAAGGTTGCCAAGCGCGGTGATTTTAATCGCTTTGTTTATCATGCCAGCGGACCAGTTGCGCTGGCACGCAACCTATTTATGAAAATACGCCCGCAAGAAAAATTCTTAACTGACCTTGATTGGCTTTATGATTTTGATGCTAGAAATATCTAATACTTGCAACTGGGACCCGTTAGCGATTGTAATAATGATCGCTAACGGCTCCCAAACGATTCATAAATGAGCAATTATTAATTAAGCGATTCACAAAAATAGCGCTTTAAAAGGCATAAAACGCTTTTTTTTACCTTAAAGCATCAAAAAGCAAACAAATTAAAGCAAATTCCACGATTTTTATACACATACAACTTACTGTTTTTATTTTATTTTTTATTTTTTTTGATTTTTTTTCAAAAAAAAGTTCGTTTTGCCCTTTGCTAGTTAAAAATAGAGTGCTATAGGAACGTGCGCTGTGGTCATGTAGATTAAAGCATGTGCGGATGTGGCGAAATTGGTAGACGCACCAGATTTAGGTTCTGGCGGGAGACCGTGGGGGTTCGAGTCCCTCCATCCGCACCATTTTAAAAGACCACAAAAAGAATTTTGCGGTATTCCAACTTGTTGGGTACCGCAGTTTTGTATTTACAGGTACGATGCATTTATTGATACAAATTGCATTCCATAGCAAAGATTTCACATAGATTTCATTGCAAATAGATTTCATTGGATGCAAAATATCTACATTAATGCAGAATTTTGATTGAAATGAACAGCATTTAAAGCATGTTCTAAAAGAAGTGAAGGTTGTGTAATGCAGGTTACCGAGACGCTTAATGAGGGACTGAAGCGCGAAGTTAAAGTCGTGGTTCCAGCCAAGGATTTGAAAGCGAAGCTTGAAGAACGTCTTTTAGACGCCAAGGACAAGGTTCAGTTAAAGGGTTTTCGTCCAGGCAAAGTGCCTGCAGAGCATATTCGTAAAATGTATGGTCGTTCATTTATGGCAGAAGTTATAAATGAAATTCTCAATCAAACACCACAAAACATCTTGGCAGAGCGCAAGGAGCGTTCAGCAACTCAGCCTAAGGTCACGATGAGTGAAGATGAAAAGGACGCAGAAAACGTTCTTTCTGGTAAATCTGATTTCGAATTCACCATCAATTATGAAATTCTACCGATAATTGATGTTAAAGATTTTTCTGGCATTTCAATCACTCGTGATGTTGTTGAAATTCCAGCTGAAGAAGTTGAACAGCAAATTGAACGCATTCTTTCTTCAACCCGCAATTTTGCAACAAAAGACGGCGCCGCTGAAGATGGCGATCGCGTAACTATCGATTTTCTAGGTAAAATTGATGGTGTTGCATTTGATGGTGGCGCGGCAGAAGATACTCAGCTTGTTCTTGGTTCAAAAAGCTTCATTCCTGGTTTTGAAGAACAATTAATCGGTATTAAAGCTGGCGAAGAAAAAGTTATTTCTGTAACTTTCCCAGAAGACTACAATGCAGCTCACCTTGCTGGTAAAGTTGCAACTTTTGATATTAAAGCAAAAGAAGTTGCTGCACCTGATGCGCTTGTTATTGATGACGAAGCTGCAAAAAAGCTTGGCATTGAATCACTTGACCGCCTACGTGAAATCGTACGCGAACAGCTTGAAGGCCAATATGGTGAAATTACCCGCCAAAAAGTAAAGCGTCAGATTCTTGATGCCTTGGATGGTGATTATAAGGTTGAAACACCTTCAACTTTGGTTGAAGCTGAATTCAACAATATTTGGTACCAAATCACAACAGAATTACAGCAAGCTGGCCGTAGTTTTGAAGATGAAGAAACAACAGAAGAAGAAGCCCGCGCTGAATATAGCAAGCTTGCTGAACGTCGCGTGCGTTTGGGTCTTGTACTTTCAGCAATTGGTGAAAAAGCTGAAGTTAAGGTATCTGAAGAAGAATTGCAGCGTGCTGTCTATGCACAATTGCAACAATATCCTGGTCAAGAAAAAGAGATCATGGAATTCTTCCGTCGTACCCCTGATGCAGTAGCTAATTTGCGTGCGCCTATTTTTGAAGAAAAAGTTATTGATCATCTTTTAAGTCAGATCAATGTGACCGACAAAAAAGTTTCTCCTGAGGAATTGGTTGCATCGGCTGAAGAAGAAGAAAAAGCCGCAGCTAAGCCAAAAAAGAAAGCTGCAGCTAAGAAAAAAGATGCTGACGCAGATGCAAAGCCAGCAGCTAAGAAAGCCGCTAAAAGCGAAGAAGCTGATGGAGAAAAAGCTGAAAAAGCAAAAGCTCCTCGCAAGGCTCCTGCTAAAAAAGCAGCTCCTAAAAGCGAATAAAAAAAGCCCGGTTTTACCGGGCTTTTTTTTAAGCAGTTAATTTGTGATTGGTTTATTCAATGCCGCGCTGAATTATAGCCGACCGATTAAACCCAGCATTAAAGTTTGGATATTTGTATAACAATATTATCTGTTTTTAATGACTAAGGCATATTAAATACAGCAAAAAATAGCGTGTAAAAAAAAGCCAGCAATTTCTTGCTGGCTTTATTTTTATTTTAAATTTGCCTTATCCAAACCATATAAGTGGTCTAAGGAACCCGGCGTCATTTTGGACGCAATCATAAGCCGGTTCCAACTATTAATCACAGCTATTACAAAGATTAACTGGCCTATTTCATCGTCATTAAAGTGCAATTGCATTTTTGAATATAATTCGTCTTCAATACCATTTTCACCAAGCCGAGTGAGTTGCTCAGTCAACTCTAAGGCTATCTTTTCCCGCTCTGAAAACAGTGTAGATTCACGCCAAATTGGAATATGCAACAAACGCAATTCACGCTCGCCATCGATTTTAGCTTCTTTAACATGCATATCCAGACAGAATGCACAATGATTGAGCTGGGAACTATAGATATAAACAAGATGCTTCAATGTATTATCCATGCTTGAATCACTTGTTTTATTGGACAGCTCAGTCATAGCTTTTACTAATGCTGGCTGGGTTTTGAATAAATTTACTCGATTTGACATAGTTACACCTCAAAAAAATGATCAATTTGCTTCAAGCCATGGGCTAAAGCCGTGTCACGTGTTTTTGCGTCTTGAGTACCCTCAATACGAAAGTTAGTTAAATCTGTAATGCCGATATACTCCAAGGCAACCCGCACATATGGCGTAAACTGCTCATCACTTACAAAGGGGCCGGCTGAAAAAATACTTCCACTTGAAAGAACACAAAAGGCTTTTAAGTTATGAACCAACCCTGTTTTGGTACCATCCGATTTAAATGCAAAAGTGCGACCCGCCCGTGTTACATGGTCAAACCATGCCTTTAACACCGATGGTAATCCAAGATTATAGATTGGCGAGGAAATAACCAAAATCTCATGGCTAAATAGCTGATCAACCAATTCATCTGATTTTTTTAGCAGCTCCCACTGCGCCTCGTTACGCAGTTCAGGTTTGGTAAAAATGGCCGTTATCATTGCACTATCTAAGTGCGGCAGTGGATTTTGGGCTAAATCAATAATTGTTTCCGAAATATCGGGGTGTAAAGCCTTTAGTTTATCCACCAAATACGCTGATGCTTTGCGAGATGAAGATCCTTCTAAATCTTGGCTCACCTTAATATGAAGTAATCTCATAATTTTTCCTTTAATATAAATCGCGATATAAATGATAACCAGTGGTTGTGTAGCCCACCTGTTGGTAAAATTTTTGCGCTGTTTTATTCGTCAATCCAGTATCAAGCACCATACGCTGACACCCTTTTTCAAAGGCCAGTTTACCCAAACTATCGAGTAGATTTTTTGCATATCCCTGCCCGCGTACAGTTGGATGGGTGATAAGATCATCGACATAACAAAATCGACCATGGATAAAATTTTCCATACAACGATATCCAGCTAATGCGAGCGGCATGGTAGCGTTAGTAACTCCCAGCAATGCAAAGCCTTGCTGCTGTTGACGTTGCACCTGTACTATAAAAGCTTCTTTGCTTAATAGTTTTGGACGCAACATCGCCATTAGATCAAAGCACTGCAATATTTCGCTTGGTGTGCTGTAATGCGTTATTTCCATAATTTCTCCGGTTTAAGCTAAATTGAGTTGCACAATTTAAACTGCTAAGTCATATTAGAAAGAGCCAAAATAAACAAAAAAAGGTAGGACATGATTGTGGGCTACAAAAGCATTTATGAGCGGTACCGAAATGAAATCAGTATTGGCAATCTTAAAGCGGGCGATCGCGTACCATCGATTAGAGTTTTAGCAAGTGGATTGAATGTCGCGCGTAAAACTGTAGAATCCGCTTATGAAATACTTGTTGGGGAAGGCTATTTGGTAAGCCAAGGCGCTAAAGGCACCTTTGTGAACCCAGAACTTAATATTGAAGTTGCTTTAAATAGCAACACTAATGGCGCAAAGAGTGAATTTGCACAAAAAAGCAACTTACAGCCCAAGCATTTGCGCCTTGGAATTCCAGCCCTTGAAAGCTTTCCTTATAAAAAATGGCTTTTAACTTTGAAAAAAGCTGCCCGTAATATGAATGAAAATGATCTTATCATGCCACCTTTTATGGGCTATCAGCCATTAAGAGAGAATATTGCCAGCTATCTTAATATCTCTCGCGGGCTTAACTGCTCGCCCGAGCAAATTTTTATAACAAGTGGTTACCGCGCCAGCTTGCGGCTTATTTTTGCGGTACTATCCACACCTAATGATACGGTTCTTTTTGAAAATCCGGGATATTTTATTGCGGCCCAATTCCTCGAACTTATTATCCCAAAACTTCATTATATTCCAATAGATGATAAGGGGCTAAACACAGACTATCTATTAAAGCATCATAGTGATGCAAAATTTGCGCTTGTCACACCGACCCATCAAAGCCCAACAACTGTTTCAATGTCTTTACCACGAAAACAGCGACTATTAGAATGGGCTTGTAATAATAAAAGTTGGATTATTGAAGATGACTATGATGGCGAATTTCACTTTAAACGAAAAGTAATTAGCGCATTAAAGAGTATCGATGCCCATGATAGAGTTATTTATACTGGTTCCTTTAGCAAAACCATAATGCCTGCCTTGCGAGCTGGTTATATCGTTATGCCGAAAGAAACAATAAAGCTATTTACGCAAATTGGTAACATCTATGAAAGTGGTATGCCGCTTTTTACCCAAAAAGCACTTTCGTTATTTATGAGTGAAGGCCATTTTTATCGCCATATTAAGAAAATGCGTACGCTTTATCAACAACGCCGCGTTATTATGGAGGCTGCATTAAAGCAAGTTTTAGGTGATATTTTGGATATAGAATTAACCGATGGTGGCATGCACATAATTGCTTACCTTAAACGAGGCAGCAAAGATCAAGAGCTAGCACAATTATGGCAGCAACACGGGTTAAAGGTATCTCCCCTATCTCATTGGTATAAAGGTGAACCAGATAAATATGGCTTAATTATTGGTTACACCAATGTACTCAGTTTAGAACAAGCAATCAACCAATTGGCTAAAGTTGCAAATGAAAGCCGCATAATTGCCCAATAATTAAAACGCTGATAAGCGATAGAATTACTGAGGTAGAATGTTATTCTCTTTTGCTAGCTTCAGCATCGCACCATCAACTTCGTCAAGAATTTTAGTAAAATCGAGCTTATCCTCAAAATCATCTAATGGATTACCATTTTCTAACTCGTTAGGAGAAAGCTTATTTACCATTTCAAATAAGGATTTTGCTTTTTGCAACTCAGCTTCAAGATTTTGTAAATTTGACCTTTTAAACGCTTCAAGCAATGCTGGAACTTCATTTGGATTATGATCAAAATATTGGTAAAATCCGCCATTTGAAAATTGTGCCGAAAATAAATTGAGTGCAAAAATATCACGATAAACGCTTGGCCAATTTTCTCTTGTGCCAAATCGATCTTGAAGAAGAAATAAATTTTCAGCCAAAATATTCATGCGATCCTTTTCTGCCATCGATTGAACAATGTTTTTGTACCAATCGTGAAGCTGGTCATTTTGACAAATATCATCGCGCAATGCCTTATAAATAGCGATAGGCTTTGGAAAATCCCTTAACTTATCTTTTGCTTGTAAGACATCAGGATGCGTTGCATAAAGCGCTGCATAGCCTAATGTATCTTTTTCAGGGCCACCACCTAATAATTTTCTGTCTTGCTTACGTTGGTCTAAATGCATTTTTTTATAACCATCTGGGGCTTCCTCACCCATCATAGCATCTAATTTTTTTAAAAAGGCCTGATCAAGTTCAGCCTGTGTTGCCGGAATAATAAAATGCTTAATGGTTTTTTCTGATGGGTCAAATTTTTGATAACGGCTGCCAAAAGCGTCCATAGCGGACTGGAATTGGCTTGCTGCATCACCCATATTTTGCCGCCGTAATGCGCGCCCAATATAGGGGGCAAAATCTGAATCATTACTTTGAAAATAATTGACCGCGGTTTGATAACGCAAGAAAACAAACAACCAATAAAGGTCTTGTACATCGTCAGGATAAGCCAATATTTTTTCAACGGGCGAGGATTTGCTATCGTAAAAGCTAGGATTTACATGATAGCCATGCATGTCCCAGGTTAAAACGAGAAACTTAAAACTTAACACCTCATCAAGGCTAATAAATTTTAGATCATCAAAGGTTATGGCATCGCCTTTGGGATCAAAATACACCGTGCAATCTTTGGCTATTGCAGTGGAATTGACGCTACTTATAATGACTGCGCCAGCAAATAAACTTGTTAAGATTTTTAAAATTTTCAATGTGAACCTCTTTCGTCCTTACATGGAATTTTCAAATTTTCACGCAATACCAACAGCCCCCAACCAAAAAGCAAAAATATTATCAACGCGGAAGAATATTATGGTTACGGGCAATGACTGTCATCGCATCTTTAAGCCTATTCACAAAGCCTTCAAAATCCATGTCTTCATCAAAATTAGAAAATGGTGGCGTCTTCATTAACTCGCTATAAAGCGATAAAGTATCATTGCCACGCCTTACATCAAAATTTCTTATTTTTTGACGTGATTGTTCATAAAACTCATCTGCCGCACCAATATAAGCCTTTAAGTCGACTAGCCCAGATTTTTCCAACGCATCATACATAGCCAATATATCTTCATTACTTTGATTAAAGAAATATTGTCCAAGGCCACCATTTAAAAATTCACCATTTAACATTTCTACCAAAAAAAGATAGCGATATGGTTCTGGCCAATCCTGCCAATCGCCTAAATCCTCTTCAAAATCGAATAAATTGGCAACGAGTATAAGGGCGCGTTGCTGATCCGGTATAGCTTTAATACGCTTTTCATACCAATTTTTTAACGCTTCATTTTCACATATATGATCGCGCAATGTCTGATAGAGTTGTTGAGGACGTGGAAATGCCCGCAAGGCGTCAGGCGCAATAGACTTTTGTATACCAGCTTTAATCAAATACTGCCCATTATCCTTATCATTAAAGAAGCGGGCAACATTTGATTTTTCTAAAGGAAAGCCGATGATTTTTTCACTTTTGGGGTCAAACTCGCTATAGCGATTACCAAAAATATCCATAATATTTTTAAAAACATCAGCAGCTTCAGCCATATTTTGGCGCATTAAAGCTTGATGTATAAAGGGTGCAAAATCCGCATCTTGACGACGAAAAAATGCAATAACACCATCAGACTGCGACAAAGAATATAACCAAAATAAATCCTGCTCATTAGCTGGCCATTGTAAAATATCGCCGTTTATTTTTTGGTATTCGTCTAAAAGATCTTTGCGTGGTTTTTCAACGTCTTGAATTATTCCATATGCTAATAAAAACTCATCGCGTTTGTCTTTAAAAAAGATTTCGAAAGTTTCATCAAAATTCAAATGCTTCAAATCATCGAACGTAACGCCTTTTTCGCGAGGTGCATAATAAATTTCACATTTTTCTTGCGCATGAATTGGCATCATTCCTCCTAAAATCAAAAAAACTAATGTAAGCATGACAAGATGCAACTTGGTTTGAACCTTGCATTTGCGGCATATATTAAGCATTAAACGCTTACCTCTTAGTATGAAATAATTTTATTATCTAAGCCAAGCTTTAAAATGGCGCGATCAATTTTGTCATTTATGTCATAAATATCAATTTTAGCTTCAAATTGCTCGACCAACACACCAAGATATTCTTCGGCTTGTTCAAAGCCGTTAGGCGATGACAAATCAAATTTATCGTTTAAAGACTGCAGCTTTTCATGAAAGGCTTTCGTTTCCTTGGCAATTTGTAAAACGTCATCGAGATTTGAATTTTTTAACGCTTTTAATAAGCGATCAATATCTTCTGGCGAGGCACTATAAAAGTAGCTAAATATTCCCATATCCATCATCTCAACTTGGAATACAGTCAATGAATCAATATCTTGATAATAAACCGGCCAATTTTCATAAGGTCCAAATGCTTTTCTATTAGAACTTAATGTCAATGCAATGCGCGATAAGAGCTGGTCTTGAGGTATGGCATTAAACTCTTGATAGTACCAATTTTTTAAATTTGGATTTTGACAAATTCGCGCATAAATCGCGCTGTAGATTTCGCTTTGGCTTGGAAATTCAGTCATTAATTTTTGTGCAGCTATTGTTTTTGGGGTCAGGGCATAAAGCATCTCATATTCTCGCTTATGTTCCCGTTCAAAAGATGTATCATCCATATCCACCGCTTGCGCCTTTTTATATTGTAGCAAAGCACGGTGTCTGGGGCCCCAATCATTGTCAGCTTCTTGGTCACTAATAGAGATTGAAAAGGCTTTTATTGACTTTTCCTCTGGATCAAAGCCTTGATAGCGCGTACCATAAGCTGCCATAGCAGTTGAAAGTTGATCGGCCATTTTTGCCATATTTTGGCGGTTTAACGCCCTTACCATATAGGGGGCAAAATCAGAAAACCGGCCAGAAAAAAGATCTTTCGTGTCTGGATATTCTGCAAGGGCAAAAAGCCAGAAAAGATCTTGAAGGTCATCACTATCGGCTAAGAGGTCGCTGTCTATTTCCAACAGTCCGCTTCTTTTAACGTCTTCTGAAACAGGGGAAAAATATTGAGCACTTAACAATTCTCGATCAAGATGAAACTCTGCCTGCATGGAATCATTAAAACTTATAATTTTTATATGATTAAAATCAAAAGGTTTAGATTTATCCCAATAACGTATCTCGCATTTTTCTTGCGCATTGCTTGTCATAGTTCCACCAAGAACAAGAGCAATAATAGAAAAAATCTGAAAAAATTTTAATATTTTATGCATAATCATTTTTCACTTTATTAGAGCGTTTTCCGAAAAGTGTGAAGCGGTTTTCGGACAAAAACGCGGTGTAAACAAAGGATTAGAGCGCCGATCTGATCCAGTCAGATCGAAAAGCGCTCTAATGTTACAGATGATATAAAATATGCTTTTAATTAAATTTGAAGAACCCGTCTTTTGTTTAAAGTAAACGATATAGGCATAAAGGAAAATTGTATATTAAAAAAAGTTTTATTATTAACAATGCTTAATAACGCTAAACCTAGCTATATTAGCATAACAATTTTGTGTCTTTTCAAGTGAAGTAATAGTGACAAAACATATTTTAAAACCCAAATGCGCGGCAACATTATTGATACTAAAAGCTATAGATGGCAAGCCATTTGTATTGATGGGTAAACGCCATGAGGCGCATAAATTTATGCCAGATTTTTATGTCTTTCCCGGTGGTAAAATGGATCGTGCTGATTTTAGCCATTTTTACTCCACTTCACTTCAGGAGCGTGAAATAAAATTGATGCGCAGTGAAAAAAAACATTTTACAGAAAAACACGCAAATGCTTTGGCATTATGTGCCATTCGGGAAACACAAGAAGAAACAGGGCTTCTTATTGGCGTAAAATCCAAGGCTCCGTTAAGAAAAAGCATAAATTCTGCTTGGCGCAATTTTCAAAATCAACAACTTCAGCCCAACCCATCTGCTTTACATTATTTTGCAAGGGCAATTACCCCAACTGGGCATATTAGGCGGTTTGACACACGTTTTTTTCTCACCTTTGTAGAAAATATCAACAATATTGATGAAATGCAGCCATCAAGCGAATTATTCGATTTACAATGGGTTGATTTGTTTTCACCGCCAAACATCAAAATTCATGACATCACAAAACAAATCATGGAAGATACAAAAGATTGCATAACGCCCAACATGGCGTTAAAGCAATGTCATCCAGTTACGCTATATTATAGCGCGAGGGGAAGACATTATAGAAAGGTTCGATTTAGCTGATGACTTTTGAAACGGATAGCCAAAGCGAAAACCATGCCATGCGGGCAATCATTGCGGCGATAGCGACAATTGCTGCGGTAGGTATAGCAATTGGCCTTGGAACGCCCCTTATTTCAGCAATGATGTTGGATCATGGTATTTCTGAAAGTATTATTGGTTATAGCGGCACGATTGGCGGTCTGGCCACCATTATTGCTGCAGCTTGTACATCAAGAATCGCGCTAAAGTTTGGCGTTATCAAACCGATTTTAGTCATGCTTATTGTTGGCGCTTTAAGCTTTTTAGGGTTTTATTGCTTTCAAGGCCTATGGGTTTGGTTTGTCTTACGTTTTACCTTGCACTTTGCTATGACGATTATGTTCATTCTATCAGAATTTTGGGTCAATAGTTCAGCACCGCCAGCAAGGCGTGGGGCGATTCTTGCCATTTACGCGGCGACTTTTGGTTTTGGTTTTTCACTGGGGCCAATTTTGTTTTCCTATGTTGGCAGCAAAGGCTTTTTACCATTTGGTATTGGGTGCGTGCTTATTGCCCTTGCCAGCATTCCCATTATGTCAGCATGGAAATTAAGCCCTAATTTCAAAGACAGCGAACACGTGCCATTTTTGCCATTTATTTTCAAAGTGCCAACATCAACCATGGCGGTGCTGGTTTACGGCGCTGTTCAGCTGGGTGCGGTTACCCTAATCGCGCCATTTTCATTAAATTTGGGCTATAGCGAAGCGCAGGCTGGACATTTTTTAACCTTGCTTGCTTTGGGCAATGTGCTGCTTTTGGTACCAATTGGCATGATTAGCGATCGGTTGCCCGACCGCCGCTATGCCTTAGCTGGTTGCGCAATCATTGGCCTTATTGGCACTTTACTCGTGCCATTCATCACGCAGCATTATTATTTACTTGGGGCGGTTTTATTTGTGTTAGGTGGTGTATCAGCTGGCCTTTATACCATTGGCCTTGCCCAATTGGGGGCAAGACTCAAAGGCAGCGATCTTGCGGCCGCCAATGCAGCTTTCATTTTTTGCTATGGTATTGGCATGTTAATTGGCCCATCGATCATTGGACAAGCTATGGAAATCTTTCCCGTAACCGGTTTTTCCATGGCAATGGCACTTTTTTTCGGTCTTTATGTCGCTTTAGTTGTAATAAGATTGGTTGTAAGGTTAACACGCTCTTGACTTTTTATCCTGAATGCTTATTGTCGCGACAAAATCGTCTTAGGCCACGGGTCATTCAGGCGGTGTGGTGATTCAAATAGACAGGATTCTCTATTATGGCTAAAGCTAATACAATCAAAATCAAGCTTTTGTCGACGGCAGAAACCGGCTTTTTCTATGTAACAACAAAGAACAGCCGTACAATGACCGATAAGATGACAAAGCGCAAATATGATCCAATCGTAAGAAAACACGTTGAGTTTCGCGAAACAAAGATCAAATAATTTTTTATAAATTATGTTTAAAAACACGGCTTTTAGCCGTGTTTTTTTATGTCTAAAATAAATCTTTAATTCTATAAAATGCTGCCACTTACAGTTGTTAAACAAACAAGCTGTCTTTATCATTAAAGCTACAAAGCGCATAAAGCCAACAAGATGCTGCTTTTGCCGAAGCTAAGAGGTAGGACTTAGCAACCAACCTCAAATTGCAAGCCATTATAAGCTGGCTCAACATAATCTGGCGTTTCGTGCAAAACAGTGCGATAATCAAGATAAATATGCATATGGGTTAATATGGCACGTTTTGGCCGCAAATAATCAATCCAATCCAAAGCTTGCGAAAGTGAAAAATGGCTTGGATGTGGTTGATATTGCAAAGCACCTATAATAAGCACATCAAGATCAAATAGCTTAGTTAAACTTTCTTCTGGAAAGGCACTCACATCGGTGCAATAAGCGACATTCCCCATACGGAAACCAAGCGAGTGAATATCGCCATGGGTTTGCAAATGGGTTTGAAACTCTAATTCACCCCCTGCCCCATTAATTTTAAAATCGTCATAAGGACCAATGTGATGGGCGCGTAATATGGGTGGATAGTTTGACCCCGTGGGGGTTTTAAAACAATAACCAAAGGCTTCATGCAAGCGATTTAACGTAGCAGCATCGCTATAAACATCAATTAGCTTATTTTGTCCAATGCCAAAAGTGCGTAAATCATCAATGCCATGAATATGATCTGCATGGGGATGAGTATAAACTACTCCATCAAGATTGGTGATGCCAGCATCAATGGCTTGAGAGCGAAAATCAGCCCCTGTATCAATTACAACGCTAGTTTTGCCATTTGCGCTAACACGCTCAACCAATAGCGAGGTGCGATAGCGAAGGTTTTTAGGCTCTAAGGGATCGCAAGAACCCCAATCACCGTTAGGTCGCGGCACCCCTGGCGAGGAACCGCAGCCTAAAATGGTAAATCGCAATTTATCTTTTGCAGATATTTCAGTCATCCTATTTTGTTTAACCAATCACAGCATTTTTGAAAAAAGCCGAAATGCATTATCGGTTGTAATTTTAGCCAATTCTTCATAGCTAAGAGAGCGCAGCTCTGCCAAAACTTCCGCCGTTTTCACCACATAAGAAGGCTCATTGCGCTTGCCACGATAAGGAACTGGTGCAAGGTAAGGCGCATCGGTCTCTACCAATAATTGCTGCAAAGGCACAATTTTTGCAACCTCACGAATTTCTGGTGCGCCCTTAAAGGTCAATATTCCTGAAAAAGATAAATAGCCGCCAAGCTCAATGCCTGCCTTTGCCAATTGCATACCAGAAGAATAGCAATGCAAAATAAATTTGAATTTTCCCTTTGCCATTTCTTCACGCAAAATCGCTTCCATATCTTCATCGGCATTACGGGAATGAATGACCAATGGTAATTCACTGCGTCGCGCTGCATCAATATGATGAAGAAAGCTCGTTCTTTGTTGCTGCGGTGTTGCATAATCATAATGATAATCAAGACCAGCTTCACCAATCGCAACCACTTTTGCATGGCTGGTTAATGCCAATAGGTCTTCTGCGGTAATATCGGGTTCTTCATGGGCGCTATTGGGATGCGTCCCTACTGAGCAAAAAACATGCTCATATTTTTCGGCAATGCGAATAATACGATCAAACTGGTGCACATGGGTAGAAATTGTCACCATGCGCTTAACACCAGCTTGATGAGCGCGTTCTACTACCTCATCAAGCTCGGGAGCAAAATCATCAAAATCGAGATGACAATGGCTATCAATCAACATAATTTAACCCTCAAGCTCTTCAAGCTTATAACGTGGGAAAATACCGCTTGGACTTGGCAATGCAGTTCCCGGCGCAATCCACTGGCTTGCAACATCGCTTAACATACGATGATCTTCGCCAATATTTAAAAGTTCAAGCAATTTGTCGATTGATGCGGGCATAAAGGCCTGCAAAGGAATTGCCACACGGCGCAATATTTCAGCGGTTACATAAAGGACAGTATCAGCACGTTCTGGATCCGTTTTGCGCAAAGCCCAAGGCTCTTCACCCGCAAAATAGCGATTAGCATCAGAAATGACCGCAAAAATAGCTGTTAACGCCAAATGCGGCGCCTGCTTTGCCATTGCGTCACGAGCAGTGTTAACCACTTCGCTAGCCTTATCTAAAATCTCACTATCTTGCGCTAATAACTCACCCTTATTTGGCACTTTTCCATCGCAATTTTTAGCAATCATTGATAAAGAGCGCTGGGCAAGATTGCCAAGGTCATTGGCAAGATCGGCATTAATGCGGTTGATAATCGCGGTATTGTTAATAACGCCATCTTGGCCAAAGGATACCTCACGCAAGAGGAAATAACGAATGGAATCAACGCCATATTGCGCAGTAATTGCAAAAGGATCAATGACATTACCAACCGATTTTGAAATTTTTTCACCGCGCATGAGCAAAAAGCCATGGGCAAAAACCCGCTTAGGCAATTCAATACCAGCAGACATTAAAAAAGCTGGCCAATAAATAGCATGGAAGCGAACAATATCCTTGCCGATAATGTGTGCATTGGCTGGCCAAAACCCAGCACGCGGCGCATTTGGATCTGGATAGCCTGTTGCGGTTAAATAATTGGTAAGCGCATCAAGCCAAACATACATGATATGTTTAGAATTACCCGGTACTGGAACACCCCAAGAAAAATTGGTCCGCGAAACTGATAAATCACGTAAACCAGAGCGCACAAAGCTCATAATCTCATTGCGCCGCTCATTTGGCCCAACAAATTCAGGGTGCTTTTCATAATAATCTAGCAATTTGTCTTGATATTTTGACAAGCGGAAGAAATAGCTTTCTTCCTCGTTCCATTCAACCGGTGAACCAACTTCAGTTTCGCGGCGAATACCATCTTCACCAACAATCGTATCTTTTTCATCATAATAGGCTTCTTGACGAACCGAGTACCAACCAGCATAGGTATCAAGATAAATATCACCATTATCTTCCAAAATTTTCCATAAGGTCTGACAAGCGTCATAATGGCGTTTTTGGGTGGTACGGATAAAATCATCATTAGAAATATTCAATGATGCTAGCATTTCTTGGAAAACGGCTGAATTTTTATCGGCCAATTCCTGCGGAGTAATGCCTAACTTTTCCGCTGTCTGCTGCATTTTTAGACCATGCTCATCCGTACCTGACAGAAAAAAAACATCCTTGCCGTCAAGGCGCTGAAACCGCGCCATACTATCGGTGGCAATAGCATTATATGCATGGCCAATATGTGGCTCGCCATTAGGATAATAGATTGGTGTCGTTATATAATATTTTTCACGCATTTAACTTCAGTCTTCATTATCTCTTACGGCGCACGCTCAAATAGCGGCCCGAATGGTTACAATATTAAAAAATGGTTACAAAAATTGGGCGACCAAGCCTTATTGCTGTTGTCTTCCTAATGTTTTGCAACCCTTGGCGTAATATTTTCAATCAATATTGAATATTTTTTCAACTAAGGTCAGAGACGATTTTTATCATGATTATCTGACGAGACAAGATTAGAAACATTATCGCCTTTTCTTTAAAGACATAATGCTAGATTTTGCCTTTGTCACCTAAAAAGATAATATAATTCTATGATTAACCCAAACAGTCGTTCAAATTTTGATGTAGTTTTTGCAAGAGAACAAGGATAGATTGCCTTTTATCGAGATTATAGGCGGTGGCATCACGTATTTGCTGCTCAATCTCAATCCAGAATTGTGATAGTTTTTCACCCGTTGCTAGATCGCCACCAATGGCTTTATCACGCGACAATTGCGCCACACGATCAAGCACATAATCAATAAAAAACGAAAATTGCACTTCGGCATCTTTGGCTGATAACACGCTGGCAAGCTTAAAAGCACCATCAACTGAAAATGCCTTATTGTTTAAAATATCTTCAACCGCATGGATAATATCAAGCCCGCCATAAGCTAGCATTAAAGCCGCCTTACGAACGCTTCCTTCAGAATTGGCAATTAATTCGTCATTATCTTGCATTTGTGCAGATCCATTATCAAAACCTGCAGCATGACCTAATGCCTTTTGTAAATCATTATGATCCAATGGCTTAAACATTATTGCCTGACAACGCGAACGAATGGTGGGCAAAAGTCGCCCAGCATTATGGGAAATAAGCATAAAAATAGTGCGCTTTGGTGGTTCCTCCAAGGTTTTTAACAGCGCATTAGCGCCATTTCTATTCATATCATCCGCAGAGTCGATAATGACGATGCGCCAATCATTATTAGATGAGGTTTGCTGTAAAAAATGGGTAATCTTACGAATATCATCAATAGTGATTGCCCCACGAAACTTTTGTGTTTTAGGGTCAAACGCCCGTGATATATGCAAAAGATTAGGGTGAGCACCCTGGGCAATTTTGCGCCAAATATTTTTATTTTCAAAATTTATTGCAGCGTCATCATTAATAATATCACGAAGATCTTGCGCCATTATACTATTGGCAGCAATGTTTTTTGCCAATAAAATATAACCAAGGCGATAGGCAAGACTTGCCTTACCAATGCCCCTTGCGCCTTCCATTAATAGCGCGTGATGCAAGCGGTTTTCGTCCAGCATTTGCGCAAGAAACGCACGTTGCGCCTCATGACCGACAAAGAAAGCATTTTGTGCAGGACTGATGATTCCATCAATATCATCATATTGTGGAATACTAACAATGTCGTTCATCTTAACCTCAAATGTCATGCGGCGAAAATGCCTTCAACGCTCACTATAATAGCTTTATACTTTTATGAAGCAAAAAGCCTATTTTAATCATTGTGTTTGATGTAATTTTTGTTCTACACAAGACAAAATTTCATTTGCAATTTGGTCTATATCGCCCTCTGCATCAATAATCACGCAGCGATCTGGCTCTTTTTGTGCAATATCAAGAAATGCCTGACGCCGATTTTCATGAATTAAAACATCATCTTTTTCAAACCGATCAACCGCACTATCTGCACTACGGCGCGAATTTGCTCGTGCTAAGCCCACTTCTGCCGGCAAATCAAGGATAAAAGTAATATTTGGCCGTATGTTCTTTATTGCGGCCTGTTCAAGTGCATCAACCGTTGTGGCAAGTTGCGGTGAAGCTGTGCCCTGATAAACACGGGTTGAATCAATAAAGCGGTCACATAGCACAATTTTACCAGATTTTAATGCCGGCTCGATCAAAACATCAATATGGTCAGCTCTTGCAGCGGCAAACAAGGCTGCTTCAAGTGAAGCACCATATTTTTCACCGTAACCGCTTAGCAATACATAGCGCACCGCCTCTGCCCCTGCTGTGCCACCCGGCTCACGGGTAATGACCAAATCATAGCCCTTTTGTTCAAGTGCTTTTGCTAGGCGTTTTATTTGCGTTGATTTACCTGCACCTTCGCCACCTTCAAAAGAAATAAAAAAACCTTGCTGCAAAATACTATTCCTTCATTTCCTTAAAGACTTATGATGGATTAAACTTTAAATATAAAAGCGTAAGAACCGATTAATTCCAATAAGCCCTAATCCAACCAATGGAAAGCTCATAAAGGGAATTTTTTGCCTTTTGGGTTATGCTTGCCTCTGTCGCAGTTTCGCCCGTAAATACTGGCCGTTCAAGAATACTATCGCCATTAAGCAAAATTTTAACCAAACCAACTCGTTTATTGGCTTCCACCGGTGCCGTAATTGGCCCTTCATAGGTAATTTTAGCCTCTACTTGTTTTATCTTGGTTTTTGGTATCAAGACAGCAACGACTTCATTAACCTTTAGGCCAATAGTGGTATTGTCGCCGCCAAATAGTTTGGCTTGCCCGATGTTTTCTCCCTTATCAAAAACGAGACGACTTACAAATTCATTCATTGCCCAAGTGATAATGCGGATTGCCTCTTCATTGCGCTCTTTTTCTTTGGGCACACCAGCAAGTGCAAGAAATAACTTACGGTCATTTTTTTCAACTGATAAGAAAATCGAATAGCCCTGCCCCTGCGTAAAGCCATTAGCCATACCAATAACGCCAATATTGGCCGCCACTAACGGATTGCGGTTACGCTGAAATATTTTGTTCCACTCAAATGCTGGTTGGCTATAAAGCGTTATCTGATCAGGATATTCTTTTTCTAAATAAGCAGCAAGCAAGGCCAAATCTTTAAGTGTGGTATATTGCCCGTCTTGCGGTAGGCCAGTTGCATTGACAAAATGGCTATTTTTTAGACCAATTTCCGCCGCTCTCTCATTCATTTTATTAACAAAAGCTTCTTCACTACCAAATGCACCTTCAGCCAATGCAAGGGCCGCGTCATTGGCTTGTAGGACAATTAAGCCCTGCAACAAATTATTAACACTTACCTTGCTTTTTACCGCCGCAAACATTGTGGTTGTACGTGATGGTGCACCGCCGCGCCGCCACGTATCTTCGGAAATGATATATTCATCATCTAATGAAAATTTATTATGCTTAAGTGCATGTAAAATAACTTCTGCACTCATCAATTTGGCAAGTGAAGCAGGCGCTATGCGACTATTGGCTTGTTTTTCAAATAAAACACTTCCAGTTTCTTTATCTACCAATAATGCCTGCGCCGCACTTGTTTCAAAATCTTTGTCCGCTATAGCTGAAAAAGCTGGCATGCTTAAAAAAATAAGCCAAAAGCAAACCAAAAATAGCGAAATGGCGATGAAAAATCGCTGATAAAAATGATTGGTAAAATTTTTGCTTATTAATTTCATACCCCAATAGTCCCAATCATTCCTTATAATTTTATCTAAAAGTCGATATTTCACCATTCTTAACGAGGCATTATTAATATTTTTTAAATTCATACAATAATAAAGGCTGCGCGTCCTTTGACGCGCAGCCTTAAATAATTTTAGTAATTACTTAACATAAAACAAAGTTTGGTATTACAAAAACCTAATGATCTCTCACAATAAACGCATCATTCGCACCGGCTGACCATGCAGCATCAAGTGCTTCATCAAGATTGTTTTTAACCATGAGATTAGCAGAGTAAATTACATTGCCATTTTGGTCTTTATCTTCAACAAACTTAACATCACCAAAAGATTTGAGCTTTTGAGCAATTTCATTAACATCGTTTTTATTGGCAAAATTGCCCAAAGTAATCAATTCTTGTTTAGCGTGTGAATATGCACCTTCATCACGCAAAATTTGCGCAAAAATATCACTGTTGCGTCCTGATGCAATATATTCTTCAACATAGGCAGAAGTTAAACGCGGCGCTAAATTAAGAGCAGGCTTTGCTTCTGACAAATCAAAACTGTCTTTTACCACAGCCTTAACGGCTTTTTCAGCTTCGTTATTCTTGTGATTATCCTCAATTGCAACAAAGGCAGCAGCAGAGTTTGCGTTTTGATTTGGCCCACGATAGGAAGCCAATAAATAACCGTCTTTACGGGGTTGCGCAGGTGCTGGGCCAATATAATCAACCTTAACATCAGCAACACCACGATTTGCAAAATGCAAAGTCTCAGCGGCTTTTTTAGAAAGATCAATTAAGCGATTATGAGCAAAGGGCCCACGATCATTAACCCGTACAATGACAGATGCACCATTTTTTAAATTGGTAACCCTTGCATAGCTTGGCAAAGGCATAGTAGGATGCGCGGCAGTCAAATGGTTCATATCAAAGATTTCGCCATTTGCCGTTTTACGGCCGTGGAATCCTGCGCCATACCAAGAAGCGCGCCCTACTTTGCTATAACCAATTTCAGCCTTAGGGTAAAACCATTGACCATTAACCTTATAAGGCTTTCCAACAAAAACGCGCCCTGCTTTGCGAGCTATTTGGGCTTCGGCATTTTGAAAAATTTTTACACCAGGTAGCGGTGCACCATATTCTACATCTTTAACGGGTGTTGTACGTACTAATTCTTTCTCGCTTGGAAATAGCGGACCTGTAGAATTACAAGCTGTCAAACCAGCTACCAACACAACAAACCCTGTAAGCTTAACCGCTGTTGATGCGGAGCTTTGAGATAATTTTCGTAATTTTTGCTTCATGTTTCGTCCGCTCTGTAATGAAACCGCAACCAAATCGCAAACCCTAGCGATGAGGTTTTGTTGACGACCAACCAGAAACTAGCCGCATAGACACAAATTGTTTAAATCAAATAATGTTACAATTTGGTAACATATTGCGATTAGTGGTAGCAAGCACGCTTTCACGCTTATCAACAATGCTTTGACTAATACCTTTAAATCCCTAATATAAGCAATTGATTTTTAAGACAAATCAGCTACAAAACTCTATTTTTCCATTAAATTATAGTTAATATTTATCCCTTTGGAGCCTTAAGCTAAAATGTTATCATATAATTTAAAAAAGTTGAATAAATTGCCAAAATTAACCCACGAATACGAGTATTTTTTAAAATCACCTAAATGAATCATATAGTTGATCACGCAATGTAACAAATCAGTTTTATTGATATTTTACAAAATAGGTACAATTCAAAGTCAATAATATTCTATATGGCTGCCATTATTTTAGAGCCCATTTCGATCTGATTGGATCAGATCGGCGCTCTAATGCATTGTTTACTTCGCGTTTTTTGTCCGAAAACCGCTTCACACTTTTCAAAAAACGCTCTAAAACTTCATCCTGCGCAAAATGCTTATGATTTTGACCTAAGTCCAAATTTTGGAAAAAGCTGCAAAATAAAACCAATACCAAAAATATAAATACTGGTAATCATCAGACCTAACTTTGTCCAATAAGGCGCTTCAAGGTTATAAAACAATGCAACAACACCAAAGCCACACCACGCTAAAAAGACGCTTAAATTTAACGGTCGCAGCCGCACAACCCGAACTGGGTGGAGAAAATATATCGGCACAAAGGATAAAACCGCTGCAAACACAACAACACCAAAAGCCACCCACTCACCGGGCGACAGCACAAAAAGCGTGAAAACCACCATATTCCACACAACAGGAAAGCCTTTGAAGAAATTTTCTTTCGTCTTCATTGCAGTATCGGCGTAATAGATTGCACTGCTAATCACAATGATCGCGCCTGATAAAAATGATAGCCCCTCGCCCATGAAGCCGCGTTGATAAAGCGCAAAGGCAGGAATAAGCACATAAGTGACGTAATCAATAATATTATCCAATAATTCGCCAGACCAAGTCGGCAAAACATATTTTACGTCAAGTTTTCTTGCTATCGGGCCATCAATCCCATCAACAAATAAAGCAAGCCCCAACCAGCAAAACATGGCTGTCCACTGTTTTTCAGACGCTGCAACAAGCGATAAGAAAGCTAAAAATGATCCCGATGCAGTTAAAAGATGTACCGAAAAGGCTCGCGCCTGTGGCATAGTTACCTTTTTTGCCAATAGGCGTTCTTTGCCATCTTTTATCTTTTCAGAAAAACTATTTTTCACGCGAGCATCATCCCTGTTTAATCCATCCGCAAAAGCGGATCTTGCACTTTTAATAGTATTAAAGTGAAAGAGCTACAACAAAGAATTGTAATAAAGCAACCAATATTCATTTTTTAATCAAAGGCACCACCTTGTATAACAGCTTATCAAGTGCAAAACTAAGGTTTTATGACACAATCAAATCAAAATAGTCTCAAATGGAGTGATTACGGCATTAGCGCGCTAATATAGGTGTTTATGATAAATGTGGCACAAAATATCTATATAAAATATGCCTATTGAACAAAAGCTCCGTCAATCTTTGCTTTTTATTGCAAAAAATAAATGATAGATTGCCAAAATAATGAAATGAAAAGGATGCTGTCATGCAAGATGCCGATATTTCTCCCAACACCAAAAGCAAAATCGCCATTGTTGGCGCGGGACCTGCTGGAATGTTTGCGGCACTTAAATTGGCGGGACATTTTGATAATATTTTACTCATTGGTCCAAGCACCGACCAAAATGACATGCGCACCACCGCACTTATGATGCCAGCCATCAAACAGCTTGATGAAATTGGCATTTGGCAAGATTTGGCAAGCAAAGCTGCCCCACTTGCTACCATGCGGATCATTGATGGCACCAAGCGGCTTATTCGCTCGCCCTGTGTTACATTTCGTGCAAGTGAAATAAACGAGCAAGCTTTTGGCTTTAACATTCCTAATATTTCACTGAATGCTGCTTTAAAAACTGCGGTGGAGCAGTGCGAAAAAATAAAACAATTACCAAACCATGTCACCCACTATGAACATTTAGATAATGGAGTGCAGGTTACCCTTGATAATGGTGATGTGATTACCACCCAATTGCTAGTTGCAGCAGATGGAAGAAACTCAGCAGCAAGAGAAGCTGCCAGCATTGAAACACGGCAATGGGCCTATCCACAAACTGCCGTCATTTTAAGCTTTTCACACCCATTACCACACCTAAACACCTCAACCGAATTTCACACCAGTGAAGGGCCGTTTACGCAAGTGCCATTACCTGGCAATAAATCGAGCCTCGTTTGGGTGCAAAAGCCCAAAAAAGCTAATAGACTATTAGGCCTTGGGCCAGAGGCTTTAGCCAAAGAAATTGAAGAAAAAATGGGCTCAATGCTTGGTAAAGTAACCATTGAAACACCCGTGCAAGCATGGCCGATGGGCGGCGCAGTGCCTAAATATTTTGCCCGTAATAGAACAATCCTTGTTGGTGAGGCTGCGCACGTATTCCCGCCTATTGGCGCACAAGGTTTAAACCTTGGAATTCGCGATGTTGTTGATTTGACAAATGCCGCAGCAAAAAACCTCGAAGATCCCGGCTCGGACGATGCAATCAGCGATTATAACCGTCACCGCAAGCCCGACATTTGGGCGCGTACTGGCTTTGTGCACTTGCTTAACCGTGCTTTATTATCAGATTTTCTACCTGTGCAAATGGTGCGCAGTGGTGGTCTTGAGCTTTTGCGACAGTTTTCGCCCTTGCGTACGCTTTTTATGCATGAAGCTATGCAACCCGGTCAAGGTTTTTCATGCTTAAAGCCCAAATTTTTAAAATAGTAGTCTTAGGGTGGTAGAACCAATAAAGTGAAAACGCGGCAGGAAAACAAACAACAGCTTAATGAAATCCTATATTTTCAACCAAACCTTGTTTGAGTTATGCCTAACCTACACCTTTAAGCGAGCCTAGAACTTTGATGGATATGACACCAATAATAACAATGCTATTTTTTTGGTCTGCATCCAGAATATCAAAATGAACTATCATAGAGTGCTTTATTCAACCCAATAGCCGCCCCAAAAAAAGACACGGCCGTGAGAGGTACTCATAGATCTTAACGCATATGGCTAGTTAAGTTCTAATTCCATAATATATAAATAATAAAAAAGGGGAACCAATCTCAACGAATGGTTCCCCTTTTTTCAATATAAAAAATTTAAGCGTTTTGTACGCTAATGCCTTTATCTTCCAACAATGTTTTAAGTTCACCCTGTTGGAACATTTCACGCACAATGTCAGCACCGCCAACAAATTCACCCTTAACATAAAGCTGAGGAATTGTTGGCCAATTGGAATATTCCTTAATGCCTTGGCGCAATTCGTCAGATGTGAGAATATTTACGCCCTTATAGGCAACACCAAGATAATCGAGAATTTGAACGACTTGGCCTGAAAAACCACATTGTGGAAAGCCGGGCGTACCTTTCATGAAAAGTACAATATCATTGCTCTTAACTTCATTATCAATGAAATCATTCATGCCGGTCATTCTATAATCCTTCCTGCGCAGCTTTGGGGCTAATAGCTGCATTATTTCAAGTGCTTTACCATTAAAAAGCAACCTTGCGTGATTTAATATTTAACTTTTTATATGGTAAGTTTCTTTTACTTAACCATAGTCATCTTTAAAAAATATGCGATTTAACTTAATAATAACGCAAATTATTCTGGCACACTGGTTTGCAATGCAAGGGCATGCAATACACCGCCCATATTGCCTTGCAATGCATCATATACCATTTTATGCTGCGCAACACGGCTTTTGCCGCGAAAGCTTTCCGCAATAACTTCAGCAGCATAATGTTCACCATCGCCAGCAAGATCGCGAATAGTTACTTTGGCATCAGGTATGCCCTCGCGAATGAGCTTTTCAATCGCATGCGCGTCCATTGCCATGAGAAATTCTCCTATTTTGAATTGTTACAATAATATAATGGCTGTTAGTTAAATGTCAAATCACTATGGCAGTACCAACAACACTGCTTGTTTTAAAAAGCTATCTTAAAAATAAAGCCCCAAATGAATATCTAATTCAATTGAGGCTTCAGCAATGACTTATTCTTGTCCCATAAAGTCAGGGAACCAACCTTCAAAGCAATTGTTTAATTGTTCAACCGACAGGCTGAAGCAATTAGCAATATCAAGCATCGATCCTTCAACTTGGCCAAGTTGGCGCAGTTCAATGCCGTTTAAATAAGCGCGGTTGGTAATATCATCAAGATTTTCAGGGTTAATTGCTATTACGTAGCGCGCTTGATCCTCACCAAATAACTCACTAACCCGCGTGCCATTGCCCAGCGTTACCTTTGCACCTTTTTCAGATTTGATGCACATTTCAGCAAGGCTAATTGCCAAGCCGCCATCGGATATATCATGACATGCTGTGACCAAGCTTTTTTCTATAAGCGAGCGAACAAAATCGCCATTTCGCTTTTCTACAGAAAGATCAACCTTAGGCGGTAAGCCTTCCGTGCGCCCTAAAATATCGCGCAAATAAATCGATTGGCCAAGATGGCGACCATCACCGCCAATGAGCAATAATATATCACCCTCTTGCATGCCGCCAATAGTGGCCATATGCGCCCAGTCAGCAATAATGCCGACGCCCGCCATGGTCGGTGTTGGCAAAATAGCTTCACCATTGGTTTCATTATAAAGCGACACATTACCCGAAACGATTGGGAAATTAAGTGCCTTACAAGCTTCACCAATGCCTTTAATGGCAAAAACCAACTGCCCCATAATTTCAGCCTTTTCAGGATTGCCAAAATTCAAATTATCGGTTGAAGCAAGGGGCGTTGCTCCTGTTGCAGTAATATTGCGCCAGCATTCAGCAACGGCTTGCTTGCCCCCTTCATATGGGGAGGCTTCACAATAGCGTGGGGTAACATCAGATGAAAATGCAAGTGCGCGTTTATCATTGCTGTCAACACGAATGACGCCGGCATCGCCGCCAGGGCAAACAAGGCTATTGCCTTGGATTAAGGTGTCATATTGTTCATAAACCCAGCGCCGTGACGATAAATCAGGTGAGCCTAACAATTTTAAAAGATCACTGCCGAAATCGCCTTGGTCAGCAATTTCGTTATCATTTAGTGCAGCTGGAAGCTTTGGTTCCACCCAAGGACGATCATATTCTGGCGCTTCATCACCAAGCTCTTTAATTGGCAAATTGGCAACTTCAACACCTTGATGAAGGACGCGGAAACGCAGATCATCCGTGGTTTTACCACAAATTGCAAAATCAAGACCCCATTTTTTAAAAATTGCTTCAGCTTCAGCTTCTTTTTCTGGCAGCAACACCATGAGCATACGCTCCTGGCTTTCTGATAGCATCATTTCATAAGCGGTCATATTTGCTTCGCGGGCTGGCACAAGATCAAGATTAAGCTCAATACCAAGATCACCCTTAGCGCCCATCTCAACGGCTGAGCAGGTAAGACCCGCCGCTCCCATATCTTGAATAGCAATCACTGCGCCGGTTGCCATTAATTCAAGGCAGGCTTCAAGCAAGCATTTTTCAGTAAATGGATCGCCAACTTGTACTGTGGGACGTTTTTCTTCAATCGAATCATCAAATTCGGCAGATGCCATAGTTGCGCCACCAACACCATCACGGCCAGTTTTGGCGCCAAGATATACAACGGGAAGCCCAACACCTTCAGCCTTAGAATAAAAAATCGCATTGGTTTTGGCAATACCTGCTGCAAAAGCATTGACCAAAATATTGCCATTATATCTTTTATCAAAATTAACTTCACCGCCAACGGTTGGAACCCCAAAGGCATTACCATAGCCACCAACACCTGAAACAACACCAGAAACAAGGTGTTTGGTGCGCGGATGGCTTGGCTCACCAAAACGCAGCGCATTCATGGCAGCTACTGGACGCGCACCCATGGTGAAAACATCACGTAAAATACCACCAACGCCGGTTGCTGCGCCCTGATATGGCTCAATATAAGATGGGTGATTATGGCTTTCCATTTTGAAAACCACACAATCGCCCTCGCCAATGTCGACAACGCCAGCATTTTCACCCGGCCCTTGGATGACGCAATCACCATCAATAGGCAGGGTACGTAGCCATTTTTTTGATGATTTATAAGAGCAATGCTCATTCCACATAGCGGAAAAAATGCCAAGTTCAGTAAAGCTTGGTTCACGGCCGATAAGCTCGATAATACGGGCATATTCATTAGGCTGCAATCCATGCGCTGCGATAAGTTCAGGGGTTATTGCAACATCATTGCCAAGGCTCATCAGGTTTGGGCTCCGTATTCCCTAAGTGATAATAAATAATTGTTGGTCTAGCCAATCAAACTATCTATTAATGTTTGTCCTTACAACAGCTTGCTATATTTTACCCTTTAAAGGGTATTTCATATAATCTGTTGGCTCTTGATCTATTTCAACCAAACCCATTTTATTTTTATAAGGCTTGGTTGATTTTATTCGTTCAACATTCGTTTTATTCGTTCAACATTTATTGTCGCCAGCAGTCCAGCGTTTGATATTATCTGTTATTCTGCTGCTTAAACTACTGTCCATTAGCGGACCATAATGCGCAACTTGTGCAGGGCTGCCCATGGCTTCCACCACCAAAAGTGGCCGATCAGTTGGTCTGTTATATGCAACAAGCAAAATACGAGGCTTGCCACTATAGGATTGCAATTCAGGTGCAAGGCGATAGGCCTTGAATGCATTATCCCCTGATTTAAACCAGCAGCGATTAGCGGTTAAAGCAATGTGCTCCATGGTTGGTAAAGCTGCATGTTGGCTGTTAAAAACCGGTGGCTCAACAGGTAGAGTAACCCTATAACAGGCTGAAACACCTAGCAAACACACTCCAAGTACTATGGTTTCCTTTATGAATTTCATGCTGCAATACCTAAAGCGCCAGCAAAAAAGGCGCGTCCATCATCGCCGCCATGGGCCTTTTCAATAAGATTTTCAGGATGCGGCATCATACCAAGCACATTACCTTGCTTATTGATGATCCCAGCAATATCGTTGAGTGAACCATTAGGATTAGTGTTTTGTGCATAGCGTAAAACTACCTGACCATTATCTTCAAGCTGCTTTAGGCTTTCACTATCGGTAAAGTAATTGCCGTCATGATGGGCAACGGGACAGCGAATAATTTGCCCTTGTTGGTAGCCGGTTGTAAAAGCTGTATTTGCATTGGCGATTTCAAGCTTTACTTCGCGACAAACAAATTTTAGCGATGTATTGCGCATTAAAGCACCCGGTAAAAGACCCGCCTCAAGCAGAATTTGAAAACCATTGCATACGCCGAGAACTTTAACGCCTTTAGCGGCTTTTTCCTTAATTGCTTGCATAACCGGCATACGTGCAGCAATTGCACCACAGCGCAAATAGTCACCATAAGAAAAACCGCCCGGAATAACGATTAAATCAACATCAGGAATGGTTGTTTCTGTTTGCCAAACAGTGATTGGTTTGGTGCCTGAAATATCGCTCAAAGCGGTGATCATATCACGATCGCGATTTAAGCCTGGTAACTGGATAACAGCCGTTTTCATTTGCAAATCCTTGAAGATAACCAAGAGCACTTTTCTGGTATAAGCGGATTTTAAGCTAAAGTGCAGCACAAATTATGATCTTAAAATTGCCTATAATATAATAAACTGGCGGTCTAAGCAGCTTGCATTATAGGCAATTTGCTTTGAAATTATAAAATCTCGATGGTGAAATTTTCAATAACAGTATTGGCTAATAGTTTTTCGCACATGGCTTGCAATTCGCTTTGGGCAACGGCTTTGTCATTGGTTGCAAGTTCAATATCAAAGACTTTGCCTTGGCGAACAGAATTAACACCACTAAAATCAAGTGCTTCCAAGGCACCAACAATGGCTTTTCCCTGTGGGTCAAGAACAGCGTTTTTAAGGGTAACGGTGACACGGGCTTTCATAACTTGTAATCTTTCTACTTGGCTGATTTATGGCTTGTTGACGCGCATAAGAGATTTAATAACCAATGGAATTATAAGAATAGCATTTATAGGCTATATTTTCACTAAAGGTGCAACAAATGCCATATAAAGGCAAATAAATGGCTCATTTAAGTGAAAATAAAAGCCTATAAATTCATGTCAGTAAGTGCAGGTGAGCTATTTCACCAATACCGGACCTTTAGGGCGCGGTGCTTCATTTTCGTTAATGATGCCAAGACGACGAGCAACTTCTTGATAAGCCTCAACGAGGCCACCCATGTCGCGGCGGAAACGATCCTTATCCAGTTTATCATTGGTATTAACATCCCAAAGACGCGAAGAATCAGGGGAAATTTCGTCAGCAAGGACAATGCGCATCATATCGCCTTCCCAAAGGCGACCAAACTCCATTTTAAAATCAACAAGACGAATGCCTATGCCAATGAAAAGTCCGCTAAGGAAATCATTGATACGGCTTGCAATCGCCATAATTTCTTCAAGCTCAGAAGGGCTTGCCCAGCCAAGAGCAAAAATATGTTCTGCTGAAACCATTGGATCATCAAGTTCATCTTTTTTGAAATAAAACTCAATAATTGGGCTTGGTAATGGTGTGCCTTCCTCAATGCCTAAACGCTTAGAAATAGAACCCGCGGCAATATTGCGAACAACAACTTCAAGGGGAATTATTTCAACCGCATGAATGAGCTGTTCACGCATATTAATACTTTTGATGAAATGGGTAGGAATACCTATTTCTTCTAGCAGTGTAAATATACGTTCAGAAATACGATTATTAAGAACGCCTTTACCATCAATCACTTCATGCTTTTTAGCATTAAATGCTGTTGCATCATCTTTGAAAAACTGGATGAGCGTACCTGGTTCTGGCCCTTCATAAAGAATTTTGGCCTTACCTTCATAAATGCGACGACGACGGTTCATGGCAACTCTCTTCACTATATTGAAATAAACTATTTAAGCTCACTATAGCAAATCGCAAAGAATCTCAATCATGCGCAGCCCTAGATTGTAGAAAAAACAACATTGACAACAGTTTTTAACAATTGCGCCTTGATTGTTACGCTTTTATACGGCAAGTAGTTAAAGAAGTTTCTTTGTTGCCATGAATTCGGAGGGTGCAATGAGTGGTATGAGTGAACGCGGTGAAGCGTTAGAGAATAAATTTTTTCATGATGCTGATTTGCGATTCAAAGCTGAAGCACGCCGCAATCGTCAGCTTGGCTTATGGGCAGCTGAAAAGCTTGGTAAAGCCGGCGCAGATGCCGATGCTTATGCTAAAGAAGTTGTTATTTCTGATTTGAAAGAGCCAGGCGATAATGATGTTGTTGAAAAAGTTATGGCAGATTTTAAAGCCGCAAATGTTGCTGTCAGCGAAGATGAATTGCGTGAAAAAATGTTTGTGCTTTTAGAAGAAGCCGTTAAGTCTCTTACTTAATATATTTATTTTAAACCAATCTATATTTAAAAAGCGCAATATCAATATTGGTATTGCGCTTTTTTTCATTTCTACTGGCGTTGTTGGCTTGGAGCGCATTTCGATCTGATTGGATCAGCTCGGCGCTCTAATCCATTGTTTACACCGCGTTTTCCGAAAACCGTTTCACACTTTTCAAAAAAACGCTCTAATGCAGTTCTTGGTCTTTATTCGCGGGTACTGCTTTCCCAATTGGCATGGTGAACATTGCGTTCTTTTTCAAGCAAGTTAACCACCGCTTCAATTTCATCCTTATCAATGGCGGTGCTTACCAGAGTTGCAATCAGCTCTACCCTATCGCCAGATAGATCATAAATTTCAACGTCACTTACTGGATATTGTGCCTTTTCCAACAGGTCTACCATTTTTTCACGCAGCTCTGGTGCTGCATCGCGATTAACCGTTAAGCGAATTTCATAGGTTGCTTCGCCTGTTTCCTCGTTTAGTGGAATACGATTGATAAGATTAACAAGCCGCCTTAATACTGTATTGCCGAATATTACAAAAAAAGTCAGCAATGTTGCTTCTGCAACCATATCGCCGCCAGCACAACAACCAACAGCCGCCGAACACCAAAGAGTTGCAGCGGTATTTAACCCGCGCACATTCATGCCTTCTTTCATGATGACACCAGCACCCAAAAAGCCGATACCTGAAACAACATAGGAAATGACCCTTACGGCTTCAGCATTGCCTGCCAAACGATGGCCAAGATCAACAAAAGCGGCTGCCCCTACTGCAACAAGCACATTGGTACGTAAACCTGCAGTTCTTTGCCTATACTGGCGCTCTGCACCAATTAATGTACCAAGAACAAAAGCTGTTAACAGGCAGACAGCGGTGTCAAGAAATGGTAAGAGTGAAAAAGTTTCAGCAAATCTCATTAATCACCTATTGGTCAATTGCAAAGCAAAAAGCTAAGGCATAGTTTTGATCATTCAATTAAATTGAAGCGATAAAACTTCATTGCATATCTATCTTTAGTGAAAATGTTATTTTTACTCTGATAAATGCTCACTTGCAGCTGCATAGGCAAGTTATATGACAGGAAAATGACACATTGCGCCTTGTTCCCCTAGCTTTATCTATCTTAATTTTATTTACTTTTAAAACTTCAAGTTTATCAGCATTAACCGCATGATTTTACCAAGAAATTATTTGCGAATAGCAATCCGCAAATAATTTGCAATCAATGGAATTTTAATTATAGAACTTATGATGGTAGAATATTAACCAATCATCGAACGGCGTTGAACAAAGCTAATTGTCTCTTCAAGAATAGAACTACCATCGCGCACCTCAATCGCTTGCGCCTTAGCAAGTTCCGCCTCTGCTTCTTGCAAAGCAATAAGAGCTGCGGCTTTTTGTATGTTCAAATCATTAGCCGAGTTTAATAGGTTTTCACGCCTTTGCCGCGCTGCTGCCGCAAAAGTTGGATAGGCAAAATGGTTATGGTCGGTTATGCCCGCTTTGCGTTCTTCATTGGCGATTTGCGTTTCAAGCTCATTAGCCATGCGTTGAAACTCAAATGCCATGGTTTCAAGTTGGGTGATTTGTCGACGCTTTTCACGCACTTGGAATAGTTTTAGCCTAACAATCGTTTCACGCGGCTTCATACATAAACTCCCTCTATCATGAAGAAGCCTATGAAACTTCATCATGTGAAATACCCTCAAAATAAAAATGCTCAAATAAAAAGCTAAGCCTTACAGCAAATTTTTTGCAAAATATTTGATTGAGATGAATATAAAAGGCGAGACTTAAAGGGAGGTAAACAACCAACAAAAATGTGGCAATGCTGTGAAATTATATTGGAGGGGTGTTCTTGATGAGTGAACGGGCTAACATGTCATTAGTGAAACCCCATTTAGAATTGCGATATAATCGATATTTAAAGGGCCAATGCAAAATTTTATTATCAAAATAGTATTTACTATAATTCATTGTTTTTTAATAAAGATATTAATTACTTAGTAAATGTCATTTTATGAGTCATTTATTAGTTGTCACTTTAATTAATTGAAATATATGATTTTTTTTATTTATGTTTTTTTAAGGAAAGTTAATCGCAGATAATTTTTTTAAGGACTTGCATTACTGGATAACAATTTGTTAACCATTTTTCGGCAAATTAACAAACAAGGCAACGACAGTTCCGCGTGCTGCCAAAAGTAGATAAAATAAGGGCAATAGTTGCTTGTATTTTATGGTTAATTTTTTCAATTGAGGGGTCATTTTAAAAATTGACCCAATGTTTTGTTCGAGGCGGCCGATTCGTGGTTGCGGAAAAGGGAAATTATTATGCGCGTATTGTTGATTGAAGATGACAATGCAACAGCCCATAGCATCGAGTTAATGTTGAAGTCAGAAAGCTTCAATATCTATACTACCGATCTGGGCGAAGAGGGCGTTGATCTCGGCAAATTATATGATTACGATATTATTTTGCTTGATTTGAATTTGCCAGATATGTCGGGTTATGAAGTATTGCGCACATTGCGCTTATCAAAAGTTAAGACACCAATTCTTATCCTTTCTGGCATGGGCGGCATTGAAGATAAGGTTCGTGGTCTTGGCTTTGGTGCAGATGATTATATGACCAAACCTTTCCATAAAGATGAGCTTATTGCACGCATTCATGCAATCGTACGCCGTTCTAAAGGCCACGCACAATCCGTGATTGCAACAGGCGACCTTATTGTTAACCTTGATGCAAAAACAGTTGAAATTTCTGGTCTTCCCGTTCACTTAACCGGTAAAGAATATCAAATGCTTGAGCTTTTGTCTTTGCGTAAAGGCACTACCCTTACCAAGGAAATGTTCTTAAACCATCTTTATGGTGGTATGGATGAGCCAGAATTGAAAATTATTGACGTTTTCATTTGTAAGTTGCGCAAAAAACTTGATGCTGTTTCTGGTGGCCAAAATTATATTGAAACTGTTTGGGGGCGCGGTTATGTTTTGCGTGAACCTAATGGTGAAATCTTGCGTGAAACCGCTTAAATTTTAAGATTTGATTGCTGCATATAAAAGCCCTTACCTCCTATAAGAGGTAAGGGCTTTTTACGTTTGGGTATTAGATTCAATGAAAACCAGAATCTCACCTATATACTGCGAAGCATTTTGTAAAATATTCTCCATCAACTCATTTTCATGGTTGAAATCAGGCTGATTCAAAAGCTGGACTTCCAAAGCGCTATAGCGTGGCATCGTGCTATAATTTTGCATCCATGGGCTGTTTTTAAAAATGGGCCAAAACTTTTTTTGTATCATCATATTTTGCCCCATCAGCCATAGCTCAAAGGCCATATTTTGATGATTGAGCACAATGCCAAAGCGCAAGCCATGCTGCTTTAGCAAGGCGTTGTAAAACGGAAAATAGCTATAGTCCATATAGCCAGGTGACACATTACCAAACGTAAAATTTTCACCTTCGGCCCTTATAAAAAGTCCTTTAAGGCGCATCATAAACTTTATTAGATATTGATATGCGGCTTTAATTTGCGGATTTTTTAATTGCTCACTATAGGCTGCAATTATTTTATTAATATCTGTCATTTTCAAAATCCTCAATTCATAAAGTTGCTGCAAGAATCATGATATTTAAAGCCCGATATAATGCAGCAACTATTATAAATAGTTGTCGATATTTTATTGAGGCGGTTTTCGCTCATAGGAAAATAGTCAATTGCCAAGTTAAAATTGCAGGGCATATTTTAAAATTTGGCCGATAATTTTCAAACAAGCGCATAATAGATTTTAGTTTTTAGTTTTTTTTGCCAACTTTTTTCCACAGCCGCGGCAGAATTCAAAAAAAAATAAAAAAAAAGACATTTTTTTTAAAAAAACTAAAAAAAGGACTTGCACTTTCAAAGCAAACCTTTTAGACAGCAAACACGCTTGAGAGACACACCAACTCTTAAACAAAAGTCGGAGCGTAGCGCAGTCTGGTAGCGCATCTGGTTTGGGACCAGAGGGTCGTAGGTTCGAATCCTATCGCTCCGACCATTACTTTAAATAGTAATTTGATAGAATTAAATATCAAAAAAATATATCTTCAAAAAAACAATTCTTATTAGATGCTGGATATTGTGTCCAAAAAATTCTCCTATTTTTATTAATCCCCAAAATAATTTTTTATTATTCCCTATTTGATTATCTATGGGGCTAAAGCGTAAATGTTTCATTTCCAACCCATGTTAGAATTATTTTAATTGCAATAATTGATTGTGGGCTGTATCGCTTAACTAAAGTTGATAAGAATGCCATGGCCGTGATTAAGAATCAAAATTCTTAGCAGTGGAAGTTATAAAATAATCTTGATGGTTATTTTATTCTTTTTTTGGCATAGTGTTCTATATAATATGCTTTCAATAATTGAATTGAAATTGAAGGGTAAGTGAATATGGTTGCGCGTATCTATAGTCCTGCAAAAAATGCAATGCAGTCGGGCCAAGCTAAAACAGGTTATTGGATTTTGCAGTATGAGCCAGAACAGGCCAAAATGATTGATCCTTTAATGGGATATACTTCATCTGCCGACATGAAAAGCCAATTGCGTGTGCAATTTGACACGTTAGAAGATGCTATTGCTTATGCTAAAGCTGAAGGCATTGCTTATCGGGTGGAACCTGCCCATAAGCCAGATAGAGCGAATGTTTCTTATTCTGATAATTTTAAGTCAGACAGAAAAGCGCCTTGGACCCATTGAGTTTATAAAAATCAGAGCTTAAAGATCATAAGTCTGGTGATCTCATTACCCTAATACAGCTATAATAACATTGGGGTGCAGTGTTGCACCCTTAATTTTGATTATCTATTTTGCTTTTTAAATTAATTGATTAATTAAACGAATTGCATAGCTTAACCAAAAATGCCGCCCTCCTTGGGCAAAATTGTTTTAGAATATTTGATAAAATATAAAATTATTATCCCCTCCTATTATTTGCTATACCAAGTACAGATACACTATCAA
Source organism: Bartonella sp. HY406 (assembly GCF_025449315.1). Lineage (NCBI taxonomy): Bacteria > Pseudomonadati > Pseudomonadota > Alphaproteobacteria > Hyphomicrobiales > Bartonellaceae > Bartonella > Bartonella sp. HY406. The sequence continues at coordinate 1,002,583 of NZ_CP104893.1, read as the reverse complement.
GCAGTGTCATTTCAAAACGTAAGAATAGCAAAAACCCTATTTCAACTTATGATTACCGTCAATTTTATGTTTATAATATTTCATAAGATAAGCACTACACCATCTTGATAACATTAATACAAAGAAGCCCGTAAAAGATAATAAGCATTTATATCAATAGCATTTTTTGCAATGATAATCTCTACAAGCTAGCGACTTGCACCATACGGCGAAGCCTTTTCATCAAAATATCTAAATCTTTCTTTAATCATCTTTTTGCCATTATCAACCCGATATCTAAATCGACTTAGTCAAAGATGAATTAAGATATGCACTTGGCAGCAAAATTTGATTTTAAAAATCAACAGATTATAGCGCATTGAACGAGCAGTATGAAAGGTTAACTATTTCCCACCTGCCCTACCAAATGCATAGGATTAACACCAATTGATGCGAGAATACGATGATATTGCCCATCAAGTGCACCATCAAAAATCAATGACTGAGAGCATGGCGCAATCAACCAGCTATTATCAACAATCTCATCTTCCAATTGCCCTTCTTTCCAACCTGCATAGCCAAGTGCCACCAAGGATTTTTTAGGACCGCGCCCTTGAGCAATAGCTTCCAAAATATCAACTGTTGCAGTCAAGCCAACATCTTCAGAGACAGGCATAGTACTATCACTACAATAATCATCAGAATGCAAAACAAAGCCATGCCCTCTATCAACGGGACCACCTTGGCGAATTGGTAAATCCCATAAATATTGTGGCAAAAGACTAGCTGCCGCCTCATCAATCAGGCGAAGCTGCATCAGAAGGCTTGGAAAAGTATAATTTTGCGCCTGATTTAAAATAATACCCATTGCGCCTTCTGGTGAATGGGCGCAGATATAAATAACGGCGCGTGCAAACCGTTCATCGGCCATATGGGGCATAGCGACGATAAGTTTACCGTTAAGATAATTATGTGAATGAGGATCAAGATTAATGTTTGCCATATAATTAAGGTTATGGCTTATTTTCAGAATAACAAGAGGAAATATTAAAATTACAGTAAATTAACAAACTTTCTTGTAATAATGATTGCAAGGAAAATAATACATTCCATATAAATTTTGTAATAATAATGGTGGCGGCGGCTTTTCGGCCCATTGCAGTCACAGGGGAGGATGCGCCTATGCGCAATTTCAACCAATAATAGGCGAGAAAAATTCCTTGCCACTTATTATACCCGATTTTCTCTTTTTAAAATTAAATAAAAGCTATGCCTTTTTTATTAATTAAAAATACGTTTACCGCAGCGATAAGGACTTTCGCTCTTCAATTCTTGCCCAGTATCGTCATTGATAATGCGCAAAATAGCATTAGGCTTTGTAGCGCAATAGGCATTACGAATAGTATAAATTCCTCTTCCCTGCGCAAAAAGGTGCAACTTGGAAGGAACTTCATTGCCCTTGGCATCAATTTCGATAATATGATAATTTCCACTTAGGGTTAAACAACCCGTAAGCATCAAAACCCCAGCAAGCATAAGAATGCTTTTATACATGTGCCCCCGTCTTTAAAAACTATCCCTGATCATTGTCTTTGCTATTTAATGATAACAAAGACAATAATGCATAATGAATGGGTCTATTAATGGGCTTGAAACGTCACTGGATTATCAGGGTGGATTTCCACCGCCATCAAACCATGGCTACCATTACCAAAGCGCACTAGCACCACTTGCCCTGGACGCAATTCAGCCAAGCCATAGCGGCGCAATGTTTCCATGTGGATAAAAATATCCTCGGTCCCCTCGCCGCGTGATAAAAAGCCAAAGCCTTTATTGCGATTAAACCACTTAACGATAGCGCGCTCCAAGCCACTGGTTGGAATAACAATTTCCCGCGTTCTTTGTGGTAATTCTGCAGGATGAACGGCCGTCGTCATATCAATGGAAATAATGGCTACACATTGCAACCCACGCTCGCCTTGTTTTACTGTACATTGAACAAGCGCTCCCTCAAGCGCCGTTTGAAAGCCACCTTCGCGTAAAACATTAACATGCAATAAAATATCTGATATCCCATCAATATCAGGCGTAATAAACCCATATCCTTTAGAAATATCAAACCATTTGATTTTCCCAGTAACTTGCGCAGTAGCCATTTCACCCATCTCGTTTGAGATAGGCTCAATCTTATCTAGCAATTGCTTTAAGTCATCAGAATGTTGCTTTTCTTTCATCGCGTCATTTCCTGCCCGAGATCGCTTCATGAAAAATCAATTCAAGAAAATATGGCTCGATGCGTTTTGATTCTCTTATATTAAGATAACATCTATGTTAACCATTCTAGCAAGACCTCCCCTTGTATTTTCCCATTTAGATCACAACCTTTATAGGGTTGGCGCTATTTAACTCTGATTTTTTAAAAAAGATGAATAGTGGATGTCAACTTTCATCCATTTTGGATAAACCAACAATGTGATCTATTAAAGGAGCCGATTATGCGTTATCTTCATACAATGGTGCGCGTGCGCGATTTAGAACAATCCTTGCATTTTTATAAAAAATTATTCGGCTTATCTGAAACCCATAGAAAAGAAAACCAAGATGGGCGATTTACCCTAGTGTTTCTTGCCGCATTAGATGATCGTAAAGATGCTATGGCTGATAACTCGCCAGAATTGGAACTTACCTATAATTGGGATGATCAAGAATATGATAGCGGACGCAATTTTGGCCACTTAGCTTATGAAGTTGACGATATTTATCAATTTTGTCAAAACCTAATGGATAATGGCATAACGATTAACCGCCCACCACGTGATGGCCACATGGCCTTTGTTAAATCCCCTGATAATATTTCAATTGAAATATTGCAAAAGGGTAAGAGCCTAGAACCCATGGAGCCTTGGCTTTCAATGAAAAACACTGGCACTTGGTAAGGATTGCTGCAGGATAAAGCTTGTACCTTATAAAGAAAAAGGCCTTAAAAATTTAAGGCCTTTTTTTAATCTCTTTATTACCACCATTTGGTTGGTAGAAAATGGCCCGTTGCCTGTTCAATCACATGCGAAAGCTGGAACAAGGTTTCTTCACCAAAGGGGCGACCAATCAATTGCAATGATAATGGCAAACCATCATTAGAAAGCCCAGCAGGTACAGTAATAGCTGGAAGACCAGCCATGTTAACCGTTACGGTGAAAATATCATTTAAATACATAGCAACCGGATCAGCCTTCAATTTTTCATCACCAATGGCAAAGGCTGCAGTTGGTGTTGCAGGTGCAAGGATTGCATCAATGCCTGCAGCAAATGAATCATCAAAATCTTTTTTAATAAGGCTACGTACTTTTTGAGCTTTAAGATAATAAGCATCATAATAGCCCGATGAAAGCACATAAGTGCCGATAAGGATACGGCGCTTTACTTCAGTACCAAAGCCAGCAGAACGGCTATTTTCATACATTTCCTGAATATCTTTGCCTGGCACGCGCAAACCATAACGCACACCATCATAACGAGCAAGATTGGAAGATGCCTCCGCTGGTGCTACAATGTAATAGGCTGGCAAGGCATATTTGGTATGGGGTAGAGAAATGTCAACAATTTCTGCACCAGCAGCTTTAAGCCATTCCTTGCCCTTATTCCACAACTCAACAATTTCAGGCGACATGCCATCAACATAATATTCTTTTGGAATACCAATACGCATACCTTTGACTGAACGGCCAAGTGCAGCCTCATAATCTGGCACTGCAATATTAACCGATGTTGAATCCTTAAGATCATAAGATGCCATGGATTTTAGCAAAATAGCGGCATCACGCACATCTTTTGCAATTGGGCCTGCCTGATCAAGTGACGAAGCATAAGCAACCACACCAAAGCGCGAGCAACGCCCATAGGTTGGCTTAATGCCAACGGTACCTGTAAAGGCAGCAGGCTGACGAATAGAGCCGCCCGTATCGGTTGCAGTTGCACCAGCGCATAATTGAGCAGCAACACCAGCAGCAGAACCACCCGATGAACCGCCCGGCGCTAAAGCATCAGTTGAGCCATTTTTACGCCATGGATTAATTGCTGGGCCATAAAAAGATGTTTCATTTGACGACCCCATCGCAAACTCGTCCATATTGAGTTTGCCAAGCATTACCGCGCCATCATCCCAAAGATTACTGGTAACCGTTGATTCATAACGCGGTTTAAAATCTTTAAGAATGTTGGAACACGCTTGTGTATGAATATCATAAGTGGCAAATAGGTCTTTAATACCAAGAGGAATACCCTCTAGCGCACGTCCCTCGCCTTTTTGCAAGCGTTCGTCACTTGCCTTTGCCATATCAAGCGCTTTATCAGCCGTAACGGTAACATAGGCATTAAATGTTTCATTTGCAGCTTCAATATTGCTAATATAAGCCTTTGTCAGCTCGCTTGGCAAAAAATCGCCCGCCTTCATACGGTCGCGTGCTTCTGCAATGGTTAGAGCGGTTAAATCAGTCATAGTAAATCTCTCTTTTCGAGGTCTAACTATAAGGGATACAATCGTTTTACATCATATAAAATCAGATTGATCAGTTAGAAAAAATCCGGCTTTGATGTCTTTATTCAACAACTTTAGGAACAAGGAAAAAATTATCCTCAGTAAGTGGAGCATTGGCAACAATATCGCTCGCCTTATTACCATCGGTTACAACATCTTCACGCATAACAAGTGCCATTGGTGCGACTGATGTCATCGGTTCAACACCAGTTACATCCACTTCATTTAATTGTTCAACAAATCCCAGAATGGAATTTAGACCTTCACTCATTGCTTGAGCTTCGTCTTCACTTAAAGCGATACGTGCCAAATTGGCTACCCGTTTCACTGTCGACAAATCGACCGACATGCCATATCTCCTGATATTCTGGTATTCTTCACTAAATTGATAAAGATAAATTTATTAGATCCTATACATGCCTATGGCAATAAGTGCAATATTTGTCATTGTTTATCGCCAATAAAAGCACAAATTCTTGGCATTATTTGACGTCATTGGTCATTTAAAACCCAATATGCTATTGGACATTTTCAAAAATACGTAAAATTTTAACGTGCAATAGCCAATAATTGGTCAATATTAACGGCCCTTTCAAGCTCTGCGGCAATATCATTTAAGGCATCATCAATAATGCTTTGTTGTGATACGCCTTGAGACAGCGCACCAAAACTGCTTAAAAATTTTGAGCGAAAAACACCTTGATTAAATATTCCATGCAAATAAGTGCCCCAGATCTTTCCATCACGACTTGCGGCGCCATCTTGTTGCCCACCAAGATAAATAGAACTATTCAAGCAATCATTGCCTAAAGTCTCCCCGAGATGAATTTCATAGCCTTGAACCGAGCAATTATAGGTCTTATGAATGCCGCTAACATTGCGTGTTGTTTTGGTTTTGGTCATTTTAGTGGCAATATCCAATAATTTTAAACCAGCAATTTTATCTGCTTTACCTTCCACGCCATCTGCGTCTTCAATAATTTGGCCAAGCATTTGCAAGCCACCACAAATACCAATGACATGACCACCCCTTGCTGCGTGATCTTGAATAGATTTAGCCCAGCCAATTTCTTGAAAAAATCGCATATCGGCAATTGTTGCCTTGGACCCTAACAGCAAAATAATATCAGCGTCACTTGGTATTGGCGCACCGTTTTTAAGCAAAATAAGATCAACCCCATCCTCTGACTTTAAAGGATCAAGATCATCAAAATTGGCAATATGGCGGCCAATAGGTACCACAATTTTTATTTTTGTATGTTTTATTTTTGCATGAGATTTAGCAGCACTTGCTTGGTGAAAATCCCGATCTAAAATGACGGAATCTTCAGCTGGAAGATTGGCAACAGCCTTCAACCAAGGTACAACCCCAAAGGATTGCCAGCCAGTAAAATTTTGAATTGCTGCAATGCCCTTATCAAAAAGGCTCAAATCACCACGGAATTTATTGATTAAAAAACCAGCAATTAAATTGCGGTCTTTTGGGTCTAATATTGTATGGGTTCCAACAATGGAAGCAATAACCCCGCCGCGATCAATATCACCAACCAGAATCACCGGTACATTAGCAGCAGCGGCAAAGCCCATATTAGCGATATCATTTTGGCGCAAATTAATTTCCGCTGGTGATCCTGCCCCTTCAACAATGATAAAATCAGCGGTCTTTTGCAATTTTTGATAAGAATCTAAAACCGCATGCATTAATTGTTTTTTTAAAGCCTGATAATCACGCCCTTGTGCAGTTGTAGTTAACTTGCCTTGCACAATAACCTGCGAACCAGTTTCGCTTTGCGGCTTTAATAATACTGGATTCATATGGATTGACGGCTCAAGACCTGCGGCTATGGCTTGCAACCACTGCCCACGGCCAATTTCACCACCATCATTAGCAACAGCGGCATTATTTGACATATTTTGCGGCTTAAAAGGCGCAACTTTAATACCACGCAAGTAAAGTGCACGGCAAAGACCGGCAACCAGAACAGTTTTCCCCACATCTGATCCGGTGCCTTGTAACATGATTGCGCGTGTCAAATGTCATTCCTATTATCAATTTGAAAAACCACAAAAAAACTCTTCACCTATGAAATATGGCAAAAAAGTGCATTTCCCATGCAATAAAATGCAAAATTCATAAATATTTAAGCAATTGATAACTTCGAATTAACACAATTGCTTTATTTATCCTAATCGAAGGTTGCTTAAAGCTGCTTTCACACTCCGGATTTGGTACTGCGTACCGGAGTTTATTGCTTTCATAAGTGTTTGCGTATCATGAAAGCTTGTTGAGTATATGAAAACCGCGTTTATTCTTGTTTATTACAAGTATAGCGCGGTTTTATATTTATTATGATTATTTAAATTTCTTCTGTTATGAGTGAATCAATAAAATTTTGCATACCAGGACGGCGCGCGCGCTTTAATCGTTCAGCAACAATAATTGACTTTACTGCAGTAAGCGAAATGTTAAGATCTTCATTGACGATGATATAATCATATGAGTTCCAATGAGCTATCTCCTTGCGAGCATTTTCAAGCCGCATAGTGATAACATCTTCACTATCTTCAGCGCGCCGATGCAAACGCGCCATTAATTCTTTCATTGATGGAGGCAAAATGAAAATTGAAACAACATCATCAAGCATTTTTTCTTGTAATTGCGCTGCTCCTTGATAATCAATATCAAAAAGCATGTCATTACCTTGCGACAATACCTGTTCAACACTATCGCGTAATGTGCCATAATAATTGCCATGAACTTCTGCCCATTCGGCAAGCTCATTATTATCACGGCGGCGCTCAAAATCTTTTACACTAATAAAATGATAATGGACACCATCAGCTTCGCTTGGGCGGCGTTGACGCGTTGTAACACTGACAGATAGTGCCAAATTCATTTCAGGGTCTTCGCGCAAGAGACGCGTGATGGTTGATTTACCCGCACCTGATGGCGATGATAATACCAGCATTAAACCACGGCGTTCAATTGCTTTATCAACTTTGGTTGCTGTATCTTGAGGTAATGTCATTTTTTGCCTTTTCTTTTTGTTAGAGCACATTTATTTTTTGTTAAAGCAATATTGTGCTCTAAATTCTTTATTTTGGCGCATTTTCCCAACGCAAAATTTTGGCGCATTGTCCAAACGCAAAACTTGAATCAATCTTTGCTGGAAATGCCATAAGATTAGCCAATTTTTCCCCTAAAAAGCAAGCGTAACTGATATTTACACTGGCATTCTTAACAGGAACATCATAAATAAGAGCCATGACGCAAAATATACGCCCCAGTTTTCGTAACGATATTAAATACAGCTTTAAGCCACAAATTGACAATGCGCCGGTTGAATGGCGCATTGAAAGCGGCTTGACGGATTATCAATTTGCCTTAGACTTCATGCAAAAACGTGCAGAAGCTATTCGCAGCGATAATGCAAGAGAATTGATCTGGCTAGTGGAGCATCCACCGCTTTATACAGCTGGCACCAGCGCCAATATTAACGACTTGATTGCACCTGATCGCTTCCCTGTTTATGATGCAGGGCGCGGCGGTGAATATACGTATCATGGCCCCGGGCAACGTATTGTCTATATTATGCTTGATTTAAAAAAACGCCGCGAGGATATTCGCGCTTTTGTTGCAGCGATTGAGCAATGGATTATAGACACTTTGGCAGAATTTAATATTAAGGGCGAAAGGCGTGAAGATCGCGTTGGTGTTTGGGTTGTGCGGCCGGAGCGCCCATCAACAATTATAGGGCAGCCTGCGGAAGATAAAATTGCCGCGATTGGCATCAGATTAAAAAAATGGGTAAGCTTTCATGGTCTTGCCATTAATGTAGAACCTGATCTCACCCATTATTCAGGCATTGTCCCCTGCGGCATTGCCAATCATGGTGTAACCAGCCTTGTGGATTTAGGCTTGCCTGTCACCATGGATGATGTTGATAATGCCCTTGCAAAAACTTTTGCCGAGATATTTGGTGATATTGATAAACAATAAACGCCAACGTTATCGCAATTTTGCTGTAAAATTGCTAAGAGAATTGAGCTATTCAGCATGACAGAAGAAGCAGAAAGAATATGACCGATAAAAAAGACGATGACCTTTTCGCTACTTTCTCGCAAGATTTGAGTAAAAACAATATAAGAACTTTACAAGAACATAGAGAAAACGATACACTTGTTGCAACCAGCGAACCGACAACATCAAAATCAGTTATTTCTGCGACAGATAAATCTGAACCATCCAAATTGGAAACATCTATGAGTAGTTTACCGCTTTCTAACACCAATGATACCAAAGCAGAACAAGCCTATGATGCGTCAGCCATTCGTGTGCTTGAAGGTTTGGAGCCTGTGCGCCTGCGGCCCGGCATGTATATTGGTGGTACAGATTCCAAAGCCCTTCATCATCTTTTTGCTGAAGTTATTGATAATGCGATGGATGAAGCGGTTGCTGGGCACGCTAATTTTATCGATGTAACCCTTGATGCCAATGGCTATTTGTCAGTTACTGATAATGGTCGCGGTATTCCAATTGAAAATCACCCACAAGTACCAGGTAAATCAACCCTTGAAGTTATTATGACCAAACTTCATGCTGGCGGTAAGTTTGACGGCAAAGCCTATGAAACATCAGGCGGTTTGCATGGCGTTGGTATTTCGGTTGTTAATGCACTTTCCGATGATTGCGAGGTTGAAGTTGCCCGTGGTCGCCGCCTTTATCGCCAGCGTTTTTCGCGTGGGCTTCCCCTTGGTGGTTTGGAAGACCTTGGTGAAGTTCATAACCGCCGTGGTACGCGCGTAAGATTTCACCCAGACGCTGATATTTTTGGCCCCAAAGCGCATTTTGAACCAGAGCGCCTTTATCGCATGGCACGCTCGAAAGCCTATCTTTTTGGCGGTGTGGAAATTCGGTGGAATTGCGATGCAAGCCTTTTGGATCCGAACAAGGAAATACCTGAAAAAGCAGTATTTCATTTTCCCGGCGGTTTAAAAGATTTTCTTGGTAACTCTCTTGGTAAAGATTTTAAAGTAACCCAAGAAATATTTTCGGGCAAAACCGATCAACGCGGTGGCCATGGCTCGGTTGAATGGGCAGTGGCTTGGTATGGCGGGGACGCCTATGTCCATTCCTATTGTAATACTATTCCAACAGGCGAAGGCGGCACCCATGAAGCGGGCTTGCGAATTGCCCTTTTGCGCGGCCTAAAAGGCTATGGAGAACTCATTGGCAATAAACGTGCTTCAATCATTACCACTGAAGATGTGATGATTTCAGCAGCTGCCATGCTTTCCGTCTTTATTCGCGAGCCAGAATTTGTTGGACAAACCAAAGATCGCCTAGCAACCACGGAAGCCCAGCGCATCGTTGAAAATGCTATACGCGATCCTTTCGACCATTGGCTTGCAAGCTCCCCACAAGAAGCGACCAAACTGCTTGAATGGGTGATTGAACGTGCCGATGAACGCTTGCGCCGCCGCCAAGAACGTGAAATCAATCGCAAAACCGCAGTGCGCAAATTACGACTACCCGGCAAACTTGCCGACTGCACCCAAAATTCTGCCCTTGGCGCTGAACTATTCCTAGTTGAAGGAGATTCGGCTGGCGGTTCTGCTAAGCAAGCACGCAACCGCGCCAATCAGGCAATTTTACCATTACGCGGAAAAATCTTGAATGTCGCAAGTGCCGGCCGTGATAAATTAACAGCTAACCAGCTTATTGCAGATTTGATACAAGCACTTGGCTGCGGTACGCGCTCTAAATATCGCGAAGAAGATTTGCGCTATGAACGCATCATCATTATGACCGATGCTGACGTTGATGGCGCCCATATTGCTTCTCTGCTTATGACATTTTTCTATCAAGAAATGCCCGCCCTTGTAACTGGCGGCCATCTCTATCTTGCGGTGCCGCCCCTTTACCGTATTAGCCAAGGCGGCAATGTTGCCTATGCACGCAATGATGCTCATAAGGATGAACTTATGAAAACTCAGTTTACTGGCCGTGGCAAAATCGAAATTGGTCGATTTAAAGGCCTTGGTGAAATGCGTGCCGAGCAGCTTAAAGAAACAACCATGAATCCAGCAAAACGCACACTTTTGCGGGTTTTAATTGATGATGAAAATGTTGAAGCGACCAAAGAAACCGTAAGCGACCTTATGGGCACTAAGCCAGAAGCGCGTTTTCGCTTCATTCAAGAAAATGCAGCCTTCGCCGATACAGAAAGTCTTGACATTTAATAGGCAAGGCTGCTCATAAATAATGGTCAAACCATCGCTATTTAATAAAGATGCGCAGCTGACAAAAGCAGCTGCGCATCTTTCAATTGGTTCTAATCTCACCTATATCGATGCTATGGAAATACATGCAAAGCAATTATTGGATTGGTATGATAGGCACCATCGCGTGCTGCCTTGGCGTATTAGCCCCAAAGACGTACAAAATGGTTTAAAGCCTGATCCTTATAAAATTTGGCTATCGGAAGTGATGCTGCAACAAACAACCGTTGAAGCGGTAAAAGCCTATTTTATCAAATTTATACAAAAATGGCCAAGGGTTGAAAATTTGGCCGCCGCATCACTTGATGATGTTCTAAAAGCTTGGGCAGGCCTTGGCTATTATTCTCGTGCGCGTAATTTAAAAGCTTGCGCCGATAGGATTGTTAAGGATTATAATGGCATATTTCCAAACACTATAAATGATTTGAAAAAACTACCCGGCATTGGCGATTATACCAGCGCTGCCATAGCCGCCATTGCCTTTAATCAAAATGAAGCTGTGGTCGATGGCAATATCGAGCGCATTATCAGTCGCCTTTTTTGCATATCAACGCCGCTTCCTGCTGCAAAACCATTAATTCGTGAAAAAATGGCGCTTATTTCCCCCAATGATAGGCCGGGGGATTTTGCTCAAGCGATGATGGATCTTGGTGCAAGCCTATGCAGCCCGAAGAGGCCAAGCTGTTTTTTGTGTCCTATCAACTCGAATTGCCAAGCTTTAGCGCAAGGTGATCCCGAAATTTATCCCATTAAAGCTCCCAAAAAAGATAAGCCTTTACGGCAAGGAGCGGCCTTTATCTTATTGTCCAAAGAAGGTAATGTCTTTTTGCAAAAACGGCATGAAAAAGGCTTGCTTGCGCAAATGAGCGAAGTGCCAAATTATTTTGGTTCATTAGAAGAAAAACACGATCTTAACCAAGCACCAAGCAAAGCCAATTGGCATTATAGTGGTGAAGCAACCCATATATTTACCCATTTCCGTCTTGAAATGTCGGTTTATCTTGCCAATAATATTGATGAACAAAATTTCAAAAACGGTTGGTGGGTTGCAATTGATGATTTGCATGATGAAGCTCTTCCAACGGTGATGAAAAAAATTATCGCAACTGCCCTGCCCGATGCTTTCAAAATAAAAAGAGCCGCATAGTTTGATAAGACGTTTTTACGGCTTCTTGCCCCAACAAAACGCATAAGCCAAATATAGATAAACATTGCCTACACTCAACTTACCACTTTTGATGAGCCTAGCATCCTTGTTGTAACCAATATACCAAAGACTGGTTCATATTACCGCCGGTAATAATGCCTATATTTTCTCACGCCTCAATATAATTATATATGACCATGAAGATTAAACACTGCAAATTTCTACCTTTGTAATGTTTTGAGCTTATAAGCGCGTTGTTTTTAAGCTATGATATTTCATTAATTAATATAAGCGTGATAAAATATAAACATAATGGTAACATTGATGGCTATTTACCCAGTTCATTACATTATATATTTTTAATTAATATAAATAAACAGCACCAAAATAAATTAATTTTACGTGACAAGGTAAATATATAATATTATTTTTAAGCAATATTGAAGGGGATTATATGAAATATATTTTTCTAATAGCAAGTATTTTAACAAGTTTTATTGCGTTTCAAACTCATAGCTTTGCAAATGGTGGTCCAGTTGAAAGAGTGGATCCAGTGCCGCAATTAAGTCCTGAGTTACAAAAAATAACCGATCATAATTATGATTATCCCTATTCAAAAAATTATACTTATCCTGATCAAATTTATGAGCGCAGAAAACGTATCGAAAATGATATTTACAGCAATTATATTCGAGAACGCATACCAGAAAGCGGATCTGGAATTGCTAAGCATTTTCAGGAAGATAGTCAAATATATGAATTGGCATTAAAGATTGGTCTTTGTCAAAAAATAACAGATGCAGAGGTTGAAGCAATCAAAGATCGCATTAATAAGAAGTATAGTGGAGATACCTTATTAGAATTAGCTGTTTCTCAAATGAATTTGGAAGCTATTGATTTACTTTTTAAATATGGCGCTGATCCTTTCATATCTTACGAGGAAGGAAATATATATGTCGACCGATCAGATTTAGCTTTTATGGATAAAATGAGCGATACTTTTAACCCAGGTTTTAGTGTAGATGTTATTCGTCTTTTTGTAAAATATAAGCTTAATCCCAATCACGTAAACAATCGAAAAATAGACCATGCAACTTCTAAAGACCATGACATGACGTTTCTTGCCTATATGGTTTTGATTCACAATGAATTAGCTTGGGTGTCATTGATGGAAGGCGGTGGCAATCCATGGTTGCAATGGGAAATAGCAGGTGAACCCAAAAGTATTGTTAGTCATTCAGTAATGGGTCTTAATCTACCATTTTTAGATTATATCATAGAAAATGGCTATTTAGAAACTGCTAGTAAAGAAGACATTGATGAATTGATTGATGTCATGACAACTTTAGCACTCAGATCAGATTTATATACACAAAATAGACAACGCCAATTGCGTAGTATCGTTGCGAAGCGCGGTATTATACCTAGTCAAGAAATACTTGATTATATCAACTGGGTACCTTCAATGAATGATGTCAAGTGATCGTTTTTGAACCATTATTGATGACTAACCATCACTTTTCACTTAAAAACAGCATTAAAATAAATATGTATTTTTTTTTCTATTTTACGCTTGACTTAGAGTATACTCTAAGCCGTAAATCTATATGCGTTGAAAGGATATGCAATGAAAATCGGTGAACTTGCACAACGCAGTGGTCTTTCCTGTCATACTATCCGCTATTATGAACGCATTGGGCTATTGCCTTATGCAGACCGTGATGGCGGTGGCCAGCGTGACTATGATAAGACCATTTTAACTTGGGTTTGTTTTTTAAAAAATTTAAAAGCAACTGGTATGCCGCTAGCGCAAATGCTTGAATATGCTACTTTACGCGATAAAGGCGATGCTAGCATTACCGAGAGACGGCAAAAATTAGAACAGCATCGCAAAAAAGTTGCGCAAGATATCAAACAGTTACAAGAAAATCTTCAATTGCTTGATAAAAAAATCATCGCTTACCAAACCATTGAGCAAGAAATAGAACAAGGCACAACCAATACAGATTTGGAGAGCCGCTTTAGACAACTTGCAAAATCCTGATCTTCCGGTGCTTCAAAAGAAGCACTGAGCGTAACAAATGGAAGAAAAATCATGCAAAAGAGAGATCTTGGTAATTCAAAAGCTGAAATCAATACCGCCTTGCAAGTAAGTGCCTTGGGGCTTGGTTGCATGGGGCTGACTTGGGCCTATGGCGTTGTAGATCGCCAACAAGGTATCAACACCATTCATAGCGCCATAGAAAAGGGCATTAATTTTTTTGATACTGCCGATGTTTATGGTCCTTATACCAATGAGGAGTTGGTGGCTGAAGCAATTGGCGGGAAGCGCGACAAGCTAATCATTGCTACCAAGTTCGGTCTTGTTAGAGGACTTGATAATAATAATGGCAATAAGACCGTGAATGGCAGCCCTAATTATGTAAAATCGGCCTGCGAAGCATCACTAAAACGCCTAAAAACCGATTATATTGATTTATATTATATGCACCGCCTTGATCGCGATGTCCCTATTGAAGACACTGTCGGCGCAATGAAAGATTTAGTCGATGAAGGAAAGGTCCGCCATATCGGCCTTTCTGAAGTATCGGCAGCCACGCTTCGCCGCGCCCATAAAGTCCACCCATTAACTGCACTGCAAAGTGAATATTCACTTTGGACGCGTGATATTGAAACAAATGGGGTTATGGATACGTGTAAAGAACTTGGTATTGGTATCGTGCCTTATGCACCCTTAGGACGTGGTTTTTTAACCGGTAGTATTAAAACACAAGCTGACTTTGCGGATAATGACTATCGTAAACATTCTCCCCGTTTCCAAGGGGAAAATTTTAACAAAAACTTGCTTGTGGTTGAAAAACTTAAAGAATATGCAATTAAGCTAGGCATTACTCCGGCGCAATTGGCACTTGCTTGGGTTTTAGCCCAAGGCGACCACATTGTACCAATTTTCGGCACAACCAAACCAGAACGGCTTAATGAAAACTTACACGCCTTGGATATTCAACTTGACTCAACCATTTGGCAAGAAATTAGCGCAATTCTGCCTCCTGCCCAAGGCGCTCGTTATCCTGACTATTCAAGCCATGAAATAGATAGTTAAAACGAAGCTTCCATCAAAACATCTTGTAGAAGAATTTTATATTTTATCAAGCAGTGGCCTGACCGATAAAAATTATGTAAAATCTACTTTTACAAGATGTTTTTGAGGCAATATTTTGCGCCGATAAGCAGTTCAACAATCAACCAAAGGTCTTGTTACGTTGTTGCCCATTGCCAAAACTTTTTTAAGCAAATTCTAATAATTACAAAAATACAAATCAAAGCATTAATGAATTAATGGATGAAACAGTAAAAGAACTAGGCTGCTTAATTTTTAAACTATTCCAAAGAAGGGAAATAGCTGATCGATTTATTCTATGGGAGATATTCAAAGATCAGGAAGCCTTTGATAGCCACATGTAAAAGGATTACATCCAAAATATTTTGCACTCGATTTAATGCAAGTTGTAAAAGTTTTAGATCACAAAGAAATATAAGAAGTTAACTTTATAGAAAAAAAGCGCTGTGCTAGATAACTGGGAAAGTTTACTGGTATAAGCATGAGAAAGTGTCAATTAACGAAAGTTAAACAAGATCGATTGATGGAGCATTTTCTAGCAGTAAACTTTCTCAGTTATCTGGTGCAGCTTCAATATTTTTTTCTAAGGATGTAGTCTATGCTTTCTGTTTTGCTATTACCACGCCAATTGATATAATCAAACATTTCTTTCGTTGGAACAATATCAGTTTGTTCAATTATTGATTGTAAAATACGTTGCCTACTTTCTGTGCCCGCATAATCAGCATATAATGGCATTTCCATTATTTTGGCGATAAGATCTTCAATATCTTCTTTACTCGCAGTTTTTAAATAGCCGTTTTCAATTACATAATCTAAAAAGCCTATATCTTCGCTTGATGCAGCGTAAGCTGCAATATTCATTATTCTACCACCTATCTTAAATTTTGCCCATGGATTTCCGCCGCCCTCCATTAATGAAACCCAAGCTAATTCATTTTTAATTAAAACCATATATGCAAGAAACGTCATGCCATTGTCTCCAAAAGCTGCATCGTTTATTTTTCGGCCGAATACATGATTGGGATTAAGCTTATATTTTACAAAAAGACGAATAACATCTACACTAAAGCCGGGGTTAAATGTTTCGCTCATTTGATACATAAAATTTAAATCTGATCTATCGACATGTGCATAATCTTCCTCGTAAGATATGAAAGGATCAGCTCCATATTTAAAAAGCAAATCAATAGCTTCCAAATTCATTTGAGCAATAGCTAATTCTAATAAGGTATCTCCACTATACTTCTGGTTAATGCGATCTTTGATTGCTTCAACCTCTGTATCTGTTATTTTTTGACAAAGACCAATCTTTAATGCCAATGCATATATTTGACTATCTTCCTTAAAATGCTTAGCAATTCCAGATCCACGTTCTGGTATGCGTTCCCGAATATAATTGCTGTAAATATCATTTTCGATACGTTTTCTGCGCTCATAAATCTCATCGGGATAAGTATAATTTTTAGAATAGGGATAATCATAATGATGATCGGTTATTTTTTGTAACTCAGGACTTAATTCTGGCACTGGACCCACTCTTTCAACTGGGCCACCATTCGCAAAACTATGAGTTTGAAACGCAATAAAACTTGTTAAAATACTTGCTATTAGAAAAATATATCTCATAAATATTCCTAATTTATAATATAAAACTATTTAATTCTGGTTTTATTTAAATATTTAATTTTATATAAGTCAGCATTTATGGATTTATGTCAATGTAGAAACATAAATATTGGTCACCGTAATTTTAAGTACTATTTTAGCCCATATTAATAAGTAATTATTGTATTATTGACAGATGAATAATTTTGCTGTCATAAATCAAACAATTGGGAAAATCTGGCTTTTTTGCTTTAAAATGAGCTACAGCATAAAATGGTAGGGGACATGATGCATAAAAAAATCAAGCTTAAAAGACTATTTTCTTCAGCTTTGCTAGCTACAGCTACGCTCTGCACTTCCAATCTAGGTGCTGCTGAGGCAAAAACATTAGTTTATTGCTCTGAAGCATCGCCCGATGGCTTTGATGCTGCACGCAATTTTTCTGGACCCAGTTATGACGCTTCCGCGTGGAATATTTTTGACAAGCTTATCAATGTTGAAATTGGAACAACAAACACTAAGCCTGGCCTTGCAACAAGTTGGGAGGTTTCAGATGATGGTAAGGAATATGTTTTTCATTTGCGCCAAGGCGTGAAATTTCATACGACCAATTATTTTAAACCTACGCGCGATTTCAATGCTGATGATGTGATTTTTACACTAGACCGTCAAAGCAATAAGGAAAACCCGCTTTATGGTGATGGACTTTGGCCACAATATACATCTTATGGCTTTGATAAATTATTGCGGAAAATAGAAAAGATTGATGACCATACAGTTAAATTTATTTTAAATGAACCAAACGCAATTTTTATTCAGTCGCTTTCTTTGACCTTTACAGCAATTCAATCAAAAGAATATGCTGATCAACTGGTGCAAGAAGGAAAGTTGGATGGCTTAATCCAACAGCCAATTGGTACAGGTGCTTTTCAATTTGTTGCTTATCAGCGCGATACTGTTATTCGTTATAAAGCTCATCCCGATTACTGGGGTGGCAAGCAAAAGATTGATAGTCTCATTTTTTCAATCACACCAGATGCATCGGTTCGATATCAAAAATTATTAACTGGTGATTGCCACGTAATTGCTTATCCAAACCCTGCTGACATTGAAAAAATGCGCAGCAATAAGGATATAACTATTTTAAAGCGTGATGGCCTAAATGTTGGTTATGGTGCTTATAACACCTTGCAACCACCTTTTGATGATAAGCGGGTGCGCCGTGCTATTAATATGGCTATAGACAAAAGGGCTATTATTGATGCAGTATTTTTAGGATCGGCTTTTCCTGCTATTAATGCGATGCCGCCTTCAATTCCAGGTTATAAGGATCTGCCCGTTGATGCTTATGATCCAGTAAAGGCAAAAGCTATGCTTGACGAGGCTGGGGTTAAAGATTTGCACATGAAGATTTGGGCAATGCCTGTTTCTCGCCCCTATATGCCCAATGCAAGACGTGCGGCAGAGTTAATGCAAGTTGATTTAGCTAAAGTTGGCATTACTGCTGATATTATTAGCTATGAATGGGCTGAATATATGAAGTTATCATTGGCCAAAGATCGTGATGGAATGGTGATTATTGGCTGGACACCAAGCATTGCTGATCCAGATAGTTATTTAGGTACTTTGCTTGGCTGTGATGCTATTGGCGCAGTTAACCGAGCAAATTGGTGCAATGAAGAATTTGATAGGCTTATTAAAGAAGCTCGCATAAGCGCCGACCAAGCAAAGCGTAATGCGCTTTATGGCAAAGCACAAGATATTTTCGCACAAGAAAATCCATGGCTGCCTATTGCTCATCAAATTATTGAGCAGCCTATTAGTAGCAAGGTTAAAAACTATAAAATAGATCCTTTCGGCTCTCATGCTTTTCTTGATGTTGATATTGAAGAATAGGTACAATTATGGACATTGTTGATCGATTTATTCAATATACCAAAATCAATACAACAGCTATTCCTGGTGCAAGCACATTACCGTCAAGCCAAAACCAATGGCAGTTGGCAGAATTATTGGCTAAAGAAATGCGCGCATTTGGGCTAGATGTTGAAGAGCAAGACCATGCAATTACGATTGGTACTTTAAAAGCCAATAGTAGCACTGCTAAGCCTAGCATTGCCTTTGTTTGCCACATGGATACCAGTTCTGAATATGTTGGTGATACTAAGGCGCAAGTGATTAATTATAAGGGGGGAGACATTGTTTTAAATCAGCAAAAAAATATTGTTTTAAAACAAAATGATTTTCCTGAAATTGCAAATTATATTGGAGATCAAATTATCGTAACCGATGGCACAAGTTTGCTAGGTGCCGATAATAAATCTGCAATTGCCGAAGTTATGAATGCTGTGCAGTTTCTTGTTCAAAACCCTGACATTGAACATGGCGTCGTAAAACTTGTTTTTGTTCCAGACGAAGAAATTGGTTTGCTTGGTGCAAAAGCACTTGATGTTAACGCTCTTAATGTAGATTTTGCCTACACGCTTGACTGTTGTGCTATTGGCGAAATCGTGCTTGAAAATTGGAATGCCGGTGAATTTCACATTGATTTTTATGGGCAGGCAGCTCACCCTATGTCAGCTAAGGGGAAATTACGCAATTCACTGCTTTTTGCCCACCAATTTATTGCCATGTTGCCGGCTGGAGAAAGACCGGAATATACGCAAGGGCGCGAAGGATATTATTGGGTTAAAAATATTAATGGCAATGTCGCCAAAACTAGTTTGGTTATGGATATACGTGATTTTGATGCCAATAATTTTGAAAAACGCCGGCTTTTTGTTAATGATTTAGTCAATAGTTTCAGAGCCCTATTTGGTGAAGAATGCGTAAGAATGCGCTATAAAGAAGTTTACCGAAATGTTGCTGAAGGCTTAACTGGCAAAAACGCTTATGCGGCCGATCTTGCTCTAAATGTTATGGCGTTAATGGGGCTCAATATCGATAAAAAACCGATGCGTGGTGGCTTTGACGGTACTATTTTAACTGAAAAAGGTGTGCCATGCCCTAATCTTTTTTGCGGGGCCCATAATTTTCATTCTATTTTTGAATATTTGCCAGTTAACTCCTTAAAAAAAGCTTCTGAAATGGTTGTAGAGATTATCAAGCAGGCAAAAAAATAATAAACTTTAGCTATTGAAGATCCCGATATGGAAGATAATGTAAGATGGTAATAGCTTAAAGTTGCTAATATGGCTCTTCGCAAAGGAAAACTATGCCAGTTTGTGGCAAAAATAAACTAAAGTTCATCGGCATAGTTTTTGATATTTTTTTGCAGTATTTCAAACAACTTTTCGCGGGCTGCGTCTCTGGTGTTTTTTAAAAATGCTACTGCAAGGGGCAGCCGCATTAAGTTTGCATTGTCGGTAAGGTGCAGTTCAACAAAACTAACCCCTTGCTGGGTTAATTTTGTTGTCCAAAATGGAACAATCGCAAGTCCTATATTCATAGCAACAAGATTAATGATGGTATTTTTTTCGCTGGCCATTTGCGCAATATTGATATTATAGCCTTTGCTTTTGAAAATATTGATGACAAGATCATGGCTATGGGGGCGATAGCGCCGCTCTGGTAATATCATTGGTTGGTCTTTAAGATCATCGATGGTTATTTTTTTTGCTGTGGCTAGTGGATGACTGCTAGGCAGTGCAATAACCATATGTTCATCAAAAAGGTTGATTATTTGCAATAATGGATTTTTTTGTTCTGGTGGGCGGATAAACGCAATATCGAGCCGACCGGTGAGAATTTTCGGAATGAGATTAATTGTTTTATCTTCGTGCATGAAAAGTTTGATATTTTGATTTTCTTGATAAAAATCACGCATAAGCATTGGTAATAGACCAGACGCAGCACTATCCATTGCACCAATTTGCAATTCATTTTTCTCAGTTTTTTCCATTAAAGCGATATTCTGCGTAATTGTTTGTGCAAGTGTTAATAATTCTGGACCATGTTTAAAAAGATATTCGCCTTCTTTGGTAAGGACAATATTTCTAGTTGTACGCATAAAGAGCCGAACATTGAAAGATTGCTCAAGCATTCGAATATGCCGTGAGAGACTGGCGGGAGCAATATTCAATTTTTTTGCAGTGCGGCCAAAATGCATTTCTTTACAAAGTAGCAAAAAATACTCGATATGGGCAAGATCCATTATATTTCCCCTATTATTCCATTTTTTTATATAATCAATTTAACATTGTTTTTCCAACCTCGCGAGCGCTTTTATGGCGTGGGAGTTATTGCATGATGGGAGGAAGACATGCAGCAAGAGGTTAAAGCTGATCATGTGACCTATGGTAACGCGGTCATAAAAAAGGTTACTTGGCGCATAGTGCCATTTATCATGGTTTTATATTTCATCGCCTTTCTTGATCGGGTCAATATTGGTTTTGCCTCGCTTGAAATGAATAAGGATATCGGCCTTTCCAATACGGTTTATGGGTTAGGCGCAGGCATTTTTTTTCTTGGCTATTTTCTCTTTGAAGTACCCTCTAACCTTATTTTAAATAAGGTTGGCGCAAGAATTTGGATTGCGCGGGTGATGATCACATGGGGGTTGGTTTCAGGTGCAATGGCTTTTGTGCAAGGGCCAGTTAGTTTTTATGTTTTGCGTTTTTTACTTGGTGCAGCCGAAGCGGGGTTTTTCCCTGGCATCATTCTTTATTTGAGTTTTTGGTTTCCAATGCGTTCGCGCGCAGGTGTCACTGCATTATTTATGGCTGCTGCCCCGCTATCGACGGCATTTGGCTCACCAATATCTGGTGCTCTAATGCAGATGCATGGTTTAATGGGCTATGCCGGCTGGCAATGGATGTTTATTCTAGAGGCAATACCCGCCATTATATTGGGTGTGGTTGTATTATTCTATATGACAGACAAACCCGAAAAGGCAAACTGGTTAAGTAGAGATGAGCGTAATTGGCTTACTGAAACAATGGCGAATGAGCAGCGCAATAAACAAGCTACTGCCAAGCATAGCATATTAGCAGGGCTTGCTGATATTCGCGTCTTAGCGCTTGCTATCATATATTTTGGCACATCGGCAGGGCTGTATACGCTTGGGATTTGGGCGCCACAAATCATTAAAACAACAGGGCTTAATTCTTTGGAGATTGGCTTTGCTAATGCAATTCCTGCTATATTTGCGGTGGTTGCTATGTTCCTTTGGGCACGTCATTCCGATAAATCCAATGAGCGTACTTGGCATGTAGTGATTGCATGTTTGGTTGCTGCTTGTGGTCTTGTGCTAGCTGCGATGGTCTCGTCCGTCATAGGTATAATTTTTACCCTTACCATCGTTAATATTGGCATATCTTGTTCAAAGCCACCAATGTGGAGCATGCCAACTATTTTCCTATCAGGTTCTGCCGCCGCAGCCGGCATTGCAACTATCAATTCAATTGGAAATCTAGGTGGTTTTTTGGGACCAACAATGATTGGTTGGATAAAAGATCAAAGCGGTAGTTTTTCCGGCGGTTTATATTTTGTAGCGGGTTTGCTTGTTGTTTCAAGTATTTTAACCATTATTCTGGCGTCGGCAACCAAGCCAGTAAAATAGAAGACAATTTGATATAATATATTTAAGGATAAAAGAGGTTTATTATGCATAAATATAAAATAGCAGCTATTCCAGCCGATGGTATTGGTCCTGAGGTTATCGAAGCTGGCATTAAGGTTATTAAAGCAGTTGAAAAGCGGCTAAATGGCGTAGAATTTGACTTTACCACATTTGATTGGGGGTCTGATTATTACCGTAAAAATGGTGAAATGATGCCCAAAGACGGGTTAGAGCAATTAAAGCCATATGATGCGATCTATTTTGGTGCTGTAGGCGCGCCAGATATTCCTGACCATATCACTTTATGGGGCTTGCGCTTGCCCATATGTCAGGGGTTCGACCAATATGCCAATGTTCGTCCAACAAAAATATTAACCGGTATTGTACCGCCTTTGCGCAATTGCGGCGTAGGTACTCTTGATTGGGTTATTGTGCGTGAAAACTCTGAAGGGGAATATTCAGGAAATGGTGGGCGTACCCATAAAGGCTTGCCAGAGGAAGTTGGGACTGAAGTATCTATTTTTACCCGTACTGGAGTTGCTCGCATTATGCGCTATGCCTTTGCACTAGCTCAATCGCGACCACGAAAACTGTTAACCGTGGTGACGAAATCCAATGCGCAACGCTTTGGTATGGTGATGTGGGATGAAATAGCTGAGGAAGTATCAAAGGAATTTCCAGATGTGATTTGGGATAAAATGTTGGTTGATGCAATGACGGTGCGGATGGTGTTGAAACCAGAAAGCCTAGATACAATTGTTGCCACCAATCTTCATGCCGATATCTTATCTGATCTTGCGGGGGCATTGGCAGGTAGCCTTGGTGTTGCCCCAACGGCCAATATTGATCCGCAGCGCCGTTTCCCTTCAATGTTTGAACCTATTCATGGTTCAGCTTTTGACATTACCGGTAAAGGAATAGCCAACCCTATTGCAGCCTTTTGGACAGCGGCGCAAATGCTTGACCATTTAGGTGAAACTGGCGGTGCTAACCGAATTATGAATGCTATTGAAATTGTTGGTGGCAAAAATATTAAAACACCAGATATTGGTGGCACTGCTACAACAAAAGAGGTAACCGATGCAATGTTAGATGCCATTGCAAGCAGCAATATTTAAGTTTTATCAATATTATATAATTAAAAACTGCTGCGTCATGAATCATTGCTCTTTGCAAAGATAATGCGGCTCAAGAATATACGGTCAAGAGAGCTAAAGATAAGTATAGTCCCATCTTTAGCTCTCCAACACCCAAGGGTCAGAACCCATTAATTTGAACGAAATGGTATGAGGAAATTTTTGTGCTAACTTTGTCGAGGAAACTTAAGAATATTCTTAAGTTTTAGCGCCTTTTCTCAAATAAATCCTTGGATTTTTACAAAAAAATTCTCAGACCACTTCATTCCAATTAGCAGATCATGCTTCAACCCCTCCCCCAAAATCAATCAAAGATTATCATTTTTCCATAATTCATGCGACTTGAAACAATGAATAAGATTGATATTGGGTAAGCGGTAAATGGCTGCACCACATTAACTACATTTAACTGCTTATTTAAAATCAGCTAAACCAGATCCCCAAGGGCCGTGGTGAATATCCTTGCCATCGATACGATCAAAACCATGCGCGCCAAAGAAATCGCGTTGCGCCTGAATTAAATTGGCAGTACCGCGTTCTTGCTTATAACTATCAAAATAATTAAGAGCTGCTGACAAAGCTGGAACAGGCAGACCTGCTTGCAATGCGGCGCAAGTGATACGGCGTAAAGATGGTAATGCCTCTTTAACCATGGCAGCAAATGTTGGCGTTACAATAAGATTAACTGCATCTGGTGCATCAACAAAGGCTTTAGCAATATCATCCAAAAATTGCGAACGGATAATGCAACCAGCACGCCAAATCTTTGCAATTTCAGGCATTGGCAACGACCAATTATAGTCGCGTGATGCTTCTGCCATCACAACAAAGCCCTGCGCATAGGCGGCAATTTTAGCAGCAAGCAATGCTTGTGCCAAATCATGATTAAGCGCATCATCATATGGAATCGAAAAATTGGTATTTTGCGCACCAAATAATTTAGCTGCAGCTTGACGTTGATCTTTAAGAGCTGAAATACAACGAGCAGCAACCGCTGCCTCAATCGAGGTTGCTGGCACATTCATATTTTGGGCTTCAATCACCGACCATTTGCCTGTGCCTTTTTGTCCAGCTTTATCGACAATCATGTCAACCATGGGCATACCAGATATTGGGTCTTTTGCGCCTAAAACCGTTGCAGTAATTTCGATCAAATAAGAGTTAAGGCGGCCTTTATTCCATTCACCAAAAATATTGGAAATATCGTGCGCGTCCTTTTTAAGACCTTCGCGGAAAATGCCATAAATTTCGGCAATCATCTGCATGTCAGCATATTCAATACCATTATGAATGGTTTTAACAAAATGGCCAGCACCGTCATTGCCCATGCGTGCAACACAAGGTTCGCCATCATAGCGCGCAGCAATTGCAGTTAAGATAGGTTCAACCCGCTTCCATGAGGTTTCTGTGCCACCAACCATAATTGATGGACCGTGACGCGCACCTTCTTCACCGCCTGAAACCCCAATGCCCATAAAGGTCAAGCCTGTGTCCTTATAGGTGTTAAAGCGGCGGATTGTATCGCGGAAATTGGCATTACCCGCATCAATCATAATATCATTGTCTGATAGATGTGGTGCTAATTCTTGTAATTGTTCGTCAACTGGTTCACCAGCTTTAATCATGATAATAATTGGACGCGGTGGACGAATGGCAGCCGCAAATTCTTCCAATGTTTTACATGGAATGATTTTATCCTGCAGATCGCCAGCATTTTTATAAAATTCTTCTGTCTTGGCATAAGTACGGTTATAAACGGCGACGCGATAACCTTTTTCCGCAATGTTAAGGGCAAGATTTGCCCCCATTACGGCAAGACCAATCAATCCAATTTCTGCTTGTTCCACGTTTTTCTCACTTTCAACTTAGTAAAAAAATTAGCATAAAGACGAATATTGAATGAAGCGAAAGACTGCCTCATCATTGATAAGTGCTGATGCTACCCAATTGTCGAGATATTATTTGCCAAAGACTATATCAAATTGTGCAATTTAAAAACAAAAAAAGCCATAATTGATAAATTATTGATCATTTAAAAAATTGATCTGGTTAAGGCTGCAAATTATATCATCATTCGTAAAGCTCAAACGTGCAAATAAAAACGCCCCTATCATGCAATTGAAAGGGACGTTTGATAAATAGCTTTAAAACTTATTTTCCTGGCCGACCCGTTTTTCGCGCCCTGCCTTTTCGACTATTAGATTTTTCAGGTTCTTCATAAGACCCAACACCAATACGTCCACGTTTAACCGGCGCCAACTCATCGTTAACGGACGAATCTGGCATAGGTAGTCCTGTATCCATTGTTGGTCCCATATGATCCAAATCAGGCTTGGCAAAAAGGCTTTTACTAACCTTTTTGGCGGTTCCCTCAATCGTTCGTATTGTTTCACGGGTTAATGGATCATCGGCGATAGCAAGTTCGGTTTGGCGCAAACGCTTGACTTCATCGCGCAAGCGTGCGGCTTCCTCAAAGTCAAGATCGGCGGCAGCCTCCTGCATGCGTTTTTCAAGATGTGCAATATGCGTGGCAAGATTATTGCCTATCATCGCACCTTCATCGATAAATTGCGAAATATCGGCGCGAACATGATCTCGCTCATAAACAGAACCGAGAATATCGGATATATTCTTGCTGACACTTGCTGGCGTGATATTATGCTCAAGATTATAAGCAACCTGTTTTTCGCGCCGGCGATTGGTTTCGTTAATTGCGCGCTCCATCGAACCGGTCATCTTATCGGCGTAAAGAATAACGTGACCATTAACATTTCGCGCCGCACGACCAATGGTCTGAACAAGTGATGTTTCAGACCGCAAAAAGCCTTCCTTATCCGCATCAAGAATGGCAACAAAACTACATTCAGGAATATCCAAACCTTCACGCAATAAGTTAATACCCACCAAAACGTCAAATGTACCAAGGCGCAAGTCGCGAATAATCTCAATGCGTTCAAGCGTATCAATATCTGAGTGCATATAGCGCACCTTAATGCCTTGCTCGTGCAAATATTCAGTTAAATCTTCCGCCATGCGTTTGGTAAGTACCGTCACCAACGAGCGATAGCCTTGTTTACTGGTGGCTAATATTTCGCCCATCACGTCATCAACCTGCGTTTTTGCTGGCCTAATTTCAACGGGCGGATCGATAAGACCTGTTGGACGAATAACTTGCTCGGCAAAGACGCCGCCTGCTTCATTCATTTCCCATTGAGCAGGCGTTGCAGAAACGGCTATGGTTTGCGGGCGCATTGCATCCCATTCCTCAAAACGCAAGGGACGGTTATCCATACAAGATGGCAAGCGAAAACCATATTCTGCCAAGGTTGCTTTACGTCGAAAGTCACCACGATACATAGCGCCAATTTGCGGAATGGTAACATGGCTTTCATCAAGAAAGACCAAAGCATTGTCCGGAATATATTCAAACATGGTTGGTGGTGGTTCACCCGGTTTACGTCCCGTGAGATAACGTGAATAATTTTCAATGCCTGGGCAAGAACCTGTTGCTTCCAACATTTCAAGATCAAACTTGGTGCGTTGTTCAATTCTTTGCGCTTCCAATAAGCGCCCAGCATCATTAAGTTCGACAAGGCGGTTACGCAACTCAGTTTTAATGCTTTTTATCGCCTGATTTAAAGTAGGCCGCGGTGTCACATAGTGCGAATTTGCATAGATTTTAACCGATTTTAAATCGCCAGTTTTCTTACCAGTTAACGGGTCAAACTCAGTAATTGTATCAATCTCATCACCAAACAATGAAATGCGCCATGCCCTATCTTCTAAGTGGGCTGGAAAAATTTCAATTGTATCGCCGCGCACACGGAAAGAACCACGCACAAAATTAAACTCTTGCCGCTTATATTGCTGCGCAACAAGATCGGACAATAATTGCCGCTGATCTAACCTATCGCCAACCTTCATCTCAAAGGTCATTGCGGTATAAGTTTCAACCGACCCAATACCATAAATACAAGAAACAGATGCAACAATAATAACATCATCACGCTCAAGAACCGCACGGGTGGCAGCATGGCGCATGCGGTCTATCTGCTCATTAACCGATGATTCCTTTTCAATGTAAGTATCGGACCGCGCAACATAGGCTTCGGGCTGATAATAATCATAATAGGAAACAAAATATTCAACCGCATTATCAGGAAAGAATGATTTAAACTCGCCATAAAGCTGCGCAGCAAGGGTTTTATTCGGTGCAAGGATAAGCGCCGGCCTTTGGGTTTCCTCAATGACTTTAGCCATGGTAAAGGTTTTGCCTGACCCTGTCACACCTAAGAGAACCTGTGTGCGATCATCGCTGTTAAGACCTTCCACCAAATCCTTGATAGCCGTTGGCTGATCACCTGATGGTAAAAACGGTGTATGCATTTTAAACGGAATACCACCTTCGGACTTATGTGGCCGATCGGGTCGATGCGGTGTCCAAAGTTCACCATTTTTAAAAAGTGGATTACCCGATGAAATAAGCGCAGATAATGCTTCAACCGTCGCGGTTGCACCGCTTTGGGGTAAATTATCAGCATCTTCTAGCGAAATATCCAAGCCTGAAACGGGATTAAGACCAGCACGGCTGCGCTCTTTAGCGGAAGCTTTACCGCCAAGCAAAGTTCCGCGCGATGTTTTCATTGGCTTTTCATCTTTAGCGGTTTTTTTGACTGTTTTTTTAGCTGCACTGGTTGCTTTGACTTTTGCCGTTTTAGCTTTAACCTCAACAACATCTTTTTCAGCCGCTTCACTTAATTCATTCGCCCAAGATGCTATGCTTGCTATACCTTCATCATTTTGACCGTCATTAATGTGATTACTTTGATCAACTTTTTTTGAGCTTTTATTTTCGGCCATTTTTACACTCGCTATATATGTTGAACTATATATAGTAACTTTTAGCACCAATAAAAGATATGTTTAATAAATTTAACGGCAATACAGTGTAAGCGGTGCGCTTCATTTCATATATATCGCGTCATGCGTATCGCGAAGCATTTTACCTAAAACGCAACACAATAAATAATGCAAAAAATTATGCAAAGTACCGCGGTACCTCAACCTAAAATAACTATAATCGACATTACAAAAGGCTCAGATCATGAAGCTATTTTATTTGGATGATTTCAAGCTAAAAGCAAGCAATTTTAATTTTAGAAATACCGAACACCTATTGCGTATCATTTGTGGCTTATTTCTTTTGCCAGAAGCCTATGGCAAGTTTAGCCACTTTCCAACCCTTAATCCTGATACTGTTGGCTTTTTTGCCAAGGTTGGATTTTATCCAGCTGAATTTTGGGTTTATTTTGCCGCGCTTGGCGAGGTTACCTGCGGATTAGCTTTAATATTGGGTATTTGCTCACGCTATGCGGCTCTTGGCGCAATGACTATTCTTTTAAGTGCCTTGACCGCGTTAAATATCAATCGTGGCTATTTTGCTTGGACATGGAACCAAGGCGGCGATGAATATTTGGTCTTTTGGGCTATTTGCTGTCTTATTGTTGCTATTTATGAATTTCAACAAGCTGGTAAACAGCAACAAGCAGATTTTTAAGCAGATTTTTAAAAAGCTTTAGTCCTAACCATGATTAATCATGGTTGGGACGGTTTTTTGCTTGCCAAACAGGGCCAAGATCTCCCAATTGGCATTCAATACATTCAACGCTTAAACGCAAAGCGCAATCACCTGAAAACTGCAATTGAATTGTGCCTTGCGGATTATCGCCTTCTTCAAATTGAATAGCTAATAATGATAAAACCTCTTCGGCTTTATCACTAGTAATATTGCGAGCTTGAATTTTTTCAACCCGATCAAATCGCAAAACCGCAAAATGCCGTTCTGGAATATTACGCCGCTTAAAAAATCCGCGTGGCTTTTCAATTTCCCAAGCAAAACGGTTAATGGCAATCACCAAACGCTTATCCTTGGGCTGCCAATCAATATCTTTTACTTTTAAAACAGCATCTTGCGCGTGAGCGGATATAATTGCTAAATCTTCACTATCAAGGGCTAATAATTTCAATAAGGCCATGATGCACTACTCACCCACGGATACGTTCAACAACGGCGCCACAATGAGATAATTTTTCTTCAAGGCGCTCAAAACCGCGATCAAGGTGATAAACACGACTAATCATCGTTTCACCTTGCGCTGCAAGACCTGCAATTACCAAAGAAACTGATGCCCGCAAATCGGTTGCCATGACTTGCGCCCCTTGCAAATTTTCGACACCTTCGACCGTTGCGGTTTGCCCAGAAAGCGAAATTTTTGCGCCAAGCCGTGCCAATTCTTGCACATGCATAAAACGATTTTCAAAAATGGTTTCAGTAATATGAGATGTGCCATTCGCCCGGGTCATAAGCCCCATAAATTGTGCCTGTAAGTCGGTTGGAAAACCGGGGAAAGGTTGTGTTTCAATATCAACCGGCTCAATCGCATGGCCATTGCGGCGAATACGGATTTGGTTGGCACTTTCTTCAATTTCAATACCCGTTTGACGCAATGTTTCAAGAACTGATGTTAATTGGCGCGGATCGGCGCCATCAAGCACCACATCGCCGCCCGTCATCGCAACAGCCATTGCATAGGTTCCAGTTTCAATACGGTCTGGAATAATGCGTACACGCGCGCCAGAAAGGCCAGAAACGCCCGAAATTTTAATGGTTGATGTACCAGCGCCAGAGATTTTTGCCCCCATCTGGTTTAAACAATCAGCAAGATTAGCAACTTCTGGTTCAGCTGCAGCATTATGAATAATAGTATCACCCTTAGCTAGACTTGCCGCCATTAGCATGACATGGGTGCCCCCAACAGTTACTTTAGGGAATGTATATTCAGCGCCAACTAAGCCATCGCCGACATTGGCATGGACATAGCCATTTTCGATATGAATATTTGCGCCAAGCGCCTTAAGGCAATCCAAGATATAATCCACTGGGCGCGTACCAATGGCGCAACCACCAGGCAGTGAAACAATTGCTTCACCCATACGGGCAAGCAGCGGCCCAATTACCCAAAAGCTCGCACGCATTGTCGAAACAAGATCATAGGGCGCAGTGGTATTAACGATATGACGGGCATTAAAATGCACAGTGCGCGAATAGCTGCCATTTTGATGTTCACGGCGGCCATTTACCGAATAATCAACACCATGATTGCCTAAAATACGAATCAAATGTTCAACATCTGCAAGATGGGGCACATTTTCTAAGGTCAACATATCATCGGTTAGCAAAGAAGCGATCATCAAAGGTAAGGCAGCATTTTTTGCGCCAGAAATCGGAATAACCCCATTAAGCCGGTTACCGCCGATAATTCTTATACGATCCATTCTAATTGCCTTCCTAAATGCTGATAGTCCATTGTCGCAATATCGTGTAAATGACAAAGCCTTGGTTAAATAAATGCTTTTACAACTATGTCATTTAGAGTTCACAGCTCTATAATAAGTTGCAACGCTTTAAAAGTGTTTTAATGGCGAACAAAAATTCATAAAAATATTTAACTACCAAATTAGGGCACTCATTAACATTTAATATTGATATCTGCCAAAAATTATTGGGTTAACTGATTAAACCGCTATTTATCTTTATCACCGCTTTCAATATTATCTCCATCAAGCACCTCATCCTCAGCACCATCCTCGGTTCTTTGTCGAGCTTGTGCTTTACGGCGCATTAGGTTCGTGCGCAACTGTTTTGCCAAGCGCTTTTTTTGATGTTCTTTTTTTTGGTCAATACTCATGCTTTGCCCATTTAAGCATTTTTTGAAAAAAAGTTGATTTAACTTTCTCTTGTCAACAATGCGCCCAAATAAAGAGCCTAGAGCACGTTACCGCTTCAACAATAAACACACGCACTCTAAGCAGCCAGTTTTAATTATGTAAGCTGCCTATTTATATCGAAGCTAGTTTTTTTTCAAGATAGCATCGAGGCTTTGATAATCATGAATAGAAAGACATTTAAATAGGTACGCCACAAAAAATTAGCCGCTAACATGAAACATGCTAGCGGCCAATAAAGCGAAAATAATCGGCAGTGGAAATGCTTTTATTAACGCTTATATCCATAAGGCAGCCTTATTAAAGACTGTAAATTTAGATAGTTGCGGGCAATGTATAATTTAACGCATTGTTCTTAACGCAAAACCGCTTTGCACTTTTGCGGGCAATGCTTAGTCAAACTTTTTAACCAAAGCTTCAAACGCAGTGAGAATACTAACCAAGAATGCATGGGAAGATTCATTAGCAGGTTCTGCACTGTCGGTAATGATATTTTGAACATGTGATAAATAGGCTTCAGGCTGCTGCATAGTTTGTACATCATTAAATACCAAACATTGACGCAAATGATGATTGGCACCAAAACCGCCAATAATTCCCTGAGAAAGCGATACAACCGCGCCTGGCTTACCATTCCAAACACTTTGTCCATAGGGGCGCGAACCAACGTCAATAGCGTTTTTAAGTACAGCTGGTACAGAACGGTTATATTCAGGTGTAATAAACAAGAAGCCGTCAACATGCTTTACGGCATGACGGAACGTTGACCATGAAGCTGGTGGTACGTCGGTTTCAAGATCTTCATTATACATGGGCATATCGCCAATCTCAATAATTTCAAGATTAAGACCTGCTGGAGCAATCTTCTTAAATGTATTAGCTAATTTACGGCTATAAGAAGCATTGCGTAATGAACCAACGAAAACACCGATATTATATACTTTTGACATTTTACACCTGTTTAAACGTCTTGAAGATTTGTCGTCCATTCTGCCATGCTTCAAGATAACCATCGCAGAAAAATCAAACTCCATGGCAATATATAGTTTATTATTTAAAAGTAATGCCATTAATTGACAGTTTTATGATTTTATCCATCATTTTAATGTGAAATCTAACAAACTCAAAAACCAAGATTTAGCAGACCCATAATCAACTAATCACCACAAAACATGCAATTATTTAACTATGAGACTATTCCAAAACATCAATATAGGTAAGTGTTTTTAGTGCAACGCACTGTCAAAAAAATATTGACACTAATATGAAAATCTAAATCAAAGATGACAATCTAGCCTTAAGATTTTGTGGCATTGCAAATAACTCTCATAATGACAAAGCGCATATAAAAACCTAGCCACGGTAATTTGACAGTTCATCCATCATTTACCCATAATTTACCAAAAGTTTTAAACCCATTGAAACAGAATCGCTGTAAAAACCATTAGGTCAATTCAAATAATATTCGTTGAAAGTGCTCTAATGACTAAGCAAGTTCCTCTTGAAGTCTCGCCTCTACGCAGCAGTCATAATGTGATTATGAGCATTGTTGAATATGGATTTATAATCTGTATTACGTGCCTTTCCATTGCAGCCGCAACCCTTATCCTTATTGAGCAATTATCAATTATTTGGTGACTTTTTTTTTGTCTAATTATAATAAAATGGTTTCGCTACAGCTAATATCATTTTCAGCATTTAAAATTGTGTGGCGTGATAATCTATTTTGCCATTTGCCATTTTGCTTTTCAATTTCAAACACATTATAATTGGCCGGTGGTTTTTTGCCGCCAAAACTCTGCGAAGCTGATGCAACCCCCACGACAGGTATGTCGCCATCTCTACCCTTTATACTATAAAGTGTTGGCAAATGAGTATGGCCATGCAAAACCAAATCTGCACCACACTCGGCGATAACTGTTTGAAAGCAATCAATATCTGTTAAGATTTTGTGGCGATGCGTTGCATTATGAATAGGCGGATGATGGATCATCACCACGCGAAAAAGTTGTTTTTCTGCAGCTATGTGCAATAATTTTTTAAGGCTGTCTGCTTGGCGCTTACCAAATTTACCTGTGGCCCGAAAAGGCATGGTTGCAATAGCTGACGAGCAACCAATGATTGCAACATCTTTTCTTATCCGCATATAGGGAAAAGGTGCGTTGACAGCCACGTCACTGCTAATCCATGGCGCAAATGTTTTTATAGCGGTTTTTAATGCAGTAGGTACATAGGCATCATGATTACCAAAAACAACAGATATATCCTGCGCATTTCCCAATTGCTCTAACCAAATACGGGCATTTTGAAACTCAATCGGCAATGCTAAATTAACCAAATCACCGCTAATCGCTATATGATCATGGGGTTGATTTTTAATATCATTGATAATGCACTGCAAGGTTTCATTGCCGATTTCGCCTTTTCTGTTCATCTTCCAATTAACCCAGCCAGTAATGCGCTTATTCAATAGCTGAAAAAGCTTTGGCCCAGGCATTGGCGTTAAATGAACATCAGAAATATGAATAAGGCGAAACATTAAAAACCTTAATTTCAATTGAGTTTTAAATATACAATTTAAAATTAAAAGCATATGCCATAGATAGCCATGACATATGCCATAATTTATGAAACAAAATTTCTTAAACAGCAGCAGTAATAACAATCTCAACCAAATATTCAGGGGCTGCAAGCTTTGCTTCACCGGTTGCGCGGGCAGGAGCTGCATTTGGTGCAACCCATTCATCCCAAACGGCATTCATATCAGCAAAATATTTCATATCTGAAAGCCAGATCATTGCTTTCAAAATACGTGTCTTATCTGAACCTGCAAGAGCTAACAAACGATCCACTTCAGCCAAAATTTGCTTGGTTTGATCGCTTGCGCTAGCACCTGGTTCGCCGACTTGACCAGCAAGGTAGACAACACCATTATGCACAACTGCATTGCTCATGCGTTTACCAGGCTCGATACGCTTTATATCAGACATGCTCATTCCTCCATTTAAATTGGGTTGATATGAATGTTTTAACAAGAAAAAAATAAAAAGGAATAAGTTTTTTTACCATTGCCGCAATTGTAACAATTTGTTATGTTTCGTGTTGTAACGTAATGTGAAGTTAAATTACAAACTAATAGGTGATCAAATGAATGATATCCTCAAAACGGCCATAACCTATTCAGCCATGATCCTTTCATTGAATGTTGGCGTTGCGCTTATGATTTTTTCAATGGGAATATTTGGTTAGAGTTGCGAAGCAAAGACCTTAGCAAGTCAATTCATTATTCAATAATGAATGCGTGAGGGTTGTGCTTTAATCTAACCCAACTGGTTTTTCTATATATAATTTTGTTTTCACAAACTCCCCTTCCCTTTTTTAAAAGGCTATTTTTATTGCCATTTTTAAAGCAAAAGCAATCTTTGCTATAAATTATATTGCTTTCATAAAAATTCTTCAATATTTATCGCAAATTAGCAATTTTAATAAATATGCTGCAAAAGTAGCATTTTAAAAGGAAATCCTATGCGCCGACTATTTTGGCCCTTGCTTACAACCATTATTTTCTTTTCAGTGATGGCATTATGGTTTTGCTTGGGTACAATGACGACGCAGCTTACCAATGAAGTTGAAAACCTCCTTACTGATAAGATTTGGGCGACTTATGATCTTGATGGCCGCGACCTTACGATACGCGGTATCGCCGCAACCGAAAATATTGAAAACGATGTATTAGCCAAAGCTGCGGCCATATGGGGCATAGCATCGGTTACTGATGAGGTTATCGTTCCGCCACTAAAAGCGCCTTTTGAATTTATTTTAGAAAAAAATGATGATACCATCACCATCAAAGGCGATTTCCCAGTCGAGTTTGATCGTTTCGCTATTTTAGATAATATGGATGGCGTTATTATTGATCAAGCCGGCAATGCGCGAGGTGCGGATGAAAAATTTGCTGAGTGGCTTCATTATGCGGCAGCACAGATTCAGCAGTTAAAAAGTGGCGAGATTATCCTTAGTGATGATGTCATTACAATTAATGGCATTGCCAAAAATGGCGATGCTGAAAAGGCAATAAAGGATCTCAGCATACCAAATGGGTTAAAATTGCAAAGCCTCACACTCAAAAGCGAATAAAATATTTCAGCTATCAACCACATAATTGCGACATGCATTTAACCTTATAGGACCTTATTTATGACTTTTCTCATATCATTTCTTTGGCCATGGATGCTTATTGCAGCAATTGTTAGCTTTTTTATCGGCTGGACAGTGAGCAAACGCAATGAAGGGGAAAAGTAAATCATGCTTCATCTTGCTTTTGAGATTATTTTATTAATTGCTCTATCTTCGCTGTTAGGCGCTTTAAGCGGTTATTTTGTACGCAAGTTGTTTTATCGTGGCAACGCCCATGAGCGGGCTATTATTGCAGCGGCAAAATCCCAACCCTTTGAAGATAAAAAATAATGGCGTTCTTACAAGCGTAAACGCAGCAAAAGAAATGCCCCAAAGCAAATACAACTTTGGGTTCTTTTGCTAGTTTTTCATTTTTACTAATTTTTCATTGCGCGTCCTGCGATAAGGTCATTTTTAATTGTAAATGAACCCGTCAACCGCGCTTTATAGACCTGATAATTTTCCATCACGCGCTGCACATAATTGCGTGTTTCTGTGTAAGGAATGCGCTCAATCCAATCAACAATTGTATCCAAATCACGACCGCGCGGATCTCCATAGCGATTAATCCATTCATTAGCGCGGGTTGGACCTGCATTATAACCAACAAAGGTCAAAACATAAGAGCCATCAAAACGCTCTAGCTGATCACCTAAAAAATGGGCGCCCAAAGTCGCATTATAGGCAGGATCAGTCGTCAATCGTTGCACATTATAAGCAATGCCACGTTTTGCCGCTACCGATTTTGCCGTTGCTGGCATTAATTGCAGCATTCCGCGTGCACCAGCGCTTGAAACTGCAGCTGGATTAAATTCACTTTCTTGGCGGGCAATTGCATAAGCAAGCGCTTTACCTGACGGCGAAATATTGGCCGATGATGGAATAGCACCCAAAGGATGCGAAAGCGCACCCACATTAATGCCACGCAAAACCGCCGTTTTACCAATGCGCAAACTCATAACATGGTTGCTTTTGCGCTCTGCCATTACCGCTAGCAAGGCAAGTTCGCCGGGGCTTTTTAATTCGCGGCTTAATTCGCGATAAAGTAAACCTGCTTTATCACTATAGCCTGCCGCCTCTAACCTTAATATGGCGCGAACAGCACCGCGTTTTTCAAAACGTTGTTTTTCGTCATTGCTTGGTTTTGGATAAGGCAATTCAAGCTTTGATGCGCCAAGGCGCGCCGCAGCTAATTGCCCGTAAAATGTCGTCCCAAAACGGGCGGATTGTTGATAATAACCTGTTGCTTGCGCAGGATTTTTTTGCGCTTCGCTTGCCCTACCCATCCAATAATAAGCGCGCGACAATGAAATTGGCCCCGATGAAAGTTTTGCTATCTGGCTAAAATGGCGCATTGCAGTTTTGGGATCATTCAAAAAACGCAACGCATACCAACCGGCATGGAATTCAGCATCTGCTGCGGCTGTTGGACTTTCTGCAGCATGTGCCGCCGCCAATTGATAAGCAAGTTTCGGATTATTAAGATCGAGCATTTCACGCGATAAAACACGCCGTTCATTCCACCACGCATCTGGATCAATTAATGAGGCTGCATCTTTTGGAGTTTTTAAAAGCACATTTGCAGCATCAGTATATTTTCCAGCACGCCTTAAATATTGAATACGCGCATAACTATAAACAGGGTCCTTACGCCATGATGGATCGACATTAGCAAGTCTTTGCCCTGCATCTTTTCTATTGCGCGCCACCGCTTCAAAAGCAAGATAGAACGAGCGTGCCTTGGCCGGCCCCGAAACGCGCTCAGCTGCATCAATACGATAGGCAAGCAACATGGCTTTCATGCGGATAAGATGGTCGTCAGAGGTTAAAACACCCTTTTGCTTTTCAAGAACATATTTTTCTTCTGCTGGGTTTAGCTTTTCGCGATGCCACCATGGCGCAATAACCGCCCGCGCTTGCGCAGTTTTGCCCGATGCGGCTAAAGCATTGGCAAGCGTTACCATGCCTTGTGCTGTTTCAGGACGGCGATTAGAAAAAAGACTAATGACATTTACTGCGCTTAAATTTTCGCGCGAAATTGCCCGTTCAAAATTGCGCTGCATAATTGACTGGCCTGGCCAATCTGCCACCTCATGCATCGCCGAAACGATAGAATTGCTGGACATTTCTGGCGCACCAGAGGTCGCTAGGCTCCATGTCAAAATTTGTCTGTCAATGGAATTAACCGCCAATCCATTTCGAATAGCGATAGCACGATTTGCGTCATTTTTTTTATAAAGCGCATCAAGCCCATCTTTTAATTTGCCAACCATCTTACCAGTTGGCAATTTAGGAATACCTGAAGTGATAATATTATCTGCAGCAACTACACCGCTTCCCGCTTGCGGCGCCGAAGCAAAGGGCCGCGCCAATGGCACAGGGCCATCAGATGGCAGTTTTGGCGTTTGCGCAAAAGATTGAACAATTGCACTTAAAGATAGCCCACTCACTAATGCTACTCGGCCAAGATATAAACCAGATTTCATCATGTGCTTCCCGTCATAGTGCTTTGACATCTTAAATTTAATCTTCAAAAGTCATAAAGGCTAATGGTGAATCGTCTCTTAATTTTCAGGGCAGTTACGAATAGTAGTTAAAAAAGGGTTAAAAAACTAAAGCTATAGTTAACAGCATAAAACTTCAATAATATGAAAAATCGTTAAAACCAAGGCAAACACCTTTAGCTTTTGTGATTAGCTTTTTAATTTATGATTTGGCGCACAATTTTGTTACCACGAACCTGTTTTATAATCATATTTGCCCCTGCCAAAATATTTTATAATTGCTATAAACGCGACAAAGCTTAAATTTTTAAATAGCCACGTGATGATGTCCCTAATGGCCTGTTAAGGAACAGTGGCATCACGCATAGGCAATAGGGAGGAGCAGTGGCTATGATGAAAGACCCAGCAGTAAAAACAGAAGATACGGTCATTGCCATTCTTCTTGCAATTAGTCTTAGTCATTTATTTAATGACGTCATGCAATCGATGTTGCCTGCCATTTATCCTCTATTAAGTGATAATTATGGCCTTACATTTTTACAAATTGGCATTATCACCGCAACCTATCAAATAACTGGTTCAGTTTTACAGCCACTTATCGGCTTTTATACCGATAAACGTCCGCTCCCCTACTCGCTACCCTTTGCCTCCCTATTTACCATGGTGGGCTTACTATTGCTTGCGAATGCACATCATTATTATGTGTTGCTCATTGGCGCTGCAAGTGTTGGTTTTGGCTCGGCCATATTCCATCCTGAAGCCTCACGGGTTACGCGACTTGCATCGGGCGGTCGCCATGGTTTTGCCCAAGCTATTTTTCAAGTTGGCGGCAATACTGGCGCAGCGCTTGGCCCGTTATTAGCGGCATTGTTTATCTCGCAGCAAAGCCGCATTGGATATTTTGCAATTATTGCCTTTATTGGCTTTTTATTGTTGATTTGGGTTAGCCGTTGGTATGCTGCCCAATTAAAATTTACCGCAAAGAAAAAAGCAGTTGTGCAAACCCAGCTTTTATCTAAAAAACAAATCGCTGGTACTTTATTTGTATTGCTTTTATTGATGTTAGCTAAATACATATATCTTGCCAGTATGAGCAATTTTTATATGTTTTATGCTATCGACAAATTTGGCGTTACCACCCATACAGCGCAAATTTTACTATTTCTTTATCTCGGCGGTATAGCTGTTGGCACAATTTTTGGTGGTCGCATTGGCGATCGCATTGGCGCACGCTCAGTTATCTGGGTATCCATTCTTGGCGTATTACCTTTTACTCTATTAATGCCGCATGTTAATTTGCCAATCATGGCAATTTTATCGGTTATTATTGGTATGATCTTAGCATCGGCATTTCCAGCAATTGTAGTTTTTGTGCAAGAATTATTGCCCGGCCGCGTTGGTACAGTGGCAGGTCTTTGCTTTGGACTTTCTTTTGGCATTGGCGCTATATCTGCGGCAGTGTTAGGCAAAGTTGCTGATATTTATGGCATCCAAACCCTATTTGATGTTTGCTCATTTTTGCCATTCTTGGGACTTGTCGCAATATTTTTGCCAAAATTAAAAACTGGTGAAGTTAAAACACTCAAACGCTAGACTTAACTACGCTTTTCAATTCACAAAAAAGACGCTGGTTTATAAATTAGACCAGCGTTTTATTGATTATCAAGATAAACGCGCGCTTTTTCAAAAACATCATGAAACATTGCATCGGTCAAAACACCTGTATTGGTGTTATAGCGTGAGCAATGATAGCTTGATAAAACTTTCAAGCCATCAACATCACTCATAAGTCCATGTTTAAATGGATAGCGGCTTACCGGCTTTTTCAGCGCACGGATGGTTGATTGATGGGCAATAGCACCAAGGGTTATGATAATTCTCAAATTTGGAAGATTGTTAAATAATGGCGATAAAAATTGCCGACACATATTTATTTCTGCGCCCACTGGTTTATTTTGCGGCGGAACACAGCGCACAGCATTAGCAATTGCGCAATCAACTAATTGTAAACTATCATCAATACGTGCTTCAAATTGCCCTTGCGCAAAGCCAAACAGCTTCAATGTAGAATAAAGCAAATCGCCGGCATAATCGCCTGTAAATGGTCGGCCTGTGCGATTCGCCCCTCGTAAACCCGGTGCAAGGCCAATAATTAACAGCTTAACACTTTGCGCACCATCTTTTGGCCAAAAAGGCTTTACTGGACCATTATACCAATTAGGCTCGATTTGCCGCCATTCACTTAAAAATTCGTGGAGGCGGGGGCATAAAGGGCAGTCATAGCTGGGGTCTGGACATGATTGCGCTACAGAAAAATTCATGACTGACAACAATGCAAACTATGCCCTTAAATAAAATAATAAAACGGCTAAAAGCCGCAGCAACATCAAAAAAAACCATAAAGTGGCGATGTATATCGCCACTTCATTTTAAAAAAATCAATATTCGTCTTCTTCGTCTTCTTCATAAAAAGCTGGCGAGTCACTCGGCTTATCGCTTGGCGCTCTACCCACTTCATTTTTTAGCGAAACAAGATCAATGAAATGATCCGCTTGGCGGCGCAAATCATCCGAAATCATTGCTGGTTGAGTTGAAAGAGTGCTAACAACACTCACTTTACGACCCTTGCGTTGCAAAGCTTCCACCAAAGATCTAAAATCACCATCGCCAGAAAAAATAACAAAATGATCAACTGTTTCCGAAAGCTCCATTGCATCAATGGTAAGCTCAATATCCATATTGCCTTTTACCTTTCGGCGACCTGCCGCATCAGTAAATTCTTTGGCTGCCTTAGTAATGACACGATATCCATTATAATCTAGCCAGTCAATAAGTGGACGAATCGAGGAGTATTCTTGATCTTCAACCAAAGCAGTGTAATAATAAGCGCGTAAAAGATAACCGCGCTTTTGAAAAGCTTTTAAAAGTTTTCGATAGTCGATATCAAAACCTAATGTTTTGGAGGCGGCATATAAATTTGCGCCGTCAATAAAAAGAGCAATTTTCTCTCTTGGGTCAAACATATTTAAAACCATCTTTTTATAATATGCATTACTAATTGAATGCAGAGCTAAAATAACTGGAACAATACACCTAACTTAATGTAGTTGTGCAGTGATGCCAAGACAGAACTTTAGGAATTTTAACTCTTTGGTTGGTTTTTCTTGTTTTTTTTATAAAAACTGGTTATGTAAGCCTCAAATCCATTAAACCGCATATAATGAAAGGGGCATCTATGGCCCGCGTTACTGTTGAAGATTGCATTGATAAGGTTAACAACCGCTTTGAGCTTATTCTTCTGGCTAGCCACCGCGCCCGTCAGATTTCTCAAGGTGCGCAAATCACTATTGACCGCGACAATGATAAGAATCCTGTTGTTGCCTTGCGTGAGATTGCTGATGAGACCTTGTCACCAGCCGATTTGAAAGAAGATCTTATCCATTCCATGCAAAAGCATGTTGAAGTTGATGAGCCTGAAATTGCACCAGCACTTCTTACTCATGATGATGCAGGTTTGGGTGATTCGCTATTTAATGATGACGTTGCAGATCAACCTATAGTCTTTGATCAAATGTCTGAAGACGATCTTCTTGCTGGTATTGAGGGCTTGGTTGCCCCTGAAAAGAATGATGATTACTGATTCTAAACTATTGAATTAATCATTATTAATCGACTTTATATAAAACCGCCACTGTAACAGTTGGCGGTTTTTTTGCATTTATAGGTCTAATTCAATTAGATGAGCCAAACAAGATTTCATTAAAACTATTTCTTACACAATAAGCGCATAAGCCTATAGAAGCGTTTTATGGCATTGAATAATCGCCAAACATATGCAAATTTAAGCGTATGAATTGGGATGATTTACGAATATTTTTAAGCGTTGCGCGCAATAGTCAGTTGCTTAAAGCTGCCAAACAGCTTGGAGTTAATCATACAACTATTTCGCGGCGTCTAACCGCGCTTGAACACCAATTAAACACCAAATTAGTGACGCGCAGCACCACTGGAACGCAGCTCACCGATGCAGGTGAACGCCTTTTACACCATGTAGAACAAGTTGAGGCGCAAATGTTGCAAGCTCAAGC
The DNA here is from genome assembly GCF_025449315.1 of Bartonella sp. HY406. Classification (NCBI taxonomy): domain Bacteria; kingdom Pseudomonadati; phylum Pseudomonadota; class Alphaproteobacteria; order Hyphomicrobiales; family Bartonellaceae; genus Bartonella; species Bartonella sp. HY406. The sequence continues at coordinate 960,663 of NZ_CP104893.1, read as the reverse complement.
GCAAATTGGTGGCGAAGATGTGCAGCTTAGTGGTACCATTCGTATTGCTGCACCTGATGGCTTTGGTGTTTCTTTCCTTGCCAAGCATTTACCGCAATTGTCAGAAAAATTTCCAGATCTAACCCTGCAATTAGTACCAGTTTCGCGCAATTTTTCGCTGTCCCAACGCGAAGCCGATATTGCGATAACCGTTGAGCGCCCTGCGCAAGGACGGCTTATTGCCAAAAAGCTGACCGATTATAAATTGCGCCTTTATGCCCATAAGGATTATTTAAAGCGCCATGGCCACCCATTAGATATTCATGATATATTAGTACATCATCGCAAGATTGATTATGTTGACGATCTCATCTCCACCCCTGCCCTTGCTTATAGCCATGAGATAAGTGAAGATTGGCATTCCAATTTTCAAGTATCTAGCACATTAGGGCAATTGGAAGCCATTATAGCTGGCGGCGGTATTGGTATTTTGCATAGTTATATCGCTAGAACTTATCCTGATTTGGTGGTAGTGCTGCCAGAAAAAGCAATTATTCGCTCCTACTGGTTATCCTATCATGAAAATTTAAAAGGCATTCGCCGTATACATGAAGTGGCAAACTTTATTTCCCAATCTATCGAAACCAATCGCGCTGCTTTTCTGTAAAAAGCTGAGTTAACCAAATTCAATTTTGTCTGTTTATAATCTAACCATATATATTGACCAAAAATTCAAATAGACTACTATATCTAGTATTCAAGGTTATTTGATTCTGTTCAAATTTAAAGGGAATTTGGTAGATAGCTTAATAATCAATGCCTTACATTTGATTATTGATATTATTCCAAAGCTGCCCCCGCAACTGTGAACAAGGAGCAATAACGGTTTAACCACTGAGTAAAGTTTTAAGAATCATAATTAGCAATATTGTTAAAATGAAATTAAACAATGCTTGGGAAGGTCGTTAATTGCGTTGAGCTGTGAGCCAGGAGACCTGCCTTGAATAAGTGTCAACAGACGGGGTGTCTGCACTGGCGAGGTTTAATCGGCGCATCTTTGCGCCCTTTTGGTTTAGGTCTATTGCCTTTGCCGATGCGTTAAACTCACCCGTGCAAATGCCTCTTTAGGCTTCGGGAAGGAAGTTTATAATGCTTTATCCAAATATTTTTGATGTTAATTACATCAACGCACCGCCAGTGCAGCAGTAACTAAAGCTATAGCGCCGTCGAGCTACAATAAGCAGCATTGAGCTTTGCTGCTTTAATACTTCTGACAGCGCCATCCTCCATGACAAAGCACGGATTTAACGCAGCATAAGGCTAAGCCCTTACTGCTCGGCGTTTATGCTTAACCAAAACTCTATAAAGTACCAAAGCTAGTTATCCTCAAAAGGAATTAATCTCATGCAAGTTACCATCTATTCAAAGCCCCAATGCGCCCAATGTACTGCTACTTACCGCGTTCTTAATACCAAGGGTATTGCTTACAATATTATTGATATTACTGAGAATGAAGATGGTTTTTCGCGGGTTCAATCGCTGGGCTATCGCCAAGTTCCGGTTGTTGTTGCAGGTGATCATCATTGGGCTGGGTTTCGCCCTGACATGATTGCGAAGATTGCATAATATGCTTTTGCTTGCCTATTACTCAAGCTCGACTGGCAATACTCATGCTTTTGTCGAGCGCTTGCAATTGCCCGCCTTTCGCATTGATCGCAAAGAACCAGCCAAACATATAGGTGATGACTATATTTTGGTTTTGCCAACCTATGCTGATGGCGAAGGAAATGGCGCTGTACCCAAAGCCATTATCCGTTTTTTAAATGAAGAAGAAAATCGCCACCGCATTCGCGGTGTCATTGCTGGTGGCAATCGCAACTTTGGCAATACCTATGCCCTTGCTGGCGATATTATTGCGCAAAAATGCAATGTGCCTTGCCTTTATCGTTTTGAACTGCGCGGCACGCAAGAAGATGCTGACAATGTTCATGAAATCTTAAAAAACTTTAAAATCTTGGAAAAAACCAATGCTAGACCAGCCGCAATTGGATAAATCGCAAATAGCAAAATCAGCGCGCAGCGAAACACAGCTTGATTTTCATGCCCTAAATGCCATGCTTAATATTTATGATGAAAATGGTGCAATCCAATTTGAAATGGATAAAATGGCAGCGCGGCAGTATTTTTTGCAGCATGTCAACCAAAACACCGTTTTCTTTCATAATTTAGAAGAAAAACTCGATTACCTTGTCGAAGAAGGTTTTTATGAAAAAAGGGTGTTAGATGCCTATGATAGCGATTTTATAAAAAGCCTTTTCCAACGCGCTTATGGCTATAAATTTCGCTTTCCAACTTTTCTTGGCGCCTTTAAATATTACACCGCTTACACCTTAAAAACACGTGATGGCACGCGCTATTTAGAACGCTATGAAGATCGCATTGTCATGGTTGCATTAAGCCTTGCACGCGGCAATCAAGAACTTGCAATAAAATTAGTTGACGAAATTATCACTGGTCGCTTCCAACCTGCTACTCCAACTTTTTTAAATGCTGGCAAACAACAGCGCGGCGAACTTGTTTCTTGCTTTTTATTGCGCCTTGAAGACAATATGGAATCAATTGGCCGTTCAATCAATTCGGCTTTGCAATTATCAAAACGCGGCGGCGGCGTTGCCCTTAGCCTTACCAATTTGCGTGAAGTGGGCGCACCGATCAAGCATATTGAAAACCAGTCATCAGGCATTGTACCAGTGATGAAAATGCTTGAAGATGCGTTTTCCTATGCCAACCAACTTGGTGCGCGCCAAGGGGCTGGTGCGGTGTATTTACATGCTCACCACCCAGATATTTTAACTTTTCTTGACACCAAGCGCGAAAATGCAGACGAAAAAATCCGCATCAAAACCTTATCCTTAGGGGTAATTATTCCTGATATTACGTTTGAGCTTGCCCGCCAAAATGAGGAAATGTATCTATTTTCTCCTTATGATATTGAGCGTGTCACTGGCAAATGCATGAGTGATATTGAAATAAGTAAGCATTATCGAGACTTTGTTGATAATCCTGATATTCGCAAAACCCGTATTAATGCCCGCAATTTTTTTCAACGCCTTGCAGAAATTCAGTTTGAGTCAGGCTATCCTTATATTTTATTTGAAGATACCGCCAATAGACTTAATCCGCTTGCTGGCCGCATTTCAATGAGCAATCTTTGCTCTGAAATTTTGCAAGTAAATAGCGCTAGCGAATTTAATGCCGATCTTTCTTATAAAACTATTGGTAATGATATTTCCTGCAATCTTGGTTCGCTCAATATTGCTAAAACGATGGATTCTCCCAATTTTGGCAATACGGTTGAAACAGCTATACGCGCCCTTACCGCTGTTTCACAAATGAGCAATATGGAATGTGTTCCTTCAATTGCTAAAGGCAATCGTGAAAGCCATGCCATAGGTCTTGGGCAAATGAACCTTCATGGTTTTCTTGCTCGCGAACATATTTATTATGGTTCACCTGAAGCGCTTGATTTTACCAATATCTATTTTTACACCATCACCTATCATGCGCTTTGTGCCTCGAACAAATTGGCGAAGGAACATGGAAGTCACTTTTTAGGATTTGAAAACTCTGCCTATGCCGATAAGAGCTATTTTGCCAAATATATAAATGAAGAATGGCAGCCAAAAACTTCTAAGGTGGTTGAGCTCTTTGCAAAAAATTCAATTGCTATTCCCACAAAAGATGATTGGCGTGAATTAGCCGATAAAGTTGCCGAATATGGACTTTATAACAGCTATTTACAGGCTGTGCCGCCAACCGGCTCTATTTCCTATATTAATCATGCCACCTCGTCCATTCACCCTATTGTGTCAAAAATCGAAATTCGTAAAGAAGGCAAAATTGGTCGCGTCTATTATCCGGCGCCTTATATGACCAATGACAATCTTGAATATTTTGAAGACGCCTATAAAATTGGCCCTGAAAAAATCATCGACACTTATGCTGAGGCCACCCGCCATGTCGATCAAGGTCTATCGCTAACGCTATTTTTTCCTGATACTGCAACAACACGCGACATTAATCGCGCGCAAATCTATGCATGGAAAAAAGGCATTAAAACTATTTATTATGTCCGCATTCGCCAAGATGCCCTAAGCGGCACCGAGGTTGAAGGCTGCGTATCATGCAGTCTTTAAGGAGCACATCAAATGAACCATTTAAAAGCAAAACCCGTACGCGCCATTAATTGGAACCGCGTTGAAGATGAAAAAGACCTTGAAGTTTGGAACCGTTTGACGGTTAATTTTTGGCTGCCAGAAAAAGTACCTCTTTCTAATGATATTGGTTCTTGGGCAAGCCTTACCCGTGAAGAGCAAATTTTGACCATACGCGTTTTCACTGGTCTTACTTTACTTGATACCGTTCAAAATTCCGTTGGCGCGATATCACTTTTAGAAGACGCTGAAAACCAACATGAAGAAGCAGTGCTTACCAATATTGCTTTTATGGAAGCGGTACATGCACGCTCCTATTCTTCGATTTTTTCTACCCTTTGTCTTACCGTTGATGTTGATGAAGCATTTCGTTGGGCGGAAGAAAATCGCTATTTGCAAGAAAAAGCAAAGCTGGTGATTGAGCGTTATCAAGCTGATGATCCATTGAAGAAAAAAATCGCCTCGGTTTTTCTTGAAAGCTTTTTGTTCTATTCTGGTTTTTATCTGCCAATGTATTGGTCAAGCCGCGCTAAGCTTACTAATACTGCTGACCTTATCCGCCTTATCATTCGTGATGAAGCAGTGCATGGCTATTATATCGGCTATAAATTCCAAAAAGCCTTTAAAAAATGCAGCAGTGAAAAACAGCAAGAAATTAAAGATTTCACCATTGCATTTTTGCTCGACCTTTATGAAGTGGAAAGCAAATATACTGAGGACCTTTATGACGCGGTTGGCTTAAGTGAAGATGTGAAAATGTTTTTGCATTATAATGCCAATAAGGCGCTGATGAATTTGGGCTTTGATGCGCTATTTCCAGCAGAAATTTGTGCCGTTAATCCAGCTATTTTATCAGCCCTATCACCCGCAGCTAATGAAAATCATGACTTTTTCTCAGGCTCTGGCTCATCTTATGTTATTGGTAAAGCAGTTGCCACGCAGGATGAAGATTGGGCTTTTTAAACATCAATAAATTAGCACAACCTATTAAAATATAAGAGATTATTGAAAATTCAAAAAAATAATCTCTTATATAATCATGCAAGACATTGCGTTAATTGCTCACGCAACCAATCTTGATCAAGCCCGCGGCCAATAATAATAAATTTTGATAGTGCCTTTTCTTCATTCCAAGGTGAGCCATAATCAAAAGCCGCTACCTTATGCACTCCTTGCAAAATAAGCCGCTTTTCTTCACCAGCAATGGCAAAAACGCCCTTATAGCGCAGCATATCATTGCCAAAATCTTCAATCAATTTTTCCATAAAGCTGCCTAAGCGATCAATATCAAAAAGCGCCATTTCAAAATAGAGCGATTGGATAGTATCCCCCCAAGATTGCTGCTGCACGCCCTGCGCTGAAAAAGCACTAAAGCGCGGCTTTTGCGCTTCATCAAAGCCAAAACTACCCTTGGTTATTTGCAGTTCATCACTTAATTCAAAAGCCTTGACATTGAGCCAAAGTTCCTGTGGGCAAGCACCATTAACCACTTCAAAAAAGTCAGCTTTACAATTGATTTTACTTAATCTTTTTAAGATTGTTTGTTTTTTTTCGCTGTTAATACGATCAGTTTTGGTTAAAAAAATACGATCGGCAAAGGCAATTTGCGCTAACGCCACATTATGCTCATCCAATTGGCGCTCAATATGCTCGCTATCAGCAAGGACAATGCAGGCATCAAGCATGGTTTTTTCGCGCAGATTATCATCAACAAAAAAAGTTTGCACGACAGGCGAAGGGTCAGCAAGTCCGGTGGTTTCAATTATGATGCGTTCAAAATCAACCAATCCTTTGTCGCGCTTTTCAAGCAATTGATTAATGCCAGTTGCAAATTCACCCCGAACACTACAGCACACGCAGCCATTGCTCATTTCTACAATTTCAAGCTTATCGCGCTTTTCAAGTAATATGCCATCAATGCCTGTTTCACCAAATTCATTTTCAATGATCGCAAATGGTGTTTTTTGATCATTGCGTAATAAATGATTGATTAAGGTTGTTTTACCAGAACCCAAAAAACCCGATAAAACGGTAACAGGAACAATCATAAGAAAACCCTTTAATAATTTAAAATCAAAATCTTAACATAAATTCTTTAGAAAAATTAACGCTTTTTTAACCATAACTTTAAATAAAGTTTTAACCATAAGTTAATTAATCAACACAACATACTGATTATAAAAGAAAATATAATTTAAAGAATTGAATAAAATACCGTAAGAACTACATTTTGGAAAAATTTAACAAAGCTCTTACAAATATATGTAGAGCCCAAATATCAGCGCGCTAATCTAGCAGCACTTAAAGCCATTTTTGCCACCAAAACGAGCATCTTGCCTATCTTTAAAAAATTCAGGATAAGTCATGGGTGTCTGGTCTGGATGGGTTAATCGCATATGCTGAACATAATTATCATAGTCAGGCACGCCAATCATTAATTTAGCCGCCTGCCCCATATATTTGCCGGCCTTAGCAATTTTGTTAAACATGGCATTTCCTCCACCAATATTGAACGCTTAGTATCATTAAACGTTTGGCATAGATTTTTAAATTGTTAATATGGTCTGCCAATTTTTAAAATGAGCAGACCATATTCGTTTCAGCACATAGTCTATGCCGTCTTTGCATCCCTATATTCTTCAGGAATATATTGGTCTGGCAATCTTTCATAAGGCAATTCAGCAGATGTGGGCTTATCATTTTTAAGCGCAGCCATTGCCGTTTTGATTGAATAGATTGCGAGAGAAATAACTACTAACATAAAGAATGCAGTTAAAACGCCGTTTACTGTATTGCTAATTTTGCCCTGCATATTTGCGGCATTTGATGCAGCAACAAAAAAGCTTAATTTTGCATCAAATATTTTAATCCAGCCAGCAGTCATAGTGCAAATAAGCAACCAACATGCAGGAATAATGGCAACCCAAGCAAAACGTTGACGCTTCATCTTAAACAAGACCACAGCGCACAACATCAAAGCAATTGCAGCAAGCATCTGGTTTGCAATACCAAATAATGGCCATAACGTATAAATGCCGCCTTTACCTGTTTCATCGAGGGCACCGACCATAACAAAATAGCCCCAAAGCAAGACAACAATAAATGTCGCTAAAAGATTTGCTGGCAGGCTATCAGTTTTACGCAAGTCTGGATGCACAAGACCAAGAAGATCTTGCAGCATAAAGCGAGCAGAGCGGGTGCCTGCATCAACCGCAGTTAATATGAACAAGGCTTCGAACAAAATCGCAAAATGGTACCAAAACGACATACCAAGCCAGCCAGACATAGCATTATGCAAAATATGCGCCATACCAACAGCCAAGGTTGGCGCACCGCCAGCACGGCCAAGAATACTTGGTTCACCAACATCTTTTGCAATTTGCTGCAAAATTTCTGGCGTAACATGAAAACCCCAGCTTGAAATAACTTGGGATGCAGATTGTAAAGCATCAACCGTTCCATTGGGAACCAACGTGCCTAATGGGGTATTCATAGCAAAATAAACACCCGGATTAATGACACAAGCAGCCACCAAAGCCATAATAGCCACAAAAGATTCCATCAACATGCCGCCATAGCCAATATAGCAAGCCTGTGTTTCATTGGCGAGCATCTTGGGCGTAGTACCTGATGAAATAAGCGCGTGGAAGCCCGACACTGCACCACAGGCAATGGTAATGAACAAGAATGGGAAAAGCTGCCCAGCCCATACAGGCCCACCTTTTGCTGCAAAATCTGTCAATGCTGGCATTTCAAGTGTTGGCCGCAAAATAACGATACCAATAGCAAGACCAATAATGGTACCAATTTTTAAAAAGGTCGAAAGATAATCACGCGGTGCGAGCAAAAGCCAAACCGGTAAAACCGCAGCGATAAAGCCATAAAAAATAATTATACTGGCAAGTGTTGGCTTATTGAAACTTAAATAATGCCCAATACTACTATCTGCGAACCAACCACCTGAAATAATTGCAAAGATAAGGAAAGCGATGCCAATAATGGAAACCTCACCAACCCGACCTGGGCGAATATAGCGCAAATAAACACCCATAAACAGTGCTAAAGGAATGGTAAAGCCAACCGTATAGGTACCCCAAGGACTACCATCAAGAGCATTAACCACCACCATAGCCAAAACGCCGAGAATGATAAGCATAATCATAAAACAGCCAACAAGAGCGATGACGCCGGGTATTGTACCCATTTCTTCACGCACAAGCTCTCCCAGTGAACGACCATCGCGGCGAGTTGAAATGAAAAGAACCATAAAGTCTTGCACAGCACCAGCAAGCACACAGCCTGCCAAGATCCAAAGCATGCCAGGTAAATAACCCATTTGCGCGGCAAGAACTGGCCCAACCAATGGCCCAGCACCAGCGATCGCAGCAAAATGGTGGCCATACAATATATTCTTGTCAGTTGGCACATAATCAAGCCCATCATTATGGCGCACAGCTGGCGTCATACGGGTGGGATCAGCCTGTAAAACTTTATTCAAAATAAACATGCCATAAAGGCGATAAGCAATGAGATAAACACAAACTGCCGCAACAACAATCCAAACCGCATTGATCGCTTCGCCACGATTTAAAGCAATATAGCCTAAAGAAAATGCGCCAATAATTGCCAGCAAACCAAGAATAAGTTTGTGCGTAGCGCTTAAAGGCTTGGCTCTATATAACATAGGTAACCCTCCAATAAGGACAGAATCTGTCCGGCTCCTCGAAATGTGGCTATATTGCGACTAGGTGCAAAAATTTGCAAACATTTTTATAAAAGCTATAAATTAAATCGGGGATTAAAAGCTTAGAGTAAAAGTTAATTAGCCTATGATGCCCTGATGTATAGATGAAATATTTCCAGCTATTTATCTAATAGATATAAAAATCGGTAAAGAACTGCGGTGGCTATAAATCCGTCATCTATTTTCATAAATTAGCCTTTTGGTTAATAAACCTGATAAATTATCAATCAAATACGCCATTCAATTTTTAGATTTCAACAATCGCATTTTATAAGCAAAAAGTAATATATAGGCATTGCTTCATCAAATTGTAATAAAAATACAATGTTGCTGTCATCAACACCGCATACCAAGCTTCGAATTAAATTGATTTGACAAAAGGGTAAGCGGGCTTTGGTCTTAAGCAATTTGCAAAGCATTGCGCCTTTTTTTCACTTTTAAATCTAAAGGATATTTCCTTTATATTAGGAAAGAAAACTATGCGCATATTGCAAATTAGCGACACTCATATGAGTCCAACAAAACCACATTTTAATGCCAATTGGCAACCCGTCAAAGATTATATTTTAGACATCAAACCTGATATGATCATTCATACCGGCGACCTTAGCATTGACGGCGCTGATAAGGATGAGGATTTGCAATTTGGTATTGAACGCATGCGCTCACTTAATATTCCTTTTGCAATCATACCCGGCAATCATGACGTTGGCCACCTTAATGGCGCGTTTCAACCGGTTGATGATATTCGTATTGCGCGTTGGCAAAATATTATAGGACCTGACCATTGGTTTCACGACATAGATAACTGGCGGCTTATTGGCTTAAATAGCCTTTTTATCGGACTTAATGATGTGCGTGATAATGCGCAGCAAAATTGGCTTAAACAAACGCTTGATGCCAGCAAAGATAAAAATATTGCAATTTTTGCCCATAAGCCACTTTTCATGGATAGCCCTACTGAGGGCGAAACAGGATATTGGGGGATTGAACCAAAAAAACGTCAAGAGCTATTGGATTTATTTGCGCAATATCGGGTAAAGCTCCATGCAAGTGGCCACATACATAAGAGCCATAAAGCCCATCATAACGGCACTGACTTTATTTGGACTGCGCCAACATCCTATATCGTTGAATGCAACGAAACTGCCCTTCCGGGTGTGAATTGCCTTGGCGCTATTATGCATGAGTTTACAAAAGACAATGTAACAAGCACGCCAATATCTATTCCTGGGCTACAAAAATTCATAATTGATGACATTATCGGTGAAATCTATCCCATGCATTCAACAAGTGGGGATAAAAAATAATGAGCGCTTTTGCTTTACAAAATATATCCAAATCTTTTGGCGATAATGTTATTTTGAAAAATGTTTCCATCGAGGCCAGCGAAAACGAATTTATTGCGCTTGTCGGCCCATCTGGCTGCGGTAAAAGCACATTATTACGCATAGCAGCAGGTCTTGAACATGCTGATAGTGGCAAAATCATTGTTGGAAAGCATGATATGACTCATGCGCGACCAAGCGAGCGTAATATTGCCATGGTCTTTCAATCCTATGCGCTATACCCGCATTTAACCGCTGGGCAAAATATAGCTGTTCCTTTAGCAATGCGCGACTTAACCAATACCCAGCGCTTGCCCATTATTGGCAGTTTTATGCCTGGCTATCGTGCAACACGCCAAAAAATTGATCGTGCCGTAGCAGAAACGGCTGAAAGCCTAAAAATTGGCCCATTTTTAGATAGAAGGCCGGGACAAATGTCGGGTGGGCAAAGGCAGCGTGTTGCCTTGGCCCGTGCATTGGTACGCCGGCCGAAAACCTTTTTGATGGATGAGCCTCTATCCAATCTTGATGCCAATTTGCGCGTGCATACGCGTGCTGAAATTGTGGATTTACACCTAAAGGCTGGCGTGCCGACATTATATGTTACCCATGACCAAACCGAAGCTTTGAGCATGGCGGACCGCGTTGCCGTTATGATGCATGGCAATTTATTGCAGATAGCCGCGCCGACCGAGGTTTATAATAATCCAAGCCATATAGAGGTGGCGCGTTTCATCGGATCGCCACGCATTAATATTATAACTGCCCTTTATAATGATGATGAGAAGCTCAATATTGCTGGAAAAATCATTAAGCCCAATGCAAGTCTCACCATTGGGCAAAAAGTGCAAATTGGTATCCGTCCCGAACATATCCGCATAAGTGATGATACATCCCCAATAAAAGGCAATATTGCCCGTGTTGAATTTATCGGCAATGAAGTTTTAGCCGCAATAAACCTACCCAATGAATGTGATGAATTAATTGCCCGTTTCACGCCAGAGGAAGCGATATCGCTAAAAGTCGGCATGCCCATTCATCTTGATTTTGACGATGAAAAATTGCTGTTTTTCGATTCCGACGGATTGCGGATACGATAAATCATTGCCCTTTATTTAGGCCCAAACACAAAGCGAACCGGGGAAGATCCAATGTCTGAGACCAGCATTTCAGCGCCTTATACGCCGACAATGCCCAATATTGCCAAATTACGAGCCAAGCGCGAAGAAAAATTAGCTTTTGCTCTGATGGCACCTGCACTTATTTTGGCACTATTACTGATTATATTACCAGTATTAGCCATTGCCATTTTAAGTTTTACGGATTTTGAACTTGGCTATCCAAATTTTGCCTTCACTGGCTTTAACAATTATATTGAATTATTTAATGACAAAAATTTTCGTATTTCCCTTCAAAATACAATAAAATATGTTTTAATTGTTACACCAGCATCGCTTATTCTTGGCCTATTAAGTGCTTTGGCAATTAACAGCCTTAATAAGGGTAAAGCATTTTTTAGAACCGTGTATTTTTTGCCTGTTGCCTCGCTCATTGTTGCAATGGCAACCGTCTGGCAATATCTATTTCACCCAACGGTTGGCCCAATCAACGGTTTTCTAGCAATATTTGGCATTGCAGGTCCCAATTGGCTTGGCTCCGCCAATAGTGCCCTTGGTAGCCTTGCAATTATTGGCATTTGGCAAACCATTGGCTTTAATATGGTTTTGTTTCTTGCTGGCCTTACCGCTATTCCTAAAGACCTTTATGATGCGGCGGAAATTGATGGTGTGCGCTCACGCTTTGACAAATTCCGTTTGGTAACATGGCCATTACTTGGCCCCACCACAATTTTTGTTTTAACCATTTCCATCATCAACTCAGTTAAAGTTTTTGAAACCGTAAAAACCCTGACAGAAGGCGGCCCTAATAAATCGACTGAGGTTTTATTGTGGACCATATATCAAGAGGGGTTCATCTATTTACGCGTTGGTTATGCATCTGCCATGACAATGGTATTCATCGCCATTTTGCTCGTTATGATGTTGTTGCAACATCGCTTTGTTGAAAAACGTGTTCATTACCAGTGATCAAAACTATTTCCAATTGCAACCATCCATTTTACTCCTTTCGACTTCAGGTAAAATAATGTCAATTTTTCGCATCTTTCGTAATGGTTTTCTAGCTCTTGGCACATTTATTTTTCTGTTGCCTTATATTTGGATGTTAAGCACAGCCGCAAAGCCACAAGACGAAATATTTACCTCAGCGCTGACGCTTATCCCCAAGAATTGGGTATTATTTGATAATATTGGCAAGGCCTTAACCCGCGTTCCTATGGCACAAATAATGCTTAATGGTGTTTTTATTTGTCTGCTTATTTTGGTTGTGCAAGTGGTGGTGGCTATTCCTTGTGCCTATGCGATGGCTAAACTTAAATTTCGCGGTGCGCGTTTTATGATCGCACTGGTTATGCTAGGCTTATTAGTGCCTATTCACGCCACTGCCCTGCCCCTTTATGTCGCTTTTAGCAATTTAAGTATTTTAAATAGTTATACAGCAATGGGATTACCGTTCTTTATTTCTGTATTTGGCATTTTTCTTTTTACGCAATTTTTTAAAGCTCTGCCTGACGACCTTTTACACGCCGCGCGACTTGATGGCATGTCAGAACTTGGCATCATCGCGCGGGTTGTCGTCCCCAATGCTTGGCCTGCAATAACTGCATTTTCAATCTTTTCTGTTGTTGCTCATTGGAATGACCTATTTTGGCCATTGATCGTTATAAGCGACATTAATAAAGCAACCCCACCTTTGGGCTTGCTTTATTTTCGCGCTGCTGAATCGGGCAGCGATTATGGTGTCTTGATGGCAGCAACATTAATCATCACCCTTCCCCTTGTTCTTGCATTCCTTTTTGCGCAACGCCGCTTCATTGAAGGAATAACCCTAACTGGCCTTAAAGGTTAAAACTATAACGGAGAGTACCTATGAAAAAAGTCTTAAAGTCCATATGTGCCGCGATCGGCATATCGGTTGCACTTAGCGGTGCTGCTTTTTCGCAAACGACGTTAAAAGTCCATTATCCTATGCCGGGCTTTTTTAAAGACGTGATGGCAAAAATCTCGCAAAAATATATGGAAGAAAATCCAAATATTGTGATTAGCTTTGTTAATCCGTCAGATAATTATGAGCAAGGCATACAGACGATTTTGCGCCAAGCTAATACGGCTGAACAACCAGATGTAACCTTTGTTGCCCTTAACCGTTTAAGAATGTTAAGTGAGCGCAATGTTGGCGTTGACCTTACCCCCTATTTAAATACCGAAAAAGATACGCTTGCCAAACAAGGCTTTAGCGAAAACATCCTTAATCTTGCGAAAATTGGCGACAAGCAAGTAGGTCTTGCTTTTGCAACGTCTAACCCAATTATGTATTATAATGCAGATCTTTTCCGCGCGGTTGGTGAGAACCCTGACAATCCACCGCAAAGCTGGGATGACGTCATTCGTATTGGCGCAAAAATTAAAGCCCTTGGCAATGGTGTATCAAGTATCAACTTACGCTGGCAGGGTGACGATTGGATGTATTCCGCCCTGTTATTTGGCGCTGGCGGCACCATGCTATCGCAAGACGAAAAGACGGTTGCCTTTAATGGTCCAGAAGGCACCGCAGCATTTCATCTTATTGAGCGCTTGGTAAAAGAAGGCGGCATGCCAGAATTTACCGCAGACGCAGGATTGCAAGCCTTTGCCGCAGGTAAAGTTGGCTTTCAGTTTTATAGCAGCGCCGCATTACGCAACACAATCAATAGCGTTGGTGACAAGTTCGAATTAAGAACCGCAAAAATACCAGTTCTTAACCCTGAAAAAGCCAAATTACCAACTGGTGGTAATGCGATTATCATTTTAACAACGGATCCTGAAAAGCAAAAAGCGGCTTGGGAATTTGCTAAATTTGCCGCAGGTCCTTATGGTGCCTCAGTCGTTGTTCCAGGAACTGGCTATGTGCCCAATAATGAACTTGCAGCCACATCACCTGAATATCTCGGCACATTTTATGAAGAAAATCCGCTTTTCAAGCCTTCACTTGAACAAATGCCATTAATGACACCGTGGTATGCATTCCCTGGCAGCAATGGCGTGCGCATTACTCAAGCCATTGTTGATAATATTGCCCGCATCGTTGGTGGTACGGCTGATGCTGACACAGCCCGCGATGATGCCGCAGCCGAAGTACAAAAGCTACTACCGCGCCGTTAAAATTTTTGACAAAACTTAAAAAATGCCATGCAAATATTTAAATCATTTGCATGGTTTTTTTTGGGCTTTTTTTGGCGTTTATGCTATTAAACCGGCTTTTGGTTGACGCTCTAAAGCCGCCTTCAATTCTTGCAATTTTTTAGGATGTTTTGCAATCCATGCTTGATAGGCTTTAATATTGGCGATAAGTTTTTCCTTATCTTGCTTAGATAAAACACAGCGTGTCAGATTATAATCCAACAAATAGCCACCACCTGCTTGCTTAGCTTCAATAGCAACACCAATTGTTTGCTCTTTATCTAAAAATATAGGTTCTTGCCCTTTGCGTAGCCAAGTATATGCCATCATATTACGCATAGGGTTTGGCATAACGATATAATTTGGAGAAGGCAAATAGCGCAATCCGCTAGCGGCTATAGATTTGCTTAAACCATAATGATAATAAACTTTGCCGCGCCGTTTTGCATCATAAATACTAGCAATTTTTATAGCTTTTAAACAAACATCATTAGGAAAACGCCGCCAATAATAAACTTCCCACCATAGATATAGGCCGTAAAACCACACTGAAACAATTAAAATTTGAAACGCTTTTGTTATCAGCAGACTTAAAAGACGTATTTTAATTGTTTCAATACCAAATAAAAAACTAGTTCTACTTGGATTATCAACACTGCGAACCATTGGAGATTTGCCTTCCATCGCCAAGTTTTTTGGCGCTAGGAAAACTTGCCAACTATAAGGATAATTTTCAAATGCATCTCTTAATTTTTCTTCTTTATACCGGTTACCAGCATTAAATGTAACACCACAATTAACATAATCTAAAATACCCTCATATTTGTTACAGCCAAATCCTGCATAAGCATTTGGAATAAATTCATAATTTTTAGAAATAACCCAATCATTCCATAAGCGCTTTATTGGATGATAAGAACTCCAAAACACCAAAACGGTAAAAAGCGCCCAAAACAAAGTCCAAAAAGACAATACTAATACAATGCCCCAATTAGCTCTATAGGTAAGACGAACTCTTTTAACTGGGATTTCTATAGGTAAAGTGTTATCTTTTATTTCTGTCATTAGGCACCACATTTTTAGTCAAAAAAATTCAAGATATATAGAACGGTAATACCTCACTAAAAATCTTAATTTTATAAGTGGTCACATTTAAAATCCATTATATTTATATCAACATAGCTTTTGTTTTATTATAACTGGTTTTGACCATCTGCGTTTATTTCATGATGTCCAGATTTTTGATGATATAGAAGTTTTTAAAAGTCAAAGGAATATTACATGCTTAAAAAAGTTAATAATTAAAAATAATTGAAATTAATACTGTATTTATTACAGTATCAACATACTTTGCTAGTTTAAAAACCTGTTCACTTTATCACAAGAAGTGGTGCAGGTTATTATTGAAGCGGTAGGCTGTTCTAAACACCTTATTTTAGCATATTATTGAAACTCAAAACTTGATTAAACTTTTAGTAAAAATTTGATAAGTTATTGCCCAAAAATTAGGCGATACCCAATCTAATTCAAAATACTACTCATAAAAAAACATAGCTGTAAAAACATGCAATGAGGGCACTTCAATCCATTGATTTTGAAGTAAAGTGCCCAAGCATATAATGATTAATTGCCGCGCCCTAAAATTGTCTCCTATAAAACGTATTATCGCGCTTATAAATATCAGAAACCGGATCTTTTAAGCGTCCAAAAAACTTAAAATAGGGCAGCATTTCAGGTGTTTTTGTATTTTCTCCAACGAGAGAAGAAGTATTTTTATTGCTAAAACCAGCAAAATTTAAAATAGCAATATTCTGAAGATCTAGATTTTTCAATGTTTCAATCTTGGCCAGAATAGATAGATTTTGAAATTTAGTATTGTTTAAATTTAAGCTTTCTAAATTGCTTAAGCTACTTAAAGTATCAAAATTTTCCACTGGTGTTGATGCAAGATCAAGCCCAAAGAGAGATCTATAATCCTTAAGCGCTGAAATATCTTTTAATGGGGTATTTCGCAAAGAAAGAACTTCAAGCCCTTCAAAGTTTTTAATCATATTTAAATTATCAAAATTACTATTATCCAGCATTAATAGTTTAAGCTTTGGCTGCTTATTGAAAACACTATTTTGGACAAATTTCGCATTGGTAAGGTTAAGAAAAACCAATTGCGGCAATGGTGGAAGATCAGAAGCATTTACCTTTTCAAAATTTATCAATTGTAGCTTTTGTAAATTGGTGAATTTTGCCAATTTTGCAATGTCACCACTACTAAGAGGCTCATCAACAGAAATACCTAGATCCTTATGGGTTTGATTTACGCATAATTTTTGTGTTTCTTTATCCAATGTTGATGGCTTATAACAAATGGTAAGACCATATATATTGGGCCAAATTTCCTGCCCTAAAAATTCAACTTGTTTTTCCCCGCGTAATTTCCGAACAAAACTTTCAATTTGGGCTTCATCTAACAGGTAGGTCTCTTTTGCTAGATTCCGCTTATTGAAAAGATCCTTACGATCCACTCTATTATCGCTCGGTCCTTCACCAAGTAATAATTTGGATACCTCATTTGGAAGTTTTAAAAATATTTTTTCATTAAGCCCACGAATATCTAACTCACGAACGCCCGGCAGCATAGAAAGATCTTTTACTTTTGTATTGGATAAAAGAAGTTGGTAAATGTAACCTTTTTGAGACAAAGGAGAAACATCAGAAATATTGGTGCCGCGTAAATCAATTTCACCAAGTGAGGCGGTTTCACGAAGAGGCTCAATATTTTGAATTTTCGTTTCATTAAGCGAAATCTCGCTCAAGTTTTCCAGTCCACGAATTGGTTCAAGGTCAGGAATTGATGCACCAGTTAAAATAAGGGAATAAAGCATCCTAAGCTTAGAAAGTGAGCTGTAATCGGTGGCCTTGCTACCGGTTAAATTAAGTTTTGACAAATTTTCAAGGGACGTTAAAAATGTTAGATCAGTAATATTGCTATTGGCAAGATTTAAATCATCAAGCTCAGTAAAACGAGCAATGATTGCTGAGCTATTTTCATCAAGAACGAGACCGGCAAGCGATAAAGTATTAAGTGTTTTTAAGTTTTTTAATGGCTCAAGATTTGTGACATAGGTTTTGTCAAGAAACAGCTCCCTGATATCTTTTAAATCTTCTAAAAAGGATAAATCTGAAATATTACTATTCGATAGGTCTAAAGTGCTAAGTTTTTTTAATGATACAAGGGATTTAATCGTATCTTTATCAAGTGTTAAGCCATTCAGTTTTAAGGTTTTAAGATTAGGCAATTTTTCAAGGGCGCTAAAATCAGTCACCTTGCTATTAGAAATATTAAGCTCAATAAGATTGTCAAGGTTCTCTAAAAGACTGAGGTCCGAAAAGTTGCTATCGTATAAGCTTAAGAATTCAAGTTTAGTTAATTTTGATAAAAAGCTATAATCTTGCAATTTGGCATGATTAATGAACAAGAACTCTAAATTAGCTAGTTCTTCAAAACCTAAAATTTCTGTGTTTTTTACATTTTTTAAATATAGAATTGTGAGTTTTGGCGCGTTTTTCAAAGGCGAAATATCGGTAAATGTGGAACCATCAAAACTTATTTGATAAAGTTCAGGCAAAGTTGGAAAACCTACAAGTGAATTTAATCCTTCACCATGGATACAAAAGCAAGAAACACGGGTTAATTTACCAAGATTTTGCCAATCTTGCTGCGTATAGCCTTTGGCAGGTGGAGTTAAACAAAATCCATCTTGATTGACACCAACGCGCTGCTTGCCAATTTGCACTATCGTTGGCTCATCAACCTCTTGCACGATCACTTCGCTTAAGGCGAAGCTTGGCATTAAGCACAGAGCAACTAGAATGAATAACTTTTCTTTGATAAAATTTAACATTGGCCCACCGCTATTTGCATTGTTTTACAAGTATAAAAAATTATGATCAGTACAATCGATTTCTGATACAGAAACTAAGAGAATAAATGATGTTAAAAGACACAAGCTGCTAATAAGTTGTTCAATAGAAAGATTATAGAAATTTATTAATTATAATTTGTGACTTTTTAATGGAGTTATACTATTACTATTTTTGTGTGGTTTTCTTTATACGTTTCACAGAAAATATTATTATCATTCTAATCAAATAAAAAAATATCAAGACTTGAGATTTATCGATTTTTTGGATTTGCCTGTAAAAGCACCTTTGATGCCGAAAAAAACGGGCTTTAAACACCCGTTTTGTTAAAATTATAGAGCTCTACTCACCATGTGAGCCTGAGCCGTCATAAAACTCAATAGTAGCGTCATCAAGAGATGCTTCGCCATTGTCACAGGTTTCAATTATCCATGCGGCAATTTGATTTTTAACGCCATCTAAAATCACAAATTTTTTCTCTTCAACAATAGCGGCGCCGCGGCAGCGCATGACCTGACGTTCAGACAATTGTTGCTTTTCTTTTAGAGCTTCAATGGCATAGGTAATAGGTTCATCGCATTCGCTTCCTTCACAGCCATATTTTTCAACTGCTATTCCAACGAATTCATCATAAGCAAGGGAATAGAGGTATTTGTCACCTCCCCACAAGGCGGCACCTATTAAAACAACGATGCCAAGTGGTATTAAAAGCCATTTCTTCTTCATGCTTACGACCTTTTATTTTTTAAATTTTACTGAGCCTAATCAACTACATTAACTACATATCATTTAAAAAAGCGCTTCAAATATTGTGTTGCAGCACGCACAATCGTGCGGCCAAGTGCATTAGCCGCAGATCGCGTTGCTGACTTGATGGCAGCCTCGCCAACGCTTTGCCGATTGCTTGCACGCGGTGCCCGCTGTGTTTGACGCGATTGCTGTTGTTGTTGCTGCTCGCCAGCTTGCATCATTTGATCCAACCTGCGTCTTGTTGTTTCATCATGGTTTTCTTGTTCATATTGACCGTAAACTGGACTTTGCGCGATTAAATTTTGCCGTTCTTGGAGGCTTATTGGTCCAATTTGCGAAACTGGAGGACGCATTACAACCCGCTCCACCATAGAAGGCACGCCTTTTTCTTCCAAGGTTGAAACAAGAGCTTCACCGGTTGCAAGATTGGAAATGACGTTAAACGTGTCAAAGCGCGGATTGGGTCTAAAAGATTGCGCCGCTATTTTTACCGCTTTCATTTCATTAGGCGTATAAGCGCGCAGGGCATGTTGAATGCGATTGCCAAGCTGCGCCAAAACACTTTCAGGAATATCTGCCGGACTTTGTGAGATGAAATAAATGCCAACGCCCTTGGAACGGATAAGCCGCACCACTTGCTCAATGCGATCAACCAGCGCTTTGGGTGCATTATCAAACAGTAAATGCGCTTCATCAAAGAAAAATACAAGGCGCGGCTTTTCCGGATCGCCGATTTCTGGCAATTTTTTAAATAATTCCGACATCAACCAAAGCAAAAATGTTGAATAAAGACGCGGATTATTCATCAATTTTTCAGCAGCCAACACATTGACAAAGCCACGTCCATCAATTTGACTGCGCATAATATCGGCAAGACGCAAAGCAGGTTCGCCAAAAAACAACTCGCCGCCTTGGGTTTCAAGCACCAGCAATTCACGTTGGATTGCACCAAGGGACGCCTTGGAAACATTGCCATAACGCGCAGAAACGTCTTTACTTTCCTGCGACAGATAATTTAGCATGGCCCGTAAATCACTTAAATCTTTTAAAACAAGCCCTTCATCATCGGCAATTTTGAAAGCAATATTAAGTGCGCCTTCTTGTGCGGCAGTAAGATTTAGCAAGCGCGATAATAATAGCGCACCCATTTCACTAATTGTTGCGCGGATCGGGTGGCCTAACTCGCCAAATATGTCCCAAAACACAACAGGGCTTGCTTGCATTACCATGTCATCGAGACCAACATCGTTAGCGCGTTGCGTGATTTTTTCCGACTTTGTGCCAGCTTTTGCAATACCCGATAGATCACCTTTCACATCGGCACAAAAAACCGGTACGCCCTGCGACGAAAATGATTCAGCCAATACTTGCAACGTAATGGTTTTACCCGTTCCTGTTGCTCCCGTCACAAGACCATGGCGATTGGCATATTTTAGCCAAAGATATTCACCATTTTTTTGGTTTTGATCCGCGCCATCATAAGCACCAAGAAAAATTTTGCCCTGCTCTACCATATTCATACTCCTGAATCTGATAAGCAATAGCACAAATTCGCTTAAATAAACCTAACAAAATGCAAACAATCATAGCACTAAGTTGATTATTTAAAACATCAACTCAATAAAAAACCTATATTAGCAGATTGATTTTATTATCTAAATGAAAAATCGTTACATTTTTCCCAAATTTTAAAATTTGGCATCACCTTGTAAATAAAATTGATGACCGATAAATTTGCGTGCCGCCATTAGATCATAACCACCCGCAACCGATATCATATCATTCACTTTGACCTTTGCATTAATACCGATATTTGCTGATGAACGACCCGCATTTTCTCCTTCACTGATAAAGCTCATATTGCTTGCATCACTGAAACTGGTGCGTAGGCCAACTTTATTATCCAAAACTTCATAACGATAAAGCCCATAAGCATTGAGTTCAATATTGCCGCTAGTGACAACCATAATATCTGCTCCGATATGGGGCCGCATGGAATTAACATTTTTTGCATCAACACTAAGCGGAATTGCGCCGCCATGCTCTTTATAGCTACCAAGACGCACAAGGCTATAATCCAAACCAACTTTGGGTAGAAGACGCGCATTTACCCTAATATCATAGCTAAGCACCATTTGGGCGGTTAAACGACCACTATTAACATCAAGATCAGCCTGATTGCGGCCACCCAAAGTATCACGGCGGTTTTGATCATATTGACTATAACCATAAGCACCAATCAAGTTGAAACTTGGCGTAAAATTGTCTGTCAAAGCAATATTATCGGTTTTAAGTCCAGCAGTTAATAAAAAGCTATTGCTCTTTGCGTCATAACCATCGGCGCCCGATAAATCACCACGAAGATAACCAACACTTGCACCCAAAATGATTGTGTCAAGCCGGTGGGTAAAACCCGCAGATATACCACCATAATTTGCATCAAGTTTAGAATGAGATGTATCTACGGCACGATATCTATCCGCAGCTCCCATTGGCCTTGCCCAAAAGGTCATTTGTGAAAGACCATTGTTAGTATTTCCATTCACCAACCGATCACGCGTTTTTGGCAGAGCTTGCAAAAACGGTGTTGAATCTTGTGATGATGATGCTTGCGGTTCAACATAGGCAAGCGGCGCTTGCAAAACGGGTACTTCTGTCTGCTGTGCAGCTTTATCAATTTCGCTTTGTAAGTTTAAGGTCATACGGTCATGCATTGCCATGGTTAGGCTTGGTAATCGTGTCGTATCATGGGCGGTTAAGCCACGCGCATGCTGCTCTAACTCTTTTTCGTTACGGCTATTATATAATTTATCAAATGCACGGTTTAAATTCGCATGTGAAGCATTTGTACTATCAAGCCGCAAAATATTTTCTAGTGAAAAACTAGCATTTTTATTGGCGCCGGATAATAAATGTGAAGGCAAAAGCAAATCACGCCCCGCCTCGGCAGTCCCACTTGAACCATTATCGTTTGGTTGATTACCACCACTATTTACCCAACTATTGTCGTTATCATTAATATTGGTATTATTTCCAGTCTCGCTATTATCAGCCGTCGAGCCGCTGCTTTCGCTTTCATGGCTACCATTGCCACCACTTTCATTACTGCCATTACCACCGATTGAACCACCGCTTTGATTTTCATTACTGCCATTATCACCGGTTGAACCGCCGCTTTGACTTTCACTGCTGCTATTACCCCCGGTTGAACCGCTGCCATCGCTTTCACCGCCATTACCACCAGTTTCAGTTGGATTTTCACTGCTACCATTACCACCGGTTGAGCTACCATTTTCATTTTCGTCGCTGTTATCACCACCACCGGTATTTCCTGTACTTTTCGGTGTCATCACCAAGCGATAATCTTGGTTACCTTCACTTAATACAAGCTGATAATTATAAAAAAGGGTTTCACCGGCAACATTTTCTGGTGCGACATCAAACTGCCCTGCTATTGGATTGCTTCTACTTTCTAAAAAAGGAGAATTGATTGAGGACGTTGCGGCACTTCGTCCCATTCCATAATTGGATGACAAAACTGTAGCAGTATTGGCAAAGCCAAGCTGAAGCTTGGCTCCATCCTCAATAGTAACAGTACCAAAACTCATTAAACCAGATTTTTGCTTCGCCGCATCAAGATCAATAATAGTTTCAACAACCGCATCCTTACCAAAAAAAGCCGAACTATTGTCATCACCATATACAGCCCAACCTTGAGCGGCTTCAGAATTTTGACGTAAATAAAGATTGCCCGCCTGCATATTGAACTGGCCCGAACCTATATCAATCGCCCTGCCATTATCACTAGCTAGAAGATCAAGGCTACCACCATTTATGGTAACCCTTTCACTTTTAAGACCAATACTATTGTCACCCCTAGCAACAATTTTAACGCTACCATCATCAAGTGTAAAACCAGATGTTGAGTCATTGCTATTCGCAATTTCAATGCCTGTACCTGCCTCACTTACATCAATAGAAAGATTGCCTTTAATGAGCTTAACCCCGCCTTGCTCAAGATATAGACCTTTACCGCCTGTTTTTGCGAGAATAGCTAAATCACCACCATTTTGCGTGAAAGCTTCACCAAAATCATTTTCCGCACCACTTGCCTTCGAAACACTTCTTAACCCAACACCATTTTTTTGCGCATTGATCCGAATTTGACTATCATCACCGAATAAAACATAGCGGGCATCTTTTTCAAGAAGAACACCTGTTGAGCCCAATCCATCAGCCAAAATTATATTACTACCGGCACTTTGTGAAAAACGCCCACTTACTACTGCACCCGTTGATTGAAGTGCATTTTGAGGGTTTAACGCCGTAATACTAAGAGTACCACCATTTAAAATATATTCACTTCCACTAACACCAACACCACCTCTATTAAAAATATTGAGATGTCCTCCTGCTTGACGCACACTACCTTGCCAGCCAATTGGTAATGCATTTTTTGCGCTTTGCCCAACGCTAGTCTCAATCGTCACTGCGCCATTTTCTAAGGTTAAATCGCCCTTTACTGCGGTGCCGGCTGTGGCCGAGGCACTAAGCCGTCCAGTTAGCATATCGACAACGACATTATTGGCTTTCAAACCAACTTGACCGTTAACTTGTGAAGAAATCTCAGTATGCCCACCTTGCTGCAAAAACCTACCAACTTCAAAAGAAAGTCCAGGACCCGCATCAACTATTAAAGTGCCATCTTCAATTACAAATTGATTAACCTTAAAACTATCGCTACGTCCAGTGTTGTTATTTTGCCCTTTTAAGTGCAATGCAATATCAGGATGATTGATGTTTAGCCTATTTAAAGTCGGATAAGATGCGCTTTCTCCATGATCATACAAAACATAGGTTGTATTAGCTTCGCTTGGTATTTTAAAAAAATAATTGCCATCGCCATTGCCATTAACAAAGTTTGTAAAATTACTCGGAGCAATAGCCGTTTCATTTGCGTCAGCCGAAAAAGCAATACTGTAACCACCATCGATTAGCGCCAAAGATACAATGCCAGTTGCAACAAGTGCAAGCATAGCACAACCAGAATTGGCCTTACGCTGGAAAGATTGTAAAACATTACAAACGATCAAATTGTGATTAAATGCCATAAGTCCCTCTCTTCAACTTGCAGTTGAAGCATAGGCATAATAACGCCCCGCAACATAAAAGCATAAGAAAAATACCTAGCTTATGCGGGGTATAGAATAACAAATATTAAAAGTTAATACTATATTAAACTTTAGAACATTTAATGAACAAATTAAATATAACTTAATCTTTTATAAAAATTTTTAAATAACACTAAACATTAAATTGCATAAATACAAAAAAATACAACTCAAGATTGATTTATATATTAATAATAAATATAAAAAATAATTTACAATTCTATAAATTTCAATTTAATTATATTTGTTAAAATTTAAATACTAAATAAACTAATAATAATCGAATTTATCACAACAACAATAGCAAGCGATATCGCATAATATTCAAAACCACTGAGATAAATGAGAGTTAAACAAGTTAAGAAAACTACCATTTCGGCCATAAATCGCGGTAAAAAGGCCAAGCGGTTAGGCGCTTTTGGCGCTATATAAGTTGCCCAAAAAACAATAATCATTATTGGCAAAATCAAACCAATACCAAATTTAAAAATGGCTTGATCAAATCGACTAAAGCCGCAATAGCATAGAGACGCGATTATTAATAATTCTAATAAAAATCTTAGACTACCATTAATAAGTTTAATAAAATTCAAAATATTAGCTTTCAAATGAATAAAAAAGCGCCGCTATTTTTAATAGCAGCGCTTAATCCTCTCTCTTTAATTGCAGTCTTCACATGTGTGGATGCAATTATTCCCACTCAATCGTACCAGGTGGTTTTGATGTCACATCATAGACAACGCGATTAATGCCGCGCACTTCATTGATAATGCGAGTTGCAGCTCGGCCTAGGAAATCCATATCATAATGATAGAAATCAGCTGTCATACCATCAACCGAAGTTACGGCACGTAAAGCACAAACAAATTCATAAGTGCGACCATCACCCATAACACCAACTGTCTGCACAGGAAGCAAGACAGCAAAAGCTTGCCAAATTACATCATAAAGGCCAGCCTTGCGAATTTCATCCAGATAGATTGCATCGGCTTCACGCAAAATATTAAGTTTTTCACGGGTAATACCACCTGGACACCGAATAGCAAGACCAGGACCAGGGAAAGGATGGCGACCAATAAAGTTAGCAGGCAAACCAAGCTCACGACCAAGCGCACGCACTTCATCCTTGAACAATTCACGCAAAGGTTCAAGCAATTTCATATTCATGCGCTCAGGCAAGCCGCCTACATTGTGATGGCTTTTAATGGTAACCGAAGGACCTCCCGTAAAGGAAACGCTTTCAATAACATCTGGGTAGAGTGTGCCTTGCGCCAAAAATTCTGCACCGCCGATTTTTTTGGCTTCCGCTTCAAATACTTCAATAAACAAGCGACCAATGGTTTTGCGCTTTTCTTCCGGATCACTCATCCCTTCAAGGGCATCAATAAACATATCGGATGCATCAACATGCACAAGTGGAATATTATAGGTCTCACGGAACATTGAAACAACTTCCGCTGCTTCATTTTTGCGCAACAAGCCGTGATCGACAAAAATACAAGTAAGCTGATCGCCAATTGCTTCATGAATAAGAACGGCAGCAACAGAAGAATCAACACCGCCGGATAGGCCACAAATAACTTTTGCGCCACCAACTTGTTGGCGAATTGCCGCAATGGCTTGCTCACGATAGGCGGCCATTGTCCAATCGCCTTTAAGACCGGCAATTTTATGAACGAAATTTTGGATTAGCAAATGGCCATCAGGTGTATGGACAACTTCTGGATGAAATTGTACGGCATAAAAATGACGCTTTTCATCAGCAATGGCGGCAAAAGGTGCGCCTTGCGATGTTCCAATTACTTTAAAGCCTTCTGGCAACGCAACCACACGATCGCCATGGCTCATCCATACTTGATGGCGCGAGCCTTTTTCCCAAACGCCGTCAAATAATGGGCTATCTTGGTCAACTTGCAAAAAAGCCCGACCAAATTCGCGTTCATGGCCAGCTTCGACCTTGCCACCCAATTGCTCGCACATGGTTTGCTCACCATAGCAAATGCCAAGAACTGGAATACCAGCTTCAAATATTTCTTGTGGTGCACGCGGGCTACCAATATCTGTGGTAGAATGCGGGCTACCCGATAGGATAACGGCTTTTGGCTTTATGCGATGAAAGCCTTCGACTGCCGATTGAAAAGGAACGACTTCAGAATAAACGCCAGCTTCACGCACACGTCTTGCAATAAGCTGCGTTACTTGGCTGCCAAAATCGATAATAAGGATACTCTCAGGATGTTTTGTGCTCATGCATAGCAGATAATGAATTTCGGCAAAAAATGCAATTGTCTTAATCGCAATATCCTACCACATTTGTAGAAATCCACATCAAGACGATTGTTTAACCTTGCTTAAACGCAGTACAAGAACTTTTATTACCCCAAAGGCATCAAAATGCTTTGATAAAGGGTAAATAAACTATGCTAACAGACCAAATGCGAGCTTTGATCAAGTAGCCAACCTTGTTTAAATATCCTTACATAACGCTAATTCAATCACTTAATAATCAAGACTAGAATCAGGATTGCAAACAAGATCACTGATGCTTTTGGCAGCTAAGGCCTGCCTCTTTTGTGCATCATTTGCACATGGACGCAAATTGGTAATAACATCATAGCCTTTTTGCTTCAAACAGCCTTGTACATAACGCCAACGCAAATTTTCATTGCGATCGACTGTTGAATAGGTTGGTGGAATATAAACACCGCCAACCCTACGACAAAAAGCACCGCCGCCGCCAGTGCCAACACAACTCACATAACCTGGGTCATAAAACCCACCATTGACAGTTGTGCTTAACTCTGCAGGTACTTGCTTGAATGACGCTATCTTACAGCGATCAAGGTCGCCTTGCTTTTGTGCAAGCGTTGCACCTGGCTTAAATAATGCCGTATGAGACATTGTCCCACAAGAAGCCAATAAAGCTGTCAAACCGAAAAATGATAGAAATAGTTTTTTCTTCATAGCACCACCCACATAATATTAAAATCATAAGCGATATTATTGATGCTGTCTATCATTATCAAACATTGTCTATTGGCTTTTCTTCAATTTATGCAAGTGGGCGGCGCATTTGATAGGCCTGTTAGCACCTATACACACTCAACACACAACCAATTAGAATAGCTTTAATAAAGACCAATAAAAAGAAGTTTACTTCACCGGCATGCGTAAGCTCACAATGGTCCCCTTGCCCTCCCGTGAAAAAATACGCAATGTCCCCCCATGCAACTCAATCAATGAACGCGAAATAGCAAGGCCAAGACCAGAGCCGGTATGGGTTTTGGTAAACTGATTTTCCACCTGCTCAAATGGCTGCCCTAATTTGTTTAAAGCCGTCTTTGGAATACCAACGCCACTATCAGCTATCGTTACAAACAACATTTTGTTTTTAATGGAACTATGAACAGATACATGACCACCAGCTGGCGTAAACTTTACCGCATTGGATACTAGATTTAAGAAAATTTGCTTCAAAGCGCGACTATCGGCATACATGGGCATGGTTTGAGCAACTTTGGCTGCCAGTGCCACATGTTTTTCTTGTGCGGTAATTGCCATAATACGCAAAGTATCGCTCATTACGGTTGCAGCATCGAGCTGTTCACGATCAATGGAAAAACGACCAGCTTCGATTTTTGACATATCAAGAATATCATTAATCAATGTCAATAAATGCGTACCCGATTTAGTAATATCTTCCATATATTCATTATAGCGCTCATTGCCAAGCGGTCCAAAAGTTCCTGCGCTCATCATCTGTGAAAAACCGATAATTGCATTAAGTGGCGTACGCAATTCATGAGACATATTAGCCAAAAATTCAGATTTGGCGCGGTTTGCACTTTCAGCACGGTCTTTCTCTTCCTTCAACTGTTCATTAAGAAGTGAAACCTGCTCAGTCTTTTGTTTTTGTGCCGTGCGCGATGTACGCAACTCAGTCACAAAATTATACAAACGTTTTTGCACATCTATCGCTTTTTGCGCAGCCTCTTTAAGGGCAGAAATGTCCGTACCCACCGAAACAAAACCACCATCCTCAGTGCGCCGCTCATTCACTTTTAGCCATTTTCCATCAAGAAGTTTACGCTCATAAGTAGTATTACCTTCCTCGTCTCCCTCAAGCACGGTTTCGAGAAGCGGAGCACGCGCTTGTGCCTCAACATAGGTACGAGAAGCGCCAGGCACCAATAGATTGGCTGATAGGGCTGCATGTTCTCTATACTTGCTATTTGACATAACAAGACGTCCATCAGCATCCCAAAGCACAAATGCTTCTGAAATATTTTCAATAGCATCGCGAATACGGCGGTCAGCTTTAGCGGTTTGTTCTGCAAATTGATGCTGTTCGCTAACATCAAAAGAAATACCAACAAGATGCGGCTCATCACTACCCGCAACCTCAGCGCGAATACGCATCCAAACATTATGGCCATCGCTATGACGCATCGGCACATTAATATCAATATGATCAACTTCACCGTTCATCGCACGGCGCGCAACATCATAAAGATCAAAATCTTTCGGATCGACGACAGCGGCAACCTCAGATACTGAAAGCAACGCATCATAAGGACGATAACCCAACATCTCATACATAGAACGCGACCAATAGATACGACCACGGGCCATATCCCAGTCCCATAATCCGCAACGACCACGCACCATAGCCGTATCAATACGCTGCTGTATGCGATCGGCGATAGCATCAGCATCGCGCGCTCTTGTTGCTTGACTGAAATAGGCATAGAGAATGGCCAACATTACCCCAACAGTACCCGCAAAAAGCGTAATATTGAGCGATAAGGTTTTACGCCAATCAGCGAGCATTTTCTGCTGAGACAATGCAACAAAGATACGGTAACCAGCAGTTTCGCTCATAGCCGCATAGGCAGGATCATTATTAATAAGAACGTTCATAATACCTGCACCTGCTCCCATAACAAATAAAGCGGGTGTGTCACTTACCTGATCAGAAAGCAGCTTTCCAATCAACGGTTCAAAACCAGATGCTGCAACAACAACACCATTGGCATCGACAATAGCAATAACGGCGGCAGGATTTACTAAACTTGCACTACGAAAGCGCAACAAAATATCCTGCAAGGCTGCATTAGACAATCTACCTTTCGACCCGCCATTAACTGCCGCAACACGATCAATTGCTGAAGCTATATGGCCGGTCGAAAGCGTTAACGCCGCACGGGAACTGCTTTCAATACCCACACGCCACTCATAAAGAGAAAGACCGCGAACCAGGGCCAAAATAATAAGAAAAAAAGCTATAAGCAAAGGGATAGAGCGCCGCATCCAAGGCTCAATCCTCAACATTCTTTTATAAGCTGGACCTGAAATAAGGTTTACATGCGCAGACATATCCAACCGTTGCTTTACCGGTTTTTTTTTGTCAGCAAATGCTCCTTTGGCCGCGTCCAACGCGTCCATTCTTGCCATAGGCGGCCCCTCTTCCAAAGATTAGAAATCACTGCAACTGATTCGCATATACAGCACTTGAATAGCTGCAATGAATCAAAACTGATTCGCTATGTCCAGCATTTTCTTAACTTTAGCTTAACTTTTATTCATAATGTATAAATACCATTAATAAACAGTCACTTAAGCGATAATAGTTTTTTCTTTTCAAAAATATCAAATGCGATAATTGGTCCTAACGGATATTTGAAAATATGTTTTGCAAACACATCTAAAATTAAGGAAACAAAGACAACAAAATAAAAAATATAGCGCTGCAAACATTTTTAAAGGTTTCAATAACTAAAACTCACAAATAAGTGCATTTCAAAATCCATGTTAGCGCTCTATTAAAAAAGAATATTGAACAAATGCTGCATTTATTTTTAATATGATAAAAGACCAATCAATATAGTTATCAATAGTGTAAAGGCATTTTTGGAGCAATAAGGCAAAAACCAAAATCAACCTCTACTTATCGACCATATACTAAAACCGAAAAATTAAGGCGCGCAACCACTTTTTCACTAAATGGACGCGCTTAAAACACCATGAGATTGTTGAGTTAACTAATACCCATCAATTTTGCCAATAAACCAATGACGACTTGATAGAGTAAACAATGCACGCAATTGAAATTTGGCTAGAAGCCTATATTCAACACTATGGAATATTCGCCTATTTCTTTATTCTGTATTTTGAATCCTTGGGCTTACCTTTACCTGGCGAAAGCGGATTAGTGGTTGGATCATTGCTCGCCGCCGCTGGCAAGCTAAGCTTACCTGGCTTATTAGTAGCCTGTTTTTTGGGAAGTGTCCTTGGCGATTGTACCGGATATGCAATCGGTCATTTTGGTGGTAAAAAGCTTTTGCTGCGCTACGGCTATTTGATTAAATTAACACCCGAACGGCTAGATAAATTTGAAAACCAACTGAACCAAAAAGGTTTTTTCTTTGTTGCAACCGCAAGATTTATTGTAATTGTACGACAATTGAATGGCATCATTGCAGGATCAGGCGGTATGGCATTCCATAAGTTTCTTATTGCTAATATTATTGGATCTGCAGCTTGGACACTTGTTTGGGGAGCAGGCCCCTATATCGTGAAAGTTTTTTTCTCATAAAACAATAAAAATAAAAAATTCTTCAAACTTATAATAAAATATTATAATAAAATACTATATAAATATTTAAAATTTATTTTAAAATGCCACCACAATAAATAAGTGAAAGTATATTTTTGTTTACCACCATAGAACAAAAACACTTTTAAATATGATTGTGATATTGTAAACATAAAAAAGAATATGCGCTCTAGGTAAACCAATATTGTAATTATCACATAAATTACAATGTAAAAGGATGAATGATGAGGCCCGAGGATATTGCAGCCGTCCGGCAATTAGAATTATTTGCCAATGTGAAAGAAGAAACCTTTCAATCATTGATCAATGGGGGCTTTTTACAAAATTTTCCAGAAGGCGTCGTTTTAATCCATCAAAACCAACGAGCAGATTTTTTATATATTTTAATTGAAGGCAATATTGAGATGTTTTCCTATACAGAGGAAAAGCAAACCATCCTTGATATTGTTGAGCCAGTAGGCCTTTTCATTCTAGCGGCAGTTTTAAATGACGATGTATGCTTGCAATCAGCGCGGACTTTAAGCAACGCAACAGTGCTAATGATACCAGCAGAACAAGTTCGGCAAGCAATTGAAGAAGATATAACCTTCATGCGTGCCGTTGTCCGCGAATTGGCAAAACGTTATCGTCACACAGTTAAAGAACTCAAAAACCAAAAATTACGTTCATCATCTGAACGGTTGGCC
Organism: Bartonella sp. HY406; assembly: GCF_025449315.1. NCBI lineage: Bacteria > Pseudomonadati > Pseudomonadota > Alphaproteobacteria > Hyphomicrobiales > Bartonellaceae > Bartonella > Bartonella sp. HY406. The sequence goes on along the minus strand of NZ_CP104893.1, from coordinate 928,980 downwards.
AATTTTCTTATTAAATTTGCCAAACAGCAAAATCAAACCCATTTCATCGATTTACCATGTGAAAAGAGGTTAATTGCACGCTACCTTGGCATGACAGCCGAAAACCTTTCCCGCTCTTTTTCACAACTCGCCAAACATGGTATTAAAGTTGATGGCTCCCGCGTTGTCTTTGTTGACATGCATAAGCTTGAACTTTTCGCCCGCCCCGACCCGCTAATTGATAAAATTGAGCCACAATAATAGTAATGAAAGAATAGAGCTAAAACATTATTTCTCTATTTCTTTATGCCTTACCACATAGTGCTTGCTTTATAAAATTTTGTGTACTGCAAAATAGCGCTTACTTAAAGGCCATCAACACATATCTTTGAAGCATGATCTTCATAAATTAGTTTTTTTAATTTTGATAAAAATTGGATTTACAGTCGTTTTATCAGCAAACTTATAAAGCTTGAAATAGACAAACATCAAATAATTTAAATAGTTTTGCTCAAGCATCATATCTCTACCTACTATCTTAACACTACTCGCGTCCTTTTACCGCAGATCAAATGCAATTGATGAAGATAAATCCGTATCCCAAGATTACAACCAGCTAATATTTTTTCCTAAATAGGGTTAAGTTGTTCGCAATTTTTGAAGAAAATTTTGTAGCGATCAGCATTTTCGTAAACTTAAAGTTGCAACGCCAAAATTGCGTAGCCTCCGCACTACTAAACTTAACAAATTTTCCTTTTAACACCACATAAAAGAAAAACTTACAACTATTGACAAGCTATACCTGATCATCATTGCCCCCACCTGCTTGAAGCTAACGATATATTAGGATTCTCACCGGATTAAACGCTTTATGACAATAGCGCGCTCTATTACCGACGTTAGCAAAGCTTCCTCCTGAAAGGAAAATTTGCCATATTGCGTCAATGCTGCTATCGACATTAATTCCTTTACAGCTGCAACAGCCCACTCATCCTGAAGACTGATCTTGTCGTATTAACTTTGAAAATATTGAACTGTTTCAAAGCGGTTATTTTTCTGTAATTCACTTATCAAAATACCAATATCAACCAATAATTCCGCATACATACAAAACACCCTAATAAAACAAAAGCCCGCTTTTGCTGAACAAAAGCGGGCTTCATTTTTGTAAATCAATAAAACTTATTCCGCAGCAGATGCGTTTTCAGTCATATCTGTAAGCATTGCACTTGCTGTTTCCGCGCCAGTTGATTTGCGACGCTCGTCAACGATAAGATCATCACGAGTTGTAGCAATGCGGCGGATTTGTGCCATGCTACCACCAGTACCTGCAGGAATAAGGCGGCCAACAATGATGTTTTCCTTCAATCCTTGCAATGTATCAATCTTACCTGCAACTGATGCCTCAGTAAGAACACGGGTTGTTTCCTGGAAGGAAGCAGCCGAGATAAACGAAGGTGTTTGCAAGGATGCCTTAGTAATACCAAGAAGTACTGGATTACCAAGTGCAGGTGCTTTACCTTCTTCGATCAAGCGTTCATTAACTTCTTCAAGTTCGATACGGTCAATATGATCACCAACGATGTAGCCAGATTCACCAGATTGAGTAATTTCAACCTTCTGCAACATCTGACGCACAATAACTTCAATATGCTTATCATTGATCAACACGCCTTGTAAGCGATAAACTTCCTGAACCTCATTAACGAGATAAGAAGCCAAAGCCTCAACACCCTTAATAGCAAGAATGTCATGCGGTGCTGGATTACCATCAAGTACATAATCGCCTTTTTCAATCTGATCACCATCCTGGAAGTGGAAAGGCTTGCCTTTAGGGATCAAATATTCTGCTGGCTCTTCTGTATTATCATCTGGCTCAATAAGGATACGGCGTTTGTTCTTGTAGTCGCGTGCAAAACGGATAGTACCACTGATTTCAGCGATAACCGCATGGTCTTTTGGACGACGTGCTTCAAACAATTCAGCAACGCGTGGAAGACCACCGGTAATATCCTTAGTCTTGGTGCTTTCCATTGGCAGACGGGCAATAACATCACCTGCTTGTACATGGGCACCAGGTTCAACTGATAAAATAGTTGCCATAGACACCATGTAACGAGCTTCACCACCACGAGCAAGCTTTGCAATTTTGCCTTTCTTATCGGTAAGGATAATAGCAGGCTTCAACTCTGCACCGCGTGGATTTGCACGCCAATCAATAACCTGACGCTTGGTAATACCTGTAGACTCATCGGCGGTTTCTGTCACAGAAAGACCATCGATCATGTCTTCAAAAGCAATATAACCTTCAACTTCAGTTAAGATTGGGCGGGTATATGGATCCCACTCGGCCAAACGTTGACCGCGTTTTACCACATCACCATCATCGACAAACAGATGAGAACCGTAAGACACACGATGTGAAGCTCGTTCTTTACCTGTTGCATCCTTAATAAGGATTGCCATATTGCGGCCCATAACGACTAAATTACCTTCAGAGTTACGAACAACGTTGCGGTTACGCAACTCAACATGGCCTTCGTAAGAAGCTTCAAGATAAGAAGAATCCACAACCTGCGCTGTACCACCCAAGTGGAAGGTACGCATGGTTAGCTGGGTACCTGGCTCACCAATCGACTGCGCAGCAATAACGCCAACAGCTTCACCTTGGTTAACTGGCGTACCACGTGCAAGATCGCGACCGTAACATTTAGCGCAAACACCATAACGTGTTTCACAGGTAAGAGCCGAACGAATCTGAACCGTTTGAATACCAGCTTCTTCAATCTTTGCAACGTCAGCCTCTTCAATCATGCGACCAGCTTCAACAATGATTTCACCCGAAATTGGATGAAGAATGTCAAGCAAGGCTGTACGACCAAGCACGCGCTGACCGATCGATGCAACGATCTGACCCGCATCGACGATTGGCTGCATGGTAAGGCCCTTAACCGTGCCGCAATCCACTTGCGAAATGATTGCATCTTGTGCAACATCTACAAGACGACGTGTCAAGTAACCAGAGTTAGCGGTTTTAAGCGCCGTATCAGCAAGACCTTTACGTGCACCGTGGGTTGAGTTGAAGTACTCATTCACGGTTAGGCCTTCTTTAAAGTTTGAAATAATCGGAGTTTCGATAATTTCACCAGAAGGCTTAGCCATAAGACCGCGCATACCACCAAGCTGCTTCATCTGGTTTGCAGAACCACGAGCACCTGAATGCGACATCATATAAATCGAATTCATCTGTTTTTGACGACCCGTTTCTGGATCAAACTCAACAGCTTGAATGCGCTTCATCATTTCTTCAGCAACACGGTCGGTACATTTACCCCAAGCGTCAACAACTTTGTTGTATTTTTCGCCTTGAGTAATCAAACCGTCATTATATTGTTGCTCATATTCTTTTGCCAATGCTTCCGTTTCAGCAACAAGGCGAGCCTTGCTATCAGGAATGACCATGTCATCCTTACCAAACGAAATACCGGCGCGACAAGCATGAGCAAAGCCGAGCTGCATGATACGGTCACAGAAAATCACTGTTTCCTTCTGTCCACAATGACGATAGACGTGGTCAATCATCTTTGAGATATTTTTCTTGGTCAATTCTTGGTTGACAATATCAAATTGGACATTTGGATTTTTGGGCAGCAATTCACCAACAATAAGACGACCTGGCGTCGTATCATAAACTTTTGATACCCAATTGCCATTTTCATCAAGATTCTTGTAGCGACCCTTGATCTTGGTGTGTAACGTCACAGCTTTGGTTTCCAAAGCATGACTTAACTCACCTTGGTCAGCAAAAATCATGCCTTCACCTGGCTCGCGCTCGGCTTTAATCGATAGATAATAAAGACCAAGAATCATATCCTGTGATGGCACAATAATTGGCGCACCATTTGCAGGGTGCAAGATATTATTGGTCGACATCATCAAGACGCGAGCTTCAAGCTGAGCTTCAAGCGATAATGGTACGTGAACAGCCATTTGATCGCCGTCAAAGTCAGCATTAAATGCTGTACAAACAAGCGGATGAAGATGGATAGCCTTACCTTCGATCAAAACTGGTTCGAATGCTTGAATACCAAGACGGTGAAGAGTTGGCGCGCGGTTAAGCAACACTGGATGCTCACGAATAACTTCGTCAAGAATGTCCCAAACTTCTGGACGTTCTTTTTCCACCAATTTCTTGGCCTGTTTCACAGTAGAGGAGTAACCCTTGGCATCAAGACGCGCATAAATAAATGGCTTGAACAATTCAAGCGCCATTTTTTTAGGCAAGCCACATTGATGCAATTTAAGTTCTGGACCGGTCACGATAACTGAACGACCTGAATAGTCAACGCGTTTACCGAGCAAGTTTTGACGGAAACGACCTTGCTTACCCTTAAGCATATCAGAAAGAGATTTCAACGGACGCTTATTAGCACCGGTGATAACGCGGCCACGACGACCATTATCAAACAAGGCATCAACCGCTTCTTGAAGCATACGCTTTTCGTTGCGAATAATGATACCAGGCGCGCGCAATTCGATCAAACGCTTTAAGCGATTGTTACGATTGATAACGCGGCGATAAAGATCATTCAAATCTGAAGTCGCAAAACGACCACCATCAAGTGGCACCAATGGGCGCAAATCAGGTGGAATAACCGGTACGATTTTCATAATCATCCATTCAGGACGATTACCAGATTCAAGGAAGTTTTCAACGATTTTCGAGCGCTTCAACAATTTCTTTTGTTTTAACTCAGAAGTTGTTTCGGCAAACTCAGCCCGTAAATCACCAGCAATTTTTTCAAGCTCCATTGAAGCCAAAAGCTCATAGATAGCTTCCGCACCAATTAAAGCTGTAAATTGGTCTTCACCAAATTCATCAACTGCCATCATATATTCTTCTTCAGAAAGCAATTGATGTTGCTTCAATGAAGTAAGACCGGTTTCGGTTACGATGTAGTTTTCAAAATAAAGTACGCGCTCAATATCCTTTAATGGCATATCAAGCAAAGTACCAATACGACTTGGCAGTGACTTTAAGAACCAAATATGAGCTACAGGTGCTGCAAGCTCAATATGGCCCATACGTTCACGACGAACGCGTGAAAGTGTTACTTCAACGCCGCATTTTTCACAAATAATGCCCTTATATTTCATACGCTTATATTTGCCGCAAAGACATTCATAATCCTTGATCGGGCCAAAAATACGGGCGCAGAAAAGACCGTCACGTTCTGGTTTAAACGTACGGTAATTAATGGTCTCTGGCTTCTTGATCTCGCCATAAGACCAGGACAGAATCTTCTCAGGACTAGCAATCGAAATTCGAATAGAATCGAATGTCTGAGCTGTCGTCTGAGGATTGAAAAGATTCATGACCTCTTGGTTCATGCCGTTCTCCTTAAGACTCTTCAAAATCGAGTCTGCTGTGATGAGCGATCCGTCATCTCAATAAAAATCGGTTTTAAACAGGAATAATTTAGATCAGAAAAATCCTGCTTTGCCCGTTTTAAGCTGCAACAGCTAGATAAGACAGGCAAAGATCACGCCAGAAATCTGGCATGATCTTCATTTTCGGCATTTTATTCGGCCGCATCCGGCAGAGCATTTTGCGCAGCAATCAACTCACTGGTATTATCAAGCTCTACATCAAGGCCAAGTGAACGCATTTCCTTAACAAGCACGTTAAAGCTTTCAGGAATACCGGCTTCAAACGTATCATCACCACGGACAATCGCTTCATAAACCTTGGTACGACCAGCAACGTCATCGGACTTAACGGTGAGCATTTCCTGCAAGGTATAGGCGGCACCATAAGCTTCCAAAGCCCAGACCTCCATTTCACCAAAACGCTGACCACCAAACTGAGCTTTACCACCTAGCGGTTGCTGGGTAACAAGCGAGTAAGGTCCGATAGAACGAGCATGGATCTTATCATCAACCAAGTGGTGCAGTTTAAGCATATAAATATAGCCAACTGTTACCTGACGATCAAAAGATTCACCCGTACGACCATCATAAAGCGTAACCTGACCAGAGGTCGAAAGACCTGCTTGCTCAAGCGCATCATTGATGTCTGGCTCATGAGCACCATCAAAGACCGGTGTTGCAATGCAAACACCATGCTTCATTTGATCTGCAAGACGCACAACGCTGTCTTCATCATAATGACGCACTGGCTCATTACGGTCATTATCCGGAATGATTGCCTCAATACGATGACGCAATGGCGTTACATCGCCTGATTGCTTATAGAGTTCTAGCATTTCACCAATCTGCTTGCCCATACCGGCACAAGCCCAACCAAGGTGGGTTTCTAGAATCTGTCCAACATTCATACGACTTGGCACGCCAAGCGGATTAAGCACGATATCTACGTGAGTACCATCTTCCAAGAATGGCATATCTTCAACGGGAAGAATGCGTGATACCACACCCTTATTACCGTGACGACCAGCCATCTTATCACCTGGTTGGATTTTGCGCTTAACAGCCACAAAAACCTTAACCATTTTCATGACACCGGGCAGCATTTCATCGCCGCGCTGTACCTTCTCAACCTTATCCATAAAGCGCTGTTCAAGACGCTTTTTAGATTCGTCATATTGAGTGCGCATCGCTTCAAGTTCGCTTTGAAGTTTTTCATCTTCAACAGCAAATTGCCACCATTGCGAACGCGGATACTCGTTCATGATGTTGGCATCAAGGGTGGTACCCTTTTTGAAGCTCTTAGGACCAGCGATAGCAACACGACCGGTTAATAGATCAATAAGACGCGCATAAACGCTACGATCAAGAATTGATTGTTCGTCATCGCGGTCTTTTGCTAGACTTTCAATTTCTTCTCGTTCAATGGCCATTGCACGTTCATCTTTTTCAACGCCATGGCGGTTGAAAACGCGTACTTCCACAACAGTACCAAAGGTTCCTGGCGACATACGCATTGAAGTATCACGAACGTCTGAAGCTTTTTCACCGAAAATTGCACGAAGCAATTTTTCTTCCGGTGTCATCGGACTTTCACCCTTAGGCGTAATCTTACCAACAAGAATATCACCTGGCTGAACTTCGGCACCGATATAAACAATACCGGCTTCATCGAGATTCTTAAGCGCTTCTTCCGAAACATTTGGAATATCGCGAGTAATTTCTTCAGGTCCAAGCTTGGTATCACGAGCAGCGACTTCGAATTCTTCAATATGGATTGAAGTAAAGACGTCATCGGCAACAATACGCTCTGACAACAAAATCGAATCTTCGTAATTATAGCCATTCCAAGGCATAAACGCGACCAGCACGTTACGGCCAAGAGCCAAATCACCAAGATCAGTCGATGGACCATCAGCAATGATATCGCCTTTTTCAATGCGATCACCAACAGTTACCAATGGACGCTGATTGATGCAGGTCGATTGGTTGGAACGTTGGAACTTTTGCAAGCGATAAATATCAACGCCAGATTTGGTTGGGTCCAAGTCTTCCATCGCGCGAATAACCACACGAGTAGCATCTACTTGGTCAACAATACCTGTACGTTTGGCAACAATAGCCGCACCAGAATCACGGGCAACCACGGCTTCCATACCAGTACCAACAAAAGGCGCTTCAGAACGCACCAAAGGCACGGCCTGACGTTGCATGTTGGACCCCATCAAGGCGCGGTTTGCATCGTCGTTTTCCAAGAATGGAATAAGCGCCGCAGCAACGGAAACAAGCTGCTTTGGCGAAACGTCCATCAAATCAACATGGTCTTTAGGGGCCATGAGAACTTCGTTGGCGTGACGACAAACAACAAATTCTTCGGTAAAGCGACCTTCACCATCCAAAAGCGAATTAGCCTGAGCGATATAATGCTTAGACTCTTCCATTGCTGAAAGATAGATAACATCACTTGTTACCTTACCGTCGATAATTTTACGATATGGGCTTTCAATAAAGCCATATTTATTAACGCGGGCAAAAGTTGCAAGCGAATTGATAAGACCAATATTTGGACCTTCAGGTGTTTCAATCGGGCAAATACGACCATAATGGGTTGGATGCACGTCGCGTACTTCAAAGCCAGCACGCTCACGTGTTAAACCACCAGGCCCCAATGCCGACATACGACGCTTATGGGTAATTTCAGACAAAGGATTGGTCTGATCCATAAACTGTGAAAGCTGAGAAGAACCAAAGAATTCACGTACCGCAGCGGCAGCTGGTTTCGCATTGATCAAATCTTGCGGCATAACCGTATCGATTTCAACCGAAGACATACGCTCTTTAATAGCCCGCTCCATACGGAGCAAGCCGACGCGATATTGATTTTCCATCAACTCGCCGACGGAACGAACACGTCTATTGCCGAGATTGTCGATATCATCAATCTCACCGCGACCATCGCGCAATTCGACCAACATCTTCAATACTGCAACAATATCTTCTTTACGCAAAACGCGAATAGTATCAGGGCAGTCAAGCTCAAGACGCATATTCATCTTGACGCGACCAACGGCCGATAAATCATAACGCTCTGCATCAAAGAACAACGATTCAAACATTGCTTCGGCAGTATCTAATGTTGGCGGCTCACCAGGACGCATCACACGATAAATATCGAACAATGCTTCTTGACGGCTTTCGTTTTTATCTGCAGCCAAAGTATTGCGAATATAGGCACCAACATTAACATGATCAATATCAAGAATATTGATTTCGTCTTCACCGGTATCGAGAAGAATCTTTAAAGATTTTTCGTCCAGTTCATCGCCGGCTTCAAGGAAGATCTCACCAGTTGAATAATTAACAATATCTTCCGCAAGATAGGAACCTAAAAGATCGTCATTGGTTGCTTTAACGGCTTTAAGGCCATTTTCAACCAATTGCTTCGCAGCACGTGTTGTTAGCTTACGACCAGCTTCAGCAACAACTTCACCGGTATCAGCATCAATCAAATCTGCAACAAGCTTGACACCTTTAAAGCGTTCAACCGAAAACGGAATACGCCATTCTTCGCCATCACGAACATAATGTATCGTATTATAATAGGTAGAAAGGATTTCCTGCCCATCCATACCCAAAGCCATTAGCAAGCTAGTGACTGGCAATTTACGACGACGATCTATACGAGTGTAAATCACATCTTTGGCATCAAATTCAATATCGAGCCATGAACCACGATAAGGAATCACACGCGCGGCAAATAATAATTTGCCAGATGAATGGGATTTACCTTTATCATGGTCAAAAAACACACCGGGGGAGCGGTGCATCTGCGATACAATAACGCGCTCTGTACCATTAACGATAAATGTACCGTTATCAGTCATAAGCGGCATATCGCCCATATATACATCTTGCTCTTTAATATCCTTAATGGATTTAGAGCCAGTATCTTCATCAATATCAAACACGATTAAACGCAACGTCACTTTAAGTGGCGCAGCGTAAGTTAAATCACGTTGACGACATTCTTCAACATCGAACTTGGGGGCTTCAAATTCATAACGAACGAATTCGAGCATTGAAGCGCCCGCAAAATCCGTCATTGGAAATACTGATTTGAATACCGCCTGCAAGCCTTCATCCGGACGCCCACCTTTTGGCTCATCAACCATAAGGAACTGATCATATGATGACTTTTGAACCTCAATAAGGTTCGGCATCTCAGCTACTTCTGGGATTCTACCAAAAAATTTGCGTACGCGCTTACGACCGTTGAATGATAGGGTCTGAGCCATCGTCGCTCCTCGATCTTTGCTCCATTGGCGGCCACACCTTTGGAGCTGCTTCCATTGCACCACATCACCAAGATTGTAGTGCTATACCGATCGGCATTTTCACCCATTCAACCGGTAAAATATGCCCAGAATATAAATCCAAATTTAAGCAATACTACCGCCCAATTGATTTGGATCCTTTAACGGGTTAAACCCGTTTCCTGACAGCCACCGAACTGTCAGGAAAAGGGTTCGTTCCAACTTAAATTAAACCGGCGGGTTTCCCCGCCGGAATAAATATATTACTTAAGCTCAACCTTAGCGCCAGCTGCTTCAAGAGTAGCTTTAACTTTTTCAGCTTCGTCTTTAGAAACACCTTCTTTAACAGGCTTAGGAGCACCGTCAACGAGGTCTTTTGCTTCTTTAAGACCAAGACCGGTAAGACCGCGAACTTCCTTAATAACGTTAATTTTCTGTGCGCCGCCATCAACAAGAATTACGTCGAATTCCGTCTTTTCTTCTTCAGCAGCTGTTGTAGGACCAGCATTGTTTACAACTGCAACTGGAGCAGCAGCAGAAACGCCCCATTTTTCTTCAAGCATCTTTGAAAGCTCAGCAGCTTCCATAACAGTCAATGCTGAAAGTTCTTCAACGATCTTTGCGAGATCAGCCATATTATATTCCTAACTAATTAAAAGATTTGAACTATTGACAGCGAGAAACGGCCTTAAGCCGCCTCGTTCTTCCGAGCATATGCACCAACAACGCGAGCAAGTTGACCTGCAGGCGCCTGAGTGACCAATGCGATACGTGTAGCTGGGGTTGAAATCATACCAACCAACTTGCCACGAAGCTCGTCGAGTGAAGGCAAGGAAGCCAAAGACTTCACACCATCAGCATCGAGGGCAGTCGCACCCATTGCACCACCAAGAATAACCAATTTGGCATTCGTTTTAGCAAAATCTACAGCAACTTTTGGTGCTGTAATTGGATCAGCAGCATAAGCAATAACAGTTTGCCCGGTGAACAAACTAGCAATAGCTTCTGATTCAGTGCCCTGAAGAGCGATTTTGGCAAGGCGGTTTTTCGCGACTTTAACGGAACCACCTGCTGCGCGCATCTTCGTACGAAGATCATTAATCTGCGCAACAGTGAGACCGGAATAGTGGGCCACAACGACAGAACCGGACTCATTAAAGGTCCCATTGAGCCATGTGACAAATTCGCGTTTTTCCGCTTTTTCCACTGTCTCTCTCCAATTAACGGACTTGCACCTTTGCAAATCCATCGGGTTGCCTTTGCCACATGATAATCACGTGACTATCGAGGATCCTGTCCCCTTCTTCATGCATACACAATCAAAGGCAACTCTGGTTCAAACTTTCCAATTAGAAAAATCCATTAAAAAGCTCTACTAACCCAGTCTCATACAGGCTTCACAGATTAAGATATAAGAAAAATCTTACACCACCCGCAATCTCGGACAGGATGTTCCGGAAGATTTCCGGTATTTTGCTTCTAGCAAAAAAGACCTCCTGATTCTAAAAATCAGGCGATCAACATTTCGCATGTATAACTTTCACAACTAAATTGCAAGCATAAGGTTATAAATTCATTAAAATAATTACAATGAACCAATATGGACACCCTATGCAAACTATATAACGCCTTTAGTTAAAAAAGACATATTTATAAATATGACTTATGTCACACCAAGAAAATTTCAAGCTTGGGATTTTGTAAAGGGAACAAAATTCTATAAAAAAGCACCCGGGAACAACTAAGTCCCCGAGTGCATTTCTTAAAATAACGTAAATATTATTGAGCTGGACGAACCGAAGCTGGATCTACCTTTACACCAACACCCATGGTTGATGAAACAGCAACACGCTTCACATACTCACCCTTAGAACCTGCAGGCTTTGCTTTAATAACCGCATCAGCAAAAGCAAGAATGTTTTCAGCGATTTTTTGATCACCAAAAGATGCTTTACCAATACCAGCATGAACAATACCAGCTTTTTCAACACGGAATTCAACAGCGCCGCCCTTTGATGCTTTAACTGCACCAGCAACATCTGGAGTAACCGTACCAACTTTTGGATTTGGCATCATGCCGCGTGGTCCAAGCACCTTACCAAGACGGCCAACGAGTGGCATCATGTCAGGAGTTGCGATACAACGGTCAAAATCAATATTACCAGCATTAATTGCTTCATAAAGATCTTCTGCACCAACAATATCTGCGCCAGCAGCTTTTGCTTCTTCAGCCTTATCGCCACGAGCAAATACAGCAACGCGAACTGTACGGCCAGTACCATTTGGCAAGTTAACCACGCCGCGAACCATTTGGTCAGCATGGCGAGGATCAACACCAAGATTCATCGAAACTTCAATTGTTTCGTCGAATTTAGCAACTGCACGTTCGCGAACAAGAGCAATAGCTTCGTTAAGCGAAAAAAGCTTATCTGTATTTAAACCCTCACGGATTTTTTTCATTCTTTTTGAAATCTTGGCCATCTTATGAACCCACCACTTCAATACCCATTGAACGGGCGGAACCTTCAACCATACGCATCGCTGCTTCGATATCATTTGCATTGAGGTCTTTCATTTTGGCCTCAGCAATAACACGAACCTTATCGCGACTAATCGTACCTGCAGAAATCTTACCTGGCTCTTTTGAACCAGACTTCAAATTAGCTTCTTTCTTGATGAAATAGCTAACTGGAGGAGTTTTCAATACGAATGTGAAAGACTTATCTTGATAATAAGTAATCAAAACAGGAATAGGTGAACCCTTTTCCATATCCTGTGTAGACGCGTTAAACGCCTTACAGAATTCCATAATATTAATACCACGCTGACCAAGAGCTGGACCGATTGGCGGCGAAGGATTCGCCGAACCTGCTGGCACCTGCAACTTGAGCTGGCCTGCTACTTTTTTAGCCATACTACATCTGCCTTTATATAAAATTATCCGTATCTAACGGAACCAAAACCGAAATCATTCGGCACGCAGTTGGCGGTACAAAACAAAATGCCGGCTAAAGCATTTTCTTTCTTCCGCCCAAAACGCAAAAATTGCGTTTAAATTAAAACGCTCACGCGCTTTACCACCCTTTCGAGCGATTCTTCAATAGCCTTACTAAAACTTAAAGCTTTTCAACCTGATCATATTCAAGCTCGACAGGGGTTGCACGACCAAAAATCGACACCTCAACCTTCAAGCGCGAACGCTCTTCCTCAACTTCTTGAACAATACCATTAAACGAGGCGAAAGGACCATCAGAAACGCGAACCTGTTCACCCACCTCAAAGCGCAAGGCTGACTTTGGCTTTTCAACTCGTTCTTGAACCTGCGTCAAAATTTGATCAGCTTCACGATCTGAAATCGGAACAGGCCGTGAATCCGACCCTAAAAACCCAGTTACCCGAGGCGTATTTTTAATCAAATGAAAAAGATCATCAGTCAAATGCGCGCGAATAAGAACATAACCAGGAAAAAATTTGCGTTCTGACTCAACTTTGCGCCCACGACGAATTTCAACAATCTTTTCTGCGGGAACAGTAATATTCTCCACAAGATGCGTTAAGCCTTTAAGCTCCGCCTCTTTTTGAATTGCTTCGGCGACTTTTTTCTCAAAATTTGAATAAGCCTGAACAATATACCAACGCGCTGCAACAGCCATAGAACCTCACCATCAACCCATAAAAGACTTAATCAAATCACTAATGAAGCGCACACCTAGACTTACACCGTTTGACATTAGAAAATCAGCCAACAAAAAGAACAGTGAAGCCACAACAACCATCACCAAAACCATGACGGTAGAAATAACTGTCTCACGACGACTTGGCCAGGTCACTTTAGCAATTTCAGCCCGAACTTGCTTAAAAAAAGTGATAGGGTTTGTCTTAGATGCCATTTATAGCCCTACTCAATAAAAGAGACTTAGAAAAAACCAAATTAAATACGAATCGGTAAACCTAACAGCAAATTCAAAAAATATCTGCTATATAGATTTAAGACGCGAAAAGCCAAACAGCCTTACGCGCCCGAACATTGGCGATATAATAATTAAAACTTCAGAAATTGCAAGAAAAAAACGTAATTCATCGAAACTAAGCACAATTGCATTAATTTCTCTCCATGCAGACCGCACAAAGCAGACACCATTTTATTAGCGGAAATTATAAATTTTATTGCCATTAATTTTCAATACAAGATAAATCAAGTTATTTAATATCGATGCCATTGCAACATTACTACAGCTCCAAAACATATTGAAGACAATAAATCTAGCTCCACCTATTACTAAACCAACCAAACTCAAAGCAACAAGCCTAAACTATAAGCATTTCAAAATTGCTATCGACAACTAAAGAAAACAGTAACGAAAAGCCCAAACCTATTTTTACGTTTTTGATACAGCAATTATAGCCCAACTGGAATTTAGACATGCAGACCATTAATAAATATCTAACTGGAAAAAACTATTAGCAACACCTTAGAGATTGACCTCAAAGAAGAAACTACAAATTAGATAAAAAAAAGCCCAGACAAAATGTCTGGGCTTATCTGGCAGGGGCAGCAGGGTTCGAACCCGCGGCCTACGGTTTTGGAGACCGTCGCTCTACCAACTGAGCTATACCCCTATGATCACTAAATGATCCAACCTGTAAACTGTGTGGAGGTCAATAGCTTGATTCTCTCCACATAGCAAATGTTTTTTTAATTATTCAATGATTTTCGCTACAACGCCCGCACCAACGGTACGACCACCTTCACGAATAGCGAAGCGGAGCTTCTCTTCCATTGCGATTGGAACGATCAAAGCTACATTCACAGAAATATTATCACCAGGCATAACCATTTCTGTACCTTCAGGAAGCGTAACAATACCTGTCACGTCTGTCGTACGGAAATAGAACTGAGGACGATAATTTGTGAAGAATGGAGTATGGCGACCGCCTTCTTCCTTCGTCAAAATGTAAGCCTCAGCTTGGAATTTTGTATGAGGTGTTACTGAACCTGGCTTTGCCAAGATCTGACCACGCTCGATACCTTCACGATCAACACCGCGAAGCAACGCACCAATGTTATCGCCAGCCAAACCTTGATCAAGAAGCTTGCGGAACATTTCAACGCCAGTAACAGTGGTTTTTGAAGTTGGACGAATACCAATGATTTCAACTTCTTCACCAACCTTAACAATACCACGCTCAACACGGCCAGTTACAACAGTACCACGACCTGAAATTGAGAACACGTCTTCAATTGGCATCAAGAAAGGCTGATCAATTGGACGCTCTGGAGTTGGAATATAAGCATCAACTTCGCTCATGAGAAGACGGATTGCATCTTCACCAATGGTCTTGTTGCTGTCTTCAAGTGCTGCAAGAGCTGAACCCTTAACGATAGGAATTTCATCGCCTGGGAAATCATATTTTGAAAGAAGCTCGCGAACTTCCAATTCAACAAGCTCAAGAAGCTCTTCATCATCAACCTGATCAACCTTATTAAGGAAAACCACGATTGCAGGAACACCAACCTGACGAGCAAGAAGAATGTGCTCGCGGGTCTGTGGCATTGGACCATCTGCTGCAGAAACAACAAGAATAGCACCATCCATCTGAGCCGCACCGGTGATCATGTTCTTAACATAGTCAGCGTGGCCTGGGCAATCAACGTGAGCATAGTGACGGTTTTCTGTCTCATACTCTACGTGTGCAGTTGAAATGGTGATACCGCGTGCCTTTTCTTCAGGTGCAGCATCGATTTGGTCATAAGCGCGAAACTCACCAAAATACTTGGTGATCGCAGCTGTCAAACTGGTTTTACCATGGTCAACGTGACCAATTGTGCCGATATTAACATGCGGCTTATTACGTTCAAATTTGCTCTTAGCCATCGCCGTCGATCTCTCAATCTCGTTAGCACCCACTAGTGGGTGAACTTTCAAACACTACCAAACCATGATATAAGTTCGGCCATCTGATTATTCAATAGCTTAACCTAAAGGGTAAAAGCGATTGAACTATGATGGATTTATCCTGCCAAAGCACGTAAGTCCACCAATAATGCCAACCTATATACATATTAATTTTCAATTGACAAGAAAAAATCTTAAGTCCTATAGCTCGCTTTACTTCAACATATTTGCGCTAAAATGAATTAGAAACCTACCTACAATTGCACCATCGCAAAAAAGTTAATTAAAACATAAACTTAAACAGACTACCCCCGTAATATGCAATTTGTACTAATTTAGCAAAAATTTAGATTATTTTAATTGCCATTCATGCCGCGATAAATATTCACACCAAGATCCCGTATTTTCTTGCGCAAAGTATTGCGGTTAAGCCCCAATAATTCAGCTGCTTTAATCTGATTACCGCGCGTTGCAGTGAGGCAAGCCAAAATTAATGGATATTCCATTTCGGCCAATACGCGGTGGTAAACACCTTCCGGTGGCAAATCATTACCAAAAGAGGCAAAATAGCGTTGCATATTAAATTCGACAGCTTGGGCAATTGATATTGTTTCAAGCACAGCGCTATCTGCGCCAACCATAGCATCTTTTTGGCGATCAGGCTTTATCTCCGCTTCGATCACATCGGCATTGATAGCTTCTTGGGGGTATAAAGCGGCTAAACGGCGCACCAAATTTTCAAGCTCTCTTACATTGCCCGGCCAGCTATAACTGCGCATAAGGTCCAATCCCTCGCTGGTGATATACTTAACCGGCAGACCATCTTCAGCCGCATTTTTGAAAAAATGCCGCACAAGATCGGGAATATCTTCCGCCCGCTCACGAAGGGCAGGCAAACGCAAGGGAACAACATTCAAGCGATAATAAAGATCTTCGCGAAATAGCCCTTGATTAATTAACAAACGCAAATCCTTATTGGTAGCAGCGACAATGCGCACATCGGTTTTAATTGGCGTACGACCACCAACTGTCATATATTCGCCTTGCTGTAAAACACGTAAAAGACGAGTTTGCGCATCCATTGGCATATCACCAATTTCGTCCAAAAAAAGCGTTCCGCCATCAGCTTGTTCAAACCGACCGCTTGAACGGGTTTGCGCACCCGTAAATGCGCCTTTCTCATGGCCAAAAAGTTCAGATTCAATCAGATCTTTTGGAATTGCCGCCATATTGATTGCAACAAATGGACCTTTTTTGCGGCGACCATATTCGTGCAAAGCACGCGCAACTAATTCCTTACCGGTGCCAGATTCACCAGTAATCATAATGGTAAGATCTGTCTGCATCATACGCGCAAGGATGCGATAAATATCTTGCATGGCTGGTGAACGCCCAACCAATGGCATAGTATCGCCCACATCATCATTTTTTGCAGCATCAGCTTGTTTTTTTGGCTCTGCCATAGCGCGGCCAACAATTGCAATAAGTTCGCTTAAGTCAAAAGGCTTGGGTAGATAATCATAAGCCCCTGCTTCTGATGCTTTTATAGCCGTCATAAAGGTATTTTGGGCACTCATAACAATAATTGGCATATCGGGGCGGATTTTTTTGATACGCGGTAAAAAATCAAAGGCATTTTCATCAGGCATAACAACATCAGTGACAACAAGATCGCCCTCTCCTGCGGCAATCCACCGCCAAAGGGTTGCAGCATTGGGGCTTACTTTTACATCATATCCAGCACGTGATAAGGCCTGATTTAATACGGTACGAATAGCTGCATCATCATCAGCGACTAGAATTGTTCCCTTACTCATATCCCAACCTCCAGCTTAACACCTTGCGCATCTTCAACCTCTACATCTTGAATTTGCGCGTCTTGCGGTCGCCACATTGGCATTAAAATGCGAAACACCGTGCGCCCAACTTCTGAATCACATTCAATTACCCCGCCATGATCATTAACCACCTTAGCAACCAGAGCAAGACCAAGGCCGGAGCCATTCACCTTACTGGTAATAAAAGGATCAAAAAGATGCGGCATAATATCTTCAGATACACCAGAACCATTATCTTCCACACAAAATTCCATCGGTAAAGCAATCTTATGTCCCTGCACTTTTAAACGAATACCAGTACGATAGGCTGTGGAAAGTGTAATTACGCCATCTTCACGTCCTTGCAATGCTTCCGCAGCATTTTTGACCAAATTTAAAAAAATCTGGATAAGTTGATCACGATTAGCAAAGACCGGCGGCAAGGATGGGTCATAATGCTCAACAATTTGGATATTGCGCGCAAAGCCACTTTTAGCAATGGCTTTTACATGACTTAAAACAAGATGAATATTGACCGGAAAACGCTCAATGGGGCGATCATCGGAAAATACCTCCATACGATCAACCAGCGCGACAATACGGTCTGTTTCGTCTTGGATCAAACGGGCGAGCGAGCGATCCTCATCGCCCACCACCGCTTCTAGCAATTGAGCGGCCCCACGAATACCTGATAATGGATTTTTAATTTCATGAGCAAGCATTGATGCAAGACTGGTGACAGAACGCGCAGCGCCGCGGTGGGTCATTTGCTTATCAAGTTTTTCGGCTCGCGATTTTTCTTGAAATAGAATAACCACAGCCCCTTGCGGCTCAAATACGGGATGCACAAATACGTCAACCAATTTATCGCGCCCAAGCTTGGGCGAAGAAATATCAACCCGATATTCAGTAATTGGAATTTTGGTTTGCCGCACCTGATCAACCAAGGTTAAAAGTGGACTACCAAAAGGTAAGAATTGCGCCAGACGACTTTTAGCTAAAGTGCTTGCACTTGTTTTTAAAAACTGCTCTGCATCGTTATTGGCATAGCAAATCAAACCGTCACTGGCGACCATTACTACAGGATGAGAAACGGCATCCAAGACCAAAGCAGCAAGATTATCTTTTTGGGGAAAATTTTGTGCCCCATAATTTGAATTATCCATCACGCCACCCTTTGCTTATTGTCATTTCTATCTATACGAGCACGTCCTAAAATATCCGCAAGTAGAATAGTTGCTTTTTCTGGCTCAAGTTCGGTGACTAACGCCATACGCTCATCGGCACTATAAAGCCCTGCACTATGGCGCGATATATACCAATCAAGATGTTTACGGGCATGACGTTTACCTGCAAAAACTCCATAATAGGATAGCATATCTTCATAATGGCTGATTGCATAAGCAGCAATATCATCAGGCATAAAACCATCAACCATAAGTCCAGCAAGCCAAGGCTGCCCATAACAAGCACGCCCCACCATGATAGCGTCAGCCCCTGAAATCTCCATGAGCTTCAACGCATCTTCTGCGCACGTAACATCACCATTAGCAACCAGTGGTATCTTTATGCGCTCACGCACCTTTTTAATTGCCTGCCAATCGGCATTACCTTTATAAAATTGCATTCTGGTGCGCCCATGAACGCTCACCATTGCAACGCCCACATTTTCGCAGCGTTGGGCAATTTCGGGCGCATTAATACTATCATCATCCCAACCAAGGCGCATTTTAACCGTCACCGGTACATCAACCGCACTAATAACCGCCTCAACAAGCTGCAAGGCAAAATCAGGTTCTCGCATTAAAGCTGAGCCGCAATAGCCACCTGTCACTTTTTTAGCAGGACAGCCAAAATTAATATCAATAATGTCGGCGCCTTCATTTTGGGCAATGCGAGCAGCCTCTGCCATGAGATAAGGATCACGGCCGGCTAATTGCACAACATGTTGATCAATACCATCTGATGATAACCGCAAATGACTTTCTTTGCGTGCGCTAACCAATTCACCACTTGCAACCATTTCAGATACAACTAGACCCGCGCCCGCTTGCCAAGCCCGCAACCGAAAAGGTAAATCAGACACACCCGACATCGGCGCAACCAAAACACGATTGCGAATGGTCACATCACCAACAGTGAAAGGGGTATTTAGTAGCGACACTAGCAAGCTCCTAATTTTTACAAGCCTAAGTTTTAACCATTTTTTTCAAAAGATCAATAAAGAGGCAAAAAATCACCTCAATTAAATTAAATATGCTCTAATAACACCATACAACATGCCGATTTTCTGTGCAAAGCCACATAAAACTTTCAACAAAAAAGCCAATAGTGCAAATACTAAGCCCAAGCTTTTGATCGCTATAATCATAATTTAAAAATCAATTTTACGAATTTTAGTACGATATAGGGTTCGGATTAGTTGATAAAAATGTAGTGAATTGATTATCAATGGGTAAAAGTTTAGCATCTTGACATTGTCAATAAAAATGCAACAATTTGTCGATATTAAGCTATCTTCTGGCTTAATTACTTTCATCTATATTCATAACTGTTAAAAGTTCAACTAAACCAACATCAAGGAATATGATCATGAAACTATATTTTTCCCCGTTCGCTTGTTCCCTATCTCCCCATATTGTAGCCAGTGAATTGGGTATTAAGCTTGATTTGGTCAAAGTTGATTTAGCAAGCAAAGCAACTTCCGATGGTCGCAATTACATCGACATCAATCCCAAAGGTTATGTGCCAGCATTGGAATTGGATGATGGGCGCATTATTACTGAAGGCCCAGCGATTACTCAATATTTAAATGATAATAGCCAAGCTAAAAACCTTGCCCCTGCATGTGGAACATTTGAGCGTGCAAAAGTGCAAGAATGGCTCAACTTCATCGGCACGGAATTGCATAAAGGCTTTGGCCCACTTTTTTACCCAGCTACGCCAGAAGAATACAAAAAGCAATCATTTGAAAAAATTCAAACTCGTTTAAAAACCGTTGAAATCGAGTTAGAAAAAGCACCATATTTAGCCAATAATACTTTTTCTCTTGCTGATATTTATCTTTTTGTCGTTTTAAATTGGGCACCACATTTGGGGCTAGATCTATCGGTTTTCCCTGCAATCCAAGCATTTCATCAGCGTATTGGCCAACGTCCAGCGGTAATTGAAGCAATCGCTGCCGAACAAAAATTTCAATAATCCTCACATATAATAAATTATTCGTATTATTCGTCTTTCACGTTATAATGGCCAGATAGCAGATATTAATTGGTTATCTGGCTTTTTATATATAGAGGGGTGAGTCATGCATAAAAAGTTTTTTCAAGACATTTTTAACATAGCCGTTGCTGCAGCAGATCCATATCTTGCTTTAAAAAAATATTTGCCTAAAAAACCACAAGGCAGAACAATTATTATTGGCGCTGGTAAAGGCGTTGCGCAAATGGCTGCCGCTCTTGAAAAACTTTGGCACGAAGCCGGCAATGGCGAAGTTGAGGGTTTAGTTGTTACCCGCTATGGTTATGCGACCCCATGCAACAATATTACCGTAGTTGAATCATCACACCCCGTGCCGGACGAAAATGGTCTTATTGCCGCCCAAAAACTGCTAGAAAGCGTCAACAATCTAAGTGAAGATGATCTTGTCATTGCCCTTATTTGTGGTGGGGGTTCAGCTCTGCTACCCTTACCGCCGCTAGGCATGTCACTTAATGATGATATTTTACTCAACAAAGCTTTACTGGCAAGCGGCGCACCGATTGACGTCATGAATGCCATACGCAAACATTTTTCCCAGATTAAGGGCGGACGGCTTGCCAAAGCTGCCTCTCCTGCCAAGGTGGTTTCGCTAATTGTTTCAGATATTCCAGGAGATGAACCGTCTTTTGTTTCATCAGGGCCAACTGTCGCAAATCATATTAGCAAAGAGCAGGCACGCGCCTATATTTCTCAATATAAAATAGCATTGCCAGACCATATCATCGCCTATTTTGCCAATGATGATGAAGACGCGCCCCTCCCCAATGATCCTGCATTTCAACGCAATGAAGTCCATGTTATTGCCTCGGCGCGTCAATCACTGCTTGCTGCCAAGCAATTTTGTGAAAATGCTGGTTTTAGCAGCTATATCCTATCAGATGCGATTGAAGGAGAAGCGCGCGAAATTGCCAAAATGCATGGCGCCATCGCTAAAGAAATCGCTCTATTCAATCAACCGTTTCAAAAGCCGGCAATATTATTATCTGGCGGTGAAACAACTGTAACCATTAGCCAAAGTGATATTGAGGCAGGTGCAAAAGGCGGCCGCAATAGCGAATTTTTGCTGTCACTTGCTTTAACCATAAAAGACATTGAGGGAATTTATGGTTTTGCAGCAGATACTGATGGTATTGATGGCTCAGAAAATAATGCTGGTGCTTTTTGCGATTTTAACACCATTGCAGCCATGCAAAAAGCTGGCATTGATGGTGCAAAATTCCTTGCACAGCATAATGCATGGTCAGCATTTAACGCAATTGACAATTTATTTGTCCCCGGCCCAACTGGTACCAATGTCAATGATTTACGAATTATCTTAATTAAATAGTAGTGCAAGGAACAACAAACATCACGCGCCACCAAAAGGCGCATGATGTTTTTATCTTAAACGACTATAATTTTTCTAACAAATCTTGGGTTGGCCAAGCATCAGCTGGCATATTTAGGCGCAATTGCTCGGCTCTTACAGCATCACGAGTTAAAGCACCGTAAACACCATCAATCTTGCCAATTTCATGGCCACGTGCCAATAATTTTTCTTGCAATGCCTTCATATCATCCGTTGATAGGCCCGCATCGGGATTGCCAAGATCGAAACTTGGCGCACCGTTCAATCGTGCAGCAAAATAAGCGACTGTTGTGGCATAGACGATGGATTTATTCCATTCAACAAAAACATCAAAATTATCATAGGAAAGGAAGGCTGGTCCTTTGCGCCCCATTGGCAACACCAATGATGCATCACCATCATCTGCACCGAGAGGTCCTTTTAAACCAGAAATACCCCAATCTGCCCATTGCGAATGGGGTTTGCGATTTTGGCGGGTTGCTTCTTGCCAAGGCACATTTTGTCCAGTAACCCGCACCTCTTCAAGCCAAGGCTGACCACGTTTCCAACCAAGTTCACTAATCATTCGCGCTGCAGTCATAATAGCGTCAGCAGTGCTGTTTCGTAAATCTACCTTGCCATCGCCATCACCATCAACACCGCGCTCAAGATAATCTTTCGGCAAAAGTTGCATCTGGCCGATTTCACCTGCCCAAGCACCTTGAGTTTTTGAATCGACAACTCCGGTATCAAAAAGCTTAAGTAAAGCAATAACTTGTGGACGGAATAAATCAGGACGACGGCAATCATGAGCCAATGTCACTAAGGAATTTAAAGTATTAAAATTGCCCTGCACTGCACCAAAATCGGTTTCCAACCCCCAAAACGCTGCAATTACTGGACCGGGAACACCATAAGTTTCTTCCGCCTTATCAAAAATTGCTTTATATTTTACAAGGTTTTCGCGCCCTTTTTGTAGGCGATTATCGGAAATAACCCGCTTGGAAAAATCTGCAAAGGTAAGATTGAAAATAGCTTGTGAGCGATCGCGCCCCAATACTTTTTCATCAATTTGTGCATCATATAATTCTTGGATAGAATGGTCACTCACCCCTTGTGCCTTAGCCTCTTTAGCAACACCATCGAGCCAGTCTTTTAAATTACCGCCACAGGTTGAACTTTGTGCCGCATTTGCAGCTTGCTCAGGAGTATTTTGAGCATTTGCATTTTGAATGAAACTAAAGCCCATCATAGCTGATAAAGCAATCAAAGATATCTTATTAAAAAGCATTTTTATCCTATTGGCTCTTTTACCAAGCCTCATCAAACACTGCGACTAAAGTCGGCGATTATAATAATTTTTTCAAAACAGTACTTAAACTATTTAGCCTAATCATAGCCAAAATAAAATAGAACTTTATCTAAGGAAATAAAAAATATTTGATAATTAGCAAGCCCCTTAAATAGGAACTTGCTAATTTTAGTGCTAGAATCTGCACAAGCTTTAGTTATCCCCAGTGATCTATTTTTGCGCACCATAATGTTTGTAATAATTCTAATAAAACAAACTGTTAAATTGACAAGCAAGAATAATCAAAACAAAATCATTATGAACATTGCCTGTGGCTTAAATATAAAAATTTATTACCTTCCCTTAAAACACAAGCTATGTAAAAGCATTTATTTTACATTTAACATTTTACAATATTTACTAATTTTCTTTAATGCCCAATCATAATGCGAACTTGTCGCGGAAATCACATAACTAGCCAAATTGGTTGATCCGGTAAATTTGTAAAATTTCTTGGTAAATAACTGCTCATCATTAAGCGGCTCAATAAGCTGCATTGCTTTATGATGGCTTTTTTCAAAATCAGCTCTCGCTGTCTCAAGTGGAGTTGATTGATGTTTTTGCCAAAATTCAACATTCATTTGCGGATAAGTTTTCCAATTAAAAGGCGCTGGTAAGAAAGCGACATCATGCCCCGCTAAATTATTTTCAACCCAATGTATCAATAATTGATGCCACTCATATAAATGAATGAGCACATCGCGAATATTTTTATCGCGATCATCAAAAGGAAATAGCCCTAATTGCTGCTCGGCCGATAGGCTATCTATCATATGGTATAGCTTTTGATAGTTTTGTTCAGCAAGGTGCTGTAAACTAGCTTTATCTGTTGGACGCGGCATTACTATTTCCTTTCAAAAACGCTTTATCAAAATTATTGCATTGACTTATTTAATCCATTTTGCCCATTGCTCACGATTGCCAGCAAAGACGTTAATATCGACATTGCCTTCAATCCCAGGAATGACACCCGTGCCGGTATATTGCCAGAAAGTGAAAGGATGGGCGCTGTATTTCTCATCGGGATGGCCAGCAACTGAACGCAGCCAGAAGGGATAGGCTTTAAACAATCGTAGATTATTTTCGTCAAAAAAATCAACCGTTGTATAGATAACTGGACGCTTACCATAATGGCGCTCAACAATATCAAGAAACACCTTCATTTCACGGCGCACGGTTTCAGGGTCAGGGCGCAGTTTACAGGTCGGTGATTTATCATTCCATTCCATATCAAGAACTGGTGGAAGTGCGCTTTTATCCTTGGGAACATTTGCAATAAACCAACGTGCTTGGTCTTTTGCTGGACGGCAGAAATAATAAAAATGGTAAGCACCGCGTGGCATACCTACATTTTTAGCACGCTGCCAATTCATCGCAAAATTATCGTCAATCCTATCACCGCCCTCAGTTGCCTTAATAAAGACAAAGGAAATATTAGCGCGCTTAACCGCATTCCAATCGATTTCGCGCTGATATTTTGAAATATCAGTACCATGGATAGGATAATGCCATGGCTTACGTGCTGCCCATTCATGGGGGTTACTATCGTCAAAACGCGGGCCTGCTCCACTACGCTCGCCTTTAAATTGGCTTTGTGATTTCAAGTCACCAAGATCGGAAAACATCGAGCCGCAAGCGCTCGGCAAAAGCAAAACACCGCAAGCCATGATCTTAGTAAAAATAGATAAAGGCTTAAAATCGTGTTTTAGCCATGTTTTCCATCTAAAAACTTTACTTCTAGCACAATCATGATTTGCAGCAGCTTCACAATTAGATAATTTTGCTTTAGTCATAGACTGTGCTTTTGAAGTAAACAAATTGGTAAATTTAAAATAATTGTTCGTTTTGACCACTTGAATTCTTTCCTATTTGGAACAAGTGCCTTTAAGCATTGCATAAAAAGGTAAAAGAATGGCATATATTAACAAATATTTTTTTATAGCGGTGATGGAATGAAAAGAATCCGGTGGGGAAGAGTTATTCTTGTCCTTATTTTGTTTATGATATTGGGTATTGGTGCCTATATCGGGCAAAAAATATTTTTAGGTGGCTCCCCCCTTATCCCAACCCAAGGGGAAACTTTACCTGATGGCTCACCGATAAATTTGCCAGAGCCGCCGAAAACCCCTGCAACCATGAGTGATGCAGAGCGCGAATCGGCAATTGAGCAAGCACGCCAAGACGCAGTTGCAGCTGCCAAAGCCACCGGCCAAAGCGATGACAATGCACAAAAGGCTGGTGAGGCAGCAGCAACAAGCGCACGCAAAGCTTTTTATCCAGCACAAACCACTGGAGGCCTTGGCGGGTGAGCGATAATAATTCCAACACTATTTGGTCATTGCTTGGTAGCATTTTACAACATGCAAGCGACGCTTTATCAACGGTGATTGAAAGTGTGCGCACTTATTTTGAAGGGGATGCTGAAAAACGCCGACAAGTAGCGTTTTCGGTAGCGATGATTGCTCTCTCAGCCAAAATGGCTAAAGCCGATGGTATCGTTACCGATAATGAAGTTAAGGCGTTTTACGAAATTTTCAGCGTGGAAGAAAAAGACTTAAACCACGTGGCACGTCTTTTCTCGTTGGCAAAAGGCGATATTGCTGGCTTTGATTATTACGCCAAGCGCATTGTTTTTCTTTGCAAAGATAGCGAATGCGAATCCTGCCTTTTAGAAGATGTTATTGATGGGCTATTCCATATTGCGAAAGCCGATGGTTACATTCATCAAGATGAAATGAACTTTCTACGCCAAGTAAGTGAAATATTTGGCATTACTGCAAGCCGTTTTGAAACGATCACCGCTTATCATTCCGTAAATGGCACGCAAGATCCGTGGACAGTTTTAGGTATTAACCGCAAGATGCCCTTTGCTGAAGCTCGTAAGCATTACCATAAACTTGTGCAAGAGCATCACCCCGATAAGCTGGCTGCACGTGGCATGCCACCTGAATTTTCTGCAATTGCTAATGAACGACTTGCCCGCATTAACAATGCTTGGGCTTTGATTAAAAAAGAATTGATATTAACATGACTGAAGTTTTGGATAGACCTGATTTTGAAGGCGCAATTTTACGCCCATCGCCTAATTTCAATGAAAGATCTGATAATACTAAGCCGCATATTCTGATCTTGCATTATACTGGTATGAATGATGCTGAAGCTGCCGAAAGCCTTTTGCAAGATCCTGCCTCACAAGTTTCTTGCCATTATGTGGTACGCGAAGACGGAACTATTGTGCAAATGGTTGCCGAATCAAAGCGTGCTTGGCATGCAGGAAAAAGCATGTGGCAAGGGCAAGATGATATTAACTCAAAATCCATTGGTATTGAAATTGTCAATCAAGGACCACTTGGAAATTTTCCCGATTTTCCTTCGCTTCAAATCAAAGCAGTTGTTGAACTTTGCCAATCCATCATAAATCGCCATAATATTGGCGCACGCTATGTCTTAGCCCATAGCGACATTGCACCAGAGCGCAAAATTGACCCTGGCGAAAAATTTCCATGGAAAGACCTTGCTGACAATGGCATTGGCCAATTTGTCTCGCCAAGCCCACTTGGCGGCGGCAGGTTTATGAGCCTAGGTGAAAGCGGTCGGCCAGTTGAAGCATTTCAATCCATGCTGGCACTTTATGGCTATCCTATAGAAATCACTGGAAGTTTTGATGAAAATACTAAAATTGTAACCGAAGCATTCCAGCGTCATTTTAGGCCAGCACTTGTTGACGGTGTAGCGGATGCCTCCACCATTGATACATTACACCGCCTACTCCAACGGCTTGAACGCCTTAGTTAATATTTTTACGACCAAGTTAAATCTATTTATTTTTAACATAAATAGATAAGCCATATTTGCCGCATATTCTTATGCGAGGAAAATTAGGTTAGCACTCTATTTTAAATCTTTCGTTCGGCATTGATATAGAGTAGAACAATTGTAATAGACCTATATGACCTTGCAAGCGGCATGATAAAGAGGAAATACCATGGATGATTATGAAAAAGTCGCCACCGCATTATTAATTCTATTTGGCGCGTTAATCATTGGCGGCCTAATGGCTGTGCATATTGCCGTTGGCAGTAAAGCAGGCTTTCTTTTCGCGCTTGGCGGTGGTATTGTTGGTTGGTTTTCAGCTTTTGCGATATTGTTTGATCGCCCCAAAATTTATCTTGGTCTCATTGTCTTAGCTGTCTTATGCGTTGCAATGTCAGTTGGGCTTTATGTGCGGTAATCATATTTGTAAATTGTTTTCAACTCATCAATTGAGGTAGCTGTGAAACATCAATATTGGCAAAGATTATTGTTGAAATTTCTTTGCCTATTGGTGTTTTTTGCAGCAACATGCCAATGCGCTTTTGCCGAGCAAAAGGCTAATCAAGATGCAAGCACAATAGAACTTCCCCAATTACCTTTGAAGGGTGAAAAATTACAAGATTTCATTCCAGATTTCTGGATTGTTGAATTTCTTCAACAAGAAGACTTAAATGGCGATGGCGAGCTAGATACTGTTATGGTGCTCCGCAATCAAGATATCCAAAATATCAACCATATTGGTGATGATACTTCACCCCTAATAGATACTAATCCTAGAATATTGATTATTTTGTTCCGCCAAGGCAAAGAATGGCGGCTGATTAAACAAAATACCACTTTCATCCCTAAAACCGAAAATGATAATGGCTATATTCAAGATCCATTCAACGGTATCGTTTCTGGCGGAGTAACAACGTCAAAAGGTATTATCTCAATCCGCTTAGGTTATTTTAGCAGCGAATTAATCTATAAAATCTATACGTTTCGCTGGCAAAACAATGATTTTTATCTCATTGGTTATGATAGTTATTCACGTGGACGAGCGTCTGGGATTGAGACAACCAGCAGCTACAATTTTTTAACCAACCGCCGAAACACCAAAACCGAAACACCATTAGATGATGATAGCATTGAGACTAACTCAGATTGGCAACAGTTAAAGCCGCATAAATTGCTAAAACTTGACGAGATTATGAGCGGTGATATTGATGATTATCTTAAAGCAATAGCTCAGTAATTTTCCAGCTAAACTTACATGACCTTACAAATATACTATATGCCTTTGAGCTTACATAGAATATTCAATAATAGATCAAGACGGATCTAATATATTATGTTGAAAAAAGCTTTTAAATACCCGCTGAAATTAAGCATCATATTTACAATTTTTTCAACATTTTTGCAGCAAATGCACAATCAGATGACACTGGCGATTATTTTGAATTTCCCCAATTACCAATTAAAAGTGAAAAATTACAAGATTTTATACCCAAATCTTGGATTATTGAATTTCTTCAACAAGACGATCTCAATAATGACAGTGAATTTGATACGGTTTTGGTTTTACGTAGCATTGGGCAAGCCAGAGACGAAAAAATGTCAGGTAGATTTGAAGTTGAAAATCCTAGAATGCTAATCGTGCTTTTCAAGCAAGGTAAATTTTGGCGTCTTGTCAAGCAAGATACAGATTTCATACCGCAATCGGTTATAATTAATGACGAAGTCGTTGATCCATTTCATGGCATTGTTTATGGTGGTGTTACAGCAAAAAATGGTACATTAAATATTCGCATTGGCTTTTTTGGCAGTCAAATGGGTTTCTACTTATATAGATTTCGTTGGCAAAATGGTGATTTTAATCTCGTTGGTTATGATTATTCCTCCACCCAAAGAACTACCGGAACAACAACCGAAGAAAGCTATAATTTTATTACAAATAAAAAAAAGACAACAATCGAAACGCTAATTATTGACCCTATTCTTGATGAAGCCACCGATAAGGTAACAACCAAAATAAAATGGACAAAATTAAAGCCACATGAACTGTTAAGCATGGACGACATCAATGAAGATTTTAGTGAATACCTTAAGGATATTGATACCTAATATTTAAATGATGAGGACTAACACAGATATGTTGGCTGTAGAATCAAAGCCATTTATAATAATAAACGCGCCAAGCACATTGCCAAGCGCGTTATAAACTCTCAAAATCAATAAATTTAAACAGCTGCCGAGAACTGCCCCTGCCCATAAGAGCGATATGTATCAAACAAAGCCGCAAGTGTGCGTACAAATGGCAATCCTTCCTCGGTGATGGAAATGACTGAACCATCAATGGTTACAATATTATCTTTAACGAGTGATGCCATATTATTCATTTCACGCTGGAAATGTTCGATCCCACCATAATCGGCAAGATCGATCTTGAAGCGGCACATAATTTCACGGATCAAATTGGCACGTAAACGATCCTCATCATCAAGACCAATACCACGCTTGGTTGCCATCGTGCCTTCATCGATTGCGCGGCGATATTGACCAATATCAGCAATAGTTTGCGCATAACCATTATGGAATTCTGAAATCGATGAAACGCCAAAACCAATGAGTGTTGGACAATTATCATCGGTGTAGCCTTGGAAGTTGCGGTGTAAGCGATCTTCCATCATGGCAATTGTCATCGGATCATCAGGCTTAGCGTAATGATCTATACCGATTGCTACATAGCCAAGACTATCCAAGGTATTTGCTACAACTTCTGCCTGCTCAAAACGCTCAAAAGCACCCGGCAATGTTGCTGCATCAATAAGCCGTTGATTAGCACGCCTTTTCGGTAAATGAGCATAACCATAACAGGCAATACGGTTAGGCTCAAGCGCCCCCACCACGCGGCACGTTTCTTCCAACGACGCTTTGGTTTGTAATGGCAAACCATAAATCAAATCAAAATTAATCCGCATAATGCCAACATTACGCAAGTTTTTAACCGCGTTTTCAACATCTTCAACTGGCTGAATACGGCCAATTAACTTTTGCACATCAGGATTAATATCTTGTACCCCAAGGCTCGCGCGATTAACGCCAATAGAGGCCATAAGACTTGCCAATTGCGGCGTGACAGTACGTGGATCAAGCTCTATCGCATGCTCGGCATCTTTATCAAAGTCAAAAACTTGTCTTAATGCTGCCATAACTTTTTTAAAACTTGCAGCTGATAGAATTGAAGGAGTGCCGCCGCCCCAATGCAAATGAACAAGCTTTGGCCGACCTTTTAAATAACCTGCTTGTAAATGGATATCCTTTACTAAGGTATCCGCATAATCCTGAATAATATTTTCACGGCGAATTGCCTTGGTAAAGCAACCACAATAGTGGCATAACTCAGTACAATATGGAACATGGATATAAACAGAAACAGCTTCGCCATTGGCAATTTCACCAAGCCACTGCTTTCGCTCGCTATCGCCGACAGCAACAAAATCTGCCGCTGTTGGATAGGAGGTATAGCGAGGTACCGCTTGGATTGCATAATGCAGCAAAGTTTCCTTATTCATCGCCAATTTAACTTTCCAGATCTTTATCTATCTCTATCATTACACCATTACATGCAAATGATGTATCTTTAAAGTAATTCTACCCATCACAATTAAGGCATATCGCCGCATCTTTAATAAATACGCTTGTTTTAGCATAACGTAATTTATTAGCTTTTCATAGCTTTCGCCTAGCATAATTTATTTAGGCAGGCTTATCGCGCATGCCAGAAAGATGTTGCAAGGTTGCCCTATCTAATAATTGCACCGTATGGGTATCAATTAATCTTATTACCCCTTGAGTCTTCAACTTTGAAAAACAACGGCTTACAGTTTCAATCGTCAGGCCTAAATGATCAGCTATATCGCTGCGATTCATTACCAGATTAACAGGATTATCGATTAGTCCACTTTCAGTCGCACGCTTTGACGACATCAACAAAAAATTGGCCATTTTTTCAATAGGCGTTAACCGCCCCAATAAGAGCTGGTTTTCACGCGATCTCGATAATGATTTTCTCGTCATCTCAAACAAACGCTCACGCATTTGTGGATAAAGCTCCATCATTTGATCAAGCTCGTGGCGTGGAAATACGCAAAGGGTTGATGGTATTACTGCCTCGATCGTTTGGGTATAATAATCTTCCGCAATCAACCCGATAAACTCACCGGGCATAATAAAGCCTGAGATCTGCCTGCGACCATCAAACAATGTTGAAACAAGCCGCAACATACCACTGCGCAAAGTAAATACATATTTCTTGATGTCACCTTCTTGAACAAGCTCCTGATTTGTATCAAGTTTTTTGTCAGAAGTAATACTGTCAAGCTCACGTAACATCGTCTCATCAAGTGATGCACATATGGCAATGCCATGCACTTGACAATTTTCGCATAAAGTTCCCTTCATGCTTTCACAACTTAAACTGTCATTAGGCTGAAACAGCATGCCCGATTGGAGCGTCGTTTTTTTCAATCTGTCCAACAATTGCTTTCCCTACACATAACCTAATCATTTTTTAATCTAAACGTTTACATATTAATCAAATAAGAATTAACGCTCATCAAACGATAGCTTCAAATGAGAGCATTTCAACTACAATAAATCGGCTTGATTATACATGCAAATATCAAACCCAAGTCTAAATGACTATAAAAAACATAGATATAAAATATTCTATCCAATTAAGAACCACAATCTAAGTCAGCATCAAACCAACTGGACTGCACTCGAAAGACACCCAAAAAATTGTCCATATTTTATATTGAATTAGTACAATACTAAAGATAAATAACAATTATTTTCTTAGCACATTTTAAGCATAAAAACAAATGATCTAATGGTAAAAGCGCAGATTTATCACAGCAATGATGTTGGCTTTAACCACACACCAAGTCATTCATATTTTATAAGCTTATAATGTTTTTAAAGCATATTATTATTGAGCGCCCTGCGTCTAAAACGCACAGTAATCATACTACTTAACGCTTAGCGTGTAAAATAGTTCCATTTAACATTATAAATTACACCATTTTTCGTATGAAATGATATTTGGCGAAAAATCCAATATAAAAATCAATGATTTTTATTGAAAATTTTTGGTTTATATTTTTCTAACCTATCATAAGTTTCTTCTGTTAAAATCTCACCATCAATTTGAGCATTTAAAAAATCTTTCGTATTTGGGAAAGTGAAAAATTGACAATACCTACTATCTGCTTGTTTTCGATAAAAATAAATATTTAACTGTACTGATGAAAGAGCAGTTTGAAAGGGCTCATAAAGCTTTAACAATTGGTGATGAGCTTCACATACAGATGCTTCTGCTGAAATTAAAATCCACAAAGGCAATTCATTATATTGCAATTGTAACTCACCATAACTTGCAAGCCAATGCTGCTTTGTAAAAAGCTCTACATTGGCCAAAAAAAGTTCTGCCGCCTTTATGACCGCCACGAATCCTTCAGGATTTTCCATAACATACCTGCCCTTACTAGCCTCCCCTAATAAGAATTTACAAATAAATAGTTATTATATAAACAGATTTATCGTTTTTATCTGTAAAAACGTAACAACAAATACCACTTATAAATTTAATATATATTTTTATCAATAAAATTTTAAAGTTATCTAACTTAATAAAAACAATTATATTTTAAATCTTATGGTTATAATATTTTTTCCTTTTAAGAATAGAAAAATTTTCTTTGTTTCCAATAAACAACCTATGCAACACTATATCAATAGCGATATTACCACATTGACATCCTACGTCTTCTTTCGGACAAGACGGTATAATACCTTCACAGATAAGGCATTTATAAAATATATCGTTATCAATGGGGGCTTCTGAATTATTTAAAACACCAACTTTGATAATTTCAAAAATATAGTTATTGTTCATTTTAATAATCCTGCATCAGGGGTAAAAATCCACCATCAAGTAACTGTTGAATAAATTTTTCTCCAGTATAACACTGAGGCACATCACTTGCTGCATTAAACTCTGGAACAGCTGAAGCTCTCCCATGCTCCGTAGAAATAGGTTTTTGCACAAGGTAAAGCGTATATATTTTAATTCTCAGAGCGCGGAACCATTCCGCGTTGACTTGACTATATCCAAGCTATACTAAAAACCTGCCTTTAGGCACTCCAAATTTATCAACCTATTGTCCGGGCGTCAAAAAGCCTGCTTGACGAGTAACAAAACCACGTTTTTCAATCATAACATATCGACTTATAATGAATTTTCGGCTTGAAATACGAGCACTATCTGCAATTGTTATTTTTGCGCTGACCGGATGCGAGCTAAAAGAACCGGATGAAAAAAAATCTTTACTACAAGAAAGTTTACTGCAAAAAGAGCTTATTTAGCTAATGTTTTTAGAAAAAAAACTGCGAACGCATTAGCGAATGCAAAAAACTCAATACGCTGCTATGTAAATGCAGTTTTGAAAACTCGTACAAATCAAAATGAAAAATGGCAAACAACCACAAAAGATAATCAGGAGCTTCAGTTCGGTCATTTTGATGAAAAAATGGCTTATTACTCACAGAATTAAACCAGCGGATCGTAACTTCCCTTATTAGTTTTCAAAAATTTCCAACAAAAGCAATTTTTACTTTTGTCGGAAATCAATAGTTTTGTTTTACCACTAAATATTGCGGCTTCCTGGCTTAATTGCAGGAATTTTTGCAAGTTCTTCAGGTAAATTATCTGCGTCATATGAAGGCACTTCATATTCAGCCAAAGCAATAAGTGGCACACCTACATCTACCTTGCCAGCGGAACGATCCACGATACAAGCGGCGGCAATAACATCAGCCCCAGCCTTGCGCATGCAATCGACAGTCTCGCGAATAGAAAGACCGGTGGTTACAATATCTTCAACAATCACAACGCGTGCGCCTTTTTCAACATCAAAACGGCGTAGCTTGAACTCGCCATTTTCACGCTCAACCCAAATAGCTGGCACATTTAGATGACGCGATGTTTCATAAGCAGGGATAAGACCACCAATAGCTGGCCCTACAACATAATCAATTTTTCCATCAACATTTTTGCGAATTTTTTCAGCAAGACCACGGCATAATTTTTCAGTCAAGTTCGCATGCATAAAAACATGGGCTTTTTGCATATAGGTGCCACTGCGCCGTCCTGATGTTAAAATAAAATGCCCTTCAAGAATGGCGCCTGCTTCGCGAAAAATATCAAGCACATCATCAGTTGTCATAAAAAATTCCTTCATTCTATTCGCGCGTTCTCTTAACTTTTACAAACTGATATCAAATTTCAGATACCATGCAAAAAATGAATAGTGAAACGCATTTCTTTAAACCATTACATTTTAACATCTTTGCTAACGCACAACATCAAAATGCAAAAACAAAACCGATTAGCCGCAACAATCGATAAGCCCATTATGAGCCATATTTAATAGCGTTATTAACGTGATGCTAATTTATGTTCAAGCATCACATTGGTTTTGCATCACGCATTAACGCGTTTTGCACCGCTAACCATGTTTTCTTCCTTCAATTGCGAAATAATCTTGGTTAAATGTTTTAAATCCCAAACTTCAAGATCAATAATAATCTCGGTAAAATCTGGCGCAGTCCGCACCATCGATAAGTTTTGAATATTCGCATCATTTTTAGCCACAACTTGCGCCACTTCTGCTAAGGAGCCTGGCGAGTTAATTGCTAAAACACTAACACGAGCAGGAAAACGCTCAGTCATTGCTGCATCAATATCCCAGCGCACATCAATCCAACGCTCAGGCTGATCATCATAGGCAGTAAGCGCTGGCGATTGGATCGGATAGATAACAATGCCTGCGCCCGGCTGTAAAATACCGACAATCCGATCACCGGGCACTGCGCCCTCTGGCGAAAACCGCACCGGCACGTCACCATGAATACCACGAATAGGCAATGGCGGCCGCTGAAGTTCATCCCCCTCTCGATCATCTGAATCGCCAGCAGTCTTTTCGCTTCCCGGTACTTTGAAAATCATACCGGATGCATTTTGGATATTAAACCAACCTTCTTCGCCCGGCTTTGCTTTGCTTTTTGTTGTTGCGCGGCTATCTTGATAATCAGGATAAACCGCCTTGATAACATCGCTTGATGGTAATTCACCACGGCCAACCGAGGCCAAAACATCATCAATGTCCTTGCGAGCAAGGCGCGAAAGCACTGGCTTTAACTCATCCTTATTAAATTTTTTTCCTGCACGCTCAAAGCTACGTTCTAATATTCTCGTACCTAATCCTGAATATTGTTTACGTACAGCAACGCGAGTTGCACGGCGAATAGCCGCGCGCGCTTTACCAGTGACCACCATAGATTCCCAAGCAGCTGGCGGCACTTGCGCTTTAGAGCGGATAATTTCCACTTCATCACCATTTTTTAAAACGGTCATCAACGGCATGATACGACCGTTAATCTTAACGCCCACGCAAGAATCGCCAACATTGGTATGCACGGCATAAGCAAAATCAATCGGCGTTGCACCGCGTGGTAAAGCGATAAGCCGCCCTTTTGGCGTGAAACAGAAAACCTGATCTTGAAAAAGTTCAAGCTTGGTATGTTCCAAAAATTCTTCTGGATTATCGCCTTCCGACAGAGATTGAATAGTTTGGCGTAACCATGCATAAGCATTGGTTTCACCCGTCAAATTTTGTGGACTATTGGCTGAACCACGATCTTTATATATAGAGTGCGCAGCAACACCAAATTCAGCGATTTCATCCATCTCATAGGTGCGAATTTGCAACTCTACACGTTGGCGCGATGGCCCAACAATCGTGGTATGGATTGAACGGTAATCATTTTGTTTTGGAATAGAAATATAATCTTTAAACCGCCCCGGCACCATTGGCCATGTAGTATGGATAACACCTAAGGAGCGATAGCAATCTGCCACCTTATGCACCATAACACGGAAGCCGTAAATATCTGATAATTGCTCAAAAGATAAAGCCTTGGTTTCCATTTTTTTAAAAACCGAATAGGCTTTTTTCTGCCGACTTTTTACTTTTGCATCAATACCATTTTCAGCAAAGAGGAAAGACAACTCATCTTCAATGGTGGTTAAAATATCGGCATTACGCTCTTGCAACTCTGCCAAACGATCTTTGACCGCGCGCCAACCTTCAGGATTAATATAGCGAAAAGCGAGCTCTTCAAGCTCTTCACGCATATCTTGCATACCCATGCGGCCAGCAAGCGGCGCATAAATATCCATGGTTTCTTCTGCGATACGGCGGCGTTTATCATCGCGCATAACATCCAATGTGCGCATATTATGCAAACGATCTGCAAGCTTTACCAACAGAACCCGCACATCTTCAGAAATTGCAATCAATAATTTACGCAAATTTTCCGCTTGAATGGCTTTTTTAGAAACAAGATCAAGCTTTTTTAGCTTGGTAAGCCCTTCAACCAATTTGCCAATTTCTGGCCCAAAAAGTTGATCTATTTCTGCGCGTGTCGCAGTTGTATCTTCAATAGTGTCATGAAGAAGCGCAACGGCAATAGTTGCCTCATCAAGGCGCATATCAGTTAAAATTGCAGCAACTTCTAAGGGATGAGAAAAATAGGCTTCACCTGTTGCACGTTTTTGTGCTCCATGCTTTTGCATGGCGTAAATATAGGCTTTATTTAGCAATGCCTCGTTGACGTCCGGCTTGTACCGCTGTACGCGCTCAACAAGCTCATATTGACGCATCATGGGCATAGTCTCCTGATTCTTTTGGGTGGTCTATCATTACAGCTATTTTATTGAAAAATATTATATTACAATAGCATATAAAGAAAAATTGCGGTATTTCAATTAAAATTACTGTAATTTTCAAAATTATAAAACAATTCTAGATTAAGCAATAACAATAAAGTTTAAAATTAACATCATTGTATAAATTGATAAGTTAATTGCTCTTTCAATCCATATCACTTGTCTTTTCAATAAAAGTGAAACCAAAGCTTTTAAAAAATGAAAAAACAACCTCATATAAGTTTAATTAATATTGCCTTATAAACCCCAGCAAATGAAAATTATCGATAAGATCAGGAATGATAAAATGACAATTGTGTTTTCTACAGATATACACAGTTTTGAATAATTAATTCTGCTAACAGTCAAAAAATAAAATAGGGCAATGCAATGAAACATATCAAAATTATAACAACAGGCGGCACGATTGCGTCCACCAAAAATAAAAATTCTGATGGTGTCGTTGCTGGAATAAAAGGCAATAATCTTATTGCAACGATTAAAGACCGATTACCAAATATCCGACTAACAGTTGACGATTTTTGTACAATGGATAGTGCGGCATTCACTTTGCCCCTCGCCTTCTCGCTAGCCAAGCAAATTAACGAAACCTTGCAACAGGCTGATTGTGACGGAGTTGTTGTAACTCATGGCACCGACACAATGGAAGAAAGCGCTTTTTTAAGCGATCTTATTGTACAGTCAAATAAGCCAGTCATTTTTACTGGTGCACAGCGCAATGCTAGCGAAAGTGATAGTGATGGACCACGTAATATTGTCGAAGCAATTATTGCCGCTCAAAGTGATGAAACACAAAATCTTGGGACATTAATTGCCTTTGAGCATGATTTGCATGCCGCACGCGAAGTGAGCAAAACCCATACCTATCGCGTTGATAGTTTTCGCTCAAGCAGCTTTGGTAAAATCGGCTCTATTGAATTTGGCAAGGTGAGCATATGGCGTAAACCCCTGATGCGCCGCCCTATCGCAACAACAAGAATTGAAGATAATATTGGTTTTATGAAACTAGCCATGGGTGTCAGCCCAGATTACCTAACCTTTTCAGCAAGCCAAGGTGTAAAAGGTATTGTACTTGAAGCCTTTGGCCTTGGCAATGCGCCTGATGGATTTGCGGCAGCAATCAAGGTCTTAACTGACAAAAAAATTCCGGTTATCATATCCTCTCGTTGTATTGAAGGGCGCACAATGCCCATTTACGGCGGAGATAGTGGTGGCGTCTCACTCGCTAAAGCAGGTGCGATTTTTTCAGGCTCTTTATCAGGTGTAAAATCACGCATTGCACTTGCATGCTTGATAGGTGCAGGTGCCACATATGCGACTATTCAACATTATTTTGACGCGCAATAGACTTTGAGATACTTTAAAACACTCAAGAACAACGGTAAGCTCATGGGATTTTTAGAAGCAAATTATATAACATTCATCAAAAAATATGCCAATTTTTCTGGTCGTGCTTCACGGGCTGAATTTTGGTGGTTTCGTCTTAGTTATTTGATACTCTCAAGGATATTAATATGGGGAATACCAAAACTAGTAGAAACAAGTTTAGGACCAGTGTTATTCTCCACCCTGATACGTTTTTATGCCTTCTGTATTACTCTTGATCTCATACTTGTTATACCATTCTTGGCAGTAACATCTCGCCGCTTGCACGATAGAAATATGTCTGGATTATGGTCGATCATTATTATCATCCAAGCAAGCTTACCCTATTACGAACTATTTGCGGAACCAGATCCACTTACATACAAAATGTTAAAAGGATTATTTGCCATAGCAATGATTATTTTACACGTTATATTGATGTTTACAGGCACTATGGGTAGCAATAAATATGGTCCAGATCCATTAAGACCAAATACGAATGCTGATATATTTGCGTAACATAATTTTATGAAAGCTAACAAATAAGTTTTCGCATTGGATGCCTCGCCATAATCGTTACAAAACGATAATATAGCATCGAATCAATAAAAACTTTTTGCCACATTGTGAAAGAGTTCAAATTGCAATAAAGATTACGCATTTCAATTTAACCTTGAAATGCTTGTTAAAGTATAAGGAACCCGCTTATGAGCGATGAAAAGACAAAAGAAACAAAAGACGAAAATGCAGCTAAGCCGCTTGCAGGACGTATGGAAGAAAATCTATTTCGCTCACGCTTCGTTTTCATCATCGGCGGAATTGATGACAAAATGGCCAAGAATGTTGTGGCGCAGCTTATCGGGCTTGCGCAGGAATCTTCAGATCCTATCTATGTCGTTGTGTCCTCACCAGGTGGCCATGTAGAATCTGGCGATCTTATTCATGATATGGTTAAATTTATTCCAGCCCCAGTTACCATGATTGGTTCAGGCTGGGTTGCAAGTGCTGGTACCCATATTTTCTTAGCTGTTCCAAAAGAACGTCGTTTGTGCCTTGAAAATACGCGTTTTCTTATACATGAGCCATCAGGCGGCATTGGCGGCTCAGCAACCGATGTAGAAATTCAAGCTCGTGAAATTTTACGTATGCGCGAGCGTTTGGCTAAAATCATCTCACGCGAAACTGGACAACCAGTTGAACGGGTGCGCGCTGATATTGACCGCGACCATTGGATGACTGTGGAAGAAGCTATGGAATATGGCATTGTTTCGCGCGCCATTAGCACAATGTCAGATCTTGGGGCAGATCTTGGGGCAGCTCCTAGCAGCAGCCAAAAATAAGTCTCTAAATTTTGTTATATTTTTAAACCTGCTATGTGCTTTGCATCTAGCAGGTTTTTTTATTGGTGCATGTGCAACATTAAATATAAATACGGGCTACCAGCATTTAAAATGGTTTTCACAAAGCGACTAATTTTGTATTGCCGTCATAAAAAAGACAAATATTCAGTGGGTTAACCTATAGAGATAACCTGCTTAAATTAATTTAACTAGCATATAGTGGCTTGATGTGCGAAACTAAATGAGATGCGTTGTAACTGGAGTACCTGTCATGGAATTTAATAGAATCCGCAACATTGCAGAAAAAATTCTATCAGCCGGATGGACCAGATTATCCTGCTTTGATTTTGAGTTCCAACGCCGCAGCGGTGAATGGAGCGAACAAAAACGTGAGGTTTATTGCCGTGGTCCCGCGAGTGCCATTGTCCCCTATGATCCTATCAGGCAAACTGTTCTATTGACCCGTCAGCTGCGTTTTCCAGCCTTTTTGAATGGCGAAAACCCAATGATGTTGGAAGCTTGCGCTGGCATTATTGATGAAGGGGAAACGCCGGAAATAGCCATTATGCGTGAAGGCGAAGAAGAACTAGGCTATCGTTTCCATCAACTCACCCGAATTGGACGTGGCTTTTCTAGCCCAGGCTACTCATCAGAAGAATTATATCTTTTTATTGCTACCTATGATGCAGGCGACCGCATTGGTGCAGGCGGCGGCCTTTATAGTGAAGGCGAAGACATTGAAGTGGTAGAAATGCCATTAGAAAAAGCTTTAACCATGGTTGAAAATGAAGAAATTATCGATTTAAAAACAATCCTACTTTTGAATTTATGTAAACAAAAGTTTTGTTAGTCGCTTTTTCTCTTGCGGGCTTGAATAAAATATGTAGTATCGAACAGATGAAAACAATTGATCGCGCCATTTTCAGAAATAAAAGCTTTGCTGCCAAGCAAGGGCTTTGCGCGACTGCATATTTCAGCAGCTTTTCTTTAGTAAGCATTACAAATGCACTTCTACTCGGCCTTATTAGCGGTTGTCGGGTTCGCTGAGAGGCGCCCGGCAGCCGATTTATGCCAAAACGGCAAAATGCCTCTTTTTCCATTATTTTCTGTTTTAACATTAGTTCGTAATGAAGAGTGATATTATGACTTATACTGCTGCAAAAAAAGGCATGGTCAATGCTGACCAAAAATATCAAGCATATCCACAAGTTGGTTTAAAGGACCGTACTTGGCCTGACAAAACAATTGAACATGCTCCTATTTGGTGTTCGGTTGATTTGCGCGATGGCAATCAGGCTTTGATTGACCCAATGGGGCAAGATCGCAAAGAACGTATGTTCCGTTTGCTCGTAGATATGGGTTTTACTGAAATTGAAGTAGGTTTTCCATCAGCCTCGCAAACTGATTTTGAGTTTGCCCGCTGGTGTATTGAGCACGGCAACATGCCAGACTATCTCAGCATGCAAGTCTTAGTGCAATGCCGACCAGAATTAATCACCCGTACCTTTGAAGCCTTGGAAGGTGCCAATCATCCGATTGTGCATTTTTATAACTCAACTAGTGAGTTGCAACGCCGCGTTGTTTTTGGCAAAGATGTTGCTGGCATCAAGCAAATTGCGACCGATGCTGCAAAAATGATTAGCGACATGGCGGCAAAAGCTGGCAATGACTTCCAATTCCAATATTCGCCAGAAAGCTTTACTGGCACAGAACTTGAAGTTGCACTAGAAATATCCAATGCTGTTATTGAAATCATTAATCCGACACCGGAAAAGAAAATGATTTTGAACTTGCCATCAACGGTTGAGATGTCTTCGCCCAATATTTATGCTGACCAGATTGAATGGATGTGCCGAAATATCGATCGCCGAGACAGTGTCATTATTTCATTGCATCCCCATAATGATCGCGGTTGCGGTATTGCAGCTGCAGAACTTGGCTTGATGGCTGGCGCAGACCGCGTTGAAGGCACTTTGTTTGGTAATGGTGAACGTACTGGCAATGTGGATATTGTTACCCTTGCCTTAAATATGTTTACTCAAGGCGTTGACCCAATGCTTGACTGCTCTAACATTGAGCGCATGAAGGAAGTTTACGAATATTCCAACCAATTGCGTATTCCTGAACGCCACCCTTATGTTGGGGAATTGGTTTACACCGCCTTTTCTGGCTCGCATCAAGATGCCATTAATAAAGGCATGAAAACAATAAAATCAGCCAATTCGCCGATCTGGGAAGTGCCTTATTTGCCAATTGATCCGCAAGATGTTGGCCGCTCTTATGAAGCAATTATCCGCATCAACTCACAATCGGGCAAAGGTGGTATTGCTTATATTCTAAATCAAGATTACGGTTTAAACTTGCCACGCAAATTACAAGTGGAATTCCGTGATGTTATTCAAAGAATTACGGATATTGAGGGTAAAGAGCTTCAATCACAACGTATTTATGATGAGTTTATTAAGACCTATACCTCAGGTGAAAATGCGCGCTTTGGATATATTGACCATGAAAGCCGCCCAGATCCGGTTGATCGCAACCGCCGCATTGTAACGGCTGATATAACCGATA
This sequence comes from Bartonella sp. HY406, assembly GCF_025449315.1. NCBI lineage: Bacteria > Pseudomonadati > Pseudomonadota > Alphaproteobacteria > Hyphomicrobiales > Bartonellaceae > Bartonella > Bartonella sp. HY406. The sequence goes on along the minus strand of NZ_CP104893.1, from coordinate 886,684 downwards.
ATGGCGTTGTAAAAAGCATCGAAGGCAAAGGCAATGGTGTTGTTGATGGCTTTATCAATGCGCTATCCAACTATATTGGTAAGAAGCTTTCGGTTATTGATTATTCTGAGCATTCCATGCAGCAAGGCTCTGATGCAACCGCCATTTGCTATATGGAGATTGCCTATCCTGATGGTCATGTCTTTGGTGTTGCCATTGATGACAATATTACAAGTGCCTCACTAGCAGCCATTTTAGCCGCTGCAAACCGCATTGCATAGCTTCAACATATAACGTACAAATATCATATGCCCATTTAAGTCTTTAGATTTAAATGGGCATATTTTTATTAAAGCGTTTTCCGAAAAGTGTGAAGCGGTGTTCGGACAAAAACCGCGGTGTAAACAATGAATTAGAGCGCTGATCTGATTCAATCAGATCGAAATGCGCTCTAGGAAAAAAACAAAAGGCTTTAATTTTTGGTTTCAGTAGTATGAAACTTGTTTTCACGTAGTGTGCCAAATAGACGCAATTTTTCAAGATGCTCCCGTTGCACTTTATAAAACTCTGTAAGAAACAGACGTTCTTGCCCAGGTTGCAATATTTCTTGAAAATTAATTTTTTGCATAATGGTCTTTGCCACCAATTTTATCTGACTATCCATTTGCGATAAATTACCATCGCGCAAAATCGCTTCTAATGTTTGCAATTCATGGCGACCATAAATGTCTAATTGCTCGGGTAAAAAGCTAAATATAGAGCTTTTACCTTTTAAACCACCACTGCTTACTACAAGATCAGGCATTAAAACCGACGTCGGATTTTCAACGACCAATGTTCCTGCAATAATATCCCCTAACCTTTGACGGCGGCGATTAGACAATGGCACAATAACAATAATAGCAGTCCAAACTAATGTGAGAATTTTGCCCCAGACTGGTAAATGCCCAATATTAAGCATTAATATTACTGGCGTAAAAATCTCGACTTCTTTCATGAGATTTCGGGCGGTGATTTGGTGCGGTGTTAAACGTCGTCCATTGATATTGATAACCCTAATTTTTGAAAATCTTTTGCCTAAAGTTCGACCATTCCAAATAAGTTCTGAAAAAATATAATAGGGCGTGCGTATTAAAAAAGCAGTCAAGGTTATCAAAGTAGATGCTGCCGTCCAACCAATGACATCGGTTAGAATTAAAACCCAAAACATGATAAAGATTAAAACATACGTCAATAATAAATCAATAGCTTGGGCGCCAAAACGGCTACCTATTGTTGCAATGGTAAAATGGATGGGGACACCCTCAGGTGGTACAAATTTCCAAAGACGAGGATTAATTCGCTCTTTTTTACTCATCTCCTACTACCGCCTTTTATAGGCTTTTTGCGCCCGCTTAATAATAACCAAGTAAACCAAAAGCCCCCCATTCCCCAACCAATTAATAATCGCAATTCTGCAGACTGGACCGTCTGACGCATAAATCCTTCTAAAAAGGCAGCAACTATGAGCATGATAGCTGCAAGAATAACTAACTTTACCGCATCACGTGATTGATGCTTTAATGCATCTTTGCGCGTACGCAATCCCGGTAATAAAACTGCTAATCCCAAGCGCGCACCGCCAGCACAAGCAATTGCTATCGCAGCAAGTTCCGTAACGCCGTGAATAGAAAGCCAAGCAAAAATATCATAGCCTACTCCCTTTTGCACATGCATGCCAAAAAACGCACCAAGGATTAAACCATTATAAAATGTCAGCAAAAAACTTGGAACAGCTAAAAAAATACCTAATGCAAATATGAATATTGCAATTTGAGTATTATGAGAGAACAAATCTGCAGCAAAATCGGTTAACTTATCAACAAAATTTTCTTTATCGCTATAAATAGATTTAAGAAGCTGCTCTGCACTAGCTTCTGGCGTTCTATCGTCAAAGATGCTGGATGGAACCAAGCTATAAAACCAAGATGTGTCTTGATTAAAAAGCTGGAAACCAACCACCGCTCCCAATATAAGCGCCAAAAAGCCAACAAATAAAGGCAAGGCTGAACGCCTTACGGCTTGGGGAATACCAGAAACAAAAAGCCGACTGATAACACCTCGCAAGCTTTCTTGCGGTGCATAGACCACAAGGTAAGCACGAGAACAAAGACTTTCCAAATACTCAATCAAAGCTAAATCAAGAGAAATGTCACGCGCAACACTTAAAGAATTAACAGCTTGGCGATAGGTGTCGCTAAGTTCATTGGTTTCTTGATAGCTAAAGCTTGAAATACCATTTTTTTCAGCACGCTTTATCAATTCATCAAGCCGCAGCCAATATTTTTCACGCTCCAAGCGAAAGCGCGATGAACGCAAATTACCCTGCTCCGTGACAATAATTGCATCATCGCGGTTAACATTGCTTGAAAAAGTGAATTCATGACCGTAATTAGTCTCACTCATATCATTCCCCGCAATTTAATATCGATATAGCGTGATATCAAGTTAGTCGTCAGCAATTCAGGCGCACTATCAAGACACAACACCCCCATCCTATTTAACTTTTCCAAAACTGCGCGCCGTTCTTCAATAATATTATGAGCCGACACTGCTCGCGCAATCGGCTCTAATCCTAAAACCTCTGGCTTCGTCATTTTATCAAGAATCGGGTCCTTCATTGCTACATAAACAACCAGATGCTGACGGGTCAAAACCTGCATATTTTCAATCATTAATTCAGCAGTTATCGTATCAACAAAATCGGAAAAAATAATCACTAATGAGCGCTTTTTTAACTTTGTTGCCAATTGTGTGAGACCAAGGGTATGATTAGTTTCCTGTGTTTCATATTGCATTTGAGCACATGTTTTTTGAATGCGACTGAAGGCACTGCGCCCAGGAGCTGGCGGAATAAAAATACGCGGTCTGCTATCAAAACTATAAAATCCAACATTATCCCCCGCAATGCCCGATGCCCAACACATCGCCAAAGCTGAGTTTATAGCACAATCAAGCTTGGAAACAGTTGCCAACTGCTCGGCCATTAAGCGCCCACTATCGATGCATAAGACGATCTGATGATTTCGTTCAATCCGCGTTTCGCGTACAATGAGACTTCTCGTTCGTGCCGAACGTTTCCAATCAATACTACGAGGATCCATGCCCGCACTAAATTCACGCAACTGGTGAAATTCACTACCATCACCACGTGTTTTCATATCCTTTTGTCCACCGGCTAAAGGATAGATTTGGGTATAGATTGCCCCTGACAAAACAGGAGAAATATCAAGAACAATATCTATTGTCTTATTGATTGGAAAGGAAATAAGAAACTCCAGCAAAGACAATTTTGACGACCACTTCAACCAAAGAGCAGGTATTTTAAACTCGCCACGTTTGGTAGGCAAAAGCTTGGCGCGCGATGCCGTTTCCTTTGCTCCTTGTTCATAAGCAAGGTTAAATTCTGGCTTACCAACCAGCACCAATGGCAGATCAAGGCGCATAACCAGATCCTTGGGCAACACATCTTTTTGCACAAAAATTTGCGCAACTAGCTCAATATCTTGCCCAACAAATCCCTGTTTAGGTAAATCTGCAATTAAACCAATACGCTTTGGTGGTAGCGATACCAACGCATCTATAACCAAAACACCCATTAAGACTGCCCAGAAAAAAGGTAAAAGCCAGCTAAGACTTGAAAACCAAAAGGCAACGATAATAGTTGCAACAGTAAGACCTAAAACAAGGGTGATGAGGTGAATTGAAGGGCGCATCTATCGGGGGGCATCCACACGGTTAATAATATTGGTTAGAACATCTTCGGCTGCTTTCCCGTCAATTTCTGCCGCAGGTGAAAGCACAATACGATGGCGAAGCGCTGGAATAAACAAAGCTTGTACATCATCTGGAATTGCATAATTGCGTCCTTCAAATGCCGCACGGACACGAACAGCCGACGCAATAGCATCGGCGGCACGGGTTGACGCGCCATATAATATATCACCATCCGAGCGCGTAGCACGAACAAGGTCAACAATATAAACAAGAATGGTCTCATCCAACCGAATATTATCAAGAAGGGCATAAGCGCTTTTTATAAGATCGGCAGTAAGAATTTGTTTTAATTGTGGTTTATTGGTATCTTCATGTATAGCTTTAGAGCCATGAGCGGTTAAAATTGCAATTTCTGTTTCACGATCTGGAAAATCAACAACCAACTTGAAAAGAAAGCGGTCAAGCTGCGCTTCTGGCAGGGGATATGTTCCATGTTGCTCAATAGGATTTTGGGTAGCTAACACAAAGAAATTATCACCAAGCGAATAATCGCTACCATCAATGGTTACCACACGTTCATTCATCGCTTGCAATAATGCTGACTGTGTTTTTGGCGGTGCACGGTTAATTTCATCAGCCAAAAGAATATCTGTAAAAATAGGCCCCTTGGTCAAATGAAACTTATTGGTTTCAAAATTAAACAAATTAATACCAAGCACATCGCTTGGCATCAAATCTGGCGTAAATTGAATACGTCTATATTGCATATCCATAACACTTGAAACACAACGCGCAAGCAAGGTTTTAGCTGTCCCAGGAGGCCCTTCAACAAGGCAGTGCCCCCGTGCAAAAATTGCCGTCAACACAAGATCAATCAGCGCATCTTGCCCCTGCACATATTTGTTGATTTCATCGCGTATAGACGCAACCAAATTATGGAGTTCATCGAGATTCAAGGTCTACTCTCCTTAGTAATTCGCGAAAATCTTCTAAATTTTTGTGTAACTCGTGATGTCTCATTATTGGTCCAAGCAGCATTAAAGAACGAGCCAAGGAAGCAAATTTTTCTGCCAAAATTTTATCGTTTTGAGCGAGCCGTTGTATGAAACGATCAATCCCCGCTTGATTACCACCACTTTCGCCAAAAGCTTGTACCGCCCTATCCAACAAACTATTTTGCACAAATTGTGCGACCATTTGTCCATCATTGCCCGAGAGGCGCAGCAATCTTGCCATAGCACTTACTGCTGCTGTTTTTGATATTTCAATATTGTCATTTGCATCTTTTAATGGCGGGCCAAAACGAAAAGCGCCGCGCCATAGGCAAATGATGGTAATCATTAAAATTGCAGCCCAAATAGTCGACAACGGATATTCAAAAAGGCGAGCAAAATCGCTAGCATCGCGTTTATATGGCTGTGGCTTAACCTCTTCGTGAGCTTGATTGGGAAATAGTCTTTCATTTACATCGAGAAAAACGGACTTTGCATCTAATTCAGCCAACATATCATTGATCATATCAACAGCTATGTCTCTATTATTACCAAGTGCAAGCCCATGATTATTGAATAAATCAGGATCTGAAAGGAAGTAAGCGGAATAATCACCAGAACAATGAATTAATAATGCGCCAGCCTTTATGCCAAGCAATTCCTCACATTCATCAGGAAGAGTACCGCGGAAAAAAAACTGCGCATCATAAAGCTCAACTTTTCGCATATGGCCGCTAATTGTTTTAATATTTTCTCGCGTAAAGCTATTCAAAGAACGATCTAATCGAATATCACCATAATCAAGCGTGTCCATGACCCACTTAACATTGGGTAACAACAGTAAAAAATTATTATCAGCTTTAAGGTTTTCGCTTACTCTTTTATCCCATTTAGGCAACACAACCATTGTATCTAATTCATTAACCTTGTTTTTTAAGGTTTGCGCTAGCTTACGGCGCGCATCAGTAAAATATGGAAGCTGATAATGACCATTTAAATATGGAAATATGATTGCATCAGTTGAAAGAATACGAAAATCAAATTGCGTGTCCAAATAGGTTTTATATTTATCAAAGCTTGTTGTTTGGATATCCTTTGCTTTTAACACAAGCTCAAGCCCTTTATTTCCTAAAGCTGAAAGCTCATAAGGCTTATTGCGCCATTGTGATGTAAACAAAAATGAAGCCAATAAAAATAAAGCAATGAGAATGACTACAACGAAAATTTTACGCATTAGCCATCTTCCTTATATTTAAAAAAATTCTGGCTTTGCTGATCAACTCATCAAATTGGTCTGACGTTATTTCTTGCCCACCATAATGCACGAGTTCCGTTGTTTTCAACAAAAGCTCCAACTCATCACGTTGCGGCAATGATTGGGGAAGACGGCGAAAGATGGTTCGCTCAGTGTCAGAGCGTGCAAGCCGTGTAGAACTAAGACCAGCTCCATGCAAAAGGCACATCCGCAATAATTCTATCATCGCTAAGCGTTTGTCATCAATAGCTAAAACTCCCGATAGAATATCATTCGATGAGCTTGAAACAATATTGCTTGCATTTCCCCAATTTTCAGGTATCTCGCCTTGCGGCTTTATATCTTTAGGGGAATTATTCAACAAAACACCGGAGCCGCCAAAGCGTAGCCAAAGCAGAATAACAACAACAATAATCACCAAAACAGTAAAAACTGAAGTTGGACCGATTAAAATTGGCGTTGACGAACGGTTGCTTACTGTTCGACTTTTTTGCGCCGGTTGCGATTGTGTCTGCTGTTCTTCATGCTTTATCTCATCATGTCCATAACTTATTTTGCAATCAAATTTATATTTTTCACACTCTTCAATATATTGACGTTGATTAACTTGATTTTCAGTACTTATGCCTTGCGATGGATTAGAAGAAGTATGTGAACGGGCAACATTCTGTCCGTTGGCAATTGTGATACCAATTACCAAAACACACAAAATAAGAAAACCTAATGCCTTTTTAGTCTTTATCATTAATATTCACACGAATATGTCTTGTAAACTATATGGTCCAGTTGGATATTCACCATAATTATTGACACTTTTGGTCCCCTTCAAAATAAGTATGCCAAACAAAACAATAAGAAAAATAAGACCCGCAGCACTTGTATTTACAAGTAGCAAAATTTCTTCAATGTGATAAAAACAAATGAAACAATATTATAAAATAATATCACCACCAAAATTATGATAAATATGAGCGGCTAGAAAAATTGGCATATCTTTCAAACAACACCGCCTTTATTGCTCCCCCCCATTTATATCCCTTACATTTAAATGACAGCTATTTATAGAAAGCCAATTGGATTAAATAATATTAATTCTATACTATTGACATTATCACCAAATATTATAACTAAAACACTTATTCCATAGCGCATTTATTATCGTAAAACAGCCTATATCCATAGAAAAAACTTATTTATTCACATATATAAATATATTAATCCTACATTTTCTATCATTATCATGAGAATACACTTAGATCGACCTTTACGCGAACAGGATTTTCTCCATATTTATTAGGACCACTGTCCCCTTTTTTAATTAAAACAATAAGCAGAATAAAGGTCAATATACTAAAAGCAACTTTATAGATATTTATAAAATCGGTTACTCTATACAAATCTAAAAAATCTGGAGTGAATAGCTCGGTCAAAAACCGCATCCATATGGTTATAGCTAGTCCAACTAATATAAGGCTCCACCAACCAGAAAAATTAAGATCGTGCAAACGCCGTACAGTTATTCCAATACGGGGGAAAAATAACACAAGCAAAAATACATTATTTACTATAAACCAACCTAAACCAATGAAATTGCTATGAGCGAATTCCAACCCTGAAGCTAAGCATTGTAGGGCAAAAATAAAAATATAGCATAGTACATAAAACAACATGAACCACCAAAATTCAGACCGTGATGCACGCCCAGAAAATTTTAGATATTTTTTAAAAATTGCTGTCCTCACCGCTTGCCAAAACCCCATTAGCCTCCCCCTTTTTTAAGGCAACTCATCCCACCAGTTTTCATATTTTTTATAATAGTCGATATTTGGCAGCCCCTCTTTAATCGCGAAGTTGGATTGGTAATCAAGTTTTTTTAAAAATTTACCAAAATTTTTAGCCAAAAAATATTTTTCAAAATCTTCAATGTCCTCACCAACATCTGTTGGAGTATAAAATACCTGTCCTGTATTTGAATCAATGTAAATTGGATTTCCTCCACTATCTTGAGAAATAATAATGGCATTTACTAAAAACTGTTGACCTATAGCATCACTCTTAAAAAAATTTGTTTTTGTTTGAATAGTGAAGTGTAATTTATCAAAAGGTTTTTTAACATAAAAAAAATACCTTAAAGTTATCGGAAAATCTACGTAAATAGTCTGCTTATTTGCATATCCTCCGTTATAAGTTTTATAAAATTCATAAAACAAATCTGATCCATTAAATGTGCAATTTATTTCGTTAAAAATATCACTATCATCAACAGGAACACCACATTGCTTTAATCTGACACCGTAAAATTTTTCAATTTTCATTTTATGATCCTGTTACTTATATTTTTATCGAATATATTCATTTTAAATTTATATTTATTTTCAAGAAAATACTTCGGTATCTATTTTAACCGGCGCAGGATCAGATCCAAACCGATTAGGTCCTTTTGTCCCATTTTTAGTTAAAGTATTAAATAATAAGTAAGCACTAATAGAAAACATTATAACATTCACTGCAGAAATCCAGTGATCTTCTGGTAAATATAAAGAAGGCAGAAATGCAGAAAAAAAAAGAATGTTAAGGCGTAAATAAACAGCAACAAATAATAAAACCCACCAACCAGTCATATTTCTATCATGTAAACGCCGCACCGTTACCGACACAAAGGGGGTTATTAACATCACTCCTAAAATAAAACCGCTAAGATCGTTAAGGCTAAGCTCTGGTTTTAACCAATCTGCGCGCGCCAATGGCTCCCCCCTAATTGGTGAAGAGAACATAGATCACTCGATTTTTTTATATAGCCAAACAATGAGTAAAACAAACAGGATATACCACCAAAATTCTGCACGCGACGCACGACCAGAATAATTAAAAAGCTTTGTAACCAAGACCGTTTTAATTGCAGCAAAGGGATTCATTCATAGTTACCTTATTTCCATTCTAATAATGACATTGTTCATGCACTATAATTTAGATTTATTACAGAATAGAATAATAATAAAATTCAATATTTTCTGTGTGTTACACATAAAAACAAAATAATATATTTCCTTTAAGCTTGTAAATCCTTTACCATAAAAATCATCAACACAAATATATGTGTTTTGAATTAATTGACACTTTATTTTAGATAGATGACCTCATATTGGTCCAATCCCTTAAAATTTTAACGGTGAGATTTTAATGCTTCATAATTATAAAACACTGGGCACATTACCCAGAATACTGATTTATTGTCTCAGTATTCTGGTATTGTTGGCTGGTATTTACTTCACCATAGCCGGTAGCTACCTCCTTTTTTTAGGAAGCACCACTGGTTATTATCTTGCTCTTGGCATTGCGCTTTTAGTAAGCGGGCTATTAATGATAAAGCTTCGCCCCCTTAGCGTTTGGATATTTGTCCTTATCTTTATTGCAACCGCCATCTGGTCTTATTTAGAATCAGGCCTTAATTATTGGCAGAATTTTCCAGACCTATTCCCGCTTGGTGTTGCTTTATTTCTTGTATTGCTGGCCTATCGCCCGCTCATGCGCGCGCAGGGTCGTGTTGCAAGTAAAGGTTCTTATTTCTTTGCCTTGCTAACGCTTCTTGGCCTAAGTGCAACAATTTATGCATCTTTCAGCCCTAAAAATGTTATTTATAATACCCAAGTTGCGCCTGCCCCTGTACCTGTTACAGCAGAAAACCAGCAAAAGGATTGGAAACATTGGGGTAATGATGATTATGGTAGCCGCTTTGCTGCGCTTGACCAAATCACTCCGGAAAATGTTAACCGTTTAGAAGTTGCATGGACAGCCCATACTGGTGACATTGCCATAAGCACCGGTGCTGGCGCAGAAGACCAGAACACACCATTACAAATTGGTGAAAACCTTTATGTTTGCACACCTTATGGTAAGGTTTTAGCTTTTGACATTGATACAGGTAAAGAAAAATGGACGTTTGACCCCAAAGGTTCCGCGCCGACATGGCAACGGTGCCGTGGTCTTGCCTATTTTGAAGAAACCGATGCCAATATAGTGGCAGCAGATGAAAATGGCGATAAATGTTTACGCCGCCTATTTTTACCAACTGGTGACGCGCGTCTTATCGGCATTAATGCCGACACAGGTAAAGCCTGCGAACCATTTGGCGACAAAGGTATTGTTGATTTAAAAATTGGCATGGGCGAGGTAAAGCCTGGCTATTATCAGCAAACATCAACCCCACTTCTAGCCGGCGATCTTGTTATTGTTGGTGGCCGCGTTGCTGATAACTTCTCAACTGACGAACCACCAGGGGTTGTTCGTGCTTATTCTGTACATAATGGCAAGCTTGTTTGGGCTTGGGATCCAGGTAATCCTGAAATCACTACAGTGCCACCAGAAGGTCAAACCTATACACGCGGTACGCCAAATGTGTGGGCAGCAATGTCTTATGATCCAAAGCTTGGCCTTGTTTATTTGCCAACCGGCAATTCAACTCCTGACTTTTGGGCAGGATATCGTAATGAGCTTGATGATAAATACTCATCTTCAGTTGTAGCACTTGACGTAAAAACCGGTAAAGTGCGTTGGCATTATCAATTTGTGCATCACGACATTTGGGATTTTGATACGCCAGCCCAGCCCGTATTGCTTGATGCACCTGATGATAAGGGCAATATTGTCCCTGCCCTATTTCAAGTAACCAAGCAAGGCATGATTTTCTTACTTAACCGTGAGACTGGCGAGCCAATTTCAAAGGTTGAAGAAAAGCCTGTACCACAAGGCGTGGTTAAGGGTGAACGCTATTCGCCAACACAGCCCTATTCAGTCGGCATGCCGGCTTTTGGTAATGATACACTAACCGAAGCAGATATGTGGGGTGCCACCCCATTTGATAAGGTACTTTGCCGGATCAAATTTAAATCTTTGCGTCATGAAGGTGTATTCACACCACCTGGTCTTGATTTATCCTTGCAAATGCCAGGCTCTTTGGGCGGCATGAATTGGGGTTCAGTTTCTTATGATCCAACCCTTGGCTATGTGTTTATCAATGACATGCGCCTAGGACTTGCCAATTACCTTGTTGAGCGTAAAGACATTCCAGCCAATGCTTCAGGCATTGAAATGGGTATTGTGCCAATGGACGGCACACCGTTCGGTGCAATGCGCATGCGCTTCTTGTCACCCTTAGGTGTTCCATGCCAAAAGCCACCATTTGGTACAATGTCTGCCGTTGACTTGAAAACCCGCAAAATCATTTGGCAAGTTCCAGTTGGCACAGTGCAAGACACCGGTCCAATGAATATGGCGCTTGGTGTTCCCGTACCAATTGGTATGCCGACCCTTGGGCCATCATTATCAACCCAATCTGGTCTTGTTTTCTTTGCCGGCACACAAGATTTCTATTTACGTGCCTTTGATAGCCGTACTGGTAAAGAAGTATGGAAAGATCGTTTGCCAGTTGGTAGCCAAGGCGGACCAATGACTTATGTTTCGCCTAAAACTGGTAAGCAATATATTGTTATTACTGCTGGTGGCGCTCGCCAAAATGCCAAACGCGGCGATTATGTCATTGCCTATAAGCTAAAAGACTAAGTTTATAGCAAATACTTAACAATGAAAGGCCGCTAACGCGGCCTTTTTTCGAACATACAAAATTTATTCTGACTACATCTTAAAACCGTCTATCTTTATATGAAAGCAGTTTTTTGGGAAAAAGATACGCCACGAAAACAATTGAAAACAAAATAGCTGAAGCATAAAAAAGCGTCATTGCTTGCTCGCTATGAATATCAGCCAAAGCGCGCAAAAAAACCGCAAAGGTAAGCAAAATAAATGGCGCAAAAACCAGTCGATTGACTGATGCTTTTTTAAACTGGTATCGCAAGCAAAGGCGTATCATCACCGCTAGCATCGATATTGCCATAGCGCCTATAGTGATAATGTGAATTGGAAAGAGTGATGGTAAAATTGCAAATCCCGCCAATGTTATAGACAAAAATGCAATGATTATAAATGCGTAACCAAGCACTAATAAGAAGACTAAAATTGGGTAAGGTGGTCTTAAAATTTGCCACCGCACGAAGCGTATAATATTAAGCATAGCAGCAGCCAAACCAAAATAAAATTGCGCTAAAAAGCAATAATCACTGACCCAAAGCCCTAGAGCTATTACGCTTACAAAAATGGAGGCACTATCGATTAAACCATGTTTGGGCGGCCCCTCGCCCCTGCCGCAGCCTTGAAATGCAAGACGCATATAAGCAGGGATCATGCGACCACCAACAATAATAATCAACACCGTAAAAGCTGCCACAGCAAGCTTGCAAAAAACGAGAACATCACCATTTTTTATTATTTGATAATGAAAGGTAATATTGGCAATCATAATTATAAATAGCCCAATAAGGACTTTGAAATCTCGCCACTTTTTTGCTTTAATAACTGGAATTGTTAAGCACATAGCAACGCTTGGTAAAAATATACTATCTAATAGACTGACCAAAAATGCAGGTAAAACACTTGCCAAAATCATAGCAACGCGCCCTAGCAACCAAAGGGTAAATAGCAACCTTACAAGCCTTGGCGAAAAAGGCAATTCACCCGTCCAATTGGGAACAACCGTTAGCAAAAAACCAGCTAGAATAGCGGCGCCAAATCCAAAAAGCATTTCATGGGCATGCCAAAAAAAAGGAGTATAACTGCCAGTTAAATCCACTTCACCGCCAAGAAATGGTAGCCAGAACAGAAAATGCAACGCTCCCCAAAGTGCGCCAAAGGTAAAAAAAGGCTGGTAGGCAAAGGATTTTTTCATAAAACCTTCATCCCAAAAGATTTGCCATAAAGCCATCAGCACCGCTTCAATAGCTATGCTGATAACCAGTTTTGATCTTTAAATCTTAACTAATATTGTTATAATGCAATAGTGCGCTCAACAAATCGCGCACCTTCCAAACCATGAATAAAGCCGTTAGCCAAAGGCATATCACCACAGTGATCTGCAATTTTTTGTGTTGCTTCCTCAGCCGATAATTGTCCAGCAATGAGATCATTAAACAATTGCGCGATTGCAACCATATCACAATCTTGTGGCGACAAGCGAAAATGATGAACGCCGATATCAATAAGCGATTGCATTTCATAAGTTAAGGCTTGGCAATTATGCGACATGGTTTGAATACCATTAAGGCTTAAAAAATCTTTGCCATCAAGGGTGCGGATTGGCAATCCATTGGGATCTTCACCGCAGACAAATTGACAATTGTCCTTAATATGACCTTTCGAGCGGGCGTGGGCGCAACGCGCAGAGATAGCCAAAGGAAGCCGGCCAAAAGCAAAAACTTCAATATCAGTGACATCTTTGGTTTTTTCAACAATCGTTTTTATCGATTGAAAGGGCAATTCTGGCGGCAAACAAATGCGTTTTGCTCCGCGGCTTGCTAAAAAACGAGCAGCGGGTGCATTATAAACATTAAGCAATGGGCTAATAATATGCTGATGATCGTTTAATAAATTAACTGTTCCAAGGTCATTGACTTCAAATTCACAATCATTACGAGCAAGCACTTTTTTAACGTCTTTGCGTTCACGTTCAAGCGTTACCATAGCAAGGGTGCTGTAAATCACTTTTTTTCCGGCTCTTTGAAGCCTATCAGCGACTTTATCAATAAGCTTATCAGTAAAATGCAAACGTTTAGAACAAATGCTTTCGCCAATACTCACCGAAGTGATTGGCGCTTCATCGGCGATACGATAATAAAAATCGCACCATTTATCAGCATCCCATAAATAATAAACTGGCCCCATGGATAATGATATTTGTCTATTTTCCATCATTCATCTCCACCGTTTTTCATAAGCACCTGAGGTAGTTTGTTGCCCCTCACTTAATGCGCGTAATTTTGATAAATATTGACCACGACTATCGCTATCGGTTTGCAATGCTGCTTTTAATGTAGCAACGACTTGCGCCACATAGGCTTTGCCGCGTTGGCGTCCTTCAATTTTTAACGCACTGACGCCAGCATCGCGCAAAGCGTCAAGATGATCCATCACATCTAACGAAATCGGGTCTTCAAAGGCATAGCCTGGTTCATTAGCGATGGCAAAACGCCCTTTGCAAAGCGTTGGGTAGCCAGCAGCTTCGCCACGTTCAAAACGGTTTATTGTGTAGTCCCCTAAAATAGATAGCATTGCATCACCATCTCGCTCATAACGCACATGACTTGCAGGTGAACAAACACCATTCATATTAGGTGATTTTCCTGTGGCGTAAGATGACAATGAACAACGTCCCTCCGCCATCACGCAAAGACCGCCAAAGGCAAAAACTTCAATTTCGCAATCAATTTGCTTGGCAAGTTTGGCAATATCGCTAATTGTCAAGGTGCGTGGCAAAACAACACGCTTAGCGTTAAAGGATGAAACAAGAAAAGCAATGGCATCAACATTGGAGGCGGAAGCCTGCACCGAAACATGGAGGCGTTGTTGTGGATGCTTACGTGTTGCATAATCAAGCAGGCCAATATCAGCTAATATCAATGCATCAGCACCAATTTCTACTGCATCATCAACGCCGCTAAACCAAATGTCTTCGCTGCCAGCACGCATAAAAGTGTTTAACGCCACAAATGTTTGAACATTTTTCTTACGTGCATAAGCAATTGCATCAGATAATTCTTCACGAGAAAAATTTAAACCGGGAAAATTGCGGGCATTGGTCTCATCGCGAAAGCCACAATAAACGCAATCGGCACCTGCATCAACCGCTTCAATAAAGGCAGATGGCGTACCTGCAGGACATATTAATTCCATTGCTTTGGCTCCTCTTTTAATAAATGGCGGCGTAAATGCTTAGCCACTTTTTCGGTGATTGGGGCCAATGGGCCACTTAATAGTGACAAATCATGAGGTAAATCTATTTCATTGTCATCAAGGGCATTACGCAAAGCAAGCATTGCTTCCATATCGCCAGTAATCATTACATCGCGCGAAAAAAACAACGCGTCAGCATCAAGCCGCCCTTCGGCCAAAGCAAGCAACAGGCCAAGCGGCCCCTCAACTTCAGCGTCGACCTTAATATCTTTGCGGTCTTTGAAAAGTTTAATCGATTTTTGTTGCGGGTTGACCACAAACACCAAAGGCATATCGGTTAAAATGAAAGCAAAATTTTTGCTGGCATGTTCGCCAAGGCGATCAAATAATTTGGGGTGGACAAGCAAAATTTGCGAAAAAGCTAAACGCGCTGGCAGGCTTAAAAGCGGTAATGGCAGATGTGAAATGGCATTTTTAAGTGGTGGTGCAAGCTGCATAGCAAACCTCTTTTCGCAAATCATTTGACATGTGGCGCTTCGCGACATAGTGTCGCACAAAATTGCGTCATTATGTCGCAGATACCATGAATATATATCAAGCGCCAGTGCAAGAAGTGGATTTTTTTTGATGAAAACCGTTTCAAATATAAAAGTTTTTCTAAAGCAGCAACTTAAGCGAATTATTTTTCTAATGCCTATATTGGTGCCATTTATGTTTATGCAGCTGATTTTGCCCCATCAGGAAAAAGCCCATGCATGACTTAAACGCCTTTATAAAGCTTCTTGAGTCGCGCAATTTGTTAAAACGCATCAAGCGTCCAGTTTCAATTCGACATGAAATGACCGAAATCCATAAACGTGTTTTGGAAAAGCATGGCCCTACTCTATTGTTTGAAAAACCAATAAATGAACATGGTGTCATTTCAAAAATCCCAGTACTCACCAACCTATTTGGCACGGTAGAGCGCGTGGCACTAGGCCTTGGCATTGAAGAAAAATCCCTACCTGATCTTGGTCAAAGCCTATCGGATTTGCGCGAACCAAGTGGTATTTCCTCACTTTCCGATCTTTGGAAAAAATTGCCAATGGCGCGTTCTGTCCTTTCCATGCGCACCAAAACCAAGCGAAGTGCTCCCTGCCAAGAAATTATATTAACTGGTGATGATATTGATTTGGGAGTTTTGCCAATTCAGACCTGCTGGCCAGATGAACCCGCTCCTTTGGTAACTTGGCCTTTGGTAATGACTGTTGATCCTGATAATCGCAATGATGTTAATCTTGGAGTTTATCGCCTACAAAAACTCGACAATAGCCATCTTATCATGCGTTGGCTTGCGCATCGCGGCGGCGCCAAGCACCATCACAAATGGCAAAAGCAACAACGCGATATGCCGGTTGCCATTATCATTGGCGCTGACCCTGCGCTTATTTTATCTGCGGTCATGCCCTTACCTGAAACCATGAGTGAGGTTGCATTTTCTGGACTTTTACGCAAAAGCCCAACGGATCTTGTGCAAGCTAAAACTGTACCCTTAATGGTACCAGCGCAAGCTGAGATTATTATTGAAGGTTATGTATCGCATAAGAATACCGCAAATGAAGGGCCTTATGGCGATCATACAGGTTACTATAACGCAGTTGAACCTTTTCCTATTATGGAAATTACCGCCATTACCATGCGCGAAAGCCCCATTTACCTTTCCACCTATACAGGCAGACCGCCCGATGAACCCTCGCGCATAGGTGAAGCCCTCAACCAATTATTCGTTCCATTAGTTAAAAAGCAATTTCCTGAAATTACCGATATTTGGTTACCACCAGAAGCCTGCTCCTATCGCGCGATTATTGTTGCCATTGATAAGCGTTATGCAGGCCAAGCCAAACGTGTAATGCTTGGGCTTTGGGGCATGTTGCCGCAATTTAATTACACCAAGCTAATGATTGCCGTTGATCCTGATATTGATATTCGCAATTGGAATGATGTAATTTGGGCTTTATCCACCCGATTTGATCCAAGCCGTGACACCACTATTTTAGATAATATGCCGATTGATTATTTGGACTTTGCTTCACCAATGGAAGGGCTTGGCGGCAAAATGGCCTTAGATGCCACCAATAAGGTTAAAGGCGAAACCACCCGTGAATGGGGCAAAGTTTTAAAAGTGCCCGATGAGGTAAAGTCAAAAGTTGATGCCTATTGGAAAGATCTTGGTCTATGATGAATGAACCTCAAAACATCCGCATTGTCGTTGCCATCACTGGTGCATCAGGTGCCGCTATTGGTTTAAAAATTATTGATTATCTTCATGCCGAAAAGCATATTGATTTACACGTCGTTATTTCTCCATCTGCACAAAGAACAATAGAAACCGAAGTTTCAAAAGAAAATTTGCAAAAATATAAGCAATTACAAACCAATTTTATGAGCAATATAATTTTTCATGATTACCACAATATTGGGGCAAGCATCGCTAGCGGCTCATTTAAAACTGCCGCAATGATCATTGCGCCCTGCTCTATGCACAGCCTAGCAGCTATCGCCAATGGTCTTGCGGATAATCTCATTATACGGGCGGCAGATGTTCATTTAAAAGAACGGCGGCGGCTTATCTTATTGGCACGCGAAACTCCGCTTCATCTTGGGCATTTGCGCAATATGGTGCAAGTGACTGAAATGGGTGGAATTATCATGCCGCCAGTACCGGCTTTTTATCACAAGCCACAAACCATTGATGATATTGTTAATGATCTTGCCCTTCGCGCAATAAGTCTTACCAACATATCGATCAGCGCAAAGGCAAAAGAATGGTTTGATGAATAAGATTTAAACCATCACCATGCGCAGCTATTTTGGCTAAAAAACACCAATGCGGCGATATTGTAATGCGTCATTGCTTTGCGATGCTTTTAGCCCCAATTCTACCATTTGTTGATGTAAAGGCGAGCGAATACAGGCCGGATCAACCTCATTAGCATTACCGGCAAGGGCAAGGGCTTGGCAACGACAGCCACCATAATCCAACTCTTTACGTTCACAAGAACGGCAAGGCTCGCTCATCCAATCATCGCCGCGATAAGCATTAAAAGCGGATGAATGAAGCCAAATATCGTTTAATGATTTTTCGCCAAATCGATCAAATTGCAAGGTTTTAATCGTCATTGCCGCATGGCAAGGCAAAATAGTGCAATCAGGCGTTGCCACAAAAGCATCTCGTGCCCAACCGCCCATGCAGGGCTTGGGATAATCGGCAAAATAATCGGGAATGACATAATCTATATTTAAAATTCCGCGCAAAGCCTCACGTAAATGAGCGACCATATCCATTTGTCGTTCAAAATCTTCGCGTTTTGGCATTAAAGCACCGCGGTTAAGCAGCGCCCAACCGGAATATTGTACATTGGCAATTTCCAGCCGTTCCGCACCAAGTCTTAAAGCAAGTTTTACATAATCATCTAATTGATCAATATTATGGCGATGAATGGGCGCATTGATAGTTAAAGGCAATTGCAATTCGCGCACTTTTTGTGCCGTTTTCATTTTCTGCTCAAAACCACCTTTTAAATGGCCGATGAGTTCGGTTGTGGCGCTATCTGTGCCTTGTACCGAAAGCTGAACATGGTCAAGCCCAGCTTCAACTAAGGCTGGCAATTGTTTTTCTGCACCGCCCACCCCAGCAGTTATCAAATTGCTATAAATATCGCGAGCTTTAAGTGCTGCCACCAATTGCGGCAAGTCCTTCCGCAAGGTTGGCTCACCACCAGAAAGATGCACTTGTAATAACCCCATATCGGCTGCTTCATTAAATAACGCAGTCCAGCGCGCTGTATCGCATTCACGATCAGCTTTCATCAGTTCTAAAGGGTTGGAACAATAAGGGCATTGTAGCGGACAACGATAGGTCAACTCCGCCAACATGCTGATCGGTGGTAAAATTGTCTGATTCATAATTTCAATAATAACTGATCCGACCAGCTTTGTAAAAATTCCATGACATCGGCTATTACTTCATCCAATGGCGCTTCATATTGATTTGCCAATTTGGTTGTAATGTCAGACACGGTATTTTTACCATTGCACAGATTTAAAATTTCTAAAGCAATTTCATCAGGCCAAAGGATTTTTTCTGGTGACAACAAGGCCAGCGCCTCCCTTACAGGATCATAGCGCATGCGAACATGTGCCATTAATTGCGGCTTACTCATTGCATTTACAACTTGCCTTGACTTTTTAACTTCCGCCAGAACATGTAACATTTATATGCCTAAAGTTCCCCAGTAAACACACCTGTAAAAGCACCGGGCGGAATATGGCCTTTTTCACCATAGGCATGCTGTAATGCATCTAACATCGCCCATAGGATATCAGTTTTAAATAACAATGCGTCAATTACTTGCTGCTGTTTTTCTGGCGTATTGGCATGCTTTTTTACATAGGCTAAAGCAAAATCAGAATCTTTTGGCGCTTGTGTCAAACGCGGCTTAAAATAGGCCAAGGTTTCTTCACTGATGAAAGAATATTTGGCGAGCATGCCAGGAACGCGCTCTGATATAATCAATGGCGAGAAAAGCTCGGTTAAGGAAGACGCTACCGCTTCAAGCAGGGTTTTATCACGGCAAAACTCAATATATGCACCAACGGCAAATTTCGTGGCAGCTAAAGCCTGCCTTTGGCTTTTAACCACCTCTTCGTCAAGACCAAGACCAGTTGCTAATTTTAACCAGCGTGATATGCCACCATCTTTACCATTCGTACCATCGTGATCTTCAATGCGACTACGCCATTCGGCACGAAACTCAGGATCATTAGAACGCATTAAAATAGCTGCATCTTTGCGCGGAATGGCTGCCTGATAGCAATAGCGGTTTAAGGCCCAAGCTTGCAATTCAAGTTTAGACATATTTCCCGCCATCATATAATGGTGATGTGGGTGATTAATGTGATAACGCTCATGGCCAATTTGGCGTAAAACCGCTTCTAATTCACTCTCGCTAAGGCCGTTTTGTGCAATATCATGATAATCAGTCATAGGGCTAACTCCATTCCGTCAAAAGCAATTTCCCAACCGGCCTTTTCTACCAAAGCACGCTCGGGCGATGATGCATCTAGCACCGGATTACTATTATTAATATGAACAAAAATTTTGCGCTTTATTGCAACATCCTGCCACACAGCGATAGAGCCCAATTCACCACTCATAGAAATATGCCCCATTCTTGCACCTGTTTTAGGCCCAAGCCCTGCCTTTACCATTTCATCATCTTGATAAAGCGTGCCATCAAACAGTAAAATATCAGCTTTACCAGCCTTCATCTTCATAAGATTGGTGACACTTGCCGCCCCTGGAATATATAAAAGACTGTTATCACTGTTCTTCTCATAGATTTTCAAAGCAACCGTATCACCCTCTTGCGAGCCAAAATTGAGCTGCATTGGGTCTTCCATAAACAGTGCTACTTTTCCAGGAACCGAAAATATTTCAATTTCTATGTTAAGGGATTTTCCCTCACAATCATGCAACGTAACTAGACCACTATTGGGTAAAACTTTCCTCTGTACAATATCACGATCCAGCACATTAAAGATCGGGTTTTCGTTTAAAACAGTCATAACCCGTTTTGTCGCATAAAGCACAAAGGGCTGGCGTTCGCGTAAGGTCAACAAGCCAGCAATATGGTCAACATCGGCATTGGTTAAAACAACCGCAGCAATAGGCGAATTGCGTAATTCACCATTAGCATGGGGATGTAATTCTGGTGTTTGATTAACTTGTTGGCGCAAATCTGGGGAAGCATTAAAAAGCACCCACCGCTTTTGATCACTAGAAGCGATAAGGCTTGATTGAGTACGCGGCAAATAATTGGCATTTTTTGTGCGGGCATTGCGGCTTAATGGATAATTACAATTCCATTGCGGAAAACCACCGCCAGCAGCCGAGCCAATAATTTTAAAAAACATTAAAAAATCCAATTAAACATAAATAACGTATAAACTATTAAAAAAAATGTTGGCGCGTCCACAAAATTTAAGAGAAAGCGCCAACATCCATATCACTATAAAATACAAAGCAATTAGCGCTTTGTTGCTACCTGTGCAGGTAAATAACGCGAAATTTCCATACCGGCTGCAACTTGGCACATAGTTGGCTTTGCCCATGCTTTTTTCATAAAAATCTCCTTTTCTGGTGGAAAATATTGATCATCAGCATGAATGCCGCAAATCGCGGCATCTGCCATTCGCAAGGAATATGACAGTTTTTTATTATTGCGTCATTAAAAATATCTCGTTTCAACTTAATTTTACTATTAGTTTTAAAGAGTTATAAAAAGGCGCTATTTTTTAACAATACAAATTATAAAATCATACAATAAATCAGATTTTGTTGCCTTGATAAGACAGCATTAAAAGACATTATTATTCTAGTGCGATGATATAAATCATTATTCGCATGATGACATATGGCGTAAGGAGCAAATATCTATGTTGAATAAGGCTATATTAATATCAGCTTGACTATTTAGCTTCAATGACCATGTAGTCGAATTACGCTATATTGACGTTTTAGAGATGCTCTTTCAACCTTGGCATCAAATCTACAAAATTACTTGGCTTTTGTCTGCTATCAAGCTGGCCTTGCAATATGCCTTTCCAAGCATCTTTACAAGCACCAGGTGAGCCAGGCAAACAAAAAACAAAAGTTGCATTAATTAAACCAGCAACAGCTCGTGACTGCACGGTAACACTGCCAATAGTACCAAAAGAAACCATATGGAAAAGGGTTGAAAAACCATCCATTCGCTTATCGAATAAAGGCTCGATTGCTTCTGGTGTTATATCACGGCCTGTAAAACCTGTACCGCCAGTTGTGATGATGATTTGAATGGAATCATCCATCGCCCATTTTGTAACCTGCGCTCTAATATCATCAATTTCATCGCGAACAATTGCCCGCTCTGCCAAAACATGACCAGATTTTTGCAAATTTTCCACTAAGATATCACCAGAGCGGTCATCTAACGGTTTGCGTGTATCAGAAATAGTGAGGACTGCAATAGTAAGGGGCGTAAAGCTTAAGGTTTCATCTATCCAAGTACTCATGATGAGGCTTTCTAAAATTTAACAACACATATAAATATCGCTTAAATAGCAGTTCTTTCATAAAATGTCTAAATTACACATTCTCATCATCTATCCATCTGTCGCGCCTTAAGCTTAAGATTTCTACCGATTGTAATTTTAATCTTATAATCTATATATTCAAAGGGCATTATAAATGTGTTCATAGAACTGAAAAATCGAGCTATTATAAAACCTCTTATAAAAGACCAAACTTTATGCTAGTGAAGCATTACTTACAATATGTTCGACTCGCATAACCGCCTTGCTACCAATCATTTAAGCTAACTTTGTCTATTGGCTACAAAATTGACAATTAGTAATAAAGGTTAATTTTGGTATAAAAGGCTTTTTAAAAATGTCGAACTTCATTGTTTTAAAAATTGAAAAATTGGATTTAAATTGTTTATAATTTCAAACCACAAATTTGTTGAAGAATAAAGAAGATGCTGTTTCGCCGTCGTTATCCAGCAAATCTTCGTGAACGAGTGCGCCTATCCGTTTGGCCGCGCCGCTCATTTAACCGTTCTTTTCGTTATTTTGGCAAACGCATTTTGCGTTTCTCGGGTTCACCCCATGCAATTGCATTGGGATTTGCAATCGGTATTTACTCCTCATGCACACCATTTATCGGCTTGCATATTTTTATTGCTATAATTTTTGCATGGATATTAAAAGCGAATATTCCGGCCGCAGCTATTGGTACAGCCTTTGCAACACCTTTTATTCCTGCTTTTTTTGCGTCAACCTATGCTGTAGGACGCATGGTAATGCAAGCAAGCGGCAATGATGTTGCACTGTCTTTTGAAGAATTTTCACACCATTTAAGAACATGGAATTTCATCGAATTATGGGATGTTTTTATCCAGCTTTTGGTAGGTTCGGCATTAATTGGTGCTATTTGTGCAACATTAAGTTATACTGCGGTTTATTGGCTAACATTTCGTTTCCGTAAAAGACAAGCAGAGCGCCGTGCAGATAAAATACGTGCAAAGCAAATGACAGGCTTTGATGAGATAAAGGCGTTTCCAGAGGATTACTTGCCATGATTATCGGTATCGGGAATGATATTATTGACATAAGACGGGTGGAAAAAGTTTTAGAACGCCATGGACAGCGTTTTATAAACCGTATTTTCACCGATATTGAGCAGAAAAAATCCGAAGGGCGTAAGCAACGCATTGCATCATATGCCAAGCGCTTTGCCGCCAAGGAAGCCTGCGCCAAAGCTCTTGGTACTGGCATATCACGCGGAGTGTGGTGGAAAGACATGGGTGTTATTAACCTGCCATCTGGTAAGCCAACAATTAACTTAACTGGAAATGCAACAAATTTTTTACAAAAACTTCTACCAGCTGGCCATGAAGCAGTGATACACCTTACTATAACCGATGACTTCCCTTGGGCTCAAGCATTTGTAATAATTGAGGCGGTTCCTTCGACTGATAGCAATATAAAAAGTTAAAAAAATTTATAACTTTTTTAACTTAATTTACTCTGCATTACATGCTAAACCAACAAAAATAACATTAGTTGAAAATAAAATTATTTTATTAAAAATCATGTGTGATTGACAGCTAAGCATTCGACTTTTTCAAGGTATATGAAATGCTTTATTGGTATAAACAAGAGCGGATAGGCGAGATATGATGCAAAAACAAGTGCCGGTAAATCCAGATGAAAAAGCATCTGGCGGCTTTTTTGAAATTTTAAGTATTGTGGTGCAAGCTGTTCTAATAGCTCTTGTCATCAGAACATTCTTGTTTCAACCATTTACCATTCCATCTGGCTCCATGCGCCCAACTCTGCTTGTTGGGGACTATCTCTTTGTTTCTAAATATTCCTATGGATATTCCAAATATTCACTGCCATTTTCCCCCAATCTTTTTTCTGGGCGTATTTGGGGTAGTGAACCAAAGCGCGGTGACGTATTGGTATTTCGTCTTCCTAGCAATACATCATATGATTATATCAAGCGCGTTGTTGGTTTACCCGGCGACCGCATTCAAGTGTTAAATGGCCAACTAATTATCAATGGAAAACCAGTCGAGCGTACAAAAATTGGTGAAACAACCGATGTTGATGTGATTGGTGATATGCCTAACACGGCTTTTAAAGAAAGTCATTTATACGACCCTAACTCGGATCTACCAGTAAGCGTTTATCGCGAGAAAATGGACAATGGTGTTCAATATAATACATTTGATCTGGGCTCTCCTTATTGGCGCGATACGGATAGAGTATTTACCATCCAACCTGGACATTATTTTATGATGGGTGATAATCGTAATAACTCAGAAGATAGCCGCTTTTCAGTAGGACAAGTGCCATATGAAAATCTTGTAGGGCGGGCAAATATTATCTTCTTCTCTATTGGTAATGGTGCATCAGCATGGCAAATTTGGAATTGGCCATTTGATGTGCGCTGGAGCCGAATGTTTAGCTTTGTTCAAACAATAAAGAATGTGCCTACGGGTCAAAAATAGGTACATTTTCGGATAACCAAAATGAATAAAAAAGAAATTGCTGCCCTAGAGGCAGCTACTGGACATAAATTTACTGATATGGAGCGCTTAACCAAGGCGCTCACCCATTCCAGTGTACAAAGCAGTGAAATTGGCAATTACGAGCGCTTAGAATTTTTGGGCGATCGCGTTTTAGGACTTGTTATTGCAGAAATGCTCTGTCAAACTTTTCCCAAAGCAGTCGAGGGAGAATTGTCAGTGCGGTTAAACTCGCTGGTTAACGCCGAAACCTGCTGTGAAATTGCCTTTGAGCTTAGTCTACCCGATATTATCCATATGGGGGCAGAGATGAAAGTGCTTGAGGGCCGCCGCCTTACCAATATGTATGCCGATGTGGTAGAAGCTTTGATTGCAAGTATTTATCTTGATGGTGGTCTTGACAGCGTACGGATTTTCGTTGACCGTTATTGGGGTGAGCGCATGCGCCAAAGCGAAACGCAAAGACGCGATGCCAAAACCGAATTGCAAGAATGGGCGCACCAACAAAATGGTGCGCAACCCCTTTACCGCGTATTAAAGCGTAAAGGGCCTGACCACGATCCTATATTTGAGGTAGAAGTACGTATATCAGGCTTTGCACCAGCAAGTGGCAAGGGTGGCTCGAAACGATTAGCGGAACGCGCAGCAGCTGAAAGCTTATTATGCCGTGAAGGCGTGTGGACCAATAAAAACGATGAAGAATAGAGTAAAAAATGGATAATATGGATAAGGGCGTGACACGTTCGGGGTTTATCGCCTTAGTTGGTGCGCCAAATGCAGGAAAATCGACACTTTTAAACCAGCTTGTCGGAACAAAGGTTTCAATTGTTACCCATAAGGTGCAAACAACCCGTGCTATGGTGCGCGGCATTGTTATCCATAATAATGCACAAATTGTTTTTATTGATACGCCAGGTATTTTTAAACCCAAAAAACGCTTAGATCGTGCAATGGTAACCACCGCTTGGGGCGGCGCCAAAGACGCTGACATGACCTTTGTTTTAATTGACGCGCAAGCGGGTCTTAATGAAAACAATGAAGCTTTAATTGATAGTCTTGTAAATTTTCATCGCCCAAAAATTCTAATTCTCAATAAAGTTGATTGTGTACCGCCGCCAAGATTGTTGGAGCTAACCGCACAAATTAATGAACGGGTAAAATTTGAACGTACTTTCATGATTTCAGCGCTTAAAGGCTATGGCTGTAAGGATATTTTGAATTATTTAGCAGAATCTTTGCCCGAGGGTCCTTGGTATTATCCTGAAGATCAAATTTCAGATATGCCAATGCGTCAACTTGCGGCTGAAATTACCCGCGAAAAGCTATATTTGCGCCTCCATGACGAGATCCCTTATTCTTCCACCGTTGAAACTGAACGCTGGGAAGAGCGCAAAGATGGCTCGGTAAAAATCGAGCAGGTTATCTTTGTTGAGCGTGAAAGCCAAAAGAAAATTGTGCTTGGCGCAAAGGGGGAAACCATCAAATCCATCGGCCAGTCGGCACGCAAGGAAATTGGACAAATTTTAGAACAAAATGTCCATCTTTTCCTTTTTGTTAAGGTGCGTGAAAATTGGGGTGATGATCCTGAACGTTACCGCGAAATGGGTCTTGATTTTTCAAAATAATAAAGGCTCGTTAGTTGGAAAATCATTTTCAAATCTTTATATATTGGAATAAAGGGGCGTGATGTTAATTACGCCTTTTTTATATAAAATCTAGCTTGATATTTTTTAAAAGCTTCAAGATTAGCAAGATCAAAGTCGCAATGACGAAAGTTAAATGACCAATGGAATGGCATGACGAAGCAATTATTTTGGGCTTGCGTCAACATGGTGAAACCAGCGCCATTGTTGAAGTCATGACACCGCATCATGGTCGCCATTTGGGTGTGGTTAAAGGCGGCCGCTCCAAACGTATGCAGCCAATGCTACAACCGGGCAATAAAGTTCGCGTGCAATGGTGGGCGCGCCTTAATGAGCATATGGGTAGTTTTCGGGTAGAAACATTGGATTTTTCCGCTGCTCGTTTAATTGATTTGCCGCTTGCCCTTTATGGCTTACAAACTGTGTCTTCACATTTACGGCTTTTGCCCGAACGCGATCCCCATGCCGGTCTTTATGAAGCCTTGCAACTTCTATTATCCTATGCTGATGATCCCTTAATGCTCGCTGAAATATTATTGCGTTTTGAGTTGCGCTTACTTGAAGAAGTTGGCTTCGGGCTTGATCTTTTATCCTGTGCAGCTACCGGACAAAAAGAAGATCTCATTTATGTATCCCCCAAATCTGCGCGCGCTGTTTGCCGCGAGGCAGGCTTACCATGGCATGATAAACTGCTGCTTTTACCAGATTTTTTATGCTCCTTGCAAAAGCGTCCTTCACAATTAGCCGATTTCAAAAGTGGTTTTGCTTTAACTGGCTTTTTTTTAACCCGTCATGTTTGGGAACCACGCAGCATAGCACCGCCAATTGTGCGCGAAAAATTCCAAACCCATTTGCACCGTTTTTTCGAAAAATAAAGTATTACCAAGGCTTGAACGCATTTAACTGATGAATGCAGTACTAAATGCGCCATAATTTTAATTTCTAGAACAAAGTACAAATATGCAAATTATTACAACAATCATGCATTTACGCGAAATCTTACAACAAAATCGCAATGCATTTGAAACTATCGGCTTAGTGCCAACAATGGGTGCACTGCATATTGGCCACCTAACCCTTGCGCGGCAATCGCTCGCACAATGCGATAAAACTGTTGTGTCAATTTTTGTTAATCCCAAACAGTTTGGGCCGGAAGAAGATTTTGATGCCTATCCTCGTGATTTGGCCAAGGACGCAGCTTTACTTGAGGCAGAAGGCGTTGATTATTGCTTTGCGCCAAGTGTTGAGGAAATGTGGCCAAATGGCAATTGCAGCCATGTGGAAGTGGAAGGATTATCTGATATGCTTATGGGAGCTTTGCGCCCCTTGCATTTTCGCGGTGTAACCACTGTGGTTGCTAAATTATTTAACATTATCCAACCCGATTATGCTTATTTTGGTGAAAAGGATTTTCAACAAATCACCATCATCAAACGCATGGTGCAAGATCTTGCCTTTCCAGTTAAAATTATCGGCGTTCCTACCTTGCGTGATAGCGATATGGTGGCAAGTTCGTCACGCAATACATTATTAAGTCCAGAAGACCGTAGCGCCGCAGCTATCATCCCACAATCTTGGCAAGCGGCTGATATGGCCTTTAAAAATGGCGAGCGTAGTGCCCAAAAGCTTAAAGAAATAACCCATGAGATATTGCAAAGAGAACCACGTGGTATCATTGAAGCGATTGATTTACGCGATTGCGAATCGTTAAGTGATGTTGAGGGGAATGTGACTGGTGCAGCTGTTTTGTTGCTAACCGTTCGTTTCGGATCAGTGCGCCTCATTGATCAACATATTCTCACCCTATAGCGTGTTTTTTTGTCGCATTGCTTAAGTGTGTTTATTTCGCTTAAAGAGAGATAGGGCTGACAAGCTTGATTTAAGTTGAATTTTAAGACTTGCCATTTTTATCATGGCAGAAGCTGGCAAGGAATAAAAGGCTGCCTAGTAATAGCACACCAAAGCCGTTATTTAATATCAAACAGCAGCACCATTTTTTGCTATCTATGGTGCTTGTGCTGTCGGTTTTATTGCAAGCTATTTTTATGGCCTATGGAGCACTTGGCCATAGAAGCCAACTCGATCGCCTAGAGTTTTTAGCAACCAGCATTTGCAGCCAAGATATAGACAAAAATAAAGCAACGCATATTCATTCGCCGCAAAGTCATAAGCCGCAAAGTCATGAGCCGCAAAGTCATGAGCAACAAAGTCAACATGATCATTGTTTGCAAGGCTGCTTTTTATGTGCATTTTGCCTAAGCTATCAAAATGTCAAAGGCAGTTGCGCCCATGACAACATTGATGGCCATCTCATTACATGGCTGCCTATTACAGCAAATAGCGTAGCAATACATTATGCCAGCAACCAAGCCCGTGCACCGCCCGTCTTCATAAATATAAGCACTTAAATTAAATAAACTATTTATGGAGAATATAATGACATTTTTATGTAAGGCTAGCGCCAACAAAACCACGCTATTTAGTAGCATTGCTGCAATTATTTTAGGCCTTTTTACAATTGTATCGGCGCAAGCACATGAATACAAAGCTGGTAATCTTGAAATAATCCATCCATGGTCACGCGCTACAGTACCAACGGCCAAGGTTGCAGGTGGTTATTTTAAAATTATCAATAAGGGTGATGTTGCAGATAAGCTAGTTAAAGTAACCGCCGACCTATCTGATGATGTGCAAATTCATGAAATGGCTATGGTAGATGGCGTTATGAAAATGCGCCATTTAACCGATGGCATCGAAATTCCAGTTGGCGGCGATATTGAGTTTAAGCCTGGCAGCTATCATATCATGTTCATGGATTTAAAAAATGGCCTAAAACAGGGCGAAAAATTTAAAGGCAAACTCTATTTTGAAAAAGCTGGTGAAGTGGAAGTCGATTTTAAAGTGGAAGCAATGGACACTAAAACCATGAACCACGATCACCCTACCCCAAATAAAGATCAGGCTGAACAAGCTCACGATCATAAGCATTAATAATTTTTGCTTTTATCACCTTGTAAAAACGCGCCAATGGAAAAATCCATTCGGCGCGTTTTTTATAATAGGCCTATTTATTCCCGCACAATATTTTTAGAAATTTCTTTTAGTTCAGCTTCAGAAAAAGAAATATTACTGGCTTCGCCCGTATCGGCATTAATTTTTTGTGCAATTAATGCAACTGCTGGCTGTAAATAATTAAAATGATCAGCATTGGGAACTTTATTAATGAAGAATGGAATTTGTTTGTTTTGGGCATAACGCGCCACTTCTTCAAATTCTTCCCACCAGCCTTCGCTGCCTTCAAAATAAAAAGTTGGTGACTTTATATCATTTATAAACAGACGCGGCGAGCGAATGGCCAAGGCTTCATCTGTTTTAACAAATGGCAAGCCAACACTGATGCGGCCATATTGTAAGCGCAGTTTCAAGTCTGGAATGCCGCCCAATGAGAATGCAGCACGAAAACCATCAACATATTCGCTACCAAGCAAAGTATTTGTACCGCCAGTACTGTGGCCGATAAGATAGATACGATCTGTATCGACATAGGGTTGGCTTTTTAAATAATCAAGCGCTGATTGCAGATCATCCAATTCACCCATAAACATTTCAAATTTTCCAGGATTATGATTTTCGCCGCGAAATGATGGTACCATCATAATAATACCAGCGTCGCGCAAGCCTTTACCGCTTTGGTCATTACTTGCTTCAATATCCTCCCAAAAAAATTCACCAATACCGCCATAGCCGCCATGCAACCAAATAGCTGCGGGATGTTTTTTACCATCCTTAGGATCAGGACTAAGAAAAGCGGCAAGATTACCATCTTTGGCAGGGTAATTAATTAGATTAAAAATATCTGCTGGAGGTGTTCCAGTATCTTCTGGTTGAAACACTTTTTTATAAGTTGTTGCAGGATAATTCTTATGAGCATCACGCAAACTAACTGGTGATAATTTATAAGACAAATGATCTGCCGAGACAATCTGGGTTACATAATCCAGCGCTTGGTTTAAAAATGGTATTTCATCGCGTGTTGGCAATGAGTAATCGCCATGAGCTATTTTTTGCCCATAGGCTGCGCCCCAAATGGCCGCACAGATTACCAAAATTATAGTAAATATTTTTTTTATAAACTTCATAAAAAAATCCCTCAAGTTTAAAGCTTGAGGGATTTTTAATAGCTTATTCTATGTGATGCAAGAGATAGGTAAATTGCATTACAATATTATTAGAATATCAACAAAACTACTTTTTTTATTGTAAACTGGATTTAATAACTTACAACTAATCCAGTTTATATTTTACTATTTTCTGCATTACGGCATTTATTAAGCAACAACCAATTTGCTAAAATCAGCAAGTTGAGCGGTTAATTTTTGAATGCATTCAAGCAAGGCTAGGCGATTAGCGCGAATGGCAGTGTTTTCATCATTGACCAAGACATCGTCAAAGAACGCATCAACTGGCGCACGGAGTTGAGCAAGACTTGCCAAAGACATGGCATAGTTATTCTCACTCATGAAGCGGGCAACCTCTTGTTCACATTTTTGCACCGCTTGATAAAGTGCTTTTTCTTGCTCTTCAATCAACAAGCTTGGGTCCACATGATCGGCAATTTGAGTATTCTTTTTCTTTTCAGCTTCAAGAATATTAACTGCACGCTTGGTACCTGCTAGCAAATTGCCACCGTCATCAGTATTAATAAATACAATCAATGACTCAATACGGCGTGCAACCTGTAATAAGTCATCAGCAAGCGGAGTTAACACGGCATCAATTGCATCATACCGTGCGCCTTCATCCTTGATGTGGACTTTAAAACGCTCATGCATGAAGCTAAGTAGATCAACAATGATTGGCTCAATTTTGGCATTTAAATCTTGGGTGATGCGATCTTCTTCCATGCGCAACGCATTGTCAAAGTCTTGGTTACCATCAACCTCACCAGATTTTTCGCTGCGCAAATTGGCTTCATAGGCAAAAAGAGCATTTTCAATATGGGAGCGCATATGCAAGTTAAAAGCAAAGCGTAGCAAAGGTAACAAATTGATTTGCTTTTCTTTAGCTAAAACTAAACGGATCACACCAATTGCTGCACGACGCAATGAATATGGATCTTTTGAGCCTGTTGGCTTTTCATCAATAAACCAAAAACCGCAAAGCGTGTCAATTTTATCAGCAAGCGCTACCGCAATAGATATAAGCGAGTGGGGAACGCTATCTGTTGGACCAATAGGCTTATAATGTTCTTCAATAGCGCGAGCAACTTCCTCACTCTCACCTTGCAAGGTTGCATATTTACGCCCCATAACGCCTTGCAATTCTGGAAATTCGCCCACGGCTTCGGTTTGCAAATCTGCCTTAGCCAGCAAAGCAGCACGGCGCGCCGTTTGCGGATCAGCCGACAATAATGGTGCAATTTCCTGTGCAAGCGCGGCAATGCGCGTAACACGGCTGCCTTGCGTACCAAGTTTTGCATGGAAAGTCACATGTAAATGGTCAAGACGCGCCATTCTTTGATCTAGCGGCTTTTGAAGGTCAAGCCCTAAGCGGTTAGCTGATAAGCTAAGCTTATTTAAATCCGGCAAATCAGCTTGATCCGTGTGCCAGAAATAAAGCGCATCGGAAAGGCGAGCGCGCACAACACGTGCATTGCCCTTAACGATTTCTTGGCCATTATCACTCGCTTCAATATTGGACACAAGAATAAAATGGTTGGACAAAGCTTCCGTTTCGCCGCGTGGACGGGTCACAAAGCATTTTTGATTGGTACGGATAGTAAGGCGAACAATCTCTGGCGGAATAGCCAAAAATTCAGGCTCAAATTCACTCATCAAAACAACTGGCCACTCAACAAGACCTGCAACCTCATCAGCAAGTTGCTCATCTTCAACTAGCTCAAGCCCCTTAGCAAAGCAAAGATTACGAGCATCTGCCAAAACAATTTCGCGGCGGCGCTCGGCATCAAGAATAACCTTAGCATTTTCAAGCTTGGTGACGTAATCTTCAAAGCGGCGCACAGTGATGGGCTCACCGTCACTTAAGAAACGGTGGCCATAGGTGAAGTTGCTACTTTTAATACCATCAACTTCAAAATCGACTATTTCTGTTTCGCCTATTTCAGGGCCAAACAAACAAATAATCGAATGTAAAGGCCGCACCCAACGCAAATTGCCATTACCCCAACGCATAGATTTGGGCCAAGGAAAATTGCGAATAATATCAGGCATTATTTCAGCAATAATATCCTCAGCTTTACGGCCAGGCTTGTTTATTTTGGCTACATAAAAGTCGCCTTTTTTAGGATCATTAACAATTTCAGCTTGTGAAATATTATCAAGACCACTTGAGCGTAAAAAGCCAGCAATGGCGGCCTCTGGTGCTTTAACTGATGGGCCTTTACGCTCTTCAGCAATATCTCGTGATTTTGCGGTAAGGCCGCGCAAATCCAAAGCAAGGCGGCGCGGCGTATAATATTCACGTGCGGCTTCATAGGTAAGACCTGCATCAACCAAACGGTCAGTCACCATTTTTTTCAAATCTGCTGCTGCTTTTTTTTGCATGCGCGCAGGAATTTCTTCAGAAAATAATTCAATCAATAAGTCGGGCATTATAGATCTCCACGATTATAATTGGCGCCACCAGCTTCGGTTTGCAAAAATGCTTCGCCGCACCGGCGGGCAAGATCACGTACACGCAAAATATAGCTTTGTCGCTCGGTTACAGAAATAACTCCGCGCGCCTGTAAGAGATTAAAAATATGGCTGGCTTTGATACATTGATCATAGGCTGGGAAAACACAACGATGTAAACCGCCCTCTTCCAAAGGCTTACCTGCGTCAAGAATAGCCGCGCATTCCTTTTCGGCATCAATAAAATGGCGATGCAATATTTCAGTATCGGCTATTTCAAAATTAAACTTTGAAAACTCTCTTTCCGATTGCAAGAATACATCACCATAAGTGATTTTCTCATCGCCTTCACGACCATTAAAATTAAGGTCATAAACATTTTCAACCCCTTGCAGATACATAGCAAGACGCTCTAAACCATAGGTGAGCTCACCTGAAACCGGCGAACACTCAACGCCACATACTTGCTGAAAGTAAGTAAATTGCGATACTTCCATACCATCGCACCAGCATTCCCAACCAAGTCCCCATGCGCCAAGCGTTGGGCTTTCCCAATCATCTTCGGCAAAGCGCACATCATGCAAATTGGTGTTAAGACCAATAGCATTTAGGGAACCAAGATATAGCTCTTGCAAATCTGGTGGTGATGGCTTTAACAAAACCTGAAATTGATAATAATGCTGTAAGCGGTTAGGATTTTCGCCATAGCGCCCATCGGTTGGACGGCGTGATGGTTGCACATAAGCAGCTTTCCAAGGGCGCGGCCCTAAAGAGCGCAAAGTTGTTGCTGGATGAAATGTTCCAGCGCCGACTTCCATGTCATAGGGTTGCATAATGGCACAGCCATATTTTGCCCAATAGTTTTGGAGCGTTAAGATAAGTCCCTGAAAGGACCGGCTTGGATCAAGATAATTTTGATCCTGATGACTTGGTTCAAGACTTTTGGGCAGGCTCACAACAAAACCCCTTTTAAAAACTGCTATAAAATTCGCATTAATGTTTTTGGCATAATGCAATTATAGAAGCAATACAATATCAAAGACAAATGGGACTTTAGATATTTCAAAAAAGAGCGATTACGAAACAAAAAAGCCCCTTATTTTGAAAATAAGAGGCTTATATTCTGTAATAATTTCCTTTGCCCGTCTCAATCTATTAAATTGAACAAAAGCAAATTTGCCGGCAACTATTCAGCTGCATCAGGTTTAGAAGGCTCTTGAGAAGGCGCATCTTCGCCTTGGCTTTGAGCCGGCGCGGTACCTTCCGTTGAGGTTGCATCTGTTGGCTCATCTTTTGGCTTATCGCTGGACGCATGTTCTTCATCGGGCTTTTCATTAATGCTACCATCAGCCTTTAAGCCGTGCTTTAATTTTTGTTCAACTTTTTTTAGCTCATCTGGCTCAATCTTACTATTATCGGCCGCATGGTGCCATTGGAAGGTTGCTTCAAGCTTGCGCCCAGCCATCCAATAGGCATCCCCCAAATGGTCATTAATTGCTGAATCTTCCGGACGCAATTTTACTGCGCGTTCTAACTCACGCACAGCATCATCAAAGCGACCAAGCTTATAATAAGCCCAGCCAAGAGAATCAATAATTGCACCGTCTTGCGGGCGCAACTCAGCCGCTTTTTTGAGCATTTTTAAAGCTTCTTCAAGCTTCATATCACGATCAACAAGCGAATAGCCAAGATAGTTTAACACTTGTGGCTGATTGGGTTGCAATTCCAATGCTTTATTAAAATCCAGTTCAGCCTTATCCCAAAGCTTTAAACGTTCATAGGCAATAGCACGTTGATAAAATAATGGCCAGTTTTCGGGGCGTGTTGTGGTGAGCTGATTTAAATATCGATCCAATATTTGCACAGTATTGGCAAAATCTTCCTTTTGCATATAAATGCTAGCAAGACCAGTATAGACCCGTTCATCTGCACCAAACTGTTTGACCAAACTATTTAAAAGCTCAACAGCTTTATCTTCCTGTCCTGAATCGGCAAGATTTAACGCTAAGCGTAATTGGCTATCGCGATAATAAGGCGAGCCTTGCTTAATCTGCCCATAATATTCAATGGCCTTTTTATGATCCTCGGTCTTCGCAGATAAGTCACCAAGTTGAAATAATGTTGCTTCACTATTGGGACGCATAGCGAGTGAAATTTGTAAGTAAAGAGCTGCTACATTTTCAGCATTAGCGCGGTTAAGCGCAGTGCCAATATTATAAATAATTTCACTTGCACCATCACTAGCAGACTGGACAATAACTGTAGGCTGCTGACCATTTTGTGCCGCTATACGCATATTAGTAAGCGTATCACGGCCAGATAATAGTTTTTCACCATTAGATAAGGTTTCAATCGCACCTCGTATATTTTTATTGCGCCATTGAAAATTAGCATAGGCAATAATAACCCGCTCATAAGTATCTGGAAAGGCAGCACCGCTTTCCTGATCCTTTAATGCAGCAGCAAATGCCTTTTCAGCTTCAACCTTTTGCCCGTTTAAACTATACATTAAAGCCAAATGGTAATTTTTGAAAAAAGGAAACCATTCTTGTCCTTGAAACCCAACAATATCATTAATTGCAGCGCGGCGCTGACCTTGACCAAATTTTGCCCAAGCAACAAAAGTGCCACAAGTAATGGTATCAAGCGAATCAGGATTTGAATATTTCATCACACTAATTGCTTGCTTAAAATGTTTGCGGTTCATAGCATCGGCCGCAATAACTGGCTTTGTAAAACGTTCTAATTCTTTATTATTGCGCAATAAAATAGCAATAGGAACAGCTTCATTAAATTTACCATTTGCCATCAAGGTGAGGAATAAATCGCGTTGCACCATTACACTATTACGATCAAAATCAAGCGCTTGATTTAGGTAGCTAATGGCAATATCCGGCTGACGATCACTTATTGCAATGCGCCCGGCCAAATAAGCACCAGAAAAAGATCTTGCAGGGGGAAGCTGCGTTGCTGCCAAAGCAGGAAGTGAAAGGCTAGACAAGAATGCACTAACTAAAACCGCCTTATAGGAGCGAGAAAGGATGTTACGCCGCATAGAATTTTCCCTGTTTCCCAATATTGATAATTAAAGCATTATCAATTTTTAAACTGCTGCAAAATATACAAACTCAAATATTCAACTATGCAAATAAAAACTTATCAAAAAGATAATTAAATTTGCCATTTTGAACTATTTTATTCAAATCAATTTCATCAAGGCTAACTAAAATGGGTTGAATTTACGAAACAAAATCCCAAAATTCACAAATATTGCTGTTCGCCTTTTCATTTACGTTTAAAATCGAATACGCGAACAATTTAATCAATAATAAAGACCAAGTTCCATTAACCATATCAAAATCATATAAGCTATCATTAAGTAATGATTAAGCCCTTTTAACGGCAAATATTAATTAACCCGCGATATACAAAAATCGATCACTTCAATCAAAGCTTGACGTTCGCTATTTTCAGCTATGGTTTCAAGATCCTGCCTTGCTTTTTCACCCAATTCGCGGGCTTTAACGATAGTATCGTGCAAACTGTCATGCTTTTTCATAAGTAGGATTGCTTTTTCAAGGGATTTATCATCATTTGCCCCCTCTTCCATTGCAGTTTTCCAAAACTGCTTTTCTTCCGCATCACCACGAGCATAGCTTAAAATGACAGGCAAAGTAATTTTTCCTTCACGGAAATCATCACCAACATTTTTTCCAAGATCTTTAGAGTTGCCACCATAATCAAGCGCATCATCAATCAATTGGAAAGCAAGACCTAGATTAGTACCATAAGAGGCAAGCACTCTGCGGCAATTATCGTCTTGGCCAGCAATAATCGGCCCCACTTCGGCAGCTGCAGAAAAAAGCGCTGCAGTCTTGGCATTGATAACCGCAAGATATTCATTTTCCGTGGTACCAATATGCTTTGCCGCAGCAAGCTGCATGACTTCACCTTCTGCAATGACAGCAGCGGCTTGCGCAAGAACATCCAATGCCGGCAATGAACCAACATCAACCATCATCTTAAAAGCTTGTCCTAAAAGAAAATCACCAACAAGCACACTTGCCTGATTGCCCCAAATCATTCGAGCTGTAGATTTACCACGGCGCAAATCACTTTCATCAACCACATCATCATGAAGAAGTGTTGCCGTGTGCATAAATTCAACTGCGGTTGCCAAAGCCACATGATGGTTACCTTCATAACCAAACATACGAGCACTTGCCAAGGTAATCATGGGCCGCAATCTTTTACCACCTGAAGAAATCAAATGATTAGCAACTTCGGGAATCATTTCAACATCTGAACCAGCTTTTGATAGAATAAGCTGATTAACTGCTTCCATATCGGAGCGAGTAAGGTCGATAAGTGGCTGAATAGAAGCTTGCATGTTATTTTTCCCGGTTGACGCCAATTGGCCCTTTAGCCAAGCATATTTTGCGCCACCATAAGGGAGGCTTTGGACTTGCTCAAGCGCGAAATAGCTAATTCTGCATTTATTAAATTATTTTTTTGAAAAAAAGCGGATAAATTTCACCATTTTCCTTTGCAAGACGTAAATTTCATGTAATTATTTGGCATGATAGAAATTATACGCACCAATGATGCAGTTATTATATCGGTTATCGAAGTTTTATTAAAAGAAGCTGGTATTTATTACATGGTTACAGACACCCATATGAGCGTGTTGGAAGGATCGCTTGGCTTTCTCCAAAAACGCATATTGGTGGAATCAGATCAGGTGCAAGAAGCTCGTCAATTAATTATCGATGCCGATCTTGGCAATGAATTACGCAATTAAACGAACCAGATAATTAAATATAGTGAATGACGCAGTGCAATATTTTTTGCAATGAGGTCAAAACATAATTAATTTAATCGTGACAACTCACCCATCAATTGAATACTAGCCAATTGAACATCAACCACCTGAATATAAATACCTGCATTTTATTAAAGCAAGAATTGCAACCGAAATACCATCCCCTAAAAACAAATCTTCTAAATTTTAAATTAGCTATCGTTTTAAGATATATAAGCGTCTATAATTAGAGCTTTTTCTCCTGTTTTATCTATAACATCCACCGGTTGCGGCCTCTTTTATGGCGAGGCAGCACAATTATTTTAAACAATAGTGGTTAACTTGCTTTTTGTTCTTCTAACTGCAGGAATATGGTTTTTGAGGCAAATAAGTGCGATAAATACGCCAAACATCGCAAATCCTAGCAGCCAGATATAACTCGTAAGCCCAGCAATAAATCCACCACAAATACCTGCTAAAATAGCGCCACAACGCCCAAAAGCAGCAGCGGTTGCAGTTCCGGTGGCACGCATTTGAGTTGGATATAAAAATGCTGCCAAAGCATAAAGTGGTGACTGAACAGCATTAACAAAAAAGCCATGAACAGTTAATAAAATTAACATCAAGCTGATATGCTCGCTAACATTAAACAACAAAAGGGCAAGTATCGACAGCGCGCCACCGATCGCGCAGGTTCCAAGCGCCTTGAATGATCCAAAACGAGAAATAGCAAAAGCGCAAAGCAGCGATCCGATAATACCGCCAATATTATAAGCAGTGAGACCATCACCTGCTATGCTTGCATCTATGTTATGAGAGGCGAGAATAGCTGGCAACCAACCAAAAACCGAATATACCGCACTCATACAGAAGAAAAACGCAAACCAGATAGCAACTGTATTACGCGCAAACCCATGTGATAATAAAGCACCAAAACTGGTTTTTGCTAATGGTGAACCAGCGTCATTTTTTTCAACAAATTCGACATCGCAAACTGTTGGCCGCTTTAATCTTAATAAGAGTTTTTGAAGCTCTTGCCAACGCACTTTATGACGAGCCATATATTTAGGTGACTCTGGCAACGTAAACCAAAGAAGAATCAATAAGACAAGCGGCAAGAAGCCACCAATAAAAAAGGTCTTTTGCCAGCCCAGTTCAACAAGAACCATCTTCGAATAAAAACCTGCAAGCATACCGCCAAGCGGCACACAAACGATAGAAGCGGTAATAATCATCGTGCGATAACGCAGTGGCGAAAACTCAGCCGACAAAGTTGTACAAACAGGTAGAGCACCACCAATGCCAATACCAGCAAAAAAACGAAATATCATCACATGATGAACATTGCCTGCTAGACCTATAAGCATAGTGGAAAGACCACATAGTGTTAATGTTATCAAAATAAGGCGACGGCGACCAATTTTATCGGCTAAATAGCCAGCAATAAGGCTACCTATAACCATACCAACCGAGCTTGCAACAACAGCAAAAGTAAAGACACTGCGCTCGCTATACCCCCAATCTTTCATCATTGTTGGGATGGCATAGGCAAGTAGCTGACTATCAAAACCATCAAGAATAATTGCAAGAGCAATAATAACCACAATAAAAACCTGCAATGGTGTAAAGGATCCATTATCAAGAATTTCACCAATATCAACCTGTTTGCTACGGCTCAATTGCACCTGTAAGCTTTTATCAGCCACCATTTATTTCCTCACTCCCATGCCATTGATATTCTATCAATAATGCCCCATTGCCATTTGCGAAGCACAGTCTTGCAATGGAAGCACAAGAATAACAACAGCAAACTAGAATAATTTAAAAATATTCCACAATCTGAAACCTGCCCAATACTGCGTACCAATTAAGCGACATTATTTGCCGGATAAGTTAAATTACAATAATCTATTGCCACATATTCATTGACTAGATCGACTTAATCATTACAAATTTGAAACAAAGTAAGTAATAGAATTAATCATTGAAAATGATTTAATTATAAAGGGTGTCCGATGGGATTTGTTGAAGCAATTCGCAGTGCTTTCATCACGAAATACGCAACATTTAGCGGGCGCGCTTGCCGATCAGAATTTTGGTGGTTTAGACTGGCAAATTTAATCGCATATTATATCGCCACTCAGACTTCAAAAGCTTTTATACTGCATTTTACAAGTTCATCATCATTTACTGGTTCGCAAAACCGCATTGCTCTTAGTATCATTATAGCTTTTATTATTGAGATAATACTATTTACTCCATTTTTAGCTGCAGCGTCTCGTCGCCTCCATGATCGCAATATATCATCAATATGGGCAAGCCCCTTCATCATAACAATGTTAATTCCTTATTTTCTAATTTTTTTAGTCATAAATAGGATTATTTACAACGATGACATGTATATCTTACTGGGACTTAATATCATTTTGCAGCTTCTTTTACACATTCCATTTTTATTCAAAGGCACAGATGGCTTGAATCAATATGGACCCAACCCGCTTAGTAAAGACGTTGATACGGATGTTTTTTCGTGAAATTTCTATATAGACTACCTACATAAATCACTATCAAATCAGGTGATAAAAAACTTTCATAACAAGCTAATAAAAAGGCTTGAATCCATTCAAGAGATCCAAGCCTTTGATTATTCTATAAATTAAAAAACTATAAAACCTAACCGCGATCACGCAACAATCTTGATTTTTCGCGGTTCCAATCGCGCTTCTTTTCAGTTTCACGCTTATCATGGTTCTTCTTACCACGTGCCACAGCAATCTCTATTTTAACGCGACCACGTAAGTTGAAGTAAAGTCGCAATGGCACAACTGTCATACCATCACGCGATACAGCCTGAAAAAGCTTGGACATTTCACGTTTACTGACAAGCAGTTTGCGCAAACGCCTGGGCTCGTGATTAAATCGATTACCCTGCTTATATTCAGGAATATAAGAATTAATAAGCCAAAATTCACCATTTTCAAAGCTAGCATAGCTTTCCGCAATATTGGCATGATTAGCGCGCAAAGACTTTACTTCAGTGCCGCTAAGCACTAAACCCGCCTCTAATGTATCCAATATCTCAAAATTAAAGCGTGCCTTGCGATTTTCGGCAATAATCTTACGCTCTGGCTTATCTTTTTTTGTCATAAATCCTAAATACTATATTTTTAGCGTTTTACAAGCCCTGCATGGGCAATTGCCGCATCAATTTTGTGGGCAGTTTCAGCTTCGATTGCAACCAAAGGCAAACGCAAATGCGCTTCACAAAGCCCTAATTGCTGTGCCGCATATTTAACACCAGTTGGATTTGGCTCAAGAAATAAAGTCTTATGCAATGGCATTAACTTTTCATGAATTTCTCTTGCCTTTTCATAATTACCTGTCTGGCAAGCTTCTTGAAAGAGAGATGAAAGGCGTGGCGCAATATTGGATGTAACGGAAATACAACCAACACCACCTTGCGCATTAAAACCAAGGGCAGTTGCATCTTCACCCGATAATTGGATAAAACCATCACCACAAGTCACGCGTTGCTCTGATACGCGCTCTACTTTGCCAGTTGCATCCTTTACACCAATGATATTATCAAAATCATTGGCAAGACGTCCCATGGTTTCTGATGTCATATCAATAACCGACCGACCAGGAATATTATAAATAACAATTGGCAAAATCGTTGCTTTGGCAATAGCGGCAAAATGCGCATAAAGACCACGTTGATTTGGCTTGTTATAATATGGTGTCACAACAAGCGCAGCATCTGCACCCGCAGTCTCAGCAAATTGAACGAGCTCAATGGCTTCAGCCGTACTATTTGAACCAGCACCAGCAATAACAGGTACACGCCCCTTAGTTTGCTCAATTGTTAATTCAACAACACGCTTATGCTCTTCATGGGTTAAAGTCGGCGATTCACCTGTAGTGCCAACTGGCACAAGCCCATGTATACCTTCGGTAATTTGCCACTCCACAAGGTCGCGCAACGCTTTTTCATCAACCTCTCCAGTTTCAGAAAATGGCGTAATAAGTGCGGTAATGGCTCCCTTGAGCATGGTAAACTCCGTAAATTAAGTTTTAATATTGCTATTATTTTAGCGACTAACTAGCCATATAAGTGCGGCAATCAATATCTGAATAACGCCATTGGCAATCTAGCCTAATTTTACCAACATAATCCTGTCATTAAAGCATAGCAAGATAAATATAATAAACGCATTTAATTTTCTGATAGAATAAAACTTCTAATAGCAAAAAAGCAAATCTTAGAAACTGTAAGACGTTTAAATAGTTGCTTCCCCTAAGTTATATAGCAGTCAATTTTTCAAATTACCTATTGATTAGAATTGCTAAAATCACTCAGAATAAAAATCGAAAGATTTTCTTTAGGAACATAATTTTTTTGCGCATTTCAAATTGGGTTGAGCTTATTTTTTGAACACCATCACCACAAAATGTTATTAATGCATCCGGTTTTCCTTTATCAATAATAAGACGAAAATCTTCAATAACACCGCCTGCCCAAAATGAAATATTATATTATAAACGTCCTAGAGCGTTGCTTATACATAATGATGCTGAAGAACATGGTAATTTAAGTGAAACGCTAACTTAGATAAGCAAAAATCCCGAATATAGTGGTAAGTCTATTACTATAGAATAAAAAATTTGCAACACTAGAAAAGTAATTGATAAATCTCATTTTTTGATAGTTGAGAATACTCAGGTAAGACTATTTACTTGTATTGCGCCCGTTGAAAATCATGTTAAGTAAATCAATTACTCGTCAATGTAGCAAATATCTTGGGGCAAATGGCGTTGATATATATGCTTTTCAAAATAATAGTGGAACA
This sequence comes from Bartonella sp. HY406, assembly GCF_025449315.1. Classification (NCBI taxonomy): domain Bacteria; kingdom Pseudomonadati; phylum Pseudomonadota; class Alphaproteobacteria; order Hyphomicrobiales; family Bartonellaceae; genus Bartonella; species Bartonella sp. HY406. Next base: position 844,381 of record NZ_CP104893.1, on the reverse strand, counting down.
AAGATGACGAATAATAGAAAGACAAGAGCCTTTAAACTAATCTGTGAAACGCGATATAGATATAGTTAATCACTCGTTGTTCAAACAGGATATTAAAAGGCCGTGTAGCAAAGTTGAAATTTGACGCATTTAGACCTTGAGCGCTCTGTCTTTTGGGAAAACATATTATCTTCAGTTAATGACTGCAAGGTTAGCAAGTGCTGTTAGAGAGATCTATTTATGGAAGAAAATAAAACAAAATTTTTCTTAAATTTATATGAAACGAATGATTATATTACAAAAGATCAAATTAAATCTTTAAATCTAAATAGGAATGATATTGAAAATATTTTTAATACAGATCCTAAATACGACGATATATTAATGTTTATAAAAAATTTACCATTTGATATTATCGATAAAATTGCTAGGCGAGGAGATGATAGAATAAAATCTATAGTATGCACGAAATGGCCTTTGTTACCTAGCACTTACCAATATTTAATTGAACAGAATGAAAATGTTCGTGCATCATTATGCGGTAATCCTGCTTTACCGCATAAAATGATTGAAAGGTTGTTAAACGATAAATCAGAATTTGTTCGCAACAGAATGGCTGAAGTCATAAAATATAGAGAAATTAAAGAACAAAATAAACAACGTCGTTTAAATAATTAAGATAGGACATGGGAAAGTTAGCAACTGAGTGAAAAGGGCGTCAAATCAATATTTGAATAGCCGCATTGGCAATCTAGCCTAATTTTACCAAAATAATCCTGTCATTAAAGCATAGCAAGATAAATATAATAAACGCATTTAATTTTCTGATAGAATAAAACTTCTAATAGCAAAAAAGCAAATCTTAGAAACTGTAAGACGTTTAAATAGTCGCTTCCCCTAAGTTATATAGCAGTCAATTTTTCAAATTACCTATTGATTAGGATTGCTAAAATTACTCAGAATAAAAATCGAAAGATCTTTTTTAGGAACATATTTTTTTTTGCGCATTTCAAATTGGGTTGGGCTTATTTTTTGAACACCATCACCACAAAATGTTACAAATGCATCCGGTTTTCCTTTATCAATAATAAGACGAAAATCTTCAATAACACCGCCTGCCCAATTGGCTCCGGAAGTTAAAATATAGTCAATCCCATGATAACCACTATCGTAATTAGCTTTTTCATATTTGTTTAATGCTGCTATGAAGTTTTTATCTGGGCAATAAGTGTCGTTATTTAAATAATTTTCTTTTATCCAATTTACCGATTGCGGAATGCCAGTAGTTGTACTAGGCGTGTAAGAATGGCGAACCTTAATTTTTTTACCCGCAGGAAAAGTTTGTTGCCAATAAAACGTGACATAAAGCGTAGCTTCAGATGGAAAATCTCCGCTATCCCTCACCACTTTACGGGTGCTTTTTGTTGCGACAGCTTTACCGTCAACAAAACTATGAAAATCTAAATAATTATCGAGATGCTTATCATCGATGTAGGGCCTATTATATTGATCGTCAAAAGGTTCACCATTTGCATCAAATTCAAAAGGAGGCATTGGAAAAGCAACAATAGTCATAATATCTTTTTTACTGCGATTTTCAAATATATAATTCACTTCAATTTTATCAACTGAAATATATAACTCTTCTGATACCATTGCTATATCTTCTAACTTTTGAAGAACAAGCCCACCTGCAGCTAATCCTGCACTACTATCATTAGCCAAAGTTATTTCGCAAGTCATGGCTAAACTAAAGCATAGCAAAAAGCTTTTACCAATATTACGCCAGCATGTATTGTTTAAAAACTCAATTTGCATAATATCTCCAATATTTTTAAAAATACTGTAGCATTTTTTTAGATAAAAACCATTAAGTACACAACTTTAATCTAGAAAAATAGATTTTATTTCGTTAAATAAAAATAGAAACAAATAAAGACACAAAAATGAATTTCAAAACTTCACTCCATACATGTTTTACGCATAAATATGCATCTACCACAGGCAGAGCATCACGCTCAGAATATTGGTGGTTTGCACTTGTCTTCAATATAATATATTTAATTCTCTTTCTGACATTAACATATTTTATAGAGCCAATGGATCCGCAAAAGCCAATTTATTGGTTAAGCCTGCCCTTATTGCTTATCCCTTTTGTTATCTTCTTTATTCCTTTTGCGAGTGTATCCATACGGCGTTTTCACGATATCGGCATGGCTGGTTGGCACTTTTGGTTTGTGTTAATTGCGTTACAAATGCCGTATGTTGGTGAAGCTCCGTGGCTTTATTATATTTATCTACTTTGCAAAGAAGGACCACCTGATTCAAATCGCTACGGTAAAAATCCATTTGCTAAAATGGAATATCAAAAAATATTTGAGTGACTTTCCAAAACTTACCCCACATGTGGTATCGCAAAAACAAATGAAAAATGACTAAAAAGACTATGAGCTGTAAATAGCAAAAGAGCAAATTTAGCAGATATGTGCATTAAACGCCGTAGCTTTTTCCAGCCATGAGAAAATAATTGGGGTAGATTTTCTGCGCTTCCAAATAGGCCTGCTGCAGCGCTTGGGCATTGGGAAATATACCAAAACATGTCGCGCCAGAACCTGACATTGCAGCAAAATCGGCGCCAAGGTCTTGTAATGTATGCAATATGGTTTTCAACGCCGGATATTGATGTAATGCAGGCTGATAAAGATCATTACGCATGGTCTTCAATTTTTCAATCAACCCCTTATATTGCGCCCCTTCACCATCAGTCCAGCTAAACTCTGGATTATTTTTGTTCTCTAACTTGGCAAATATTTGCGGGGTTGAAACTGCCACGCCTGAATTGATTAATAAAATATCCAAAGGAATAAATTCATCAAGCGGCTTTAATATTTCGCCTATACCGGTGGCGATCAGGGGTGAGCGATAGAGCACCCCATGCAAACACATTGGCACATCTGCGCCAAGGCTTTGCACTTTATTGGTTAATAATTGCAATTCAGCTTCTCGATCATCAGCATCGGGTATTAAATTCCAATGTCGGATTAATGCCACCAATGTAGCTGCGGCATCAGAAGAACCGCCTCCTATCCCCGATGCAATTGGCAATTTTTTTTCCAAATGAATGGCAACTGGCGGACAGCGCTCTTGCCCAATAAGATCACGTAAAAAATTGCGCGCTTTAACAACCAGATTATCTGCGCCAAAATCTTCACCGCCACCAAAACGGCCAGAAATAGCAAAACTATCGCTATCTGCCGCTTGTACCTTTATCATGTCGCCATTATTCATGAAGACAACAAGGCTTTGCAACAAATGATAATTATCACTGCGCTGTCCAATGACATGTAGCGACAAATTAAGTTTTGCCGGCGCAATCTCTTCTATAATCTCGTGAGGTTGTTCACTCACTAAACTGTCTTTTAAAGCCAAATTTTCATTTAAAGAATATGGAGCCATAACCAATCGATACATTAGATTTACACAGAAAGTACATAATCTGCTTTTTAAAGCATCTACTGGCTATAAGGCTGAGACAGCCAGAAAGCAACCAACATTTGCGATCAAGGGAATAAATCAAAATTGATTAGTTTCTACCCGATATTCACCCGTCTTAGGATCTTGAACCAAAGTGCCTTTGGAGCCATTCTTGCGCTCTTGCTCAGCTCTTTTTACCCGCACAGCAACGCGATTAGATTCACGCTTTAAAACCTTGTAAAAATATACAAGACCAGCCACGACAATTGCCAAAAAGATAAAACGAGACATATTTAAAACCCTTTTCTTCGCAGCATGCAAATTACATTAGCAAACAAGTTAGCCGACTTCCACAATAGAACACATATCCCTAAATAACAGCGCCATACCATAAAAAAAGTGAAATTAGCGCATTTCCGAGCGGGATTTGTCCCTTATCTGTTATAATATAGAATTAAATAGAAACGAAAATAGGGCATAGTGCCATTTATTTTTAAAATAAATAATATTTAATATTTTTAATAGCAATCATCCCAATTTAAAAAATAGAGCAAAACAATATAAAACTAAAAACCTTATCATATTTTAGCATGAAGCTAAGGGTTAAAGAGGGTTGATTATCTGCTGGTAAAAAATAAATTGTTAGCAAAATTGCGCCCTAAAGATTAAACGTATTTGTTACGCAATGCGTTAGGCGCCAGATGGGAAGAGCCTTATTGCCACGCTGAAGGGCATTTATGTGATGATGTTAGCGCTCGCATAATAATTGATGATAAGATGGGCTAAATCACGTTTTAACAATCCTTCCCAATATCTCTATAGCTGTCATTACGCAAGACTCTCCCGCATTATCTTTCGATAAAGATATACCAACTCAATAAGTATTTCTGATGCGTGCAATGAATATAAGTGGCGTTTTAAACGCGCAATAATTAAAGACGGACCCGAAGAGGGCTTGCAGTTTACAGTTGGAGTTAAGGATAATCAGATTCTAATTATAACTCTTGCGGACGCAAATGCTATATAACCTGAGCGACCTTATAAAATGGGGGGGGTGTTATGGACTACCACCAACTATAGATGCCGATCAGTTCCGTCCATGGAACACAGTTGCGCCACGCCTTTACACTCAAGCTACCCGAGCAATACCGCATGCAAGGGCTAGAACTCGTTGCTATAAGCTTTTTTGTTGATGATATGTTTAATGAGGCACTGCCTTCTTAGGATTGGATAGTTTGCCAGTTACTGATGAAAACTGGTTTAATATAGAATTTTTGGGTTGCCAATACTCTCTTTTTTGGCTCACCGAAGAAGAATTCAATGGCCCCCATACGCACATTACCAGTGCTAGCCAACGAAAATGCCCTCGCTTTGCTAGTTAAAGAAATCACCAATTGATTATTTCGGCGAGGAAAATCTACCCTCAGCAGCACCTAATACAAATGGAATATCACAACCTAAGCAACAATATATGCTTAGCGTTTTCAATTTTGGGTATGGTATCGCACAGCTTAACTTAAAAAAAATGTTAATAGATTGGGCTACATAAATTTTGACCTGTTATTTGCCTAACCATCAATAATAGCATTAGGGGCTGACACCTAAGATTGTGATTTAAGGATGATTTTAAGATCATCTAGCAACTGTTTAGGTGTACCGATATTAAAGCGCCATTCACATTCTTTCAAGAAAAGATTGAAATGCTCTTTTGGAACTCCGTTAAACTTTCTCATATGTCGTTTGGCTTGGTTCCAAAAATTTTCAATGCCATTAATATGGTTCTTTTCATTCGCAAATAAGATTGAATGATTAATGCGGAAATGTTTAAATTCTGAAACATCAAGCGCATTATATCCTCGCCAACAATCTGTATAAACAATGCTGTCCGGTACGATTTTCTGGCGGATTATAGGCATAAGCGTATCTGTTTTAGCATCCAAGATGATTTGTGTATAAACTTGACCACCTCGCTTAAGAATACCAAAGACAGCAACTTTACTTGGCTAGCTCCTCGACCGCGCATGCCTTTGCTATGACCTCCAAAATAACTTTCATCTAATTCGATTTCACCCGCAAATTGTTCCGCACGTTCCTGTTGTTTTACGGCAATTGAACATCGCAATTTATGAAAAAAGCGTACAGCTGTATTGCGATGAATACCAGCCAAATCAGCAGCTGTTCTAGCGGTTGAACCCGCAATGAAGTATTTCATAAGCTCCAACTGCTTATTTCTTGTTAGTTTACAATGCCTTACATACATAAAGAGACCCTAACTTATATAAAGTCAGGTGTCAGCCCCTAGCATTATATTATGTCATTTAAGAATTGGCAGTAAAAAAGAAAAGGCGGCATTGCTGCCGCCCTTTTATGTAATAGGTTTAAAGCCCGTAGCGCGACCATAAGGCACGCTCTTCAGCAACATCAACAATATTGCCAATTGCTTGACCAGCAATATCAGCATAAATTCCCGATGGCGATTTACGTCCAAGCAAGCCTTTTGATGCATTGATCAACCGCATTTGCATTTTGCTGCCATAGCGGTCTTTTAACACGCTTTGAATATCATTAAGCCCATCAACTAAGCCTAATTCTTTACCTTTAATACCAGTCCAGAACATGCCAGTGAAAAGATCTTCATTGTCGCTCAATTTGGTTTTACGACTATTTTTTACCAAATTAATAAAAGTTTCATGAATTTCCAACTGCAACTCTTTTAAATGATTAATATCACTTTCTTTTTCTGGAGAAAAAGGATCCAAAGTCGCCTTGTTCTTACCTGCGGTATAAACACGGCGCTCAACACCAATTTTCTTCATTAATTCAGGAAAACCAAATGAGGAAGAAACAACGCCTATTGAGCCAACCACCGATGAAGGATCGGCAAAGATTTCATCGCCTGCACAAGCAATCATATAACCTCCTGATGCCGCCACATCTTCAACAAAGACAAGCACACGCTTGTTTTTTTCGCTAGCAAGGTCACGAATACGCTTATAAATAAGCCGCGACTGCACTGGCGAACCACCGGGCGAATTAATAACAATAGCAACGGCAGGTGCTTCTTTCATATTGAAAGCGCGCTCAAGCTGCTCTGCACAATTTGCAAGCGACAAATTGCTTTTAAGTGCCGATGATGAAGAACTAATGACACCTTGCAACCGCACAACTGGAATAGTTACGCCTTCAGAACGAAATTTACGAGGAATTAGTTTTTTAATCCAGTTAGCCAAGCTACATCTCCATTTTCAAAATTATATTGACTTATTTAATAGGTTTTTGGATAGGCTCTCGCAAGTAGCGACACAATTATTCTGCGACTATTCATCATATTTATCCCAAACACTCAATATTCCGTTGCAGATTGCATCGGTTCTAGGTGAAAATTTATTATCATCAGCATTATGCAATAATATTGGGCTAGCAAAAGACAATGCAGCGCGGCTACCCTTTTTTGCATAAACCAAAATACGAATTGCTGCTTGATGGGGGCGTGGATAAATAGGAATAATAACCACACCACCAAAGCGCCCCTGCAAGGCAGGCAATATATCTTCAAGCGAGGTTGGGCGCGCAATTAACCCTATAAAACCACCCGGGCGCAACAGTGCGGCGGCAGTGCGAAGCCAAGCATCAAACATGCCTTTTGTCATCACATGCGCATCGGCCTTTTCCTTATCTGGCGTTGCGCGATCAGATTGTTCATTAAATGGCGGGTTCATAATTGCAAAATCAAAGCTATTATCAATAAGCCCTGCTTCTAAACGAGCCTTTCCACGCAATGTTACATCAGCATTTAGCAATGATGTCCGGGATTTAAATTTAATATTTTCGGGTAAGTGCAATGTCTTTTGTGCGTATTGCGCCATAAGGCGTGAGCGCTCCACCAAAGTTATTTTGGCATTATCACAGCGCGAAGCAACAGCAAGACCTGCCGCGCCTGCACCCGCACCAAGATCAACCAATTGGCCGCTAAAATCCGTTGGTACTAAGGCCGCAAGCATCATGGCATCCATGCCGGAGCGATGCCCAAAATTACGGGGCTGCACAAGAGCAAAACGACCACGATGAAAAACGTCAATCGTTTCGTCAATATTATCAAATGATAGTGGCATTGTCGGCATTCATGAAACGGAGTTACAGCTTTTAAAATCGTTTAAAACACTTTTAGGCTTTAAAGTAAAATTAAAACGCTTTTACAACACCAAAGATAATCCCTACCCTGCACTCTTTTTCGAAGATTTGTGCATAAGAATACCAATAATAAGGGCAGAAACTGTCATAGCAAAAATTAAAGTTACAGCAATAATACGCCCAATAAAGTGATCCATCATTAATAAAGTATCGGTGAAAAAGAACTTATTTAGCACATAAGAAAGACATTCAGCAGCAATACCCCAAATAATGACCATCAAAATAATTGACTTATTTTTTTGATATATAAAGGAATAAAGGGCAGAAAAAACTGCAATAGGAATAGCGACCAAAATGTAACTTATGACAAGCCGAATAGGAAGTTGCATATAAGCGTCAGTTATCGTTCGCCAAAAAAACTTGTCATATGTGAGTGTACTTAAATTTGTTGGCACCTCCATATCAGCTTTAGCGTAGATTTCGCTTAACTCCTTCAACCTTTCATTTGTAAATTGCCACATTTCATTAATAAACAAAAACGGCGAGATTGTTAGGCCAATTGCCACAAATAATGGCGTAAATACTACCGCCATCCAAATAAGTTTTTTTTGCTCAGCCGTTAGCGCCATTGGTTAATTTCCTTTTAAATAGACTTAGTTTTGCATTCAATATTTTATCAAATCTCTTTAATATAAGCAGCCAAATAAACTCTATTGGCTAAATTTAAAAAAGAATAAAAGAGCAAAATTTTTAATCAAGCTGAAAATAGACATAAGTTTATAGCTATATTGGGGTTGTGACCCAAGCTAACAATCACAAATTAATCACACAATATTTATATAAGTTGTCAAATCATCAATATTTTCAACTTCAACAAGCCAAATATCAGGATCAAAACGAAGCTCTTTTTCTAGCTTTTCAACCGCATTTACTTCTTCTGCATCAGTTAAAATTTTTATAAACAACCTACCACCGTCATTTTCTGCTTCTTCGTAAAAGCTTTGGGGTGCCGGTCCAAATAAGTCAACTTGGTTATTTTTAAGACGCTGCATGATAAAAATTGTACCAGCCTCTATTGCGCCGCGTCGCACAAGATAAGCAAAGCCATTGGCACCATTAATCTTGCGTATCAATTGCGCCACATAAAAATCAGATGTCAGCCGCAATCCCATAAAATAACTCCAATATTATAATAACTATAAATGCGATATTAATCTTTAACGCATGTTTTAATATCTAGCACAAAAATACCAATAAAAAAGGCGGACTTATAGCCCGCCTTTAAAATTAACTTATAACATGCTTATTCCATAGTCGGAATAGAAAATTCTGCCCCTTCACGAATGCCGGAAGGCCAACGCGAAGTAATAGTTTTTGTGCGTGTATAAAAACGGAACGCATCAGGCCCATGCTGATTAAGATCACCAAATACCGAGGCTTTCCAGCCGCCAAACGTATAATAGGCAACCGGTGTTGGAATAGGCACATTTATGCCAATCATGCCAACTTCAACGCGGGCGGCAAAATCACGAGCCGTATCGCCATCGCGGGTAAATATTGCAACGCCATTGCCATAAAGATGGTCATTAGGCAAGCTAAGTGCTTCTTCATAATTAGCAGCACGCACAATTGATAAAACTGGGCCGAAAATTTCTTCCTTATAAATGCGCATATCGCGCGTCACATTATCAAATAGACATGGGCCAACATAATAACCGTTTTCATAGCCTTGCAAATTAAAACCACGACCATCAATTACAAGATTTGCACCTTCCTTAACGCCAATATCGACATAATCCAAAATGCGAGCCTTGGCTTCTTTGGTAACCACCGGGCCGTAATCAGCCTGCTTGTCAAGTGACGAGCCAACTTTAAGCGCTTTAATGCGTGGGATAAGCTTTTCAAGCAAACGTTCAGCTGTTTCTTCGCCAATTGGCACAGCCACAGAAATGGCCATGCAACGCTCACCAGCAGAACCAAAGCCCGCACCAATCAAAGCATCAACTACTTGATCCATATCAGCATCTGGCATGATGAGCATGTGGTTTTTGGCACCACCAAAAGCTTGAACCCGTTTACCATTTGCGGCGGCGCGGCCATAAATATATTGTGCAATAGCAGTTGAGCCAACAAAGCTTATCGCTTTAATATCTGGTGCATCTAGCAAGGCATCTACTGCTTCTTTCCCACCATTTACAACATTAAAAATTCCCTCAGGACCACCTGCCTCTATAAATAATTCAGCAAGGCGCATAGGAACACCAGGATCACGCTCTGATGGCTTTAAAATAAACGCATTGCCGCAAGCAATAGCGGGTCCGCCCATCCAAAGCGGGATCATTGCCGGAAAATTAAATGGCGTAATACCTGCCACAACTCCTAAGGCTTGGCGCATGGAATATGTATCAATACTAGGTCCTGCCCCATCTGTGTATTCACCTTTTTGCATATGGGGAACGCCAAGGCTTACCTCAACCACTTCCAAGCCGCGCTGAATATCACCAATAGCATCAGCAATTGTCTTGCCGTGTTCTTTTGCCAATAATTCTGCAAGGCTGTCAATTTCCTCTTCAATAAGAGATAAAAACTTACGCATCACGCGCGCGCGCCGCTGTGGATTTACAGCTGCCCATGCTGGCTGAGCTTGCTTTGCGTTTTCTACGGCCTCATTTATTTCAGCACTATTTGCTAAGGCAACCTTGCCAATGACTGAGCCATCAAACGGTTGGAATACATCAGCCTCTTGGCCGCTTTTACCTGCCACATTTTTACCACCAATAAAATGCCCAATATTTCGCATGTTTTTCCTCCACTAAAAATGTCGTTAATACACAATAATGCCTTTACACTGTTTAAGGAACAAGCATTTTTCCTTATCTATTGTGCAAATTTATGCATAGCTTAAAAATAGAAAATATTGACTACCCATTACAATAAATTATAGTTAAGTTATTTTTACTTGGGAGCAAAAATTGCAACAGCAGGCATCAAATGATATAGTAGAACATAATCATGATGACAGGCTGATAAAGCGTGGTCTTTTAGCGCGCATTTTACATGCCACAATTTTTGAAGTCATCGCCATTATTCTTACTGCACTTTTTCTTGTATTTGTAGAAGGAAAAAGCTTGGTAAGTATGGGCGTATTATCAATAATCATTTCACTCATAGCAACAGCTTGGAATGGCATTTTCAATTTTGCTTTCGACCAATTACAAAAAAAATATCGCTTTTCACGCAGCAAAATGGTTCGCTTTTTACATGCATTAGGCTTTGAAGGTGGTTTATTAATCTTTACATTGCCATGCATTGCATTCTATCTAAATATAAGTCTTTGGTATGCATTTGTCTTAGATATAGGGCTTTTACTGTTCTTCCTCCCCTATTCCATAATTTTCAATTATATCTATGATAAGATTTATCTTCACTTTACTGCCAAAAGTTAAATCTTTAACTTCTAAGATTATCTCTTGATATTCAAAATTTCTATGGCATGGTGCATTTAAACTATATATCGTGCAATTATCAATCAGTTGGATTAATTGGCTCTTTAATTTTCAAGGAATATTCGGTTGCAAGCAGAAAACAGCAAATTAAAAACCAGTGACAATTATTTCTTCAGTGATCCTATCCTGTTTCAAACAGCATCACAGCTTGATATTTCACTGTTACCATCCTTTTCTGATCTTGGCGATTATACCGCAAGCATAGAGGCCGATGAGCGAGCGCGCCTTGCCCATCGTCATTTGCCAATGCTTAACCTTTATAATCAATGGGGCGAACTGCTTGAAGATGTTGATATCCACCCAGCCTATCATAGCCTATTAACGAGGTCTCGCGCGGCGGGCATTGCAGGTTCGCTTTATGAGGATAATCCTGAAGAAGAAGGAAAACGTGCCCAAACACGCATGATGAGGTTGTTTTTGCTTGGCGGCTTGGAAACTGGCCATTTACAAGAATTATGCATATCAAGTGCTGGCCTTGGCGCACTTCGCCATTGCGAAGAGCTTTATGAACAATGGCAGCCACAACTTGCAAGTCCGATGCATGACCCTGCCCGTATTGCCTTTCCACGCAAGGAGGGGGCAAGTATTTCCCTTGCTATCCAAGAATTAGCATCAGGCAAAAGCACCATATCAGCTTGCACAGCAAAAGCTGAAGCCATGTATGAAGACGGCGAAGGCGCAGATAGCGTTTTTCGCATCAGCGGCGAAAAAATAAGGGTTATAAATCCAGTTGCAGATGGTTTTTTAGTAAGCGCTGTCATTAAGGACAAGCCATGCCTTTTCCTTGTTCCACGTTTGCTTGGTTCTGGTCAATTAAATGGCATTAGTTTGCGCCCTGCCATTCAAGATGCATCAATCCTTACTGCACCTTTTGCCAGTATGATATTTGAGCAGAGTGCCGGTTGGCTTGTTGCCAAGGAAGATCAGTTTACAACAATCATCAACGAAGTATTTGACAATCTTGGCAATGATAATGCCGTGATAAGTGCCAGCATCGCTCGCAGTGCCATGCGGGTTGCAGTTGACTTATTACGTATGGAAAAAGAAAACGGCAAAGAAAATATATTTTATGGCCGCATGTTGGCCGATGCCGCACTCGACTGCGCCGCTTTAACGGTTTTGACCCTGCGGCTTGGCCAATCCATTGACATTGCTGCACAAAATGAGGTTCAGGCGGTTTGGGCAGAGCTTCTACGCCCGGTTGTTGCCTATTGGAGTGAGCAACTCGCCCGCCAAATTACCGATTGCGCCATCACAACCCGAACTAATTTCCCACTTCAAAAGGGCGAACGTACCCATCGCGGCTTACGTTTTTTTGCACGCAATCGCAGTTTTGAAAAGACGCCTAATGATCATATTCAAGATTTTATGAAAGCGGTAAAAAAATACCCTGATCATTTTGAAAATATTATTATTGGTCTTGCTGGTAATATTGGATCGGCCGGCCCAAGAACTGCCGAAGTCTTGCAAGTAGCGGCTAAAATGGCCGTTAATGATAGCGGGTCCGCCTTTTTGCTGATGGAACAATTTGCCTACACTGCTGCTGCTGCCGCCTTAAGCCGCCTAGATATTGACATGGTAGCCAACGCCTTTGTTGAAAGCCGCTTAGGTGGGCAATGGCGCTCGACTTACGGCATGATGAGTCCGCGTTTTAATGCGACCTTTATTTTAGAAGCCCTATATCCATCTGCATAAATAAAATTTTAGCCTATCAGAAGATTTTCTCTGATAGGCTAAAATTTAAATAATGAAATGGCTGCATGTGATAGCGTCAATCACATATTTTCTAACCAATAAAAGGATAGAAAATAATTTGATCTACAATGTTTCCATAATCTCACTTAACAACGTGAAAGATTTTTTGCGCACCTCATGATCATGCACCGTTGTTGTAACAATCAGCTCGTCAGCCTTAGTGCGCGCCAATAATTTAGTAAGGCCTTCGCGTACAGTTTGCGGTGAACCAATAACCGAGCATGAAAGCGTTTGCTCAAGGATCATCTGAAATTGCTCTGGCAAAGTTTTAGCAAAATTATCTTGTGGGCGCGGTAATGGACCAGCGCGGCCAGTGCGCAAATTAACAAAGGATTGTTGCAACGAAGTAAAGAGATATTGCGCTTCTTCATCACTATCGGCAACAATGGCATTAAGCGCCACCATTGCATGTGGTTTTGTCAAAGTCTCTGAAGGCTCAAACCGTTCCCGATAGATTTTTAACGCATTGTCAAGCTCAGCTGGCGCAAAATGCGAAGCAAAAGCATAAGGAAGCCCTAAGATTGCGGCTAATTGCGCACCAAAAAGGCTGGAGCCTAAAATCCAAATTGGCACATTTTCTCCAGCTCCTGGAACTGCACGAACTTGCTGTCCTTGCGATGCTTCTTTAAAATAACCAAGCAGTTCAACCACATCTTGGGGAAAAGAATTAGCGTCAAGATCGTGGCGATGACGCAAGGCGCGTGCAGTAAGCTGGTCCGTGCCAGGCGCGCGCCCTAAACCTAATTCGATACGCCCCGGATAAAGCGCCGATAGCGTTCCAAATTGCTCGGCAATAACCAAAGGGGAATGGTTGGGCAGCATAATGCCGCCCGATCCTAAAATAATTTTATTGGTGACTGCCGCTACTTGACCAATTAAAACCGCAGTCGCGGCACTGGCAATACCTGTCATATTATGGTGTTCAGCATACCAAATACGCTTAAAACCAAGGTTCTCGACATGGCGTGCAAGGTCTATAGAATTGCGCAAAGCATCTTTAGGCGCGCTCCCTTCAGGAACATTGGATAAATCAAGAACGGAAAGTTTCATTTGCCCTATCTTTTCACGCGTCAACGCGCCATTAGTGTTTAACTTAATTTATAAATTATTTGGGTTTGCGAGGGCACAAATTCAAGAGTGAAAATAAACGCATAGGCAGCTAAATGCTTAGGGTCAGGACTCATTAATTTACATGAAATGGCACAATAAACAGCAAAAATATAAAAGAAGGAAAGCGAAAAGTGGGTGGTATACCCATTTGAGTTTTACGACGCTGTAGATCACAGCTGTTTTGGTGTCCTTTCAGGATATGTTAAATTTTCGTGATAACTTTGTCGAATAGCTTTGAAAATATTCATACTTCTCGGCAACTCTTCTATTATTTAATCTTTGGGTTCTCACAAAAATTTCCTCATACCATTTCGTTCAAATGAATGGGTGCTGACCCTAAAGCTTTTACATGTGAAATAAAACTAATGAAAAAAATAGCCTTACAATGATTTACAGTGTTTTATATTGTTGGCAAATAGTAATCTAAGCTAAATTCAAGTTGTAAACGTCGCCAAAATGATCAGAATATGGTAAGGTTTTAAATTAGATTTGGGGTATCATGAAAAATATTATTGCCTTCATTATTTTTGTATTTTTAACTCTTACTAGTTATCGCGCGGTAGCACAAAATACAAACGAACGCTGTCCTGCGGACACTGAGCAGGCCTATAAAACCGTTTTACAGTTAAAAGAAATTAGCAAGTTTGACGATATTTTGACTTGTCTAAAAGATAAAGCCCTATTGCTAAAAGTGTTAGAGACAGCACAAAACAACGATTTAGATGCGATTGAAATTGCGGGCACAGCATATATTGCTGGGGTAGAAGGCATCTTTACACCTAATTATCTAATCGGCAATGATTATTACAAACGATTCAAAAAACAAACCAATGGTCAAGTATCTAATATCGAGGAACTTGATATGGTCATTAAGAATACAAAATTCCTTGTTCAAACGGCAAAAGGTGAAAAACAACTGCTTTATGCAACAATGCAAATTGAAGAACAATTGGGCTGGAATGAATGCGATGAAGCGGTATTTAGCATTTCACCCACCATTCTCATGCAAACCAGCAAACAAACCGAAGATGTAGAAAAACTCAATAATGCATTAAATCTTTGTTTAAAAAACGCTAAGATTTTTGAATTTAATTTACGTAGCCCTATCTATTTAACACAGTTATATCGGCTTTTAGGTGACGATCAGTCCGCCCAAGAAGTGCATGAAGCGGCACTTTTGCAAAATGGCATCCGCATCAGTGGCGATCATTTAAAAGCACTAGGTGATAAAGAATTTTATAAAAAGAAACAGGATGCCCAAGCCAATTACTTGGCTGCCACAATTGCGGGCAACAAAAAGTCAATATGCTTACTTGGACATAGCTATCTCTATCCTGATTTGGCACCTAAAATGCTACAAAAACCACAAGATTATCAAGAGGAATACACCAAAATTATTGCTTGGTATGATGTAGGGATTAGCAAAGGCGAGAGTGACTGCAAAGATTTTCGCGATGATTTGGTAAAATTGCTTGGTAAAAACAAATAAAAACCACGCAAAAATAACGAAGACGAGCTTTGTTATATTTTATACAAACCTTATATAAAACAATCAGTTAATTAATCACTATCTATTTAATTTTTACTTTAAAAGGATATCTAGCAAAGATTGAAAAAATTGCTAGATATCCTAATCCTTAATTATTTTTTGACAATAGCATCCATGCCAGCTTGGGCGCATTCGGCATCAATAGCACCGCTTGGCGCGCCACCAACACCAATACCACCAACCAATGCATCACCAATTTTAATTGGCAAACCACCGCCTTGGATAACAAAACGCGCATCCATATCACGAAGGCCTGCATTTTCTGGATTTTTGGCAATAAACTCCGCAAGACTAGCGCTATCGCGTCCCATAGCAGCCGATGTAAATGCCTTGCCTTGCGCGCTGCCTGCCGTATGAGGACCAGACTGATCAGCTTTTAACAAGACTTTGGTTGAACCGTCTCTTGAGACGATAGCAACACTGACATTATGACCCTTAGCCGCACATGCATCAAGGGCAGCATGAGCCGCCTTTCCGGCAAGACTTAATGGTAAATAGGGTGCTGTTGGCAAATCCTGTGCAAAAGCAAAATTAGGTAAAAGACCAAGAGATAAAATCATCAATATGCGTTTCATAATAGCTATCCTTTTTAAGGGTAATCGATTATATGCAGTAAACTGCAAATGATATTTTTAAATTGTCACTTTTAGTACGATACTACTATGACATTACCGTTTCTCGCTTTCAAGAAACAATAATGCTTTGATTGTTTATCCCTTGCACCTAAAGCGGTGCCATATCACCTTTGGCCCAAGCTTCGCTGGTTTCACCACAAAAATCCTCATATCGGCCAGCTTCAATCGCTGCCCTTATGCCTGCCATTAAGTCTTGATAATAGCTAAGATTATTCCACGTTAACAACATTGAGCCCAAAGCCTCATTGGATTTTATCAAATGATGTAAATAGGCACGGCTATAATCACGCGCGGCAGGGCAAGAAGATTGTGGGTCTAGTGGGCGGTGGTCTTCATTATGTCGGGCATTGCGTAAATTGACCTTACCAAAACGCGTGAAAGCCAAACCATGGCGCCCAGCGCGCGTGGGCATCACGCAATCAAACATATCAATACCGCGTGCAACAGCTTTAATAATGTCGTCAGGCGTGCCCACCCCCATCAAATAGCGTGGCTTTTCACGTGGTAAAATTGGACAAGTAACATCTAGCATATCCATCATCACTTGTTGCGGTTCACCAACCGCAAGGCCGCCAACGGCATAGCCTTTAAGATCAAGTTCCTTTAATGCTTCTGCAGAGCGTTCACGCAAAGGCACATTATCACCACCCTGCACAATACCAAACATCGCCTTGCCAGCCTGAATCCCAAAGGCATCCTTACAACGCTGTGCCCAGCGCAAGGATAATTCCATGGCTTTTTCCATTTCATTAAAGGTCGCTGGCAATGCCACACATTGATCAAGCTGCATTTGGATATCTGAATCAAGTAAGCCCTGAATTTCAATCGAGCGTTCAGGCGACATTTCATAGCGACGGCCATCAATATGGGATTGGAAGGTGACACCTTTTTCATCTAATTTACGTAAACCCGCTAAGGACATTACCTGAAAACCGCCTGAATCGGTGAGAATTGGTCCTTGCCAACGGGCAAATTCATGCAAGCCACCAAGCTTTGCAACCCGCTCTGCCCCTGGGCGCAGCATTAAATGATAGGTATTGCCAAGAATAATATCTGCGCCAAGGTCTTTAACCTGATCCATATACATGGCTTTTACCGTACCACCTGTGCCAACAGGCATAAAGGCCGGCGTGCGGACGCTACCGCGTGGCATGGTGATTTCGCCGCGCCGTGCCTTTTTATCTTCTGCAATCAATTTAAAGGTAAAATTTTCACTCATTTTATTTATCCTGCAGTTTTAAAGCATCATTATTGCGCGTTAATAAGCTACTATCGCCATAGGAATAAAAACGATAGTCATTATCAATTGCATGCCTATAGGCGTTTTTCATCACATCTAATCCAGCAAAAGCTGAAACCAGCATAAACAGCGTTGAACGCGGTAAATGGAAATTGGTAATCAACTGATCAACAATTTTAAACCGATAACCGGGCGTTATAAAAATATCGGTAGCACCAGACCATGCTGCTAAGCTACCATCATCTTTTGCCGCACTTTCAAGCAAACGCAATGCCGTTGTTCCAACGGCGACGATACGCCCACCGCGTGCACGCACAGCATTTAAATGATCTGCTACCTCTTGGGTAATGTGACCGATTTCTGAGTGCATTTTGTGGTCAATCGTATCATCTACTTTAACCGGTAAAAATGTACCCGCACCAACATGCAAAGTTACAAAATGCTGTTCGAGACCTTTTTCTTTCAAACTATCAAGTAGGCTATTGGTAAAATGCAAGCCCGCAGTTGGTGCAGCAACAGCGCCCTCTTCACGGGCAAAAACCGTTTGATAATCCTTGGTATCCTGTGCATCTTCACCACGCCTTGCCGCAATATAAGGTGGTAAAGGCATATGCCCAATAAAGGCTATTGCACTATCAAGCTCTGCGCCAGACTTATCGAAGGTAAGCAGCATTTCGCCAGCTTCACCCTTTTCACTAACCTGCGCTTCCAATCTTTGATCTGCCTTGCTAAAGACAATAATCTCGCCCTCGTTTAACCGTTTGGCTGGGCGCACAAAAGCTTTCCAACTATTAGGCGACATGCGCATATGCAGGGTTGCACCAATATGGGCGACAGCCTCACCGCGTGTTCGTGTGCCTTCAAGCCGAGCTGGGATAACCTTGGTATCATTAAAAACCAATGCGTCCCCTGCCCGCAGAAGCTGCGGTAAATCGCCGATATGGAAATCATTTGGAATTTGGTTTTCATCAATGACCAATAATTTTGCAGCCTCGCGCGGCACTAAAGGGCGCAAAGCAATATGGCTTTCCGGCAATTCAAAATCAAAAAGATCTACATTCATGAAAATAACTAACTATTGGGACATGGATAAAAAGCGTAAAACTTAGCATAGGGTTTTGTGTTGGTGATTGATAGTCATATTTTAAAATTACTATGCAAGTTTATGACATAAAAAAGCGGAGCATATTGCTATGCCCCGCTTTATTCGACTAATTAAATATTTACTCAGCGTCAGAGGCAACATATGCCTTCAAGATAACATCTGGATCACGCACAGGCTCACCGCGCTTGATTTTATCGACATTTTCCATGCCTTCAATCACTTGACCCCAAACGGTATATTGGCGATCAAGAAATGATGCATCTTCAAAACAGATGAAGAATTGTGAATTCGCTGAATTTGGATTTTGGCTACGCGCCATTGAAGCTGCACCACGAACGTGCTTAGCATTAGAAAATTCTGCCTTAAGGTCTGGCTTTGAAGAGCCACCCATGCCAGCACGCGCTGCATTAAACTTAGCTGAATCGGTTTTACCATATTCAACATCGCCAGTTTGCGCCATAAAACCATCAATCACGCGGTGGAACACAACATTATCATAGGCGCCCTCGCGAGCGAGTTCCTTAATACGCTCTACGTGACCAGGAGCAAGATCAGGAAATAGCTCGATTGCTACATTTCCCTTGGTTGTTTCAAGGATGAGGGTATTTTCCGGATCTTTATAAGCCATTCGACATTACTCCTGTTGTTTGTTCCCTTTTTATGCAAAGGGCCAATTATGTCAATAAGCAGATAGAATTTTAATAAAATTAAAAATAAACTATCCGCTTAAAAATGAGAAAGCACCCAGTCATGAGCGCGTATTAAATTATTTGGGTTATTTTACTGAAGATACAAGACTTGCCTTGATAATATGGTCAGGATTTTCAACTTTACCATTATCGCTGCTTGAGCCTTTTTTAATTTTATCGACCACATTCATACCTTTGATAACCTTGCCCACAACAGTATATTGACCATTTAGGTTTGATGCTGAATCAAAACAAATGAAGAATTGTGAATTGGCTGAATTTGGATTTTGGCTCCGCGCCATACCAACAGTACCACGCACAAATGGTTCTTTTGAAAATTCTGCATTAATATTTGGATAGTTTGAGCCACCCATACCCGCAGAATTGGCATCAAAGCCTTTTTTCAAATTACCAAATTGCACATCACCAGTTTGTGCCATAAAACCATCAATCACGCGGTGAAAAACCACATCATTATATGCGCCATCGCGTACTAGCTTTTTAATTTGCTCAACATGCTTTGGTGCAAGATCGGGGCGTAATTGAATAGCAACATCGCCATCTTTTAATGTAAGAACAAGGATATTGTCATTATCTGCAGCCGACGAAGGTGCAATAAAGGCTAAACTCGCGGCAATAAACAGCATAATTGCTGCAATTTTTTTAAACAAAGTCATAGTGATTAAAACTCCAATTGTGTTTGACTACATTTAATTCTCTATTGAAAATCAAATGAAAAGCCGAAGCTTGGCTAAAACTTAAATACTGTGCAAACTTACATTTTGAAATAAGCAAAGCATATTAAGATTGAAACTTGTTTTTTAAAGCATGGGCGACAATTTCCGGCACAAAGTGCGAAACATTACCGCCCATAGATGCAATCTGCCGCACCAATGTGGCAGTAATAGCACGAACTGAAATACTTGCTGGTAAAAATACCGTTTGTATATCGGGCGACATAGTCGCATTCATACCGGCAAGCTGCATTTCATAATCAAGATCGCTGCCATCGCGCAAACCACGAATGAGCAAAGATGCGTCTAATTCTCGTGCTTTATCAACAACCAGATTATCAAAGGCAATAACCTCGATACGTTTTGCGTCGCACTTAAATTCATCATTCGCAACAGCATGAATAAGATCTTTACGCTCAACAAAGGAAAACAGCGGCTGTTTACCTGGATGAATACCAATAGCAACAATGACCCTATCGGCAATTTTCAAGCTGCCGCGCAATACATCAAGATGACCATTGGTTATTGGATCAAACGACCCCGCATAAATGCCAATTGGCTTCATGGCTTAACTTTCATTTAGAGCGTTTTTACGAAAAGTGTGAAGTGGTTTTCGGATAAAAAACGCAGGTAAACAATGGATTAGAGCGCCAATCTGATCCAACCAGATTGAAATGTGCTCTAACGCAATGATTTTCAATAATATTACTAAACATATACCATAAAAAAAATCCTGCAAAAACCTTTATCATTTTTGCAGGACTTTTGTTGTATTTTTTTGCTATTTAAACCGTCAAACCGATTAAATAGCAAAATCCTTATTCTGCGTTTGGTTCGCTAGCTTGCACTACAATGGCATCTGCATCAGGTGAAGCATTATCTTCCCCCTCGTCACCAACCTCGTCTTCAGGGTCAGAAATACGCTCAACCGACACAACTTTTTCACCGCCAGAAACGTTAAAAATTGTAACGCCCTTGGTTGAACGGCCAGCAATGCGAATACCATCAATCGGCACACGAATAAGCTGTCCACCATCGGACACCAACATAATCTGATCGGAACTTTCAACGGGGAAAGTTGCAACCAATGAACCAATTTCGTTGGTTTTTGATGTATCTGTTGCCTTAATACCCTTACCGCCACGATTGGAGGTACGGAAATCATAGGAAGATGCCCGTTTGCCGTAGCCAAATTCAGAAACGGTAAGCACCATTTGTTCAGCACGTTGCAACTCATGATAACGCTCATCATTAAGATCAACGTTTTCTGTTACTTCTTCATCACTGTCAATAACATCTTCCGCATCACTACCTAAGGCGCGGCGCTCGGCAATGGCACGTTTGATATAGGCTGCACGTTCTGCGGGTGTTGCTTCAACATGGCCTAAAATAGCCATGGAGATTACCGTATCTTCTTCAGCCAAGTTAATACCACGTACACCAACCGAGTTTCGGCCAGCAAAAACACGCACATCAGTCACCGCAAAACGGATACATTGACCTTTAGCAGTGGTGAGCAAAACATCATCATTTTCGGTACAAGTGGCAACGGAAAGGATCTCGTCTTGTTCCTCGTCCAACTTCATGGCGATTTTACCACCACGATTGACCTGAACAAAATCTGATAGCTTATTACGGCGCACCGTGCCACGGGTTGTTGCGAACATTACATCAAGTTCTGCCCAGCTTGCTTCATCTTCAGGCAATGGCATAATGGTGGTGATACGTTCATTAGGCTGCAATGGCAGCATATTTATCAAGGCCTTACCACGCGATTGCGGGGTACCTGCTGGCAAACGCCAAACCTTTTCTTTATAAACAATGCCGCGCGATGAGAAGAACAAGATTGGCGTATGCGTATTTGCCACAAAGAGCCGCGTTACGAAATCTTCATCCTTGGTCGCCATGCCAGAACGCCCCTTACCACCACGGCGCTGTGCGCGATAGGTTGATAATGGAACGCGCTTGATATAGCCGGTATGACTTACTGTCACCACCATATCCTCACGGGCGATAAGGTCTTCATCATCAACATCAGAGCCACCAAGCCCAAAAGTTGTGCGGCGTTTGGCAAGCTTATCATCCATATTACCAAATTCATCACGAACGGCTAAAAGCTCGTCCTTGACAATGGTCATAATACGAAGACGCGAAGATAAAATATCAAGATAATCGGCAATTTCTACGCCAATTTCATTGAGCTCATTGGCAATTTCATCGCGGCCAAGGGCAGTCAAACGCTGCAAGCGCAATTCAAGAATTGCACGCGCCTGCTCTTCCGATAAATTATAGGTATTATCCTCATGCACAATATGACGCGGATCATCAATCAATTTAATCAATGATGTCACATCTTCTGCAGGCCAGCGGCGTTCCATTAACTGTTCACGTGCAGTCGCCGGATCCGGAGCTTTACGAATAAGCGCAATAATTTCATCGATATTAGCAACAGCAATAGCAAGACCAACGAGAACATGGGCGCGTTCGCGTGCTTTGCGCAGCAAATATTTAGTACGTTTACTTACTACTTCTTCTCTAAAAGTGATAAAGGCACGTAAAATATCCATCAAGCCCATTAAAATAGGCTTGCCACCATTAAGTGCTACCATATTGCAGCCAAAAGAGGTTTGCAAAGGTGTATATCGATAAAGCTGATTTAGCACCACATCGGCAACCGCATCGCGCTTTAACTCAATTACCACACGATAACCATCGCGATCAGATTCATCGCGCAAATCTGAAATGCCTTCAATGCGCTTATCGCGCACCAATTCGGCCATTTTTTCAATCATGGTCGCTTTATTGACCTGATAGGGAACCTCCGTCACAATAATCGCTTCACGATCATTGCGAATAGACTCAATCTCTACCTTGGCGCGCATAACAACCGAGCCACGGCCAGTTTCATAAGCGGAGCGAATGCCAGCACGACCTAAAATAATGCCGCCGGTTGGAAAATCTGGGCCTGGAATAATTTCCATCACTTCTTCCAAAGTAATGGCAGGATTATCGATTAAGGCAACACAGCCATCAATTACTTCACCAAGATTATGAGGTGGAATATTGGTAGCCATACCAACAGCAATACCACCAGAACCATTAACCAATAGATTAGGAAATCGTGCTGGAAGAACAACAGGCTCTTGCTTTGAACCATCATAATTGTCTTGAAAATCAACAGTTTCCTTATCAATATCGCCAAGCAAAGTATCGGAAAGCTTTTCCAAGCGACACTCAGTATAACGCATAGCGGCTGGTGGATCACCATCGATCGAGCCGAAATTGCCCTGCCCATCAATCAACGGATCGCGCAATGACCAATCTTGCGCCATACGCACCAAAGCATCATAGATTGAAGCATCACCATGAGGGTGATATTTACCCATAACCTCACCGATAACAGCGGCAGATTTACGGTATGGTTTATTATAAGCCAATCCCATTTCGTTCATGGCGTAAAGAATACGTCTATGTACAGGCTTAAAACCATCCCGCACATCGGGCAAAGCGCGCGACACGATAACGCTCATTGCGTAATCGAGATAGGAGCGCTGCATCTCCTCGATAATGTTTACTGGTTCAATACCTTGTACGTCACCGCTATCGGGTGGCAATATCTGATCGTTCACGTGTTTAACCATTCTGTTAAATTACGACTCAAAATTCTATTTGTTATAGCCGAAAGCGTTATAAAAAGCCAATTTAGACGCCTGTTTTTTTGAATAAATAAATCTATAAATTCAGCAACTTAAATAAATCAACTGAAAAATCAGTGGATGAATAATTATAAAGCATAAAACAAAGCTTATATTTTATCGAAAACACATAAATACAGACTAAAATACGGCAAAATTATAATAATGAGCATATGTTTGCTCATTGGATGATAAATTTATTATCATTTTAAAACATCACCATGAAACGATTTAACCGCCACATATTGGCAATATTAAAAGACCCTGCAAGCCTCAAGCAACAAACAAAATCACTTATGTCCCAAATATTCGCGCCTATATACAACTAAAGCGGAACCGCTACCTTCTGCTGCGCATGGGCATCCTTTAATATTTCCATTGGTATATTATAAATTTCTTGCAAGGTTTCTGGCGTCATAATATCAAGAGCACTTGCTTGCTTAATTAGTTTTCCGCTCTTTAAAGCAAAAACATAATCGCAAAAGCGCGCAGCCATATTAATATCATGTAAAACCATAAAAACGCTTAAATTATGCTCAAGCGATAAGCTTCGTACCAAACTCAATATTTCAATTTGATGCCCAACATCTAAGGCAGAGGTTGGTTCATCAAGTAACAAACAACGGGCATCCTGTGCAATTAGCATTGCAATCCACACCCGCTGACGCTCGCCGCCTGATAAGGTTTCCACCAAGCGATCTTTAAAAGGTAAAACACCTGTCGCCTCCATGGCCTTTGCTACTTTTTTCGCATCATCCTCACCAAAACGCCCCAGCGCACCATGCCAAGGATAGCGCCCCAAGGCCACCAATTCATGCACCAACATGCCAGAAGCAACTGCAGGCTGTTGCGGCAAATAAGCGAGGTGACGGGCAAAATCGCGACCACTCCATTGATCAAGCGGCCGACCGCAAAAAACAACATTTCCACTGGTCACGGCCTGCTGACGCGCCAAAATTTTTAACAAAGTTGACTTGCCAGAACCATTGTGACCGATTAACGCCGTGACTTTACCCGCCGCTATCTCCATATCAAGCGGCGCTAAAAGATCACGATCCTGCACTGTAAAACGTGCCTTTTCCAATTTAAATAGTAAGTCTGTCATAAAGATCCTTCAAAAAAGGTTATTTGCAATTGCCCATTTGCAAGCTTAGTAAAACAAACTTATCTGAATAAAGAAAGATTAAACATTGCATAGTAAACATGACTGTTATAAACAAGTTAAAAGAGTTTAGGATATAGATCATGCGATTGCAATGGCTATTTTACGCCTAAATCAAACACATCAGCAAATATCATTTCGAGCATGAACAACTAGGGTCATATGCAAGGTGGTGCTTAAGTTTATATCTTTTACGAAGTTAAAAGTTAATAAGCCTTAAAACTAAAGGAGCAAGCTTTTTGAGCTTTCATCCCCAAATGGAATGCCAAATTGACGGCATTAAGTTAATTGATAAACTAAAATATCGCATTTTAGAAGGCGCAATTATTGATGTATGGACGGTTGAATGCAGCCCTAACATGCAAGGACATTATCTTTCACAAGCACCACGTTTATTTTTTGTTTTGGAAAACAGTGCAGAGATTAGCTTTTTTAATAATCATGACAACAAACCAAACCAACCATTGAATGCCTTGGATCTATGTTACATTCCAGCTAATTTCCCAGTATCAAGTCATCTTACAAAATCTGGCTTTTTAAAGCATCTTGATATTCATTTCGATATTGATCTTTTACAACAACATTTTGAAGGTTGCATCGATATCCAACTCATCAATCAGCCTAATTTATTTTTTCAAAACCCACGCATTGCACAAATTGCAAATCTATTAGCGCAAGAATGCAACAACCAAACACCATTGCACAATTTATTTAGTGAAGGCTTACTACACGCACTGGTTGCAGAACTTTTTCAAATAACCCACATCCCTTTAAAGCGCTCTGGCACCCTTAGCCAACGCCAATTAAAACAAGTAACTCAATTTATTGAAAATAATTACGATCGTATCATAAGGATTGAAGAACTTGCCAACATTTGCGGTCTTTCTAAATCCTATTTTTGTACAGCCTTTAAAATGACTACAGGTATTTCGCCATTAAGTTTTCAAATGCAGCGCCGCATAAAAAAAGCTAAACTATTATTAGAGCGCGAACAACGTCCCTTATCTGATATAGCAACAACAATCGGCTTTTCTGACCAAGCTCATTTTACACGCGTGTTTAAAAAAATAAATGGCACAACACCAAAGGAATGGGTAAAAATATTCAACTGAAAGATGAAGAAATTGAGACAAGGGAAATAATCGAACCTTTTATTTATAGATTCGCATTTCCCCATGATCTTTGACGCTTTTTTTAATTCAATTTGATTTTTGTGTTTAGCTTTTTAAGCAATATCATTCAAAAATTCAAAATATCAGACAAGCTTTTTATTAAAATATGAATTAAAAAATCATATTTCTCATATTGCCATTTAGTTCGGTCTAGCAATCAGTTGCAACCATACTAGTTATAGCACCTAAATCGGCTTTATACACTCAAATCAACAATTGTTATTTTATAGCCTAAAGGGTTTCAATCAATGGCATCATCACGTCTGTTTACATTTTTACTTGCTTTAGCAGCAAGTACATCGCTTAGTCACACTTATGCAAATGCCCAACAAAATTCCAATACTACTCTAGAAACCGTAGTTATAAATAATGATGATACGGCTGTAAGCCCAGTCGATGGTTTTGTGCCCCAAGTAACCGCTACAGGCTCAAAGGCGTCTGTGAATATTAGTAAAATTCCTCAATCAGTTTCGGTTGTTGGCCGCGACCAAATGGATGCGACTGGCGCACAAAAGCTTGACGAGGCGCTACGCTATACAGCCGGGGTGTTTGCCCAACCTTTTGGCGTCGATAATGATACCAATTGGATATATATCCGTGGTTTTGATGCAACCCAGACTGGAACCTATCTTGATGGTTTGCAAAACTTTAGCTACGGTTTTGGTGGCTTTTTAATTGATAGTTATAATATCGAGCGCATTGAAGTATTAAAAGGACCTGTAGCAGCCCTTTATGGCGGCGCAAACCCTGGCGGCATTGTCAACTACATTAGCAAGCGCCCGACATTTGACCGTATCCGCGAAACTGAAATTGGCGTAAACAGCTATGGTAACGCCTATATTGGTTTTGACATGGGTGACAAAGTTACCGATACTTTAAGCTATCGTGTTAATGGCAAAATTCAAGGTGGCAATAATTACACCGACCATGCGGAAGAATTTCGCGGTGTCATTTCTCCAAGCATTGAATTTAAACCCGATGAAGCAACGCGGCTTACAATTTTAGGCAATTACACCCATTTAGACTTAACCCATGATGGCGGTGGCTTCTTACCTTATTATGGCACGGTAGTGCCAACACAATTTGGCAAAATTCCGCGGACTATCAACTATACCGAGCCCTCTGTCGATTCTTATGACCGAGAGCAGGCTAGTATTGGCTATGAATTTGAGCACCGCTTTGACAATGATTGGACTGTCCGCCAAAATGTACGTTATGGCTATGCCCATGTTAAAGAACATAGCCTTTACGCATATGGCTATGAGGGGTTTTTATCACAGCCTAGTTTAAATAATCCCAATGTTGCACGTATAAATTTTAAACATGATACGGAAGTAAACACTTTTGTTGCCGACAATATGCTTGAAGGCAGTGTAAATACTGGAGCGATTACTCATAATTTATTATTTGGGGCTGAATACCGGTATTTTTTAATCAACCAAATGCAACAAACCGGTAGCGCAACTGTTATTGACGGTTATAATCCTGTTTATGGCGCAGCACAGGGCCCAATGTGGGATCCTTATATTGATCAAAAATTAACTCGCAACCAGTTTGGTATTTATGCCCAAGACCGCATGGAATTTGGCGAAAGTTGGATTTTAACCTTAAATGGCCGTTATGACCATGTTTGGACCAAAGCCAAAGGCTTACCTGAATATGAGTATAATACGGGACGCTGGTCTGGTCGTGCTGGTCTTGGTTATGAATTTGACAACGGGCTAACACCCTATGCTAGCGTTGCAACATTTTTTAATCCAATCATTGATACGCTTTTTGACAACAGCTATGCCAAGCCTGAAACCGGAACGCAATATGAAATCGGTATGAAGTACCGTCCGCAAATCTTTGATGGCTTAATCACTGCATCATTGTTCGACCTAACCAAGGAAAATTCCTTAACTGGGTCAAGTTTTGCGCGCACCCAGCTTGGCAAAGTCAATTCACGCGGCTTTGAATTAGAAGTACAAGCCAATATTACGCAATCATGGAAACTCATTGGCAATTTCACCACCTCCAAGATCAAAATCAAGGACGATGAAACAACACCGAGCCTGATTGGCAACCGTCCTTACCTTATTCCAGAACAACAAGCAGCCTTATTTACAGAATATCGCATTAGCAGTGGCAAGCTTGAAGGTCTAACCCTAGGCGGGGGTGTGCGCTATGTTGGCTCAACTTTTGCCGATGAAGAAAACACCCTTAAAGTACCAGCAGTTACTCTTGCCGACTTAAAACTTGGTTATGAAAAAGATAATTGGGGCGTCGATATTAACGTCACCAACTTGTTCAACAAGGGTTATGTATCAGGCTGCCAAGGCATTTTTGTTTGCAGCTATGGCGAGGGGCGTAAAACCCTTTTACGCATGCACACAAAATGGTAAGATAATATAAGCGCTTTATTGACTACAAAAAATAAAGCGCTTTTACCTCAACACGATGATATGGAAACACAATATGGAATTAAGCCGCCGACACTTTTTATCGCTGTCCTGCGCGGCTTTCTTTTCGAGCCATTTTAATATGACCCATAGCATCGCAGAAAATGCTGCATTGCAATATTGCCTTTGCGATATTGCAATAATCGACTGGGCTATGCTTGAAACCGCCTTAGCCATTGGCACAATACCTCTAGCAGCAACGGAATTGCGCCAATATAAAAAAATGCAAATTCAACCGCCTATGCCAGACAGTGTAGCGGATATTGGTTTGCGTGGCAGTCCTAATTATGAGCTCCTGCGTATTTTAGCCCCCAAACTCATTATCGCATCTAATTTTTATGAATATCAGCGTCCAACATTGGAAAAAATTGCACCAGTTTGGGCGCCTATTGTCTTTGGGCAGGGTCTTTCACCCCGTCCAACCCTTACCAAAGCAACCTTAGAGTTAGGGCAACACCTTGGTTGTTTTGAAAAGGCACAACAATTTATACAGAACTATGACGCATTTATTCAACAAAAGCGCATTCAATTTGCAAGATTATTACAACGTGATTATTTCATTATAAATCTTGGCAATGGTCGCAATTTTCGTGCATTTGGTAATGATAGTATTTTTGGTGCAGCTTTCAAAGATATTGGTTTGAATAATGCTTGGGGCAGCGATACAAGCTATTCAGCCTATGCCCATATTGGCATTGAAAAATTAGCTCAAAAGCCTGATGCTGGAATTATCATCATTGGGCCAACGGAAGAGCAAACCCTCCAAGCACTGCCTGACAATAAATTATGGAATGAATTACCAGCGATCAAACAAGGTAATTTTGTTTTTTTGCCACCGCTTAATCATTTTGGCGCCCTGCCGACAGCACAACATTTTATTGCGCTTTTAGCAAAACACTGGTTCGAGGCTGATGGTGAAAAATAGAAAAATCATAATATTTTGGTCGGCATTATGTATTTTTGCAGCAATCATTACCTTGATGCAATTTTTAAATGCATGGAATAGCGCAATCGATAATAATGATATGCAAAAATTACAGCATATCATTGCGCTTAATATGATTTTGCCCCGCAGCGCTATGGCTTTAATTTGCGGGGCTGGCCTTGCATTATCGGGGCTGCTTTTGCAACAAATATTGCGCAACCCCCTTGCTGAGCCAACTACTCTTGGCATCGCATCAGGTGCACAGCTTGCCATGACGCTAGGTATTTTATATGTTCCAGTTACTTGGTTAAGCCGCGAATGGCTAGCACTTATTGGGGCATTTAGTGCTATTTTGTTAGTCTTATTGCTGAACCATAAAAGACGACTTGAGCCTGCATCGGTTATTTTAAGTGGTATGATTATCTCATTAACCGCGACAGCTGCTTCAACTGCGCTTATTCTTGCCAATGGTGATTATGTTTTTTCCCTGTTTGTCTGGGGTGGCGGTTCACTGGAACAATTAAGTTGGACACCGTTTCTTTGGCTATCGGTGAAAGTTATAATCGGCGCTATTATTGCGAGTTTTCTATTACGCCCTTTGACATTATTTAATGTTGATGATGCTAATATGCGAAGCCTTGGCGTTTCCTTTTTAGCTATTCGATTGCTTGTGATTATGATTAGCGTGTCGATAGCCGCCTTTATTATCGCAGAAGTTGGCATATTAGGCTTTGTCGGTTTGGTCGGACCTGCGTTGGCGCGACTTTCGGGAGCAAGATCACTCAAACAAATGATGATTGCATCCCCAATCATTGGCGCAATTCTTTTATGGGCAACCGATAGCGCAACATATTTAATTCAAACCCTTACTCATACCGATATTCCTGTTGGCGCAGCAACCGCCTTGCTTGGCGGTCCACTTTTATTATGGATGCTACCCAAATTAAGAATGTTTGAATGGCCAAACAGTCAAACTGGCGAAATTGTTAAGCGCGCCCGTCATCCTTTCAGCTTTATTGCTATACTTGTAATTATTTTAATATTGGTCACCCTCATTGCTTTGACTTTAGGGCGTGGGACACAAGGCATATTTGTGGCAACCGGCACGCTTTTTTATGATTTTATTGATCTGCGCTTAGAGCGGCTGCTTTTTACGATGATTTCGGGGGCATGTCTTGCGCTAGCAGGTGCATTATTGCAGCGCCTCACCGCTAATCCACTCGCCAGCCCTGAAATATTAGGAACTGGTCTTGGCGCAGGCGTCGGTCTTGCCCTTGTTTTATTAACTATTGCAAGCCCTAGCCTTGCCCAACAATGGATGGGTGCTGCCATTGGTGCATTTATTTCAATCCTATTTATTATGCTGTTGGCAATGCGTGGGCAATTCGGCTCTGAAAAATTACTTTTAGCGGGCGTTGGTTTTGGCGCTATGGCAAGCTCTGTCTTAACCGCATTAATTGCGACAGGCACACCGCAAGGTTATGCTTTGTTAGGCTGGTTAAGTGGTACAACGACGCAAGCAACTAGCTGGGGAATTGCCTTTGCCACCGTTATACTTTTTGTAGCTCTTTTCATTATATTTGCCCTATCCCGTTGGATAACCATTTTGCCGCTCGGTGATGTTGCAATGCGTAGCTTAGGTCTTCCCAATGGTTTGGTACGCGCGATAATTGTTGTTACCGCCACAAGCTTAACAGCGATAGGCTCTTTAATGATTGGGCCATTAAGCTTTGTTGGGCTAATTGCTCCGCATATTGCTCGCTATTATGGTATTAATGAAACACGCAGTTTTATGATTGCCTCAGCTTTATTAGGTGCGGTGATTATGGCAATTACTGATTGGTTATCACGCATGATAGCGTTTCCTTATAATTTACCGCCCGGGCTTTTTGCTTCGCTGATTGGTGGATTTTGTCTTATCTTGATTTTATCGCAACGATCTAAAAATGCTAAACTGTAAAAATTATTTTTGCGAGTGCATATAATTAAAATTTCAACTAGATGCATTATGCATTTTAGTGCATAACAAAAACCACAAAGCATTTAAGCGAAGTAGCAATGATTGAGATTCTAAATACATTAATTACCCTATTGGTAACGATCGATCCGCCCGGTCTTATTCCTATCTTTTTGTCGCTTAGTGTCGGCATGAATGGTAAGGAACAAAAGCAAACAGCTATCATTGCTGCAACAATTGCCTTTGTGATATTGGCATTTTTTGCCCTTGTTGGTACGCAGATCATAACAACCCTAGGTATATCGCTTGGTGCTTTTAGAATAGCTGGTGGTATTTTGCTGTTTTTCATCGCTTTTGAAATGATTTTTGAAAAACGCACCGAACGTAAGGAAAAAACCGCCGCAATCATTATTACCAAGGATCACATTACCAATATTGCTGCATTTCCCCTTGCTATGCCAATGATTGCCGGCCCTGGCGTTATTTCAGCAACCATCTTAATGGCCGGCAATAATCCTGGCTGGAGCGGCAAAGCAATCACCCTTGGCGTGCTTTTTATCGCAGTTATATGCTGTTATTTTTTCATGCGGCTTTCACCAGCAATTGACCGTTTAATTGGTGTTGCTGGTCGCTCTATCGTTACCCGCTTGTTTGGGCTACTCCTCGCAGCCCTTGCGGTACAATTAGTGGCCGATGGTATAAAATCACTGTTTTTCCAATGATTTTATAAATCCTATTGCTTTTCATAGCATAAATTTTTGCCATCTTTTTGCTTAAAGATATTAAAATAAGGCGCGACTTTTTTAATCAAGCTAATCAACCTTACTATTAAAAGTCGGCCAATCATCATTCTTAAATAAGACAGAAAAACAATATAAATTATTAGAATATTCAAAAAAAATTATTAAGCTTAATATACAAAAAATCTGAAATAATAGAAATATCGAAATAAAATTTACAAAATTAATTTCCTATATAATATATAGGAAAAAATATAAATTAATCTTCTACAAATTCAATAATTAAATTATAATAATTATATCCATATATTGATATTGATGTAATGCCATTTTATAAAACAACACATTAAAAATATGGAATCTAGCATTGATATTTTAACTTATACTGGAGGACGGTGATGAACTTAACGTCAGAACAAATTAGGTTCACCTTGTGGAATACATTTTTTTCGCCAATTTCCATGGCAATTATTTGGGCGTTTTTTCCCGTTCTTTCAAGCCACGACTTGTGGGAGTTGGCTGGAAAACAAGGCGACTATGGGGACTTTTTACAAACCATCGCTATCAATGCGTTATATCTACTTCCAAGATATTTAGTGCTTTGCTATGCCACGATGATTTTACCTGTTGGCATTATAAGCTTTTTGATATCATTTGCTTGTAGTGGCCATCCCACACGGCTTATAAAAAAACGCTTCATCAATGTCTTAATATTTTTAGTTTTAACTATTATATTTTTTGGCCTTGCAATATTAATCGTGCAATTTTATCAAATGCATTATGTGGCAGCCACTCATTTGGCTTTTGGGCTAGGGTTCGGTGCTGGCTTTTCTTATGTTACGGTACTCTACATTATGGCACGCAAAAATAAAGAAGACTCGACCTCAACTTCTTAGAGCTTTAAAATATAATACAAATAATAAGCAAGGTTAGCCATAGTTAACTTTGCTTGCATATTAATATCTGCAAAAACCTATTTAAACATAAAATATTTTACAGATAAAAATAGAATATAATATAATATAATATAATATAATTAGCTCAAAAATAAATAATTTATCTGCTATTTGCGCCTCAGTTTAATCGCCACAAAATATATAGCGGTATAAATCAACATGAATAACGTTCATATAATGGAATTGCCTTCATCACGATAAAATTAGCAATATTTATTATTTAATTTTTAAATGAGTGTAGAATGTCAACAGATTACTTTTTACATATAAAAACATCCGATCCTTCAGTTGAAGACTATAATACATATACATATCATATATTTAAAAAATATAAAATATTAAACATAGAAGGTATATTTTTTAGAAATCAAAAGAAGAGGAAGACTAGTGAAATTGAGAATATTAAATATCCAAATAATTTAAATAAATTTAAAAAAGAAATTTTTATTAAAGATATCAAAGATTGTGAACTCAAATTTTGGATTACATTCAATTTAGATATTGGTAATGATGAAATATATTTGCGATTAATGGATTATCGGTGTCCTATAGACAAATATGATTATAATTTTAATTATACAATAGCAGGTGGAAATGTGCGTTTTGTAGATGTCTTTAGTTTTATTGACGTAACAAGCTCGATTTTCGTGGATGAAAAATTTATCTGGGGTTGTCTTTCATACGATATTGCTCCGCGGCTCGAAGATTATTACATCGTTTTTCTTAAAAAAGATATAGCGATTGATTTACCGCTAAGGTTAGCCTCAAATATATTTGATGAAGATAAATACATAAATTTAGGTGATGTTTTAAGCAATGGCATAAATATGTATGTTCATAAGAATTATAGTAAGTTTTTAAATGGATAAAACGGGCATTGTTAGATTAACTTTTCTTTTTTTGATAATTTTTATTTAATTCTTTTCAGTTCTTTTACACTCGCATTTTTATTTTAAGCGATGTATGAGCTCATTGCGTTCTAATATGATTATTTTCCATACGGATAACTAATGATAGATAAATCAACATAAGTGTAATTGATGCATAATCCTTAATGCATTATTCACCTTATATACGGTGTCATCAAAAATATTATTCTTAAAGCTGTATTGCCGAAAAAATCGTAAAAGACATATAAGCCTTTGTACGTTGTAATTTTCCGAGTTGTCAATTCCAACAAACTTAAGGGTCTGCTTCTTCTGCGGCGCAAACAAACTAAACGGCAGCGAAAGCAAAACCCAAAATCCTAATCTTAAAGGCTTATTAAAAACTATTGATAATACTCATCCCAATATTGGTTGACTTATCCATCGACACCAAAGCATCAATACCTTGTTCTAAGGTGATAAACTGACCAATGAGTTGTTGTGGCTTAATCGTTCCAGCTAAAATCATATCAAGCATAGCATCATAGCGCCAAGCCTGCATGCCATGGCTACCATATATTTCAAGCTCATGAGCAATAACTGCAGCCATTGGGATTTTAGGAGTTGAATGGTCG
Organism: Bartonella sp. HY406; assembly: GCF_025449315.1. NCBI lineage: Bacteria > Pseudomonadati > Pseudomonadota > Alphaproteobacteria > Hyphomicrobiales > Bartonellaceae > Bartonella > Bartonella sp. HY406. Next base: position 809,925 of record NZ_CP104893.1, on the reverse strand, counting down.
GCAAGCATTAAGCCAACTTGCACGTGGCGACCACGCCGCCGCAAATTTTTAATCGAATTAAAACAAGTTACAGGATTGCCCAAGGCATCAATTGATACATGAGCACCACCTTTGGTTATATCCTTTACCGCTTCACTCACATCGGTAACTTTGGTGCTATTAATCGTTGCAATGGCACCGCATTGCTTGGCAAATTCTAGCTTATCATCGCTAATATCAATAGCAATTGGCAGCGCGCCTAAACTTGCTGCAATCATGATAGCTGAAAGGCCAACACCGCCAGCGCCATGAATGGCAATCCACTCACCCGGTTTTAAGCGTGCTTGATCAACTACGGCGCGAAATGATGTGGCAAAGCGGCAGCCAAGGCTAGCTGCAGTGCTATAATCAACCGAGTCTGGTAAGTGGACAAGATTGGTTTGCGCATAATCAATTTCAACAAATTGCGCGAACGAGCCCCAATGGGTAAAGCCGGGTTGAAACTGGTTTGGGCAAACTTGCTGATTGCCCGAATTGCACTCACTGCAATGACCACAGCCTGACACAAAAGGCACGGTTACACGGTCGCCCTCTTTAAAACTAGTGATATTTTTGCCAACTGCAACAATATCACCAGCAAATTCATGCCCTGGCACATGGGGTAATTTAATATCGCTATCATGCCCCATCCAACCATGCCAATCACTGCGACAAACCCCCGTTGCTTTAACGGCGATAACCACACTATTATCATGTGGTGTTGGATCAGGTAAATTGGCTATTTGTGGCCTTTGCATAAAAGCATCATAAAAAATAGCTTTCATAAATTTCTCCCCCCAAAACTTATTGAACTTTTAAAATTAGAGCACATTTCGATCTGATTAGATCAGATCGGCGCTCTAATCCATTGTTTACACCGCGTTTTTGGCCGAATACCGCTTCACACTTTTCTAAAAAAAGCTCTAATACAAAGGTCCCTAAAGTCAGATTTTATTTTAATGCCGCAAGCACTGCAGATGCAGCATAAAATTCGGCTTCTCGGTTGGAGCGCCGCATCATCGCTTCTTCATCCTTACCCCATTGCTCATTGGTCCAATCTTCATCTAGATGAGCAATCCTCCAACCATCTTCGACAGTTAAATGACCATCATTTACCGCGAAAGCAATCAATGCTGAGCCAGACAAGGTTGTCAACATATGAAGGGCGGCCAATTCGAAAGGCTTATTTAAATAGTTTTGTAAATAGCTGCGAATTGCCCAACTGGCATTATCAGACTGGGGAATAAACATCACCCCCTCACCTAAAGTAAAGCGCGTAGTTAAACGTGTTTCAGCCCAATCAAGTATAGGATCCCATAATTTTTGTTGCCGCTCCACCAATTCTACTGGCGCGGATGCACGGTAAAAAAGTAAATCAGAAAGACCAAAGCGTAATAGATCTTCAACGACTGGCTCACTATCTTCGGCTATGCCATCGATAACCGTATTGGCAAGACGAGTGATTGGCATTTTTGCTGGATCGATCACATCAACCTGCGCATTAAATTCTTGCGCAATTAAATCTGCTAATGCTTGGTTTGGAAGCTCTAAAATTTTACGGGCGGGCGTTTTGACCGAACGACCGTCAAGACGTATTTCAACGCCATTTTCGCTTGCCAAGCTTTCAGCTTTTTCATAAAAACGCTTGGGTAATTTATGTTTCATTTTTTCCTGAGCTGATACCATCGGGTCTTTTTCATCATCCCAAGGCTCTATGTCGGTGAAAACATTACGCATAATTTTATTCCTATATTTTGGTCATCTAGCTCATAAGCACTTTATATCAAAAGTACTATTTTTATGATAGCAATTTCAGCAAGTCCAATGGTTGCTTCAACAATGAATCTGCACCAGCCTTTAACAATTGCTCAGCCTTGTGATAGCCCCAGTCAACACCTATAGCTTTGGCGCCTGCTGCCTTTGCCATTTGCATATCATAAATTGCATCGCCAACAACAAGGGTGCAATCTGGTGTAACACCAGTTTCATCGCAACATTCAAGCACCATCGCAGGATGCGGCTTTGATGGACACTCATCGGCGCAGCGGCTAGCAACAAAGCAGTTAAATCCTTGCTCAGCCATCACCATATCAACGCCGCGCCTTGATTTGCCGGTCACCATGCCAAGGATAATATTATCCATAGATGACAGTTGTTTTAACAATTCGCTAATGCCTGAATATAAAGGCTCATATCCCCGATTTTCATCGCGCAAGCGATTAAAATGCTGCTTGTAACAAGCCGTCATCTCATCGGCTGGAACTGTTACATTACTAGACAAATCAACCCCTTGCGCCAATCTTGTAATAGCAATTGGCAGCGACAGACCAATGATCGATTTTATTGCTGCATCACTTGGTACAGGAAAATTAAAATCCTCAAAAGCATTCACCATGCAATTTTTGATGGTTGAGAAACTGTCAATTAAAGTGCCATCACAATCAAAAAGCACAAGGCGTAAATCATTTACCATTATTCATTACCATCTTCTTCATCAAGCCCAAGAAGATTGAATGTCTGTACCATATGGGGTGGCAATGGCGCGCTAACGTCAATCATGCCACCAGCAGGATTTGGAATACGAATACGGCGCGCATGAAGATGCAACCGGTTCTGAATGCCACCTGGGAAAACCCAATTTTGATCCGCATAAAAATATTTTGAATCGCCTAAAATCGGATTATCCATAAAAGCTGCATGCACCCGCAATTGGTGAGTACGCCCCGTAAACGGCTCCATCTCCAACCATGAAATATCGCGGCCTACCGTTTCAATAACTCGGTAATAAGAAACCGCGTGATCGGAATCAGGCTCGCCATGTTCGCAAACCCGCATACGGTCGCCATCGGGAGTTGTTTCACGCACCAGCCAAGTTGAAATCTTATCTTGGCGGCGGCGTGGCACACCACGCACAATCGCCCAATAGGTCTTCTTAGTTTCACGCTCACGAAAAGCTGCCGTTAAGCTTTGAGCGGCACTACGTGTACGGGCAACAACCAAAACCCCAGAGGTATCACGGTCAATACGGTGAACGAGGCGTGGCTTTTCACCCTTTTTGTTGCGCCAAGCCTCAAGCATGCCATCAACATGGCGTGCAACACCTGAGCCGCCCTGCACTGCAAGTCCAGATGGTTTATTAAATACATAAACCTTTGGATCTTCATAAATGAGCATTTGCGCTAAAACATCGCCATCATTTTGCCCTCGTATAGTTTTACCTGTTAAGGGGCCAGAGGCTTTTTCATCAACGCTTAATGGTGGCACACGCATGGTTTGCCCAGCATTAAGACGGGTATCAGATTTAACCCGCCCGCCATCCAAGCGGATTTGCCCAGAACGCAAAAGCTTTTGCAACGCACCAAAACCCAAGCCAGGATAATGAACCTTAAACCAACGATCAAGCCGCATGCCCGCTTCATCATTTTCAACAGTTTTTAACTCAACCGTTTTCTGTCCGGTCATGCGCTTATCTCCTTGCCCAATGGCAGTCGTATCTTCTTTGCACCTTAATGCAATATTACCACTATCAAATGCAATATATATTTGCTTTTCCGCATCTTTTAGCTAAATTTTCTAGAATCACCATCATCAAAGTAACGCCCATCCATCAAAAAGCACCGTCATCATGATAATTTGGTGAAAACTTATAAATCACATTTTGTTTTTAATTGTATCCAAGTCTTACTAATTTCAAGAACAAAACCGTACTTTTCATCTAGCTAAATTTACTTTTAAATCGATTAATTAAGCACATTAGCACGCAACTAAAACAATAAAAATCATTAAATACCAATAGGTTATAAAAATGATAAAGTTTCATCATCCCACTAATTTAAAAATTCGAGAACTTTCTGTTCTATTGATATTTTTTTTAAATAAATTTTAATATTTTAAAAAAAACTAATTATCACGACTGGTTACAATGCGATTCCAAAAGTGGCTTTCCCTGACACATATTAGTCATTAGGGCATGAAATAAGGCAAAGAGAATTTAATTTCTAGCTATATTTTATGGAGCACGAATACCGTGTCAATATTTCAAACTTATATGCGTGCGCTTTCCTATCTTGGCGGAGAAAAAAAATCGGCTATATCGATTTGTCTAGCCAATGTGATTTTGTCGATAATTGTTATCGCCGAACCTATTTTGTTTGGCCGCATCATCGGTGCTATTGCTGATAAGGGTGATGTTTTCACCAATCTTAGCCTATGGGTTGGCTTTGGTATTTTTAATATTGTTGCTTATGTACTCGTTGCGCGCGGAGCCGACCGCTTGGCTCATCGCTTGCGCCTTGATACTTTAACCAAATCCTATGAGCGCATCATTGCTATGCCGCTATCTTGGCATCAGGGGCGCGGTACCTCTAGCGCTTTGCATACACTTATTCGCGCGACAGATTCACTTTCTGCCATTTGGCTTGAATTTATGCGCCAACATCTTTCAACTATTGTTGTTCTAGTTATGTTGGTACCAACTGCGCTATCAATGGATTGGCGTTTGACTATGGTGCTTGCTGTGCTTGGCGTTGTATATGTCATGATTGCGCGCTTGGTTATGAAAAAAACCAAGGATGGCCAAGAAGCTATTGAACATCACCACCATACATTATTTGAGCATGTTTCAGATTCAATCTCCAACGTATCTGTTGTTCAGGGCTATAACCGCATTCAAGCAGAATCTAAAGCATTGCGTCAGCATACAGAGAGTTTACTTGGCGCCCAATATCCCGTTTTAAATTGGTGGGCTTTAGCAAGTGGCTTAAATCGTATGGCGTCCACTATTTCTATGGTAGTTGTACTTCTACTTGGCGCCGTACTTGTATCACGCGGCCAAATGGTTGTTGGCAATGTGGTTGCATTTGTTGGCTTTGCACAATTGATGATTGGTCGTCTTGATCAAATCACTGCCTTTATCAACCTTGCGGTATCTTCACGCGCTAAGCTTGATGAATTTTACGAAATGGAAGATTCAACCATTGCCCAAGCAGAGCCACAAAATTTACCAGCATTGGAAAATGTAAAAGGCTCCGTTAAGTTTGATCATGTAACCTTCGAATTTGCGAATTCCGGCCAGGGTGTTTATGATGTTTGCTTTGAAGCAAAAGCTGGACAGACCGTTGCCATCGTTGGTCCAACAGGGGCAGGTAAAACCACTTTGATCAACCTTTTACAACGGGTATATGATCCAGCGGTTGGTAATATTTCTATCGATGGTACCGATACGCGTAAAATTTCACGCGATTCATTGCGTAAATGTCTTGCCACTGTTTTCCAAGATGCTGGGCTATTTAACCGTTCAATCCTTGAAAACATCGGTATTGGTAAGCAAGGTGCGAGCGTTAAAGAAATTGAAGATGCCGCTAAAAGCGCTGCTGCCCATGATTTTATTTTGGTAAAGGGCAATGGCTATCAGGCTAAAGTTGGTGAGCGTGGCTCACGTCTTTCAGGTGGTGAACGTCAACGCCTTGCAATTGCCCGCGCTGTTTTAAAGAATGCACCTATTTTGGTACTGGATGAAGCAACAAGTGCCTTAGACGTTGAAACCGAAGCTAAAGTTAAAGATGCAATTGATCAGGTTAGCCGTGACCGCACAACCTTTGTGATTGCTCACCGCCTATCAACGGTACGCAATGCTGATCTTGTTCTTTTCATGGATCAGGGACGCATTATTGAACAAGGCTCGTTCCGCGAGCTTTCATTAAAAGGTGGTCGCTTCACCCAATTACTACGTGCCGGCGGCTTGACTATAGAACAAGAAATGCCAGATAATTATTCGGGCAATGTTACAAAGTTTCCAAACCGCGAAGTTGCTTAAGATTTTCACCCTCAAGAAAATTAAAGCCGACATTCAAAATTATTTCAAAAAAGGGAGCCTCAGTGCTCCCTTTTTTGTAGAGCTATTTAAATGATCCAGTTCAAAAATTTTAATTTAACTGGCATTAAATTTCCTTATTACAAGGCTAAAAATTCCTTCAATCAATAATTCTATAATTTAATATTTTATTATATACATACATATCAATAAGTGTAATTGTTCGGCATTATTCAATTAGGTCGAGCTGCATTATGCGTCTTTTTCTCTGTTCATTATTTTTATTGTTAAGTTCCCCAACATTTGCAAATGATATTATAACTGGACGCGCATTTGTCATTGATGGCGACACCATTATTATTCACAATACGCGCATTCGCATATGGGGAATTGATGCCCCTGAAAGCAAGCAATTATGTATAGATAATAAAGGCCAAAATTACCGTTGTGGGCAAAAGGCATCCTTTGCTTTAGCTGATTGGCTTGATAAATCGCAACCTATACAATGTAATATACAATATAAGGATAGATATAAGCGTTTTGTTGCTAAATGTGTGAGAGCTGACAATAGAGATCTTGGCGACTACATGGTTTCCAATGGCCATGCACTTGATTGGCCCCGCTACTCACAAGGATATTATAGCAATGCCCAAGAAAAAGCCAAACAGAAAAAATCAGGAATATGGGCAGGAAGTTTTTTAGAGCCTTGGCAGTGGCGATGGAATAAAAAATCTAATAAAATTAATTAAAAGAGACCAAAACTTAATAAAATAATAATTTACTTTAACATTATTTTAACCATTAACAAAACAATTTAAAATAAAATATTGTTTTAAAAGCAAAAAAGCTCTTTCTTTAATTGGAAAAACACTAAAATATTTAAGGGGTAAATACAAACTTATAAATAATGTAAAAACGACTTTCCTCAAAATTGAACAAAGTCGTTTTATAAAAGACATTAGCCTATTAGAAACAATTTACTCGCCCGTTTCATTTGCATCCTCAAGGCAAGCAATTGGCTTTTTCTGCTCTGGATCATCAATGATATTATAAAGGCTCACTTCGCCTTGATCTTCCCACCAGATAAATTGATCCCCAGCATATTTAGCACCGCTGGCAGCAAGGACATTAGCAGCAACAATCGTTTTATCGCTAAAATCAAGCTGTACAAGGGAGATATCATTCGCATTGATATAAGTTGCTACCACATCTTGATCGCCGCACTTATATTTTACTTTTTCCGACGAAAAGTCATCGCTTCCAGTCACAGAAATGGCAAAACCAGATGGTGCGCCCACTGAAACATTTGCAGCTGCATCATCAGCAGGGACAGATACTGATATCCCGGGCATAGTAACTGACACACTTTCAGCCAAAGCGCTTCCTGTTAAAGAAAATAAAGCTATTGCTACAATGGAATGTAATTTCATAAACTTTCCTCGCGGTTGATAAAAGGGTTACACAAAAAACTATGACATATTTAATTGTAAAAACAATCAAAACACATATCAATTAATCTAAACAATCCACGATATGACTTTAATCAACCAGCTCGCTTTTTATCAACTATTATTTTAACCCTACAAGATAATTGTAAATAGATTCACGAATACTATCATAAGCAATATCACCAGCAAGACCAGTAAAATACTCGCTTGCTTTTGAAATACCACCCCTTAAACTATGATAATAAAGAACATAAGTTTTGTCCTTGTAGCCAATAACGGAAACAAAAAACAATGTTGGATGGTCGGGATTATTTTTATCGATAATCTTATATTGATAGGAGCGCGCCATAATCCCTGCCTCAGCAAAACCGGGAATAGAATTACGTCCAATAAATTCATATTTTACGTTTTCTGCAACATTATTTGCTTCGGCTGCAGGTGTTATTGCTGCATCATTTGAAGTTGCTTCGCCATTTTGCTCTGTATTATTAATTTGCCCCTTATTTACGCGCAATTGCGATGAGAGGTAAATTTCTGCAAAAATATCCGCTTGGCGCCGAAAACTTTCTTCGCTTTCAGGTTCACTGGCTTTATTAATCCATAGCAATAAATGGCTAAACATCTCGTCATTTTGCAATTTTTGAATAAGATGTACCTCGTAAGGTAAAATCTTACGCTTAGAATTATCTACCACTAATGTAAAACCTTTAGGGTAGGTCAATACCAAGGTTTCTCCATCAAGGTCAACTGCCAAACTCTGCATTAAATCTTCGTCAATAGAGTTTGGCCTGCCATCAGCCATTAGGATATTTGACGCAAAATAAGAAACAACCTTGCGCAAACCAACAATTGATGCGCTTTGTTGCTGAACACTTCCAACTAGCGGTGTCGAGAAAAAATGGGCAATTAAAACATCGCCACGCGCATAGCAATAGCCAAATTCTGCCTTGGTTGGTACTTTTTTCTCACCTTTAAACTGTACACCAAAAAGTTCAGCTTCGGCTAACTTATCCTTAGCCACCGAGTGAAAAATGAAATACTCATCATTCTGCATCTGCCACTGGCATGTGCGTAAGGCAGCAGGTGCATAGCGTAGTTTATAGGAAAATATATTATCTTCAATTTCCACGCCATCTAGGTTAAAAATAGCCTTACCAAGCGGAAGAACGCGACCGATTTGCCCCTCCTCTACAACTTGATCCTCGTAAGGGTTAAGGGTTATTTGAGCACCTTTTGGCACAATCGTTTCAAAATTGAGCTTTGGGCTTTTAAAATCAAAAACCTTGCGCTCTAAACCAAAAATTTCGGTCTGCTGCGGTGACAACCGAAGGGTTTCAAACAAATGTTCGCTTTTTTGTGCAATTGCTGTTTGGGCCGCAAGACCTAGCCCTATAACTAATACTGCTTGAACGATAAAGCGCTTCGCTGCAAAAAAACTCTTAAACCTAGAATCAACCATTGTAATCGAGCCATGCCCCATCTAATTAAAAATATGAATTCCCTATAGGTGCAGGTTTTATGTTAAAACTGCCTTAACCGATCAGCATTTATATAAAAATAAATGCTAATATCCTACTTTTAGTCTTTAAAAGATAAAAACGCCTTCTTTATGATGACCGAAATCATAGAATTTTTAAAAAAATTTACCGCAATTACAAAAGACTTTACTTCGCCCCATAAAAAAGCGCCGGACGAGAACCTCAACCAGCGCTAAAACTATCAAAATACTAAAATCTTAAACATCAAGATTTGCAACATTAAGGGCATTTTCTTGAATAAAATCGCGGCGCGGTTCTACCTCATCGCCCATCAAGCGTGAAAATAGTGAATCTGCTTCAGTCGCATCACTCACCTTAACTTGCAATAAAGTGCGTGCATCAGGATCAAGGGTTGTTTCCCATAATTGCTCGGCATTCATTTCACCAAGTCCTTTATAGCGCTGCAAGGAAAGCCCTTTGCGACCACTTGCAAAAATACTTTCAAGCAAATTATTAGCACTCGTAACAGTTTCAACCTTATCTTTACGCGAAAGCTTTGCGGGCTCGCCATAAACCTCATTCAATTGGGTTGAAAAGCGATTAATCTGACGTGCATCAGCCGAGCCAATAAGCGCCATATCAACAAAGGCGACGTCCTTAACACCGCGCAAGGTACGCTCAAAGCGTAAGCCACCATCATCCATAACATGGCCGCTCCAACCGCGCTCCATATCTTCAGCAATAAGATCAAGACGGCTTGCTACCTTATCGGCGGCAATTTGTGCAAGCTCATTATTGGCAACCGCATCAGGATTGAGAACCCCCGCAATGGCTGCTTGCTCAACAACAGAGCGGTCATAGCGCGTATGTAAACCATTTAAATATTGGCGCAATTGACGGGCTTCCTCAGCTAATTGACGCAAATCTTGACCTCGGCGCACTTCACCTGAATGCAATTCCAATGAGCATTCATCAAGACCTGAATCAATCAAAAATTCTTCAAATGCTGACTCATTTTTGATGTATTGTGATGATTTACCGCGCGTAACCTTATAAAGCGGCGGCTGCGCGATATAAATATTACCACGTTCAATAAGTTCAGGCATCTGCCTGAAGAAAAACGTTAGCAACAAAGTTCGAATATGCGCACCATCAACGTCCGCATCGGTCATGATAATGATTTTGTGATAACGCAATTTATCCGCGTTAAATTCGTCCTTGCCAATAGACGTACCAAGGGCAGTGATTAGCGTTCCTATCATATCTGATGACAACATACGGTCAAACCGTGCGCGTTCAACGTTCAAAATCTTACCACGCAATGGCAAAATAGCCTGATTTTTACGCGAACGACCACTTTTAGCAGAACCACCAGCTGAGTCACCCTCAACGATGAAGATTTCAGATTTGGCAGGATCACGTTCTTGGCAATCGGCAAGTTTACCAGGCAGGGACGAAATATCGAGCGCACCTTTACGGCGGGTTAGCTCACGTGCTTTACGAGCAGCTTCACGTGCTGCCGCAGCCTCAACCACCTTACCGATTAATATTTTAGCTTCGGTTGGATGTTCTTCAAGCCAACTTGCCAACGCCTCATTAACAAGACTTTCAACAACAGGACGAACTTCTGACGAAACTAACTTATCTTTGGTTTGCGATGAAAACTTAGGATCTGGTACCTTAACCGACAAAACAGCCGTTAAGCCTTCGCGGCAATCATCACCAGTAAGCTGCACTTTTTCTCGTTTAGCAATGCCAGAGCTTTCGGCATAGCCATTCACCTGACGGGTTAACGCACCACGGAAACCAGCCAAATGGGTACCACCATCACGCTGAGGAATATTATTGGTAAAGCACAAAACCTTTTCGTGGTAAGAATTATTCCACCACATAGCAACTTCCACGGTCATACCGTCTTTTTCACTGCTAATATAAATTGGCTCGCTAATCAAAGGTGTTTTTGTCTGATCAATATACTTTACAAACTCAATCAAACCACCATCATAATGCAATTCTTCTTCGCGATGATCCGCGTGCCGGCGGTCAGCGAGGAAAATACGTACACCTGAATTCAAAAATGCAAGTTCGCGCAAACGGCGCTCAAGCGTATCAAAATCAAACTCAACTTTGGTAAAAGTTTCAGTACTTGGTAAAAAAGTTACTGCCGTACCAGTAGCTTCGCCCGCGTCCCCTACAATTGCCAATGGCCCATCTGCAACGCCATGAGTAAAGGTCATTTCATGAATTTTACCTGCACGCTTAATGCTTAGCTTCAAATAAACCGACAAAGCATTAACAACGGAAACACCAACACCATGCAAACCACCAGAAACCTTATAGGAATTTTGGTCAAATTTACCACCGGCATGCAATTGCGTCATAATAACTTCAGCAGCAGAAACACCTTCACCAGTGTGAATATCGGTTGGAATACCGCGTCCATTGTCGGTTACGGTACAAGAACCATCGGCGTTAAGCGTTACAGTCACCAAGTCTGCATAACCAGCCAAGGCCTCATCAATCGCATTATCAACAACTTCATACACCATATGGTGTAAACCCGAACCATCATCGGTATCACCAATATACATGCCGGGGCGTTTACGCACCGCATCAAGGCCTTTTAAAACCTTGATTGAATCCGCGCCATATTCGGCGTTATTCTCTGGCATTGTTGCATCACTCATGAACTGATCCATTTTAAAAACCGCAGATTGAAATGTGTAAGTTTGTCAACAAAATACAAGATAAACAATTACCTTCGCTATTTTTGCCGCACACCAAAAATGCAAGAGCTTCCCCTTGCAAATAAATACACTTTCCAAAAGCGTAAAGTTGAGGATTAAATATCAATCATTGAAATTTATAATCAATCACATATTTAAATCCGAATCGAGAAAATCTAATCTAATATATATAAGGCAAATGCGTTGATTTTCCAAATAAATGCCGGTCTTTTTACGTGGATATTGCCTAAATTTAACAAATAAATGCCAATAATCGACACATTGCTTTTTATACATTCTTATCGCGAAAAAACACGCAAAGCGATGTACAAATTTTACTGCCATAATCATTTAAATATTTATGGCAGTAAAATATCTGTATTGGCTATTTCTTGCGCTTCATGGCATCAAGGAGTGCTGCACCAAATGCGCCGCCGCTAGCACTTTCTTGCGGATTAGCGCGATTTGCTTTAGCTTTGCCTTGGTTATTCGCATTGGCTTGACGCGGAGCAGCTTGGTTGCTTTGGCTATGATTATTACGCGATTGCGCAGCACCGCTACCTGGATTTTCTTTACGCATAGAAAGCGAAATGCGCTTTCGTGGTGCATCCACTTCCAAAACCTTGACCTTAACAATATCGCCAGCCTTAACCACTTCATGAGGGTCTTTAACAAACCGATCGGCTATTTCAGAAATATGCACGAGGCCATCTTGATGCACGCCAATATCAACAAAAGCACCAAAGGCAGCGACATTGGTAACCGTACCTTCAAGCTCCATACCAACTTTTAAATCCTTGATATCTTCAATACCATCGGTAAAGCTTGCAGTTTTAAACTCTGGGCGCGGATCGCGACCCGGTTTTTCCAGTTCTGACAAAATATCTCGGATAGTTGGCAAGCCAAAACGACCTGACACAAACTCACGAGGATCAATATTTTTTAACGCTGCACTATCGCCCATAAGATCACGGACATCACGCCCACAAGATGCTACAATTTTACGTGCCACATCATAGGCTTCGGGATGCACGCTAGATGCATCAAGCGGCTCACTGCCATCACGAATACGCAAAAAACCAGCGCATTGTTCAAATGCTTTTGCACCAAGGCGCGCTACATCCAACAAGCCTTTGCGGCTTTTAAATGGGCCGTTTTGATCGCGGTGGGCAACGACCGCTTCTGCCAAGGATTTGCCAAGACCTGAAACCCGTGAAAGGAGTGGAGCTGATGCGGTATTTAGATCAACACCAACACCATTCACCGCATCTTCAACCACAGCATCAAGCGAATGAGCCAATTGGAATTGGTCAACATCATGCTGATACTGACCAACACCGATGGATTTTGGTTCAATTTTTACAAGCTCTGCCAATGGGTCTTGCAAACGCCGTGCAATAGAGACTGCACCGCGCAATGACACATCAAGCTCTGGAAATTCACGCGCAGCAAGTTCAGATGCAGAATAAACCGATGCACCAGCTTCTGACACAATAACCTTAATTGGCTTAGGCTCTGGTACATCTTTAAGAAGGTCATTAACCAGCTTTTCTGTTTCGCGGCTTCCAGTGCCGTTGCCAATGGCAATCAGTTCCGCCTTATGACGCATAATTAATGCGCCCAACACTGCCCTTGAACTATTAATGTCGTTACGCGGCTGAAAAGGATAAATAGTTGCCGTTTCAAGCAATTTGCCTGTTTTATCAATAACGGCAACCTTAACGCCTGTACGGATACCCGGATCAAGCCCAATCGTGGTGCGCGAACCGGCAGGAGCTGCCAAAAGCAAATCTTTTAAATTACGGGCAAAAACATCAATCGCTTCTTGGTCTGCACGTTCACGCATTTCGCGCATAAGATCTAGCCCTAAGGATAGTGACAGTTTTACCCGCCAAGCCCAACCTGCAACATCCATCAGGAATAAATCACCCGGCAGTTTTGAACCGATTTCATAGGCTTTTGCAATTAGTTTTTGCGCCGGCTTTATTGGTGCTGGATCATCAATATCAAGTTCTAAATCAAGAGCTAGAATATCTTCATTGCGGCCGCGCAACATTGCCAAAGCACGGTGGCCTGGCACAGTTGCCCAGCGTTCACTATGGTCAAAATAATCGGCAAATTTTGCGCCATCATTCTGCTTACCATCAACAACCTTGGCGTGAAGAACACTATGATCTTTCATATATTGGCGTAAAATTCCTAATAGATCAGCATTTTCTGACATATTTTCCGCAATAATATCGCGCGCACCTTCAAGAGCAGATTTAGTATCTGCAACCTTATCATTAATATAGGACTTCGCTAAAACTTCTGGTGATTTATCGCGGTTATTAAAAATATCATCAACTAGGGGCGCTAAACCATTTTCGCGAGCAATTTGCGCCCTAGTGCGGCGTTTTGGCTTATAGGGCAGATAGACATCTTCAAGCTCTGATTTAGTGGTGATGGCAGCAATCTTATTGCGCAAATCATCCGTTAGCTTTCCTTGTGTTTCTATGCTTTGCAAAATAGTCGATCGGCGACTTTCAAGCTCTCGCAAATAGGTTAATCGCTCACCAAGCAAACGCAATTGCGTATCATCAAGGCCACCAGTTACTTCCTTACGATAGCGCGCAATAAAGGGAATTGTTGCTCCTTCATCAATCAATGCAATAGCAGCATCCACTTGCTCACGGCGGGCATTAACTTCGGTGGAAATAATTTTAGCGATATCAAATACTTGACTCATAGCCGGGTTATTATTTTGCGAAACACTCATTGTCATCAAACACTAATTCACTTTTTAAATCTTATTTCGAAATTGTTTTTAACTTCTAATACCTTTTAACACTTAAGGAAAGCATTAGACTTGAATTTTTCATTCATTGTTAAAAACCTACTCAATATCTTTTATCACTAATATGGCGCAATCGTGATCAAGAAAGCCATTTAAATTATCGCTCACTTCTTTTTAAACTGCCTATTAAGCCCTATCTCTTTATTATAGTCACTAAGGATAGGCAGAATGAGCAAATTATTTCAACCCTTTAAATCTAATGCATTAAACTTAAAAAACCACATTGTTATGGCGCCGCTTACACGTAATCGCTCGCCCAACAACATTGCTAATGAGTTAAACCGCATTTATTATAGCCAACGCGCTAGTGCAGGTCTCATTATTTCTGAAGGCACTGCCATTAGCCAAGAAGGACAAGGTTATATTGATGTTCCCGGCCTTTACAGCAAAGAACAATTAGCTGGCTGGAAACAAGTAACCGATGCAGTTCATGACAAGGATAGCAAAATATTTGCTCAAATTTGGCATGTTGGTCGTATTTCCCATACAAGCTTGCAACCAAATGGCGGTGCACCTGTTGCCCCATCAGCAATTAAAGCCGATGCCCACACATATATACGCAATGATAAGGGTGAAGGAGAATTTGCGTCAACGTCTGAGCCGCGCGCGCTTCGTCTTGACGAGATTAGCCGTGTTATTGAAGACTATAAACGCGCAGCTAAAGGCGCGGTAGAAGAAGGCGGCTTTGACGGCGTAGAGATCCACGCCGCTAATGGTTATTTGCTTGATTCCTTTATGCGTGAAAACTCCAATCAGCGCCATGATGAATATGGTGGATCTATCGAAAACCGCATTCGCCTAACTTTGGAAGTTGTTGAAGCGATCATTAGTGAAATTGGCGCCCATCGCACCGCCATTCGTATCTCGCCAGTAACCCCAGTTAACGATGCTCATGATAATGATCCGCAGCCATTATTTGATGCGCTGATTGATGAATTAGCCGCTTATGACCTTGCCTATATTCATATTATCGAAGGAGCAACAGGGGCAGACCGTAATTATCAAGAGGCTCCCTATCCCTTTGACTATCACCGTTTACGCCAACATTATCGCGATGCCGGAGGTAAAGCTGCGTGGATTGCCAATAATGGCTATAATCGCGCCATGGCAGAAGAAGCCATTGATAGCGGCTATGCAGATCTCGTCGCCTTTGGCCGACCTTTCATTGCTAATCCCGACTTTGTTGAACGATTAAAGCAAAATGGGCCATTTAATGAGTTAAAAGCCGACAAGCTTTATGGCCAAGGAGCAGAAGGCTATACGGACTATCCAACTCTTGATAAGGCTTAAGAATTAAAAAATCGCATAACAAAAGGCATTTTCAATTTTTAAAACTGAAAATGCCTTTTAAACTTTAAACGACAGGTAGAAACTTACCCAGTTATATCAATTATACCGCAATCACCAGCTTCTGAACCAAAAGCCAATCTTTCACCCCTTTTATCCCAAGCCAATGAGCTGATAGCCCCTTGCCCCGGGCGACGTAACAGTGCTTCCTTTTGGTCAGCAAAACGCACAAAAAGCACCATGCCATCTTCATAGCCGATAGCCACCATTTCTTCAGTTGGATGACAAGCAACACATGTCACCAATATATTGGCTCTCGTGCCAAGCTCTAATGGGGCTTTACCCATTGGACCATCCTTGCCTAAAAACGGCCAAACTACGGCCGCAGGCGCACCGGACGTTGCAAGGTAACGCCCCTTACTACTCCATGACCAGCTTTTAACCTTAGCAGGATAGCCAGACATGCGTAAATGTTGATTGTCAGCAAGCCGCCAACCATGCAAGGCATTTTCCTGCATCGCCGTTACGAGAAAGCGCCCATCGGGTGAAAAATTCACCATTGTATGGGCGCCTTTCCATTCAAGCGACACGGGTTTGCTTTCCGTACCAAGCCAATGTAATGTAACACCATTATAATGAGCAAGCGCCAGACGAAGACCTTTTGGCGCAAAAGCCAAATCTTCAATGCTGCGCTCATGGGGCATTTCTTGACTTTTGCCCTGTACATTACCATAGGCGACGCGCCCTGTACCATAAGCAAAGGCATCATCAGGACCAATTGCCACGGCTGTAAGCCATTTATTACCGAGTTTTTCCAATTCGATAACGGAAAAATCAGCATTCACCTTACATAAACGGCCATCCTCACCGCCAGTAAGCACAAAACGACCGTTTTCGGCACTTTTAGCGCTGGCAATACCATTGCCGATCTCAATTTGTTTTTCGCCTTCGCCTAAATGATGCAGAACACCATCAGCCGAAATAAAAAATGGCTTATCATCAAGAAAGCCAGCTAACAGGCAATGGCTTTGAATATCAATTGGAGCTATTGTCGGCATAAAACCTCTCACGCACAGGCTTCAAAGCCAGATTTTAATTTTTCAGCGTCCAATTGCCGACCGATAAAGACAAGACGGCTTTCACGTTTCTCACCGTCTTTCCATGGCCGTTGATGATCGCCTTCAATAATCATATGGACCCCCTGCACCACATAACGGTCTTCATCACCTTTAAAAGCAATGATACCTTTAAGGCGCAAAATATTTGGCCCTTGTACTTGCGTTACATTTTGCAACCATGGGAAAAATTTTGCTGGATCTAATTCGCCACTACGCAGTGACACCGATTGCACGGTAACGTCATGAATGGCCGCTCCATGCTCATGATGATGACCGTGATCATGTTGATGGCTATGCTCATGGCTGTGGCTATGATCGTGATTATGCTCATGGCTGTGGTCATGGCCGCAATCGGGGCCGCAAATATGACCTTCTTCACCATGTTCCAAGAAGTAAGGATCATTATCAAGGGCGCGTTTTAAATCAAATGCGCCACGGTCGAGCACCTTAGCAAGATCAATCGAGGCACGCTCGGTGCGGTGAATGACAGCAGTTGGATTAATAGCCCTAATTGTTGCTTCAACCGATGCAAGCTCATCAGCATTAACAAGATCAGTCTTATTTAATAAGACAATATCAGCAAAAGCGATTTGATCTTCAGCTTCACGGCTATCTTTAAGGCGAAGCGGCAAGTGCTTGGCATCAACCAATGCGACAACCGCATCAAGCATTGTTTTAGAACGAACATCTTCATCCATAAAGAATGTTTGCGCGACAGGAACGGGATCAGCAAGACCAGTGGTCTCGACCAAAATAGCATCAAAACGACCAGGCCGACGCATTAAGCCTTCTACAACGCGGATAAGATCACCGCGAACAGTGCAACAAATGCAGCCATTATTCATTTCATAAATTTCTTCGTCTGATTCCACAATGAGATCATTATCAATGCCAATTTCACCAAATTCATTGACAATCACCGCATAGCGTTTGCCATGATTTTCACTCAAAATCCGATTGAGCAATGTGGTCTTTCCTGATCCAAGATAGCCGGTTAAAACGGTTACCGGAATTTTCTTGATTTCACTTACTGCCTCGCTCATGGCTTAAACCTCTTTTTAAAAAGACAAGATATGGTATGATATAAGCGTGTTTTGTTTAAATTGAAATAGTATAACAAATTTCATTTGTAATTTTTGTAGAAGATAGCTCACAAACATAATTGCGGATTTTTTAATCATCCAGCAATGACTATGTCGATTGAGGAAAGAGCTCATCAATTTTTTGAAAGTGCTCGGTATCAAAACGATGAACATCTTCAAGCAAACTAATAAAGCCTTTTGCCGCATGATCTAAAATTGCTTTTCCAACCGCTGCACTGGCACGGCTTGCGTCACCTGCAGCCCCCTCACAGTTAAGATCCTGCATTAACCAACCAAAGCTATGGCGACCATAAGCACGCAAATAGCTAAAATCGCAATGACAACGTGCTTGAAAATTGCTAAAATTCTTAGCCTTTTCCATTACAACCAAATGCGGTGCGATGTGAAGCATGACCGATGTTTCAATAAAACCAGCATGAATATCTAGCGCTTTTTCATCTTCACTCATAAGCCCAATCGGCAAACCAAAGCGCGTCCAACTGGTTGTGACGCAAAGCATCGGATAGCGCGCGCGCAGTTCTGTCGCAACAATAGTCATTAGAGGCGAGTTTCCGCCATGAGCATTCAGCAACACAAATTTATCAGTACCTTTTTTAAATTGTTCCTCACCAATTTTGATCCAACGTGCCACTGCTTCATCAAAGCTAAGTGTCTTGGTACCACTTACCCTTTTATGTTCAATAGAATAACCAATTGGTTCAACATTTAAAAAATTGACATTAAGATGGAGAGGTAAAATAGCCGCAACATGATCAACAAAAGCCTGCGCAATCAATGCATCGGTTTCAAAAGGCAAATGGGGACCATGAGCCTCATAGGCACCAAGAGGCAGAACTGCAATGTGCGATGTTTGATCAATATTATTACATAACGTTTCCATAAGCCTATCTGTCATCGTAATCTATTCATTGTCAAATATTATTCAATATTTTGACAATTACGCCAAACAATATTGTATGATACCGATCATTGGCAAAGCTATAAGGCTTAGATACTGCAAACTAAACACATCATAAAATAAGCGAGCAAAACTTTCTTATGATAAAAATAACTATATCAAAAAGATTAATCCTTCAGAATCAGGCAAAGTTATCCTTGTAGAACTATGATGGAATTGCAAAAGCACAACTGAAAACATTAAGCATTATAGCCGATATTCAAAATTGAATTAGTACAGCTTTGATAAAATAAATAAACTCTAGCACAAGCGTTCACAATTAGTTTGCTTAAAAATCCACCTTTTATGTTGAAATTTTAATATAACCTCCTAATTTACTAAAATAGACATTGATAATATCTACCAAGTTTGGAATAATAGATTATTATTATATTTGCATGTATTAATAATTAAGTTTAAGAATGCAAAATTGCCACTATCAATGAATAGTCACTTAAAACACGAGCACCTTAATTGCATTATGTTTGGTATATAATTTTGTGAATAAGGTGCTTTTTTAGCGAGCCCAATAATGCCTGACAGACAAGGTCTTTTAAAAAAACTTCAAACAACATCACGTTTTTTGCGCACCGCTTTAGCTCAAGAACTGCAAAAGGAAGGCCTTTACCCTGGGCAAGATAATGTTTTGCTAGCCCTTTCATTGAAAGGTGAATTGACACTTGGACAGCTTGCTCATGAACTAGATGTCCGCCCACCAACAATCACAAAAACAATTTTACGTCTAGCCAATCAAGGCTTTGTTGAAAAAAACACGTCAACGGAAGATCAACGCCAAAGCTTTGTTTCCCTTACGTCAAAAGGGTTAAATATTGTCAATAAGTTACAAACTCATCTTAACGCTATAGAAAAGACGGCATTAAATGATGTTAGCAATGATGAGATTACTATTTTAACTGAATTATTGCAGCGCATTGAACGTAATTTGGCATAAGAATTTTCATTAAACCTACATTTACAGTAAAATTCTTGCAACTAGAAATAGTAGATATGTTTGCCAATATGATTGGAATGACAAACAAGCTTTGATTAGGGTCAGGGCCCACTAATTTAAATGAAATGGCACAATAAACAGCAAAAATATACATTTTTAATATAAATGGAAAAAAGCGGAAAGTGGATGGTATACCCATTAAGCTTTAAGACACAGTAGATTACAACTGTTTTTATATCCTTTCAGGATATGTTCAATTTTAACGCTAATTTGTTAAAGAGCCTTGAAGATATTCATATTTCCGGCTAACTCTTCTCACATATAATATTTGCATTCTCACAAAAATTTCCTCGTACCTTTTCATTTAAATTAATGGATCCTGCCTCTTAAGCAATCATAGCCATTCATATTTGAGACGCAGCCACTTAAAGCCAATTCCTCAATAAAGCACAAAACCAAACTTATCATCTCGCTAAAATAAAATCATAACCAATATAATGATAAGCTTGAAATTTTTTCATAGCTGATATTTTGAGCCCAATTTCTTTGCAATAATTTGCCTGAGAAGTTATTGTGAAATGACACTAAAGCGTTGCTTAATGTGATTGCCTTTTTCTGCCTCATCAATCATTGCAATGGCATAATCGGCATAGCTGATTTCACTTTTGCCATTACTATCAACTATAAACTCTTCACCACCTTCTTGATATTTTCCAGTGCGAACACCGTCCGCAATAAAAACAGCAGCAGGACTTAAAAACGTCCAATTGACATCATGACGTTTTTTAAGCGCATCAAGCGCGGTCGCCATAGAAAGCGCTAAAGGCTTATATTCTTCAGGAAAGTTTGGGCTATCAACCAAACGTGTCGTGTGACTTTTATCCATATAAAGGCTCCCTGCCCCACCAACAATTAACAAACGATTGGCGTGACCAGCCAAGATATCAGTAAGATGTGCAAGCGAAGTTTGATATTGGTTTAATGTATCGGGGGTAAAAACTCCAAATGCATCAATAATAACATCAAAATCAGCCAAATCTTGGTAGCTCAAGTCAAATAAATCCTTGATAAAAGTTTTTGCACGCGGATCAGCTGCATTGCCTTTGCGGATAATCGCTGTGACATCATGGCCGCGATCGAGAGCTTCTTTGGTTATTAATTGACCTGCACGGCCATTGGCCGCAATAATTGCTATTTTCATGATAATTACTCCTTATTTTGCAAACCATAACATGATAGGCGCTATTGTAAAGTAGGCACCTTTTTGTTATATAGGTTACTAAAAGATATTAATGTTGAATAATCGAGTATTAAGGGTATAAAATGCTTAAGCTACCACCATGTCCTGTTGAAATTACCTTGCTCATTATAGGCAATCGTTGGAAACCATTGATTATTCGCGACTTGCTTAATGGCACCAAACGATTTGGCGAATTGCGCAAAAGCATTGGCGATATTTCGCAAAAAGTGCTAACAGCCAATTTACGTGAATTGGAAGAACAAGGCATAGTCACGAGACAAATCTTTGCGCAAGTGCCGCCACGGGTTGATTATAGCTTAACCAAACGCGGTAAAACGCTTGAACCCATATTAAGCGCTATGGCAAATTGGGGCGAAGATCACCGTCAAGAATTAGCAATAGCATAAAGATTTAAATTGTTTTCAAGCTATTTGGGATATAAAATGCCCATCTATCTAGTATAATTTGATATGCTTGTTTTAATATCATCACAAATACCACCATCGGCAGAACTTACATCAATGATGCCTTTTACATAATTCACTATAGCAATAAGATAACATATTGTAATGATATGGGTAAAATCTGGATTTAATTGGGTTTTGGTTGATATCTAGTGATATTCAAAATAACCATAGTCTGTGATCAAGATGGAAAACCTAAATGCCTATTATTGTCAGAAGGTGAGAGGAGTGATTAAAAAGGTGCTGCTCTTTTACTACCTATTTTGCCTGATGCGCAAAAACTCATGGCGGACAAAGGTTACAATACTAAATAAAATTGAGAACTTTTTTGCAAAACTTGAAATTTGGCGACACATCGCTACAAGACACAACAGATGCGCTCATTTCTTTTTCTCAGCAATATATATCGCTGCAGCTGTCATCTTTTATCACAATTAATGAGTCCTGCCTCTAAAATAATTAAGCATATAATACTGGTAAAATAAGCTTTTATAACTAGATAATTTTTTGTCCTGCAGTTGAACCAGAGCGAAGACTAAACACCGCTTCAATATGAATAAGAACCGCACATTTAGGTGCTTTCATTCTTCTTTCATCTGCATAGATCTTTGCTTGCTCCCATATTTCACCATCATCAATAATTTGCGCACTACCAATAAAGCGATAGCCGTCCAAGGCTTCCCTATCAATAACTGCAACCGCTATTTTTGAACCATCAATCAAATTTTGCAATGTTTGACCGCCCGTATTTTCATTATAAATTAGAGTATTATCATCAAATACACGCAATGATCGCTAAGGACCAATATCTGGTATTTCCAATTTGCTCGTTGTAGCTTGAATTGGCAATTGCTTGGCCAATAAACTTTTCATGTCATCATTAAGCATGGATATCCTATCCTTATATTTAAATTATCTATCTATTCTCACTGCAACAAACTTTCTAAACTTGAACATTTTAGCAATATGCGCACGCATAACACCAAGGTGACGATCAAGCCTAATGGGGCGAGCAATGGGGACAATCCTGCTTGGCCTTAAGCATATGCTCAGCCATATGATAAACATTTAACGCAACCTTTGCCGCATCCTGCTTAAGTTGTATAATATGATCCTTGTCGATTTGATGTTTTACCAAATGATCTACCAAAGCTATTAATGAAAATTTTAGATGCTGAACACAAGCCAGCCGTAAATTTGGAAAAGTATCAACCGCAGAAGCTATATCAAGAAGTTGATGATAGGCTTTGTAATAATAATAATCAGCTTCTAACCGATTATTACGCCACATTTCTAAAGCTGCTAAATTATGACAAGAGATATTGTAAAGCATAGGTGCAGTATCGCGCCCCTCACCGGCTATGGCTGCATGAAATAATATTTCTGCTTCACCAAATGCTTGGCTATAAAAATGCACTGCTTGCTCTATCTCGCCATGCTTAAAAGCTTCATTGGCCAATTTTGTATAATTTTGCCAATTTTGGTCGCCGCCATTAATTACACGCAGCCCGTCAGACCCCGTGTTTTTGCACTCTTGTTTGAAATTTTCCTTAATATTATCAGTATAGAACCCCATAATTTCATCTCTTTAATTGATTGTCATTAAAATTGGGAAATAATTTTATCCATCACAACGGCCTTTCTTCCCGAAATTACCCCTGCCCTTTGCAATCCTTTTGTTTTAAATGAATAATGATATCCACCTTATCTAGGTAAAATCCATCGGGGATATCCGGCTGGCTAACAAGTGAAAGTGTAGGTACCGCAAGTGGCAAAATGGCATCACTATCACTGCAATAAAAAAAGCGGTGGCCATCAACATTGGTATCGAAATAAGTCTTATCGCCGGTAATGCTATATTTGCGCAAAAGACCAACGCTCGCAAATAAGTTAAGACAATTATAGACGGTTGCAAGTGAGATAAACAGCCGCCCATCAGTCACTTCACGATATAGCTCATCAGGGGTAACTCGCCTATTTTTTTCGCGAAAAAGACAATGGGCAACGATGAGCCTTGGTCGCGTTGGGCGCACATCGACCGACCGCAACATGTTCGCAATTGCTTGTTTTTGTTTAGAGGTTAAGACTTGCTGAGAGAGCAAACCTTTTCTTATTTCTTCAGGAATATATAACATTGGATGCCAAACCATTCATTTCATAAATTCATATAAAAGGAGCTTGCTTTTGATCCCAAAGGCACAAATGAAACATTTGAAATCAGCTTCATTTTATTTTTGGCATTATTGCAAATGATTTGCAATAGCAATAATAGTTTTTTACAGATTTTCCATGCGCCGTAAAAAATGGGGTTTCATTGTTATTTATTACTCAAGGTATGGATTTGATAATTTGAACGTAGTTATATGCTGATAATAGCAATAATGGGATGATAATTATTGCTAAACCTAAAAGAGCTTCAAAAACGAATTCAATGAAGATGAGTTATAATTCACCCATAAATATAGCAAAAATCTTGGGCACTGCACTTTGAATATTGTTGGTATCTATTTAGCTAATTTAAGTAAGACCGCGACCCATTGGCACCTGCTTCATAAAACTACAAGCATAAAATCCGTTTGTATTTCATGCTTGCATAAAACTAAAAATCTTAAAAACGCGGCTAGCATCAGTCTCACAACCCATTACGCCATACAATCATCGCTAAAAATTTAGCATCGCCAAAAATTTAGCTAAAAAAGCGATAATGACCCGTTTGGGGAAACTCTAACAAGCGGTCTTCCTCTTGTGTGCCACGGCCGATATTATGAATGACCAAAGGAATGCCATTAGCATTTTTTCTGTTTGATATAATAACGATATGCGGCAGCTTTTCATTGACCATTTGAGTGACAATATCGCCTGCTTGCAAATTAGCCATATCAAGCTTTGAATGAATACGCGCGTTTTTTCTTGCAAAAAATGTTTGTAAATTAGGCACGCGGCGGTGGTCAATATTGCAATCGGTAGTCTTTAAACCCCAAATTTTAGGATATTGTCCAAAATTACCTGCCATATCTTCATGCACATGCTTTTGTAAATCATATTGAAAAGCATCACGATAAGCTCTAATCACCACATCGGTGCAAACGCCGATGCTACGGTCAATATCACCATTAGGAAAGGATATTTTTTGGTAAGCTCCACTATAAAACCTTGTAACACCAATTTGCGCGCGCGCCGCATCTATCAGCATTAATGCACGCCGCTCATTTTGTTGTGGATTAGCCTTTGCACTATTACCCAACAAAAAGAGTGGTACAAAACTTAATCCCAAACCAGCCCGCAAACCAAATGATAATAAATCACGGCGTTTCAAAGTCATATATTTATCTTTCAGTTTACAAGATTCATATTAGGCAATGTACTTGCTACTTTTGAAACATTTGCAAAAAACTTATCCGCAATTTTTCGCGCAACACCTGCCAAAAGAGCGGAACCCAATTTGGCAATTTTCCCTTCAGCTGACCCATACATCACATAGCTCAATATGGTACCATCACCATCAGCCACAAGGCTAACGTCAGTTTTGCCAGTTGCAAGACCTGATACAGACCCCTCGCCCTCGCCAGCAATTGTATAAGAATAGGGTGGATTTAAATTAGACAAAATTAACCGCCCGTGAAAGCGCAATTTAATTAGGCTTAAATGAACCACGATCGTTGCCTCGATCAAATGTTCAGATATCCGCTCTAATTTTTCACAACCAGGAATACAATCAATCAGTAAAGTTGTATCATTCAAAGTACGCCAAACCGCGTCCGGGCTAGCTGCAATGTGCTCTTCACCTCGTATTTCCATGCAAATCCACAATCTTTTCTAAATAAAATCAAAATTGTGTTTATTACGGAAAACTGGCACAAAAATGTCATTTATCTTTTAATCGATTACTATAAACTATTTTATCGCGACATTTACTGATAGAGTTTCGACAAAAATTTTATTTAATTGTTTTAACAATAAATCCTATGAACGGGAGTGGATAATATGGCACGTGATGCAGCTCAGTTTGACAAAGCATTGACCGCATTAAAAGCATACGCAGAAAATGACGCGTCCTTTGATATACGCGCCTCATTTCAAAATGATCCGCAACGTTTTGAAAAATTCTCGCTTAATTTTGAAGACCTATTATTTGACTATTCAAAAACTGCATTAAGCCAAAAAGCCCTTTGCCTGCTTGATGACCTTGCCCATGCGGCAGATATTGTTGGCCACCGTGATGCCATGTATCGCGGCGACCAGATCAATATTACAGAAAAGCGCGCGGTCCTTCACATTGCACTGCGCATGCCAGAAGACAGCGAAATTATCCTGGGCGACAAAAATATTGTTGAAGATGTCCATGACGTAATAAATCATATGGCTAAATTTTCAACAGCAGTGCGCGATGGCGATATTAATGGCACCGGTGGCAAAGCTTTTACTGATATTGTCAATATCGGCATTGGTGGCTCTGACCTTGGGCCACGTATGGCAACGGCCGCGTTAAAACCTTATCATGATGGCCCAAGATGTCATTTTGTCTCCAATGTGGATGGCGCAAATATTGCCGATGTCTTAAAACCGCTTGATCCTGCGGCAACATTAATCATCATATCGTCCAAAACCTTTACCACGGCTGAAACCATGACCAATGCCCGCGTGGCACGGCAATGGATTTGCAACGCCCTTGGCGAAGAAGCAGTTGCCAAGCATTTTGCAGCGGTATCAACTGCCCTTGATAAAGTATCAGAATTTGGCATTGATCATGAGCGAACCTTTGGTTTTTGGAACTGGGTTGGCGGTCGTTATTCCATTTGGTCGGCCATTGGCCTTTCGTTAATGCTAGCAATTGGCGCCCAACAATTTAAAAAATTCCTTGCTGGTGCCCATGCTATGGATATGCATTTTAAAGATGCGCCGCTTAATACCAATTTGCCAATGATGCTTGGTTTGGTTGGCTATTGGCACCGTGTTATTTGTAATTATCCTGCACGTGCTATCATTCCCTATGAAGAGCGTTTACAGCGTTTCCCAGCCTATTTGCAACAGCTTGACATGGAATCAAATGGCAAACATATCGACCTTAACGGTATGCCGGTAACCACACCAACTGGTCCTCTAGTTTGGGGCGAACCTGGCACAAATGCCCAGCATGCATTTTTCCAGCTTTTACATCAGGGCACAGATATTATTCCGATTGAATTTATCGTTGCAGTGAATGGCCATGAGCCAAAACTACAACGCCAGCACGATATGCTGCTTGCCAATTGCTTGGCGCAATCAGAAGCCTTAATGGTTGGCAAAAATGAAAAATCTGTTTGTGACGAGCTTGAACAGCAAGGCATGAGCAAAAATGATGCGAAAAACCTTTGCCCACATAAGGAATTTGACGGCAACCGCCCCACACTAACCTTGATGCAAGATTTGCTCACCCCTTACGCCCTTGGCCGCTTAATCGCTTTATACGAACATCGGGTTTTTGTTGAAGGCGTGTTAATGAATATTAATTCCTTTGACCAATGGGGGGTTGAACTGGGTAAAGCTTTAGCAACCGAATTATTGCCCATGGTAAGTGGCGAGAAAAAAGCACAAAATCGCGATGCTTCAACACTCGGATTACTTGCTCATATTCAATCACAGCGAAACAAGTTATAGTAAGATATGAAAGCGTAGCTGCCGTTACTTAATCGCCAGCTGCGCTTTTTGCCAATAATAAACACTGATTTATTTATTTCGTTATTTAAGTTGGTTCAATAAATCACTTCGATTTCATTTCCCAACTCAAAGCTCTTAGTTAATTAGGTTAAAAACTAAGAGTTATTCCTTTTGCGCCGAAAAATCATAAGAATTCCCAAAAACACAAGAATCCCTCCCAATCCCCAGAGGAATTTTTGCACTGTATCTAACAAAACATCTGATTTATTTGCTGAACTAATAGCCTGCGCCGCAGCATGAGCATTAGTAGATGTTGTTGCAGTTGCAAATGTTAATTCTTTACACCTATCTATAAAATCTAATCCATCAGTACCCATATTTCGAATTTTATTTTCACAAGCAATTCTTAAATCATTCGGCGCTTCAGAAACATTTGGTTTAAACACAAAAGCATTGATTAGCGCAATTATACCTACGACTATTAAAATTATTGGTCTTCTCGACATTTTTACCCCTTTTTTACATCGGAATATTTGTTCTAAATTTGCATAAATTTTTAATTTTTAACAATTATATTATGTCGTAAATATAGCTTTTAAAAATATTTTTATTTAAATTTTACACAATAAATTTGGTACATAATCTTAATTTATGGCCTATAATAAAATGGTATAAGCTTTTATTATTTTTCAATTGGTGAACTATGCCTATAACAAAATTACGCAAAATTCGTGGCCTACTATTTGACAAGGATGGTACATTAATCGACTTTGAAAAGACATGGTTTGCTATTGCCTATGAGCAAGCCTTAATGGCAGCCAATGGCAATGATGATAAAGCGCGCTACCTTTTAGAATTAGGTGGTTATGATTTTACAACAGAACGTTTTAAGGGCGACAGTCCAATGGCATCTGGTTCATTGCTTGACCTTGTCAAATTATGGCATCCTGAACTTGAGGGCATAGCACTTGATAATAAAGTGCTTGAATACCGCAATCATGGAGCAGAAAGATCTATGCTCTATGTCTGCGAAATTGATGGTATTAGCCAAAGTTTAAAAGCACTAAAACAACAAGGTTATATCCTTGGCATTGCCACGAATGATTCTGAATTAAGTGCAAAAAAATGCGTCGAAAAATTTGGCTGGCAAGAATATTTTAGCGAAATTATCGGTTGGGACTCAGTTGAAAATGCTAAGCCGGCAGGCGATCAAATTATGCTTTTTAGCAAAACAACGCGACTTAATCTTGATGAAATTGCCATGATTGGCGACAATAATCACGACATAAGCGCCGCACGCAACGCCAATGCAGGTCTTGCAATTGGCGTATTATCCGGCACGGGCAGCAAAGAGCAGTTGCAAAACAATTGTGACTTATTATTTCCATCGGTGGTCGAATTATCCGATTGGCTGATAAACACCATAGATCATAACTAAAGCAAATTTTACAGATTAAAAGGAAATTTTATAATGAAACTATGGAGCATAAAATCTTATTTTATCATTATATGCCTTTGTCTGTTTAGCTTAAGTGCAACGGCTTTTGCACAAGTCAACAAGCCACAAATTGAAAAAAGCTTTCAGCAATGGCTAGAAAACGATTTTTGGCCCATTGCCAAAGTCAATGGTATCAGCCGTCAAACTTTTGACAGCGCATTGAAAAACGTCAAAATCAATTGGAAACTGCCTGATCTTGTTATACCGGGCGCTGCACCTAAGCCGCAAAAGCCACAAACTCAGGCAGAGTTTTCCTCCCCTGCCCGCTATTTTGATGAGCAAAAAATTAAGATTATTGTCGATGGTGGTAAGAAACGTAAAAGCCAATATGGGCAGTTTTTATCACAAATTAGGGCACGCTATGGCGTACCAGAAAATATTATACTTGCAATTTGGGGAAGAGAAACAGCCTATGGCAGTGTAAAAATTCCCTATGATGCTTTTGAGGTTTTAGCAACCAAAGCCTTTATGGCAACCCGTAAAGAGATGTTTCAAAGTGAGTTGTTAAGCGCACTTATTATTGTTGAAAAAAATTATATAAATGCCAATGAATTAAAAAGCTCTTGGGCGGGTGCTTTAGGACAACCACAATTCATGCCAAGTTCCTATTTGAAACATGCGGTTGATTTTGATGGTGATGGCCATCGCGATATTTGGCAAAGCGTTCCTGATAGCCTTGCATCCATTGCCAATTATCTAAAGCTGGAAGGTTGGGATGGTAAATTTAACTGGGGGTATGAGGTGATTTTGCCGCAAAGCGTTTCATGCGCATTGGAAGGGCCAGACCAGCGAAAAAGCCTTGCTGAGTGGCAGCAACTTGGCGTCAAGCGTGCCGATAGGCGCAATTTTTCAAATACGGATCTAAAAACGCCAGCTTCATTATTAATGCCAGCGGGTCGCTTTGGGCCTGCCTTTTTGGTGACACCCAATTTCTATGTCATTAAAAGCTATAATATGAGCGATCTTTATGCCGTTTATATTGGCCATGTCGCTGATGGCATTGGTGGCACGCCGCAATTTTTCGCAAAATGGCAAAATGTTGATGTTACGCTGCGATCAGACGTTTTAAAAATCCAACAATATTTGCAAAAACAAGGCTATGACATCGGCAAGGCTGATGGTTTGGCAGGATTTAAAACACGCCGCTCCATAGGTGAATGGCAGCAAAAAAACGGCTTAGCTGCAGATTGCTATCCAAGCCAAAAGACATTGAAAGCTCTTTAATTAAAGGTAACAATCCATTTCTGCCATAGTGTAAGGAAATTCGATAATGGCGACACCAAAAGGCTCAAAAACTGTAATTTATGCGGCGCTTGCTGGTAATTTCTTTATAGCGATGACCAAATTTTTTGCGGCCTTTTTTACTGGCTCGTCAGCGATGATGTCCGAAGGCGTACACTCACTTACCGATACTGGCAATGAATTATTATTGCTTTATGGCTTAAAGCGCGCCGCCCTCACTGCCGACCGCACCCATCCTTTTGGTTATGGCAGAGAGCTATATTTTTGGAGTTTCATTGTAGCTCTATTGGTTTTTGCGCTTGGCGCCGGTGTTTCCTTTTATCAAGGCATTATCCATGTCTTAAACCCTGAACCAATACGCGATGTTTTTGTGAACTATATTGTTATTGGTGCTTCTATTATTTTTGAAGGAGCATCATGGTTAGTTGCTCTACGCGCCTTTCGCATGCAAAAAGGGCAGCTCGGCTATTTTGCGGCAGTAAGGCAATCAAAGGATCCTACCGTTTTTTCAGTGTTGTTTGAAGATAGCGCAGCCTTACTAGGTCTATTTATAGCGGGTATAGGAATTACCGCAAGTGTTGTGACCCATAATCCTATTTATGATGGCATAGCTTCTATGGGCATCGGTTTAGTATTGGCTTTAACAGCCATATTTTTAGCACGAGAATGTAAGGGGCTTTTAGTGGGTGAGCAGGCCTTGCCTGAAATGCAGGCAACAATTATCAATATTGCTTCAAAAGATAAAGACGTGCAAAAAGTCAACGGCGTTTTAACAGCACAACTTGGACCACATCAGATTCTTGTTAATCTAAGTCTTGAATTTGAAGATCATTTGACCGCACCGGAAATTGAAAATTGTGTTGAGCGATTGGAAGTTGAACTAAAACAAGCCATTCCTGAAATAGTGCGATTTTTTGTGAAACCACAAACGGCTGGTGCGTGGAAAAAACAAGAAGATAATATGAATGCCGCAGAAATTGCCAATAATAGTTAAAAGCGGTTTATTATTTTGCATAATAGAATAGTTGAGTTAATCACTGAAAGAAGCAAAGTTTTCATCCATTTTTGTTCTATCATAATCTAACAACCAACCATTAAAATCTTGGTAAAGTCTAACTAAACTTTGTTTTTGGGCAGCAATTACATCCATTCCTCGATCATCATAGGGATGAATTAAAATAGCATTTTTGCGATCATAAATGTAAAGATCTGCAAGTAATATTGGCTTAAATCCCATTTCTGCACTTACAGGAAACCATAAAAATCCATCTATATCTTCCAGACTTTTTAATTTAACCGCATACCAATAGCAGCATAAATCATCATCTTCATAGCCTTCTGGCATTGCAGTCACGCCATAATTTATAAAATCGTCTGCCTTAATATTTAGATAATCCAACATAGTTTCAAAAAATCGCTGTTTATTGAATGATCTTCGCTTTTCATCGATAATGCGAAAAACAGCATAGATTTCATCTATTTGCATGTCTAAAATATGATTACAAATCGCTCTTGCGCGATCAAATGCAGATACCATCCGCCTCATTCTATTTTCACCAATGCCCAGTTCAAATCTTAAAGCATGGGGAAAATTGTAAAAAGCTCCAAAAGGAATGTTTTTAACACCCAAGGGGACAATAAAATCCTGAAATTTTTCTTTCATGGCAATTATGCTACCCTGTATGGCAGTAATTAAGTAAAAAATCTGCCCCAAGGTTTAATCTCGTTGGGGCAGAATATTTTTATAAAAAACTACAAAATGAAGCGCGATAAATCAGTATTGGCAGCAAGGTCACCAACTGACTTTTTCACATAATCAGCGTCAATGGTAAGACTAGTATTGGCGCGATCTGGGGCGGCAAAGGAAATTTCATCCAAAACACGCTCCATAACCGTTTGTAAACGCCTTGCACCAATATTCTCGATCGTAGAATTTAGATCGACAGCAATATCAGCCAAAGCATCAATACCATCTTCGGCAAATTCTAACGTCACACCTTCAGTTTTCATCAAAGCAATATATTGCTTGATAAGGCTTGCCTCTGGCTCGGTCAAAATTGCACGGAAGTCCTCACGGGTTAGCGCATTTAATTCAACACGAATAGGCAAACGCCCCTGCAATTCTGGCAATAGATCCGATGGCTTTGAAATATGGAAAGCACCCGATGCAATAAATAAAATATGATCAGTTTTAACTTGCCCATGCTTGGTTGAAACAGTTGTTCCCTCAATCAATGGCAGAAGATCACGCTGCACGCCTTCACGCGGCGTGTTGGTAGAAGACGAGTTCTTCACTGCAATTTTGTCGATCTCATCGATAAACACAATGCCTTCATTTTCGGTAAGGCGCAATGCTTCTTGAATGACTTGTTCTTCATCCAATAATTTATCTGACTCATCGGTCATTAATGGTTTGAAAGATTCTTCAACCGTCATTTTTCGGGTTTTGGTACGACCACCCATTTTGCCAAAAATATCAGCAATATTCATTACGCCCATTTGGGCACCGGGCATACCCGGAATATCAAAAGTTGGCGCACCAGAATTGCTATTATCACTTACTTCAACTTCGATCTCGCGGTCATTAAGCTCACCTTCGCGCAATTTTTTGCGGAATGATTCGCGCGTTGAAGGGCTTGCGGTTTTACCAACCAGCGCATCAAGAACGCGTTCCTCAGCATTAACTTCGGCTTTAGCACGAACTTCTTCACGCTTTTTTTCACGTACGAGATTAATTGCTACTTCAACAAGATCACGGATTATTTGCTCAACATCACGTCCGACAAAACCAATTTCAGTAAATTTAGTTGCTTCAACTTTTACAAAAGGTGCACCAGCAAGACGCGCTAAACGGCGAGAAATTTCGGTTTTACCAACGCCTGTCGGTCCAATCATTAAGATGTTTTTTGGCATAACTTCTTCGCGCATTGGGCTTTCCAATTGCAAACGACGCCAACGGTTACGAAGAGCAATAGCAACGGCACGCTTTGCGTCCTTTTGACCAATAATATAGCGATCAAGTTCCGATACGATTTCACGGGGAGAAAAATTATTACTCATTAATAATACTTTCAGCTTTTATAATTTAAATAAGATAAATGGTTTTCTACTAGAATTTACCAAGATGATGCCTATTCGGCATCCAATGTTTCAACGGTGAAATTACTATTGGTATAAACACAAATATCGCTAGCAATTTTCATTGCTTTGCGTGCAATGGTTTCAGCATCAATATCGGTATCAGCAAGGGCGCGCGCTGCAGCAAGGGCGTAATTACCACCCGATCCAATAGCCATAATACCATCTTCAGGCTCTAGCACATCACCAAGGCCGGTTAAAGCAAGGGTTACATTCTTATCGGCAACCAACATCATAGCCTCAAGACGGCGCAAATAGCGGTCAGTGCGCCAATCTTTGGCAAGTTCGACACTTGCTCGCATTAATTGACCTGGATATTGTTCAAGCTTTGCTTCAAGGCGTTCAAGCAAAGTAAAAGCATCAGCGGTTGCACCAGCAAAACCGGCAATAACATGGCCACCTGAACCAATACGGCGTACCTTGCGGGCATTTCCCTTCATAATGGTTTGCCCAAGCGATACCTGACCGTCACCAGCAATAACCACCTTGCCACCTTTTCTTACTGTAACAATGGTCGTGCCGTAAATTGTATCTGGTTTGTGATCTATCATATAATGAACTCCTAATCTGCCGCCGTCATCCTTCTTTAGCAATTAACGACGCAATTATAAGTCTATTTAGGAAGCCTTTTTATAAAACACAACCACTTCTAGGCCGATTGTTCCATCTTTTGGTATAATTTAAGTGAAAATGGTATAGAGCCTAAATGGATTAAACCATAAAATGTGCCCTAATTGCGCTGTTTGGTATTATTAATAAGCCACTTTTCAAGATTGGCAAATGTAAATGCTTTTGCATCATATTGCTTAATAATAAAATCAAATATGTCATCAGCATTCGCGGTCATTTCAATGTTATTAATAGCTAAAAATGTATAGGTAACGGCAAAAGCCGTACGCTTATTACCATCAATAAAAGGGTGGTTTTGCCCCAAACTTTCCCAAAGGGCTGCCGCTTCTTGTAAAAGGCTAGAATAATACCCCTGTTGCGGCCGATAAAGGGCAGCTTCAAACAAGCCATAATCACGAATACCATCACCGCCGCCATAACGTGCGATTTGGTCTTTATGAATGGCTTCCGCTTCAATTGGCCGTAAATATAAAGTCATTGGGCAAGCCTTTCATAAAGGCTGGCATATTTTTTATGACTTTCTTGATAAGCACGCATGATGCTTTCTCTTAAACCTTCTGCTTCAATATTGGGAGCAATAAACGCACTTAGCGCATCATAAATAAGCTCATCAACTGAACAATTCTTGATTGCGGCGATTTTCTCAATTTTTTGCAAAAGCTCAACATCAATACTTATATTGTTAACGGGGCTATTTTTCATAACAAACTTTCGAAGTATAATCAGCGATACTAAAATATATTGTATCTCTTTTATTAAAATAATATCTTATAAATCAACCAGCAACAAGGTCACTATTTTATCTATTGCGCAGGTAAATAAAAATAGTAACCCTATAACAAATATGAATATTTTGACAAATAGTTTAAATCATTATTTTAAACACGTATTTTCTAAGTAATTTGCCCCATATGATCGGAAACATTGGAGCCTAATTTGTAAAATCACTAAAGTTTTTACTATTTCTGACAAAATTCAAAATAACTGCATTGGATTGATAATTTAGCTGCAACCCAAGAAAAGCAAAAATGCCAAGCGCCTTATGAGCCCTTGGCATTTCATTGATGATTTAGACTAGAGATTGAAGATAGCTAGTCGAACAATATTAAAACTGGTATTTCACTTTTAACGAGCCAGCACCACCTTCACGCTTACCAAAGAAACCTTGGCCACCAATATTGACTGACAAATTTGGTGCTGTGGTAATCGGACGAACCATAAATCCGGCTTCAACAATACCTGAATCACCCTTCAATGATGGCTCCCCAAGAGCAAGACCATAGGCATTAGCAGAAATTGTTCCTTTAAATTCATGCTCATAGGCCAAACCTACATAGGGTATAAATTGCTGGCTATAGCTATAGTTATAACGTCCACCAAGCTGTACGCGCGAACTATTGCTGCGATCAAAATGCAATGTATCTTTACCAATCACCACATTATCGCCATTTACTCTCGTCCATAAATAACGACCGTAAATATCAAGCGCTTGCTTTTCGTCAAAGTTGAAAACATAACCAAGTGTGCCATGTGCACCAATATAGCTAGCTTTACTATTATAATGACCGCGATAGCCGTCACCGTCATAAAGATCGTTAGTATCAAACGCTAACTTGGTTTTACCACCACGCAATGATGCGTCAAGGTAAAGCCCATCCGTTTGGGTGCTAGCAAGATTTACAACACGTCCTAAACCCGTTCCAGCAAATTCAATGCGTCCTAAAATACCGCCACCATTGTAATCTGTATCACCATCGCCACGAACAGATGCCAACCTGTCAAAGCTATTATAAGTTTTATAATTGCCATGACCGTATTCATAGAAAGCTCCGAACATAATTTTATGTCCAGCCTCAACTTGAGTAGCACCAGCAAGGCCAATTGCCATATTGAAACCATCAATATCAACATGGCTACCTGTGTTAAATCGTTGTGATGAACCAGTTAAAATCATGAAAGGAGCAACAGTGAAGCGCTGAGCGCTACCACTTTCAGCGTTAATTGCAGTCAGAGCGGCTTGTATACCACTGCCCGCAATTAAGTCACCGCCTTGATTGACAAAGGCAAGGGCACCCGTACGTCCTTCAGAATAAGCCTTTGTACGCGGATTGATGCGCCCTGCGGGTGTAACACTTGGGCGACTAGCTTCATTAATAATAGTGCTTACATTGTTATCTTGAGTTTCACCATTACCAGTATTAGCACTCGTTTCATTGCTAGTATTGCTGCCAGTTTCACCATTATCAGCATTGCCTTCAGTTGGCGTATCATCCTTCTGATTGGCTACACTCAACACAAATTTATTGTCAGCATTGACAGCCATACTTACTTCATAAATAATAAATTGCCCTTGCTGAGCTTCGGTTGGCGTAGTTAAAGGTGCGCCGGTCGCCTTATCAATCATGACAATTTGATCACCAGCATTCAACCTATTACCGTCATTTTCAATGGCAACAGTATGGTTGGTATTATTTAGGTCAACAGCATCGCCAGTTACATGAACCAATACATCATTATTCATAACATCTTTAGGCAGCACCCAATTATAATTTTGCACGTTATAGATACTTGCAACGCTACCACGATAACCGTTGAGATTTAATGTATTGCCAGTAAATTGATCGCCGGATTGATCAACACTAAAGCCACCATAAACAAAACCAGCAATATTAACATTGGTACCGTTTAAAGTAACCGTATTGTTAATTGCATCACCATTGGCTGACCAACCACCATAAACATTTTGAGATATTGTAGCGTCTGTAACTGAAACGCTATTTCCGGTTGCATTGCCGCTAGCAGTATATCCACCGATAGCCATTTCGGTGACAATTGTATTATTGGTCAATGTAACACTATTTTGTTCTGCATTGCCAGCGCCTACACCAACATAACCGCCAACAGCACTTTTCGATAATATTGAATTCGACACAGTTACATTATTGAGCTGTACTAAACCAGCATCAGCCCAACCGCCAACTGCATCTCTTGCAATGCTGCTTCCAGTAATTGTCAATTTATTTGCAATAACATCCCCACTACCGATTATGGTATTATTACTGCCAGTAATTTCGCCTGCAGAAACTCTTCCCGATATAGTACTATTAGTAATCACCACACTATTATTATTCGCATAGCTATTATTAAGTGTGCCATCATCAACACGGCCGCCAAACACCGATTGCGCGATATTACTGTCAGATATATTCACTGTATTTTTTGAAACTTTACCAAATTGACTAAAACCACCCGCAATCGTTTCTGCAGCAATTGTACCATTAGAAATAATGACGCTATTTCGTTCTGCACTGCTAGAGGCTTCAAAAGTACGCCCGCCAATAACTAAATTACTTACGACAGCATTTGATAAGGTCACACTATTTTCAGCGGCTAAACTAAGCCCCACGCCGCCGTTAATTTGCCCCTCAACCGCTGCATTTACAATGCTAACGGCATTATTATTAGCTTCGCCCCTCTCACTTGAACCGCCATAGATACTACCCTTTGACAGACCACCTGTCATAGAGACACTATTTAAGCGTGCAGTTCCAGCAAAAGCCGCGCCTCCATGAATTTCACCAAAGACTGTGCCGCTACTCATGTCCACAAGGTTATTTGCGGCATTGCCTCCTCCTGTTTCACTAATTGCACCATATACCGAACCAGTAATCTGAGCCCCCCCAGCAATTGTCACCTTATTATCATTAACATTGCCAAGCCTAGAAGAATAACCACCAACCACGTGATTTTCTATTGTACCGCTTAAAATGGAAACACTATTTTTGTTTGCATCACCTTCGACAGACCAACCACCGAAAATTTCACCTACAGAAGTACTATCAGCAAACACCACACTATTTGATGAAACTGTTCCATTGCTGTTTGAAAAGCCGCCGTAAACATGATTAATCGTTGATCCATTTTCAACGATAACTTTATTGTTACTGATGGCACTTGTACCATCTCCATAACCGCCATAAACTCGCGCTTCAGTTTTTGCCTTGTTTATATTAACAGTGTTACTATCTACAAGACCAGAACCATAACTCGCCCCACCATGAACCTTATCTGAAGATGTGCTATTTGTAAGCGTAACAATATTGGACGAAACAGCTCCGCTGCCATTGGAAAAACCACCAAAAACTTGATTAACAGTTGACTCATTTTCAACATTCACGCGATTATTGCTGACCGCACCAACATCATCACCATAACCGCCATAAATTTCATCGCTAACGCTCGCTTTATTAACGCTAACGGAATTACCCGATACAAGTCCTGAACCATAAGTTGCACCACCGTAAACAGCTTCAGCTGTTGCACCTGTTGCAATCGTGACATTATTATTTGTTACGATACCCGTCGTGCTATTTGCACCACCAAACACACGGCCTGTCTTAGCACCATCATTAATTACAACGCTATTACCTGAAACATTAACTTCACCCTCACCCATGCCTTCAGCACCAACAACAAACCAAGCTTCAGTGCTTGCACCTGAAACTGATACCTTATTGCCTGAAACATATGCTATGCCATCGCTAGCTGCAAAGGCACCATAAACAGAACCATTAACTTGGCCACCTGTCATACTGACACTATTATTAGAAGAGTTAATAGTAGCGTCACTCCAGCCACCATAAATTGAGCCCAACACCCAACCGCCGCTAAAATCAACACTATTTCCAGTAACAACATCCTTACCACGGCCAGCACGAACATCGCTAGAAATCAGTCCGCCCGACACAAAAACTTTATTATCTGTAATTGCAACGCCAATTGCATCAGTATAGCCGCCATACACACTATGAGGGGCATTATAATAAGCTGAATCAGGCAAGGGATTTAAAGGATCATGATCAATTACGAGACCAGTTGTATTGGTTACGTTAATAATATTTCCTGTATTTCCTGGTGCATTTAAGGTTCCGGGATACAAACTATACCAAGTTGTATTGGGATCATTATCCTGAATAAATTCTTCTTGCAAAAGAGATTGGTCTGCAGGCGTTCCGTCATAAACAATTGAACCGGCAAAACTTGCAGCCATTGGCATTAGTGCAATAGCAGCAGTAGAAAGAGCCAATACCGAAACCGCAGATTTCAAAATTTTCTTTTGCATTATAGTCCCTCGCCAATAATACTTTAAAAAACAAGTTTTTTATAAAATATATCAGTTAAAATTCGCGAATAATATTTCCCAAATTATTCACCCCTAAAGTTTAGCAAACATATAGTGGCCGAGAAAACCAAGCAACAAGTAAACATAATATAAAACAATTTATTTATAACATGTGTATTTTTGCAACAGATAAAATAAAATTAACCCCCCCATAAAACAATCGCAATTCAGTATTTTTTAGAATTATTGAAAAATAAAAGAAATTTCTACTCAATTTATATCAAATCTATTATATATTTTTCCTTCGCTTCTTCCAAAAAAAATATTGGACGCGACGCTTGGCATAAGGGTTTAAATAAAGCCCCATCAACAATGAGAACTATTAAGAAACTAAAGAGCAAACATGTATGACAGCCAAAACACAAAAAAATAAATCTTTAGCAGTATAGTTATCGACTATGATAAAACTCAATACTTAAGAATATTTAATTGGCTTCCATGATTTATAAAAAATATAACACAATGATGGCGCTTTTTGATCCCCAAAACTACGACATCATACAACTCAAAAATAAGATAGAGTGCCTTTCTTAAAAGCTGCAAACAGATCGAAACACTAAAAATAAAAAAATGGCAGCTGCTTTACGCAGCTGCCGTTTGCATCTCAATTGCATGCAATCAATTAATAACCAAATAACCTAGTATTAAATGATAATATTAGCATAACAAACTTATAAAATTATTCGGCTACATCTGCACTACCAGCATTAAGCTGAATGTACTTAGCTTCACCCATTTTATTCAAAAGTTCAAGCTGAGTTTCAAGAAAGTCAATATGACCCTCTTCATCAGCAAGAAGCTCATCAAAAAGCTGTTTTGATACATGGTCGGAAAGTTCTGCGCAAATTTCACGTGACTTACGGTAGGATTCACGAGCTTCATATTCGCCAGCTAGATCACATTCCAATACTTCTTTAACTGTTTGACCAATACGCAATGGCGCAAGGGTCTGCATGTTTGGATGACCTTCAAGGAAAATAATGCGCTTAACCAACTTATCAGCATGGTTCATTTCTTCAATGGATTCTTCGCGCTCTTTTTTGGCAAGCTTGGTTAAGCCCCAATCTTCAGTCAAGCGATAATGCATCCAATATTGGTTTACTGCGCCCAATTCTAAAAAGAGTGCTTCATTAAGCCGCTCTATAACTCTTGCGTCGCCTTTCATGGTATTCCATACTCCCGAACTTGGTTCTCAGCGCGCGAACTCTGTCAAGAAAATCAATAACTTTCTCTTCATCGCGAACATGAGCGAGGTGGTAAGCCTCTGTTACTTTGATAATTGTCTCTACTATGTTCGGGAAACAACCGCAACAGCGTCCAAGCTTTTTTGCAGCATTAAATACACGACCGGGCACCACAAGGGTCCAACAATCGTCTTCAAGAAATTGCCAAATAATGCCTTCAATTTCTTTATCACTAAGGACATTACATTGGCAAACAATCATGTTAGTCAACTCTCTTACCAGGATTTTGACCAGCCATTAAAAGACAACCAGAAGGTGACGCCAAACTGATTTCAATAATGGAAACAATGAGTTTGACCCATTGAATTTTGTCAATATATTAAACATGACATTAAAACACAAGTTTAAGCGTCAATTTTTAAGTTATAGCGATGGATTTTTTTCATCTAGTTTAGAGGGAGTCTAAACTGTAAAGAGAAATAACGCATTTTTAAGTTTATTTCCAAAAATAATTAAGATATGTATATACTTAATAATTAGGCTTAACTGTGGATAACGTTCCAATTTTACTTAAACTAGAAGAGTAAGGAAGGGTTAACAGAATTACAAATATGCTATATTAATGGAAAATACGTATTTAGGGATAGAATCATCATGCAAGACGCTCATCAATTAAAAATTGCTGCTGCAGCAAAAGCACTTGAATATGTATCAGACGGCATGCGTCTTGGTATAGGTACTGGTTCAACAGCAAATGAATTCATCAAACTTCTTGCAACAAGGGTAAATGATGGCTTACGTGTATGCGGTGTGCCTACATCACAGCGCAGTGCGGATTTATGCCGCGAACTTGGCGTTCCTTTGGCAACACTTGAAGAAATGCCTGAACTTGATTTAACCATTGATGGCGCTGACGAAATTGGCCCAAACTTGAGCCTTATTAAAGGTGGTGGTGGCGCCTTACTCCGTGAAAAAATTGTTGCCGCAGCTTCAAAGCAGATGCTCGTAATTGCTGACAGCTCTAAAATTGTGGAAAAGTTGGGTGCATTTCCATTACCTATAGAAGTAAATCAGTTTGGCTTGGCGGCAACAAAACACGCCATCGAAAAAGCAGCCTTTACCCTTGGGCTAAGCGGTGCAGTGAGCTTACGACATGATGGCAACAAACCATATGTAACTGACGGCGGTCACTTTATTCTTGACGCGAGCTTTGGCGTTATCATACAACCTCAGGCTTTAGCCGATAGCTTGGTATCCATTCCAGGCGTAGTTGAACATGGCATGTTTCTTGGTCTTGCAGGCATTGCCATTATCGCGGATAAGCAAGGTGAAATTTTGGTTTTATCCCGTTAAGCACGCCCCGATAATGCTTTTCAATATAAAGTTGTGCCATCAGGTAAATATTGCCGTATCCAAATAACAGGTAAAGAATGATAATTTGATCAAATATCTAACCAGTATTAGCGCCTCATCGGGCAAAACTATCTGGAGAGAGAAAAAATTGATATTGAATTAGATTGAAATATCTGATTTTTGTCAAAATGTAAGAATTTTTTATTGTACAAAGCATCAATTTATCAAAAATCTTTTTAAAGTGATCTTGCCTAAATTTTGGCAGATGGACAATATAATAAAATATATCATTTTATCGTTACATTGGTTTTAAAAATGTAGACAGATGATAATTTGGCTTGGTAAAACCTTACCAGAAGAAAATGCTACTCCCCTATTAAGGGGTTTAAATTGGAGAAATTAGTTTATGACTATTGCAAAAAATGTTCGCCGTATTGCGCACAAGATTACCATGCCTTTATCTGTGGCGGCTATCCTAGGTTTTGGCCTATTGCCAAGCTTTGCGCAATCCGTAACGGAAGGCCATTTGCAGGCCGCGAGAAAAGCTATTTCTGCAATTCATGCGACGGATCAATTTGATTCATTTTTACCAGACACAGCCCGCGAGTTAAAAAATGAATTAATGCGCCGTGATCCCAATTTGCAAAAAGACATTTCAGAGATTGTAAATGAGCAAGCGCTAGCTTTGGTTTCTCGCCGTGCCGATCTTGAGCGTGAAGCTGCCTATGCCTATGCGAAATATTTTTCAGAACAAGAATTAAATGATATTGCAGCATTTTATAATTCGGAAGCAGGAAAAAAACTTTTAAGCAAAGGACCTGAAGCCGTTGGCGAAACAATCAAGGCTTTTGATGTATGGCGTCAAGCAATTGCGCAGGACTTAGCTGCCAATGTTGGCAAAGAGTTAAATGCCAAATTTGTTCAAAATAATGTTATTGTTGATCCAAATGCACCAAAAACAGAAAGCGAAGAAGCCAAGCCTGTAACCGAAGAAGCTAAGCCTGCAACTGAAGAAGCAAAACCTGCAATCGAAGAAGCCAAGCCTGCAACTGAAGAAGCAAAGCCTGCAACCGAAGAAGCTAAGCCTGCAACTGAAGAAACAAAGCCTGCAACCGAAGAAGCTAAGCCTGCAACTGAAGAAGCAAAGCCTGCAACCGAAGAAGCAAAGCCTGCAACCGAAGAAGCTAAGCCTGCAACTGAAGAAGCAAAGCCTGCAAATTAATAAAATTGACGAGATTTATTTCGTTTTATCAAACCGACCTTAGCTATAATGGCTAAGGTCTTTTTGCTTTTAATAGGATCCTTAATTCCAGTATGCGTTTCATCCACGTGGCTCAATATTTAGTAAGACAGATTTATTAAGCGCGCAGCACTAAAAGCCGCATTCATCACTTCCTATATAATTTTATTAAACATGACGAAAACAAGCCTAAAACAATTGCCTATTATTGTTTTATGCAATAGTCATTATTTTAATAGAAATTGCCGATTGTGCATAGATTTTGGAGTTAATTGTGTCTT
This sequence comes from Bartonella sp. HY406, assembly GCF_025449315.1. Taxonomy (NCBI): domain Bacteria; kingdom Pseudomonadati; phylum Pseudomonadota; class Alphaproteobacteria; order Hyphomicrobiales; family Bartonellaceae; genus Bartonella; species Bartonella sp. HY406. Next base: position 767,121 of record NZ_CP104893.1, on the reverse strand, counting down.
CTTTTGATTTTGACTTATTTGTCATTGGTGGTGGTTCTGGCGGTGTGCGCGCCGCGCGTCTTGCAGGCGCCTTGGGTAAAAAAGTTGGTCTTGCGGAAGAATATCGTATGGGGGGAACCTGCGTTATTCGTGGCTGTGTTCCTAAAAAGCTTTATGTCTATGCCTCTCATTATCGCGAAACCATTCATGATGCAAAGGGCTTTGGCTGGACAATTAATGAGCCCAAATTTGATTGGCGCTATCTTGTTGACCAAAAAAACACCGAGATCACCCGCCTTGAAGGTCTTTATCGTATGGGCCTTGAAAATAGTAAGGTTACTATTTTTGAAAGCCGCGTTGAGTTTCTTGATGCGCATACCCTTATACTTAAAAATACCGGTGAAAAAATAACCGCCGAAAAAATACTCGTTGCCACGGGTGGCCGCCCACAGGGGGCCGAGCAAATCAACGGTGGCGAATATTGCATATCTTCAAATGAAGTCTTTGACCTACCGCAATTACCAAAATCTGTTGTCATTGCAGGTGGCGGTTATATAGCCGTTGAATTTGCCAATATTTTTCATGGCCTTGGTGTTGATACAACATTGGTTTATCGTGGTGATTTAATCTTACGCCGCTTTGACCATGATTTGCGCCAATTATTGCATGATGCAATGAGCCAAAAAGGCATTAAAATTATTTATAATGCTTCCATCAAGCAGGTTGCTAAAACCGGCGAAGATTATAGCGTTATCTTATCCAATGGTGAATTGCTTGAAGCAGGGCAAGTTATGCTAGCACTTGGACGCGTTCCCCATACATCAGGGCTTGGCCTTGAAAAGGCAGGCGTTAAAACCGACAAGCGTGGCGCGATTATTGTGGATCAATATCTTACCACTAGCAATCCCCATATTTGGGCTGTTGGCGATGTCACCGACCGTGTGCAATTAACCCCCGTTGCTATTCATGAAGCAATGTGTTTCTTGCAAACTGCTTTTAACAGTAATCCAACGGCGCCCGATCATGATCTTATTGCAACCGCAGTATTCTCACAGCCAGAAATTGGCACTGTAGGCCTATCAGAAGAAGAAGCAGCCCTTCAATATGCCAATATCGAGGTTTACCGCGCATTATTTCGCCCAATGCGCAATACAATTTCGGGAAATAGCGAGCGCATGTTGACTAAACTTATTGTTGATGGCGATAGCCGTATTGTGATTGGCGCCCATATTATGGGACCTGATGCTGGCGAGCTTGCTCAAGTTCTTGGCATTTGCCTCAAAGGCAAACTAACCAAGGATATTTTTGATGCAACTATGGCAGTACACCCAACCGCAGCTGAAGAATTGGTAACCATGTATAAGCCAAGCTATATTTATAAAAGCGGCGTGCGTATTGATAGTTAATCTTTAATCTAAATAAATCTAACAAAACAAATGGCAGCATTTGCTGCCATTATTATATTGGGGACTAGAAGTTTCTATTTATATGTCTTATAAGTTTCATTATCTTCTGGGGAGAGACCTCACGCAGATTTTGAATTAAGGTAAGTGAGTTAAGAGCCATGACAAAAAACTGGACACCGCACAGCTGGAGATCAATGCCGATTAAACAGGTTCCAGCCTATCCTGATGCCGCCGCTTTGGCCGATGTAGAAAGCCGTTTAAGCCGTTTCCCACCGCTTGTTTTTGCTGGGGAAGCAAGAGACCTTAAAAGCGAGCTTGCTGATGTTGCTGAAGGTAAGGCGTTTTTGCTGCAGGGCGGAGATTGCGCGGAAAGCTTTGCTGAGCATGAGGCTGATACGATCCGCGATTTTTTCCGTGTGTTTTTGCAAATGGCGGTTGTGCTAACTTTTGGTTCTTCAAAGCCAGTGGTTAAAATTGGGCGTATTGCCGGCCAATTTGCCAAGCCACGTTCCAGTGATTTTGAAACAATTAATGGTATTGAACTACCATCCTATCGTGGTGACATTATCAATGGCATCGAGTTTGACGAAAAGTCGCGCATTCCAGATCCACAACGCATGGCCATGGTCTATCGTCAATCGGCTGCAACTCTCAATCTTTTACGTGCTTTTGCTCAGGGCGGTTATGCCAATCTTGAAAATGTCCATAAATGGATGCTTGGCTTCGTGTCCAATAGTCCACAAGGTGAACGTTATGAGGCACTAGCCCAGCGCATATCCGAAACAATGGATTTCATGCGCGCCATTGGCATCACTGCCAAAACCAACCACATGCTGCGTGAAACAGAATTCTTCACCAGCCATGAGGCTTTGCTACTTGGTTATGAAGAAGCCATGACAAGGGTGGATTCCACCAGTGGTGATTGGTATGCAACTTCTGGCCATATGCTTTGGATTGGCGACCGCACGCGTCAGGCCGACCATGCTCACCTTGAATATTGCCGTGGCATTAAAAACCCAATCGGCTTAAAATGTGGTCCATCCTTAGAACCAGATGATCTTTTACGCCTTATTGATATTTTAAATCCAGAAAATGAAGCAGGTCGTTTAACCCTTATTGCACGTTTTGGTCATGATAAAGTTGAAGATCATTTGCCGCAACTTATTCGTGCTGTTGAGCGTGAAGGTCGTAAGGTTGTTTGGTCATGCGATCCTATGCATGGTAACACCATTACGGCTGCTGGCTATAAGACCCGCCCATTTGATCGTATATTGAAAGAGGTTGAAACTTTCTTCAATGTGCATCGTGCGGAAGGCACCCATCCAGGCGGCATCCATATTGAAATGACCGGCAAAAACGTCACTGAATGTATTGGTGGTGCGCAAGCTATTTCCGGTGATGATTTATCAAGCCGCTATCACACCCATTGTGATCCTCGTCTTAATGCCGACCAGGCTCTTGAACTAGCGTTTTTGGTGGCGGAGCTATTAAAGCGTGACCGCGATGCTGAAAGCGCGGGCAAGGCTGCGGCTAGTTAAAAAATTAGGGCCATTTGGTTTACCAAGTGGCCCTTTTGCTATCCATTTAATAAAACATTAAAGCATATCTGAATAATTAAGTCTTCTGCCACATATGCAAAAAAATAAAAATTTATAGGTAACTTGATGACCAAAACTGAGATCAATGAAAATCATAATCGAATTTTGCGCATTGCCATTGCACAATTAAATCCCGTTATGGGCGACGTTGAAAAAAACTTGCAACTAGCCCGCAATGCGCGACTGCAAGCCAAAGCACAAAATGCGGATCTCATTGTTTTTTCCGAGCTTTTTATCAGTGGCTATCCACCAGAAGATCTTGTGCTAAAACCGGCTTTCACCAAGGCTTGCGAAAAAGCCGTGATGGAATTAGCCAAAGACACATTAGATGGTGGACCAGGCGTTATCATTGGCACACCGCTGCATAGAGATGATGCAATCTATAATAGTGTCATGGTTCTCGATCACGGTACCTGCATCGGCGAGCGCTATAAGGTCGATTTACCTAATTATGGCGAATTTGATGAAAAGCGTGTCTTTAACTGTGGCCCAATGCCGGAGCCGATCGAATATCGTGGTATAAGTCTTGGATTGCCCATTTGCGAAGACATCTGGAATGATGAAGAATTTTGCAAATATCTAGCCGATCAAGGGGCGCGAATGATGATTGTCATCAACGGCTCCCCCTATACACGTAACAAGCCTGCACGCAGACCACTTGTTGCTGCGGTTCAAGCGCAAAATTGTCAATTACCTTTAATTTATGTCAACCAATTTGGTGGTCAGGATGAGTTGGTTTTTGATGGCGGATCCTTTGGTGTTGATGGCGGCGGCAATCTTGCCTTTCAAATGAAACATTTCCAATCGGATCTTAGCATAACCGAATGGGAAGAAAACCAATTTGGCTGGAATTTCTTAAACGGTCCAAATGAAGAATTGTTGGAAGGCCTTGCAGCGGACTATTGTGCTTGTATGGTCGGTTTTGGCGATTATGTGAATAAAAATGGCTTTAAAGATGTCGTTTTGGGTCTATCTGGCGGCATTGATTCTGCTATTTGCGCCGCAATTGCTGTTGATGCGCTTGGCGCTGAACGCGTTAGGGCAATTATGTTGCCTTATAAATATACATCGCAAGAATCTTTTTCTGATGCAGAAGAATGTGCTAAATTATTGACCTGCAAATATGAAACTGTGCCGATCTTTGCCCCTGTTGAAGGCTTTTTATCTGCTCTTGATGGAGTTTTTGCAGGTACAGATAGCGGCATCACCGAAGAAAATCTACAAAGCCGTACACGCGGCACAATTCTTATGGCTATTTCCAATAAATTTGGTTCAATGGTGGTAACCACAGGCAATAAGTCAGAAATGTCGGTTGGCTATGCAACGCTTTACGGCGATATGAATGGCGGCTTTAATCCAATTAAAGATCTTTATAAAATGCAAGTCTATGCTATGTCCGACTGGCGCAATCATCATCGCCCAGAAAGTGCCCTAGGTCCAAAAGGCATGGTTATTCCGCAAAACATTATTGAAAAAGCACCCTCCGCAGAGTTGCGGGAAAACCAAACAGATCAAGATAGCTTGCCTCCTTATCCCGTGCTTGACGATATTCTTGAATGTTTGGTTGAGCAAGAAATGGGTGTTGAACAGATTGTTGAGCGTGGCTTTGATCGTGAAACCGTAAAGCGCATTGAAAATCTTCTTTACATTGCTGAATATAAAAGGCGTCAATCGGCACCGGGTGTAAAAATTACGCCTAAGAATTTTGGTCGTGATAGACGCTATCCGATTACCAATCGCTTCCGCGATAAGTAAATGGTGATTAATATTCAATAAAATTGTGATAATTATCGCGACAATTATCAATTGGCAGTATAAAAGAAATAATAAAAGCATTTTACCTCTAAAAGGCATAAACTGCTTTAGAACTTACAACAAGAATAAAGATAAGTGAGAACCATGGTACGCGTTCGTTTTGCGCCCTCACCAACGGGCTATATTCATATTGGTAATGCACGTATTGCACTTTTTAATTGGTTATATTCGCTAACCAATAAAGGGCAATATATCTTACGTTTCGACGATACAGATATTGAACGGTCCAAACAAGAATATATTGATGGCATCGGACAAGACCTTGATTGGCTAGGCATTACTCCCGATGAAATTTGGTACCAGTCAAAACGCTTTGATGTTTATGATGCGGCAGTTGAAAAACTAAAAGCTGCAGGTTTGCTTTATGCTTGTTATGAAACAGCAGAAGAATTAGACCGCCGCCGTAAAATTTTATTATCGCGTAAATTGCCACCAATTTATGAACGCGATGCACTAAAATTAACTGACGCCGAAAAGCAAGCTTTTGAGCAAGAGGGACGCAAACCCCATTGGCGCTTTTTGCTTCCTAATTTTGCGTCCTCACCGTTTGAACGCCAGCGCAGTGAAGTGCGTTGGAATGACATCGTACGCGGCCCACAAGTTATCGACTTATCATCAATGTCGGATCCTGTTCTCGTGCGTGAAGATGGCACTTATCTTTATACCTTACCATCGGTTGTCGATGATATTGAAATGAAGATCAGCCACATTATTCGTGGTGACGATCACGTTACCAATACTGGTGTTCAAATTGCCATTTTTGAAGCCTTGGGTGGTGATGTGCCAAATTTTGGTCATATCAATCTCTTAACGACAGCTTCAGGCGAAGGCCTATCCAAGCGTAAAGGTGATTTATCATTACGCAGCCTTCGCGAAGATGGTTTAGAACCAATGGCGATCAGCTCGCTTGCCACCCTTACTGGCACGGCTGAAAATGTCATTTCCTGTTTTGATATGAATGAGCTTGCTAGCCATTTCAACCTTCAATCAGTTTCAAAATCATCAGCTAAATTTGATCCTGCTGATCTTAATGCATTGAATATGCAAATCGTCCATAAATATAGCTATGATGATGTTAAAGATCGTTTAGCTAAACTTGGTATCAATGGCGATAAGGCTGAAGATTTTTGGAATGTAGTCCATGAAAATTTGACCAAAGTTTGCGATGCAACACATTGGTGGGATATTGCCAATAATAGCGACCTCACCTTTGCTGAGCCAGAAGAAAAAGAATTCCTAAGCGAAGCTGCTAAACTATTGCCAGAAAGCCCATGGGATAAAACCACATGGAAAAATTGGACTGTAGCGATTAAAGATAAAACAGGCCGCAAGGGCAAAGATCTCTTTCATCCTTTGCGCGTTGCTTTGACTGGTGAACAATCAGGGCCAGAGCTTGCAAGCTTCTTGCTTCTGCTTGATCGTGATCTCGTATTAAAGCGTCTAACGGCTTAAAAAATATTGCTTTAGCCTTATTGATGAGGTTTTTTGCACCTTAAAAATTTAAAAGCAGCTTTTTAAAAAGCTGCTTTTAAAGACAAAAATTTTAATGAAATAAAGCTGGCCAATAGTCTGAATCTTTTGTAGGACGCGGACCAAATATAGCTTGTCCAACGCGAACAATATCTGCGCCCTCTTCAATCGCCATTTCAAAATCCCCAGACATTCCCATCGAGAGTTTTTCAATTTCTGGATATTTGTTTCGGGCAGCATCGCGCAATTGCTTTAAAAGTTTAAAGCAAGGACGTATTAGCACAGGATCATCGGATAAAATAGCTAAAGTCATCAATCCTTTAGGCTTCAAACGTGGATATTTTTTCAAGACCTCTAAAAATGGCAGCAAGTCATCAGGATGAAGTCCATATTTACTTTCTTCGCCAGATGTATTGACCTGCACAAAGACATCAAGATCGCGTCCCATATTATCGAGGCGGCGGTTTAATTCTTCTGCGAGTGTAAGGCTATCAAGAGCATGGAACTCAGAGGCAAACCGCACAAGATATTTAACCTTATTGCTTTGCAAATGGCCAATCATACTCCAACGGATATTTAAATCAGCTAGGATTTCGGACTTTTCCTTTGCTTCTTGTATTTTATTCTCACCAAAATTATCAATGCCCAGATCATGAACAAAACGCAAAATATGCGCAGGTACTGTTTTTGTGACCACCAGTAACCGAATATCGCTTCCTTGGCGGCCACTTGCCGCGGCCGCAATTGCAATACGCTTATGGACAGCTTTTAAATTATCGGCAAATAAATTCTTCGGATCATTACCAAAACGCTTTTTATCCTCATCTAAATCAACCATAATTGCATTCTCCATTATTGGACTGCTCGTCATATGTTTGCGCCATTAAAGCCATAATACGCAAATCACATATTAATGATCTTTAAAAGTAAGCAATATAGTCAAATTTTGAAAAATAAAGACAGTTTTATGCCTAAGAGCGTAAACGCTCAATCCAAAAATATTTATGGCCGGATCAGATCCGGCCATAATGTCTTGTAATTCCATTTTAAAAATAAAATGTGAAATTGTCTAATGGCGATATTGCTGGATACGCGTTGTGCGTAATCCTGCCAAGCCATGCTCGTCAATTGAGGTTTGCCATGACAAAAACTCCTCAACTGTGAGTGTATAACGTTGACATGCTTCATCAAGGCTTAATAATCCGCCGCGAACGGCTGCAACAACTTCTGCCTTGCGTCGTATAACCCAACGCCTTGTATTTTTCGGTGGTAGGTCAGACATCGTCAAAGGACTTCCATCTGGACCAATTACATATTTTATTCTCTGTCTAACAAGATCGGTCATTGTACTCTCTACTCTTCTCAAGGACCCAATCACAGACTCAAAAATACACTATTAGCTTTAAGATTTAACTAAACTCTGTGTAACGAATAATTAACATTTAAATATCAAAATTCTGGATTTATCGTTTAAATACAATATGTTAAATTAAATATTACATTTTTCTAAAATATTTTATTTTTTCAAGCACTTTATTTTTTTTTAAAAGTTTCATATATACGACGCTACAGCTATTAATTTTTTTTATAATTGTGAGTGCAATCTTCCAGTTTTCATTTTACAATGAGCTGTATTTTGCGATATAGCCGCAAAATTCGACATTTCCTTTGTTGGACTTAGTCTATGGCTTTTATACCAGCCTTGATCGGTATATATTTCCATAATGTCTGAAAGGTGACATTGATGTCTTTAAATAGTCTCGATCTACCACGCTCTCCTGCGGAGACCCGGGTAGTAGTTGCCATGTCCGGGGGCGTTGATTCGTCCGTTGTGGCAGGTATATTAAAGCAAGAGGGCTATGATGTTTTAGGAGTAACATTACAGCTTTATGATCATGGTGCCGCCGTACACCGCGTTGGTGCCTGTTGTGCAGGTCAAGATATTGAGGATGCGCGCAGAGTTTGTGAAACTTTGGGCATTCCTCATTATGTTTTGGATTATGAGCAGCGCTTTCGTGAAGCGGTAATCAACCCCTTTGCAGAAAGTTACGCCCATGGAGAAACACCTATTCCATGCGTTGCATGCAACCAAACAGTAAAATTTGCTGATTTGTTAGCAACCGCCCAAGAATTAGGTGCAGATGCACTTGCTACTGGTCATTATATCCGCAGCAAACAAAAGGGTGCTCACCGCGCACTCTATCGGCCCATTGATGCAGAACGTGACCAAAGCTACTTCCTTTTTGCAACCACACAGGAGCAAATTGATTATTTGCGCTTTCCGTTAGGTGGGTTGCCAAAAGCAGATGTGCGAAAACTTGCTGAAGAAATGGGCCTTACGGTTGCGCAAAAGCATGATAGTCAAGATATCTGCTTTGTACCACAGGGTCGATATAGTGATGTTATCAGCAAGTTAAAACCTGATGCAGCAAATCCAGGTGATATTGTCCATATTGATGGCCGGGTTTTGGGACGTCATGAAGGTATTATGAATTATACCATTGGGCAGCGCCGCGGTATTGGCATTGCAACAGGTGAAGCACTTTATGTTGTGCATCTTGATGCTGAGGGCGCGCGCGTTATCGTCGGCCAAAGGGAAGCCTTACATACCCACCGCATTTATTTACGCAATGCCAATTGGCTTGGCGATCATGATCTTAATAATTTTCCAGTGGAAGGAATTGAGGTTGCCGCCAAAGTACGTTCGACACGCCCTCCACGCCAAGCGATTCTTCGTTATGAGGATGGCGAATTTAATGTCGAATTATTAGAAGGTGAAAGCGGAGTTGCACCAGGTCAAGCTTGTGTTGTTTATGAAAGTGAAGATAATGGTTCACGCGTTTTAGGTGGCGGTTTCATTGCTCGTTCACAGCGTGAAGCTCAAGCTGAACAAATGTTGCAAAAACTTATTTTTGAAAACAACACTGCTGCATAATTATTTTACGAATCATTAAAAAACTTCAAAACCCCGCACTTGCGGGGTTTTTCGCATTTATATTATTAAAATAGATTGTGTTTGCCAATATACGCCATAATTAAATCAAAAAGCAGCAGGTCAATTTTAATTTTGGTAAGCCTTCAACTTCAAGCCACAATAATTTAAGCAATATATAAAAAAAATCCCACATTTTTAAAATGTGGGATTTAACGGCATAAACAATAGTAATGTATTTAGCTCTTGTTGGGGGTATTAATAATAGGTGCTTTGGGCTGCGATGGCTCAGGATCAGCAGCTTGCTCTTTTTTACCCACTGCTTCGTTTAACAAAGAAGCAACCGCATCCTTGTCATCAAAGCCTGCAGTCTTTAAAAGCTCATTAAGCACCGGCATTTGCGCATTATAAGAAAGTAACTGGCCAGCCAAGCCCTCCCCCATGCCAACACCACTTGATTTACCATCGCCGCCACGCCCCAGCATACCACCGGTATCAAAAATACGAATATCAGAAATTTTTTCAATTGGTTTAACGATTTCAGCCAATGCGTTTGGAATGATTCGAATACGCTCACGAGTAATTTCATACTCAATAACCTGCGCGCTTAATTTATTACGTGCTTCATTGCGGGCAGCTTCAGCTTCAGCTTCGGCGCGGCCAATTTCCAAAATACCACGCGCGCGTTCAGCTGCGGCATCTGCTTCAGCTTTTGCAAGCGTTAATACAGCGGTTGCCTTATCATTAGCCGCATTGCGTTCAGCTTCTGCAGAAACAAGAACCGAAGTTGCCTCTTGTTCTGCCTGACGGCGTGCATCAATAACTGCGATGCGACGATCACGCTCTGCAATTTCAACGGCTCGCGCAGTCGCAACTTTTTCTTCCGCTGAAATTGCATCAGCACGGGCTTCTTCAGCACGGGCCTTAGCCTCGGATTCTTGACGACTACGATCGGCAACCGCAATCGAGCTATCTTGTGCAATCAGTTGCAAATCACGTTGTGCTTCGGTTTCACGCCGTTGCACATTCAATTTTGATTCAATATTAGCGGTTTCACGCGCTTGACGCGCCGTTGCCTCACGCTCTGCCACGGCTTGCTCGCGGCCAATGCGCGCTTCTTCCTCAGCGCGTTGGGCTTCTTGCTCTTGACGAGCGGTCTCAGCGCGAGTAGATGCAGCAATATTCGCAATATCTCTCTCTTGACTAAGTTCGGTTTGACGCTGGGTGCGTTCAATTTCTAATTGCTGTTGACGAGCATCAAGATCTTTTTGTGCAATAGCAACCTCAGTATCACGAACAATTTCGTTACGCTCTTTTTTCCGTTGCTCGGTAATACGTGTAAGCGTGGCAAGACCATCAGCATCAAAAAAGTTATTAGCATTAAAATGCTTAATGTCTGTTTGATCAAGACGTGTCAGTGATACGGATTCCAACTCCAAACCGTTGGATTGTAAATCGGCGCCCACCGCTTCTTGCACGGCTTTAACAAAATCAGCGCGCTGTTCTTGCAATTCATCCAAATTCATGGTGGCGGCAACAGAGCGAAGACCATCGACGAATTTTGCTTCAATCAATAGACGCAATTCTTCAGCATTATTGGTTCTATCACCTAAGGTTTGCGCCGCAAGGGCAATAGAAGATGCATCTGGTTTTACACGTACATAAAATTCAGCACCAATATCGACGCGCATACGATCTTTCGTGATAAGTGCATCATTTTCACCGCGCCGTACTTCAAGGCGCAAAGTTTTTAAATTAACAAAAGCGGTGGAATGGAAAATCGGCAGAACAATAGAACCGCCATCAAGTACAACCTTTTGACCGCCAAGTCCGGTACGAACATAGGCTTGGTCACGCGATGAACGCTTATAAAGCGATCCCAACACAAAGCCTACACCAATAATGGCAATAAGAATAATTCCAACCGGTAGTAAAATATCCATATTTTCCCTCTTTTAAGTCAAATATTAAGCACCGCCACAGCTGCGCTTATTTTCAATATGCTCATCTGTAATAGGTAAAGTTCTACTTAAATGGCTATTCATCTGCAGAAAATGGAATTGCGATAAATATATGATTTTGCATATCTGCTAATAAAACCTCTTCACCAACAGCCATTTTACCCACATTAGGCGCTGCTCGCGCACGCAATTTGTGGTAATTGCCATGCTTGTCTTTAACCCGTACCAAACCCGGCAAGCCTTCATCCAAAGGCCCAACTGTTACTTTAGCGATATGACCAATAAAATCATCAACCTCTACTGCATAGGTCTCATCCTGTGGAACAAAACGTGCAACCAAACGGCTGCTTTCCCGTACCGCAGGAATAGTCAAGAACAAGGCGCCAATGACCGCTAATGATTGCGGTATCGGATGATAAAATCCACTAGCAACACCTTGAATACAAAACCCCAATGCCGAGAACCAAGCAAAAATTAAGATAAGTAAAATAATCAGCGGTACGCCACCAATATTAAACCAATTGATAACACCAACTGAAGAAAAATCGAAACTATTATCAACAATATCGCTTAGCGAAGCACCGGTAAATAATGCCATAACTTCAATAGCTACCAAGCAAAGCATAACAACCAATGCGATAAGAAAAAATCGACATTCAGGGGCAAATAATAATGCCATTTTAACCTCAATTGGTAGTTTTAAATCGGGCTAACCTCTCGGCAATAGCATGATCACGGTGCAAACGATCTAATTCATCAAGTTCAATAGATTGGTTCTTTTCGCCCTTTGGTACGCCAGTCACACGAGAAACAGCACTCGCAGCGCGGTCTGCTTGCGCGCTAGCATTATCGCGAGGATTAATGCCATTAATACCATCACCTTTACTAGATGCTGCAAAAGAACGTTTTAATTCTGCTAATCTTTCTTCAGCTTCACGGCGGGTCGCCAAAATTGCTTGAAGAGCTTGCTGCCCTTCTGTCATATCTTCATTGATATTGCTTAATGCCTTATCAAGCGCTGTAATTTGAGATTCCAGATCAATTTGCCGAGCAATGGCAGCTTTGGCTAAATCATCGCGATTTTCATTAACAGCAAGTCTAATTTTTTCATCAAGACTAGTGCGTTCTGTTTCCAATGCACCACGACGCGTTTTAATGCGATATTCTTCAGCTTTAGATTGGCCAAGTACAAGGCGGGCTTCTTCTGCTGCATCATCTATTTCCCGAATAGCTTGCTCAACGATTGCTACGGGATTTGTTCCTTCAGCTTTGTCAATTGCAGCATTTGTAATACCTGCAATCAAACGGCCCATACGGGCAAGAACGCCTTCTCTAGCCATGTAAAACTCCCTTTTAAATCCAAAGTTATCATAAAGCTTTTCGCAATAATTTACAAATACATCATTGAATAAAATTAAAATTTCCGCAAGTGCATTTATTGTATTTTATACAAGATATATCGATAATCTTTTATCTATTTATAAAAGACTTCGTACATTATATTATCTTATTTTTTTTCATATTTTATTGCAATAAAATGACGATAATTATATAAATTATTCAATAAATAAATAGATCTATTCCAAACTATCATATTTTTTATTATGCTAATAAATGCTATCTGAAAAAGTTCTAATATCTAAAGATTTTTTTAAATTTCAAAGCCAACAAAACAAACATTACCTTAAAACTGGCTGTAGATTTGAAAATGATGATATTTTAGAAAAAACTATTAAGAAGATAAAAATATTAGCGCTTAGACATGCAGCTAGATTATATTTGCGCTAAAATAAAATTCAGATGATATCTGCTTGATAAATAACTATCTACGATTATGAAATGGCTCCCCGGGCCGGATTCGAACCAGCGACCAACCGGTTAACAGCCGGTTGCTCTACCACTGAGCTACCGGGGAACAGTGCTCAATCACTTGGTGATGAATGCCTATACAAAAGAAGAACTGATTTGCCAAGAGAAAAAATTAAAAAAATGCAAAATTAAACCAAAAAAGTAAAAAATGGGGATAACTTCTCCACCAATTTTCATAAAGACCAAAGCGATTTCAGATAGCTAACTTTAATTAAAGGTGAATAGCTCGATTATCAGAAGTCATGAATTAAATTTGAAAACTCTATGAGCACCCAGTCATCACAAAAGCATTGCAAGAGTAAGAAATATAGTCATTTATTGGATTTTTAAAAGTGGCTCCCCGGGCCGGATTCGAACCAGCGACCAACCGGTTAACAGCCGGTTGCTCTACCACTGAGCTACCGGGGAACAGTGCTCAATTGAATAAGTGCTGAACGCCCTATAGCAAAAGAAAAAGTGATTTGCCAAGAGGGAAAAACACATTTTCATCAAATTTTTCTAATAATCGTGATATTAACTTGTTTCTTTGCAGAAATTATCTAAATTAGTGGATAAATTCACCAACATTTTATAAATTTTTAAAGTGAAAGAAGAAAACTTTGAAAAATGCTTCCAAAAGACATGAGATTCGTATTTTCAATCAAAAAATACCGATTCCCCAATCACGTCTTATGCGGAAAATATTGGGATATAGTTTAGTTGTTGGAGGCATGCTAGGCTTTTTACCAATTCTTGGATATTGGATGATTCCTGTAGGCTTGTTTGTTCTGTCGCAGGACTCACCTAAAATAAGAAGGTGGCGCCGTGAACAAGAAGTCCGCATTATGCGATGGTGGCATTCTACTCGCTTTTCAAAAACGCCTGAAAAAGGTAAGAATTCACGAAAATGTTCAAAAAAAATCGTAAAGCCGCTTAGAATTACTTGACGGAATGATTTTGATCACTTAATGAGCTGCTACTGACTTAATTCACTTCAATTTAAAAGTGTGATTCAGTTTTGGTATTTGAAGAATATTTTAAATATTCTTTGTGAGGCCTCGTGGCGGAATGGTTACGCAGAGGACTGCAAATCCTTGTATCCCGGTTCGATTCCGGGCGAGGCCTCCATCATAATTTCATCTTAGATCATTTCAACTACCAATAATAAGCCTGCACTTTCTTGCAAGCTGACATTAGGTATTTTAAACCTTATGAGTAAAGCGTTTAAATTACTTATACTAGATGCAAAATGATAGAAGTGATTATGAATAGATCACCCAATCAAGGTTACCCTTTTGTCTGTATAATTAACGATAATATCTTTATGCGCCAATAGATTGAATTTCAGCTTTGAGAAAACAATTCCTCATAAACTTCCGCAATAGCATTAGCTTCTCTGCTTAAAGGAAAGGCTTCACAGACATGCTGCAAGGCAAGCTGCCCAGCTGCCTTTGTATCTTCTATATTGGCGAGCCAAGGTGCAATTGCTTTCGTTAATGCTTCACCATCACCTGCAGCAACGACGCTACCTGTTTGTGGTGTAATTAACTCTGCATAAGCACCTGCATCACTGGCAACCACAGCTGTTTGCGATGCCATTGCCTCCAATGGCGTTAAACCAAATCCTTCATTGCGCGATGGCGCTACATAAAGGCTGACACGGCGGTACCAAACACGAACATCGGGCACTTCGCCTAAAATAAATATACGGTCTTCCAAGCCAGCAGCGGCAATCTTTTTGCGAAGATTTTCTTCAAAATCAGCATGTTCTGCAGTGGTGCGTCCGGTGACAACCGCTGTCCAATCAGGATAATTTGGCAAAAGCGCAACCATAGCATCCACAAAAAGATCTGTTCCTTTTTGGTGGCGCACCCGCCCAAAACAACCAATTGCATATTTTCCCGGCAATCCACTAGCGCTAAAATCATCTTCGGCATCGCGCGGCGGATGAAAACGCTCCAAGTCTACACCATGCATGATCACCTTATGCGGCACTTCCAAATACGAGCCTGAGCGCGCACTGGTAGCAATAACCCGATCCATACGCCGAATGAGAAATTTGGTAAAAGACTTGTGGTCACGTTGGGCAGCAGAGGTAAAAATAAGCTTTATTTTCATACGCAAAATATTGCGCATCAATATGCCTGCAATCATTTCAACATTGCGGCGTGCATGCCAAATACGAAACCTACGATCTTTGGGCTTTTTCCAAAGCCCAAAAAGCGAAAAATATGATAATGAGGGAAGGTCTTCTGGCAATCCTGGCCCAAGTGTCGAAATGCGTATACCGCTTTTCCTTTGCAATGGAATAAGCTGGACAATGGTTGATGTTACCCCCGATAAACGTTTTTTAAAATTCGGGGCAATAACTTCTGTTTCACTTAACGATATACGCATTGCTTTATCAAATAAATCTTACATTTATAATTTCATAAGAACGAGCACCACCGGGCGCATTCACTTCAATTGTATCGCCGATAGATTTACCAATTAGCGCGCGCGCAATGGGCGAGGAAATAGAAATACGCCCTTTTTTCACATCAGCTTCTTGATCGCCAACAATCTGATAGGAACGCTCTTCTTCGGATTCTTCATCAATAAGCGTTACAGTCGCACCAAAAACAATTTTATCGCCTGAAAGCTTTGCGATATCAATCACATTAGCACGTGCTATCCAATCTTCAAGCTCGTGGATGCGCCCTTCGTTCAAACTTTGTGCTTCTTTCGCCGCATGATATTCGGCATTTTCAGAAAGGTCGCCATGTGCACGTGCCTCAGCAATTGCCTCAATAATTTTTGGCCTGCCATCTTGTTGGCGCTCACGCAATTCTTCTTTAAGCTGTTGAAAACCAGCCTTGGTCATTGGGACGTTATCCATGTCCTGTCCTTTCTTACACTTGCAAACACAAAGTATGCAAAAAAGAAACGGCCTCCAGAATGCCTCCTAGAGCCCGTCACATTTAACAATTTTTACATTATAGCACAGTTAATTTCTTTTTAAAACAATATATATTTTATTGCCTATCTAACCTAATATTATCAAATAGCTTTGTTTTAGCCCTATAGATAATTATGGCGCCGCATATTTATATTTTAAGCCTTTTCTTCTAAGTACAAGTAATGATAATCTGAAACAAAAGTCTTACGTCTAAATCAAATAAAAACACCCTGAACTCAATAGTAAATTCAAGGTGCTCTCATCAATATAATTAAATCATTAGATCTAAAAAGTTATCTTCTAACTATTTTTCACTAATTTTTTTCAAATACTCGTTATTTTTAAATGCCAAAATTGTCATTTCAACAGAGACGCGCAAAAGAAGCGTATATATTATTGTTCCACCAATAGACAACAATAAAACCCCCAATCCCCCCATAAGATTGCCCTGTAAAATAGCCATCAAAGCGCTAAAGAGAGTTACCACAAAGAATATGGCCAAACAAATTAAACCTATAATATAAAATACATGTATAAGTTTTGGTGTAACAAACTTATCTAAACTCAAGAGGTTTTTCACAAAACCCTTTGCTTCTTCTGGATTTACATTGAAGTTATTTTGCATAATTTTTCCCATAACCGAATAAATTAATAATAGGGAAACAACTAATGCAATATAAAATATAAATCAATAAAAAAGTTCCAAATAAAATAATAGAGTTTATAGTTATTACTATAAACTCTAATAGTTCTAAATTAATATTAGTTAAATCTAATGGAAAAGCAGTACTTTCTATTGTGGAGTATTAATACCAATCCACTTTTTTTGCACTGCATCATAATGTTTCATAGGGTCATATTTATCAACATCAAGCCCTAAGTAATCAGCAGTCATGCGCCCCAAAGCTGATTGCACATTATAACTCGCAATCACCGTATCACGCTCTGATTGCGCAAGAGCAATTTGCGCATTGATCAGCACTGAACGAGATTCTAAAACATCAAGAGTAGTTGCTTGGCCAACTTGATATTCTTCACTGCGACCATTTAAAGCAATTCGTGCCGCTTTAACACTATCATTATAAGCAGATACAGCAGAACGGGCCCCCTCAAGCTGAGACCAAGCAGACGTCAAAGCACTGCGTACTGTGTCGCGTGATACTTCCACTTCAACCGTTGCCTGGCTGACTTGTTCTTTAGATTGACGAACTTGCGCCGACAAGCGCCCACCTTGATAGACCGGAACAGTAACTGAAACGCCAGCGCTATTGGCACGGCCTTCACCAATTGGGAGACCTTTATAAATATGATTATAGGAACTGCTAGCAGAAAGGTCAGCCTGTGGTAATAAAGCACCTTCTTTCGACTTAACATTAAATTGCTGCGCATCAAGTGCGTATTTTGAAGCAACAATTGCAGGATGCTCTGTATCTGCAATTGTATAACCAGCATTCAAATTAGCAGCGAGCGCCTTTGCTAGCGCAGGACGTTCTAACTGGCCTGGTTCAACACCGATAATTTGGCGATAATAGGCCTGTGCAGATTTAACCGCAGCTTCTGCTTGGGCTAATTCTGATAAGGCTTGCGAGCGAGCTGCACGCGACTGCGCCAAATTGGTTTGCGTACCTTCACCAACATCAAGGCGCGACTGATCAACGCGCACTTGCTCATCCAAGGCTGCAAGATTTTGACGACGCAAACCAACGATCTGTTGCTTTGCATAAAGATCAGCATAGGCAGATACGGCATTGGTTAGCTGATTTTGCTCTTCATTTCGCAAAGCCTCACGCTGAGCTGCTGCCTGAGCTTGTGCTGCACGTACATTATTAGCGGTCTGGAAACCATCAAACAATGACTGGCTAACTTGAATAGCTAAAGACCCACTATTGGTGTACAACCCCGTTTGAGCCGAGCGAGAACGTGATAGGCTACCTGTTCCCTGAATAATTGGTCTCATTCCTGAGCGCGCAATAGCAACATCTTCATCGGTAATACGAGCATTAGCACGCGCAGAGTTAAGCGTTGGATTATTTTTATATGTCTGCGCCCATGCATCTTTTAAACTATCTGCTGATGCCGGTGTCATAGCAAAGGCAACAGATGCACCCAAGGCAAACAAGCAGGAAAGTAAAGTTTTCTTTTGCATCTATTTTCCCTAATTCAATCCAATGTGGTTTTGGCCAAAAATCTGGCATTCATTCAATTATGTGCAGCATGATCTTTAATATAAATGCAACTCAAGGTCAAACCCACATTTATGTAATCACCTATCTATTGATTTGATCAACAGCAAGCTTACCAAATATAGATCAAATATTATCTAGTGCGTGTCATACCATCACGGGCAGCTTGATATTTAGGATCAAGAAGCGAGGCGCGTTGATAGGACTGAAAGGCTTGAGGCTTATTGCCCTGACGCTCTAATACCGTTGCTTGATTATACCAGCTTTCAGCATTTTGCTTATCCAACCTTACCGCCGCCGTAAAATCATCCTGCGCATTTTCCAAATCATTTAGTGCGACGTAGGAAACACCACGACCATTATAGGGCGCAGGTTGACTTGGCTGACGCGAGATTGCGGCACCAAAATCTGCAATTGCTTGTGTATGTTGGCCACGCGCTTGTTCAACCAAACCACGGCCATACCAAGCACGACCATCAGTGGTACCAAGTGAAATTGCCTGTGAAAAATCATTATAGGCAAGATCAAGCTGGTTATTTTCACGATAAACATTACCCCGCCCGACAAGCGCGGACGTATAACCTGGATCCATCTCCAAGGCACGCGAATAATCAGCTACAGCTGCCTGATCGTTTTTCATATGACGATTAATCAAAGCACGGTTAGCGTAAGCTGCAGCAAATTGCGGATTAAGCTTTAATGCTGTATTAAAGTCATTAATCGCTTCCCTATATTTACCCGCACGCCCATAGGCTGAACCACGCACATTATAAGCAGTAGCGTCATTAGGATTATTGCGAATAACCGCGCTGAGCGAAGAAATATTCTCGCTGGACCCCTGCGCAAGATCCTCAGCAGTACCAACAAAATTTGTTGTAGTGCAGCCTGCAAGCAACAAAACAGCACATAGGCTCAAACGAAATTTACCCATATTAAATCCCAAGAATTAAAGAAGCCCGACCACACTAAAATGCATATCAAAATTTTTCCATTATAAAATAACATGCAAATAATGTCGCATTTTTAGATAATGACAGGCTAAAAACAAAGTTACAACTTGTGCCACCCCTTATTTAAATTGCCGTTAATGATTATTATGGCAAGATCAAGGCAGAATCACTACAAACAATTATGAATGGCATAATTGGCTGCAATATAGTCATAATTTATTTAAATATGATTTACACTATAGCCAAATCACCATTAGTGCTTCATCTCATCACACCCTGCAAATAGTGGGTCATGTATATTTTGGAGCAGGTTAAATGTAATTATAGACCCATTAATATTTAATGGAATCACATTATTTCCCATTAAAGCATATCATTTCAATGAAGATCATATTGGTGTTGACCATGCTTATAAAACTTAAGCAAACGCCAGATAAAAGCTGATTCTATAAATAAATGTGATCTAAAAATAAATTAGGCAGACGTAAACGCCTGCCCTCAATAATTGTATTTTTGATTCTTGCAACGCAGAAATTAGCGAGCAGCGCGACCTGAAACCAAACCTTCACGCTGTGCGCGCTTACGAGCGAGCTTACGAGCGCGACGAACAGCTTCAGCCTTTTCACGGGCGCGCTTTTCAGAAGGCTTTTCATAATGGCCACGCATTTTCATTTCGCGGAAGATACCTTCACGCTGCATTTTTTTCTTAAGCGCGCGCAGCGCTTGGTCAACATTGTTATCGCGAACGAGTACCTGCACTTGTAATCCTGCTTTTCTCCATAAAAGATGCACTTACATGCAATCTTTATATTGGTTAAACTTTCACACGATTGCTATCAATTAAGCAGCACATAAGCACTACAATAGAACCGGTGATCTTATTAAAATAAAGTCAAAACTTCTGCTCTTGATTACCTATCAAGAAGAATGTGAAGAGCCGATAGCACAAAAACCTAGCATTTGTCTATAAGCTTATGACATTTTGTAGCATTTTATCGTGTAAAGCATAGGTAAAAGTCAAAATTAACAAGCCATTACCAATAATAATGGCAAGCAAGGTTTTAAATTATCAATCAGCCAAACAAAACGAGATAATTGGAATCAACGGGCGATAAACCATGTTTTATGTTAATTGCTGTTAAAGCCAAATATTTAACAAAAATAAGAAAAATCTATTTTCCTAGCAAATCTAGCACGATCCATATTTAAAATCCATTGGGGAAACAATACAGTTGGCGCACCATGTTTTATGGAACATGCTTTACTAAGAAAAACTTAAATAACATTTATTTGTGCCGTTCCTTGTTAAACTTGCTATATACTTGTTTTATAGCCTTTAGCTTAGGGAGAGTTTTTATGCTACCATCGTGCCTAATTCTTGATAACAGCTTGCCAGCAAAAATTATCGCTGGTATCGAAGCAGTTACAACACCAATATTCGCCAAGGATAATCCTAGCGATGATGTTCTAAAAAGCGTTCAATATGCTGTCGTTTCGCCAATGACGGGATTTGATGAGAGTTGGTTTGATCGCCTAGCCAATTTAAAGCTCATCGCGGTTTTTGGTGTCGGCTTTGACAAAATTAACATTAAAGAGGCGCGCCGCCGCAATATTGATGTCACGACCACTCTTGGCATTTTAACCGAAGATGTAACTGATATGGCCTTAGCGCTTTTATTGGCACTTACCCGCCAAATTGTTAAGGGCGATGAATTCATTCGAGCTGGCACTTGGGCGAAGGGTGAAAAATTCCCGCTAGGCACATCTATTCGCGGCAAAAAAGTTGGGATTGTTGGGCTTGGTGCCATTGGCTTGGACATTGCGGAGCGCACGCAAGCCTTTGGCATGCTGCCACGCTATTATAATCGTAGCCCAAAGGTAAATTTAACTTGGCCGCATTATCCCAATGTTGTGGAACTTGCCAAGGATAGCGATGCATTAATTGTTGCAATATCCGCCAATGGCGAAACAGAAAAAATTATTAATAAGGATGTGTTAGAGGCACTTGGATCATCAGGCGTGCTTATTAATATTGCTCGCGGCTCAGTCATTGATGAAGATGCTTTAATCACGGCTTTACAAAGCAAGCTTATTGCTGGCGCAGGGCTTGATGTGTTTTTAAATGAGCCTAAAATTAACCCTGCTTTTTTAACCCTTGATAATGTGGTACTGGCACCGCACCAAGGCAGCGCTACCAATGAAACCCGTGAAGCCATGGGACAATGTGTTATTGATAATATAAAAGCGGTTATTGACGGCAAACCCGCCCTCACCCTTATTAATTAATATTAAAAATAAAAAGGGGCAAAAAGCCCCTTTTTTTAAAGGCAGTTTTTTAAAAATGCGATTTCAATAAAATTCACAATTTCAATAAAAGCCAATTGGAAAATAACGTAAATATAATTCTTGCAACTTACCACTTTGCTCCAATCGGCCAAGTGAATAGTCAAAGGCTTTGGCAAGACTTTCATCCTGCTCACGCACAGTAATTTGCATGCCGCCGCCAAGTAATGCTTTATTCAAATAAGGACCACCAACAAATTGCGCTTTACCGCCATTATCAGGTTGCGAAAGCCAAAGCGAAAAGCGCATGCCATCACCAAAACCAAGTACAACATCACCGGTTAACACTGCACTATAAAGCGTGTCGTAATCCTTAAAGCTGATGATTTCAGCTTTTGGAAAGTAACTCTGCACCATAATTTCATGGCCAGTCTTTGCAACAACACCAATTTTTGTGCCATTAAGTTTATCACTCAGTGGCTCCGACATAATATTGCTAGCAAAACCAATAAAACGGGCGGGGAATGCGATATAGACATGAGAAAATCTTAAATATTGGCGGTTATCCATTGTTGGACTTAGGCCGGCAATAATAGCTTCGCCCCCCTTATCCAAAAGGCGTTTTTGCAGCTCATCAAACGGCAAAGCTTCAACCTGACAGCGCGCAACAATATCAAGGTCTTCGCAAATAGCTCTGATAAGATCAACATTATAGCCCGATAGCACACCATCATTATTGATATAATTAAAGGGTGGAAAATCAACTATAGTTAAAAACCGCACCCTTTCATATTGGCTCAAGTCAGGCTTTACTGGTTTTATTTTGCTGTAAAAAAAATGTGGTAAGTCACGCTGCTGGGCGTGACTTGACCATGGTAGCAACAAAGCCACGATAGTGATAAGGCTTAAAAGCAGTCTGAGACTACGGAAGGTATAAGTCGAACATAATCTCATATCAAAGCTTTAAATCTCACGCTGGTTAGGATTTATCATCAGAGGTAAAATTCTTTTCAAATCCATCCCCTTCGCGTAGGAATGATGGACCATGACCAATAATATTACCATCTTCCACACCAATGGCATTAATATCGCGATCTGTATAGGGAATTGATAATAAAATTCTCTGAATAACCGCCAAACGAGCCCGACGTTTGTCATTAGAGCGTACAATCGTCCAAGGCGCCATAGCACTATGCGAAACAGTTACCATCCGCTCTGTTGCTTTGGAATAGTCATCCCACTTGGAAATGCCCGCCTCATCCATTGTTGAAAATTTCCAATGTTTTAGGTCACTATGACGGCGTTCATGGAAACGTTTCAACTGCATTTCTTGCCCAATATCGAGCCAAAATTTAAAGAAACGAATACCATCAGAAACAATCAAGCGCTCAAATGAAGGAACTTCGGATAAGAATAGATCCACTTGCGCAGGACTTGCAAAACCCATAACCGATTCAACTCCTGCACGATTGTACCAAGAACGGTCAAAGGTTACAAATTCACCACGAGTTGGAAAATGCTGTACATAGCGTTGGAAATACCACTGCCCATTTTCAGTTTCGTCCGGTTTTGGTAGCGCCACATTTCGTGCAGAACGCGGATTTAAATATTGACGTAATACATCAATTGTACCGCCTTTTCCTGCTGCATCGCGTCCTTCAAACAAGATAACGACCCTACCACCTTGATCTTGCAGCCAACCTTGTAATTTCACTAGCTCGATCTGTAAAGCCAAAAGCATTTTTTCATATTCATCACGGTTCATCTTTTGCGTATAGGGATAACCGCCTGATGTCATTGCCTGCTTTTCAATCCAATCGGGCAATTTGGGATCACTAATATTAAATACCCGCTTTTTGCCATTTAGAGTAAGCTCGATCCCGTCAACTTTAGGCTTTTTACCATTTTTTTTTGGCTTTTCACTCACGATTGGCTCCTTTTTGCTATTTTTGATATTGTATCTGTATAAAATCACAATTTAAATAGTTTTTAAGTCAAATAGATTTCAGCTATCACTAATAAGTTTTAAGCAATTATAATGACCAACCCTAGTCTAATGTAGCACAATTTTTAATGCTTTTAAATTTAAACTATTCTTAGGACCATAATTTATAAAATCTAGAAAAGCTAAGTTGTAAAATTGGCCTTATTTTGTTGTCCATTCTATTTAACTACCCCCGATATAGATATTAAATATTCTAGCAAAATTTTACCTTTATTCGAATCAATCTTAAAAAAACTCGCGTTCCAAATTTCAGGTATTTTTTCGGCTACCAAATAGGCCACAATTTTAGATATTTTCCATACAATATTATTAGCTGCGGCAATATGCCCTGCTCGTTCGACATTGATGCATATGGATACAGTGCCCTTATCTTAAAAAACAAGATAGCGTAATTAAAATGGGGATTATCAACTGATGTAATATATTACTTGTCATAGTGACATATTATTGATTCCGATTTTAATTAACTTTTTTGCAGCTAAATGAAAGAGGAGTGGAAAATATTAGCAAGTTCGATACTACTTATAAAATAAATTCAGTAACATGAGATTTTTAATGGGGCATTTTGCAAATATATTGATTTAGTTTTATGTAAACCAATACATCAGATAAATATATTACTTAAGCGACTTAACTTACCAACCCAATGCCCTATGTGACTTACTAATTGGAGTAAAACGAATAATGAGAAGCCTTGGAATAATTGCTACACTTATAGGGCTTAGCCTTTTGCCAGCCATTTGGTTTTTCCCAAGCAATATAGTTTTTATCTGGTGTATCATTGTTTTAGGTTTTGAAATATTTTATTTTCGCCGTTTGATATTGCTGATAAAACGTTTGATCCGTTTATCTGAACGCATAAGTTTGGAAAAACGACCCGCAAACATAATGCAATTTGATGCAGAAAAACTGGCTAATGCCCTTAATGATCCCTTGGTATTTTTTGACCATTCAGGCAATATCAGCTTTATTAATCATGCAGCCTATCAAACATTTTCTGGTCTCAGCCGTGACCAAAGCCTCTTTGCCCGCTTCCGCGCTCCCGAATTATCAAACCTTTTTCGCAATGTTACAGCAAGCGGCGTTGCGCGTAGCATCGAATATGGTGAAAAAGGCGCAGAAAGGCGATGGTTTAATCTTGCGATTATTCCAATCACCAAAGACCTTTTTGTTTGCCATTTTCGTGACCATTCAGAAATGCATCGCTTGGCGCGCATGCGTACGGATTTCGTTGCCAATGCTAGCCATGAATTGCGCACGCCACTAACATCGCTACGCGGTTTTATTGAAACCCTGCGTGGACCTGCGCAAAATGATAGCGAAGCTAGGGCGCGATTTCTTATCATCATGCAAGAACAGGCAGAGCGCATGTCGCGCTTAATTGATGACTTGCTATCACTTTCACGCCTTGAAACTCAAACAGGCCCTGGAATGGTTGAACGGCTTGATACCGCCAAATTACTACGCCACGTGACCGAAACATTAACACCGCTTGCCCGCAAAAATGATGTTAATATTGAACTTAACCTTGAAGAGGATATGCCTGCCCTTGCCGCCAATCGTGACAGTTTGATCCAACTTTTTCAAAACCTTGTTGAAAATGGTTTAAAATATGCGGCCTCAGGCAAAAAAATTGTGGTTTCAGCTAAATCTGTCGGTACACAAATTCATATTGCCATTCGCGATTATGGTATGGGCATTGAGGCAGAACATTTACCGCGCCTCACTGAGCGTTTTTATCGTGTAAGCGTCGATATAAGCCGAGCGCATAAAGGGACTGGTCTTGGGCTTGCCATTGTTAAGCATATCATTACTCAACATCGCGGCAAATTGGAAATCACTTCAAAACTTGGCGAAGGATCGACTTTCACCGTCATTTTGCCGGCCTCTAACAACAAAGAAACCCTTTTAACCAATCCTGCCGACGATCTTCACTAAAAGATATAGCAACGTTTCAAGCAAATGATTAGGAAACTGTTCACTTCATTGCTTTATAACCAAGCCTAATAGTCCATATGCATTTTTCAAAAGCGGAGTTACCATGCCCCTCGCCATCACTCTATCAGCCCAAGATCTTGCCGCGCTGCTTGCAAGCCGCATTTGCCATGATCTCATTTCTCCAATTGGCGCTATTAATAATGCAATGGAATTATATGATGAAGGCGGCGCCGAGGAAGATGCCCTTGAACTTATCCGTATGTCGGCAACCAATGCATCGGCTCGCCTGCAATTTGCCCGGATTGCCTATGGTGCGGCAGGTTCTGCCGGTATGGAAATTGATACAGGCGACGCTGAATCAGTTGCACAAAAATATATGGCAAATGAAAAGGCGCAATTATCTTGGCAGGGCACACGCATGCTTTTGCCAAAAAATGAAGTAAAATTGCTGCTCAATCTTTTACTTATTGCAAATGGCTCCATTCCGCGTGGTGGCGAAATCAAAGTCAATCTTAGCCGCGACAATGATAAAACCATTTTCACCATTGCGGTGAGTGGCAAAATGTTGCGTATTCCGCCGCGCTTTGTTGAATTATTTAATGGCGACTTACCGGGTGAACCGGTGGATGGTCATGCCGTGCAATCCTATTATACCTTATTACTTGCAGAACTAGCCCATATGAAAATTGATATTCGTGTTTTACCAACTGAAATTATTTTCTCAGCAAGTTAAAATTTTCTCGGTATAGTTCACCACAAAGCGGTTAAAGCAAAATTGTTCTTTAACCGCTTTATTTTTTTAAAAGTGCTTTAAACTGTTATAAAATGCTATCGTCTCTTATAAATTAAGTGTTTTAATGTTGATTTTGTGGCGAGAAAAATAGATAGTCACGCTAACTTAATCAAGCATTTCACTATAGGCTTGGCAAGCTATAGTGGCGCAACGATAAATAAGAGGGAACAGACTATGGCACGTAAAGCCTCGTTAAGCCGTAAAACCAATGAAACTGATATTACTGTTAAAATTGACCTTGATGGCACAGGGCAATTTAATATCAATACTGGCATCGGCTTTTTCGATCATATGCTTGAACAATTATCCCGCCATTCATTGATTGACATGGAAATTACTGCCAATGGTGATTTACATATTGATGACCACCATACAGTTGAAGATTGCGGCATCACCCTTGGTCAAGCCATTGATAAGGCTTTGGGTACGCGCAAGGGCATTATTCGTTATGCATCACTTGATCTTTGCATGGATGAAACCGAAACCCGCGCAGCCATTGATGTTTCTGGCCGCCCATTTCTTGTGTGGAATGTTAATTTTAATGCTGCAAAAATCGGCAGCTTTGACACGGAATTGGTACGAGAGTTCTTTCAAGCCTTAAGTCAACATGCGGGCATTACCCTTCATGTAACCAATCACTATGGCGTTAATAATCACCATATTTCTGAAACCTGTTTTAAAGCCGTTGCCCGTGTCCTTCGTACAGCCATGGAAAGCGATCCGCGCCAACCCGATGCTATCCCATCAACCAAGGGTTCACTACAGGGTTGATAAAACTGTTTCTTAGCTCTTTAAAAGCTTGGAATAAAGCATTCATAAAAGGCAACAAGGAAAATTAAATGCGTGTTGCAATTATAGATTATGGTTCTGGTAATTTACGCTCGGTTCAGCAAGCATTTGAGCGCGCTGCCCATGACCACGCAATTAAGGCTGAAATAATATTAACCGATAAAGCCGAAGACTTAGCGCAAGCTGATCGCATTGTTTTGCCTGGCGTTGGTGCTTTTGGCGACTGTAAACAAGGCCTTCAAGATTTAAACAGCATGATTACTGCCCTTAATGAAGAAGTGATTGCTGGCGGCAAACCATTTCTTGGTATTTGCGTTGGTATGCAACTTTTGGCGCGGCGCGGTTTAGAAAAAGGCGAAACCGCTGGTCTCGATTGGATTGGCGGCAATGTTGTGCCTATCAAACCAAAATCAAACGATTATAAAATTCCACAAATTGGCTGGAACACTTTGAGCGTTCATAACAATCACCCATTATTATCACAAATTCCAACTGGCAGTGATGGGCTCCATGCCTATTTTGTTCACTCTTATCATTTTGAATGTGAAAAGCCGCAAGAACTAATAGCCACAACCGATTATGGTAACCCTATCACTGCAATGATTGGTCGCGATAATATTGTTGGTACGCAGTTTCATCCTGAAAAAAGCCAACGCCTCGGTTTACAATTAATTGCCAATTTTCTGGAGTGGATGCCTTGATACTTTATCCTGCTATCGATTTAAAACAAGGTCAATGCGTGCGTCTTATCAAAGGTGATATGAATGCAGCTACCCTTTATAATGAAGACCCTGCCGCGCAAGCTTTAAGCTTTGAACAACAAGGCTTTGAATGGTTGCATGTCGTGGATCTAGATGGCGCTTTTGCTGGTAAATCCATGAATGGTGATGCGGTTGACGCAATTTTAAAAGCGACTAAAAATCCCGTGCAACTTGGCGGTGGTATCCGCACAATTGAGCATATTGAAAATTGGCTTAGCAAGGGGCTTGCCCGTGTTATCCTTGGCACTATTGCTGTGCGTGATCCTGCCCTTGTGCGGGAAGCTTGCCGATTATTTCCAGGCCATATTGCTGTTGGCATTGATGCGCGCAAGGGCAAGGTTGCGGTTGAAGGCTGGGCGGAAGAATCAGAACTTGACGTAATTGACCTTGCCAAACAATTTGAGGGCGCTGGTGTTGCCGCTATCATCTACACTGATATTGATCGCGATGGCATCTTAAGCGGTATTAATTTTGATGAAACCTTGCGACTTGCCAATGCGGTTACCATTCCGGTCATAGCGTCTGGTGGGCTTGCTTCCATTGATGATGTTAAACGCCTAACTCAAAGCGATGCGGCGATTTTAAACGGTGCTATTTCTGGTCGCGCTTTATATGACGGGCGTATTAATCCACATGAGGCATTACAATTGCTTAAAAATGGCAATGCGACAAGCAATTCTTGAAAGGACATAAAATGAGCTTAAAAGCACGGGTTATTCCTTGTCTTGATGTAAAAGATGGCCGCGTTGTCAAAGGCGTCAATTTTGTTGACTTAATTGACGCTGGTGATCCAGTTGAAGCTGCTCGCGCTTATGATGCAGCTGGCGCTGATGAATTATGTTTTCTTGATATTACCGCTTCGTCCGATAATCGCGAAACTATATTTGATGTTGTCGCCCGCACCGCAGAACATTGTTTTATGCCAGTAACCGTTGGTGGCGGCGTGCGCCGAGTTGAAGATATGCGCAATCTATTATTGGCAGGTGCCGATAAGGTCGCGATTAACACCGCTGCGGTACAAAATCCTGATCTTGTCTCACAAGGTGCGGATAAATTTGGCAATCAATGTATTGTTGTAGCGATCGATGCCAAATGCATAAATCCGCAAGACGAAAACCCACGCTGGGAAATATTTACCCATGGTGGACGTACAGCAACCGGCATTGATGCCATTGCCTTTGCACAAGACATGGTAAAGCGCGGTGCTGGCGAAATCTTGCTAACCTCCATGGATCGTGATGGTACCAAATCAGGCTATGATATTGCACTTACCCGGACGATCGCCGATGCGGTATCGGTACCGGTAATTGCATCTGGCGGCGTTGGCACTTTAGAGCATATGGTTGAAGGTATTCGTGATGGCCACGCAACAGCGGTACTTGCGGCTTCGATCTTCCATTTTGGCACCTATTCAATCAGCGAAGCCAAACATTACATGGCAAAGGCAGGGTTGCCTATGCGACTTGACCCCGTTGGCGAGCAATAATTGAGACAATGATATGAGTGATTTTACCTTAAAGACTTTAACCAATATTGTTAGTAAGCGCGCTAAAGTTACCGATGGCAGCTCCTATACGGCAAGTCTTGTTGAAAAGGGCATGACCAAAGCCACTAAAAAGCTTGGAGAAGAAGCAGTTGAAACGGTTATTGCCGCCCTTGCCGAAGATAAGCATCATTTAATTGGCGAGAGCGCCGACCTTCTTTATCATCTTGCTGTTGTTTGGGAAATTGCGGGCATTAATGTTGATGATGTTATGGCTGAATTAGAAAAACGAACGGCGCAAACTGGCTTGCAAGAAAAGGCGGCACGTCAGCCATGAATAATAATGCCCTTGCAATCGAAATGCCTGATTTAAGCTATGATGTATTAAACGGTCAGTATTCTCCTTATAGTCTTTTTTCGGCAGAAGAATGGGCAAAATTTCGCGCTGACACGCCATTAACCCTGACATTTGATGAAGTTAAGCGGTTACGTTCGATTGGCGATCCAATCGACCTTGACGAAGTGCAACGCATTTATTTATCACTATCGCGCTTGCTTTATGCCCATGTAGAATCTTCGCAGCGGCTTTTTAGGCAACGCAGCGATTTTTTACGTATGCAGAATATTCCTAAAACGCCTTTTATTATTGGTATTGCAGGATCGGTTGCGGTTGGCAAATCAACTACTGCACGTATTTTGCAAGAACTGCTTAAGCGCTGGCCCACGAGCCCTAAGGTTGACCTTGTAACCACAGATGGATTTCTATATCCTAATGACGTGCTACGCACTGAAAACCGCATGGATCGCAAAGGCTTTCCAGATAGCTACGACACAGGTAAAATTTTACGCTTTTTAAATGACATTAAAGCTGGTCGCCACATGGTACCGGCTCCACTTTATTCACATTTAAGCTATGACGTTTTGAAGGGTGAATATATCACCATTGACCAACCGGACATTCTTATTTTTGAAGGTATCAATGTTTTGCAAGTACGCGACTTGCCAAGCGGTGGGCGGGCTATTCCCTTTGTTTCAGATTTTTTTGATTTTTCCATTTATATTGATGCTGATACAGCCATGATTAATAAATGGTATTTAGAGCGTTTTAAACGCCTACGCGAAACCGCTTTTCAAAACCCTCAATCATTTTTTCATCGCTATGCAAGCCTAAGCGATGATGCGGCAAGTGCAATGGCACAAGGCTTATGGGATAATATCAACCTAAAAAACTTAGAAGAAAATATTTTACCCACCAGGCCAAGAGCAAGTCTCATTTTGCGCAAAGGTCAAAATCATTTGGTTGAAAAAGTTGCGCTTAGAAAGCTGTAAACACATATTTTTTTAAATTGAATAAAAAGCAAGATGGTTTTGCATCCCATATATTTTATTTCTTTGTCATTTGCTTGCCGCAACAGTAATGCCTAACATGGTGCAATTAACCACCGTATTAATAAGCCTTATTGTGATGGCTAAAACTTAAACATTTTAAATTTTTTAACCACAAAGGCTCTGGTCTTTGTGGTTTTTTTGTTTTCAATACCACATAAATAATTGCATAGTTTTTTAAAACCTGTGCAATGAGCATATTACTCAAAATAGACGAAAATCAAATATTGTGCTAAAATATCACTAATATGCTTAATTTTCTAAGATTAACGAGAAATGACATACTCATCCATTTAACCTATGTCGCATAAATTTTATCCTCAAAAGAACACGCGAAAAAATTATTAGGAAATGATAGTGATTATCAAGCATGATAAAAACATTATTAATATCAATAAGCCTCATGAGTCTATTGAAAATTTACCCTATAAGAATGTTGTATTGATTGGGTTACAACAAAACCAATTACCGGAAAGCCTTATTTTAAATCTTGCTAAAAATGGTAATCAGAATTTCTTTATTTATGGTGGCGATGCCAATAAAATTGAAGATTACATTGATGACATTATAATTGATAATAATCTATTTTGCACAACAAGCGCTAATGATGAGCTTGATGAGTGCATCTTGCTATTTTCCAATGAATTTTATCAATATGGTGAGGGCGCGCTAGCAAATAGCAGCCATCTTATTATTTATGATGAAAAATATACTGATATTGCCACCATTTTTAAAAACTTAAAAAAATATAACTTGTTCACATCAATATCTAAAGAGCAAAGTTAGGTTTGCGGCATTAGCTTTTTAACTTGATTTTTTTCAAAAAATTGGCGGATTATTATGTACTAATCCGACTTGAGTTTAAGCAAATAATACGTCACAGTTTATAGCAAGATTATTTTTGAAATTAAAAGGTGCTTTATGAATATTCATTTAAATATTACTTTCACCACCGATCAAGTAGCCACAAGTTTACCGATATTTTTTACCAACGAGCGCGATTTTGCAACGCTGCCGCTATCAAATTTCAGCGCAAATTGGCTAAAAGCACAAAATTTTAAAGCAAAATCAGGGGCATTTGCATTATTACCTAACGAACAAGGCGATCTTTGTGGCGCAGTACTCATAAACTGTCCAGACAATGGCGCTTTTATTACTGGAAAATTAGCAGACGCCTTACCCGATGGTGATTGGCATTTTCATGATGACCAAAATTTGCAGCACTTACACTATTTAGGGCTTGCCTTAGGTGCTTACAAATTTAATCGCTATTTGAAACAACCAAGTGAAAAGGCTTTACGCTTTTTTGTGCCAAGCCACATTGATTATAAAGCGCTATTAAGCCAAGCTGAAAGCACAATACTTGTACGCAATCTCATCAATACCCCAACCAATGATATGGGGCCTGACCAGCTTGAAAACATTGTCCGCATGCTTGGCAATCAATTTGGCGCGTCAGTCCATGCCGTTATTGGTGATGATTTGCTGTCACAAAATTTTCCGCTTATTCATGCGGTTGGCCGTGCAAGCGCTATTGCGCCGCGTTTGATTGAACTTAACTGGGGGCGGCAAGATGCGCCCAAAATAACTCTTGTTGGTAAGGGTGTTTGTTTTGATACTGGTGGTCTTGATATTAAACCAGCAAGCGGCATGTTATTAATGAAAAAAGACATGGGCGGCGCTGCAAATGTTATTGGTCTTGCCCAAATGATTATGGAGCAAAAGCTCGATGTGCGCTTAAAACTGCTTATCCCTGCAGTGGAAAACTCAATTGCTAGCAATGCTTTTCGCCCAAGCGATATTTTAATCAGCCGCAAAGGCTTAAGCATTGAAATTGGCAATACCGACGCGGAAGGACGGTTGGTATTAGCCGATGCGCTTAGCTATGGCGATGAAGATGCACCCGATTTAATCATTGACATGGCAACATTAACCGGCGCCGCGCGTGTTGCCTTAGGGCCTGATTTGCCACCATTTTATAGCCAAGACCAAGATTTGATTAGCGCAATTAACGCGCAAAGCCTTGCCCAACATGACCCAGTTTGGCAATTGCCACTTTGGCCTGCTTATAAAAAACATCTCGATTCACCGATTGCCGATTTAAACAATGTCACAAGCGGTGGATTTGCTGGATCAATCACTGCAGCCTTGTTTTTAAACCAGTTTGTAGAACAAGCAAAATCTTGGGCGCATTTTGATATTTACGGTTGGACACCAACAGCACGCCCAAGTTTTCCAAAAGGTGGTGAAGCGCAAGGCATAAGAGCACTTTTTGCTGCGATTAAGCTATTATATTGTAAATAATTTTTGCATATTAGAAGGCCAAATAAATGGAAAAACTTGATCCGCGCCTTAATGCCTATCGTGATGACCTTGCAGATATCACCTTAAAAGGACGCGTTAATGCACAAAAATTTGTTGAAGGTGTTAAACATCGTATTATTGCGCCAGTAAGCGATATAAAAAAAGCCGCTAACTTTTCTAGCTCTACTTTAAGCCAAATGTTACTTGGTGATGAAGCACTCGTTTTTGAAAATCACAATGATTTTTGCTTTATCCGCTCATTGCAAGATGGCTATGTCGGATATGTCGCCAGTAGTCATCTCAGCGTTGACAAACGCCCCCTCACCCACCGCGTTAAAGTACCACGCAGTTTTATTTACCCAATGGCAGATTTAAAAACGCCACCAATTGACGCCATTTCGATGAATTCCAAACTAACCATTGATGGTTTTGAAGAAACACGCGGCACGCGCTATGCTATGCTTGAAGATGGCAAAGCAATCATTGCCGCGCATATTGAGCCAATTGATGTGCGTGCCCTTGATTTTGTTTGTATTGCAGAAAGCCTCATCCATACGCCCTATTTGTGGGGGGGCAAATCAGCCTTTGGTATTGATTGCTCCGGCCTTGTGCAATTATCCTTTGCAATGGCTGGTCGTAATGTCATGCGCGACAGTGATATGCAACAGCATTCCATCGGCCATGAAATACCAGAAGGCTTGCCAAGCGAGCGTGGTGATCTTGTCTTTTGGCAAGGACATGTTGCTATTATGATTGATAAGGATAACCTCATTCATGCCAATGGTGCTTCCATGGATGTGCGTATTGAGCCATTAAATGAGGCTATCTCGCGTATTGCCAAGCTTTATGGCCGCCCAACCTGCTATCGCAGGCCTGAAAGCCTGTAAGCGACAATTTTACGTGTCTTTCTAGGCAA
This sequence comes from Bartonella sp. HY406, assembly GCF_025449315.1. Taxonomy (NCBI): domain Bacteria; kingdom Pseudomonadati; phylum Pseudomonadota; class Alphaproteobacteria; order Hyphomicrobiales; family Bartonellaceae; genus Bartonella; species Bartonella sp. HY406. The sequence continues at coordinate 733,383 of NZ_CP104893.1, read as the reverse complement.
CAAATCCAACAGATAAGCGCCGACATTCGGCGCTTACTTTTTTGGTTTTTGCAACTTCAATCTTACCGATTTCACTGGTGTTGTTAACATGGGTTCCGCCACAGGGCTGAATATCAATATCGGCAATTTTAACCAATCGCACCTGATCATTATTTTGCGGTGGCGCCGCGTTTAATGTGCGTACAAGCTGAGGATTTTGCGCCAGCTCATTATTGGTGATGAAATCTTGACTTATTTCTAAAGCATCTTCAATATATTGGCTTAGCTTGCCATTGATAAGATCCTTATCAAAAGCATCGGTTGTTACAAAATCAAGCCGCGCAGCAGTGCCGCTAATTTGGCAACCATTAACTGGGTAGGGTAAAATCGCGCATAAAAGATGGGCTGCGCTATGCATCTTCATGATATTATAGCGATATGCCCAATCAATATTACAGATAACAGGCAAATTTAATAAGCTACCGCGATCAAGTGGTGTATCGCCCGCAATAATATGAAAAACCCCTTGTTCATTGCTGATTGGATGAGATTTTATAACTTTTTCAACTTTAAAAACTGTTCCATCAGATAAGACAATTTCGCCTCTATCACTTAATTGGCCGCCACTCTCTGCATAGAAAATTGTTTGATCAAGCACCACGATATTATCAAAAACATCAATAATTTTTGCCTCGCATTGTTTAAGATAGGCATCATTAATATGTAGTTTCAACGTATCAACCATGAGGCTATTTCCTTTTAACGAGATAAATTCCAACCAAAACGATAAACATTGCCAGTACTTCCATCCATGTCAAACTTTCATGGAAAAACAAAAACGCATAAATTGCCGAAATAACCGGCTGAGTTAAAACAAGAATAGAGGCAAAAGAGGCAGAAATACGCCCCAAACTGTAACTTAAGCCACCTTGCCCTAAAATTTGAGAAAAAACCGTTAGTCCAAGAATTGGGAAAAAAGCATGCCATGTATTGGGAAATTGAATGCCTTCAGTCATCAAGCATATGAAAAATAGTGTCACAATTGAACCAAGACCACTATAAAACATGATCTGTACAGCACTGGTGCGATTTCGTAGTTTATAAACCATCAACAAAAATAGCGCGTAAAATATCGAGGTTAAAAAGGCAAGACTATCACCAAGCAGATTAACTGATGTAATTGTGGATTTACCGCTAACTAGCAAGACTACGCCAATTAGAATAACAATCGCCCCCAAAAAGAAATTGCGCGATATTGGCTCTTTATAAATAAAATAACATACTGGAATAATAATCAAAGGTACAAAATTGGCTAAAAGATTGGCATTAGCAACAGTTGTATAATGAAAAGAAATATTCCAAATTGCTAAATCACCGGCCAAAAAGCCACCGGCAATTGCCAAAAGGATAAAATCCTTGCCCGATAGTGGCTTATAGCTTGTTGTTGATTTTTCATAAAGTAAAAATGGCAGTAAAATTGGAATACTAAATACAATGCGCCATAGGCCAGTATTAATCGGCCCTAGATCACTCATTCGCACAAAAATACCACCTGATGCCAAGCAGCTAACAAATAGCAGAACAAGCAAAACATCACGGCTATTATTGGTTCTATTATTTGCCACTCTTTTCCCACATTTAAAAATGATTAATATTTTGGACAGATCATCATTATGAGAAAAATTTGCTATAAATCTATAATAAAAATAAAATATTATTATTTTTAAAATCTATACATGGGTTTTAAATGACAAAGCCACTATATAGAATAAAACGTATAAAATAAAAGCAAAGTGCAAAAACACAATCCTAACAAAGAAAATTATGCACGTTTCCAGTCGATATGGTGAGCAAGGACACTTACTGCTAAATCGATATTATTTTTGCGTAAAGCATCTAAAATGGCACGGTGATCGCGGTCACTTGGTGCTTCCCATTCGGCTCGCCAGCCAGAAAAAACAAAGCGTGCGCTAGCAATATGCAATTCATCAATCGTGCTCATTAATCGCGGCATGTTACAAGGCGCAAGGATAGAGCGGTGAAATTGCCGATTAGCATCTTCCCAAGTAGCAACATCGCGGGCCGCCTCTCCCAAACTTGTTAATTCTTCAGCCTTTTCTAAAATGGCAGGCGTTAAATGTGGAGCTGCATGGCGCAAAGCCAAAGCCTCTAATGATGCGCGCATTTGCGCCACTTCGCGCATGTCATCCTTAGTAAAGGAAGAAACCCTAACGCCGCGCCTTGGTAAGCTTACCACCAAGCCCATAGCTTCTAAACGGCGAAACGCTTCACGCACCGGCACATGGCTGGTTGAAAACTCAATTGCGATATGGTCTTGCCGCAGTTTTTCATCAGCTTGCATCTCGCCGCGAATAATTCGCTCGGCAAGTATTTTAGCAATATTATCAGCAATCGGTTCTTGAAGCGTTTTTTCCATGTTTCAATAGATAATTCATTATTTTATGAAGTCGATTGTTAATTTGCCTTTTTAACAGTTAAATCAACCATGCTTGTTTAAATATATTTTGGCAAGATGACTTGTTATACAACCAAATTGATCATTTAATGCAATAGCCGTAGACGTTTCACTATGGCTCATCAACCAAGCGGTTAGCTGCATGCGCCGCATCATGATGAGATGAGGCAAGGATTCAATCATATCTTTATCAGGCTCACTTACCTTTGAATAGCCACTCAACCATTGATCTTGCAACAAGGGCACGATCGGCTCATTTTCGATAAAACTGATAGCATTGGCAAAATCCAAACCAAGCCAAGAAAAGCCGCAATCGTCAAAATCAATAATCGCTAATTCATTCCCATGCATAAGCAAATTGGCAAGGCGCAAATCGGCGTGTAAAAGCGAAAATTTTGTGCCTTTATTTGTTAGCGCTTCACAGGCATTTTTTAATTGCGCATCGCAAATTTCAAGTAGGGCTTTATTTTGTTCGTCAAGCCTTGCTGCTCGCCAATTACCCCAATAGGCATTTTTACCAATCATGGTTTCATAGGCCCAGCTTTTGCGGGTAAAAATATTTTGACTACTAGCAGCTTGAGATGGCCAGTCTCGTGTTATGCTATGTAACTGCGCCGCTAATCCGCCTAATTTATTAAACCATTGTGGTAAATTATCAGATATTTTAGGCTCAATACCTTCGATAAATGAAAAACAGGCAATTCGCCAATCAATGCCTTCTGCACGAATCGTTAAAAAATATTGATTATCTTTGGTTTTATAAATATGGGGCAAAATAATATTGCCTTGTTGTTCAACCTTTTGCATGAATTGCAATTCGCTTAATATCTCTGCATTGCTATGATAATGCGGTCGATAAACACGAAGCACACGTTTTTGCCCCTTATCTTGAATAATGAAGGTGGCATTTTCCGAATAGGTAAGCAAAGCAACTTCAGCATTGGAGTGAAAGCCCCAATGCCTAATATTATCCTTAACAAGGGCGGCTAAAAACGCTAATCTGTGACGGGTATAAAACATGGTTTAACGGCGCAACAAAAACACAGCTTGTTGCCCAAACATATTAAGGGCAGCTTCTGGCAGCCGAAAACTCACGCGCTCGCCAGAGCGTTTAAGCACCACTCTTTCCTCAATGTTCCCATTTAACTCACGCACCGTATCCAAAAAATCCTCAATCGTACAAAAATGGATATTGGGCGTGTCATACCAACTATAAGGTAATTCTTTGGTAACCGGCATTCTACCGCGAAATAACAGTGAAGCGCGCACTCGCCAATAGCCAAAATTGGGAATCGACACAATGACATGTTTGCCAATACGCAGGAGATTATCGAGTACATTTTTAGGATTGTGTGTTGCCTGCAAGGTTTGGGATAATATCACATAATCAAAGGCTTGATCGGGATAATAAATAAGGTCACTATCGGCATCACCTTGAATAACCGATAGGCCGCGTGCCATGCAAAGATCGACGCCCTCTTGTGATAATTCAACACCGCGCCCATCAATTTTTTTTCGCTCAATTAACAATTCAAGCAACGAGCCATTACCGCAACCAACATCAAGGACGCGTGTTTGTGGCTGCACTAGCGAGGCAATGACGTCAAAATCCACACGCGAAAGGCTAGCACTAAGATTTGCTATGTCACTCATCTTTTAGCCCTCTTGCTTTAGCAGCCGATGCAACAAAACCATTAATTGCCGAAAACATGATCGGCTCATCCAGTAAAAATGCGTCATGTCCTTTATCGGTTTCAATTTCGACAAAGGAAACCGCTGCCCCCGCAGCATTTAGCGCGTGAACAAAACTGCGGCTTTCTTTGGTAGAAAACAACCAATCAGATGAAAAAGAAGCAACAAACACCCGCGATTTAATGCCGGCAAAGGCTTTTGACAATTGGCCATCATGCTCGCTAGCAAGATCAAAATAGTCCATAGCGCGGGTGAGATAGAGATAGGAATTGGCGTCAAAACGTTCAACAAAAGAACTTCCTTGGTGGCGTAAATAGCTTTCGATCTGGAAATCCGCATCAAACCCATAGGTGATATTACTGCGATTTTGCAAATTGCGACCAAATTTGCGATGTAAGGCATCTTCTGACAAATAGGTGACATGGGCAGTCATACGCGCAACACCTAAACCTTTGCGTGGTACAGTGCCTTTTTCTAAATAGCGCCCTTCATGAAAATTGGGGTCAGCCATAATTGCTTGCCGACCAATTTCATCAAAGGCAATATTTTGCGCTGAATGGCGTGCGCCACTTGCCAAAACAATCGCCGAGAACATACGACTATGATAGCTTGATGCCCATTGTAACACTTGCATGCCGCCCATGGAACCACCAATAACCGCAAATAATGTATCAATACCCATATGATCGACAAGCATGGCTTGCGCCCGTACCATATCACCAATGGTAATGACTGGAAAATCAAGTGCGTAAGGAAGTCCTGTTTGCGGATTAAGTGATGCTGGGCCAGATGAGCCTAAACATGAACCAATAACATTGGAGCAAATTACATAATATTTGTTTGTGTCGATTATTTTGCCAGGGCCAACCAATGATTCCCACCAACCCGGTTTACCGGTAACGGGATGATCATTAGCAACATGTTGATCGCCAGTTAAAGCATGGCAAATAAGAATAGCATTGCTTTTATCTGCATTTAAAGTGCCATAATCTTGATATGCAACTTGAAAGGGTGACAATGTCACGCCGCTATCAAGAATAAGGGGATTATCGGGGCCAAACTTGACAATTTTACTGTCAGGCTGCACCGCTTGGGCAAGCATGATGCCACCCGCAGGATTGGGTATTGAATTGTTCATTTCGGTTGCACCGTCTAGAAAGAGTTAATGCGGTGATATTAGCCATAACTCAATCAGTTTTACAACGTATTTTTGCATAAGTATTAATTTTGCTAAATACGAAATAAAAAGCTGCTCGCCCCGCTTTAGGGCGCACAGCTTCTTAATGACTTAATTTTGATAGATTTAACCAAGCACTTTTTTAGTCGCAATGGTTGAATCAGCATTTAAAGTATAAACAATTGGCACACCAGTCGCGAGCTCAAGCTTTACGACCTCATCAGGGGTTAAGCCTTCAAGTGCCATAATTAATGCTCGTAATGAATTGCCATGGGCCGCAACAAGCACCGATTCACCGCGCAAAACATGCGGTTGAATTTTATGGATATAATAAGGCCAAACACGCGCGCCAGTATCACGTAAACTTTCACCGGCTGGTGGTGCAATATCATAGGAACGGCGCCAAATATGAACTTGATCTTCACCCCATTTTTGACGAGCATCATCTTTGTTAAGACCTGATAAATCACCATAATCGCGCTCGTTCAAAGCTTGGTCGCGGATGGTTTGCAAATTCGGCTCGCCAATCTTGTCTAAAATATGTTGGCAGGTCACCTGTGCGCGGCTTAAAGCTGAAGTAAAGGCAATATTAAACTGAAGTCCTTCTGCCTTTAATTTTTGGCCTGCGCTAATAGCCTCTTGATGACCTTGCTCGGTCAATCCTGGATCACGCCAGCCAGTAAAAAGATTTTTAAGATTCCATTCGCTTTGACCATGACGGACAAGTACAAGTGTGCGTTGCATATCTGTTTTTTCCTTTTGCGAGATTGGATTTTATAAAATAGTTAAACTAATTACTTGTGCTAAGCTTCAAGTCCCAACACATCAGCCATTGAATAAAGGCCATGCGGCTTGTCTTGCGCCCAAAGTGCAGCTTTTATTGCCCCACGAGCAAAGATTGAGCGATTTTCGGCAATATGCGATAAAACAATGCGTTCGTTTTCACCCGCAAATATAACAGAATGTTCACCAATTACTGTGCCACCACGCAAGGCGGCAAAACCAATAGTGCCCGCTTCACGCGCACCAGTAATACCATCGCGGCCACGCACACTTACTTCGTTTAAGTTTTGCTCGCGCCCCTTTGCTGCGGCATCACCCAATAAAAGCGCGGTACCTGATGGCGCATCAACCTTTTTACGGTGATGCATCTCCACCACTTCAATATCAAAGTCAGCTATATCTAAGGCTTTTGCTGCTTGCTTGACAAGGCTTGCCAAAAGATTGACCCCAAGGCTCATATTACCGGATTTAACAATCTTTGCATGGCGGGAAGCCGCTAAAATAGCCGCTTCGTCTTTTTGTTCAAATCCCGTTGTGCCAATAACATGGACAATGCGCGCTTGTGCTGCAAAGCCAGCATAAACAAGACTAGAAACAGGTGATGTAAAATCGATAACGCCATCAACTGCTGCAAAAGCTGCCAATGCATCATCAGTTATTTTTATGCCATTTTCTTCCATACCAGCTAGAAGCCCTGCATCTTTGCCAATAAGGTCGGAGCCACTACGCTCAATTGCAGCGCCAAGCTCTGCGCCGTCAATTTCGTTAATTGTGCGAATTAATTCGCGCCCCATACGCCCACCGGCACCAACAACTGCAAGCCGCATTAAAATCTCCTTTAACTCATCTATTCTATAATGGACTTTAGCCAGAAAGAACGCAACTATCAAAAAAGAAAACATGCAAATTTATTTTAAGAAAAATAATCAATATTCACTAAATAATCCTTTGGATTTTTAGCCAAACCTGCCATGCCTGTTAAAGCAGAATTTGAATCCTTTATGATAAAAATTGGCATATCCTGCATCAACCATTGATGGGGAGCTTTGTTTTCAAATTCATCACGAAATATAACTTCATCAAGCAAAGGCAAAAGCCGTGGTACAATGCCACCGCCAATATAAACGCCGCCCTTTGCCTTAAAAATAAGTGCAATATCGCCAGCAATACGCGCCAACCACTTTAAAAACAAATCTATCGCTTGCCGTGCCAAATGATTATTATCATGTAAAGCTGCATGGCTGACTTTGTCTGCAGATGTAAAATCAATCACAACACCATTCTTTTTGCAAAATGCATGATATATGGCTAAAAGCCCACGCCCACTTAAAACTTCTTCTGCGGTTAAGCGCCCTTCAAGTAATGGTAGATATTTAAAAAGCGCAAATTCATCTTCACCCTTTAAAGGAAAATCGATATGCCCACCCTCTCCAGCAATTGGTAAATATTGTCCTTTAAAAGAAATAAGCCCAGCAACACCAAGGCCTGTACCTGGGCCTAGAATTGCCCGCGATGCATTGCTTTCATGTATTTTACCGCCAATTTGCTGCAGTTGTGCAGCTGGTAAAACTGTTGTGGCTAAAGCCTGCGCCTCAAAATCATTTAGCAAACATATGGCTTTTAAATCCAAACTTTTGGCCAAGGCTTGTTTATCAATAAACCACGTGGAATTAGTGAGCTTTGGTGCCACCCCATCAATTGGCCCTGCCCAAGCAATGATGAGTGTTTTAGGAGAATTTTTAAGGTGAGGTAAAATATTACGCTTAATCGCCTGATCTATATTATCAAAATCAGCAGTTTTTAAACTATCAAACAACAAAAGTTCACTTGCACTATCTGTTAGATAAGCAAAGCGCGCATTAGTGCCGCCAATATCGGCAATTAAAACAGGAAAGATAATTGATTTTTCCTCGTGCATTTTACCTCACTCAGTATGTTATTTATCTATTCATTAAGCAGGGCAGCGCAAGCTTTTGGTAAGTCAGATACCATCATTTCTTTTGGTTGCTCTTCTTCCTCTGTCGGCTTTTTAGGTGTTTTGGGTACCCAAGGCTCATCAGTAAACCACCATGCTAAAGCAGAACCACAGCCATCACCCTTGGGTACTGGTGGCTGCGAAACACAAGCAGGAGATCCAGGTTGGCATTTTAACCGAACATGGAAATGCCAAATATGCCCCCAATAAGGGCGCACTTTGCCAAGCCATGCACGGTCGCCCGTTGCTGTTTCACAAAGCTGCTTTTTAATGCCAGGATGCACAAAAATACGATCGACTAGTGGGCTAGAGGCGGCATCCCGAATGAGAAAACCATGGGCAGGTGTCCATTTTTTGGGGTCAACATAAAGGCTTTTACCTTTAAGCATAGATACGCCTTGCATATTTTCACGTTCTTTAGCGCTTAATTTACGCGCTGGCATTGGCATCAACCAAATATCGGCATCCATACCAATTTGATGCGAGGCATGGCCTTGCGGCATTGGCCCACCACGTGGCTGTGAAATATCGCCAATTAATAAACCGCGCCAACCATCTTTGGCGGCGTCACGTGATAATTGCTGCAAAAATGCAATTGTCGTTGGATGTCCCCAATTGCGATTGCGCGACAAACGCATAACTTGCCAATTGGGGCCATCAATGGGCATCTGCATTGCACCTGATAAACAGCCTTTGGAATAAAACCCAATCGCCTTTGGCTCACCGCCTGTTGGCGTTTTTTGGGCGCTGAAAGCTTGTTTTGCAGGCTGATCAGCTTGTGCAATACCTGCATAAGAAAGACCAAACAGACTTAGGCTACATAAAGCCAGACAAAATTTAAAACTCTTTTTCATGCTGCCGCCTTTCTTAATTAACCGCATCATTTGCAACGAGCCATACCGCTTTTTTGTTGCAAATCTATTTTTACCTAGCGCATTTTGCGAACACAAAACCGCTTACACACTTTTGTTGCAAATGCTTATTCCCTTTCCCAACTATTATCACGCCACATGCCATTAAGCGCATCACGATAGTTTGGATATTTGAAATCATAACCACTTTGTCTTAATTTTTTATTGGAGACAACCTTGTTATCGCCATAAAAAGAGCGTGCCATAGGTGACAAATCTGCTTTTTCAAAGGGTACTTCAACCGGCGGCTCAACCCCCATAATTTGAGCTGCATAAGTAATGACATCTTGCGGTGGTGAAGGCTCATCATCCGCAACATTAAAAATGCCGCCTAAATGATGTTGTGCAAAATAGTTTAAAACACCGGCAATATCATCGCTATGGATGCGGCTAAATTTTTGCCCAGGCTTAATAATCCGGTTAGCAGTGCCATTTTTAAGCTTATTAAAGGCATTGCGGCCAGCACCGTAAATGCCGCCCAAACGTAAAATTGCAACCTTGGCATTAAGCCTTTTTCCTAAGTCAAGCCAATTTTGCTCAACAATAACCCGCATTTCATTGCGTTCCGTCGTTGGCTTGCAACTGCTTTCTTCATCAACCACATTGCCTTGATGGTCACCATAAACGCCAACGGTTGATAAATAGCCAATCCATTGCAATTTTGGTAACAACACATCAATGTCTTTAACTTGTAATACTGGGTCGCCTGTTTCATTGGGCGCCGCAGAAACAATAAGATGGGTGGTGTCGGATAATTCTGCGATAATTTCCGCGCTTAAATTGATGCCATCAAAAATATAGGGCTTTACATTAGCATCTTCCAAAGGCTCAAATTTATCAAATTTGCGCGTTGTACCTGCTACCGCTTCTTTATTTAGCCTTGCAAAAGCTCGTGCGCTAAATCCTGCACCAAAAATAAAAAACTTCATGACATTATTCCCCATTCAATTTTAACCATATCATCATTTTCTTGGCGCATGTGCAATTGGCGAAGGCCATCAAATTCGTTTGATGACATAAGTTCCTTTAATGCCCAAACCGCCATAGAGCGGACAAGAACATCACCATCATTTAAATGCGCCTTAATATCCTCAATAAATGTTCTATCATTGCTATTGCCAGCTGCCAATAAAACATTGCGAATGAACCTATTTCGCCCAATGCGTTTTATTGGTGAGCCCGAAAAAAACTGGCGAAAATTCGCATCATCAAAACCAAGTAAAAACCGCAAATCTGGTTCCATAAGTTCTGGCCGTGCTTGCAATTTAATCTCATTGGTGTGTTGGGCAAACTTATTCCATGGGCAGGCAGCTAAACACTCATCGCAACCATAAATACGGTTCCCAATGGCTTTACGAAATTCATGCGGGATTTGCTCTTTAAGCTCAATCGTCAGATAAGATATGCAACGGCGTGCATCTAATTGATAAGGAGCTGGAAAAGCATTGGTCGGGCAAGAATTAAGACAGGCTTTGCAGGAGCCGCAACGGTCAATTTCGGCTTCATCAACGGGCAGCTCAAGGGTTGTAAAGATAGAGCCTAAAAACAACCAAGCACCAAATTCGCGGCTAACAAGATTGGTATGCTTTCCCTGCCAGCCAAGTCCCGCAGCAACAGCCAAAGGCTTTTCCATCACTGGCGCGGTATCTACAAAAACTTTAACCTCACCGCCAGCGCGTGAAGCAAAACGCGATGCTAGTTGTTTAAGCCGCCCCTTGATTAAATCATGATAATCACGATGGCGAGCATAAACCGATATATTACCCTTATCCTTACTGTTTGCATCCAAGCGTGGATCATGCTCTGGTCCATAATTAACCCCCAGCATAATGACAGAACGCACTTCTGGCCAAAGATTTTGTGGAGATTGACGCCGTTCCAGTGTCTCTTTCATCCATTCCATATCGCCATGATAGCCACGCTCAACCGCTATCTTTAAACGATCACCGGCATCAAGCACCGATTTTGGATTAGCAATGGCAAAAAGGTCAAAACCATGCGCCTTTGCTTCGCTAGCAATAAATTGTTTAAGCTTTACAGCCTTATCAAAAGTCAAGGTCTGCATAATGAGCGACCGGCATAAGACCACGAATGCGATCATTTAACAATGGGCGGAAAGACGGGCGAGACTTTAAGCGAGCATACCAATCACGCGCGGCGGGATAATGGCTCCAATCAATTTCGCCCATATAATCAAGCACCGATATAGAAGCAGCTGCAGCAAGATCACCATAGGTTAGCGTATAGCCGCCAATCCAATCACGCGTCGCGGCAAGCCAATCCAAATATTGCATATGAGGGCGAATATTATTACGTGCGTTGCGCAAAATGGTCGAATCAGGTGCACCACCACCTTGGGCTGTGGTCATTTCACCCTTATAAACTCGTTCACGAACAATATGGACAGTGGCCTCATTTTCAAACTTATTTAAAAACCAGTCAATGACGCGGCGCACTTCGGCGCGTTCCAACGGATTTTGCGGAAAAAATGGAGCGCCACGATTAAAAGTACCGCGTGTTTCATCAAGATATTCGCAAATGACTGTTGCGCCACAAATGGCAACTTCGCCCTCTGCAAGCAATACAGGTACAGTACCAGCTAAGTTTAATGCTTTGAATTCACGACGATTTGCCCATTCATATTCTTCAATCAAATTGGTAGCAATCCCGTATTCATTGAGAATAAGGCGGATAAAGCGCGAGGCAGAAGACATAGGATGTTGAAAAAGCGTCAGCATATGCGGCACATTTCGTTCAATTAAAAAAAACTAATTTCAAACTATAGGAAATAAAGTAAATTACCTAAAATACTATTTACTCTATTTGATATTTCATTAACATATTTCAATAGACCAGACCAAACATGGTTTTTTATAAGCAAAGCCAAACAGTACCAACAAAGGCATTGCCGCAAAAATTACATTACCCAAAAATACATCGCCCAAAAAACATTGCTTGTGCATAATGACTTTTAGCGAAAACGTCTAGTCAAACCAGTTATAATAAATTAGTTACTAAATAAATATTTTTTAACGCCTTGTTTTATTTTAATGTCTTATAAAGCCAATATATAGCTTTTACCAACCAACGTCATTTAACATTTTACCTTTGCACCAATAGGCTCACTATGGATCTTTATCAAATTTTTAATTCGTTTTTCCTAGGACTTATTGAAGGATTAACTGAATTTATTCCCGTTTCTTCAACTGGCCACCTTATTTTAATTGGCCATTTTTTAGGATTTAACTCTCCTCAAAAAACCTTTGAGATTCTCATTCAACTTGGCGCTATTTTAGCAATTTTAACCGTTTATTTTGGCAAGCTTGCATTTATTGCCCGCAATTTTACTAGCGATGCTAGCGTGCGCCGTTTTGTCCTTGGTGTTTTATTAGCCTTTTTACCAGCTGTTTTTATCGGCTTTGCTTTACATAGCGTTATTAAAACTTATCTTTTAGCCTCGCCTTTATTAGTTTGTATTTCGCTGATTATTGGTGGCGTAATTCTTTTGGCTGTTGATAAAATGGACCTTAAGCCCCGTTATGATGACGCAACAAAATATCCCCTTGGCATGTGTCTTGCAATTGGCTTTTGCCAGTGCCTTGCAATGATACCGGGCGTGTCGCGTTCTGGCTCGACAATTGTAGCTGCGCTGTTAATGGGAGCCAATAAGCGCTCAGCTGCCGAATTTTCATTCTTTTTAGCCTTGCCTACCATGGCAGGAGCTTTTGCGCTTGAGCTTTTCAAAAGCTATCGCGTTCTCACATTTAATGACGGGCTATATATTATAATTGGCTTTGTTGTCGCCTTTATTTCCGGCGTTTTTGTTGTCCGCCATCTCCTTGATTATGTATCACGCAAAGGCTTTATGCTTTTTGGCTGGTGGCGCATTATTGTTGGTGTTTTAGGGCTTGCTGCGCTTAAGATTTGGTCTTAGATTAAAAGAACATCCTATTTTTAGTTTTTTTTACTAATTGACTGTTTATCGCGGGGGCTTTAGCATCATTAACGATTCATTAACCATTCATCTAAAATCTGCTAATAGGATAGCATTGTTACAAATATCAACGCGCTGTTATGAAATAAAATATTGTAATAGCAAATCATAATGGCGTAATTTTTTTGGCCATCAAGGTCATTATCAGCTGCTTTTGCAGCTTAGGATGGTGTATCATGAAAAGGTTTTTAAGTTCATTATTAGTAAGTATTTTCTGCCTTGGTGCTGGCACTGCACTTGCTGCTGATGCCATTACGACTGGAAATGTGAATTTGCGCAATGGGCCAAGTACACGTTACCGCGTACAAGCAACGCTACCGGCTGGTTATCCAATTAATATTAATCAATGTCGGGCTAATTGGTGCTTGATCAATGCGGGTGGCTATAGTGGCTGGATTTCAGCCCGTTATATTGCTTATCGGGAAGCAAGACAACCGGTGAGACCTTATGCGCAAAACCCGGCTCCTGCAGTTGCAATGCCATTTATTATTGGTGGCTATGATAATTATTACTATCGCAATCGCCACCGCAATTATTATCGCCATCATTATCATCGCCCACCACCGCCTCCAGTCTATCAACGCCCACCTGCAAATTTCCATCGGCCACCTCCTGGATTTCATCGGCCTCCACCAGGGTTTAATAGACCTCTACCCCCACGCCCCGGTGTTCAAAGACCACCACAGGGTTACCAAAGACCGCCGGTAAACTATCAACCACCACAAAGTTACAAACGGCCTATACCAACCTACCAAAGACCACAGCCAAGCTTCAGAAGGGCTCCAAGTCTGTATCAGCAGTAGAGGCGTCAATCAGGCTGTTTTAATCTAAACGAAATCTTACCTAGCCGCATAACAATTCTATGTTATAAACTAGGTAAGGTTTTAAATAATTATAAAGCACTTAGCATAATTACTGAAAATAAGCATTGGCTGCACTTTAGGTTTTTCTATAACTATTTTTTAAAAAGCAAAAGTAATTGAGAAATTTAACAATAAAAAAACTGGCCACTAGAGGACAAGCATGATTTTCCTAACTGATGATACACTGTTATCCTTACTTAATGATGATTGTCCTTATGGTGATATTACCACCAATGGCTTAGGTATAAGTAATGTCAAAGCACAAATAACTATGTCAGCACGACATGCTATGACCTTATGCGGCATAGAAGAAGCTGCGCGTATGTTTTCTTTGAAAAATATTGAAACAACTTTGTTTTATAAAAGCGGGGATGAGTTAGCAGCTGGTGATGTGATATTAACGGCTAGTGGACCAGCCGGTGCTATTCACGAATTATATAAGGTTGCACAAACTTTTATGGAAATTTTATCTGGCATAGCGAGCGCAACAGCTAATATTGTTAAAGAAGCCAAAGCCGGCAATGCTGATTGTCACGTGACATGTACACGCAAACATATGCCGGGCGTTAAGAAAGCGGCATTAAAAGCTATTATTTGTGGCGGCGCAAGTCCACACCGTTTGGGACTCTCTGACTTCGCTCTTATTTTTGCAGAACATCGCAATCTCATGTCGCCAAATATTAGCCTTGAAAAATACATTGCTGATTTACGCAATGCCGCACCAGAGCGTAAAATTGCTATTGAAAGCAACAATGTTGAAGAAGCGTTGGAATTTGCAAAAGCTGGCGCGGATATTATCCAGATGGATAAGGTAAGCCTTGAAGATATCACCCAATTAAAAACAGCTTTTTTAAGCTTTAAAAATCCTCCCCTAATATCTGCTGCAGGCGGCATAAATACGCAAAATGCGAAAAGTTTTGCGCAGGCAGGAGCAGATATTCTTGTAACCTCACAGCCTTATTATGCACCTCCAAAAGATGTGAAGGTAGCAATCCATAAAGCCTTATAAAATATTGGGAAACATAATATTAAATTTAATGTTTTTGCAAATCATTACGGGTGAAAATGCGCATTAATATAAATATCAGCATGGAAATAACTGCAAGTAGAAGCGACAATGCCAAGGCGCGATCATAGTCTGTATTGAAAACGGCATTATAAATTTCTAACGATATTGTATTGGTACGGCCTAAAATATTACCGCCAAGCATGAGGGTTATGCCAACCTCGCCCATTGCGCGGGCGGTTGCAAGGATGAGGCCTGCGATAAATGCACCTTTTATATTGGGTAAAATTACGAAGAAAAATGTGGCCAAGCGGCTATGTCCAAGCGTGTAGGATGCTTCGCATAGGCTTTTTGGTAGATTTCGGATTGCAGCCTCAACCGGTTTTACGACCAATGGCAGACCAGCAATGACGGAAGCTAAGATCACGGCCTCAATCGAAAATATCAAATTGATAGAAAATACATTGTTTAAAAATTTGCCGATATAACCATTGCGCCCTAGCAATAAAAGAAGAAAAAAACCAAGAGCCATAGGCGGAAAAATAAGCGGCAGCGTAATGATGATATCAAGCAGAGTGCGCCCAAACCACTTTTTTTGTGCTAATGCCCAGCCAAGGAGCGCCCCTAAAATAAGGTGACAAAAAAATGTAGCTATAACGACGCGTAAGGTTAAAATTGCCGATTGAATGACGCTTGGATCGGCAATTTCGTTGATTAGATTAAGTAGCAATATCTTAAAGCCCATAGCGTTTTAAAATAGATTGGGCAGCTTGGGTTTCTAAAAACGACGAGAACTCTTTAACTACTTTTGTTTCTGCATGGTCTTTGGTTACTGCGCAGCTTATCTTGATTGGTGTATAAAGTTTTTGGTCAACTTCGATAAAGCCTCCAATTTTATCGCCAGCGCCTAATGCATCGGTAGCATTGATAAAACCTGCATCAACATCACCGCTCACAATATAGCTGGTAACCTGCGGAACACTAGCAACAGGCAAAATTTTATCATCTACTTCCTTATCAAGCTTAGAGTTTTGTAAAAATTCTCGTGCTGCCATGCCATAAATTGCACTTTTTTGATCTGCAACGCCAATTTTTGTTATGTCGGCTGCTACAATATCCTTAGTATCTTCAATTTTAAGCCCCTTGCGGAAAGCCAAAACTAATTTACCATCACCAAGCGGTAGCATTTTTGAAAATTCAACATTCTTGGCGGCTTTTAATACGCTTTCATCGCCACAAGCCAATGCAACATCTTTATTTTCTGATGCTTGCGTAATAATCTGCCCCATATGTCCATAAACTTGGTCCAATTTTAAGCCGCTTTGCTGCTCAAACTGAGTTGCAAGTTCAGTTATTGGCTTGCGAAAGCCACCGGCTGAAGCGATAATGGCATTATCTGCAAGCGCAGCGCTGCCAAAGCCGATGATGGTGGTCATTGCAATAATAGAGGTCAAAAGTTTACGCATATTAATTTCCTTCATTCGTATTTTAGCTCTATAACATCGTCAAATATCGTTGTATAGTTAAACCTATGAACGCTTTTAAAAAATTTATTGATATTAGTCTAGTTAAGCCGCTGATGGGTGCCGAAGGCGCATTTGACCTTAATGTGGATATTGCCATTTTTGAGCGACAATTTGTTGCTTTATGTGGGCCATCAGGAGCAGGAAAAACCAGTCTTTTACGGCTGATTGCCGGCTTGGATAAACCGCAGATTGGCCAGATTGACGCCCAAGATGATATTTGGTTTTCAAGTCAGCGGCAGATTAATAAGCGGGTACAAAATCGCCATATTGGCTTTGTTTTTCAAGACTATGCGTTGTTTCCCAATATGAGCGTACAAAAAAACCTTTATTACTCCATTAAGGAAAAGCATAAAAAGAAAATTGCCTTAGATTATCTAGCCTTAGTGGGCTTGGAAAATTTGGCTCACGTCTATCCGTCACAATTATCAGGTGGGCAACAACAACGCCTTGCACTTATCCGTGCCTTAGCCAGCAAACCAAAACTCTTATTACTTGATGAGCCTTTGTCGGCGCTTGATCCACATATGCGTCTATTTTTACAAGGTGAAATACGGCGCTTACATGATTTATTTGAAACGACAACCATTATGATTAGCCATGACAAACAAGATATTATTTCAATGGCTGATCGCATTGTGGAATTAAAAGCTGGAAAAATTGTCACGGATCAAGATTTAAAGAATTATCGCCAAAACAAGGTACATAACAAGCTGGAAATGATAGGTGAAATTTTAAGTCTTGCTGATGAAGATGGATTTGTTATTGTTAAAACATTGGGGCAAACTATCAAACAAAAAATTGATAATTTGCCCCAAGGCTTTAAAAAAGGTGATGTGGTTAAACTGTGCTGTGATCATTTAAAATTCAACGCAGCCGAATAAATTTTAGTAGGACCGCTACAGTCTTATTGATCCCCTATTGTTTAACACCACCAATTTTGCCCAAATGTGTATCTTGAAAGCCTGTTGGATATTTCAAACCAAAGCCAAGGACACGATCAAATTCGATATGAGCCGCCCATATTAAGCCGATGGATAATAAATTTTGATTATCTATTACTAGTCCAATGACAACGAATATAATCGCAAAAATTGTGGTATGAAATAGGTTATAGATAGTACTGCCGATGCCCCGCGAAACTTTATAAGCAATAATCGAAATATCGGGTACAAAAAATAAAATAGCGAAAAGCACCCATGAACCTTGCATTTTCCAATAGATAAATATCACTGCGACTAAGAAAAATAATGCCTCGATACGTAAAATATGATTAGGCTTGTTAAATGAAAACATGGATAAATACCGAATGTGAGAAATATATTAAATTTACCGATATTATTAAAAAATTAAAAAATAATGACAGCTTGAGCCATGTCTTCGTTAAAAACTTATTTGATATTTATTGTTTGGGTACAAGAAGAAAGCTATATTTTGCATAAATTGGGTTAGAAACAAATTTTATCGCCGCATTTATCCTACGCTCAAAATATTCTTGATCACCTTCATTAGCTTGGCTATCGACCGACCAACTATCGCCATTGGGATTTATCTGACCGTTAAGATAAGTATCACCACCCAATATGGCTATATTATTTTGTTGAAGCTCTTCAATCGCAGTGAGGCACTGGATTTTAGTTAAAACCCAATTATTTATACCTTTGTCGTGCAGAGAAAGCCCTTTTCAAGAATGGTGGTTATTATTTCACGATGTGAAAAATCCATCTTTTGTCTTTCCAATGCAATTTAATTTACAATGACATTACGAATCTTGTTAAATTATTGTTTATATTTATTTTAATGGTGTATTTTATGTTTTTTTAACGAAAAAAAATATGTGCAAATCATATTTTTATGATCGTTTAATTGTAAAACTTAGCTACTCAATACCATTGAATAGTTTATAAATGCCCAAAATGGCGATTAACGCCAAAAGGAATAAACTCTCATGACGCATCAGCAAATTTTTGCCTTTTCAATTATCGGTTTGATGATGTTCTTTTTCATTCTCGACCGATTTCGTTTTGATGTTGTGGCAGTTTGCACATTACTTATTGCGGTAGCGGTTGGAATTGTACCTGTCAGCGGTGAAAATGGTGCTTTTTCTGGGTTTAGTGACGATATTGTTATTATTGTCGGTAGTGCTTTATTGGTAAGTGCTGGTGTTGCGCGATCGGGCATTATGGAAAACCTCATCCAACGTTATTGGCATGATACCGGATCTGTAAGAATGCAATTGGCGTTTTTGGTCATTGTTGTTACCATTCTTTCAGCTTTTGTTAAAAACATTGGCGCTTTGGCAATTATGCTACCGGTAGCTTTCCAATTTGCGCGTCGCTCAAACGTATCACCGTCAATATTTTTAATGCCAATGTCTTTTGGCGCTTTGATGGGCGGCCTTATGACGCAAATTGGTACATCGCCCAATGTGGTTGTTTCGCGTATTCGTGAAAATATGACTGGCCAGTCATTTTCTATGTTTGATTTTACGCCTGTTGGCGCGACCATTGCACTTGGTGGCTTTATTTATCTTGTGCTTTTTTATTGGATTTTGCCGGTGCGTGGTCGTAGCGAAGTTCCAAATAGCGAAGCGATTGAAATTCGTGATTATGTTTCTGAAGCAGAAATTGTTACGGGCTCACCCTATATTGGTAAAACCGTTTCTGAGGTTTTGCGTCCCGTTACCGGCAGTTTAATGTTGTTACAAATCATTAGGGGCGGAAAAAATATTGCACCACTTCCCGATACGATCTTAGCTGAAAGTGATATTATCATCGTTGAAGGCAGTCCCAAAGCCCTTGATATTTTGATTAATACCGGCAAACTGTCATTGTCTACTGGGCGGCCTATTCCAGAAGGCGATAAAAAACAGGAACTCGATGTTATTGAGGCGGTGATTACTGATAACTCGCCGCTTATCGGTATTTCCGCCAAGCGCCTTGCACTATTTGACCGCTATGATGCCAATCTTCTTGCGGTAAGTCGCCAGCGCGAGCGTATTCGTGCCCGCCTTGGTGAAATATCTTTTCGCCTTGGTGATGTTATTGTATTGCAAGGACGAGAACACCTATTACCCGGCCTTTTACGTGATTTAAAAGTTTTGCCGCTTGCCAAGCGTAATATTAATATAGGGAGCTTGCGCCGTGGGCTTATTCCATTGCTTATCTTACTATTGGCAATTATGGTTACAGCTTTGCAGCTCGTGCCAGTCGCTATCACTTTTTTTGCCGCGGCAACCGCCATGGTTGTTTTTAGGGTTATTCCAGGTCGCGATATTTATAAAAGCTTAGATGGGCAAATATTAATAATGCTTGCCGCGCTTATTCCAGTCAGCCAAGCGCTGGAAACCACGGGCTGCACCAAATTGATTGGTGATTGGCTTTCTTATTCTGCAGCCTCGTTACCACCTTTTGGTGCGCTTGCATTAATTTTGGTTGCTGCCATGTTGGTGACACCTTTCTTGAATAATGCAGCAACGGTAATGGTAATGGCACCAATTGCATCAAGCTTTGCAACGTCACTCCATTATAAGCCGGAGGCTTTTTTAATGGCAGTTGCTATTGGTGCAGGGTGTGATTTTTTAACCCCAATAGGTCATCAATGCAATATGTTGGTTATGGCACCAGGAGGATATAAATTTAGTGATTATCCGCGCCTTGGGCTACCATTGTCATTTTTAATCCTCTTGATTTCAGTACCGATGCTAATGTGGGTTTGGCCATTACAATGATTGGACTTGAACATTTAAATCGCCGTTTAAAGCTGGCTTGGTCGCAGGCGCGCGCCAATTGGGTAGACGCTGCGCTTGCTGGAATTGCGGCGGGTATATCTTGGTATATTTCACAGCATTGGCTTGGGCACTCTCATCCTATTTTTGCGTCAATGTCGGCACTTATTTGTATTGCTCCAGGGCTTACCAACCATGGCAAACAAGCTATTTATGTATTGATTGGTGTTCTAACTGGCGTTTTTGTTGGTGAAATGACGCTTTTATTACCGCCAATGGCAATTGAATTGCGCATCACTATTGTGGCCTTTTTGGGATTGCTTATTGGTTCTGCCTATGCAGTTGTTCCAGCAATTATTATCCAAGCGGGCGTTTCTTCGGTTATGGTGCTCGCAATGGGTGCGGAAGTCGCAGGTTTTACGCGTGTCATTGATGTGATGGTTGGAACTGGGATTGGTCTATTATTTAGCCAAGTGCTTTTTACGCCCGACCCCATTAAAGCCCTTCGCGCCTCGGTTGAACGCTTTTTTCGAGAGCTTGCCAATAATTATACTTTAGCCGCCAATGCCCTAGATGAAGGCAATGTTGCGGCAGCCGTAAGCGCTTTAAAAAGCTGTTCACGCACCCATATTGCTTTGGTTGCCTTAACTGGCGCTATTGATGTAGCGCGCGATAGTGCACGCTGGACATTGCGTGGCCGTATTGCATCGAAACAAGTTACCGCTTTATCGGTGCGCTATGACCAAGCGGCCATTCGTCTTTATGCGGTGACGCTGTTATTTTCTGAAGCTCTTGTCAACGCACTGCGCAAACAAGCAGAACCGCCACCAGAATGGCTAAGTGATGCTATTCGAGCTGTTGCCGATAATTGTCGGGTATTTTCCGGCGAAGGTGGACATTACACCGATTTTTCAAAGCCTGATCGCTCAATCCGCAGTGAAGTACCAATTTCTTGGCGCAATTGCGTCAACGATATTGAAATGACCGAAAACACGATTGCACGGTTTTATAAAAGTCGCACACGAAAAGCGCGATTGCAAGCCCATAAGCGGAAGCAAATCCTTGATGCCGTCCGTGCTGAGGTAGAACAAAGCAAAAAAGAAAAATTACTTGCCTTACAAGGAAAAGCGGAAAAATAAACTTTATATTGTTTAACTTATCACTTTATAAAATATACTTGCAATCGGCGATTATTTAATGACAATATGATTGATGGAAAAACGCATTGTTTTTAAAGGAGTTAATGATGACTGTGATACAAGAACTCCCTGTCAAAATTGAACAGCAAGTTACCGACTTTTTAAGTAAAGCTGGGGAATTGGCGCGTAGTGGAAATATCGCTTTAAGCATAGAATATGGCCTTAAGGCTTGGGATCTTATTCCTGAGCCTAAAGAGACGTGGATGATGTATCCGCAAATAATGTCAATCAATATGGCTAATAAATATGCCAATATTGGTAACTCTGAAGAATTTGCCAAGTGGATTGATATTGCTTTTAAAATGTATCACTCCCCAGAAAAAACAGAACTCTATGTTTTAAGTACTGCAGGTGAAGGCTATCTCAAGCTTGAAGATTATGAAAAAGCCTACCAAGCATTTCATCGCACATATGAAATATACGGCAAAGGTGCTTTTAGAGGAGAAGATTTAAATCACTATAAATTTATGCTTTATTATGAAGATGAAAAGCAAAAAGCGACTTTGGATAAAAATGCGATAAAAGCCTATCTTATTGAAAACGGCTTAACATCAAGCGCAAAAACTCCAGAAGTGGTTGATGAATTGGACGAGGACGAGTTGCCTGATGATATTTATGAAGAAGTAGAAAATCTATCAGGGCAAGGGCAAGAGTTATTTGATAACAAGCAAATAGATGCAGCTATTGAAAAGTGGCAGCAGGCGTTGAGTTTATTACCAGAGCCGCGCCAAAAGTGGGAAGCAAGCCTATGGCTTTATGCAGCATTGGGTGACGCTTATCAAAGTAAAGGCGATCATAAGGAGGCACTATCATATTTTGAACGCGGCTATCAGTCAGCGGAGGGCTATTTAAATCCCTATATTCTTTATTCAATAGGTACGAACCTATATGATTTAAACCGCAAGGATGAAGCAACCGATTATTTGCTGCGCGCTTATATGTTAGAAGGCGATGATATTTTTGACGAAGATGGCGAAATATATTTAAACCATCTTAAGGAAAAAAAGCTTATAAAATAGTGCGTTACAAACAGTGTACTCGCTAGTGTTTAGCTCATGTACTGTATCATTGTTTTTAGTTTATTAGCCCACATGATCAAAACTGTGGGATTATTTTTAGTTAAAAAAAAGCTAAAAAATACAAAAGGGAGTGTTTCAAAGAAACACTCCCATTACTAACTTGATGGTTAGCCCCCACATTTCATCAAGCTATAATGCAATATTGCAAAGCAATAATTAGAAGCGATAGGTGACACCAGCGCCAATCAACCATGGGTCAAGCTTGGCTTTACCACTAATATGTGGATCAAGACCAAGTGCGCCAGCTGTTGCTGCATTTAAGCGACCGTTCCAATCAGGACGCAAATAAAGTTTTTTGACATCCATGTTGAAGCCCCAATGCTTGTCGATCATATAGTCGAAACCAACTTGCAAGGCTGCGCCCCAAGTATTTTTAACATTGAAGTCAGAAAGACCAATACCAGCATCATTTGCATAGCCTTTTTCTTTATAGAAGAAGGTGTAATTTACACCAGCACCAACATAAGGCTTAAAGTTGCCAAAATTGGTGAAGTGATATTGCAATGTAAGTGTTGGAGGCAAAATCCATGTCTTACCAAGACGACCCGCACCAGCTTCTTTTAATGAACGACGGCTATCTACTTTAGAAAATGTTGTACCAAGAATAAGCTCGGCAGCAAAATTATCTGTAAAGTAATAAGTGATGTCAAGTTCAGGAATTACTGTATTAGAAAAACCAAGGCCTGAGTTGTCAATCTGGCTAACGTGACCTTTGTTTTGTGGAACAACACCCAAAGCGCGAACGCGGATCTGCCATGGGCTTAAAGCCTCTTGCACAACCGGAGCTGCATCATATTGTGTTGGTTGTTGACTTACAACATCGGCAGCAGATGCCGAGGTAGAAAAAGCCGCTGTAGCTGCTATGGCCAGAACACTAGCACCAATCCACTTTTTCATTTTTCTCTCCGTAAAAGTGCAATTAACATGATTAATCAATGCACCCTTTACGCCCTTAGTTCATTGATTGAAATCAAATTATTTGGAAAGCTAACGTTATCATCGTTAGATATTGGGGCTTGTTGCTTACTTGCAACATATTAGCTTTACCTCAATATTTGTAAATATTTTATACCTTGCTTTTTTTATGGCTATTTGAATTTTTTTTGCTAATAATAACTTTATTGGGTTTTCACTCTATTTGCATTGGAAAAATTATTGACTGGTTTTATGATTCTTAACCGACGAAGAACAGTGGTTCGCCTTTAAAGGCAGGTTTTGTCGCGTTTTTTATTTACCAGTGGAATTTTCAATGATATTTGCAGAGCTTACCTATGCGCAGGAAAATGCCGCGCATCAAGATATAATCGAACAATTGAATGCAGAAGCTTTTGGTCCTTCGCGTTTTACGCGTGCAGCCCATCTCATTCGCGAATCTGGTGGGCATGATTATTCTCTTTCCTTCGTGGCATTAAAAGATAATGAAGTTGTCGGTACAATACGGCAAACACCTATTTATATTGGCCAAAATTTAAGCCTTTTATTAGGGCCGATTGTTATTTCTCCAAATCTTAAAAGTGCAGGCATTGGCAAGTATTTGATGAATTTGGCAATTGATGCTGCGCGATACGCTGACTTTCCATCAATTCTATTGGTGGGTGATGAACCTTACTATGGTCGCTTTGGCTTTAAAAAAATACCTCAAGGGCGCGTTATTATGCCAGCCCCAGTTAATCCGGATCGTTTATTGGGATTAGAGCTTGCCCCCAGCAGCCTTGTAGATATTGCCGGTATTGTTCGCCACAAAAATTGCTTGAAACTCATTTAGCAATATTAAAAGGGCGTTGTTAGGAAAAATTTAAGCTCATTAATGATGCGTCCTTTGTTTATCCAATCTATATAAATCACAATATTAATGAATTAAAAAGCTAGACAAGACATAAACATATCTTTATATCTATTTTATCATTCATACAGGGTGGCATTTTAATTGGAAATGAAAATATGACGAATCTTGATCTTGCTGCAATGGTTGAAATGCTAAAAGCTGCGTCTGAAGCAACGCGCCTGCGCATTTTGGCGGTTTTATGCCAAGGTGATTTAACAGTTTCTGATTTGACACGTATTCTTAGTCAATCGCAACCTCGGGTATCACGACATTTAAAGCTGTTGCAAGAAGCTGGGCTTATCATTCGTTATCAAGAGGGCGCATGGGCTTATTTTCGCCTTGCTGATGATCAAATGCGCATGACAATTACTCATGCAATTCTCAATCATCTTAACCATGGTGATCATATGTTAGAAAGCGATCAGCATCGGTTAAATCAGGTTAAAGAAGAACGCAACTCCTATGCTGCTTCTTATTTTTCTGCAAATGCTGCCCTGTGGGATAAGCTGCGCCTGCTTCATGTGCCGGATAATGCCGTTGAAGCAGCGATGAGAGAAATAGTTGGCGGCAAGACATTTCAATCCATGCTTGATATCGGTACTGGCACTGGATCAATGTTGAAATTATTTGCTGACTTATACCTACGCGGTGTCGGTGTTGATAATAATCGTGACATGCTTGCTATTGCGCGTTCTAATCTCGATTTGGCGGGCATTACGAATGCGCAAGTACGCCAAGGCGATATTGCTGCCTTGCCCGTTGATA
Organism: Bartonella sp. HY406; assembly: GCF_025449315.1. Lineage (NCBI taxonomy): Bacteria > Pseudomonadati > Pseudomonadota > Alphaproteobacteria > Hyphomicrobiales > Bartonellaceae > Bartonella > Bartonella sp. HY406. The sequence goes on along the minus strand of NZ_CP104893.1, from coordinate 708,409 downwards.
AGGAAAGTTTTGATCTTGTTACCATTCATCAAGTCTTGCATTTTTTGGATGATCCACAAGCTGCAATTCGGGAAGCTGCGAGAGTTATGCGCCCCAATGGTCGGTTAATTATTGTGGACTTTGCTGCCCATGATTTGGAATTTTTGCGCACCGATTATGCGCATTTAAGACTTGGGTTTTCTGATGAGCAAATGAAAACATGGATCGACAAAGCAGGATTAGAATTTGTTGATAGTGTAGAGTTTGAGCCTAAGGATCGCCAAAAAGGCCTAACGGTTAAATTATGGCTTGCAAAGGATCCGCGACTTTTGATGGCTGAGAAGGTTTCCGCATTAACCGCATGATAGGCAACTTTATTTTTTAATGCGAATTTATTTTAATTTCAACTGGCCCAAAGGCCTTAACATTGTAGGAGAGTAGGCTATGGCATCTTATGGGTTGTCCCGCCGTAATAATATTGGCGAGAATCTCAAAGTTTCTTTCGAATTTTTTCCACCCAAAAGCGAAAAAATGGAAGAAATGCTATGGCAAACAGTTGAGCGGCTTGCCCCATTGAAGCCAGAATTTGTATCAGTAACCTATGGTGCAGGTGGTTCAACCCGTGAGCGTACGGCGCGCACTGTTGAGCGGATTATTAACGAAACGGGTCTTACAACTGCGGCGCATTTAACCTGTGTTGACGCTACGCGTGACGAGGTAGATCAGGTAGTGCGTGAATTTGCTGCCCTTGGCATTCGACGCTTTGTGGCTTTGCGCGGCGATCCAGCCAATGGTATTGGCGGCACTTATGAGCCAACCAAAGGCGGATATTTTAATGCCGCTGATTTGGTTGGTGGTTTAAAGGCCATTGATCCAGATTTTGATATTTCGGTGTCTGCCTATCCAGAAAAACATCCAGAAAGTCCAGATTTTGCAACCGATATTGAATTATTAAAACGCAAAATCGATAATGGCGCGACCCGCGCGATTACGCAGGCATTTTTTGACAATAATTTATATGAAAGCTATGTTGAAAGAGTGAGACGTGCTGGAATTTATATCCCAATTTTACCCGGCATCTTACCTATTCATAATTTTTGGCAGGTGAGGAATTTTTGTTCACGCAATGGCACTCATGTGCCAGATTGGCTTGCTCAGCGCTTTGAAGGATTGGAAAATGACCCAAAAACTCATGGCCTTGTTGCAGCCGCAGTCGCCGCTGAGCAGGTGGTTGACCTTGTTGAGCGTGGTATTACCGATTTTCATTTTTATACACTAAACCGTGCCGATCTTGTTTATGCTATTTGCCACCTTATCGGCATTCGCCCCAAGGTTAAAAAAGAGATTTAATATCTTCATTTAAGTGCCCATCTTAAAGGTGGGCACATTAAAGTGATTGCATTTCCTATTAAAAACTATGCTATAAATATTTATCTGGTTGTTTTTTGCGGTTAAATCTATAATCTTTCAAAAAACTTTTGTACAATTTTAATATGGTTTTATAGTATGACGAAATTATCGGTTAATCTTAATGCCATTGCTCTATTACGCAATCGGCGGGATTTGCCTTGGCCAGACCTTTTGCACTTTGCCCGCATTGTTTTAGATGCTGGCGCTGTTGGCATTACGGTTCATCCGCGTCCCGATGAGCGTCACGTGCGATTTAGCGACCTTAAAGACATCCGTAAATTATTGGATAATGACTATAAAGGCCGTGAATTTAATATTGAAGGCTACCCAACTGATCATTTTTTAGGTTTAGTTGAAGAAAATGATGCAGACCAAGTAACTCTTGTGCCTGATGCGCCGCAGCAATCAACATCAGATCACGGTTGGGACTTTGAAGCAAATGCCGATCGTCTTGCGCCCATCATTGCGCGACTCAAAAAGAATAAAATTCGTATATCACTTTTTGCGGATCCTGAACCCAAAGGACTCGATATAGCCGCTAAATTAGGGGCAGATCGGGTCGAGTTTTTCACAGGCCCATATGGTGCAACTTTTAACGATGAAAAACAGCAAAAAATAGAGTTGCAACGTTTACAGCAAGCATCTGAAACTGCTAAACAAAATGGTCTTGAAATTAATGCTGGCCATGATCTCACCATTGCTAATTTACCACCATTGATAAAAGCCGTACCTTACATTGCGGAAGCATCAATTGGGCATGCCCTTATTGCAGATGCGCTAGAATATGGTATGAATATGACTGTGAAGCGCTTTATTGACGCTATGTCACAGCAATAAATTGAGGTATCGTGATTATTATTCAAACAAATTTGCCTCGGCGTAAATGTTTATAGATGCCGAGACATTGGAAAATGAAAAATGGTTGCGGAATTTAGATACCGCATTTATTGTTAAAGTAAAAAGAGTTTAGTTTTTTTAGCAAAAGATTGCTATTTTTAAAGATCAACAAAGGTAGTTTAGGCATAGCCTGATATTGAGAACTATCGGAAAAGAGATAAGGCGATGCAAGTAAGCTTGGCAAATATGTCTAGTAGAGCTTGAAGAGGCTTTTTAAAAATGGGCTTAGCCTGTGAAATTTTATTTCCCCCTATATTCAAAGTAAACCTTAATGACGTTTATGCCTCATAAGGTGTTGAAAGGAATCCAGCAATGGCTGATCTGCAAACGGCAGATGTGTCTTCTGATGACTTGACTGAAGAAACAAACGACCATTCAAAAGAGAGTTTCCGTCTCTTGCTGCTTGGTGCAATTGGTGTTGTTTATGGCGATATCGGTACCAGTCCGATTTATGCTTTCCGTGAAGCGCTCCATGCCGGCGCCGGAGGCAAGGCAATTGCCAGCGAAGATATTTTTGGGGTTATCTCCCTTATTTTTTGGGCATTAGCTCTTATTGTCACGGTTAAATATGTTATTTTCGTTTTAAGAGCTGATAATAATGGCGAAGGTGGTATTTTATCATTGATGGCCTTGGCTCGTACTGGCTTTAAACATCATGGTGGCTGGGCGCTTGGTATTGGTATCATAGGTGCGTCATTGTTTTTTGGCGATGCGGTAATTACGCCGGCAGTGTCGGTGCTTTCAGCGATTGAAGGCATGGAAATTGTCGCACCAGATCTCGAGCCGATTATTGTGCCGTTGACCGTTGTGGTGTTGTTGGCACTTTTTGCCGTGCAGCGTTTTGGTACGGGGCGGGTTGCGGTTATTTTTGGCCCTATTACCCTTGTATGGTTTTTGGCCCTTGGTTTCTTTGGCCTTATTCATATTGTTGATGATTTATCTATTTTACAAGCTTTATTACCTTGGCATGGTGTTGCTTATATTTTTAATAATCCGGCAACATCTTTTGCCGCGGTTGGCGCGGTATTTTTGGCGGTAACGGGTGCGGAAGCCCTTTATGCTGACCTTGGCCACTTTGGTAGAAAGCCAATTGTTGCGGCTTGGCTCTGGGTGGTTTTCCCATGCCTTATCCTAAATTATTTAGGGCAAGGTGCATTTATCTTAAGCCATGGGCAAGCCGCTGCCAATCCATTTTATCAAATGTTACCAAGTTGGGCATTAGTACCGATGATTTTAATGGCGACAATGGCAACTGTTATTGCTAGCCAAGCTGTCATTACTGGTGCTTTTTCTATGGCGCGCCAAGCTGTACAATTAAATATTTTGCCACGTTTGGAAATTTTGCACACATCTGAAAAAACCCTTGGCCAAATTTATATGCCAAGGATCAACTTCATTTTGGCAATTGTTGTGATCGCATTGGTTATCGGTTTCCAAAAATCCACCAATTTGGCAGCCGCCTATGGCATTGCCGTTACCGGGAACATGCTTGTAACGACCGCCCTTCTTTTCATTGTAATGACCCGTATTTGGAAATGGAGCCTGCCAGCTTGTGTCGCGTTAACAGCTTGTTTCTTGACAATAGATATTTTGTTTTTCTCGGCTAATATTATTAAAATCCATGATGGTGGCTGGGTGTCAATCGGTCTTGCGCTCATTGTTTGTGTGGTTATGTGGACTTGGGTGCGTGGTACGCGCAACTTAATGAAGAAGACACGCAAAAATGAAGTAGAACTTGAGGTTATTATTGATAGTCTTGCAAAAAGCCAGCCAACTATAGTCTCAGGTACTGCAGTTTTCTTGACCGGTGATCCCAAAACCGTGCCCACCGCGCTTATGCATAGCTTGAAGCATTATAAGGTCTTGCATGAGAATAATGTTATTCTTACCGTTAAGACTGCTTCAACGCCGCGAGTTAGCCGAGTTGATCGCGCAAGGGTTTCGCAATTTAACGAACGTTTCATGCTAGTAGAGCTAACCTTTGGTTATATGGAGCAGCCTAATATTCCACGCGCTTTAGCCTTATGCCGTAAGCTTGGTTGGAAGTTTGATATTATGACAACATCATTCTTTGTGTCGCGTCGTTCTATCAAAACAGGTAGCAAGCCTGAAATGCCGCGTTGGCAAGAAAAATTATTTATCAAGCTTGCTCGTGGTGCCTCTGATGCAACAGAATATTTTCAAATTCCGACCGGTCGTGTTGTTGAAATTGGTACGCAAATTACAGTGTAACCTTTAAAAATCAAAGGCGTTTTAGCAAATTGCTAAAACGCCTTTTTGTGAATGCTAATTTTAATTTTGGCTTTATTTCCAGCTATTTTTCTTTGTTGCCAAAAAGCCTTTTAAGCATATCGGCCATGGGTCCAGATGCTTTTTGCACATGATGATCGTCGCGGGCTTGCCTTATGTGGCTTTGTTGCTTAGGCTTTCCGGTTGCGCCTTCATCAGTTTTAGCTTTATCAACTTTAGGCTTTTTTGTTTTAGCGTTGTTATCTTGCTGCCCAGATATTTTATTCATAAATTGGCTATCTTTATTATCAGCGATTTCGCCAATATTATCAGAAATATTCTTCAATAATTGTTCTAGCCAGTCATTATCCACCTTGGCAAAATCACCAAGAACATGATTATGGACGAGTTCTTTTTGCCCAGGATGGCCAATGCCTAAGCGTAACCGCCGATAGTTTGCTCCACAATGGGCATCTATTGATTTAATGCCGTTGTGACCACCAGAGCCGCCACCTGTTTTAATCCGTACTTTGCCTGCGGGTAAATCCAATTCATCATGAATTACAATAAGGTTTTCTAGCGGCACTTTATAAAAGCGCATTGCTTCACCAACTGATTGACCAGATAGGTTCATATAGGTTTGTGGTTTGATCAATAGAATTCTACGATCATTTATTTTTCCCTCACTAATAAGGGCATGGAATTTTTTGCTCCAAGAGGAAAAATTGTGGCGCTGTTGAATGTCATCCACCGCCATAAAGCCGATATTATGACGATTATGCGCATATTGTGCGCCAGGATTACCTAAACCAGCAATAAGCAGCATGATGCCTCGCAGTATAATAATACAAATATTTGAATATTGATTTAAAGAATTGAGTTAACAATTGCCATAAAAAACATAAAGCATTTTACGCATAAACAAAATGTTTAAGCCTAAAATGCTTTAATTTATGTCAGATTGAAAAAAAGGGGAGTAAACTCCCCTTAAAATATTATTCGCTTGCAGCAGCTTCTTCAGCAGCTTCTTCAGATGTAAGAGCAGCAGGAGCTACAATTGTTGCAATGGTGAAATCGCGATCTTGGATAACGGTTTCAACTTTTGCAGGCAATTTAACTGCAGAAATATGGATAGAATCACCAATTTCATAACCAGTAAGGTCAACCGTAATTGCTTCTGGAATTGCATTTGCAGGAGCCAAAAGTTCAACATCGTGACGAACAACATTGAGAACGCCGCCGCGCTTAATACCAGGGGCAGCTTCTTCATTGATGAAATGCACAGGAACGTTTACTTCAACAACTGACTTTGCGGAAACGCGCAAGAAATCAACATGAAGAGGAGCATCGCTTACTGGATTAAGTTGATAATCCTTAGGCAATACTTGAATTTTTTTACCATCAAGATCAATAGTTGCAACAGTTGTACGGAAACCGCCGCCATGAATCTTGTAGAAAACTTCCTTATAGGGAACGGAAATTGCAATTGGTTCTTGCTTGTCACCATAGATGACCGCAGGAATAAGACCGTTGCGGCGAAGTTCGCGGGAGGACCCCTTACCAACCCGATCGCGCTTCTCGGCCTTGAGTGTATAGCCCTTACTCATGGCTGTATCCTTTCAAGTGTTATGGAGATTTTCAACATCAGTTGAAAATATGCAGCAGATCATGCCTATTTATTTGATTTTTCAAAAAAGAGGGTAATGCTTGCATTCCGCGTTGCCTCCAAGGGTGTCTACGCGGATGGCTTGCTATAAAGCAATCTTGCCTCACTTGCAAGAGTTGTGGTTTTTTTATTGAAAAATTCACAATTTGTGCCAAAAAAATGCTAAGTGTCTGTCAGAATCATTTACCACTACGGCCTATTGATCTTAAGGCCGCATTATGATTGCCCTTAGATAGCCGTTAATAGGCCTGTGGTCTGGAGTTTTAATGAAAGTTGATATCAATATGGGTGTAGCGACCAAGGATGTTGCTTTGGGGAAAGCAGCACCAGCAACGCTTGATCTTGAAGAGCTTTTGGCAACCCGCCTTTTGGTGCAGGGTAACTCTGGCTCAGGCAAGTCACATCTTTTACGCCGTCTTCTTGAGCAAAGCGCTGATTGGGTACAACAATGTATCATTGATCCTGAAGGTGATTTTGTAACTCTTGCCGATCGATTCGGCCATGTGGTGGTAGAAGCCACGCGCACGGAAAATGAATTGACCCGCATTGCTGGTCGTATTCGCCAACACCGTGTATCGGTTGTGTTAAACCTTGAAGGATTAGATGCCGAGCAACAAATGCGTGCTGCTGCTGCTTTTTTGGGCGGTCTTTTTGATGCCGAACGCGATTATTGGTATCCGATGTTGGTGGTGGTGGATGAAGCACAGCTTTTTGCCCCTGCCGCTGCCGGCGAAGTGTCTGATGAAGCCCGTAAAGTTTCACTTGGCGCGATGACCAATTTAATGTGTCGCGGCCGTAAACGCGGCCTTGCTGGTGTTATTGCAACGCAGCGCCTTGCAAAACTTGCAAAAAATGTTGCGGCGGAAGCCTCCAATTTTTTGATGGGGCGAACCTTTCTTGATATTGATATGGCACGCGCCGCCGACCTTCTTGGCATGGAGCGCCGGCAAGCCGAAATGTTCCGAGATCTTGAGCGTGGGCATTTTATTGCCCTTGGCCCTGCTTTATCGCGCCGACCATTTCCAATTAAAATTGGGGATGTGGAAACCTCGGCTCGTTCATCTAGTCCTAAATTAATGCCACTGCCTGATGCACCTGTTGATGCACAGGAATTAATCTTTACACCTTTGCCAAGTGAAATTCGCATAGCGCCGCGCCGGCCTGCGCCAGTGCCACCTCCAAAGCCTACTTCTGAAATATTAGAAGAAGTTGTACGGATGCGCCAAGAAGAGCCAGAGGACGAAGCTCCCCTCTTTCCAGAAATTGGTAAGGCAGAAAAAGAAGCGCAATTCGAAAGTGTCATGCGCGACATTGTTAATGATCCTGATGCAGCCTACCGCTCGGTTGCAGTACTTTATCAAGATTTTCTTGTCCGCTGCCGCATCCACCGTGTACCCGGGGAGCCGCTTGATCTTGCACAGTTTCGTCGCAAATTAGCTGTTGCGCAAGCCAGTATTGATGATGAGACCGCATCAGGTGAAGGCTGGCAACAGGCGCTTGAATTATCCAAAACCTTGACCGATGATGTGCAAGGCGTATTTTTAACCGTTGCACAAGCCGCTGTTACGGGCGCCCCCTGCCCCGGCGACGCAACACTTGCTCGTATTTATGGTACTTATTCCCATTCTCGTGCCCGCCGTTTGCTTACCTATTTTGAAGAGCGCGGTCTTGTGGTCGTACGTACCGATTTTTCAGGTAAGCGCATTGTTGTTTTTCCAGACCTTGGCTTAGAAACTGCAGCAGGTGATCCAGAGCAGCCTGATGATGTGACATCTGGCCAACCAACTGCGGCTGAATAAAGATGCAGATCATATGACTACATATAGTTTTTACATTTTGACGTGAAGAGACAGATGTGAGGAGGCTTTGATTATACCACCTCACATCTAAACAATATGAATTAAAATCTTACCTTCCATTCAGCTGTTGCAGCATGGGCCTTTGTTTTTGATCCCAATTGCCCATTATAGCCAAGCGAAATAGTGTTATTTTCATTAAGCCTAACATTAAAGCCAGTTGATATAATGGCCATATCTTCATCTATACCTACGCCTTTGATTGCAAAGCTGGTGCTCGTATTTTGGAAATTATTGATAATCTTGCCATCGATATCACCAAAAGCATGTTGCCAACCAATATCACCATAAAGAGCAACAGGCAGTAACGTAGCAATTTGTAATTCACTCCGAATACCTAAAGTTGTGAAAGTGATATTATCTCTATCACCATGACTATGAAGTGCCGCGTTACTGTTACGCTCCTTTATATCATCAAGGTTTAACCAAATATGGGCAATATTGGCATAGGGGGATAAAACTGCGTTATCAGATAATTTAAAATCCTTTGACATATCGGCAAATAATTGAACTTGCCAACCATTAATATCGCTTTTGGCTTCACTTCTTAAACCAGGAACCCAGATATTACGGCTTGCTTCCCCATCAATATAGCTATAAGAAACGCCACTTCGTAATTTAATCGTATTAAATTCAGTTGCGCCATAACCGCTGACATGGAATGAATCTGCTTCACTTTTAGAATTTCTTCCACCATCAAATTCACCACGGTCATACCCTAAAGCAATACCAGCAAAAAGATTATCATTCACTTCGCCATCAAATCCTAAAGCGAGACCCCACCCCTTATTGTTTATCGATGCAGCATTATGGTTACCATCTATTTTACCACCATGGCCCCACATGGAGAACCATATTGGTTCTGTAGAAGGGAGACGGCTTTCAGATAGCATACGTTTATTTAATGCATCGCGCAGATAGCGATTGTTTAAAATAAGCCCAGAACGGGTAGAGCTATAAATCTCACCAGATAAATTATCATAAGCGGTGCGCGCTTGATGTTCATCGGTAAATTTAAGCATTGCCTGTAAAATATCATGCTGATCATTAAGCTTTGCTATGCCATATCCGGTATTTTTTTGGTTATGGGTTGTACCAACATTTATAAATGCCTGATTATCACGAACAATGCCAAATTGTAGTTTTTGTGGGTCAGTGTAAATAAGCCTTGCAGTGAGGAACAAGGATGCGGCATCAATCGTATCAAAACTACCTGATATACCACCATCTGCATCAATGAACGTGTATATTTTATTAAAATCCCAATCGGAAGCACTGCTTAAAATTTCAATTTTTCCGCCATTAATTGTGGCGCGTCCCATTACCTTTATGAGATCGCTATTACCTGATGCATTCATTTCAACGCCATAGGTTGATCCTTTATCAAAGGTAATCGAACCAACTGTTAAAGTGCCGATAGAGTTACCAGGTGATATAATACCACCATCAAGAACCTGAACATGACCGAGAACCCGACCATGTCCAGCAAGTGTCGCGCCAGAGCTGATATTGACATTACCTGCAATTTGCGCACTATTTGCAAACTCTTTGCTTGCGCCTAAAATTAACTTGCCGGCATTAATATCTGTTGATCCTGCATAGCTATTGGTTGCCGAGAATATGGTTGTGCCATTGCCAATGAGTTTCACATTTCCAGAACCAGAAATTGCCTGGCTTACTATCAAATTTTCATCATTGCGATTAATTGCTAAGGTGCCATTATTGATAATCTCACCAATTACCGAGCCACTATTAGCACCATTACCCAATTGCAATGTACCAGCATTAATGATTGTTTGGCCGCTATAAGTATTATCCTGATTAAGAATAAGTGTCCCCTGCCCCATTTTAGTTAAGCTTTTACCATCCCAATTACCATTATTGGAAATGACATCGCTCAAAACGGTATCAAGCGTAAAATGGTTTTCACTATTGGCAAGGGTAAATGTACCATGGGTTGAGGAAGTATTGGCATACCAACTCAAATCATATGTGGCATAGTACTTTGTGCCATCATTAGATTTTTTGACATGGAGATTTAAATAATCTACCTCACCATTAAAACCACCAATATTGATTGTTTTAAACTCGCCATCAATGCCTTCATTGGCGCTAAATAATACCCGATTAAATGCAGAATTTTCATTTATTCCAGATAAATTAAATGTAACATTATCCTGTATTACAATGTTTTGAGCTGTCAAATTACCAAAGTTCGATGATCCCATACGGCTGTCTGATATTTCTAAAATTGAATTCTCAAACAATGATATTGTTTTATCAACATAAACAGTGCTAGGGGAAAAAATTGCTAAGGTTGCTGCGGCATTGACATTGATATTTCCACCAATATCGCTGATATTTTCATGAGAACCATTGCCAAATTGCACTTTGCCAGCAAAAATATTGGTATCACCTTTGTAAGAATTGCTACCATTTAAAATAATAGTACCCTGACTTGCCTTATTGAGCCCGCCTGTACCGGTTATATTGCCATAAAACTCAGTATCAATATCTTGATTAATTGTTAAATTCGCTGATCCAAGCGAAACATTACCACCAAGGCCAGCTAAAGAGCTTACCGTAAGGTCATAATCATTTAAATCTAAAGTACCATTATTGATAATATAAGCTTGATTTTGCACAAAGGAATTTGCTGAGCCTGCCCTTAAAATACCCGCCTCAATAGTAGTGTTTCCTTTATAAACATTGGCGGCATTTAAAACTAAGATACCATTACCACGTTTTATAAAATTTCCTTCTCCTGAAATGATACCATTAGCCGTAACAACATCATCAATATCAGTTATGTTGATCCAACCATTACCATTAAGAGTTATTGCACGCGTTATTGTATCAATGGCTAGCTTATTTATTGCCCAAAGATCATCACTGCCCTTGGTTCTAAGCCCACCGTCATTTAAGGTGATTACTCCATCAATATCACCAAGGGCTGCCTCCTCATCATAAACCACCGTTTGCCCATCTTTAATGTCGATTGCTTTGAAGCGACTATGGTCATCCGTACAATAAGCACTTGCTCCGCTTAATGATAAGTGCCCAGTGTCAGAACAGTCAAGTTGGATTTTAAAGACGGCATTAGCATCATTATCAAAATCCAAGCCGGTTTTTAGGGCTAATTGCTGACGAATTTCTGGATCGCCTAAATTTAATGCATTCGTAATATCTGCTTGGGTTAAAGTTGGCTTACCATTTTCATCAGAAATTTGGCCAAGATAAACATCGCTACGATTATTGGTACGCGATAGATAAAATTCCTTCTTTTCTCCATTATACCAAGGTGCCTTATTACCGGCTATGGCTGATTGTTCTTGGAGATTTATATCAAATGTGAGACTAATGCCGGCGGCAGAATTACCACTTTCAATTTCTTTAGAAACCGGCATAACCCAACCCATTTTCGCCGAACTATGGCTATGATCAGATAAAACCCCACCACGATTTATTTCACGCAAAGCTAAATCTGCGGCTAGATCCTCCTCGCTTTTATTGTCAAAAAACCACTTAGCATAAGGCCTATTAATGACAAAATGATCAATCCTTACACGATCCCAACGCTGGGAAGAGCCCCAACATCCAGCTGCGGCAGTACAGTTAGCTCCAACATTGGGCCATGTGTAAGATCCATCACTATCTTGCAAATATCGAAAAGGTTCTCTTTGACTTTCCGATTGAAATAATTGCGCGCCATTTTTGATAATATTCATTGTTATTGGATAATTATCGGCAGAAGGATAAGTCTGGTTTGGACGTAAGCCTGTAGCAGACACATCACCAGCGTTAAAATCCCCCGTCAACACCATTGGAATTGGCATGCCATTAATCATATTATTGATTTCACGTGCATCTGCTGCAATATTACGTTGCGCATTATTACCAACTGAACGATCATCCCCTTTGAAATGAGCGGTCAAAACATCTATTTCTTGGTCGCCTCGCATTGTTACGCGCACTGTCGGTACTGCGCCTTGTACTTTATTTAAGGACCAATATCCTTGCCAAGGCCAAAAGCCACTTTGGACCCAAGCAGGTTCATAATTAATTAATGGTGTAAGACGAGCAACACCGCCGATTAATGATCGTAATCTTTGATCACCGCGCCCTTGCCCCACAACATTATTTGTTTGATTATTTTGCGCCACTAAATATTGGGCAAATAACTCGGCCATTTCTTGGGTGTCTTCTTGAAACAGTAAAGCATCAGGCTTAAAGTCTATAAGCCAACGCCCAAAATCACTGTCTGTGGAATAGCTTTTTTTTTCGACATTAAAATTAAATAGATTAAGCTGATACGCATCCTTATTAATTTCTGACGCTAGTGTAGCGGTGGTGCTAAAAAGCGTTGGAATAAGTAATGCACCAATGGCGTAAGATGTTTTTAGAATTAATTTTTTTCGCATTTTTCCCTCGTAAAAAGATTAATGCGATTTTTCTATTGTTGGCGTATTTCAGGATTATTTCATTTTGGTGTATTTAAAATGAAGAAAAAATTTAAATTTGTAGATAAAACTATTATTAAATACTTATAAAATTATTATTTAAAATATATTGAAATTATTCATTTATTATGATTCAATCTCATTATTAATTCCCTTTTTGGCAAGATGTATATTTTTAAAAATTGTTAGAATTTTTTGCAGGCAAGCTATGATCCTAACAAGAATGCTGACAAAGAAAAATAAGCGAAGCAGCTTAAGAGTTAATCAATGCCACGGAAAATTTTATAAATTGGAAGCAAAAACTGTTTCCCATTAATCATCCAACTTTGTCAAAATTTGAAGCTACATAGCGTAAAGGCATATTCTTGAATAGAAAAGCTTAGCTCAAATTTCAAGTTGGATGGTTCTTTCCAAAACTTAAAAAATAAGATCATGAACCGTTCTGCAAAACTATCATTACTGCTTCAACTTTACCCATTGCTGTAATTGGCATTGCTCCTTCAGCGCAAGCAACCACACTTTCAGCCCTTGCCTTATCATTACAAAATACTCTGCAAAAGGAGCCGCAGTAACAAGCACAATTGCTAAGGGTACTGAAGTTAATGTTGGTGTTTGTAATTCTGCTTGGTGCTATATTACTATTGGCAACCAAAAGGGACGGGTTGCAACCAACAAGCTTTCAAGGCCAATTGACTGCAGCAAATAGCCATATGAGCTCAATGGCAGCTCGTGGTGTGTAACTGGTAGTGCTGGCGCAACAGGTAGCCGTACTGCTTTTGCTAGCTTAAACATCTCAATCACTATTGTTCGTGAACAATCAGAAGCAAAGGCTGTTAATCACAAACGCATCAATGTTGCTAAAATTGCACCACAGCATTTGCGTTAAGAAGTTCTCAAATCCTCGTCAGCTAAATTTAAGCTCACACTTGGCCTATCTGATTTCATGATTGGTCAGATAGGTTTTTTTACAATTATAGTATTTTAAATACCAAAATCAGATAGTTTTATTTCTTTAAGTGTTTGTTGTTTAAGCCGCTATTTACTCAACAAGCAACGCAAGGCTGCAAGAGTTTTCAAACATCTTATTTCAATCTCAATATCTGATAATTCCGCTTGTTGATTGATAATCCGCAGTGTTTGCAGTTCTCCAACAAGTAAGCTTATAAACCAATCTGTTACCTCAATCTCATTATGACTTACATCCGTGCAGATGCGTTTTATAAGTTGATTTAATAAGACTTTAATTTCGGTGCGACCACTAGTAGATATTGCTAGACCCAAAGCACCACTAGGGTCAGCAGCTGCTGCGCGGTTTAATAATATTGCTTTTTCACTTAAGATCATCCGTAATAAAATTGGCGCTGTGTTTGCTAAAGCTTGCCAAGCGTCTTGATGCTGATCTACAGCTTCTTTTAAAGTGTGATAAGTTTGTGCGGCGTTCTCTTTAACCATCGCTTTAAACAGGCCATCCTTATCGCCAAACCAACGATAAAGCGTTTCGTTGGAGGCTTTTGCAGCATTTGCAATACGAAGCATCGATGCACCACCATAACCATACAGCTTTAATTGCTCATAGGCAGCTTCAAATATTGAAATTTCTCGGCTACGCCGTACCGTTTCTTTCATTTGGTTAAGCCCCCTTTACATTTAGCGTAAAGATTTGTACGGAATACAAGGCGTATAAATGTTTAGGCTTATTGAAAGGAATAAATATGCGCAAATTCGCATTTTTCATGGTTATGGTTTCTCTACTGTTGAGTGCGGCCATATTTGGATTTTTTTATGCTTGGCTTTGTTCGACTATGTGGGGACTAGATAAAATAGATCCCCGGGTTGCAATAAATGCAATGCAAGCTATGAATAGTTCTGTCCGCAACGCTGTATTTGCTCCGACGTTTTTTGGCACACCTATCGCTTTATGTTGTACCGCAATTGTATTATTCTATATGCGCCATAAAAAGAGTGCCTTAATGGTTGCAGTTGCAAGTATCATTTATATTTGCTTTTGCTTCATTCTAACAGCCCTTATAAATGTGCCTATGAATGTAGCTTTAGCTGCTGTGATAATACCCGAAGATATCCAAAAAGCTGACTTAATTTGGAAAAACTTTTCACAACCATGGCAGTTTTGGAATTTAATACGGTTTATTGCTTCTGGTATTGTTTTTACATTAACCATCCTCGCAGTCTTTTCTCTGCCGCGCACACAGCTCCAAGAATGCTCAAAAAAGTCTTAACAAAGCAATATTATAAGACTTAAATCAATGGAATGGTAAAGAGCTGATCGCATGACCAGCTCTTTTATCGAATTTTAAATAATTATTTTGCACTTGGATAATTCGGGCTTTCACGAGTAATTGCCACATTATGGGTATGGCTTTCATGAAGACCGGCATTAGTAATGCGCACAAAAGTTGCTTTTTCTTGAAATTCAGGAATAGTTTTGGCGCCAACATAACCCATGGAAGCGCGCAAACCACCGGCAAGCTGATGAAGGACTGATGAAATTGGCCCCTTATAAGCAACTTGCCCTTCGATACCTTCTGGCACAAGCTTGAGTTCATCGCGAACCTCAGCTTGGAAATAACGATCTGCCGATCCACGCGCCATCGCGCCAACTGAACCCATACCACGATAGGCCTTGAATGAGCGACCTTGATGAAGATAAACTTCACCTGGGCTTTCTTCAGTACCGGCAAGCAGCGAACCTGCCATTGCAGCACATGCGCCGGCAGCAATTGCCTTGGCAAAATCGCCTGAATATTTAATGCCACCATCAGCAATAACTGGAATACCTGCCTTATGGGCAACTTCGACTGCGCCCATAATCGCTGCAAGCTGTGGCACACCAACACCGGCAACAATACGCGTTGTGCAGATAGAGCCAGGTCCAATGCCAACCTTAACTGCGTCGGCACCCGCATCAATCAAAGCACGGGTTGCGTCACCTGTTGCAACATTACCAGCAATAATTGCGGTATTGGATGCCATTTTGCGAATTTCAGCAACGGAATCAAGGACACGCTGTGAATGACCATGGGCGGTATCAATAACAATAATATCAACACCGGCATCGATCAAACGTTCAGCGCGTTCCATGCCATCCTTGCCAACTGTTGATGCAGCAGCAGCACGTAAGCTGCCATTTTCATCTTTGGATGCATGGGGATTTAACTGTGATTTTTCAATATCCTTAACCGTAACAAGACCTACACAGCGGCCCTGATCATCAACCACCAATAGCTTTTCAATGCGATGATGATGTAATAAACGCTTGGCTTCCTCTTGTGTGACATTTTCACGCACCGTTACGAGATTTTCGCGAGTCATCAATTCATAGATTTTTTGGTTAGGATTTGATGCAAAGCGCACATCACGATTTGTCAAAATACCGACGAGCCGACCTGGTCCCTTGGCTTCGCCCTTATGTTCCACGACTGGAATGCCTGAAATTCCATAAGCTTTCATGATTTGTCGCGCCTCAGAAAGTGGCGCATCAGGATGAATAGTTACAGGATTAACCACCATGCCAGATTCGAATTTTTTAACTTGGCGTACTTGTTCCGCCTGTTCATCAGGTGTCATATTACGGTGAATAACACCAATACCGCCGGCTTGTGCCATTGCAATAGCAAGACGCGCTTCCGTAACAGTGTCCATAGCAGCGGATAAAAGTGGTAAATTAAGCTCAATGTCGCGGGCAATACGTGTTCTAATATCGACTTGACCGGGCATAACCTCTGAGTGACCTGGCTGAATAAGCACGTCATCAAATGTAAGAGCTAAAAGCCCTGTAGCGGTTTCAACGATTTTTGCCATTGTCAATTCCCTTTTAAATGCACAAATACCGCACTCTTTTAAAGATGCGGCTAACGCTTGGCTAATGATATGAATTGACAACGGTGCGTACCATGCTTTAACGCTAATGAAAAGCTATTTTTAAAAAAATATTAATCTTTAATGCCGTAAATCACTTCAATTATATTTTATAGAGCTATTTTTACAGTTTTATGGAGGTAATCCTCTCAATTTTTGTAAGAATTCTTCAAACGATAGCTTGCAGCTTTGGAAATGATGTATTGATTATGATCCTATATTTTAGCTGTTTTGTATTATTGATCATGAAATGCGAAGGATGGCCATGCATTCGTCAATAGCAATAGAAAATCGTAAAACCTGTTTCATTGTTGGAAATGGCGATTTATCACGAGATTTTTCAGCCGAGATTAATAATGCTGATTATGTTTTACGCTTTAACGAACCACGTATGCTAGGCGGTTGGGCAGGCCTAAAGACTGATTGTTTAATGTTGGCAAATTCTGGTAAGCCAATGCAAACCAAGCTTTATGATAGTGCTTTCATTGTTTCACCGTTTTTTGAAGCAGCAAGAGAGCTTATTTTTGTCTATCACCCCAATATTATGCGCCGTTATTTTAAACGCCCATTAATCACATCGCGATTGTTAAAAGGTCGTAAAGTTGATTGGACGGCTGAAGCAATCAAAATTTTAGGTGAGGCTGGTAAACCGATTACAATTATGCCACCGCAATTTTACCTATCTGCTTGCCGCGATATTGGTATTGAGGGTGAAGGTCTCTACAAGCAATTTCCCTCCACCGGATATCTTGGCATGTGGCGTACTTTAAAGCGGTTTTGGCCGGCTGAATGGCAAATAAATATTATAGGTTTTGGCTTTGAAGGCTGGAAACGCCATAATTGGGATGCAGAACGCCAATGGGTTGAAACTCGTATGGAAGAAGGTGTTTTAACTTTGTTTAATTAACAATTATACACTTAATACTTCTTTACAATAGGCAATTACCATTAATAATGCCGCATTGATATTGGCTTTAAACTATAACCAAGTAAGATATGCCATAAAAATTGCCAAAATCGCACAAAGTGGCGACCAATAGCGTGTATCAAAAAAAGCAAACTCACTATTTTTTATTTTTTTAAAAAAGCCAACAAGTTTGAAATCACCAATTGCTCTTAGTAAAAAAATAAATGTTAAAAGACTACCGGCGATTTGATAAAAAGGATTTAATAAGGAACTTTGCCAATGTAATGACATAATGGCGACAAAAGCCGTTAAAATAATAAAAACGATACCAACAAATACAGTAATCGCTTTAGACGGTATAAATGCCGGCTTACCATCAACATGCGGAATAACTTTCGGTGAAATTATTTTTGCAAAAAAAGCCCAATAAAAATGCGCCAAAGCAATTGTAAAAAATATAACTGCCATTGCCAAAGCAATCAAATCTTTAATCATAAAGCTACCTTTTAATATCTTTTGTATTTAATTGATTTAAAGTATTTTTATTTTCTTTTTAAATTTTCTCAACCGCTTTATATCAACTCTTATCATTTTAGCTGAAATTTATTGGCGTGCAAACCTCAAGAATTATCTAAAAATTATCTGGCAATTGAAAGATAAGTAAATTTGCGTTATCTAAATGACGCGTCTTAATATTTGAAACATATATAGGTCAATTTAAGTGAATTCATTTCAATCAACCATAAATGCGCCGATTTTATTTAGTGGAATTGGCGTGCATAGCGCCAAGCCTAGCAATATAGTATTAAAGCCCGCGCCGGTTGACAACGGCATTATTTTTAACCGCAGTAGCAATGATAATAAGCCAATTGACCTAAAAGCCAGCCACCAATTTGCCGGACCTGCACAATTATGCACAACATTGCATAAGGATGGTGCTAAGGTTGAAACAATTGAACATTTGATGGCGGCAATTAGTGCTTTTGCAATAGATAATCTGATTATTGAAGCTGATAATGATGAAATGCCAATTCTCGATGGTAGTGCTTTGATATTTGCAAACGGAATTAATGATATAGGCTTAAAAACCCAAGATAAGCCACGCCAATATATCAAAATCATTAAGCCCGTGCGGGTTGAAAGCCTCAATGGTTTTGCAGAATTTTTGCCAGATGAAGCAACAATATTTGATATTGCAATAGATTTTGCCTCACCAGCAATAGGCAAACAACATATTGAGTTTGCGCTTGAGGCAGATTTTTTTCATAAAAATATTGCCCCTGCCCGCACTTTTGGCTTTCTAAAAGATGCCGAAATTTTACAAAAGCAAGGCTTAGCCCTTGGTTCATCACTTGATAATTCATTGGTCATTGGCCATGATGAAGAAATATTAAACCCGCAAGGCAAATTATTTGAAGATGAATTTGTACGCCACAAAGCCCTTGACGCGATTGGCGACACTGCTTTGCTAGGATTGCCTTTTATTGGATGCTTTAAATCACTGCGCGGTGGCCATGCGTTAAATGGTGCGGCAGTAAAAACACTTTTATCAACCTCTGATGCTTATAAAATCACATCATTTTTGTGAAAAACCCGATTTAAATTACCAGTTTTCAACAATTGCCTTAATTGAGCCTAGATAGAATGATTGACGATAAGCATTAAAAAAAGTTATGCCTTTATAAGCTGCTTAAATATTTTGTATTTTTTACAAAATGCTTTATTAAGAATAACAAGATTTGAATTGCCTTTGATTTTTTGTTGAATCATTCAGACAAATCAAATTCGTGAATTGATTTAAAAGCTAAAATGCTATTTTAATTGAGACACAAATCAAAAATTTGAAAATGTGGTATTTATATATCACTAAACTATTGGTAAAAAGACTAGTTTTGGTTAAAAGGGTGTGGACTTAGCGCAGTTTTTCTGTGATACCCACTTCATTCAACCAGCGTGCCAAGAGGGCCAGAGATAGCATGACAATGTTAAAATCGTATTTCAGTATTCGGGGATTTAAACCACTTAGCTTAGCCCGAGGTCTACTGATTACCAGCATGGTTGCCACAACGGCACTTATAGCAGGCTGTGCAGACAAAGACAAAGCGCTTGATCTTAACGCTTATGTTGACACTATTGAGTCGCCAGACGTGCTTTATAACCAAGCCCTTGCCAATCTTGAAGCAGGTCGCCTTAATGAGGCCGCCAAGAAATTTGAAGCAATTGACCGCCAACACCCTTACACTGAATGGGCACGTAAGTCTCTTGTTATGGGCGCTTTTACGAATTATCGCCAATCCAAATATGATGAAGCGGTTAATATGGCGCGCCGTTATATCTCGCTATATCCAACCTCTCAAGAAGCAGCTTACGCCTATTATATTATCGGTCTTGCCTATTTCCGCCAAATTCCTGACGTAACCCGCGATCAAAAAGATACAAAACGCGCAGTTGCTGCTATGCAAGAACTGGTCGACCGTTATCCAAACTCTGAATATGTTACGGATGCCAAAGATAAGATTCGTTTCGGGCGCGAGCAGCTTGCCGGTAAGGAAATGCAAGTTGGCCGTTATTATCTAGAACGCCGTCAATATCTTGCAGCTATCAATCGCTTTAAAGCTGTTGTGCAAGAATATTCAAACACTAATCAGATTGAAGAAGCACTTTATCGCCTAGTTGAAGCTAATTTTGCTCTTGGTATTATTCCTGAAGCGCAAACAGCTGCGGCAGTATTGGCGCAAAATTACCCTGATAGTAAATGGTATGCTGATGCCTATAAGCTTTTGCAAAAGGCTGGCCACTCACCACAAGAAAATAGCGGCTCTTGGATTTCCCGCGCCTTTAAGGGCGGGTCTTCCAATAATGCCAACCAAGCGAACAGAACACAATAAACCATGCTCATTCAACTTTCGATCCGCGACATTGTTCTGATCGAAAAATTGGACATCAATTTTGATGTCGGTCTTTCTGTACTTACCGGCGAAACAGGCGCCGGTAAGTCTATTTTGCTTGATTCTCTTTCCCTTGCGCTCGGTGCAAGGGGAGATGCTTCGCTTGTGCGCCACGGCGCACAACAAGGGCAAGTAACTGCCGTTTTTGATGTACCGATTAATCATCCAGCACGTTTATTAATTCGCGAAAATGGTCTTGAAGATGACGGCGATATTATATTGCGGCGCGTACAGTCAAGTGATGGACGCTCACGCGTATTTATCAATGACCAAGTTGCAAGCGTTGGGCTCATACGTGATATTGGACGCCATTTAGTTGAAATTCATGGTCAACACGCCGATCGCGCTTTAATCGACATTAATGCCCATCGTGATTTGCTTAATGCCTTTGGTGGTCTTGGCGGTGAAGTTACTGCATTAAAACAACAATATCAAATTTGGCGCAGCCTTGAAAAAGGTCTTGCTCGCCACCGCGCCCATGTTGAGGCGGCGGCTAAAGAAGCTGATTATTTACGCGCATCAGTTGAAGAATTATCGCTGCTTGATCCGCAATTTGGCGAGGAAGAATCCTTGGCAGAGCGGCGTGGCACAATGATGAAATCCGAAAAAATTGCCAGCGATATTAACGAAGCAGGTGAAATATTATCTGGCCCAACATCAGCCATTCCAATATTAGCCAATCTTGTCCGCCGTCTGGAGCGCAAGATGAGCGAAGCACAAGACATTGTAGAGCCGATCATCCAACAAGTTGATCAAGCCCTTGATGCGCTTGGCCTTGCGCAAGATGCCGTAGAAAATGCCATGCGCATTATAGATTTTGATCCGCGCGAATTAGAAGCCGTGGAAGAACGGCTGTTTGCGCTGCGGGCTGCAGCACGTAAATATTCGGTTGCGGTAGAAAACTTACCCGAGCTGCGCGACAAGCTCGACGCAAATCTTGCCGATCTTGATGCTGGCGAA
Source organism: Bartonella sp. HY406 (assembly GCF_025449315.1). Classification (NCBI taxonomy): domain Bacteria; kingdom Pseudomonadati; phylum Pseudomonadota; class Alphaproteobacteria; order Hyphomicrobiales; family Bartonellaceae; genus Bartonella; species Bartonella sp. HY406. The sequence continues at coordinate 687,221 of NZ_CP104893.1, read as the reverse complement.
ACCACCTTAACGCAGATGGAAGCTGAAACTTTGGCAGCGCGTGATGCATTTGATGTTTTAGCGCAAGAATTGTCGCAAAAGCGCAAAGCGGCTGCCCATCAACTTGAAGCTGCCGTCATGGCAGAATTGCCAGCCTTAAAATTAGAGCGTGCAAAGTTTATCATTGAATTTACCAGTAACTTGAATGAGCGGCAGGCTGAGGGTATCGATACGGTAGAATTTTATGTGCAAACAAATCCCGGTACCAAACCCGGCCCAATGATGAAAGTTGCTTCAGGCGGTGAATTATCTCGCTTTTTGCTAGCATTAAAAGTCGCACTCGCTGATCGCGGCTCTGCCCCTACTCTCGTTTTTGACGAAATAGATACTGGCGTTGGCGGTGCAGTGGCGGATGCCATTGGTCAAAGATTAAAACGCCTTGCGCAAAATGTGCAAGTTTTATCGGTCACCCATGCACCGCAAGTGGCAGCGCGTGCTGATGGACATTTCCTTATTGCCAAGGCTGAAACTGGCGACAGCAATCGCGTTAGTTCACGCATCCATTTGATGGATAAAAAAGAACGTCAAGAAGAAATTGCCCGTATGCTGGCTGGTGCTGAAGTAACCAGCGAGGCTCGTGCTGCGGCTAAAAAGCTATTAGCCAGCAAAGACTAATTTGCGTTTTTTTTAGCATCGCAATGGGCAAACATATATTTGACTGTTTGTATTCTTAAAGGAAATTTTATGCATATTATTCGTGAAAACGGCTATGACATAGCATTTCTTTCTACCTTTGACGATAGAAGACGTTATGAAACGCAATGCAAAGGATATCTTTTTGATTTATATGTCATTATTGAAAAAAAATCATATAATATAATTTTTTATGACAAGATGCGTTTAGAACAAGATATAGACGCTGAAAATGAACGACATGGATATGGGTGTTTTTCTATTCCAAAAATATTGTTGTTGTAAAAGAAATAACCTATGATGAGATTGTAAAAGCAATAAATCATTTAATAAAAATTGATTTTTTCTCGACCTTAAAAGAAGATAAATTAGAGATCGATTTAGATGGTTGATATTTATCTATAAAAGCTCTTAATCGATTTATACCTTCATTCGTTTTAAAACTGAAAATTTTTGATAATCTCCAATATATAAGCGATGCATATCAACATCGATTACAACATTCCTACATTGACAACGAATATTATCATCAGGCATTGATGGTATCATGCCCTCACAAATTAGGCATTTATAAAACAGATCTTCTGCAATCGGTGCTTGGGACGTGTTTCGAACTACGATTTCAACAACTTCAAATCTGTATCGACTGGGCAATGTCTTTCATCCTTTAGATAGAAAAAAATTTATACAAGATCTACATTTGTGATGAAGCTTAAGTGGGGATATATTTCCCCACTCGTTGCAATTCTTATTTAAAATTAAAGCTATTTGGGTGGTTATCAAGACTACCCGTCAATGCTGCGAATAGAATTGTTTTGCCGTCAATCGACAATTCATCAGGAATATTGAGCCATTGTAGTTTTTGACTGCCATCTTTGTCATCATTTGACGAGAAAACACCTGCTAATTTTTTAGCTTCAGTTGAATAAAGCAGAGCTATTTGCTGCGCATCACAATCATGGGGTTTGCATGCGCTCAATACAAGATATTTTTTGCCTTCAATGATAACTTCTTTAGCCTGAGATTCCGTCCCGCCTTCACTTACCCATTTAGGTAAATTCTGACCTTTCATTAATTTTTGAAATTCTACTTTTGTGTCGGCGTTTTTTTCTAAACTACTGATCGTAATATCGTCTTGCGCATAGGCGTAAGTTGGTAGGCTTGATAAAGATATTAATAATGCCACAAGTAATTTTTTCATACATAAAACTCCTATATTATCGATCCATTAAATATATAGGATATCAATTTAACCTATCGACATTGTAAGAGACAAATCACGCCTTGTTGATTCATTTAAAAGCTTGCACAATGCTGGCAAGCTTATAATTTAGGTTTTGGATCTTTATTTTTGTCGCAATAATATCATCTACTCCTTCGTGTTAAATATTTTTCAAATAATTATGTGCAATGCTTCATCAAGTCGGTTATGAAAATCAAGCGAAAAAACGATAGGAAATGGAACATATGAGCGAGAATGAATTAAGACAGATTGCTGTTGAAAATTTAAGCGAAGAGCAAGCCGCAAAAGAATTGGCAGCTCTTGCTGGCGAAATGGCCCATAACGATCAACTCTATTATTTGGAAGATAATCCTGCCCTATCTGATGCTGATTACGATGCATTGCGGCAACGCAATCATGCGATTGAACAACGTTTCCCAACCTTAATTCGCGAAGATTCTCCGTCCTTAAAAGTGGGCGCCAAGGTTTCAGAAAAGTTTGAAAAGCTACGCCATAATGTTCCAATGCTGTCACTTGATAATGCTTTCAATGACGAAGATGTTAATGATTTTATCGACCGCATACATCGCTTTTTACGTCTTGATACGACAACGCCACTTGGCATTAGTGCTGAACCTAAGATTGACGGATTATCATTATCGCTGCGCTATGAACAAGGCAAACTAGTAAGTGCCGCAACGCGCGGCGATGGTACAATTGGTGAAAATGTTACTGCTAACGCTCTTACATTAAAAGATATTCCTCGCCAACTTAAAGGTAACTATCCTGATATTATTGAAGTACGCGGCGAATGCTATATGGCACGTGATGATTTTCAAAAACTAAATCTACGTCAAGAAGAAGCAGGCAAACAGCGCCTTGCCAATCCGCGTAATGCCGCGGCTGGCGCACTTCGCCAACTAGATCCTTCAATAACCGCACAGCGGCCATTGCGATTTTTTGCCTATGCTTGGGGTGAAGTTAGCGAAATGCCGGCAACAACTCAAATGGGAATGATGGATTGCTTTGCTGAATATGGTTTTGTCGTCACCCCCCTCACCAAGCTGTTTACCAGCGCCAAGGATGTTATTAATCATTATCATATGATTGAGGAACAAAGAGCAAACCTTGATTATGATATTGATGGCGTGGTCTATAAGGTCAATGAATTGAGCTTGCAAAGCCGCCTTGGTTTTGTATCTCGCTCACCGCGTTGGGCTATTGCCCACAAATTTCCAGCCGAGCGTGCCTTTACGCTGTTAAAGGGAATTGATATTCAAGTCGGCAGAACTGGTGCTTTAACACCAGTTGCGCGCCTTGAGCCAATTACCGTTGGCGGTGTCGTGGTGACCAATGCCACCCTTCATAATGAAGATTATATTTCTGGAATTGATTCCAATGGTGGCAAATTGCGTGATGGCCGCGATATTCGTATTGGTGACACAGTTATCATACAACGTGCTGGCGATGTTATTCCGCAAATTGTTGATGTGGTTTTAGAAAAACGCCCCAGTGATGCGGTGCCTTATCAATTTCCTACCACCTGCCCTGTATGTGGAAGCCATGCAGTGCGCGAAGAAGGAGAAGCGGTGCGCCGTTGCACCGGCGGCCTTATCTGCCCTGCTCAGGTGGTTGAACGCATTCGCCATTTTGTCTCACGCAACGCTTTTGATATTGAGGGTTTGGGCGAAAAGCAGGTTGAATTTTTCTTTCATGCTGAAGATCCATCATTGAGCATTAAAACTCCCGCCGATATTTTTACCTTAAAAAAACGGCAGGAAAATTCGCTTACCAAGCTTGAAAATATTGAAGGGTTTGGCAGTCGTTCTGCAGCAAAGCTTTATGATGCCATTGATGCAAGACGTGAAATTGCACTAAGCCGCTTTTTATTTGGCCTTGGCATGCGCCATATTGGGGAGGTTAACGCCAAACGCTTAGCACGAGCTTATATTTCCTATGCTGCTTTTGAAAAAGCCGCTAAGGATGCCAAAATGCCAGAAAGCAAAGCCGACAAGGGCAATGATACGTGGCAAGAACTTATTAATATTGAAGGCATAGGCCAAATTGTTGCCGAGGCTGTGGTTGATTTTTATAGTGAGCCCCATAACCTAGAAGCCGTCCATGCGCTTTTGGCTGAAGTTACCCCTTTAGACGAAGAAGTGGTGGTTGCAAGTCATTCGCCCGTTGCTGGCAAGACCATTGTTTTCACTGGCTCGCTTGAACGCATGTCACGAGATGAAGCAAAAGCCATGGCAGAGCGATTTGGTGCAAAAACGGCAGGCTCAGTATCTAAAAAAACCGATCTTGTCGTAGCGGGTCCCAAAGCTGGCTCTAAGCTTGATAAAGCACGTGAACTTGGTATTGAGGTTATTGATGAGGATGCATGGTTCGATCTAGTTGGCGCTTAACAGCTAAATAGCTCTGCCAATATTTGTTTATACCTTATTAAAAACAACATATTAAGGCACATATCTTATTGGATAGATATGTGCTTTTAGCATTTTATATAGGGCTTTACAGGTTATTTTCATCTAGGTAGTGAAACATCACGATTTATTTTTTCAACACCCATAGTATTGCTGTTGCAAGATTTTAAATGCACAGTATTACTAGAATTATAAGCATAGATTTTGCATACTAAGCATAAAGCTATAAATAATTAAAAAAGGGAAGGCAATAAATGTCCAATGAAAGCGAAAGCCAAAAGCCTAATTATTGGCCAGGTATTTTGATTGCCATTTTAGCGACCCTTATTTTTGCTTTTCAAGATGCCATAACCAAAACTCTTGTAAGTAACTATCCAATTACCTTTATTGTCATGGTACGCTATTGGGTATTTTTGGCGGTTGGCATGCTGATGGCTAAACAATCAAAAGGCGGTTTTCGCAAAAACAGTAAAAGCGGTCACATTTACTTACAAATTTTACGTGGTGTGTTGCTATTGGTGGAGCTTATACTGATTGGCCTAGCTTTTCGTCATATGGGGCTTGCTGAAACCACAGCGCTTTTTCAAGCCTATCCACTTTTCGGCACACTCCTTGCAATTTTAATCTTGAAAGAAGCGGTCGGTTGGCGGCGTATCACTGCCTTGATTATTGGCTTTTTGGGCATATTGATCATGGTTCGCCCCGGTTCGGGTGTGTTTTCCGTTGGCGCTATTTTTGCCTTAAGCGGCTCTTTTTGTTTTGCACTTTATGCAACCATAACCCGTTTGGTTGGTGATCGCGATAGCGCTATTACCTCATTTTTCTATATTGGCCTTGTTGGAGCTATTATCACGACTGGCTGCATTTATTATTTCTGGGTGGATATGGATCGTCACCATGTTTGGCTGTTGGTTCTCCTATGTCTTATGTCGGTAAGCGGCCACTTTGCAATGATTAAAGCGCTCACCATGGCTCCAGTTAGTATTATTCAGCCTTTCAATTATTTACAGCTTGTTTGGTCGATTTTTGTTGGTCTCATCATATTTAATGATTTTCCAGACTTTTGGACATTGGTCGGCGCAACCATTGTTGTTGGCAGTGGATTATTTGTGTTTTATCGCGAACAAGTACGAAAACCAAAAATTAAATTGGAAGACGCGCAGTAAATTCTTTATTTTGCTGCATTATTCGCTAAGCGAAAGTCGATTTAATTTTTGCAGAAAATGCTATAGCGTTTTTGACCCTAGCATGCTATTGCACTGCAAAGTCAGTCGGCTGGGCAGCCGCGCTAGTCCAATACCGAAAGGTGGCTAGTGAGGAAAGTCCGGGCTCCAGCGAGACACGGTGCCGGGTAACGCCCGGCGAGGGTGACCTTAGGGAAAGTGCCACAGAAAGCAAACCGCCTATATTTTATAGGTAAGGGTGAAAGGGTGAGGTAAGAGCTCACCGCATTATCAGTAATGATAATGGCAGGGTAAACCCCACCGGGAGCAAGACCGAATAGGGATGATGCGTGGTTTAACCACAGGCCTGTCTCCAGCCAATCATCCGGGTGGGTTGCATGAGGCGCATGGCGACATTGCGTCCAAGATGAATGGCTGCCACGTAAAGCGTTAAGCTTTGCCATACAAAACCCGGCTTACAGGCCGACTGACTTTTATTTTTCAAACTTCTGTGCTTAACTGCTTTTTAATAAAACTGAAGTGGCTTAACAAAGCCGCAAGCTACACTCCATAATTACTATTTTTTCTTATAAATATTTACACATTAACTTAAAAGGTGTTCAATGAAATCTTTTATGAATGATCGTCAAACATTGGTAAGTGATGCAATAGATGGCTTACTCCTTTCATCCGCAGGCACAAATCTAACGCGGCTTGATGCTTTTCCAGAAATAAAGGTTGTAATCCGTGCTGATTGGCAAAAGGATAAAGTTGCGGTGATTTCTGGCGGCGGCTCAGGCCATGAACCTGCCCATGCTGGTTTTGTTGGCAAAGCTATGCTAACAGCTGCCATATGTGGCGAAATTTTTGCTTCCCCGAGCGTTGATGCTGTTCTAGCCGCAATTACCAGTGTTTGCGGACAAGCTGGTTGTTTGCTTATTGTTAAAAACTACACGGGAGATCGCCTCAATTTTGGTCTAGCGCGTGAGCAAGCGATTAGTCTTGGCTATAAGGTTGAAATGGTGATTGTTGCTGATGACATAGCCCTACCCGACCATAAGCAACCGCGTGGCATTGCTGGCACGCTTTTTGTGCATAAATTAGCAGGAGCACTAGCCGAACAAGGTGCAAGTCTTGAAAAAGTGCATGAAATGGCAATAAAAGCTGCTTAAGCTACCCATTCCCTTGGTCTATCCCTTAATCATTGCAATATACCAGGCGCCAAGCAAGCGGAACAATCTTTTAATGATAATCAAGCTGAATTAGGGCTTGGCATTCATGGCGAACCTGGAGCTGCTATCATTCCCATGCAGTCCGCCGATGATCTTGTTGCCCTTACTGCAGTTAAACTTTGCGAAAAATTATCAAGTACAGATAAAATCGCTATCATGCTCAACTCCCTTGGTGGCGTATCGCCATTAGAATTATCTATTATGATGAATTCGCTTGCCAAGACGCCACTTTATAGCCATGCGAAATATATTATAGGACCTGCACCATTAATGACATCGCTTGATATGCGTGGCTTTTCAATAAGTATTTTAATATTGGATGATGATAAAGAAGCGGCTTTAACCCAAGCTGTGAGTGTTGCAGATTGGCCGATCGTGCGCGATACAAGCATTAAACACCCATTAATTTCCTTGCCTCAACCAACGCTACAAGAAACACAGGCCATTACCCGCAATGAAAACGATGCTATAATACTTGCAACCATCATTGACACAATTATTAAAAATGCCGATGAGATTGATGAAATTGATGCCAAAATTGGTGATGGTGATACAGGCTCAACCTTAAGCACTGCAGCAAAAAGCATTAGAGATATGAAAGATCAGCTTGCAACAGGAAATCCAACCCGATTTTTAAAGCAAATCGGTGAGCGTTTAATGCGCAGTGCTGGCGGCTCTAGCGGTGTCTTGCTGGCCATTTTATTTACCAGTGCCGCCCATAATTATAATGAACAGCAAGGTTGGGCAGAAGCACTTAACATCGGCTTACAAAAAATGATGGAATATGGCGGTGCCAAGTCTGGTGATCGCACCATGATTGATGCTTTACAACCGGCATTTAATGCGCTTATCGCGGGTGGCAACTTACAAGAAGCTGCAAAAGCCGCGCGTGAGGGCGCAGATGAAACAGGAAAAATGTTAACGGCTCATGCTGGTCGTGCTAGCTATGTTTCAGCTAATCAATTAGAAAATGTAAAGGATCCCGGCGCTGAAATGGCAGCCCGCATTTTTGAAGCGCTTGCTACAGCAAAACAATAAATTTACGTTTTTTATAAACTTTGTTACACATTACAAAATATACGCGTATCCGATGTCATAGCCATTGGATACGCGTTAATTACCTAGCTTATTTTACCCGTTTGATGGCATCAGCTAATTTACTGATAATCTCATCAATTTCGCTTTTCTCTACAATTAAAGGGGGCGAAAGTGCAATAATATCACCGGTTTGGCGCACCAATGCACCATGATTAAAGCAATCGACAAAAACATCATAACCACGCTGAGATGGGGCGCCATCACGGCTAGCAAGTTCAATACCGGCCACAAGCCCAATTGTTCGAATATCAATAACATGGGGCAAGTCTTGCAGCGAGAAAACACTATCTTGCCAATATTGTGCAAGACCTGCAGTACGAGCAAATAGATCGTCTTTGGCATAGATGTCTAATGTGGCAAGCCCTGCCGCACAAGCAAGTGGATGACCAGAATAGGTATAGCCGTGGAAAAGCTCAATTTGGCTTTCCGGACCGTTCATCATGCCATCATATAATTTTTGCTGCACAAATACAGCCCCCATTGGAACAACACCATTGGTGAGCCCCTTGGCGCAAGTCACCATATCCGGCACAACGCCGAAATAATCTACGGCAAAAGGTGTACCCAAACGCCCAAAACCAGTAATAACCTCATCAAAAATCAGCAATATGCCATGTTTTTGCGTTATTTCACGTAGGCGCTCTAAATAGCCTTTAGGAGGCAAAATTACACCTGCTGAACCTGACATTGGCTCAACAATAACTGCTGCAATAGTTTCGGCACCATTAAGCTCGATAATGCGTACCAAATCTTCCGCCAGTTCCACCCCATGCTTTGGAAGCCCCCGCGAAAATGCATTTTTTTCAATATTCAAAGTATGGCGCATATGGCTTGCAGGAATTTTGGGGAAAACACGTCGATTATTAACTAGGCCACCAACGGAAATGCCGCCAAAGCCAACACCATGATAACCTTTTTCCCGACCAATAACATGGGTGCGAGTACCCTGCCCGATAGAGCGTTGATAGGCAATAGCAATTTTTAAAGCTGTATCAACTGATTCAGATCCTGAATTAGTAAAAAATACATGGTTTAAACCCGATTCTTTGCCGCCAGGGGCCATGTCTATTAAGCGATTAGCAAATTCATGTACAATAGGATGCGATATCTGAAAACCAGGGGCATAATCAAGAGTTAATAATTGTTGCTCAACCGCACTTGCTATTTCAGCCCGACCGTGGCCTGCATTGACACACCACAGACCTGCTGTACCATCAATAATCTTATTGCCATCAATATCATTATAATACATGCCTTTGGCGGATGCCAATATTCTTGGATTTGCCTTAAATTGGCGATTTGCCGTGAACGGCATCCAATAGCTTTCCAATGATATAGAATTAGATTTTGCAGTCATAGTTTACTCCTCCGGCTTTCAATATTCAAAACTCCCGATGATGATAGAAAACCACGTTTTTAAATTTAAACAAGTCCTTTTTTAATTTTGCATGCTTGCTTGTTAGAGCCCAATACAACGAAACAAGCAGTTATTCACAACAATAATTAAGTATTATTTCTATGCACTTAGAGTTTAGTTGATCGCATTGTTTTTACTCTAAATATTTTTGTTTTAAATGGCTAAATATTTTTTTAAAAATATCGTATAAAACTTTTTTAATTCACTCGAAATTATATCTAATTGAGACTAAATAAGCAAAAATTATAAAAATCAACTATTAAATAATTATCATCAAAAAAACTATTTAATTTAAATAATAGAAAAATTGTTAAATTATAATTTTATTAATTAAAATTTTATTTTAGACTTTAAACAATTTCTAAAAAACAAATTTTTATTGTAAATTATATTTTTTATAATATATTCAAAACTAATGTTTTAATTGCGTAAAAAAGCAATGATTTGAATATGTCGATTAAACAAACGGTTTGAATACGACGTAACGTGACATAATACGTTTACTGTTTTTTGCATCATATCATGTTGTATAGGAAAAAACTTATCATGAGTTCTTTGAATAATTATTTTTGCCTTAAAGGCTCAGTTTCACGTTTTTCTATTATAATTGCGCTTAGTGCAACTGGGCTAAGCTGCATGGGTATACCAAATGCTGTTGCCGAAGATATTATATATACAGGAACAAGCGCATCAACCGTCTTTAAAAAAGACCCAACTGCTATCTCAGATAATAGTGAAAAATATAAAAGTCTTTTTTCACAAAGTAGTTATACTGGAAATATGATTACAATAGGTGATGTTGATGCTGCAGTCCAAGCAAATTGGAATACACAACCTAACCTAGGCGACATCATTGCTCCTTATATTATTTATGGTGGTGTAAATATAGGAGATGCTGGGACACCCCTTACAACGGGCACTCAAAATGGCATCTCCGGTAATCGTATCGAAAATAACAAAGTTTTGATGCATCACATCGCGTACGATTGGAGTGGGGTAACGAATAATGCAGTGGAAGGTGCAAATGGAGAATATTTCGGCGACGGCGGCGGTTCAGGAGGCTTTGGTGGTGGAAGTATTTATGGTGGTTTAAGTATAGGCGGTGCAGGCGCTTCTGAGGGTACTGGTGGTTTTGGTGGTGAAGTAACTAATAATTCAGTTTCACTAAAAGATGTAACCCTTACAGGAGCCAATGGTGGCGGTGGCGGCTCATCGATGGGCGGCGGCGGCGGTATGGGCGGCATTGGTGGCGCAAGTATTTTGGGTGGCCTAAGTATTGGTGGTACAGGCGGCTTTAAGCGTGCAGGAGGCTCTGGTGGTCTCGTAAGCTATAACACCGTTACCTTGACAGATGTAGCTCTTATAGGAGCAAATGGCGGTTCGGGTGGCTTTGCAAGTAATAGCGCCGGGGGCTTTGGCGGCTTTGGCGGCGGTAGCGTTTATGGTGGTTTAAGTATGGGCGGGAATAGTGGCGATCAAAGCAACGCCGGATCTGGCGGCCAGGTAAATAATAATATGGTGATATTAACCAACACAGCCCTTAAGGGTGGTAATGGTAGCACTGGTGGTTTTGGTAGTATTTATGGTACTGGAGGTTTGGGAGGTGGCAGTGTTTATGGTGGGTTAAGTATCGGCAACAATGCTCATGATATAATTGGTGGTTTAGGTGGGGATGTAAACAATAACACAGTTATATTAACAGATGTAGCGCTTCAGGGTGGTCGCGGTGGTAGCGGTGGCATAGGAAGCTACGCAAGCACTGGCGGAATTGGAGGTGGAGGCGTTTATGGTGGCTTAAGTATGGGGGGCATAGGAGGCGCTTACATGGGCACCGGGGGTTCTGGAGGAACGGTAAGCGATAACAAAGTTTCACTAACAAATGTTACTATCATAGGCGGCGACGGAGGTTCTTCAGACATCAGCGGCTCAGAAGGCATGGAGGGAGGAAGTATCTTTGGTGGCTTAAGCATCGGTGGAGGCGCTATTAGCAATGGTGGCACAAAAGGTTCTGGCGGTGCAGTTATCAATAATGAAGTATCGATTTCAGGGTCATCGGCCATCTGGGGCGACATTTTTGGCGGTTATAGTACTGGCAATGTAGCTATAAATAATATAGTAACATTGAAAGGAAAGCAAATTGTTATAGGTCACAATATTTCTGATGTCATGCAATATGGCGCTATTTGGGGCGGTAAAAGTATAGATGACACTGGGCTTAGTTTTAATGATTCAAATGCCAACTCTCAAGATATTTTTAATAAAGTAATTTCCGGCAATACATTAAATTTGATAGGTTATAGCGGTACAGTATCTGGAATTTATAATTTTGAAAATTACAATTGGACTTTGCCAAGCGATGTAACAAATGAAGATAGACTTATAACAATTTCTAGTAATGGCCAAGCTGTTGATTTGACAAACACCAAACATACAATTGCAAATATGCAGATGAGTGATAATCGTCTTTATGATGGTGATAAAATTATTTTTATTACAAAGACCCAAGGTACTTGGACTGCATTGAATAATTATGTCATTCAACAAGGCCAATTTATTATCTATCAAGCAAGCTTAGAACAACAGTTAATTGATGATAATAAAGCACTTGTCTTAACTATTAACAATAAAGCAGATATAACACCTCAACCAGCAGAGCCTACTCCAGAGAATCCTAAACAACCAACAGAGCCTATTCCGGAGAATCCTAATCAACCAGCAGAGCCTACTCCAGAGAATCCTAAGCCGTCTAATCCTAACAATAATCAATCTGCAGCTCAAATAAATCCCCAATCAAAATCATATTCGGAAGGTCGAGCAGCAATGTTAGGATTTCTCAATCAAGGGAGTGATCTTATTTCAACAGCCGGAATTGATAAAATACGTATTATGGTGCGCGCAAATGATGATAATATAAATCGTCCAGCTTTTATACCTTTTATGATCGCCAATGGTTCATCACAAATATATAATACAGGTAGCCATGTTGATATTAAAGGTTTTAATATGGCAGTTGGCGTTGCTACTGGCTTTGATTTTAACGCCGGCCACAAAGCCACCATTGGCCTATTTTTTGAATATGGTCATGGCACTTATGACACCTATAACAACTTTACCAATTTTTCTTCCGTTCATGGTGATGGGAATGGCAATTATAAAGGTGCCGGCATTTTTGGTCGCATTGACTTAAAGGGTACTGGTCTTGGCCGCGTTGTCAATTTTACACCTGATCAAGCCGATGGTATTTATCTAGAAGCTTCAATACGCGCTGGACAAATAAATAATAGTTTTGATGTCGGCAACACTTTAAGTACTCTTAAAGAATCATCAATTGGCTATCACGGTTCTTATGATAGCAAAGGTAAATATGTTGGAGGTCATGCCGCTATTGGTTATGTTTTTAATTTTGATGAAAAACAGGCGCTTGATGTTTATGGGCGCTATTTATGGACGCGCATGGATAGCGATACGGTTTCAATTGGCTATGAAAAGTTACACTTTGATAGCGCGACCAGCTCTCGCTTACAGCTAGGTGGGCGATACAGCTATACCTATAGCGAACAATTGAAACCCTATATTGGTGCGGCCTATGAACATGAATTTAATGGCACAATTGCAGCAACTGCTTATGAGTTTAAACTTGATAAGCCATCATTAAAGGGAGATTCAGGTATATTTGAAGCTGGTTTCAATCTCCAGCCTATAGCCAATAATGAGGCTTTTAACATTAATGTTAACGGCCAAGCTTTTGTTGGTCAACGTCATGGTGGTGGTGGCGGTATCAAAATAAAATATCAGTTTTAACCATCAAAAAAATAGGGCATATTTGAAATAGAATTATATTTCTAATATGCCCTAATTATTGAATAAGTTAAAGAATGAAATGCTGCATCAACTTGCTTTGACTTTTAGTCTTGCCACATTTTTCAACGCAAAATCATAAAAATTATCAGGAATAATAAATAGCAATACGATTGCCATTTATCTCTCGCACATTAATATCCATATCATAAATTGCTTTTAAACAATCGGTTTCAATGATTTCGCTTGGCGATCCTTTCGCAATAAGTTTGCCATCACGCATAGCGACAATGGTATCTGAATAGCAAGATGCAAAATTAATATCATGAACAACAATAACAATAGTTTTGCCAAGCTCATCAGCAGCGCGGCGCAATTGCTTCATCATCGAAACAGAATGGTTCATATCAAGATTGTTAAGTGGCTCGTCTAGCAGGACATAATCAGTATCTTGACAAATAACCATGGCAACAAATGCGCGTTGACGCTGGCCGCCCGATAATTGATCAAGAAAGCGATTTTGCAAATCTTCAAGGCCAAGATAACGGATTGCGGAATCGACAAATTGCCTATCTTCCAACGTTGGCCGCCCTTTACTATAAGGGTAGCGACCAAAAGTCACCAATTCACGCACGGTTAAACGTGATGTTAAGACATTTTCTTGTCGCAAAATTGAAAGCCGTTTAGCAAGCTCATCACTCGGGGTTTTTAAAATATCAAGACCCCCAACCGAAATTTCGCCTTTATCCATCGGTGTTAAACGGCTTGCCATCGTTAGCAATGTTGACTTACCTGCGCCATTAGGCCCAATAATCGAGGTAATGCCTTGCGCTGGTATTGTAAGATGGACATCATCAACCACTAAGCGGTCATTATAGGCTTTCGACACACCTTTAATTTCAATCATCGCAAGGATCCTCTCAAAAGCAGGCAGATAAAGACAATACCACCAATAAATTCTATAATTACCGCAAGCGGCACGCCAAGGTTAAAGACATGTGTCATAATCAATTGACCGCCAACTAAGCATATTATGGCCAAAAGCGCAGCAATTGGTAAAATAAAAATATGTCGATAGCTGCCTGCAAGCTGGTAGGCAAGACTTGCAACCAATAATCCGAAAAAGAGAACTGGCCCAACCAGTGCTGTTGAGACAGAAACAAGAATAGTTACTAGCATTAAAATGAACGTGACATTTTTCTTATAATCAACACCAAGGTTAATTGAGATTTCACGCCCCAATGCCAAAGTATCAAGGCAATTACGCTTGGCAAAAACAAAAATACTCACAACCAGAATAATGCAAAAGGCTGGTAAAAGCGCATCGGAGTTAACGCTATTGAAATTGGCAAAGAAACGCTCTTGTAACCCTACAAATGAATCTGGATCAATTTTTCTTTGCAAGAGAACATTTAAGCTGCGGAAAAATGTGCCAAGTACAATACCTACTAATAAAACAAGATGCAGACTTTTATTCTCACCAGCAAATAGCCACCTGAATAATGTCGTAGCAAAAACAACCAAAATAAGTGTTTGGATAATAAAGCCAGTAACACTGCTTACCAGCGCAAGCCCTGAGACACCAACCGAATAAACAACCACTGTTTGCGCCAAAAGGTATAATTGGTCAAAGCCCATGATAGACGGTGTCAAAATACGATTATTGGTAACTGTTTGAAAAAGCACTGTTGAAATAGCAATCGCATAGCCAACAATGACAAGTGAAATAAGCGATTTACCACGTAGTGTTAATGCAAAGGACATATTGCCAAGCAAGTTCCACGACATAAAAAATATGCTAAAAACGACAGCAATTACGACTAATAGTGCAATAATATAAGCAGGTCTATTGATAGATTTAAGCAAAACGGTTCCCCTTTCGCAGCAAGAGGAAAAGGAAAATACCGCTACCAACAACACCCAAAATGGTACTGATTGGAATTTCAAAAGGATAATTGATTAAGCGGCTCATTATATCACAAGATAACACCGCTGATGCGCCCAAAAGTGCGACCCAAGGCACGGCGCGCCGCATATTATCACCAATGAATAGCGCAACAATATTGGGTACAATAAGGCCCAAAAATGGAATTTGCCCAACAGTTACCACAACCAGTGCTGTGGTCATTGCAACAATTATAAGCCCCATCATAACAATACGCCGATAATTAACCCCAAGATTAGTGGTAAAATCTTCACCAAGGCCTGCAACAGTAAAACGGTCTGCGGCAATATAGGCAAGCAATACAAGTGGCGCCGCAATCCACAAAAGTTCATACTGTCCTTGCATCACACTTGAAAAATCGCCGGACATCCATGCTTGCAGAGATTGGATCTTATCGTGTTTATAGGCAAAAAATGTACTAATCGACCCGATAACCCCGCCAAGCATAATACCAACCAATGGCACCAATAAAGCTGACCGCAATGGTATACGGCGTAAAATTGCCATAAAGATTAATGTGCCAATGAGCGCAAATAAAGCTGCGACAGCAGCTTTTAAGATAACAGGCAAATCAGGTGCTAATAATAAAACGGTTAAAATTCCTAAGGATGCAGAATCTACCGTACCAGCAGTAGACGGCTCAACAAAACGATTACGGGCCAAAAGCTGCATGATTGTGCCAGAAATAGTCATGGCAACGCCAACAAGAATAAGCGCAGCAGTTCGTGGAATACGTGTTGCCCAAAAAACATTCCAAGCATAAGGGTCAAGCGCCCAAAGCCTTGATGGCGTAACATCGCTAACACCAACAAATATACTGCAAAGGGCGAGAATGCAGACAATTAATAATCCGCCAATTAGCTTTCCCAAGAAATTATTCCCAGCATGTTGTTATATAATAAGCAGGTTTTGCCCCAACTGCTTATTCTTAAATGATAAAGTGAAATCTAGTTTGAATGATTAGTCATATAAAACAAGTATATTTTAATCAACTTTTTAAAATTACCTTTTTTGGTTTTATTCGTCTTTTTAACAGGGATTTTATGGCACCGTGTGATAAACACAAAAAAGGAATTCGCGTGCTAACCAATTATTTAAAAGAAAAGCGGGCCTTTATGGTGCCCGCTTTAAAAAACTCAAAATTGAATATTGTAATAAAGTCTATCAACAAAAACGATAAATGATAGATTCTGCCAATAACAATTTATTTTGCATCAGCAGCTTTAAAGGCTTTCATCAATTGGTCTGCTGTTTCGTGAAGACCACTTAAACCACCGCCAACGAGGTACCAGTTTTGTGGATCAAGATAAACAATATGCTTTTTTTGTGCAACTTTTGATTCATTAACAACTGGATTATCAAGCATTTGAGCGGCAGACTGACCTTCACGACCAATAGCAGCATCACGGTCAATAACGAAAAGCCAATCAGGATTTTTTTCCAAAATATATTCAGATGAAATTGGCTGGCCATGGCGACCAACGGGTAGATCTGCAACAGCTGGAGAAACGCCGAAGCCTGAATAAAGTAGACCAAAGCGTGAGCCGGGCCCAAATGCACTCATTTTACCGCCAGTTGTTAAAATAAGCAGACCATTACCCTTGCCATCTGCTTCCTTTTTCACTTCAGCAAGAGTTGCGGCAAGCTTTTCGATTTCGGCCTTAGCTTCCGCTTCCTTGCCAAAAATCTTACCTAAAATTTCAACATTACGATCAACATCGCCAAGATAATTATCTGTTGATACAGTTGTATCAATTGTAGGCGCAATAGCTGCTAATTCTTTAAGCTTTGGCTGTGAACGACCGCCAGCAATAATAAGGTCGGGTTTAAGCGAAGCGATAAGCTCATAATTTGGCTCGAAAAGTGTACCAACTTTGGTAATTTTTTCATCGCTAAAGGCTTCAAGATATTTAGGCAAACCAATTTCTGGTAGAGCAATGACCGTATCACCTGCACCAAGGCGCTGAAGATTATCAAGGCTTGCAAGATCAAAGACCACAACTTTTTTAGGTTGAAGCGGCACTTCGCTTTCACCTGATGCATGGGTAATCTTAATATTTTCTGCAAATGATGGTGTGCTAAAGCCTGCCATTGCCAACATAGTGCTAAAAACAGCCCCAATAAGGAATTTACGTTTCGTTACCATTTAATCATCCTTGCTTTCATTGTTAGAAAACTACATTTATAATTAGGCATCACCTAATCACCTAAAGCAAACTTAGTTTCTTTATAAAATCCTAATTGCTCTAAATCTCTCATAAGCCAATCTTCAATTCCCTGAACTGACTTAGATCCCCCAAATTACAGCCTATGAAACTATGCACTGAAATTCATCTTTATATTTATTTCAAAAGCCTTATGCAAATTTACTGAAGCCTTTTACCCAGTTTAAAATCGACTTTTAATCATTATTGAGCTTGATTTTGGCAAATTTCAAACAATCATGAACCGATGGCTCAACCATGGTGCCATGACTATCATTTTCATAAAGCTGATAATTTTCTTCTATAAATGGATATTGTTTCAATAAATCAAACACATATTTGCCATTGGGACCACCACGGGTTTCTGCAAGTTTTTTGGCTTCCTCGGGCGATAGTTGCGCTCGTTGCGCACGCTTACCCGAAGCAGAAATAAGCAGATAAGTTTTTTGATTATTATTCGTATCAGCAAATAATGGTTCCGCTTTAAAACGTTCTAATATGCCATGCTTACTCCACCAAATGGACGGATCTGCGGCGCAATAAATATTATAACGCTGGCGACCATCTAGCATTTCATGTAAAACGAATAATCCACCCAAGGAATGGCCATATAAAATTTGTTGATTATCATTTATATTATATTGCTTTTTTATTAATGGACGTAAGTCATCCATAATAAAACGGCTAAATGCAGCGCGCCCACCTGTATTGGGTGGAGTTTTTCCCTCCCTATGTGGGAAATTTTCAGGCCCTGCCTTTTCGGTGAGGCCATAATAGCGCCGCGTTACGATTTCGTCTCTATTGTCTAATGGGTAACCAATAGCAACAATAATCGCCTCTGGTTTATTTTTGACCGCATAATCAAACGTCATATTGCCATCAAGCAACCAAACGACTGGCCAACCATCTTGCGGCGCTGACTGTTTGGGAGTAGCGACAAAGATGCGATAGCTTTCCAGATCAGCTTTTTCCGTATCTATCGAACGCGATGCATTATTGGTTGGCGTAATTTTTATATCAAAATGACGAATATCCATATTCAATGCTTCGCTGTGATTGGCTGTTACTTTTTCACTTTGCGCAAAACATGGTTGCATGACCAATGTCGTCAGCATGCATGAGCCAAACAGTGTTAAAATTTTACGCAATTAAGTTTAACCTATATTTTTAACATTTACGGACAAAGGGTTCATTATTTTTTTGATTTACGGGTAAATTAGCAAAGTATTGCAGTAAATTTACCAATTTACCCGCTATTTAATTTAAAAGTTGGACGTCATTGACACCCAAAGGCGCCGGCCTTCAACCACATTATTAAATTCGTCAACACTGACGCGTTTATCAAAAAGATTATAAACTGCTGCATTTAATGAAACATAGTCACTAAACTTATAGCTGCCACCAATATCAAAGGTGAAATAATCCTTATATTCACGGGCAACCACTTGGCCATTACGAAGAACAGCTGTTCCAGCTGCACCAATACGCAAACCAGCATTGGTTTCCTTACCATGATAATTACCGCCAGCCCAAGCATCTAACCCGTCAACCGGTGTATGCCAATCGGCACGTATACTACCCATGTGTTCTGGTGTACGAGCAAGTGGTAAGCCCTTATAATCACCAGTTTTTTGCTCTGAATGGGTGTAGGTATAATTTCCACGCAAAGAAACAGCTTCGATTGGCGACCAAGTTCCGGTTAATTCCACACCTTGCATAACCGCATCGTCAATATTGATAAATTCCCACAAGACATAATTTGGATCTACCGACCATTCAGCAAGATTACCATTTGCATCAACAACCTGTTGGTTGCTTATCTTATCCTTAAAATCTGTATAGAAATAAGTTGCACCAAGCTGTAAGTTTTCAAGATTGTCATATAGGGCCGCAAATTCATAAGATGTGCTCTTTTCTGGTTGCAAACCGCTTGAACCGATAATAACACCGCAACGACCGCGGCCACTTGGCGGCTTTTGCCCATAAAAACAATTGCCGCCACCTGTCGTATAAGCATAACCAGGGGCAATTTGACGTATTTCAGGAGCACGGAAACCGGTTGAAATACCGCCCTTTAAAGTGATATTGTCAGTTGCATGCCAAACTGCATAACCACGTGGACTCCAATGGGTGCCATAAATTTCATGGTGATCCATACGCAAACCACCGGTTAGTGAAAATGAATTGCTAATCCACCATTCATCTTCACCAAACAATGCCCATTGTGTCACGTCAAATTTTTCATCTTGCGCAGTGCGTAAGCCTGGGTTTTGATCGGTTAAATCATTGCGAATGTACTGAGCGCCGGTGACAAGTGTATGGTTACCCGCAAGGCTAAACGGTGTGGTGAATTTACCATCAATAATAGTATTGCGAATAGTTGGCGCACGTAAATTAGCAACGAAATCTTGCGTATTATTATTCCAAGTATAACTTTCACGCTTAGCCGTTTCTTGAAGCACTGAAAACTCTGCAGTTGTCCAACCAAGGCGCCCAGTGTAACCAAAAGATAAATGGTCACGCGTATTTAGATTGTAGGTATCAACAGCGGCGCGATTATTATTGACCGAGCGTTCAATATTATTGCCAACTGTGCTAAAGCGCTTCAGCTTTGTTGTACCAGCTTCAAAGGTTAAGTCGTGATCCTTATTGGGAGTAACCGTGACACGGCCAGTAATATCAATTTCTTTTTTCTTTGGTGTACCAGAGACAATTGCGTCTTCCTCGCGGCCCATGCCACGCCCCCATAATTGCAAGCCTATTACATCAGGCTGCAAGGGACCAGCAGCATAATAGCTTACCTGCGCACTATTACCATATTCGCTATGCTGGTTAGCCGTACCATCAATCGTTATTGTTCCGGTCCATTTTTCTGGAACTTTACGGGTTATAATATTGATAACGCCGCCCATGGCATCTGAGCCGTAAAGCGAGGACATAGGCCCGCGCACGACTTCGATCCGCTCGATAGCGCCAGCTGGTGGAACAAAGCTTTGCTCAAAACCAGAATTACCATTGGTGCGAGCATCACGAGTGCTTTGTCTTTTACCATCAACCAAAATGAGTGTATAGGCCCCTGGAAGACCACGGATAAAGATATCCTGCTCAGCAGCCGACCCAGTCACGGCAACGCCTTGAACATTACGCAACGCATCACCTAGATCGCGGAATGATCCTTTTTCAAGCTCTTCTCGCGGAATAACCGTGATGCTTGCAGGGGCATCATTAACCGTCTGCTCAAAACCGGTTGCAGTTACAACAACGGTTTGCAAACGCGTTGAAGCATTTTCATCGCTTGCTTCTTCACTTGTTGCTGTTTGTGTTGTTTCGCCCTGTGTTGCTACAGTTTCGGCAACTTGCTGTGCATTGATATGGCGTGTGGTACGGCTTTGTGCTGGCGTGGTTTGCGCAATTGCTGGGCTTGCTAATACGATTGCTGAAGTAGAAATAGTTAGAACAGACAAAATAGACGCCAATCTACGCCGACAGCTCGTTCCGCTTAACATTGCTTTCAATTTCATAGCTTTCCAATACCTCTGCCAAGATAACATGATTTAATTTATCATCTTTTACAAAAGTAAAAACATTGTCATGTCAATAGCGTTATTTTTAACCCCTCTAAACAAGGTGAAATTTTGTCAAAATTTGTTCAAAATAAAGGAAACATTACAAATAATTTAGAAAACACATGTGTATTACTCAATAAATATAGAATTGTTCAACGCGCGAATTTACTGTAATATCAAAGAATTAATTTAAGTGTTTTCGAAAATAGTGTAGGATTGTTTTATTTGAAGTATAAAAATGAATAAGGCATGATATTGCCTTAATTTGAAAAAGAGTTCTATAGGGAGTGGGTATGAAAAAAATTGCATTTTTAGGGCTTGGTGTCATGGGCTTTCCTATGGCCGGGCATTTGGCAAAAGCTGGTTATGAGGTGACTGTTTATAATCGCACGAAAACCAAAGCTGACCATTGGGTCACCACCTATCAAGGTAAGAGTGCTGATACACCGTCTGAGGCCGCCAAAGGACAAGATATTGTTTTTTCTTGCGTTGGCAATGATAAGGATCTTATTGAAATTACCCTTGGTGACAATGGGGCTTTTAAAGCAATGAACAAAGGGGCCATTTTTGTTGATCATACCACCGCCTCTGCAGAGGTTGCGCGCAAGCTTTATGAGGAAGCGCAAAAATGTGAGCTTAACTTTATAGATGCACCAGTTTCTGGTGGCCAAGCTGGCGCAGAAAATGGCAAACTTACTGTAATGTGTGGCGGTGACCAAGCAATATATGAAAAGATTGAAAAGGCAATTGACAGCTATGCGGTTTCAGTGCGGCTTATGGGGCCGGCCGGATCTGGTCAATTGTGCAAAATGGTCAACCAAATTTGTCTTGCGGGCATTGTACAAGGCCTATCGGAAGGCTTACAATTTGGCGTAAATGCCGGACTTGACATGAAATCGGTGATAGAAGTCTTATCAAAGGGTGCTGCTGGTTCATGGCAAATGGAAAACCGTGGCAATACCATGGTTGACAATAAATTTGATTTTGGCTTTGCGGTTGATCTTATGCGCAAAGACCTAGGCATCTGTCTTAATGAAGCAAGAAATAATGGCTCAACCTTGCCAATCACTGCTTTGATTGATCAATTTTATGCTGACATCCAGCGCGCCGGCAATAACCGTTTTGATACATCAAGCCTTATTACCCGCTTGCGTGACTAGGGTCAAAACTGATATAGGGAGCTACTAATTTTTAGCTCCCTATAGTTTAACTATCCATTGGTTCATCATCAAGGCGATTAACCGCCAATGGAAAAACAATTTCGGCAACAGTGCCTTTACCAGTTTCAGAATAAAGATTAAAACGCGCATTATTAGCATCTGCTAATGCCTTAGTTAGCGGTAAACCAAGGCCTGTGCCACGATCAATATTATCATCAATACTATCATTTTGTAAGGGGCGTGAAATTTGATGGAAGGGCAGCATTGCTTCTTCCATTTCGTTTTCACTCATACCAATACCACTATCACGAACGCGCAATAATACACCTGCATTTTCATGACGCAAGGCTGAAATAATAATTTGACCACCTGGCGGTGTAAACCGAATAGCATTGGACAAGAGATTAAGAATTATCTGCTTTACAGAACGTTTATCAGCAGCAATATCGGGCAAGTCATGAGCTATATTTGAGCGCATAATGATGCGACCCGTATTGGCTTGCGGCGCCATTAGCCCCAAAACCTCTTTTAAAATAGGCACTATTGAGACATTACGAATATCAATTGTGGTACGCCCTTCAGCAATTTTAGCTGCATCAAGCAAATCATTGATAAGCGTCATGATATGGCCACCAGAATTGACAATATCACGTAAATAACCGCGATAGCGATCATTATTAAGAGAGCCGAATTTTTCTTCCAAAATAAGTTCAGAAAGACCTATTATCGCGTTGAGCGGCGTGCGAATTTCATGACTTACCAAGGCAAGATAACGCGATTTACGCAAAGACTCTTCCTCTGCTTGATGGCGCGCGACCACCAACTCAGATGCAGCGGAATGGATAACACTTAAATCACGCAGCATAAGGAAATAGCCCTCATCGAGCTCCATTTTTCCAAAACTTACAAATAGGCTTATAGCGTCGCCATCACTGCGCTTTGCCTCAAACTCGTAGCCCTCACCAAAAGGGGGCTTGTCATTACTTTGCCTAACCGTATCGAAATATTGGTTGACCATATCAACACTTTTAGGACTAAAGAACTGGATAAAATTGCGCCCTTTAATTTCATCAGCATCAAAACCAAGCATGCGTTGCGCCGCTTCATTGACCGAATGAATAAGTCCAGTATCGTCAACAATAAGAACGCCATCTGAAATTAAATTCAATAATATGGATAATTCCACTGCTTTACGCTGCAAAGCCTCAAAATCTTCTCGATCAATAGAATCTTGTTTTTCAAGATTACCAAAAGAAATCATTGAAGCTTCACGGCCATCTGCCCAAGTAACACCACGCATTTGCGGACGTACCGACCAAATCTCGTCATTACTACCAATAAGAATATTACGCGGCAACCATTCCCGTAAGATAACTGATAAAATCCCATGTGCCCTAAATGAATCAAGGGTTGGAAAACCGGTTAAGCGCAATAATTCATCACTTGCAAATAGAACCCGATTGTCACGATAAATAAGAATGGGTAAAGGCAAATGCTGTAGCAATGTAAATTCGATACGCGGAGAAGGCATTATAGGCAAAGCTGTATCGTGGGGAGACTGTGAAGTCTTACCAGCATCCAATGCACCAGCACCAAATATTTCGAGCTTTTCGGCAGGACGTAGATTTAAGCGGCTGCGATGCCCATCTGGTATATCGCTCTCTTCAGTTTCAAGCGCTAATGGGCTGCTGTCATTCTCTGGATATTGATATGGGCTTTCCCCTGCCCTTTCATCCAATCCAATATCTTCGCCCAATATCGGTAAAGAAGAGGAATTTGATTGATTGTCTTCATCTAAGAAAGTTGCTTGCCGCATCAGCTCATCAATATTGGGGGAAAGATCTTCAACAAAGGCATTGCTTTTCGACCGATCATCAAGCTCGGTTTCTTCAATAGCACTGTCATCCCAAAAATTAAGGTCTTGCTCTTCACGCGGTTCTATTGCTTCAACACCATTTGCTTCCAGCGAGCGACGTAAAGCTGCCAAGGCCTCCTCAATAGTTTGCAGCGCTTCCTCTTCATCGCTTTCGTCTATAGTGCCCAATTCCTCCTCATTGTGATCCTTTGCTTCAACCACGTCATTAAGATCACCATCATCGTTACTATCAACCAAGTCAGTGCTCTTCTTTCCTGTGACTTGGTTTTCTGTATCTTGGTTTTCTGTATCTTGATTGTTGATTTCAGCTTTTTGCTCTACAAGGTTTTCGGCTTCTGTAACATCAGATCTTTGTTTGGCATCTGGTGATTTTTCGGCCAGAATTTCCCTATCTTCATCGCCTTCTATATCTTCCAATTTTTTTACATCAAGCCTGTCTTCTGATGTTTCAGTAATCAAATCATCATCAGCCCATTCTTGCTCCAATGCTGTTTCAAGATCATCATCGGGCAATGTCGCCATCACCAAATCATCTTCGCTAGACATTTGAGACGTTTTGGGCGAGTTGTTTTTTTGCGTATTCATTACCCTTTCAGGCAATTTTGGCAACACATCAGTACTTTTTAACTGTATAGAGCTAGCCCCTGATAATATATTACTATCATAATGATTAAGTAAGGCGTCAATGGCCAAATCACTGTTTTGCGTGTCTGGCTCGTCATCATTTGAAAAACCATATTCTTCATCAAGCGTTGGCAAAGTTGAAAGAGCAGGCAAAACTTTATCTTCTTGCTCAATAGCTTCAGGCAAGTTCAATGGCTGATCATCAAGGGCAATTTCACTGTCCTCAACATCATGATGTGTATTGCTATCACTTTCTTCGCCATCTTCTAGACCATCAACATCTAACTTTGATGGCGCAACAATTTTTTCTTCAATATTTACCGGCAAATTATCTATAACTTTGTCATTACCAATTAAAGCAACCTCTTGCTGGTCGTTATTATTGTCTTGCTTATTGCTAATTTGAATATTGTCAATAATAGCATTCGTCTGTTTAGCCTGCGATGGTTGGAAGACTATGGGCTGATTATTTTCGTCAGCGATAATCCCCTCATCAGCACCCAGTTCTTTTTCGCTAGAGCGTGGTTTAGCCGAAGATACTTTTAAATATTCATCATTTTTGGCTTGGCGCAGATTTCTTGGTAATTCAACGGCAAGAATATCAGCCTTCAATTTACGGGCTATTATTGTAAATGCTTCATGCTCTTGCGCGGTTAAACCTTTTGGACCACGATTGCGTGCAAGGTTCAATCCTTCTTCTTTTACTGTCATTTTTGCTTCATTTATTATACCAAAACCACGATAGCCACTAAATTCACGATCCCGCGAATAAATTGGCAAGGCTGAAAATTCAATTTCAACCCGACTTTCACCGCCTTCAACAGGCCAATATATCTTACGTTCCGACCAGGCTTTATGGCTTTTTAATAAAGCCCGCATCGCTCCATTGCTATCCATATTCCATTCTTTGGCAAGGCTTGTAAAACATTTATCAATAACATCTCCAAAGCGGGGACCAACAGCAGTTTCCAACTCCGGAGAAACATCAATAAAAAAATTATTTTCATCAAGCTGCCACGCAAATTGTAATGGAAAGCGCGTTACATCAAAAACAAATTCCTGTTTTACTTCATCTTTGTCAGCATTGTCATTATCACCATTGGGCTTTGCCGCAATGAGTAAAAAAATTGCCGGCTGTTTATTGAGTTCCAATACACCGACAGGCATATCTGAATAATTTTTCAGCAAACGTTTCTTTACACCACCGCCCGATTGCGCTTCATGCAGCAGTGCCATCAAATCTTCATCAACAACAAAATCGGGTCGAAAACCTTTGGTTGCACTCAAAATATTGCCCGAAACATCTAAAACTGCAGCCTCAGTAAATTCATCTCCTAAACCATTGGTTAAATCTACAAAACCTGCATCAGAGGCAACGGCTGCGATTGAACGCAAGAAAACCACTTGCCCTAAATGCTCCATGTCTATTGCATTAATTAAAAAAGACTGTGCGGCAGGGATACCACCAATTTTTACACCACGTTTTGTGGCTAAACCGTTTTCAATCTGCAAACGGGTTAAATTATCAAAACCACTATCAACGCCAATTGAATCTGCAACGGTACGAAAACCTAAAAAATGAGCACCAGCTCCATTTGCCCAAAGAATAGTTTCAAAATCGCTTGATAAAATAATAGAAATGCGGCCGGCAAGATATGCATCACGCACTTGCGGATTTGCTAAAATATCCAAAAAAGCATGCGGAGCTGCCATAGTGATCATTCCTGGTTCAAAAATTATTTTACCAGTTTACAGCCTTAATCAAACTTATGCATGTATTTTAAAAGGAAAAATGGATTTTTAGTTAACGCGCTGATACAGCAACAAATAAAATAGAATTTACTATTTAATTTCAATATATTAGGCAGTTAGCTTTTTACAAAGGCACAATGGAAAATTAATAAGATAATTTATAATATATCTATTTTGGATAATTCCATTAAATATTTACTTGTTTTGAAAGCGTGTAAATCTAAGTGTAGCAAAGAAAAACATGCTTCAACGCCTCAAAATTCACTCAAAAGAAGCTAGAATGAAAGTTTCAGCGAAAGGGATTCGCACCTCTCGCTGAAATGTCTCATGAATATTTAAACCGCAACGGTTACAAATTTCAAATCAAGATAGGCGTTTATAGCCTCCGAGCCACCTTCTGTGCCATAGCCGGAATCGCGTATACCGCCAAATGGAACTTCTTGCAGGGCAAGGCCATTATGGTTGATACTGGTCATACCTGCATTAACCAAACTACTCAGCGCATGGACACGTGATGCCGATTTGGTAAAGGCATAAGATGCAAGCCCATAACGCAGGCGATTGGCCTCGTTAAACATATCATCATCCATTTTATAGCGATTAATGATTGCTATCGGGCCAAAAGGTTCTTCATTCATGATTTCGGCAGAAGTTGGCACATCGGTAATGATCGTTGGCTCGAAAAAATAGCCCTTATTACCAATACGCTTACCACCTAAAATAACCTTACCACCCTTTGAAGTTGCATCCTGCAACATATTTTCCATAGCTGGAATACGCCGGTCATTGGCAAGCGGTCCCATATCGACACCTTGTTCTAAACCGTTGCCGACATTCATCATTTTTGCAGCCAAGGTGAATTTTTCAACATATTCATCATAGACGTCATCTTGCACGATAAAACGAGTTGGCGATGCACATACTTGACCTGCATTGCGGAATTTGGACGCCGCCATTGTACTTACAGCAATATCAATATCAGCATCATCAAAAACAAGAACCGGCGCATGTCCACCTAGCTCCATCGTCGCTTTTTTCATATGTTGCCCAGCAAGGCTTGCAAGATGTTTGCCAACCGCAGTTGAACCAGTAAATGATATTTTTTCAATAGCTGGATGAGCGATAAAGAACTCTGATATTTGCGCAGGCACACCAAAAACAAGTGCGATAACACCTGCTGGCACACCAGCATCAATAAAACAATTGATCATGGCAGCAGGAGAAGCCGGCGTTTCTTCTGGTGCTTTAATAACAATGCTACAACCTGCAGCTAAGGCGGCGGATAATTTGCGTACAACTTGGTTAATTGGAAAATTCCAAGGCGTAAAAGCTGCCACAGGTCCAACAGGGCGTTTAATCACCATTTGGGTTACATTGGTGCTGCGTGCAGGTATAATCTGTCCATAGGTACGGCGCGCTTCTTCAGCAAACCAATCGATAGTATCAGCAGCGCCCATTACTTCCATCTTGGCTTGCGCGCTAGGCTTGCCTTGTTCGCGAGTCATAAACCAAGCAATAAGTTGGCTGCGCTCGCGCAATAATTGCGCCGCCTTACGCATAATTTTAGCGCGCTCAAAAGGTGAAACATTCTTCCAAATTTCGAATCCCTTAGCGATAGATTGTGCAGCAGCTTCAAGGTCATTATTCGATGCGACACTTACTTGGCCAATAATTTCTTCTGTTGCCGGATCAATAACCGGCATTTTCTTATTACCTTCGCTTTCGCGCCACGTATTGTCAATTAACAGAAGTGTATCGGGATATGGACCTTGCATGATTTCCTCCACTATGAAAGTCAAATTTCTATGCCCAGCTTGTCATGGATAAAATGGCAATGTCAATATTAGAAATTATCATTTATAAATACTGTAATAATGTTACAGATAATAAACAACTGGCTACCATTTTATTGAATACTAAATGCTAATAGACGAAAGGCATTTTTAATAAAAGAACACTATCCTTTATCAAAAATGCCTTTATATGATCTATTTCAATTGACTATCTTTGCTACCACGGCGGTTATAAGTACTTTGTATTTTGCTTGTTTTTTCATGTTCGCTCTGACAGGCAACACAAAGCTTTACCCCCTTTAACGCAAGCCTGCGCCTTTCGGGAATGGCTTCATCACACTCAACGCAAAAATACTCACTTTCACCACTTGGCAAACGCTGTCGTGCAAGCTGTAAAGCATCATCAAGGCTTGCATCAACTTGCTCTTGAACTGCACCATCTGCGGTCCATCCACCAGCCATTTAACACTCCTTTTATATTATTAATAATTTAAAAATATATAAGTATTGCAAGGGCCTAATTCAAGTTTGCAAAGACTATAGGTGGCGTTACCAAAGGCTAAAAAAATCAACAAAAAGTGATGCGGTTTTGGAAGAAAAACTCAATAAATTAACTCCAATGAGCAAAAGGATCATTTAATTTTTGCCATTGTGCAAAATTAAGACTTTCTTCTTCAATAAGACAATCGTCAAGACAGATCCGCAGCATTTTTTCATCCATTGGATCACAACCGATAAAAACAATTTCTTGCCGCCTATCTCCCCATATTGGATCCATTTTTTGTGCCATCATCTCACGCCATTGGTCATTTTCGGGCCATTTATTTTTCGGCACCGACGACCACCAACGCCCATATCTTTGGGTGCGCATTTGCGCACCAGCTTGGCTGATTTCTCCGACAAAATCAGGCCGTGTTGCCAACCAAAAAAAGCCCTTAGCACGCACAACTCCAGGCCAAGAACTATTAAGAAAATTTTGCAGCTTTTGGGGATGAAATGGACGACGCGCACGATAAACAAATGAGCGAATACCATATTCTTCGGTTTCTGGAATATGATCTTTAAAGCCATAAAGCTCTTTGGCCCAAAGTGGATGATCTGCTACCTTTTCAAAATCAAATAAACCGGTATTTAATAATTGATCTGGTGCAACTTCACCAAAGTTTGCCTCAATAATTTTAGCATCAGCATTTAACGAGCGGATAATGGTTTTAGCAAATTGAAGATTTTCTGGGCTGGCGCTATCAATTTTGTTCAAAATAATAATATTTGCAAATTCGATTTGATCAACCAATAAATCAATCAAAGTACGTTCATCATTATCACCAGCAGTTTCACCTAAATCCGCAAGACGCTGACTATTAGAATAATAATGCAATAAATTTGCAGTATCGACAACTGTCACCATAGTATCCAAGCGTACAAGGTCGGAAAGACTTTTACCATCTTCATCACGCCAATCAAAAGTTGCCGCAACCGGCATAGGCTCCGATATCCCAGTCGATTCGATCAACAAATAATCGAAACGGTTTTGCTTAGCTAAACGCTCGACTTCAACTAGTAAATCTTCACGCAAGGTGCAGCAAATACAACCATTAGTAAGCTCTACTAACTGCGCATCAAGACGTGAAAGACTGCTTGCTTCATCACCGCTTAAATCGGCGCGAATAAGCTCAGCGTCAATATTAATCTCACTCATATCATTAACAATAATGGCTACTTTCATATTTTTTTGATTATTTAAAATATGATTGAGCAAGGTGGTCTTACCAGCCCCCAAAAAACCCGACAAAACTGTAACTGGTAAGCGGCAATCTTGGTTCATTATTTACTCCAATGCAAAACAATTTAAAAACCGGAATTAGAAGAAAAAGTGCAAAAGCATCCATTGCCAACCATCAAAGATGGCAGCTTCATAACCATTTTCGCCTTTGGATATTTCCTTTTATTCAATTTAACTGCTTATGTAATGTAATAACATTACATTGTCTAGTATTTTTTTATAATTCTAAACTGCTTTGTGAGTTTATAAATTATCCTTAGATTTATGCTGTGATGAATCGACTTACAAACAGTACTCCAATCTAATCATCAATGGACCTCACCAAATAATCGACAGGTTTTATAGAGCCGCCATAATTAAATCATAATCCAATAATACCAGTCAAAGTACTTTGTAATGCAAAGTCCACTTTAATAAAAAGTTATCATAGCTTATGAGTTGCTAACATCAACTTTTTAAAAAGTAGGCTTTGCAATAAGGCATAGACAAACTTAGTATAATAGTTTTTGACGGGGTAAACATGGGCGATCTTGATAAGGCACTTGCCGATATTTCCTTTATCCGCCAACAAATGGCAACGACAAAGGAATTTCGCGGGCTTGGACCAATGACAATGGCGTTGACTGCTATTTTGGCATTTATCACTGGCGGCTTGCAATATATATTTCCGCAACTTGCGGCCACAC
Source organism: Bartonella sp. HY406 (assembly GCF_025449315.1). Taxonomy (NCBI): domain Bacteria; kingdom Pseudomonadati; phylum Pseudomonadota; class Alphaproteobacteria; order Hyphomicrobiales; family Bartonellaceae; genus Bartonella; species Bartonella sp. HY406. The sequence goes on along the minus strand of NZ_CP104893.1, from coordinate 656,804 downwards.
CCTTTGCCTTTTTTAGCTCGTGGATTGTTACAGCAATCATAGCAACGCTTTTAGTTGGCGGCGAAATGATTGCGCGCTCAAGACGCCACCATCAAGGCATGGCAGATGAAATGGTGCTAGCCGCCATGAGCCATTTATTGCCAGCTGGTATCATCGGTGCCTTGCTTTTAACAGCCTTTGCCTTTTATGCGCCAGACCTATATTGGTTGTTACCACCATTATGGTTGATGTTGGTTGGTTGCTGCCTTTTTGCAGCATTGCGAATTTTACCGCCATCGCTTGCCATTGGTGCTGCTGCCTATGTTGTTTTGGGCTTTGCAACTTTTATTTTCACCGTGCAATCGCGTGATTTATCACCACTTGCTATGGCTTTACCCTTTGGCTGCGCCCAAAGTCTTATGGCCTTTTTACTTTATACAGCAAAGGGTAAAAAAAATGCCTAACTCATCATCTGCTCCGTTTTCTTATGAAAATCTTGATAAAATCATTCACGAGCGCGCGCGCCTTGCCATTCTAACCTCGCTAAGTGCTCATGATAGCGCCATGAAATTTGCCGATCTTAAAAACTCTTGTGGTCTTAGTGATGGCAATCTAAGCCGCCATTTACAAGTATTGCAAGAAGCAGGCCTGGTTGAGATTGATAAATATTTTGATAAATTACGCCCTGTTACCACCTGCAAGATGACGAGCGAAGGGCAACAACGTTTTTTAGATTATATCAATATACTCGAACAAATTATTCGCGATGCCGCCCTTGCCCGTGAAACCATTCCAAAAAGCTTAAAACCCGCCCCCACTTAATCTCCTATAAGCCGCATAAAATAACTAAAATTATCATCTCTTGGTTCATACACCGAGCAGATCTTGCATATTCTTTTTTTGAAAATATCATTAAACACTCATTGTTAGGTAAATATCATGCATCATGACTTGATTGATTTTAAAAACAAAAAACCACTCCACGTTGCAATTATCATGGATGGCAATGGTCGCTTTGCATCACGACAAGGTCTACCGCGTTCCTATGGGCATTATCAGGGAGCAGAAGCAGTTCGCAAAGCATTTATTCATGCAAAAAATCTTAATATCAAAACATTAACGCTTTTTGGTATGTCAACGGATAATTTTAAGCGCCCGGCCCAAGAAGTTGAAACCATGATGGAGATTTTCACATTGTTTCTATTGGCTGAGACAGAAAACCTTATCAACCATAATGTCAAACTTACGGTCATTGGCATGAGGGAGCGCCTGCCAGAAAAATTGCTTTTGGCAATTGATTATGCCGAAAGCCAAACCGCCCATTGCACCGGTGTGCACATGCGCATAGCAATTGATTATTCATCACGAGACCAAATTTTAAAAGCCATAAAATCCCTTGATAAGAACCAAGATATTGACCGCGACCTTTTTCACCAAGCATTAACCGGAAGCCCAGAAATTGGCGATGTTGATCTTGTCATACGCACCAGCGGCGAACAAAGATTATCCGATTTTTTACTATGGGAAAGCGCCTATGCTGAATTATGGTTTACTCAAAAAATGTGGCCCGAGTTTGAACCTGAAGATCTTGTTGCAGCCGTGACTTTCTTCCACAATCGCGAACGCCGCTTTGGGCTAGTGGGTAAAAGCCCTACCAGCGCGCCAGTAAATTACCAACGTTTAACTGCATAATTTGATACATGTATAATCTATAAAAAATTTTATCATTTTTTTGAAAATAAAAACCAAAACATGCAAAAAACAAAAAATCCTAAGCAAGCAAGGCAAGCCTAGGATTTTTATTTTCAAATGCTAATTTAAGCTATTTACATTTGCCCATTAGCGGAATGTGGTAATGCGACCAAAGGTGCTCTTAGTGCCCCAAATACCACGGCGCAAACATTCAAGCTGCACAATTTGGCTGTGATCGATAAACAAATTGACATCAATACCATAATTTTTAATGTACCATGAGAAGACTTCAGGGTCAGCAGCTTCAAACATGACATTTTCCATACCAACATTTTTCATGATTTTTGCTGCAACATCGGTGCGCCATGGATCAGCATTTTCGGTAATGCCTTCCGATTCAATCATGATAATCGAAGCGCCAGCATTAAGACAATCATTAGCAGTATCAATCAAGATTTGCGGATCGCGCGTGCCTTCAGCCTCTAGCTCGGCTTTAGACGTATCACCCCCTGCCCCAAACTGAATGCCAATTTCAGGCTTTGGTTTCAACCCCGCTTTCTTCACCTTATCAATCAACCGGATAAGATCGGGCGTTGGTAACTGGATAAAACCTGTTGACAGCTCAATCATATCAAATTCTAACCGCACGCATTCTTCAATATAGGCATCAATTTGCGTTGGTGCGCGGGCAAGAACATTTTCAATCCAGCCACCAGTTGAAACATAGACACCATGATCATGACAAATGCGATTGATCTTGCGAACATAATCTGCCGGCATGAGCGAGAAAGAACCACCGGCATATTTATAGCCATCGACATGCTCCCCCATACCTTCTAATAATTCCTTAGTATAGGTTGGGGTAACCATGGCATAATAAGGCCCACGAATTTCAGTAATTGACTTGTTGCGCGGCTTAGGGTCGCGATCATTCATTGGTACAAACGGAAATGAACGATTTTTCCAAACATCAGATTGCGGCTTGTCACTCATATTAAACTCCATTGTTTAAAGAAAATAATTATAAATTAGTCGCGCACAGGCCATAGATAGATAAAACTCAATCTTAAATATGGGCCACCAACGCAGTTATGTTAGGAATTTTGTCTAGAGCACGCCCACTTATCGTTTGGGCAATGGCGTGCTCTAGATTCTTTGGTTCGTGCATTTTAATGAAAACCACTGCGCAGTTTTTAAAAATGCTTTAAACTTTGAGATGCGCCAAAATCTCAGTAAATTCACGAACCTTTATTTTTTCAATATTTTGCACAGCATCAATGATTGCTTTGCGCGCCCTTTCAGATGTAAATGGCGTTGCAAGACCGTTAAATTTGGCAATAACTGTCTCCCAACTCATTGGACGGGTACGAAAGCCCTCATAATCAGTTTTATCAATTGAAAATTTCTTGCCATCTTTTAAGCTAACGTTAAGCGTTGTTGCTACCTCTTGCGGGAAGCGATCGGTATATTCTTTGCTTGGTCGCACAACAAAGCGCTTTAACAAGGATTGAATATCATCTCTAATAATACGGGCATCATCATATTGGGCAGGCAAAACATTACCATCAATCAAAGCGACACCAACCATATATTGTAAGGAATGGTCTGCCTCTTCCTTGGTTCTAATAATCGTCTTGTCACCTTCTTCGCCGCCACCAATAATGTGAAAGGCAACATCAAAAATATCGATTTCGATTTTGTCAATTTGATCCCAGGTAAAGCCTTCACGAGCTTGCAACTCAAGGGCACCTTCGATGGAAGATTGCGAATGTATTTCGGCATTATATTTCTTGATAATTGACTGAACGACATTTTCAAGATTTTCCTTTTGCCAATCAATGGTAAAAGGTCCAGCTATTGCGTCCTTAAAGCCTTTGTTGCCCTCAAATACTTCTTCAGGGCCGGTTATACCGCGCATAGCTAAAAATGCGCTATGCGTGCCGATAAAGGCGGTATTGGGATAGGCTAGCCCTTTCCAATGGGATAAAGCCCCAGTACGGGTAACGCGCAGGGCATTATTGCAAGTGCCTGATATTGCAATGGCATTGGCAGTTTTTTCATTATCAAGCTTTAAGGCTTTAGCAACACCTGCAGCAACAGCATAGGCGCCTTGAACCGTGTGGTCAAAACCCTTGGCACGCACCGGCGCCACATCACAAAGGCGACCCTGCACCTGATAGGCAACCGCCATAGCGGTTAAAAAAGCTGCTCCGCTCGCATCACTATATTCAGCCGCAGCAAGCACCGCACCAAGATTATCCGACTGGTGGCAGGTTTCCCCTTTAGCAAGATAGCTGTCCATAAAATCAAGATAGCGAACCAGTGCGCCATTATAAAAAGCTGCACGATCCGGCGCGGTTTTACCACCACCAATCAAGGTTGATAGGGGGCGACCACCAAAATCCTCCAATTGCTCACGGATCATATGGATAGGTTCACCATCCAATGCACCAATCGCAACGCCAACCGAGTCAAGGATACGCTTTTTTAATTCGTCCTTGGCTGTATCTGACATCATATCAATATTGGCATGGGTTACAAAACGCGCCAATTGGCGCACTTCTGTATCTTTATGCGCTGTTTCCTGCCGTGTATTATGATTTGCCATAGTGTATCCTCCAAATTTTACACAATTATTCATTTTCAAAAGCGTAAGATCTTTTGAATTAAGTGAAATGGATATACATTTTAATTGTAATAAATATAATTATAATTATAATTACCACAAAATGTAATAATTATAACTATTCCAATAATCTATTTGATACTTTAAGAATCTTTTAAAAAGATTTTCTATTTAAAATTTACATTTTTTAATATATAAATAGTTTTTATTTCGTCAAATGGTTTTTATTATAAAATGATATAGATTTTTATTATAATAATTAAAATTTTTAATTATTATAATTAAACTACTTCTTTTAAAACAAATAAAAGCCTTCATTGATAAACCAAATAAATAAAGCAAGCCGTTATGTTGGCGCATTTAATATAGGAGAAAAAAATGCCGAGTGTCTTTGTGCACGATCTTTATTACTGGGAACAGATTATTATTGAAGCCTATCGCATTTGGCGACAAGGCAAACCAACACAAGCCATTATCGAGCATCGCTTGGCAGCCAATCTGCGGCAGGAGCGAATTTATCCCTTTATCAATGCCCTATTCAACCTCTTTACCCATGCTGATAAAATTAATGAAATCAAGGCTGGACAAGAAGGGGACTATCTAACACCAACGGAACTACTGATAATTGATCTTATTGCAGGCACAACAGGCACCGCGCCACACCATGGCGACCTAACTAGCAAAGCTGCCTTTGTGGAAGTTGAGCAACAAGCAAAACAAATTTTGGAATTATTTGCGCAAGCAGGCATTGTCATCCGCCCAAGCCTTAGCATTACCGCATCAGAAGAAGAGCAACTGGTGCGCCTTGCCGCCAACTCCTACCAACATGTTTTCCGCATGGAATAACAAAAGCATAAATTAAAAAATAAAACCAATATTACCGAGTTTAAAAAAACATCAATCGGCAAACACTTTTAAATTTTACTTTAACTGTTTGCCAAAAGAATTAATGAATTAATAGAATAAGCGATTGATTACCACAAATATATGGACCAATCGTTTTAAATTATGCTAATCTACAGCAATCCAAGTTCCAGCAGCATTTTTTTGCAATACAGCTACAAAATCCTTACTGCTCCCGTCTGATAGACTAATATTAACGGCACAAGCAAATTTGCTATCCATTTTATTGCAGATACCCTTTGGCGTAATTTTAGCTGTTGCCACAAGAGCCTTTTTTTCTTCACTACCTGATGTGGCAATCATAACTGTTTTTGTCACCTCTATAATATCGCTATTTTTAGGACCACCACAAAAAATATTTGGCCCCTAAGTAAAGTAAACAGCCCCAACACCAACAATAATTAATAATATTACGAAGTTTATCACTTTTTTCATAAACCAACACCTTTATCTAATCATAAAATTACGCAGTTCTATTATATTAAAACATGTTATATTAAAACAAAAAAAAATCCAGTAAGCCTTTTTATAAAAGACATACTGGATCTATTGCTATTTTGATAAAATTTACTTTTAAAAGTGTTTAAATTTTATGCTTTGGGTGCTGCACTGCGCACTTCTTCATCAACGTGGCTTGCAAATTTGCCAAAGTTATCAACAAACATGCCGGCAAGCTTTTTAGCCTGCGCATCATAGGCAGATTTATCTTCCCATGTCGAACGCGGATCAAGGATAGTAGTATCCACACCATTAACTGCTGTTGGCACTTCAAAGCCGAAATTTTCATCGTGGCGGAAAGTTACATTTTTCAACGAACCGTCAAGAGCCGCAGTTAAAAGCGCACGAGTTGCCTTAATGGGCATGCGGCTACCAGTACCATAAGCACCACCAGTCCAACCGGTATTAACCAACCAGCAATCTACCTTATGCTCAGCAATAAGAGCACGGAGCAAATTACCATATTCCGATGGGTGGCGCGGCATAAACGGCGCACCAAAACAGGTTGAGAATGTTGCTTCTGGCTCTGTTACACCTTTTTCAGTACCGGCAACCTTGGCTGTATAACCAGATAAGAAGTGATACATGGCCTGTGCTGGGGTAAGTTTAGCAATTGGCGGCATAACACCAAAAGCATCCGCAGTCAGCATGATGATATTTTTAGGTTGACCACCACGACCAGTTGGGCTTGCATTAGGAATAAAATGCAATGGATAAGCGCAACGGGTGTTTTCAGTCAGTGAACCGTCATCAAAATCTGGTTCGCGACGCTCATTTAACACAACATTTTCAAGCACGGTGCCAAAACGTTGCGTTGTTGCATAAATTTCAGGCTCTGCTTCGGCAGAAAGACGAATGGTTTTAGCATAGCAGCCACCTTCAAAATTGAAGACGCCGTCCTTGCCCCAACCATGTTCATCATCACCAATAAGGGTACGTGATGGATCAGCTGACAGCGTAGTTTTACCTGTGCCAGATAAGCCAAAAAACACAGCAGTATCGCCATGTGGACCTTCATTAGCCGAGCAATGCATTGGCATAACGCCCTTAGCTGGCAAGAGATAATTCAAGGCAGTAAATACTGACTTTTTCATTTCACCGGCATAAGATGTACCACCAATAAGCACAATCATACGGGTAAGATCACACGCAATAACCGTTTCACTGCGGCAACCATGGCGCACAGGATCTGCACGGAAAGAAGGCAGATTGATAATGGTCATTTGTGGCACAAAATTTTTCAATTCGCTTTCATAGGGGCGAATAAGCAAATTGCGGATAAAAAGAGCATGCCAAGCATATTCACTGGTAACACGAGCACGAATTGAATTCTGCTCATCAGCGCCACCAATTAAATCCTCAACAAAAAGATCACGGCCCTTAGCGTGCTCGATAAAGTCAGCATGAAGCGTATCAAAATGCTCTTGCGACATTGGTTTGTTGTTTTCCCACCAGATATGAGACTCTGTCTCACTGGTGCGGACAACAAACTTATCCTTAGCTGAACGCCCGGTGTGTTGACCGGTATAGGCAACAAGTGCACCTTGAGCGGTTATCTTTGCTTCTTGACGTCTAATTGCTTCTTCATAAAGCAAAGCTGGGGTAAGATTGTAATAAACATTACCAAGATCTTTAAGTCCCGCTGTAGTGATAGACGCGGACGGGTTGAAAATGCCAGTCTCTTTCATAATAACTCCGCATGATTCATCATTAAAAACGCATTTTTTAAAAAGGCGTAACGCTTTAAGACAGAAAAAATCAAATAGATCAAACTTTTAATCGATTTAAAAGAAATTTAAATTTTTTAAATTGCTATTTATCCCATTAATTATTATTTTCTAATAAACAATTTTTTGGCTAAAATTTGTGAAATATATCTGAAAAATCAACTATTTTTACCCATTGCCACAATTTGTACCTAATTTGTCCCCCAAAAAGGGTAATAGAAAAAAAGGCGAAAATTTATGCGTTACCCTTCAACTAATTACAAATTGTTCTAAGGTGAGTCGGAGGAAAAACAGAATTTGCTCAAATAAACCTAAATCATGAGCAAAGCAGAGAACGGTTTTAACGCTGCTAATTTATGAAATGATGTATGTTAAATTTGGCATAATGGATCAATAAATTAGCAAGATAATAATCGCGTAAAATTTGGATAGCTACTTTAAGCCTATAGTAGATGTCCTAAATGTCGCTATAATGCTAATTTAAATTTGACTGGTTTTTTGCAGTTATATTTAGGTAGTATGACAATAAATACAAAACATCCCAATCTATTCAACTGTGGTTAGATAGTTTGGTATTTAAATAAAGATGGTATCTAATTTAAAGCGAGGCCTTATGAAGGATGCAACAACCACAACCCAGACTATTGCACTTGTTGATGATGACCGCAATATTCTGACTTCTGTATCGATTGCGCTTGAAGCTGAGGGTTATAAGGTCGAAACCTATACTGACGGCGCTTCAGCTCTTGAAGGTTTGATGGCTCGCCCGCCTAATCTTGCTATTTTCGACATTAAAATGCCGCGCATGGACGGCATGGAACTTTTACGGCGTTTGCGTCAAAAATCTGATTTACCCGTGATGTTCCTGACTTCAAAAGATGATGAGATCGACGAGCTTTTTGGGCTTAAAATGGGTGCTGATGACTTTATAACCAAGCCTTTTTCACAGCGCTTATTGGTTGAACGCGTAAAAGCTATTTTGCGTCGTACAGCCGCAAGGGAAGCTGCTAAAGTAAGCGGCCAACCAAGCTCATCCATTGAGCGTGGATCGCTGGTCATGGATCAGGAACGCCACACCTGCACATGGAAAGGCGAACCGGTTATTTTAACGGTTACCGAATTTCTTATCTTGCAATCGCTAGCGCAACGCCCAGGCGTTGTTAAAAGCCGTGATGCATTGATGGATGCTGCCTATGATGATCAAGTCTATGTGGATGACCGCACCATTGACAGTCATATTAAACGCTTGCGCAAAAAATTTAAAAGCGTTGATGATAATTTTGAAATGATTGAAACACTTTATGGCGTTGGCTATCGTTTCCGTGAAGGTTAATTAAAACCGGCAATAGTGTCAAATAACATAAAATAAACTTTTATTTTGACACTATGGCCTATCATGTTTTAAGGCCCATAGGCTATGGCTTCCATGTCACCAATGAGATGGCTAGAGCCCTACGCTTTGGTAAATCGTGTTAAAAGCTATTTAAGCCGAATTTAATTTTAAAAACTGGTTAGCAACCTGCATAAACTAGTTTAAACCCAATAGGATCATTCTTGCTATATGAGTGAGGACGCAAAGATAGGCGATGGCAATAACGCTGCCCAAACGACAAAGCGTACAAAAAAATCGCCAATCATGCGATTTTTACGCCGCATAAAGCGTTTTTTTGAGCTTGTCCTATTTTCAAATCTTACAATGCTAATTGTGATTTTAAACATTGCGGCTCTGGTTGGGTTAATGTTTGGCATCATGCTACTCAATCAAACCCGCGATGTGGTGGTAGATGCGCGTCTTGATAGTTTAACAACACAAGGAAAAATTATTGCGGGTGCTATTGCGGCATCTGCAACGGTGGATACTAATTCAATCCTTATTGATCCAGAAAAACTTATGGAGTTGCAAGCAGGCGAAAGTTTATTTGCCCATGGCGACAGTAGCGATAATTGGGATTTTCCAATTAATCCAGAACGTGTATCCCCCCTATTAAGACGAGTTATTTCGCCAGCAACCACAAGAGCACGCATTTATGACCGTGATGCAAATCTCTTGCTTGATTCACGACAACTATATTCAAGTGGACAGGTTTTAAGCTACAGCCTACCCAATATTTCTAACAATGACCAAACTTGGTATGAGCGTTTTTCAAATTGGCTATCAGGAATATTTTTCGGTAATGATATTCCACAAGATAGTGAAATGTCAGGCGGCAATGGCATGGCATATCCTGAGGTTTTAAAAGCAATTGATGGAACACCCGCAACCGCACAGCGACGCAGCCGCCAAGGTGAATTAATTGTTTCAGTAGCTGTGCCTATTCAGCGTTCTCATACGGTTGTTGGGGTGTTATTACTATCAACGGTTGGCTCGGATATTGATAATATTGTCCGTGCCGAGCGCATGGGAATATTAAAGATTTTTGCGGTGATTGCGGCTGTCATGCTAGTTCTTTCACTCTTCTTAGCATCCACCATCGCTACACCTTTGCGCAAATTGGCAGCCGCTGCTGATAGGGTACGTAATGGTACCAATAAGCGGGTCGAAATACCTGATTTTTCCTCACGCCAAGACGAAGTTGGACATTTATCGACCTCTATTCGCGATATGACGGAGGCACTTTATATGCGCATTGAAGCAATTGAGCGTTTTGCCGCCGATGTTAGTCATGAATTAAAAAATCCGCTAACCTCGCTGCGTAGTGCCGTTGAAACCTTACCTTTGGCAAAAACCGATGAAACACGCGGTCGGCTTTTAGAGGTTATCCAACATGATGTGCGCCGTCTTGACCGCTTAATTACTGACATTTCTGATGCTTCCCGACTTGATGCAGAACTGGCACGTGAAGCATCACAAGAGGTAAATATTCAAACTTTGCTTGATAGTATTGTGTTAGCAGCACGAGAAGTGCGCAAAAATAAAACGCAAGCAAAAATCGAGTTTGATGTTGAACCATTAAGCGGCAATAAACGCTATATTGTTGCTGGGCATGATTTGCGCCTTGGTCAGGTGGTATCAAATTTAATCGAAAATGCGCGTTCATTTATTCCAGTTGAAAATGGTATTATCCGTATCAAAATGAAAATGTCTGGTCATAATATTATTCTGACAGTTGAAGATAATGGTCCTGGCATTGGCGCTGAAAATATTGAGCGCATTTTTGAGCGTTTTTATACTGATCGACCTGGCGCAGAATCCTTTGGACAAAATTCTGGACTTGGCTTATCTATCAGCCGACAGATTATCGAAGCCCATGAGGGCACTCTCACGGCCGAAAATATTATCGACCCTAACAATAAAGACCACCTGCTCGGCGCGCGTTTTATCATTAAGCTGCCAGTTGCCGGCTATCATGGAAAGCCACATCATGAACGAGACGACGAATAACCCTAATTTAATGCATGCCTGCGCTTTGCGCCTTGGCAGTTATGGCGTCATTATCAAAGGACAATCAGGCTCAGGAAAATCGACCATCGCACTTGCCTTAATCGAATGGGCGGAATCTATCAACCGCAGTGCGGCGCTTGTTAGCGATGATTATGTACTATTAAGTCGCGACGAACAAACGGTGATTGCGACTGCACCTGATACCATCAAAGGACTAATTGAGGTGCGCGGTGCTGGAGTTTTTAGAATTGAGCATCAAGACAAAGCCCGCATTGACCTTGTTGTCGAATTAGAAGGTAAGGGTGAACGCTACCCATCAAGTGAAGGCTATGAGATTTTAGGAATTAAATTGCCTTTTTTACGCTTGCCTAGTCTTGAAAATGCTAATCCAATTACTATTTGTCAAGCTATTGAAGCCACCTTGTTCAAGCGGGCCTATAAGCTTTAAATAATTTACATTATTTCATTGAAGCGGATTGTAATGCTAGCAATCCGATTCTTTGTTATAAGTAGATATGCAAACAAACTGCCGTTTTTAGAGAATATTTGCATCGCTTTTTCAAATTGGGTGAAAAAGTGGCGAAATTTGGCAAAAAAGTCACATTTATTGGTTAAAGAAACAGAAATATTGTAATTATTTGAAGTTTCCCCTTGCACTCCGCGTTAAGACTGAGACAATAGATAATTCGTCCTTGAAGAAGAACTCAAGCAAGCTTGGACGAGATGTGTTTTTAACGGGAGCATATATATGATCGGACTCGTGCTTGTGACGCACGGTAGGCTAGCTGAAGAATTCTTACATGCAGTGGTGCATGTGGTTGGCCCACAGGAAAAATTTGCAACTGTTTGTATCGGTCCAGATGATGATCTGGATCAGCGGCGTGATGATATTTTGGCCGCAGTTCAATCAGTTGATGAAGACGATGGCGTCATTATCTTAACCGACATGTTTGGTGGCACTCCCTCCAATATGGCTATATCGGTTATGGTAGAAGGCCAAATTGAAGTTATTGCTGGCGTCAACCTACCAATGCTGATAAAATTGGCAAGCGTTAGGCATGTTGAGAGTTTGCAAGGGGCGCTACGCGCCGCACAAGATGCTGGACGGCGTTATATTACCGTACCAAGCATGGTTCTTGCAGACGAATAGGAGGCAAAATGTCACAAACGCAACTATCATCACAACCATCCCTTGCAGAGCAAGTGCTAACACGTGATATTGGCATTTGTAACAAGCGCGGCTTACATGCGCGCGCCTCTGCTAAATTCGTTAAACTGGTTGGTTCTTTTAATGCTGATGTACACGTTGAAAAAGATGGCATGAGCGTTGGTGGCACATCTATCATGGGACTAATGATGCTTGCCGCTTCGCCAGGGTGCAAAATTAGAGTCATTGCATCAGGTGATGATGCCAATGCCGTGCTTGATGCGATTGAGGAACTGGTTAATGAGCGTTTTGGTGAAGAATGCTAATTAGGTTATTGTAAAGCAACAATAAAGAATGACAATCAGCTGATAAACTATCTGATCAATCTGCTCATATTTGCCTCTATTATAAAGTTAAATTAGGCGCAGGCAAATACCCCTTAAAACGTCATAATATTTATTAAAAATATCAGATAAATCAACAATGTTCACATTTTGCATTTTGTCCAAATAATATTATCTCTTTTCCAATATATTTTTTTAAAAAAGCTTTAAAACAATTTATCATGAGCCTCCTTGCAAAGCTGCTCATCATCGCCAGCTGTTGTTTCAATATTTTCATCCATCACAATTTGAACAAGTACAAGAAAAAGCCAAACACCTCATCATTCGTTTTATTTTCGTGCCTTCTGAAGTTGTGTATTGGCAACTTTTAAAAGGGCTAATAATTACGCGTTAATCATTCTTCATAATTTTAGATTATTTTATCATTCATATGCCTCATCTTTTAAAGAAAGATGATGAATTCAATTGCGATGAGACGACTTTATCTTGAAACATTTATTCCAAACTATAGATAAAATGCCTATTACATATGCGCGCTTTTTACACCGCCATCCATGCACGCTTGCTTAAACAACAGGAATCACCTTTAATTGACTACCCCGATTATTGTCTGATGGTTTGCTTTTTTTGCAATTGGCAGTATAAGCAAACAATTAAATATTGATCTGGTTATCGCCAGTTTGAAAAATTGAGTTGTAAAATTTGCCATGACGCTATTAATCATCGACACAGCTACACGCCTTAGTGCTACCGCCCTTTTTGATGGTGACACGTGTCTTACATTTGATACAAATCCGCTTGAAAAAAGTCCTGCAGAGCATTTGATGCAGCAGATTTCAACGATCATGCAAAAGGCAAATAAAAGTTTTTCGGATATAGATCGCATCATTGTAAATACTGGTCCAGGTTCCTTTACCGGAATTCGCATTGGAGTTTCCGCAGCACGAGGCTTTGGCCTTGCCCTAGATAAACCAGTTATTGGCATATCATTATTGGAAGCCAAGGCATTTGCATTGCGCAATGAACAATATGCGATCTCTATCATTGAAGAAGGTCATGGCGGCACTTTAATGGCGCAACATTTTAATGCCGCAGGCAATATATTGACGCCTGCTTATACCGCAAATGCCGATGATATTCGCAAAAATCTTATGGGTGAAATATTGTTGAGTGGCTCAGGCGCCGCCAATATCAAAAGTCCGTTAATTGCGGCTCGCAAATCACCACCATATTTTGAAATTTTACAATCCTTGGCAGTATTAGGGGCAAATAAGTCACCTGAAAACGCTTTACCTACCCCTGTCTATATGCGTCCGCCTGATGCAAAACCGCAAATTGGCTTCGCCCTTCCCCGTATATAAAACATATTGGTTCTTGCATTTGATGCAAATGGCAATGCTCCTAAATGGGTAAAAATTGGCATAGATTAATATTATTACCCTTATATCATGGGTAAGCATTTAATTGGTTGAATTGTTAATAGAATAATTTTAATTATCTCATTGAGCTGCGAATTTTAACATTCATTTTTAAGAATAATTATTTTTTAAGAACAGCCAATTTATGGAATTAGCATGACCAGATTACCCTTTATGCGACGCAATATGGACATAGCACCTTTAACCCTTGACGACGTAGAGGCATTGCATCGCTTACATGCCGGTGCATTTTTTGAAACTTGGGATGAAAATGCATTTCATAATTTTTTGCAAGATAGCACGATTTTTGGTCTATCTGCTCGCCCCATAAAGGAACCTAACAATATGGTTGCTTTTGTATTGGCGCGCCTTGTTGCCGATGAAGCTGAAATCTTATCTATCGCAGTGGATAAAGAGCACCGTGGTGACGGCATAGGGCAAAAACTTATGCATGCATTACTACGCCATTTTTATCATCATCGTGTAGAAAGTGCTTTTTTAGAAGTTGATGAAAACAACATCGCTGCAATCACGCTTTACAAAAAATTTAGCTTTGAAGAAGTCGGCAGACGCGCAGGCTATTATCGCTCCCCTGATGGGCGAAGTGACGCGCTCATTTTACGCCGGCAATTAATCTATTCACCAATTGAAATAAAAGAAAAAGCTTAAATATTGGCAATAACTACTTTAAACCGGGTGCGGATATTTCCGTCACCCGGTTTTCCCCTCTGATGCGGTGAAAGAAAAAATCCTCTCACCTTCAGATTTTCAAATTAGAATAAAACTTAAAACGGCGTTGATAATAATACGCTAAATAAGAAGTTCGCCTTTCGAGATAGGCTTGAAAACAACTCTCATCACCAATATATAGTGTCGCAGTTTTTTTCTTTCGACAAGTATTTTTTAATATTTTTTTTGGCTTTTATGTTTTTTTCGCTAAAATTCACAATTTCAAAAAAATCTATATCAGATACTCAACTCTTTGTTTATAAAAGTTATAATATTTTGCCACAAGGATTTAAACCGCAAATAATATGGATGAGCTTAAACAATTAGACGTTAAACATACAACGCTTCTCATACCCTATGGTGTAAAAATTCCATATTTGCTAAGCAATTTTTTAACTTTTTTTTACACGTTAACAAATGGTGAACTTTCTTGTGAAGATCTGCCTGCCGATCATGATATTTGCATTTATGCACCAGGCCTTATCGGTATATGGTTAAATTCAAAGCCCAATTGCAAAACTCAACGAGATGCTAAACTTATCATGGATAAAGTAGCGACTATCAGCAAGTTGGACAAAAGCTTAATAAAATACCGGCTTTTATATGAAAAATTTCGCTTAGGTTCAGATGTGCCAAGCCCCTTTATAACCCACTTGGCGCACCGACAAGGATACTATAATGTGATTAAAGATTTTACTATTGGCGATTGGCTGCCATGCTTCACAAGACAAACAACCCGTGATGATCACATAATTATTATATGATATTTAACTATTATATTGGCTCATCCTTGAAAAAATGCTGAAAAATTCGATTAGAGTTAAAAATACTTTACAAATTGAAAAAATGCTGAAAAAAGACGGCTATAGCGAAGATGAACGTTTTTTGCCAATGCGCACTGGTTAGCGACAATTTAAAAATATGATTATTGTTAAAATATTAAAGTGCAAAGCTATCTTAGTATAAAGATAATTGCCATCGCCATGAGATTGGATTAAAAGATATTCTTTAGCTAACTGCGCTAATAAACGCTTATAGACTTTATTTAACCCAATGCATAAAGCCAGATCGATTTCAAGGCTGCATGCTGTAACGTCAAGGATTATATCTTTGCCAGATAAAAAAATTTCTGTTGTCATACCTTGCCGTAATGAAGCTGAAAACTTAGGTTTTTTATTAGACGAAATTGACAATGCAATGACTGGGCGCAATTATGAAGTGCTAGTAGTTGACGATGGCTCAACCGACACAACTGCCAAACTTTTAGCTACCCGTATGGAAGCAGGCAAACCTTTGCGCCATATTCGTCATGATCGCTCTTCGGGCCAAAGCTGCGCACTACGTTCGGGTGTTTATGCAGCATCGGGGAGCATAATCGTTAGTCTTGATGGTGATGGTCAAAATGACCCAGCCTATTTACCACAACTTGCCGATAAATTAATTGCAGGTGGTGAAGATATGGGCTTAGTCGCAGGTCAAAGACTGAAACGTACCGACACGAAATTGAAGCAATTTTCATCGCGCATGGCCAATGGTTTGCGCCAAGCGATATTGAAAGATAATACGCGCGATTCTGGCTGCGGATTAAAAGCTGTACGCGCCGATATTTTTAAAAAACTACCTTACTTTAATGGTTGGCACCGTTATTTACCTGCCCTTGTTTTGCGTGAAGGATATCAAGTTGGCCATCTTGATGTTATTGACCGCGAACGTGTACACGGCAAATCCAATTATGGTATCTTAGATCGCGCCTTAGTCGGCGTTCTTGATCTATTTGGAGTATGGTGGCTTCGCCGCCGATTTAAAATCGTACCAAAGGTTAGCGAATTAAAGTTAAACCCAACCACAAATTTAGACGAAGCAACAGGAAATACCGAAAATGTTTGATGCACTAGGCGCATGGTTCCATGAAGTGTTTGTGGCGCAAATGGATTGGTGGGCGGTTATTGGCTATTGTGGGCAGCTCATGTTTACTATGCGTTTTGTCGTTCAATGGCTGGCGTCAGAGCGTGCAAAACGTTCAATCGTGCCCGTTGCCTTCTGGTTTTTTTCCCTTGGCGGCGGTTTAATCCTATTTGTTTATGCCATTAGCCGTAAAGAACCAGTGTTTATTCTGGGTCAAGGTGCCGGACTATTTATTTATATTCGTAATCTTTGGCTTATTTTCAATGAGCGGCGCAACGAAAAGACGCAAGCCCTAAAAAGCTAATTTTGATTAAAACTCATAAGCATAAAAACTTCAAAAAAAGAGCACAGAGGATATAATCTTATCCAAATCCTCTGGACGTTGAAGGTAGATAAATCTTAAATTATTGAAGGCAATTAGAATTTAAAGCTATGCTTTTGAAATTTCGCCGTAATATTCCGCAACACAAGGCTCTATATATTGCCAATTATTGAGATTCAAATTAAGTAAATCAAAAATAAAACAAGGAATAAGCATGTATAGTTCTTCCCCCTTCATTTCAATTGCAACCTTTTCACTAAATAACGGATAGATTATAGGTCTACCCTCTTTATATAACTGACTGTTCGGGTCTTTACCCATCTTTTTCCATAGACTCACTCTTTTTTCCTCAAGAAACTTTTCATCTCCTACATGTGGTCCATAATAAAATTCTTTAGCATATTCTATATATTTAAAAAAATCATGATTAACTTGATTTGTTAGATTTTCTAAAATTTTAATAAATATTTTTATAACGTCAACGTAATTCAAATCTTCAGTCTTCGCGTAATACTCAAATATTTCAACCGTTACGTTATTTTCTAATATATCTTGTTGCGTAAAATACCTATTTATCAAATTACTTTCCTTTTGCGGATACATCTTTAATTGGTTATCCCATAAATTTATTAATATTAAAGCAAGAAGAACAAAATATTATACAAATCTATGAAGTAAACTACCAAAAGGCGAATATACCAGTTTATCAATAAGCTCATATTTATTTTTACTCAAAACCCAACGCTTCTAGAAAATTCACAACCTTTATCTAATTCAAGGCAGCTTTTATGGAATAGACTTCTTTGACTATGGGGAAGCTATCGTAAATTAATCCCCCCAATTAGCCTATTTTACTTTTTTCTAAGTGTCTGTTTTTGGTTAAATATCGAAAGACGATGAGCATCAATCGAGGGGAAAAACCTAAGCCGATCCTGTTTGTGTTGGTATATTTCCAATCGCCAACATTGCAAATCAATCTTGCCCGCCAACGCATTTATAGATATTTGAAAACCTTCTTGATGCCTATGGAATAGGATTTCCTGCGCGTCCAATAATGCCAAAGGTCCCTTATAATGCGAACATTCAAACACCCAAATATCCTTCGCGCCTTTTTCACTAAAGCAACCATTTTCCATACTTGCATCTCGAAACAATAATTTTGAAAAATGATTATTAACATAATAAAGATTTAAAACTTTCACCGTATCAAAAACATATATATATTCTTCTTGATCTTGATTTATATCGTCGGTTGAAAAAACAATATCATACATATTTTTAACAAGCTAATTTATAGTATCTTGCCCTTTTCTATCAAATATAGGGAGACGATCTTTATCAATTGATGGAAAAAATGTGATGCGATCTTGGTTATGCTGATATATTTCTAAGCGCCAACATTGCAGATCAATTTTGTCAGAAGCAGATTTGATACTTACCGCAAATCGATTATCACACCTATTGAGATGTATTTCTTGTACATCTTTTAACGCCATCGGCCCATTATATAATGAGCATTGGGTAATCCAAATATCTAAACCGTTATTGCTACCTAAATCTTCACTACAATAATTGTTTTCTTTATAAACGTCTCTAAACATTATTTTGGAAAAATAATTATTTGCATAATATAGATTTAAATATATCTTCAGCTTAAACAGATAGGTATATTCTTCTACCTTTTCATTTATATCTGCTGTGGAAAATATCAATTTATACATTATTTAACTCTATTTAAAATATAGGCATTATTGTGGCACGTAAACCGCTTAGCAGCTATCATCCTATTTTATATAAAATATCAGTATTTTTACGCCGTTCATGGCGGCAATGCTTGTGGTATTGCGATGGCAAGCACTATGCCAAGCATCAAAAAAGTGAACTTTTACCCTACCGCGTCAAAAAACACCAATCGGTTTTGTTAAAAAAGCTTGGTGAAAGCGATATGCAACTGCAACGCAATAAGGTAACCAATTTAAAAATTGCTATTCAAACAATTGATGGTCTAATCATTAAACCAGGGGAAACCTTTTCCTTTTGTCGTCGTGTTGGTAAACCAACTGAAAAACGCGGATTTTTAGAAGGTATGGAAATATCCTTTGGTAAGCCGCGTGCCGGTATTGGTGGTGGCATTTGCCAAATTTCCAACCTTATTCATTGGCTGGTTATCCATTCTCCCCTCACTGTTACCGAACGTTATCATCATTCTTATGATCCCTTTCCTGATGATGGACGTGTGTTACCTTTTGGTAGCGGTGCAACGGTATTTTATAATTACCGAGATTACCAATTTAAAAATAATACCAACCATACGTTTCAAATTCGCTTATGGTTTTCCGAAAAATGTTTAGAAGGCGAATTGCGTTGCTCAGATGACCTACCCTACCGCTATCATGTTATAGAAGAAAACCATGCCTTTATTCGTGAAACCAATGGCATGTTTTTTCGCCGCAACGAAATTTGGCGCATTTGCAACGAAAAAGGGCAGATAGGACGAGAATTATCAAGGGAGTTGGTAACCAAAAATTACGCCCGTGTTGCTTATGTCCCACAAGGGTTTGAAGAGCAAAGCTGATAAATAGGTTTATTTTTCTTGTAATTTGTCGATATTCGTTGTTCACCACTTTCATTTATTGTCCTTATTTTGGCGCGACTGCTTTTTCGTTTCCCTTTTGTTCACTTATTACAATTACCATGCTAAAAGAGTATCAAATAAGGGCATAGGTTAAAAATGATTCGAATTGTTGGCATAGATCCAGGATTGCGCAATACTGGTTGGGGTATAATTGAAAGCGAAGGCAATAAGCTTAGCTTCATTGGCGCCGGCACAGTTAAATCAGATGATAAATGTGATCTTGCTACACGTCTTTGCCAATTGCATGATGGTTTATTTAAGGTACTACGCGAATTTGCGCCAAGTGAAGCAGCGGTTGAGCATACTTTTGTTAATAAGGATGCAACCGCTACCCTTAAACTTGGTCAAGCACGGGGCATTGCCATGCTAGTTCCTGCGCTTTATGGCTTGCCTGTTAGTGAATATGCGCCTAATGCTGTTAAAAAGGCGGTGATTGGCGTTGGTCATGGCGAAAAGCAACAAATTCATATGATGGTAAAGGTTTTAATGCCACGCGCAACCTTTGACTCAAACGATGCAGCAGATGCTTTGGCTATTGCTATTTGTCATTCGCATAATCGCCAAACATTGTCATTAAAAGCCCGCATGCGGGTAAGTGCATAAAGGTGAATATATGATTGGTAAGCTCAAGGGTATTATTGACGAAATTGGCGATGATCATATCATTCTTGATGTCCATGGTGTGGGCTATGTCGTATTTTTGTCCAACCGCACGCTAGCGACCTTAGGTTCAATCGGTGAAGCGGTAACACTTTTTATTGAAACCCATGTACGTGAAGATTTTATCCGTCTTTATGGCTTTACCACCAAGCTTGATCAAGAATGGTTTAAAATTTTGCAAAATGTGCAAGGCGTTGGTGCAAAAGTTGCCCTTGCAGTGATTGCAACCTTGAGTGCTGGCGAACTTGCCAATGCCATTGCCTTGCGTGATGTTGCGATGATTTCACGCGCACCAGGAGTTGGCAAAAAAGTGGCAGAGCGTATGATTACGGAGTTGCAAGGCAAGGCCCCTGCTTTTTCGACCATTAGCAATGAAAATTTTGGCATGCTTGAAGATATTGGCAGTGCAAACGCCCCCTCTTCCGTTTCCGATGCTGTTTCTGCGCTTACTAATCTTGGCTATTCACGCGAACAGGCCGCCAATGCCGTAGCAAGTGCCTTGAAGCAAGCTGGCGATGAAGCAGAATCTGCCACCCTTATTCGGCTTGGGCTTAAAGAATTATCAAGGTAAATAAACATGGAAAAGCCCGATAGATTAATTGCCGCTGATAAGCGCGGGGAAGATACCGACACAAGTTTACGCCCGCAAACCCTTGATGATTTTGTTGGCCAAGCAGCCGCCCGCGCTAATCTTAAAATTTTTATTGAAGCCGCAAAAGTGCGCAATGAAGCATTAGACCATGTTTTATTTGTTGGTCCTCCCGGGCTTGGTAAAACCACCCTTGCTCAAATCATGGCAAAAGAATTAGGGGTTAATTTCCGTTCAACCTCTGGTCCTGTTATCGCTAAAGCTGGTGATCTTGCATCGCTGTTAACCAACTTGGAAGAACGCGATGTATTGTTTATTGATGAAATCCATCGGTTAAGCCCAGCAGTTGAAGAAATTCTCTATCCGGCAATGGAAGATTTTCAGCTTGATCTTATCATTGGTGAAGGACCAGCTGCACGCTCGGTTAAAATTGACTTAGCACGCTTTACCCTCGTTGCTGCCACCACCCGTCTTGGGTTGCTCACTACACCGCTGCGTGACCGTTTTGGTATTCCGGTACGGCTAAATTTTTATACGGTGGATGAGTTGGAACTCATTGTGCGGCGCGGCGCCCGCATCATGCATATGCAGATCACCGATGATGGGGCGCGTGAAATTGCCCGCCGCGCGCGTGGTACACCACGTATTGCTGGCCGCTTATTGCGCCGCGTGCGTGATTTTGCCTTGGTTGCCAAAACAAATATAATCGACCGTAAAATTGCTGATGAATCCTTATCGCGGCTTGAGGTTGATAGCCTTGGACTAGACCAACTTGACCGCCGCTATTTATTCATGATTGCGCAAAACTTCGGCGGCGGCCCTGTCGGTATTGAAACTATTGCCGCAGGATTATCAGAACCGCGTGATGCTATTGAAGATATTATCGAGCCTTACCTAATTCAACAAGGCTTTATCCAGCGTACACCGCGAGGACGAGTATTGACGCAAAATGCATGGCGGCATTTGGGTCTGCGTGCGCCTGAAAATATGGTAGGGGCTGCTCAAATTGGTCTTTTTGATGATGAGGAAAGCGATTAAGCCTGCTTTACCTTAACCGTCAAAAACGCAATAAAGCCGCAAAAACAAAAAGAGAAATGATTATGATAGATATGAGCGACAATCAAAAAAATATTGCCTTTTGCGGTGAAATTAAAGATGGTATACATCAGCTGATGGTGCGCGTTTATTATGCAGACACTGACTTTTCAGGCGTCGTCTATCACGGTCGCTATCTTGAGTTTTTCGAGCGTGGCCGCACGGAATTTTTACGCCTTTCTGATATTCATCATCATATTATGGCGGAAGCTGGCCCCAATGAGGCAGTGGCTTGGATTGTGCGCCGCATGTCGCTTGATTTTGCGTCTCCTGCTAAAATCGACGACGTTTTATGTGTTGAAACAACCATTAGCCATGTAAGTGCAGCACGGGTTAAAATGCAGCAGAAAATTTTACGCGGTGATAAATTATTGGTTGGCGCCGAGGTAGAGGCAGCAATTATCAATGCTAATGGCCGCCCTCGCCGCCTACCCCTTGAATGGATAGAACGCTTTCAATAGATGCCACGAATAAAGTGTATCCTTAGGATAAGTCTATGGCTAAATTTAAGTTAAATATAACCAATGATGCATCATTCATGGCCTTTATTGAGATAAATAAGCTGAATAAAGAAGGCGAAATCGTTCCAAGAAATTTAGGTGATGGCTTTTTTCTCAGTAATTTTCTTAAAAAATTCACTGGAGAAAAATATTCATTAGGAAAAGTCGATATAATTTTTGATTTTGATGAAAATGGCGAAGTTTCAGCATTGGAAATTTATCAATAAATGGCTTTGTTTAACTGCTTGTTAAATTGAAACAAATTTTAAATGCAGTTCATCAGCAAGCTATATAACCCAAGACACGCAATCTCAATTTGAGGATCAGCTTGATGTCCAATTTCAGCTTTAGCATAATAAATGGTGAACCATTTTCAGGCATAATTAGTCTTGATAAACATGATGCAGAATCCGAAATTATTTCAAGAGAAACTGTGGAAACACTTAGCTTAAATGATATTATATCGCAAAATAGCGATGGTAGACTTTCGCTTGGTGATTTTAAAATATTTTTGGATTTTGATATTAATGGCGAACTTATGAATATCCAAATAAAGTCCTAAAGGTGGTGCTAAAACCAACTTTTGAAATAGCCGAGAAAGCACAATATCATATCTAACGTTGCCGTTTTTTAAACAGCAAGCTACACTGTTAAATGTCATGACGAATGGCATAAAAGGTGCCGAGATATAAAAGGATTCTGTGATGTTACCAGAAACGATGACTGCAATTGAAATCAGTGCTTTTGGCGATCCATCGGTATTGAAGCCTTGTGAAGTACCCATCCCGAAACCTAAGGCCAATGAAATATTGGTAAAGATTCATGCAGCCGGCGTAAATCGCCCTGATGTTGCGCAGCGTATGGGCCTTTATCCCGCTCCTGATGGTGCTTCGCCATTGCCTGGTCTTGAAATTGCGGGCGAAGTGGTCGCTTTAGGTGATGGCGCAAAGCGCTTTAAACTGGGGGCGCGCGTTTTTGCACTTATTGCCGGTGGTGGCTATGCTCAATATGCTACCGTAGATGAAAGCATAGTCTTGCCAATGGCAGACCATATGGACTATGTCACAGCCGCAGCAATACCCGAAACTTTCTTCACCGTGTGGAGCAATGTATTTGATCGCGGCGGTCTAAAAAGCGGCGAAATTTTGCTTATCCATGGTGGCAGTTCAGGCATCGGCACTACAGCTATTCAACTTGGTAAAGCTTTTGGTGCAACAGTCATTATAACTGCTGGGTCAAAACAAAAATGTGATGCTTGCCTTGCGCTTGGTGCAGACCATGCGATAAATTATAAAGAACAAGATTTTGTCACGGAAATAAATCGCATTACGGAAAAAAAGGGTGTTAATGTTATTCTTGATATGGTTGGCGGCGATTATACCGAACGGAATTATAAGATTGCCGCCATTGAGGGGCGCATTGTCCAGATCGCATTTTTAAATGGCCATAAGGCAACAGTAAACCTTAATGATCTCATGCGTAAGCGGTTGGTTCATACAGGTTCAACCTTGCGTGCGCGCGAAATACCCTTCAAAGCTTTGATCGCTAAGGCGTTAGAAACCCATGTTCTACCTTTATTGGCAGCAGGGACAATAAAACCATTAATTGACGCGGTATTTCCGCTTACTGAAGCAGAAACTGCCCACCGCCTTATGGAAGAAAGCAGCCATATCGGCAAGATTATACTAAAAGTTATAGAAGAATAATAGAAATTAGAAAAACGCCAATTTAAAAGTGCAAATTGGCGTTTTAATATGGTTGAAAGAAATATTTCAATAAATTTTACTCAATTTTATTGCCATTCTTATCAGTGAAGTTACTGGTTACAATAAAGATGAAATCGATAACAGCCCAAATAAGAGTAATAGCTGCGCCATATCCAGTGCAAGTGGATAACAACATAAGTATCCCCGTACCTATTTTACCAACAGCAAATCGATGCACCCCAAAAATACCCAAGAAGAGACAAATCAACGCTAAAATAAGTTTTGAATAATCGCGCTCGATTTTAAGTGGAAATATGTTTTTAGCGTTGGTGCCTTGATCGAGAAAGTCGACTTGCGTACCAGCTTGTGGGGTTCCCCTGCCCGACCAATCGAGATGACTGAAACCATAACGCCGGCCATCATCACCCGAAATCATACCACGATTACGACTAAAACTGATAACTATTCCACGCATAAATAAAACCAATCCCAAAGCACATCCACATTAATCAAGTCCCGTGGCATGCGCTATTTTCGCTTTACAGATTTTAACGCAAAACCACTCAACAGGTTTTTGCAAAAAATAATATTATTTATTACCATCTTTATGGGAGATTATATAGGAAACAGATTATAGAAATGCAAAATATTAAATATGGCTTTTAAGATTAAGCCGCGTTGTCAATGAAAACATGCTACTATTTAAAGACAGGTTTCGGCAGCTTCCTCAACTTGCTCCATATCCTTATCGGATAATCCAAAATGATTACCAATCTCATAGATAAGAATTTGTGTAAGAATATCGCCTAAAGTTTCTGGATTTTCCGACCAATAATCAAGTATAGCACGGCGAAAAATAGTCATGCGATTTTGCTTTTCGCCGGTGGGAAAACTAAAGCGCTCACCAATACCATTACCTTCAAAAAGTCCAAGCAATTCAAAAGGTGAATCCAACCCCATATCTTCAATGATTTGATCTTCAGGAAAATCGGTTACACTAATAATCAAATC
Organism: Bartonella sp. HY406; assembly: GCF_025449315.1. Classification (NCBI taxonomy): domain Bacteria; kingdom Pseudomonadati; phylum Pseudomonadota; class Alphaproteobacteria; order Hyphomicrobiales; family Bartonellaceae; genus Bartonella; species Bartonella sp. HY406. The sequence goes on along the minus strand of NZ_CP104893.1, from coordinate 631,936 downwards.
CCCACATAAAGCACGAAACTTTTCAGGCAATTGAGCATAAGCCTCAACTGTAAGAGAATCTAATTCGCCAAGAGAAGGTGCAAGCTTTGCTTTCCAATCTCGGCTTTGGTCCATACGCGCCATATAATACTTACTTTCAAGCCCATCAGGTATTTTTGTTTGATATATCGTGTCTATTTTAAATTACCAAGTGTTTTAAACAAAATTAATAAAAATCATGAAAGATAACACAAGTTTCAAAATTATTTGTGCTTTATGACTTTAGCGCTTTGGCATTTTTTGTAAAACACAACCATATCTGAATACCTATTTTCGATAATGATAGGTCATCTATTACAAATTTAAGACAAAGCTAAACAAAATCAAGGTACAGAACAGCAATATGTTCTGTACCTTAAAATCAATTCAACTTTTAGCGTTATTTAAGCCCAGGGATGGGTTTGCGCTTCACTTTTTTCAAATGTATCAATTTCTGATACTTTTTGTAAAGTTAAGCCAATATCATCTAAACCATTGAGCATACAATGACGGCGGAATTCATCAATCGAAAACTTTATAATACCACCATCAGGACGACGAATTTCTTGCGTTTCAAGATCAACGCTTAAAGTAGCATTTGCGCCCAGAGTTGCATCATCAAGCAAAGACTCAAGCTCTTCTTGCGTTACTTTAATCGGCAAAATACCGTTTTTAAAACAGTTATTATAGAAAATATCAGCAAAGGATGTTGAAATAACACAACGAATACCAAAATCTGCTAGCGCCCAAGGAGCATGCTCACGCGAGGAACCACAACCAAAATTATCGCCAGTAACTAAAATTTGCGCATGCTGATAGGCTGGTTGGTTGAGCACAAAATCAGGATTGTCTGAACCATCCTCATTATAGCGAAGCTCTGCGAAAAGACCTTTTCCAAGCCCAGTGCGTTTAATCGTTTTAAGATAATCCTTTGGAATGATCATATCTGTATCGATATTGACAATTGGCAAGGCAGCAGCAACGCCAGTGAGCTTTGTAAATTTTTCCATATGTCTACCCTCAATGGCTGGAATTTTTAACTCTTTTACTACTCTTGCAGTAACAAGTCAAAATTCTTTGTCAAACAAATGGGGTTTTTAGAACAATTCGCAAGAAGTATAAACCCTTTTTTGCAAATTATTTTTAACTACTCCATTTATTTAAGAAGAGTATGGGCAGATTTCTAATCCGTAGCTCAAATATCATCAACAGCAAAATCAAGCGACAAATTAGGTTGGCTTTTAGCAATAGGTGATAAACGTTGAAATGCCCAATAAACTTCATTGGCATTGGCAATATCACATGAAATAACGATTTGACGGGTCTTTGTTGGCCCTTTAAGACCACAAAAATAGATAGAATCTTCTAAATGCAAGGGTGCATCAGTTTGAAAGCTCCAACTATCTGCGCCCATTACTTCCAAACGTAAAGCACCGCTTTCACTGCGACTAACCTCCACGTCGGGGTGCAAATGAAAGCGAATTGTTGCAATATTTTTTGCAGCCTTGAAGGCTTGTGCTTTATTAGCTTTGAGAAATGAATCCGCACCTTCCAAAACCATGCCATCATCAGATAGCATCATCGTGCGCTGATGCAACACATTAAAGCTACGTGCATAACCATCGTGAAGAGCTATAAATCCAGATTGACCATCTTGTTCAAGACGTTTTACCACAACCTTAGACGGCCCGGCTGTAATGGCACTATCTACACGACCATTTTTACGAAAACGGCATGATGAAGTATCATTTATGGTTGCCGTAGAATGAGCCGCAGTCAAGCGACCAGAAAAACGAAATTCTTCTGGTCCATATGGATCAACACCACAATTTACCACAAATTTTTTAATACCAGACGACATTTCAAAGGATAAGCAACCTGCATTGGCTGTTTTTGAAATTGCGCCACTTGGTGCCTTGCCCGTATCAGCAAGGACGGTTGTGCCACCCGCAGCCAAACGCTGATAACCAGAATGCGGTGCATGACTAAAAGGATTACCAGCAGTTTCATCCGATTGCAAAATAATATCAAGGCGATCAGATAGCGTGGGGCCAACGCCGTTAAAATTACCAAGACTTTGATCGCGATGCTGAAAAAAACGCAAGGCAGGCAGCATGCGTTCAACGGCTGCATGTAAAACCTCTGGCACCTCAATATCGCTTTGGGCAAAGCAGTGACGCAGCGCAATAAGATGCGATAGAAGCATTAGTAAAATAGCTGGATTGCGTGAAATATGACCACCATCGGGCAATATTTGCTTTTGCAATTCGCGCTCCAAATTGCGCGTCGTGCGCTTTGCAACTCGTTGTGATACAGGTAAAGCTAAAGCCGCAAAAGTAAGGGCAATATGAGCGAGCAAACGGTGCTCATTTAGATCCATAGTTTTGACCGCGGTGCGCAAATAGCGTACCTGCAGGCCAAGTGACCTTAAAAACCGCTTTTTAAACGCGGTATTGCCACTTTCATATAAAATATCTGAATGTGTGAGCCATGAAATAATCCGACCAGCAGTAACTGCACCATCCCAAACATTGCCGTGGATACGTTTACCGCAAATATCAATCCAATCACCCAATAATGAACGCGCATGAGCATTTGCAAGCTCTGTTTCAGCTGCAGCCATATGGCGTAGCCAGCTAAAATCATGCAAGGCGTTTTGCCACTCTCTGGTTGGAGGGACAACCACAAAGGGTGAAATAGATCCGGTCTGGACAATACGGCCAGCAAGTGGAAACCGCCCATGATAAAATTCATGAGCAAGATAGGGATCAGCTAAATGTAAATCAATGGGACGATTTAAAATCTGTTGCGGACTAAAGCCGCTAAAACGCCACCGAAAAAACGGCCCAACACTTAGACGGCGTGCCCAACGCTGCACAGCAATGGATGCAGTCGATGTTTTAAAATCCAAATTATCCGCGAGCATGGATGTCACAGCTGGATCTCCCGTCATTGGCTAGCCCAAAATGGCAAGCAGATTATTATATCAAATCAATGAACCAATAGATCGGTCCTCTTTCGTTTATAATATTTATAGACTTATGGTGAATGAATAGTTAACAATCTTAATTTTTAAGCAAATTGATATTTCTCATTAAGTTCGAAGCTAATAAATCATCGCTCTTAATATAAGATATTTAGACATTATCGATCAATGTTACAATTTTGCTAATCAAAATTACAACATTGAAAATACGTTTATTTAATGTTTGCTCTTGAAGGCTGGGTAAGCCCTTTTTTAAAATGAAGGCTTTGCAACTGGAACGGGCACTTTCCAATCTGGCACTTGTCCTGCTTTTAAAACTGGAGGCGCAGCCAATAAACGAACCGGAATAGCAGCTATGTTATTTATATCCAATGCCGACATGAACGGCGAAGAAAATTGAATTTTTCCATTTTCATCACGATATTGCAAACGCTCCTGCCAAGCAGTTTCTGTGCAAATTGTTTGACGTAAATCAGTTGCCTGCGATAATTTACTGCCATATGGACGCAATGTGACTAAGGTCAATTGTTGTGAACCAGCGCTTTTAAAACCATCATTTAATAATTGCGCTGATAGGCCTTCACGTTGATCAATGCGTTCTGCACCCAAGACGACAGCAACGATAATGCGCCCTTTTCTCGTTGCTGAAGCGGCAAGATTAAAGCCTGAAGAACAAATGAAGCCGGTTTTCATGCCATCGGCACCATTGAAGCGACCAATCAAATTATTAGTGTTAGGAACCAACTTGGCCCCATTGCCATAATCAATAGCTGGAATATTGAAATAATGCGCATATTGAGGAAACTCGCGACGAATTTGCGCGGCTAAAACAGCTAGATCACGTGCAGTTGAATAATTAGCAGGATCGGGTAGTCCGCTTGCATTAGCAAAATGGCTACCCACCATACCGATCCTAGTCGCCTCGGAGTTCATACGCGCAACGAATGCATCATCAGAACCGCCAACCGCAGTACCAATAGATGTTGCTATATCATTGGCCGACTTAACCATCATAATCTTTAAAGCTGTATCAAGGGTCAATGTGGAGCCAGCCTTGTAGCCAGATTTGCTTGGCGGTAATTGCGCAGCAGTCGTGGTAATACGGATAGGTGTTTCTAGGCTAATTTCACCACGCTGTAATGCACGAAATGTGACATAAGCGGTCATAAGTTTAGTAAGAGAGGCAGGATACCAACGATCAAAAGCTTCGTTATGGGCAAGCACGCGACCTGTTTGCACATCAACAACAATATAGGGATTAGCAAAAGCGGAGGAAAAAGAAAAAACAGTTATACTAAGCGACAAAATTAAAGCTAAAAATCTAAACATTACACTATTTCCAATTTCCTTAAACATCTTGATCAAAGATTGAATAATCAAAATGCCTTGACCTTTACCTTAAACATATTTGCCTAAAAGTAGTTTTTTAGGTTTCAATAATACGCTTTATATTAATATTCATACAAAAATGCATAACACCTCAACTTTAAGGTGAATTTACAACATTTACACCCCAAGAAAATCAATATTAAGTTGAAGCCTAAACTTACAAGACAACATTTCGTTGCGCAACAAAACTTTACTTCATTGCCCTATAGGTCAAATGTGTCAATTATCTAACCATCAGGTAGCAATAATGCATATTTGTTAATTTTCTGCCATCATTTATATTTTGATAGATATAAGCAAATAACTCACCCAAAACTATTAAAATCTATAAGATCAAATTGATTATAATCAATGATTTGCCCCCTCAATTAGATTAGCTCTAAAAATAGTTTAAAAAGGACTTAAAAGCTGCGAAATAATACGAAATTTTTGGCAAAATTGGTTGTTTTTTTGATGAAACATGCCAATATCTATTATGTGAGGACAGAAAAACTACAATAGCATTTTTATCAAATTCGTATGATGAATAATTAACCATCACGATTAATTGAAAATGCTAAAGGCAGAAGATCTGACCATTATTGGCAAGCAAGTAAGGAGTTTTGCAAATGTATGAGAAAATTTTAGTTGCAACAGACGGGTCAGAGCTTGCTGAAAAAGGCGTTGATGCAGCAATTGAACTGGCTGTAAAAACAGGTGGCGAGCTATTTATTGTAACAGTCACCAGTATGATGCCTTCTTACGGTATTGTTATGGGTGCAGAATGGGCATCAAGCCCTGGTGCATTTGAAGATTTTCGTAAGGAAATGGAATCAAGTGCAAAAAGAATTCTTGAATCTGCTTTAAATAAAGCTCATCAATTTAATGTAAAAGCGCAAGGTATCCATGCGGAAAATCAGTTGGCAGCAGCTGGTATTGTGGATGCAGCTAATGAGCATGATGCCGATCTCATTATTGTCGCATCACATGGTCGCCGTGGCGTTAACCGTCTTATTCTGGGTAGCCAAGCATCAGAAGTAATGGCGATGAGTGAACGCCCTGTTATGGTGATTAAATAAAGCTATTTGATCTAAATAATTGTTTTTTAGAGCGCTGCTATTTTGCTATAGCAGCGTTTTTTATTGAGGTGAATAATGTGTCAAACCCAATGCATCACAAATTTAAATATAAAAAAGCAGCGTTGCATGGAGCAAACGCTGCTTTAATATTGTCAACTATTATAGATTATTAGTTGCAAGGTGCTTGATATACGCGGCCATAAGCATCGCGATAGTTACAATATTGAACGCCATTACGTGTTTGAGCAACACCAAGAAGAGTACCTGCAGCGCCGCCAATAGCAGCACCTGCAAGGGCACCGCGACCAGAACCAGTAATTGCACCACCAGCAAGCGCACCAAGCGCTGCACCACCAACACCATAACCAGCTGTGCGCTGTTCTTGTTGGGTGCAACCAACGGCTGCAAAACCCATAATTGCGGTAACAGCAATAACTGAAATACGTTTCAACATAATAAATACCTCTCTCAAATCAATATCTGATTTCACTATCATGTGTTGATAATACGGCTAAAAAAAGTCAGAATAAATAGCCTATCAGTCAACTTTTTTGTTACCATGAAATCATGCTTTATCGTTAACTTATTCTATAACTGATGAACAAGTGATGAATAATTGTGATATCTTACAAAGATTGACTGCTAAAAGCTATATTTAATCAATTATTCTTTCAAATTTGCAATAAGAATGCCAGAACCATTTTCAAATGACACAAAAAGCGTACCTTGCACCCTATTTGATAAGGTAAGCGAAGAGCCAAAATCCAATTGGGCATTTTGCAATTGCCAATGCGCACCTTGAATAGATAATTCTGACATTTGCGAAAATGCAATGATGCTAAACAGCGTATCATCAGGCAAATCAAATACATGATCGCCAGGCGCAAGAGGGGTTGCCTCCTCGCCGCCGCTTGTCAATAAAAGCTTCACACCCTTTTGTGCTAAAGCGGCCGCCATGGTCATATGCAATAAGGCATGATCGCTACGGCTACCACCAAAAGCCCCACATAAAATGATCTCATCAGCTCCTTCAGCCAATGCTACATGAACGGCAATTTCGCCATCCGTCATGTCTTTTTCAACAGGGTAGGATTGGCGACGAATTTCTCTATAGCGGGCAATATCTGCTTCTTGGGTCGAATCAAAATCACCTAACCATAAGAAAGGTTCAACACCCAACGTTTCAGCATGTCGAATACCACTATCAGCAGCAATAACAGTACTCCCAGCAATTTGCCCCATCAATCGCGGCGTTACTTCTAACTGCCCACCAAGAAGGATTGTAATTTTTTTCATTTTTAGCCTTGATTGAAATTTGCGTTGCAGTCTTAAATTGAATAAACTATTTAATCTTATAAAGACAAAAAACCACTGCGCAAATAAAAAAACAAAGTATTTTAAAATCTTACATATAATTGCAAATGAAAAAGATGGTGGCGCCATCTGTATCCCAAAAAGCAACTAAGCATTTTTAAAAACAAATTGGATAAGCAAAAGCTAGATCAAAAACTGGATAATAATTTTCCTTGGGAATTTAGTTATATAAATAGCCAAAAATCTATACCCATCATTTTCGAACGTGGCGATCAAAATATTGGTAAATGGTTAAGTAACATAAGAAAAAGCCTAATTATTTATGGCTATGTTTATTTAACTAGGCGAGCTGCAAGAAGATTACTTTGGCGGTAATTGCTATGATATCCTGAAGGAACTTCAAAAGCAGTTTAATAATGCTTACCGCGTTTGGTTAACAGACCGAGATTTCAATTGGTGTTTAGAATTTCGGTTAAATATATGTCGGTTTTATATGAGCCCATATAAAGACATCGTCAACAAAATCAAAATTTTTTACCAATGCTAATTAATAGGTCCTGGCCCTAAAGCCAATATTTTTGATAGAGCAGTTTAACTATCACTATTGAATTTTTAAACAAAAAAAGCGCGCCAGAATAGGTGTGATAAATTGGAGCTTATACATAAACATTCTGGCGCGCGCCGATCATGGGAATGATCATGATCGGAAAACTTTTAAATCAGCTTAACAATTTTAGTGGGCAAGCATTTCATCAGCAATTTGCTTGGCATTTAATGACGAGCGATAATAGGTTGGCCAATGATCCATTTCCTTTAGCAATTCAGCGCGGTCATTACCCATGTAAAGATGATAATGTTCGGCCTTAGCTGGGAAAATACCATGATCACTAAATTGGATGAATTGTGGTGCATCAGCATCGCCAGATATCTTTTTAAAGATGAACCTTACACCACGATTGCCTTTTTTATAGGTGAGTATTTCATGACCATCGCTAGCATATTCGCCGCTATAAGGTTTGTCGTTTTTATAATAAGTGACTTTGCTGCCATCAATAACAATGCGATTAATATCGGTATTATAACCAGTTTTATAATAATCCCGATATTCCTCAATCGTTTGCGGACCTTTTTTTGCTTTAGCTTCTAAAACAGTTTCAAGCGAGCCATCCATTAAATATGGATAAACGGACTGCCAATCACCATCCCAATCGGTAAGTTCGCGCGCCTTTACTTGATCGTCTTTAAAATAGCCCTTATAAATTGGATCACTGTGGCCGTGCTCTTCATCATGGGCGTGGGCGTGCGAATGCTCATGGGCGTGATCATGTTCTGCGGCGGCAACCTGCTGCGCGCCACTATTTGCAAAACTAGCAACTGGAGTTAAAAGAAGTGCTGTTGCACCAAATGCACCCACGCATTTTGAAATAATATCAGACATAAACCAAGCCTCTTTCATGAACAAAATTTTTCCACAAACTAAATGTTATAAAATAACATAACGTTTTTATGTCATGAATTTTCTTTTGGCAAGAGGGAAAAAGACATTTTTTTAACCAGCGCATATTTTGTTGCATTTATAAACAATGGAAGAAACGCAGCACACATAAGCACAAAACAGGCAATGATCAACAACATCAATTATGATTGACTATGTTATTTTAAGCCAAAATGATTTAACGACTAGCGATTGGCTCGCCATTGCGATAATCATAAAAGCCAATGCCGCTCTTACGCCCTAGCCACCCTGCTTCAACATATTTCACCAATAGTGGACATGGGCGATATTTTGAATCAACAAAGCCTTGCGACAAAACATTCATAATAGCAAGGCAAGTATCAAGGCCAATAAAATCAGCAAGTTCTAATGGCCCCATTGGCTGGTTTGCGCCAAGCTTCATGGCATTATCAATATCGGTAACATTGCCAACACTCTCATAAAGCACATAGATTGCTTCATTAATCATCGGAATTAATATCCGATTGACGATAAAGGCTGGATAATCTGCCGATTTGATAGCAACTTTTCCGATTTTATTTACCACATCGAGCACAGCATTAAAACTATCATCATCAGTTGCAATACCACGAATAACTTCAACCAATTGCATCACTGGTGCTGGGTTCATAAAATGAATACCCAAAAATTGGGCAGGGTTTTGATTATAGCCGGCAAGACGCGTTATCGAAATTGAAGACGTATTGGACGCAATGATGGTTTTATCGCTTACATGGGGTTTTAATTTATCAAAAATTTGCTTCTTAATCACTTCTTGCTCGGTAGCTGCTTCGATAATGAGATCACATCTACCAATATCACCAAGGCTTAAACTCGTGGTAATATTCGCCAAGGCTTTATCCTTGTCGCTTTGGCTTGCTTTAGCGCGTGAGATTTGCCGATCATAATTGGCAGCAATTTTTGCAATCCCTGCTTTAAGGCTTTCCTCGCTTAAATCGTTGAGTAGAACCGAATAATCGGCAGCAGCAAAAGTTTGCGCAATACCGCTACCCATCTGCCCTGCCCCAATAATACCTATGGTTTTAATCGCCATTTTATTCCTCTTTATCACATTCGATCTTAAGATTAATAATTTCTTCACGGCATAACATTGGGGTGACTGTTGCTGCATTTGGCCATTTTGCGCTTTGCCAATTCATGTTACCAAGAACAGGTGGCGCTTTTTCATAAACCATGGGACTACGTGAAAAAAGAATGGGGCTACGCAACAATGGGAAACCTTCCACTTCAATTTTTAAATTGCGTGCTTTTATTTGCTGATCATTAATTGCGTCTGCCACCGTATTGATTGGCCCACATGGGACACCAACCTTGCCCATTAAATCAATAAGTTCAGCCCGTGTTTTTTGGGCCGTCTTTTCGCTTAAGATTTCGGCAAGCTTCTTGCTATTTTCTAATCTTTTACCATTATTTTCATAAAGTGGATTGCCAACCAATTGATTAAGCTGCAAACTTTGGCACAGATTAGCAAACTGACGATCATTGCCGCAAGTAATAATAACAAAGCCATCTTTTGCAGGAAAAACCTGATAGGGCATGATATTGGGATGGGTATTGCCTAAACGATGGGGTACTTTTCCACTATAAAGATAGTTACTTGCCTGATTAGCCAACATTGCCACTGCAACATCAAATAATGCAAGATCAATGTGTTGGCCTTTACCCGATTTTAGCCGTTCATATAAAGCCGCTTGTATGGCGATCACACCATAAAGACCGGTAAAAATATCAATCCATGCCACACCAACTTTTTGCGGATCCCCTTTGGGATTGCCGGTTAAATCCATAATCCCACTCATGCCTTGGATCAAAAAATCATAGCCTGGCTGGCTAGCTCGCGGGCCATTTTGTCCAAATCCGGTTACAGAAGCATAAATAAGCCGCGGATTGCTAGCGCTAAGGCTTGCATGATCCAGCCCATATTTTTTAAGACCATCATGCTTAAAGTTTTCAACGAGGATATCAGCATCATTTATGAGCTCTTTTAATTTTGCCAATTGCTGATCATCATTAAAATCACACAAAACAGATTCCTTGCCGCGATTGGCAGAGTAAAAATAAGCCGCTGTCTTATCGATATCACCGTTTATATTTTGGCGTTCAACAAAGGGCGGTCCCCATTTTCGCGTATCATCTCCCTCTAGGCTTTCAACCTTAATGACACAAGCACCAAGGTCAGCAAGGGTTTGCCCAATCCAAGGACCAGCCAAAACCCGTGCCAATTCAACAACTCTTATGCCGTCTAATGGCGCCTTATTATCCTCTCCCATAGCATCCCCCTAATTTAAAAAAATGCTTGAATATCTGTTTGTGCTCGCCCTAAAATTAAAGCATGAATATCATGGGTGCCTTCATAGGTATTTACCGTTTCAAGATTTTGTGCATGACGCATCACATGATATTCGATCTGAATACCATTGCCACCATGCATATCACGTGCTTGGCGCGCGATATCCAAAGCCTTGCCCGCATTATTGCGCTTGATAATCGAAATCATTTCAGGCGCCATTTTACCCTCATCCATTAACCGCCCAACCCTTAGTGATGCCTGCAAACCAAGGGCAATTTCTGTTTGCATATCGGCAAGCTTTTTTTGGTAAAGCTGATTGGCGGCAAGCGGTCGTTTGAACTGAATACGCTCCAAGCCATATTGCAGTGCACGAAGCCAGCAATCTTCTGCCGCCCCCATTGTCCCCCATGAAATACCATAGCGCGCGCGGTTTAAGCAGCCAAAAGGCCCACTTAAACCTTGCACTTTGGGCAACATTGCATCATCGCCCACTTCAACCCCATCCATCACTATTTCACCGGTGATTGATGCACGCAAAGATAGCTTGCCGCCAATTTTAGGGGCACTAAGACCTTTCATGCCCTTTTCAAGAATAAAGCCGCGAATAGCATTATTATGGGCGGCAGATTTTGCCCAAACCACAAAAACATCAGCGATAGGGGCATTGGAAATCCACATTTTTGTGCCATGCAGCCGATAGCCACCGTCTATCTTTTCAGCCCTTGTCGTCATGCCACTTGGATCAGAACCAGCATCAGGTTCAGTCAAACCAAAACAACCAATGAGATCACCAGCAACAAGACCGGGCAAATATTTATCACGCTGCACTTCTGAGCCAAAGGCATAAATCGGGTAAATTACCAAGGACGATTGGACACTCATCATCGAGCGATACCCTGAATCAATTCGCTCTACTTCTCTTGCAACAAGACCATAAGCGACATAGCCTGCATTCGCTGCCCCATATTTTTCTGGTAAGGTGATACCAAGCAGCCCCGCCTGCCCCATTTTCTTAAATAATTGTGGATCTGTTTCCTCATCAAGATAAGCTTCTTCAATGCGCGGCAATAATTCCGCCTTCGCAAAAGCGGCAGCCGTTTCCTTAATCATCCGTTCTTCATCGCTAAGCTGATCGTCCAAAAAAAATGGATCCTGCCAATTAAATGCAACCCCCTTGGGTGAACGGGAAGCCAATCCACTAGACATTTTATTCCTCCTAATATCCCAACTCTTTCTCTCTTCAAGATAAGCATTGCACTTTAAGAATGATAACGCTATTTTGCTTTAAGGTAATGTATAAAATGCATAGGGGAACATGCGCTCACGCCGATTATTGCCATCAATCAGCCAATTAACTGCGTTTGAAGCGGTTTTAAAAACCGGCTCAACTGCGGCCGCAGCGCGTGCGCTTAACCTGACGCAAAGCACGGTAAGCCGTTTGGTACAAAACCTTGAAAAGCAATTAGGACAACAACTTTTTCATCGCCGATTACAAAAACTCATCGCGACCAAAGATGCACTCACCTATGCCGACCACATTGCCAAGGCTTTAAACCTTATTGAAAATGCTAGTATACAGCTAACAACCCATAGCGACACGCTGTCACTTTCAGTTTTACCGGCTTTTAGTAGTGATTGGCTTGTGCCACGCCTCGCCGATTTTAACAAAGCGCATCCGCAAATTTTTGTTAAACTTGCCACAAGATTAAAACACTTTAATTTTGACAAGGAAAATTTTGATGCAGCTATCCACTTCGGTGAGGCTGATTGGCGCGATGCCAATCATATGAAATTATTTGATGAGAAACTAACGGCTTATATTTCAACAGCGCTTTTACATGAAAAACCAATTAAAACTATCAAAGATATGGAAGGGCTGGCATTATTGCAATTAGAAACCCGCCCCAAGGCTTGGGAAAATTGGTTTACACATCAAGGCGGCCAATCACCAAGTTTTAAAACCGCAATGATTTTCGATCATTTTGAACCAATGATGAAAGCGGCAATGGCTGGTCTTGGCGTTGCACTCTTACCGCAATATTTAGCCCATGGCGCAATGGAAAGTGGTCAGCTTATACCTATATTAAAGCCTAATATTGACGGTTTAGGCAGCTATTGGTTGGTTTGGCCAGAAAAGCAGGCAAACCACCCACCACTTATTGCTTTTCAACAATGGTTAAAAACCATTGTTGAAAAGCGCTCAATAGTGGAAAAAAGGCATCAATAGCCGAATAATACGCCTAAAGATGCCCCTTATTTTTAAATAGTCCACCAAGAATTAAAGCAAGTCGTTTAGCTTTGGTACAATATCAAATAAATCGCCCACTAAAGCATAGTCAGCAATTTGCATGATCGGTGCTTCTTCGTCCTTGTTAATAGCAACAATAATGCCTGAATCTTTCATGCCAGCCAAATGCTGAATTGCGCCAGAAATGCCAATGGCAATATAAAGTGCTGGCGCAACCACCTTACCAGTTTGGCCAACCTGCCAATCATTAGGGGCATAGCCTGCATCAACCGCCGCACGACTTGCACCAATCGCAGCGCCTAATTTATCAGCAAGCGGCAATAAAAGCTGCATGAAATGTTCTTCTGAACCAAAGGCACGTCCACCTGACACAATCACTTTCGCAGAGGTGAGTTCAGGCCGCTCATTGGCAGTAACATCAGCCTTGATAAACTGCGATAAGCCTTTATCTTCCGGTACGCCAACTGCTTCAATTCTGGCATTACCGTTTTCTTCTACAGCACCACTAAACGCCGTTGTGCGCACAGTGATAACCTTTTTATCTTCACTGCTTTTTACCGTCTCAATAGCGTTACCTGCATAGATGGGGCGCTTAAATGTGCTGCTATCAACCACTTCTACAATGTCTGAAATCTGCATCACGTCAAGCAAAGCCGCAACGCGCGGCAATATATTTTTACCCCTAGAAGTTGCAGGGCTTAGCAAATAATCATAAAAATTGCTGCGCGATAGCATGAGATCGGCAACAGGCTCTGCCAATTGGTGCTCCAGATGGGGAGCATCCCCTACCAATACAGCTCTAACCCTAGATAGCTTTGCAGCAGCAGCGGCAATATTACCAACATTATGCCCAGCAATTAAAATATCAATATCTCCACCGATTTTTTGCGCTGCAAGCAAGGTCTTTGCCGTTTGTTCGGAAAGGTTCACATTATCATGTTCAGCTAAAATAAGAATTGCCATTTTCATCCCTTCCTTAAAAAATTCCGGCTTCATTTTTAAGTTTAGCTACCAACTCTTCAGCGCTTGCAACTTTAATACCTGCTTTGCGCCCCTGCGGCTCTTCAACTTTTAAAACGCTTAGACGTGGGCTTGCATCAACACCAAGTTCTTCAAGACTCAATTCATCAATTGTCTTTTTCTTCGCCTTCATAATATTAGGAAGGGAAGCATAGCGGGGCTCATTCAAACGAAGATCGACCGTTAAAACGGCGGGCAGCGTCACTGCAATTGTTTCAATACCGCTATCAACTTCGCGGCTAACAATTGCCTTATCACCAGCCATTTCCAATTTTGAAGCAAAGGTTGCTTGCGGCCATGCCAATAATGCAGCAAGCATTTGACCGGTTTGATTGCTATCATCATCAATTGCTTGTTTGCCAAGAAAAACCATATCAGGCTTTTCATTTTGAGTTACGGCCTTTACCGCTTTAGCTACATTTAATGGTTCAACAACATTATCGGTTTTAACCAAAATGGCGCGATCTGCCCCCATAGCAAGACCAGTACGCAAAACATCTTGGGCAGCTTGCGGCCCGACAGACACCAAAACCACTTCATTAAAAACACCAGCTTCCTTTTGGCGGATCGCTTCTTCTACTGCAATTTCATCAAAGGGATTCATCGACATTTTAACATTGGCAAGGTCAACACCTGAACCGTCACTTTTTACGCGAACTTTAACATTATAATCAACGACACGCTTCACACAGACCAAAACCTTCATGTTGGCATTATCCTTTCCAATTAGGGTTTACATAGTGCGCCAATATATGAAATATTACTGACAAAGATGCCACATTTATGGCTTATAATATTTCCAACCAAAACCTTACAATAGCAAACCTACTAAACCCATTCTAATACCCTATGTAAAGCGTGAAATATCTCTTTACATAACTCTTTTTGTACAAAACCACCATTTTTTAGGAGAATTTTAATCAAGTTTTCAGCTACAACCTTTAGTGAAAGAATGATATATTTAATTTAAATGCGCAAATTGCGTTGCCAAATTAAAAATTATTCAAATAAAAATTATTTTGCCGGAAAACTAATTAATTTAACATTAATCAAGCGCTTGAGTATTTAAAATTAAGCTAATAAATTGTAAGACTGACAAAGCGGACAAAACAATCAAAAACCAGTATATGCTTTATATTTCTTTGTAAAAGTGGAATTAGTTTAATTTAATTAGGAATCTTGATTAATAAAAAAATTAAAAATTAAATATACTTTCTAAATTAGGTATAAAAAAGAAAATTTATTTAATGTAATTTCTAATTAAATCAATAATTTATTTAATTTTATAATATTTTGCATATAAATAAATTCTATTCAGTCGGGAATTATTTATGTTTACTATAAGACAAATGCGCTATTTTGAAGCTTTAGCCACAATTCGGCATTTTGGCGCCGCTGCTGATAAAGTTGGAGTATCACAACCAGCATTATCAGTACAAATTGCCGAAATGGAAAAAGCAATTGGCCTACCACTTTTTGAGCGTATGCCAAAAGGCGTTATATTAACGACTACTGGACGTGACTTTTTGCCGATTATTCGTTCTATATTGAAGCAAGTGAAAACTCTTGATGAAATGTCGTCGCTGTATCGCGGTCCCTTTCATGGGATTTTACGTATTGGCATTATTCCCACTCTTGCTCCTTATCTCTTACCTAGCCTTTTACCTGTAATCAAACAAAACTACCCCAATCTTTCATTAGAATTACATGAAGCGAAAACAACGACATTAGCAAGTGAATTAGCTATCGGCAATTTAGATTTAGCACTGGCTGCCGAACCTTTTCCTATAGATGCTGTAAAATCTAAACACTTATTTTCTGACCCGTTTTACCTTGGCACCTCGAAACAAGAGCAGCGTTACAATAACGGCGTAGATAATGTCGATGATATAGATATTACACAATTACTTTTACTTGAAGAAGGCCATTGTTTACGTGATCAAGCGCTCGAT
Source organism: Bartonella sp. HY406 (assembly GCF_025449315.1). NCBI lineage: Bacteria > Pseudomonadati > Pseudomonadota > Alphaproteobacteria > Hyphomicrobiales > Bartonellaceae > Bartonella > Bartonella sp. HY406. Next base: position 616,145 of record NZ_CP104893.1, on the reverse strand, counting down.
ATTTGCAGCGCCAATAATTATTTGCAAGAATATGGTGCAACCAGTCTTACCACGCTATTGCAATTAGTTGCTAATGATTTTGGCGTAACGCTTATTCCACAAATTGCTTGTATCGATGATAGCAATTTAAAAAATTTGAAAATTTTAAACTTCAAACATAGCCATCCTAAACGTGACATTTCATTATTTTGGCGAGAACGCAGTCCTCGCGATAAGGAATATGAACAATTTGCCGAAATTTTGATCAATGTGGTAAAGCCATTACAAAAGAAAGCAAATCAAAATATACAACTACAAGAATAATGTCTTTAGCAAAAGTGATGAATAGTTTTGATAAAAAGTGCTCATTGCAAGCACATCTTAATTAAATTTTTAAAAAAAGCTATCGGTTAATTTACCCAATAGCCCAATTTATTATATATGTTTTGTCATCAAAAATAATTAATGCATTATGCCCTTGCCAAACTACATTTAAGCGCAATATGGCAAGGGTTTATTTATGCAGTTCCCGGTTAATTCAACGTGAAGCTAACACCGGCACCAACACCAAAATCACCACCGGCAGATGTAGCTGTAACATTAGCACGTACTTTACCTGTTTCAGATGTATAGCCAGCACCTACTGCAAAAGCACCTTCACTCTTCCAGAAGCCACCACCAGCTGCAATACTTATCTTGCCAGGGGTTGAATCAAAACGTAAGCTAGAGGCTGCAAGTCCGATAGCGGCAGCTTGTCGTGCTTCTTTACGAACATCATTAATACTACCATTGAGCTGATTAAACTTAGCATCGGTATAATAATTAGCTTGTTCAACCGAATTCTGAGTCATGCTTTCAATTCTCTGATCTGTATAAGCTTTGGAGTCATTAAGTGTGACTTGCATTTGCTCCTTGGTATAATCATAAAGCTGACCACCATTTACCGCCTGCTTTGAATCTTTCTCAATCTTGCCATCTGCCACATTATTTATAACAACTGGCTTACTGGCATCAGCTCCTTTCAGACTAATTGAATTGGTTTTATTACCATTTTCGTCCTTATCATAGGTTACAGCATTAGTTGCCACATCATTGACGTTACTTTGAATTTGGTCAATCCTTTGATTAGTATCCCAAAGCTGTCCACCATTTACTGCATCTTTTGAGTTTTGAGCGATTGTACCATTTTCTACATTAACAATCTTATTTGGTTGGTTATTCTTGGATCCGGCATCATAACCTCCAGCACTTTCGTCATAACGCAAGGCATCCTCATCTGGACCCATATTATCTATTTGGCTTTGCACATCACTGACACGTTGGTTAACATTATCAATACTACTGCTAACGCCAGTAAGGGCATCACCAACATTTCCATAATTTGCGGTGGTCTTATTGCCGCTTGTATCAATTTGACTAATCAAAAAATTAGGGGCGGTCCAAGTACCATTAACAAAGGCTGCACCAGCACCAAGGAAACTTGCTATCTGACTATTTGATGAGTAAAGTTGTCCACCAGTTACTGCATCACTAGAATTTTCTTCCAATGACCCATCTGCAATATTCGTTATTTTACTCTTGGTTACTTCACCATCAACTGTACGGCCTGCGTTAAAAGCACCTGCTGTATCATCCCAAAGCAATGCATTGGAACTAAGATTGCTTACATTGCTACTAACTGCTTCCACTTTATCATTTACGACATTAATGTTGGTATCCAACTGAGTTAATGCACTGTCAACACTATCATAAGTAGAAACTAATGAACCAGAACGCAACATCCGCGCATCATTAGCAACGATGGTTGAAATCTGAAAGCTTGGCAACACACCATTAGCAAGATCAGCACCGCCACCAAGTGCGCTTGACGTAAGGTTCGCAACTGAATTTATACTCTCATTGGTCGAATATAATTGCGAACCATTGATAACATCAGTTGAATTTGCGCTTATATCGCCTGCCGCAACATTGGTGATTTTACTAGCTGTTGCTTCACCATTGTCATTATTACGAGAAGCATTAAACGCATTTATGGTCGTATCCCATTTAAGTGCATCTGTGTCTATACTATTAATCTGCCCCTTAATTGCATTTAAACTTGTATCAACACCGCTAAAAGCTGAACTTACATTATCATAAGCTGTCCCTTGAATGCTAAAGCTTGGCGCTGTACCATCTGTAATATCACCACTGCCAAGTGCTGCGTTAATATTTGTAGCATGGTCATTAACCTTGCTATTAAGCGCAGTTACATTGCTATTGGTCGTTGCCAAATTTGCATTGGTTGTATCAAGATTAGTATTCGTCGTTGCCAAATTGCTATTGGTTTCATTCAATTGCTTACCAGTTACTGCATCTGTTGAAGTTTCTGATAAGGTTGCATCAGCAAGATTAGTTACTTTCTTAGCTGCAGCATCAATACCTGATGTTGTCACACTTGGACCACTAGCAATTGTAAGACCAGTTGCGGTAAGGGCTGTTGAACCATCACCAACAGTGATTGTAAGACCATTCGTATTCAATAAAGAATTACCGGCTTTAACACTGCTTACATCAATATTTTCTGCAAGTTCAAAGCTGATATTGTTATTGTCTGTTCCTTTTGTAACCAACAAATTACCAGAACTTCCAGCACTAAAATCAACGGTTGCACCATTACCAATCTTGGTAGAATTCTCACCACCAACGGAAAGGCTCCAAGAAGCGCCGCTGATTGCATCACTTAACTGACCATAATTTACCGCGTCACTATCAGCAGTACCATTGGCAACGCCAGTAATTTTTTGAGCTGAACCGTTACGGGTCGCCGAAAATACACCGCCGCTATATTGTAAAGCATTGGCTTGAAGGCTAGCAATATCAGTAGAATTTGTTGCAATATTAGTTGTATTGGTTGCAATATTATCCTTATTGGTTGTGATTGCGCTATCAGCTGCAGATAATGCAGCAGCAACGCTGTTCTTTACAACGCCTTGAATGCTAAAGCTTGGCGCTGTACCATCTGTAATATCACCACTGCCAAGTGCTGCGTTAATATTTGTAGCATGGTCATTAACCTTGCTATTAAGCGCAGTTACATTGCTATTGGTCGTTGCCAAATTTGCATTGGTTGTATCAAGATTAGTATTCGTCGTTGCCAAATTGCTATTGGTTTCATTCAATTGCTTACCAGTTACTGCATCTGTTGAAGTTTCTGATAAGGTTGCATCAGCAAGATTAGTTACTTTCTTAGCTGCAGCATCAATACCTGATGTTGTCACACTTGGACCACTAGCAATTGTAAGACCAGTTGCGGTAAGGGCTGTTGAACCATCACCAACAGTGATTGTAAGACCATTCGTATTCAATAAAGAATTACCGGCTTTAACACTGCTTACATCAATATTTTCTGCAAGTTCAAAGCTGATATTGTTATTGTCTGTTCCTTTTGTAACCAACAAATTACCAGAACTTCCAGCACTAAAATCAACGGTTGCACCATTACCAATCTTGGTAGAATTCTCACCACCAACGGAAAGGCTCCAAGAAGCGCCGCTGATTGCATCACTTAACTGACCATAATTTACCGCGTCACTATCAGCAGTACCATTGGCAACGCCAGTAATTTTTTGAGCTGAACCGTTACGGGTCGCCGAAAATACACCGCCGCTATATTGTAAAGCATTGGCTTGAAGGCTAGCAATATCAGTAGAATTTGTTGCAATATTAGTTGTATTGGTTGCAATATTATCCTTATTGGTTGTGATTGCGCTATCAGCTGCAGATAATGCAGCAGCAACGCTGTTCTTTACAACGCCTTGAATGCTAAAGCTTGGCGCTGTACCATCTGTAATATCACCACTGCCAAGTGCTGCGTTAATATTTGTAGCATGGTCATTAACCTTGCTATTAAGCGCAGTTACATTGCTATTGGTCGTTGCCAAATTTGCATTGGTTGTATCAAGATTAGTATTCGTCGTTGCCAAATTGGTATTGGTTTCATTCAATTGCTTACCAGTTACTGCATCTGTTGAAGTTTCTGATAAGGTTGCATCAGCAAGATTAGTTACTTTCTTAGCTGCAGCATTAATACCTGATGTTGTCACACTTGGACCATTAGCAATTGTAAGACCAGTTGCGGTAAGGGCTGTTGAACCATCACCAACAGTGATTGTAAGACCATTCGTATTCAATAAAGAATTACCGGCTTTAACACTGCTTACATCAATATTTTCTGCAAGTTCAAAGCTGATATTGTTATTGTCTGTTCCTTTTGTAACCAACAAATTACCAGAACTTCCAGCACTAAAATCAACGGTTGCACCATTACCAATCTTGGTAGAATTCTCACCACCAACGGAAAGGCTCCAAGAAGCGCCGCTGATTGCATCACTTAACTGACCATAATTTACCGCGTCACTATCAGCAGTACCATTGGCAACGCCAGTAATTTTTTGAGCTGAACCGTTACGGGTCGCCGAAAATACACCGCCGCTATATTGTAAAGCATTGGCTTGAAGGCTAGCAATATCAGTAGAATTTGTTGCAATATTAGTTGTATTGGTTGCAATATTATCCTTATTGGTTGTGATTGCGCTATCAGCTGCAGATAATGCAGCAGCAACGCTGTTCTTTACAACGCCTTGAATGCTAAAGCTTGGCGCTGTACCATCTGTAATATCACCACTGCCAAGTGCTGCGTTAATATTTGTAGCATGGTCATTAACCTTGCTATTAAGCGCAGTTACATTGCTATTGGTCGTTGCCAAATTTGCATTGGTTGTATCAAGATTAGTATTCGTCGTTGCCAAATTGGTATTGGTTTCATTCAATTGCTTACCAGTTACTGCATCTGTTGAAGTTTCTGATAAGGTTGCATCAGCAAGGTTAGTTACTTTCTTAGCTGCAGCATCAATACCTGATGTTGTCACACTTGGACCATTAGCAATTGTAAGACCAGTTGCGGTAAGGGCTGTTGAACCATCACCAACAGTGATTGTAAGACCATTCGTATTCAATAAAGAATTACCGGCTTTAACACTGCTTACATCAATATTTTCTGCAAGTTCAAAGCTAATATTATTGTTGTCTGTTCCTTTTGTAACCAACAAATTACCAGAGTTACCAACACTAAAATCAACTTGGCTTCCAAGGCCAACATTGCTTGCGTCACCGCCACCAACGGATATGTTCCATCCTTGGGCAGCATAAGCACGCATTTGTTTAAGCTGTGCGATATTAACTGCATCAGTATCATTAGTACCTGCTGCAAGACCAGTAATTTGTCTTGTTATGGTTGAACCACTGCCAACACTGACTGACCCCGTAGTACTAACCCAAGTACCACCAGTCGTTGTAGATGCTGCGTTGCTGAAAGGATCAAAGCCTGATACGCCAGCATCAATCGAAGCGATAGAATTTGCCCCAAGAGCAACACCACCGACGATTGAGCTTTGAGCACCATCACCAATTGCTATAGATAGATTTTTTGACGCAGAAGATCCTCTGCCAATGGCTAACGCCGAAGTGCCAGCTGCACTTGATTCACCTGCTATGGCAATAGCGTCATCTCCAGTTGCAGATGCGCCCTTCGTTGCATTGCCGCCAAGTGCTACTGCACCTGCACCGCTAGCAATTACCCCAGCATCGGAACTGCCGTTGGCGGTAGAACCCAATGCTGTCGCACTAATACCTGTAGCTTGCGCGTTGGAACCAATAGCAATCGCGTTTTTTACTGACGCATAAGATAAGGTACCCAAAGCAAGAGCATCAGTGTCCAATGCCTGTGCCGACAAACCAAGCGCGATCGTGCCGCCCGCATTTGCTACCGAGCTCTGCCCCATCGCAATACTTGCTGTACCATTAGCTTGTACATTCATACCAATAGCGGTTGAAGACACGCCTAGAGCTTTGGAATTACAACCAACGGCAAAAGAGTTAACGCCATATGCATTGGTTTTATTATTAACTTGTGCGCTATTTGCAAAACCATGGAAAGTTACATTGCCAAATGATTGCTCTGCGCTTTGATAACTAATTATACCTGAATTAGCTGCCGCGTTCGAAGGGTCGGCATAGTCTCGGCTAACCGATTGAGAACCAAAGCCATACATTCCGCCCAAATAGGTACTCGCATCCGTACCATAAACGCCAGAATAAACAGTATCACCAGCAAAAATAGAGCAATCACCGTCACCCACCATAGCGATACCTGTGTTACTTGTATTAGCGCCACCACCACCGCTAGAACCAGGTCGTGTTTGTGGGGGCGAACTTGCAGCTATACCACTATCTGATATTGCAATAGCAGCCTGTGCAGTTCCAACCTGAAATGATGTGAAACAAACACCGGCAGACAACAATGCAGCAGCAGCTTTCTTTATATCAAGCCGAGGGAAATAACTATTGTTAAGCTTGACCGCAGAAGCACTAGATGCCAATTTTTTCAATTTAATGTTTGTGGAATTTCTCATGATAACATCCATTTCTATGATCAAAGCGCCAATAATTGTAACCGCATAACATTTATCGCATTTCAACAACAAAGTATTAAATCAAAAAAAACGCAAATTTTTAAATAACTAAATTATAATCTACTGAAAACGAATTATTTTTCAAATATAACCTTAACTTTATTTAAATTAAACAAATATTTTAAAAAGAATATATTTTGATTAAAATCTAATTTATTAACGACTTAATTATAATTAACTAAATGATTTATTTACGACCGATTTTTTTGATTTAATAACAAATGAACGTCTACAAAGACATTTGGTTCCATTTTTTTTAAGAAACTTATAACACTATTTTAACTAGCAATTTAAAAGACTAAATCGCCAACAAAATTGGACACTAAAATGAAGAAAAATACTTCACCCTAAAGCTTTGATAAGGTGTAAAAAGTGGGGGCTTCCATAACAAGATTTTATGGATATTAAATAATGCGATTAAGATTTTACATATTTAAATAGGATGTACCGGTTTAAATGGGAGATTCCGGCACGGTGCGAATATCGACAATTTTTCAATGGCCTATTTGAAAACCACTACATCTTAGCAAGCAGGAAATGCTTTCGCAAAAATTTTAATTGAACTCTTAAACGAAAAAAGGCCCCTTTTGAAAAAAGGAGCCGTTTCGATAAATATAATTTTTAAAAGAAAAATTTTAGATGCCAACACAAACGCTGGATGTAAAAACCTACTTACTTTTAAAAAATAGCAATCATATATGTAAAATGCCGGTCTATTTTTTATCAGTTAAATTAAGCGACGTAACAATCACACAGCTCGTTTCGGATGCAGGCATAAGCATTACATTAAAATTATTGGGTAGTTTGAATACTGCCGTTGCAGTCAAATCCTTAAGCCGTTCACTACCTGCAGGTAATTGTTGTGCAATTTCACCACATGATTGCATTTGTAAAATTGTCCGTGTCAAAACACCAGCACAGCCATTAGGTGTTGGCGCAGCAAAAACAACGCCTGTACCACGGCCATTAGTAGATGTATACACCTGTCCGATCAACGCGCCAATTGGATTTTCATCAGCGCCCTGTTGGCTACCTATATAAATTGCATCATAAGTTGAACCGCTAATAACTGCATCACCCAGATTAGAGAAAAGCGCTGCACATTTTTTGGCTCCGATTTCCTGCGCTTGTTTGGCAAATTCATTATTAATCATATTTGTTGCATTGCCCGTTTGCGGCTCGGTTGCAGCTGGTGCTTGTGGTGTGGTTGAGCCACTCAATTTATCGGCAACCAAAAATCCAGCAATACCAATAAGAATAAGCACTAGTAGAATAAGCCAAAATACTGGCTGAGCCAAAAATGACTTTTTCTTGGGTTTGGTTTGATAGATAGAAGATGGCGAATTATTATTTTGATCTGATGTCATTTTTTCCTGCTTTCCCCCGACAATATCCACAAAGCGGAATGCAACCAAGGGCAAAATATGTGCAATTTTTTAAATCTTAAACAAAATTAAAAAATAGCATCAATACAAATAGAAGAATTATTGCAATAAGCGATCAGCAATCACTCCAATTACCTTTCACTTTTACAAATTTATCTCGCAACAAATGTTATAATCTAGAAACCTTGATACTAATTTCAATGTCTAATAACCATAGACAAAAAGTATTTATGTCAATATGCTTTTAGACTTATTTAACAAGTAATCCAACAACTACTTTATCGATTGCACTGCTTCTTTTAGGCCTTTCAATGGCGCATAAAATTGAAAATTACTGCCATCTTGCAACGGATAAGAAATAAACGCCATCGCTCCTGTATCAATTGCTGCGCTAAGCACTGGCCCAACCCGCGTCTGTGCTAGACAAAGCGATTCATTACAATCAACATAATCGATATTTACTGGCTCCTTGCGATTTTGAAAGAACATTTGTATTGGCTTGGTTTTATCAGCTGTCGGCAATGCCCGAAGCAAAAAAAACGGCTGCCCATTATCACTCGCAGCTAGCGACCAACTAAAAACCACATTGCCTGTGCGATCGACAATTGATTGCGTAACATTGCAAACCTGCTTTTTAGCAGGCAAGTCCTCGTCACAGATAAGCGTCCAATTATTAAATTGCATAATCGCACGGCGGATCTGACCAGGTTCACCATCGGGCACTGAAAGCTCAGGCGGGTGAGGAAAGTAGTTTTGTTCTGGCTGTTGTGAAAAGCTTTCGCCTCCCCCCATTAGGGAGAAGGCGAGAGCGATTATTGTAAATTTAAGTTTTTTCAAAACCATAATTAATTCAAGGTTATGCTTACACCTGCACCAACACCCCAATCGCCGCCAGCTGTTGTTGCGGTAATATTAGACCGCACTTTACCGGTTTCAGAGGTATAACCCGCACCGAATGCCAATGCACCTTCGCTCTTCCAGAAGCCACCACCGGTAGCTACGCTGAATTTACCTGGTGTATCATCATAACGCAAGCTAGCAGCGGCAAGGCCGATTGCTGCGCCACGACGGGCTTCTTTACGTGCATTTGTAATGCTAGTGTTAAGCTGGTTGAACTTCGTATCTGTATAGTAGTTAGACTGTTCTACAGAATTTTGTACGATGTTGTCAACACGCTGATCAGTGTAAGCCTTCGATTCATTAAGTGTAACTTGAGCTTGCTCTTTGGTGTAATCATAGAGCTGGCCGCCATTAACTGCCTGTTTCGAACCTTTTTCAATCTTGCCATCAGCAACATTATTAATGGTTACTGGCTTGCTTGCATCAGCACCCTTTAGACTAATCGAGTTGGTCTTGTTACCACTTGCATCCTTGTCATACATGACAGAATTATTGGCAACATCGTTAACATTGGTTTGAATGCTATCGATCCTCTGGTTTGTATCCCAAAGCTGACCACCATTAACTGCGTCTTTCGAACCTTGTGCAATTGAACCATCTGCAACATTAACAATCTTGTTAGGCTGATTGTTCTTTGCACCAGCATTATAGCCACCAGCTGTCTCATCATAACGAAGAGCATTTCCATCTGGGCCCATATTGTTGATCTGGTTTTGAACATCAGTCACGCGTTGGTTAACATTATTAACACTGCTATTTACACCACCAAAGGCATCATTAACATTGCTATAGGTACCGTTGGTTTGTGTACCATTTGCACTCACCTGGCTAACGATGAAGGTTGGAGCAGTCCAAGTACCGTTGGTAAAGGCTGCACCACCACCAAAGAAGCTAGCGATTTGGCTGTTAGAGGAGTACAATTGTCCCCCTGTTACAGCGTCACTAGAGCCGGCAGTAAGTGAACCATCAGCGATATTGGTAATTTTGCTCTTGGTTGTTACGCCATCCTTGGTATGGTTTGCACTAAATGCACCAGCTGTTTCATCCCAAACCAACGCATTTTTGGAAAGGTCCGTTACAGTTGCCTTAACATTTTCAACCTTGGTGTTAACAGTGTTAACATTGGTGTTGAGCTGTGTAAGCGCATCGCCAACATTATCAAAGTTAGTAACAGTGTCACCATCAGCAAAAGCTTCAATACCAAATGCACTAGCTGAACGAGTGGTTGCACCAGAGCCAATTGATGAAATCTGATAGCTAGGTGCTTTACCGTTTGCCAAGTCTGCACCACCACCAAGAGCAGCAGATGTAGTATTAGCAATGGTTGTGACACGAGTATTTGTGGTAAATAGCTGCGAGCCATTAATTGCATCCGTTGAAGTTGCACTAACTTCGCCTGCTGCAACATTGGTGATCTTGCTTGCAACTTTAGTACCAGTACCATTGTCATGAGCTGCACTAAATGCACCCAATGTAGCATCCCACATAAGAGCGTCGTTATTGATACCAGCAATCTGACCCTTAATATCGGTAAGATTGGAGTTAACGCCGCCAAATGCTGAGCCAACATCACGATAAGCTTGGCCCTGAACATTATAGGTAGGCGCAGTGCCACCGATAATGTCAGCCCCACCACCAAGATAGGTGGCTACGCGTTCTGCATGATCATTAACAGTCGTTCTAACCGCTGCAACATTGGTGTTTGTTGTAAAGAGTTGCGAACCATTTACAGCATCGGTTGAATCTGCAGCAACACGACCTGACTTAACATTGGTGATCTTGCTTGCAACTTTCGTACCTGTACCATCATCATGGGCAGCGCTAAATGCACTTAAGTCACTATCCCACTTCAAGGCATCTGTATTGATACTTGCAACCTGATCTTTAATATCAGTCAAGTTTGCATTAACACCACCAAATGCTGCACTAACATTATTGTATTTAGTACCTTGAACATTGAAGCTTGGTGCAACGCCGTTTGCTACATCTGCACCACCACCAAGATATTTATTGGTATTTTGTGCAACTGTATTAACACGGTCTGTAACACTTTCTACATTCAAATTGGTTGCATTAAGCTGTGAGCCATTAACTGCATCGGTTGAAGACGCATTAACATTGCCTTCAGCAACACCAGTAATACGGCGTGCAACACTAGTACCAGTAGCATCAGGACGGGCAGCATTGTAGGCACTTAATGAACTATCCCACATCAAAGCGTCTTTATTGACGTTAGCGATCTGGTTTTGAACATTAGTAAGGCTTGTATCTACACCGTTAAATGCATCACCAACATTGCGGTAAGTGTCGCCCTGAACCTTATAGGTTGGTGCTTCACCAGTTTGAACATTGGCACCACCACCAAGATAGTTAGAGGTGTTGGTTGCAATATTGGTCAAACGCAAGCTCGTGTCATTAACATCTTGCTGAGTTTTCCAGAGCTGTGAACCAGTTACAGCATCGCTAGAGTCAGCTGACAAAGTACCGTCTTGAAGATGTGTAATCTTACTATTGGTCTTTGTGCCTGTACCCTTATCACGAGCCGCATCATATGCACCCTCGCCAACACTCCACATCAATGCACTATTGTTGATTGTGCTGATCTGGCTGTTAACATTGTTAAAGGCTGCATCTACACCACCAAGTGCTGAACCAACATTATCGTAGGTACCGCCTTGTACTGAATAGCTAGGTGCTTGACCCGTTTTCACATCAGCACCACCACCAAGATAGCTGCTGGTATTTGCTGCAACTTGGTCAATATTGCTGTTGGTTGCGAAGAGCTGTGAGCCGTTAACTGCGTCTTTTGAAGTAGCTGACAAGGTTGCATCAGCAACATTGGTAACTTTCTTCGATGCCGCATTAATGCCTGAAGCTGTTACACTTGGACCATTGGCAATTGTAAGACCATTGGTATCAATGCTTGTATTACCAGCTTTGATACTATCTGCAGTTACATTGGTTGCAGCTACATCTGTTGCAGTTACGCTATCAACAGTGATGTCTTTAGCAAGATCAAATGTCACATCACGACCATTAGCCGATTTGCTTACATTGATGTTGCTGCCGGATTTCAAGTCAACGCTGTCACCAGCACCCACTTTCGTGGAGTTTTTACCATCTGTTGACAAGTTCCAACCAGAATTGCTTACAGCTGTATCCAATTGGCTCTTATTAACTGCATCAGTTGCTTCGGTACCATTCGCAACATTGGTAATACGTTGTGCTGCACCATTACGGCTTGCACTAAATGCGTTTAGACCATCATTCCACTGCATGGCGTCGCGCTGCAAGGTTGCAATGCTTGTGCCGTGACCAGTTAAAGTTGAATCAACCGCAGTCAATGCACTACCAACATTGTTAAAGCTGTTGCTACCGATATTATAGGTCGGCGCTGTACCACTTGCTAAGTCTGCACCGCCGCCAAGATAGAGGCTGGTCTTATCAGCAACACTTGCGATACGTGCCTGATTAGCAGTCACTTCCTTATTGGTTGCGAAAAGCTGTGAACCCGTTACCGCATCGCTAGATGTTGCAGACAAGGTTGCATCGCCAACATTGGTGATTTTACCGTTAGAAGTGTTACCTGCAGCATCGGTACGTTGTGCGTTAAATGCATTTGTTGTTGCATCCCACTTCAAGGCATCAGTGCTGATGCTTGCAACATCATTCTTAATGCTGTTTAGGCTTGTATCAACACCACCAAAGGCAGAGGTAGCATCACTATAAGTAGTACCCTGAACCTTGAAGCTTGGTGCAACACCTGCTGCTACATCTGTTGTGCCACCAAAATACTTATTGGTGTTACTTACTGCTGTACCAAGACGGGTATCAACATCAGCTACACGATTTTGAACATTGGTAACGTTAGTGTTGGTTGCATTGAGCTGAGCTCCGTTCACCGCATCAGTAGATGTTCCTGATAAAGTACCAGCAGCTACACCAGTAATCTTCTGCGCAGCACCACCACGTGTTGCATCAAATGAATCTGTACCATTCCATTGCAATGCATTGGTCTGAAGACCTGTAATTGCTGTTGTATTGCCTTCAATTGCTGTTTTGTTAGCAGCGATTGCAGTTTTATTAGCAGCTACATTAGTGTTGGTTGTGTTGAGCTGGCGACCAGTTACTGCATCAGTTGATGTAGTGCTTACATCACCATCAGCAAGATTGGTTACCTTCTTCGCACCTGCATTGATACCTGTGCTTGTTACACTTGGGCCATTGGCGATTGTTAGACCGTCATTGTTGAGTGTAGCTGCACCAGTTTTAACACTGGTAAGATCAAGGTCCTTAGCAATATCAAAGCTTACAGCATTGCTGTCCGCAGTCTTTGACACAGTCAAGTTGGTGCTGCCTGCACGTAGGTCAACAGTACCGCCATTACCGATTTTGCTGCTATTTGCACCATTTGCTGTCAAGTTCCAACCAGTTTGGCCGATCTTGTCATTCAACTGTGCAACGTTAACTGCATCGGTGTTATTGGTACCAGCTGCAACATTGGTAATCTTCTGTGTACCAGAACCATGACTTGCGTCATAAGCACCGAGTGAAGAATTCCACTGTAGAGCATCAGTTTGAAGAGCTGCAATTGATGTAGCCTGACCAGTAATACTGGTGTTAACTGCACTAAATGCATCCGCAACATTATTTGCGCTACCGTTTTGTGTTGCAAAGCTTGGTGCTGTACCTGCTGCTACATCCGTTGTGCTACCAAAATACTTATTGGTGTTACTTACTGCTGTACCAAGACGGGTATCAACATCAGCTACACGATTTTGAACATTGGTAACGTTGGTGTTGGTTGCATTGAGCTGAGCTCCGTTCACCGCATCAGTAGATGTTCCTGATAAAGTACCAGCAGCTACACCAGTAATCTTCTGCGCAGCACCATTACGTGTTGCATCAAATGAATCTGTACCATTCCATTGCAATGCATTGGTCTGAAGACCTGTAATTGCTGTTGTATTGCCTTCAATTGCTGTTTTGTTAGCAGCGATTGCAGTTTTATTAGCAGCTACATTGGTGTTGGTTGTGTTGAGCTGGCGACCAGTTACTGCATCAGTTGATGTAGTGCTTACATCACCATCAGCAAGATTGGTTACCTTCTTCGCACCTGCATTGATACCTGTGCTTGTTACACTTGGGCCATTGGCGATTGTTAGACCGTCATTGTTGAGTGTAGCTGCACCAGTTTTAACACTGGTAAGATCAAGGTCCTTAGCAATATCAAAGCTTACAGCATTGCTGTCCGCAGTCTTTGACACAGTCAAGTTGGTGCTGCCTGCACGTAGGTCAACAGTACCGCCATTACCGATTTTGCTGCTATTTGCACCATTTGCTGTCAAGTTCCAACCAGTTTGGCCGATCTTGTCATTCAACTGTGCAACATTAACTGCATCGGTGTTATTGGTACCAGCTGCAACATTGGTAATCTTCTGTGTACCAGAACCATGACTTGCGTCATAAGCACCGAGTGAAGAATTCCACTGTAGAGCATCAGTTTGAAGAGCTGCAATTGATGTAGCCTGACCAGTAATACTGGTATTAACTGCACTAAATGCATCAGTTACGTTATTTGCAGTGCCGTTTTGAGTAGCAAAGCTTGGAGCAACTCCACCAGCAACATCAGTTGTGCCACCAAAATATTTATTGGTGTTGCTTACTGCGGTTGCTAGGCGATTTGTAACATTGGTTACATTGGTGTTGGTTGTTGTCAACTGACCAAAGTTTACAGCGTCACTAGCAGCAGTGCCGTTTGCTACACCAGTAATCTTTTGCGCAGCGCCACCACGTGTTGCATCAAATGAATCTGTACCATTCCATTGCAATGCATTGGTTTTAAGACCAGAAATATCTGATGTATTGGCGTTAATTGCTGTCTTATTGGCAGCAATTGCTGTCTTATTAGCTGCAACATTGGTATTGGTTGCAGATAATTGATCAAAGTTGACTGCGTCACCTGTTGCAGTACCTGCTGCTACACCAGTGATCTTTTGCGCTGTACCATCACGAGTTGCATTAAATGCATCTGTGCCATTCCATTGCAATGCATTGGTTTTAAGACCAGAAATATCAGTGGTGTTGGTTGCAATTGCTGTTTTATTAGCGGCAATTGCTGTCGTATTAGCTGCAACATTAGTATTGGTTGTTGTCAACTGACCAAAGTTAACAGCATCACTAGCAGCAGTACCTGCAGCAACATTAGTTACTTTTGTATTGCCTGCATCAATGCCAGTCTTGGTTACACTTGGACCACCAGTGATTGAAAGACCATTGGTATTGAGTGTAGCATCACCAGTTTTAACACTTGTAAGATCAAGATCTTTAGCAATGTCAAAAGCTACAGTGCTGCTATCGGTTGCCTTAGCAATGGTAAGATTGCTGCTGCCTGCACGAAGATCAACAGTACCACCATTGCCAACTTTGCTTGCATTAGAACCATTAGCAGAAAGGTTCCAACCGGTTGAGCTGATAGCTGTCGTTAACTGGCCAACATTGGCTGCATCGGTTGCACTTGTACCAGCAGCAACATTTGAAATGCGCTGTGGTGCATTGCTACCATGACTTGCGTCATACGCACCAAGTGAAGAACTCCACTGTAGAGCGTCGGTTTGAAGAGCTGCAATTGATGTAGCCTGACCAGTAATGCTGGTGTTAACTGCACTAAATGCATCAGTCACGTTATTTGCAGTGCCGTTTTGGGTAGCAAAGCTTGGAGCAACGCCGCCAGCCACATCTGTTGTACCACCAAAATACTTATTGGTATTGCTTACAGCTGTTGTTAAGCGATTTCCGACATTTGTTACATTGGTGTTGGTTGTTGTCAACTGACCAAAGTTAACCGCATCACTTGCTGCTGTACCTGCAGCTACACCAGTAATCTTTTGTGCAGCACCATTACGTGTTGCATCAAATGTACCAGAACCATCCCATTGTAGAGCATTGGTTTTAAGACCAGCAATGTCAGTTGTGTTGGTAGCAATTGCATTCTTATTGGTGGTAATTGCAGTGGTATTGGCAGCAACATTGTTGTTTGTTGTTGTCAATTGACCAAAGTTTACAGCATCACTTGCTGCAGTGCCTGCTGCTACACCAGTAATCTTTTGTGCAGCACCATTACGTGTTGCATCAAATGAATCTGTACCATTCCATTGCAATGCATTGGTTTTAAGATCAGTGATATCAGCTGTATTGGCTGTAATTGCTGTTTTATTGGCAGCAATCGCAGTCGTATTAGCTGCAACATTATTATTGGTTGTTGTCAATTGGCCAAAGTTAACTGCATCAGTTGCAGCTGTACCTTGTGCAACATTGGTAATTTTTTGATTACCAGCATTAACACCAGTTGTGGTAACGCTTGCACCACCAGTAATAACAAGACCAGTATTATCAAGCTTAACATTACCAGCTTGGATACTATCAAGATCAAGATTACGTGCAATATCAAAAGTTACGTCATTGCTGCCTGTTGCTTTAGCAATAGTCAAATTGCTGCTGCCTGATTTTAGATCAACCGTAGCGTCTTTGCCAATTTTTGTCGAATTAGCATTATTTACGGAAAGATTCCAACCAGTTTGACCAATTTGCTCATTCAATTGACCAAGATTAACGGCATCATTGGTGTTAGTACCATTAGCTACATTGCTAATTTTTTGCGGTGCATTCGAACCATGGCTTGCATCATAAGCACCAAGATTTTGGTTCCATTGAAGAGCATTGGTTTGAAGCGCAGCAATTGATGTGCCATGGCCTGTCAAGGCTGTATCAACTGCACCAAATGCAGAGGTTACGTTGTTGGTTGCATTGCCTTGGATGGTAAAGCTTGGTGCAGTACCTGCAGCTAAATCTGTAGAACCACCAAAATATTTATTGGCGTTACTAACAGCTGTACCAAGACGAGTATCAACATCAGTTACGCGGTTACCAACTGCAGTAACATTTGCATTGGTTGCGTTAAGCTGTGCACCATTTACAGCATCGGTTGATGTTGTAGATAAAGTACCCGCCGCAACATTGGTAATTTTTTGTGCTGATGTTGTACCATGACTTGCATCATAAGCACCAGAAGTCGCATTCCACTGAAGTGCATCAGTTTGAAGACCTGTGATTGCAGTCTTATTTGCATTAATTGCATTTCTGTTGGTTGTAAGAGCAGTATCAACAGAAGTGAATGCATCGCCAACGCTATTTTTAGTTGCGCCCTGGATTGTGAAGCTTGGCGCAGTACCGCCAGAAACTGAAGCCCCACCGCCAAGATAACTATCAACGTTAGAAGCATAAGTTCCAACCTTGGTATCAAGAGCAGTAACGCGGTTACCAACAGCAGTTACATTGGTGTTGGTTGCATTAAGTTGCTTACCGTTAACTGCATCAGTTGATGTAGTTGATAACGCACCATCAGCAACATTGGTGATTTTTTGTGCTGTACCACTACCATGGCTTGCATCATATGCACCAGAAACGGCGTTCCATTGAAGTGCATCTGTTTGTAGGCTAGTAATTGCAGTCTTGTTTGCAGTTACATTATTATTGGTAGCGTTAAGCTGAGCACCATTTACTGCGTCAGTTGAAGTTGCTGACAATGTGCCTGCTGCAACGCCAGTAATCTTCTGAGAACCGCCGTTACGAGTTGCATCGAAAGCACCTGTACCATCCCATTGCAATGCGTTGGTTTGAAGAGCGCCAATTGCATTAGTATTAGCTGTAATTGCTGTCTTATTAGCAGTTACATTGGTGTTAGTTGTATTAAGTTGAGCACCGTTTACAGCATCAGTTGATGTTGCTGACAACGTTCCTGCTGCAACGCCGGTAATTTTCTGAGCTGCACCACCACGATTTGCATCAAAGCTATCTGTACCATTCCATTGCAAAGCATTTGCCTGAAGATTTGCAATATTAGCATTGCTTGCAGCAATTGCAGTCTTGTTGGCAGTCACATTGGTATTGGTTGCATTAAGCTGGGCACCATTAACAGCATCTGTTGATGTTGTTGACAAAGTACCAGCAGCAACATTGGTGATTTTTTGAGCTGTACCACTACCATGACTTGCATCATAAGCACCTGAAGCAGAATTCCACTGTAGAGCATCTGTTTGCAAGTTAGTAATAGCTGTTTTGTTGGTAGCTATTGCATTTTTATTGGTAGTAAGTGCGGTATCCACGGCTGAGAAAGCATCACCAACGCTCGTTTTAGAAGCGCTTTGGATGGTATAAGTAGGTGCAACACCGGCAGCAACATCAGCACCACCACCAAGATAAGTGCTTACATTATTAGCCTGTGTAACAACTTTTGTATCAAGCGCAGTAACGCGATTGCCAACAGCAGTTACATTAGTATTCGTTGTATTGAGCTGCTTGCCATTCACCGCATCAGTAGATGTAGTTGATAAGGTACCATCAGCAACATTAGTAATTTTTTGCGCTGTGCCTGTACCATGACCTGCATCATAAGCACTTAGATTTGCATTCCATTGCAATGCATCACTTTGAAGAGCCGTAATTGAGTTCTTATTCGTGGTGACATTGGCGTTTGTAGCATTAAGCTGAGCACCATTTACAGCATCAGTTGAAGTTGCAGACAAGGTACCTGCAGCAACACCTGTGATCTTTTGTGATGCATTATTGCGTGTAGCGTCAAAAGCACTTGTGCCATCCCACTGCAATGCATTGGTTTGAAGACTGCTAATTGCTGTCTTATTTGCTGAAACATTGGTGTTGGTTGCATTGAGCTGAGCACCATTTACAGCATCAGTTGAAGTTGCAGATAATGTACCTGCAGCAACACCTGTAATCTTTTGTGCAGCACTATTACGTGTTGCATCAAAGGAATCTGTGCCATTCCATTGCAATGCATTGGTTTGGAGATCAGTAATAGCTGTCTTATTCGAAGCCACATTGGTATTGGTAGTATAAAGCTGAGAACCATTGACGGCATCTTTTGAAGCAGCAGATAATGTACCTGCAGCAACATTAGTAACCTTCAATGAAGCTGCATCAATGCCAGTTGCTGTAACACTAGGACCATTAGCGATAGTTAAACCATTATTATTAATAGTTGAATTACCAGCGACAAGACTATTTGCTGTCACAGCACCTGTTGCAGTAACACTGGTGAGGCTCAAGTTCTTTGAGATATCAAAAGTAATATCATTGGTTCCAGCAGCACGAGCAATTGTTAGATTGCTACTACCAGCCAACAACTTAACTGTTGCACCATTACCAATAGCAGTGCCTGCTTCACTACCAACTGCCAAACTCCAAGCTGAAGAATTAATCGCATTGGTTAACTGGCCATAGTTAACAGCATCTGAACTAGCTGTACCATTGGCTACATTGGTAATTTTTTGAGCTGAACCACTACCATGACTTGCGTCATAAGCAAGGGAAGCACTATTCCATTGCAATGCATCAGTTTGCAATGCAGAAATATTAGTATTTTGTGTAGTCAACGTTGAGTTAACTGCGCCAAAGGCAGAATTTACGTTGTTGTAGTTAGCGCCTTGAATAGCAAATGTTGGCGCAGTACCTGCAGCAATATCTGCACCACCACCAAGATAGGTGCTAGCGCGTGTTGCATAAGTACCAACTTTAGTATCAAGCGTGCTAACACGGCCATCAACAGCAGTTACATTAGCATTTGTTGTATTGAGCTGCGAACCGTTAACTGCATCCTTAGATGTAGCAGATAACGTACCATCAGCAACATTGGTAATTTTTTGCGCAGATGTTGTACCATGACTTGCATCATAAGCAGATGATGTTGCATTCCACTGTAGAGCGTCAGTTTTAAGACCTGTCAATGTTGTATCAACAGCTCCTAAAGCAGCACCTACATTGCCATAAGCTGTACTTTGAATTGTAAAGCTTGGCGCAGTACCAGCAGCAATATCTGCACCACCACCCAAATAGGTGCTAGCGCGCGTTGCATAAGTACCAACCTTTGTATCAAGCGTGGTAACGCGGCCATCAACAGTTGTTACATTTGCATTGGTTGCAAACAATTGTTTACCTGTAACTGCATCGGTTGAAGTTGCAGACAATGTTGCATCAGCAAGATTAGTTGCTTTTTTACCAGCATTATCAATACCGGTTGTTGTAATGCTTGGGCCACCTGAAATGGTTAAGCCAGTTCCAGTTAAGCTTGTTGTCCCAGCCGTCGCACCAGATCCAACTGCAATCGCAACACCACTGGTTGAAACCTTTGTGTTACCAGTAGTTACGCTATCAATGCTAATATCTTTAGCCAAATCAAATGAAAGATTTGTGCCGCTTTTAGCAACAGTTAAATTTGTGCTTCCTGCACTGAAATCTACAGTTGCGCCGCCACCAACAGATGTTTTGCCGGTTGCATCGCCATTAGCGGACACATTCCAAGCAGAACCAGACTGAACAGCCTGCAACTGGCTATAATTTACCGCATCATTGGCACTAGTACCATTCGCAACATTGGTAATTTTTTGAGCTGTTTTTGTGCCTGTACCAGCTGAATCATAGCTAGCATCAAATGCTTTTGTGGTTGAATTCCACTGCAGAGCATCTCTTTGCAAGTTAGAAATATTACTAGCATTGGTGGCAATATTTGTTTTGTTTGTTGTAATTGCTGTATCAACAGCTGAGAAAGCATCACCAACACTGGTCTTAGATGTACCCTGAATTGAATAGCTAGGTGCTTTATTATTTGCAATATCTGCACCACCACCAAGGAAGGTATTGGTACGAGTTGCATAAGTACCAACCTTAGTATCAAGAGTAGATACATTGGTATTGGTAGTATTTAACTGCGAACCGTTAACAGCGTCTTTTGATGTAGTGGAAAGCTCACCATCGGCAACATTAGTGATTTTTTGAGCTGTCTTTGTACCTGTACCATCCTTATCATAACTTGCGTCAAAGGCTGATAAGCTTGAATTCCATTGTAGCGCATTAAGATTAAGATTATCAAGTGCACTATCAACTGATGCAAATGCATCGCCCACACTGCTCTTATTCGCACCTTGAATGGAATAAGTAGGCGCAGTACCAGCACCAACATTAGCACCGCCACCCAAATAACTACTAATGCGTGAAGCATTGGTGGTTGCTGTGGTATTGGTTGCAAAAAGTTGCTGACCAGTCACTGCATCAGTTGACGTTGCAGACAAAGTTGCATTTGCAAGATTGGTTGCAGATTTGCCTGCACCATCAATACCAGTCGTTGTAATAGATGGGCCATTGGCGATTGAAAGACCAGTACCAGTCAAACTTGTTGTGCCTGCCGTTGCACCAGAACCAACAGTGATAGCAAGACCACTTGTTGTTAACTTAGAATTGCCAGTCGTAACACTTGTAATATTGATATCTTTAGCAAGGTCAAAAGTTACATTATTATTATCTGCACCTTTTGATACAAGCAAATTCGTACTACCAGCACTTAGATCAATAGCGCCTGCAACACCAACATTGGTTGAATTTTCACCGCCTGCAGTTAAATTCCAACCCTGCGCTGCATAATCACGTAATTTGCTAAGCTGTGCAACATTAACCGCATCAGTACTAGCAGTACCAGCAGCAAGGCCAGTAATTTGGCGAGTAACGGTTGAACCATCACCAACGCTTACCGCACCATTTGTGGCAACCCATGCACCACCAGTTGTAGTTGATGCCTTATTTGTGAAAGGATCAAGACCAATGCCGCCAGCAGCTGTCGAAGCTTTGGAAGATGAGCCGATAGCAACGCCACCGCTAGCTGTAACAGAGGCTGAATTACCAAGAACAAAGCCATCAGCAACATTAACACTACCATTATTACCAATGATACGAGCGCCAGCGCCAGCTGTACCGATATTACCATTATTACCAAAAATACCGGCATTAGCGCCAGCAATATTATTATCATTACCTAAAGAATATGAACCATCACCGGTAATCGTGGTTGGATCACCAATCGCACCAGAATTTGCACCACTTACAGTGTTTCCAACACCAATTGCAATTGACTGAGAACCACTTGCAGTTGAGCCATTACCAACAGAAATGGCTGATGTACCACTTGCAGTAGAACTTAAACCAATAGCAACAGATGACGCACCACTAGCAAGGGATTGACCTGCAATAGCTACTGAATCTGCACCGGTCGCATTAGCGCCTTTCGTAGCATTACCACCAATAGCTGTAGAACCCGCACCACTCGCAAGCACACCTGCATCAACACTACCATTTGCGGTAGAACCAAACGCAGTAGCACCAACCCCAGTTGCCTGAGCATTAGAACCGATAGCAATCGTATTTCTAACGGATGCATTAGACAAAGAGCCAAGCGCAATTGCATCCTCAGCCATAGCTTTAGCAGATACACCCATTGCAATAGTGCCACCAGCATTCGCAATAGAGTGTTGCCCCATAGCTACACTACCAGTACCTAGCGCCTGATTATTTAAGCCAATAGAAGTAGATCCAACTCCCAAAGCCTTAGAATTACAACCCACAGCGAAACTATTCATACCAAAAGCTTGAGTTTGATTTGAAGTCTGGGTAGCAGATCTTAAATATACCAACGATTTGCTAGTACCAAAAGTCTGATCACTTCCAAGCCAGGTCGCAACACCAGCAGTATTTCCACCCTTATTTCCATAAACCCCGTAGTCAATAGCTGTAGATTGCTGACCAAACCCATACACACCACCAGCAAAAGTAGAATCAGATCCGTACACACCAGCATAAGTATCATCACCGGTAAAGACGGAACAATCACCATCACCAACCATAGCAATACCGTTATTACTTGCCGACGCACCTGTATTTAGATTGCCAGAATTACTACTACTAGGCGAGGTAGCAGTAGCACTAACATTTTTACTAGCATAATCACTAATGGCGATCGCAGCATCTGCACGATCAATAAGCACACCACCAGAAATCAAGGCGGTCACAGCAACCAAACCGGCACCAGCAACGCCGGACAATAAGCTTTCGCGACGACGATGACGATTTTCAACTGCTAAAGAAGTATTTTTATTCTTAATAGTTTTTGTCATTTAACCCACCCAATGTAGATACACATATAAAATTCTTAACTACGTACTTACGCAGAAACTCATAAATAAAATTAAGTCAGTGCAACCCAAGACACTCTGCCAAGAACACACTTGAACTAGACTCACTTAAGTATGCTGAATCACAAATGCGTGATCCTTTA
Organism: Bartonella sp. HY406; assembly: GCF_025449315.1. Lineage (NCBI taxonomy): Bacteria > Pseudomonadati > Pseudomonadota > Alphaproteobacteria > Hyphomicrobiales > Bartonellaceae > Bartonella > Bartonella sp. HY406. Next base: position 593,193 of record NZ_CP104893.1, on the reverse strand, counting down.
CACTCCAGCACTCGCAAAACGCCGAAAACCTCGAACATAGCCACGAGTACAACTTCACTTTCATAAAGTTACAGCTGTGTATATTTCATTAACATAATTTAATATTTCATGCAATATTGCATAATAATACAAATACATAATAAAAATCTAATATAAAGATACAAATTAATTAAGGATTATAATATAAGGTTAAATAAATATCGATATAATCAATGACAAAATTATATTTATAAATTCCAATTGATAAAATTCAATAAATATATAAAATAATACATAAATATCATTTAAATTTCGAAATATTATGGAAAATCAATTAATAATATTAGAATATTGAAATTATTTAACTTGAAAACTATTTTCTTATTATGAAACAAAGCTAAATTGGCACGAATTTTTCTTAAACGCGCAACTTTAAATTTGGTTCCAAAAAAAAATTTTTTTCAAGATTTCAACAAAAAAAAACCATCGTGACATAATGGCAACATAAATGTCTCGATTTGCCACAATTAAAGCCAATAATGGATTTTGTCGCCGCAATAGCTCGGCAATAATGCGCTGAAGCATCCCCCAAAATAGCTAATTATAATTGGAGTGAAATTTGCTCGATTTTTCTGGCAAAAAATCTAAGCTGTATTGATCGAAAGAGACTTGTTCAACCTACCAACAACCATATTAAAGAACCAAATTTAAAAGGGAGGTAAAAAACGATTTTTGCGGCCTTATGCAAGTAGGCTAACGTTTTTCTAGCTGTCTTTAAATCTGAAAAAATAAATTCCATTATCTTGGCTAGCAGCTTAAGACATTATTGCAGTCTTGGTGCTTTCCCATCTTACCACTCAAGAACCTAGCCATAATAACAAAAAAGCCCCTTTCATAAAAGGGGCTTTTTAAATGTTGTACTAAAGTTTAATTTTCAACGTGCTTTATAAGTTCAACCATATCATCAATATCTAGATTTTGCTTTAAGAATTCAGGATTATCGGGCAACTTAATATCTAAACCCAATTTACGCTCAAATTCTAGATTACCTTCTGCCATGGCAAAATCCATTACATGACCAGCCTTTGTCCCATCATCAGAAATAAAATGAACATGGAACTGCGAAACAGAAATGGTTGAAAAATAATTTGGAGAAAAAAAGCCAATCAGTGTGCCAGAAACATTTTTCAATTCATCAACGACTTGATCTGACACGACTTCTAAAACAGATTTATAAGGTTTTTTTTGCTCCAAAGGGCGGCGAATTTTAATTCTATCAAAACTACCTTTATATTTTACCGCCAAAAATATATTATCAAATTTCGTATAAGACGATAAAACATCATGCAATTGCTCTTTGGCAACATTCTTTATAGATATGTTTTTTTCCGCATTAAAACTGGTTACTTGCGCAAAGGGTAATTTTTCTGCTGAAGACATGGTACGAACGATGCCGTCGCCACGCGCTTCTATCATTTTTCCATCAATAATAATGACTTCGCCTCCAAATGCATGAGAGCAGCCTAGTCCAAAATCGCCGCTTTTAAGAATAGTTTCAGCAGAAAATACACCATCATATAGTCCAGACATTAAAGCATTAACTGTAGAAAACTGAGAAATAGCTTTGGTCATAATTTTTCCAATTCAGAATTTGACTTATCCAATTAAATACGACTAATCACACCACTAATTAATTGTTCATATAGCAAAGACTAGACATTCAGTTAATTAGAGCTAACACCGTCAATTGCTATAGGAATAAGCACCGCCATTTAAATGGCATTTACCAATTTTAACAGCTTGTTATTGCTAAGGTAATTTCTTTTTGCAGCAGATTGAGGTATTTTGGTAATCGTTTCTATTTCCAATATAACTATATTTTATCGACCATCAATTTAATAAATTTCAATCTTGATTTAGTGGGATTTAACCTAGAATGAAAAATATACCTTTGAATTTACTCAATATTTTCGCGATATCTGCACGTTTACAGTCTTTCAAGCTCGCAGGTGAAGCACTGTTATTGACAACAAGTGCTGTTAGCCAATCAACTAAAAAACTAGAAGATTTGCTAGGAGTGCGTTTATTCATCCGCAATTCCAACAGTGTTGAATTAACTGCAAAAGGCCAGGCCTTATTATCCTTCGTTGAGGCAGGGCTACAAGAGATTGAAAAAGGCATAGATCACATCACCAACAAAGAGCACTTCATCACTCTTTTTTGTCCACCGGGCTTTGCCAATTTTTTAATGCAGCCTATAATTCTTGAACTTCTAGAAAAAGGTTACGAAGATATTCGGCTTATCACCAATGAAGAAAGAGACGTTCTGGACATAAAAAATTACGATATAGCTGTTTTTCTTGATGAAAAAGCAGCCCACCTTTCGCACGCTTTAGACTTGGGGCCAGATTATTATTATCCGTTCTGCCATCAAAATATCTATGATAAAATCAAAACGATTGAAGACTTTAAACAGTTTATACTTATTCGCAATGAATTTGCCCGAACAACTTGGGAAGAATGGTTAAGTTTTAACCATATACCAGTCAATATAACAAAATCCATGACGGTTAACCGTGCATCGCAATTGGTATCGGCTATTGAAAATGGAATGGGTATTGGGCTTGAATCAATTCGAATTTTATCTCCAAAACTAAAATCCGGTGAATTTAAACTACTGGAATTTGCAGGACTTAAACCTATCATAAAACATATGACATGGTTAGCCATTGCCCCCCATAATACTCATAATAAACCAATCAACCATATCGCCCAAATGATAATTAGCCAGTGCTCCACCGACAAAGATGGTATTTTGATAAGCTCTAGGTCGGAACACAATGGTAATTAATCGAAAATAAAATGAATAAGTGAGTAATGTTAAGCTATGTCTATTTTGAAAAAATCGACACGAAAGCTAATCGGCAATAAAAAACCGCAGCTCTTTTATATTTTTGAAGAGCAGCCGCCAAGCGCTATCGATTGTATGAGCGCAGTCTATGATATTTTTTCTCATTATCCACCAGCGCGCGGTCGTGCTAATTATTGTCGAACCTGTGCAAGCGACGAATTTGTTGAAATTATCGTTGAAGCATGCAAATCCCCCAGTAAAGCACCGTTAAGTAGCTTTAGCGGGATTTATTGGGAAGGCCCCCATTGTATGGGTGGCATATCCAATATAAAATTTTGGCTGCCGCGCACCGTTGAAACATATATATTAACGCCAGTCGATAATGGTATTTTTACCAGCGTAGTTGAGCGTTATCAAAGCATAGGACTGTCTCTCTGGCCTTTTGATGAGCAGGAGGTTTTGCGGCTTACTTTTTGCCGCGCATTGATTAATTTTGTTGAAAGCGGCAACCCCGCACCGTTAAACGGCACATTATTGACGAAGAGCCGCAACAAATGCAAAGAATTGCAGCAACATGCCGATATTTTTACCATGATTATTGGCATGCTCATCTATTTGCGTATTGAGCCAAAAGGCATTTTTGCCTACTTAAAAGCCCACCAAAATGAAAATATTGATTTTTTCCTATGCCGCGAGATAAGCGACGATTTTTTAAGCATCGATGAAGAAGCCTATTATGATGCTGAAACAATCAATAACAATGACAATTTAAAACTTTTAACCAAGCTATTAAACAGACGGGCGCGCACTGCCCTTTTTAATGCTATTTGCATTGAAGACTTATTTGATAAATTGGATAGATATGAAAAATTAGGTAACACAATTTTATGCCAATATATCGAAAAAGCCCTGCAAGACTATAATAGTCAAAAATCTAATAATGAAGATTTAAACGAAGATGATGATAGTTTATTATTGCACAAACTGTTAGATACTGCATTATAATGAAATATTTTAATTATAGTAGGCGTAATAAAATGCCAAAATCTTTATTCTATACCTTTGATATACAACCACCAAACGCTCATGAATGTATGCTTAAAATTTACGAGGCTTTTGCTGATTATAAACCTGCCGTAGAACGAGCACAATACTGCACAACTTGCACACGCGATGATTTTATTGAAACGATAGCTAAGGCGAGTAAATCACCCCATACAGCACCCATGAATAGTTTTTGCGGGATTTATTGGGAAAACCCAACCTGCATGGGCGGCGCGGACAATATCAAATTTTGGCTGCCGCACACCCTTGAAACCTATATGCTGACATCGCTACAACACATGCCATATAGCGGCATACATGAAATATATCAAAATCTTGGCCTTTCAGCTTGGCCAGATCATGAACAAGAGGTTTTGCGCCTTACATTTAGCCGTGCCCTCATAAATTTGATTGAAACCGGCGACCCCTCGCCGCTAAAAGGCGAATTATTAGATAATCAAGATGATAGGCGTTTAGCTTTACTGCATATAAGCGATATTTTTGTGATCATTATCGCGACTTTAATCTATCTACGTGTCGAACCAACAAATATTTTCAAATATCTTTTAAACAATGATGATGCGCGCGTTAATTTTTTCCTGTGCAGCGAAATAAATTACCCTTGGCTTAGCATGGAGCACTTGGATAGGTTTTCTGAGCAAATTTATATTAATAATGATGACTTAAAACATGTGACCGAAATATTAAGTAAACGTGCGCGAGCAAGCCTATTTCAATTAATATCAAGCGATGATCTCCAGCAACTGTTAAAAAAATATAAGGCGAAAGGCGACGAAATATTATGTTGTCAAATTAAAGATGCCCTGCAACAATATGAACAACAAAAAATCATTCAAGATGATAAAGACCAAATCGCGGATGAAAGGACTTTGCGTCACTTATTGCAAAAATTCCCTCGTGAGAAGGATTTATCCGCTTAAATTGACTATTTATCATCTTCAAAGGAACAAATATGCAGCAAGTCTTTTACCCATTGGATTTATCGCCGCCCTCGGCGGAAAGCTGCATGCACGCCGTTAAGCAAGCCTTTAGCCAATATGCGCCCTATCGTGAACGCCATGATTTTTGTGACTCTTGCATAGCTGAAGAAGTCTTTCCTGAATTTCAAAATGCAATTGATCACCCCAATACTGCAAAACCTTGGGTTTACGAACTCTTTTTTCATGAACATATTGATTGTGTCGGCACGATTAATAATTTAAAATTCTGGCTACCACGCACATTAGAAACATCAATTTTAGATTCCAATAAACACTTTACCTTTGAAGTTTTTGAAAAATACAAAAGCCAAAATATCGGCTTTTGGTCTCCTCACGAAACAAAGGCACTAAGACAAGTTTTTACGCGGTCTTTAATTGGCGTGGTTGAACACATGGATGCGGCACCCTTGGGGCCCCAGTTGCCTGATTTTGCCTCCAATGATTATGACAAAGCTTGGCCGACCAATTTTGCCTTACAAGCCATTATCGGCAGTCTCATTGCTTTACGCGTTAATCCGCAAGATATCTTTGCCTATGTTTTTAAGCATTGCGATGAGCGGATTGATTATTTTTTAGCGCACATCATCATTGTTGAGATGGAACCGTGGTGGCTTGGTGATTTAGACAAAGGATTACCAAATAATTTAACTGATTATGATAAGGTCAATATATTTTTAGATCAAAATGCCATGCAAGCTGTTTTAAACCATGTATCCAAGGACTATTTAGCCCAGCAATTGGCTAAATACCAAACAGCTAGAAACCAACTTTTGGTACAAAACTTCGAGCTTGCAATTGGATATTATGATGAAAGAAAAAAGCGCCCTCAATTAATAAGTCAACAAAACGGGGAAGAGGCTATTTTAAAATTAATTCAACAAGGTCAATTTTCTATACCAGCATAAAGGCAGCAAAACATTGGACAATAAGCAAACCCTTTTTTACCCATTAGATTTATCGCCGCCCTCGGCGGAAAGCTGCATGCACGCCGTTAAGCAAGCCTTTAGCCAATATCAACCTTGTCGCAAACGCGAGGATTATTGCGACACATGCGTTTCAGATGAAATGCTTACACAAATAATAGACAGCATTGATAATGCCGATTGCGCTGATAACTTAGCCTGCCGTCTGTTTGTTTGTGAACCTATTGACTGCGTTGGCGGAATAAATAGCTTTAAATTCTGGCTGCCCCGTATATTAGAAAAATTAATACTTGATGACCGCGCTGGTTCAACTTTTGAGTTTTATGAAAAACTCGCTTGTGAAAATGTCAGTTTTTGGCGCCAATGCGAACAAGATGCCTTACGCCAATTATTTTGCCGTTGTTTGATAAATTTTATTGCCCATAATAATCCTGCGCCGCTTGGTCCTGCCATCGGCCAATTTAAAACCAATGATTATACTACAGTGAGTCCAATAGCATTTAGCTTAAAAACAATTATTGCATGCCTTATTCATTTACGTGTTGCCCCTCGGGAAATTTTTAATTATCTATTTCAACAGCGTGACGAAAGAATTGATTATTATTTTGCTGACTTTATCGATGACCCGCTGTCAGCATGGTGGTTATTAAATCCTGATAAAGATGCGATAACCCAGCGTCATGGTCTATTCGATACCCATATTGCGCTTATCTATCTACATCAACTTGCACATCACAGCTTTTTTGAAATCATTCCAAAACCGTATTTAGAACAACAGCTTATGAAATATAAAACTGATGGAAATTGCCTATTATATAATACATTAGCATATGCGCTAGAATTATACGATGAGACAAGTAGCTCTATCCCATTGATAAGCAAAAAAGATGGCGAAGAAGCGATGTTAAAGCTATTAGCCGAAAATTAGCAGTTCAATCCTATATGGAAATAGGGCAATGGTTTTATGTCATCAAATCCATAAAACCACCCTAAAACTCCTTTCAATTAAGGCACAATCTTAAGCTGAAAAAATACGACCTAACAAGTCAAAATAACGACATATTTATATGAATAATTTCTTGCTATTCCAATAAAAGGGTATAGGATTTATTCGGGAGGCACCTAGTAAGAGGGCCTAATGTTTAAGTCACTTTATAATCTTTATGAGAGATTTTCTCTCCTCGTTCCATTCCGCGTCATTCCCGGTTTTTTTTGTGTTGTGGTCTATTGGGGGCTTATTTTTACACCCACACCAACTGGACTAACTGATGATGCATGGCATTTTGTTGCAATATTTGTATCCGCAATATTAGGCATTATTTTAAAAGTTATGCCTATTGGCGTCATGTCAATGATTACGATAGCTGTTGTGGTTCTTTCAAGGGTTACATCACCCACATCAAAAGAGGCTGTTGCAGATGCCCTTGCTGCCTTTAACAGTCCCCTCATTTGGCTGATTGTGGTTTCAATCATGGTGTCACGTGGCTTAATCAAAACGGGACTTGGCGCCCGCATTGGCTATTATTTCATCCGCCTTATTGGTAAGAGGACTTTAGGCATTGGATATGGACTTGCATTTTGTGAATTGCTATTAGCACCCTTTACCCCAAGCAATACGGCGCGCGGTGGTGGTATTATACATCCTGTCATGCGATCCATTGCTGCGGCCTTTGATTCAAGCCCTGAAAAAGCGACGCAAGGCAAGGTTGGTACATATCTTGCTTTGGTAAATTATCATGCCAATCCAATCAGCTCAGCCATGTTTATTACAGCAACAGCTCCCAATCCGCTTGTGGTAAAATATATTAGCCAAGCAACCGGTGGTAGCCTATCCTTATCATGGAGCAGTTGGGCATTATGCATGCTTTTACCCGGCCTCATCGCAATGATTGCTATGCCATTTGTAATTTACCTCATATCCCCGCCTGAATTAAAGCATACACCAAATGCCGTTACCTTTGCTCATGGTGAACTTACAAAACTTGGATCAGTTAAAAGCTCTGAGATTGTGATGCTAATAACTTTCGCAATTATGCTTTTATTATGGGCAGGCGTTCCAGCCGCAATATTTGGCGATTCTTACCTCTTTGATCCAACTGCTGTTGCTTTTGTTGGTTTAGTAATTTTATTGCTAAGCGGCACATTATCATGGGATGATGTTTTAAAAGAAAAAAGCGCGTGGGATACATTAATTTGGTTTGGCGCTCTCGTAATGCTTGCCGGTCAACTTAATAAGCTTGGCGTTGTTGGATGGATTTCAGATGGCTTGCGTACTGCAATTGAAACAAGTGGTATGAGTTGGCCAGCCGCAATGACGATCCTTATTCTTACCTTTATGTTTTCTCACTATGTATTTGCAAGTACAACAGCCCATATCAGCGCCATGATGCTGGCTTTCTTAACCGTTGGCGTGCACCTCATCCCAGCAGAATATATCAATTTATTCATGCTGTTAATGGCCGCGGCATCAGCAATCATGATGTGTCTTACCCATTATGCCACTGGCACATCACCGATTATCTTTGGTTCAGGCTTTGTCACTTTAAGTCGTTGGTGGACTGTCGGCTTCATCATGGCGGTAGTAAATCTTGCCATTTTCGCAATAATCGGCGGGGTATGGTGGAAATTCTTGGGATATTGGTAATATCTTTCCCCATAAAAACGAGAGCATTTGCACCATAAGTGTCTCCCCAAATGCTCTAAATCTCTAATTTTTAAAGGCGCTTCACTCTTTGTGTAAGCGCCTTTACCTTGCTTATAAAAAACCAAAAAAGCTTAATTACGGTCTTCTTGCTTTGCCTTTGATGAACGGCCATCAAGTTCCCTATAAACTTCCGTCAATTGCGATTGCGGTGCTGCACATCTTTTGGTAGCTGCCATTTGAGTTAAAACACCATTGCGGTTACGCAAAGCGGCGATTTCAACCGCTTCAGGCGATTTTGGATCCATAAAGAACAATGCTGGGAAAAATACAATGCTAGCAGCCCCAAGAGCGACATTTTTGCCGCGCCCTACATTGCGCTCATGCAAAGTTGCTTTCACCTGACGCTCATTGGCTTCAAACTCGCGAGAAATTCCCGCACAATCCATGATGCTATCGGTTGGATTGGTAATAGCAATTTCCTTGGCAGCACGCCCACCACAACCTGCTAAGGTTGAAAGCGAAAAACCAATAACCATTGCCGACACAGCACATTTTTTTAAATTCATCTTTATCCCCAGTAGAATATTGAAATAGTTTTGTTAAGCGTAGAATTATTAAAGCAAACTAGGTCTTTAATTATTGCTCAAGAAATTGCAGTAAAACTTAAACACAATGCAATAATAAAAGCACCCAAAAGCCTTATGAATATCGGCATTTTGGAAACGTTTTTCTTCATTTACTGTAAGATTAATACATGGTAAATTATTTTATAAAGACACAACCACTGTTACACAATATTTCAGCTATTAAAACAAGATCTACATTCTAAGCTTTGCGTTTATTGCTAAAAAATTGCGTCAAAAGATCAGATGTTTCCTGTTCACAAAGACCAGAATAGACATCTGGGCGGTGATGACAGGTTGGTTGATTAAAAAAAACCGGTCCATATTCGACAGCGCCGCCCTTTGGATCACTTGCGCCATAATAAAGCCGGCGAATTCGCGCAAAAGAAATGGCGGCTGCGCACATAGCACAAGGCTCAAGCGTTACGTATAAATCGCATTCTGGCAAGCGTTCACTTGACAGTGCTTCACAAGCCATTCTTATTGCACGGATTTCGGCATGTCCCGTTGGATCAAAAACATGGCGGGTTAAATTATGGGCTTTGGCTATTAATTTGCCTTGATGAAAAATAACCGCGCCAACGGGAACCTCATCCAGTTCAAATGCAAGCTTTGCCTCTCGCAAGGCAAGCTCCATAGGTGTACTTTGTTTTTTGCTTGTAACAACCATATTTAAGTTAATTCAGCCATTTATTGTTCATTTCAAGCAATAGCAATAAAACATATTATAAAAGCTGTGAAGAGCTTGCTAACAAAATAGCGCAGGCCTATGGGTTTAACTTGTTTAAGCCACGTTTTTTGAGGGGCTTATATTACGCTTTATTTTTTCACCTGACGGCATAACAACACCAGTTGCATTATCTAACCAATCAGTAACCAATTCAAGTGCTTGGAAACGTTGGCGCTCAAAAGGTCCTGGCATAGATAAATGAGCCGCTTTGCTAGCACAAAAACCAAAACGGCGATAATAATCAGCATCACCAACAAGAAGAATAGCACCATGCCCTAAGAGCTTGGCGCGAGAAATAGCTTCCACCATCAAGCGCGCGCCAATGCCCTGCCCTGCAAAATCTTGACGAATAGCAAGAGGACCCAATAAAAGCGCATTAATAAAACCACCATTTCTATTTGCCAAGCAGATATGCCAAAGGCGAATGCTGCCAATAAGCATACCGCTTTCATCACGTGCAACAAGGTTTAATCCGCGAGCGGGCAAGCGATTTTTACGAATTTTTTCTGATGATTTGCGTTTACGGTTTGCCCCCATCACACTATCAAGCAAAGCTTCGCGCTGTGAAACTTCATCACAGCGTTCATCATCAATGATAATCATTGCACTTGCACTGTTATTGATAAGCGCTGCATCACCATTATTTAAAATATTTTTTAAGCTTTGAGCCAACATGTTCGATCGCCCTATAAGATGACATGTCAAAAGAACCGCAAATCACCTTATTGGTAATTTACAAGACACATGCATATATTTTTTTTAAAATACTAAACTTAACGCCCCACTTTTGCGTGAGGCGTTTAAGGTTGATCGCAATAGAAATTACTGCTCACTTAAAGAGCAAAATCTCTAAATCACGTAAGAGCGGATAGGTTCAAAACCATTAAATGCAATAGATGCATAAGTAGTCGTATAAGCACCTGTACCCAAGATCAACAATTCATCACCAATGGTCAAGCTTAAAGGCAATGGATAAGGTGTCTTTTCATACATAACATCGGCAGAGTCACAGGTTGGGCCAGCAAGCACGCAAGGCGCGGTTACATCACCATCATGAGGCGTTATAATTGGATAGCGAATAGCTTCATCCATTGTTTCAGCAAGACCGTTAAATTTACCAACATCAAGATAAACCCAACGTTGCTCATCATTAGCCGACTTTTTAGAAATCAACACCACTTCGGTGCGGATAACCCCTGCATTACCCACCATGCCACGGCCTGGCTCAATAATGGTTTCTGGGATACGATTGCCAAAATGCTTGCTTAAAGCTTCAAAAATAGCATTACCATAGGCTTGCGCGGTTGGTACATCTTTCAAATAGCGGGTTGGAAAGCCACCGCCCATATTCACCATTTGCAATTTAATGCCTTCTTTAGCAAGCGCTTCAAACACACCAGCCGCATCAGCCAAAGCACTATCCCATGCATCAAGATTGGTTTGCTGTGAGCCAACATGGAATGAAACACCATAGGCGGATAAACCAAGTTCATCGGCACGGCGTAACACATCAATTGCCATGGCAGGCACACAACCAAATTTGCGTGATAGCGGCCATTCAGCCCCTTCACCATCGGTTAATACACGGCAAAACACTTTTGCATCGGGCGCAACACGGGCAATTTTTTCTACTTCTTCAACGCAATCAACAGCATAGAGCGAAATACCCAAAGCATAAGCACGGGCAATATCACGCTCTTTTTTGATGGTGTTGCCGTAAGAAATTCGCTCTGGTGATGCACCTGCATCCAAAGCCATTTCAATTTCTTCAACTGAAGCTGTATCAAAATTAGAACCCAAATCAGCCAAAAGGCGCAAAATTTGTGGCTCTGGATTAGCCTTTACCGCGTAAAAAATACGCGATTGCGGAAGTGCTTTTTCAAAACCGTGATAATTTTCGCGCACAACATCAAGATCCACGACAACGCATGGGCCTTCTGGGCGGCGGGTTTTAAGAAAATCAAGAATGCGTTGTGTAGCCATTGGAACTCTCCACTTTTGGTTTCCAAATGTAAAGCATCGCAGCCCTTTGTCATCAAGGGGCTGTAAAACTTCAGAACAAAGTGCATGAAATCCTCCCATTTTAAAAAATAGGATAGAATTCAGGCGATGAAGGAACAGCGCGGCGACCGCATTGTTCAGCTTTGTCTGCCTCTTATTGGAATTGGAAAACCATTTCCGCAATGAAGGCAATGAGGGTGTGCCTCTACAGTATTTCCGGCATAGCCGTATCACTAGAAAGGCCCGCACCGTCGTTGCTTCGAGATGTCCTCGCTCTTTTGGTTGGCCAATGAGAGCGACTGGAGCGGTTAGTTCCAGGTACCTTACCGATTACCCTCACCATTCGAGGAACCGGCGGACACCCATAGGCTCGTGCGACTTTGGGCAATTGCCATATAGTCATAAAAAAATGACTTTTCAATGACAATTTTTCAAATTTGGGATTTTTTTTTAAATTTAATTTTCAGGTCTTGCTAAATATCAGAAAAACATAAATAATTTAATTTTTCAACTATATTTTAGTATTAAACAAGCAAACTAAAGTATAAAACTATTTCTTTCATGACAAGCAATATTTATGTAAATGTATATTTTTTTGCAAAATAATAAGTTGCAAGCAATCAATAGCTTATGGTCAAAAAGCAATGGTATTTTTAACGGGCTATAGCAGAAAATCTCCCCTTAATAGCCCGCGCTTTTTTCAACATACTATGCACCTTAATCCATCAAAGTGCATTTATTAGAGCGCATTTCGATCTGATTGGATCAGATCCGCGCTCTAATACATTGTTTACACCGCGTTTTTTGTCCGAAAACCGCTTCACACTTTTTGGAAAACGCTCTAATCAGTAAGTTATAAAATTAACTGCATCAATACCAAATCAAGCCATTTGCCAAATTTTATACCAACCTGCGGCATATGCCCTGTAACCTTAAAGCCAAATTTTTCATGCAAGGCAATTGAGGCCTTATTTTCAGCTTCAATTCCTGCAATTAAAACATGGACATTGTTATTTTGCGCTTCCTTAATCAAAGCGCCAAGCAAGGCTTTACCAATACCCTTGCCCCGGGCATTCTTATCAATATAAATCGATAATTCACTTGAATGAACATAGCCGGGGAACTGGCGAAATGGACCATAACTTGCATAGCCACAAGTTATGCCATCAACCTCAGCAACCAGTACCGGAAACCCTGATTTTTGCCTGTCCTGCAACCATGATTTGCGGTTTGCAATATCAACCACATGCTCGGTCCAAATAGCATCACTATTTAAAATTGCTTCGTTAAAAATATCGGTAATAACTGGCAAATCATCCTCAGTGGCGGCGCGAATATGAAGCATATAATCTTTCCCCTTTAAATTAAGAAATAAAATTATACAGCATTTAAAAATGACGCAAGGAGTTTTTAATAATCAATTAAAAATCATCGGCGTCAAAGCGGCTCTGCGATAGCATCCAATATGCTGGCGCGGTAAAACTCATGTCTTATATGTTTCTGTAACCGCGCTAATCTTCACGCGCAGCACGCAACTTTTTGCTATTGGTGCTAACTAAACTATGGGCAACTACCGATAGAACAATCATCAATAAATCATATGAAGGTCAGAACCCATTAATTATCATAAATAACAACTTACGAACCATCGGCTATTTTTAACGACAGAACAATACTTATAAAAAGCTTTGTGGATCAATATCAATTTGTATCCTTACCGAGCCACGTGGTGGTGGCGCGGTTGCAATGATGGCTTTAATAAAACTTTGAATATCAGCGCGTTTTGAGCCATGAATAAGTAAGCGAAAGCGGTGGCGACCTCGAATAATCGCAAGCGGTGCTTCAGCCGGTCCAAGAACACTGATTTCATTGGTTTTTGGGGCGGCTTGACGCAAGAGCCTTGCATAATTTTCAGATTCTTGCCGGCTTTCAGCTGAAATAATAATGGCCGCCAAGCGCCCAAAGGGCGGCAAGTGATCACGCTCACGCGCTGCAATTTCGCGCTCATAAAAGGCTAATGCATTACCCGATATAATTGCCTGCATCACCGGATGGCTAGGCTGATAGGTCTGAATAAGCCCTTCTGCCGCTGCGCCTGAACGCCCAGCGCGTCCCGTCACCTGCGATAAAAGTTGAAAAGTGCGTTCAGCCGCGCGCGGGTCACCATTCGCAAGACCAATATCAGCATCGACCACGCCAACAAGGGTCATATTGGGGAAGTGATGGCCTTTAGCGACAAGCTGCGTGCCAATGACAATATCTACTTCACCCTTGGTCACGGCTTCAAGTTCTAGCCGCAAACGTTTGACACCGCCAATAAGGTCGGTCGAAAGCACCAGAATACGCGCATCGGGAAATTCTGCCTCCGTTTCCTCAGCAATCCGTTCAACGCCCGGACCACAGGCAACCAAATGGTCAAATGTTCCACATTCGGGACAGCTTTCCGGCGTTGGTACGTGATAACCGCAATGGTGGCATAATAATTCACCACGAAAGCGGTGATCCACTAACCAGCTTGAGCAATTGGGGCAGGAAAAACGGTGTCCACACACACGGCAAAGGGTTAGCGGCGCATAGCCACGCCGATTAAGAAATAATAGGCTTTGCTCACCCTTTTCAATGGTCTTATGAATAGATTCAATGAGACGGGGTGACAAAAAATGGCCGCTCGCTGGTGCGTTTTTTCTTAAATCAATTGCATGAAGATCAGGCATTGCAGCAGCAGCAAAGCGACTGGTAAGCTTAATTTGCTTGTAACGCCCTTGCAGCGCATTAACCTGACTTTCAACTGATGGTGTTGCCGATGATAAGATGACCGGAACTTTGGCAATAGCACCACGCGCAACAGCCATATCACGCGCATTATAAAAAACGCGATCTTCTTGCTTAAAAGCAGCATCATGTTCTTCATCAACAATAATCAGCCCAAGTTGCTTAAACGGCAAAAATAAAGCGGAACGCGCGCCGGCAACCACCTTAACTCTGCCTTCTGCCACTTGCCGCCAAACCCGTTCGCGTTGGCGCGGCGACATATCAGAGTGCCATTCAGCAGGTGGCGCACCAAAACGCGCATGGAAACGGTCAAGAAATTGTTGGGTAAGGGCAATTTCAGGCAAAAGAATTAAAACTTGGCGGCCAAGCTCTATAGCGCGGGCAACCGCCTCGAAATAAACCTCAGTTTTGCCAGAACCGGTGACACCATCGAGTAAGGTTGTGCTAAAAGCATTATCAAAAACCGCAATTTCCAAAGCATCAGCAGCGTATTGTTGGTCTTGTTCAAGCTTTGGTGGTGAATAAGCAGGATCAGGATCGGCAACAACGGCAGGTGGTGGCAGCTTTACTTCATCAAATAGGCCTTGCGCAATAAGCCCGTCAATAACGCTAGTGGAAACACCCGCAGCATGAGCAAGGCCGGATTTCGTCCAAGGTAAGCCATCTTGAATATGGTCTATCACGCGTAATCGCGCCGGAGTTTGCCGTTCAACTTCATTCCCATTCCAGCGAAAACCTGTAATCATCGGCTCTGGCTCAAAGGCAGTTGGAACACGCAAGGCCATGCGTGCCACCATACCGGGCGGCGACAGCGTATAATTTGCAACAAATTTGATAAATTGTAAAAGCTCGGCTTTTATTGGCGGGCAATCAAAAACTTGATGTATTGCCTTTAACTTTTTTATCGGCACATTATCAGTTGCATCATCGGTAACAAGACCCGCCACCTGTCTTGGGCCAAGCGGCACTTGCACAATAGAGCCAACCTCGACATTCATGCCTTCCGGCACGGCATAGCTATATGGACGCTCAGTCGGTACAGGAATGAGCACAGATACAATTTTTGTCGGTTGAAACAGATCGTTTGTCATATGGCCTTTATGATACACATGCTTTTTGTTTAAACAAAGCTTTTATCGATTAACTAAAGCATTTTCATAAAACTGGAAAGCGGTTTACACCACAACACCATAAGATTTTTATCACGGGTCTATTTTTTAGATAATAAAAGAACACAGAACAAAATTTTATTAAATCAAATCCGCTAAAGCGGAAACATCAAATGGATTGGTTAGATTAAACCGAACGTAATTGATTAACAATTATCAAAAAATTTAGTTATAGATAAAATTTAGATGGTTAAAGGTATAACATGCAATGTAAAAAATTGTCGGCAACGTCCTCTTCTGTTCCATTATTGATTATCGCATTTTTTATAATTTTGTATTTATCCCAGTTAATCCCATGATCTTCATTGTCAATATTGCGCTTAAAATTGCCAAAATAAAATGTTGCAAATATAGTCAAGGTTGCAAAAAAATCTTCTAAACTCGTTGCTATTTTATTAAAATCAGCCTCTCCACCACCATGGATTGACCAATAAAGATTGCAATCTTTGCCTATAGCTATTGGATCACCACTAGCATCAGCAATGACAAGATATTCCTTAACATCTAAATCGAAAAATTTTCGCATTTTTAAAATTTTATTCAAATCATAAAAATCAACGCCATTTGAATTACAATTTAATGTAAAAGAACTAAAATAGCCAAATTCCGATATTTCACCGCGTATTTTCATACAAGGAAATAAATCTAAGTCAAAATTACCAGCAGATACCAATTTTACCTTGGATTTATAGCTTCTCAAAGTTGCAATTAATTTAGTAATTTCTTCAAAATACATTTAATTGTCCTTAGCTTAAATATTATCCTTACTCTGCATGAGCGTAAAAAAGGTCTTTGGAAAGCTCATTTTTGAGTATTCCTATTTTAAAACCTATAATCCATTAAGATTAAATAGAAAATTATACCATTAGGCAAGCAATAATTTTAAACGTTGCTACTTTGACACAATGATGAATATTCGATTTACAGCTAAGTGTATTCGCTATTGTTAAGCGATAAGATATTTGCAACATATTAGGGTTAGGAAATAAATATATTTTATTTAAAGTTTGCGGCAAGACCCAAATTTTTCATAGTAAATTTTAACGTCCTTTGCTCATTGGAAAAATCAAAATTTTTAAAAATATCCATTGTCATGCCAGATAAAAAGGCCAGTAAATAGCAAAATCCACTGGCCTTTGTAAACTTTACTTACCTCATCTTAAGCAAAAAGCAGTGAAGACAATTTGCGTCGCGCGGACAAAGTAACAGGATTAGTTGCGCCCCAAACTTCAAAAAACTGTAGCAACTGTTTTTTGGCTTTTTCATCTTCCCATGTGCGGTCTTCACGCATTAAGTCAAGCAGCATATCAGCGGCTTTTGCGTGTTCACCTTGGGCGTTAAAAATAAGGGCGAGATCAAAACGCGCCGAAAAGTTTTTGGGATCTTCATCAATTTGTTTTTGCAATGCAATTGGGTCGCCAAGCGTTTTAATTTGCTCTGCAATGGCAATACGAGCCAAAACCGCACTTAAAGCTGCATCACTTTTTTTATTTTCAGGGGCGGTCGCAAGAATAGCCTTGGCTTGTTCCACCTCACCGGCTTCTAGAAAACACGTTGCAAGGCCGGCGATTGCAGGAATATTTTCAGGCTCTTGCTGTAAAATTGCCGAAAAAATATTAAGTGCTTGAACAAAATCACCGTTTTTAAGCAATTCTTGCGCAGCTTCAACCGCTTCTTGCATATCTGGCTTTTGATCTGCTGATGAATGACGGCTAATAAATTCACGCACTTCGCTTTCTGGTACATTGCCCATAAAAGCATCAACTGGCTGCCCATTAACAAATGCAACAACTGCCGGAATAGATGAAATGCCAAGCTGCCCAGCAATTGATGGATGATCATCAATATTCATTTTAACCAACCGAACAGCGCCTTTGGCTTCATTGACTACTTTTTCAAGCGTTGGCCCAAGCTGTTTGCATGGCCCGCACCATGGCGCCCAAAAATCCACGAGAACGACATGTTTTTTAGACACCTCAAGCACGTCTTTTTGAAAGGTTGCAGTCGTCGTATCGCTTACCCATTGGCTTGGTTGGCTACCTATTGCGCCGGTTGCAAGACCATTGATTGTACTCATTTTTTCCAATTCCTGTTTCTAAGCGATTAATCTCTTATCTATCAATGATAGACACTCAAAATATTTTTCTTATAAAATCGTATTCTCAAAGATAGTTTTCAAGGCTTCAATAAAGCTATTCACTGACTTTAATAATGTGTAGTTCATGGCCAGTTGCTTTGATAAAACGTGCAAGGTCATCATTACCAATGCTCATGGTCGCATCATTGCTCATGGGGTGGCCATTAATCAATGGTTGTTTAAATAATGGCTCATCAATAATAATTTTTACTTGCTGATTTTTGTCGTTAATCGCGCCAAAAATACTAACTGCACCAGGATAAAGACCTAAAAATTCATCAAGTTTTTCTGGCGAGCCAAAAGAAACACGCCCCGATGCACCAATTTTATGATGAATGGATTTAAGATCGATAATGGCATTGTCTTCAACTGTTATCAAAAAATAATTACTCTTTTTATCTTTTAAAAACAAATTCTTACTATGAGCACCACTAATAGTTTCTTTAAGATGTTCCGCCTCACCAACAGAAAAAACCGTCTCATGATCATAGGTTTTGACACGAATGCCAAGATCATTCAAAAAAGCTTGAAGTTCTTTGCGTCCTGCTTTCAATGTGGCTCTCCCTCACTATAGTCTTGCAGCTTTTCATAAAAACCCCAAAAGCCTTAGCAATCAACTCATTTTAGAAAAGCAATTTGTATTGTTTGCGCTCATAAGTCAAAACAAAATTGGACATGATCGTGTCGCAAGCTTTAGCGAGGGTTAAAACCTATTGATTTTACATGAAGTAACAAGATATTCTATTGATAGAGGAGTTTTGCAGTCTCTATAAATTTTTTGATAAGCGAAAAATTTTTATGTTCTTTAAAATAAATAATATATTCATCAATAGTTATATCTGCGTCATTAATTGGAATGAAACAAAGTCGGTCATCATTGCCAAATTCCCGATCACCGACAATGCTGGCTCCAACCCCCAAGGCTACTGCTTCAGCTACGCCCTCACGCGAGGATGTTGCAACAATATTTTTTAATGAAAGACCGTGGTGGTTTATATTTGCTTCAAAAACTTCTCTCGTTCTTGAGCCAATCTCGCGCAATACAAAAGGTAGATTTTTGATTTCCTGCATCGAAACCGAAATTCGTTTTGCTAAGGGATGGTGACAAGAAACACAAAGGCCAAGGCGCATGCTTAAAAAATGTTCGGCTGCAAGTTCCTGATTTTTTGACAAAAAAGCACTAATAGCAATATCAACACGTTGATTAATAAGTTGCTCAACAACATGCACAGAATTATCAATCGATAGTGAAAAAGTCAAATTTGAATGACAGTTTTTCAAATGGGTTAAAATTGGCAAAACCAATATTGGGCCATCAGCCGCCACCCTTATACGTCCTGTATAAACAAGCCTCTCACCTTTTAAAAATTCCTGCGCCTGTTGCTCGGCATCAAATAGCTTGGTGGTTATTTCAAAAAGATCTTTACCAACATCACTTAACACAACACCATTCATTTTACGTTCAAACAGGTTAAGACCATATTTGGTTTCTAATTGGCGCACATGAGTTGACAAAGTTGATTGGCTAATGGCCATTTGACGTGATGCGCGTGAAAAACTGTTAGAAAGCGCAACATAGTGAAAAGCCTTTAGTTGTGTAAATGACATAGTCCCCCCTAAGTCCTTGCGAATAACACGCCTAAACACCTTACTTTACGCTAAGATCTTTTATTTACAGTTGTATGACACATTAAAAAATGAATACCCCATATAGAAATAAACTATCGGTTTTTCATAGCTTGGCAAAACAAATGCAACCTGTTTGTCATATTTCCACCATAGCTTTTAACGGCAAAATACCTGCTTTTACTTGCTTTGAGGAAAACCTTTATGAGTACAATATCAGCTAATTCAAATACACCACCTTTAATGACATTGCCATTAGATACATCGCTTTTTAATACAGCGGCAGATGGCTTTTTGAAAATTGATGCGCTCAACCCAAATCAAGCCATTCATGTCAATACGGGCGGCACGGGAAAAGTCACATCTTTTAGTTTAATTTTCGATGTTTATGTTCCAGCACAGACTGCTACAAGCAGCTGGGTTTCATTTTTTCAATCTGACGTAACCAATACAAATGATGCTGATATTTTTGGCAAAATGGGCGGAACCAGCTATGGTATTGGCATAGGCGGAAATTATCGCGGCGTTGCCGAACTCGATAGTTGGAACCGCATTGGTATAACCATTGAAAAAAATGCTGATAACAGCGTTACCATGCATAAATATATCAATGGTATCCATATAGATGACCAACAAATTACCGGCAGTAATGCTGAGCGTTATATTATTGATAATGAAAAAGGATTTTTGATTTTTTCTGATAATGATGGCGAAACATCGTCCGCACAGCTTAGCAATTTTTTCTACGGTGAAAGAGTGCTTACCGCCGACGAGATGGGCGCTCTTGGCAATTTTCAGCCAAGCGGTATTATTCCAGATAGTCTTCATGATGAAGCAGTAAAATTTAACGGCAGTGAATTTCGCTTTAATAACGGCACAGCAGAGCCAATTTTTGGCAGTGCCTCATTAGAAGGCATTAACACAACCCTTACCGTTGAGAAAGATAGCGGCGGATCTGGTACAACCGACCCAGCGCTTGTGCAAAAAGTTGCATCAATTCGTGATATTATGGTAACCCCAGACGCAGAAAATGTCACAATAGACCTTTCACAATATTTCTCTGGTGAGGGATTAACCTACAATATTACCAATAAAAATGGCGATGTGGTTGCTGCAACGCTGGTTGACAATCAGCTTATCCTTGATTTTAATACTCTTGGTCATTCCGATATTTCAGTTACAGCAACCGATAGTAGCGGAAAAACATCAGTTGTTGATGATTTTCGTGTGCGTGTTGCAGGTCCTAATGCCTATACAATTGCAGTTATTCCAGATACGCAAGATTATACCGCAAGTGACGGTCTTGCCCATATATTTGGCGATATGATGCAATGGTTGGTTGATAATAAGGATAGCCATAATATTAGCTTTGTTTCCCATGTCGGTGACGTTACGAACAATAATACCACTCGTCAATGGGATATTGCAGAGGCTGCTTTACGTAAGCTTGATGGTAAAATTCCCTATGCTTTATTGCCAGGCAATCATGATCAGGCAACTGGCGGTAGTGCCGCAGATCACTCATCTATCCACCTTGATGAGCGTTTTTCGCCAGATAAGCAAAAAGCCACCAATCCCAATAATTTTGGTGGCGCTTATGATCAAGAAACCAATAGCGCGCGTAACACCTATAGCACATTTACCGCACCAGATGGAACAAAATGGCTATCCATTTCACTAGAATTTGGGCCACGCGATGATGTTATTCGTTGGGCAGGTGATGTGATTGAAGCCCATCCTGATTATAAGGTGATGCTAACCACCCACGCGCTGACAAGTTATGCTAGCCGGCAAGACAATATTTCGCTTCCCCTTTATGATGAAGGCGCAGGCTATGATTATGGAATAGGCAAGGATCAACGCGGCTCAACTGATGGTGAAACCATTGCACGAGAATTATTAACCCGTTACCCTAATATTGTGATGACATTTTCGGGTCATATTTTTGGTGATGGCGCACAAACCGATATTTCTTATAATCAATATGGCCAACCAGTTTATCAGTTTCTTGTCAATTATCAAAATGGTGTATCACGCGAAATCACCGGAAATGGCGATGAATCAAAAGGTAATAATGGCGGTAATGGTGCTATTCGTCTGGTAACGATTGACCCTGACAATAATCGTATCACCACTGAGACCTATTTTGTTGCTTTGGATAAATATCTTGATGGATATCGCACCCAAGAAGAGCTTGATCGCGATGGTCTAACTGGTCCATATAAGGATCATCAAGAAGTTATTGAAAATATTGATCTAGGTCCTGCACAAGCTTATGCATTGGCAAAGGCGGGAGATGACATTATAGCCCAAGCAACCGAGGGCGCCGAATTTGCACGCGTTAATCTATCTGCTGCAAAATCGCTTTTGCCAGATGCGGTTACATCATGGATATGGACCGATAAAGACGGTGATATTGTTGCAAATGGTAAGGATGCAATTGCAGAGCTTGGCCTTGGTAAACATAACTTAAAACTAACCGCCATTGATAAAAATGGTATTCAAACCACCGATACAATCCAAGTTATTGTGCGCGGCGATCGAACATTAATGGTGGAAGACTTTAACGATGGTGATGCTAAAGGTTGGGCGACCGATTATGGTGCAGCTGATGGCGATACGGGTAAATTTTTGTTAAAAGGCACTGTATTTTCTCGCCCTGCACATGATGATGGTTTAGCCGCGCCCCAAGCTTCCCTTTACGATCAAAGTGATGCTGCCAATAATAAGCTCGTTTATATTGGTGAAGGCTCTAAAGACTGGAGCAATTATGTTTTTGAAGCAACTCTCACTCAGCTCGACAATGATGCTTTAGGTGTTTACTTCTACTATCAAGATGCCAATAATTACTATCGCTTCAGCATGGATGGCGAAAATAATCAGCGTCGATTAATCAAAGTAGAAAATGGTCAAGAAACGCTGCTAGCGGTGGTAAATGAAGGTACGCCTTTTAACATCCGCTTGCCAATAACCATCGCGATAACCGATAATAATATCAACGTTTTTATCAATGATAAAAATGTTTTTGGCGGACCCGTTGTTGATGATACAATGACCATAAAAGGCGGCACAGTTGGCGTTTACTCAAGTGGACAACGCTCATCTGTATTTGATGATCTTGTGGTAACCAAAGCCATTACCACCGCAAAAGCTGGAATTGATCAAAATGTTTATGATTTTGATGGTAATGGCACTGCTGCAGTTACTTTAGATGCAAGTGCTTCCTTTAGCACCAAAAACATTGTCGATTATAGTTGGACTGATCTTAATAGCAATGTGATTGGTACTGGCAAAACTTTAACCACCGAACTTCCTGCCGGAAACAATCAATTACTGTTAAAAGTCACCGATAGTGATGGTTTGGTTTCAACAGATCGCATTGATATTAACGTGGTGAGTAAGTCAAAAATATTAATGCATGAAGACTTTTCAAACCAAGACTCGCTTTCACGCTTCACAATTATTGATGAAGGTGAGTTTGGCGGCATTGGCAGCGATGGCCGCAAATCGCAATGGATTTGGCAAGATGGTAAATTGGTGCAAACAACTGAACTTGCTAGCCGCCAATTAACTTGGCAAGGAGCAACCGCAAGCGACTATTGGCAACGCGGCTGGAGCCCGCTTGGCGATGGTGTCAATGTATTGCGCCTTGGTACTTATGCCTTATATAATGATTCAGCCGCCATGGCTTGGCAAAATTATGCAATTGAAGCCACAATCACCACGCCTGATGATGATGTGCTTGGTTTCCTTTTCCGTTATACAGACGATAAAAACTATTATAAGCTTGAACTTGATGCCAGTGGTACTTTCGACCGCAACGCACGAAATGGCGCGGGAAGCATTTTTAATTTGATCCGCATGAAAGATGGTGTGGAGCAAATCCTTGCGCAAATGCCGGGTAAATATCAACCCGATGAGCCAATGAGATTGCGGCTAGAAGTTTCAGGCGACAAAATCATGGCTTATCTTAATGGCGAAAAGCTTTTTGCAGAGCCAATTGGCGATCGCGGTCATGATACAGGTACTTTTGGCCTTTATTCTTGGGGCAATGCCGGGCTTGCTTTTGATGATCTTACCGTAAGCGATTTATCAACCATAGACCAAAATGCCAAAATCGGCACGGATGCTAGCGATATAATGGCCGGCGGCGATGGTGATGATGTAATCTATGGGCTTGCCGGCAATGATACTTTGCTCGGTCTTGGTGGCAACGACCAATTATATGGCGGCGATGGCGATGATGTTTTGATGGGCGGCACCGGCAATGATCGTCTTGAAGGTGGTAATGGTAATGATGTGCTTATGGGCGAAGATGGCGATGACTCGCTTTTTGGCGGCAATGGCGATGACATTATCGAAGGTGGGCGTGGTGATGACCTATTGGTAGGTGGTGACGGCTCAGATACCTATATTTATGGGCGCGGCGATGGCTCGGATAATATTACCGAAGTTGCACAAGATAGCGGGCAAGATGTTTTGGCATTCCATGATATTAACCGCAGCGAAGTCACCTTATATAAATCCCATGATGCGGTTGAATTGGTTGTGAACGATGGTTCAAAAATTCGGCTTAACCTGCAAATGCGCGATGGCGGCGTTGAATTGATTACCTTTGCTGACGGTACGGTATTAAACCGCGAGCAAATCTTGTCTAATCTTACCAATCGCGGCCCATCAGCGGGCAATGATGTGCTTGCAACAATTGATGAAGATACGCCATCATTCCTCATTCCATTTAGTTCTTTACTTGCAAATGATTATGACCTTGATGGTGATAGTTTAACGATTGTGTCCATTGGCACGCCGATTGGTGGAACAGCGGTGATAGAAGGCGATGCTATCCGCTTTTCTTTAACCCAAGATTTCAACGGCACTGCCTCATTTAACTATGTGGTGAGTGATGGCCGTGGTGGCACCAGCCAAGCAAGCGCCTCTTTTGTGGTTCGCCCAGTTAATGATGCACCAGTTACATCATCAATTGACGTTGAAACTAAGGAAGATGAGGCAATTAGTGGACAAGTCGTTGCAAGTGATGTTGATGGCGACATATTAACTTATACCATTAAACCTAATAATGGCCCTAAAAATGGTACCGCAACCGTTGATGCAAAGACTGGCGCATGGACCTATACACCTAATCTAAATGTTAATGGCTTTGATAGCTTTATTGTCCTTGTCAGTGATGGCAATGGTGGTTTTGCTGAAAGCACCATCAATATCACCATTACACCAGTGAATGATGCGCCTATTGCGGTTGCTGATTTTGGCAGTGTTGCTGAAAATGAAACGGCTTTCTTTGACCTTACCGCCAATGACATTGATGTCGATGGTGACACGATCAGTTTAACCGGTTTTCAAGTAACTACTGTCGAAGGCATTGCGCTTACTCCGCAACAAGCCCAAGCCGCATTTTCAATTGTTGATGGTAAATTATTTGCCGATCCTGCAAATGTATTTGCGGCATTAAATAAAGGGGAGTTTGCCACAGTCACACTAGAATATACCATTAGCGATGGCAATGGCGGCACAGCCACAGGCACCGCAACCATCCGTATTGATGGTTATACCCCTTATAACATCATTCATGGTACAAACGCGGCTGATATTCTCATCGGTACAAATGGCGATGATATGATTGATGGACTTGATGGCAATGATACGATCATAAGCGGCAATGGTGATGATCTTATCAGCGGTGGCAAAGGCAATGATCGCATCATGGCCGGCGCGGGAAATGATATTGTTGACGGCGGAGACGGCAACGATATCATTATGGGCAATGATGGCAATGACGTCTTGAATGGCGGCGATGGCAACGACCAAATCAATGGTGGAACCGGCGATGATTACATAATCGGTGGCAAAGGCAATGACATATTATGGGGCGGCGATGGCAATGATACATTTGTTTTCCAAGCTGTTGATAATGGTCATGATTTGATCATGGATTTTAAGCCCGGTGCGACTAATGGCGATATCATTGTTCTTGCCAAAGAAATCTTTGCCGATTTTGATGCATTAATGACATCAGGTCATATAACAGACACCGCCAATGGCGCTCAAATTGTTCTCAATGATGGATCAACAATAACCGTAAATGGTGTTCGCGTTCAAGACTTTACCATTGATGATTTCCGCTTTGCTTAGGCCATGATTACTGCCCTGAAACATCATTAAGTGAACATGCACTCAATGAGTTTTTAAAAAAGATTTCAGCAAAGGTCAAATATTGCCTTTGCTGAAATCACTTTGTCAAAAGGCGTTGATAAAAACAGCAAATGCAAAGGTTTTTGAGGGAAAATAATTTATGATTAATAAGCCTAATACGGAAAATAAATCAAAGAGTTTAAGTGGCATATTTTCTGGCTGCATGACAGCATTTATCGGTGTTGCTGTTTTAAGTGCCTTTGTCAACTTGCTTTATTTAACCAGTTCCCTATTCATGATGGAGGTTTATGATCGAGTTCTGCCAAGCCGCAGCATACCAACCTTAATTGCCTTATTGGCACTTGTTATTGTATTTTATGCGTTTCAAGGCGTTTTTGATAGTTTACGCGGACGATTATTAATCCGCATTGCTGATCGTCTTGATCAAGCTTTGGCTCCGCGCATTTATGATATTATTATGCGCATCCAATTAATCATGCCAATTAGCGCGCGTAACAACCAACCCATGCGCGACCTTGATAGTATTCGTGCCTTTTTATCAAGTAGCGGCCCCATCGCCCTTTTTGATTTACCATGGTTGCCATTTTATATTGCCATTTGCTTTTTCTTTCATTTTTGGCTTGGGGTGACAGCCCTTGCCGGCGCGATTATTCTGGCATTGGTTACCCTTGTCACCGAAATGGTTACACGGCGACCAGTGGAGGAAGCCGCACGCCAAGCGATAAAACGTAGCCGCATGATTGATATGAGTAGGCGTAATGCCGATATTGCAACGGTCCATGGTATGCTACCGCATTTAAAGCAACGCTGGCATGAAGAAAGCCGCAGCTATGCCCGCCATCAGCGCCAAGCAAGCGATATTTCATCCGGTTTAGGCGTTTTGAGCAAAGCACTGCGTATGCTATTACAATCAGGTATTTTAGCAGTCGGTGCCTGGCTAGTTATACAACAACAAGCAACACCGGGCATTATTATTGCAGGCTCCATTCTTTCAGCACGCGCACTCGCCCCGGTTGATCTTGCCATTGCTAACTGGAAGGGATTTATTGGCGCGCGCCAAAGCCGCACGCGGCTTAAAAATATTTTAAAACTATTGCCAGATGATAAGGCAATCATGGATCTACCTGCACCAACGCGCGAACTTACGATTGACCATGTTACAGCTATTCCGCCCGAATTTCAAAATCCCGTGCTGCACGATATCAGTTTTTCATTAAAAGCAGGCATGGGACTTGGCATTATTGGCGCAAGCGGTTCAGGCAAAAGCTGCTTAGCGCGAATTTTAGCCGGCATTTGGCTGCCTGCCCGTGGCACCATACGCTTTGATGGCGCAACTCTTGACCAATGGGCCCCCGCAACCCTTGCGCGACATATTGGCTATATGCCACAAAGCATCGAATTATTGGATGGTACAATTGCTGAAAATATTGCAGCCTTTGATCCAACGGCAACCGCTGCTGAAATTATCAGTGCTGCACAAAATGCGCGGGTTCATGATCTTATAATTACGTTTGAGCATGGCTATGATACCCAAGTTGGCGAACTTGGCCACCCATTATCGGCAGGACAAAAACAGCGTATTGCACTTGCACGCGCCCTTTTTAGAGATCCTTTCATAACCATTTTAGATGAGCCAAACTCCAACCTTGACGCGCAAGGGGACGAGGCTTTAACCGCCGCAATTTTATCTATTCGCCAAAGAAATGGTATTGCCATTGTCATTGCCCATCGTCCAAGCGCTCTCATTGCTGTCGATCAAGTGCTCATGCTCAATGGTGGAAAATTGCAGGCTTTTGGCCCTAAAGATGAAGTCTTAGCCAAAGTATTAACACCGACACCATCAGCAACCCTAAAAGTTGTTCACGCTTGAGGAAAAAAAGATGAATGAATGGCAAGAATTACAGCGCTCATTACGCAGACATCTGTTAATTGGTTGTTTGGCCGTGGTTATTTTATTGGTTGGTGTTATTGGTTGGATGCTCAACACCAATATCGTTGGCGCAGTGATTAGCCAAGGATCAATTGTTGTTGAAAGCAATTTGAAAAAAGTGCAACATCCTGTTGGTGGTGTGGTTAAGGATTTATTGGTCAAAGAAGGCGATCTCATCACTGCTGGCGATGTAGTTATGCGGCTTGATGCCACCACCACCAAGGCTAATCTTGCAATTATCAGCAATAGTCTTGACCAATTTATAGTACGCCGTTCCCGTCTTGAAAGTGAACGCGATCATTTAAATTATATAAAATTTCATAAGGATATATTGGCGCGTGCTAGTGATGAAGACGTTGCGGCGATGATGAAGGCAGAAGAGCGTCTACTTTCTAACCGCCGAGAAGTCCGCATCAGTAAAAAACAACAATTACAACGCCGTATCGCCCAATTTGATGACGAAATTAAAGGGCTAATGGCGCAAAAGCAAGCCAATGAACATTCTCGTGAGCTGATTAAGGACGAATTATCAAGATTTTTAAAACTTTATGAACTAAAACTGGTTGAGCATAGCCGCCTTAGCACAATACAAAGACAAGCTTCCAATATTGATGGTGAAATTGGTCGTCTAATATCAGCGATTGCCGGAGTTAATGAAAAAATAGCAGAAACCCAATTGCAAATTATTCAAGTTGATGAACAATGGGGCGAAGAAGTTGGCAATGATTTACGCGAAATGGCCAATAATATTGCCGAATATAGTGAGCGTAAAATAGCGGCGGAAGATCAATTACGCCGTATTGATATTATCGCACCACAAACCGGTATTGTGCATCAATTGACAGTACATACGAAAGGCGGAGTTATATCTGCTGGAGAACCCATTATGATGATTGTGCCCAAGGTGGATAAGTTGGTGGTCGAAGCTAAAGTTGCCCCCCAAGACATTGACCAGATTTACAAAGGACAAGCTGCAAGATTGCGCTTTTCGGCATTTAATCAAAAAACCACGCCTGAAATTAACGGTCATATAGAGCGCGTATCGGCAGATATTACCACCGATCAAAGAACTGGCCAAACCTATTATATTGCGCGCCTTGCAATTGACGAAGCGGAAATTATGCGCCTTGGTGATGTGGAATTAGTGGCAGGCATGCCGGTTGAAACCTTTATCACCACACAAGAACGCACAATTGCCTCATACTTTATAAAACCGCTTATGGACCAAGTTAACCGCGCGTTTAGAGAAAGCTAAGTTCCTGATCCTCGAGCATATTATTGCTTAAAAATAAAAAGAGCCAATATATAAAAAATATTGGCTCTTATCTTTTTATGACGATAATTTAGATAATAACTTTAGACAAAAAATCAAAACTGATATTTAAGCTTTACACCGCCGCCGCCGCCTTGGCGTTGGCCAGCATAACCTTGCCCATTAACATCTAAACTTAAAGCCTTATTGGTGCTTATTGGTTTAATGTTGAAGCCAGCTTCAAATATGCCAGTGCTGCCACCAAGCGATGGTTTCTCAATATCAAACTCATAGGCTTTAGCTGCAACTTCACCACCAAATTCATATTCATAGGCAGCACCTAAATAGGGTTTGAATTGCTCATTATAAGCATAGCCATACCGACCACCTATTTGCATACGTGAACTCGTACTACTATCAAAGCTCAGCTTTTCATTGCCAACTGAAACTGTATCACCATCCATATGGGTCCATAAATAGCGGCCAAAAGTATCAAGCGATTGCTTTTCATCAAAATTAAACACATAGCCACCAGCAATATGCCCACCATAATAGCTGCTTTTGCTATCATAGGAACCACGATAATCATCGCCATCATTGCTAAAACTACGCATATTGCGGCCAGCATCAAAATTGCTGCTGATACGCCCAGCCCGCAAAGATGCCTCAAGATAAACACCATCTGTTTGATCTGGGGCAATTGTGCTAACCCGTCCAAGTCCAGTACCGGCTAGATTTAAACGACCAAAAACACCGCCGCCTTTATATTCGCTATCGCCATCGCCTTGCACTGAGGCAAAGTTTGTAAAGCTATTATAGGTATCATAGGTACCACGACCATATTCAAAGAAAGCACCAAGCGTAACCTTATGGCCGGCGCTAAAATCAAAACCGGTTGCTATACCAAGCGCCATATTAAAGCCTTTAATATCAACATGGCTACCAGTATTATTGCGCTGTGATGAACCATTCATGACCATGAAGGGCATTGCTGATGCACCATTACCTTGCGCAGAAGATTCGCTCGCAATGCCACCCAATTCGCTTGAAATAAGATCGGCACCTTGATTGGCAAAACCAAGCGATGCGGCTCGCCCTTCTGAGTAAGATTCAGACTGAGGGTTAACTTGTGCAGCTGATTGACCAATCCCATCAACAGGATTAGACCCAGCCGGTGTTGTATCCGTTTTACCGCCAATGGTTAATACAAGCGCATTATCAGCTCCGCTTGCTTGCTGAGCAAGGGTTGCTTCATAAATAATAAATTGCCCTTGTTTAATCGTATAAGGGCTAGAGGCTGACCAATCACCAGTTGTTTTGGAGATGAATGTAATACTATCACCATTTTGAAGGCGGTTATCACTGACTTGCATGTCAGCTATACTATGCCTCGTATTGGTAAGATCAACCGCTGTACCACCATCGGCAATTGTTACAAGCGTATCGCCATTGACAACATTGCTTGGCAATGTCCAATTATAGTTTTGAAAATTATAAATACCTGATACTGTACCGCGATAACCAACAAGATTTAATGTATTTCCTTGTACAACCTTATCAAAATCAGTAACGTCTGCACCTGAAATAGTCGCTCTTCCGCCCCAAATCGAGCCATAAGCTTCTAATGAATCATCTTCTTCACTATAGGTAGCAATAGTGATTTTGTCGCCTATCAAGGTAACGCTATTATTGGTTACATTAACGTCACCGCTACCACTGCCAATTGCATAGCCACCATAAACAGAACCAAGTTTACTTGTGCCACTTATTTCAACAGAGTTACCGCTAATATTTGTAGCACCCGTACCACTCGTTCGCGCATAACCACCGCTTGTTAGCAAAACTTCAGCATCGCTAATTTTTACCAAATTGTCGCTGATAGTTGCTGTATTGGTGAAACTTGCTTCACCACCCAAAACTTGCCCAGCAGTACCACCATTCATGATCACAGAATTATTGCTAATAACTGCAGTATCATTATTAAGGTTATTAAAACTATATCCGCTATTATAGCCGCCAACAATCGTCCCAGCAGAACTTTCATTTATTAAAACGCTATTGCCGCTAATTGCAACGGTTGCAGTGCCATCGCTACCGCCTTCACCGCCATATACAAAAACCGCCGAACCATTGCCACTAATCTCTACAGAATTATTGCTAACCGTGGCACTGTTGTTTGCTTCACCTTTGCCACCGGAAATAGTCTCAACCATACCCGAATGATGAATGCTAACTGAGTTATTGCTAACGGTAACGGAATCAGTACTTGCGCCATCAGCACCGTAAATATTACCACGAACTGTCGCGCCTGTTATATTAACAACATTTGAGTTAACATTAATAATGCCCTTGCCATGCGCAAAAACACCGCTAACTGATCCAGTTTGACCACCAGTTATTGTAACTGAATTATTGTTAGCAGTCGTATCAAGACTTTTATTGCCTTGAATAAGCGCGCCGTTAATATTGCCGGCGCTCCCAGAGGTAACAGTTACTGAATTGCCATTAACTGTAATTGATGACGCATTGCTAAGACCATTTACCGCACCGCCATTCAAATTTCCTGCAACCTTGCCAGTACCACCAAGGGTCACAGAATTATCATTAACAATAAGAGCTCCGACATCGGCATAGGTAGCGACATCAGCAGCGCCAACACCACCAAAAACAGAGCCGCCAATATTGCCACCGCTTATATTAACGCTATTGCCTCTAACAGTCACGCTTTGATTACCAAAGCCATAACCGCCATAAACATTACCACCAATCCCAGTAAAACTTACACTGCCGTTTTTAATCAAAACCACATTGTTTTCAGAGATTCCATTTTTGACCAAACCACCAAAGACATTATTAGGCGAAGTTTTATTTGCCCCTGTATAATCTAACGTCACTGTATTGTTAGAAGCCGCCGGCGTATCAAAAGTACCAACATAAAGCGAATTAGAACCAAAAGAGACATAAGTTGGTGCGTTTTTCAATGTAGCTGATGATGATGTATCATCATAACTAATTGTATCAGCTATCGCATTGGCCGATCCTAGGCTTGCAACAATAGCTGTACCCAATATTAAAGCTAAAGCAAAGCGTGAAGCAGAGTATTTTAAGCTAAATCGCTTATCAAAACAAACCATAATAGCATTTTTTCCCTTTAAAAATGATATAATCAAACAATACCGGCAAGGTGTCTTATAAGCACTTAACCTATTATTGAAATAATTTTTGCCCGTATTCTTACAAAAAATATTTTAAACATGCTACATATTAAAAAAAATCTTTATATTATAAGCATTTTTTGAATGGCATTGTGCCAAATATAGCACATTTTAATACATAGTAATAATCGAAATTTTTAATATTCAGAAAACTCATTTATTTTTTTATTAATATCATCGATTTATTACATAGTATTTAAAAATATTTTTCAAAATTAAACAAATATTAATAACGTATAATTATTTCATCTGCATCAATAATATTTAAATTTTTAATTATTTGACAATTAAAGCGCGCTCATACTCCTTTAAATAGAGATAAAATTGTTGTTTTGCCTTTACGGATACCACTCCAATAACGGTCATAGCGGTCAATTTCAGCCAATATGGGGCACGCCCTCTTATTTTGGGTGAAGGCTATTTACGATTATTGCTTATAAAAATAGAGTGAAGATGTGTTTTTCCGCTCGCTAAAATAGCAGCAAATGTACAGTCAAGCCTGTTACGAAAGAATAAGGCAGTTTTCGGTTGTAAAATACGAGCTTTGCATTGCGACTTAGCTATTTAGCACCAATAGCTTTTTTCGCTATCTATGCCAGCCCCTTTATTTTTTCTAAATATTTCATAAAAATTTTCAGAATATCCACATAACACATCTCGTCAGTCTTAATATAATACTCAAAAATGTCGAAAAATCTGTCATGATTGATAAAGTATTTCTCTTCAGAGTGTCTTTTCATTTCTTGCATTTCCTTAAAAACAACGAATATGCAAGTTTAAAAAAAACTGCTATCACCTTATTACAAGCGTAAAAAACGATAATGATCAAGGGTTGTAAAACTGTTAAGGATGTAAAGGCCAATGACACATATTTTATGGATGCAAACGCTATGGGTTGCATTGGGTGGCGCCTTGGGTAGTGTTGCGCGATTTTGGGTTGGGCTTTTAATGGCGCCACTTAGCCGCAATTTCCCCTTAGGTACACTTTCAATTAATGTTGTTGGCTCGTTTATTATTGCTTTTTTTGCCGTTTTAACCTTGATGAATAGCCGTTTTCCAATGCCTGAACACATAAGGCTGTTTGTTATGGTAGGAATTTGCGGCGGCTTTACCACTTTTTCCAGTTTTAGTTTAAATACATTTGAGCTTTTGATAAATGGTGCGCCATTAAGGGCTTTTATGAATATAGTTTTATCGGTTGTTTTGTGCCTTATTGCAACCGCCATTGGTTATTATGCGGCGCAAGCAATCAACACGCATTAAACTGCATTACAACCCCATTGTGCCAGCCAATATTAAATATAGTTAATTTAATAAATCTGCCACAATGAATGGCTATAAGAATCTTGAAACATTCGACCTCCAATCGGTTTCACGCCCGTCAACCATTGTCACCTAATTTATCAGGCAATTTGGTTGACGGGTTTTTTTATGTCTTTAACGGCATATTTAATAAAATAAGCGATCGATAGTATTTTTTAAATTTTATAAATCTTATCTTTGGTAATGGCTTAAAAACACGAAATTGCGTGAATTATGGCAAAATTGTGCAATGGCCCCATGGCATAATTTGACAAGATAGGGTAAGAAAAGTTTAGCAATAAAAATTTAGTCGAGAAATGGTTGCGTTTGCAAAGCAACGCCTTATTTCATATTAAATATTTGCTTTAAGAAAAATTACCGTACTCAAATTTAAACTAAGCTCAACCCGGTCTCCTAATTAACTTGGCTTTGATTAAACAGGTTAGTGGCAAAAAGACCTTTTATTATCCACCCTAATTCAATGCGAAAAACGGTATTATTTTAGGGGCTGGAGCGTAAGAAAGTATTTGCAAAATGTTAGAAAAGCTCTTTGGCTTATCGCGCAATGGCACAACAGTGAAAACCGAAATTCTTGCCGGTTTAACCACATTTTTGACCATGTCCTATATTTTGGCAGTTAATCCCAATATTTTGGCTGATACGGGTATGGATCGCGGCGCGGTCTTTGTCGCCACCTGTATTGCAGCCATCATCGGTTCCCTTATCATGGGGTTCATTGCCAATTGGCCAATTGGTATGGCACCCGGCATGGGGCTTAACGCATTTTTTGCCTTTGTTGTGACCCAGCTTGGTTTTACTTGGCAACAAGCCTTGGGAGCGGTATTTATTTCAGGTGTTATTTTCATCGTTTTAAGCGCTTCGGGTATTCGTCGTTGGCTTATTGACGGTGTTCCGCAATCCCTACGCAGCGCGATTGCTGCAGGTATTGGTCTTTTTCTTATTATTGTCGCGCTACACAGCACTAACATCCTTGTAGCCAATCAATTTACCATGGTTCAATTGGGCAATTTGACCAATATGAGCGCGATTTTAACTGGTTTTGGATTTTTTCTTATCATCGTTCTTGATCATTTCCGCTTTCGCGGTGCCGTGCTAACCAGTATTCTTTTCATCACCCTTATTTCTATGCTTATGGGCATCAGCCAATTTAATGGTGTTATTTCAATGCCAAGTTCGCTAGCGCCTACTCTCTTGCAGCTTGATCTTATGGGGGTTTTCCAAAAAGGCTTTTTCTATATTTTGCTTGTTTTTGTGTTGGTTGAAGTTTTTGATGCGACAGGCACACTTATCGGCGTTGGCACACGCGCAGGCCTTATTACCCCCAATAAGCCCAATAATCTTGGCAAGGCTTTATTTGCAGATAGTACAGCCATTGTTGCAGGGTCGCTCCTTGGTACAAGCAGCACCACCGCCTATGTCGAAAGCGCGGCAGGAGCCGCCGTTGGCGGACGCACTGGTCTAACCGCCGTGGCTGTTGCATTTTTCTTTGCTATTGCGCTTTTCTTTTCACCCTTAGCCACATCTATTCCAGCCCATGCAACAGCACCAGCGCTATTATTTGTTGGCTGCTTGATGGCGCGTGAATTTGCTAAGGTAAATTGGAATGACTTAATCGAAGCTGTTCCCGCCATTTTAACTGCCGTCATGATGCCTCTTACCTATTCTATTGCAAATGGTTTGGCATTTGGCTTTATCAGCTATGTCATACTAAAAACATGCACTGGTAAATGGCGTGATGTCCACCTAGCAACTTGGATTATTGCTGCTTTATTTATTTTACGCTTCGTTGTTGAATAATATGCCCAAAAGCGCCAATTAACCTTGGCGCTTTTTTATAAGCTCATTGTTACGCTTATCAATTTATTTTTAAAATAAAATTTTATCCAAATTGACATAATCGCGTTATTTTTCAAATATTAGCTTAATTTTAACGCACATCCTGTCATAAAACTGTCATCTAGCCGCAACATTATCGCAACATAGCTTCCATATTTTCCGCTCCATGATAAACTTGGAGCTTATCTTATGCGTTCTTTATTAGTTACCCTTATTGCGTCTACATTTATGATGTCGGCAGCTTCAGCTGCGAGCGTCTATCCCATTGATCGTGCAACGGTTCTTGCCAACTCGCCTTTTGATTTCAAGGTTGAGTTTGACAATAAAATCAAAGCTGGCGACATTTCTATTTCAATCAATGGCAAGGATTATGATTCTGCCCTTGGTCAAAAAGGCGAATTTGTCGAAGTTGAAAAAGGCAAAGACGACAAGGAACTTGGTTCCGCCCTTATTCTTCGCAATGTAAAAATTAGCGAACCAGGCGAATATAAGGTTGTTGTAAAAGCTGGCAATGAAGAAAAAACCGTCAATTGGCATGTTTACGGTGCATCTGCAACGCCAAAGGTTAAAAACGTCATCTTCTTGCTTGGTGATGGCATGTCGGTTGCTCACCGAACTGGCGCGCGTATTATGTCAAAAGGCATGACCGAGGGCAAGGCCAATGGCCGCCTTAATATGGATGATCTTGACCGGATGGCCTTTATCGGCACATCAGCGGTTAACTCAATTGCAACCGACAGTGCTAATACTATGTCTGCTTATATGACTGGTCACAAATCATCGGTTAATGCAATTGGCGTTTATGCTGACCGCACAGCTGATAGCCTTGATGATCCTCGCATTGAAAATATCGCCGAGGCCTTACGCCGCACCACCAAGAAATCCCTTGGTATTGTAACAACAGCCGAAGTAGAAGATGCAACACCTGCTGCAGTGGTCAGTCATACGCGCAATCGTTATGACAAGCCTGAAATTGTTGGCATGTTGCTTGATGTTAAACCTGATGTCTTGCTAGGTGGTGGTTCTGCTTACTTCTTGCCAAAAACCACTAATGGCTCAAAACGTAAAGACGACATTAATTATATCCAAAAGTTTGAAGATGCTGGCTATAAATTGGTAACATCTGAAAAAGAATTGCTTGCCGCTAATGACAGCGATGGCCCATTGCTTGGGCTTTTCCATACCGGCAACCTTGATACGGTTCTTGACCGTAAACAGCTTAAAAAAGGTACGGTTGAAAAATTCCCAGAACAACCCGGCCTTGTTGATATGACCAAGGTTGCCCTTGAGCGTTTATCCAAAAATGAAAACGGTTTTTTCTTAATGGTTGAAGGCGCGTCAATTGATAAAATGTCCCACCCTATGGATTGGGATCGCGCTCTTTATGAAACAATCGAATTTGACCAAGCCATTGGCGTTGCCATGGAATTTGCTAAAACCCACCCAGATACCTTAATTGTTGTAACCGGCGATCATACCCATGGTATTTCTGTTGTTGGTACAGTGAATGATGAAATTGCTGGCGATGAAATGCGCGAAAAAGTTGGTGTTTATCAGCATGCCGGTTTCCCTAATTATGTCGATAGCAATGGCGATGGTTTCCCAGACCGCGTTGATGTTAGCCACCGCCTTGCGGTCTTTTCTAGCAACTTCCCTGATTATTATGAAACATTCCGCCCCAAGCTTGATGGCCCATTTGTACCTGCTGTCAAAAATGAAAAAGGCGAATATGTAGCCAACGAAGCCTATAAGGATGTTCCTGGTGCAGTCTTTAGAGCTGGTAATTTGCCACGTTCTAACGACACAGCAATCCATGCGGTTGATGATGTGGTGTTGCAAGCAACAGGTCCACAATCAGAAAACTTCCGTGGCTATATGGAACAAAGCGATGTCTATAAAGTTCTTGCTGACGCATTGGGCTTTGGCGGCAAAGGCGAATAATAGCGCGCAATAGGCAAATGCCTTTTGCTGCCAGAATATACAATAGGCATTTAATTAATGCGCCGCGTGGCTGGGTTTTAGGTCCAGCCACGTCTTTGAAGTGTCGTTTAAAGCATGCTGCAACTCATAAAATTGAGTAACAAGCAACATTGCTCAGGCTTCAACCACTGATTTTTTTGCATTATTCGCCATTTGATCGGCAAGGAATTACCCAAATGCTGGACCGCACTTTTTTTAGACGGGTCTTTTGCTTAATTTTTAGCTCGCTTGGT
Source organism: Bartonella sp. HY406 (assembly GCF_025449315.1). Lineage (NCBI taxonomy): Bacteria > Pseudomonadati > Pseudomonadota > Alphaproteobacteria > Hyphomicrobiales > Bartonellaceae > Bartonella > Bartonella sp. HY406. The sequence goes on along the minus strand of NZ_CP104893.1, from coordinate 555,753 downwards.
TTTATTGCTTTTATAACTCCAGCAATGTCGGAAGAATTAAAGTTCCGCGAACTTTATAGCAAAATAACCGTACTTGGGCTTGAGTTTTCCCAAAAGGTTCATGACCTTAACCAAAAGAAAATTGATATGCGCGGCTTTATGGCACCGCCATTAAAAGCTGAAGCTAAGTTTTTTGTGCTGACTGAAATTCCCATGTCCATTTGCCCTTTTTGCAGCTCAGACTCCGACTGGCCTGATAATATTGTGGTTGTTTATTTGGATAAAAAGCAAACTTTTGTTCAACCATCGCAAAATATTGTCGTCACTGGTCGCCTTGATGTCGGCTCATGGACGGATCCAGAAACTGGCTTTGTGAGCCAATTACGCTTGCTTGATGCGCAATATCGCGTTGAATAGAGCTTAAGTAACAGGTATAAAATGCTATCCCTTGATATAATGGATTTACAGATTCAATTTTCTGGTCTTGAAGCGCCAGCCCTTGATATTGCCAGTTTTACGCTTGAAAGCGGCCAGCATCTAGCCGTCACAGGACCATCGGGCTGCGGCAAAACAACCTTTATTAATGTGCTTGCCGGTTTTACCAAGCCAGATAAAGGTGCGGTTAAATGGGGCAATAGTGACATTTACACCCTATCTCAAGGTAAACGCGATAAATGGCGCGGCAAAAATATTGGTCTTATCATGCAAGATTTTCATCTCTTTCAAGGTCTAAGTGCAATTGATAATGTTTTACTGCCTTTGGCGCTTTCTGGTCTTGTACGCGCTGATGATAAAAAACGCGCTTTAGAGCTTTTAGAGCGTACCAATTTAAAAAAGCCAGAACGCGATATTAAAATGATGTCACGCGGCGAAATGCAACGGGTTGCCGTTGCACGCGCCTTGCTTCGTAAGCCCGATATATTGCTAGCCGATGAGCCAACCGCCAGTCTTGACGGCGATAATGGTAAAATCATCGGCGATTTAATCCAGCAATTAGGGCGCGAAGAAAATACCAGTTTAATTATCGTCACCCACGATATTGAGCTTGCAAAACGCATGGATCGGCGACTTGAATTAAATAGCGGCCGCATTGTAAAAGATGAAAGGCTGTAAAAGCGATGATACGTTTTATTAAAGCTGACCTTAGGCGCATGTGGCTTGGCGCTATGGCCATCATTATCTTAATTGGCTTTGCAGTTACCCTTGGCTTGACTGTTACCTTAATGGAGCGCGCTATTCGCCTTGGCAGCGCAAGGGCTGCTGACCAATTTGATATTGTCATTGGTGCGCCGGGCAGCCCAACCCAATTGGTGCTCTCAACTATTTTTTTGCAACCCTCTGCCCTGCCCTTAATGTCGGGCGATGTATTGCAACAATTGAAAAATGATCCAAGAGTGGAATTTGCAAGCCCAGTTGGCATGGGCGACACATTTTTAGATTATCCAATTATCGGCGTTGATGAATCCATCTTAAAAAGCATTTTCCATGATGTTGAAAGTGGCAGCCTTATGCCAAAAGATGGTGAAGCGGTTATTGGTGCTCATGTGGATATTGCCATTGGTAAGCACATTGCTCCCATGCATGGCAGCCTTAGTGAAGGCGGCCATATCCACACTGACGTTCGCTATAAGATTATTGGCAAGTTAAAGCCATCTGGCACAGCTTGGGATAAGGCAATTTTTGTACCAATTGAAACTGTTTGGAATGTCCATGGCCTTGGCAAGCAAGGCGATGATAAAAAGCCAAGTGTGGAGAATAACGCGAACAGGCAAGAAAACCAAGATAAAAAAGACACCAAAGACAATGCTGAAGCGACATATCCAAGCCTTGATTTTAAAAATTACAATAATAGTCAACACGACCATCGGCTATCCGCCTCAGGCTTACCGGGAGTGCCTGCGGTTATCGTCAAACCAAAATCGATCGCCGATGCTTATAAAATTCGCCAAGCCTATCGCAATGACCAAGCCTTAGCCGTCTTTCCCGGTGAGATTTTAACCAATCTTTATGGTACACTTGGCGATGTCAGAAAGCTGTTGAGCCTTATTGCTGATGGAGCGCAAATATTAGTTGCTGCGGCACTTATCTTTGTGGCAATTACCCATATCCATGACCGGCGCCGCCAAATTGGTGCATTGCGTGCCCTTGGCGCCTCGCGCAGTGTAATTTTAACCATGGTTTGGCTTGAATTAATGGTGTTGATTATGGTTGGTATTGTCGTTGGCTATAGTGGCGGCTTTTTAGTAAGCCATGTCATTGCTAACAATTTAGGGCAAGCAAGTGGTATTCCCTTGCCAATTGAGTTAAGCGATGAAGATCTTGGCAATTTATTGCGCCTTATCTTTACCGCCGCCATCATTAGTCTTGTACCTGCCTTCATGGCATGGCGACAATCCCCGATGACTGCGCTGCGCTCTTAGAGCGCATTTCGATCTGATTGGGTCAGATCGGCGCTCTAATCCATTGCTTATAGCGCGTTTTTGTCCGAAAACCGCTTCACACTTTTCGCAAAAACGCTCTAAACCAACAACGGCAATCATTTTACCACCTGCATCAAGCGACTTGGTAATGATTGCCATAAAAAACCACTCTAACAAGTAATTTTATTGCGTGACCTTTTATAAATTCAATGGTAAAACTTGTCGCCAAGTAAATTAGATCATTTCTTATGATTCATTTTGCGTGACGCATATTTGAGCCAAAATTATTATTAGTTTAATCTAAATTGATTATAGCTCAATATATTTAAATGGAATTCATATTTGATAATCCAATCAATAATTGGGCATCTTTAGGCAATATATTTTTTGCCTTAAAGGCTTATCATTTTATTTTTAAGGACTGGAATGCAATGCCGATCAAAGCAGATCTTGATGAAACCGATTGGAAGATTTTAAAAGAGCTGCAAGATGATGGGCGTATGAGCAATGTTGAACTTGCAGCAAAAATTGGCATTTCAGCGCCGCCCTGTTTAAGACGGGTGCGCCGGCTTGAACAACTTGGCATTATTAAGGGCTATAGCGCCTTGCTTAGTGGCAAAATTTTAGGGCAAGATCTCGTTGCCTTTTGTTCAGTCAGCCTGCACCACCAAGCAGAAAGCGATTTAAAAGCTTTTGCTGAACGCGCCAATGAATGGCCTTTTGTGCGCAAAGCTTGGATGGTATCAGGCGAATCTGACTTTTTGCTTTATTGCATTGCCCCTGATCTTAGCAGTTTCCAAACTTTTGTTATCGAGTGCTTGACTGCTGCCCCCAATGTTGATGGGGTTAGAACTGCCCTTACCATCAAGGCAGTTAAAGATGATCCACTCTTGATCTTATAATTGCAAGCCGTTCATCTCACTATTTTTAGAGCGCATTTCGATCTTATTGGATCAGATCAGCGCTCTAATCCATTGTTTACACCGCATTTTTTGTTTGAAAAACGCTTTAACGGCGCAATAAGAAATTATTTGCCATTATAATTTAGATTTTACACTTGCTGCAATATTTTGAATAATTGCTTGATAAGCCGCTAATTCACCTTTTGGCGCAAGCGCCTGCAAATAGATCGGGTGTTGGTCATTATCAATCGCGCTATATAGGATAATATCCTGCTCAGCTCCATCTGCGCTGACACCACTACCAATCAACAAGCGGCCATTGCGCTGCAAAAACTGCTCATCGCGCTCAATAGTGGTTTCTTGTAGCTTAAAAACCTTGATAATTGAGGCTAGATAAAGATTTTGCGCCAAAATTGCATTATTTATATCAAGCGCTTGGCTATCGCGTAAAATAAAAATTGTTGCATCGCCAGTCTTGCCAGTTGCATCTTTCATTTCAAGACTGACACCATTACCAAGAATGGTTGCTTTCGGCTCAAAAGGTGCTTCACTCACAAAAGAAAATGGTAGATGAAGAATTTGATCCGCAAGTGTAAAATTGGCGGTAAAATCTATGGATTGAAATGCGGCATCAACTTCTTCTTCACTTAACGGATTATCTTGAGGGGCTTGAATTGTCACCATATAAAGACCGCCATGGGCAATCAGCGTTGCCCATTTATCATATTTTTTACCTTGATCTGTCTGAATACCTTTATAAACCATAAGCGGCACATCGGAATTAATGCGCTGCAATTCGCTTACGCCTTGCACTTCAAAGCCAAGCGCTGCCATTTGCTTGGTAAAATTTTCTCTATTGGTAAATAGGCTACCTATTTGGGGGGCAACATCATCAGGAAACACCGCAACCACAATGCTAGCATTGGTATCTTGGTTTAAAAAGCCCGTAAACTCAGCTGATGGTTTAAATCCTTGCGGTGGCTGCATGGTGACAGGTGTGCCCAAAACGGCAAGTCTTTCATTATTTTCTTTATCCTGCGCCTTACTAAACGACACAACCAGCAAAATAATGCACAAGGCAAGCATCGCAGCATAAGCGATAAACATAATAATCTTATTGAGTTTTTTTAGCATTTTAAACTTCATTCCAGAGGGCTAGGTCAACAGATTAAAACAATTTAGCGATAAAGTAAAACCACACCGCAATATTCAACTAAAATGTGCATAGCAATTATAAAAAAACCTTGGAGGAAATCTATTCCCTCCAAGGCTTCAAATTATAATTATCAAACCATGCAAATAACTGCGTGATCTTGATTTTTAACTTAGGTTTAGCGCGGCGCAATAACCATCATCATTTGACGGCCTTCAAGTTTAGGCTCTGCTTCAACCTTTGCAATTTCAGCAGTATCCTCTTTCATGCGCTCAAGCAATCTCATGCCTAATTCTTGGTGCGCCATTTCGCGACCACGGAAACGCAATGTTACTTTAACCTTATCGCCTTCATCAAGGAAACGTGCAACAGCTTTCATTTTTACCTCATAATCATGGGTATCAATGTTGGGACGCATCTTGATTTCTTTAATCTCAACCGTCTTTTGCTTTTTGCGCGCTTCTGCTGCTTTTTTCTGATTTTGATATTTTAATTTACCCAAATCAATGATTTTACAGACAGGCGGTTCAGCATTAGGCACGATTTCTACAAGATCAAGCCCTGCCTCTTGTGCCATAGCAAGTGCGTCACTTGTTGCAATATTTCCATGATTTTGCCCTTCCGCATCAATCAATTGGATGCGTGGAACACGGATATCTTGATTAGAACGTGGCCCGTCTTTTTGAACGGGGGTTGCTTTAAACGGTCGGCGAATGGTCTTATTCTCCTAAAATTATTAACATTACCAGAACAGTTAGGCTCTAAATCTCTCTAATTTAAAGGGCTTAACCGCCTATATATATAAATGTGGGAACCCCACATTTCAAGTTTGAGCAAATTGCACATTTTTGACTATAAATGCAAGAACTTTACAATTGAATAGCCAATAAATTGTAGTTTATCAGTTTATTAAACTGCTGACAATTAACCAAGCTGCACTAAAGATGACTATTTTTAGTTATTATCAAGCTTTTCAATAACCAATTGACCCTATTTTTTTAAATTTGATATAAAGAAATCACCCCAAACTCAAGCAATTATCAAACAAGAACTCAAATAAACTAAACATAGTGATTCTATTATGCTTTAACGCAAAGCGAGTAAAATCCAACGCAGATTTTTTAAATTGCTATCAAATAGCCATAATAAGTACAATTTTATAAATAACAATAATACCTGATTTACAAATATTTACCCCTACCAATAAGTAATCAGCAATTAGTCTTAGATAAGAAATAATGGCATTATAAAAATATTTAATTATATTAATCTTGTTTAGGGTTAGGACCTACTAATCTATCAAAATATGTGAATGAGTTTTACGTCACTATTGATTGCGGCTTTGTGGGAGGCGTTTAAAAATAGGTTTAAATTTTCACAATAGCTTTGCCGCCGTCATAATGATGCCCACAATTTTCTTTTCATATTTTATCAAAATTAAATTGATCTGCCCCTTAACAAATATGATAGCATGGCTTGCGAAATAGACATTGCAAATAAAGGATATGGTGAAATGACCAATGTTGATATACCCCCCGTGCAATTTTATAATGTTGAAGGTATTGACATTGCTTTACGCCAAAAAACAGGCGACAAAGCTCCTGGGCTTGTCTGGATTGGCGGCTATCGTTCAGATATGCTTGGAACAAAGGCAGTATTTTTAGAAGAATTGGCGGTTAAAGAAAACCATAGTTTTTTACGCTTTGATTATTCAGGCCATGGTGAATCAAAAGGCGATTTCTTTGACGGCTCAATTTCTCTTTGGCTTGCCCAAAGCCTTGCTATTTTTGAGCATTTTAGTAACGGCCCACAAATTTTGATTGGCTCATCCATGGGCGGTTGGATTACTTTGCGAATGGTTGAAGAATTAAAGAAGAAAAACATTACACCGGCAGCAATTATTTTATTGGCACCAGCGCCTGATTTCACCAAAACCCTTGTTGAACCAAGTCTTACCGACCAAAACCGCGAAGATTTGGCTCGACAAGGCTATTTTACAATTGAAACAGAATATGGCTCCACCCCCTATACAAAAAAACTGCTTGATGATGGCGCTAATAATCTCGTTTTAAAAGGCATTATTGACACTGGCTGTCCAGTGCATATTATCCAAGGCATGAAAGATGATGTGGTTCCTTATCAATCAACTATGAAGCTGATGGAACATTTGCCGCTCAATGATGTGACTTTAACCCTTGTGCATGATGGCGACCATCGCTTATCCCGCCCACAAGACCTTGCTTTATTAGAACGCATTGTAAAATCGCTGATTTAAGTATCAACATTAGAGTGCATTTCGATCTAGTTGGATAAGATCGGCGCTCTAATGCATTGTTTACATCGCGTTTTTTGTCCGAAAACCGCTTCACACTTTTCAAAAAACGCTCTAAAAAGTCCTTATCAGTCAGCAAATGATAAGGACTTATACTTTAGAATGAATTGTTACGCATTTATAGCAAAAAAGCCTGTTTCCTTGCTGTCAATTTCGCGCAATTGGCGAATGACCGTAATACGGCTAGTAAACATGGTCAAAAATGCCACAAAGAAAATAAGTAAAAACGTCTCAACAATGCTTAACCAGCCGATAGAATAGGTACCAAGCAACATGGTAAATTCCATAGCTTGCGGCGATTGACTATTATAAGATGACCAAAAAGAAAAAGCAAAAAATAGTGACAAAGCCGCCAAAGCACCGATAGTCGCACCTTTTAAACCGGTTTTGAAAAAATACCAGTCAAATTGTCTCGCCACAAATCCAGCTTCGGCTCCAATAAAGTGCAAGACTTCAATAATATGGTTATTATTAGAAAGTGTACTACGTGTTGCAAAAACAATGGTTAAAATCAATGCAACAAGCACCAGTATAAAGACACCAAGTCCAACTGCCACAAAGCTATTGGCAACGCTAGATAATTGATCGACCCACATGCGATGATCATCAAAATAGGCATTAGGCACATTTTGCTTAACCAGCTCACGCAAACTAAAAGTATCGGGAGCGGTACCTTGATCAAAGGTCACAATAATCAAGCGCGGAATTGGCAACTCACTGACATTAATACCACTACCAAGCCAGGGTTCAAGCAGGCTTTGCGTTTCCTCACGGTCAAGAACGCGCGCTTCTTTAACCCCCGGAAAGTCAGTAACCAGCCGCACAGCATTTTTAAGCGCGTCTTCCATGTTGACATTATCGCCCGGCATAATTTGAATTGTTGCTTCACGCGATATATCCGATTGCCAGCTTTTTGCATAAGAGTTGATAAGATTAACACCGCCAAGGGAAAGGCTTGCTAAAAATGTCATAATGGTGAGCACTACAGCCAAAGCAAAACCACGAATGTCACCTTCAGGAACAATCGGGGTAAGACCATTGGATTTTTTTCCAAAAAACCGCCCAATTGGACGCTTTGGTGATTTTTGCTGCACAGCATCAGTCATAAATTTTCAACTTTCCCTCTTCCAAAATCATCCGACGTGCATCAACTTGGTCCATCAGTGGTAAATCATGGGTGGCAATCACAACCGCAGTGCCAAGCCTATTCAACTCAATAAATAAGCGCAGTAAACGCCGTGCCATTGGCGGATCAACATTACCGGTCGGCTCATCGGCTAAAAGCACTTCAGGCTGATCAATCAAGGCACGGGCAATGGCCGCACGCTGTTTTTCACCGCCAGACAATACAGGGGGCAAAACATTCATGCGCTCGCCAAGGCCAACCCAATGCAATAATTCTTCTACCTCAGCGCGGTAGGTGTGTTCTTCACGGCCCCGCACGCGCAAGGGCAGCGACACATTTTCATAAGTGGTTAAATGATCAAGAAGCCTAAAATCTTGAAAAACAATGCCAATGCGCTTGCGCAATTGCGGCATTTCATTACGCGCGAGCAAGGATGTATCCTTATCAAAAACGGTGATAAGCCCACGCGTTGGCTTTAGTGCCAAAAACATCAAACGCAAAAGCGTGGTTTTGCCAGCACCTGATGCACCAGTTAAAAATTGAAATGAGCCTGATGGTATATTAAAGCTGACATCTTTTAAAATTTCAGCCCCCATACCATAGCGCAAACCTACATTATCAAAGCGAATCACGTAATACTTACCCTGTTTTTTCTGCTTGCAGCTTTTAAAAGCCTTTTACCCATGAGTAAAATTAATTATTTCAATAAGATTGATTTCATGAACTCAAACAACCAATTTAGGATTAGCCCCCTAACCTTGTCGCAAATATTATTAATCAGTTTTAACCTAAAACATATGAAACAATAGCCGATGATTTTTAGCTCAACTCTAATTAAATATTTCTATAAGGCAATTTTGAGGTGATTAGTCTGCATTTACAATCTTTTGCATTAAGGCCAGCGCTAAAAACAACTTTTATCATCTACTTAGTTTTCAAGCCTAGCTAAAACTAAAAAAAATGGTTGCAAGCTTTGGAAAAAGTTTTTTTTAACGAATTCCTTTGCGCCAATCCTCAATAGCTTATAAATAGAGCCCATTCCCCATTGATTCTTAATTCCTAGCAAAAAGAAAAAGTTAATGCCCCATATAGACGGTCGACAAATTGATGTTCTTTTTTCAGAAGAACAAATCGCAGAGCGCAATAATCTTATTGCCGCCGAAATTGCAGCTTCAAATCCTAGCCGTCTTTTGGTTTTGCCCATTTTAAAAGGTTCTTTTGTTTTTGCTGCCGATTTGATCCGTGCTTTGCATAAGACTGGCATCGTTTCATCGGTTGAATTTATCACTGTATCAAGCTATGGCGAAAGCAAGACCCCCGGTAATATCCGCCTTGTCCATGATATTGATAGCGATATTGCAGGCCGCGATGTTTTGCTGATTGATGATATTCTTGAATCAGGCAACACTTTGCAATTTGTGCAAAATTTGGTGAGTGAGCGCGGTGCCAAATCAAGCCGCATTGCCGTTCTTCTTGACAAGCATACACGCCGCCAAGCGGATATTTCTGCCGATTATGTTGGTTTTGAATGCCCTGATGAATTTGTGGTTGGCTACGGCATGGACGTTGCCCATTCATACCGCCAATTGCCATTTGTTGGCGTTGTAAAAGAATAAATATTGATTGGTAAAAATAGAAATTAAAAAGCGCTTTAGCTGCCTAACATTTGCTAAAGCGCTTTTTTATGTTTGCTATATTGTTTTTGCCCCAAGCTAAAAGCCGCCGTAAGCCAAGGGCAAAAATATAAATTGCTGTAAGGCTTAGGAAAAGCCAACAAAACCCACCAATCAAATCCGCCGTATCAATACGACTTTCAACCATCATCATATTTATCGTGCAAATATTTTGATTGTTCATAACAACATGGTTAAATACCGCAATGCTGCGCGGTAAAACTGCAATAAAATAGCAACTTGGTAACAGCAAACTTATCCAAAAGTTTAAATAGCTTTTGCTTTTAAGATTCAGTGCAATGAGAACCGCCCAAATAATCACCGAAAAGACAATGCCTTGAAAACTATCCGACATTGCTTGATTGCATGTATCAGCAATTAGCGATAGCTCGGCATTTATAACCACAATGCAGGCAAGAATAAAGCAAATGATATGCAGTATCAGCTTAAACGCCTTGTTAGGTGGATTATTTGCCTTATCCATTGCGCCCCACTTCCTCTTTTCGCCTCTTTGCCTTAAGTATAATTTCTTGTGATTTTTTTACCATTTCCTCATAGATATGGTAATCTGGCCGCTCAACAAATGGATCATTGAAAGACCATGTTAAAACAGCTTTGAGCGGTAATTGCTGCTGTGGCACGGTGAACATATCTTGAAATCCGGCTGTAATATTAACATAAATCCATTGATTATAAGATTTATCGAGCTCACCCTCATCTAATTCAATTAGCTCCGCAAGTTGAAATTCTTCAAAAAGGTTACTCAAGTTTTGACGCAATTGCGGATTGTGATGTAAATAGCATTGGTCACTATATTGATAATAGTGGTCTTGAAATAAAGAAATTATAGCATGGCAAAATTCTTTGTTTTTATAAATTGGAAAAGGTAGCAAAAACCCTTGCGCCTCTTCTTCATCGTGTAATTCACCGCCGGTTTGGGTGTGATAGATCATGCCATTATCGTTTAGAATAATAAGATAGCTATCACGAGCCTCCCAAATCGTTGTGAATAATTTTTCCATAGCGCGCCTTTTTCCACCTTAGATTAACCAATAACTATTCCTAACAAGCATTATAGATGTTTTACTATAATGATCCTCTTGTGTTTTAAATATGTTATTCTTTACTGAATAAAAATCGCGTGTACAAAGATAGTTCAAGCTTGCGCTTTTTACTCGAATCCTGTTTTGTTCTTTCCATGAAGTTTTCACCTGAACAAGAAAAAGCATTGGACGAAGTGGCTCGCTGGTTAAAAGCGGGGCGGTCTCCTATTTTTAGGCTTTTTGGCTATGCCGGTACGGGTAAAACCACCCTTGCTCGCTATTTTGCTGAAACAATTGATGGCACGGTGCAATTTGCCGCTTTTACCGGCAAAGCCGCGCAAGTTTTGCGCTCCAAAGGCGCAAGCAATGCTCGCACGCTGCATTCGCTTATCTATCGGCCACGCGGCGAAGAAGCGGTTGAAGACGAAATTACTGGTAAAACCTCAATTGCGCCGATGTTTTCGGTTAACCGCCAAAGTCCCGTTAGCCAAGCCGCTTTAATCGTTGTTGATGAATGTTCAATGGTAGACGAGCAATTGGGCCGCGATTTGATGAGTTTTGGCACACCGATTTTAGTGCTAGGTGACCCCGGGCAATTGCCACCTATTTCCGGTGGCGGCTTTTTTACCGAGGCAGAACCTGATTTTTTATTAACTGAAATTCACCGTCAAGCCAAAGACAATCCAATTATTCGCCTTGCACTTGATGTGCGCGAGGGGCGCGATATTGCTTATGGTGATTATGGCAAAGCACGGATCATCACCCGTAACGATGTTAATCAAGAACTGGTTTTGGCGGCAGATCAAGTATTGGTTGGCACCAATCGGACAAGAAAGCGCTATAATCAACGTTTGCGGGAGTTAAAAGGCTTTGATGCTGTTTATCCGCAAGCTGGCGATAAACTCGTATGCTTGCGCAATGACCCTGTAAAAGGCTTGCTTAATGGCTCGCTTTGGAAAGTGTTTCAATCCTCTAAAGAAACAGTAAAGCCGGGTATTAATCTTTTGATAAACCCAGAAGATGATGATCGCGGCATGGCAAAAATCAAATTATTAAAAGCGCAATTTGAAGATCCCGATGCGGAAATTGCTTGGAACTTAAAAAAACGCTATGATGATTTTGACTATGGCTACGCCTTAACCACCCATAAAGCGCAAGGCTCACAATGGGATAAGGTGGTATTGTTTGACGAAAGCTATGCCTTTCGTGAAACGAGAGAGCGTTGGCTTTACACCGCAATAACCCGTGCCGCCGAAGAATTAGTGATTGTTCGGTAATTGGTTATTATATGATAGGTTATGCGCGAAAAGTCTTTTGCCAAGCTTTGCTATTCTAACTTACAAAAATTATCTGATATAGGGCATATAAGAATTGCCCCCTCCCCCAAAAGGCTAGCCTGCTTTTGCAAGGAACATGCTTTATGTGTTTAACATAATTTTTTGATGTTATTTGCTTGCCGCATCCATGTTAGATGATTTAAAGATTAAAGTTCAATGATGACTTTTAACAGGGAATGGGGCTGTGGCATGAAAATTCTTCTTATTGGTTCTGGTGGGCGCGAGCATGCTTTGGCATGGAAAATGACACGTTCCCCCCTATTAGAAAAATTATGGTGCGCCCCCGGCAATCCTGGGACTGCAAACATTGCCGAAAATATCAGCCTCGATATTAGCGATCACCAAGCGGTTATTGCTTTTTGTAAAGATAATGGCGTTGACCTTGTTATGGTTGGCCCAGAAGCGCCGCTTGTCGCCGGCATTTGCGATGATTTGATCGCTGCTAGTATTAAAGTTGTTGGCCCAACCAAGCAAGCGGCACAACTTGAGGGCTCAAAAGGCTTCACCAAGGATATTTGTAGCCGCTTTAATATTCCAACTGCTAGCTATGGCCGCTTTAGCAATGCAGATAGCGCCAAAGCCTATATTCGCCAACAAGGTGCGCCAATCGTGGTTAAAGCTGATGGCTTGGCCGCCGGCAAAGGCGTATTTGTTGCTATGACCTTAGAAGACGCATTAAATGCCATTGATGCTTGCTTTGATGGTGCTTTTGGCGAAGCGGGCGCTGAAGTTGTGGTAGAAGAATTTTTACAAGGCGAAGAAGCAAGCTTTTTTTGCCTTTGCGATGGCAAAAACGCCATTCCCTTTGGCACGGCCCAAGACCATAAGCGCGTAGGTAATGGCGATACTGGCCCCAATACGGGCGGCATGGGCGCCTATTCACCAGCATCAATCATGAGTGATGAACTTATCGCCCAAACCATGCGCGAAATTATTGAACCAACCATGCGCGGCATGATTGCCATTGATGCGCCATTTACTGGTATTTTATATGCAGGCTTAATGCTAACCGACCATGGTCCAAAACTGATTGAATATAATGTACGCTTTGGTGATCCTGAATGTCAGGTATTAATGATGCTGTTGCAAGATGATCTTATCCCACTGCTTGATAAGGCTGCAACCGGCAATCTATCAGGCGTTGTACCAAAATGGGCAAATGAGGTGGCACTTACCGTTGTTTTAGCTGCCGAAGGCTATCCCGATCATCCACTTAAAGGCACGATTATTGAAGGCGTTGAAGAAGCAGCGAAAGAAAAAGATGTTGTCATCTTCCACGCTGGAACCGCGTTAAAGGAAGGGAAATTAATTGCGAATGGTGGACGGGTTTTAAATGTTACCGCTAAGGGCGCAACCGTGTTAGAAGCCCAACAAAAAGCCTATGCCGCCATTGATAAGATCAATTGGCCACAAGGTTTTTGCCGCCAAGATATTGGCTATAAGGAAATTGCCCGCTTCAAAACGCTTCACCAATAACCTTGTTTCACTATTGCACAAATGGTCTAGGGTCATGACCTCATATACAAACCATGAATAGTGTTTAAGAATAAAAAGGCAGCCAATTGGCTGCCTTTTTATTTAATGAAAGAAACGACACTTAAAAGCGGGCTTTAAAACCAACTGTACCATTAAAACTATAACTATCGCTAAAATTTGTAAAACTGGTACGCGCATCAATTTCACTATAGATGGTGAAGGCATCATCTTTCCAATTATAGGAAATACCTGTACCAAGACCACCCCAGAAACGATCTGAACGATTACGGAAATTAACACCGGTCAAATTAATATTGGTACCATTTAAGAAATCATAATAAAGATTGCCAATACCATAAGCCTTTAAACGGCGTAAATCACCCTCTGATGTTTTCCAACTTACTTCACGATCAAATTGCATGCCCAAACGACCCGTTAATGCATTCCCATCTTTTGCATTGACATGGCCGCCATAATTATCATTGAAACTATTAAAATCGACATCATTATAGCTTAACTGAACTTGTGGGGTCATTGCCCATTCTTGATTAAGAGCAATTTTCTTACCTGCCTCAATGCTAAGAGCATAACCACGACCGCGATTGCCATCAACAACGCGCTTACCAAATCCATTTTCTAGCCAATTGGAACGGATATCACTATCATAGAACATTACCTGCCCTACACCATCAACATATAGCCCATTGGCGCCATACCACGTTAAAGTACCACCAAAGCCATAACCATCTGTACTTATTTCACCATCACCATAGCGTGAATCAATGTCAGCTTTTGCATGACCATATTGGAAATAAACACCGCCAATAAATTTACCATGAGCAGTTTCTTGGGCAATAAAATCCAATCCTAATAATGTTTTCACCAAATCGATATCATATGAAGAATTGGTTTTACTAATATCAGATTTAATGTGGCCTGTACCACCATCAACCTTCATCCAAAAGCCACGACCATCCGCTTGATCAATTGTATTGGCTTGTAAATCTTTTGACGTGTTAAGCCAAGTGCGGTTACCAACGCGCTGTTCTAGCGTTCCAACCTTATTCAACTGCTGAAGAATTTGCGGATAGGCTTCATATAAGGGCGCAGTAGCTGAATAAACTGGCTTTACTGGTTTTACTGGTTTGTCTTCAGTATCATCATCATCTTTTGTACTAAGCGAACGCAAATACCAATTGCCATCAAAATTACCCGCAGCATCGCTTGCATAAAGTGAATAGGCATAAGCACCTGCAATAATTGCTGAGCGTCCCTCAAACGAATAATCAGATTTTAAAGTAAATGCATCGGCAGAAGATGTACCATCAACTTTAATGATATTTATACCATTTCCAGTTGTTAGTGCGCCAATACCATTGCGATTAAGGATATTAACCCAAGTACTACCTGTTGCATCGCCTAAAATATGCAATTGATCGGTTGCAGAATTGCTATCACCCAATACGGTATTAATAAAAATTTGACCATTATTGGCAGCATAATTACCATCAATTTTTAAAGTCTTATAAGTATTATCATAAGAGAATGAAATTATGCCATCATTCGTAACATTAGACTTTAAGCTGACATTACCATTAATGTATAAAGTGCCTAGATTTTTAAACGCATCTTGTTCGCTAGACAATGTTTCCCAACTTGTCGTGTCATACAGTTTTAAAGATGAATTGGCTTCAACGGCAATTTTTCCAACACTAACTACAGTTAAATCCTGCGCGTCATAATTTGCGGTTTGTGTACCCTTACCAACAGAAAATAAAGCATCTTCATCACCAATTACATTACCCTTGATAATGCTTTTATCGCCAAGAGCGTAAAGAGATGCAGAGCGTAAATTTACTTCACCTAAAAGAGAACCATAATTTAAGACTTGACCATTTGCCGAAACAGAAATAGACGCGCCGCCACCTTGGATAACGCCACCTTCAAAATTCTTAATAATAGCATTTTGGAAAGAGGATTCGACACCGACATTAACACCATTAATATTGCCGCTATTTTCGATAACAACACTACCCGTACTGCCAGTAAGCTCTATACCAACAACACCGCTTATATCTTTATAGTTATTGATACTTACAGTATTTTGATTGCCATTTGTATTATTGACCATAATACCCAATGATTGACGCGCATATATAGTACCATAATTATTGATGACATTGCTTTGTGCAATTGGATTAATATTATTAAGAATAATGGCTTGGGAGTTTTCTACATCCTTGCTACCAATAGTCCCATAATTATTAATGACTCCAATCGTACCCCTATTTTGAATAATGGCGCTTTGGCCTGTTTCAATGGTGCCATAATTATTAATTTGACCAATATCATTATAAGTCAATACACCATATTGACTGGATTTAAGCTGACCATGATTATCAATGGAACCAATATACCCAGTACCACCATTGGTAAAGATAGCGGCATTGTACCAAGTTGTATGATCGCCGCGCGCTTCGATAATATTATTATTTATTATCTTATCAATCGCTGCTGGACCATCCAACTGAATACCTGCATTATAGCCAGAAATAACGCCAGAATTAGTCAAAGTATTGATTTTAGCAGTGGTAATAATAGCCGCGTCAACACCTGATATAACGCCATCATTGGTTATACTATCAATAGCACCAGTAGACAAAATAGCTGTCGTGTTATCTGATGAAATAACGCCGCTTTGCGTGTTATGTATTGAACCAATCGTGCCTTGATTAAACAACCCTAAGCCCAAAGACGATTTTAGCGTGCCTGAATTGACAAAACTCGTAATAACACCCCTGTTTTGAATACCTGCATCTTCCCAAAAACGATCTGCATTTTGTATGGCAGAAATCATTCCAGCATTGGTAATGCTAACTGTATTGTTTGCATTAACAAGTATTCCACGGTTTACCCCCAAAACCTGACCGGTTATTGTATTTTCAAAGGTTAAACCGTTATAATTATTATCAAGTGTTAATGCTGTATCTGGCGTGCTAATAATGGTGTCATTGACCATTTGTGAATAAGAAAAACTTGTGTTTAAACAACATAAAAAAGTGCTGCAAAAAATAATTTTTTTCCATGAAAAAAGTTTATGTCTATACATTATAGGGAATCCCGCTAAACTTGCTAAAAAATTTTCCCTTAAATAACATCGACTTGTCAGCAATTCAATTGATAAGCTTCAATTTATATATGTAAATTCATATTTGCTTATTTTAGTGACTCTTTTAACACAATTAAATAATTAGCCGACTAATAATTTTCCTATAAATAATAGTTTTTGTGAGGATAATTCTCTGTCTAAAGTTTAGATAAATTTTTTAATCAGCATTAATAGCCCAATTTGCGATTGACAAATGGCGGTAAATCACCGGTTTTTTGCCAAGTGGCAATATTGTGTGCAACAATTTTTGCCGCAGTTTCCTTAGGCGTTTGCGCGGCAATATGGGGCAATATGGTAATCGCTGGATTATGCCAATAGGGGCATGTTGGCGGCAATGGCTCAACATTAAAGACATCAAGAATAGCATGTCCAAGTTGCCCTTGCTCAATAGATTTTAGCATGGCTTGCGCTTCAACAACTGGCCCACGGGCAAAGTTAATTAAAGCTGCACCTTTTTTCATTTGAGAAAACCGCTTGTCATTCATCAAGCCAGTGGTTTCATTGGTTAGCGGGACGAGTAAAACAACAATATCACTTGTCTGCAACAATGTCGTTAAACCATCATCACCTGTTAGGCTTTGAAGATTATCAATGGTTTTTAGGGTGCGGCTCCAACCAATGACATTAAAACCGGCATGCTGTAAAAATTTTGCTGACGCTTGCCCAAGCAGCCCCAAGCCAACAATGCCAACAGTCATATTATGAGGTGGGCGATATTCACGCGGTTGCCATTGTTTTGCCATTTGGCTGATCCGATAGGCTGGCATATCACGTTGAATATAATAGCTCCAAGCAAGCACAGCTTCAGCCATGGTGCGGGTTAATTCAGGATCAATAAGGCGGATAATTGGCGCGCAATTTAGTGGAAGCTCACTAACCAATCTTTCAACCCCGGCCCATAAACTATGGATAAGTTGTAAATTAGGCAGCAAAGCAAGCTCGCTAGGGTCGGGATTAGCAACAATTGCCACCGAGCAATCATGCTTTTGCATATCACTCATTGCTGATATTGCCATAATTTTTTGACCATTAAATGCCTTATTTAATGCGTCCAACCAATTTTGTGTTTCCTCACCATTATAACGAGAAACAAATGCAATAACCTTATTCATAAATCCTCCCATTTATTTTATCGACATGCTTTATTTTGCTTGAATGGCCAATAGCTTTACTGCAAAGCCCATGAACATTGCTCCCATCACCCAATTCAAACCACGAATAAATTGCGGGTTTTCCTTTAATAGCTTAGCAACGCGGTCAGCTGCAACAATGATTGCGGCAACAAAAGGCATGGAAACGGGAATGAAAGATAGCCCCAAAAAAACCAATTTACCCGCAGCATGAGGATCTGTCACCGACACAAATTGCGGCAAAAAGGTCATATTAAATAAAATAACCTTAGGATTTAACAAATTGGACATCAAGCCAGCCAAATAATTCTTTTTGAAAGAAAATGTTTTGGTCTTTTCCATATCAAGCTTAAAAGTTGACCGGTTGCGAAATAATTGAATAGCCAACCAAACAAGATAAGCAGCACCAAGCCATTTTAAGATAAAAAACGCTGTTGGCGAGGCAATAATGAGCGCAGAAAGCCCAATAGACACGGCAATAACATGGATAAAAATGCCACTATACGCGCCAAGCAAGCAAGCAAAGCCAGCTTTTGCCCCATCAAGGATAGAGCGTGAAATAAGCAATGTAAGATCAGGGCCGGGAACAAGTGTCAAGATAATCGAATAAAGCGCAAATTTTAAAAAAATTGACCATTCTGGCAAAAATGTCATCATGTTTGCTACACCTTTTTGGAGCGTATTTCGATCTGATTGGTTCAGATTGGCGCTCTAATGCATTGTTTACACCGCGTTTTTTGTCCGAAAACCGCTTCACACTTTTCTAAAAAACGCTCTAATCACATTGATAAGATTTCTAGCAAAAAGACAACAACAAATCTATGGAAATAATCGTGATGAATTTTGCTGTTAATATTATCAAAAATGATAAAGGCACCCCAAAAATGAAGAGGTGCCTTGATTATATAGTATGATCAATTTTTCAAAATTGCTTTAGCGTTTTTCAATCAAGCCTTCTTGAATAGCTGCATCACACAAAGAATATTGTACGCGCGCACCAACTTGCTGAATAACAAGACCGGCAGCAAGCGAACCAAGACGCGCTGCATCTTCTAGGCTTAACCCATTGGTATAACCATAAAGGAAGCCTGCCGCATAAAGATCACCAGCGCCAGTTGTATCAACAACCTTTTCAACCGCTATCGGCGAAATAGTAAAGGTTTCATCACGTTGAACAATAACCGAACCCTTATCACCGCGCGTTACACAAGCAATATGCTTGCAATCGGTGCGGATAGCGCGAATAGCTGTATCAAATGAGGTTGTATCATAAAGCGCTAGAATTTCTGCTTCATTGGCAAAAACAATATCAACCATGCCAGAGCGGATCATTTCTAAAAATTCATCACGATAGCGCTCAACACAAAATGAATCCGACAGAGTAATAGCAACTTCATTCATATTTTCATGGGCAATACGTGCAGCAAGGCGCATTGCCTCCTTGGCGCGTGGCGGATCCCACAAATAACCCTCAAAATAAGTAACTTTGGCTTCAGCAACCTTGGAAATTTCAATATCTTCTGGGCCAAACTCAATACATGCGCCAAGATAAGTATTCATCGACCGCTCGCCATCGGGCGTATTAAAAATCATACATCTTGCGGTTGGCGCACCATTTTCTAAGGGGCGCGTATCATAAGAAACACCTTGGCCGCGCATATCATGGGCAAAGACTTGCCCTAAGTGATCGCTTGCAACCTTGCCCATAAAGGCAGCTTTACCACCAAGGCTGGCAACACTTGCCGCCGTATTGGCAGCACTACCGCCTGAAGACTCTATGGCTTGCCCCATACGGCTATATAAAAGCTCCGCACGGCCGCTATCAATCAAATTCATCGCATTTTTTACAATGCCGTTTTGAATAAGAAAATCATCAGAACAACGGGCAATAACATCAACAATGGCATTGCCAATAGTTAAAACATCGAATTTCGGCATGGATTAAAAGCTCCATAAGTTCAAAACAAGAACACAATTATACATTTAAATGGATAAAAGACTTAAACTCTTGAACAGTTAGATTTATATAAAGGATAAATAGATTTACCCATAGGATTTGGTTAAAACGGACATTGAACGCCAATGCACAAGAAATTTTAAAAAAGCATATCAGAACCAAAAATATCGGGCAATCCACTTTTAAAATTGGCAAGGCTTTACGATATATGATTATTAATGCTTTAAAAAAATAAATGCCAGTACAAAAATGAAACCTCGTTTCGCCTTTTTCAGTTTTAAGTCAGGAAAAAAATGATTTTCAACGCTGCCTTTTGGGCTCTACAACGTTTATGGTCGCCGCAATTTAGAACAATTTTCTGGAAGTCCCTTGGCTATACAATTGGTCTTTTGATTTTTCTATGGTTTTTCTTACGCCAAATATTTATTCAATCGGTTTTTCCTTGGCTTGCACCCTATTTTTCTGGCATGCCTGATTGGCTTGGCTGGCTTGGCATTGTGTGGATTATTACTTTTAGCTTTGGGCTTGCAGCTATTCTTGCCTTATTGGTGGGGCCAATTACCGCACTTATCGGTGGGCTTTTTATTGATGATGTGGCTGAAATTATTGAAAAGCAAGATTACCCACAAGATAAAGTCGGAACTGCAATGCCGCTTGGTCGCTCGATGATTATCGCGGCGCGCTTTCTTTGCCTTTCCATCATCGGCAATATTATTGCGCTTTTATTATTATTGGTACCGGGGGTTAATCTCATAGGCTTTTTTGTCATTAACGGCTATCTTTTAGGGCGAGAATATTTTGAATTTGCCGCAAGCCGCTTACGTGCTGAAAAAGGTGGTCATGAATTTTACTTACAAAACCGATGGAACGTTTTTTGTGCAGGTTTGGTGATTGCCTTGTTTTTATCCATTCCGATACTCAATTTATTGACACCGCTATTTGCAGCAGCCATGATGACCTATTTGCACAAATCACTTTCTGGCAGTAAAAGAGAACCAAAACAGAAAGATCAATACGATTCTAGGCCGATATGAAGTTATGATCGGTTTTTAAAAAATAAAGAATTCACTTGGATCACCAAAATGGGAAAACCAAAATGGCACTTGATATAAAGATTTGTGGATTAAAGACAAATGAGGCGGTAGAAGCGGCCATTGCCAATGGTGCAAGCCATATTGGCTTTATCTTTTTTCCCAAAAGTCCACGCAATATTTCATTTTTGCAAGCAGCCGCGCTTTGTGAAACAGTCGCAAAGCGCGCCAAAACCGTTGCCGTAACGGTTGATGCTGATAATCTTTTTCTTGATGACCTTGTCCATATTGTAAAGCCCGATATGCTGCAATTACATGGCCATGAAACGCCGCGCCGCGTTGCTGAAATTAAAAAGCGCTATAATTTACCCGTGATGAAAGCAATTTCAGTCCATACCGCGCCAGATTTACAAAACGCTATTCCCTACAGGGAAGTTAGCGACCGCATTTTATTTGATGCCAAAGCCCCACAAGGTTCTAATCTTCCGGGGGGAAATGGCGTGTCTTTTGATTGGCAATTATTAAATAATTTTGATAGCGACATGGATTATATGCTTTCTGGTGGTTTGCGCATTGAAAATATCCATGATGCATTAACAACGATTAGCCCAAGTGGCATTGATGTCTCATCAGGCGTTGAGAGTGAACCAGGCGTTAAAGATCTTGCCCTTATGAACGGTTTTTTTAACGCGGTACAAAATGCTTTAATCGCCCAGCAAAAATAACGATGCAATGCTTTGCACGGCACCACCAATTTAAAATGTTTTGCCTAAATTGGTTTTTTATGACTATAAGCAGTATATAATAAAATTCGACAGTTGAATGAAGATGGCAATAATGGAGAATGATGTGACAAAGCTGGTTGATGGGGCGCAAGATGATCGCGCAATTGACTTAAATTCGTATCGGACAGGTCCTGATGAAGATGGCATGTTTGGTATTTTTGGCGGTCGATTTGTTGCTGAAACTTTGATGCCACTTATATTGGAGCTTCAAGATGCTTATGATGAAGCAAAAAATGATCCAGCCTTTAAAGCCGAGCTGTCCAATCTTTTAACCCATTATGCCGGCCGTCCATCAAAGCTCTATTATGCCGATCGTCTTTCAGAACATCTTGGCGGCGCAAAAATCTATTTAAAGCGTGAAGACCTTAATCACACCGGCAGCCATAAAATCAATAATTGTTTGGGCCAAGTGCTTTTAGCAAAGCGCATGGGCAAAAAACGCATTATTGCTGAAACGGGTGCTGGTCAACACGGGGTTGCTACTGCAACCGTTGCCGCGCGCTTTGGCTTTCCTTGTGTTGTTTATATGGGTGCAACCGATGTTGAGCGGCAAAAGCCCAATGTGTTTCGCATGAACCTTCTTGGCGCTGAAGTAAAGCCAGTATCGGCTGGTAATGGCACTTTAAAAGACGCGATGAATGAAGCCTTGCGCGATTGGGTTAGCAATGTTGATGATACTTATTATCTCATTGGTACTGCCGCCGGCCCGCACCCCTACCCTGAAATGGTGCGCGATTTCCAAACCACTATCGGTGATGAAGCGCGCGCTCAAATTTTAGAACGTGAAGGCCGCCTGCCTGATATGATTATTGCCGCCGTTGGTGGTGGCTCTAACGCTATTGGGCTTTTCCATTCCTTCCTTGATGATAAAAGTGTTGAAATTATTGGCGTTGAAGCAGGTGGCCATGGCCTTGATAGCGATGAGCATTGCGCATCAATGAGTGCTGGAAGCCCCGGCGTTCTTCACGGCAACCGCACCTATCTTTTGCAGAACAGTGATGGGCAAATTCTTGAAGGCCATTCAGTTTCTGCAGGTCTTGATTATCCAGGTGTTGGCCCTGAACATTCATGGCTTAAAGACACGAAGCGGGTTAGTTATGTGCCTATTCTTGACAATGAAGCTTTGGACGCATTTCAACTATTAACCCGTACTGAAGGTATTATTCCAGCGCTTGAATCTTCACATGCCTTGGCAGAGGCAGTAAAACGCGCACCTAAAATGGGCAAAGATCAAATTATCATCGTCAATCTTTCGGGGCGTGGTGATAAGGATGTGCATACGGTCGGCAATTTGCTCGGCATGGCAATGTAACGCTTTTTAAGGATTTTAACTATGACGCGTATTGATGATAAATTTGCGGCCTTAAAAGCTGAAGGTCGCAGTGCTCTTGCCACTTATATTATGGCTGGCGATCCTAATTATGATGAATCCTTAAAGATTATGTTGGATTTGCCAAAATCTGGTGCTGATATTATTGAACTTGGCATGCCTTTTTCAGACCCAATGGCCGATGGCCCAACCATTCAGCTTGCCGGCCAAAGGGCACTAAAAAATGGCCAAACTCTTGCAAAAACCTTACAATTGATTAGGGATTTTCGCGTTCATGATAATGTTACGCCAATTTTAATGATGGGCTATTATAATCCAATCTATATTTATGGTGTCGATCGCTTTTTGAAAGATGCCAAAGAAGCAGGACTTGATGGCTTATTGGTGGTCGATCTCCCCCCTGAAATGGATAATGAGCTTTGTTTGCCTGCCTTAAAAGCTGGGATTAATTTCATTCGTCTTGCAACCCCAACAACTGATGATAAGCGCTTACCAAAGGTTTTACAAAATACTTCTGGCTTTGTTTATTATGTGTCAATGACCGGTATTACCGGCCAAGCCTTGCCGCAAATTGAGCAAATTGGCGATGCTGTTGCGCGCATTAAGCAGCATACAGATTTACCAGTCGTGGTTGGCTTTGGGATTAAAACCGCCGAACAAGCTGCCAATATTGCGAAGCTTGCCGATGGCGTTGTGGTGGGCTCAGCCATTGTTAATGCGGTAGCACAAAGCCTTGATGATAATGGCGCGGTTAAAGCCGATATTGTTGCAGCAACAAGCCGTTTGGTCAAAGAGTTAGCAAGCGGTCTTTAAAAACTTAAAATTGTGAGGTGTTTAATCAATGCCTCACAATCTATCGATCTATCGGCTAATTTTAAGATAAATCGGCAAGTAAATCATCAAGACATTTTTGCATTAATAATAATTTGTCAGCATTATCAATTTTTGCCAAATCCTTAGCAAGGCGATTAGCAAAATGGGTAGCTTCTGCCGACAATCCCTTGGTATCAATAATAATACGCGGATGGGAAAAATCGGCTAATTTTAATACTTCATCCGCCTCATCCCAAATAATATTAAAATAAGCGATAATCCGCTGCACAAAAGCAAAAGGCGGCGCACCTTTGCGCCCATGTTCAAGGGCGGACAGATAGGCGGCTGAAACATCAAGCGCCTTAGCCATTTCCTTTTGGCTTACGCCCTTTTTGCGCCGCAAGCTTTGCATTTTCAAACCAAAAGGGGTCATTGATTACTGCCTGTTGATTATGCGGATAATTTGCGCAATTTTAGATAGATTGCACCATCGCCACCATGATGACGCGCCGCATCATTAATAGCGCTAATATAGATGCGAAAAGCTGGGGTTGACAACCAATGGGGAACAAGTTGGCGCAAAATGCCATCACTTTGCAACGACTTACCCTTGCCGGTGATGATTAAAACGTGACGAAAGCCACGAAATTGTGCCGATTGTAAAAACCGCAAGAGCAGCGTGTGAGCTTCACTTTGCGTAAGACCATGCAAATCAATGCGGCCATCAATATCAAGCCTGCCTTTAGCGATTTTACGGTGGGTTTTGCGGTCAATCGGGTTGATTAATCCACCATCATTATTTCTACGGCTAGATTTTGGCGAATAATTATCTGCTTGCGCCCGTTTGGTTTGGTTTTTATCCAAAGGTGCAATATCACCGCTAGCCAGCATGGTTTTAAATTCAGTAGGATCGCTATCAGCTTGAGCAATAGCGGTACTCATACGCAAGGGACGAATGGATTTTGCCACCGCATCCCACAAAGCTTTGTCTTCAGGGCGCAAAACATTAAAGCGGCTTTTGCCACTTGTATTTTTTTGTTGTTTCTTGCCAAAATCGCTTTGCATTTTAAAACCAATATTTCTAATTTTTTGCTATATAGCATATTCACCTATCGGGCGAATAGACCAATTTTTTAAATTTCATTTTTTTGATTGATTTTGTCATTTAAAAAAAAAAATTTTATTTTTCAATAAAAAAGCCGCTAAAAGCGGCTTTTAAAATCCAAGGAATAATCCTTACGCATCCTCATCGGTGGCAATCACTTGCCAGTTAGGATCACGCGAGCGTGGATCACGGGCAAAGGTCCACAAATCATGCAATTGAGTTACTTCTTGCGGATCACCTTCAACCAAATTTTCATTTTTATCATAGGTAGCAGAGATCACTTCACTTGCAATACGCACCGTAATTTCTGCAACGCCATTATTGAGATCGGCAGCAACAATATCTGCCTTATCAATACCAACAAACGAAAATTTAACCTTTTCGCCATTTGCTTCACGCTCGCTAATTGCGGTATTAAAACCATCAAAAACATCTTTTGCTAAAAGCGTCTTCAAAGTGTTGGTATCGCCATTAGCAAAGGCAGTCATCACCATTTCATAGGCCATGCGCGAACCATCGCTAAAGCTTTGCGGTGAAAACGAACTATCGGCGGCACGAATAGCGCGCAATCCTTCATTTAAACGGCTTGATTGCGGGGCAATTGCATCAATATCAGAAAAATCATCGCTCCGGCGATTTTGTTTTTTCGCCATTGGTACGACATTATCATCACCGCGCGCTGGGCTGCTTGCTGGTGTACGTTTCATCGGATCAAAGGGAGGTCTTTCATTACCGGTACGCTTACCAAGCGCACTGCGCAATTGCAAAAATATGACAACTGCCAATACGAAAAATACTACGAGTACAACATCAAATTCCATTGTTTTCGTCAGTCTCCTGCCTTAAAATCTAAATGAACTATTCTTACACAACAAGGATAAGATTTAGTCAACCTTATCCTGTTTTAGAGCATAAGCCAAACAAAAAACAGCTTTTTTAAGAACCATTGCGGTTTTTCATTGCTTTAAATATTTGCTATATAGGTAACCATTATCAAACTTGCAAATGACGCATGAAACATTCCTTTAAATCACCGGCTAAGATGTTTAAGCAATTATATTTATAACAACCAATAAATAAATTACTTTTAGATAGTTAGGGTCAGGACCTATTAATTTGAACAAAATGGTATGAGGGAATTTTTGTGAGAACAAGGAGAAGAAACGCAGGAAATATAAATATTTTCAAGGGGCTTCGACAAAGTTATCGCAAAAATTTCCCATATCCTGAAAGGACACAAAAACAGCTGCAATCTACTGCGTCGTAAAGCTTAACTGGGTATACCACCCACTTTTCGCTTTCCTCCTTGTATATTTTTGCTGTTTATTGTGCCATTTCATTTAAATTAATAGGTCCTGACCCTAAGTACTTTAAATAATGTTTTAAAAATATTAGAGTGGTTAATAAATTTTCGGCAAGGTGTGGGGCCATGAATAATATGCGGTTATTTTTTTCCTTTATTTTTATAGTACTATTTTACTTCACAATAATCCCAACACTTAAAGCTGATCCACTTTATGATCAATGTATGGCAGAAAATCCATTTGGTACTAATTCAGATTGGACTGCATGCGGTAGTGAAAACTGGAAACGGCTTGATAACCAATTAAATGCGGTTTGGAAAATTGTTTTAGCAAGTTATGACGGCCACCCCAAAGCTGAAGGCATTCGCAAAAGCTTAATTGCAGAGCAACGGGCATGGTTAAACTATCGCCAAAATGTTTGTGCAGTTTATGAAAGCGGTTATTGGGGCCGCGATGGACAAGTGCTCAGTGCTCCCAACTGTAATAATAGCTTACTTGCTAACCGTATTGACGAACTGCGCAACCATTATTGTTATCAAGAAAAATGTGGCTTCGATCAACAGGTTGAACGTGATTTTATCGATACTAAAACGGAAAAATCTATTCTTGATTATTTTGAGACGCCAAATCAAAGTAGTTTGGGTCAAAGTGATCCGGATCAAGAAAACAGCGCTCAAGAAATTGCTGAGCTTGAAAAGGATTATGGCATCAATTTTGAAAAAGATGCATTACGTGATAAAAATAATTTTAAAAGCTTTTTGGATAAGGCTTGCCTCTTTACCCAATATCTTGATGAAAATGCCAATAATAATTTCCAATATCAAAGCTGCCAAAGTGCAATCATTGACCACCGCATTCAACAACTAGCCTTTGGGAATGATACAGCCACAACCAGCGCATTATCAGATTTTGCCAATATTGGTAAAATATCGCACAAGGGTGATTGGCTTTTTGGTTGCGACCAAGGTTTTAGCTGCACCGCAATTGGCTACCCTAATATTGATAATATATATGATAAAGGTCAATATATCGCAATCCATTGGCAATATAACAGCACGAAACCACCTCTTATACGCTTCATTGTGGCAAGCAATGATCAACATATTACAAGCGGTGAATTTATCTATCATTTTTCCAAGAAAAATCTTAAATTTGGGCTTATTAATGATAGCGCCCATCAGCCAGTTATTTTTGCGGCTCATATTGACGATAAAGACAGCGCAAATTTTATGAAGGCACTTTTATCCGAAAAAGAGTTAACCTTTGGTGTTGATGTTGAAGACCTACCTCGCGCTAATATTTCCCTTAAAGAATTTGCAAATTTTTATAACACTCAAAAAGATAATGCTAATGCGCTTTTTGGCAATAAAATTGCGCCTTTGCCGAAAATTTCGGCTCTCGCTTTTACCCTTAATACGCCAATTGCGCTACATGGTGAAGATAGTTCAAATTGCCAAAGTGATAAACCAACAGACTTAAATATTAGGCTAAACAATGGTGAACACTTCATTGCAGTTTGTGACGATTATACAAATAGATATACAGATAATTATCGCTTACAAAAACAAAGCCCACAAGGTATGATAGCGGCTCAATTTGATGGCAAAGCGAATTTATCTCAAGAAAATTGGCTATATAATTTAGCCGCAAATAATGCTGGACTTGAATTGCGTTCAACCATTCGTTTTAGTTCCAATAATGATTGCGGCCGCGATTTTGGCTTTGCCTATAATGGCAAGGTTTGGCAGTTAAGCACTGTTCGTGCCATGCCTTTTTGCGCGCTCGTTCAGCAAGAGGATTGGCCACAACTTTATAATAGCAATTTGGTAAAACAATAGCCAACTATTAAGGGCTTTATTCAAAGTGAAATAAAGCCCTTAATATTTTAAAAAACACGCGATAATCTTGCCATAGTTAAATCAGATAATAGCCTTCATGCGGCTTATAACCTCATCACTTAGAGCTTTTTCTTTGGTTTGCTTTGATGCAATAAGGCAAGCCTCTGATTTCAAAATCACCCCATCATCAAGCACTTTCAACTGATTGGCGGTTAAAGTTGCCCCGGTTGAGGTGATGTCAACAATCATATCGGCAGAGCCGGCGGCAGGCGCGCCCTCTGTTGCCCCCAAGCTTTCAACAATGCGATAGACTTGAATGCCATGCATTTGCGAAAAGAATTTTTGCGTCAAACGCCAATATTTTGTGGCAATGCGCAAACGGCGGCCATGACGCTGACGAAAATCTGCCGCCACATCATCAAGATCAGCCATGGTTGATACATCATGCCAAACCTGCGGCACAGCCACCACCACATCCGCATGGCCAAAGCCCAAGGGCAATTCCACCTTAACCCGTTCGTCAGCATGGGCAAGGGTTTCACGGATTAAATCTTCACCAGTAACACCAAGATCAACCCGGCCATAGCCAAGCTCGCGGGCAATTTCAGAGGCTGACAAGAATTGCAAATCTATTTTTGGTGCATTGGCAATATGGGCGCGGTAGCTGCGGTCATCTTCAGGCAAGACCACCTCGTAACCCGCCTTTTTTAATAATTCCAACGACTTTTCTTTTAATCTGCCCTTGGAGGGAAGTGCTAAAGTAATTGCCATTTTATAAATCTCCCCCTACCCGATCAAGCCACATGGAAAAACCAACGGCAGGTATGGGCTTTTTTGCACCAAGCATGGTTAAAAGACTATCATAGCGCCCACCGCCAATCATCACCTCGCCATTTTGCGAGCGGATCTCATAAACAAGGCTGGTATAATAATCAAGCGGGCGGCCAAAAGCAGCATCATAATGTAATTTATCAAGATCAAACCCTGCTTTTACAATCGCTTTGCTGCGGGCAGAAAAACGCTCAATTACATCATCAAGCTGCAAATGGTTTGTTTTGGCAAAATCGTTTAAAATATCAACCGCTTTATCAAGCGCGACATCAAACTTCAAAAATTCTTGCAAAGCCGCCATAGATTTTGGATCTAATTGCACTTCTGCAAGCTCTGCCTTTTCAATTAATCGCTGGGCAATTTCTTTAGGGCTGCGCGAAAATGCCGGCGAAATATTGGCACTTATCATTTCCGCTTCAAGCAAGTCTTGCAAACCATCCTTATCATGATTTGCAATTTTTTGTGCTATATGAGCGGGCAATTCTAGCGGCTCACGGGGTTTTGCAAAATCCGCAAGCAGTGCTTGCAAAAGCTGGTCATTACCAAAACAGCGCATGAGCTTTTTTTGCCAACCATGAGGTAAGCCCAGCGCATTTAAAACAGCGGCAAAAAGTGCCTGATCGCCAATTAAAATCTTATCAATCGTTAGCGATGAAACGTAACCAACCAGTGTAAAGGCATCATGAAGGGAGCGCGCATCAGCCTCCGCTTCATTGGTTTCGCCCAAATCTTCAATGCCTGCTTGCACAAAGCTACCGGTGCCAACCCGTCTTTGGCGGAACACTTCGCCAATATAGGCATAGCGGCGCGGCGTATCATGATTTTCAGCAATGTGGTTTAAACAAACAGGAATGGTAAATTCAGGGCGCAAACAAAGACTGTCACCATTTTCATTTTCAGTCATGAAAATGCGGCGGCGCAAGTCTTCTCCAACAATATCAAGGAAAGGATCGGCAGGTTGTAAAATCGGCACATTTACAGGTTCTAACCCCATTTGGCTAAAAACTGCGGTGACGCGTGCCGCGTTTGTTGGTCTTTCTGCTGTCATGATGTTGCCTGTCTTTATACTTAGTAACGTAACCTATGAAAGCCAATAATCCGCCTTCATAGGTTAAAGAATAATATTGATCTATTCTTATTACGCTTTTATTGCGGCTTTGACGCTTTTCTATCTTCTTCTTGGGCGGCAAGGATTTTTTGTACCTCTTGCACAAGCTCGGCTTCACCAACGGTTACCTGCGCAGGGCGGCTTTGACGCCATGTTTCATTGTCAGCAATCTCAGCCGATAGGCGTAGCCCCTCCAATAGATCCTTAATTTCAACTGTGCCTGCCTCGCGCTCGTTAGAACCTTGAATGACAACGCAAGGCGCGTTACGGCGATCCGCATATTTCATTTGCGAGCGCATGCCCGTATCACCGACATAAAGCTCGGAGCGAATACCGGCAAGACGCAAATCAGCCACCATTTTTTGATAACGCACCAGCGCTTCACTGTCGCGGTCCATAACCAATACCACAACAGGGCCAACGCTCGTTGAAAGATCTAGCTTGCCTAGATTTTTAAGCGCAGTCATAAGGCGTGAAACACCAATGGAAAAGCCAGTGGCTGGCACTGGCTGCCCACGAAAGCGCGACACCAAACCATCATAACGACCGCCGCCGCCTACCGAGCCAAAAACAACCTTTTGGCCATCTTCATTAACCACATCAAATAATAATTCGGCTTCAAAAACTGGGCCAGTATAATATTCAAGGCCGCGCACCACGGAAGGATCAATCTTAACCCGCCCTTCATAGCCTGCTGCATCAAATAGCACATTCATGTCTTGCAATTCGCGCACGCCTTCAAGACCGCGCTCACTGCCTTCAACCACTTTCGTCAAATTGGCAATTGTTTCACTGCCAGTTGTTCCGCCAGCAGCCGTAAAAGCAATAACTTTTTCAATGGCGTCTTCGCTAAGCTCTGCGCCTTTGGTAAAATCACCACTTTCGTCCACGCGCCCTTTACCAAGCAAAGCGCGTACGCCCTCTTCGCCAAATTTATCAAGCTTATCAATTGAGCGTAAAACCGTCAGACGCTTAGCGCTATTTTGCGCTTCACCAAGGCCAATCAATTCCAAAACGCCATCAAGCACTTTGCGGTTATTAACGCGGATTGCATAATCACCGCGCGCAATGCCAAGCTTTTCCAATGTGTCGGCAGCCATCATGCAAATTTCAGCGTCTGCTGTTACATTTTCAGCGCCAACCGTGTCGGCATCAAATTGCATGAATTGGCGGAAACGACCAGGGCCTGCCTTTTCATTGCGGAAAACCCAACCAGCGCGATAGCTGCGATAGGGCTTTGGCAAGGTTTCAAAATTTTCAGCAACAAAACGCGCCAATGGTGCAGTTAAATCATAACGCAGCGATAACCATTGTTCATCATCATCTTGTAGCGAAAATACCCCTTCATTAGGGCGATCTTGATCAGGCAAAAACTTGCCCAAAGCATCAGTATATTCAAAAATCGGAGTTTCAACGGGTTCAAAACCATAAAGCTCATAAACACTACGAATGGTTGACATCATTTCTTCGGCGGCACGCAATTCGGCAGGATGGCGGTCAACAAATCCACGCGGTAGTCTTGCCTTGGTTTTTTCTTTGTCTTTAGCCATTTGCTTTCGCCTTTGTCTTTTCGTTTACTGTCTTTAAAACCCATATATACATGTATATACATGAGTTAATTGATAAATTTATATCTATTGCCTTTAACATTGAAAAGGCAAATCAAACAAGTATTGATTGAAAGCATTTGCTTTAAATTTTAGGTTATTGGCAATATCTTACAGCTGATTAGGGTCAGGACCTCAATTTAAAACAATTTTTGACGATTTTTCAAATTTAGCAAAATAAAGCCACTCCAATAAAGCCCCAATAAAATTTACAAAAAACAGGTTTAACAAACGCGGTTTATGGCATATGTTAGGCTAAGGGTTGAATATTGGGTTAAAAGGAACGAGTATGAAATTATTTGCAATTGCCACGATGGCAGCAGCGCTTTTTATCAGTAATGCCAATGCTGAAAATCTGCGCCTTGGTATAAGCGCCGATTTCCCGCCATGGGGTTTCACCACACCAAGTGGCGAAATTACTGGTTTTGAGCGCGATTTGGGCGATGCAATTTGCCAAAAGATTGATGCCACCTGCACATGGACCAACCAAGCCTATGATGGCTTATTGCCAAGCTTGCAAATTGGTAAATTTGACATGTTGCTTTCTGGCATTTCCATCACTGAAGAACGGGCAAAGAATGTCGACTTCTCCATTCCTTATGGTGAATCACCTTATCAATTTGCAGCCCTAGCTGATAGCCCGCTTAAAAGCGTTAAAACCACTGCCGAGCTTGAAAAAGCTTTAGAAAATAAGGTTATTGGCGTACAAAGTGGCACCACCCATGAATTTGTGGTAAAAGCCCATTTTAAAGATGCCGATGTGCGTATTTATGAGCGCAATGAACAAATCGTTGACGACATTTTAGCTGGCCGTCTTGATACTGCTCTTCTTGAAATTACTGTTTGGGAAGGCTTATTGAAGGACGATCATAAGATTGAACGCTTTGGCCCAATCCTCACCGGTGCTGATTATCCTGAATTTGGCCAAGGCATTGGCGTTGCAATGAAAAAAGGCAATAGCGAATTAAAGGCTCGCGTTGATAAAGCAATTAGCGAATTAACTGCTGATGGCACGGTGAGCAAATTATCTAATCAATATTTTGGCTATGATGTATCTTTCAAAAAGAAAGATTAATCTTTAAGACATAACCAACAATAAGCCTGCTGCAGTTTTTCAAACATTGCAGCAGGCTTTTTTGTGCATATGATTATCGATCAGCGCGCGGATGGGCATTTTGATAAACCGCCAATAAACGCTCTGTATCCACTTGGGTATAGATTTGCGTTGTTGAAAGGCTGGCATGGCCAAGCAATTCTTGAATAGAACGCAAATCGCCACCTGCAGTTAATAAATGGGTTGCAAAAGAATGGCGCAATGCATGGGGTGTTGCACTATCTGGTAGCCCAAGGCTGCCACGCATATGCTGCACAGCACGCTGAATAATAGCTGGCTGCAAAGCACCGCCCCTTACCCCGCGAAATAGCGGTTTTTCACGCTCCAAGGCAAAAGGGCAAAGCTTGCGATAATGATTAACAGCGGTAAAAACTGCTGGTAATATTGGCACAAGACGAGTTTTGCCGCCCTTACCGGTGATATAAAGGCTGGTTTGCGCGGCATTTTCAAGCTCTTTTGCTTGCAGCGACAAGGCTTCCGAAATACGCAAGCCGCAACCATAAAGCAGTGTTAAAACGGCAGCATTACGGGCGCAAACCCACGGCTCGTCGCTATCTTGCGCGGCGATGGAGACCACATCGCGCGCGCTTTGCGGCGCAAGCGGCTTTGGTAAACGCTTATCTGGTTTGGGGCTACGAATAACTTTAGCGGCGGGAACATGGGCAAGGTCTTGGCGGCCAAGATAATCAAAAAATGAACGAATACCGGCAAGACCACGCCCTAAACTGCGCGCACTAATATCATCGCGCCGCCTTGCGGCAAGAAAGCTGCGTAAATCGCTCACTTTTAAAGCACTTATATCGCCAAAAGATACCGCATCACCATTATATTGGGCAAGAAAATGCAAAAATTGCCGTGTATCACGCTCATAGGCTTCAATGGTTAAGTTTGATAAGCGCCGTGTATGCAAAAGATTTTCAAGCCAATTTTTGCGGGCCAATAATACATCAGGCTTGGCAGGTAATAGCTCTATATCATTTGATTCTTCACGCATTATGGTCTTTCCATCTAAGTTGCGAATAACAAAAAGGCTTACCCATATAATAACGGATAAGCCTTTCATTTTTATAAATACTTAAATCTTAAAGCGTTTTTTAAAAAAGTGTTAAGCGGTTTTCGGACAAAAAACGCGGTGTAAACAAGGGATTAAGGCGCTGATCTGATCCAATCAGATCGAAATGCGCTCTAAAGCCCGCAATAAAGCCAAGATTTAGCTATTTGGCGCATTATTAACCACTGTAACAGCGCGGCGGTTTTGTGACCAACAAGAAATATCGTCACAAACAGCAACCGGACGCTCTTTACCATAAGAAATGGTCCGCATACGATTAGGTGAAATACCTTGTGAAATTAAGAAATCGCGGGCAGCAACTGCACGGCGCTGTCCAAGGGCGATATTATATTCACGGGTACCGCGTTCATCGGCATGGCCTTCAACGGTGATGGTATAGTTAGGATAACGCTTCAACCATTGGGCTTGGCGCATCAAAGTTTGCTGACCATCGCCACGAATAGAGGATGAATCAAGCTCGAAGAACACGCGATCACCAACATTTACGGTGAAATCTTGTGCTGTTCCAGGTCTTGCACTACCTGAGCCATATTGGCCATTGGCACCATATTGACCATTGGCACCAAATTGGCCATTGGCATCTAAACCGGTGTTTTTCTTAGCGCAACCAGCAAGGGTAAGCGAAAGAAAAAGTGCTACCGTAACGGGATGGCGTATAATTGTCTGGAAACGGCGCATGTGCCGGCACTCCCTTAGTTGGTCTGTTGATAATTTGTCTTTAGCCTAAGTTCATTAAAGGCAATTCAATAACTATGGTTAACAAACGATAAACTTGAAATTTTTATCACTTTTTGACGTATTTTTCTGCAAAAAAGCAAAAAACATCATCAAGGCTTGCAGTTTTCATCGCCAAAAAT
This sequence comes from Bartonella sp. HY406, assembly GCF_025449315.1. Lineage (NCBI taxonomy): Bacteria > Pseudomonadati > Pseudomonadota > Alphaproteobacteria > Hyphomicrobiales > Bartonellaceae > Bartonella > Bartonella sp. HY406. Next base: position 521,261 of record NZ_CP104893.1, on the reverse strand, counting down.
TACGGCGTTTAAACGGCGATCATCAATTTATTTTACCAATGATTATAAAAGTTAGTCAAAAAGACGATATTTTGTCGCTGACATATTTGCGCGTTAGAATTTAAAAACAAAGCAAAAAGAATATGCAATTGGTGCTTTTTATCTTGATTGGCTTGAAAAATATGATAGAAGTCACCGCACTAGAAGATTCGGCTTCAATATATTTGCCGCTAATCTGTCTTGGGGAATAGTTTAAGGGTAGAACAGCGGACTCTGACTCCGCTAGTCTTGGTTCGAATCCAGGTTCCCCAGCCAATTTTTCAAAAATTTCAAAATGCTTTAAAGATTGAAAACATCTATCCACAATGGCTTTATCCCCTTTTTAGCTAACATCATGGCAACAAAAGATTTAAATATTTAGTTTTCCTTGCATTACTTAAACAAAGATTGCCATTGGCTGTTTTAGATCTGTAACCTGCGCATAGGCGGCTTAAATTGCATTAAAATTGATAATTTATCTGGCAGTGAACCGCTTTTGCTTTGCAATTTATGACATATTGCTACGTCCTTATAGATCAGCATCAATAAATTCCGATATGATAAAGTATAGATTTTTTTATAAATGATTGCATCAATTAATATAATTGAGTACTATATATATTTATTTAAGTTTATTTACACAAAGGAGTAAACATGAAAAAAATATTATTTTCTTTAATTTACTTTCCTTTATTATGCCTTTTAATTGGCTGTCAGCCGCAAGTTATTCAACCTCCTTTACCAACTGCCGCCTCTTTTCATAAACCAGGGGTAAGCCTTGAAGATACCCAAAAAGCGCTTGGTGATTGCTTCCAAAAGAGTAAAAATAACATTATCAATTACACCTTGGACGATGCGGCTAAGAATAACGTAAATGTAAAAACAAGTTTATGCATGCAAAATTTGGGTTTTACATTAGACAAAAATGCCCATATTTTCTTTAGACCTGTCGTTACTCCAAGAGGGTGGTGGTAGCAATAAATTTGGCCTAAGCCTTATACCGTATTTTCAATGGCATTTTATTAGTTATTTAATTGTTTTAAGCGCTTTTGGTCTTCTGCTACCAATGCGCAGCGATTAGTCTTTATGCACGAGCCCAGTTGATAGAATATTTGGAACTTATTTCACAGTTTACCAATGACAATATAGATACAAAGACAAAGAACATAATTGCCATACATCTTAGCATCATTTTAGCCACTTTTTAACTGGCATTAGCGGTTATTTTAGATGTCATCAAGGTTATTTTACGAAAAAAACCGCCTCATAAAGGCGGTTATGTTTAATGTAAAAGTAATATGGTTAGCAATTTAAGCTATTGGCAGGCAAGCATATAGTTTAGCCTAATCTTATATCTTTGCTTGTCTGCCAATGCTTACAGCTCATTATTAAGCTGCCATTACATCCGTTTTACCACTTATTCTATATCTTAAATCATGTCTAAAAATTTCAATCGTCCATGCCCAAACTAGGTGCCCGAAACTTTCTGAAAATAATTCGTCAAAAGGCAATTTCCAAATTGGCGGCGCCCAGCCACCAACTGGTAACACCAAGCCATGAAAACCGATTGTCACGACAACACCAAATAGAAGACCTTGCCAAAGTTTAACTTTTGGAAAAATTTCAGCGGCGATACAGTAAGCAACAGCAAAAACAATCGAAAATAAATAATGAACACCTGATATGCCCCAATTAACTATATGATCTGAATAGTGATAGATCATATTGCTGGAATCAATACCAAAGCTTTGCAACACTTCCGCAGGTGGGATCAATCTATCTGGGGTGCGTGGAGGCAGAACACCTTCAACTCCAGATTTAACAAAACCGGATATAATGCCACCGGCTAAACCGACAATTACAGCAACGCCAAATAGCCGATCTTTAGGGTTCGTTCTAACAAATAATGATGTCATAATATAACTACTCGCAGATGAAATATAACCCATCAATATCCATATTTAGCTTAACCGCAAGTCACAATAAAGAGAGCAAAACCAGTCATTTACCTCAACTTACAGCTTGCCAATATTAATAATGATGTTTAGCCGCACCTTGAATCGCTTATTTTCGCTCCATATAGATCTGCAGTTACAATATTTTAGGATCTAAATTATGAACCGATTTCTTTACCTCATTATTGGTGCGCTTATTGTCGTTGTTATTGGTTTTGGTTACTACACCTATAAGCAAGAAAAACAACCATCAGGCATTGAACTAAAACTTAACGAAAATGGTGTTTCGGTCGATCAGCATTAAAAAATGTTGAGCAGATTTTTTTTAGTTACTGCCCAACATTTTTTTCGTAAATAGTGCCCGAACTATAAGATTTAGGGCTAAACCTTAAATCTTATTTATGAATAGAATACAGGCAAAGTGTTTAATGAGAGCTGATAATAAATTGCATTGGCATCTCCCCCAACAGGAATAGACCATTGCGCAGCTGGGGCAATGTCTTTTAAAATGCCTATTGGAAAACGTCCCTCACCCGGTGATAAATGTAACGCATCATGATTTGAAGCAAAAATAGTTTGGCCAATATTAACAATTGTTACGTCTAATGGCTTTACCAAAGCATCAGCCATAAAAGTTACGTCCCCCCCCTGAATTGGTCGAACTTTAATATCGCCGTCTTCTCCATTTGTATTGTCATACATGCCCTCTTCGTATTGTGTTGACACGTAACCAATAAATACAACTGCATCAGGATGACTAATTGGAACAAGCAATCTATTCTTTGTTAATGCCAATAAATTACCTCCTCGCAAATTAACACCCGCTTTTACTGGATAGTTATTATCTATATAAGCCTCAGTTACACCTTTAATAATCATATTAAATTCCTTCTTAGTAAATTTCGTTTTGCCCGCCTCGCTTTAGCAGCGGCATTTTTAATTTTATATTCTGTATCTATACAGTAATTGTGACTATATTCACGTTTTGTTCTACAACCGCAATTTATATAAGAAGTTTCTGACTTATGCTTTGTCAAGCCAATAGGCTGTTTGGAAAAAGGCAACCAATGTGGCTGCCTTTATATATTTTAAAATATGGGCTTACGCTTTATAGCGCGGTAGGTTAACGTTTGTGTCAATCCAATGATATGATTCCGTAGATAATTTTCCTGTCCAATCTCGTGAAGGAGCAGTTAGCAAGTAAATACCAATAGGAAGACGACCTTTACCAGGCGTTTTATGAAGTGTGCGATTGCCAGACGCATAGATAATTTGTCCGTGATCTTGTAAGCTAACATCCAAAGGTTGGGTTAAACTGGCAACTGGGAAGCCATAGGTACCTAAAAAGCATGAACCATTTTTATCGCCGTCCTGACCGTTAGTATTATCAAAATTGCCTTGCATGTACGTATCATAATACTCTTGATCACTTTCAGGAAAGCCTGATGACGGTAGAGTGATTGTTACCCCCGCAAAAATAACAGCTTCCGGATGCTCAATCGGCACCAAATAGCGCTCTTTAGTACATGCGCATAGCATGTCAAAATCTAGCTTAATACCACCTTTCACCCCTAGGCTTATTTCTGGAGCAACATGAGATCCAGCTATAGTTGTATGTGTCATTTTAAATTCCTTTTAAGTAAATTTCGTTTTGCCCGCCTAGCTTTAGCAGCGGCAGTTTTTAATTTGATAGTTTAAATTTATTCAGCAATTGCGGCTATATTCACGTTTTGTTCTATAACCGCAATTTATATAAAAAGTCTCCAACCTATGCTTCGTTAACAAAACTAAGCAAATATTATTGTAATTCTCTCAGATTTTGACTTTAAGCATCGCTATTACAGCAATGCTTTATCAGCATGATACTAATTGCTTATGAACGATAAACAGCTGAAATTTTGCTTGTATCTAATTCATAATAAATTTCATTTGGATCACGGTTAGGATCGGTAGTGAAATTTTTCTTAATGCTGGTTAGCACACCAATAGGTAAACGACCTGCACCTGGCACGAGATGAAGTGTCTTAGCAGAAGACGCAAAGACTTGTTGATATAGATTTTCAAGTTTTGCGTCAAATTTTTCGGTCAAATCAGAGGCAAAAATTTTAAAATTACTAGGCACAGTTGACCAAACGTAAGCAGTGACATCACCATCTTGACCATTGGTGTTATCAACCCCTTCATAATTTCCTACAGTGCCAGCTACAGCAACCGCTTCTGGATGCCCCAATTGCACAATAAAACCATCCTTAGTTACTGCTGCAATTTCTTCACAAGCTAGCTTCACGCCAGCTTTGAGTAAGGATTGCGAATTACCGTCAGTTTGAATAAAATTAGCCATTGTAAATTCCTTTTCTTTAAATCACACGCCAGCTTTTTCTTAAAAAGCCTTTGTAGTATTAATTTCATAACTGCTAAGTCTTGAATGCATCTTAGCAATCACGGCTATATTCACGTTTTGTTCTATAGCCGCAATTTATATAAGAAGTCTCCAACCTATGCTTCGTCAACAAAAACTGGGCAATTATTTTTATATTTTGCTGAGATTTTGGCTTTAAGCATCGCTGTTATAGCAACGCTTTATCCCCAGCATTTTAATTCCAAATTAGCGATAAATCGGCGCAATTTTGCTTACATCAATTTCATAAACAATTTCATTTGGATCGCGTGAAGGATCTGCATCAAAATTCCGATGTATACTTGTCAAAGTACCAATCGGCATACGCCCCGTACCTGCAGTCGTATGAAGGTTTTGAAGGGTAGATAGGTAAACCTGCTGATTGAGGTTTTCAATTTTTACATCAAATTCTTTGGCTAAATCTGACGCAAAAAATTGTAAATTATCATAAATTTGAACGTTTACTGCAGTATCACCATCTTGGCCATTGGTATTATCTGGATCATCTTGACTTATTATACGTCCAGCATAAACAATACCATCAGGATGCCCCAAAGGTACGATCAAACCATTCTTGGTGAAGGCAGTATGTGACCTAACATTGAGTGTCGCACCACCCTTAACTAAATAAAAACCATCACTATTCTTTTGAAGAAAATCAGCCATTGTAAATTCCTTTCATTTAAAACACACGCTAGCTTTTTTAACAAAAACCTTTGTAGTATAAATTTCATATCTGCTAAGTCTTAGAAACATCTTAGCAATTGCGGCTTAGTTCATGTTTTGTTCTTTAGCCACAATTTATATAAGAGGTTTATGACATATGCTTCGTCAACAAAAAAATTGACAAAAATATTTTTTATAAAAAACGGCGAGAAGCGTGGGTTTTAGCGCAAAAATGGCGCACCAATGCATTTAAAACCATGCGGGCCGCGCCAATTAAATTTTCAAGTTCAACATCATTAATAATCACATATTGCAGTGCTGCATAAAGATTTTCATGGCCATTATCAAATTGCGCTTCTTGTATGGCTTTCATCGCATTTTGATAACGCTGGCGCGCCCGCAACACCCAATCGGTGTATTCTTGCATATTATCGACATTCATGGACTGCCCTGTTTTTTCATAAAATGCACCAGGCGAAAGTAGCGAGCAGCGATAATCATTGCGAATTTTTAAAAATTGAACGGCGGCATCATATTGATCTTGGCTTAAACCATTGGCAGCGCCTTTCATCGCTAAACGGCCAATAAAAGTCGCGGCCATCGGGTTTCGCGCCTCATGAACATTTAAACCAAAGCGGCGCGCCCGCACTTCAATTGCTAATTTATCAATTGGTTCTTGTGGCCCTTTAGCCCTTGAAACACGCCCATTAGGCTCGCGCAATTTACCATGTATGCGTGGACGACCGCCTCTTTTTTTAACATGTTGATTTTTTGTTTTTGCCTTTTGTTGTGCCATGATCATTCTCCTATTTTTAAATTGATAAATTGCGTCATTGTGGCGTTATTGTGCGGCAGCTAAATATGTTTCAGCCCAGCCTATGCCATCATTTGGCAAAACAAGCTTAGCTGGCACAAGTGAGCCTTGACGATTGGGCATTGGTCCCCAAAGGCTTACCTGCCACTCTTTACGGCTGCGGCCAAAATCTAATATTTTTTGCCAGCGTTGATCATCAAAGCCGCTAATATTACAATCGTGCGCCAAAGGTTTTACCTCTTGCGGTTGAAAGCCATCAAAGCGCCTTTGGCTGATAAAACGGCAAAAGTGCACTGGGCGATAATCGGGGTTTTTCTGGCAATGCGCCTTAAAATTGGGGATAGCAGCAAGTAGCAAAGCGCGGTCACTCGCATCTAAACGCTGCCACTCGCTAAAACCTTGTTTTTTTGACATATTGCAGTCAGTTGGGTATAACTTCCAAGCATTTTCAAATGCTTGTGGATAGTTTGGCTTTTTGTTTTTAGCTTTTGCCGCGAATAATTCTTGTTGTGATTTTTCTTTTTGGTTATCGCCTAAGTTTTCCTGCGGGTCGGAATGCTTTTCCGACAAAGAATAATCTTCTGGTATTTCTTCCAGTTTCTTATAAGGAGTATCAACAATGCAACCCTCCCCCGTATGTGCCACAACACCCTCCCGTTGCAGCTTGCCACCCTCGCCCTTGCAAATGCTATCCGCGGATAGCAAATTGCTACCCTCAAAATGCAAGATATAGCTATTTGCTAATTGGCGGCCATCATCGCCAAATTCACGGTTAATGCTAATCCAGCCATTTTGCTCAAGCCATTGCAATTTGCGAATAACGGTGCTGCGCGCGCAGCTGCTTTCTTGGCTGATACGCTCAAAAGTTGGGAAGCATTTGCCTGTTTTACTGTTTAAGCAATTGGCTAATGATATAAGCACCAGTTTGGCGGTTGGGTCTGTTATTGTTTGATCTAAAACCCAAGCAACAGCTTTAATACTCATGGTCTTGCTCCATTTCTAATTGCCGCACATGCCATATCGGCAAAAACGCCAATGGTTTTCAACGGGCCATTGCGCTGCTTGGCCACAATAATTTCCATTGTATTTTGCGTATCAATTAAGCGCTCGACACGCGCACTTTCCTTGTCAAAATCAGCATATTTTTCGCGGTCAAGATAATAGGCCTCACGATGCAAAAACATAATCGTATCAGCATCTTGCTCAATAGCACCAGAGTCGCGCAAATCGGATAGTTGAGGGCGTTTATCATTGCGCTTTTCCACCTCGCGGTTAAGCTGCGATAGCAGCACCACAGCAATATCAAAATCGCGGGCAATAGCTTTTAATGTTGCGGTCATTTCGGCAATTTCATTATTGCGATTGCCACAATAGCGGTTGCTGGCGCGAATAAGCCCCAAATGGTCGATGATCAACACTGATAATTCAGCGCCGCCTTTGATAAATTCGGCTTTCATCGCTTCAACCTTGGCGCGGATTTGCGCAATGGTAATGCCTGATTGATCATCAATTAAAATTGGCAAGTTACCAATGGTTTGGCAAATTTCTTCCATTTGCTCCAAATCACTAAGCGCAATTTTGCCATTAATAATATGGGTGTAGGGAATATCCATGCGCTTATCAAAGGCAATATCGCTTGCCATGCGCGCGGCTAGCTTATCCTTATCCATTTCAAGCGAAATAATACCAACGCCATGCTTGCCAGATTTAGCAACCGCACGGGCAATGGCGGTGGCAAAGGTGGTTTTACCCATCGATGGACGCGCACCAATTAAAATTAAATCTCGCTTTTGAATACCACCGGTAATCGCATTTAAATCAACAAGCCCCCAATTTAAACCCGTTAAACCATTGTTAGAGCTTGCTGCTTTTCTTGCAGCAATAAAAGCACTTTGCATGGCGCGCGTTAACGAGGTTCTAGCGTTTTTGCTAGTTGATTTACGACATTTTACCAAAATATCATCAAAGGCGGCAACAGTTGAAGAAACAAGCCCTTGAAGCGATGCTAAAGGGTCTTTAGCGGCAATGGCGATATTTTGCGCGTGATCGGATAATTGCACCCTGCCCCATTGCTCAAGCACGCGCATTGCCCGTTCTTCAACACTAGCAGGACGGGTAATGGTGCTCGTGGTAAGACGCACCAAATATTCTGCCCAATTAACAAAGCCACGCGCTTTTAATTGTTCTTCAACCCCTTGCGGGCAGCCTTTTACAATAATTGGCAAAGTGGTTGATTGATAGGTATCAAAGCCGCGCTGCATGGCATTAAAAACACTTTGATGCAGTGGCTCAATAAAATTATCAGCCGATAAAATAGCCGATGCCTTGATGAAACATTCTGTTTCCAACAGGCAACCACCCAGCAAATCTTGCTCGATTTCAGGTATAAAAGCGTTTTGATTAACCGATGCATTTGAAAATTCCGCCATAAACTAATGCTCACTTTTTTTAAGGTTAAAACGACCCATTTTTTGCGAAAAATGAGTGGCGGCCTCATGGTCAAAATTGCGGTTAGAAAATGTAGCTCCATCCATTTTATTTTGTTGTATGACGTGGCGTAATAATGCGCGCCCTGCCGGTGTTACTGGCAAATGCACAAGCTTGGCCTTGGCATCAAGCCCCGCTAATAACCGCTTTGCCGCTTGTGAAAATGTTTCACTCATTGCGCCACCTCAACTTTATTAATATCCAACTTATTGGTAGCAGCAAATAAAGGGATAAAGCGGTATAAAAACCACTTATAATTTTGGCTTTGTAATTTTTTTAGGCTTTGATAATGGGTTAAGAATTGAGGGATCAGCGCGCCATTGCGCGCTTTCATATTGTTTTTAAAGTTATTTTTTGTAAAAAGTTTGAGTTTATCTATTTCAGAAAATCTGAGGTAATGAGCTAGAAAATATTGTACGACTCGTTTTTTCATAGTTGGATAATAGTTGTATTTATCCAACTTTGCAAGTGTAATTTTCCCTCTTTTAAAAAAGTTGGAAATATCCTATAATGACAAATATGGAACAATTACGTAAAATTATTGCAGCACGCTTGCAAGCGCTCAATATCGGTGCAGTTGAAGCTGCCACCAAGGTTGGGCTTGAAAAAGGCTATATTCGAGATTTCCTATCGGGGCGTAAAAAATCCTTTAGGAACGATAAATTTGCGCAATTAGCCCAAGCGCTTGAGTTAGATATGGCAGAGCTTTTAGAGGCAAGCACACCAGAGCAAGCCGCGAGGCTTAGCCTTGACGCGCCCAATGCTAAAATAGTAGGCCCCATCCATTTTGATACAAGCCGCAAAATTCCTATTTATGGCCAAGCGGTTGCAGGGGTTGATGGAGAGTTTTTGCTCAATGGCAACGTGCTTTATGATGTTATATGCCCACCACAATTATGTGATGTAAAAGATGCTTATGGCGTTGTGGTGAGTGGAGACTCTATGTCACCGCGCTATGAAGATGGTGAGGTGGTTTTTCTCAACCCGCAAAGGCGTGTAAAGCAAGGCGATTATGTGGTTGCGCAAATCCAAATGGATGAATTTTCAACCCCTCATGCTTTTGTCAAACGTTTTGTGCGCCACAATGCGCAAGAATTGGTGCTATCACAATTTAATCCACCAAAGGAATTGCGGTTTCCTCATGCCCAAGTGGTTTCCGTGCATTTTATTGCTGTTGCAGGCGAATTGTAAAAACTAAGCATTATGAAATGTGATAGCAAAGGTTGGCAATCGGCAATATAACCAAATGCCGCTTAACTGTTTTGGCTTCATTGACCAAGTTATGGCGCGAAAATGCGGGAAATTTTTTATATTTCTCCCGCTTTATATTTCTCCTTTGGCTTGCCACTCTTCAATGCTCATACGAATGGTGGCACCAATGGTTTTAATCGGCTCTGGTGGGCACCATTTGGGATTACTGGTTTTTAGCAAATAGCGCATTTCTTCACTATCAACATTGCAAGCAAGATCCGCAAGATAAGTGCCAAGCATCGAACTTCGTGTTAGCCCGCAACCATCACCCACTGCGGCTGCATAAACATGGGGGCTTTTTTGAAAAAAGAAGGAATCGCCATTCATCGTAAGCGGTATCATACCACCATAGACATATTCAAAATTAACATGTTTTAAACTTGGAAAGCGATTTTCAAAGGCTTTGCGCAATTGTTTACGTGCTTTAAAAACCCGTTCTGGCGACAGGGTTAAATGAGTGGGAAAGGTTAAGCCATTGCGCACAAAAATGCGGTTGGTTGATGTAAAGCGCACCGTAGTACCTGCCGCATGGGCGGAAGTACAACCCCATGGCGCAATATTTTTAATCGATGCGAGTTCATCCTTATTTAATTCACGGCTAAAAGCTGCAAAACTACCTGCAGGCGTCATACGACCTTTTTTCTCAATATCAAAACGATCTATAAAAACCCCCGCCAATAGCAATAATTGCCCAGCTTTTACGGTTTTGCCATTGGTGAAAGTAATGGTTACCACTTTGCCATCATCAAATTTTAAGACAGGACATTGTTCAAAAACATCCACATTTTTCGGCAAAATACTGGCAAAAGCCCGCACCGTTTCAGATGGGTTAATAAGGCAAGTGCCAGCTGTATATAAAGCGCGCTTATAATAATGCGTACCCATGCGCGTGACTAATTCGTCATGCTCGATAAATTGGCTTGAAGCCCCAATTTGATCAAGGAGTGTTGCCATTGCATCAAGATTTTTTAAATATTTTTGCTCATGGCCGGCAAGATATTTGCCACAATCCAGCCAATCAATTGCAAGCTGATGGTCATCTTTAAGCTTGCGCAAGCGTTTGATGATGAGGTTATTTAAATGAAAGCGATATTTATGATCGGCAATCGTAATCCCCGGCTCACCAAAAGAATGGGGAACATCAATTAAAAACCCAGCATTGCGCCCACTATCACCCATGCCAATTTGCAAGGCTTCAAAAAGGGCAATTTTTGCTTGTGGTCGGTGCTCGGCTAAGCGATGCGCTGCGTTAACCCCTGCAAACCCACCGCCAATAATGACAAAATCATAATCCTTTTCCATCAAATCATGATTGGTAAATGAATGGTTTTTAAAACGTGACAATTCAAACCAGCCAAGATCTCCCGCCTTGGCTGGAAAACGATCTATCTCTTGCATTATTCCTCCCCATCGCGCCCTTGAGCGCATTTCGATCTAATTGGATCAGATCGGCGCTCTAATCCATTGTTTACCTTCGTTTTTTGCCCGAAAGCCGCTTCACACTTTTCTTAAAAAACGCTCTAGGACGCTGAAATATCGATCCAAATGGTTTTTAATTCGGTATATTGATCATGAGCCCATTGCGATTTATCACGCCCACCAAAACCAGATTCCTTATATCCGCCAAAGGGTGTGGTGGCATCACCCTCGCCAAAGCAATTCACCGTCACAATGCCGGCACGAATTGCCTTTGATAGGGTAAATGCATGACGAAGATTTGCAGTATAAACGCTAGCCGCTAGCCCATAAGGTGTATCATTCGCAAGGGTTATCGCTTGGTCTATGGTGCTAAAACTGGTAATGGTAAGAATTGGCCCAAAGATTTCTTCGTTAAAAAGCTTGCTTTGCGCCCCAACATTATCAACCACTGTTGGAGATATATAAATATCGTCTTTCGCCTCTCCTCCAGCGATAAGATCAAGATTTTCTTCCTCAATAGTTTTAATGAAAGATAAAACCTTGTCATAATGGGCAGAACTTACCAAAGCCCCAAGCCGATTTTGAGGATCTAAGGGATCGCCCATTTTCCAAGCTTTCATATGATGCAAAATGCGCTTCAGCAAATTATCTTTAATTGCTTCATGGACAATAAGGCGTGAGGTTGCCGAGCAGTTTTCACCCATATTCCAAAAAGCACCGCTTACAATTTGTTCAGCCACCGCATCAATATCGCTGACATCATCCATAACCACAGCAGGATTTTTGCCACCACATTCAAGCACAATGCGCTTTAAATTGGAGTCAGCGGCATAATGGAGAAATAGCCGCCCCGTCTCTGTCGAGCCAGTAAAGCTTACCATATCAATATCCATATGGCGGCCAATCGGCTCACCCACTGCTCGCCCACCACCCGGCACAACATTGATAACGCCGGCAGGAATACCAGCTTTTTGCGCAAGTTCTGCCAGTTTTAGCGCGGTTAAAGTAGTTTCTTTTGCCGGCTTAATAACTAAGCTGCACCCTGCTGCTAAAGCAGGGCCAATTTTCCATGCAAGCATAAGTAAGGGAAAATTCCATGGCAAAACAAGACCAACCACACCAATTGGCTCGCGAATAATCATGGCGATTTTTTCATCCCCCACCGGTGCGGTGTTGTCGTAAATTTTATCAATCAGTTCGCCATGCCAACGCAAAGTATGAATAGTATCAGGCACATCAACACCAACACATTCGCTGACTGGTTTACCGCTATCCAAACTTTCCAAAACGGCCAATTCTTGCAAATGCTCTTCAATAATATCGGCAAAACGCAAGATAGTTGTTTTGCGCTCTAACGGGCTAAGCTTGCTCCATGTTCCTGCATCAAAAGCATGACGAGCAGCTTTTACCGCCAAATCAACATCGCCATTTGCACAATCGGCAATATCAGTGATTTTTTCGCCGGTAGCAGGATTTACAGTGGTAAACCTATCGCCCGATAAGGAGGGTTGAAATTGCCCATTAATAAAAGCATCTGTTGGATATTTTATAGAACGCGCAAGGCTATAATATTGGTCGCGAGTTAACAGCTCCGTCATCTTATGCCCCTGCTTCAATGGCAGGAATATCGGCTTTTAATGCGGCAATAATATCGCTAAGCTGTTCCTTGGCATTGTCATCAAGCCCCAATAATGGCGCACGCACTTTACCGGCATGAAGCCCTGCCAATTCGCAGCCATATTTAATCGATTGCACAAATTTGCCGCCATCAAGAAAATTCATGAATGGCATCATTGCCGCCATGATTTTACGCCCCTTGGTGAAATTACCGTCAATGACGCAAGCCTTATAAAGTGCAATATGTTCTTTTGGCAAAAAGTTAGAACCAGCGCAAACCCAGCTTTGCGCGCCCCAAGCAAAAAATTCAAGCGCCTGATCGTCCCACCCACATGACATGGCAATATTGGGATATTGGCAAGCAAGAAGGTGCATTTGATTAACATCGCCTGAACTTTCTTTAATCGCCCTTACGTTTTTAGAAGCGCTTACCAATTTGAAATATTCATCGCCCATTGTTACCGACATACGGCCTGGATAATTATAAAGCATGATGGGTAAATCAGCCGCTTTATCAATGGTTAAAGCATGGTGGGCGTTTTCAGCCTCGGTTGGCAGCGCATAAGGCGGTGATGTGACAAGAATGGCATCAGCCTTGATTTGTTTGGCATGGCTTGCATAAATAACCGCATCTTCAGTGCGAATAGCACCAGTGCCAATAATCAGTGGCAGGCGATTGCCAATAATTTCTTTAGCTTTTTCAGCAAGTTTAATGCGCTCCTCTTGGGTTTGCGCATAATATTCACCGGTTGACCCACCAATAATAATGCCATGCACTTGCGCTTCAATAAGGCTTTCAATAATATTTGCAAAAGCTTGCCAATTAATCTCACCATTTTCATCATAAGGTGTGATTGCCGGGGTGAAAATACCTTTAAAGTCCATTTTTTCCTCCAAAAAAAGTATAAAAGCTTTCTATTCGCTCCCACAAGGGTAAGAGCGTTTAATGATTGTTAGATTTTTTAAGGTTTAAAGCGCGTGAGCTAAATTATAGCTGGTTAATGTCAGCTTTCATGCTATGGGGCATGACAAACATTTCCATTCTTTCACGCGACAATTCCCAATGCTGGAAAACCAGCGCCACAAAAGCATCTTCATCGCGGGCAATAATTGCGGCGATAAAACCATCATGATGGGCAACCGCATCTTGCACCCGTGACGTCATGTCTTGACTGCTATTTTGCCGATAAAAAACACAACCAATGCGGCTATGATCAATCAACAAACGGCCAAGGCTTGCTTGCAAATAAACATTTCCCGACATTTCACCAATAATCTCATGAAAGCGATTATTAGAAAGTACCATATTTAATGCATCATGATCCTTGCTGGCTTTGGTAAAGTCTTCCTGTGTTTTTACCAATTCAGCAAGTTGCTTTTGTTTATAATTATGAACAGCAAGACGACCAATTGCCGCATAAATCATTGGCGCCACCAGAAAAAAATGGCGTATTGTTGAATGATTCATTGGCGAAACACGCGCACCGCGATTTTCTCGCAACTCGACATAGCCCTCTCCTGCTAGCCTTTGCAGCACCTCCCTAACTGGCGTTCTTGAAAGACCATATTCCTGCCCCAACCGAATTTCCTCAAGGTCTTCATCAGGATCAAGCTCCATTGTTAAAATCTGGCGCTTAAGGTCTTCATAGAAAATAGTTTTTCCGTTTTTCATGCTGCTCAACCATTTTATAAACTATCAAAGGTTTAGCAAACTATAGCCTACATTACGACTTTTTTTTTCATCGTCAAGCATTTTGTATATTTTCATAATACATTTTGTATAATATAGATATTTAACGGAGGATATTTCAAGTTTGGATAGGGGCATATAAAAGCAAAGCACAAACTTGATTCCATTTTCACCGTTTAAAAATCTGCTGCATGTTAGGGAGAGACGATGCACACCCCATCACATATGTCATCAAAGGCGACGATCATTGGTCTTCTTGCCATTTTAATGTGGGCTATCATGGTCACATTAACTGCCTATACCGGTGCGGTGCCGCCATTTTTATTAACCGCTATTGCACTGTTTATTGGTTCTCTTCCGGCAGTTTTGAAACTTATACTCCACCCGCAAAATCTTAAATTGCTAAAACAGCCACTTATCATTTGGCTTATTGGCATTGGCGGCTTATTTGGCCATCATTTCTTTTACTTTACTGCCCTACGCAATGCACCACCTGCCGAGGCGGGTCTTATCAACTATCTTTGGCCATTATTAATTGTGCTTGGCACTGCCTTTATGCCCAATGAAAAATTGCGCTGGTTCCATATAGGCGGGGTTATCCTTGGCTTTTGTGGCACAATCCTTGTGGTTAGCAAAAGCGGTGGCTTAGGCTTTGATAGCCGCTATGGTTTAGGCTATTTGGCCGCTATTTGCAGTGCAACTATTTGGGCGAGCTATTCCCTATTGGCACGCCGTTTCAACCGCATTCCAACCCTGCTTGTGGGTGGATTTTGCTTTATATCAGCGATTTTATCGCTCATTTGCCATTTTATCTTTGGTGAAGCCAATATTTTACCACAAGGCTTAATCCAGTGGAGCGCAATGATTGCCCTTGGTCTCTTTCCTGTTGGTCTTGCCTTTTATTGTTGGGATTATGGTATTAAAAATGGCAATATCCAAGTACTTGGCACCACAAGCTATGCAACCCCGCTTTTATCGACACTGCTTTTAGTACTGTTTGGCATCACCGAGCCAAATTGGAAAATTTTGGCCGCCTGTATTCTTATTACCTGCGGCGCGGTTCTTGCTTCCAAGGATATAATTTTTAAAAAGCGAAAACGTGAAAGCAATAAATAAATAAAGCTTAAAAACCTAAATTCAAAAATTGATAGGTCATAACTATCAGTAACTTATCATTCAAAATTTACATTATACAATATGTATACAAAGGATTCCAATCGAAAAAAATTTTTAAAACTAACGGAGGAGGATAAAATGGAACAATCGACTATATCAATTGAGGACGTACCGTTAAATGCGTTTCACCAACGTTTAACCATTTCGGTTGGCGGTGCATCGCTGATGGATGGTTATATTTTAAGCATTATTGGTGTCGCTTTGGTGCAAATGACCGCCAATTTACATTTAAGCAATTTTTGGCAGGGAATGATTGCAACATCGGCATTGCTTGGGATCTTTGCAGGCGGCCTATTTAGTGGTTGGCTAACCGACAGATTTGGCCGGCAAAAAATAATTTTTGTTGCGCCAATTATCTTTTTGCTATGCTCAATATTGCAATTTTGGACAGATTCACCAACAATTATTTTTCTTTTACGCTTTTTGATTGGCATAGCCATTGCCATTGATTATTCGGCTGCCACCAGTCTCTTTGTCGAATTTGTTCCCAAAAAAAATCGCGGCGGTCGTTTAGCCGGCTTCACAATTTTATGGTTTACCGGCGCTGCCCTTGCCTATATTTTTGGTGACATTATCATGCGCTTTACGGGTGAAAATGGTTGGCGCTGGGCGTTAGCAAGCTCGGTTATCATTGGCATTATTTTGTTAATCTCGCGATTAGGCACTGTTGAATCGGCGCGCTGGTTAATTACCAAAAACCGCAGCAGCGAAGCCCTTGCCATTATCAAAAAAATCTATGGGGAAAAGTTTTCGCTTACCAATTTGTCAAAAGATACGGCGATGAAAAAACTATCCTTAGGTGATATGCTGCGCATGGGTTATGGCAAGCGCTTGCTATTTGTGATTATTTTTTGGACTTGTGCGATTATTCCTGTTTTTGCCGTTTATGCTTTTGCGCCAAAAGTATTGGATGCATTAAATTTAAAAGGCGATTGGGCAGCCTATGGCTCGGTTGTTATCACGCTATTATTTGTGGTTGGCTGTATTGTTGCAACCAAATTGATTGATGTCCTTGGCCGGCGCAAAATGCTCATTCATAGTTTTTTATGGTCGGGTTTGGCATTGCTATTATTGGGTGCATTTTCTAATTCTTCGCAACTTATTGTTTTGATCTTATTTGGGGCTTATGCTTTGTTTATTGGCGGCGCCCAAGTATTAGAGCTTGTCTATCCAAATGAAATATTCCCAACCGAACTTCGCCCCTATGCCATGGGTTGGGGTGTTTCAGCAACGCGCATTGGCGCTGCTATTGGTACATTTTTGGTGCCACTGTCGCTTGAAACTATTGGCATTGGCAATACTATGTATGTTGCTGCAGCGGTTACAGCAATTGGTCTTATTGTTTCTATCGCTTGGGCACCTGAAACCAAAGGGCTTGACCTTGATGATGCCGGAAAATTGTAAGCTTTAAAACGCAAAACCACACAAAATGACGGCTAGTTGATAAACTAACCGTCAAATCAAAGAGCGAATATATAGGGTGCTTATCGCCTATTGTGGGGCAGGTTCAAGACCGCCCATGCGGCAAACCTCAAGCCACTCATCTTCACGCACCGGTTGCACCGATAGGCGCATAGACGTAACCAGTGCCATATTTTCAAGCTTAGGATTAGCCTTAACCGCTTTTAGCGTCACCGGCTTTGGCATATCGCAAACAGCTTTAATATCAACACATTCCCAACGCGGATCATCGCTTGTTGTATCATGATGGGCAAGCGCGCATATTTCAACAATACCAACAACTTCTAACCCCTCATTAGAATGGTAGAAAAACGCCTTATCGCCAAGTTGCATGGCGCGCATATTATTGCGGGCAAGATAATTGCGCACGCCGTCCCATTGCTCGCCTTCTTCGCCTTTTGCCTTTTGCATCTCCCATGACCATTTGAATGGTTCTGATTTAAAAAGCCAATATGCCATATGCCTGCCTTTAGAAAAATAAATAGTGGAAAATCAATAGTGGAAAATAAAAGCCGGCAGTCTTTGTTGCCAATAATTGCCGGCTTATTTTAACAAAATAGGTTTAGGGTTCTGCCTTAACTATTTTCAGGATTGTTAATTGCCCAGCGCCAAGGACGAACCTGTGCATCGGCAAAAAGATTGGCTAATGCATAAGGATCATTTTTCATGATTTTTTCAGCCTCAGCTATATCAGCAGCTTCCACCACCACAAGGCTTCCAACGCCATTGCCTTCATGATCTAAAAAGGGACCTGCAAATTTTAGCGTATCCCCAAGGCTCGTCAAATATTCAAGATGTTTTGGGCGAACCTCTTGACGCTTTTCAACATGGTCAGGCTTATCATTTGCAATAATTGCATAAAGCATTTTATTAATCCTCAAATTTAAGTGGCCGTGAAATTAAACCATCCATTGCTTCATCAATACTAATACGCTTATCAATTAAGGCAGCTATTGCATCAATAATTGGCGCGTCAATATCATTGTCCTTGCATAGCTTAGCAGCAATTGGCGCGGTGGCAACCCCTTCGGCTAAAGGTAAATCATCAAGGCTTAACCCCTGCCCCATCGCAAGCCCGTAAGAATAATTGCGCGATTGTGGGCTTGATGCGGTTAGCATTAAATCACCAAGTACCGATAGACCCATCATTGTTTCAGCCTTGCCGCCCAATTTTGTTGCAATGCGCCGCATTTCGGCAAAGCCACGCGTTACCAATGCAGCTTGCGCACTTGCACCAAGACCGCGCCCAGTAGTAACCCCTGCCCCCAAGGCAAGCACATTTTTTAACGCGCCACCAATTTCAACACCGATTAAATCATGCGATGCGTAACAGCGAAAACGCGCCCCAGAAAAAACATGCACTAAATTTTTAGCAAGGTCGGCATTGGTGGCGGCAATGGTAACGGCGGTTGGTAGGCCTTTGGCAACATCGGCGGCAAAACTTGGGCCAGACAAGGCAGCAATTGGATGATTTTTGCCCAAAATATCACTTGCAACATCGGACATGAAGCGCCCCGTTGCCCGCTCAATACCCTTGGCGCATAAAACCATGGGTATATTTTCTTTAATGTCGCTCGCAATATCGCTTAAAAATGCACCAAAGGCTTGCGCTGGTATAACCCCTAACAAAATTTCGCCATGGGCAACTGCTGCTTTAACATCAGTGGTGGCAATAATTGCCTTTGGCAATTTTATATCGGGCAAATATTCACTATTTTGTTGGTTAAGATTAATATCGTCAACCATTGCTGTGGAGCGCGCATAAAGGCGCACATCATGGCCTTGATTTGCCGCCATAGTGGCTAAGGCTGTGCCCCATGCACCACCACCCAAAACAGTAATTTTTTTATGCGCAGCCTTATTGTTTAAATCACTTTTTGCTTGCGATTTACCATCCATATTAATGCCCCTTATTTTTGCGCCTTATACTTTTACGCCTTATGCCTTTGCGCCTTATAGTTTTGCGGCTTATGCTTTTGCGCCGCGCCTCCCAGCACCAATTAATGGCTCTGCCTTTTGGTCAAGCGGCCAACGTGAACGCGGCGCAGTCTCTAACGGATCAAACAGCTTTTCTGCGGCACGCTCTGCCCCCGCCCATGCTATCATTGCAGCATTATCAGTGCAAAGACTAATTGGCGGGGCAATAAATTCAAAGCCCTTGGCAGCGCAGGTTTTTTCAAGCATGGTGCGGATAGCCTTATTGGCTGCAACACCGCCGGCAACCACCAATTTTGGGTTGTCTAACTCTGGATAGGTTTCCAAAAAACGTTCAAGGGCGCGGCCAACACGGTCTGCTAAAGTATCAGTGACGGCAAGCTGAAATGCTGCACAAATATCAGCAACATCCTTATCACTTAACGGCGCCATTTGCGTTGCTGCTTTTCGCACCGCCGTTTTTAAACCGGAAAAAGAAAAATCAAGCCGCTTTTCACCTTTTAACGGGCGCGGCAGGTTTAAACGCGCGCTATCGCCGCTAAAAGCGGCTTTTTCAACCGCTGGCCCACCAGGGTAATCAAGACCCAATAATTTTGCGGTTTTATCAAAAGCTTCGCCAAGTGCATCATCAATCGTGGTGCCAAGGCGCTCATAATCACCAAGGCCTTTAACCAAAATCATTTGGGTATGGCCACCAGAAACAAGCAGCAATAAGTAGGGAAAGCTTAAATTATTGGTAAGGCGCGCGGTCAAGGCATGCCCTTCAAGGTGGTTAACCGCGATAAATGGTTTATTGGCAGCAAGGGCAATGGCTTTTGCAGTCATTAACCCGACAATCAAACCACCAATCAAACCCGGCCCAGATGTTGCTGCCACCGCGTCAATATCATCCAATCGAAGGCCTGCTTCATCAAGCGCCTTTTTGACTAAACCATCCAAAACGTCGACATGAGCGCGCGCTGCTATTTCAGGCACCACACCACCATAGGGGGCATGTTCCTCAATCTGGCTGAAAACGATGTTTGAAAGAATTTCACCACTGCCATCTTCATTTCTTACAACAACCGCAGCAGCAGTTTCATCACAACTGGTTTCAATACCAAGCACTCGCATTTAAGGATTAACCTTTCAAAAATAAAAAAATGGCTACAGATTTTTTGTTATTTATGCAATAAGTTTAAAATAGCCAATGAGCGATCAACAATATTTGCTAAATAAATAATTTATCAATATTTGACCGCTTGATAAAATGCGCTAACTGTTTAATTTTATGCATTTTTATGTAAAACTAATTATTAGTTCTGCTAACATATGCTATAACACGGATAAAATAAGATGCAAACACCTCTTCTAAAAATAGGCACAAGAGCAAGCGAATTAGCATTGGCTCAAGCCCATGAGGTGCGCGATCGTTTGGTGCTTGCCCATAATCTTAACCAGCAAGCAATTGAAATAGTGCCGATGTCCACCAAGGGCGACCGCGTGCAAAACCGCGCTTTATCGGAAATTGGTGGCAAAGGGCTTTTTACTGAGGAAATTGAAACCGCCCTAACCAATAAAGAGATTGACCTTGCGGTGCATTCCACCAAGGACATGCCAACCATTTTGCCTGATGGTCTTTATCTTTCCGCTTATTTAAAGCGTGAAGATCCGCGCGATGCCTTTATCAGCCATAAGGTTAAAAATTTTATGGATCTAGCGCAAGGCGCAATTGTTGGCTCATCTTCGCTGCGCCGCCAAGCAATGATTCGTCGCTTGCGCCCAGATCTTGAAGTGGTGATGTTTCGCGGCAATGTGCAAACACGGCTTAAAAAATTACACGATGGCGTTGCCGACGCTACCTTTTTAGCGGTTGCTGGCCTTAACCGTTTGGGACTTTCCCATGTGATTAGTGAAATTGTTGATGAGCGTTATTTTGTGCCTGCGCCCGGCCAAGGTGCCATTGTTATTGAAAGCCGCAAGGGTGACATAAAAACCGATCAACTTGTTGCGCCGCTACGTGATGAAACCACACATTTAGAACTTACGGCAGAACGGCAATTTTTAAAAAGTCTTGATGGTTCATGCCGCACGCCACTTGGTGGCCTTGCTCGGGTTAAAGATGGCGTTTTGCACTTTCATGGCATGGTGGCAACGCCCGATGGCAAAGAATTTTTTGAAGTTAAAATTGCCGGCAATCCCCAAGATGGCGGATTAATTGGCGAAGAAGCCGCAATGGAACTTAAAAAAAATGCTGGCGAAAAGTTTTTTAGTAGCTGGTAGGAATGGGATAGTAAAATATGGTGCAAGGTGGTGATAAGGCTAGCAAAACTATTCTAGTAACGCGCCCCATCGAAAGCAGCCAAAAAACGCAAGAATATATTTTAGCAAAAGGCTTTAACACGATTATTGCGCCTTTATCTCGGCTTGAGCCTTGTAATTTTATACTGCCCGAGGATTTATCACAATTTGATGGCCTATGCGCATCAAGCGCAGCGGCATTTTTAGCTACAAGCCATCAAAATGATCCAAAATTTGAAATTATAAAAGAATTACCCCTTTTTTGCGTTGGCAGCAAAACGGCAAAAGCTGCGCAAAATGCTGGTTTTCGCCATATAGCTGCTATTGCCCAAGATGCAGATCAGCTTGTTTCATTGCTAAAATCCAGCAATTATCAGCATTTTTTATATCTTGCCGGTAAACAACGCCGCCCTGTTTTGGAAGACGGCTTAACCGCGCAAGGCCGGCTTGTTACTACGATTGAAACCTATGAAGCCTTTGCAATGACACCAAATAAAGAAAAAATCGCAAAATCAATGCAATTTGATGCGGTTTTGCTTTATTCAACCCTTGGATTAAATGGCCTTAAAGTCATTGATAGTCATTTTAATCATGCAACAAAATTTTTATGCTTATCAAAGCGCATTGCACAAAGCCTGCCACAAAAATATCAACCACAAGCAATTATTGCCAGTGAGCCAACCGAGGAAAACCTATTAAAGCTTTTATAAAAGCCGCTATAATTTTAACCCAATAGAGCGTTTTTTGAAAAGTGTGAAGCGGTTTTCGGGCAAAAAACGGCGTGTAAACTATGGATTAGAGCGCATATCTGATCCAATCAGATCGAAATGCGCTCTCATCAAAAAATGCTCAAAGGATTTAAACTCTTTTTTCATTTTGCTCGAATAAATGTTATGGTACAAAAATTAAGAATGTTTAATCAACCATAGTTTGGTAAAAGCTTGGTGAAAGCATGTGACTTGATGTAATTTTCTTGATCTTGTGTGAAAATAACGCAATAAGTTAGATATATTTTAAAATGACTACGATATATTTTAATTTGTGTTACATGAACCAATAGCAGTCTATAGCCGCGAAAATGTGAGGAATTATGGCCAGAGCAGATAAAAAACGTCATTCAGGCACAACCCGTAAACCCGCCGCAATAGATCATGAGCCTTTGCCCAAAGGCTCACAAAATGTACCTGATGCCGAGCCAGTCGCCATGGCACAATTGGCAGCGCCAAAAGCGCAAAATAATCCCACACAAGATGCACCGCAAAAACAACCTGTGCAAGATAGTGGCAATAAAGCTGCCCCTGCAAATGAAAAAATTGCGGCAATTGGTGGCAAAGATAATTCAACTGATAAAGATGATATGACTTCAAAACAAAATTCTACATCCAATATGACTTCAACACCAGATAGCGGCAAAAAAACTGGTAGTGGGCTTCTAGCCGGCGTTGCGGGCGGTGTTATCGCAATTGCATTGGCCGGTGCATTACAATTTAGCGGTGTTATTCCACCGCTTTCCAATCATGGTCAAGCCGTGTCAACTGGCACTACTGTTGCAACCGCGCTTTCTGATAGCGTACAAAAAGAATTGTCAGCATTAAAAGCTGAACTTTCCAAATTGAAAGAACAAGGCCAACAACAACTTAGCAATGCGAGCAATGCTATCAGCGCTGTTGATAAAAACCTTATTGAAAAGGCAACAAAAGCTGCAGATGATGCGCGCGCGACTGCTGATCAAGCGCAACAATCCTTAAGTGACATTCGTCAAAGCACAAGCAGTTTTGCAGCGCAATTTGATGGTCTAAAAGCTGAAATCGCATCATTAAAAGAAAATTTAGCCCAAAATACGCATGCAACCATCAGCGCTGATGATCCGCAAATCCGCTCGCTTGAAGGCAAATTAAATGCGCTTGATGAAAATCTTGCAAGCTTTAAAAATGCGACTGAACAACGGTTTAATGGCATTCAAAGTGACCTTGATAAGGCAAAACAGCTTGAAAGCGCAGTTAGCCAAAATACCGCGAATATTGCCAAAAGCAACGCAACCCTCGATAGCCTTGCTGTTGAAGTTAAGAAAATTCCTGATCCCTTGGCAGAGCGCGCCAAAAGCATGACCACCCTTATTGCCGCCAATGCGCTAAAATCTGCGGTGGATCGCGGTGGTTCTTATGTCAATGAATTGGCAACCTTTGAAAGCCTTGCGCCTAAAGGTCTTGCCCTTGATGAATTGAAAAAATATTCCACTACCGGCATTGCTAGCAATGCCGCGTTAAGCGAAGAGTTTAGCAGCGTTGCCGATGCCATTGCTGCCACTGAAAACCAAGTTGGCAGTGACGCTAATTTGGGGCAAAAAGCGTGGAGCTATGCCAAAGGATTTGTCGCTATTCGCCCTGTTGGTAATGTAGAGGGCGATAATGCCGGTGCAATTGCCGCAAGAATGGAAGTTGCAATTAAGGAAGCTGATTATAATCACGCTTTAAGTGAATGGCAAAAACTGCCACAATCAGCCAAGGATGTTTCAGCAAGCTTTATCAGCAAGCTAAAAGTGCGCAATGATATTGATCAACTGCTTGCACAATTGGTCAATTTAACCATTAATCCTGATGCAAAAACAACACCGCAAGCGCCCGCGCAGCCAATACCTGCTTCTTTACCACATGAAACTGCCCCTAACCATGGGGAGACACAACCATGATCCGCGCTATAGTCTATTTTCTCGTGCTGGTAGCGGCCGGCGCAGGTCTTGCATGGTTTGCCAATTATCACGGTGATGTGGTGATGGTCATTGCTGGCCAACGCATTGTGATGAGTGTATTTCATGCAACATGCGCATTCATTGCTGCGGTTATTATTTTATTGTTCATTTGGTGGATTATCAAATCAATCATAACCGCGCCTTTTGCCTTTAACCGCCACTTAAAAAACCGCAAGCGTGACCGCGGCTACCAAGCCCTTTCACAAGGCTTAATTGCGGTTATGTCTGGTGATGTTGCCAATGCACGCAAAATGTTAAAGCAAGGCAATAAGCTAATTGACGAAAATAAAGAGCCGCTTATTCTTTTGCTTGATGCACAAACCAAACAACTTGAAGGCGACAATAAGGGCGCAATCGAAGTTTACGCCAAAATGCGCGAAAATCCCAATATGCGCTTGCTTGGCCTTAAAGGTCTTTATGCTGAAGCACTTAAAAGCAAAGCCTTTGATGCAGCCCACCAATATGCGGCAGAAGCTGCCCAGTTAAATGCCTCGCTAAAATGGGCAAACCGCGCTACCGTTGAGCAATTGAGCCTTGAAGGGGACTGGAAAGAAGCGCTTAGCCTATTTAACACTTATGAAAAAGCCGCCAAGAAAAATAAAACAGCCGCCAATGATCAAGACTTGCAACATATGCGGGTTGTGATGATGGCAGGCCAAGCGCAAGAAGGCTTTGAAACCTATCCTGATGAAGCCAAGCGCAATGCCTTAAAGGCAGTTAAACTTGAGCCTAATTTTGTGCCAGCGGTTAATATTGCCACGACCATTTTGTTTAAACTAGATGAAGTGCGCAAAGGCAGCAAGATGATTGAAAAATTATGGTCATCAACGCCCCACCCAGATCTTGCCTTAACCTATGTTAATGCTTACTTGGGTGCAAGTGCCTTGGATCGCCTTAAACGGGCGCAAAATCTTGCCCGTTTCAACCCAAAAAATCATGCCTCGTTAATGATTGTTGCACGCACGGCTTTAGAAGCGGGCGAGTTTGAATTGGCCCGTAAAAATGCTTTAATCATTGCTAAGGAAGCACCAACAGAAAGCACCTATCTCTTGCTTGCGGACATTGAAGCGGCGCAAAGCGGCAATGAAGGTAAAATGCGTGAGTGGTTGCAAATGGCCCTGCATGCCGAGCCAGATCCAGTATGGATTGTTGATGGCATGATGGTGCCGCAATGGGTTGCTATTTCACCAATAAGTGGTCAAATCGGCACTTGTGTTTGGACGCAACCAACCAAAAACACCCATCAAAATGCACTTGATCTAGACCTATCAAATGATAGCACTATTTTGCAACTTGAAGCGGTGGCACAAACAAGCGAGCCAAAGACGGAAACCAAGTTAAACGCCGATAAAGACGACATAAGCAAAGAGGTTGCTGATATTGCTAGTGCCGACCAAGCTCAGCCGCCTGCCAACAAACCTGAAACCAGTAAAGCTGAAACCAGTAAAACCGAAACAATAGTGGTTAAAACGGCTAAGCCGAGTACAGGCAATACAAGTGCAACCAATGCTGGAAAACCAATGGCGGAAGAAAAGCCGAAAGTTGATACCGCGCCAGCTGCAGCAATAATCATTGATGCCGAGCCAATGGATGACAAAAAATTTGAAGATAAAAGCCATCCAAGCTTCAACCGGCTAAATGTTGATGATCCGGGTGTTGACCCTAAGGATAAATAAAAATAAAAGAAAAAGTGTTCATAACAGATGTATAAAACACAAAATGAAAGCACTTAACAAAATGAAAGCACTTGCACCCCGATATCAAGTGTAAGTGCTCTCGTTTCACATTCAAAAATATTATCACTTAAATATCAGCCGATAGATCATTTAACAAATTAGCAACCGGCTAAAATTCAAAGCTGTTATCAAATAACGCCCATTGCTTTCATCGCTTCAGCAACCCGCACAAAGCCGGCAATATTGGCACCGGCAACATAGTCACCGGCAACGCCATATTCTTCAGCGGTTGATGCGCATAGATCATGAATATTATGCATAATTTCAGCTAAACGACTTTCGGTTTCCTCAAAAGTCCAGCTATCGCGTGAAGCGTTTTGCTGCATTTCAAGGGCAGAGGTTGCAACACCGCCAGCATTACAAGCTTTACCGGGAGCAAACAAAGTTCCTGCCTCAAGGAAAATATGCACCGCCTCGGCAGTTGATGGCATATTAGCACCTTCACCAACGGCAATAACGCCATTTTTAACCAAAGTGCGGGCGCTTTCGCCATTAAGCTCATTTTGGGTAGCTGATGGCATAGCAATTTCACATGGTACGTCCCAAATATTGCCACCCTCGACATAACGCGCATTGCCGCCCTTTAATTCAGGATAAAGCGAAATACGGGCGCGGCGTTTTTCTTTGATTTCCTTAACAATATCAAGATCAACGCCTTCTTCGTCATAAATATAGCCATTGGAATCAGAGCAAGCCACAACCTTACCGCCAAGTTCAATCAACTTCTCCATGGTATAAATAGCAACATTGCCAGAGCCTGAAACAACGGCCTTGCGGCCTTCAAAACTCATATCTTTGGTAGCAAGCATACGTTCAACAAAATACACCGCACCATAGCCGGTTGCTTCTGTGCGTGCTTGCGACCCACCATAAATAAGCCCCTTACCGGTGATGACACCTGCTTCATAGCGATTGGTAAGGCGCTTATATTGGCCAAACATATAACCAATTTCGCGGCCGCCAACACCAATATCACCGGCCGGCACATCAACATATTCGCCAATATGGCGGTGCAATTCAGTCATGAAAGATTGGCAAAACCGCATAATTTCACGGTCGCTACGACCACGCGGATTAAAGTCTGATCCTCCCTTGCCGCCGCCAATCGGCAAACCCGTCAAAGCATTTTTAAATGTTTGTTCAAAGCCTAAAAACTTAATAATGCCAACATTGACCGATGGGTGAAAACGCAAACCACCCTTATAGGGTCCAAGGGCGGAGTTAAATTGCACGCGAAAACCACGATTAATTTGTACATCCCCGGCATCATCAATCCACGGCACTCGGAAAATAATTTGGCGTTCTGGCTCGCAAATGCGCTCAATCAATGCATTATCAGCATATTCTGGATGTTTAGCCACCACACGTTCCAAGCTGCCTAAAACCTCATCAACCGCCTGATGAAATTCTGGCTCACCGGCATTACGCTTACGAACCACTTCCAAAACCTGTGCAAGTGTTTTATTTTCAGAAACCGACATTCAATCCTCCCAATGGGTTTTAATTGGGCGCGCATTAAGCGCCCAAACTGATGATGAGATTATAGGAAAAAGCAGTAATTTATATAGACATTCTAATAATTTATATAGTCATACCATTGTAATCGCGACAATTTTACTCTTCACCGCCAATTGTCATCAAATGAAATTTACAGATTAAAAATAAGCTAAAAGCTATAAACGACATTTAAAATTGGCCTGAATTGTATCATTATGCTAAATACTATTCTATAATTGTCAAGTTTTAAAAGTTGAATTTTCTGCCAATTATCTTCCTATTGATAATTAAAATAAGTCTAAAAAAATAACGTAAAAACAATATATTAAATTGTACTTCTATAGAGAAGGCGTATATAGGTTTTTTGCAGTTTTACTTCACCTTTAAAAGAAATACCAATGCGCAAGACATGACAACCATTGCGGTGATATATTTGCCGCCAATTTGAAACGTGTCGCACTATTTGCACTTATGCAAAAGAAAAACAGGCAAAAGGCAGGTTTATTCTTGCTTTTTTTTAATATACGTTTTTATTGGGTTCATAATAATTCAATAAACCGCTAAAGATTTAACCCTAGTCTTTGAAGCGTATTAGATTTAGGTGCATCAAATGTCTGTCCAAAATAACGAGCCTCCAAGTGCTGCTCGCCTTACCGCCATTGCCTTATTGGTGGCGGGAACATTTTTTATGGAAAACCTTGATGCAACCATCATCACACCAACCATACCTGATATGGCCATTAGTTTTGGCACAAGATCGATTAATCTTAATATTGGTGTTAGCGCCTATATGCTAACTTTAGGAATTTTTATTCCGGCAAGCGGTTGGATAGCAGAGCGTTTTGGTGCAAGACGCATTTTTGCTTTTGCGATTGCACTTTTTACCTTTGCTTCGCTTTTATGTGGCTTTGCACAAAACTTGCCGCAATTTGTTATATTCCGCATCTTACAAGGTATTGGCGGCGCAATGATGGTTCCAGTTGGACGCTTTGTTGTTTTGCGCTTTACACCTAAAGAAAAGCTTATTCAAACCATTGCCATATTAACTTGGCCAGCATTGGTGGCCCCAGTATTAGGGCCGCCTATTGGCGGTTTCATGGCCGAACATGTCGATTGGCGTTGGATTTTTTATATAAATATTCCCCTTGGCTTAATAGCTTTTGTTATGGCTTTATGGCTTATTCCTGCCGGCAAAACCAGCCATATTCCGCGTTTTGATTGGCTTGGCTTTTTATACTCTGGCACAGCTTTATTTTGCTTACTTTATGGTACGGAATTTGTCGGATATGAAGACGCCAACTTATCATTGATTGGTGGTATTTTCTTATTTGGTTGCATAATGCTTTTTATGGCAATTTATCATATGAAGCGCACTAAAAACCCAATGATAAATCTTGCCACCTTAAAAAATAAAACTTTTGCCGTTGCCATTTATGGCGGATCACTATTTCGCATTGGGGTTAGCGCCGTACCATTTTTGGTGCCACTTATGTTTCAAATTGGCTTTGGCTACGACTCCTTTTATGCAGGCATGATGCTGATGATTGTTTTTGCCGGCAATCTCATTATTAAACCACTTACCACGCCAATTTTAAAGCGCTTTGGCTTTCGCCCCGTTTTGATTGTAAATGGTCTTTTAAATGCGCTGTCGCTTTTTCTTTGTATTTTTATCGATCAGCATACGCCATTTATCATCACCGCGCTTATTTTATTTGCCGGTGGCGTCACCAGATCAATTCAATTTACCGCCTTAAATACGGTGGCCTTTGCCGATACCCCAACCAGTGACATGGCCAATGCAAATACGCTTTTTTCAACAGCCAATCAATTAAGCGTTGGTCTTGGCGTTGCCATTGGTGCAATTTCTTGGCGCATTGGCATTATGCTTGCACCAGAAAACGCCTTGCCTAGCATGCAATTTCATATTGCTTTTGTCATTATCGCCCTATTATCATTAATTGGCCTTTGGGACAGCGTGCGCCTTGCCAAGGATGCCGGCGCCCATGTTACTAAAAAAATAAAATGAAAACTTTATTTTTACTATGCGCCGATTATATTATTTATTAACTAAGTTTTTAAGCGCAATAATGCAGTTTTATTTTTATATGATAAAAACTAGATATAGTATGTTAGTTTTGATAAAATCATTATAAAAATAATACTTACCTTAAAATTAAAACACCGCATAACAACTCAAAAAATACCAAGCAATGCGGTTTATTGAGTGGAAAAAAAATGATCGCAAATGTCTTAAGTATTGCAGGCACTGACCCAAGCGGTGGCGCAGGCCTTCATGCAGATTTGAAAACATTTTCAGCTCTTGGCAGCTATGGCATGGCAGCCGTCACCGCAGTCGTTGCTCAAAATACGCGCGGGGTTAAATCATTTATTGCGCTAGAGCCGCAATTTGTTGCCGACCAAATTGATGCGGTTTTTGAAGATATTCATGTTGACGCGGTAAAAATTGGGATGATTGCCAATATAAAAATTGGCGAAGCTATTATGGATCGCCTCAATTATCACAAGGCTAAAAATATTGTTTTAGACCCGGTTATGGTGTCTAAAAGCGGCGATTTGTTAATGAACAGTGATGCGGTGGATTTTATCCGTGACGTCATGGTGCCAAAAGCCACCATTATAACCCCCAACTTGCTTGAAGGCGGCGTTCTTTTATCGATAAAGCCAGATTGGAGCGTTGAAAAAATGCAAGAGGTTGCCCCTGCATTAATGGAGCTTGGTGCCGGCGCCGTGCTACTTAAAGGCGGCGCGTTAAAAGGCGTTAAAGCAAGCGACTTACTTTGCATCAATAATGAAACAATTTGGCTGGAAAAAAACCGCGTTGAAACCAAAAACGATCACGGTACCGGCTGCACCATATCAGCAGCAATTACCGCCTTATTACCAACCCACTCCCTTAAAGATGCGGTATTTACCGCTAAAGACTATCTAACCCAAGCGCTTATTATGTCATCAAAGCTTGCTGTTGGTAAAGGCCATGGCCCCGTGCACCATTTTCATAATATTTGGAGCGAATAGGCAATTTTTGCGCGAACGCTCCCGTTGCATCTAAAAATTGACAAAAGATAAAAGGCTGCTTTGGTTTAAAGACAGCCTTTATTTATTCTGCCCAATGAAACCCTGCCCAAGGTTAGGGCCCTAGTCTTAAATTTTTTGCAAAAGCCAAAAATTTACTATTCGATAAAATAGCCATTGGCAAAAATATAAACAATCCCCTAAAAGACGCGATTTGACGCCCATACCATCTGCTGGCAACCTTGTTTATTTTCAATTTTTCTTTGCCCCCTTGCCCACTTCAAATATATATTGATTATTCCTAATGTTTAATACTTGACTATTATCAAAAAATTCTTGAATTTTGCCTTTTAACCTTAAAATGCAAGAAAAAAAATCGGCTATTCTTCAAAAAGAATCACATAACGGCCACTCAATTTGAATTTTTTCTGCCTTTATCCCCACCAATCACTGGAATAATTCTTGATAAACCCAAAATTAAATTGGGAATGCATTTTATAAAAATACTAAAAAAGTCAAGTATTTAAGTAAAATCCAATGCAACCATAGCAAGAATTTTTTTAAAATTTCAATTTAATATTTGCCGACTAATAGAATTTGAGTTAAACTTATAGTTGTAATAAATACACTTTAAAGTAGCATGCAACCAAATGATTAAATCAGCGTTATATATGTATCGGTACTATCAACGCTGGTTAAACAGCAGAATTCCCTAATGTTTGATAAGTTTATAAGGGGTTAAAATGCAACAAATTGTTACTAGGGATAAACCAACAGCAAGATTTCGCCCTGGAAAGGGTTACGCAACCATAAGTAGAGACATTGTCCAATGGGCTGTCAATGCGCCTTATCTTGAAAGGAGCCACGAACAGGCTTTGGCCGAAAAATGGAAGGCCTCTCAGGATACGCAAGCCTTACATGATATTGGTTCTGCCCATATGCGTCTTGTTATTGCGACTGCCAACAAATTTAAACGTTTTAATTTACCGATGGCAGACCTTGTACAAGAAGGTTATATCGGCCTTTTGGAAGCGGCAACACGTTTTGATCCAGAACGTGAGGTGCGTTTTTCTACCTATGCAAGTTGGTGGATCCGCGCTTCTATTCAAGACTATATTCTTAAAAATTGGTCGATTGTGCGTGGTGGAACGAGCTCAGCACAAAAAGCCTTGTTTTTTAACTTGCGCCGTTTGCGCAACCAGCTTAGCGTTGAAGAAGCGCATTTAACCACTGATGAAGTTTATAAAAAACTATCAACCCATTTTGGCGTATCAGTTGGTGATGTTGCAACTATGGATATTCGGCTTTCCGCATCAGACAATTCGTTAAATGCAACAATTGGCAATGATGAGGATAGTACGGCAACCAAAATGGACCAATTGGTTGATTTAGCGCCCTTGCAAGATATGGTTGTAGCTGATGAAATTGATAATGATCGACGCAGCAAATGGCTAAATGAGGCGATGAGTAGCCTTAATGAGCGTGAATTGCTTATTATTAAAATGCGCCGCTTAAAAGAACAAGCTGCAACCCTTGAATATTTAGGCGAGCATCTTGGCATATCTAAAGAACGGGTTCGCCAAATTGAAAGCCGCGCCATGGAAAAACTTCGTGCAGCCTTATTAAAGCAGCATGAGGCAGAAATTTTTACAAGCTGCTAGTTATTAGGCTTTGAAATTGGGTAGACGTACGAGACTTGTGGGGCCGTTTTTTTTTCGTTAAGCATAAAAATAATAAACAAAGCCCCGCAATAAAGAAATGGCTCTAAATTTTTAACAAGTAAAATACATATATCAGTTGGATTAAATGGCAGCTACAAAAAGCTTGCCATTTTTATTTTATCTATGCAAATAATATTGCTATTTAATTGCGCAAGGTAATATTCTATAAATATTACTGATAGCAAAAACTATAATGACGATTACCCATGCGGCCATAATTTACCTTCTGCCTTTAATATATTGATATCATGCTATATTTTAATCACAAAATATTTTATAATCATTAGCTTTAAAAAAGACTGCATCCGATTTGCTATTAAGGCAGACTGCTGCTAACAAAAAGGCAATATATTACCTGTCTTTACACATATTAAAAGCTGTGCATAGTAATTTACCATAGCAAGCGGTAAAAAGGGCTTTAGGTATTTTGAGTTGAAACGGGGACATCTGCCACTCTTGTTTTTTAAAAAGCCATAAAAGTGACAATAAAAAATGTCAAACTGCAAGCCATTGGCCATAAAATAGTGGCCAGATTAGATAGGTAAACAGTGCCATAGGCCTAAAAGGGGCAATCCCGCAAGAGAACATGGATTATAGTGATGTTGCAAAAAATGTATTATGCAAGTTTGGGGTTAATTTTAAGCTTTTTCCTAACCTTTAATGCCCATGCACAAACGGCAAGTAGTCTGCCTGAAAACATTGGCGAGGATCAAGCGACTGACCTTGACCCATCCCTTATTCCCAATAGTCCATTTCGCATCATCGGTTTTGGTGATAACCTCATGCCCGGCTATGAACTTCCACAAGACCAATCTTTTACCGCAGTTTTAGAACAAAAATGCATAGTCAAGGCTATGATGTGATTTTAGATAAAGCCTGAGTATCTGGAGATACAACAACCGCGGGTCTTGCGCGGCTTGATTGGTCGGTTACTGAAGATGCAAAGCTGGTTATTTTAGAACTAGGGGCCAATGATATGCTACGCGGCATTGAACCTGAGGTAACAGAGCAGAACCTAGATGCAATGCTTGAACGCCTTCAAAACCGCAAAATTCCTGTTCTCCTTGCCGGCATGTTGACCGCACCTAATATGGGAGCAGAAAATGCAGAGAAATTTAACGCCATTTACCCAAAACTTGCGGAAAAATATAACATTACCCTTTATCTATTTTTTCTTGATGGCGTAGCAGGACAACGCCAATACCAACTAAGTGATGGCATGCACCCTAATAAGGAAGGTATTGAAATCATGGTCGAGCGGTTTTTGCCATTAATGAAAGCGGAACTGCAAAAACTTGAGATTGCTCCCAAAAAAGCAGATGACTAATATAGAATTTAAGGATTGCATAGGATATAAAAAACTACCATAACAAATTTACAGCGGAATATGAAACTCACTCAATAATAAACCATAAAGGTCTTAAACATTCTATGTATTTATACAATTTAACTAAAGGTTCACCTTATAAATTATCACAATTCTCAGATAAGCAAATTGCAAAAATTGAAAATTCCATCTTTATTAAACAAGATAAAAATGGCAACGCAGTTGTATATATAAAATGTTTGATCAGAAAAAAGGAAATTAAACTAACACCTGAAGAAGCTGTAAGACAATTATACTTAGTTAAGTTGATAGATGAATACAATTATCCAATAACACGCATGGAATTGGAGTACTCCGTTTCGTTTGGTCGTGAAAAAAAGAGAGCCGACATTGTCATTTTTGATAAAGATAGGCGCACAGACCCATTTATAATTATTGAATTAAAAAAACCAAAGTTAAAAGATGGTAAAGAGCAGTTAAAATCGTACTGTAACGCTACAGGTGCGCCTATCGGCATTTGGACCAACGGAGACGCTATTTCGTTTTATCATCGTAAAGATCCTAACTTTTTCGAAGATATACCTAATATTCCGAATGAAAATGAAAAACTATCGGATATTTTAACAGAGCGTTGGACCATCGACGATTTGGTTAAAAAAGATAAGCTGATAACTGAGAAAAAATCTTTAAAAGACCTTGTTCTTGAAATGGAAGATGAAGTCTTAGCCAATGCAGGTGTAGATGTTTTTGAAGAATTATTTAAGCTTATTTTTACTAAGCTTTATGATGAAATGCAATCAGGCAATAATAAACACCGTACTTTACAATTTAGAAATTACGGCGATACTGAGACAGAATTAAAGGAAAAAATTCAAAACCTCTTTAATGATGCGAAAAAAAAATGGGATGGTGTATTTAGCAATGACGCTAAAATATTGCTAACACCATCTCATTTATCTGTCTGCGTTTCTTCATTGCAGGACGTAAAATTATTTAACTCCAACCTAGATGTGGTAGATGAAGCTTTTGAGTATTTAATTAGCAAATCAAGCAAAGGTGAAAAGGGACAGTATTTTACACCACGCTATGTTATTGATATGTGCGTAAAAATGCTGAATCCTCAAGCACATGAGACAATTATAGATACAGCCTCGGGAAGTTGTGGCTTTCCTGTTCATAGTATTTTTTACGTCTGGCGAAATATTTTAAAAGAGAAAAACATTGAAATCAGTTATCTATTTAGCCTGGAAAAAAAGCCTCAAGAATGTACAGATTACGTTGAAAATAATGTATTTGCGATTGATTTTGATGAAAAATCAGTGCGTGTTTCTCGTACGTTAAATTTAATAGCTGGCGATGGACAAACAAATGTACTGCATTTGAATACACTTGATTATGAGCGTTGGGATGAAAACACCAAAGACGAAAATTGGCTTGATACTTATAATACTGGTTGGAAGAATCTGCGCAAATTAAGACAATCACCAAAAAGTAATCGTGATTTTAACTTTGATATTTTGATGGCAAATCCGCCTTTTGCTGGCGATATCAAAGAAAGTCGCATTTTAGCCAAATATGAACTAGGAAAAAATGCTAAGGGAAAAATGCAAACGAAAGTTGTGCGTGATGTGTTATTTATCGAACGAAATTTAGATTTTTTAAAACCGGGAGGAAGAATGGCCATAGTTCTTCCGCAAGGTAGATTTAACAATAGTACAGATAAATATATTCGCGATTTCATTGCTGAACGTTGTAGGATTCTAGCAGTAGTAGGATTACACGGCAATGTCTTTAAACCCCATACAGGCACAAAAACAAGCGTTCTTTTTGTACAAAAATGGGATGAAAAACTTTGTCCTAAACGCGATGATTATCCAATTTTCTTTGCAACGATGCAAGAGCCAAGCAAAGATAATTCAGGTGACAAAATATTTATTAAAAATGCTGATGGCAGCCATAGGCTTGATGAGCATGGTCATCTCATAGTTAAACATGACTTATATAATCATGATGACTTAACTCAAGATGGCATAGCGGAAGCCTTTATTGAATTTGCCAAAAAGGAAAAATTAAGTTTTTTTTAAACAGCCCTTTTGATGAAGCAAAATATGAGGCTTCATTAAAAGGGCTGGAAATCAGGGAGGTTTATCTTTCTGATGTAAATAAAAATAAGGATAGGAGAATTGATTCAGGTTTTCATACCGATGCTCCTCAAAAAAACGATAAATTAACATATAAGAAAATTGGTAGTGTCATATTGTCAAGTCAATATGGATTATCTATTTCCATGTCTGAAGAAAAAAAAGGGTTTCCTATTTATAGAATGAATGAAATCCACTCTATGTTATGTGACTTAGAAACTAATAAGTATATTGATTTACCTTTTACGGAAGTTAAAGCATATTTATTAGATGATCGAGATGTTTTATTTAATAGAACAAATTCATATGAATGGGTCGGCAGAACAGGAATATACTATAAACACGACAATTTAGAAAGGACATTTGCTTCCTATTTAGTTAGATTTATACCTGACCCCAATATAATTACTCCAGAATATTTGACATGTTATTTGAATACTCGACAAGGTGTACGAGATTTAAAACGAAGAGCTCGCGAATCTATTAATCAGACAAACATAAATCCAGAGGAGGTAAAAGAAGTTGAAATTCCTATACTTTCAGCCGAGTTACAAAATATAGTTAGTTACAATTTGCACTTAGCACATAAACAAAGAACTAGCGCGATTTTATTATACCAGCAAGCAGAAGATATTTTATTAGAAGAGTTGGATTTGAAGAATTTCAAACCAAATCAACAAGCTATTAATATTAAATCAAATAAGGATTCCTTTGAAATAACAGGACGCTTAGATGCAGAATATTATCTGCCCAAATATGAAGAAATAATCAATCATATAAAAAGTATACATCACAAACTATTAAAAGAATTAGTTATAATAAAAAAATCAGTTGAACCGGGTTCCAATGCTTATGACACTGAAGGTATTCCATTTATTCGCGTTGCTGATTATAATAAAATAGGCATCAGCGAGCCTACTCTGAAACTTAAAAAAGATTACTATAACGCTAACAAAGAACGGTTAGACGACTTGATGTTGAAGAAGGATACTATTCTTTTATCAAAGGATGGTAGCATTGGTGTTGCCTATTTAATGACCGAAGATAGCAACTCAATTACTTCTGGTGCAATTTTACATTTAACAATTCAAGACGATAATATCTTACCCGAATATTTAACCTTAGTTTTAAATTCTAAAGTCGTACAACAACAAGCAGAAAGAGATTCTGGCGGCTCTATCATTGATCATTGGCGTATAAGTCAAGTACAGGATACAATAATTCCAATTTTAAACATTGAAAAACAACGTTCGATTTGTAACCTTGTAAAACAAAGTTTTGCGTTAAAATCTCAAGCAGAGAATTTGCTAGATATAGCCAAGCAAGCGGTTGAAATAGCAATTGAATGTGATGAAGAAACCGCAATGGAATTCATAACACAAAATACTAACAAA
This sequence comes from Bartonella sp. HY406, assembly GCF_025449315.1. Classification (NCBI taxonomy): domain Bacteria; kingdom Pseudomonadati; phylum Pseudomonadota; class Alphaproteobacteria; order Hyphomicrobiales; family Bartonellaceae; genus Bartonella; species Bartonella sp. HY406. Next base: position 484,496 of record NZ_CP104893.1, on the reverse strand, counting down.
ATGAATTTTATAAACTAAAAATAGAAGTCGCTTAATATAGCGATTAGATCAATAAAAAACGCTAAATAGCAGCTTTGCCATTTAGCGTTTTAATGAATTTAGCAGAGACTGAAAGCCTAATTATCGCCCATTTTAAGCGCTTGGATAAAGGCTTCCTGAGGAATTTCCACCTTACCAAATTGACGCATGCGCTTTTTGCCCTCTTTTTGCTTATCAAGCAATTTACGCTTACGGCTAACGTCACCACCATAACATTTAGCGGTCACATCTTTACGTAAAGCGCGAATGGTTTCACGAGCAATAATCTTGCCGCCAATTGCCGCTTGAATCGGGATTTGGAACATATGTTGCGGAATAAGGTCTTTTAGCTTTTCACACATGACGCGGCCACGCTTTTCCGCCGCGGTGCGGTGCACCAACATTGACAGCGCGTCCACTGGCTCAGCATTGACCAAAATCGACATTTTTACAAGGTCGCCTTCACGATAATCAGTAATTTGATAATCAAATGAAGCATAGCCCTTGGAAATAGACTTCAAGCGGTCGTAAAAATCAAAAACCACTTCATTTAATGGCAAATCATAAGTGACCATAGCACGAGTGCCAACATAGGATAGGTCAACCTGAATACCACGACGATCTTGGCAAAGCTTTAAAATAGCACCCAAATATTCATCTGGCGTTAAAATAGTTGCTTTAATCCAAGGCTCTTCAATCGAGGTAATCTTGATAATATCCGGCATATCAGCAGGATTGTGCAATTCCTTCTGGCTACCGTCTAGCATATTCATGCGGTAAACAACCGATGGCGCTGTAGCAATCAGATCAAGATTAAACTCACGCTCCAAACGCTCTTGGATAATTTCAAGATGAAGAAGCCCTAAGAAACCACAACGGAAACCAAAACCAAGTGCGGCGGATGTTTCCATTTCAAAGGAGAAGCTTGCATCATTAAGGCGTAATTTACCCATTGCGCCGCGCAAATCTTCAAAATCTGCCGCATCAACCGGGAATAGACCACAGAAAACAACGGGTTGCGCAGGTTTAAAGCCTGGTAGTGCATCTTCACAAGGGCGGCGATCTTCAGTAATGGTATCACCAACGCGCGTATCAGCAACTTCTTTGATGGACGCTGTGATAAAACCAATTTCACCCGGCCCCAATTCATCCATTGCCAACATTTTTGGGGTAAACACGCCCACACGCTCAACCGGATATTTTGCGCCAGTATCCATCATGCGGATAGTTTGACCTTTTTTCAAAACGCCATCAATAACCCGCACAAGCACAATAACGCCAAGATAGGCATCATACCAACTATCCACTAACATGGCTTTTAGCGGCTTGCTTGCATCGCCTTCCCGTGGGGGCGGTAATCTTGTTGCAATTGCTTCCAAAACATCGGCAATGCCAAGACCAGTTTTAGCAGAAATTTCCACCGCATCACTGGCATCAATGCCAATCACTTCTTCGATCTGCTCTTTAACGCGCTCTGGTTCAGCTGCGGGCAAATCAATCTTATTTAAAACAACGACCAATTCATGGTTATTATCAATGGCCTGATAAACATTGGCAAGGGTTTGCGCTTCCACGCCTTGTGAAGCATCAACGACTAAAAGCGAGCCTTCACAAGCCGATAATGAGCGCGATACCTCATAGGCGAAGTCAACGTGACCGGGCGTATCAATGAGATTGAAAACATAGTCTTCACCATTTTTGGCCTTATAATGCAAACGCACGGTTTGCGCCTTAATGGTAATGCCACGCTCGCGCTCGATATCCATAGAATCAAGCACCTGATCCTTCATCTCGCGCGTATCCAGACCGCCAGTCAATTGAATGAGGCGGTCGGCCAATGTTGATTTGCCGTGGTCGATATGCGCCACGATGGAAAAATTTCGAATATGGTCAAGTTTTGTCGTCATAGAAGCGATTTAGCAGGTGTTAACAATAAAGGCAAAGCCCTTCTTAGCAAGTTGGGCATAGATTTGCAGCTTTTCACAGCTTGCTTGCTAAAATATTATGATTTTTAGGCAAGAACATGCAAAACCCCATAAATATTATCAAACAAGCATTAAGCCAATGGCTGCCATTACGCTCTGGCTGATTTGCCAATGAAGTTACCCTACATCTAATATCAGATTCTGTGAGATCAATTTCTTAAAATTTTAGTTACTTGCAAAAAGGTTGGTTATCATGACCTCAAACAGGAATACTATTTTATTAAATAGTCAACCCAAGCATCACTATAATTAAAAATTTCAATTTCATCTAATGATTTACTATTTTCAATTATGTCTTCACATTTAATCGTTACATTTCCTGTCAAATTAATCATCTTTTTTAAAATATTATCTAAAGCAGTTGTAAAGACACTTATTTCTGTAAAACTTATCAAATAAGATGCTAATTTAGCATCTAATTTTTCTGTTGAACAACAATTTACATAGTAAAAAATAGTATTTTTTACATTGTTTGATTTTAAATAATCATCGCCAATTAGGTAGATTAAATGATTTTCAATGTTATTTTGTATAAATTCCTTTAATCCATCATAATCCTTCTTATTTTCAAATTCCATCACCTGATCTCCCATTTCGTCGTTATCCCATAGGCAGAGAAATGGTTCTATTATTTGGAAAAATATTTTTTCGTAAATAATCATTTTTAATTCCTTGTTATAGATTTGGAAAAAGCGCAACTCATTGCACCGCGATATATTTGCAGTTAGATAAGTTAACAATACCTAAAAACTGTGGGTTTAGGGCATAAATGCATATAAATTAAACTTTGCTGCAAGGCTGTAACCCAGTTGGTGTATAATTTTTAAGGAGGAAATGTCATGGCATTTGAAAAAGATATTGCGGATCAGGCTTTTATGAAACGGGAATACGGCTTCCTGATAGAATATTGTCAAAAAGCTATTGGAGAAGACCCTTCAGATTATCAGCCACACGTTAGCATTTCGGATGCTTTCAGCATGTTGAAGATGTATCAAAATGCAATCGACCATGAAAAAATAGCGCTGACATTGCTAAAAGATAATCAACTAAAGGAGAGATATGGAATCTTATATGGTCTTGGTACAGATTATATGAATACTGGATTACTTGATGAAGCCAAATTAGCCTTTATTGAAATTGAAAAAGAACCTTATTTTCAAATAGATTCATATTTTATTCAGCTAGCTATTGCAATCAAACAGGCTAAAATATTGGAGGCTGAACGGCTATTTAAATTGCTGCCTGATGATTTTGTCCGCCATTATATTATAGGCCGCCCTTATACTGATAAAGCCATTTTGCGGCAGGAAATTGACAAGTTGAAAGACTAGGTTCAAGACCCTAGAGGTTTGAAACTTGCAAGGTTTTGTAAAGGTTCGGGCCAATAAAAATACTCTGATGCAATTACTGGATTAGGGTAATTTTCTATATTAAATAAAACCTGTTTCCATTATGAACACTTTATAAATTATAACGTTCTTTTATGACTTCTTCACTATTTAACTCTTTTAACATATCAGTAAAATTTGGTGCTACATAGCCAATTGTATCCCAATCGTTCATTGATGTGCCAAAAGTCCAAACGGATAAATCAGGATGATATAAAATATTACCAAAAGTTTTTGGGCGTAAATCGATAAGTAATGATGACTCATTATCTCTTGAAAGTGGCAGTAAAACTTTAGGAAGGCGCGGGCCAATTTCGTCGTTATAAGGTGATGGATTTTGATACCAGTCTATTGCATTGATTATGGACTGAGCAGATTCAACCAACAAATAAGAACATTCAAGCTTTGAACCACTAATATAATCAACTTTAAAACACGAGCAATCATTAGTTTCAGTTGGAGCAACCATTGAATATTCTAGCATGGAATCAATAAAGTCATCAGATAAATGAGACCCAATCATATCTTCAATTTTCTGTAATTGTTCTCGTGTACTAGGCTCATAAAATCGGGGGCCTGCTGCTTTTCTTTGTAACCAAGCACCATAAACAATTGGATTTATTGCTTCTAGATTCATTTTGTTTCTCCAACCTTTTCGCAAATATTATTCGTAATCTGTATTAACGTTAAAAATAAGAAAACTTGAGACAAATCTAATCCTTGGGCTTTCCTGTTTTAACGAAGCATAGTGGCTCAAAAAATTAAAGAATAAATTATTTCAGCATATAAGCGGTGGTTGAGTAAGGAATGATTTTATACCTAATTTAAATAATACGGCACTTTGATGCGATAATTATTATTCAGGTGGCAGCCAAGTATCTGCGTTATTGTTTAAGCTATAGGGATATTGAGGAGCTGTTATTGGAGCGTGGCATCAAGGTTGACTTGAATTAAACCAATCGTTCATTTATAAATTTCACGCTCCAAAATATTAATTGATCTAAAATCCCTTTTTGTACCCTTGTAAAAAATATAATCTCCAGCTTTAGTTTGGCTTCTACATGTATAATGTTGAAATTCATTTACATCTAAAATATACTTAGCTAGGTGTTTAAATTTTTCGATAATGTTATTTTTAAAATTATCATCTAAATATTTTTCTTTAATTACAAGTTGGCAACTATCATTTGGTCTTTGCTTGTTGCCAGCGAAAATTTTATTGAGAAAATCAAGTTGCACGTCATATTCATACAAATAGTAAGCATCTTTTGCATTATTAGTTATATTTAAAAAATATATATTATCTAAATTTTCATTTAAATTCATCAATTTTTTATTTACTCTATTATATTTTCTATAGGTTTTACTATCATAAGTATTAGATTCATAACCAATATGAGTAATATCCAATCCCATATCAACAAATATTTCATTTGCTTGGTGATTAATTATATTGAATTGACTATCTTTACGGATAGTGCCCCAAAATATATATGAATGAAATAGCATAATCATTAATCCTATTGATGTAAATTAGGTATAGTTGTAATTCTACCTGAACCTAAAACTACTGAGTCATTTTGACAGCATGCTGTGAGTTGACTACCTGCATTTTTCATTTTATCATTTAATTTAACATGTCTTATCAGTTTTACTCGGAACTTTGCGACAAGGCCTATTTTTTATCAAATAGTTTTAATAGGTGGTAAATTATGAAATATTTTTTTAATAATATTTTTTTTTAAATATAAATATATATACATTGTATGCGCAAGGATTAGAAAAGAAACAATATGAACATCTTATTTCTATTTGTGGCGATGTAAATTCTTTTATTAATAACAATAATGGCGAAATTAAAAAAATAAATAAGAAATCTTTTATATATAAAACTATTGAAAATAATAGCATTACCAATAAATATTTAATTAATAATGATTTAGTCTTGGCTGGCGTTAATTATAATAATTTTACATGTATTATTTATAAAATGGATAATAATAAATATATATCTGGTTGGGTTAATAGTAATTCTTTATCTTCAGTAAATATTAATAAATATGACAATAAACATTTAATTGGAGAATGGATTGCATATGATGAGTACAAGAATTTAAATATTGATTTGAATATCACTGATGATAAATTGTATATGTCAGGTGCAAGCTCTTTTAAGGTCAATAACGAAAAAAATTTAAGAAATTACATCTCTGAAGGAAATTTAGAGTATGATAACGGTATATATAAAATCATTGGAGAGGATTTTATATGTGAATATAAATTTTATCTTTACGGTAAGTATTTATCTGTAATTGATTTAGGTAAATGTTTACCTAGCAGTGAATTTTCGTTAAGCGGAATATATAACGGATTAGATTGATACAAATAGTGTCTGGTAGGTTCTTTTTTCATGTGATGGCAAGTTTAGCACAAATGGAACGAGAATTGATTATTGAGCGCACGCGGGCTAGATTAATAATAGCAAAACAATTGGGCCCCATTGGTAGCCGCCTACGTAAAATGAACAACAGCAAATTTAAATCTGCTAACCGTCTTTTAGCCAATGGTGTTCCGCCAAAAGATCTAGCCAAAAAACTTTATTTATAAATTTTACGCTCTAATACTCTAATCGAAGCAATATCTGGAATATCCTCAACTTTCTTTCCTTCTTGATAACTATCAATTGCAAAATGTTTTTCAGTAACAAAGTACTGATACTCATTTTTATCAAGAACGATATTGGCTAATTGTTTAAAAATTGGCAATATTGCTTCTTTAAAATTGTTCGAAATATATTGATTTTTAAGCACAAAATGACAGATATCTCTTTTAGGATTAGGACCAACATGATCATATAGTTTAAAATTTTCTTCTCTTATCCCTATCTGAATGTCAAAATTTGATAATATTTCAGATTCTTTACCCGTATAATCAAATGTTACATATGCAAGGTTATCTATTTCTTCATCAAAACAACGAAGCTTTTTAATCACTCTTTGGTAAGTTCTATAACCTTTACTATCATACTTCTCAGAGTGATATCCGATATGAGTAATGTTTAAATTTAAATGAGAATATATGTCTTTAATATATTCATCAACGGTGTTGAATTGAACATTTTTACGGATTGCTCCCCAAAATGTGAAGGCGTGATAAAGCATACTGTAAACTCCATTCAATATAACCTATCAAAAATGAGGCAGCCAAGTTCCTTTAAAAGGAAAATCTGGCGCAATAAGCTGCCATTTTTCTCCAATTATTGATGTGTAAATTCTATCCTCTACCAGTGAACTGATCCGAAATTAAATATCGCCAAGTTTTATGTGACAAGGATCGTCACAGTGCATTGGTACCCGCTATTTATTAATAAAAATTTTTGTCAACAATACCTTCTTTTTTAATAATTTCCAAAAATTCTAGATAGACAGATTTCGAATGATCAATAAAATCATCCAATAGTTTTTTTTCAATAAGCGCCCAATGAGCAAGCATGGTGCCATTTTCACTTTGGAATAAAACTGTGCGAAAATTGAACGATGGATCAATGACCTCTACTTCATGCAGGTAAATGACATTCATGCCACCAGTATTAGGTCGCAATATACCTAAACTGGTATATTGCGAATTCCAAAAAATTTGAAAAACATTTAAAGTTTCATTATCCGGTGTTTTAACCAACATGCCAATATCCTAATATAGTTTATCTTATATACCTAAATACTGTAAACACAATTCAATATAATTTATCAAAAATGAGGCAACCAAGTTCCTTTAAAAGGAAAATCTGGCGCAATAAGCTGCCATTTTTCTCCAGTTAATTTGCAAATAAAGGTTCGTTGCTGATACAAAGGCAAACGGGTTGAATTTTCATTTACGGTTATTTCTTCAACCATGCCTTCAGCAATTTGAAGCTGCAACCAATTACAAAAGCGTGCATATTCATGAAGCGAATGAAAAGCATCGATTGGATACCAAAGACAATTTTTCATTCGCCCCTCTCTTAGTCTAATTATCACAATTCACGCAGCCAACGCGATGGTTTTTGCCCTAAAATACGCCATGTGCCAATAAGACCAAAACCAACACTTAGCACCAAGGCAGCAACCAAAACCATAAGCCCTGTTTGCGGCAATAGTACTGCATCAAGATCCATACGAAAACGTGCCATAGCAAGCCCTGCCGCACTGCCTGCAATAAAGGCAAAAACCGCGCTGACAACGCCTAAAATTATATATTCATATAAAAAGGCACGAATAAGCACTTTGCGGGTTGCGCCAAGAGTTTTTAGCACCACCGCATCATGGGTTCGGCTACGGTTACCGGCGGACAGCGCACCTGCTAACACAAGAATGGCGGCAAGCAAAGCAATAGAGGCAGAGGCACGCACACCAAGACCAATTTGATCTATAAGCTCTCGTGCATTGGTGATAATATCTTGCACTGATAAAATCGTCACCGAGGGAAAATCCTTACCAATAGCGCGCATTAATGCCACATCTTCAAGCGTGCCATCGCCTTTTTTAAGCGTTCCCATCCAAATATGCGGCGCACCACGAAAACTATTGGGTGAAAAAATCATGACGAAATTCATATTCATCGAATCCCAATGCACTTCCCGCAGGCTAGTAATTTTAGCCGATATTTGCCGCCCTAAGGCGTTAACGGTTATCATGTCACCAAGCTTTAAGCCAAGTGCTTTTGCTTCATCATTTGACATGGATACTTGCGGTGGGCCATCATAATTTTGCGGCCACCATTTGCCTTCTTTTAGTATGGTCGATTGTGGTACATTATCTGAATAGGTAATATTACGATCACCGCGCAGCACCCAACGGCCATTTTCAGCGACATTGGCATCCTTTGCCTCGACATTATTAAGCGCTGTGATACGCGCCCGCAAAGTGGGCATAAGCCGCAATTCACCCTTGGGATCATTTTGAGCGATCAAGGCACGAAATGCCGGCTCTCCATCACTTGGAATATCAAGGAAGAAAAATGCTGGCGCATTGATCGGCACTGTATCGCCAAGTTGCCGGCGCAAATTACCGTCAATCGTCGCAATAGCAACAAGCAAAGTTAGCCCAAGCCCAAGCGCAAGCACAATGGCACTGGTTAAGGAACCTGGGCGATAAATATTGCCAATAGCAAGGCGCAAAGCAGGCGCGCGGACATGGGAAACCTTTTTGGCAAGATATTGGATAATAATCGCCAATAGCCGCAAAACAATGAAAACACCAATAACGGCAATAATGAAAATAGCCGCCATACGCCGATCATAAGCGGTAAAAACCGCCATGAAAGCAATAGAGCCAAAAATCAATGCGACAATAACAAGATAAAGCCGCGCAATTTTAACCTTGCCAGAAAAGCCCATAGCGCGAAAAAGGGTAGTGACCGGAATTTCACGCGCGCGTGCCAAAGGTATTAACGCAAAACCAAGCGTGGTTAGCAAGGCAAAAACTGCACCATTTAATAGGCTAAGGTAGGAAATTGACCAACCACCAGCCAAAGGAAAATAAGAATTTAATATTTGTCCAACAATCGGCGGTATAATCAGCGCAAAAACAAGACCAATAGCAATACCGATAAAGCTCAACAACACGATTTGGATTAAATAAAGCCAAATAACAAAATTACCCGAAGCACCAAGCGATTTTAGCGTGGCAATCACACCGAATTTGGTTTCAAGATAGGCACGCACCGCATTGGCGACACCAACACCGCCAACCACCAAGGCCATTAAGCCAACGAGGGTTAAAAATTGCGAAAAGCGTTCAATATTACTGGTTAAAGCCGGCGTTGCATTGTCGCTATTGCGGATAATCCATAAATTATCAGGAAATTGCTTTTTAGCCGCTTCATCAAATTTGGCAACTTCAGCTAATTTAGCGGCAGGAACCGCTATTTTATAGGTATAGGTAAAAAGGCTGCCCGGTTGTAAAAGACCGGTTTGCTTCATTGCCTCTTCTGACAAAAATACCCGAAGCCCTAATTGAAAGCCTTCCGATAACAAATCAGGCTCATTTTCCACCAAGCCTCTGATTTCAAAATTTGTATTGCCAAGGGTAAGCTTATCGCCAATATTTAAATCAAGGCGCTGGGCTAAAAGCGGCGCAACAACAACACCATAAGTGCCATTGATATTTTTAACTTGGTCATAAAGATTATTGGAAAATTTGCCATCATTAAGCTTAACTTTGACACTGCCATAAAGCGGATATTTGTTGTCAACTGCACGTGCTTCAGCCAGTAACTGGGTTTGGTCACTGCTGCGCCGTGCCATGGTGCGCATCCAAAGGCTAGAAGACACATTGCCCATGCTTTTAAGATAGCTTAATTCTTGTGGGGTTGCTTCCTTTTGCGTCATCGAAACGCGCAAATCACCACCAAGCAATATTTTACCTTGGGTGGCAAATTCTTGCCGTATCATATCAGTAATACCACCAACACCGCCGATTGCCGCAACACCAAGGGCAATGCAGCTAAGAAAAATATAAAAACCACGTAAGCCACCGCGCATTTCACGCAAAGCAAAACGTAAAGCCAGTTTTAAACTGGCAAATTTTGATAAATAATCAACGGCGTTTGAAGCAACCGTAACGCTATCATTTGGCTTCATGCTCATTGCCCTGCTTCAAGTTCGCCATTGCGCACATGGATTTGGCGGGCGCAGCGCGCCGCTAATTGATTATCATGGGTAACAAGCACCATGGTGGTGCCGTTGTCTTGCGCGCGCTTAAATAAAAGATCGGCAATATCTTGCCCTGTTGCGCTATCTAGGTTGCCGGTTGGCTCATCAGCAATAATAATTTTTGGTCTTGGCGCTAAAGCTCTTGCAATAGCAACGCGCTGTTGTTCGCCGCCTGATAGGGTTGCCGGATAATGGTTTAAGCGGTGGCCAAGGCCAACCGCTTCTAATTCTTGGCGCGCGCGATCAAAAGCATTTTTATCACCTGCAAGCTCTAAGGGAACAGCCGTATTTTCAAGCGCCGTCATATTGGGAATAAGGTGGAAGGATTGGAAAATAATACCAATATTGCGGCCACGAAACAATGCCGCTTCATCTTCATTTAACTTTGAAATATCGCAATCACTAATTAACACTTCACCGCCATCAACTTTTTCAAGCCCAGCAAGCACCATTAATAAAGTAGACTTTCCTGAACCCGATGGCCCGACAATGCCGATAACCTCACCTTTATTAATTGTAAGTGAAATATTTTTTAACACATGGACTTTTGAAGCACCCTCACCCAAGGTTAAATCAACATTTTTTAAAGCCACCAATAAATCTGCCACGAACAACTCCACTCACATAGATTTTAATGCATATGATTTTAGTTGTAAGCAAAAATAAGCCAAGTTTATGGTTAGCTTTAAAAAATCAACAAAATAATAGTAGCAAAGAAAAATAAACATCAAAATAGTGCAGCCGATCAATGAAGTTTTACACTTGATACTTTGTGAAAAAGCAAAAAAAGTTAAATTAAAGGCTTGTTTATAAAACTATAAATCGCCATAATAATAGCAAGGCATGCTGGAGTTCCGCCAGCGGAGCCTGGGAGTTTAATCAGCGCTTTGCTCTTATTTTAAAATTTAATGAATTTTTGCTATCTCTCAAATTTTAAGACAAGATGTATAGGTGTTAAAATGACGGACGAAATATAAATATCAATCCATCATAAAATTGGCATTTTTTAGCATTAGAATACTAAATTGCTTAAACGACCGACACCGGACGGAACGCACGCAAAGGATTATATTATGGCAGATTTTAATAATATGCGCACAACAACAATTGCGCGCGGCGATGCATCCATTGATCTAGGTTTGCGCAGCTATATGCTTGGCATCTATAACCTGATGATGGTTGGACTTGCAATTACAGGCATTATTGCAATGGCTGTTGCTTATTTTGCAGCAACCAATGTTGAATTTTTAATGTTCTTGTATCGATTTAATTTTATCCTAATTCTTGTACCATTTGGCGTTGCTATGTTTTTGCAATTCCGGATTGATAGTTTGTCGACATCAACAGCAAGAACTCTATTTATTGCCTATGCAGCACTGTTGGGTGCGTCTTTGGCACCGATATTCTTAGTTTATGATGTTGCCAGTATTTCACGCACATTCTTTATAACAGCGGCATCTTTTGGTGGTTTATCACTTTACGGTTATACAACCAAACGCGACCTTAGCCCAATGAGAACATTTTTAGTTATTGGTCTTATCGGTTTGGTTATCGCATTGCTTGTTAGCTTGTTTGTTGAATCATCAGCTATGGACTTCATTATTTCTGTTGCAGGTGTGTTAATTTTTGCAGGCTTTACCGCTTATGATACCCAAAAGATCAAAGAATTATATTATGCAGGCGACCATGACGAAACACGTGGTAGAAAAATTGTGATTGGTGCGTTGCACCTCTATCTCGACTTTGTCAACTTATTCTTGTTCCTTTTGCGTTTCCTTGGTAACCGCAATTAATATGAAGCGAATACAAATATAGTGTAAACAAGTATTGTATAAAAATTAAAGCCCCGTTTTCTTTTAGAAAACGGGGCTTTTTATTAGTTTCAGCCTATAGCTTTTATATTTAATCACCAAACTCAAATATCTCACTTAAGAATGATTTTTTACGGTTTTTCTTACCATCATGATAGCGGTCGTCATAACGATCTTTTTCATTATAGCGATCTTTTTCACTATAACGCCTGTCCCCATGTCTATCATCACGCGCACGCTCATCGCGATAGGAATCATGATGCGAACTTGCGGCTCTTGGCGGCTCATAAGACGTATCAGCCCGCCGATCACTCACATCCCGCTGGTTCATTTCCTGCGAGCCACGCTCTAAAATTTTATCCAATTCGCCACGATCAAGCCAAATACCACGACATTTTGGGCAGTAATCAATTTCGATACCACTGCGCTCACTCATGACCAGAGTTTCACCATCAATAGGACATTGCATTTTATCTTCTCCAATTTACCAATCTTCTATGTGGATATGAAGAAGGGCAATTAAAAGAGAACAAAACTAAATTACTGCAAATTGTGTGATGATATTGCAAAGCATCTTGCATGAAACTGGTATATTTGTGGCAATGAGCAAAATTTGCTATTTCACCCATTGCGATAAATTTTTAGGTGGGACTTTTAGCTTCTAAAATTGATATTTTATTTTAGCACCGCCGCCACCACCTTGACGTTGGCCAACAAAGCCTTGACCATTGACATTAATGCTAAGTGCATCATTATCAGCAATTGGATGGAACAAGAAACCGGCTTCAAAAATACCAGTTGAGCCTTTTAATGAGGGCTCTGCCAGACTTAAGCCATAGGCATTGGCGCTAATTGCACCATCAAACTCATATTCATATGCCGCGCCAATATAGGGCTTGAATTGCTGGCTATATGCATAGCTATAGCGCCCACCAAGTTGCATGCGCGAGCTGTTGCTTGCATCAAAATGCAACCGATCCTTGCCAATATTGACTGTATCGCCATCCATATGCATCCACAAATAGCGACCATAAACATCTAGTGCTTGCTTTTCATCAAAGTTTAAAACATAGGCAACAGCTGCATGGCCACCATAATAGGAAACCTTGCTATCATAAATACCGCGATAACCTTCGCCATCAATTAAATCATTGCTACCATCAAACTTATTGCGGGTTTTGCCGCCTCTTATTGAGGCTTCCACATAAAGGCCGTCGGCCTGATCTGCGGCAAGGCTTGCAACTTGGCCAAGACCGGTGCCATTAAACTCTATACGGCCAAAAATACCACCACCCTTATAATTTACATCACCATCAGCATGAACTGAACCATAAGTGGCAAAATTATTATAGGTATCATAAGTACCGTGACCATATTCAAAAAATGAACCAAGGGTTACTTTATGATTTGCCTTGGTTTCAAAACCGGTCGCAAGGCCAACCGCCATATTGAATCCATCAATATCAACATGACTACCGGTTTTGTAGCGCTGGGTTGAGCCATTAGCGATCATGAATGGAATAAAATGAGGACGATATATTTCATCTTCATTGGCGCGAACCATGATACGAATATTGTCAATGCCAGCAGTTGCAATCAAATCATTGGCTTGATTAAGGAAGGCAAGGCTGGCAATGCGCCCTTCTGAAAATGCTTTACTGCGTGGATTAATATATCCTGCAGGTTTTTGATCGGGAACAATTGGCTTGACATCAATGTCACCGCCACCACTGCCGCTTTCATTATTATCTGTGCCGCCAGTATCAGTATCAGTTTCATTACCATCGCTACCGTCAGTATCCGTTTCCTCACCATCGGTTTTACCATTGACTTTTAGCACAAATTTATTGTCATCAGTCACTTTAACGCTAACGTCATAGATAATGAATTGACCTTGAGTTACTTGGGTTGGCGCTGCGGTTGGAGTACCGACAGCCTTATCAATCATGGTGATTTCATCACCCTCATTTAACCGATTGCCATCATTCATCATTGCAATACTATGATTGGTATTATTTAAATTGACGGCATCATTGCCGGTAATATGGATAAGCACGTCATTATTGACGATAGAACTGGGCAATAGCCAATTATAATTTTCAAAATTATAAATACCACTGACACTGCCGCGATATTGATTAAGATTAAGTGTGTTACCGGCAACAACGCAGTCAAACTCATTATTGACTTCACCACTACCGCTTACGCTATAGCCACCATATAAGGATCCAAGAATAGTTAGCTGATCACCATTAAGTGTCACCTTATTATTGGTGACATGGCTTGCATCAACTCCATTAATTGCATAGCCACCATATAAAGAGCCATCAATAGTTGTAAGCCCTGATAATTCTATAGTATTACTAGCAATTGTAACGTCAATGGACGAGCCATAATTGCGAAGTGATCCGCCAATAACGTCTCCACCGATATGACTATCAGCAATGGAAACGGCATTGCTTAAAATATTGTTGTCGCTCGCCATACTTGTTTCGATAAGACCGCCAACAACTTCTAAGCCAATATCACTCCCCGATATGACCACCATATTATTTTGAGCAAAATTTTCAATTTTTTGCTCTTCCATGCCGCTACCGCCCGTAGCGAAACCACCATAAACTCTGGTAATTGAAGAACTATTGCTTATTTGAACTTTATTATCATTGGCTTGAAGGCTCTCGCCACCAAAAGCATAACCACCATAGATTTCAGAATTTGAACGCAGAATGCTATTCGAAACATTAACCTGATTACCGTTAACCAAGGCAGAGCCATATCGAATATAGCCTCTGCCGCCATAAATTGACGCAATACCTGTGACACCATCAACATCAACGCGGTTATCCAAAACTTGCCCTAAGGACGGGCTATAACCATTTAACTCAGCATTACCGCCTTGAATTTGTGAAGCACTTCCACCGCTTATAGCAACAGAATTGGCATTCACAATAAGACTGACCCCTTCAACATTGCTAAACACATTGCCGCCATTTACCTGGGTGACATCACTATTCAAAATCGTCACACTATTTTGCAACGCTGATGATGATCCGTAAACATTACTATAAGCACCATTGATACTGCCATCTACACGGCTATTAACAATATTGGCCCTATTTCCTTGTAGGTTAAAAATTTCATCAGCCGATAACATGCCCGAACTTTGAATATAGGCACCAGCAACTTGACCTTTAACATAACTATTTGTAATTTCGACAATATTATCATTCAATATATTGCTAATATTAGACATATAGTTGTAAATAAAAGCGCCATGCACATCGCCTTCAATCGAGCTATTTCCCGATATGGTAACGCGGTTTGCGCTAATATTTCTAGAAATATCACCGTTATAACCGTTCATTAATCCGCCATATACCGAGCCTGCTACCGAACTATTATTGTCAATAACAACACTATTACTCGTGACGTTTTCTGAATCCTCGCTATAGCCACCATAGACATTATTGCTAATCTTAGCATTTGAAAGATCAACTTGGTTATTTTGGACCATCCCCAACGTGCTAAAACCGCCATAAACGACAACCGCCGAACCGCCAGTCATGGTAATTTTATTATTTGAAATTAAAGATCCTTGATCGGAATAACCACCATAGACGGCAATATCACCGGAAAAATCATCGCCTAAACCATTTAAATCATTTATAAGAATAGAATTATCTGATTGGTCTGCACTATCATTAGGACCAACACTTTTTTGTGCCATCCCGCGCGCATCGTCTTGTAATTGGTCAAATTCACTGGTCGTACCATTATAGGTAATCGACGCTGCAAAAACCTCAAAAGAGAAAAAAGACGGCGTAAAACCTGAAAATAGAATTGTAGCACATAATAAACGACGAATAGAATTTTTCATTTTCGGATAGCCCGACACTTTCATATAGAATTTAAAAAAATAGAATATGTAATTTTAGTAAATACGGATGTTAATAATATTAAAATTGCAAATTTAATAAAATAAATAAGTTCTAAAATAAAGCGGTTGATTTTATTTTTTAAACAATTTTTTTAAAAAACTTAAATAGCGTTTGATTATATTAACAAGCTGCTATCCTTGTATTGGTTAAAAACAAGCATTAACCAAGCTAGCTAAACTTTAATTGACTTATGATATATTGTTAAATGGACTGCCATATTTACAACGGCTTCAACATAACTTCATCACATACAATATTGTTAACCCCAAGGATTTGCCCCCATTGGTCAAGACAATAGCTATGCGCATTTATCAATCCATGATTAAGTTACTATATAATCAGCAACTGCTCGCGGTCTATAGAAAACGGTATCAATAGATGTAAAATGTTCAATATGTTTGTAAATTCTAATTTTTGCCGCAAATAATTGCACTATAATGACGCATATCAAGCGTTTTTGATAAATTCGCAAAAAAAATTATTGGCACTTAGTCGAGCGCAAAGACTATTTGCAGCATTAATTTCATGAATGTAAAATTGATCTACTTTTATGATCTATACTAGGGTTAGCACCTATTTATTTAAAGAAACAAGCTCAATAAACATCAAAAATATATATTTTTGATGTAAAAAGGAAAAAAGCGCAAAGTATGAAAATTATTCACTATCCTGCAGCGGTTCAACACCAAGCTTTTGTAATTCTGCCTTTATGGTTGGCAAAAACCGATCTACCATAAGTTCAACCCCTTGCCTATTGGGGTGCATGCCATCACTTAGCTGATATTGGCTTTGTCCTGCGACACCATCAAGAAAAAACGGATAAAGGGTAACATTATATTTTTGTGCAAGGCGCGGATAAATAGCATTGAATTTTGTGACATTTTCTACCCCCATATTTGGCGCGGCCATCATACCTGCGAGCAGTACTGGAATTTTGCGGCTTTGAAGGCGGGCAAGCATTGCGTCAAGGTTTTGCTCGGTGACCTCTGGTTCAATACCGCGCAACATATCATTGGCACCAAGCTCAAGAATGACGAGTTTTGCGTCATCTGGTACCGACCAATCAAGACGGGACAAACCGGCGGTTGTGGTATCGCCAGAAACACCGGCATTATCAACAATGACTTCGTAGCCCTCACTGCTTAGTTTTTTTTCCAAAACAGCTGCAAAAGATTGGTCTTGCTCAAGCTGATAGCCAGCCATAAGGCTATCGCCAAAGCCAATTATACGAAATGGACTATTTGGAATAAGAGCTGGATCAAGATCTGTTGCCTGCCCCTCACCTATCGCATCAGATGGGTTATTATCTGCTTGTGCATGCGCGGTAAAACTTAAAAATAAGCTTAAAAAAAACGCGAAACTCGCATAATAAAGTTTTTGCAGCATCAATATAATCCATTTTACTGAGGTTACCATATTAAAAGGCAGTAACTCATCACTTTGTTTCTTTTCATTGCTGTCTAGCATACTAGAGATCAGCAATACTTTGCGGCTTATTTATGGGCTGTAGTAATATTATTATTTCAATAAAAAAGCACCATTTTACATTTTTGTAAAGCGGTGCTTGTTCATGGTCATAACCATCCAATAAAAATCAATTAGCATATAGCATTATTTATCATTGGGTTAGCAATTTATGCAGTTTAGACTAATTTGCTCGCACCTGATAATCTTTCACCGCTGCAAAGCGAATAGCTTTCCACCGCTCTGCTTCATAATTCAAAGAAAAGACATTTTGTGCCAAGAATACTGGATCATTATCAAGATCATGAGCAATGTCAGCGCGATGAGCTGCAATAAATTTATCTAGCTCTTCTTGACTATCTGCACTAATCCAACGGCAGATTGTAAAGCGAGCCACTTCAAAACCAACAGGCAAAGAATATTCAACCTTTAAACGCTCGGTCAATACATCAATTTGCAAGGCGCCCACCACGCCGACGATCGCCGGTGAGCCATCATCAGGCGTAAAGAGCTGAACAACCCCTTCTTCTGCCATTTGTTGCAAGGCTTCGCGCAGTTTTTTGGCTTTCATCGCATCGCCAAGGCGCACACGACGCAAAATTTCTGGCGCAAAATTAGGCACGCCCCTAAACAGCAAATCTTCGCCCTCGGTCAAAGTGTCACCAATACGCAGCGTACCATGATTGGGAATGCCAACCACATCACCTGCAAAGGCTTCATCGGCAATTTGGCGTGAACGTGCAAAGAAGAATTGCGGGGTTGAAAGGGTCATTGGTTTGCCGGTGCGCACCAATTTTGCTTTCATACCACGCGATAAAGTGCCAGAGCAAACACGCAAAAAGGCAATGCGGTCGCGATGGTTAGGATCCATATTGGCTTGAATTTTAAATACAAAGCCAGTCATTTTAGGTTCAACGGCATGAACGGTTCTTGTATCGGCCACTTGGTCACGCGGCTGCGGTCCAAAGTCCACCAGCGCATCAATCAAATCACGCACACCATAATTGCGCAGTGCCGAGCCAAAATAAACCGGTGTCATATGGCCTTCACTGAAAGATTGTAAATCAAAACGCTTACAAGCATCGCGCGCGAGAACCACACCATCCACAAACATATCCCGCTCATTTTCAGGCAGTAATTCTGCAGCCTCTTCCGGCCCGCTTACTGGTCTTGGCGTTTCTTCCTCATCCTTTTGGCGCACGCTATTTTCATGCAAGGAAAAGCTACCGGCAAAATTTTTACCTGCACCAATTGGCCAAGTAACTGGCGCAGTATCAAGTGCTAATTTTTCTTCAATCTCATCCAAAATTTCCAAAGGATCACGCGCTTCGCGATCCATTTTGTTAACAAAGGTAACAATCGGAATATTGCGCATACGGCAAACTTCAAACAATTTTAATGTTCGTGGCTCAATACCGCGCGCACCATCAAGCACCATGACCGCGCTATCCACAGCAGTTAAGGTGCGATAAGTATCATCGGCAAAGTCTTCATGGCCAGGTGTATCAAGAAGATTGAAAATACAATCCTTATATTCAAAGGTCATCACTGAAGTTACAACCGAAATACCGCGATCACGCTCGATATTCATCCAATCGGAGCGGGTTTGGATACGGTCTTTCTTAGCCTTGACTTCACCAGCAAGCTGAATGGCACCACCAAACAGCAAGAGCTTTTCAGTAAGTGTTGTTTTACCAGCATCGGGGTGGGCGATAATCGCAAAAGTCCGGCGCCGTTTGACCTCGCTGGCTTCACTCATCAAATTCTCCTAAAATTAAATTTGCGCGCTTAGCACGCAATAAAAGACGCCTTTGCTATGGCAGCGCATCTTAACTAAAATAAAACATGGCAAGAAGGCTCAATACCATAGGTATCGAGCCTAATTTACCATTAATTTAACAATTCACCATTTAAGGCTTGCTGAATGCGCTCGCGCGTTTCATTAATGCCATAAAGCGCAATGAACGAGCCAAAACGCGGACCGCGCTCTTGACCAATTAATACTTCATAAAGCATTTGGAAGAACATAACCGATACGCCGGGGCCGCCATCAGGGCCTTTTTTCGCGCTATCTTGATAGCGTTCAATCTCACGTGCCACGTCAAGCAAAGCATTTTGAATGATATTGCCATCAGCTTGCAAGTCAAGCGCAGCAAGATTTTTATCAATAGCTATTAATGTTTCACGCTCAACCTCATCAGGGGCGCGGAATTTTTTTGTAGGCTTAACAAAATCATTAAAATAACGAATGGCATAGCCAACAAGATCATCAAGGCTTTTATTATTTTCTGGCGTTACACCATCAGCATAGCGCGAGATAAAGCCCCAAAGCACATTTTTATTTTCAGCATTGGATGCACTCACCAAATTCAACAGCATCGCAAAAGAAACAGGTAAATCAATCGCCGGTGGATTACCATTATGCATATGCCAAACTGGATTATTTAAGCGCTCTTTCCAATCCTGACGACCATAGGCTGAAAGATAAGTATAATATTCATCAACCGCTTTAGGGATCACATCAAAATAAAGTTTTTTAGCGGTTTTTGGCTTTTGGAACATATAAAGTCCAAGGCTTTCAGTCGGTGCATAAGTAAGCCATTCATCAATGGTAAGACCATTGCCCTTGCCTTTGGAAATTTTTGCACCCTTATCATCAAGGAACAATTCATAATTAAAGCCTTCAGGCGGTGTACCACCTAAAACCTTACAAATTTTTGACGACAGGGTAACTGAATCGATCAAATCCTTACCAGCCATTTCATAATCAATGCCAAGGGCAGTCCAACGCATTGCCCAGTCAGCTTTCCACTGGCATTTTACTTTGCCACCGGTTACTTCTGTCTCAATGGTTTCACCTGTTTCAGGCTCAACATAGGTAATTGTGCCACGCGCTTCATCGCGGGCAATAATTGGCACTTGCAAAACCTTGCCAGAAAATGGGCTAATTGGCAAAAATGGTGAATAGGTAGCACGGCGTTCTTCACCAAGGGTTGGCAAAATAATGTTAATGACCTTGTCATAATTTTTAAGCATTAGTAGCAAGGTTTCATCAAAGCGACCTGATGTATAATAATCGGTTGCACTTGCAAATTCATAATCAAAGCCAAAGCGATCGAGAAAGGCTCGTAAACGCGCATTATTAGCCGCACCAAAAGATGGATATTCACTTAAAAATGGGTCAGGCACTTGAGTAAGGGGCTTACCGAGCGCTGCCTCTAACATTTCCTTATTAGGAACATTATCAGGCACTTTACGCAAACCATCCATATCATCAGAAAAACAGATAAGGCGCGTTTTAACTTTATTCTCGGTTAAAACATGGAAAGCATGGCGTACCATGGTGGTGCGGGCAACCTCACCAAAAGTGCCGATATGCGGCAGACCTGACGGACCATAACCAGTTTCAAACAAGACTTCATCAGGAAAGCCTTTTTTCTCATAACGTTTGACAATTTTTCGTGCCTCTTCGAAAGGCCAAGCTTTCGCATCACCTGCTAAAGTCACGCTTTCAGGGGATATAAGGAGGGTGGAGGAAAAATCGGACGCCATAGAAAGGTTCCCTAAATAGTGTTAATCGGCTTATATAAATGTGGTTGTAAGCAAAAGCTCATTGACCAGCAATAGGTTTATCAATTGATGATAATTAAACAAGTTTTAGATTATTTAACAACATCAATTTGTTTTCATTTACTCTTTTTCATAAATCTTGCAAGCCTACAACCGTCTTATCTATAAAAACTATCGATTTTTACAAGATTTCAAGCATAATTATCCCCTTTAAGCCTATAGATTTAACCCAAGCAATGCTGCTTTTTATTTATAAGATTATTCACACTATAAATTTGCACGGATTTTGACAAAAAAACAAAATGCGATAATAATCTCGTGTAAGAAGCTTAAAACCACTTTTAATAAAAGCATTTTATCTTTAAGCTAACATCAAATTCATAAATCACGAGGAAGATTGTAATGGCTGAGCTAACTCCCCATGAAGGTTTGATATTTGTCATGGTAACCACTGCGGCGGCCGATGCTGCAATGTCTGAGCGGGAATTGGCAAGCATTGTTACCATTGTAAACCATTACCCCGTTTTTGCCGGCTTTGATAGCGACCGTCTAGATGCTTTAGCGGCTGAATGCTTAGGGCACTTGGAAGAAGAAAGCGGTCTTGAACACATTCTTGACCTCGCGCATGAAGCATTACCAGAAAAGCTTTATGATACTGCCTATGCGCTTGCGGTTGAGATTGCCTCGGCTGATTTAAATGTTAATCAAGAAGAGCTTGAATTTTTGCAAATGATGCAAGATCGTTGGGAGCTTGATGAGTTAACCGTTGCCGCATTAGAGCGTAGCGCACGTTTACGTTTCCGAAAATTATAGGCGAAATTTTCAATTAATGGACCTTTTGTAATGGGCATTTTGCTATTTAAATATGAAACGCAAAATGCCCATTCATACTTGCTTTAAGACTTTAACGCACCCGCGCCGGCGAACCAAAAGCGGTGCAATTTGCCGGAATATCACGCGTAACAAGGCTTGCCGCGCCAATGGTTGCGCCATCGCCAATGGTAACGCCGGGCAATATAATACTTCCCGCACCAATCCAAACATTTTTACCAATTTTTATCGGCTTGCCATATTCAAGCTTTTGTTCGCGCAACTTAGCGTCAGTGGGGTGCGTTGCCGTTACAATCTGCACATTTGGGGCAATTTCACAGCCATCACCAATCTCAACACTGCAACCATCAAGAATGACACAGTTGAAATTAATGAAAACATCTTTGCCAACGGATATATTATAACCATAATCGCAATAAAAGGGCGAGCGAATGGTGACATTATCGCCCACACGTCCAAGGCCTTGCCGCAACAAGCTAAGCCGCTCATTATCATCCATGGCAAAAGCGTCATTTAAGGTTTTCATCCATGAAAAAGCTTGTTTGCGCTCTAAAATAAGTTCACCATCACTAGCATTATAAAGTTCACCAGCCAGCATTTTTTGCTTTTCACTCATATATCTATCCTTATAATGCTATCTGGTATCGCTACTATTGGCTAAAATGCGTTGCGCTTGCTTTAAGTGTAAATCTTCAACCATTTTACCATTTAAAGAAATAACGCCTTTACCGATATTTTCAGGCAAAGCAAAAGCGGTAATTATTTCTTGCGCCCATTCCACTTGGCTCAATGTTGGCTGAAAAATCACATTTGCGGTTTCAATTTGGCTAGGGTGAATAAGCGTCTTACCATCAAAGCCCATGGCTTTTGCTTGGCGGCATTCATCTTCAAAACCCACCAAATCCTTGTAATCATTAAAAACGCCATCTAAAACACGGCGATTATAGGCTTTGGCAGCAAGCACAATTTGCATAAGCCAAGGAACAAGATATTGGCGGTTTGCGCCATGATTAACCGCGCCTTCATCAACCACGCTCGCAACGCCAGTCGCCAATGCAATATCATTTGGCCCGACAATGAGACATGTCACACTTGGATGACTAGCAATAGATGCGGCGGCCAAAATCCCCTTTGGCGTTTCAATCATTGCCCAAACCGGTATAGGCCTTTGGGCTGATGTTTTACAAATCGCATAGACGAAATCTAATTCATCTATATTTTCAACTTTGGGCAAAACCAGCGCATCAATATTAAGGGCGGCAACCTGTTGCAGTTCATTAATATCTTTACCAATCACTGGATTAATACGAATGGTGACAAAATAGGGTAATTGTTGATGATCTTTAAAAAATTGTTGCAGATTGCCAATTGCTGCCGCCTTGTCTGCAATTCCCACCGAGTCCTCAAGGTCAAAAATGACGACATCAACATCCAATTGCAAAGTCTTTTCCATTGCCCACTTATTGATAGCGGGAACAAATAAGCAGGATTTACGCTTAGATTTTAATGTAGGTTTATTCTTTGTCATGATGTTTTCAACCCTTCAAGCAGCAAGTTAAAAGCACAAAGCGATTTTTCAAGCGCTTCATTGGGGTTTGCAGCATTGGCAATCCAAGCTGCTGCATGCATTAAAGCACCATTAATAAGCCGTGCCAATGCCTCACAGTCACAAGATGCTATTGTGCCTTCATGGATTAACTCTTGCAAGGCAATTGCCATGATTTTTATATAATAGCCTTGACTTTCCCATGTTGAAATATCCCCTAGCACGGCAGGACCATCACGCATTAAAATTTGCTGCACATCATGATTAAGCATATTGGTTAAATAAATTTGGCACTCAGTTGCAAATAATTGCCATTTATTGCTGATATTTAGAGTTTTTGAGCGAATATCGCTATCTATTTCTTGCTCAATTTGCGCAATAACCGCTTTTAGCAAACCCATTTTACCACCAAAATGATGATAAAGTGCACCGCGAGTAAGACCTGCTTCTTTGGTCAACTCATCCATAGAAGCCGCAGCAAAGCCACTTTGTGAAAAGGCATGACGAGCAGATTTTATGAGCTTTTCCCGCGTTTGGTTAATCATTTCATCTCGTTTACGCGCCAACTCATATATCTCCCGAGCCTTGTCATATTAAATACGTCTTCTTGTAATAATTGAACATAAACAAGGACGATTTACTTAATACCAAATATTATCGATATTTATATTGACATACATGACGTATGTCAATACACATACGCAGCGTATGTAAAAGGATAAAACCCATGGCAAACCCATATCGTGAAATATTTAAGCCTAAAGGCACCTTTAGCTTTTCATTGGCTGCAATCGTTGCACGTTTTCCAATCGCCATGATTACGATATCAATCGTTGCAATGATTGCCGCCTCGCATGATAATTTTAAATTACCAAGCCTTATCGCAACCACATTTATTGGCGCTAGCGCTCTGATTGGCCCACAAATATCCCGTCTTGCTGATAAATATGGCCAGTTAAAAGTTGGCTTGCCTGCAAGTCTTATCTGTGCGCTGTCTCTTAGCACCATTGCCTTTGCTGCCCATTTCCATTGGCCAGACTTCATTTTATTCATCGCCGCAATTTTTGCAGGTACCATGCCAAGCTTTGGGGCTTTTGCGCGCGCGCGTTGGTCACGCATATTTGGTGGACAACCGCTATTGCGCTCGGCTTTTGCCTTTGAGTCATTGGTGGATGAAATGATTTTCATGATTGGGCCAGTCTTAGTTATGAATTTAGCAGCCTTTTTATTTCCTGAAGCGGGGATTATTGCAGCTATTGGCCTATTAATTATTGGCTCATTAGCGTTTTTCTTACAAACCTCTAGTGAACCTAAAATCATTCAGCGCAGCACTAAGCGCGGCCGCGCCGCCATTTTTGATTTGCCAGTATTAATTATAGCGCTAACCCTATCTGCTATTGGTGGTATTTTTGGTGTGGTGGAAGTAACTAGCATTGCCTATACAAAAGCGGCTAATATTGCCACCCTTGCCTATATTCCAGTTACCGCCTATGCGCTTGGCTCATTTACCACCGGCATTCTTTACGGCTCGCTTAATATCACTATCCCCTTGCATCGCCAGCTTTTATTTATGTCTGGCGTCATTATGGTGACAGCTATTCCGTTTTTCTTTGTTAATAATTTATGGGTATTAACTGCTATTTGCTTACTTGCAGGAGCTGCATGCTCACCAACCATTATTATTTGCATGGGATTACTTGAAGGGCTTGCCGACAAGCAAAAATTTACCGAAAGCATGACTTGGGCGATTACTGGCATGAGCGTTGGTGCAGCAATTGGTATAGCCGTTGCCGGTTTTGCAATTGACCGTTTTGACGCGGTTAACACTTTCCGATTTGCGTTGGCTTTTGCGGTGTTTTCTTTTGCTATTGCTGTTCTATTTCGTAAACAGCTTATCGCCAAAACATCAATGCATGAGGTTGAAAGCCAAAATGAAAGCCAATCTCAATAACATCACTCATATAAAGTTATCTTTATATCATTATTGCATATTAA
The DNA here is from genome assembly GCF_025449315.1 of Bartonella sp. HY406. Lineage (NCBI taxonomy): Bacteria > Pseudomonadati > Pseudomonadota > Alphaproteobacteria > Hyphomicrobiales > Bartonellaceae > Bartonella > Bartonella sp. HY406. The sequence continues at coordinate 459,259 of NZ_CP104893.1, read as the reverse complement.
TATTTTATTTGCTAATGTCGCGTCATTCAATGCATTTTATGCAGCATTTCATGCGGCAAAATAAAATCAAAACATATATTTATTATGATAGGCATTTTATTGATTAAAATGTCTAAAGGCTTAAATTTTCTTAGGAGCAAAACATGGCTGCCAACCAAGATTATGTGATCCGCGATATCGGTCTTGCCGATTTCGGTCGCAAAGAACTCGATATTGCTGAAACTGAAATGCCAGGCCTTATGGCGTGTCGTGAAGAGTTTGGCGCTAGCCAACCATTACGCGGCGCACGCATTTCTGGCTCTCTGCATATGACCATTCAAACAGCCGTTCTTATTGAAACATTAAAGGCTCTTGGTGCAGAATTGCGCTGGGCATCATGCAATATTTTTTCAACTCAAGATCATGCGGCAGCAGCTATTGCGGCTGGTGGCACCCCAGTATTTGCGGTTAAGGGTGAATCTTTGGAAGAATATTGGACCTATACCGATGCTATTTTCCAATGGTCAGATGGTGAACCATCCAATATGATTTTGGATGATGGCGGCGATGCCACAGCCTATATTTTGCTTGGCGCACGCGCTGAAGCTGGTGAAGATGTTCTTTCAAAGCCAGAATCTGAAGAAGAAGAAGTTATGTTTGCGCAAATCAAGAAACGTCTTGCTGCAAGCCCAAATTTCTTTAGTCGTCAACGCGCTGCAATTAAGGGTGTAACCGAAGAAACCACAACGGGTGTTAACCGTCTTTATCACTTGGAAAAGAAGGGTCTTTTGCCTTTCCCTGCCATTAACGTCAATGACAGCGTAACCAAATCAAAATTTGACAATAAATATGGCTGTAAGGAATCGTTAGTTGACGGTATTCGCCGTGGTACCGATGTGATGATGGCTGGTAAAACTGCCGTTGTTTGCGGTTATGGCGATGTTGGTAAAGGTTCTGCAGCTTCCCTTTCTGGTGCGGGCGCGCGCGTTAAAGTCACGGAAGTAGATCCAATTTGCGCATTGCAAGCAGCCATGGATGGCTATGAAGTTGTAACGCTTGAAGATGCCGCACCAACGGCTGATATTATTGTTACAACCACTGGTAATAAAGACGTTGTCCGCATCGAGCATATGCGCGCTTTAAAAGATATGTGCATTGTGGGTAATATTGGCCATTTTGATAACGAAATTCAAGTTGCCGCTTTGCGCAACCTTAAATGGACCAATATTAAGCCACAAGTTGACATGATTACTTTCCCTGATGGTAAGCGTATTCTTCTCCTATCAGAGGGGCGCTTGCTCAATCTTGGTAATGCAACCGGTCATCCTTCTTTTGTGATGTCGGCTTCATTTACCAACCAGACATTGGCACAAATTGAGCTTTTCACCAAGGGACATGAATATGACAATAAGGTTTATGTCCTGCCTAAACATCTTGATGAAAAAGTTGCCCGTTTGCACCTTGATCGCCTTGGTGTGAAACTAAGCACCCTTTCACAAGAACAGGCAGATTATATTGGCGTTTCGCCAAAGGGTCCTTATAAGCCTGAGCATTATCGTTATTAACATTTTATTAATATTATAAGCCATTGTAAAGCCGAGCAATTTTATTGTTCGGCTTTATTTTTTTAAGGCAAGCATTCCTTTAATCAATATGGCTGTGCTAAATTACCAAAGATGATTCGACCAATAATTTGCACGGCTTTTTTAAAACTATGTAACTTGATTTCTGGATAATTTTAACAATCGCATTATTTATAAAATAAGAGCATCTGATTGCCTCATCATAAACAAAATTGCGCTAACGTCACCAACGTTAGCAGCCTTGGAGCTTGCAGGAATTGATTGAAGTGGCCAGTTTAAACCCGTGCATGCAGAAGATTAAGCAAGCAAAAAGCCCTAAGCGGTATGGCATATTGATGCTTCATAAGCCATTTAAAGCGATAAAAATGGGGCTAAATATCTTATTTACAAAAAATATTGTGCGCCAACCATGGATTAAATATTTTGCAAGCACCACCATGCTTAGTGTTTCAACTCTGCCTGCCTTTGCGGCAATAACGTCTCCGCAAAGTGATGATTTATTTTCAGTATTGCAGCTTGCTCTTATGGGCGGAGCCTTATTGACAGTAGGTGTCATAGCTTTAAAGCTGCGCCAAATTGTCAAAGAAAAAAAGGCACTTGAATTAAATCTTAAAGATAGCAAGCATTTTTTAAGCACTTTGCTCAATCCTTATGAAAGCTATTTAAATTTAAGTGGCCAATGCCTTGTTATTCTTGAAGGAGCCAATGCAAAAATCACCGGCCCCTTGCCTAATGCAAGAGATATCCCCGCAACCATTGATGAGTTTTTAAACTGGCAAAGTTGGATGTCGGTGCCATCTTTGAATGAATATCAAAATAATATCGCTTTATTAGCGAGTGAGGGTGAAGCATTTGATATGCCCATTACCACCACTCATGGCACTACGCTGCAAGCCTGTGGTTATGCAAATGGCGCAAGATTACTGATAAGTTTTCGGGATACAACAAAAACAAGTGCTGAATTTTTGCACTTAAAAAATCGCTGTAATGAATTTGAAGCAAAGCTTGCCACCTTGCAAGCATTGGGGGATGAATTAAAAGATCCGATCTGGATACGCGACCATAATGGCAGCATCCATTGGGGAAATCGCGCCTATTTTCGTGTTGCAGACCCCGATCACGAAATTTTTGGGTCAGCATTTCGTGAAAAGATTAAAAACAGCCACCGTAAAGGCGAAGTGTTTATCGACAGCACGCCCACAGCAATAAATGGTGAAAGACGGGTGCTTGATGTAACGGCAATGGCAGGTGAATTTGGTGAAGCTGGTATTGCCATTGACAAAACGGAAAGGGAAACGCTGCGCAATGAATTAAAACGCGTTGTGCAAGGCTATTCTGAAACTTTTGATCAATTATCAACTGCGGTTGCAATTTTTAACCCAGACCAAAAGCTAGAATTTTTTAACCAAGCCTTTAGCGCCCTTTGGCCGCTTGATGTGGCGTTTTTGGAAAGTCAGCCAAGTCATGCTTTGGTACTTGACCGCTTACGTGAACGCGGCATTTTAAATGAAACACCCCATTGGCGACAATGGAAAGAGGAATTATTTGAGGCCTATCGCTCGCTTGAGCCTAAAATGACCATATGGAATCTTCCAGATGGGCGCACATTGCGGGTCATTGCCAATCCGCACCCGCAAGGTGGTGTCACTTGGCTTTATGAAGACCTTACCGAAAAGCTCAATCTAGAAGCACGCTATAATTCACTTATCCGCATTCAGGGGGAAACCCTTGATAATCTTTATGAAGGTGTCGCTGTTTTTGGCTCGGACGGCTTGATGCGGCTTTCTAATCCGGCTTTTGCAGCAATGTGGGAGCTACCAAATGAATTATGTGTTGAAGGCACCCATATATCTAAGATCGAAGCTTTTGCAGCCCCCCAAGCAGTCGATGAAGATTGGAGTGATATTGGTGCTGCAATTACCGATTTTGCCGATAAGCGCGATTCACGCAAAGGGCGGATTGATTTAAAAAATGGTGCAGTTGCCGATTATGCTTTGGTGCCCCTGCCGCTTGGTCAAACCATGCTTACCTTTGTTGACGTAACCGACAGTATTAATATTGCTCGCGCCTTACATGAAAAGAACGAAGCTTTAGAAATTGCCGATCGCTTACGCAATGAATTTGTAAGCCATGTTTCTTATGAGTTACGCACGCCGCTTACCAATATTATTGGCTTTACCGATCTATTACGCACACCTGCCTTTGGCGAATTAAATGGCCGGCAATATGATTATCTATCGCATATTGCTTCAGAATCGGTGGAGCTTTTAAATATCGTCAATGATATTCTCGATCTTGCCACCGTTGATGCTGGTATTATGGAATTAGATATTGGCGAGGTTAATATTTTGGAAGTAATGCAAAGTGCAGCTAGCCGGCTTGAAGAGCGTTTACTTGAAAACAACATCAAGATTAATTTGCAAATTGCCGAAGGTCTTGTTCATTTTCAGGCAGATGGTGCCCGTATCAGGCAGGTTCTATTTAATATTTTATCAAATGCTGCCAATTATGCCCCGCAAAATTCTACAATTGACTTTGCTGCCTTTCATGATGAAAGTGATATCATTTTCGTTGTACATGATGAAGGCGGTGGCATTCCAGAAGAAATTGTTGTTAATGTATTCAAGCGTTTTTCTACCCATGTCCATCATGGTACAAAACCAGGAGCTGGTCTTGGCCTTTCCATTGTAAAAAGTTTTGTCGAACTTCATAATGGAACAGTTGAAATTGATACAGGTTCTGATAAAGGCACAACTGTCATCTGCCGGTTTCCAATTAAAATTGCAGCTTTAAGCAGTGCTGCTGAATAGAAAGTTTAAATTGCTATGGAATTAACCCTTCACCTCAGTAATGAAGATGCAACAAAGCGTTTTGGCGAAGATCTTGCCTTAACCTTAAAAAAAGGTGATCTTATAATTCTTGAAGGTGATTTAGGCATGGGAAAATCAACCCTTGCCCGTAGCATTATTCAAACCCTTGCTGATGATGACACATTGGATGTACCAAGCCCCACCTTCACTCTTGTACAAACCTATAATGAACTGCGCTTACCTGTTGCCCATGCCGATCTTTACCGTATTGGCAGCCCCGAAGAAATCTATGAGCTTGGTCTTGAGCAAGCACTTGATAATGGTGTGCTAATTGTTGAGTGGCCAGATAAGGCAGAAGGACTTTTACCAAGGCCTACATTTTCATTACGGATTTTTGAAGAAAATGATGGGCGCGGCGTTATCATTGCCGTTGATGAAGAAGCATCCTTGCGTTTACGGCGCACTGCAATTATCCGAGACTTTTTAATTCGCTATAATCGGGGCGAAGCTAAAAGACATTTTTTGGCCGGCGATGCTTCAGCGCGCGCTTATGAGCTTATCACCTATGGCCAGGATAAATGCGAAGTGTTGATGGATGCCCCACAACTCGAAATGCCTGAAAAAACTGGTGCAAGCTATGCAAAGACAGCGAACCTTGCACAAAGCATCGACCAATTTGTTGGTATTGACCGTATTATCCGCGAAAATAATTTTAACGCCCCAGAAATTTATGCTGGCGACCTTGATAGTGGTCTATTGCTGCTTGAATATTTAGGGCAAGATGGCATTATCGATGAACGCCGCTTACCGATCACCGAACGCTATCTTGCAGCAACGGCATTTTTAGCAGATTTTCATGAGGTTGATTGGCCAAAACATGCGGTTTGGGAAGATATGAGCATTGAAATTCCCAATTATGACCGTGATGCGCTTCATATTGAAACCAATTTGCTCTTGGACTGGTATTTGCCATTTATTTCACAAGTCGAGCCAATCGACCAAATGCGCGAATATTATTATCAAATCTGGGATGTTTTGTTCGATGAACTAGAAACAGCGCCTAAAAGCTTGGTCATGCGCGATTATCATTCCCCCAATATACTTTGGTGCAGCGAACGTGAAGGCAATGACCGCATTGGTCTTATCGACTTTCAAGATGCGCAAATGGGACCAACCGCTTATGATGTGGTGTCTCTTGCCCAAGATGCGCGCATTACCATTGCAGCACCAACTGAAGAAGCACTTATCCGCCATTATTGCTCAAAACGTGCTTTACTTGATAAGCAGTTTAATGAAAAACAATTTCGCCAATCCTATGCAATTTTAGGGGCACAGCGCGCTTGTAAATTACTCGGCCTATTTATTCGTCTTGATAAGCGTGATGGCAAACCACAATATTTAAAACATTTACCACGCATGACCGATTATCTCTTGCGCAATCTCAAGCACCCAGCTTTGTCACCGCTTAAAGATTTTCTACGCATGGTGAATATTATTCGCTAAAAATTAAAAGCTCATAATATTTAGGCTGTATGGGGAAATTATGTTTTCTGGTCTTAGTGCATTTCCACTTACTCCCATGAATGAAAATGGTGTTCAAGAACACCATTTCATCAAACTCATCGATAATTTGTCAAAGCACGACATAGCATCAATTGGGCTTTTAGGTTCCACTGGTTGCTATGCATATTTAAACAGAGCCGAGCGATTACATCTCACCCAAATAGGACAAGAACATGCAGGCGATAAGCCTGTTATGGTTTCCATCGGCGCGTTACGCAGCCGTGATGTTTGCCATTTAGCCGATGACGCACAAAAGGCCGGCGTAAAAGCACTTTTACTTGCGCCACTATCTTATCAACCATTGAGTGATGCAGAAGTATTTGGGCTTTATCAAAATGTTTGCCATAATATTTCCGTGCCACTTTGCGTTTATGATAATCCACAAACCACCAAATTTGTTTTCAATAACGAATTATACGGCAAAATTTGCAATCTACCCAATATTGCCGCAATTAAAATTGGCCAAATACCAAAGGAATTAAACCAAGCAAAAACCTTTATAAAGCAATTGCGCCAAGACATACCAAGCCATGTTAAAATTGGCATTAGCGGAGATGCACAAGCTGCCCGTGGGCTTAGTGCTGGTTGTGATTGCTGGTTTTCAGTATTGGGCGGACTATTCCCCAAGCTTGCATTAGGTTTACAGATCGAAGCTGAAAACAAGCTAAATGGTGATGAAAATCTTGTTTCAACTGCACTATTACCACTTTGGCGCCTTTTTGAAAAATATGGTTCCTTGCGTGTTATTGCAACAGCTGCTGAAATCTTAAAGAAAACCGACCATCCCTCATTGCCTTTGCCACTGCAAAGCTTAAGCGATGAGGAACATTATAACCTTAGCCAATTATTAAATTTTCATAATTTTGCTTAAAACTTCGCTTCTCAACAGATATTGATCGTTTAATACTTTTATTGTTTGACGATTGGACAACCAAAACATCAGCCATTGACCACCACTGCGAAATAATTATCATTGGAGTAACAACCAAAAAACGGTTAAGAAATTTGGAGTTAATAAGTGATTACACGTGATTACATTGATAAAATAAATAGGTTTTATTATGACAATAAGATAGAGGCACGTGATATTGATATTATAAGTTACTATGGTGATATTTTAAAAATTGGATTGTGTTGGGATATAACAGATCCTTATGATGAGGCAATTATTTTAGAAAATGTTGATCTAATCAGCTGTCCAACTCATTGGATTTCTGATGTTAATAGAAATTTTATATCTCTTGTGGAAGAAGATAGTGATGAATTTTCTTTAATAACTAAGCGGTATAGTACTAAATATGAAGCAGGTTATGACCTTTTGAGAATTGAATAAAGCTGGGGAGAAGTTTTTTATTTTTCTGCAAAAAACATAAGATTTATAAATAAAAAATTATCAATTCACGAAATTCTTAATTACTAAAAATCTTATTAGTCAAACTTTTACTTTTCAAAATACCAAGCTTATGCGATGATGATACCGACTATCTATTACAGTCAAAAAAACTGTGCTTTAGCATACTACTCTTGGTGCTCTTTCAATTGATTAACGATTGAGGTGACACAAAAAGTCAACCATTGATCGCCACCAATATAGTGTAACTGGTCATCTCGCCCATCAATTGCTTCCAAAGACTGTGCACTATCCATATGGGCTAAATAATGCTTGGCAGCATCATTCTTTGCTATAATTTCTATAAGATTAGGATCGTCATAACCACATGCCACGACAAAATAATCTTGATTAAACGCCAACATTTTGCCGCCCTTTATATCTGCTTGCCAATGTTTGGTAATACCTTGTGGGCTTAAAGCTATGACATTATAGTCTGGATCATAATAAGCATAGGCTTCGTTGCTACCAATATTTAATGCGTAACAATCAACAATATAAAAGCTGTCCATTTCCTTATCAACCGACCATAAAGGTTTGCCATTGCCATCACAGCAAATAATTGGCGCAATAGGTACTTTAGCGCGTTCACCACTTGCATCCCAGCCGCGATTAGACATTGTACCTTCATCAAAAAAGCCAATGATAATCTCATCATGCTTATTAATTTGCGCATGCTCAATCGCATCCCCCAAATTAAATTGGCTCATAATTGCGCCTGTTGGCGCAATGCGCATAGCATTTTTATCCCCCCTATTATAACAACGTGGATTTACCACCAACCAGTCTCCATTAGAAAATTGATCTATTAAAGGATATATCGGATCAGGCATCGCAAATGATGCTTTGGCTTTAAATGTTTCGCCATCAAATACCGCAATGAGATAGTTTATTTTTTCGGGTAATTTTGCACTTTTATGATCATTGCGCCACCAAGCAATTAAATCAAAATCAGTTGAGAGAGTGGCAAGATCACCATTAATAAGTACTGTATAGCTAAGATGATAATAACCATCAGCTAACATTGGCAAATCAACTGACCGATCAGCTTTTATCAAACGCGTTTTCATATTCAGTTCCCCCTTATCTTTGCCAATGATTTATGACAGCAAATATGCCAAATATTTTATATTCACTAAATTATAGATCAGACAACGAATAATCGCCTAAGCGGTAAATACTTACCCTTTGCGCTAAGACTAGATATAATCGATATAAAAAATAAATATCTTCACATTAAAAATATATAATTAAACGTGATCGCCAAGGAAAAGTAACCAAATAGCAGCAACGAAATGTCTAACCCATTAACTTTAAATAATTATATCTTTTATTAATCATATTTAATATTTACGTGAAATTATAAAATTTGCACCATAATGCTTTTCAAATCAAAATTTTGCCGTTATCCTGACTAGAGTCGCTAAAAGGTATTTATGAAGAATTGCTGTTAAGCTTAAACTTTCTAAACTTGTTAAATTTACGGACAAGATTAAAGCTATTGCTTAAAAAAATGGAAAAATGAAATTAAAGATCATTAATGAAATTATCTTTATCAACTATTTTACTTATCCATTTAAAATTGCAACTTTTCCATGATAAGCCATATTCATTCAAAGGGGGCAAGACGCCCTCTTCCTGCTAAGGAGTTTTACATGAAGTCGAAATTGAAAGCCATTCTGGTGGCTTCTACCTTTATTTTAGGAAGCAGTTTGGTTGCTCAAGCGCAGGAAACAGAAAGCCCTGCAATGCCGCAGCCAGAAGCGGCTGAGGTTAGCAAGGCAGAAACAAAAACTTTTGGCCCTGATCAAGTTATTGCCGTAATTGATGGCAAGAACATGACAACCAAGGATCTTGATGCTTGGGCTAATATTATTGCTCCTGGCACACCTGAAACCTTAGCGCAACGCCGTTTGCGCGCGTTAGAAGTTTATGTTTCGTTAAAAGCATTTTCGACTGCAGCACTTAAAGAAAAACTCGACCAAGATCCGACTTTCAAAATGCGCGCTGAATTGGTTCGCGAAAGTAACTTGCAGCAGGCTTACCTTGCCGAAAAGCTAAAGCAATCGGTAAAAGAAGAAGACGTTAAGGCTTTTTATGACAAAGAAATAGCTAGCATGCCGAAAGAAGTTGAAGTGCATGCCCGCCATATCCTTGTTGACAGTGAAGCTGACGCTAAAAAGGTTATTGAGCGTTTAGAAGCAGGCGAAGATTTTGAAAAAATTGCTAAAGAATCTTCAACTGATGGATCTAGCGCTAATGGCGGAGATCTTGGCTATTTCATCAAAGGACAAATGGTAAAGCCTTTTGAAGATGCGGCCTTTGCCCTTAAAGCGGGCGAATACACCAAAACACCGGTTAAATCACAATTTGGTTGGCATGTTATTAAGGTTGAAGATATCCGCGATAAGCAACCACCAGAATATGCTGATGTAAAGCCACAGATTGAAAATATGTTGATGCAACAAAATTACAATGAATTGGTGAAAAAAACCATTAGCGATTTTGCTGTTACCTATCCTGATAAGGATGTTGCAGAGTACATGAAAGAGGCAGTTGATAAAATTGCCGTTGAAGGCGGCGAAGAAGAATAGGCCGGTTTTAACCTATTGAAATAAAATGGCGTATTTGGCTTTTAAAAAGCTAAATACGCTTTTTTTTATCATGATGGGACTTAAAAACATACAATCAATGATAGAGGCTTTGCTCTTACACCTATAAAAAGCTGCATATGATGACAGCATGAGCGCACTTAACCTTGTTAATCCAAATTATTTTTGAAAGATGGGGCTCTAAACCATTATGCATAGCTTGAGGCAATAATCCTTGATCAAAATTATGCCGTCAACAATGATAAGGTAATGAAATATAATAATATTTTTTTTGAAAAAAGCATTAAGCGAAGCTTGTAAAGCCAATATTAACTGACATAACATCAGTCTTTTTAAATCATATTAAAACTTCAAAATTCAATTTTTCACCTAATACATATTACTATGAATTTTATTAATTATAAAATAATACAATAATATAAAAGCTACTATTTTGGCACTGTATTAACGAAGTAAATATAAAATTAAGCATAAAGTTAAAAGCAATAAAACGTCTTGTTTCCCGCTATATCATTGTCAAAACTATCTATCCTCAAGGTGATCGTCTTGCGATAAAGCCTTGGCAAGATCAATAATTTTGCGTCTGACTTTAGGGTCTTTGATATTCGTGAAAGCACGAATTAACTGTAATCCTTCGCCACTTGAAACCATTTCCAAAGGATTGGCTTCGGCTTCGGCAAATCCTTCATCAAGTTCACTATTGGACACATCTTCAAAAAAGAAGGATACCGGCACTTCCAAGGTTTCTGCAATTGCTTGCAGACGACTTGCACCTACCCTATTTGTACCCTTCTCGTATTTTTGCACTTGCTGAAAAGTAATTCCAAGTTGTTCGCCTAGTTTTTCTTGACTAAGCCCTATAGAATTACGACGCAAACGAATGCGGCTTCCCACATATACATCAATTGGATCTGGTTGTTTTTTCTTTACTGTCATTATGTTTTTCGCTTATCAGCGCTTTTCCCGGCCATTTTACAATAATAAGATTAGATATCCCTATCAGATGATAATTTTACAAAAACATCTGTCGCAATGCTTGCATAACATAATAATAATGCCCCAATGTCAATTGATCAGCGGCGGCTGTAGCGCCTTAAAAACCCACTAAAGATTGATAAAATTAGAATTATAGATAAAATTTCTTTACCATTTGAAATCTTATGCCAATTTGGTGCGTTATAGCTTGGAATTGGCGCATCAAGATAGGCAACACGATTCTGTTCAATTTGCCCGATGATTCTTCCATAAGGATCAACCACGGCGGTAATACCATTATTGGTCGCCCTAATCAGCGGCATATTTTGCTCAACCGCCCGCAAGCGTGCCTGCTGAAAATGCTGCCACGGTCCGGGAGTTTGGCCAAACCATGCATCATTGGTAAGATTAACCAAAACATTAGGTCTATCACCGCTATACTCCATTTCATTTGGAAAAATAGCTTCATAACAGATAAGTGGTAAAATCGTCAGTCGTTCAGAAAGCGTCAGCGTTTTATGATCGCTCGCAGCGCTATAACCACCAACGGTTTCTGCTATAGCCGAAAGACCAAACTGCTTAAAAAATTCACTGAAGGGCATATATTCACCAAATGGCACAAGGTGCACCTTATCGGCATAAGCAATAACATCCCCGCTTTTATCGACAATTTGCATGGAGTTATAAAAGCTTTGTTTACCATTCTCATCATAGGAAAGTCTAACACTGCCTGTCATGAGCAGTTGTTTATCTTGCAATAGGCTTGCTATGTTTTCCTTTAATTCTGAGGTATAATCAAGATAATAGGGCAAAGCCGTTTCCGGCCAAATAATAATATCGGGCTTTCTTAAACTTTCTGGATTTTCTTCAATCGATAATGATACCAATTCATCATAATTTTGCCGTGCCAAAACTGCATCTTGCTTTTGGCTTTGATCAATAGATGGTTGCACCAAACGCACCATAATCTCATCCCCATTGGCGTAATTATTAGGCGCAAAGGAAAGTCGATAGGCACCAAAACCGACATCGAAGACGATAAGTAACCCTGCAAGCGAAAATGCGATTTTACGCTCTTTTCCATCAGCAAGAATAGCAGGTGTTGCATAAACCAACACCGCAAGAAAATTTACCCCTAAAACGCCAATCAACGAGGCTATCTGCATTGATGCTACATTGGGCATAGCTGTGTAGCCAATGCTATTCCATGGAAAGCCGGTAAAGGCTACACCGCGCAACCATTCTGCAAGGCCAAATGTCAAGCTTAAAGTAACAATCCGCCCATAAGAATTCCAATTTAAGATGGCGGCAACCACAGCAGCTAAACCATAGTAAAGCGCAAGAAATGCCGGTAAGCCAAAAATTGCAAACGGAATTGCCCAATAATAGCTAGCAAAATCTACAAACATTGCGCTCGATAGCCACCAAAGCCCAAAAACAAAATAGCCAAAACCAAAACTCCATCCAGTTAAAGCTATTAAGCTATATTTTTTTACCCCATTTACGCGCTCATTTATGCCATCAATCAACCAGACGAAGACAGGAAAGCTAATGAAACAAAGAAAAAACAGATGAAAAGGTGCAAGTGCAAACGCCATAAGCGCGCCAAATATGAAACTTATCAATTGCCGTTTGATGCCTGTTAAATGCTTAAATCCGTCAATCAATCGCAGCATTTTAGGATCCTTTCGCATAAATGCGTTTTAGATAATTTGAAATCTATCAAAATGAGTTTATCGCTGGTTCTATTAATGCTTTATCTTTTAATAAAAACCTTAAAGCAAATGCGGTATCAGAGCGCAGATAAAAACGAATATATTGAATGGCTATATTAAGAATATAAATAGCTTAACATGAGAAGACCCCAATAATAAGTTTTCTATTTTAAATTTGAACAATGCATATTGACCTTTGGAAGCCAAGCGCAAAGAACTAAAATAAAAATTAAGCAAAATTTAACAATGCAGTAACGAAAAATCTAACTGCCTATTAATTTATGTGGTTCAAATAATAATTATACATCAATTGTGCGCCAAATATCAACGTATTTCAACTTTAATATTAACCCCTTATAAGCGACAATAATATTTTAGCAAATATTTTATATAATTGAGCGTTTTAAGGCTTAAAAAATATCCGATTTTAAGGATAAAAGTAACTTACATAAATAAAAAACCGCTTGATGTTTCATCAAACGGTTTTTTTAAAATTATATTTTAGATCGATTAATTATCTGGCGATAAACGCTTAATCTTAATACGCCGTATGCGGCGGCGATCAGCCTCTAATATTTGGAAGCTGAAACCTATAACTGCTTCAATCGTTTCACCGCGCAGTGGTATGCGATCAAGCACGGTAACAATAAACCCGCCAATCGTATCAACCTCATCAACCAAATCACCAAAATGCATATCTTCACCGATAATTTCGGTAAGTTCTTCAAGATCAGTGCGGGCATCAACAATCCAGCTATCGCCCTCTTCCTTGACAATCATGACATCATCATCGTCATGCTCGTCTTCAATGTCACCAACCACCATTTCAAAGACATCTTCCATGGAGGCAAGACCATCAGTACCACCATGCTCATCAATAACCAAAGCCATTTGCGTGCGGGTTGTTTGCATGCGGCTTAAAAGCTGGCTTGCAAGCATTGAATCGGGCACAAATAAAACGTCACGAATGACCCCAATTTCACCAATCGTCTTAGTTAAATCGACTTGCCCAAGATCCAGCGGTCCATCTTCAACGGTTGACTGAGCGTTGCGGGTAATAAAATTTAAAATATCGCGAATATGAATCATACCGCGTGGATCATCAAGAGTTTCAGCATAGACCGGCATACGTGAATGACCAGATTTATCAAAACACTTCAATGTATCAGCAAGGCTAGTATCAATATCAATAGCTTCAATTTCAGAACGTGGAATCATAACATCAGCAACGCGTGCTTCATGCAATTCCATTAGATTTTCAAGCATTAATCGTTGCTGCGGCGTTAACAAGCTTTCATCAATGATTTTTTCGCTGTCACTGCTTTCAGCATTTCGCGAACGCAAAAAATTGAAAAACTTACCCATAAGGGATGGCTTTACAAGCTTTTGCACTTGCCCAGAACTGGGCTCTTCACTTTCACTACCAGTATCATGATGTGAGCTAGATGTTGTCGATTTTTCGGCCATTGCGTTGTTCTTGGTTGCCTTTTTTGGTTATTCTTTTATTAATTGACCATCAATGAATAAAAGAAATATTTAAATAAAATAGAATAAATATTTTTGCATTGCTAAATATAATAAAGCGATTTTACACTATTTGTAAAGTGCAATAGCGGTACTATTCTTGCCTATAGGGGTCAGGGATTTGAAGTTTTGCTAAAATTTCTCGTTCCAAAGCTTCCATTATTTCTGCATCATCGTCATTTTCATGGTCATAACCGAGTAGATGCAACAGGCCATGAACAAAAAGATGGGTAAGATGATGATCAAAAGGCTTATTTTCTTCCCTCGCCTCACCTTCCACCGTTTCACGCGCGATAATAATATCACCAAGCATGACATCTGGTTCTTCATTTGGTGCAATATCAAAGGCAGGAAAAGATAAGACATTGGTAGCCTTATCCTTGTTACGCCACTGCGCATTTATCGCCCGTATGGCTTCATCATTGGTGAAGACAAGGCTTAACTCGCTTTCAACGTCATCAAATCCCAAATGCAACATAGTTTCATAGGTTGCCTTTTGCGCTAACGCCAATAATTGCGGCTCACTTTCCCAAGCATCATCTTCAATAACAAGGTCAATGTCTATTTTTAACATATCGCCATCAACTGCTGACATGTGCACTCCAGCATCCATAATTGACACCATTTAAGAGTTACCGCTCATTTTATCGCCAAATTTTTGATCTTGTCTTGCTTTATTTTCACGAAAATCACGATCATAGGCTGATACAATTGCAGCAACGAGTGGATGGCGCACAACATCTTTTTCGGTAAATGTTACCGTTACAATATTATCGACATTATTTAAAATGCGCAATGCCTCCACAAGGCCAGATTTTTGCCCCATGGGCAAATCCACCTGACTTGGATCACCAGTAATAATCATCCGCCCACCCTCGCCAAGGCGGGTCAAAAACATTTTCATTTGCATTGCGGTAGTATTTTGCGCCTCATCAAGAATAATGGCAGAATGCGCCAAAGTGCGCCCACGCATAAAGGCAAGTGGCGCAATTTCAATAACACCAGCAGTAATGGCCCGCTCTACTTTATCAGCCGGCATCATATCATAAAGCGCATCATAAAGCGGCCGCAAATAAGGATCGACCTTTTCTTTCATATCGCCGGGCAAAAAGCCTAGTCTTTCGCCTGCTTCAACGGCCGGGCGCGATAAAATGATGCGGTCAACCACACCGCGCTCTAATAATTGCGCTGCATGGGCAACTGCAAGATAGGTTTTACCCGTACCTGCAGGCCCTACCCCAAAAACAAGCTCAGCACGATCCATTGCGCGCATATAGGCATCTTGCGTTGGTGTACGCGCATAAATGGTTTTTCTGCGTGTCGAAATATGAGCAATTCTTTGCTTGGCACTATGTTCCATAGTTGGCAATTCGAGCTGCGGCTCAGGAGCCATTGCAATAGCAATTGCACCATCCGTATCAGATAAATTCGGATTATTGCCTTGTTTAACCAATTGATAAAGATGATCCAAAGCGCGGCGTGCTTGTGCGGTTGCCATCGGCTCACCGCGTAAAGTCACCTCATTGCCATGCGCTCTAATATCAATACCAAGCTTTTGCTCAATGCGGGCAAGATTTTCATCAAAATGCCCAAAAACCGCAAGAGATTCGCGATTACTATCAAAGGTTAAAACAATATGGGCCAAATCTGATGCACCACCTGTTACGGATACTTCACTTGTCTCTATCTCACTTTTTTCGCTCAAGCGTATTTCCCCTAAAATGTGAGCTGATATCAATATAAGCAGTATAAATTAGATTCAAAAACCTGCATAAAATTTTACGACGGCAAAGTTTCATAAATATTTTATCATCATAGCTTTTGTTGATAAATAAGAAAAAGATCTCATTTATCAACAAGTAAAATCAATAATCATTAAGCTGATAATAAGGTTGCAGGCTCATTAAGCGGATAGCCAACCAAACTATTTGGCCCAGCCTCACCAATTTTCACAGTAATCATTTCACCAGTCGGTGCGTCTGTCGTTACCGCAATAGGTAACAGCCAAGGCGATCGTCCAATCATCTGCCCATCATGGCGACCTTTACGCTCCACCAAAACATCTGTGGTAACGCCAATTTTAGAGCGTAGAAATTCACGCTGCTGCTTGCCTAGCAAGGCTTGCAACTCCTGCAAGCGCTCGTCCTTAATTGCCTCATCAACTTGGTTTTTCATATCTGCACCGGGCGTACCGATACGCGGTGAATATTTAAATGAATAGGCAGAAGCATAAAAGACTTCTTCAACCAAACGCATAGTTGCCTTAAAATCTTCATCGGTTTCGCCAGGGAAGCCAACGATAAAATCACCCGACATAGCAATATCTGGGCGCGCTTCACGCATCCGCTCAATCAAGCGCAAATAATCATCGACAGTGTGATGACGATTCATAGCTTTTAAAATAGAATTAGAGCCTGCCTGTACGGGCAAATGTAAATAAGGCATCAATACATCAAGATCACGATGCGCAGCAATTAGCCCATCATCCATATCATTGGGATGACTTGTCATATAACGCAAACGCTTGACACCATCTATCTCAGCAAGCTTATAAAGCAACTCACCTAAACGCCAAGATTTGCCATCTTCACCCACGCCATGCCAACCATTAACATTTTGGCCAAGCAAAGTTATTTCACGCACGCCCGAATCAACAAGACGTTGCGCTTCACGAATAATTTGCGCAACGGGACGCGAACTTTCAGCCCCGCGCGTATAAGGAACAACGCAAAAAGTACAAAATTTATCGCACCCTTCTTGCACAGTTAAAAACGCACTCACGCCACGGCTTGCTACCGCTTCACGCTTCGGCAAAGGCAAATGCTTAAATTTATCTTCAACCGCATATTCGGTTTCAACAACCTTTTTGCCACTTTCCACATCGCGCAATATTTGCGGCAAACGATGATAGGTTTGCGGGCCAACAACAAGATCAACCCCTGGGGCGCGTCGAATAATTTCCTCGCCCTCAGCCTGGGCAACACAGCCGGTCACACCAATCGTGATCGGGCGATCCTGTTCAGAACGCAACACACGCAAGCGACCAAGATCAGAATAAAGCTTCTCAGCTGCTTTTTCACGAATATGACAAGTATTTACCAAAATCAAATCGGCATCTTCAGCCGTTTCGGTCGCAACATAGCCTTCAGCACTTAAGCTATCGCTCATGCGCTGGCTATCATAAACATTCATCTGGCAACCATAGGTTTTAATAAAAACCTTGCGGCTATTGGGACGATTAATTGCCTGTGTGGGTGTATTCAAAGTGTCTTTGGTCATAAGATGAGCTTTTACTCTTTTTTCCTGTCTTTTAAAAGACCAAAAAACAATCTTATGTTACAATTCAAGACAATATTATTAAAATAAAGCCAAACTATCCACATCCTATCCTCACTACTAACAGCTTATCGATAACTTGGCGTAATATTTTATTAAAACGCAAGCAATTATAGCTAAAGTCTTGTATTTGCCACAAAACTATATATTGATAAATTTTACGTGAAAACCAAAAACGCAAAGAGGAAGATACATGAAACGTTGTCTGGCTGTAACGCTCGTATTAATGGGTGGGGTTGCTGTTACCGCATGCGGAGATAGTCAAATTGATACTGCTGTTTTTCAAGATGTTGATGATTGTATTGCAAGTGGCACATTCCCAGCCGACAAATGTCGGCAAGACTTTAAAGAAGCAACTGCAACCCACGTAGCAACTGCACCTGCCTATACGAATAAGGAAGATTGCGAAGCTGAGTTTGGTGTTGGCAAATGTGAACAAAGTCCTGCAGCCGCAACCGGCTCAACGACAACAGTCCATTCAAGCACAGGCAGCTTTTTCTTGCCAATGATGATGGGTTATATGATGGGGTCAATGTTCAATAATGGACAAAGAATGGCACCACAATCACTTTATCAACGCCCAGGTAGCAGTTCATACGTAAATAGTAATGGTGCAACTGTTGCAAATCAACGTGGTGCAACTCGTTTCTCATCTTCTTCTGCTGCTGCCCGTGCACCTGAAACACGGACAAGAACAATGGCACGCGGTGGCTTTGGCAGCCGTGCAAGCGCTATTTCATCATAAAATAACAGCGGATTAGCAAAAGCATTATGGAACGTATCGTACTTAATGAACGGGCGGATTGGCGTGAAGACGCCGCCGCCAGCGGTTTTGAATTTCATACCATTGATGGCGAACGCTATTGGGATGAACGCCACGCTTACCGCTTTACTCTTGCAGAGATTGAAGAAGGCATTGAAGACCCAACCGCCGAATTAATGGGCATGTGTTATGAAGCTGTGGATCACATCCTTGCCGATGACCAACTTATGCGCCGTATGGCAATTCCTGAAGAATTTTTTAAAGCTGTACGCCAGTCATGGGAACGCAAAGACCGTGATCTTTATGGTCGTTTCGATTTTTCCTTTAATGGTGAAGAGCCAGCAAAACTGTTGGAATTTAATGCTGATACGCCAACCAGCCTATTTGAAACAGCGGTATTTCAATGGCGCTGGCTTGAAGATATGAAAAAGCGTGGTGAATTGCCGGCTGAGGCCGACCAATTCAATCTTTTACATGAAAAACTTATTGAAGCACTTAAAGCAATTGGCTCGCCCAATGGCGTTATGCATTTTGCTAGCGTGAGTGACAGCCCTGAAGATTATGGCACTGTTGCTTATCTTGCTGACTGCGCTAGTCAAGCAGGCCTTGTGCCAGTTATGATTGACATTGCCCATATTGGCGTTGATGCTGATCATTGGTTTACCGATACTTATGAAGAACGCATCAACACGCTTTTCAAGCTTTATCCGCTTGAAGATATGGTGCGTGAAGATTTTGGCAAATATCTTATTGATACACCTACCCACATTATTGAGCCTTTATGGAAACTTGTTCTTTCTAACAAAGGACTTATGCCAGTTCTTTGGCAAATGTTTCCAGATCATCCCAATCTTCTTGCGTCTTATTTTGAAGATGATTCAAGAAAAAGCCTACTTGCCAACCATTACGTGCGTAAACCGCTTTTATCGCGTGAAGGCGCTAATGTTACCATTATTGATAATGGCATAAAAACCAGCACAATTAAAGTGGATGGCCCTTATGGTGCCGAAGGTTATATTCGCCAAGCCATTCAATATTTGCCCCAATTTGGCGATGACTGGACGGTCATTGGCTCGTGGATTGTAGCCGGGCAACCTGCAGGTATTGGTATTAGAGAAGATGCAACGCCGATTACGCGTAATACATCGCGCTTTGTACCGCATTTTATTCTTGATTAAGCAAAGTTTGCTTTAAACAAAAAAATTGAAAATAAATATACTGCATTTTTTGAATATTAATGATAAATGCAGTATATGCTTTAATATTGGCCAACAAGTAAAATACTAAGCTTGGCTGCTACAAGCATAATGGAAGGGAAGTTCATCCGGTGGTGGATGCGGCCTTCAAAGCCGTAAGGGGCTGCGAGACAGTCTTTGGTGGGTTCGACACCCACTCCCTTCCGCCAATTTATAAAAAATATTGCATATAACTATTGCCCTTTAGCTTCTTTAGCATACATAACTCCAATAGACATTCATGAAAGATCATATTTATTATTAGTGTTTTCATGAAAATAGATATTTTCAAAATAGGGTATTAAAATGTTAAAAGAATTTCGACAATTTGCCATTAAGGGCAATATGGTTGATTTAGCCATTGGTGTTATTATTGGTGCGGCATTTAGCGGATTGGTTAATTCGGTTGTCAATGATATTTTAATGCCCATCATCGGTCTTCTTACTGGCGGCATTGATTTTTCCAACATGTTTATTCAGCTTGCAGGTGAGCCACAAACCACACTAGCTGCCGCCCGTGCCGCAGGGGCAACTATTGCTTATGGTAATTTCATTACTCTTGCTATCAATTTTATCATTGTTGCTTGGGTATTGTTCCTTGTGGTTAAAGGCATGAATAAGCTGCGCACTAAGGATGAAGTCAAGGTTGAAGCTAAGCCAGAGCCAACCAAAGAAGAAGTCCTTCTTACTGAAATCCGCGATTTACTTGCCACCAAAACAAGCAATTAGGGCGTTTTTTTGAAAAGTGTGAAGCGGTTTTTGGACAAAAAACGCGATGTAAACAATAGATTAGAGCGCCGATTTGATCCAATCAGATCGAAATGCGCTCTAAAATTATCCTAGCATCTTCCAATTTATTTGGGTTGGAAGATGCTTCTGCCAATATTTTCATGCTTAGGGTCAGATCTGCAATCAATTTATAGGCTAATTTATATGTTCATTGCCCCCAAAGACCATAGACACATTCGGTCATCAATAATTTCTTGAAGAAATTCAGATCTCGCATCAATAATTTTACTAAAAATTTTTATTTTTAAGGCAAATATTGCAAATAGAGAAACATAAATTAAAATTCTTGCGCCAATAAAAGACAGCGATCCTTATTTTGCCTTACTGATAGCGATATTTAGGTTAAGCAACCCGCTACAACGAGGCATATTTAACTGATCTCGTCATTTTTATAAGGTCTGATTTAATTTATGCTATAAAATAGTAATTATTCCTATTGCGTGAAGAGATATTGATGAAGCCGCGTGACATTTCGGGAAACCAGCAAATACCGCCCGAACAAGGCGACCAAAGCCCGCGCTTAATATACAAGCGCAATTGGCGCAAACGGTTTTTTAAGCATATTCCACCAATTTTGATTTTTGTTTTTATCGTATTTGCTATTTTTACCACTGGTTTTGTTTATTTTGGCGAAAAAGTTGATCGCTTAATGGCGCCCAATCCCTTGCCGCAAGCTGATGGCATTATTGTGCTAACGGGTGGACGTGCGCGCATTGAAAGCGGCATTTTTTTGCTTAACCAAAAAAAAGCACATCACTTGTTAATAAGCGGTGTTAATCCTGCAGCGGATAGTGGCACGCTCGCGCGAGCCAATCACACCGACCCCAAACTATTTGAATGTTGTATTGAGCTTGGACATGAAGCGTTAAACACAAAGGGCAATGGTAGCGAAAGCGCTGAATGGGTAAAAAAACATAATTATAAAAAAATTTATGTAGTCACCAATGATTATCACATGCCGCGCAGCCTCTATATTATGCAACAGGCCATGCCCGATGTTGAACTCATCCCCTACCCTATCCGCGTTGAAAACCAAAGTGATGACTGGCTAAGCATTATTAATCATTTGCGAGTGCTCGGTATTGAATATTTAAAATATATTGGCACACGATTTTTAAATCTTTAGCAAGACAGCCAAGACAACTGAACAAAAGTTTAACGATAGATAAGGTGGAAAAAGAATATACTGACTTATCTTAATCTAAAATAAATATCTATAAAATTGTACTATACAAACAAAAAGCAAATGGTGACAGCAATAGCAATCGAACCTTTTAAGCCCTGCTACACAGATACAAGAAACCTGTGCGCATACCGATTGCGCCACTTTAGCAATCTGGCCATCATTTGCAATAACATGAACATTCTGCCAATGGATTTTGTCAATTGCCCATCGGCTTTTTCATTATGATATTGCCGATGTTCAAAAATTTAAGCTATAAATTTATGCAGCTTTTAGTTTACAAGCGCCAATTTCCATTCCACTTAATTTATCAATAAAAGCCTTAACTAAGCTCAATTCACACGCATCCTTATTATAAAATAGCCATGTATCACGTTCACAATATTTGCCGTTTTTATAAGTTAGCGGTTCATGATAAATTTCTGGTGCCATACCCATCACCGTTGATGGTAAAAACCCATAACCCAATCCATTCCTTACCATTTCAAGGCATGTATCCAAACGGTCGACATTCATTGAAATACGCGGAGGAATTGAATAATTTTCCACCCACCAGCGATTAATTAATAATTGATTAAGTGGGTCATTTTGATAATCAATCAAATAAAGCTTGTCTAATTCAGAAGCGGAAACTTTGTCCTTATTTGCAAAACACATAACATCCTTATACAGCAAAAGCCGTTCGCCGGAAAAATGATATTCGCCGCGCACAAAGCCCATATGGACGTTATTGCTAACAACAAGCTGCAAAATATCGCGGCTCCAGCCCGAAAACACCTGATAGCGTACTTCCGGATATTCTTTTTTAAAACTTTGCAAAATCGGTGGAAGTATAAATTTACTCATAAAATGCGAGGCACCTATGCGCACAGTACCTGATATTGTGCCTTTCATGGTTAGGATATGCTCTTTCACATTGGTCATCTCATTGAGCATGAATGAGGCTTTTTTGGCTAAATATTCACCTTCTGCGGTAAATTGAATGCCCCGCTTATTTCGAATAACCAGCGTGGTGTTAAAATAAGATTCCATATTTCGAAGTCGGATAGAAAGAGCCGGCTGGGTCATAAAGAGCCTATCTGCAGCACGCGTAATAGACTTAATTTCATATAGAACTTTTAGCAGTTCCCAATCACGTTCATTCATAATATCATTCCAACGAATTATCCGTATTTTTGCTGTAAACTAGCATCTTTGGCTTTTTTCATATCTCTATTTTAAATAGAAATACAAATTTAATTATAAAGCCTAAATTAAAAATACTTCTTTGAGTGAAAGAAGACCCTGTCGGCCGATGGGAGGATTACCGACAGGGTAGCAATTGTTTAAAGTCAAACAATTGCGTTTTGTTCATTTTCCTGCTGTATTGCGGGTAATGATATTCCTAAATTACCGGCTAATTCGGCTAATATTTGCCAAGATTTTTCTTCAACAGGAATAGTATTGCTGAATTTTAGGCGGGTTTTTGCTTCAACTTCACCAGGATATAAAACGACACTATGAGCATCTTGAGTTGGGCAATCTTTCAAATAAGCAAAAAATGCCTCGGTTTCATGCTCTGCCCAGTCATTTGGAACGAATTTGCCAATATTGATAATAAGAGCAAAGACATTATTGACCGCCATACCATTTCCATAATGTTCTTTTTCGATGGTGCCACCGCCTGAAAGAATACCGGCGAAAAGCTCCACAGCCAATCCAAGCCCATAACCTTTATGACCACCAAAGGTCAGAAGGTTTCCGGGAGGGTTTTGAAACAAGACCCGTGGGTCGTTTGTTGGTTTACCGGTTGCATCAATCATACTACCAGCAGGCGCTTCGCAGCCCTTTTCAGCAAGAACACGTGCTTTATTCAAAGCAATCGCGCCCGTTGCCAAATCAAGAACAAATGGTGGTTTGCCATTTGGCAAAGGCCAAGCATAACACATAGGATTGGTCGTAAGCTTCGCTTTAATACCACCAAAAGGTGCAACTGTAGGCGTGCGTTTAACAATATTACAAAAGGCCAACATCGCCATGCCTGCTTCGCAGGCCATTTCGCCATAATAACCGATACGACCGATATGGTGTCCGTGGCGTAATGTTAAGGCACAGATGCCTTGTTCATGAGCAACATCAATAGCATCCGAAAATGCTATTTTTGCTGCGTGTTGACCAAAACCGAGGTGAGCATCATAACCAAGCAATACACCAGATTTACGATAACAATTAAGCTCACCATCGACTTTAAGTGTTCCTTGATCCAACGCTTTTATATAATTGGGTAAAATCGTTAGACCATGACTTGCATATCCTACTTGATCGGATGCAATGAGGTGATCGGCAACATTTAAAGCAACCTGATCATTTACACCTTTTGCAAGCAAGATTTCAGATACTAAATTTTTGGCATCAGCTACACCGATGTTAATCATAATTATAACCACCCTAATAGAGGCCAGTAGAACAGAGCCATTAAAAGCATAAGCAGATAGCCAATGATTGTAACGACAATACCCATTTTAGAAAATTCGGTTGGCGTAAATGTTTCTGTTGCCATACACACCATGTTTTGTGGTGCGTTAACAGGAAGGATAAAGCCATAACTCACCACAAAGCCAAGCAACATGCTAAGACCTAATTGGATATCTGGAGTTAAGCTTAAATTGGTGGTTCCGATTGTATGGAACATCACAATCATAATTGGCATGAACAATGATGTTAAGGCTGTCGCACTTGCAAAACCTAAGTGAATAACAATAAGGAATGCCGATAATACGGTAAAGATCATGAAAGGACTTAAAGACGCAAGACCTGCACTTTCAACCACCCAATCACCAAGCCACTTGCCGGCACCAGTATTGAGCAAAGCACTACCTAAGGAAATACCAACACCAAAGACAAGGATAGTACCCCAAGGTGTACGCTTTTGTACTTCTTTCCAACTAATAACGCCAATTCCAGGTAACATCATGATCACAAGACCAACAGTGGTTGATGTTGTTGTATCAATTCTATGCAAGGTACCGCCACCAGTTGCCCAGAAGAATAAAAGTATGCAAGTAATAGTTAGAAGACGAATTTGAGGACCAGGAATACGACCAAGATCTTTCAAC
The DNA here is from genome assembly GCF_025449315.1 of Bartonella sp. HY406. Lineage (NCBI taxonomy): Bacteria > Pseudomonadati > Pseudomonadota > Alphaproteobacteria > Hyphomicrobiales > Bartonellaceae > Bartonella > Bartonella sp. HY406. The sequence continues at coordinate 434,707 of NZ_CP104893.1, read as the reverse complement.
TCTTTTGCAACAGCTTCCTTACCACCAGGAATATTATCAGCTTCAGGTGGCATCATCTTTAAAACGACGAAATAAAGCACAAAAGACATAAGAACTGACCATGGTCCGCCAGCAATAAGCCATTGTCCCCAAGAAACTTGTTGTCCAATGCTTGTTTGCATAAAGCCGACAGTCAAAAGATTTTGCGCTGCAGACGTTTGAATACCTACGTTCCAAACACTTGTGGCCTGCGCAATCAAAATCATAATACCAACGGCAATGCGTGAGCGCTTTTCAACACCATAAGCTGCGATAATACCAGACATAATTGGTACAATACATGCAACACGCGCTGTAGCACTTGGCACAAATAAGCTAAGAATAATGGTAACAACAATAACACCAATAAGAATGCGTTTTGTACTTGTACCAATGACATTTAAAGTAATAAGTGCAATGCGCCGATCTAACCCAGTATAGGTCATAGCCGCAGCAAGGAAAGTTGCACCTGCAACCAGTGCCCAAGCACCATTGGAAAAGCCCGATAAGGCCATACCCATGCCTTTAGATGTTCCAAGCCACTTGGCTGGATCTTCGCTTATAAACTCTTTTGCCGCATCTAGCGTGACTGTGGGAGCTAACCCAACGAGCAAAGCTATTAACGCAACAATTGCGAGAGAACTAACTTCATAGGAAACGGCTTCAGTTAGCCAAACAATTACAGCAAAAGTTAAAATTGCCAACATGCGGTGGCCAGAAGTTGAAAGACCTTCAGGCGTTGGCAGCATCATAATTGCAAATAAAACAAGCAGCCCCGCGAAAAGACCCCAAGGGATTGTAATTTTTTTAGGTTGCGAAACAGCGTCTGCTGTGCCCATGACGCATACTCCTTAATATGATATGCAAATTTTGGGTGCACGACGTCGAACACAAACGAAAAGACGCATGTGCACCAGTGAAGAAAGATCTGAGCGCTGGATCATGGTCTATTGGCAAATGAAGAAATAAAAAATATAAGCTTAATATCTCCAAATTCATAGTATAAAATATACCATGCATTGGAAGTATATTTAACATATACTATCAATGAATCTTGATATGCTTTTTAAACCATTTTAGCTATAAAACATTTTCTTTAAATAAGATAATTTAATTTTATTATGATTAAATATAAAATTAATTTATGGGTGTCTTTGATTTCAATCAAATTATAATTAAATTATATGCTAATATACAAAATTATTTATCGTGTTAAGGACATTGTTCTCATTACCTGATAAAAAGTCATTTTAAAACAAGAAATACGCATTGCCTTTTTAATAAAACAAGCCTATACAGCAAAAATACCGTGCGCCTATCGTCTAGCGGTCAGGACGCCGCCCTCTCACGGCGGTAACAGGGGTTCGATTCCCCTTAGGCGTACCACTTACTCCCAATGTCAAAAAACCATTGTAAAAACCGTAAAAGCTAAATTTTCAATTGCTAAAATATGTAAATTGAATTTTTATTAAAATCTGTCTTAATATTTTTTCCCCACGCGACAAATTATTAACCATAATTGCTTATAATAAAGTTTAAGCCGAGGTAGTTTTAGGCGGAACTCCGCCACCTAACTGCTGGAATAGAGATTAATGAATATCTACTGCAGATATTCAAAATGAAGTATGGTTGAAAAATATGACCAAAAAACCTTTAAAGCGACAAAATGAAACGGGATTTTTAGTCCTTAGCGCTAATAAAAGTCGTGCTGTCCTCGTGTCGCTTATTGGATTAAGCGCAATAGCACAAAGCCAATTTGCAACTGCGCAGAACTATTATCCCCCTGCGCCCCAGCCCTATGGCAACCAATATCAACAGCCCGCGCAAGGCTATAATAATGGTTATTATCCGCCTGAGGAAGACCCTTATTATCAACCGCCTGCACAGCAGCAATATCCACAGCAATACCAAAATGTGCCGCGCCCACAATACCGGCCGCAGCCAACGCCGCGCCCTGCTATCGATCCCAATACCACCGCTTCCATAGATGGCCCATCAAATTATCGTCCATCAAATTATCCAAATGGTAACAGTGAACAAACCTATACCCCGCATAATGTGCCACAAAGTGTTTATGGCGGCTTGCCAGATGCTGATACCCCAGCAATTGAAATGCCCAAAGGCGCGCAAGGTAAAAGACAGATTGCATCATTGCAAGTATTGATGAGTCGCATTGGCGCGTCATCAGGGGTTATCGATGGCGCACCTGGTAGCAATTTTGATAAAGCAGCAGCAGCAGCCAGCCAATTGACCGGGAAATTTATTGACCCCAATAATGGTCCTGCAATTGAAGCAGCTTTGCAGGCTACGGGCGGCGCAGCTTTTACAACTTATACAATTACCAATGAGGATGTTGGGCAATTCTATGTTGCATCAATCCCTAATGATTATGCTTTAAAAGCACAACTGCCTTCTATGGCTTACACATCTGTGCTTGAAATGTTGTCTGAACGCTTTCATATTGATGAGCGTTATTTGCAAGAACTTAATCCTGGGGTAAACTTCCGACAACCCGGTGTGGTCATCAATGTCCCTAATTTGCTTTTGCCAAAGCGCAAAGCGGTTGCCTTTATCATTGCCGATAAAGCTCGCAAGCAAGTTCGCGGCTATGATGAGGCTGGTAAATTAGTCGTTGCCTATCCATCGACCATCGGGTCATCGGATAATCCATCACCATCGGGCACGGTGGAGGTAAAGCGCATTGCACTTAACCCCAATTACACCTATAACCCGAAAATAAATTTCAAACAGGGTGAAAACAACAAAGTATTGACCATTCCACCCGGCCCTAATGGCCCAGTTGGCACGGTTTGGATTGCACTTTCAAAGCCAACCTATGGTATTCATGGTACGCCAGATCCATCACGAATTGGCAAAACCTCTAGCCATGGCTGTATTCGTTTAACCAATTGGGATGCACAAGAACTTGCAAAATTAATTAAACCAGGTGTTGTTGTCCAATTCGTCGACTAACATAATAGTGAAATGAAACGAATAAGGGTGCAAATGAATAATCGTTTTGCACCCTTATTTTATAGCAAAATGTTTTGTTTATAGGTTAGATTAAAACTTCAAACCGATAATTGATTAAAGGCGATATTAAGAGCTATGATATTCAGGAAATTGCGGACGCTCATCTGCTTTTTCTTCAGCAATGGGTGTAATCTCTGCCGCTTCTTCCTTTGGCGCACGATAAAGATCAAATAATTCTGGCGGCAAATCACGCCAATCATTACTGCGATCGCGGTGAAGAGCGCCGCGTGAAAGCATCATCAAGGTTACCGGCGTAGTAACCACAATAAAAACGGTGATCAGCAATTCATGAATAACCAAGCGACCGCTGGTCATGGTAAAAAACAATATTGACGCAATAATAATGCCACCGACACCCCAAGTGGTACCCAGTGTTGGCATATGCAAGCGATCATAAAAATTTTTAAATCGTATAAGACCAACACAGCCAAGCAATGTTAGGCTGCTGCCCAAAACCATAAAAAAGGCAATGAGAAGAGCTGCCCAAATAGGTAAATCTTTTACAAGTTCTTCGCTCATTCTATCACCTCGCCGCGCATCAAAAACTTCGCTAAAGCGATGCTAGAAACAAAACCAAGCATGCCAATAACCAGTGCTGACTCAAAATAAATAGCTGTTCCGGTGCGGATACCAAAAAGCAATAACATAATCATGACTGTGACATAAAGCGTATCTAATCCCATAATCCGATCTTGCGCGCGTGGCCCAAATATAAGGCGATATGTTGCTAGTAAAATTGCAAGCCCCACCATGGCTTGGGAAACAAGGAGAGCCCAAAATAAAATATTATAGCTCATATAGTTTCTCCTTGATCAAATATTTTAAGAAGTAGGCTTTCATAACGACTCTTAATAAGGTCGCGCCAATGATCCTCGCTACTAAGATCAAGGACATGCAATAAAAGCTCATTAGAGCGAGTGTCATAAGCGACCCATGCCGTACCCGGCGTTGCCGTTAATACGCACCCCAATACTGCTAATGCGGTACGATCCTTTAATTCAAGTGGTATAATCATAAAACCAGAATTGGCCTTTTTACGTCCACCGGTTAAAATAATCCATGCAACAGCTATGTTAGATTGGGTAATATCTAAAAAAGTTTTCCAAATTAAAAGCGGTACAAAACGCCAGCCTTTTATTTTAATTGGATCTGGTTCCAAACGCGCCATAGCGTGATTGCCAATAAAGGCAACAAAAAGCGATATAATAAACTGCCCCGGGGTAAAACCAGCAAGCGCCATCCACATTAATATCATAGAAACTGCTAGGACAGGAAAAGGGAAAATACGTTTTATCATAATCCACCTGCTCCACTCAATTCATTGACACCGCCAAGCACACTACCAATGTAATTATAGCTATTAAATAAGCTTTCCCCCATAACATCCATATAACGCATCGTTGGGCCAGCAATAATGGTAAGCAGCAGGCAAATTAACAAAAGTCCTGCAATCGGTGCAATTTCAATTACCATCACCCTTGGTACACTGCCCTCTAATGACGCCCAAAATGTTCGAATACCAGCGCGTGTCATGGCGATAAGTGCTGCAACACCCGACAAAATAATAGCTGCAACATAAAGCCAATCACTAAGCCCAACAAAATGTTTGGCTGTTGGCGCTTCTGCCGCATTAAGCTGACCTGAAATCAGCATGATCTTGGCAAGAAATCCTGAAAAAGGTGGCATACCAATAATCAAAATGGCACAAACAGCAAAGCAAGATCCGAGAATAGCAACTGTTGCGGGCAAATAAAGCCCAACCTCGTCTTCTTCTTCCTCTTCCTCATCGCCATAAACCTCCATGGTAACGGCAAGAACGTTAGCCGCACTATCTTGTCCACGTTCAATCAACTCAACCAAAAGGAAAAACGCACCAAGTGCAAGTGTTGAGGTGATAAGATAAAAAACCGCAGGACCAATTAAGGCTTCATTACCAGTACCAATGGTGGCAATTAAAGTACCTGAAGAAACTAAAATGCAATAAGATGCAAGCCGAGATAAAGCTTGGCTAGCCAATACGCCGAAAATACCAAAAACAATAGTGACAAGACCACCATAAAACAGCACATTATGACCAAAACCATAAACGCTAGAGGCACTTGCGCCAAAAATCAAAATTGATAAACGCAATATAACATAAATGCCAACTTTACTTAAAATAGCAAAAACTGCTGCAACTGGTGCAGGAGCGGCACTATAGGTTGCCGGCAGCCAGAAACTTAATGGCCACATGCCAGCCTTTACCAAAAAGGCTACACCCAAAATAGCAGCGCCTGCTTCAAAAAGCATAAGATCATTCGCGGGAATTGCGGATACTTTGGCGGCAATATCTGCCATATTCAAAGTGCCAGTCACACCATAAATGAGCGCCGCACCTATCAAAAACAAAGACGATGCAAGTAGATTAATGACAATATAATGCAGCCCTGCACGTACACGCCGACTGCCTGAACCATGCAAAGCCAATGCATAAGAAGCGGTTAGCATCACTTCAAAAAATACAAAAAGATTAAAAAGATCGCCAGTTAAAAATGCACCATTAACCCCAGCTAATAAAAACAACATGAGCGAGGGGAAATGGGGCCCTGCTTTATTCCAATGGGTGTAGGAATAAACAAGCGAACCAAGCATAAGGCATGAAGACAGCAAAAGCAAAACTGCCGACAAACGATCAAGCACCAAAACAATACCGAAAGGTGCAGCCCAATTGCCAAGCAAATAAACATCAGCACTAGGAGTTATATCCTTAGCCCGCGCAATAAGCGCAATTGCTACCAGTACCAGTAAGCCACTAGTAATAATTGCCGAAAGCAATTTTAACGTATGGCGACGCTCATCAAAAAACAACAGCACTGCCGCGACAGCCAAAGGCAAAATAATTGGTATAATAATGAGATGATAAAGGGCGTTTCCCATTAATTTGGCTCCCTTCCGTCAACATGGTCAGAGCCGGTCAGCCCACGAGCAACAAGCAATACCACAAGAAAAAGGGCTGTGGTGGCAAAACCAATAACAATCGCGGTTAAAACAAGCGCTTGCGGCACAGGATCTGTAAATTGTGTAGGATCAATGCTACCGGTATTTGATGTGATCGGTGCGGCATTCATCTTTAAGCGCCCCATCGAAAAAATAAATATATTTACCGCATAAGACAGAAGTGAAAGACCAATAATCACCTGAAACGTACGTGGACGCAATAAAAGCCAAATGCCAGAACCGCCAAGAATACCAATAGCAAGAGCGAGAATTATTTCCATATTAATTATCCTCTTTCACAATGGTTTCTTCTTTACGCACGCGGTAGCGGCGTATGGATTGGTGAGCAAGCGCAATCAGCATCAAAACTGTTGCACCAACAACCAAGGCAAAAACCCCAAGATCAAACAATAAAGCAGAAGCAGTTGGCATTTTACCAATAAAGGGAATTTCAAGGTAATTAAAATAGGTAGTCAGGAATGGATAACCGAAAAACCACGAAGCGCCGCCCGTTGCAAGGGCAACACATATACCAAAGCCCATCCAACGTACTGGCAAAATAGTTAAATGATCTTCAACCCAGCGTGTACCAGACGCAAGATATTGCAAGATAAAGCCAATTGCCATGGTAACACCGGCGGCAAAACCACCGCCCGGCAAATCATGTCCGCGCATAAAGATATAAATGGCAAGACCAATAATCGCTGGAAATAGCCAATGCATGGTTATTTGCGGAATGGTCAAATAATCCTGCAAGGTATCGCCTTCTTCACGCTCTGGCTGATTAATATCAAACGCTGTTTGAATGCGTTGTTGCGAGGGCGATTCAATGCTTTCAGATGCTGGTCTAAATCGGCGTAGAAGTGCAAAAACCGTCAGCGCCACAATACCAAGGACGCATATTTCACCCATTGTATCAAAACCACGGAAATCAACTAGAAGCACATTAACAACATTGGTTCCGCCGCCGCCAACATAGGCGTTTTTCAAGAAAAACTCGGCAATCGTATCACCGCCGGCATCTAAAGCGCCCCTTGTCATAATCGCATAGGAAAGCCAAGCCAAACCGCAACCACCAATAATAGCAATTAACAAATCTCGCAAACGGCGAAAGCGTGCCGATAATCCGGCAGGCATTGGATCTGGATCTTGCCAGCGCTTTGGCAACCAACGTAAGCCCAAAAGCAAAAGAACGGTTGTTACGACTTCCACCAATAATTGGGTTAGTGCTAAATCCGGCGCGGAAAGCCACAAGAAAGTGACGCATGTCATAAGTCCAGCACCGCCAACCAACATCAAAGATGCTAAACGGTGAAACTTTGCTTGCCAAGCAGCACAAAGAGCGCATGTGCCACCAATAATCCAAAAGATCGCAAAAACAGGATCAATCGTGGTTAGCGGCAAATCACCCGGCATAATACCAATAATGGCAATGGCGGCAAAAACAGCCGCAATCGGCACAAGTATTACCCAACGCACCTGCGTTTGCAAACGGCGTGTACCAAAAAACTGTTCGGCCCAACGCGCCCATTTCCATGAAATGGTAACCAAAACCCGCTCAAAAATTCGCTGACCTTTGATATGACGGAAAAAAGGTGGCCCATCTTCGCAAGAAAGGAAATAACGACGCCCAAAAATATAAAGCAATATACCACCAACAAGGGCAATTAAGCTCATGATAAGCGGCGTATTAAAGCCATGCCAAAGGGCAAGGCTATAATGAGGTGTCGCACTACCAAGCACAGATTTTACCGCACCTGAAAGGGCTGGCCCAATACTCCAATTAGGTAAAATGCCAACAAGCAGACAAAGCCCTACCAATAACTCTATTGGCAAGCGCATAAAATGGGGTGGCTCATGCGGTGTTTTTGGTAGATCTTGTGGTTTAGGCCCAAAAAATACCCCATGAATAAACCGGACAGAATAGGTAACTGAAAATAGGCTAGCAACGGTCGCAATATAAGGTGTTGCCAAATCAAGCCACGATTCAACATGGGTTTCAATAGCCTCGGCAAAGAACATTTCCTTGGAAAGAAAACCATTTAACAACGGCACGCCTGCCATTGCGGCACTCGCAATAATCGCAAGTGCCGCAGTTATTGGCATATAGCGTGCAAGCCCAGTGAGCTTGCGCATATCACGCGTGCCAGTTTCATGGTCTATAATACCTGCCGCCATAAACAAAGATGCTTTAAAAGTCGCATGATTAGCCATATGGAAAATCGCAGCAACACAAGCAAGCGGACTGCCAAGGCTTAATAATGTAGTGATAAGTCCTAAGTGACTAATGGTTGAATAAGCAAGAAGCCCTTTAAGGTCCTGCTGAAACATAGCAAAATAAGCGCCAAGAAATAAAGTGGTGAGCCCAGATAGACCAACAATCCAAAACCATGCGTCAGTGCCGGCTAACACTGGCCACAGCCGCACCAATAAGAAAACCCCTGCCTTGACCATGGTTGCCGAATGCAAATAGGCTGATACGGGGGTTGGCGCGGCCATAGCATTTGGCAACCAAAAATGAAATGGAAATTGCGCACTTTTGGTAAGCGCACCCAAAAGAATAAGGATAAGGGCTGGCAAATAAAGTGGACTTGAGCGAATAATATCGCCAGACTTTAGCACCACATCAAGATCATAACTACCAACAATATGCCCCAATAAAAGCATACCAACCAAAAGGGCAAAACCGCCAAGGCCAGTAACCGTTAAGGCCATACGCGCGCCATCACGGGCGCTAGCATTATGATACCAATACCCAATCAGCAAAAACGAGAAAATACTGGTTAATTCCCAAAAAATCACCAGCATGATGATATTGCCAGATAAAACAATACCGGTCATTGCCCCCATAAAGGCAAGGAAAAAAGAAAAGAAGCGTGGTACCGGATCAGCAGGATCCATATAATAACGCGCATAAATTACAACCAATAGGCCAATACCATTGATCATCAGCAAGAACAGCCAAGCAAGACCATCCATCCGCAAAATAATATTGATTCCCCATTGCGGCAACCAATCTATTTGTAAGCGTACCGCGTCACCATTCATAATCGAGGGATAAAGCATGATAGTGAGCAACAGACCAAAAAGCGCAACAGAGCCTGCAAACCACGCTTCATTATTCTTAGCGGTGGAGCGAAAAAAGCCAATTATTGCACTGCCTATGAAGGGGAGCAGGATTAGTAAAACCAGCATCGCTTCCCTTGTTGTCACCATTATATCAACCCCATTACTACAAGCGACAAAGCGCTATCCCATCATGTAAACCCTAATTGCTGCCATTTGGCATCAGCATGCTATACCAGAAGAAAGTTATGATTTTTTTAAAAACAAAATTTTCAAAATTATTTCACACTCACGTAAATTGGCAAAAAAATTAACAAAGAAAACCCTATGGCTTAGGTGCGAATCTAAAATTTTGCAATTCACGATAATAAATCTGGTTTTACAAAACCTATTCTAAACAAAAAATACAGCCGATTGGTGAATATTTTAAGGAAAAAGCGATATATTTTTTGCCTGTGGATAAAATAGTTCTAAAAACATGATAGTGTCATGACAAAGGTGATACATTAGACCATATGCATTAAATTTAGTTGCCAAACCAACTGTGTTCCATCATGAAGCATTTCGTTGAAACACAACAAATTTATCGCAATACACTCTTCCCAACTTGCAATTGATGCTTAATTATGATATGAACCTCGTTCATGGCTAAAGAAAAAATTGCTAAAACGACATTGAAAAGAGAACAGCAACGCATCGCCCTTATTGACGCGGCGGAGCGAGCTATTGCCGCTAAGGGATTGAACGGTTTTAAAGCGCGTGAGCTTGCCGATGAAATCGGCGTTGGTCTTGGACAAATCTATAATCTAGTTACTGATCTTGATGAGCTATTATTACGCGTTAGCTCAAAAACATTGGTGCGGCTTGAAACCGCAATAGAGGCTGAATTTAATGATGAACAGCCGCAAACGGCTGAAGATATGCTGATTGTAACGGCGCGCGCTTATCATCATTTTGCCCGTGATAATTATAATTTATGGCGCACATTATTTGACCATCAATTACCGCAAGATAAGCCTGTTCCTGATTGGGTTTCACATGAAAGATTAAGGCCTTTTCAAGTGGTTGATAAACCGCTTGGTGAATTGATGAAGGGCGCAGATAGTGAAGAAGTGAAGCTCTTTTCACAAACCATATTTTCCGGCATTCACGGCCTTGTATCCATTAGCCTTGATAGCCGAGATGTTGGCGTTCCCCCTGCCTTACTAGATAAGCAGATTGGTAAATTTATTAAAATCATCTGCCGCGGTTTAAAAAAGAAAAGCAAATAGCATCTATATCTTATCAAACAATTATTCCGAGGTATTTGGAGATCAGTATAAGTTTTTATTGGTTTTCAATGTAAACTAAGAAAATGGCTCACCAGTTTTCTCATCCTATATTTTAAAAATTGCTTTAATTGCAGATTTTGATTTAGGCAAAGGATTTAAAAATGTTCGCCAAAACACCTCCTCCTCCTTATTATCTTGTTGCTTTTTCATCGCAACGGAGCCTTGGCGATGATGAATATCATCAAATAGCAAAAAAAATTGTAGAGCTTGCACTGCAACAAACAGGCTGTCTTGGCGCTGAATCTGTCCGCGATGAAAATGGTTTTGGGATTACCAATTCCTTTTGGCGTGATGAAGCAAGTATTAAATCATGGAAGAACAATATCGATCATCAAATTGCTCAAAAACTTGGCAAGTCCAAATTTTATTCAGATTATTTTGTTCGCGTTGCAAAAGTGGAACGCGATTATTGTTTCGCTGCTTGTAAAATGCTTTCTAATCCTCAATGAAACTAAATTTTTAAATTTTGCAATATTTTATTCAATTATGTTTTAACGCCTTTTCTTCTTTACATTTGTAATGTTATATCGTAACAATGGTAAGAATTTGATTGACGTTATTATACGAAATAGTTAACCTAGCTGCGACGGTTCCCCGAATGATGGACTTCATAGGGGACTAATAGGGAACATGGGACGGGTTAACTTTATAAAGGACCCAAGCCATGGCTGCCCCCGCAACTGTAAGCGGTAGATAATAAATATGATGCAGTAAAAGCTGCAAACCACTGTTTAGGATTAGCTTTAAATTAAGCCAATCCAATGAATGGGAAGGTTGTTTGTTATCGCCATTCCGCAAGCCAGGAGACCTGCCGTCAATCATCAGGCGTTTCGCCTTTTGCTCAATTATTTTTGCACGGTGGGTGCAGGAAGGCATAAAAATGCATATTGAACCGGGCGTCGTTTCCGGCGCTAAAATTATTTTGAGCTATGCAACAGCATTTGCAGCTCTTGGTATTACAGCCAAATTGGCATTAAAGACAATTTTTCTTCAAAAAACCTCTGATAGCTTTCATCAAAAAAGCAAAGATGGCGGTATCATATCTCTTTTGGCGCGCAGCCTCATTACCACTGCCCTCGTTTTTACTTTTTTTGAAATCTTCCCCCATCATCCAGTGGGCGTTTCAGAAGTTCATCTTATCCTTGGATCAACATTATTTTTAATTTTTGGTGTCGCTCCAACAGCGATAGGGCTAACTTTAGGTCTCCTCTTACAAGGGTTGTTTTTTGCGCCCTTTGATCTTCCCCAATATGGTATGAATGTCACAACGCTATTGATGCCGCTTTTTGCTATGGCGTGGCTTGCCAATAAAATCATTCCACAAAATACCGCCTACAAAGATGTAAGTTATAAACAAGCCTTAGCTTTATCGACCAGTTATCAAGGTGGTATTGTTGCTTGGGTAGCGTTTTGGGCATTTTACGGCGAAGGCTTTAGTAGCGAGACAGCAGTTAATATTGGCAGTTTTGCCATTGCTTATATGAGCGTTGTCTTGGTGGAACCACTCATTGATCTTGGGGTATTATTCATCGCTAAAAGCCTGCATAAATTATCAAATTCCCCCTTTATTCAGCAACGGCTTTACCAAGCAATCAATTAAAAGCCCAAAACTTCTCCAATTAGCCGGAGTGTAAATCGCCTTGATTTACCTCCCTTTTAAAATTGCGGCGTTTCACTGCGGTTTTATATGCGGCTATTTCTTCATTTTAAAATTTTACGGAAAACCTATGCTAATCCAGACATCTTCTTTTTTTCAAAAAGTTTTAACATTGTCTTCGCTGGTTATTTTACCGCTTATCGCATTAAATAACACGGCAGAGGCTGCCTCTACCCAATATCCACTAAAACTTAATAATTGCGGCCGAGTTATAGAATTTAAAAAGAAGCCGCAAAATGTGGTTTCAGTTGGTCAAACCAGCACAGAAATTCTCTACCTTTTAGGCCTTAGTGACAAGGTTAAAGGCACGGCCTTATGGTTTGAGCCTGTCATGCCTGAATTTAAAGATATTGATGCACAAATTAAACGTCTTGCTGATAATGAACCAAGCTTTGAATCTGTAGTTGCCCAAAAGCCAGATATGATTGCCAATCAATATGAATGGACAATTGGCCCAGTTGGTGCAACTGCAACCTATAGCCAATTTGATGATCTAACCATTCCAGTTTACACATCGCCCGCAGATTGCGAGGGTAAGGATAATCTTGCCGGCAATGATGGTTTACGCACTACACCCTTTGACATGGACATTATCTATAAAGAAATCCATGAATTATCCCAAATTTTTGACGTGGAAGAGCGTGGTGATAAAGTCATTGAATCATTAAAGGCACGAGAAAAAGCCGCAATTGAAAAGGCAAAATCCCTTAATATCAAAGATATTTCCGGAATTATGTGGTTTTCAAGTTCCACACTGCAAGCAGATCCCTTCATTGGTGGACGTCTTGGCGCACCTGCCTATATGTTTAAAACTCTTAACATAAAAAATATTGCTCAATCGGATTTCGATTGGCCAACCATGGGTTGGGAAACAATTGCCAAGGATAATCCAACAATTTTGGTAATTGCCGATATGCAGCGCAAACGCTTTCCCGCCGATCATGCCGATGTAAAAATTAACTTCTTACAAGATGATCCGGTTACCAAGCTGATGAGTGCGGTTAAAGACCAGCGCATCATAACCATAAACGCTCAAGCAATGAATGGTTCAATCCATACCATTGACGGTATTGAACAGCTCGCTGACGCACTTATCAAGATACAAGAAAATCAAATGAGCGGGGCACAGATAGCGCCCAATAACCTCCATTAAAAATGTAAACCAATTTTAATATTGTCTTTCTCGACAAGGAAAATATCCTATGTTAGCAACTTTAAAAGACTATTTACCCAAAGCTACTTTTGCCGCCATCTCACTATTAGGCTTAAGCCTTGCACCAGCGCAAAGTGCTGAACAAAGCGCCTATCCATTAAAAATTAATAATTGCGGCCGCGTCTTGGAATTTCAAAAAGCACCGGAAAGTGTTGTTTCGGTTGGTCAAAATAGCACAGAAATACTTTATCTCTTAGGTCTTGGTGACAAGATAAAAGGCACAGCCCTTTGGTTTCAACCGGTAATGACAGAATTTAAGGAGCAAAATGATAAAGTTGAGCGCCTTTCAAATGATGTGCCAAGCTATGAAGCGATCATCAGTAAAAAGCCCGACCTTATTGCCAACCAATTTGAGTGGGTGATTGGGCCGGTTGGTGCAGCCGCCGGTTACGACCAATTTGAAGAAATAAATATTCCAGTTTACACCTCGCCTGCGGATTGCGAAAGCAAGGATAATTTAGCCGGTAGCGATGGCTTGCGCAGTAAGCCCTTTAACATGACGATGATCTATCAAGAAATTGATGACTTAGCACGTATTTTTAATGTTGAACCACGCGGCCAAAAACTAATTGCTGAATTAAAGGATCGTGAACAAGCGGCAATTAGCCGCATAAAGGCTTTACCACCGCAAAAACTATCCGGTTTCATGTGGTATTCAAGTCCAGCAATGGAAATGGAACCCTATGTTGCGGGACAATTGGGGGCACCTGGTTATATGTTTAAAACCCTTGGTATTGATAATATCATCAAGTCCGATTTTGACTGGCCAAATGTTGGTTGGGAAACCATTGTAAAAGCAGACCCATCAATTATCGTCATTGCCAAAATGCAGCGCCGCCGTTTTCCTGCCGATGATATCAAGGTCAAGGAAGAATTTTTACAAAATGATCCAGTCGCAAGCCTCATGTCTGCAGCAAAGCAACATCATATCATCGAACTTGATGTGCAAGCGATGAATGGTACTATTCATACAATTAAAGGCATTGAAGCTTTAGCAGATGCCATTAGTAAAATGAATATAACTGCAAGCAATTTAAAAGAGTAATATTACTTAAATATGTATCCCGTAACATTGTCACAAGAAAATTAGAAGAATTATAAGCTAGATATTCTTCATTGACAGCCAATTTGAAACGTGAGTAATAAGTTCACATTATTGTGAAAACCCATTCAGGATTATATCATGTTCAATTTAAAGTTCGGAAATTTGGTTAAGGCAAGCACTGCAATTGCTGCCTGCCTTTTTGCAACAGTTTCGTTTGCGCAAGCTGAAAAAACCCAGTACCCGTTAACAATTAACAATTGCGGACGGGTTCTTACCTTTGATAAAGCACCGCAAAGTGTTGTTTCTGCAGGTCAAAACAGCACTGAAATTTTATATCTTCTTGGTCTTTCTGATAAGGTAAAGGCAACCGCACTTTGGTTTAACCCAGTTTTGCCTGAATTTACCGAAGTAAACAGCAAGATTGAGCGTCTTGCTGACAATGTTCCAAGCTTTGAATCAGTTGTTAATAAAAAGCCTGACCTTGTTGCTAGCCAATATGAGTGGCTTGTTGGCCCTGTTGGTACCATTGGCACTTATGAGCAATTTAATGAGGTGAAGATTCCTGTTTACAATTCACCTGCTGATTGCGATGGCAAGGATAACTCAGCCGGTAGTGATGGTCTTCGTAGCACACCGTTTGAAATGGCTTTGATCTATAAAGAAATCGACGAATTATCAAAAATTTTCGACGTGCAAGATCGCGGACAAGAAGTAATCAATAGCTTAAAAGCTCGCGAAAAAGCAGCAATTGAAAAAGTAAAAGGCCTACCAAAAGATAAAATTTCTGGTTTTATGTGGTATTCAAGCATGGAATTAGAAATGGATCCTTATGTTGCAGGTACAAAGGGCGCACCAAACTATATGTTTGAAGTTTTTGGCATTAAAAACATTATTGCTTCAGAACATGAATGGCCAATGGTTGGTTGGGAAACAATCGTTAAATCTAACCCAACAATTATCGTTGCTGCAACCATGGAACGCCGCCGTTTTCCTGCCGATGATATCAAGGTCAAGGAAGAGTTTTTACAAAAAGATCCTGTTGCAAGCTTGATGGATGCTGCTAAAAACAAACATATCATTGAGCTTGATGTGCAAGCTATGAATGGTTCAATCCATACAATCGAAGGCATTGAAATCATTGCTGACGCTTTGGAAAAATTCAACCTTGATAAATAATAAAACAAGCGCATTTGCCTTTAAAGCAAATGAAATAATTTAACAAATATAATATCTTATATACTCCGCACTGTATAATTAAAGCAATTGCGGAGTATGTATTAATGGGCTGGTCGAAATAATGTCATATACTTTCCGATTGAAACCGCTTATGTTTACTTTTATTGCCATTATACTCATTAGCTTGGCTCTTATGATGGGGGCAGCAATCGGTGAAACGACCATTCCCTTTCAAACGGTTTATGAGACTATTGCTTTAAAATTATTTAATGCGAAAGTGGATATAAGCGCTATTGATGCAGGTATAATCTGGCATTATCGTTTGAGCCGCGCGGTGGTTGGCGCCTGTTGCGGTGCAAGCCTTGCGCTATGTGGCGTGGTGTTACAATCCATATTAAGAAATCCACTTGCTGATCCTTATTTGTTGGGTATTTCTGCAGGCGCCTCAACTGGTGCTGTTTGCGTTATGATTATGGGAACAGGCTTGGGGGTAATTTCCATGTCAGGCGGCGCCTTTATTGGTGCTTTGGTTGCTTTTGTCTGTGTTGCCCTTCTTGCCTTTCGCATAGGCCGCAGTGCAGCAGCTGTTATTCTTGCCGGTATTGCCGGTGCCCAATTTTTTAACGCTCTCACCGCTTTTATCGTTACACGCGGCGCCGATGCAGAACAGGCACGCGGCATTATGTTCTGGTTGATGGGTAATCTATCCACTGTACGTTGGGTAGATGTGTCAATCGCCTTTCCAGTAACGATTATCGGTTTTGTTATCTGCCTATTTTTTGCACGCGCGCTTGATGCCTTTGCCTTTGGCACCGATTCCGCCGCATCGCTTGGTATCCCAGTGCGCTGGGTATGCGGCATTTTAATCACTTGCTGCGCTTTAATGACCGCAGTCATGGTAAGCCTTGTTGGTGCTATCGGCTTTGTTGGCCTTGTTATTCCCCATGCAGCACGTGCACTTGTTGGTACACGCCACCAAAGGCTTATTCCAGTATCAGCCGTTATAGGCGCAATATTTTTAATTGCTGCTGACATTGTTTCACGTATCATTGTACCGGGGCAAGTTCTACCAATCGGCGTTATAACTGCCTTGGTCGGCGCGCCAATATTTGCGTTTATTCTCGTTACCAAGAAAGAGATGTAATCATGTTAAGAGCTGAAAATCTTTTTTGGAGTGTTGGCGACAAAACAATTATCAACAATGTTTCGCTACAGGCAAAACCTGGCCATTTTTTAGGAATTATTGGTCCCAATGGTTCGGGGAAAAGTTCGCTCATGTCGCTGCTGACGGGGATCAGAAAGCCTTCTCAAGGCAGCGTTTTCCTTAACAATAAGCCATTAAATTCTTTAAAACGCATCGAAATTGCCCGATGCCTTGCTTTTATTGAACAACATGCCGATACAGGCGAGCGTATCAGTGTGCGCCAAGCTGCTGAACTTGGTCGCACACCTTATCTATCAGTATTATCACCTTTTTCCCAAAAAGATCATGACATTGTTAATGAAGCGCTTACCAAAACAGATATGCTCAAAATGGCGGATCGTATTTGGCAAACTTTGTCGGGGGGTGAAAAACAACGCGTGCATTTTTCACGCGCACTTGCTCAACAGCCTGAAATATTGCTTCTTGATGAACCAACTAACCATCTTGACATTCATCACCAAATGGCACTTTTAAGCCTTGTCCGCAATCAAGGTTTAACAATCATTGCCGCCCTTCATGACCTTAATCATGCTGCGATGTTTTGTGACGAAATTGCTGTGCTTGATCAAGGAAAAATATTTGCACAAGGCAGCCCGAAAGAAGTAATGACAGAGGAAACTATTCGTCAAATATTCAAGGTTGAAGTTGAAATCATGACGCGCAAATGCGGCAATTTGAACATTAGCTATATTGCACCACAAAAAATCAAGAAAATGCCTTTAGAAACAGGCGCATCACAAACAATAAGGAATTGTGCTTAAATGTTACGTGTTTTATTGGCCATTATCGGCCTTATGTTCCTTTCAGCTCCGGTTATGGCTGAAACTTTTGAGGTAAAAATGCTTAATCGTGGCGATAAGGGCCCAATGGTTTTTGAGCCAGATTATCTTAAAATTAAGCCAGGTGACAAGGTTATCTTCAAGGCAACCCATCGCTCGCATAATGCTGCGTCAATCAAAGAAATGATGCCAGAAGGCGCAACACCTTTTATGGGCAAAATTGATGAAGAACGCGAAATTACTTTTGACGTACCTGGTTTTTACGGCATTAAATGTACACCGCATTATGCCATGGGCATGATCATGATGATTAAGGTTGGCGAAGCTACCATGCCAGATGCTTACCGCGAAGTAAAACAACCAGGCGTTGCACGCAAGCGTTTCGATGAAATATTTGAGCGTATTGACGCTGGCGAATAAGTTTTAATTTAGGGCATTTTACATAATTAGTATAATGCCCTATTTTTTGTAAATATTATCATTATATATTCATTTACCAATCAAACAAAAAAAATACAACAATACATATTAATAACTCATTTATTTTAAATTAAAACAATATTAAGCCGCATTTATTTTCCATTATTAAAATATCAACAATAAAATGGAAATATACATGCTAAAACCTATTAATTTATTTGTAAAAACTATTTTTATAACTGCTATAACCTCAACTTTTGCTTTTCACGCAAGTGCTGAACAAAGCAATAACAAACAAAAGGTTGAAGTTGCATTTGTGCTTGACACGACTGGCTCTATGGCGGGTTTGATTGATGGTGCAAAGCAAAAAATTTGGTCAATCGCCAATACCATTATTGATGTTAATCCCGATGCTGAAATTCGTATGGCACTTATTGCTTACCGCGATCGGGGTGATGAATATATCATTAAAACCTATGATATGAGCAGCGATGTACAAGG
The DNA here is from genome assembly GCF_025449315.1 of Bartonella sp. HY406. Classification (NCBI taxonomy): domain Bacteria; kingdom Pseudomonadati; phylum Pseudomonadota; class Alphaproteobacteria; order Hyphomicrobiales; family Bartonellaceae; genus Bartonella; species Bartonella sp. HY406. Next base: position 416,288 of record NZ_CP104893.1, on the reverse strand, counting down.
CTTATATGGTAAATTAACCAAGCTTGAAGCTGACGGTGGCGGTGATACCCCAGAATCTGTAAATGAAGCCCTTGATGAAGCTGTACGCAAGCTTGAATGGACCAAAGGCGATGATACAAAACGCATTATTTTCCTTGTTGGTGATGCGCCGCCCCATATGGACTACCCCAATGCACCGCTTTACCCCAACGTGTTAAAACGCGCTGTTGCTGATGGTATCATTGTTAATACTGTACAAGCGGGAGATGATAGGGAAACCAAAAAGATTTGGCGCGAAATAGCTCAACTTGGCCATGGTCGTTATATGCCAATACCGCAAGATGGTGGCAGAATTACTGTGATTAACACACCTTATGATGACCAAATCATTGTTATACAACGAAAAATTGATAAAACTGTTTTGCCTTATGGCAATCATGACGAACGTGAAGCACTCACGAACAAAATGGAAGAGAAGGCAGAAGCGCCAGCACCAGTTCAAATCGATAATTCACGTTTTTATTCTAAGAAAAGCGGTAGCAAAGAAGTGGTAACCGGTGGCAATGATTTAATTACCGATGTAAAAAATGGCACGCAAAAAATTGAGGAGGTGCAAGAAACATCGCTACCCGATGAGCTGCGCGGTAAATCTAGCGAAGAAAAAAATGCGATCGTTGAAAAAACATCGCAAGAGCGCAGCAAATTAGAAGCCGAAATGTCTGCCCTCATTGAAAAGCGCGATGCCTATATTGCCGAGCAAAAATTAAATCCCGATAAGGACAATAATTCGTTTGATAGCGTTGTAAAAGAAACTTTACACGATCAATTAAAATAACAAAATTTCAAGATATTTTTCTACCCGTATGATCGGGTAGAAATTTCTATTTTTAAAATATATTTTGTCCTATAATGATAAATTAAAACTGTTCTTAATAGATTTATTGTTGCGTTAATAATAAATTGAATAAAACCTTTATATGCCATTTTTTTTGGTAAAATTGCTGTGCGATCATTGCACTTTTTTTCATATCAGCGCATAGAATAAGACTTGCGTTTTTTTAACGCCATTTACCAGAGATATTTCTCTTTGTTTCGCCATATCAATTTCAGGAGATACTATTATGGCATTCCTTGCTGACGCTCTTTCTCGTGTTAAGCCATCTGCGACTATTGCCGTTGCCCAAAAGGCTCGTGAACTCAAAGCCCAAGGTAAAGATGTTATTTCGCTTAGCGCTGGCGAGCCAGATTTTGACACTCCAGACAATGTAAAGAATGCCGCTATTGAAGCGATTCGTCGCGGCGAAACCAAATATACACCTGTCTCCGGTATTCCTGAACTAAGACAGGCTATTGCTGCTAAGTTTAAACGCGAAAACGGCTTAGACTACAAGCCAGAGCAAACAATTGTTGGCACCGGCGGCAAGCAAATTCTTTTTAATGCTTTTATGGCAACCTTAAACCCAGGTGACGAAGTAGTTATAGCTGCGCCTTATTGGGTAAGCTATCCTGAAATGGTACTGCTCACCGGCGGTACACCCGTTTTTGTTAACACACGCCATGAAGACAATTTTAAATTGCGCCCAGAAGCCTTAGAAGCTGCAATTACACCAAAGACCAAATGGTTTGTTTTCAACTCCCCTTCAAATCCATCAGGTGCGGCTTACACCCATGATGAATTAAAGGCTTTGACCGATGTGCTTATGCGCCATCCTCATGTCTATATCCTAACTGATGACATGTATGAGCATTTAACCTATGGTGATTTTGTTTACACCACCCCTGCGCAGGTTGAACCCGGTCTTTATGACCGCACCTTGACAATGAATGGTGTTTCAAAAGCCTATGCGATGACTGGTTGGCGTATTGGTTATGCGGCCGGTCCTTTAGCCTTGATTAAAGCGATGGATATGGTGCAAGGCCAACAAACATCCGGTGCTTGTTCAATTGCGCAATGGGCGTCAGTAGAAGCGCTAAATGGCCCACAAGATTTCATCCAGAAGAACAAAGCAATTTTTCAGGCTCGCCGCGATCTTATTGTGTCGATGCTTAATCAAGCAACGGGCATTGAATGCCCAGTTCCTGAAGGTGCATTTTATGTTTATCCATCTTGCGCAGCACTTATTGGTAAAAAGACCGAGGATGGCAAGGTAATTGCAACCGATGAGGATTTTGTAACCGCATTGCTAGAAGCTGAAGGTGTTGCGGTTGTTCATGGCTCAGCCTTTGGTCTTGGACCAAATTTCCGCATTTCCTATGCAGCATCGGAAGAAATGCTGGAAGAAGCTGGCAAGCGGATCCAACGTTTCTGCGCAAGCCTTCGCTCGTAAAAATTGCGACTTGAGCTTATATTCTATTGTGTTTGTGCCATGCTTCTTGTCAATAAGAACGTGGCACAAATTTTATAAAATACATAGTCAACACACAATCATTAGCGTTGGCAACACACTGGCAAAAACGCACCAAAGCCGATAAGTTAAGAGAAAAACATGACCCAGAATGAAGATAGTAAGCGCTACATTATCGGTGCTCATAATTATCAAGCCCCAGTAATTGAAAACGCGCTTTATCTTGTTTCAACGCCGATTGGCAATCTTGGCGATATCACCATTCGCGCGCTTGAAGTTTTGGCGGCTTGTGATGTCTTAGCTTGTGAAGATACGCGCACAACACGGGTTTTGCTTGACCGTTATGCCATTCACAAAAAAGCCGTTAGCTATCATGAGCATAACGCGCAAACAAGTGGCCCAATGCTGATTGAATCCTTGCTTTCAGGTAAATCTGTGGCTCTTGTTTCTGATGCCGGCACGCCTTTGATCTCTGATCCGGGTTTTCGTCTTGTTACGCAAGCGCGTGAAGCCGGAATTAAAGTTGTCCCCATTCCCGGTGCATCAGCGCTGTTAACCGCGCTTGTTGCCACTGGCTTACCTACCGATAGTTTTTTCTTCAATGGTTTTTTGCCAACCAAAAAAGGGGCGCGCATCAAGCAATTGCAAGATTTAAGCCACATGGATACAACGCTGATCTTTTATGAATCGCCCCACCGTGCGGTTGAAACCCTTGCCGATATGGCGGAAGTTTTCGGGGCTGATCGCCCTGCAGCTTTTACCCGTGAACTTACCAAAACCTTTGAGACTTTCGATTGCGATAATTTAGGCAATTTGGCACAAAAATATGCAGAGGTTGATCGTATTCGCGGCGAGATTGTTTTGGTAGTTGGTCGGCCGCTTGCTAAGGAAAAGTCTTTTGATGCCAATGATATCGACGCCCTGCTGCTTGATTTAGCAAAATCTATGCCAGCCCCAAAAGCTGCCCAAGAAGCTGCATCAATTACCGGGCAAAAACGTCAAGAGCTTTATTTGCGCCTGATGGCTTTAAGAAGCAATGACACGTAAACAGCCAAAGAAAACAACTTATAAAAAGGGCTTGCGCGCTGAGAATATCGCCGCCCTTTATTTATTGTTAAAAGGTTATTGGATTGTTGCGCGCCGTTTTAAAACCAAAAGCGGCGAAATTGATTTAATTGCAAGGCGTGGTAAAACCATACTGATTATTGAAGTAAAAGCACGAAAAGATCTTATGTCTGGTCATGATGCAGTTGATTTTATGAGCCAAAAGCGCATTATGGCGGCAGCAGATATTTGGCTTGCCCAACAAAAAGACGCTGCATCTATATCGCTGCGGTTTGATGTTATCATTATTCGGCCTTGGCGGCTTCCCACTCACATTAAAAATTTTGCTTCTTTTAATTAAAGCAAGAAATCAAGGCGATGCGAAAAAGTTAAAACATCTACCTTTGCCGCGCCGCCATCCTTTAAAGCTTTGGCTGCTGCACGCAAGGTTGAACCGGTGGTTAACACATCATCAACCAGTAAAATACGTTTATTTTTAAGCTTATCGCGATATTTATCTGGCACTTCAAAGGCATTGGCGACGTTTTTTTGCCGCTCTATTTTAGTTAAACCAACTTGCGGCGGTGTATTTTTATGCCGCAGTAAAGCTTGCGGGTAAAATACAATTTTTTTTTGCTGGGCAATATTGCGCCCAAGCTCTGCTGCTTGATTATAACCACGCTTAAAAAAACGAATATGATGAAGCGGTACCGGTATTATAAAATCTTTCTCGATTAAGAGTTCGCGCCCTGCTACCACCATCCATTTTGCCATCCATGGCGCAAGTTCTGTACGATCACCAAATTTTAAACGGCTTACCAATGTTCGCGCTAGACCATCATGGACAAGCACCGCACGCGCGCGGTCAAAAGGCGGTGGGTTATTTAATGCTTGCACTGATAATAGCTCACCTTCCAAACTAAATTTATGTGGCGTACCCATGACGGGACAAAAGGGCGGCGTTATAAACTGCAACTTTGCCCAACATTGCGGACAAATAGTACCGGTTTGCGCAACCAAAACACCACACCCAACACAAATAGGTGGAAAGAGCACATTTCCTGAGAAAATACCAATTTCTTTGAACAAGCGTAAAATATTTTGCCGCCAAGATAGTTCTTGCATGATAAAGCCCCCGCTTCTTAGCAGAATTGTAAAACAATCTTTCAAAAAACAAAACTGCTAATTATAAACTCAAATCAAAGCGCTTTAAATTTGCTGTAAAAAATGCTTTAAGCATTTTGATGAATGCCCCTTTTTTGCAATGAGATTGTTTTGAGCCAAAACCCACAAATCTTCGACCTTGATTTAATTGAATCTTATCGTCACCGCGCCTTAAAACATAAGGATAGCGGCGTTGATTTTTTATTAAAACGCATGGCTTTAGATTTGGAAGAAAGACTGCAACCGGTTGAGCGTATATTTGAAAATGCGTTAGACCTGCATGGCTTTAACGGTGTTGTGGCCGATAGCATGGGGCGGAGCCAAAAAGTAAAAAGCATTACTCGTATTGAAACAAATAAGCACTTTGTTGATGACACTTATAACGCCTTAATACGCAGCCGCGAGTTTTTGGATTTACCTGCAGAATCAGCTGATCTTATCGTTTCACTGCTTTCGCTTCACCTGACCAATGACACACCAGGTGTCTTTATTCAAATTCGCCAAGCACTGCGCCCCGATGGATTGTTTTTAGCCTGTCTTGCAGGGGCTGGCACTTTGGGTGAATTGCGCGAAAGTCTTTTACAAGCTGAAAACGAAATTTATGGCGGCGTAAGTCCGCGTATTTACCCATTTATTGATGTGCGCGATGCCGGTGCTTTACTACAAAGGGCAGGCTTTGCCATGCCGGTAAGCGATATTGAAAGTGTCACCGTGCGCTATGACAATGCTTTTGATCTGATGCGCGATTTACGGCAAATGGGCATGCAAAATGCTTTATTTGACCGCTCGCGCCGCCCTGTTTCAAAACGCTTCTTTATGCGAGTAGCAGAAATCTATGCTTCACGTTTTGCCGATAGCGATGGGCGTATTCGCGCAACCTTTAATTTTGTTTGGCTTTCCGGTTGGGCCCCTCACCCAGATCAGCAAAAACCATCAAAACGTGGCTCAGCCAAAGTTTCGCTGGCTGATGTCCTAATGCCACCAAAATCAAACTAATTGTAAGACGAGGTTAGTGTTTTAAAAGCCACTTCATCGCCAACTGCAAAAAAAATACCTTGTTTATGGCAAGGATCAGTACCTGCATCGAGTGCGCCATAGTGAATAGGATTTCCTGCTTCATCAACCATTGTGCCGCCAGCAGCTCTTAAAATGGCATCACCCGCCGCAACATCCCACGTCATACATGGTTCAAAGCGCGGATAAATATCGGCTTTACCTTCGGCAACAAGGCAAAACTTTAGCGATGAGCCAACCGCCAAACGATGCTCAACCTGATGATTATCGAGCCATTTATCGGTTATCGTGCAGCGGTGCGAGCGACTCATCACCGCAATTGGATTGCTTGGCATTTGCCGTGTGCTTAGTCTTACCCCATCACCTTTTTTGCCATGGGTAACATGATATAAAAATGCCCCATTGGGACTACCGACATAAAGCTTATGTTCTGCCGGTATAAATATCACCCCTAATAAAGGACAATAGTTGTCAATCAAAGCAATATTGACGGTAAATTCGCCATTTTGGGCAATAAATTCGCGCGTACCATCTAATGGATCAACGAGGAAAAACCGTGATGCCAAGTTTGTTTTAACGCCGCTTGCCACCTCTTCCTCGGCGATAATTGGAATATCAGCGAAAGCTTTGCGTAAAGTGGCTAAGATAATCGCTTCCGCCCCTTGGTCAGCGATAGTCACTGGAGAATGATCGCTTTTTTCTTCAATCAATATCGGTTGTTGATAATGCGCCATAATATAGTTGCCGGCCTTTACACTGGCAGCACACATAATTTCTAAAATTGCATCGTAACTTATAGATGAATGAGGCATTTTACCCAAATTGCATTAGCATGGATCAACTGTCTATTATAAACTTCAATAAAGCAAAAAGCTCTGAATTTATCAGAGCTTTTTAAAAATTGATTATTTACTTACTTTGCTTTTGTTGTAAGTCGCAGGGGAAAACAGGGCGAGAAATGTACCATAGGGCAGCAGCATAAATATTGCCATCGCCACCTTCACCCAAAAATCACCAATCGCAAGCGATAACCAGATGGCAATATTTCCACCCCAAAATGCGGTTGTGCCGGCAATTGACTGATCTGGCAAACCCGTTGCAGTATCAATAAACCCAAATACTGGTGCAAAGGCAAGCCCAAAGAAAATCAACGTATCAAGCACAGAGCCGGCAAGCGCTGCCGCAAGCGGTGCCTGCCACCATGTACGTTGGCGCAATGGGCTAAAAACAGCAATATCTAATAATTGGGCAAAAAGGAAAGCAGAGCCTGATGCAATGGCAAGGCGCGGTGTTGCTAATATCCATGACACGCCAAGCCCAGCTATAAAGCCAGCATAAACAACATAGCGGGCAATTTGGGGCCCAAAACGCCGATTGGTCAAATCATTGATAAGAAAAGCAAAAGGATAGATAAAAGCGCCATAGGTGAGCACATGCTCAAGCCCAAACCACGAAAAAGGGTATTGCACTAAAATATTGGAGGCAGTAACCGCCACACACATGGCAAAAATGGCAAGAATGACAGATTCGGTCTTTTTCATTTTTTTAACCTGGGTAATGGAACCAGAAAAAAGGCTGGCGAAAGCCAGCCCGATGATTCTTTTCGCTGGTTAGCGACTTAAGCAGCTTGTTCAGCTTGCTTTTTAACGATTTGACGCTTTAAAAGACGTGCACGTTGAGACAATTCAACATCTGCAGCCTTTACGAGGAAAGCATCAAGACCACCACGATGTTCTACCGAGCGCAATGCATGGGCAGATACACGTAAACGGTAGCTCTGACCGAGAGTATCGGAAATAAGAGTTACATTGCAAAGATTAGGCAAAAAGCGGCGACGCGTCCTGTTATTGGCGTGGCTCACATTATTGCCGTACTGTACTGACTTACCGGTCAATTCACAAGCGCGGGACATGATATCACCTTCTAAATGGTTTGTAATCTGATAAAAAACTGTATTGAATAGATCTAAAAGTTAAATCATAATCGCACAATTGCCATCAGGAATTTTTCAAAAGTTGGGTTTCTATAGGGGTAGATGGGCAAAAGGTCAAGTCTTTTTCGATCTATACAACTAAACTGCGCCAATATTGACACTTTTATTATTAAATTTGCATGGTAAAAGAGAAACTATGATGACAAAAACAAATAATTCGACCTCAGAACAAAAAGGCTTTGGCTTTTGGACCATTATGTTTCTTGGTCTGTGTACCGTGCTTTTTTGCTTATTTATGGCGCTTGGCATTTGGCAGGTGGAACGCCGTGCGTGGAAGCTTGATCTTATTGCCAAAGTAGAACAGCGTATCCACCAACCCGCGGTTGATGCGCCCAACAAAGACAAATGGCCAGATGTAACAAAGGATAATGACGAATATCTACCTGTTAAAGTTCATGGCCATTTTTTAAATGACAAAGAGATTCTCATTACCGCCGTTGCCGATGCGGGTGCAGGCTATTGGTTAGTGGTACCTTTTGAAAAAGATGATGGCACCATTGTCTTTATCAATCGCGGTTTTGTGCCCATGGATCGTTCGGATCGCGGCTCACGCAAGGGGGGCGAAATTGATGGTGAAACCACAATTCAAGGCTTGCTTCGCATGGGCGAAGGTGAAGGTTATCTCATGCGTAAGAATAATCCGCAAGAGAATCGCTGGTTCACCCGCAATATCCCTGCCATGGCACAAAAATTAGGGCTTAGTGGCGACAATGTTGCGCCCTATTTTATTGATGCTGATAAAACACCCAATATTGGTAAAGTGCCAATTGGCGGCCTTACCGTTGTGGAATTTAGAAACAACCATTTAGGCTATTTTTTAACCTGGTTTACCTTAGCAGCTGGCATGGTTTTAGCGGCTGGCTACATTATTTATACCAATAGACGCAAAACATAAACTTATCCGCTAAAGGCTTTTAATCCCTACACCATTGGTTTATTGGCTAGATAGGCATTAAAAAATCCCCATATTGACGTTAATCAATATGGGGATTTTTATAAAACCGATTAAAAGCTATTTTGCATTTAAATTTATTTTTCTTTTAAACTTATTTTTCTGGCACAAGCGAACGGGAATCAATTTCAGATATGCTTTTCGCTCCCGTTAGTGCCATAGCAACGCGCATTTCCTTGGCAAGAATATCAAGCATATTGCAAACCCCTGCTTCACCCTCTGCAGCTAAGGCATAGGCAAAGGCACGCCCCACCATAGTAAAATCAGCGCCGAGCGCCAACATACGCACAACATCAAGCCCGGAGCGAATACCGCTATCTGCCACTACTTTTAAATCGCCCTTAACGGCATTGGCAATATCTGGCAAAGCGCGACATGATGATAAAACACCATCAAGTTGCCGACCACCATGGTTTGAAACAATAACACCATCAGCACCAAAACGCACAGCATCACGCGCATCATCAACGTCCAATATGCCCTTGATAAGCATTGGACCTTTCCAAAATTCGCGAATCCACTCAAGATCTTTCCAACTGATCGATGGATCAAAATTTGCACCAAGCCAACCAATATAATCTTCTAAATTAGTTGGTTGGCCACGATAGGTAGAAATATTGCCAAGATCATGTGGCTTACCTTTAATGCCAACATCCCAAGCCCAAGCAGGGTGAGTTGCACCTTGGAAAACTTGCTTTAATTTGGCATGAGGGCCTGACATGCCAGAATGTCTATCGCGATACCGCGCACCTGGCACCGGCATATCTACGGTAAACACCAAGGTTGTGATGCCAGCTGCTTGTGCGCGCTCCAAAACATCACGCATAAAGCCGCGATCTTTAAGCACATAAAGCTGAAACCAGATTGGCTTTGGCGATTGGCTTTGCACTTCAGCAATCGGGCAAACTGAAACGGTTGATAAGGTAAAAGGCACATTGCGAGAAGCTGCAGCTTTTGCCGCCTGCACTTCACCACGGCGTGCATACATGCCAGTCAAACCAACTGGTGACAAACCGACAGGCATGGCAAATTTTTCACCAAATATTTCTGTTTCCAAACTTAACTCGGCAACATCTTTTAATATACGTTGACGCAGAGCAATATCGGATAAATCAGAAACATTTCTTTTCAGCGTATGCTCAGCATAAGCACCGCCATCAATATAATGATAGAGAAAGGGGGGTAATTTGCGCCTTGCGGCTTCGCGATAATCGGAAATAGAAGATATAATCATAATATTTACTCACATATTTTTAGCGGTGCGGCTTTGCTTGGCGCTTTGCGCTCGCAATTTGCGTGCCGTATCATCGTCTATTTGCTTAATTGTTGTTACAACGAAATCAAGATGAGTATTGGAGGCGTTACGCGCGCCTTCACAATCATTACGCTCGATTGCTTTATAAATAGCCTGATGCTGTTCAAAAATCATATCAAAATTACGTGGCACATTATAAAGCTTTTTATGACTTTGCGAAATATTAAGCTGCAAGAGCCCAAATAAACTAGACATAACTTGCTGCAAAATAATATTGTCAGAAGCCTCGGCAATTGCCATATGAAAAGCCGCATCGAGCCGCGCCTCTTCATTGGCATCAACCTGCCCATGGCCATTTTGTATAGCATTAAGGCATTGCAAAATGCGGCCCTTTGCCAGCCTATCGGCGCGCATCGCCGCATAATAGCAGGTTGCGCCTTCTAGCGCTTCTCTGGTTTCCAAGACATCATGATGATAGCCATTTCTCTCAGTCAGAAGCGGCGTAAGCGGAGTAATAATAGTTTTATCTGCCCAAACCTCTGGCATAGGTTCACCAACCACCATACCAGATTTGCGCACTTCAATAACACCGCGTACAGAGAGTTTGCTAACAGCTTCGCGGATTGTTGCCCGCGAAGCATTGAGTAAGCCAACCAAAGCGCGTTCTGAAGGCAAACGATCGCCTGCTTTCAAACTTTGCTTTTTGATAAAAGCCTCAATTTCATTTTCAATGCGTAAAGAAACACTATGAGGCTCTATTGACTTTAAAGATGTCATGCAGGGATCATCCACGGCAAGACATAGGCCTGAATGGTGGTAATAATACCAACAAAAGCACATAATGCGAGTGAGTGTTTAACTGTGAAGCGGAAAAGATCTGACTCCTTACCGACAAGTCCAACAGCCGCACAGGCGATCGCAATTGATTGCGGTGAAATCATTTTACCGGTTACGCCACCTGTTGTATTAACTGCAACCAATAGAACATCTGAAACGCCAATTTGGTGAGCTGTTGTTGCTTGTAACGCGGCAAACAAGGCATTTGACGAGGTATCGGAACCGGTTACAAACACCCCTAACCAACCAAGGAAGGGCGAGAAAAAAGTAAATGCCGAACCAGTATGCGACAAAGCAAGTGCCAGCGTTGTTGAAAGCCCTGAAAAGTTGGCGAGAAACGCAAAAGCCAATACCATACCGATAGAATAAATCGGCACGGCCAAATCTTTTAGGGTTGTGCCAAATGTTGCGATGGCTTTTGCCGGCTTCATGCCAAGGACAATAATCGTCAAGATTGCCGCCAACAAGATTGAAGTACCCGTTGCCGAAAACCAATCAAACTTATAAATTGCTGCTAAAGGAGCATTGGGATCGACAATGGGTTGGGTTTTATGCACCAGATTATGCAAATAAGGCACTTGTAGCTGCGAAACCCAACTTTCTAACGTACCACCTGATTTGAATAGATTTTTAAATGGTACAATACTCCAAAGGCTAACAAATACAGTCAATATGATAAAAGGTGACCACGCTTTGACAATTTGTCCCGCCGTAAAATGGTGCGCTTCATTTTCAGTCGCTGCATCATCGAAACGGAAGATGCGCTTTGGCTGCCAAAAGCGTAAAAATACCGGCAAGATGATCAGTGTGGCAATGGCTGCTGTAATATCAGGTAATTCTGGCCCAATAAAATTGGCAGTGAGATATTGCACCACGGCAAAAGAACCACCGGCAACTAAAATAGCTGGCCATGTTTCACGCACACCGCGCCAACCATCCATAATCAAAATGAGCCAAAAAGGTACCAAAATGGACAAAAGCGGCAATTGGCGACCAGCCATTTGACCAATTAAAAATGGATCAATATTGGAAACCTGCCCAGCAACGATAATCGGAATACCCATGGCGCCAAAAGCAACCGGCGCTGTATTAGCAATAAGACAAAGTCCTGCTGCATAAAGCGGACGGAAGCCAAGGCCAACAAGCAAAGCGGCAGTAATAGCAACAGGTGCACCAAAACCTGCAGCGCCTTCCAAAAATGCGCCAAAAGCAAAGCCAACTAGCAATAATTGAATACGCTGATCGGGAGTAATACCTAAAATCGAATTGCGGATAATATCAAATTGCCCTGTAGCGACTGATATCTTGTAAAGAAATACTGCACCAACAATAATCCAAGCAATTGGCCATAGCCCATAAAAAAAGCCGTAAACACCTGATGCCAAGGCGGCGCTTATCGGCATTTTATAGACAATAATTGCGATAAGAAAAGTTAGCAACACGGTAATAGTACCGGCAAGATAACCTTTCATTCGTAACATTGTTAGTGCAATAAAAAAGAATAAAATAGGAATTGCCGCGATAATGCTGGAAAACCATAAATTACCGACGGGCATATAATTCTGTACCCACTCCATCTGCATCCTCCTCCAAGGTTGGTCAGACCAAAATATGTATATATATTTATAAACATCAATATATATGGGAGTCAACGGTAAAAAAGTAAGCAACAAATTTCAATTGGTCAGACCAAAATATTATTTTGGACTATTGATATAAAAATAAAAATATTATGCAATTATTTTCACTTCTTGAATGCAGCTATATACAATTTTGATATAATTTATAATTAGATTTATTTTAAAAATAACAACTTATGTTTACTCCCTAAAACAACAGCTAACCTATAAAAAATTTATTCGCAGCAGGTACTTAACGACATAAAAAAGCCCGCTTAGCAACAACTAAGCGGGCTTTTAATTATTTTAACAGATCAATAAATCACTTAAATTATTGAGCTGGCGCTTCACTTTGCGAAGCAGCAGGCGCTTCATTTGGCGCTGCTGGCGCAATTGCTGCAGGTGCAGCAGATGTCGCAGGATAGATAACATCGGTCTGGATCACACGACCAGAGCCACCCATCATATTATAGTTAAGATGGAACATGGTCCACCATGTGCCAAATATAATGACAAGCACGCCTACAACGGTGATCCACATGGAAGTAATATTCCACTTGGAATCAGGTCCATCGCTCAAATGCAAGAAGAAAACGATCTGCACGGCCATTTGAATAAATGCAAGACCAAGCAAATAGATAACTTTCGCACTAATTGACCATTCAGCGAGCCAACCGGCCATGATTGGAGCAAAAGAAGCGATTGTCAAAACAACCGATATGATAAAACCGGTTATATATTTGGATGTGCTGTTGTCGTGGTTTTCTTGTGTATGTGCGCTCATTATAAAGCCCCCAACAAATAGACAACGGTAAATACGCCAACCCAAACGATATCTAGGAAGTGCCAAAATAACGAAAGGCAGGTAAGGCGTGTTTTATTTTGTGATGAAAGACCTGTGCGAGCAAGATGCACGAACATGACAGCCATCCAGATAAGACCAGCAGTAACGTGCAAACCGTGCGTACCCACAAGGGTAAAGAACGATGCCCAGTAAGCTGATGTCCAAGGCTGTGCACCTTCATGGAACAAATGAGCGAACTCATAAAGTTCCATAGCAATAAAGGCGATACCAAAAACAAAGGTAATGCCGAGCCATAGGCGTACACCGGAAATATTATTGCGATGCAATTGGATCATTGCAAAGCCATAAGTGATAGAAGAAAGCAAAAGAAATGCAGTTTCAACTGCCACAAAGTTCAGATCAATCACGCTCTTACCGACGATCCCTTCAGCATAAGCTGAAGAGAAAACGGCAAAGTTTGCGAAAAGTGTTGCAAACAAGATCAAATCTTGAAGAATATAAACGAAAAAACCAAAGGTTTTTACAGAATCTACTTCTTCATGGCCATGGCCGTGATCGTCTGCATGGTTATTATTTAGAGCTGTTGCACTCATGCTCTTGCTCCTTTGCCTTCAAGAACAGCAGTAAAATGATCCTCGGTCTTTTGTACCTCTTCAGCAGAGATATAATAGCCATTATGATCAGCTGTGAATGAATGGACGATTACGCTTGCAATTGTAAAGATAAATGTAAGAGCAACCAACCACCAAATGTGCCAGACAAGTCCAAAGCCAAGTGCAAGCATAGCAATACCGATAACAAAACCAGCTGCAGTATTTGCAGGCATGTGGATCTTTGTAAAGCCAGTTGTTGGGCGTTTTTCGCCACGCACCTTCATATCCCAATAAGCATCTTCTGCTTGAACCTGTGGTACAGTTGCGAAGTTATAGGCAGGAGGAGGTGAAGAAATTGACCATTCAAGCGTACGAGCATCGCCCCAAGGATCGTTTTGGGTAATTGGCAAATTGCCTTTGTGTTTGATGCCATACCAGATGGCAAGCAAGACTTGGCCAACGAAGCACAAAATACCAAGAGCAATGATTAAAGCACCAATTGCCGCAATGATAAAATATATTTGCCAAGATTGATCGACATAGTGTTGCAAGCGGCGAGTTGCGCCGAGCAAACCAACAACATAGATCGGGAAGAAGGCAACATAGAAGCCAACAAACCAGCACCAGAATGACGCAATACCAAGAGCGCGATTTGGCTTGATACCGAATACTTTCGGGAACCAGAAAGCAAGACCACCAAGGTAAGAGAATACAACACCACCAATAATTGTGTGATGGAAGTGGGCAACAAGGAACAAGCTGTTATGGAACTGCCAATCAGCTGGAACCATAGCCAAGAGAACACCAGTCAAACCACCGCCAACAAAGGTAAACATCATGCCCATGCACCAAAGCATTGGTGGCTCGAAGCGAATGCGACCCTTATACATGGTGAACAGCCAGTTGAAGATTTTAACACCTGTTGGCACAGCAATAATCATGGTAGCAATACCAAAGAAGCTGTTAACGGCAACACCGCCACCCATAGTGAAGAAGTGGTGAGCCCAAACGAGGAAGGAGAGAAGAAGGATAACCAACACTGCCCAAACCATCGAGGTATAACCAAAAAGGCGCTTACTTGAGAAAACCGGAACGATTTCTGAAAGTATACCAAAAGCAGGCACAACAAGCACGTAAACTTCAGGGTGACCGAAGATCCATACATAGTTGATCCAAACCATTGGATTGCCGCCACCATAATTGGTAAAGAATGGGAAACCCAAATAGCGTTCAAGCGCAAGAAGCACATAAGCAACAGTAAGCACTGGATAGATCAAAAGGATCAAGATATTAGATACAAGAGCGGTCCAGATAAAAACTGGCATCTTCATCATAGTCATGCCAGGAGCACGCATTTTGATGATAGTTGCAACAAAGTTCACCGCACCCGTGGTCGTCGCTATACCCGATAGCTGCAAGGACCATAGGTAATAGTCAACCCCGGTATCGGGACTTCCCTCAAGACCTGAAAGCGGTGGATAGGCAAGCCAACCAACGCGGCCAAAGTTACCAAGTGCCAGTGATATGTTGATAAGAATGGCACCAGCAAAAGTGATCCAAAAACCAAGATTGTTAAGGAACGGAAACGCTACGTCGCGTGCACCAATTTGCAAAGGTATAACATAATTGAAAATACCAAAAAGCAAAGGGGTTGCCATGAAGAAAATCATGATAACGCCGTGCGCAGTAAAGATCTGGTCAAAGTGATCAGCAGGGAGATACCCACCTGACTGTCCAACTGCAAAAGCCTGATGCGTACGCATCATAACTGCATCGGCAAAGCCGCGCACAAGCATAACAATTGCAAGGACGATATACATAATTCCGATACGCTTATGATCAACTGTTGTTATCCAGTTGCGCCATAAGATACCCCACCAACCGAGTAATGTAATTGCTGCAAGCACGGCGGCACCGAGCACAACAATTGCAATAACAGTGTAAAGCACAATAGGTTCATGCGTTATCGCATGGAATGCTTCCGCTGAGGGGTCAGTCAGTCTTCCGAAAAGAAATGATGATGACATTTTTTAACCCAAATTCTAGATTTCAAAATGGATGGGCAGCAGCACTATGATCGCGCGCGTCCATCTATGGAGATTAATGTGCTGGAGCTTCAGCAGGTTCTTTTGACAAAGTATCACGCGCTTGTACGACAAGTTCAGGTTCAACAACAGAGCAGAGTTCACCCCAAAGCGATTGGGCTGCAGCCTTTGCCATCAATTGTTCGTTACAAGCTGAACCATCAACACAACGGTTTACGATGCGATAATAAAAATCCGTTGGTACCGATGAGAAATATTCAGGCTCATGGAAGTTACGATTATTTTTATTTTTCTTAAGCTCTGCATAACGCTCAGCATTAAGAGCTTGGTTGCTTGCACGTGCCTTAGCGATCCAATCATCAAATTTTTGCTGAGAAACTGAGTGCCACTCAAAACGCATATTGGCAAAACCATCGCCACTATAATTGGCTGACATACCTTTATAAACATTTTCATGTTCAGTATAAAGGTGAAGTTTGGCGTTCATCTGCGGCATTGCATAAAGAACAGTACCAAGTGATGGGACCCAAAATGCATTAACCGATTGTTCTGATGAAAGCTGTAAGAAAACTTGTTTCTTTACAGGCGCATAAATTTCGTTGATAGAAGCAACGCCATATTGCGGATAAATAAAGAGCCACTTCCAATCCATGGCAACCGCGTCAATCTGCAAAGCATCTTCAACCTTGCCTGCAACTTTTTCATCAAGCGGATGAGATGGCTCAAATTTATTGGTATAAGCAACCAACAAGATAGCAAGAAGTGCAACAACCACAATCGGAATGCCCCACATCCACATTTCAATTTTTGTTGAATGGCCCCAATCAGGAAGATATTCAGCCTTGGTATTGGTTGAGCGATATTTATACGCAAAAATGACCACAGCGGCCATAACTGGTATAACGATACAAAGCATAACACCTGTTGCAATCAAAATAACATCGCGCAGGTTTTGTGCCACATACCCTTCGGGATTTAATACCACAATATCGCAACCAGACAGCAATAACATCGATGCAAACACACCGACTATGCCCAGTATTTTTGTTAAGTTTTTCATTCTTACCTGCCTCTCCATATGCAGTGCATATTCTGTGCGAGGGTCCCAGTTAATGTTGTTTTCAAGGCCAATCAACGGATCAAAAGCCATCATTGGTTATTTCTATTCCCATTAATTTTATCATTTTGAATAAATTAAAAATCAATGCGAATCTGCCACAACTATAATTGTGGCGCATTCTAGGCAACTAATAGCGCGTGATAACAATTTAGAAAAGTTCTTTATGCGCCTTGCGGCAATATTGCGCACCTTATGGGCATATTCTACAGAAAATTTGCCTTTTTCATAAAATTCTTGGTCTAATCAAGGGGATAATGCACTTATTGCCTGTAGCACGGCAAGCATTTTAAACTTTTTATAGCGCAGAATTCTCAAAAGAAATGGAAAATCATAAGAGGGGGCGTTAAAAAATAAAATTGCTGCGTCAAATAGAAATGGGCTAACCTAACAATTGACGACCAAGTGAAGTTGATAGCCGAATTTTTAATAAATTTAAAGGCGCAAAAGCAGGGTAAAATAAGATCCTATAGCTGTAACTAATAACTTCACTATTATTTGGTTGTTTTTAATTTACCTACAACAAAGTCAATAGCAAAATGATAACCAAGAGTGCCGCAGCCAGCAATAACACAATCAGCCCTTGTTGACACAAAAGAATGATGACGGAAAGCTTCCCGTTGATGAACATTACTAATATGCACCTCAGCAACCAAACCATCAAAGCTTTTTAAGGCATCAAGGATGGCAACCGATGTATGGGTATAGGCAGCTGGGTTAATGACAATGGCAGCGGCCTCTGCGCGCGCTTCTTGTATCCAATCAACCAATTGCCCTTCATGATTGCTTTGTAAAAAGCGAATATCAAAACCAGCCAATTTTGCTGCTTTTTCACATAGTTTCTCAACATCTTTTAAGGTTTCTGCACCATAAATTTCTGGTTCACGCGTGCCGAGCATATTAAGATTTGGACCATTGAGGATATAAATCAACTTTGCGGACATGACATGCCTTTCATTGGTGATTGCTAAAGCAACTGACCTTCAATAAATGTCAATAACTCCCGATGGCATTGACCATGTACGAAAATTAAATTCACTAAAAATCTACATTATTGGCTTCACAAGAAAACCGCAATTATTTTTTTAACAATTTAAAATATATCCTCATGCAACCCGTTACAGCATTAGTAAGACAGTTACCAACCAGTGCTTAAGACAGCCTATCTAAAGCACCGCAACTTTGGTATTTCTTTGATATTTAACGCTGCACAACAGAACCACTACGATTGACGGGACGATTATCATCCTTAGGCTTTAAATCCTGTTCCGCGTCGGCATTTTCTGTAACAGCCTCAGAATAATCCATTGCAATCGCTTCATCATGAAGTGAAGCATTTATGCTTTGCATAAATTCTTCAGTGAGATCATAACCGCCACTTGTATTTACACCTAAACATTGAAAACTATAAAGAATCCCCCAAGGAAAGCCCCACCAACCCAAAAACAGGGTCAGTAACGTATAAGGCAAAGCCTTTTTAGCTGCCGATTCATCACTACGCACAAAGAAAATGTCAGTCGGATTTTTAAATGACATAATAATAATAGAAACACACCAAATATACTGAACAAAGCGACCGCCTTTGGCCACTTCCTCACGTATTTCTTCAACACTCATATTTTCAATGCCAACGATATTAGCCATCTTAAGCAGCCCCTTATAACTTAAAATAATTATTAAAATTCTTGGAATTCAAAATTTTTGATTAAGCATGCTCTTAATACATTTCATAAGATATTTAAATATAGTATCATAAAATATATTCATTTTTAACAATAAAATAAGCTCAATTTATAATTATTATTATTTTAAATTAGGACTTACATATGGCAAATAATGTAAAAATAGTTTCTTTTATCAGTTAACAAGTAGAATTAGGCATTATGATAAGCCTCAACATGATTTTCTTTGACTGACAAGAATTGCGCCCTGCCCTCTAACCCCACAAACAGTGCGTGATCCGTTCCGGTCATAAAGGCTTGGGCTTGCAATTGATCGAGAATTTCAAAAAGTGCAATCCGCCGCAAAGGATCAAGATGGGCGGCAATCTCATCAAGAAGTAGAATTGGTGTCATGCCTGAAACCTCACCAATGAGACGTGCATGGGATAAAATAAGCCCCGTCAACAATGCCTTTTGTTCGCCGGTTGAACAAAGCGCCGCCGGCATGGATTTAATGAGATGGCTGACCTCTAAATCACTGCGATGAGGGCCTTCCAACGTACGCCCTGCCCGTGCATCAAGCGGGCGATTTTGTTCTAAAAGCGCGCGGTAATCTTCCTCGACATCAACCGCGGCAGCTTCATCAAGCTTAGCCTCCAAAAGACCAGTCGCACTCAAAACCGACATGGGAAACAAGCTGTTTAACAGCATTTTTTCAATCATTGCCCCCATAAGGCGCACCATTTCCTTGCGCGCTGCAGCAATTGCCACCCCAAGTTCGGCCATTTGCGCTTCCAATGCACTCATCCAATAGGCATCATCAACATTGTCACTTAATAATTTATTGCGTGAGCGCATGGCTTTTTCAAAATTGATAACCCGCCGCCCATGCAGGGGATCAAGCCCCATAACCAGTCGATCAAGAAAACGCCGCCTGTCCGATAAAGTACCAGTAAAAAGCCCATCCATTGCTGGAATTAGCCAACTAATGCGGCTATATTCTAGCAAATTATCGGCCGAAGCATTTGCGCCATTGATGCGCACTTTACGTGTGCTTTCATTATCATTAATACCGGTACCAATTTGCGCTTCGCCATAAATATCACATTCAAGGCGAGCAAAGATTGTAAAACCGTTTTGTTTTGAGGCTAAATTTTTATCATAAGCGCCATGGATAAGCTCATTATAACCGGCACGGCGCAAACCCTTGCCTGGTGATAATAACGATATGGCTTCCAATATATTGGTTTTGCCGGCGCCATTATGGCCAGTTAACACAACATGTTGGCCAGAAAAAGCCAAATTAAGGCTTTCATAATTGCGAAAAGCCGCGAGACTAAGCCCGCGAACCCGCATTTTTTCACCATAGGATTGAATATCAGACAAATCTATTATTTGACCTTATCTCAAAAAATCTAAATCTGCCCAATAGATCTAAACTCGCAGAATCTACATTCGCAAATTCTAAACTCTCAATTTCTAAACTCTCATGGGCATCAAAACATAAAGCGCATCAGCATCATTGCTGTCACGGATCAAAGTTGGCGAACCAGAATCAGCTAATAAGAATATTGCTTCATCGCCCGCCAATTGCCCAGTAATATCCATTAAATAGCGAGAATTAAAGCCAATTTCCAAAGGATCAGCTTCATAATCTGCACTTAACTCATCTTCAGCACTACCAGAATCTGGATTATTAACCGTGAGCTTTAATTGTCCATCACCAATTGTAAGTTTAACAGCGCGGCCGCGATCGCTTGAAATAGTTGATACGCGATCAACTGCTGCTGCAAAGGCGGCGCGATCAATAATCAATTTTTTATCATTGCCTTGTGGAATAACCCGGCCATATTCAGGAAATGTACCATCAATGAGTTTTGATGTTAAAACTACAGAACCTGCCGAAAAACGAATTTTAGCATCCGATAATTCGATTTTTACCAAAGCTTCATTGTCATCACCAACCAGCTTTTGCAATTCAGCAACGGTTTTACGCGGAATGATAACGCCGGGCATGCCTTCGGTGCCATGAGGTGCATTAAGCTCTGCTTGCGCCAAACGGTGACCATCAGTTGCAACGGCACGCAGCTTTAATACGCCATCACTTTCCACCACATGGAAATAGATACCATTCAAATAATAGCGAGTTTCTTCGGTGGAAATTGCAAATTGCGTAGAATTAACAAGGCGCTTTAAATCTTCAGCCTTGATTTCAAATGAATGGCTAAATTGGCCAGTGCTCAATTCAGGAAAATCGGTTTTTGGTAAGCATTGCAAACGAAAGCTAGCACGGCCTGCAGCAACGGCAACCGCATTGCCTTCACCATTCATCGAAAGACTTACTTCGCCACCATCTGGAAGTTTACGAACAATGTCATAAAGAAGATGGGCTGGAACGGTTGTAGCGCCTGCTTGCTCAATAGTTGATGTGGTTGTTTCGGTTATTTCAATATCAAGATCAGTTGCTTTAAGCAACATTTGACCATTATCAGCCTCAATCAATACGTTAGACAGGATAGGGATGGTATTGCGCCGCTCCACGACCCGATGAACACGACCCAATGATTTGAGAAGATTGGCACGATCAACTGTAATGCGCATATCTATAACTCACTTCCTAAACTGCGGATATTTAACCGCTAAACCAAACTTTATAGACAAATCACTTCGCATCAAAATCAGCGCAATGATTCTGTCGTTAATCTCTTATAAACCACATCGCTTAATTGACAAAATAGCATCTTGCAACTTGTGTGGATAAATTTGGCAAAAGCCATAAATCACAGCGTCATAAAATAATGAAAAACGCTTGTAAATATTATTGTAAAGATTTTTATAAACCCTCATCGAGCTATCACCCACATATTATATGAGGTTTATTCAATAAAATAATTGGGGCGGATAATTATTATTTAAAGCAAAAAAGCACCAATGGAACCTTGTCAATTGGTGCTTTTTATATTCAAAATTCACAATTAGACTATGTCAATTATGAGACATAGATCCTATTCAAGCCCTTCAAAAAGCGCAGTCGATAAATAGCGCTCTGCAAAGGAAGGAATAATAACCACAATGTTCTTGCCATTATTTTCTGGACGCTTACCAACTTCAATTGCCGCTGTTAAAGCAGCACCAGCCGATATACCAACTGGAACACCTTCAATACGCGCAAGCGCGCGAGAATTTTCAAAGGCATCATCATTGGCAATGGTGATGATTTCATCATAAACCTTTGTATCTAATGTGTCTGGCACAAAGCCAGCGCCAATACCTTGCAACTTATGTGGGCCGGGATTGCCACCTGATAAAACGGGAGAATCTTTTGGTTCTACTGCGATAATCTTAACATCGGGATTACGCTCTTTTAATACTTGCCCCACACCAGTGATTGTACCACCAGTACCAATGCCGGAAATAAAGAAATCGACATGACCATCGGTATCATTCCAGATTTCTTCGGCGGTTGTTTCGCGGTGGATTTGAGGATTGGCTTGATTTTCAAATTGCTGGGGAATAATCGCATCGGGAATTTCTTGCGCTAATTCTTGTGCTTTCGCAATAGCGCCTTTCATACCCTTTGCGCCCTCTGTCAAAACCAGTTCAGCACCAAGATATTTAAGCAATTTACGTCGCTCAACCGACATGGTTTCCGGCATAGTTAAAATAATACGATAGCCTTTTGATGCCGCAACAAAGGCCAAAGCAATACCAGTATTACCCGAAGTTGGCTCAATAAATACCGTTTTACCAGGCACGGCTTTGCCCGCCCTTTCCAATGCATCAATCATTGCATAACCAATGCGATCCTTGACGCTTGCAAGAGGATTAAAAAATTCAAGCTTTAAAAGTAAATTCGCACCAACACCCTTAGCTTTGGCAAATTTATCAACCCGAACAAGCGGTGTATCGCCAATTGTTTCCAAAATGGAATTATAAACCTTGCCACGCCCCTTAGTGGATTTGGCTGTTGTGTTTTTTTCTATGCCACTCATTTAAAGCTCCATCATTTAAAGCTAAAAGGCAATAGCCGCCTATTTTAAAGCGATATGCCATTAAAAAAATTCTTAAATAAAGATAGTCCTTTTCAAACCAACAAAAGAGAACTGATGAATTAATTTTTCATAAAATAATGCATTTATTTTCTAAAATATCTTTTAATATTAGATAATTATTTCTAATTATCCAAAACGCCGAACATATATGCTTCAATCCGGATTTTACTGCCCTAAAATTTATTGAGCAAATATTGCAACTGAAATGCAAAAAAATATTTTGAACCATTATAAATTTTGACGCAAAAAATCACGAAACAATCACATTTCATCACCATCTTGAACAAAATTTCACCAAAGTCAAAAGGCAGATTAAAGCCAACACAGCAAACGAATTGAAAAGCTACTTGGACGACCTTATATAGTTTTGGCATTTATAGCCTAAATTCATTAAGGCAAATCAAAAGTGAAGCTGTCTGCCTAATAGATTAAAACTGGATATATCATTATAGCTGCTGCACAGCGGCAATAAACAAACGCTTAAAACAAAGTTATGGAAATTGAGGTAATTTATGGAACGCTCAACAAAAAGGTTTTTGTCAACGGCCCTATTTGTCCCCGTCCTTTCTTTGACTGCAATGCAAGTACCAATGGCACAGGCGCAACAAAACCCCAATTTTTTAGAACGGGTTCTTGGCGGCAATAAAAGCCAAAATGTTGCACAAGCCTCACCACAAATTGATACGCGCACCATTCAGCTAGAGCAAGCTTTGCGTGATTTGACCACTAAAGTTGAAAACTTGAATATACAGGTTTTAGAAATGCAAAACCGTATTGATATCCTAGAAGGCAAAAAGCCAAGCAATGCAGCAATTGCCGAACGTCAGCAACGTCAAACATCACTTAGCTCTCAGCCTGCTATAGCTAATAATTCATCACGCGCAATAGCAAATACAAGCTCTAATAGTAGCGTGGAAAATAGCAAAAATGTTGGGTCAAGTACCCAAGCTAAACCAAATACCAATGGTGGCACAGAAAATTTAGGCTCCATTCATTTTGACCGCGACGGCAATATTATTGAAAGCACGAGCGATAAAAATTCGCAGGCAAGTGTTCCAACAGGTGGTAACCAGACTAGCTCTGTGCCACAAACTTCAAGCTCAAAAGAGCTTTATCAGGTTGGATACCAATCAATTCTTGCCGGCGATTATCGCGCCGCAGAACCGATATTTCGCGCCTTTCAAGAGCGCTACCCAAGCGACCCATTAATTGCCGATGCTTCCTTTTGGCTTGGAGAATCGCTTTATGGTCAAGGGCGCTATCGTGAAGCGGCCGCAGCCTATATGGATGTTGAGAGGAATTATAACTCGACACCGCGCGCGCCTGAAAATATGCTTAAACTTGGTATGACAATGGCAGAACTTAATGACGATGAAACTGCTTGTGCGGTCTTTGCAAAAGTGCCACAAGAATATAAACAAGCAGAACCTGCAGTGTTAAAGCGGGTAGTCGATGAACAAAAGCGCCTTAATTGTAACCCGTGATAGCAAATTTAAAACCAAATTTTTTAATTGAAGATTTTGAGCAAAGCCAAAATATCATTGCCGCCGTGTCTGGGGGCAGTGATTCTTTGGCTTTGCTATTCTTATTGCGTGAGTTTTTACAAAAACATGATCAAGATAATCGCCTTGTTGCTGTTACAATTGATCATGGTCTTCGACCAGAATCCCTAGTTGAAGCCCAAGGCGTTGCAGAAATTTGTCGTCAACATAATATCCGGCACACCATCTATGTCTGGCAAGGTGACAAGCCCAAGGTGGGCATTTCAGACAAGGCAAGAACTGCCCGCTATAATCTTTTATGCGAGGCTGCCGCCCATTATAACAGCAATATTATTGTAACTGGTCATACATTTGACGATCAAATTGAAACCTTCCGCATGCGGCAAATGCGCCTTGATAAAGGGCGCGGTCTCGCTGGCATGGCAAAAGAGGCACTATTACAACAAGAGTTCAGATTATTGCGCCCATTACTCGATTGCAAAAGAGCCGATTTGCGTAACTATTTGCTAACAAAAAATATTAACTGGGTGGATGATCCGAGCAATGACAATTTGCATTATGAACGGGTACGCATTCGCAAAAATCCTACCCCAGCGATTGAGAATGAGATTTGCGCCCAACTTGAAACGGCACGATTGCAACGGGAAAAAAATGCACAGCATATTGCCAAACTCATTATAGAAACCAATGCCCATTGGCGCGATGAACAACTTATAATTAAAATTGCTAATGATTCGCTGCGACAACAGCCTATATTTATTCATTTTATTGAAATTTTAGCAGGACTTATTGGCGGCAAGGCATATGTTAAACCGGCGCCTCATGCACTTATTGAATTTCTTGCATATGGGGCTGAGGCAAAAAAAGCAACTCATAGTGCCACTATAATTGAAAATCATCCCTATGAATTAAGGCTTTGGCGTGAACTGCGCAACTTAGTGCCTATCACTGTGAAAGCTCAGGAAACCGCAATCTGGGATGGGCGGTTTGCCTTTACGAATAAAAATCAAGAAGAATTTATTGTACGCGCGCCAAAACTGTCAGAGGTACATTCTAGGTTAAACAAAATCGGCAATCGCAATTCCAATAAGATTAAACCTCATATACCATCCTTATTAACTTCGCCTTTAATTGACAAAAAATCAGGCAGCGAACTGCCCTTTATCGACCAGTTAGATTGTTGCAGCCCCCATTATCAAATTACTCCGGTCTTAATGCCGTTTCATTGGCTCGCATCTAGCCATGATTTCGCCATGTTGTCGCCATTATATCGACTTTTTAAGCAAAGAATGGCGATAAAAATAAAAATAGATGACGTTGCTAACAAAAACCTTGCAGAAATACCGTCTTACACCTTGGCAAGTGAAGAATGAAAACATATGTTACAAAAAACTTCTTCTGGGAATATGCCGGAGAAGTATTTATAGCAACTTTTAGTTGTTTATGAATGAATTTGACAATCGACATGTCGCGCAAGATGTTGTGTTGGGGTTTTGTCGGTGAAAACTATGACAAGAATACAAAAGAATTGACAAAATTATAAGTGCCTTTGGCTTAGATATGGATTTGATATGAACCCGAATTACCGTTCCGTTGTCCTGTGGGGTATTATCGCAGTTGTTATTATTGCACTATTTTCAATGTTTCAGGGAACTGGACAACGAGGAATAAGTGGCGAGATTGATTATTCAACATTTTTAGAGCGTGTTAATAATAAGCAAATTAAAGAAGTTACTATTGACGGCCAAAATATCGTTGCAACTGCTACCGATGGCACGCTTATTAAAACTGTTGGCCCTAAGGAACCAGATTACAAAGCCTTTCAAGATAATAATATTGGCATCAAGGTTAAACCTGAAAGTACCGGTTCAAGCCCACTAGTAAGCATTCTTGGCACCATCATACCCATTGTTATTCTTATTGCTATTTGGGTATTTTTCATGCGCCAAATGCAAGGCGGTTCACGCGGGGCTATGGGCTTTGGTAAATCTAAGGCCAAGCTATTAACCGAAGCGCATGGCAGAGTTACCTTTGATGACGTTGCAGGTGTTGAAGAGGCCAAGAATGACTTGGAAGAAGTGGTTGAATTCTTACGCGACCCACAAAAATTCCAACGCCTTGGCGCACGTATTCCACGCGGCGTTTTACTTGTTGGTCCTCCAGGAACGGGTAAAACCTTGCTTGCCCGCGCAGTTGCCGGCGAAGCAAATGTACCGTTTTTCACCATCTCTGGTTCTGATTTTGTTGAAATGTTTGTTGGTGTTGGTGCAAGCCGCGTCCGCGATATGTTCGAGCAAGGCAAGAAGAATGCGCCTTGTATTATCTTTATCGACGAAATTGATGCCGTAGGTCGTCATCGCGGCGCCGGCATTGGCGGCGGTAATGATGAGCGTGAGCAAACATTAAACCAGTTATTGGTTGAAATGGATGGCTTTGAAGCCAATGAAAATGTCATCATCATTGCTGCGACCAACCGTCCTGATGTGCTTGATCCTGCGCTTCTTCGTCCAGGTCGTTTTGATCGTCAGGTTGTTGTGCCAAATCCCGATGTTGCTGGCCGTGAACAAATTTTGCAAGTGCATGTGCGCAATGTACCGCTAGCTCCCAATGTTGATTTAAAAGTTATTGCCCGTGGTACACCCGGTTTTTCTGGTGCGGATTTGATGAATCTTGTCAATGAAGCAGCCCTTATGGCTGCAAGACGCAATAAGCGCCTTGTCACCATGCAAGAATTTGAAGATGCAAAGGATAAAGTATTAATGGGGGCAGAGCGTCGCTCTACCGCGATGACACAAGACGAAAAAATATTAACCGCCTATCACGAAGCAGGCCATGCGGTTGTTGCTTTAAATGTTGCTAAAGCCGATCCTCTCCATAAAGCAACTATCATTCCGCGTGGTCGCGCCCTTGGTATGGTGATGCAATTGCCTGAAGGCGACCGTTATTCCATGAGCTATCAATGGATGGTATCGCGCATTGCCATTACAATGGGTGGCCGTATTGCTGAAGAATTGAAATTTGGCAAGGAAAATATCACCTCTGGTGCATCATCCGACATTGAACAAGCCACCAAATTAGCTCGTGCTATGGTCACCAAATGGGGCTTTTCTGATCAGCTTGGTAAAGTTGCTTATGGTAGCAATCAAGAAGAAGGTTATGGCCCGCCGCGACAAGAAGCTATGTCCGAGCACACAGCGCAAATTATTGATACTGAAGTGCGCCGAATCGTTGATGAAGCTTATGAAGAAGCAAAACGAATCCTACTCGAAAAGAAAGATGAATGGGTGCGCCTTGCTGAAGGTTTACTTGAATATGAAACCTTAACAGGCGAAGAAATTATCGAAGTTATGGCAGGCAAAGAGCCATCACGAAATCTTGGTAATGAAACAAGCCGTAGTTCCGGTGTGCCAAAGGCAGGCCGCAGTGTTAAGCTTGATATCGAAAAGCCAATTGAAGGCGAAGATATGAAATCATCCGAGCCTACTGATGATAGCAAAGCTGAAAATGATGAAACGCCTCAGAGTAAATCATAAACTTTGCGCATTATAAGTAAAAGCGTTTTACGGGTATGGTGAAAATCATACCCGTTTTTTTTGCCAATAATTTCCATAGGGTATTTTTCACGCAATATTTTTACCCGTTATTTTAAATTGCAGTTTTATCATTATAAATTATTCATGTATGATTTAATCGATTAAGAGCTAAAAATGCCTGTTTTAAAAACAACAATGCTGATCCAAAAAGGTTACCTGCTCAAGCAAGCGCTTTCGATTGAAAGTGTGATGCAACTTTTTCCAATTAATGAAACAATATTAAAAAAAGATACGGCGTTGCTCGTTCTATGGGATGGAATGTTCAAATTAGAATTTGGCTACCACAAAAATGCATTAAGTTACTTTTCAGTGGAACCTTATGCAAATAGCTCGTTAAAAGATGTCTTTAATGATGACCTATATTTATTTGGCAAAAGCCAAGCATGTATAGAGGATTATTTACCATTCACCAAAATCAATGAAGAGCGATGGAATTTTAAGGATTTATCCTTCTATTTTGATGAGGATAAAAAACTCACCGCAATCTTTCAAAATTTTAAATAAGCACACAAACTAAGAAATTAACACCATATGCTGATAGGCATACCCCTTAAATGAGTAAAAGATTCATAGCGGTTACATCACGGCTATTTTAAACGGCGCTAAAAATGCATGAAATAAAAATGGCCAGCACCACAATCCGATGCCGGCCATTTTTCAAACTTTATACCAATCAAATGTGATTGCTCTATTAAGCTTCTTCAACTTGTTTTTTTAAGGCTGGATAATCAATCTTACCAGTGCCCAGCAAGGGTAATTTTCCATAAATAATTCGCGATGGCACAAAGAGTTCAGGGATACCTTCAGCGCGTGCAAG
The DNA here is from genome assembly GCF_025449315.1 of Bartonella sp. HY406. NCBI lineage: Bacteria > Pseudomonadati > Pseudomonadota > Alphaproteobacteria > Hyphomicrobiales > Bartonellaceae > Bartonella > Bartonella sp. HY406. Next base: position 387,901 of record NZ_CP104893.1, on the reverse strand, counting down.
CTTTAATAAATCTGGTCGATTTACTTGTTCTTCTTCACTAATAAGCACAATACGCTCGCCTTTTTTAGGATCGCTTAGAGTTACAACGCCCAACATAACGCCTGGGAAAGCACGCGAGGCCATTGCTTCAACCGCCGATAGTGACACCATTTCGCCGCCTACCTTTGCAAAACGTTTCGCGCGGCCAAGAATGGTAACAAAACCTTCATCATCAATATTGACGATATCACCTGTATCATGCCAACCATCAACAGGTGGCTCAATAATACCGGGCTTTTCCACCCGTAAATAGCCAGCCATGACATTTGGGCCATAAACAAATAATCGACCGCCATTATCAACACCTTCAACCGCTTCAAGGCGCGGAGTGATTGCTGGCAATAATTTACCAACCGTACCTGGCTTATTATACATGGGGGTGTTGAGTGCTAAAACAGGTGAGGTTTCAGTAACGCCGTAACCTTCAAGCACACGAATGCCAAATTTATTCATCATCATTTCGCGGGTTGTTGATTTTACTGGCTCTGCACCTGCAAAACAATAACGGATTGAGCGGAAATCATAAGGATGGGCATTGCGGCCATAACCATTTAAGAAGGTATCGGTACCAAAGATAATGGTAGCATTAGATGAATAAATCGCTTCTGGAATGATGCGATAATGCAAGGGTGATGGGTAAAAGTAAACTGGCACGCCCGATGTTAATGGCAAGACAGTACCTGCCGTTAAACCAAAAGAATGGAACATTGGCAAAACATTGAAAAGACGATCAGCACTGTTAAAATCGACCCTTGCTGCAGCTTGTGCAACATTCGATAACATATTGCCATGAGATAATACCACACCTTTTGGTGTACCCTCAGAACCTGATGTATAAAGGATAGCTGCAGGATCGTGATGCTGGCGGTTTTTAACCAAGGGACGTGTTTTCATAACCATAGCAGTTATTTTTGCTAAATAGTTGATTTCTTTCGCCATATCTTCCAAAAATACAAAGCGGATATTGACGGCTTTTAAGCTTTCAGCAAGTTCTTCTAGGCGTGCTTGGCGTAAGAATACCCGCGATGTGACGATTGTTTTAATTTCAGCCGCCGTTGTTGCATAGGTTAAAGTTGAAAGACCAGCTGAAAAATTCATCATTGCTGGCACTTTACCGGCAGATTGCAAGGCAAAAAAGGTAATCGCTGCAGCATTGGAGTTTGGCATCATTAAACCAACATTGCTATCTTTTGCCAAATGCTTGGCAAGGGGTTTGGCAAGGGCACGGATAGCGGTAAGCATACGACCATAACTCATCAAACCCCGCATTGGGTCTTCAATCGCATCATGGCTCATGCCATAATCTTTACCAGCTTTTACCAAAGCATCCAAAACTGTGCCATCATGACCTGATGTTGCAAAAACAAGATCGGACATGATGCGGTATAATTCATTACCGGCAGCATGACGGCGAGCGCGAGATTTCAGCTTAGGATCAAGTTCCAATTCAACCGGTGCAGTAATAGTCACGCGCACTTTAGGGAAAAATTGGCGGCGCACAGCAATACCAGAAAGGCGTGAGAAGAATGTGCGCTCCAATCCATCAATTTTAATCGGCACAACCTTGGCATTGGTGCGGTCTGCAACCATTGCCGCGCCATCATAAACTTTCATCAAACTACCGGTAACCGTAATCCGGCCTTCAGGGAAAATAACCAGCGGCGAGCCATTTTTAACAGCACGAATAAGGCTACGTGCTGCCAAGGGGCGGGTTGGATCCATTGGAAATGCGTTCATATATTTTAAGAAAGGGCGGATCCACCAACGGCGTGCGATAACCGAATTAATAGCGAAAGCTGGAGCGCGCATAGTATTATCGGTAATAGCAAGTGCCAATAAACCATCTAAAAATGATACGTGGTTAAGGGCAAGAATAGGTGTTTCACCGGCATTTTTGAGGTTTTCAAGCCCCTTAACTTCAAGACGGAAAAAAGCACGGAATAAAATAGTGATAAAATCACGAAATGGATTGGTTGGCAAATAACGCAACATAAAAAATGAAGCGATAAACGAGGCAATTGATAAGCCTATCAATACGCTATGCAAGGATGCACCGCTAAATAATTGCACTGAAAATACCTTGCCGCTTTGTACAAAAGCGATGACCAGCGCACCAATGACCATGATACCAGAATTTAAAACATTGTTAGCCGCAATGACACGGGCACGACTTTGTGGTGCGCTCCATGCTTGAAGGGCAGCAAAACCCGGCACGACAAGGAATGCGCCACCAATAGCGGTAAAAGCCAGATCAATCATTAACCGAATTGTACCAGGAACCATTAAAAATTCACCATAAGTGTGGACGATTTGATCCGTTCCCATGGATTTAACATTAAAACCAGCATCAAGAAGAGCAATAGCACAAACAATACTGCCAAACACCGATTGCAAAAGAACAATGCGACCAGCGGACGCCCAAACAGCCATAGCTGAACCAATAGCAATGGATATGGCGAAAACCGCAAGAAAGAAGGAGCTGCTATGGGCAAATTGACCAAGCTGCTTACCAAATGCTGGAATCATAGGCACCAAAACAGCACCAACCAACCAGAACCAAGAAATCATCAAGGATACGATGAATAATTTACGTTCACGGCTGATTTCATGTAATAGGCGGCCGGTGGTGCGAATAATATTTTTGTCAATTTTAAGATCTGCTTTTGCCGCACCATGGTAAGGCATAAAACAGCAGCATACCCAACCCAAGAGTGCAAAAACTACGATTAAAATAGCGGTGAGGTATGATGGACCATGATGACCTGCAAAACTATAATCGGCAAGTAACGAGCCTAAAAGAATTGCAATAAAGGTTGCAGCCTCCACCCAACCATTCGCTTTGGGTAAGTCAGTACGGGCAATTTGCTCTGGCAAAACCGCATATTTAATCGGACCAAATAAAGCAGATCCAACGCCAAACATAAATAAGGCAACCATTAAAATTGGGATGGAGCCTAAGATGAGTCCCAATGCTGCGCCAGCGGCAACAAATATTTCAATTAATTTATAAAACCGCGCAAGACGCGCTTTATCAAAGCGATCGGCTAATTCGCCGCCCGTTGCTGAAAACAATAAAAAAGGCAACATGAAAATAGCTGCCCCTAAAGTGTTAAGCGACTCGCTTGAAGCCTGGCTAACAGTTGCAGTAACAACCAAGGCTAAAGTGAATTTTAAAAAATTATCATTAAAGGCTGAGAAAAATTGCGCTCCAAATAAAGGCCCAAACCGGCGGGATGTTAACAAGTTGGCGATTGGTGGATTATCAGAAAATTCACCTTCTATTTGGCTAAAGGATTGACGAGCAACCTTGTGGGTATCGCCATTTGGGTTGCCTTCCGCTTGTCCCTGCACCATGACCGCCTCAACACTTTCTACTTGTAGTGTTGTTTCAGCCGTGTCCTTTTGCGAGCTACCCTGTTCGCCACCTGCAGCACCTAAGCCTTCTTTGTCGCTTACGCTCGTCATGTTAAACTCCCGTCTTAAAATGAACTTAGCTCACTATAGCTTGGGTTATTTTGTTAAGCAAGAAAAAAATGAACGTCGTTCAAAATTATTTTTGATATTGTTTTTTTTATGAAAGATTACCCCGCTAGCCACCATCGCGTAAAATGGGTAGTTTTTCCAAAGCACCTTTAAGGGCAATAGCATCCCATGGCAAATATTCAGCAATACCAAGTCCAACAACATCCACCTTTGCAGCGACATCACTTAACAACCGCACTATATCCGCCAAATGCATTTCACCTTGTGTTATACCATCAAAATCATTGCTTGCAGCATTTGGATTACCAAAATACAAGGAAGAAAATTTTTTGACATTCAAAACATCAAGATCAAAATGAACGGCTAAATATTTAGCGTTAATCGAGCTTAGCCAATCAATCACGCTGTCACTTGATGCTTTTAAAGCACTGGCGCTCGCTATTTTTAAACTATGCAGATGGATAAAATCCGTTTCAAATGGCAGGGTTTTACCAAGACCTGCAAACATGACATTTTCTGGCTTTATTGGTTGCTTGACACGTTTGACAAAATCTTCATCACCCTTACCCAAAAGATTGCCAAGAACCATAGCATGGGCATTGTGAAAAACATCTGGCGTCATAACATCAGGGTGGGCATCAAGCCAAAGAACCGCAAGATCACCATTATAAATCTCGTTCAAATATGCAAAAGGAACCAGATCAACCAAACAGTCCCCGCCAAGAACAACTATTTTTTTCGGTTGATGTTGGTCTATTTTTTTGCGCGCTTCATCGGCTTGTTTTAATAAAACTTCGCGCCCGATAATTCCATTTTCAAGCTGTAATGGCGATTGTTCATTGTCACTAGCGACATTAACTCGCTCAACCGCAAAACTTGGCTGTGGCGCTAAAAAATTTAGCAAAGTACTTCCCATCTGATAGGCCGGATTATTACCGCCCTGCCACTGAGGAAATACCAATCTCAACACAGTTTGTTCTTGCTTGCTCATACTACCCCCCAAAAACGCTGCCATTTTGCTATCAATCTGCCCGGCAAAATTAACAAATTATTTACCACCAATACAAAAAACTGTCATTCGCCATTAATAAAACGCCATTTCATCTCAAATTGGTCTTTAATAAAAGCAATATGCTACAGCTCATAACTTGATCATCATAAAGCCATTAAAAGAAAGGACAATGCAATGATTGATTGGCGCTATAAACTTGCCGCTATTCATTTGTGCCATAATTTGGCATCAATAATTGCCGTTGCCATTCTTTTAATCGCATTTAATATAGTATTTGCTTATCATGCAGTAAATGCAAGTCCAATAGCCAAGGAAAGTAAGCCTTTGCCTGACTATTTGTCCACGCGTATGGCAAGCCTTGATCTTAAAATTGATAGCCCAATCTATATTCGGGTTTTCAAACAGGAAAATACCTTAGAAGTGTGGAAGCAAAGTGCTGAAGGTACCTATAAACCACTTGCCTTTTATACAATTTGCAAACAATCGGGAAAACTTGGCCAAAAGCGCCAAGAGGGTGATTATCAAGTGCCCGAAGGCTTTTATAGTTTAACTAAAGAGCAGCTCCACCCAAAGTCTAATTATCATCTTGCTTTTAATGTTGGTTACCCTAATTTGCGCGATCGTAATAATAATTATACTGGCAGCCTTATCATGGTGCATGGCAACTGCTTATCGGTTGGTTGCCTAGCAATGGGTGATGACAGGATTGAAGAAATTTACGCTTTGCTACGTGAAGCATTTAAGGGTGGGGCTAAATCCATACCAATGCATATTTTTCCATTTAAAATGAGTGATGACAATTTAGCCCAATTTGATGACCACCCTGAAATGGCCTTTTGGCAACAATTAAAACCAGCCTATGACCTTTTTCAAAACGAGTATATTCCAGCGCGGACTGTCACCTGCGGCAAGAATTATGTTGTAACATCGGCAGAAAATAAAAATGCAGCAAGAACGGTCTGTGCACAAGTGAAGAACTTATAGTTATTTTAAAAACTATTGCGGTTAATTATTAACCAAGCATTTATCTTAACTTACTATTATGCTAGAAAATAAAGCATAATTTGGCTAAAATAAACAAAACCGCAATACATGCTTATTGCTATGCTTGATAAAGCACAAATGGCTTCATCAAAATAGCGCTGATAAAAATGATAGCTTATGAAAGCTGTTGAATATTGGATTTTGTTTAACCAAGGTGATTTTTAAAACTTTCACCTATTTGCAGCGTATATGATACGCTTTGACGGATGCAGGAGTTATCCATGAAAATAAAAACTGCTATTTTTGCGGCGCTTATGGTTTCAAGCATGGCACTTGTCGGCTGTCAACAAGGCGGGAGTGGTAGTGGCGGAGGTAGTCTATCTATGTCAGGCCGCGCGGAGCGCGAATTACCAGCCAAAATCCAACAAAAAATGGCAGCAATGGGCATGCCAAAAACATCACCTATTATCATTCGCGTTTTCAAGGAAGAAAGCGCTTTAGAAGTTTGGAAACAAAAATCAAATGGACAATATGGCTTAATTGCAACTTATGAGATTTGCCAATGGTCAGGTAAATTAGGACCTAAATTCATTGAAGGAGACCGTCAAGCACCAGAAGGTTTCTATACAGTTCGCCCAACCCAAATGAATCCAAACTCTAATTATTATCTTGCTTTTAACATTGGTTTTCCTAATGCCTATGATGCTGTCAATGGTCGTACAGGGCGCCATTTAATGGTACATGGCGCTTGTTCGTCATCTGGTTGCTATTCAATGACCGATGAAAGCATTGCTGAAATTTATGCTTTTGGGCGCGATTCCTTTAGGGGCGGCCAACATGAATTCCAAGTACAAGCATTTCCATTTCGCATGACCGCTGCCAATATGGCGCGTTATCGCAATGACGCCAATTATTCCTTTTGGCGCATGCTAAAGGAAGGTTATGACATTTTTGAAGCGACCAAAAAGCCACCGCAAGTTGATGTTTGTGAGAAGCGTTATGTCTTTAATCGCAGAAGCACAAGCGGTCAGCCCTTGTCGCCAGCTGGCGCATGCCCTGCCCCAACACAGAGTTTGCCTGTCGCCTATGCCGCCTACCAAGCTGAATACAATTCGGCATTTTCAGAGGCAATAAACAAGAAATCAAAAAAACCTGCTTCACCATCCATTGCCGGCCTTGAAGAAGCACGTCTTGTTGCTGATTGGAGCGCCCGGCGCGCAAGGGGTGAAAAGGTAAGTCGTACCCCACCATCTTTGAGTTCTGCATCTACTGAACGTAGTGGCGCGCCAGATATTGTTCCAGCCTCAGCAAATACGACATTGCCAACGAATGCAAGTGCACCTGCTGCAAAGCCAACAACTGAACAGACGCAACAAAGTAGTGCCGTTCAAAATTCATCAGATCAGCAAACGGCTGCCTTAGTACCTGTACAAGAAAATAAGAAAAAGTCATGGCTGGGTTTCTTAAGCCGATAATCTATGATCTGCGTGGCCTTAAATGCCCGATGCCCATTTTAAAAACCGCGCGGCGGTTAAAAAATTTAGCATCGGGTGATAGGCTAACAATTTTAAGCGATGATCCATTGGCTGAACAAGACTTCAAAGACCTTTGCTGCAAATATCATTTAAAGTTTGATTATCATCACCGAACAGGTCACATCGCTTTTACAATTATTGTCTCTTAAACTTTTTAGATCATTAAAAGGCTTATTCAACCTACTATAAAATTTATAGTAGACCCATAAACGCGCGCTATGAATATTCGGATAATCGCAGCAATGATAAAAATAAGGCTGTGATGAATTAAATTCCTCATCACAGCCTTTTGATTAAATAGATTTTTATAGATTGGGTTATTGCGATAATAATTGCTTTTGCCGCATGAGATATTGCTGTACCTCATCAAAAATAGGTTTTGGTAGGGTTGCAAGTTCATCATAGGCAGCTTGCTGCGGGATAACACCAAGTGCCGCACCAACCATAATCCAACTGGTTGTATTGAACATTGGTTGCCAAGCAAAATCGGCATAGGCTTCAAGATCAACAAATCGCGGCATACGTGTTTTCAAGACTTCGCAAAGATCCTGATATTCTGTTGAACGCTTTGCATTTTTAGCGTCCTGCCAAAAGGGCGTATCTTCCCGGCTGGTATCATAATGCAGGCGAAGGAAATCTTTCATTTCACCCCAACCTGCTTGATTATCTTGATTGAAGGTATCTATGGTGTTTTCACCAATAATACCATGGCCATCATTTACAATATTTTCAAATCGTTCAAGAACTCGCAGCATGTGGCCGATGGATGTCGCCTCTAGGGGTTCAATAAATCCAGATGACAAGCCAACAGCCAAGACATTTTTACACCAGACATTTTCATAATGCCCCGGATCAAATTGCATTACCGCCTGCGGTTCAATTGCATGTCTAATATAGGCTTCAACTTCTTTAATTGCGGCATGTTCATCACTGTGTTTGCTAGAGAACACATAGCCAGCACCGATTTTATCGTTAAGTGGAATTTGCCACATCCAGCCAGCTTGCATAGCAATAGAACGTGTATAAAGCGCAGGATTTGCATTAGGCTGCTTGATGGTAAAAGGCAAAATGCGATCCAAAATCAGTTCTTTGCTGAAAGACTGCCATTTTTGCTTATAGGTTTCACCAATACCGATACGGCGCAGACCTGAAGCATCAATAACAAAGTCAACATCCAAATTACCTTCCGGCGTTTTTAGAGCCGTTGTCTTACCATCCTTATCAAGAATAAGTTTTTCAACTTTTAAATGCTTGTGTTTAATACCTCTTGCTTTAGCAACAGTTTTTAAAAAATCAGCCATCTTGTTTCCATCAAAGTGGAAAGATGGCCATAATCCAGTCCGATTAGAGGCAAGCGCAATATGAGCTTGCGCTTGTGTTGCATTATTATTAATCAACGAGAAACCAGCAAAATAACTGAACATATCAAGACCGGCGGCAATACGTCCTGCAAGCAGTGGATAGGTTCGATTGGTTGTTCCCTCCAACTCTTCACTGCCACCGTTAAGACTATGGAATAAATGAAAATAGATATCATTGAAGCTACTGTTACGCCAACCCTCGAAGGAAGAACCAAACTTTACGGTAGCCTTGGTCGCATTTATAAATTCCTCAATATTAATGCCGTTTTTTTGCAGTCCAAAAACCAGATTTGAAAAACCGCCCTTAATAGCATTCTTATTGTCATCTGCGCCTTCTTCCAATAATAGTACTTCGACTTCAGGAGCCGCGATGCGGCGAAAACTAAGCGCGGAAAACCAACCTGCGATTCCACCGCCAATAATAACAATACGTTTAGCATTTCTAAGATTAATCATGATTGACCCTTAACAATAAGTCAGTGCGCATTGGCGCAGTATAATTTGCATGCATTGAAAAACAGCTTTATCCTTGCAGATATCGTTCAACCTGCTCAAAAATTTCCCTTGGCATAACGTCCAATTCACTTAGCGCCGTTTGTGGTGTAATAATTCCCATAGCGCTCGCAACAGTGATCCAGTCTAGGGGTGCAAACAAGGGCGGCCAACCAAAGCCACAATAGTTTTCCAAATCTACAGCGCGCGGGAAACGCTCAGCAAATACTTTGCGCAATTCTTGATAGGTTTTGGAGCGGGTAAGTTTTTTAACATCGCGCCAGAAAGAACTATCCTTGCGCTGTGTTTCATAATGCAATCGGGTAAAATCAACAATTTCATTAAAAGTTTTTGCGTGATCCTTATTAATGGCTTTAATGGTTGTTTCACCAATAATACCATGCCCTTCAATCACCGCTTGCTCAACCTTATAAATAAGTGAGAAAAACTGGGCAAGATTGGCTGATACCAATGGCTCAATAAAGCCGACAGCAGGACCTACAGCAAGAGTATTTTTATGCCAATTGCTTTCAAAATATCCTTGATCAAGATCCACAGGATTTGCAAAAGTAATCTTTTGCTCAAGTAGATCTGCCGCTTCTTTCAATGCGGCTTCATCACTCGTATATTTAGAAGCAAGGAAGTAACTAGCACTAATATGATTTTTTAGTGGCACTAACTGTAACCAACCGCATTTCATTGCAATGGAACGGGTGAAAAGCCGTGGATTTACTAAGGCTGCCTCTACATTAAATTGTAAAACACGATCAACGGCAAATTGTTCTTTAAGTGAGTGCCATTTGCTTTGATAAGCTTTACCAAGACTTAAACGCTTTGTATCTGCCGCATCAACAACAAAATCCACCTTAATATCACCAAGGTCGGTATTAAGAGCAGTTGTATTACCCTCATCATCTAAAACAAGTTTGTGTACTTTCATAACCTGATGTTTAACACCGCGACCAATCGCAACATTTTTTAAATAGGTGAGGCATTTTTGCACATCAAAATGGTAAGATGGTATTAAACCGCTTTTGCGAGCGCCTAAAATTAGATTAGCTTGAACTTGCGGAACATTTTGGGTAAACATGGAAAAACCAGGATAAAAGCCCACCAAATCCATGTTTTTTGCAATCCGCCCTGCCAAAAATGGATAGGTACGATTAGCAATAACATCAAGCTCTTCTACGCCTTGATTAAATCCATGAAACAGATGAAAAAAAACATCATTGTCACCGCTATGGCGCCAATTTTCAAACGATGAACCTAGTTTAATGGTCAAATCTGTTGCAAAGGCAAATTCATCAATATTGATTTGATTGGCTTGTAAAGCCGCACTTAGAACCGGTAAGCTACCTGCACCTAAGCCCTGACTAATTTTTTGCTCGTCATCATAAACAATAACCTCTACCTCTGTGCTTGATATCCGCCGAAAGGTAAGGGCTGCAAACCAAGCTTCCATTGTGCCACCAATGATTGCAATACGCTTGGCGTTTCTGAGGTTTATCATCTGTATTTTCCTCGATTTTTAGCCGATTTCTATCTGCTCAAATTTTTCTATTTTTTAAACGTTTCATCATTTTTGATTTTTTTAAAGATGTAGGTTTAAATATATTAAATATACTTAAATTAAAACCACTTAAATTACAAATAGAAGCGATATTTTCCACTAAATGCTAATATTATATCTTCTCATTTTGCGCATTAATGAGATATTTATATGGAACAGCTCACGACAACATCAAGAATTAGGCTATAAAATTAAAAATGCGCCATTAATATTGCAATTTCGTGTCTCCCCAACCATGATCATCGCAATATATTTAAAACTTGAAAAACCTACCTCCCTTACCATATGAAAAACAATACATTTATAGCAAAGCATTATTTTTGAAAGATCACATTGGATTGGCAATGCCCATAATTTTCCAATTTTACAACTTTAAAAGCAAACGACGCTGACAAAGCCGCTAAAATACCTAATTGATGGCCAGTTTCAGCCTTTGTTTCACCAAATTTAGCAGCCAAAAATAAAAGATGTAAAAGATTGCTTGCAATTAAATATGCGTAAATCTTTCAAGCTTATACATCAACATGTGATTAGTAGAACTGGTGAGGCTTTTAGCCATATAACCTTTAGCAAATCATCAACAAAAATGCGGTGCAGATTGACGTTTTTACTAAATCAAAAAGTAAAATATCGCATCAAAACTATGAGCGAAAACGAAGGAAGCCCTTATGTGTAAGGGTAGACATTTTAAGGATAGATAATTATGGACGCGATAGCTCCTGTTGCGGATGTTACACTTTTAGGCCTTTTCATGCAGGCCAATTGGATTGTCAAGCTAGTTATGCTCGGTTTGATGATCGCTTCAATCTGGAGTTGGGCAGTTATTTTTGATAAAATGATTGCTTTTGCCAATGCGCGCCGTGCCATAAAGCGCTTTGAACAAGTGTTTTGGTCTGGCCAATCTTTGGAAGATCTTTATCGCAACCTTGATGAGCGCCGTGTAACCGGCATGGGCACAGTCTTTATGGCCGCAATGCGTGAATGGAAAAAATCCTTTGAAAAAGGCGCCCGCTCTCCCTTTGGCTTGCAAATGCGTATTGATAAAGCAATGGATGTGGCGCTTGCTCGTGAAACGGACCGATTGGAATCGCGCCTTGGGCTTTTGGCAACCATTGGTTCTGCTTCACCCTTTATCGGTCTTTTTGGTACTGTTATTGGTATTATGACCTCGTTTCAGGCCATTGCCCAATCACAAAATACTAGTCTTGCTATTGTGGCTCCCGGTATTGCCGAAGCTTTGCTTGCAACCGCCATTGGCTTGCTTGCCGCTATTCCTGCGGTTATTGCCTATAATAAATTAAGCGCTGATGCTGCACGCATTGGTGGGCAACTTGAAGGTTTTGCAGACGAGTTTTCTGGCATTCTTTCGCGCCAGATTGATGAAAGATCTAATCCGCAGCGCCCTGTACAGCAAACCAATCAATTTGCCCAACAGCAAGCAGCAGCCCCACGTGCTACCACCGTAGAAGAACGCAATAATAGCGATCGCCTTGCACCCGATCCAGTATCGCCTAATCGCGATTCTTTTGATCGTACAAGCCAAGATCGCGGTTCTTTTGATCGGCGCAATAATAATGGAGGCATGTTTTAATCATGGCGATGTCGGTTGGTGGATCAGGAAGTGGCCATGGACGGCGCGGACGGCGTAGAGGCGGCAAACGCGCTTTAATGAGTGAGATTAACGTGACGCCGATGGTGGATGTTATGTTGGTTCTATTGATTATTTTCATGGTTTCTGCACCTCTTTTAATTAATGGCGTACCTATGGATTTGCCAAAATCGGGTGCTGGGCCTATTTCGGCGCAAAAGGAACCTTTAACCGTGTCGGTTACCGCCGATGGGCGTTATGCGATAAAAAAAGAGTTTTATCCGCGTGATGAAATCGTTCCTCATCTTAAAGCTGTAGGTGCTTTAAGTTCAGAAGGGCTTGGACAGCGTGTTGTTGTTCAAGGGGAACGCAGTGCCAATTATGAAACAGTTCTTGATCTTATTGATCTTATTCAAAAAGCTGGCTTTAGTAATATTGCCCTTGCTAGCTCACCTTCAAATAATGGTCGATGATGGTAGCAGTCAATTATAGCCAAGAATTAACAATTACAACCAAGAGTCATAAGTAGAAAAATATGAAGTCAGGTTTTTTATCATCGGTTGGGTTACACGCACTCGCACTTGCTATCGCATTTATTAGTTTTAATGCGGTACCAAAGCCGCTTGAAAATACATTGACGGAAGCATTGCCGATTACGCTGGTGCCAATTAGCGATAAAGCATCAATACGCGAGGGTGATAAAACTTCGCCTCTATCCGAAAAACCTGCTCCTAAGCCAACCACAAAACCCGCAGTTAAGCCGGCTGCAGAAAATGTCGGCGATGGCGAGGTTGATGTTGCTACACCGTTAAAACCTAAAGAAAAGCCGCGCGATGTCAATGCAAACCAGCCAACCGCAGGCAAGCCTGACGCTAAACCTGATATTGTACCACCGCAGGATAAACCAATTGAAACAAAGCCCGATAGTGGTGCAATGGATGCAACACAGGTAACGGCAAAGGCTGAGCCACCAACACCACAAATTGTTGAAAATCAAAACAAGCCAAATACTGTCAAGCCAGAGCCCGTAAAGCCAATAGAGCCAAAGCCAGTGGAGCCAAAACCGCAAGAACCAAAGCCGGTTGAGCCGAAGCCAGAGCCCGTAAAGCCAGAACAGCAAAAGCCAGAGCCACAAGAGATTCCAACACAAGCCGCAACACAAGATGAGCTTCAACCAAAACCTATGGAGCCAAAGCCGCAAGAACCAAAGCCAGTTGAGCCACAACCAACAGTTTCAAAACCAGTAGAAGCTGTAAAACCACAAGAAACAACGCAAGTCGAACCGGTACCGCAATTGCCAACCACAAATGCACCGATCCCCGGTGCACGCCCGCAAGCAACAGCCAAAACCACCGAACGTACGCCAACGGAGACACCAAAGCCTTCAGCAAGCTCTGCCGCGGGTGAAGACGTTGCAGATATAATCAATAATAACCCACAGACTGCAATGATTGATAGAACGCGAACCCAAGGTGGCGGTGCTAAACGCAGTGACGGTGAGGCTAGCTTTGGTGGCTCGCAAAATATTGGTGATCAGCCAACACTAGCGCAGACTGTTGGTTCTATAATCCAAGGCTGTATGTCCAATGTATGGCAACCGCCTATCAGTGCCGCCGGTGGTAGTCAAGAATTAATGGTAAAAGCTGTTTTTGAATTGGGACCTAATGGTGATATTATAGGTGAGCCACAATTGACACCTATTGGCGGCGATCCAAATGCCCAAAGAATTATGGCAACGACAGGGCTAGCTGCTTTGAAAAGATGCTCACCATTTAAAGGGCTACCTGCCGAATCCTATGCACAATGGCGTCTAATTACTCTTAATCTTTATCCATCGAAACAATAAATTTGATGGCTTTCTAAAACAAAAAAATTCAAGTACCATTTGTTTTGTGATGTTGGAAAAAATATGATCGAGATTGGAGGTTGAGTTTTGGTTTTTAAGAAACATTTTCCCTATGTGCTTTTTACGCTCATAATTTTTCAACCTGCTGCATATGCTGAAAAATCAGCGTCAACCCCATCATATCTGGTTGCAGATTCTTTGCCTTTGAAAGACAATATTTCAAAGCGTCCAATTTATCCAGAACCGCCAAATACAATGCAAGATGTGATTAAACAAGGCTTTGGTGAGCAGATTAATAGCAATAACAAAGCCAATCTTGCTCAAACCGTTGGATCAATTATTCAAGGCTGTATGTCCCATATATGGAGCCTACCAGTAGGCTTTGGCAGTGATGGTATTGAGCGTTTAAGTGTTCAAGTAGAAATGGAGCTTGATCGCGATGGTGCGATTATGGGTGAAGCAAAAATAACGCCAATTGGCGGCGATGAAAAACAACAAAAAATTATGGCGACAACTGCAAAAGCCGCTTTAAATCGCTGTTCACCTTTTAAAGGATTACCAGTTGAACATTATGATAACTGGCGCAAGATTTTATTAAACTTAATTGCACCTAAAAGGTAAAATAAAAATTCTAATAATCAAACAACTATAAATGAAGTTAGCAATATTGCTAATTCGCCGAACGGTTCAATATTATTAGCCTCTAACACCGCAAGCGTTAACCACACCAATACGGCGATAAGAACCAATGCCAATGTAAGCAGTAAAAAAAAGCGTCTTTTTACCTGCTTGATTGGCAATTGCGCGATATCTTTATGGCTTTGGCCAGCATTTTCCAAATTTTGCTGTCCAGTGCTTTTTTGGTTTTTATGATCAATCGTCATTCGATGAATTCAAATTCTCCGGCAATGTTCCTGTTTGAGCAATATCGGTAACATAGCCCAGTTCTTTTAAAGTCTTAGCTAGGAGTTGGCTTGCTGCCATTTCGATTGAGCAACCCTTACATTCCTTATCATTAAATGCTCTTAAGCCATTTGCACTCATATCATCAAGTTCAATTGTAATTTTCATAAAAGCCTTCCCCATATTTATTGCAATTACCTATATTTATTGTAGTTCTAAGGTAATGCAGTTTGGCTATAATGTGAAGATGATTAAAATAAAAAAGCAGAGCTGAATGGATTTAAAATCCTACTTCAAGCCCTGCTTTAAACCTGTCTTTTTAAAAAGCTCTTATTTCTGAATAGCTTTTAAACCAAGCGCAAATGCAATACAGCCCCATCCTTGGAAAATAAGATCAATGGCAATAAAAATACCAATAATATAAAATGAATTGGCAGGCCAACCAATAAGAATCATAAGACCCAAAAGCGCAGAAAGCACACCGGCTAGAATAATCCAACCAGATCCAGTAATGCCATTATTTTGGAAACCAATCACAATACGCAAAGCCCCAGATAAGATAAGGAAGAAGCCAAGCACAAAGGTCAACACAACAACAGCTTCAAGAGGATTATAAAAACAAACAAACCCAGCAAGCAAATAAATGATACCGGCAATCAACCACAACAGGAACTGCCCCCAACCCTTAACACTAAAAGCTTGGAAAATTTGGGCGACACCGCCAAATATCATTAAAGCACCAATATAAAAGGCTGCAACAACGGATGCTGCCAAAGTATAAACACCTGCAATGAAACCTATCACTAAAAGCGCAATACCAAGCGCTAAAAACCAGCCCCATTTAATACCAATATTAGGAAGGGGAGGCATGTTATTTCTTGAATTAAATGAAGACATGGATTTTTCCTTCTTATTAGCATGTAATAATAACTAATCATCACAAGCATTTTAAATTTTCTTTTTCAGTTAAATAAATTTTTTAATTTTGTTCTAGGTTAGTTATAAATATTGCTCCCACAATTCTATTTATATTCAATATATAGTAATAAAACGGCTGAAACAAAAGCCTCTCACTTATCACAATTTCGCTATCAAACTAAATCAAGCGGTAACCTGATAATGGTCTTATCATTTGTTGGTTATTTTGCTGAAATTTGCTATTTAGACAGCTATTGTTGCGTCAAAATCAAAAAACGCACAGTTTGCGGCCAAAAAAATCAAGATTATGTCATTTACCTATTGGTAAATTGTCAAAGCACTGTTACATTAATGGCAACGTAAAATATTAAGTGCTCCTCTCAAGCTCAATTTTATCCATTTAAAATTGTGCCTTATATTAAGCAATTGTTATTCAAGGCTTTAATCTAGCCCGATTGAGAATGCTTAAATGATTGTGTAGCGCTCACAAGGAATAGATGATGACTCCGCTACATGAAGGCTATAAAAAGCCGGTACGGGGGGCTGGTGACGATATGGAAGCTGATAAAAAAGCTATCGTCAATACTTTAAATGATGATAGCTCGCGTTTAACTACGCAGCAATCATCTCATGATGGTGTACGCCCTTTTAAGACAAAAAAGCGGGCAAGAAGGCGACAAAAATCGCGTAATGCCAACTTAAATGGCCAAAACCTACAAGGTAATGGTGTCACGGCTGCTAGCAGTAAAGTGGCAGATACCAATAGTCCTATAACGAATAATACCAATAGGCCCTTTGCGACCAAAATGGCGCAAGAAGGTAAAACGACTGCTACGCCCAATAAAAAGCGCCGGCGTAGACGTTCGACTATTGCGCGCGCTAATCAATCTCTACAGCCACCTATCACGCATGTGGATAGTCAGGATCGACAGGCTGATAAGCCTTGCGCTAAAAATAAAAGCAATAGTGCTGTTTTGCCCTTTAGCGCTAAAACGATCGAAAACAGCGAAAAAGATCCAATACCTGAGCGCCGCTATCGTAAGTTTCATTTAAGGCGCCATGGTGGCAGGCAAAGCAATAACACAAAAAACAATCGTAGCTTTGAAAAGCAAGTTGGGCTTGCAGGTGCTGACAATCAAACTTTTACCAAACTCAAAGAGGACTTACCCAACCATACTCACTATGACAAACCAACGCGCAATAATGGTCTTTATGCGGCGCTTGATCTTGGCACCAATAATTGCCGCCTGCTGATTGCCTCGCCAACGCGCCCAGGCTATTTTCGAGTTATTGATGCATTTTCGCGTATTGTACGCCTTGGTGAGGGTCTAAGCCGCCACAATAATCTAAGCGAAACGGCAATGAACCGTGCCATTGAAGCTTTAAAAATTTGTGCCAATAAATTATCACAATGCAATATTAGCCATCAACGGCTTATTGCAACCGAAGCTTGTCGCTCTGCGCAAAATGGTGAAGAATTTATTGCCCGCGTTAAAAGTGAGACAGGACTTGCGCTTGAAATTGTTAACCGTGAAACTGAGGCACGACTTGCCGTATCAGGCTGTGGCACTTTGGTGGAACCTGAAACAGAAGCCATAGTGCTCTTTGACATAGGTGGTGGCTCGTCTGAAATTGCGTTGATTGATGTCTCGCATCGCCGCTCACCGCGCCTTGCCGATCATATTATTGCTTGGACATCACTGCCGGTTGGTGTTGTTACTCTTGCCGAGCTTTTTGGTGGTGAAACGGTAACCGCCGATGATTTTAATGCCATGAAAAAACATGTCACTGATTTGCTTGCCAATTTCAATGAGCGCGAAAAGCTTGGTGCATTGGTCAATAGTCAAGGCTTCCATTTACTCGGCACCTCTGGCACTGTTACCACGCTTGCTGGCATTCATCTTAAACTTGAGCGCTATGATCGCCGCCGTATTGACGGCATGTGGATGCAAAGCAATGAGGTTGATAGAATGACTGAAAAGCTTCTATCATGGAATATGAGCGAACGGGTTGCCAATCCTTGCATTGGTGCAGATCGTGCCGATCTTGTTTTGGCAGGCTGCGCCATTCTTGAAGCCATTCGCGATATTTGGCCAAGTGGCCGCCTTCGCGTTGCCGATCGCGGTTTGCGTGAGGGCATTTTAACCGAACTTATGTCGCATAGCGGCGCATGGCGCAAAAGCCGATTTGCGCGCCGACAAAACCATTATGATAAGGTAAATAACAAATGAAAAAGAGCAAACCAACAACAACCGGTGGTAGAGGTGGTGCCGGTAGTCGGCAATTATTTAATCGCGTTAAAAAGAAAGCCGGCACGATCAAGGAATCATCACGCCGTTGGCTTGAACGCCATCTTAATGATCCTTACGTGCATCAATCCAAAATTGATGGCTATCGCTCACGTGCGGCTTATAAGCTGATCGAAATTAACGACCGTTATAAACTACTTAAAAAAGGCCAGAAAGTTATTGATCTTGGCGCAGCACCAGGTGGTTGGTGTCAAGTTGCAGCCGATCTTGTGGGCTCCACCGAAGAAGCGCCGAGTGTTGTTGGTATCGATTATCTGCATGTTGATCCATTAAGCGGAGTTATTTTGCTGGAAATGGATTTTCTTGATGATGATGCACCGCAAAAACTACTTGATGCGCTTGGCAGTAAACCAGACCTTGTCATATCAGATATGGCAGCGCCAACCACTGGGCATCGCCGCACCGACCATTTGCGGACAACCCATCTTTGTGAAGTTGCGGCTGATTTTGCTATTTCAGTGCTAAGGCCGGGCGGCCACTTTCTAACCAAGACCTTCCAAGGTGGCACTGAAAATGAGTTGCTTACCATGTTGAAGAAAAACTTTAAATCTGTCCACCATGTTAAGCCACCAGCATCACGTGCCGAGTCGGTGGAGCTTTATTTGCTCGCTCGTGACTTTAAAGGCTGATTTTTTAAATTACATCTATCCAATTAAAAAAGAGATCGCCTTTTAAAGCGATCTTTTTATTGCAGGTTAGTTTTTCAAATAATCTTCCAAAGCTTGATCATATAATTGTGCCACCTCATTTGAAAAACAACAAAAAATAACCTTTTGTGGTGTTTCATGATCTTGCATCAAATTGCCTATTGTCTCAATAGCAATTTTAGAAGCAGCCAAGACTGGAAAGCGATAGATTCCGGTTGAAATTGCCGGAAACGCAATTATTTGGCATTGGTGTTTTTCAGCAAGCAAAAATGAATTTTGATAACAATCCCTCAGCAATTTTGGCTCATCATGATTACCATCTTGCCAAACCGGCCCAACCGTATGGATCACAAATTGTGCAGGCAATTTATAGGCTTTAGTGATTTTTGCTTGCCCCGTTTTACAGCCATTTAACATACGACATTCAAGCGCAAGGTCAGGCCCGGCAGCGCGATGAATTGCGCCATCAACGCCGCCACCTCCCAATAATGAGCTATTGGCAGCATTTACAATCGCATCAACTTTCAATGTCGTAATATTAGCAACACAAATTTCAATCCGCTTTTTTAAATCTGCCACCATTTTCATTTCTCCATTGCATTTTCTGTTTATCGCAAAGCTGCCGCATCATTTTGACTTTAAAGGCGCTTTAATTGCAACAACCAATTATTATGTCAAAAAGTCATTACTAAAAACTCTTGCCTATAACATACACGCCAAACATAAAAAGACCAAAATAAAAAACCAAGCATTTGCGATGAACAAATGCTTGGCTCTTTTAGTTGCAAATCAAAGCTAGGAAGCTACCCCCTAGCTGAAATAAAGCTTATGCAACAAAATATTCTTGCAATGCGCGCACTTCAAGTGAGCCAGCATTTAAGGCTTCAATTGCTTCAGCCACTGATTCAGCACCAGATATGGTGGTGTAATAAGGTACTTTTTGCAACAACGCAGCAAGACGAAGCGATTTGGAATCGGATACCGCACTTGGGCTATCGGTTGTATTAAAGATAATATGCACCTGACGGTTGCGAATGGCATCTTCAATATGCGGATGGCCTTCTAAAACCTTATTGATTTTGGTAGCTTCCACACCATTTTCGCTCAAGAATTTTTGCGTACCGCTTGAAGCAAGAATAGAAAAACCAAGAGCTGCCAATTGCTTGACTGGTTTTAGTACCCGCGCCTTATCGCTATCACGCACAGAAACAAACAAAGTACCAGAGCGAGGAAGATCTACACCAGCACCTAGCTGTGCTTTGGCAAAAGCCATAGCAAAATCATAATCAAGCCCCATAACCTCACCAGTTGAGCGCATTTCTGGCCCAAGCAAAGTGTCAACACCGGGGAAACGCGCAAATGGAAATACTGCTTCTTTAACTGCAATATGTTGGCGCTTTGGTTCAATCGGCTTGCCACCATATTGATTATAAGCACCATCCAATTGTTCACCTGCCATAATGCGGGCAGCGATTTTTGCAACAGGTCGACC
The DNA here is from genome assembly GCF_025449315.1 of Bartonella sp. HY406. Classification (NCBI taxonomy): domain Bacteria; kingdom Pseudomonadati; phylum Pseudomonadota; class Alphaproteobacteria; order Hyphomicrobiales; family Bartonellaceae; genus Bartonella; species Bartonella sp. HY406. The sequence continues at coordinate 367,722 of NZ_CP104893.1, read as the reverse complement.
AATAGCTTTTGCAACGAATGGCACGGTGCGTGATGCACGAGGATTAACCTCAAGCACATAAATGACGCCATCTTTAATCGCATATTGCACATTCATCAGACCACCAACATGCAATGCCTTAGCAAGTGCTGCCGTTTGGCGTTCTAATTCTACAACAATTTCAGCAGACAAAGTGTGGACTGGAAGTGAACAAGCTGAATCGCCCGAGTGGATACCAGCTTCTTCGATGTGCTCCATAATACCAACAACTGTCGTATTGGTGCCATCGCATAGGCAATCAACATCAACCTCAATAGCATTGGTCAAATAGGTGTCGAAAAGCAATGGGTTTTTGCCAAGCAAAGTATTGATTTGCCCAGTCTTATCATTTGGATAACGCGCTTTAATATCTTCAGGTACCAATTCTGGAACTGTATCAAGAAGATAGTTTTGCAAATTACGTTCATCATTAATAATTTGCATAGCGCGGCCGCCCAAGACATATGATGGACGCACAACCAATGGGAAACCAAGTTCTGTTGCAATAAGTCGCGCTTGCTCAACCGAATAAGCAATACCGTTTTTAGGTTGGGTTAAATCAAGCTTTACCAAAAGCTTTTGGAAGCGATCACGATCTTCGGCTAAGTCAATTGCATCGGGTGATGTGCCAAGGATCGGAATACCAGCCTTTTCAAGCGCTGCTGCCAATTTCAGTGGCGTTTGACCACCAAACTGAACGATAACACCGACAAGCTCGCCTTTTTCTTTTTCTGCTTCGAGGATAGATAGCACATCTTCAGCGGTTAATGGCTCAAAGTAAAGGCGGTCTGATGTATCATAATCGGTTGAAACAGTTTCAGGGTTACAATTGATCATAATCGCTTCATAACCAGCATCACGAAGCGCAAAGGCGGCATGACAGCAGCAATAATCGAATTCGATGCCTTGCCCAATACGGTTTGGCCCACCACCAAGAATAACCACCTTTTTACGGCTTGATACTTGCGCTTCTGAACGAATGCTGCCGGCAAATGGCACTTCATAAGTTGAATACATATAGGCGGTTGGCGAAGCAAATTCTGCCGCGCAGGTATCAATACGCTTAAATACTGGCTTAACATCCAAATTTTTACGCAAATTGGCAACGAAATCAGCATTTTTGCCAATAAGTGTACCAAGGCGCGCATCTGAAAAGCCCATGGACTTAAGCATACGCAAATTTTCTTGATCTTCTGGCAATCCATTAACGCGAATACGCTCTTCCATTTGAACAATGGCGTAAATTTGCTCCAAGAACCAAGGATCAATACGACTAATTTGGTGAATTTCTGCCAAAGTTAAACCCATACGCATGGCTTGGGCAACATAGCGCAAACGATCTGGCGTTGGCGTACCAATAGCGGCACGAATGGCATTTTTCTCATCGCCCTCTTCATGCTCTGGTACTAAAATTTCATCAAGCCCAGTAAGGCCTGTTTCTAAACCACGTAAAGCTTTTTGCAAAGACTCGTTGAAAGTACGACCAATGGCCATAACTTCACCCACCGATTTCATAGCAGTGGTTAAGACATTTGACGAACCATGAAATTTTTCAAAAGCAAAACGCGGAATTTTAGTAACCACATAATCAATGGATGGTTCAAATGATGCAGGCGTTGCACCGCCCGTAATATCATTTTCAAGCTCGTCCAAAGTATAACCAATGGCAAGCTTAGCTGCAATTTTTGCAATGGGAAAACCAGTTGCTTTAGAAGCAAGCGCCGAAGAGCGCGATACGCGCGGATTCATTTCAATAACAATCAAGCGGCCAGTTGCTGGATCAACAGCAAATTGCACGTTGGAACCACCGGTTTCAACACCAATTTCGCGCAAGACTGCGATAGAGGCATTACGCATGATTTGATATTCTTTGTCGGTCAAGGTTAATGCTGGCGCAACGGTAATTGAGTCGCCAGTATGCACGCCCATTGGATCAATATTTTCAATTGAGCAGATGATGATGCAATTATCCTTGCGGTCACGCACCACTTCCATTTCATATTCTTTCCAACCAAGAACGCTTTCTTCAATTAAAACTTCCGTAGTTGGCGAGGCATCAAGCCCACCTTCAACAATTTCATAAAACTGAGTACGGTTATAAGCAATACCACCGCCTGTACCACCAAGGGTAAAGGATGGGCGAATAATTGCTGGCAAACCCACATGATCCAAAGCTTGACCAGCTTTACCCATACCATGGGCAATATAGCGCTGTTTGCGCGCAGCCGAACCTAGCTGCCATTTTGTCTCTAATTCATCTAAAGCCTTATCAAGCGCATCGCCCGATAATTCACTGCGTAAACGCGCGCGCTCAGCCTCATGGATAGCGCGATCTTCTTCTTTGATTTCCGTTGCATTGGCAAGCATTGAGCGCGGTGTTTCAAGACCAATTTTCTTCATCGCTTCACGAAACAGCGCACGATCTTCCGCCTTATCAATGGCTTCAGCATTAGCACCAATCATTTCAACATTATAGCGATCAAGAACCCCCATACGCTTGAGTGAAAGCGCTGTATTTAATGCAGTTTGCCCACCCATGGTTGGTAAAAGCGCATCTGGCCGCTCTTTAGCAATGATTTTGGCAACCACTTCTGGTGTGATTGGCTCAATATAAGTTGCATCAGCAAGATCTGGATCAGTCATGATTGTCGCAGGATTGGAATTTACCAAAATAACACGGTAACCTTCTTCCTTCAAAGCCTTACATGCCTGCGTACCGGAATAGTCAAATTCACAAGCCTGTCCAATAATAATGGGACCCGCACCAATAATAAGAATGGATTTGATATCAGAACGTTTTGGCATGGCGCTTCTTCCTGTGGCAAACGCCCGAGCGGCTTTAATACCGTCGGGTTGATAAATTTCTAACATATAAGGCTAAGTGTGTTTTATATGCCAATTGCTCATGAAAAGTAACCCCCAAAATGCAATCTTGCTTTTTTTCCCCGCTTAAATCACATCAATGTAAAATGCTAAATTATTGAGTATATTTCCAATTTGTGAAAATTACGGCTCTAACACGGCCATATGCATATTGCATATGGCCTTTCCCCACCCGCATAAAACACAAAATATGTTACTTTTATATAGCAACCATCCAAATTCCAATGGTGGCAACAAAAAGCATAATAGATACAAATGAAATCATATCATAGATAAGGTCTGACATTCGATTCTCCATATATTCATTATTTGTATTATTTATGTTCTCTTTTTGTTCTTAAGTCAATTTAAATTCATGATTCAAGCAAAGATTCTTTATAAATGCTGGCTTTTCCGCATATGAACAAAGATGGGCAGAGCCAAAAGCTACAATGCTTCAAGCTTTGAGCAAGTGACTTTGGCGACATTTATCCCTTTTATCATGGGTATTTTATTACCATTACTTCCAATAGAAATATGTTGCAAGATTATGCTGGACATTCATAAAATTGGTATTAGAATCAATTTAAATTCCCATACGCACCCATTGGTTTCAACATATGAACCATTTGAGTAGGTTGTTGTTTGACCTTGAAAGGAAAACAAAATGAAAGCTGCACGTTGGTATAAAGCAGGGGATATTAGAGTTGAAGAAGTGAGCGAACCGCAGGTAAGTGCTGGCAAAGTCAAAATCAATGTGGCTTGGACTGGTATTTGTGGCAGTGACTTACATGAATATATTGCTGGGCCAATTTTTATTCCGGTTGATAAACCCCATGCAATTAGTGGTGAACAAGCTCCTATTATTATGGGGCACGAATTTTCTGGTGTTGTTAGCGAGATTGGCGAAGGTGTTACCCGCGTTAAAGTGGGAGACCGTGTTGTAGTTGAGCCTATCTTATCTTGTGGCAATTGTGATGCTTGCCGGCATGGCAAATATAATCTTTGTGATGAATTGGGCTTTCACGGACTTTCCGGTGGTGGCGGCGGTTTTGCGAGCTACACAGTTGTAGCCGAACATATGGTGCATAAAATGCCTGATAGTCTATCATTGGAGCAAGGCGCGTTGGTAGAACCCGCCGCGGTTGCCCTTCACGCGGTGCGTATCAGCAAATTGCGAGCTGGCGATAAGGCGGTAGTTTTTGGTGCAGGGCCAATTGGTCTTTTGGTGGTTGAAGCCTTACGCGCTGCTGGCGCTGCGCAAATTTACGTTGTAGAATTATCTGAGCAGCGCAGCAAAAAAGCTTTGGAGCTTGGTGCGAGCCATGCAATTAATCCAGCGACTGAAAATGTAACCGAGCGTATCAGCGAATTATCGGGCGGAGGTGTTGAAGTTGCCTTTGAAGTAACCGGCGTGCCAAGCGTTTTGCAACAAAATATCGATTGTGTGCGCTATGAGGGTGAGGTTATCGTTGTTTCCATTTGGGAAAAAGATGCTGCGATTCAGCCCAATACACTTGTACTGAAAGAACGTACCATGAAAGGCACTATTGCTTATCGCGATGTTTTTCCAGCTACTATGGAACTGATGACGCAAGGCTATTTTGCCGCCGACAAGTTGATTACCAAAAAAATCCAGATTGATGATATTGTGACGGAAGGTTTTGAAACCTTGGTCAAGGAAAAAACTCAGATTAAAATTTTGGTTGAAGCACCAAGAGCATAATAAAAACAAGTAGTTTATTTAAGCGGAGGCTGTCTTTACGACAGCGTCCGCTTTTTAGCCAAGTTACTTAGATAATAGCGAGTAATTGATCAATATCGGCTTCGTTTGTTGCCCAACTGGTGGCAAAGCGCACGACAGTATGATTATCATCATAAGTTTCCCAAAAACTAAAGATCACTTTTTGAGCTAACTCCGCCATTTTTTCATTTTCAAGAATAATGAATTGCTGATTGGTAGGCGATTGATAGAAAAAGCGATAATTTTTGTCAGCAAAACCTTTTTTGATTTTTTCCGCCATATCGATCGCATGCTTGGCAATATTTAAATAAAGATTATCGCTAAACAATGTATCAAACTGGATACCGAGAATACGCCCTTTGGCAAGCAATGCTCCTTGTTGCTTAATAAAGGTGAAGAAGTGGCTGACCAAACCTTTTTGCGGAATAATAATGGCTTCACCAAATAATGCACCTACCTTAGTACCACCAATATAAAAGACATCACAATTTTCAGCAATTACTTCTAAGGTAACATCGGTATTTCTTGCAGCTAGCCCATAGCCTAAGCGTGCGCCATCAAGAAAAAGCGGAATATTATGCTTTTTGCAGATATCATGCAGATCTTGCAACTCTTGGGCGCTATAAAGAGCGCCATATTCGGTCGGATGAGAAATATAAACCATACCGGGTTGTACCATATGGGCATTATTGCCATCCTTATTGAAAATATCGATAAAATCACTGACGGATTTTGCACTGATTTTACCATTTTCATGGGGCAAAGTTAAAATCTTATGGCCGCCAGCTTCAATAGCACCAGCTTCATGGGTTGCAATATGGCCTGTTTCAGCCGCAATAACCCCTTCACAATAATGCAAAATACCCTTAATCACTGTTGCATTGGTTTGCGTACCACCAACAAGAAAATGAACTTCTGCATCAGGCTTTTTGCAAATGTCTCTAATTTTTTGCTTTGCCTTTTCACTATAGGGATCAAGGCCATAACCGGGCGTTTTTTCCATATTAGTTTTCATAAGGTTTTCTAAAATAAGCGGATGAGCGCCTTCTAAATAATCAGAGCTAAAATTGAGCATTATTTTACCTATAAATTTGGTTAAGAGCAAAGTGAAAAGATCCCAACAGCCAAGCAACCATCTAAGCACGAATTCATCAATATCAATTGACACTATAATATTCTTGGTCACTATTATAATAACAGAAATAAAAAATAAAACCCCTTGTCAAGATGGTGCTCAGCATGACTATTTTATTAAAACAAGTTGTAAAAGATATTGAGCTATTTTTCGACGCTTATAAAGTTGGCAATTATAATTTTTCGCCAAAAGGTGGAATTTACTTTCCTAATAAAAGACCAAGCCAAATTGCAGCTTTTGGCGATGCAGTGAGCGAGGAACTTGATGAAAAAACCAAACAAAAACTTGCCTTTATTAAAAATTACCTTGGCAATATACGCATGGATTACCCATTAGCCGATTATGATTTTTATCCCATCAAGGAGCAATATCGTAATATGGTTTACAATTACGAAGATATTTGTGCCCCCCTTTTAGAGCGTTGCCTTATTGAAGTAGACAAGTGCATTTATAAAAGTAGTGATTTTTCTATTCTTGCTGAAAAAGATATTTTTTTTGCGCAAGTTTTATCCACCTACAAACAACTAACCCAAGACGTAATTGAGGAACTATCGACACGATATGCCATTCGCATCAATGGAGATTTTGTTATGCCAAAACGTGTTAAATTACCAAAACCATTTGAAACAGTGCTGAACTTTGCGCGTGAAAAAACACATTAAACATCATATGAATGGTATTGAGACCATTTAACCTTTCGAAACATGTGGCGTTTTAATGCTTTATGTTTCTCTATCACGGCATTTCGCTTAAAAATTTAAGGTTACAAAAACCCGCCTAAAATTGCTTGGCGTCTTGTGATAAGGCTTATTTTATCCATTTTCCACTCCAGTTTTCTGGGCGCCAATTTGGATCATCAAGCCATATTTTTAATGGAATTGGCTTGTTTATATCGCCATTGATGGCTAATCGGCGAGCGTCCCTTAAAGCAAATTGTTCACGACTTGCATCACCTTTAACTGAAGCATAAAATTTAATGAGGTATTTTCTTCTATCTTCAAGGCTGGGCGCGGGACCAAGCGGCGTTGTAATAGCAACCGAGGAATAAGAGTCATAAGCATTAATTTGCAAGGAATATTCAAATTGATCTTCTTTACCTGGGATGCGCCATTCTGCATAAGTATCGAGTTTTTGTCGCCGATTATCACCAAAGCTGCTTTCTGTCATCTCCCTATTGCCGCGTAAAAAAAGATAACCAGCCTGCTCAAAAGATTGATCAATAGCGGCAGCCATAATTTTCATCTCGTCAAAGGATAATGGTTCTAACGGTAATGTTAAAGAAATTGATGAAATTCGTGCTCCGATCATCATAAAAAAACACAAACGGCCAGCTGGTAATGAAACGATATTCAAATCAAGTAATTCAACTGCATAGCCTGAAGGATCGTCTTCATTGTTAATATTGGCAGAATAAGCAAGCGGTGCGGAATTATTATCCATAACCGCATCATCACCCCTTAAAGCATAACGCTTATTTGTCCAGCTATCTTGTGTTAAATTATTTAAAGCTAAAAAATCATGCCCCGATTGTAATAGGGCCGTTTTGAATGTGATTATGCCTTTCGTCATGCGCATGCTCCTATTTTATTATTTGTGATGCCCACATAGTAAAATCACACATATCACGACAAAAGGGGATCTTTGACTGCGCTCAATAATGCAGATTTTTCAATAAACTGCTGTTCATAAAAATTGGCTTTTAATGCACCAAAATCACTTTTCTGATAAAGGCAATAGACCCATTGTTTTAATATAAGATCAAGCTCACTTTGCTCGACTTTTGCAGCAGGTAGTAATTTTGCCGTGCCTGCTAAAAATACAATTGAAAGCCCACTTAAAATTGCTTGGCGTCTTGTGATAAGGCTTATTCTATCCATTTTCCACTCCAATTTTCTAGGCGCCAATTTGGATCATCAACCCATATTTTTAATGGAATTGGCTTATTAATATCACCATTAATCGCTAAACAACAGCTTTTGAATTTTATAACTTCATAAAATAAATCTCTTACTTTGCAATATAAGATGGTTCCATTTATGAAATATTTCAACAAAGTTGCTCTTAACACCATTGATACCAAGTGATAATTCCTAATTAACTGTACGTAGGTATGCTATTATTGTCGATTCGCTATAAATCACTTCACTCTTCATTTAAATCTATCAATTTAATCGAAGAGTATTACAGATTATTACATTTAACTAGCTAGTTTTAACCCATTAATTGCAACATGAAACATGCCATCACTGGAAGAAAACTGCAATCGCCCATGATGCGCTTCAACAACATCGCGTACGATCGTCAACCCAAGACCAGTATTACCAAAATGATCGCCTCCCTTTTGAAAAGGTAAGCATAAGCGTTCGTAATCGCCTTCAAAAATACCGTGTCCATCGTCAGAAACACGTATCCATGCCCCCTCCTCATCACTACCAATTGTCAGAATTAAGCGAGTATGTGCCCCATGCTTTAGCGCATTATCAATTAGATTGGATATAGCCTCGCAAAGTGTGATTGGGTCACATAGAATTTTTAACTGCTTAAAACCATTATGATAAACAGCCGTTGCAACCTCACGTTCTAATGTAAGAGGAACGGTTTGCACCAAAGTTGTTTTGCAAAGCGCAACAAGATCGCACTCGCTAAAACTTTGATTTTGCGAGCGATGGGTGACCATTGCTCGTCCCAACATTTGGTGACATAGCCTTGAAAGAGCTTTTATTTTAACCCGCATTTCCCTTAAATCTGTTTGAAGTTCTGGCGAAGTATTTTTTCGCAACAGCATTTCTGCATGAGCATCCAAACTGGTTAATGGGGTTTTTATCTGATGGGCAGCATCGGCAATAAAGCGCTGCATTCGCACCATGCGCTTGGAAAGCCGTTGAAAAAAATCGTTTAAAGCTTGCGTAAAAGGCTTAACCTCTATCGGCAGATCAAATTTAATGGCGCTCATATCTTCAGGTAGACGATTTCGTATTTCATTGCCGATTTTTGTCAAAGGTGACAATGCATAACTAATAGCTAAATAGCTCATGCAAATGATCAAAAAGCTCATAATAAAAATAATGATAAAGGCTTTGGTCGCCATGGATGATGCAAGCTCATCTCTTTCATGGGTGGTTTGGCCAACGGTAATTTCAGCCCATTGTGGTATGCCATCAATTGTCAGGCGCTTGCCAATAGACGCAATGCGTATCGCCATATTATCGAATTGGCCATCTTTTAACACCACGGATTTTTGGATATCATCAAGCGTACCAGCGCGCGGTAAATCAGCACTGCCTGCAACGGTTATACCACGTGCATCGACAACCTTATAAAACACCAAATCATTGCGCGACAAAGATCCAAGCGCTGCGGCAGGCGGATCAAGCGTTATTACTTTGCCTTGAGTATAAATATTTTCGGCAATTTGAATTGCTGCATTGGTTAAAATACGGTCAAAAGCTTGTTTTGATGTAACAAAAGCAAACTGCCAAGTAAAAAAGCAAATACAAGCGGTTACAACTATGACAATGCATATTAGCACACCTAAAAATCGTAACTTTAGCGAATTAAAGTGCTTGAATATGCGCAAGTTGATACCCCAATCCCCGTGTAGTTTTTATCTCTATACAACTATCGGCCAATTTTAACCGCAAACGCCGGATAAACTGTTCAATTGCGTTTATTTGTGGTGTGCGGTCAAAACCAAACATTTGCTCCAAAAGTTCCTCTTTAGAAATAAAGCGACCATTTCTAATTGCCAATATTTCTAATATAGTCAGTTCACGGCTCGTGAGTTCTAAAGGAATGTCATCAATCGTTGCAATGCGCCCAACTGTATCAATTGCTAAGGCTCCAAAGCGAACAAGATTTTGACTTTGTCCTTTAGCACGGCGCAATAATGCCCGCGCCCGCGCCTCTAACTCAAGATAATCAAATGGCTTTACCAAATAATCATCAGCACCAAGATCCAAAGCACTCACCCTATCACCAATGGCGGAGCGAGCCGTAAGCATTAAAACAGGTGTGGAATTACCTTGGCTGCGTAAACGTTTCAATAATTCAAAACCATTCAACTCTGGAAGATTAACATCAAGAATAACAAGATCATAAGTTTGAACACAAAGATAATCCCATGCAATATTGCCATTGTATGCCAGATCAACGGCATGGCCGCTCAATTGAAAATGCTTTTGAACAGCAATGGCAATATCGCTAACATCCTCGACAACCAAAAGTCGCACGCTTGAACCTCAATGTCAGGTTAGAGTCAGTATTCTAATTTATGCTCTTTAATTCGATAACATGGCCTTGCAATAGTGGTCAACGCTTATCGGAGGAGGAGAATTCAATGTCAAATAACGCGCAAGCGCTGCAACCGCTATTGTCGGTTGACGGGGTAACTTTACAATATAAGACGCCTGACACACTGGTTACAGCGACTTGGAAAGTAAGCTTTGATATTTTTAATGCAGATAGATTTATTCTATTAGGACCATCAGGTTGCGGCAAATCAACATTGTTAAAAGCTGTTGGCGGCTATATTAAACCAACAGAGGGGAAAATTAAGCTCAACAACCAATTAATAACCGGCCCCGGCCCTGAAAGAATGATGGTTTTTCAAGAATTTGACCAATTATTGCCTTGGAAAACAGTACGAGAAAATGTTAAATTTGCACTCACGGCAAGTGGCAAATTGAATGACAAGGAAGCTGACGAACGCGCCACTTCTTACATTGAAAAAGTTGGTCTTTATAAATTCATCGACTCCTATCCTCATACATTGTCAGGCGGCATGAAACAACGCGTTGCTATTGCACGCGGCATGGCAATGGAACCTGCAATTTTGCTGATGGATGAACCATTTGCGGCCCTTGACGCATTAACACGGCGTAAAATGCAAGATGAATTACTGCGCCTTTGGGAAGACACAAAATTTACTGTGCTTTTTGTTACCCATTCAATCGAGGAAGCAATCCGCATTGGCACACGTATCCTACTTCTTTCCGCTCATCCTGGCCAAGTAAAAGCTGAGTTAAATAGCATTCCGGCAGAATTACTAGGAACAGATGAACAAGGAAAACTAGAAGCGCGTATCAATGATATGCTTTTTGTGCATTAGCTAAAATATTAAAGTTAACCGCACGATCAAATAGGTTTCATTTGGTACTAGAGGACGTCTATTTATTGTTGAGGCAATATCGTGCTCTAATTATTTTGTCGCATTGTCCAACGCAAAAGTTGACCCAACTTTCACAGGAAATACTCTAGCATCTGCATTGCTTTGGGAGGAAATTTATGTCTAATTCCATCTTAATACGCCCTGAACGAATAGAAACGGAATTACCGGTAGGTATTCCCGAAGTTGAAAAACAATTATCATTATTTGAAAAACTTTATAAAATAAGTGCGGTTAGAAAAGCCTTTATTTTGGTCATTTTAGCGGCTATCTGGCAAGCCTATGGCATATGGCTGAATAATCCACTTTTATTCCCGACCTTTATTGATACGGTACATGCTTTCATTGAAAATATTATGAACGGCATAATCCCAGCACGCACCTGGTCATCTTTGCAAACATTAGTGATTGGCTACGGTATAGGTATTATATTAGCCGCTTTATTAACCACATTAGCAATTGGCTCGCGTATCGGCTCGGACCTATTGGAAACACTGACTTCAATGTTTAACCCACTTCCAGCCATTGCGCTTTTACCCCTAGCGCTTATCTGGTTTGGTCTTGGTACAGGCAGTATTGTTTTTGTCTTGGTTCATTCAGTTTTATGGGCAATTGCCCTAAATACCCATGCAGGCTTTCGCTCTGTTTCCACAACGCTCAAGATGGTTGGCATGAATTATGGGCTTAAAGGTTTAAAATTGGTGCGTTTAATCCTTATACCTGCGGCTTTTCCATCTATTTTAACTGGATTAAAAGTAGGTTGGGCGTTTGCTTGGCGCACATTAATTGCAGCCGAGTTGGTGTTTGGTGCTTCTTCGGGATCTGGCGGATTGGGGTGGTTTATTTACGAAAACCGCAACCAGCTTGAAACAGCAAACGTGTTTGCCGGTCTTTTTACGGTGATTATCATTGGCCTCATTGTTGAAAATATTATTTTCGCATGGATTGAACGTAAAACTATTCGCCGCTGGGGTATGCAACATTAAGTTTGGCTTTGATTAAGCTTTAATCTAATTTTCGATAATTTTAAAATGGGAGGAAACCATGAATAAAAATATAAAATTATTGGCAAAATCGCTTTTATTTATTCTAATAATTGCATTCAGCCTTACCAAGGCACAAGCAGAAGTAAACGAAGTGCGTGTTTCACGTGGCTATGGAATTTTATATCTGCCATTGATTGTAATGCAAGACCAAAAAATATTTGAAAAAAAGGCTAAGGAAGAAGGTCTTGGTGATTTAAACGTTAAATGGGTTATTCTTGATGGCGGCAATGTCATTAATGACGCTATGATGGCAGGATCTATTGACATTGCAGGCACAGGCGCGCCGGGTTTTATTACCCTTTGGTCAAAAGCTCGTGGTATTCCTAATGTTGAGGTAATTGGCTTAAGTGCTTTGAGTGCGACCTCGCTTTGGTTAAATACCAATCGTGATCATATCAAAACCTTAAGCGATTTTAAGTCAGGAGATAAAATTGCCATTCCAGGCATAAAGACATCGCTTGCAGCAGTAGTCTTACAGATGATTGCAGCAAAAGAATTTGGCCATGATAATTATGCAAAACTTGATCCATTAACCGTTGCACTTCCCCACCCTGAGGCTGTGGCTGCATTAATCGCTGGGAAGACAGAAATTGTTGCCCATTTCACCTCACCACCATTCCAACAAGTTGAAATCAAATCAGACCATATTCATCGGGTGGTTAACTCAGTTGATTATGTAGGCAACCTCACTCTCGACGTAACCTATGCACCTAAACGCTTTGTTGATGCAAATCCGCAAACAACCAAAGCCTTTATCGACGCATTAGACGAAACCAATAAATTTATCGCAGAAAATAAAGAGCTTGCTGCGGAAATTTTTGTCAATAGTTCAAAAGTAAAAATTGATAAGGATGAAATACTCGCAATTATTAATGATCCGGATACCAAATTTTCGACAACACCAGTTAATGTTATGAACTTTGCTGAGTTTTTAGGCCTTTCAGGTACAATAAAAACAAAACCAAATGACTGGAAAGATCTATTTGTTCCATATTTACATGAACGCGATGGAAGCTAAATAAAAAAGCCCCAAGCTAATTCTTCAAATTTTAGCTTGGGGCATTTGGCTATTTAATGAAGCTAGACCATCAATCAAAGTAACTTTAATAACTTTGCTTGATGGTTTTTATTTTATTCACCCTCTGCGTCTTCGATGTCCCAATCGCGGACGCGCTGAACGGCTTTTTTCCAACCCTTATAGCGTTTTTGCTGTTTTGCCACATCGTCCGATGGACTAAATAATTTTTCAACGCTGGACACTTGCCGCACTTCATCAAGGCTCTTCCAAAAGCCAACCGCAAGACCAGCAAGATAGGCAGCACCAAAGGCTGTCACTTCAAGAATGACCGGACGCTCGACTGGTTTTTGCAAAATGTCAGCTTGAAATTGCATCAAGAAATTATTGGCAACCGCACCACCATCAACGCGCAAGGCTTTCATATCCGTGTCTGCATCATCAAGCATTGCGTCAAGCACATCCTTAGTTTGATAAGCAATAGCTTCCAATGTTGCACGAGTAATATGGTTGCGATTAACACCGCGTGTAATACCCATAATGGCACCGCGTGCAAATGGATCCCAATAAGGAGCGCCAAGACCTGTAAAGGCTGGCACCACATAAACACCATTGGCAGTACCAACTTTATCAGCAAAATATTCAGAATCTTCCGCGTCGGTAAAGAACTTCAATTCATCGCGCAGCCATTGGATCGCCGCACCAGCCACGAAAATAGAGCCTTCAAGCGCATAGGCTGGGCCGCCGTTTTCATCACATGCGATGGTAGTAATCAAGCCCTTATGCGATGTGACGGCCTTTTTGCCAGTATTCATCAACATAAAGCAACCTGTACCATAAGTATTTTTGGCTTCCCCCTCATTGACGCAGATATGACCAAAAAGCGCCGCCTGCTGATCACCAGCCGCACCAGCAATAGGAATACGTGTACCACCACGACCACCAAGATTGGTTTGTCCATAAATTTCTGATGAGCGCTTCACCTCAGGCAGCATAGAGCGTGGAATATTGAGTGCTTTTAGCATCTCATCATCCCAATCTAGCGTATGGATATTAAAGATCATCGTGCGTGACGCATTGGTATATTCTGTCACATGCACGCGACCTTGCGTCATATTCCAAATAAGCCATGTATCAACTGTCCCAAAAAGCAGTTCACCACGGTCTGCCTTTTCGCGTGCGCCTTCAACATTTTCCAAAATCCATGCAATTTTGGTGCCTGAAAAATAAGGATCAATGACAAGACCTGTATTATTGCGGACATGATCTTCAAGACCAGCTTTTTTAAGTCTTGCGCAGATTTCAGTGGTGCGACGACATTGCCAAACAATGGCATTATAAACTGGCTTTCCAGTTGCTTTTTCCCAAACAATAGTCGTTTCACGTTGATTGGTAATACCAATACCAGCAATTTCATCGGTGCTAATGCCAGCTTTTGCTAAAGCTTCCGTTAGGGTTGAGCTTTGAGTTGCCCAAATTTCACGCGGGTCATGTTCAACCCAACCTGGATGGGGATATATTTGGGTAAATTCACGCTGAGCAACGCTGACAACTTCAGCCTGTTTATTCAAAACCAAGGTTCTAGAACTGGTTGTGCCTTGATCCAAAGCAACGATATATTTTTTCTCCGCCATGATATGCTCCCGTTAATTGCTGTTGCCAGCCTTCATTTGTTTCAATGCTTTGCCAATAAAACGTTTATAAAGAAATGAACCCGCAAGCCCACCTAATATTGGGGCAGTAAGGGGAATGAGGAAATAAGGGATTGAGCGTCCACCTGTCATGATATCTGGGCCCCAGCCAGCCAAAAAAGCAAATAGTCTTGGGCCAAAATCGCGCGCAGCATTCATCGAAAAACCAGTTAATGGGCCAAAAGAGCCACCAATAATTGCAACAACAACACCAATTAAAAATGGTGCCATGGCACCGCGCGGCGCGCCATTATCATTATCGGTAAGCGCCAAAATAGCCATCAATAAAAGTGCGGTTATAAAGAACTCCGTCATAAAGGCTTGCAAAATGGTTATTTTCGCATTGGGAAAGGTAGTAAATACTCCCGCATTGCTCATATCTTTAACGGCAAACAAATTATGATAGAGCAAATAAACGACCGCCGCCCCCATAAAGGCACCCGCCAACTGTGATAATATAAAGGGTATAATCTTAGATTTGGGAAAACCACCAAAAACTGCCAAAGCAATAGTAACCGATGGACTAAGATGAGCGCCTGATACGCCGCCAGTGACATAAACAGCAATAGCGACACCAAGTCCCCATATGATACTAATTTCCCACTGGCCGTAACTAGCCCCAGCAAGTACCAATCCTGCAACAGAACCAATACCTATAGCAATGAATAAAAAAGTTCCGATAAATTCGGCGATACATTCATTTCTTAGCTGCGAATATTTCATAACCTTCTCCCTACTCCCCAAGAAAAATTCTCAAGCCAACAATTTACCTTTTAAACCAGTTTTGCTGCGAAATTTAAATATTATCAGAAAAGCTTAAGCCCCTTTACTAGCGCTAATATTCCTTTGTTCCAGATAAGTTTTCAAAGGTTCAATTTCATTATCCTTAAACCAAAGTCCAAGTTTTGAACGCCGCCATAAAATATCTTGCCAATCAATTGCCCA
Source organism: Bartonella sp. HY406 (assembly GCF_025449315.1). Taxonomy (NCBI): domain Bacteria; kingdom Pseudomonadati; phylum Pseudomonadota; class Alphaproteobacteria; order Hyphomicrobiales; family Bartonellaceae; genus Bartonella; species Bartonella sp. HY406. Next base: position 352,102 of record NZ_CP104893.1, on the reverse strand, counting down.
TTCTTCTTTGATTAACCAATCAACTTCCGCCTCATATAAGCCGTGACCAAAATGACGACCTAAAGGCTTATCGCCCTGCTCAAATATAACAAGCGCATCGGTACCATAGCTTCGCGCCAAACGACGAATAGTAAAATCATCTAGATCCGGCAAAACTTTCTTTATACCATCTTGAATAAGATCTAACCGTCCATGAGGAAAATTACCCCCCGGCAAAGGTATTGCCCCCGTCCATGCCGCTTTTCGTGTTCCAAGATATTTTTCTACATATTCCATGACATCTTCTGATAATTTACGATAGGTGGTTATCTTACCGCCATAAGAAGATAAAAGTGGCGCGTCAGCATTTTCATCAGCAAGTTTTAACACAAAATCACGAGTGGTTTTCTGCGCGCTAGCAGCACCGTTATCATAAAGTGAGCGCACCCCTGAATAGCTCCAAACGATCATATCTCGGGTAATTTTTTGTGCAAAATACTCACTTGATGCGTTGCAAAGATATTCAATTTCCTCATCAGAAATTTTTACATCCTTTGGATCATCATGATAGTCGCGATCTGTTGTGCCAATCAGGGTGAAATCTTCTTGATAGGGAATTGCGAAAATGATGCGCCCATCTGGATTTTGAAAAATATAGGCGCGATCGTGATTGTATAATTTCGGTACAACGATATGCGAACCTTGAACAAGCCTTATTTGTGGGTGACCACTTATTTCGGCAACATCTTTCAATATATGATCAATCCACGGCCCTGCCATATTGGCCAAGAATGAAGCGGTTATCGTTTTTTCTTCACCGGTTAGAGTATTTTTTAATTCAATATGCCATTTTTTATCAATAATTTTGGCTGATAAAACCTTTGTGCGTACCATAATATCCGCACCAAGCTCTTTGGCGTGGCGAGCATTTAAAACCACAAGGCGAGCATCATCAACCTGCTCGTCAGAATATTCAAATCCCTGCTTATAACCTGCTTTTAGTGGATCTTCTGTTTCTTTTGCAAAATCAACCACAGTAGTTTTTTTGAGTTCTTTGCTGCCGCCCAAATGATCATAGATAAAAAGACCAAAGCGCAGCATCCATTTTGGCCGCAAGCCCTTATGATAAGGTAAAATAAAGCGCAATGGTCGCACAATATGCGGTGCAATGTGCCAAATAACTTCGCGTTCCATCAAAGCTTCACGAACAAGACGAAAAGCATATTGTTCAAGATAGCGCAGCCCACCATGAATAAGCTTGGTTGATGCTGATGACGTGCCCGAGGCAATGTCATTCATCTCAGCAAGCCCAACCTTAAACCCGCGACCGGCAGCATCGCGAGCAACACCGCAGCCATTTACGCCGCCGCCAATGATAAAAACATCATAATGCATAATTCGACACTCCCGATAGGCTTCATGGATTTATTGTTATATTACATTATAAAAAGTATTTATCACCAACTAAATTAAAAATTATCAAAATTTTATTTACGGCTGTAATTATGAGCTGATAAATCTTTTTTTTGGCATGATTATATTTAATTGATCTTTAAATAACTTAGGGTCAATACCTAAACCGAAATTGGGTTTAATAATACTTTAATGGACAAGAATATATACGCTTCCCATTCAAAGCACATAATAAAAACCTTAAACCAAATGTCATAAAAACATCATGAAACTGTAAGGCTTATGTCAAGTAAATCTGCCATTTTAAGTATTATACAATGAGCCTATTTGATTTTAAAAAAATCAAATCTACCCTTTTGATGCATAGGTAATATCAATGGTGACAGTAAAAAGATTTACTAGGGTAATATGGTTCTAACCATGCAAACCCATATTTAATATGTTTTTAACATATTAATTTTCTTTATTTTTAAATGCGCAAAATTGGCGAAATGCTAATTTTCTAAATAAGGCGGTAACATGAAATTAGCATTGGTTACAGATGCATGGTTGCCACAGGTAAATGGCGTTGTTCGCACTCTTGAAAATGTTATTTCTGGTCTTTCTCAAAAAGGAATAGTTACCGAAATAATCGCTCCTTCTGACTATTATTCTATGTCTTGTCCAACCTATTCTGAAATACGTTTAGCGCTGCCCTCACCTATTGGTTTATCTCGCCGTTTAAAGGCCATGGATGCCGATGCCATCCATATTGCTACTGAAGGGCCATTGGGTTTACTTGCTCGTTTCATTTGCCTTTGGAATGGGTGGAAATTTACCACGAGTTTTCATACCCGCTTTCCTGAATATGTGGCTGAAAGATTTCCTGTCCCCTTATCACTTACCTATGCTATGATGCGGCGCTTCCATAACAAGGCCGCCCTAACACTGGTACCCACCCGTTCCATTTATGATATTTTGGCTAAGCGCGGTTTTAGCAATCTTAAAATATGGTCTCGCGGTGTTGATCGCGCACTATATCACCCAATGCCGGAAATAGACCTTGGCTTACCAAAACCTATTTTTTTAAATGTTGGTCGAGTTTCAGTTGAAAAAAATTTGGAGGCTTTTTTGTCGCTTGATTTACCCGGCACAAAATTAATTGTTGGCGATGGCCCAGCGCTCTCAAACCTTAGAGCCAAATATCAAGATGCGGTCTTTGTTGGTAAGAAGCATGGCAAAGATCTTGCTCGTTATTATGCCGGTTCTGATGTTTTTGTTTTTCCATCGCGCACCGATACATTTGGTCTTGTATTGCTGGAAGCCATTGCAAGCGGCTTACCCGTTGCCGCCTTTCCAGTTTCTGGCGCCCTTGACGTGGTAAAAGGCACAAAAGCTGGGGTATTATCTGAAAATTTGCAACAAGCTGCCTTGCAAGCACTTAATATGGGTAAAATGGATCCTGAACGCGCCTTAGGTAACTTCACTTGGGAGCATTGCGTTGATATTTTTGCTGAAAGCCTTGTACCTTGCTTTCAAACCAATAATTTCATCCCCCAACAATAAAGTGTTATTTCATTTACATTGAAATACCATCAAAAAGCCTTCACGAAAATATATCATTGCTTTTGGCAGTAGTATAAAAAAATCTATTCGATCTTACACAGCTATTTGCGTAATCATTATCGGCTATTTTATAAGCTTATCAGGCAGTAGCACACAAAACTGCAAAGCAAGCGATTACAATACCATTGATTATTCTTCCACCCCTAAAATTTTACATAATTTGCAAATGGTTTAAAAGGCTTTTTAACCAACACTTGATTATAATAACCAAAGATTTGTTGATGTGAGATTTTTGACATTGTATAAGAATGGCATCAACACAAAATAACATGCATTTTGTTTTTGCATGATACCAAAACAAAGAAGATTATAAGGTAATTTTATGAAAATTGTTATGATAGGCACAGGTTATGTCGGACTTGTTTCTGGTGTTTGTTTTGCCGAATTTGGCTTTAATGTTACCTGCATTGATAAGAATGAAGCGATTATAGCGCGACTTAAAAAGGGTGAAATTCCAATTTTTGAACCCGGCCTTAAAGAAATTCTTGAACGTAATGTCAATGCTGGACGCTTAACATTCTCAACCGATTTAGCCCATCATGTAAAAGATGCTGATGTTGTTTTCATTGCAGTTGGTACACCATCACGGCGTGGCGATGGTGAGGCTGATTTACAATATATTGAAGCCGCCTCAGACGAAATTGCTCAATACATGAAAAAAGGCGCTGTTATTGTTATCAAGTCAACCGTTGTTGTTGGTACCAATCGTATTATTTATGAACGCATGAAAAAGCAGCGTCCCAATATTGAATTTTCAATGGTATCCAATCCTGAATTTTTGCGCGAAGGCTCTGCTATTGAAGACTTTTTACACCCTGACCGTGTCGTGGTTGGTGTTCTTGATGAAAATGGACGTGAAGCTATGCGCCGTATTTACCGCCCATTATCTTTACGTGAAACACCGGTAGTATTCACATCTCTTGAAAATGCCGAGCTTATAAAATATGCAGCCAATGCGTTTTTAGCGATGAAAGTAACCTTTGCCAACCAACTTGCTGATCTATGTGAAAAGACAGGTGGCAATATTCAAGATGTGGCTAGTGCCATGGGTATGGATAAACGCATCGGTTCCAAATTCTTACATGCAGGCCCAGGTTTTGGCGGCTCATGTTTTCCTAAAGATACTCGTGCCTTTGCCGCAACTGGTAAACGTTATAATGCACCGCAAAAACTTATTGAAACGGTCATTGACATAAATGAACAACGAAAAGCCCAAATGGCTGAGCGTATCATTGACATAGCCCAAAAAAACAACGTAACTAAAATTGCTATTTTGGGCGTGGCCTTTAAACCAAACACGGATGATATACGTGAAGCCCCTGCCCTTGATATTATTCCGCTATTACAAAAGGCAGGTCTTTTGATTAAAGCCCACGACCCTGAAGCTATGGATCAGGCAAAAGATAAGCTTGCAAATGTTGAATGGTGCCAATCGCCTTATGAAGCAGCGAAGGATTGCGGCATTGCCGTTATTTTGACCGAATGGAACGAATATCGCGCTTTAGACCTTAAGCAAATATTACAGCTAATGACTGGTAATGTTTTAATTGATATGCGCAATATTTATAAAAGCGAAGACATTCAAGATATTGAAATTGAATATGTGTCTATCGGCCGTCCTCTTATTCATTAAGTGAATGAAAAACACGCTTGCAAGTGGATAAATTCACCCACTTGCAAAGGGTTTTGGTATTTATATACGCGGAAAAGCCGATGCACCAAGATAAGGATGGCGATTAACATCTTTATAAAGCAAATAGCGAAATGGCTGTGAACCGCCAGCATAGCAAGCTTGCGGGCAAAAAGCACGTAGCCACATATAATCGCCAGCCTCTACCTCCACCCAATCTTCATTTAATCTATAAACGCCTTTACCCTGCAACACATAAAGCCCGTGTTCCATAATATGGGTTTCCAAGAAGGGTATCACTGCGCCCGGCTGTAAGGTTACAATGGTAATATGCATGTCATGGCGCATATCATTCACATCAACAAAGCGGGTCGTTGCCCAAGTACCATTGGCATTAGGCATAGCATCGGGAGTTATATTCTGTTCATTAATAATTAAAATCGGCGGTTTTTCAATTCCTTCAACCGCAATATAAAATTTGCGTATCCAATTAAAACGAGCCGCTTGGTCGTTCTCATTTTTTAGCTGCCATTTTGTACCCGCCGGAATATAAGCAAAACTACCTTCACGCATTTTATATTCTTGACCATCAGCGATAATGGTAAAAGCGCCCTCAAGGCAAAATAAGGCGCTTTGCGCACGGCTATCAAGCTCTGGCCGCTCACTACCACCATTTGGTCCAACTTCCATTATATAATGGGAAAACGTCTCTGAAAAGCCACTCATTGGCCGCGAAATAATCCAGCAGCGGGTATTTTCCCAAAATGGTAACAAGCTGATGACAGTATCGCACATTACACCTTTTGGTATAAAGGCATAGGCGTCTTTAAAAACTGCGCGTCCGGTTAATAATTGGCTTTGTGGTGCAACACCGCCATGAGGCGCCGCATAAGTTGTCTTAGTCATGACTATCTCCTCCCATAATACTACTATCAAGGCTTTTGTGATGGTCAAGCTGATTAATGAATCAAAATTTGCGAAAACTAATTTGAAAAACGAATAGAAAAGCCTCAAAACATCAATATCTTTGAGGCTCTACGACACAATCATCGCAAATTAATACTATCTTGACCGAACACAAAACCCATTTCAACGCGTCAAATTGAATAGGTTTTACTATAGCACATATATTTCACCTACCACGTTGTAAAATTTCAGTGCCAAATGGTGGGCTTTATATGAATAAGAAGTTCGATGGTCAAAAGACGATTTTTAAATATTTAAATAATCAGGCACGTTATCAAGCGCTAGCAATTCTTCATAAGTAGGACGACGACGAATAATCGCAAATTCATTGTCATTCACCAAAACTTCTGGCACCAAGAGTCTAGTATTATATGTGCTAGACATCGCGGCGCCATAAGCACCAGCACCTGCAACCGCCAAAAGATCATGAGGGCCTAATTTTGGTACAATACGATCAAGCCCTAAATAATCGCCGGTTTCACAAACGGGTCCAACAATATCAGCACGAATAAATTCATCGCTTGGCTTTGGTTGATTAACTGGCATAATCATATGCCATGCATCATAAAGTGTTGGACGAATAAGATCATTCATTGCGCCGTCAACAATGAGAAAATTGCGACCATCGCCTTCTTTTAAATAAATAACCGAAGTTACTAACATACCAGCATTGCCGGCAATATGGCGACCGGGTTCGCAAATAATTTTTACGCCAAGTGGCGCAATATGTTTTTTTACAATAGTCGCATAATCATCGGTTGATGGTGGTGGATCATTATCAAAACGATAAGAAATGCCAAGACCACCGCCAACATCAACATGATGTAAATCATGACCATCATTTTTTAACTGGCGAACAAGATCGGCAGTAATTGCAAAGGCACTATCAAAAGGTTCAAGATCACAAATCTGGCTGCCAATATGCACATCAACACCGCGAATGACTAAGCCTTGTAGGCTTGATGCCATATTATAAGTTTCACGCGCATTTTTTAGCGGAATACCAAATTTATTTTCTGATTTACCAGTCGAAATTTTCTTATGGGTTTTTGCATCAACATCGGGATTGATACGAATTGAAACAGGAGCAACCTTACCCATGGCAGTCGCGCGCTGCGATAGCTGTATAAGCTCTGGTTCAGACTCGACATTAAAGCAATAAATGCCTTGCGATAGCGCATAATCCATTTCTTCAATGGTTTTACCAACGCCAGAATAAACAATTTTTTGCGGGATAATACCAGCCGCCAATGCTCGGCGTAACTCGCCTTGGGAAACAACATCAGCCCCTGCCCCTTCATTGGCAAGCAATTTTAAAATTGCCTGATTGGAGTTGGCTTTTAAAGCAAAGGCTATTAACGCATTGCAGCCAGCAAAACTCTTTACATAATCGCGATAATTTTTACGCAGACTATTAGCCGAATAGCAATAAAATGGCGTGCCAACCTTGGCAGCAATCGTTTCCAGTGGCAAATCTTCAGCATGAAGCTTACCGTCTTTATATTTGAAATAATCCACGCTTAAAATCCGACTACTTAATCAAACCATCAAGAATAAAAGGCTTATCTTCCCTTGGCTTTTGTACTTTTTCACCATTAGCATTTTCAATTATTGAAGATGGCGGTGGTTCCAGCGGCCCTTTACGACCACAACCTGCTAAAGCCAACCCACAAAAGGCGGTTACGAGTGATAAGGCGAGAAGGCGTTTCGTCATCCCAAAAATTCCAATCAAATAAGCAATTATTGATAAATATTACCAACCAAAGGAACAACTATCTTTATTAAAATAAGATAGTATTTATCCATGAAAAAATTCTTATCCTGCACATTTAGCTTTTAGTGCATTGTTTTGCAAGACGATGCGCAGTTTACCAGCGTAATCTTTGCGATAAAATGCAAAAGGTTTTTAAAAACCTTAACCGATATAAACTTGTCTTGATATTCGAGCATTATACCCAATCAAGTTTACCATCTTCAAAGCGTAAAATATGGTCTTGCGGTACAGAATCATTGGACGCCTCTTTTTCACTTAAACCGCCATAAATATTAAATAGCGAGCGAATACAGCCACCATGGGTTACCACAACGCTTTTATCACGCACATTGGACATAAATTGTTCAATACGGTTGCGCAGCATAGCATAGCTTTCTGCGTGTTGACCGGGGGGTAAAAAATTCCATTTATCTTTGGCTCGGGCAGCTAAAAGTTCTGAATGTTCAACCCCAATTTCGCTTTCCGTAAAACCTTGCCAGTCACCAAAATTAAGTTCCATCAATAGATCATCAAGGCGGTAGGCTTTAGGATCAATCCCCATCGCGCTGCGGATAAGCTCCATAGTCTCACGCGTGCGACCAAGCGGACTTGCAACAAAATCAAATCCTTCACCATCACCAATAAGATTATAGAGTTTTTTACCATTGCCCTTGGCTTGTGCGCGACCTATATCGTTGATCGGCTGATCTACTTGCCCTTGAATACGGCCCGACACATTCCAGTCAGTTTGTCCGTGTCGTGAAAAATAGATAAGCATGGCTAAAAATCTCCTCTTTATAGCTCTGCATGCGACTTTATAGACTAAGGCGCATGCAGTATAGAGGAAATTTAAAATTTTAGTCTTTGATGACTGAAATATCTGGTGCATCAACGGCTTTCATACCAATGACATGATATCCAGAATCTGCGTGGTGAACTTCACCGGTTACCGAACGCGACAGGTCAGAAATGAAATAGACACCAACATCGCCCACTTCTTCAATAGTGACTGTACGGCGCAATGGCGAATTATACTCGTTCCATTTCAAGATATAGCGGAAATCACCAATACCTGATGCAGCAAGGGTTTTGATAGGGCCTGCAGAAATCGCATTTACGCGAATATTTTTAGGACCAAGATCAACAGCCAAATATTTCACACTTGCTTCAAGTGCAGCTTTTGCAACGCCCATAACATTATAGTTAGGCATAACTTTTTCAGCACCATAATAGGTAAGTGTTATAATTGAACCACCATCATTCATCAATTTTTCTGCACGCTGGGCAATAGCCGTTAGCGAGTAAACCGAAATATTCATGGTCATAGCAAAATTTGCTTCGCTAGTATCAACATAACGGCCAGTAAGCTCGTCCTTATCTGAAAAGCCAATAGCATGGATAACAAAATCAATTTTGCCCCATTTTTCAGCAATGACGTCAAAAACGGCATCAATGGTAGCAGGATCGGAAACATCACAATTACCGCACACCAATGCGCCTAACTCTTTTGCAAGCGGCTCAACCCGCTTTTTCATAGCATCACCTTGATAGGTGAAAGCGAGCTCGGCACCTGCATCATGAGCAGCCTTGGCAATACCCCAAGCAATTGAGCGGTTATTTGCAAGACCAAATACTAAGCCGCGTTTTCCACTCAACAAGCCCTTAGTCTTATTTTGATTTTCTGTTGTCGTCACGTTCTTGTTTGCCCCAACTCTTTCATTTGTCGCAATACCATTTATGGTCATTGACAAGTTCCTGTATTTTAAAATGCAATATTATCTTGAGCCTATGGCACAGCTTTAACTTTTCTTCAAGCAAATGGCAAAAATTTTATCGCAAAATAACGTATCCATAACAAAATTATGATTACCTTTACTAATTCCCACAGGTTTAAACTTGAATATTTAAAGACTTTGGTCATAATATTTCTCTGCTGCGCTATTTATGACGCAGCAGAAACTTTGACTATTTATGCTATTGAAAAGCTTAAATTTTTACATCATTTTATTCTAATTAACTTTATTAAACAGCCAAGGCTTTATTACCTAACAACACTTTAACGTTTGATTAAGTAATAACACTTGGCTTATCGCGGCCAAGCTTGGTTTGCAAATCGGTAAGCTGATTAGCAATGGTGATAAGCCTTGCCAATGCGACTTGCGTATCAAGATTGTGGTTTTGTGGATCACGCTCATAATGCTCCATATAAAGGCGCAAAGTTGCTCCTTGTGTACCTGTACCCGATAAACGAAACACAATACGTGCACCGCCATCAAAGAAAATACGAATACCTTGATGAGCACTCACTGAGCCATCAATTGTATCATGATAGGAAAAGTCATCTGCCTTACTAATAGTTAGGCCATCAAACTCTTTACCAATGATCGCGGGAAGACTATTGCGCAACGTATCCATGAGGTCTTGAGCAGCTTTTGTATCCACTTCCTCATAATCATGGCGCGAATAATAATTGCGACCAAAACGCGACCAATGAGCATTGATTATATCCTTGACGCTTTTTTGACTTGCTGCAAGAATATTAAGCCAGAATAACACCGCCCATAGACCATCTTTTTCACGCACATGATTTGAGCCTGTGCCAAAGCTTTCTTCACCGCAAAAAGTCACCTTATCAGCATCGAGCAGATTACCAAAAAATTTCCATCCTGTCGGCGTTTCAAACATATTAATTTTAAGATTTTCCGCAACACGATCAGCCGCTTCGCTGGTTGGCATGGAGCGTGCAATGCCTGTTACCTTATCCTTATAGGCTTTTACAAGATTGGCATTTGCAGCAATAACAGCCAAAGAATCAGATGGCGTTATAAATATATCGCGGCCAATAATAAGATTGCGGTCGCCATCACCATCAGATGCTGCGCCAATATCTGGCGCTTGCGGTGAAAGCATTAATTCATAAAGATCATGGGCATGTACAAGATTGGGATCGGGATGATGGCCGCCAAAATCAGGCAGCGGCACGGCATTAACTACACTGCCTTTGGCAAAGCCTAAGCGGTTTTCAAAAATTTCAAGACCATAAGGACCGGTAACCGCATGCATAGCATCAAAGCGAATGGTTAGCCCTTCGCTAACTTTGGCTTTAATCAAATTAAAGTCAAAGAGTTCTTCCATAAGATCTGCATAATCCTTAACTGGATCAATGATTTCAACCACCATATCACCAATAAGATAATGCCCAGTAACATCAAGGTCGATATCTTCGCTTTCTTCAATCAGATATTCATCAATAACTTTTGAGCGAGCAAAAATAGCATTGGTGACTTTTTCAGGCGCTGGCCCACCATTGGCAATATTATATTTAATGCCAAAATCACCATTTGGACCACCCATATTATGGCTAGCTGACAAAATAATACCGCCAAGCGCCTTAAACTTACGAATAAGATGGGACGCTGCTGGTGTTGATAAAATGCCGCCACGGCCAATCATCAACTTTTCAAAACCATTAGCAGCAGCCATTTTAATCAACTTTTGGATAACTTCGCGATTATAATAGCGCCCGTCTCCGCCAACAATGAGCAAGGCTCCGGCTTTCTCGCCCACACAGTCAAAAATTGACTGGATAAAATTTTCTGCATAATTTTTACTTTGGAACACGCTGACCTTCTTGCGAAGCCCTGATGTGCCGGGGTTCTGATCAGAAAATGGCTCTGTTTTAATATGCTTTATCATAAAATTATCCAGTTTTTAAAATTTAATCTAATACCATAATAACCGAAGCTTGAAAAAACACCAAGATAGATCTTTAAAAGCAAAAATTTTTAGCCCTTTTATCAAGATGTTTAGCTTTTTTCGCGGTTATTTCGGTAAGCTTATATTAAAAATCATATTTCTATTTTAAAAGAAATGCGAAGCTATAAGCCTAGAGTGAGACCTCTCATTTTAAATAAAAAACGAGCAAATAACTTATTTGTAAGACAAATGTAATCTACACCATAAAGCATCGCCATATGTTTTTCTTATTAGCGCAATAACCCCAGTTTATTGGCATTTTCTTAATGGTTTCTACGATTTAAATTTATTCTAAAGATGCTAAAATCCTTTGACTATTTTCAAAAAATTCGTTACTGTCACCAACATTAGAATTACCTTTTCCAAATAGCCTTATCATGACTATGTTCCTTTCTGCTATGCAGGTAAGGCTGTTTTATTTGTTCATTTTTAGGAGTAATTTAATATGATGATCGGTAGAAAAGTTCCTGATGTTACATTCCGCACGCGTATTCGTGATGAATCAATCGGGGGCTCAAACCCTTACCGTTGGGAAGATGTGACATCAGCTGATTATTTTGCCAATAAGCGGGTTATTCTTTTCTCATTGCCAGGTGCATTTACGCCTACCTGTTCAACATTTCAGCTACCAGACTTTGAAAAACTTTTTCCAGAATTTCAAGCTCTAGGCATTGATGACATTTATTGCTTATCGGTTAATGATGCTTTTGTTATGAATGCATGGGGCAAGCAGCAAGGTGTTCAGAACATTAAGCTTATTCCAGATGGCTCTGGTGAGTTTACCCGTAGAATGGGCATGTTGGTGCGTAAAGATAATGTAGGCTTTGGCCTACGCTCATGGCGTTATGCCGCCGTTATTAATAATGGCACTATTGAGCAATGGTTTGAAGAAGAAGGCTTGAGCGACAATTGTGATAGCGATCCTTATGGCGCATCATCACCACAGAATATTTTGGAAGTTTTAAAAGCTGAAGCCAAGGCTGCCTAATTTCAATAGATTATAAATGATTTTTACTATTTAAATATATAAAAAGCGTTTGCATATTAATTCTGCAAGCGCTTTTTTATTTTGATTTCAATAATACCCCATCGAAATCTGGTTAATTTAACGAATTATCTGAACCAAAAGCTCACTTAATTTATGCTGAAAATGCAATAAAATTACCCCCCCAATCTTAAGAACAAGCACTTTTGGTTTAAAAAACAAACTCAATAAACAGCAAGTTGCTTTTAACAAAGCTTGAAAAACTCTAAACTGTCATGATATTATCAAGATTGATAGGTGAAGTTTTATAGCTTAAATGCGGTTTCACATTTATTTAACGAGGCTGCTAATGTTTTTGAGTATTTTTGAAATTTTTAAAATTGGCATTGGTCCATCATCATCCCATACAATGGGACCAATGAGTGCGGCTTCCCTTTTTTTAGATTATTTAAGAAACTATCGTAAAAACAACGAAATTCATGCAATTAGCGCAACGCTTTATGGATCACTCGCCTTTACCGGTAAAGGACATGCTAGCGACCGAGCAATTGCTTTAGGATTATTAGGCTTTTTACCTGCAACACTAGATTCTAACCAAGCCGAAGCCGAGCTTTTAGCATTGGAACAACAAAAGCAGATAAGACCGCTTGGGCTGCCCAAAATGCGATTTGATCCGCAAAAAGATATTATTTTTGATTATGGCCCGCCTTTGCCCGGCCATGCTAATGGCATTATATTCCGAGTTTTTGATGAGAAATGCACCGAACTTTTACAAGAAACCTATTATTCAATCGGTGGGGGCTTTGTATTAACTGCCGCGCAATTAGAAGACCAAAAGCATAATATTGAGCGTAATAGCGATGCCACGGTATTCCCTTACCCCTTTGAAAATGCTTTAGAAATGCTAACCATGGCACGCGAGAGTGGCCTATCTATTGCCCAAATGAAGCGCGAAAATGAACTTTGCCGCCGCTCATTAAGTGATTTTGATGAGGGTATCGACCAATTATGGGCGGTTATGAATAATTGCATTGATAACGGGCTTGAACATGATGGCGAATTACCGGGTGGCTTACGCGTAAAGCGACGCGCAAAAAGGATCTATCAGCAATTAATCGCTGAAAAACAAAGCAATTTAATGCAGCCCCACGCCGCCACCGATTGGTTAATTGTTTATGCTATGGCGGTTAATGAAGAAAATGCTGCAGGCGGCCGTGTGGTAACAGCTCCAACCAATGGCGCAGCCGGTGTAGTACCGGCAGTTTTGCGTTATTATCTTGACCATTGCCATGGTGCGACAAAGGAAAAAATTGCAGATTTCTTACTAACTGCCGCCGCAATTGGTGGACTGATCAAACATAACGCGTCCATCTCTGGTGCAGAGGCAGGCTGTCAAGGTGAAGTTGGATCAGCATCAGCTATGGCGGCAGCAGGTCTTTGCGCAGCTTTAGGCGGTACGCCAATGCAAATAGAAAATGCAGCCGAAATTGCGCTTGAGCATCATTTAGGCATGACATGCGACCCCGTTGCAGGTCTTGTGCAAGTGCCATGTATTGAGCGCAATGGCCTAGGCGCAACCAAAGCCGTTGCGGCGGCATCGCTTGCCTTACGCGGTGATGGCACCCATTTTATGCCACTTGATAATTGTATTGAAGCCATGCGCCAAACCGGCGAAGACATGAATTTGAAGTTTAAGGAAACAAGCCAAGGCGGTCTTGCTGTCAATGTGCCAGAATGTTAATTCTATATACAGATCGTGCACCATCACGTTGGTTTCCAATCATGATGCTTTCATTACAATTGCAATACATCTCATTTCAAACCATTTTTTATTGCGACAGTCGACGATTTAATTGATATTAACAACATAGAATATTATAAATTTTTCATCAGCTTTTATCGCGCAAACTATAGAATACTTACCAATATAAAACATATTTTGTAATAATTTCGATACATATTGATAATTTTTTTTGATGAATTACAATAATAAGAAGAATTTTACTCTTAAAGAATTATTGCTGAATACAGCGTTTTTTTCAAAGACATTATTTTTTTCATTTTAGATATAAAAGCCAGCACAAAATAAATCTGTGCTGGCTTTTGTTTATTGAGGCACGTTGTATTATTGATTATGCCAATGTAAAATATTTCAAATAGTTAGAATTGATATTTAACTTTTACACCGCCGCCGCCGCCTTGACGCTCGCCGACATAGCCTTGGCCATTAACATCAATACTTAGTGCTTTATTAGTTGATATTGGCTGCACATTGAAACCTGCTTCAAAAATACCGCTATCACCTTTTAATGATGGCTTATCCAAATTAAACTCATAAGCCTTTGCTGAAATATCGCCATCAAACTCATGCTCATAAGTTGCACCGATATAAGGTTTCAACTGGTCATTATAGTTATAGCCATAGCGACCACCAATTTGCAGGCGTGAACTTTTTGAACTATCAAAATGCAAACGTTCATAGCCAATTGTCACTGTATCGCTATCCATATGTGTCCATAAATAGCGACCATATACATCAAGCGATTGTTTTTCATCAAAATTAAACACATAACCGCCAGCTAAATGTCCACCATAATAGGTTGAGTTGCTCTCATAAGAACCGCTATAATTACCGTTTAAGAAAGAAAGACCGCCAAAGGTCTGCCCCACATCAAACTTATTCGTGGAGCGACCAGCACGCAATGATACCTCAGCATAAAGCCCATCGGCTTGATCTGCCGCAATAGTATTGACTTTGCCAAGACCACTACCCACAAAATCAATACGGCCCAAAATGCCGCCGCCCTTATAATTGCTGTTACCATCGCCATAAACGGCAGCGTAATTAGTAAAGCTATTATAGGTATCATAAGTACCACGTCCATATTCAAAGAAAGCACCGACTGTTCCTTTATGGCCGCAATTAAAATCAAAGCCAAGTGCTAAACCAAGAGCCATATTAAAGCCCTTCATATCAGCATGGCTGCCGGTTTCATAGCGCTGCGATGAACCATTCATAAGTACGAAAGGTACTAATGCATTTTTCGTTTCTGCCCCTTGTGAAAAAGCTTGTGTACGGATGATATTAATACTTGAACCTATTAGATCATTGCCTTGATTGGCAAATGCCAATGCAGCTGCGCGACCTTCGGCATAGGATTTTGACTGCGGATTAAGCCGTGCGGCCGATTGCCCTGTGCTTGTAGTTCCTCCCCAAGCGTTATTATTAGCGTTAGAACTACTGCCACCAGAATTGCCAGAAGCTGAATCTGCTTTATCATTAATGGTCAGCACAAGTGCATGATTATCATTAGCTTGTTGGGCTAAGCTTGCTTCATAAATGATAAAGCTGCCTTGCTGAATTGTATAGAGACCAGAAGCTGTCCATGATCCTTGGGTTTTATCAATCAAATTTACCCGATCACCAACATTTAAACGCGAACCATCATTATACATAGCGATACTATGTTTTGTATTTGTAAGGTCAACTGGTGTACCATTTTCTGCAATAGTCACCATTGTGTCGCCGTTAAAGACATTGCTTGGCAATAACCAATTATAATTTTCAAAATTATAAATACCTGATAGTGTGCCACGATAACCATTGAGATTTAACGTATTCCCAGCGGCAACCTTATCAAAAGCGCTATTAACGCTGCCATCACCATTGAGACTATAACCACCATAAATTGCACCGTAAGATGTAAGATTATTATTCTCATCGCGATTGCCGATCTTTATGTCGGTTCCTTCAAGGGTAACAATATTATTGATTGTCGCACCACCAATACCGCTGTCTTCTATCGGGTCGGCTGCCCCTCCCATGCTATAACCGCCATAGACATTACCCCAAATGAGTGATTTGCCAGAAATAATAATCTTGTTGCCAGTAACATCGCCACCATTGCCACCATTGCTAAAGCCGCCAGTGCCACCAATGCTCAATCCACCAAAGATTGAACCTCCATCAACGCCTTGACTGCCATGGCCAGCTATTTCACCTTCACCACCCAAACCGCCTTTAGCGCCTATCAAGGTTACATCTTTTACAATAACTTCGTTTTGGCTAACAAGTCCACCAAAGCCACCTATACCGGTACCATTTGTATCCAAGCCATCATCATAGCCAGAAGATCCACCAACACTTAATCCGCCAATGACAGAACCGCCACCAATACCACCATGGCCACCACCACCGGTGGCATCAGAGCCAGTGCCACCATCTGCCCCTATCAATGTAATATTGGTTAATACGACCTGGTTTGAGGTGACGGCACCGCCTTTGCCTCCGCCAATATTATCGCCAATACCAGAGCCACCAAAACTTGCACCACCAACAATAAGGCCGCCACCAGCACCGCCGTGACCACCACCACCGCCGCCACCATTATTACCACGACCGCCATCTGCTCCAGTTAATGTCGCATTGGTGATTAGCAAGCGATTATCACGCACTTCACCGCCAGCGCCAGCGCCAAAGCTCGCGCCAATTGCAGTGCCACCATAGCTAATGCCGCCAAACACTGAACCGCCACCAATGCCGCCGTGGCCCCCGCCGCCAGAACCACGCAATCCATCACCGCCTTTTGCGCCAATCAGTTGGACATCGGTTAGGGTAATAATATTGCCATGAACTGTGCCGCCTGCGCCGGCTGTTCCTGCAATACTCACACCGCCAATAACTGAACCACCGCCGAAGCCTCCTTGGGTACCACTGAGGGAAAAGGTTGGTCTTGTTGTCTCCGCACCGGTTAATCTAACATGAGCAAGGGTCACAAGGTTCTCACCGACAAGACCACCATTCGCGTGAGTATTTCGGTCATTAAAAGCTGAAGAGGCTGAACCACCAATGCTCAATCCGCCAAGTACAAGGCCGCCGCCTTGGGTGCCAATACCGCCGCTAATGTCTACATTTGTTAGAGCAACAGAGTTTTTGGTTACTGCGCCGCCATTTCCAGATAGCGCACCGAATGCTCCATTGCCACCAATGCTAACACCGCCTATTATGCTGCCACCACCAAAAGGGCCATAACTTCTATCCGAGCTATTGTTAACTGCATTATGACCTGTCCAATCATATTGAATATCTTTTATCGTAACACTATTTTCAGAGACGTTTGCCCCGCTCGCTCCATTTGCATTATCACCGCTTGTACCATTAGCACCAATATCAATACCGCCATAAACAACATAGGGTGCTACAACAATTTTGCCGTCACTAGCATCTGTATTCCAAACATCTTTGCCATTCACTGCATTTACGCTTGATGTGTTTCCCGTAACTGTTATTTTATTGGCAGATTGTGTTGCATTGGCATTTGGATAAAGGCTTTGGTAATTATAACCATTTCCCATTGGGTCAATTTGCAATAAACTGATATCATTAACACCGCCATATTCTATGTCTGCTGCCATAACTGGTGCTAAAACTGATTGTAGAATTACCCCTGTTGCTCCAAGTGTCGTTGCTAAAGCAAAAATTGATACTGAGCGTTTAAACTGCAAACCTAAAGCCATAAAAATATCCCTCAGAATTAAATTCTAAATTGCTAACTATCATTCTATATCATGTATTTCAATTTAAAATATGTATAAATTGCCTCTTTAAAATTACTAAATGGTATAACCTCATATAGTTAAATGGATTTTCATGTAACGTCATTTAACAAATAGAGGATATACTCTATTAAAATACCATAGTTCGATCGCAGGTTAATTATAAGAATGCAATTCTCTTTTTAGTCGTACGAATATTGATTCAATAAGCGTTATCTGAAAAGCAGTATCCTATTGATTAAAAAGAAAGATAACTCAAAAATTGGATTATTTAAAGAAATGATGGGTTGCTAGACCGCCAATTTTAAAATTAGGCAGCCTGCTAGAAGCACATTTTTTAAATTCGGTGCTTAAAAATAAGAGCCTATGGCGATTTTAAAACCGATCCGCCTTTGCTTGCATTAGCGTGTTGCCCCTAGGGTCAGGACCTATTAATTTGAACAAAATGGTTTGAGGAATTTTTTGTGAGAACCCAAAGATTAAAGGTGAGAAGATCCACAGGAAATATGGATATTTTCAAGGGTCTTCGACAAAGTTATCGCGAAAATTTACTTGTATCATGAAAGGACACAAAAACAGCTGTAATCTACTGCATCGTAAGGTTCAAATGGGTATACCACCCACTTTTCGCTCTCCTCCTTGTATATTTTTGCTTTTTATTGTGCCATTTCATTTCAATTAATAGGTCCTAACCTTAATCTTGCAGGCGACGAAAATCTTTTGCCACGATAAGGTTTTTAATCGACAACCCATAAAAAAGGCAGCGGTGACGCTGCCTTTTTGCTTTATAAGACTACCAATGTATAAAACTACCACTGTGAGACGGCTTTGCTATCAAGGAATTCTTCAATCCCCCAAATTCCACCTTCTCTTGCGCGACCGGAGCTTTTAACACCGCCAAAGAAGCATTGGCGTGGCAAGCCCTTACCATTGACGGCCACCATGCCAGAGCGCAAAACACGCGCAACGCGGCGACATTTTTCTGCGTCTTGTGATTGGATATAATTGGTCAAACCATATTCCGTATCATTGGCAAGTTTTATTGCTTCTTCCTCGCTATCAAAGGGCATAATTGACAAAACAGGGCCAAAAATTTCTTCGCGATAAATGCGCATATCATCACGCACATCAGCAAAAATAGTGGGGCGCACATAATAGCCTTTTGACAAATGATCGGGACGACCAACACCGCCACAGAGCAAAGTTGCCCCTTCATCTATACCAACTTGAATAAGGTCTTCAATCTTGTCAAATTGTGCTTTAGACACAACAGGGCCAATATGATTGCCTGCTTCCTTTGGATTGCCAACTTTAACGCTTGCACCAAAACTTTTCGCAAATTCAACTGCTTTTGCATAAAGTGGACGTTCAACCATCATACGGGTTGGCGCATTACAGCTTTGACCGCTATTATTAAAGCAATGTAAAATACCGCGCTTTACCGCATCTTCATCTGCATCAGCAAAAATGATATTAGCACCTTTACCACCAAGCTCAAGTGCAACCCGCTTTAAGGATTTAGCCGCATTTTCAGATATTGCCTTGCCAGCGCGAGTTGAACCGGTAAAGCTAATCATTTCCACATCAGGGTGACCAGAAAGACAAGTGCCAACACCAGCGCCATCACCATTAACCAAATTGAAAACGCCTGCAGGAACACCAGCTTCATCAATGAATTCTGCCATGAGCAATGATGACATTGGCGCAATTTCCGATGGTTTAAGCACCATGGTACAACCAGCAAGAAGGGCCGGTATGACTTTCAAAGTAACTTGGTTCATCGGCCAGTTCCACGGCGTAATCAAACCAACGACACCAATGGCATCATAAACAAGTGCGCCCTCATTTTCTTCGTTAAGGGGGCGTACAAATTTGAATTTTTTAAAAGCAGCAATAAAATCTTCAATATGGCATTTTCCAGCCTCTGCTTGTTGAGACAAAGCCATGTCGCTTGGCGCACCCATTTCATAGGTAATAGCTTCAGCCATTTCACTGATACGGCGATTATAAACAGCCAAAATACGTTCCACATAATCAAGCCGTTCCTCTGGTGTTGTTTGCGACCATGTTGGAAAGGCCTTTTTAGCTGCTGCGACAGCATTATTGGTGTCTTCTATACCACCAATAGAAATAACCGCATAGGCTTCTTCGCTTGATGGATCAATAACGCTTAAGTCATTATTTTGAATTGGATTAACCCATTTGCCATCAATATAAAATTGGCGTTTCTCAATCATATTCTATCTCCCATAGTTTATTGATTAAAGTGTTTTCACGACAATGGAGCAATGCGATTACCCCAGAATTATTTCATAATATCTAAATACAACTTTTATTGGCTGTTTATATTACAGTTCTTTAGGCTTTCCCATATACGAACTGGCAAATTACAAAAAATTTATCCATGAATTTTAGGAATATTTATGCTATTATTAAAATACCTAACGAAACAATATCCACTTAAAGTTTCAACGATAAAATATTTATTTTACGCATATATCTTAACATGCATTGGATCAAAATATTCCCGTCTCATGGCATTACCTAGGGGTAGGACCCATTAATTTAAATGAAATGGCACAATAAACAGCAAAAATATACGAGGAGTAAGGCGAAAAGTGTGTGGTATACACAGTTGAGCTTTACGACGCGGTAGATTACGGCTGTTTTTGTGTCCTTTTAGGATATGGTAAATTTTTGCCATAACTTTGTCAAAGAGCCTTGAAAATATTCATATTTCTAGCGGCTTTTCTCCTCATTCTCACAAAAATTTCCTCATACCATTTTGTTAAAATTAATAGGTCCTGACCCTAAATACTCCTTTGTGTTAACGCAGGTTTTCAAGATCCTTAGCCATAATACAATGAAACATTCGCTTTTTGAAATAGAAAATACCATAATTTGATAAAATACGTACATATTTTGATCAAATTATGTAAGGTTTTTAATTTATAATATGGCATATTTCGTATAATAGGCAAAAAATACGCTAAAAATGTATAAAAAGAAAAACAATTGAAAAATAAACCAAAATATTTACTGCTAAAATTTGTCATTTTAGCCCTGCTTTGTAATTTTGTTTTTGGCTGCAAAAAAATCCTGCCAATGCTAGCGATGAACAATTAACTGTATTTTTTGGCGAAATAACAAAAGACCCTCTATTCAAAGAACTCTCAATACAAAAAATAGATATTACAAACATGCTTTGCTTAATCAAAATGGCAAAGCTTCCTGTCGATAGTTCCCTTAAAAGGCTTCAAGACATGATGACTTCAGACCAGCGATTTTGTGAACGAATTTTCGTTGATCTTATTAATGATCCACAAAAAAATAAATTAGACATAACTATGGATGACTTAACTGACCCCCAATTAGCTAAACGCGTCCTTCATTTATACCAAACGCAAGGTATTTTCTATGGCAACAGCAAATAGTCGTAAAGCAGGGTTATTCCTATAATGAATTCATAATGTCACTATAGGAATTTTTGTTTGTCTATGCTATGGCATAGCCATTCTTTCCCTCCATCTTCAAATAGGGTAATTCTCATGGCTGTCATTTCTAAACATGTTCCCGCTCCTGATTTACATCGGGTGCGCCGCGCTTTGCTTTCTGTTTCTGATAAACGCGGTTTGATTGATTTTGCAACTAAGCTCACTGCTCACGGGGTTGAACTTATTTCAACAGGCGGCACAGCCAAAGCAATTAGTGAAGCAGGCTTGAAAGTGCGCGATGTGTCAGAAATTACTGGCTTTCCCGAAATTATGGATGGCCGTGTAAAGACCTTGCATCCATCGGTCCATGGTGCATTATTAGCCGTGCGTGACGACCCAGAACATGCCAAAGCTATGCAAGATCATGGCATTGTTGGTATTGATCTTGTGGTTGTTAATCTTTACCCTTTTGAAGAAGTTGTCGCCTCTGATGCTGACAATGACACCATTGTTGAAAATATCGACATTGGCGGGCCTGCTATGATTAGGGCATCGGCTAAAAACCATGCCTATACCGCCATCGTCACTGATCCTGATGATTATGACCAAGTTCTTGCTAATCTTGATAAATATGAAGGTAGCCTCAACCTTGAGTTTCGCCGCAAATTAGCGGCTCGTGCTTTTGCTCGCACTGCGTCTTACGATGCGGCTATTTCTAATTGGTTTGCCAAAACATTAGAAATTGATACACCAACTTGGCGCGCAACAGCAGGTAAATTGCACACTGTTATGCGCTATGGAGAAAACCCACATCAACAAGCTGGCTTTTATGTCAATGGTGAAAAACGTTTTGGTGTTGCAACAGCGCAAGTTGTGCAGGGCAAACAGCTTTCTTATAATAACATCAATGATACCGATGCAGCCTTTGAATTAGTTGCCGAATTTTCGCCAGAAAAACAAGCCGCGGTTGCAATTATCAAGCATGCTAATCCTTGCGGTGTAGCGCAAGGCACAAGCTTAAAGGACGCTTATTTACAAGCCCTATCCTGTGATCCTGTTTCAGCCTTTGGTGGCATTGTGGCATTAAATCGCATTCTTGATGAAGACGCTGCAGAAGAAATCGTAAAAATCTTCACCGAAGTTATTATTGCACCCGATGCAACCCCAGCAGCGCGCGAAATCATCGCCGCCAAGAAAAACTTGCGCTTGCTCATTGCCGGTGGTTTACCTGACCCTAAAGCTGCAGGCATTACCTATCGCAGTGTCGCGGGTGGCCTTTTGGTGCAAAGTCGTGATAATGGCATTGTTGATGCCTGTGATTTACAAGTGGTAACTGAGCGCCAACCAACTGAGCGCGAATTAAATGACATGAAATTTGCTTTCCGTGTTGCAAAACATGTAAAATCAAATGCCATAGTTTATGCTAAAAATAGTGCAACCGTCGGCATTGGTGCTGGCCAAATGAGCCGTGTGGATAGCGCCCGTATTGCTGCACAAAAAGCCATCGATGCAGCCAATGCCCAAGGCTTGAGCGAGCCGCAAACCAGAGGCTCTGTTGTTGCATCAGACGCATTTTTCCCATTTGCTGATGGTTTATTATCAGCGATTGAAGCAGGTGCTACCGCAGTTATTCAACCAGGTGGCTCTATCCGCGATGATGAAGTAATTGCCGCGGCTAACGAACATGATGTTGCCATGGTGTTTACTGGTATGCGTCATTTCCGCCATTAATTTTACCTACAATATTTAAATCCGCTCAATATGTCATTGGGCGGATTTTGCTTTTGTATTGGACGCATAAATTTTTACTTTTACTTGTCCCATACCAATATTTTTTGAGTGAAACAGAATAGATAATTGACTTATGGCAAAAAAACGCTAAAAACAAATCCCATAGGAGTTTTCGAAAATGCGCAAGTTATCGGAAAATTTGGCTCAATTTACACACCATTTTGGTGTAAGCCTTGCTGCGCGCTCGTCAACTCTAAAATCTGGCCTCAAGAAAACGACAACCAAAACGGTTTAATGTCCCTTGGCCAACTCGCCCCTCTCCCGGGTCAAGGCCCGGGGAGAAAGCCTGGTGTGGCCGCCGGGTTCTCGTGAAAAGCGGAGAGGGACAGGAGTGACAAAATGGGTTATAAGGTTGCAATTGTAGGCGCGACAGGCAATGTTGGCCGTGAAATGCTTAACATCTTAGAAGAACGCGGCTTTCCTGCAGATGAAATTATTCCTCTTGCTTCAAGACGCAGTTTAGGAACAGAAGTTTCCTATGGTGACAGAACGCTTAAAGTTCGCGCCCTTGATAATTATGATTTTTCCGATACTGATATTTGCCTTATGTCGGCTGGTGGTACTATTTCAAAAGAATGGTCACCTAAGATTGCCGCACAGGGCTGTGTCGTTATCGACAATTCCTCGGCATGGCGTTATAATTCTGATGTGCCTTTGATTGTACCTGAAGTTAATCCCGATGCGATTAATGATTTTAAAAAGCGCAATATTATTGCCAATCCAAATTGCTCAACTGCACAGCTTTTAGTCGTGTTAAAGCCTTTACATGATGCAGCGACCATCAAGCGCGTTGTTGTATCCACCTACCAATCCGTATCTGGTGCAGGTAAGGAAGGCATGGACGAACTTTTTGAACAAGCACGCGGCGTTTTCGTTGGTGATCCAATCACGGTTAAAAAGTTTACCAAGCGCATTGCTTTTAACGTTATTCCTCATATTGATGTCTTTATGGAAGATGGCTACACCAAGGAAGAATGGAAAATGGTAGCCGAAACCAAAAAGATGCTTGATCCAAAGATCAAGATGACCGCAACAGCTGTGCGTGTTCCTGTCTTTATTGGCCATGGTGAAGCGGTTAATGTTGAATTTGACAAGCCAATTAGCGCTGAAGAAGCCCGCGAATTATTGCGTGACGCTCCAGGTGTTCAGGTAGTTGATAAGCACGAAGATGGTGGTTATGTCACACCCCATGAAGCTGCAGGCGAAGATGATACTTTTGTTAGCCGTATCCGCGAAGATATCACCGTTGAAAACGGCTTATCTTTCTGGGTGGTTGCTGATAATTTGCGCAAGGGCGCTGCCCTAAACGCAGTACAAATTGCTGAACTTCTCGTTGCCAAGGGTCTATTGACACCTAAATCAGCCGCATAAATGACGACAATCTATCCCCAAAATGGAATACCCATTTTGGGGATTTTTATAGGTGCTTAACGAGATCTCATCATTATCCCTAAAGGTTATCATCCAATGAGCTAAGCATCACATGGTATGACGAAAAACCGCATGCACCTTTTTCTAAAATGCTTTTTTCTACGCATTTTTCAACGAAAAACCGCTACGCACTTTTTCTAAAATGCTTGCCTCAAACATCAAGACATATATCAATATTATATTCCAAAACGCCATCTTCCTGAAGTGTGGAAAGATTATTGTTAGGATTAATATTAATCAAACGATAAATAAGGCTATTGTCAATATCGCCATTAGTATCATGGAGTGGATTGAGCCTTTGTTCTCGCCAAACAATATTCAACATATTGTTATCCAAGACGCGCCAATATATGCTTATATTTTCAAGCTCAACATTATTGTCAATCGCATCGTGAATGAGCCCTTGTATTAAAAGTATCAAAGGAGGTTGGTAAAGCGCACTCAAAGCAACACGATCGCCCTTAATAGAAATAGCGCTGATATCAGCCACCATTAATGATAATGCATTCCTGATAGTTTCCTCAATATCCTTAGATAAGCCCTGCATATCAATAAAAGATGCTTGAACTTCAACCAAGAGATCAAAGCGGCGTTGTAATTCCATTTCAGCGCTTACTGTATCACTTTCACGGCTTAATACTTCATCAACTGAACGCTCAATCATTTTGATTATATCACGAACCACGCTTACCGATTGTTGTTTCAATAAAGCAAGATTTTCATGAAAATGCTTACGTTCTGTTACATCTGTTCCCTGCACATAAATACCAATAATCTCGCCTTCCTTGTCGCGAATAGGATGATGCAAAAAATCGGCATAGCGAATTTTAAAGTCTGGACCGTTATTGATAAAAGCACGATAAGGCAGCTCACGCGCCATAAATGGTTTTCCAGTTTTCCAAACTGAATCTAAACGGCCGACTATATCCTTTCGTAATGGTTCAGGTGCAAGTTCTTTAATGCTTAAACCGATTACATCCATACCACCAAGCATCACTTCAACTTCCTTATTTGTAAAAGCGAACCGGTAATCTTCTCCTAAAAAAATCATCACAAACCCTGGGGCTTGCGCGAGCAAATCCTGTAAAAATGCCAATTCTGGAAGTTTTTTAACATTAGTCAAAATAAATATCCAATTCAAACAACGCATCTTAAGCCAAGCGAAAATTTGCTGAGCAATGCAGGAAAATAGGTGTGACTTTTGAAGGGAATTCATCTAATTGATTAATTAGAAGGTAAATAGATCACTTAAAAAATAAGCGCATTCCACAGTAAGTCATGATCGATATGGTAACAACGCATAAAGCTAATAATTGGTTGCGCGCTTGAGTGACTTTTATCAAAGCAAATAGATTTTAAGGAGCCAATAAATAGAGCAAAGTTTTAATTTTAAGCGATTGTTTATATGAAAACTACAATTAAAACTGAATTAATATGCTCTAAGCGCGCGGGCCATAAATAATCATGTTAAGTAAATGACCACTATAACTTATTGCACCTGCAATAGAATGCCTGGTTAAACATTGCTATTAATTTCCACAGTTAAACAGTAAGATGATAATATCTCCCTATGCTCATGCATCTTCAAGACATAGGTCAATTACATATTCAATATTTTGCGAACGTCTTGACGATTTTATCTTATTTTTCTGGTTCAGCGTCATTAATCTATTTACAACACTGCTATCAAGGCTTGATAATTGACACTTATCCGTTTCGATCGCTTTTTCTTGCCAAGCTATATTTATCTTATTTTGGCCGTTTCGCTTCCAACTTATATGGATTTTTTCAGGCGCTACCCCGTTTTTAATAGCATTGCGTGCCATGTCTTGCATCAACAACACCAAAGCTGATTGGTAATTGCGGTCTAGTTCAATTGGTTGCCCACTAATTTCTATAGCTTGCGCATTAGGCATTATTAGCGATATCGCGCTTCGGATAATGCTGTGTAGACTTCTATTGCCATTCGTATTGCTTAAAAAACTTGCCTGTAACTCTGCCAATAAATCAAAGCGACGTTGCACGTCGTTATAAGCACTATCCAGATTATCAGCTGTTTCTAATGCATGATCAACCGAGTTTTCGATCATGATTATAATTGCACGCATAAGGCTTATAGACTGATGCTTTAAAAACGCCAAATTTTCTTGTGCAATTTTTCGATCGGTAACATCAATCCCTTGCACATAGATGCCAACCATTTTGCCATCATGGTTTTTAATCGGTTGATGCAAAAAGTCACCATAACGCACAATAATATCATTCTTATTCTTATCGTAAGTTCGATAAGCTAAGGCTTTGGCCATGAAAGGTTTTCCGGTTTTCCAAACGCGGTCAAGTCGATTTGTAATTTCATGACAAAGATCAGCGGGCAAGGTTTCAAAAACGGTTTGGCCGATAACATTGCGTCCGCGCAGCATCACTTCCATGCCTCTATTCATAAAAGCATAGCGATATTCACGACCCAAAAATACAGTAACAAAACCTGGAGCCTGCGCGACGACTTGCCTTAAAAAATCGAGCTCAGACAAAATTTCCTTTGCATACACTCAATATTACCTCATAAATTTTAAATCTAGTCTTAAAGATGCAGCAAAAATGAAATTGAATATTGAAAAATAGAAAGATCAATAAATTACAAATATTCTTTTGCTTTGATAACAGTCAAATTTAAGCCTTTTTTATTTCCTAGCTTTGAAAAATACTACAATGCTGCGCCTAAATTCGTTAGTTATGGCAGTTAAAGACAATTGTAAGGTTTGCTCGGTTAATTTTTGTAAAAATTTTTTGATTGAAGTTTAACGATACGCTAATTGGCAAAATATCTTACAGAACCGCTTTGACAATTTTTATTCAAACTTCTGTCCAACTAAATGAGATAATTGAAAGCGAAAAGCTGTTAAATGTTTAAATATTATTTCCTGAGTCCAAATGATGCTATCGTGATTTTTTATATATAAAATTGATTCTGTCTTATGAAATGTTAATGGGGTTGGGCATTTGCGATGGTAAAGGAAAAAGTTATTTCCGACATCAATTTTTTAAGGGAGCTTATCGCACAGGCTCCCGGCTTTGTTATTGTGTATCTTCACCGGCAACATGAGATATATATAACCAATAAGGCCCTAGAAGAGCTTGTTTGGCAAACTGATCTTATCGGCCATACAGTTGATGAAATTGTACCTGAATTTGCTCGTGATGCAGTGCGCGAAAAGCTTGATAGAGTTTGGGAAACCGGCGAGCCCTATATTGGTAATGACATACCAATTTTGGTACAGCCTCCAGGTAGTGATCACCCCGTTACCCGTTATGTGGATATGATTCACCAACCATTGCGATCCGCCAGCGGTGAAATGATTGGGATCTATGTGCAAGGAGTAGATGTCACTAAACGGCGTGAATATGAAGAAGAAGTAAAGCTGTTAAATGGCGAATCGATTCATCGTATTAAGAACATTATTTCAGTTGCCAAAGCAATTGTATTGCAAACCCTTAAAACAAGTGATGATATTAGCAGCGCCCGACAAAAAATTTACAATCGACTTGAAATATTAAATTCAGCTCAAAATGCCATTGCTGGTGAAAGCATATTGAAGCTTGATCTACGCAATATTATTAAAGATTCTATTGCAACAAGCCTTGAAACTTTTCCCAATATTACAATTGAAGGCCCTTCTGTAAATTTACCAAAACGCTATTGTTTACCGTTAAGTCTGACCTTGCATGAGTTGGCAACCAATGCATTGAAATATGGAGCATTAGCGGTGCCGGATGGAGCATTGTCAATTCATTGGCAACTACAAAAAGATGGTGCAATCGATATTTTATGGGAAGAAAAATTTACAAATAATAATATAAAGCAGGAAGACAATTCTTCTAAGCCGTTTAAAAAAGGGAGAGACGGCTTCGGCTCAAAACTTATACAACGCAGTCTTGGCATTGATGTACGCAATAAAATCTCAACTAATTATAAGCCTGATGGATTTAGCTGTTATATCAAACTTTATCTGGATGACTAGAAGTTTTTGCGCAGTACTCAACAGCAATAAGCGTTTAGATTTATGGCTAAAAACAAATAGGATATTCATTGTCTTTAACTAACGCAGAGCTGTCTTGGCATTTTTTTTCACTCGATAATTATAGGCAAATTTTGTGTTTTCGCCACTAAATTTGCTTGAACTAGGGCTATAAGGCTTTTAAAAGGCTCCATGTTAACTAGCTCAGCTGCACATCACGACAAGTAGATAAAAATGACTGATAAAAATAATGCTTCAAGCGACAATGTAACACCATTGCGCCCACCTGTACCCTGCCCAGAATGTGGAAAACTGTCTAGCCGCAGCACTTATCCATTTTGCTCTTCAGGCTGTAGATCAATGGATCTTAACCGTTGGCTATCAGGTCGTTATGTCTTACCTGGTAAACCAATAAATGATGAGAATGAAAATTGATTTTTGCATTTCTTTTTATTGAGATTTTGTGAAAGCTTTAATCACTAGCTTCGCCAATCAACATATTAATTGATTTTTTACTTTTAAATCAATTAGATGGTCTGATTGTTAAGTAATAAAATACGCAAATTAAATATTACTAAATATACAATTAAATTATTTTAGCAAATATAAGTATTATTGATTGAATGGACTTGCTTAATTAATATGTAAGAAAATTTATTTATGGATAAGCCCCCGCATGGCTTATCAAAATTTATACACTAAATGAGCGCATGGTTGCACCGGCAGAATCTGCATCCGGTCCATAATCAGATTCGCCATCAACACCTAAAAGCTCTTGCAATCGAATACGGGCGCGACTAACGCGACTTTTAACCGTACCAACCGCACAACCGCTAATCTCCGCCGCTTCTTCATAAGAGAAACCTGAAGCGCCGATAAGAATAATTGCTTCACGCTGATCGGCTGGCAATTGTTCCAAAGCTTTTTTGAAATCTTGTAAATCTAAAGCACCATATTGTGAAGGATGCACAGCCATATTATCGGTAAAGACATTATCTGGGTCTTGAACTTCACGCCCACGTTTGCGCATTTTGCTAAAAAATTCATTACGCAAAATAGTAAAAAGCCAAGCCTTTATATTTGTACCCGCCTCAAAACTATCTTGCTTGCCCCATGCTTTCATGATGGTATCTTGTACAAGATCATCAGCCCGATCATAAGCACCGGTTAATGATACAGCAAATGCGCGCAATTGCGGCAAAGTTGCCAACATATTTCGTCGAAAATCGTTTGCTTCACCAGTCACTTTATTCCCCCTTAAAGCCTTTCGCTTGCCCACTCATTTCTATTTCGTCAAGTTGTTCGAGAAGATCCAAAAATCGATCTGGAATCTCTTCTTCTTGAATCGAAGTATAAAAGGCACGCAACTGATTTGCGATTTGGCTGTTAGAACCAAATAACTCATCAGACACAGGCTGACCCCGATTTTCACCTTTGTCTTCTTTATTTTGCATTTTTTCTAACCTTTTAACTTTAACCACAAATATAAGTGATGTATGTTCTTTATCATCAAAAGATGATAAGTGGTATATGTTCTTTACCACCTATAGATGATAAGTGATATATGTTTTTTATCATCTATAGTTGAACATGTAAAAATAAAAAAAGTTCCGAATTGTATGAAACTTTTTTCCTCATCAGGCATTATACCCTAAAGTTGTATTTTTTAGGGCCAAAAGGAGCTAAATGGCATGTCCCTTTCCACACGGATTGCACCGCATCTTCCCTATTTAAGACGCTTTGCACGCGCAGTTACAGGTTCCCAGCAGTCAGGGGATGCTTATGTTGCTTCAATGCTTGGTGCATTGATAGCAGATATATCGATTTTTCCAAAATCAACTAGTGATCGTATTAGTGTCTATCATTTGTTTTGTGGGCTTTTTGACCAAACATCTTCAAATATTCCTGAGCCAATGCCACAAATTGACAAATTTGCCCATCCCGATGCCAAATTATCTTACCTTACACCGCGCGCACGGCAAGCATTTTTGCTGGTTGCGGTTGAAGGGTTTAATGAAAAGGAAGCCAGTGAAGTTTTAGGCGTTAGCGAAGGCAAATTTCTTGATCTTCTGGGTGAAGCATCAAAAGACATTTCTGAGCAGGTAGCAACAACAATCCTCATAATTGAGGACGAACCCCTCATCGCCATGGATATTGAGCAATTGGTTGAAGGCTTGGGGCATGATGTTGTCGGTATTGCCCGCACTCGTGACGAGGCAGTCAAGCTATTTAACGAATCAAAGCCCGGTATGGTTCTTGCTGACATTCAGCTTGCTGACGGAAGCTCAGGAATAGACGCAGTAAATGATATACTCGCCGATAACGCCTTGCCAGTCATTTTTATAACCGCTTTTCCAGAGCGACTATTGACAGGCTTGCGTCCTGAGCCAACATTTCTTGTAACCAAGCCATTTAATCCTGATATGGTTAAGGCACTTATAAGCCAAGCTTTGTTTTTTCAGGAAAACGCCCATAATGGGTAATGATTGCTTAATTTTTTAAAAACCCTTCTGATAAAATCAAGATTATCTTACTTTATTTTAGGTTTTAACCAAACAGTATAAATATAAAAGAATAGCTATACCCTTTTAAATAAACCAAAAAGGGTATAGATTAATATTGATTATTAAAAATAAGCTTCAACAGAAGGCTAATTTCGTTAGATGATATTATCAATACTTTAATTTAGCATAATATGAAGCTTATCGAACATGCATGAAGATGTAGGTTTGTACAAAATATAGGCGAGCAGCATGGCCATAGAGGTTCTAAAAACAACAAATACTGATCAAGAACAAATTGATGGCCTTATTCAAGCGATCCACAATGCAGATATTTGTGTTTTTTACCAAACTCCTGACTTAATCTTTCAATGGGCAAAAAATTTACCTCCGCAGTTAGAAACATTATGGAAACCCCATTGCCTTGACGGAGATTTATTTGATGCTGAAACAAGTTCTCTCATGGTTAAGGCTAAAAAATCCGTTCTCGAAAACGGTACTGGCGATACCGTAGAGGTAAAAATTGGCGACGGTGCTAAACCTTCATGGCTTAAATTCTCAATCGATTGCCACCGCAACGATAAGGATGAAATTATTGGCTTAATAACCACTGGCGTTAATGTTTCAGAATTAAGGCAACGTGAACAAGTTTTAAAAATACTATTGCGTGAAGTCAGTCACCGTTCCAAGAACTTATTAGCAATCATGCAAAGTATTGCATCGCAAACGGCTAGGTTTAGTGATTCTGTTGCTGATTTTTTAAAAAAATATCAAGGGCGTATCCAATCCCTTTCTCATTCTCAAGACCTAGTTACGGATTCAAACTGGCGTGGTGCCTTGTTAAAGGATCTTATTAGCTCGCAAGCTACGGGTTATACCGAGCATTCTAGCGGACGCTTTATCATTCATGGTGAAAATCCCTACCTTTTTCCAAGCGCTGCATTGCATATAGGACTTGCCTTTCATGAGCTTATCATCAATTCGTCTTCTTATGGTGCACTGGCAAGCGACTGCGGCGTTGTCAAAATCGACTGTATTTTAAAAACCAATGAAGATAATAGTAATTTCATCCAAATTACGTGGCAAGAAGTCTTCAACCCGACCAATCTCACCAATGCAGGAAATGCACGCTTTGGTTCAACAGTCCTTGAAAGAATCGTTCCAGCATCAGTGGATGGTAAAGCAGAATATTATATTAAAAATGGCAAGGTCAATTATTTGCTTAATGTACCTGCTGCGAACTATGATTTATAATTTTTCATTCATATCACTTCCAGCTACTTCAAAAAGCCCATTTAAATAGTAACATGTTGGTTTTTTTATATTAATTCTATAATGGTATTTTTTTTAAAAATAAAATTCAATTATTTATTGGAAAAACTTTAAAAAAATTGCAATTGCCTATAGACAGAATGAAATTTAATGCTATAACGCAAACCACTTCACCATGTTGAAGCAGATGCCCAGATAGCTCAGTTGGTAGAGCAGCGGATTGAAAATCCGCGTGTCCGTGGTTCGAATCCGCGTCTGGGCACCATTGCCTTTTTTTACCCTATAAATTATCGATTTTATTGGTTTTTATTTTAGGTTAGGGCAAAGAAGTTTTTCATTTGTTCCGATTATCTAGCTTATCAATAATCTGTTTTGCCAATTGTTGGTGATCTGCGCTCTTGGTGTATAGTGAAGCCATCTTGTCAGCTTCCCAGCCAAATAATGCTTTTAATTGCGCTACAGTTGCCCCAGCATTAGCGGCACGGGTTGCGCTTATCTTTCTTACCCCATGAGCTGATTTTTCAATCCCTGCGGCTCTACATGCTTTTCTAAATTGGTTGCCAAAAGATTCTTTGGTCAATGGTTGTTTGTTGGCTCCACAAATAAAAGCTAAGTCACTTGTTGGGCCAGCTTCTAGCGTTTCCTGCAACACTGGTAAAATGGGCAATGTCACTTCGGTTTTATAGCCGCTTTTTTCCGTTTTAATGGTTGCTACACCATCGCGAATATGTTGCTTGCCTATTCGCACAGCGTCACCACGGCGCAAGCCAGTATATAGCAGAACATCAAGCCAAACGCGCTCTTTAGTTCCTATCGGCCATTTTGCACAATAGGCATCAATGTCATTTTCATTCCACGCTTCAAAGCCGTCTTGGTTTTATATCTTTGAGGCTTTTACACCTATACATGAATTTTCGCTTATATATTAATATTCTACAGCCCATTTAAACAAACCAGACATAGCTTTTACAAAGCTACCTAGATCCCTCAGCCATCCCTAAATGTTTTGCGCTTGCGTGATATTTATTGACACAATCCCATAAAATTATCCCAACCTCGTTCCTATGGTAGCAACAATGTTTACTTACTGCCGCCTTTCAAGTGCATTCAAAGATAGAAAATCCTATTTTTGAAAAAATTTGCTTTTGCGTCATGTGCCTTATAAAAATAAAAAATTAAAACACTCCCTGCTTTATCAATAAACACGCTCTTGATAAATTATCAATTCAAACGACAGGAAACATCATTCCATTTAAATCACTCTACTTTTATATTTAAACTTTATGCATAGCATATCAGCATACATAATGATGATTGTAAGTGCGGAATAATTATTCAATTGACAACATATAAAACTGTTGATCGCTCTGCAAATCCGCACGAAGCGATAACACAAAAACTTTTCTAGCTACTTTTTACTATTGTTTTTTATGAAACATTAGTGCAAACCTGCCTAAGTTTGCTTATGCTTTATATTCTCGGAATAATATGTCTATGGCATGAATTATTCCAAGATTGGTTATTTGGAAGACATGGCAATTGCTAGATGCAATTTAAAGCTAATCAATGGCCATATACAGAAAGAAAAAATTTCTATTGTCTATATGCTCACAAAATTAATTAGATTTGAGGAAAAAATATTGAATAAAATAATAACCACTTTTACTATTTTACTCCTTACGCTTATGACTGGTTGCGTCAGTCAACGAGAGGTTACTTTGTATAGCAATAAAACAAATTACGTACAAATGCCAGATGACAAATATCGTGTCTTTGAATCAAAAAATAGTAACAAAATAATTGTTGTATCTAGTCTTGGTAATTACATACCAAAAGACTTACTAAAAAACATAACGTATGGACTAGTAAATACGGATGCACCAAAAATAAACTATAAGGCAGCAGCAAGGAAATATCTCAACGAGCATGGGCGAGAAAAATGTGACATCACCAATGATGGAGATGTTCCTGAACGGGGACGTTATGAATTCATCTATGTGTGCCCTGAAGGTTTTATTCCTCAAAAATCAATTTGAAATATTTAAACTTCACTAGATATAGCCATCATTTAGTTGGTTTTGAAATAAAAATTATGGGGCTGGCATAGATAGCTAAAAAAGCTCAACCGTTGATATTTTTACGTCTACGCAGATTACAAATAATATTTGCGAAAAAGATAATGTTGGTATTTCTTCGCCTTGGTAATTTGCCCGCCAGATAATCACTAAGCTTGTAATTATTTCAGCTATTATCCTTAACAAAAATCGAGAATGCCTCGCACACTCAACAATAATCGATAACGCCACCTTAATGGGCGGCGTTATTTTTAATCAGTAAATTATAATTAAAGACTATATTGAGCTTGAATATACGTAAAATTATTTCGTAAACAATTTTATATAAATAGCCCTAGACCTTGAAATCCTCATCTTTAGCAAGTTTCATAAAGCAAAAATTACATGCTTTAAAAAAACTTATTTACACGGCTTCAGGCGTATAATCAGCATCAATAATAGCTTGCTTTACTTTAGCTGCATCTCGAGTTCCACTAACCGTTACAAGATGGCTTGCAACATCAGCTTTTACTATTGCATTTGGCAAAGCCTCAACAATGGCATTTGTAACCGACTTAACGCAATGGCCGCAGGTCATATCAGCAACACGAAATACAATATCAGCATTTTCACTCATTTTATTCTCCTTTTATTCATATGGGTCTATATGCGACCTTCCAACGCGGCAAGGTCAAGAAGAAAAATCAAAAGGATTAATAATTTCATATAATGTGCATTGCACTAATCTTATAAATAGGCTTATTACCAATTTACCCTTTTAAACAGACTTAAATCTTAAATGGGAAGACAATTGGACATATATTTAGGAGAGGCAAAATGAGCGAACCGCGAATGTTGACGCGTTCTGATATGAAAACCTTGGGCTTATCCTCGTTGGGCGGGGCTCTCGAATTTTATGACTTTATCATTTTTGTCTTTTTTGCCAAAATCATAAGTACCGTATTTTTTAATCCAGAAATGGCGGAATGGCTAACCACCCTACTCACCTATAGTATTTTTGCCGCTGGTTATTTGGCCCGTCCCCTTGGCGGTATCATTATGGCGCATCTTGGCGACAAATTAGGCCGCAAAAAAGTTTTTGCTTTTTCTATTCTACTTATGGCTGTATCTACCCTCTGCATGGCTCTTATCCCATCCTATGCCAGCATTGGTGTTGCTGCCCCCATCTTGCTTGCAATTCTGCGCGTTTTGCAAGGTATTGCAATTGGCGGCGAAATTCCTGGCGCATGGACCTTTGTGTCCGAACATGTGCCCTCGCGTTATGTCGGTTTTGCAACCGGCTTTTTAACCTCTGGCCTATCATTAGGCATATTGCTAGGCTCATTAGTTGCAACTCTTGTTAATCACCTCTTTACACCACAATTTGTAACCGATTATGGCTGGCGCGGGGCGTTTATCCTTGGCGGCATATTTGGTTTGTTAGCGGTTTGGTTACGACAATGGCTTGATGAAACTCCTATTTTTAAGCAAATGCAAAAAGCACGTAGCTTAACCAAAGAAGTGCCGCTTAAAATTGTTCTTAAAAAACATGGTGAAAGCGTTCTTATTGCGATATTGCTGACTTGGGCATTATCAGCAACTATTGTTATCTCAACCTTAATGACACCCAATTTCTTACAACACCCACCCTATAATTATAGCGGTGATATAGCCCTTGCAGCTAATTGCGTCACTTCATTATTTTTGATTATCGCAACGCCAATAGCTGGTATTTTATGTGATCGCATTGGCAGTGGGCGCTTTTTCATTGGTGGTGGTATTTGTTTTGCCATAACCGCTTATGTATTTTATAATTATGCCGACAGCTCAACCACTTCACTCTTTATTCTATCGGCATTTTTAGGCTTTTTTGCTGGCTATGTTGGTGCGGTTGCCTATGTCATGGTTAAGGCGTTTCCTGCAGCCGTGCGTTTTTCCGGCCTTGCTTTTTCCTATAATATTTCTTATGCAATTTTAGGTGGAACCATACCGGTTGTTATTTCTCTCTTTAACCGCTTAACCCCAATGGGACATGTCTGGTATTTGATTGCTATTGGTATGCTGGCCAGCGGCCTTGGGATTTATTTACTATGCCGTGGTCAAGCCCGCGAATTTGAAATTGGCGTTGAAGAAAAACCACAATAATCACCGTTTTCTTCCAACTGATAGCAAAACAAAAGCGGATAATAAATAATCTATTATCCGCTTTTTTAAAAAAATCTACATATGAACAAGGCCCCCATAAGTGCCTTAATCAAAACCTATAAAGTCTTCATCATATAAAGTGCATCTTCACTATAGGTTAGAAGCTTTTGCTGCAAAGTGCTGTTCACCACTTGGGTTACAAATCCTTGCTTTAGCCAAAAAGGCGACGAGTTATTGACTGCCACCAATGACATAGAGCTATAACCCAATGCTTTTGCCTGTTGGTATAGGTTTTTTAAGCCTAACGAACCAACACCGCCAATACGTGCATCAGGTAAAATTGCAATATCATGCAAATAAAGCGTATCTGCATCTTGCGGTAAGCCATCTAATAATTGATTGAGTGGCGGAATATTATGCGCCTTCCAAGGATGAGCTAAAATATAACCGCTTGGCTTACTATCCTTTTCCAAAATATAACAGCTTTGCGGCGCCAATGCTTGCTTTTGCGCCAAAACCGCTTCATCTTCTGGATAATCAGGATGACAAATGGAGGCGACCTCGCAGATAGCTGCAAGATCGCTTTTATTCATAAAACGCCAATTAATCGACATTATGCCTCAATAGTGTTAAATTCCAACGGTTGAACGCGCTTAATACCTGCAACATTTTGCAATTCTTCGCGTACTGCCGCTGGAATTGGCGCATCAAGATAAAGCAATGCAATGGCATCACCGCCTGGCTTATTACGGCCAAGGGCGAAGTTTGCAATATTAACGCCATGCTTACCACAAATCAAACCAATTGTACCAATAATGCCCGGTGTATCGCTATTGGTGATATAAAGCATATGCGCACCAACTTCTGCATCAAGATTAATATCCTTAATCTGGATGAAGCGTGGCTTGCCATCAACAAAACAAGTGCCGGCAATTGATCGGGTACGCTTCGATGTGCGCACAGTTAACTTGATATAACCATCAAAAACACCTGATTTATCGCGCTTAATTTCAGAAACGATGATGCCACGCTCTTTAACCACGACAGGTGCTGAAACCATGTTAATGTCGGCCATTTGTGGACGCACTAAACCAGCAAGGGCTGCACTAATCAAAGCACGAGTATTCATAGTTGCAGTTGAACCATCAAAAAGAATTTCAACTTCCTGAATGTCTTCTTCTGTGGATTGTCCAACATAACTACCAAGCACTTCGGCAAGCTTGACAAATGGTTTTAGACGCGGCGCTTCTTCCGCGGTAATGGCTGGCATATTGATGGCATTACTTACTGCACCTTTAACAAGGTAATCAGCCATTTGCTCAGCCACTTGAATAGCAACATTTTCCTGTGCTTCTGAGGTTGAAGCACCAAGATGCGGCGTGCAAACGGTATTGTTTAACGCAAAAAGTGGATTATCAGCTGCTGGCGGCTCTTGCTCGAACACATCAATACCAGCCCCTGCAACTTGGCCAGATTTTAACGCTTCCACCAAATCTTTTTCAACAACCAGACCACCACGAGCACAATTGATAATGCGCACGCCTTTTTTCATTTTAGCAATGGCTTCTGCATCAATAATATTGCGGGTTTTGTCAGTAAGTGGCGTATGCAAGGTGATGAAATCAGCGCGGCGTAGCAAATCATCAAGCTCAACTTTTTCAACGCCCAATTCTTCGGCACGCGCTTCAGAAAGGAAGGGATCAAAAGCAATAACATGCATTTTAAGACCAATGCCGCGCGCTGCAACAATCGCACCAATATTACCGCAACCAATAATACCAAGGGTTTTACCGGTTACTTCAACACCCATGAAACGGTTTTTTTCCCATTTGCCGGCGCGAGTTGAAGCATCAGCTTCAGGTAATTCACGCGCAACAGCAAACATCATGGCAATGGCATGTTCAGCCGTAGTGATAGAATTACCAAAAGGCGTATTCATCACAATAATACCACGGCGTGAAGCTGCTGGAATATCAACATTATCAACGCCAATACCAGCACGACCAACCACTTTAAGCTTAGTTGCTGCGTCAATAACCGCTTGGGTTACCTTCGTTGCAGAACGAATGGCAAGCCCATCATATTGACCAATAATTTCAAGTAACTTGTCTTTATCCTTGCCAAGATCAGGCAAATAATCAACATCAACGCCGCGATCTTTAAAGATTTGTACTGCGGTTGGAGAAAGTTTATCAGATACTAATACGCGAGGTGCCATTATGGCCTCCATAATTGTCAAAATACTGCAAAGGATAATTATAAAAGCGCTTTTACCACCATGCGCATTTCATAATTTTTCATTTTAGTTTAACTTCATCCATAAAAAAGGTGAAAGAAAACCTTATGCCTTAACAACTAATTGCAAGGCAAAACTAAAACTTCAAGAAATTTGAGATTGAAATAGAGTGGCTTTAACCACTCTATATGTTTAACTATAAGCGAATATTAGGCGCCCAACGCAGCCTTTTCGCAAGCAAAAGCCCAGTCTAACCACTGCGTTAAAGCAGCTAAATCATCAGCCTCTACCGTCGCACCGGCCCAAATGCGTAAACCCGATGGGGCATCGCGATAAGCACCAATATCATAAGCAACACCAGCCTTATCAAGACGAGTTACAATTGCTTTTGCAAAAGCTGCCTGATCGTCCGCACTCAACTTTTTGATATCTTCATCAATAATGGTTAAGCACACGGATGTATTAGAACGGGTTGTTGGATCAACAGCAAGATTTGCAAGCCATGTTGATTTTTCAACAAAAGCATCAAGAACAGCAAAATTATTATCAGCACGTTGACGCAAAGCTTTTAAACCACCAAGAGATTTAGCCCATTTTAACGCATCAAGATAATCTTCAACACAGAGCATTGATGGCGTATTAATAGTTTCGCCTTTGAAAATACCTTCAATAAGCTTGCCACCCTTGGTCATGCGGAAAATTTTTGGCAATGGCCATTGTGGCACATAGCTTTCCAAGCGCTCTACTGCGCGTGGGCTAAGGATAAGAATACCGTGGGCACCTTCACCACCAAGAACTTTTTGCCATGAAAATGTAACAACATCAAGCTTAGCAAAATCTAAATTTTGCGCAAAAGCCGCGGATGTTGCATCGCAAATGGTTAAACCTTCACGATTATCTGGAATAAAGCCAACATTGGGAACACGCACACCTGATGTTGTACCATTCCATGTAAAGACAACGTCACGATTAAAATCTACTTGTGAAAAATCTGGCAATTCGCCATATGGAGCATCAAAAATGCGGGCATCTTTTAGCTTCAATTGTTTGACCACATCTGTGACCCAACCTGAGCCGAAGCTTTCCCAAGCCAACATATCAACACCGCGCGCACCAAGCAATGACCATAATGCCATTTCAACAGCACCAGTATCTGATGCAGGTACAATACCAATGCGATAATCAGCAGGAACTTCTAAAATTTCACGGGTGAGATCGATGGCTTCTGCCAATTTGGCCTTGCCAATTTTTGCACGATGAGAGCGACCTAACGGTGCATCATTTAGTGCTTGTGTTGTCCAACCTGGACGCTTGGCACAAGGGCCAGAAGAAAAATTAGGATTATTCGGGCGATTACCCGGCTCATTAATATTAGTCATTTTATTCTATCCTCTCAGATAGCTCGCCTCTCGGTGGGGAGAGGTGGCCCGTTGACCTGTCTATTTCAACTTTAATTAAAAAGCAACCAGATTTTTTATAATTCAAAATTATTTTATTTTTATTTCAAGCTTGCAAAAAAATACACAAATTTATTAGGAAAAATAAATATATACTTATTAACTGACCATCGCGATTAGTACAGTATGTTTTTGGCCTTTTGGGCCGATACTTATGGTGTTCAATTATACTTTACTGCGACCAATATTCGCAATCGAAAAAATAGCTAGTGCTTGGCATTGCTATATTTTGCCACTATATAAGAAAATTAAGGAGAAAATACGTGGCTATTACAATTTACATTAAACCGGGCTGCCCTTATTGCGCGAAGGCACTAGCTTTGCTTGAACAAAAGGATGTTGAATTTACCGCAATTGAAGCTGCAAGCGATCCACAAGTGCGGGCGCAAATGCGTGAGCGTGCAAATGGGCGCAATACATTTCCGCAAATATTTATTGGCGATATCCATGTCGGTGGTTGCGACGATCTTTTTGCATTGGAAGAAACTGGCAGGCTGAATGAACTTTTACAGCCCTACAAAAAAGGGAACTAACCAATGATTCGCTTTAATCTTCACTGCGACGGTGGCCACCATTTTGATGCTTGGTTTCGCTCCAATGATGATTTTGACATGCAATGTGCACGAGGTTGGGTTTCGTGCCCACAATGCGAATCAATAAAAATTGCCAAGGATCTTATGGCGCCTGCCATTTCAACTTCGCGCAAAAAAGAAAAAATGGTTGGCAATGCGCTTTCTTCACAAGAACGCGATTTACTAGCGCAATGGCGTAAAGTGTCTGAAAAAATCCGTGAGGAAGGCGATTATGTTGGTGAAAAATTTGCCGAAGAAGCCCGAAAAATTCATTATGGCGAGGCACTTGAACGAACAATTTATGGCGAAGCCGATGGCGAGGAAGTGAAATCGCTGGTGGAGGAAGGTATAGACTTGCTCCCCTTACCAACGCTTCCTGAAAAGAAAAACTAGTTTTCGGCTAAAAGCAATATTATAGTCCTCATAATATATCTGCAAATTTATAAAAACTATACATGTCTTTTGCAAAATGCTTTGATGGGGTGAGGATGGTATGATTCAAACAATAGGCATTATTGGCGCTGGACAAATGGGCAATGGTATTGCTCATGCTTGTGCATTGGCAGGAAAATTTGTGTTGCTTCATGACCTTTCACAAGAAAAGGCAGAAGCCGCTCTTGCAACCATCAATGGCAATTTAGCAAGACAAGTAGCACTTAATAAACTATCAGAACAACAAAGACAGCATGCGCTATCTTTCATCAAAGTTTTGGATCATAAAGAACAGCTTGGATCTGCTGACCTAGTTATTGAAACAGCTTTTGAAAATGAAAAAACCAAACAGGATATTTTTCATGATCTATGTCAATTTCTAAACCCACAAGCAATCATTGCCACCAATACCTCCACTATTTCGATTACAAGGCTAGCTGCTACAACCGATAGGCCCGAGCGATTCATTGGTCTTCATTTTATGAATCCCGTGCCTTTGATGAATCTTGTGGAAATCGTGCGCGGCATTGCGACTGACGACAAAACTTTCAATGCAGCAGCTCAATTCATCGCAAGCCTTGGTAAAACATCAGTTGTAACGCAAGATTTTCCAGCCTTTGTGGTCAACCGTGTTTTACTGCCGATGATTAATGAAGCAATTTATACCCTTTATGAGGGGGTTGCTAGCGTTGAAGCCATTGATAGTGCCTTACGTCTTGGTGCTAACCACCCCATGGGACCGCTGCAACTTGCTGACTTTATAGGATTAGACACATGCCTTTCTATTATGCAAGTTTTGCATGATGGCCTATCAGATTCTAAATATCGCCCCTGCCCGCTTTTAATCAAATATGTTGAGGCTGGATGGCTCGGTCGTAAAAGTGGACGCGGTTTTTATGACTATCGTGGTGAAATACCGATACCAAGTCGCTGATAAGGTGAATAGTTTTAGCGATAAAGTGAAAAGAGTTCGCAATGCTTGATATTTTTGAAGTAAGCTGCGACTTCAAATTGGACAACTTCAATAACAATAGTTTAAATCTAGTCTCGAACATCGATCTGGAAGATTTTTTTAAAGTAGATTTAGCGATACAAAAACTGAACAAGGCTTTTAATATAGAGTTTTCCTATTTTGAAGATTTTATAATGAACATTTCGATGATTGAAGAATTTATTGAAAATATTAAAAATGCTTCCATTGATAAGGCAGAAAAATCAAGGTGGCTTACCCTATTAGAAACAGCCACGAAAAATGGCAACAGCTTATATTTTGTTTGTGACTAAAGTCACGATTAACATAAAAATAAAAAGGCATATTCATATCACAATGATATAAATATGCCTTTTATTTAAAGCAAATTATCGCTTAATTATTAAAGCCTACTCAAGACCAAGCTTACCGCGAAGTTCTGAAAGGTCTTCTGCAAGAGTATTTACAGCTGCTGACAGCGTGTTGCGGTCATCATCAGTAAGCTTTTCATAGCTTACATAGCCTTCACCTTCTTTGTATTTGCTGAGAATTTCATCAACAGTATCAAAGTTTTCAGTAACCTTAGTTACGAAAGCTGCATCATCCTTACCAAGGAAGCCCTTGAAAAGATCAAAAATCTTACGTGAACCATCAAAATTACCACGGAAATCCCAAAGGTCCGTGTGGCTATAACGGTCTTCTTCACCTGAAATCTTGGTTGCTGCAACTTCTTCCATCAAGGCAGCAGCACCGCCAACAACGGTTTCTGGTGGGAAAGCAAGATCAGAAATACGTGCTTGCAAGTCTTTAACGTCCGTTAAAAGCTTGTCAGCTGTGCCTTGGATATCGTCAGTGCTTTTGGTTTCCCACAAAGAATATTCAATGCGGTGAAAGCCCGTGAAATTAGGATCTTTTTCTTCTTTTTCAAAATCATCAGCGCGGGCATCAATTGACTTATCAAGATCAGCAAAGAGTTCAGCGATTGGTTCAATAGCTTCATAGCTGATGCGGGTTGGTGCAAATAGTGCTTTAGCTTCGTCTACTTTGCCAGCCTTAATCGCTGCGGTAAATTTTTCGGTGTCTTCGACAAGCTTATCAACTTTTTCGCTAACATAAATCTTATATTCGGCAATCGGCGCAACAAGATCAAGCTCTGGCTCATTTGCCGCAAAAGCAGGTGTCATCAATGACATAAGACCAGCAATTGCCACAGCCTTTAAAGCCATTGTCCGCATCGGAAGTGCTTTCAAAAACATCGCTATTTCCTTTTCTATAGCTGTTCAACGAAAACGGCGGCGATTTAGTATAATCCACCACCTTTGATACAGTGATGAAAAATCCAAGCATATCAGCTAAAAAATCAATCATCACTTGTATTTATGACGATACCAATTTGAAATTGGTATCGAAAATTTGCGCATGAATGAAAAGGCGTTTAACGCAGTGGTCAAGAAAACCATACTATTAAAGCAGTTACCTTTTTTATTCATCTTAATTTATTAGCTAGCCTTTACCGCTTCCATAAGCGAACGGCCTAGCCAATCTTCATCATTTTGAACACCGGGAAGCGTGAAGAAATACCCACCACCTTCTGGCTTCAAATATTCTTCTAGCGGTTCGCCATCAAGTTGACTTTGCACATGGA
Organism: Bartonella sp. HY406; assembly: GCF_025449315.1. Lineage (NCBI taxonomy): Bacteria > Pseudomonadati > Pseudomonadota > Alphaproteobacteria > Hyphomicrobiales > Bartonellaceae > Bartonella > Bartonella sp. HY406. The sequence continues at coordinate 308,503 of NZ_CP104893.1, read as the reverse complement.
TAAAACCATCATGAAGGCTAGCTTGATAACAAATAAACAATAGGCCTTGATCTAATTGGCCAGACTTGGTTACGCCGTTGGAATAATTAAAAGGCCGGCGCAAAATTTGATGTTTTTCTGAGTCTGCCGTTCTTGGATTAGCGAGGCGAATATGGGCATCAAGCAATGTTACTTTGCCATCGGGATCCTTGGTATAATCTGGAACATCAGATTCTTTCTTGCCATCCATCGGCGCACCACTATCACGCTTGCGGCCAAAAATGCGCTCTTGCTCTTGCAAGGGAGTGCGATCCCAGCGCTCAACAAAATTGCGGATAATGCGCACGGCTTGATAGGAGCCACCACGGGCCCATTCTGGTTCATTTTTGCGGCTGTCATTAACCCACAAAATACGATCCATCAACGCGCTATCATTGGTATCAGGATTGGCAGAACCATCACGGAAGCCTAAGAAATTACGGGCATTTTCGACTTCGCCATTTGGCAATGGGGCAATGACTGGAACACTCCCTTCTTGCATCCATTTCATCACCAATAGGTTTGATAGATTTTTATTAATGTCACGCAATGCGTGAATAACTGTATCAATATCATTGGCACAAATTTGTATTGAAATATCTCCATGACAACGGCTCGCAACCAAAGCATCATTATGAAAGCCGGTCATTTGTTCAAGCTCCGCAGGCTTATGAGCCTTTAGCCAATCAAATTTTTCAAAGAGCGAATTGCCGAGCGCAACAGTTACCGTAAGACCATTCGGTGTGATTTCTGGCCCCAAAATACCAGAATCATAAGGCGGTAATTTATCATCACGCTCTGGATAGCTGCCACCCTTGGTTAAAAAACGGATACGGTCGGTAAGACGGCGAAACAAGTCTTCTAATTGCTCAGGTTTGCTAACAACAACATTTAATGCCGCCACAAGACCAGTTGCCGGTCGCGGGGTTAAAATACCTGCCTGATGCTCGCCATAAAAAGCAACAACATCTGATAAATTATCATTGCCCGTTGGTGCAGCTGTCACCGCACCACTTTGCGCCATATGCGTGGCTTTTGCATTATCTTGGGCAAAGGCCTCATTGCCAGCCACCAAGGTCGGTGTGACTAACGCCGTTGCAGAGGCGGTTTTTAAAAACGAACGACGATTAAAAGGGCTTGATCCACTTTTGGTCATTATCTTCTACTCCATTGGATCAAGTGACAGATTTTATCCATCACCCAATCTCTTCATTTCACAGCGGTTCTTTATTGCTTGCGCATGGTAAAACCACTTATTTCAAGGGGTTTAGTGCAGTATTAGCCGCACTAAAACCCTAATTTTGCTTGTAACTGCGTTAGCTGCTCCGAAAGCTTTTTCAAATCAGCTAAAAGAACTTGCTTTTTATCTGCCACAAGTTCACCGGTTTCATTTACACCATCTTTGAAAATCGTGCTTAAAGCATCCAGATTTTGATTGATCTCGGTTTGCAATTGCGGTGCAGAATGCTGTGCAACTTCAGCCATGAGCGATGCGGTCTTTTTTATACCATCAATACTGGCCGCCATTTCGCTCACTTCACCCTTAGCCCAAGCATTAACACCATGATCGCTTGTCAACATATCAATCAGCTTTTGGGTGATATTTTCAGCACTTGTCAGCATTTCAACCGGTGCAACCTGATTATCCTTGATGCGCTGGGAAAGATCATTGGCCGCAGTTTCTAAATCGGCCATAAATGGTGCAAGTCCTGCAGTAGAATTTTGCCCCCATAGACCATATTCAATGCGATGGAAGCCAACAAAAGCTTTGTCATTTTCACGATTAGCAAGATATTGCGCTTGCGGATTCATTTTGGCTTCAAGATCAGAAAAACGCCCAGAAAATGTATCAAGCTTGCGATAGTGAAGACGGGCATCAAGCCATGCTTTTTTGGCCGCATCAACATCATTGGCATCAATGGCTGTTTTAAGTGATTGAAGCGCTGTAGACATGCGCTTTGCTTCTAAAATGAGATAGACGCGATACTCGGATAAAGGCTTTAAGAATTCGCGATTACCCGGCTGGGCTGCAACGGCATTTTTCCACTCATCACTTGACGTGACAACCATTTTGCCGCGCGGATTGGTTAGCAAACCGCAAGTAATTTCATATTCACCAGGTGCAAGCGTTGCCGATAGACGCGATTTAAATCCGGGTAAAATATTTTCACGCTCTGCAAGCACCATAACGCCCGATAAAATCTCCCATTCAACCGCACGCTCTGATGTGTTTTCAATTTCAAAAAAACGCTTGCCAGCAGGTACAGTCAAATTCATCGGATCGCAGCTATCGCTGCCCACTTTAACCGCAATGATATCATTAACGTCGGTATCATCTGTATGATTGCTGCTTGCCCACCACATTGTTCCCGCCGCAGCAACAGCCAAAACACATGAGCCGACAAGAGCAATCACCATAGGGGTCTTATTTGTTTTTGGCGATGTCATGAAACTTACTTTCTTTAATAAACACTATTTCGTTTTTTAAGGTACTTTACCATCAAAGCACCTCATTCATCTTGCAATGGCTAGATATTAAGCGCCTACTGGCTTTATAGGCTGCTTGCTTTCGTAAATATAAAAACCAAGAACAGGCACCAAATAGATAACGTAAATCACCACCTCACCAATGGTTGGGGCGGGATTATAGCCAAAGAGACCTGCTAAAAATGTACCTAAAGTGCTATGATCGGAAAGGATATGCTGAATATTGAAGGCAATGTCTTGCAAACTATTCCAGATACCTGCTTCATGCAACTTATTGAGCGAACTTGCAGCAAGACCGGCTGCAACGAAAATGATAAGAACACCAGTCCAACGGAAGAAAACCCGTAAATTAAGCGAGATACTACCTTTATATAGCAAAAAGCCAATAGCACTGGCTAAGAGAACACCCAACAGCGCGCCCCATAGAGTATTGGTTTCATTGCCTTGCTGAAGAATAGCAAGCAAAAAAAACACCGCTTCCAAACCTTCACGCGCAACAGCTAAGAAAGCCATACCGACAAGAGCAAGGGTTGTGCCTTTTGAGCCTGATTTATCTTGCGAAAAAGCAGCTTCAACCGATTCCTTTAATTCACGACCAACACTTGATGCGGCCTTTTTCATCCATAATACAACCCAGGTGAGCACGCCAACCGCCAAAAAGCCCACAAAGGCTTCAAACATCTCCTGCTGTCTTTGCGGAAATTCAGCACGTAATGCCAATATCATTGCTGCAACAAAAAGTGAAAGCGCGATAGCTAAAAAAATACCAACCCAAATGGCTGGCAACCATTCACGGCGCCCCGTGCGTGTCAAATAGCCTGAAATAATAGCAACAATTAAAACCGCCTCAAGTCCTTCACGCAACATAATAAGAAAAGCAGCAAACATTAAATAAACTTTCTAAAACCAATTTTCATATAAGCATCCAATATATCCTGCTTATATCGAATGTGGTATTTTCATTTATTATTAAATTAGAGTATTTTGGTGTATATTGATAAATTTGCACCATATGCAATCACAATGCTTAGTCATACTTTATTAACCCAACGACAATAAGACATGCTAGCTTCCAACCAACCTCTCACTTCATCGGGCTTTTTACATATGCCAAAACACGTAAAACGATAATACTAATAACGTTATCTTCATAACACATATTAAAATTAAACTTAAGTATTAAACAGAAAATACTGCAAATAATTGTAACATTACACCAAAATTTTACTAATCAATTTAGAACTATTATAATCTATATTATTAAAAACATAATCCCATTATTTTAAAACCTATTATACGCTAATTACACCAAAACTAACAACAGCAAAACTATAGCTATTTTTAATCAGAAAATGACTCACCATAACGCCACACAACCAATAATACCGACAAACAAGTTCAAAATCACAAAATCATTAGTAAAACAATTAAAACCTAAACATTTTCTAACGATGTCCAACATTCAAAACATTCTAGCTTTCCTAACCAATAAGCCATTTCACAATTGAGTATTTTAAGATTTTTAATCCCATCCGTTAGCTTCATTGCAAGATAATTTATGAAATGCTAAAAATTTTAACACTTATGTCACAATTCTGCTATTAAAACTTCACCTAATAAGTCAAGTGTTCGAGTAATGTTGTTTTTGGTTTTTAACTATGGTTCTAAATGTGCGATCAAGATTTCGCCTAATTTTCATTCATGAAAGCCAAATTGAATATTACGATAGTACCAAAGTGAATAAGATATATCGATTTAAAGATCACTTTGTTATGAAAGCACTGAATAAGTTCATATTGGAAAAGCAGAAGCGATTCTACTTTTTCACCAAACACCGATTATTTATGATTAATTTAAAAAGGATCATCATTTTACCACAGATTTAACACCAATATTTCTTTGTTATTTAGCCTCTTTGCCATTGCAATTATGCAGCAAAATGCCAAAATCCCTTTATTACCAAGCCAGTTCTTGGCACAACCACCAGTTCTTGGCACAATCAATTGGGAATATTTTGCTTCGTTGAGATAAAAAGGTTTAAAAAACGCGATAGAGAGATATATGAATGAACAATAGCATTTGTGCTTTTGCACCATTCATGGCATCAATTAATGGTAGAATGAATATTTAAATTGGCATAAAGAAAGGTCAGCGCTTTAATGGAGTATCGCCAATGCAATTGAGATCTATAGTGAAATGGTTTTTTGCCGGTTTCCTATTTCTGATTTCTGTCAATTCGGCGATGGCAGATTTACGCGTTTGTAATACAACCCAAGATATTGTTGGAGTTGCTGTTGGATATCGCTCTGATGAAGGTTGGGTTAGCGAAGGTTGGTGGCGCATTAATAAGGCAAGCTGTGAAACAGTTATTGTTGGTTCGCTTTCTTCACGCTTCTATTATCTATATGCCGAAGATGAAAGCGGTAAAAGCCGCTGGGATGGTCCTGTTACCATGTGTGGCACCGAAGCCGAATTTAAAATTCCGGGAACTAATGATTGTTTTGCCCGTGGCTTCCAGCGTTTTGGTTTTCAGGAAATTGATACACAAAACCAAAAAAACTGGATGGTGCAATTAACTGAACCAGTTACAACAAATCCTGCAATAAATAATTCATTGGTGACAGGGAGTCAAAATCCGTGAGACGCAACCGTAATGTGAAAATTCTAGCCACCCTTGGGCCTGCATCTTTTGACGAGACCGTGATTGAGCGGCTTTTCGTAGCAGGTGCCGATGTTTTCCGCATTAATATGAGCCATGCCGACCATGATACAATGCGCGCACTTGTGCAACGCATTCGAAATGTTGAAAAAAAGCAAGGTCGCCCAATCGGCATTCTTTGTGATTTACAAGGCCCTAAACTGCGTGTAGGCGCATTTGCTGACCGCGCCGTAGAATTAAAGCAAGGGCAAAATTTTACACTTGACCGTAATGAGGCACCTGGCGACACTAATCGGGTTTATTTGCCTCATCCTGAAATCTTTGCGGCTGTAAAGCCCGGAGACCGCTTACTTATTGATGATGGTCGGCTTGAACTGGTTATCATTCAATGCGACCTTGATAAGATTGAGTGTCGCGTGGTGGCTGGTACCAAAATTTCTGATCGTAAAGGTGTAAGCCTACCTGATACATTATTGGCAGTTGGCGCGATGACTGAAAAAGATCATCGCGACCTTGCAGCTATCGTGGAGGAAGATGTCGACTGGATTGCATTATCCTTTATTCAACGTCCCGATGACATTGCCGAAGCACGCAAAATTGTCAAGGGTCGCATGTCGATCCTGTCAAAAATCGAAAAACCGCAAGCCTTGCTGCGCATTGAGGAAATCATCGATCAATCTGATGCGATCATGGTAGCACGTGGCGACCTTGGCGTTGAAATGCCGCTTGAAAGTGTCCCCGGTACCCAAATGCGGCTTATTCAAGCTTGCCGCAATGCAGGTAAGCCAGTTGTGGTTGCAACGCAAATGCTTGAATCAATGATTAGCGCCCCTGTTCCAACACGCGCAGAAGTATCTGATGTTGCAACAGCGGTTTATGAGGGTGCTGATGCAATTATGCTTTCAGCAGAATCAGCTTCCGGCCAATATCCGATTGAAGCGGTACAGACTATGGATCGCATTGCGCAAAAAATTGAACGCGATATTTTCTATAGTGGCATGATCAATGCTCAACATCCAAAGCCAATGGCAACAAGTGCAGACGCTATCGCTCTTGCCACCAGACAAATTGCTGAAACACTTAACCTTGCTGCCATTGTTGCCTATACAACAACGGGCACAACGGGCATTAGAACCTCGCGTGAGCGTCCGCGCACACCTATCATTCTTTTATCACCTAAGGTTGAAACGGCACGCCGCCTTGCTATAGGTTGGGGCTTGCACTGTGTTGTCACGGAAGACGCAAAAGACCTTGATGAGGTAGTAGATCGCGCGGCAAAAATTGCTTGCCACGAGGGTTTTTGTAAAACTGGAGAGCGCATCATCATTACCGCTGGCGTTCCTTTTGGTACACCAGGCTCAACCAATATGCTGCGTATTGCCGTTGTTAATGAAGAACATAAGAATTGAATATCTACTTAAACTTAGTTTTATCAAGCGAATAATAACCTAATTATAGATTTATTATAAAAGGCATTTCTTTTATCGAAAGATAGAGAAATGCCTTTTTTGTTTAATCTTATTTTCGCCGTTAATTGTTTGATAATGGTGTTAGAAACTGCTTGGTACTAATGAATTGGATGCAAGTATTTATTTAAATAATTGGGGGGCTTATGCGATTTTATTTGGCTTTTATTTTAATGACTATCGTATCGCTTGCCCAAGTACAGTTACAGGCAAAGGCACAGTCTATTGATGGTTTGCGAATAGGGGACGATCAGTCGGTTTTAGAGAACTATCCAAATTTAAAACCTACAATGGTTAAATCTCGTTTTCCGATAAATATTTTTTCTGACAAGAACCTCAAAGTCACGATTAATCGAAATACCGGAAAGATAGTAAAAATCTTAAAAATTGCGCATACTAAGGGCGATACAGGCATTTTCTCAAATTTCGAATTAAAAAAAACGCGCTACAAAGATATTTTTATTAATAAAAACTTCCTTTTAAATAATTCTAACAATCAAAGAATACATTTTTTATCTAGTTTTTCTGACTTTAATGCGCCAAGAACTTATCTCAACTATAGAATAACCAATGCTGACAAAATGGACAACACTGTCGTAATAAGTTTTATTTTCAATAAAGATAGCTATGTAACGACAACTCCGGTTATGGGCACGAATAAAATAATATTTTTCCAACCCTCCGCTTTTTATAACAAAAAGGAAGAATATGCTTGGGATAACAACGCAAAATTACAAGCCATCGCCCTAACTGATTTAGATTATATCGCCAAAACTGAAAAAGTGGAGGGTTTAGAAAATTTACCTTTACTGGACTGGCTAGAGCCAAAGGAAAACCAAGCCAAAGCATTTAAGATCTTGAAAGCCAAAGATTACTTTGTTTCAAAGATCTATAATGGTCCCAAAAAAGACCCTAGTTTTAACGGTGCCAATAGCCAATATAAGCGTTATCGAACGGCACTGACTGAAAGCTTTTCTAAATCTGATATACCAATATTTGCCGGACAATATGGTTTTGGATTTATTTACTTTGCCCCTAGCAATCATGATATTTATTCCCATAATTTTCAAACAGGCAAAATTGATAAATTTCCCTTAGGTGCTCAATACACAAATCTACAGCTTATTATGCGGCAAGATTCAAACTTACTGCTAGCCCGTTGGGAACAAGACAACTTGTGCAAGCGACAATATTTTTCTTATAGGCTAGAAAAATGGCGTGAAGAAAGCGCGGTAGAAAGCGAGGGACCAGCATGGAACTGTGCGCTTATAGACGATAAGCAATTTTTTAAATAAAGGCTTGCCGTTTAAGGATCTCGAAGCATCGCCGCCTATCATAGGATATCAACACGTGAAAAAATTTAAATTATTAATACCCTGTGGCGTGATAATTTTATTGATTTTTATTGGATATCAAACCTATCGCCATATGGCCTTGATGCCAACGCCACAATCAGATCTTTTATTTAGTGAATATGACAAAAATGTCTATCATTTGGCACAAAAAATCGAAAGACATCAAGATATCGGCGAAAGTGATTTTGCAAAACTTCCGCAGGGAGCGATAAATCAACGTTATGGACAAGAAATAACTTTGCTTTTCCATGCCTTGTCGCAACGCAATATACAAGCAATTGATACGTTGATTGGTAATGGCGCGGACATAACTATGGTCGATAGACCAACAAAGCGTCACCCGATGACTTTTATGAATTACTTAGGAATGCCGGGTAGTGGCGATGATGAGACTGACGATTTAATATTCAACAATGAACTTATAAAAATTTATCTTAAAACCGGTGGCGATCCCAATTATATACAAACAAACAGTAATAATACACCACTGGTTTTAGATGTTGCTATTGCACAAAATTTTGAAGGCGTTGATATTCTTGTTAAGGCTGGCGCAAATATTTGGCAAAAAGATGGGAGCCAAACTAATTTAGTTGAATATTTAGCTATGACGCCGGCAGGATATAATACATTATTGCGGTTTGTTGATCACGGGCTTCTAGACGATGTCCAAATGAGTAATATTATCGGTACTATCAATTACCTTTCAGGATATACTCAGCGCGGTGATGAGCGCAGCATCAGAAATCTTAACTTAGCGATGAGAATATTAAAACGCTATCCCGAATATCAAGATGATCAATTTACTACAAGGCTATTTGGCGGCGAAATTCCATGGTTTGAAATTAAAGCTTTAAATGAATGAAGATATTAGATGTTTAGGATAGCTAAGCTTTATGTGAGGGTTTAGACAAACTATCCAAACCCTCATACTGCCTTTAACTAAAGCAATGTACCCGATAAAATAAGCGCGGCAATGGAAAAATAAATCACAATACCAGAAACATCGACAAGGGTGGCAACAAGTGGTGCAGAAGCACTTGCTGGATCAAAACCAAGGCGTTTTAACATGAACGGCAATAAGGAACCGATGAGCGAACCAAAGGTAACAATCGCCACCAGCGTACAAAAAATAGTAAATGCAATGAGCAACCAATGCGGACCATAATCATAGAAACCAGAAAATTCCCAAACAAGAATTCGCACAAAGCCAATGGAACCAAGCAACGTTCCAAGAATAAGCCCTGTTGGCAGTTCCCGCAAGAAAACCTTCCACCAATCGCGTAAAGTTACTTCACGTAACGCCAAGGCACGAATAATCAGCGAGGTTGCTTGCGAGCCGGAGTTACCGCCGGAACTGATAATCAACGGCACAAAAAGGGATAGAACAATTGCCTTTTCTAATTCATGTTCAAAAAATTGCATGGCTGTTGCAGTAAACATTTCGCCAATAAAAAGAACAGCAAGCCAACCGCCACGTTTTGTAAACATTTCCCACATGCTGGTTTGCATGTAAGGCTCTTCGATCGCCTCCATACCACCAAACTTTTGGGTATCTTCACTCATATCATCGACCATAACGTCAAGAACGTCATCAACTGTGACAATACCAATAACATGTTTTTCATCATCAACCACCGGTACTGACAATAAATCATAGCGGCGGAAAAGCCTTGCCACATCATCGCGCTCGGTTAATGGCGAAATAGTAACTGGCTCCTGATGGCGGCCCGCCTCAAGGATTAATTCTGATGGTTTTGCTAAGACGAGATCACGCAATGACACATCGCGCAATAAAATACCACTTTCAGGATCAATAACATAAGTTGTGTAAACTGTTTCACGGGTGCGCTCAACTTCACGGATAAAATTAAGGCTGCGTTCCACCGTCCAGGTGGCTGGAACGGAAATAAATTCTGTGGTCATTAAAGCACCAGCAGTATTTTCTGGATAAAGGGTCAGCGTTTTCAATTCATGACGCGTCACCGGCTCCAACATGGAAAATAGCCGTTTGCGGACCTCTTCATCCATGTCTTGGAAAACGTCAGTCGCCTCATCGGCAGACATGCCATCTAAAATATCAACTGCTAAATTGGTTGGCAGCGCTTCCATAATTTCACTGGCGCGCTGCAATTCATGCATGTCAAAAAGGTCAACAGCGTAATCAAGCGGTAAGTGGATAAATACCTCAACCGCCTCATCTATTTCTAAACTATTGATAACATCAATTGCGTCAGCATAACGCAGCCGTACAAGCTCAGTTGCAATAACTTTAGGCGCGAGAGAGGCAATGGAATCGGTTTTATTGGTAGGCTCTGTCACTTTAATATACCTCTCATTTCATCTGCATGAATATTATCACTAAATGTCTTTTATATTTTCCACGCTTTTTCAATATATTAACATTAAATTCATCGAATAGCTTATTTGATGATTTGTCTGTGTTTTTTAGACAAGTCAATAAAAGCTTTGGTGAAAACAGCCGTATTTATCAAAATCCCACTAAAAAATGACGGCAAGATTTCAACAAGTTTGGTTTTATCAATATATATGCTTTTAATCATAATTTTTTTTCTTATATTCGATAGGACTTGATATAAACAAACGCATATCTTTGATAAAATTAACCAATACAGAAATTATTGATATAGAAAAGCGATTACAATGACAAAAGATTTAAATGATCATGGTTTGAAAGCTCTTAGCCAATGGCAGGGCTTTCAGGGGCTTCCTGATTTTTCAAGCTTTAGTGATGATGATTTTAAACCAGCTTTTGACCTTGCTTTAACAAAGGCAGAAGCAGAAATTGAAGCCATCGCTGAAAACGATGATGTGGCAACCGTTGAAAATTTTCTTATTCCTTTTCAACTATCAGGCGATATGCTTGACCGCGTTTCTTCTATTTTTTGGATGCGTTCTGGCGCGCATTCCAATGAAATTACCCGCGCATTAGAGCAAGACTTTGCTCCAAGATTATCGCGCTTTTCATCGCATATTTTAATGGATGAGCGCATTTTTAAAAAAATTGACCATCTTTATCAAAATCGCGAAAATTTGGGTCTAGATGAAGAAACCAAACGGGTTATTGAGGAGTCTTGGAAAGGCTTTACACGCAATGGCGCTCGCCTTGGCAGTGAAGACAAAAAACATCTTGCCAAAATCAACGAGCGGCTCGCTATGCTTGGCGCACAATTTGGCCAAAATATTCTACATGATGAAGCTGAATGGGTGCTTTTCCTTGAAAGTGACAACGACCTTGCTGGACTACCAGATGATTTACGTGCCGCAATGCGCGAAGCCGCCAAAGAACGCGGTAAAGATAATGCCTATGCCCTTACCTTATCCCGTGCCATTATCGATCCATTTTTAACTTTTTCAAAAGTTGCCCATCTGCGTGAAAAAGCCCATGAAGCGTGGATAAAACGCGGTGAAAATAATGGTGATCATGATAATCGCGCCAATATTCGCGAAACGGTAAAGCTGCGTGATGAAAAGGCAAAGCTTTTAGGCTATCAATCCTTTGCTGATTATAAGCTTGATAATACCATGGCCAAAACGCCGCAGCATGTTATGGATCTTTTATTACCTGTTTGGCAAAAAGCAAAAGCTAAGGCTGAAGAAGAATATAGTGAGCTGCAAGATTTAGCTGCATCACAAGGCGATAATGGTGAAATCAAAGCCTCTGATTGGCGCTATTATGCTGAACAATTAAAGGCGCAAAAATTTGCCTTTGACGAGGCTGAACTTAAACCTTATTTGCAACTTGATGAAATCATCAATGCTGCATTTTATACAGCCAATCGCCTCTTTGGCTTACAATTTGAAGAAAAGAAAGGCGTGCCGCTCTGGCATAAGGACGCGCGGCTATTTATTGTTCGCGATGAAAATGGCGCCGATAAAGGTCTTTTCATTGGCGATTATTTTGCGCGCTCTAGCAAGCGTTCTGGCGCATGGATGAGCGCCTTACAATCCCAGCATAAGCTAGCTGGTGGTGAAAAGCCAATTATCTATAATGTGATGAACTTCGCGCGTCCCCCAGAAGGTGAGACAGCTCTTTTATCTTTAGATGATGCCCGCACCCTCTTCCATGAATTTGGTCATGCATTGCATGGGCTTTTGTCAGATGTCACTTGGCCATCGGTTTCCGGAACATCAGTATCGCGTGATTTCGTTGAGCTTCCCTCACAGCTTTATGAACATTGGTTGACGGTGCCGCAAGTTCTAGAAAAATTTGCCCGCCATTATAAGACTGGTGAAATCATCCCCGATGCATTATTGAAAAAAGTGCTTGCTTCGCGCACCTTCAATGCAGGTTTTGAAACCGTGGAATACACTTCATCAGCCTTGATTGATATGGCTTTCCATAAGGGCGGCGAGGTAAATGACCCATCCGCATTTGAGCAAGAGCAACTTATTGCCACGGGTCAACCAAAAGCTATTGGGCTGCGCCATTGTCCACCCCATTTTGCACATATTTTTGCAGGTGATGGCTATAGTGCCGGCTATTATTCCTATATGTGGTCAGAAGTTTTGGATGCCGATGCTTTTGAAGCTTTTGAAGAAACAGGCGATGCTTTTAACAGTGAGCTTGCTGCCCGCTTGAAAAAATATATCTATTCGGCTGGCGGTAGCAAAGATCCTGAAACTCTTTATAAAGAGTTTCGTGGGCGCATGCCAACGCCTGATGCGATGATGCGTGATCGGGGATTATAAACGTATCATCATAGTTTTCTTGCAAAGAAAATAATTTAAAACACCAAAGGTAATTAAATTTTCAACTAATTATCGCCCGATAAAACTATTTATAGGCCCTGTTTGATTTAACAGGGCCTATAAGTTAGAAAATATTATTTATTCATTTCAATAATTTGTTTACCTGTTTTACCTTGAATCTTATCTTTTAAGGCAGCTTCCATTTTAGCTTGGTCTGTTTCACCAGTTGCAATAATGTCAGCCATAATTTTTGCTACTGCTTGCTGAAACTTAACCTTGTCTTCTGCAGAAAGTTTTTCGACAACTTTTTGAGTTGATTCAGTTGCTTTTGTTGCGTCACTCATATCAATGGTAGGCTCGCTACCACATGCACTTACCATCAAAGCAACGGCTAATAGACCTAAAAATTTTTTCATTCTTTTAATCTCTTCAATAAAGGATTTAATCACACCTCATCAATAAGGTTGAATTTTTTTCTTTTTTCAAGTGAGAATAAATATAATGAACAATTATTTTTATATTTCAAATATAAATAGAATATTTTTAAATTATTCTAATAAATTCCCATTATCTATTTTGCAAAAAAACATTTTTTAATTGCATCATTAAAAAAAGCCTATAGATTGAAAAGGCAATCTATAAGCTTTTTTAAATAATAAAGCGGTTAAATTTAAAAACCCAACCTAATTCGCTTAAAAAAAACTTTATCTACGTGTCCAGAAAAAAGCACCGGCCAAAAACCCTATCGCTGCAACAACAGCAAGTGTTGTTTTGGGATTTTCTTTCACCTTATCACGCACAATCATAGCCTGATCAGCTACTTCGTGGGCTGCCCTGCGGCCATGCTGACGCAAGCGCTCTCCAAGCTCATGGGCATCATCAAGAAGATGCATATCTTTAGATTTTTGAGTGAGAGCATTAAGCTCTTCGCGCAAATTTGTAATATGCTTTTTTAGTTTTTCAACTTCGGATTGCTCACGCTCAAAAATACTCATTGCAAACTCCTAAAATAAAATTTTTAACCTTATATATATTTGGGAAAGCACAAGGGATTTGACAAGAGCTGTTGAAACAGCAAACAATAACAAAATGGTTACCGGTTAACCGACTCGTAGAAAATTAGCTAAAATGCCTATTTTGTGTAATTTTCTCTCAAAATGAGGCATAAATTTAGCTATTTTGCAAAAAATCCTACCTAATTACGGATATTTTTGTATTTTTTAACATGAAAATAGTGCAAACTTATTGATTGAAACGGCGTATCTGTTATGAACATCGCCCAACAATGACGTATAAACAGCAAATGAAAAAATGCTATATGCTTAAATGAGCGAGCCAAATAAGCTCCAAGACACTGATGAACTATTTAAGCAATCAGGAAATTGATATTATGGATTATAATTACTTCCTTCAAGCTTTGATACAAGGGCTTGCTCTTGGTGCAATTTATGGCTTGATAGCTATTGGCTATACGATGGTTTACGGCATCTTAGGAATGATCAATTTTTCCCATGGTGATGTATTCATGGTGAGCGGTTTTATTGCTTTAATTTCGTTTATGCTGCTTGCCTTGCTACCCACAGCATTGCCCGTGGCTTTTGCGTTGGTGGTTGTGTTGCTAGTCACGATGTTTTTTACAGCAGCTTGGAGCTGGACAATTGAACGAGTGGCCTACCGCCCATTACGTGGATCTTTTCGCCTAGCTCCGCTTATTACCGCTATTGGTATGTCAATTGTACTGCAAAATTTTGTACCAGTATTCCAAGGTTTGCGGCCCAAAACCTTTACCGGTGAAATTTCAGGTGGTTTTCTTATCCCTGGAACAACCGTTACCCTGCAATATAAACAAATTCTTGTTGTCGCAACTACAATTATATTGCTTTCAATTTTTTCGTTTATAGTTGCCAAAACTTCGCTAGGGCGCGCTCAAAGAGCTTGCGCTCAAGATGCAAAAATGGCGTCTCTGCTCGGTATTAACGTGGATCGTACAATTTCAATAACCTTTATTATGGGCGGCGCACTTGCTGGCGTTGCCGGTGTTATTTTCCTAATCTACTATAGTACGATTTCCTTTACCGAAGGATTCATTGTCGGCATCAAAGCTTTTACTGCAGCTGTTTTAGGCGGTATCGGCTCTTTGCCAGGTGCTGTTTTAGGTGGCATTTTAATTGCGTTCATTGAAGTATTTTGGCAAGCCTATGTTGACCCTGCTTATAAGGATGCCGCCACATTTATGATTTTGATCATAGTGTTGATTTTCCTGCCCACTGGGCTTCTTGGTCGTCCAGAAGTGGAGAAAGTCTAACATGTCAGACCTATCCAATCAAAATATGTTATCAGAACGCTTTTCCAATGCTTTAAAGCAAGGTTTATTAACTGGCGGTATTGCCTTTATTCTATTTCTATTCATTATTGGTTTTAATGCCGATTATGATCTTGAAAACCAACTGGTTTTAACCCCACAAATTGGCTATTTGGTCAATTATATCGCTATTGCAGCTATTGGACGCTTTACGTGGGTGCTATTTGGCGGCGGGTCACGTGGGACATATGCTGCAATCATACCAGTTCTTGCATTGTTTATTGGGTATCGTGCTTGGCTTTGGTATGTAACTGCAAGCCAAGAAGGTCTTTACGATTTTTCAGCCCAAATAAATCAATTAGCCATAATTGCTATAATACTTGCTGTTCTATTGATTTTTCTAAACATAATACGATCGTCTTCAAGATTTGGGCAAAAATCGACTGATCAGGTATTGAGATTTATATCTAACGGCCTTTCCAAAGCAGGAGGAAAATCAGTTTCTGTTCTGCTTATTCTCTATCCAATTTTAGTTATTTTCCTTGTTTATATATTTGCTTATTTATCTTCGACAAGTGAGCCAAAACTAGCTGATATTTTTAAAAAATCATCGTTTTTTATCGATAATTACGGTATTTATATCCTCATCTATGTGATATTGGCTTGGGGGCTTAATATCGTTGTTGGCTTAGCTGGATTGCTTGACCTTGGATATGTCGCATTTTATGCTGTTGGCGCCTATACGGTGACATTGCTTGGCAATCACTTCGGGTTTTCTTTCTGGCTGTGTCTTCCCCTTGCAGGTATTTTGGCTGCTCTTTGGGGTATGATGCTTGGCTTTCCTGTTTTACGGCTGCGCGGCGACTATCTAGCAATTGTTACATTAGCTTTTGGCGAAATTATCCGTATTGTTTTACAAAACTGGGAACCCGTTACCGGCGGCAGCAATAGCGTTAAGGTGCAATCGCAAGCTACTTTTTTTGGTATTTCTTTTGCTCGTGGCAAGGAAAGCTTCGCCGATATTTTTGGTCTCATAAATAGCCAAATTTATTTTAAAATTTTCCTTTATTATCTTGTGCTATTTTTTGTCATCGCAATGGCTATTTTTATCACTCGCTTAAAGAAATTACCTATTGGACGAGCCTGGGAAGCTTTGCGTGAAGATGAAATAGCCTGCCGTTCACTTGGTATAAATCTAGTTACAACCAAATTATCTGCTTTTGCCACAGGCGCTTTTTTCGGTGGCATTGCCGGTGCATTTTTTGCGCAACGTCAAGGCATGATTGATTATACGAGCTTCAATTTCTTAGAATCGATCATTATTCTTGCCATTGTTGTCCTTGGTGGCATGGGCTCGCTAAAGGGCATTGCAATCGCTGCTATTATTATGGTTGGCGGCGCAGAAGCTTTGCGCAGTATTCCATCGGTACAAATGGTATTTGGTCCCGGTTTTGATCCTACTCAATATCGTATGTTGTGGTTTGGTCTTGCTATGGTCTTTATTATGATTTGGCGGCCACGTGGCTTTGTAAGTGGACGCGAACCGAGTGCCTACTTAAAAGAAAAGAAAAATATTTCTGGTAATTTTACCAAAGAGGGAAATGGTTGATGAAAAATCTAACAATGTCCCAACAAGAAAAGACAATTAATCAAGATGATATCATTCTTGATGTCCAACATTTACGCATGGTATTTGGCGGTATTATCGCCATTGATGATTTAAGCTTTAGTGCAAAACGTGGTGAAATCACAGCAGTGATTGGACCTAATGGCGCAGGAAAAACAACCGTTTTTAACTGTATTACTGGGTTCTACCGCCCAACGGGTGGTATGGTGTCGATGCGGCAAAAAAGCGGCAAGACACTAAAATTGGAACGTCTTGCTGATTTTGAAATAACCAAAAAGGCAAAGGTTGCCCGCACATTTCAAAATATAAGACTTTTTACTGGGCTGACCGTACTTGAAAACCTGCTTGTTGCGCAGCATAATACTTTAATGCAAGCCTCTGGCTTTAGCCTTTCTGGCCTATTAGGCCTTAAATCTTATAAAACGGCAGCAAAACACGCCCTTGATAAAGCCGCACAATGGCTTGAAAAAATTGACCTTATTGACCGCGCTGATGATCCTGCAGGTGATTTGCCTTATGGCGACCAAAGGCGCTTGGAAATTGCTCGCGCCATGTGTACAGATCCCGAGCTTTTATGTCTTGATGAGCCTGCTGCAGGATTAAATCCGCGTGAGTCGCTTGAACTTAATAAATTGCTGCTTTCAATAAGAAAAGACTACAACACCAGCATTTTGCTTATTGAACATGACATGTCCGTGGTTATGGAAATATCCGACCATGTTATCGTTCTTGAATATGGTTCGAAAATTTCGGATGGAAAACCACTGGAGGTCCAAAACGATCCTAAAGTTATCGCCGCCTATCTTGGTGTTGATGATGAAGAAATTGAAGATTTGTGGATTGATGAACAAGATACACACAGTGGTGATAAAACCGATGAACTCGTTCATAAGCTGATTGAAGAAACTGACGAGACCACGAAAGACGCAGCACGATGAAAGATAGTCAAGTAACGAATGATAAGAAACTGCTGCTCAAGGTCAATAATGTTGAAACTTTTTATGGCTCTATCCAAGCCTTAAAAAATGTTAACATTGAAGTGCATGAAGGTGAAATTGCCACCCTTATTGGTGCTAATGGCGCTGGTAAATCAACTTTGATGATGACTATATTTGGTGCGCCCAAAGCTCGCAGTGGTAGTATTATATTTGATGGTAAAGATATTACAAAATTGCCATCTCATGAAATTGCGCGTTTACGCATCGCGCAATCCCCTGAAGGACGGCGTATTTTCCAACGCATGAGCGTAATGGAAAACCTGCAAATGGGTGCAAGCCTTGATAATATGGCTTATTTTGATGAAGATGTCGAAAAAATGTTTGCACTATTTCCCCGCCTTAAAGAGCGCTTGCACCAACGCGGCGGTACACTTTCGGGCGGCGAGCAACAAATGTTGGCAATTGCACGTGCATTAATGGCAAGGCCGCGCCTTCTTTTACTTGACGAACCCTCGCTTGGGCTTGCACCACTTATTGCCAAGCAAATTTTCGCTGCCATTAAGGATTTAAACAAGACAACTGGTCTTACAGTGTTTTTGGTTGAACAAAATGCTTTTAGTGCGCTGCGTCTTGCTGACCGCGCCTATGTTATGGTCAATGGTGTTATTACGATGAGTGGCAGTGGCCGTGAATTATTAGAAGACCCACAAGTGCGCGCTGCGTATTTGGAAGGCGGCCATCATTAGATTTGCCAATTTAAATTTGCGAAAAATAGTAAAATACCAAAGACAAGCATAAGGAGAAAACAAATGAGAGGCATTTTATTCGAGCAATCCTCGATAGTTTATTTTCTCATCATTACAGTAATATTAGGTGGCGGTGCAGCGTGGATGACTGGACGTGCTTGCGCCCTTACTTGGCGCAATATTAGCATTGCACTTGCCTATATGGTTTTATTGGCTGTAGCCATTCGTTTTTTGCATTATGTCATTCCGTACTACGAAGCCGATAATGGAAATATCACTTATCATGCAACATTTTTATCGCTGCATTATTATTTAGTTGACCTTGTGGTTATGCTGATTTTTTGTGCCCTTGGCTATCGCCATACACGAGTAAATCAAATGGTGCGCCAATATAGTTGGCTTTATAAAAAAACTTCCCCACTTTCCTATAGTGAAAAGTGACAACTGAACTATTAAACAAACCATTTGTTGAAATGTGAAGCGAGTCTTATTTTGGCAATATTTTTATCATTTTTAATAGCAATATTGTTTTTTAACCATAGATTAGAAAAAAACTATCGATAAAAGCGATTAATTGTAAAATCTTATTGCAAAATAACAGATTTATCGTTTTTTCTTTCTTGGTTTTTTGCTATAGCCGCACAATTATGCAGATAAATCCGGCAATGATGACCGGCCATTACAAAGGAGCATTTCCATGGCATTCTTTACTGCACTTAAACGCCGTACACTTTTAGCAATGATATTGTCACTAGGTATGGTTGGAACGACCATGTCTTCGCTTCATGCTGAAGATAAAACCACCATCAAGCTTGGCGTGATGGATGGTCAAGAAGCAGATGTTTGGAAAGTTGCTGCTGAAGTTGCTAAAAAAGATGGTCTTAATATCGAGCTTGTTATGTTTGATGATTATGCTATTCCAAATGAAGCCGTTAATGGCGGTGATTTAGATGCCAATGCGTTTCAACATACGCCTTACCTTGACGCGCAGATTGCGCAACGCGGCTATAAACTAACTATCGCTGGTGATACTGCTTTATTTCCAATGGGTGTATATTCGCGCAAGATCAAAAACCTTGACGAATTAAAGGAAGGTGCCAGCGTTGGTATTCCTGATGACCCATCAAATGAGGGGCGTGCGTTACTCGTGCTTGCCCAACATGGCTTGATTACTCTTGATGACCCTAAAAATATTTTAGCAACGCCAAACAACATCAAAGACAATCCAAAAAAATTGAAATTTGTTGAGATGGATGCTGGTATGCTTGGCCGTTCTATCGCAGATTTAGATATTGCAGTAGTTAACACAAATTGGGCTTTGGTGTCTGGTCTTGATGGCGCAAAGGATGGTATTGCGTGGGAGAAGCCAGAAAATAATCCATATACCAATATTATTGTTGTACGCACTGCCGATAAGGATGAACCTTGGGTTAAAAAACTAGTCGCTGCTTATCACAGCGAACAAGCGCGCGCTGAACTTAAGCGCATCTTTGGTATCAATTACGCAACGACGTGGTAATGACATTACAAACAACCCCAGTTTTAGAACTGAAGCACATCCGTCGCCATTTTGCACAAACGGCGGCGGTTGATGATATTTCATTGACAGTTAATAGAGGCGAAATCCTTGGTATAATTGGCCGTAGTGGCGCTGGAAAATCAACCCTTATTCGTTGTTTCAATGGTCTTGAGACCATTGATCAAGGGCATATCTATTTTGAAGGGCAAGATATTTCCAAATTGAGCGACAATGAATGGCGTAAAATTCGCCAAAAAATCGGCATGATTTTTCAACATTTTAATTTATTATCTTCCAAGACAATTATTGAAAATGTTGCGTTACCGCTGAAATTTTCTGGCATGAATAGCAAACAACGTTTTGCTCGCGCTAATGAATTGCTAGAACTTGTTGGACTTGCTGATAAAGCCACAATGTATCCGGTGCAATTATCCGGCGGTCAAAAGCAGCGCGTTGGTATTGCCCGCGCACTTGCAGGTAATCCTCGCATCTTATTATCCGATGAGGCAACCTCTGCCCTTGATCCTGAAACAACCCAATCAATCCTTGAGCTTTTGCGCGAAATTAATCGCAAAATGCAACTTACTATTATTCTCATCACCCATGAAATGGAAGTTGTTCGCTCTATCGCTGATCGCCTTATTGTACTTGATCGCGGAAAAATTGTAGAACAAGGCTTTGTCAAAGATATTTTTGCTCGCCCACAAAATGCAACGACACAATCTCTTTTACAAGTCATAACGCCACAATTACCAAGCAGCATTGCGGCTAAATTACATCAAACCCGTGGAGACGATGCGATTATAGAATTGCATATTTCCGGTGATGAAGCGCGCAAACCGTTTTTCAATAATCTTGCCAATGACACTGGCATGGTAACCCGCATTTTGCAAGGTGGTATTGATACAATTCAAGATGAGCCTATAGGCCTTTTCTTCATTGCAGCGGATGCAAAAGATAAAGATCGACTTAGCCTTGCCATGAATTGGTTAAAGCAAAGAGCAGACCATTGCGAGGTTTTGGGCTATGTTTAATAGTGAAAATATTTCGATTATTTATGACGAAGTTCCTAAAGCCATTCTTGATACCTTTTGGATGACTGGTTGGTCAGGTCTATTTGTGCTTTTATTTGGACTACCGCTTGGACTTTATCTTTATGTGACAAGTAAGGATGGTCTTTTTGAAAATGCTTGGCTTAATCGACCCGTGAGTGCTCTTGTCGATGCGGTAAGAGCCATTCCTTGGATAATTCTATTTGTTTACTTGATGCCTGTATCGCGGTTTGTTGTAGGTAAGCCATTTGGTAATGAAGCAACTATTTTCGTGCTTGCCATATCAGCGATACCATTTTACGCAAGAATGGCCGAGCTTTCATTCCGCAATATTGATAAAGGCCTTATTGATGCAATACGCTCGATGGGCGCAACACGTATGCAGCTTATCCGTGAAGTGATCATTCCAGAATCAAAATCTAGCTTGATTACCGGCCTTACTGTTACAATCATTGCTATTATTAGCGCCAGTGCTATTACTGGCTTTGTTGGCGGTAATGGTTTGGGTAGAATTGCCATTAGTTATGGTTATAAACGCGATATGAGTGACGTTATGACGGTTGTAGTCGCTATACTCATTGCATTAAATGTAGCCGTGCAGTGGTTTGGTGATCATCTTTCGCGCAAATATGATCATAGCAAACGTTAAAGCTGCAAAGGGCTTTTAGCAAATTTAAAATACGTTGAACAATATTGCTATAAACATACTTTGTTGCAGTTTAATTATTAAAGCAATAAAAACCAATTACCCTATTTTGGGTAATTGGTTTGATTAGGGTCAGAAATAAGGCCTATTTACCAACACGTGCTTGTAAATGGGCAGGATAACGCGCGCCAACAACTTCAATCGCATCAAGGGCGGTTTTAATATCGCTTAAGGCTGCGGGGGATAATACAACGTCAACCGCTTTAATATTTTCCTCAAGGCGCGATATTTTTGTTGTACCGGGTATAGGTGCAATCCAAGGCTTTTGGGCTAGTAACCATGCAAGGGCGATTTGCGCGGGTGTGGCATTATGATCTTGTGCAATTTTTTGAATAGCATCAAGCAATCCTTGGTTGGCTTCCATAGCTTCCTTGGCAAAACGCGGTACCGATAAGCGGAAATCATTTTCTTTAAGATCATCTGGTGAATTGAGTTTGCCAGTTAAAAAGCCTTTGCCTAATGGGCTAAAAGGTACAAAGCCAATTTCTAGCTCCTCTAATAATGGAATGATCTCATTTTCTGGTTCACGCCACCACATGGAATATTCGCTTTGTAATGCGGTTACTTCTTGCACCATATGGGCGCGGCGTATGGTTTCACATCCTGCTTCGGAAAGACCAAAATGGCACACTTTGCCTTGTGCAATTAAGTCTTTTACTGTGCCGGCAACATCTTCAATCGGCACATTGGGGTCAACACGATGTTGGTAATAAAGATCAATATAATCAGTTCTTAAACGCTTTAATGACTGTTCTACTACACGTTTAATATGTTCTGGCCGACTATCCATATTTTGTAAAGCATTGGCATTTTCAGTATCAAAGCCAAATTTAGTGGCAATGACTACGTCTTCACGAAATGGCTGTAAGGCTTCGCCAACAACATCTTCATTCAAAAATGGCCCATAAATTTCGGCGGTGTCAAAAAAACGGACGCCTTTGTCATAAGCTGCACGAATAAGTTTTATCGCCTCTGCTCTATCGGTGGCAGGACCATAGCCAAAGCTTAAACCCATACAACCAAGACCAAGGGCCGAAACCTCTAATCGACTTTTTCCTAAATAGCGCTTTTGCATGATTTTCTCCAATGAGGTTGGTGCAGCTTTATTTTTAGCTGCTCTATGACTAAGATATAAATGATGCTATGATTAATTATAATAGGGTATAATTGGATAGAGCTTATAAGGCGTACTTATTAATATGGAAAATTTAAATGACCTTGTGGCCTTCATTGCTGTTGCTCATGAGAAAAGCTTTACTAAAGCCGCCGCAAAGCTTGGAGTGTCGCAATCGGCGCTTAGTCAAACAATACGTAATCTTGAAGAGCGATTAGGCATTAGATTGCTTATGCGCACCACACGCAGCGTATCACCAAGCGAAGCAGGAGAAAAATTATTGGCAACCTTGGTGCCACGTTTTGACGATATTGAACAAGAGCTTAATAATATAAAGCAAATGCGCGATAAACCAAGTGGTACAATTCGAATTTCAGCAGGTGAGCATCCAGCAATGACAATCTTGCAGCCGGCGATAACAGCATTTTTAAAAAAATATCCTGATATTAAAATAGAGCTCGTTGTTGACAATAGCTTTATTGACATCGTTCGAGATCGCTTTGATGCTGGTGTACGTTTTGGCGAAGCAATTGATCAAGATATGGTAGCGGTTAAAATCGGCCCAAAACAACGCATGGCAATTGTTGCAACACAGCAATATTTTGAAACCTATGGCAAACCTGTTACCCCGCGCGAGCTTGTCCACCATAATTGCATTAATATGCGCTCAGCAACAACGGGCGGCTTTTTTCAATGGGAATTTGAAAAAAATGGTCGTGCTTTAAATGTTCATATTGATGGTCAACTAACTTTAAGCCAATTGCAGTTGCGGGTAAATGCTGCACTCGATGGCGCAGGCCTTGTTTATATTCCTGAAGATCTCGTATTGGAATTTATTGAGCAAAAGCGGCTTATTCGGGTATTAGATGATTGGTGTGAGCCATTTGAGGGCTATTATCTTTATTATCCTAGCAAGCGTCAGCATATGCAGGCCTTTAATCTTTTTATTGACCATATTCGTTATCGTCCCAGATGATAATAATTGATTTTACCTAAAAAAACGGCAGCCTTTGGTTTAAGGCTGCCGCTTTTTTTAATGATTGTTTTTATAAAAAGTTAAATTGCTTATGATGCAACTGCATCAGGGGCAGTTTTGCGGTCAAGAGTTGCATGAAGCTGTTCTTGATCCAAAGCGTTTTCCCATTTGGCAACAACAACACAAGCAACGGCGTTACCAGTAAAATTGGTAAGCGCACGGCATTCTGACATGAAGCGGTCAATACCAAGAATAAGGCCAAGACCTTCAGCAGGAATGGTTGGGAACATGGCAATCGTTGCAGCTAGGGTAACAAAGCCAGCACCAGATACACCAGCCGCACCCTTTGATGACACCATAGCAACCCCCAAAAGAGCAAGCTGATGCCAAATGTCAACAGGAACACCATAGGCTTGAATGATAAATAAGGCAGCCAAAGTCATATAAATATTGGTGCCGTCAAGGTTAAACGAATAACCCGTTGGTACAACCAATCCAACCACTGATTTTTTTGCGCCAGCTTTTTCCATTTTATCCATTAAAGATGGAAGTGCCGATTCCGATGACGATGTGCCAAGAATAAGTAAAAGCTCATCTTTGATATAGCGCACAAGTTTGAAAATTGAAAAGCCATTATAGCGGCAGACAGCACCAAGAATAATGACGACAAATAAAACCGAAGTTAAATAAAATAATAAAATTAGATAGCCAAGGCGGAAAATAGCCTCTGACCCGTATGCACCTGCAGTAAAGGCGATAGCACCAAATGCACCGATTGGCGCAGCGCGCATGATGATTGAAACTAGTTTGAAAACAGGTGGTATAAGGTTTTGGCAAAACGTAAGAATGGGCTTGCCGCGCTCGCCAATTGATGCAAGCGAAATACCAAATAAAATAGCAACCAAAAGAACTTGTAGTAAATTGCCTTCAGTAAATGCCGATACTAATGTTTTAGGCACTATGCTTTTAAAAAAATCAATAATTGAAATACTTTGCGCATCGGCCGCATATTTTAATGCTTTAACTTTATCAGCATCTGAAATGGCAGTTGGAAAGTTATGACCTGGTTGAAACACATTAGCGACAATTAAGCCTATGATCAAAGCAAGGGTAGAAAAAGTTAAAAAGTAAATGAACGCTTTACCAGCAACCCGCCCCACACTCGCAAGATTGCTCATGCCAGCAATACCAACAACAATGGTTAAGAAGATAACGGGAGCAATGATCATTTTAATCAAAGCAATAAATACAGTGCCTAATGGTTCGAGTGATTTGCCAAGATCTGGCCATTTAAGACCAATTGCAATACCAAGAGCAATAGCAAAAACCACTTGAACATAAAGATGGTTGTATATTTTCGGCTTTGGTTTTGTTGAAACTAGATGTTCAATTTCAATTGCCATATAAATCTCCTCATCCAACTGAAATGCAAAATTTTCCTCAATTGACATTTTTATCAATAAAATACAAGAAAAAAGCAATTTGATCAAAAGTCGCATAGCAGCTTATTGATTGAAATCAAATTTTATCCATTATTTCGCCACTTATTCGCCATGAATAATGTGGACAACATCGCTTGGTGGGCCGCTATTCAAGGCTGTCAGTAAATGGGGGCTAGAATTATTGATCTATCTTATACTCTTATTTGCGTTCTGGCTATTCATCGGCTTTAAACGCACCAACCAATTGCCTGTGCCTTTTTATAAACGGTTTGTATTGATTATCGGCTGGTTAGTCTTTGCAATTTTGACACTTGGCCTATTATTGCCGTATGTTTTAAATCCCTTTCCCGATCAGCCGTGGTCTCGCCTCTTTATTTTGGTCTTTTGCGCTTTAATGGCATACCTTGTCTTACTGCTTTATTTGGAAGCGCGGTGTTTAAAACTTAAACAACGCATGACAAGAGAGTTCATCCGTGACATAATGCTTGTTGTAAGTTTACCATGCATTGTTGTTTATATTGGCTTTTATATTTTCTTATTTTTACCTACTTATCATAAAATTGACAATCAGCTAGTGGCGCAACCAATTGTTGACAAACTGGGCAAACCTTTGTCTTTTGATCAATTTTTAAGTGTTTATCAGCAAAGCTATTCGTCACTGGCCCCTTTAGATCTATATCAGGCACAGTTCGTATCATCGGAAACAACTGATTTTATGAGCAATAATGATCTTGATATTTCTGGAAGCAACGTTGAGGCATTTCATGCAATGCTGGAAGTGATAGATGAAAAACTTTCTTTTCATTATTTCTTATTAACTTTCATTATATTCTTTTGGTTGTGGGGCATAAGTTTTTATCAGGCGATTTCAAGAAATTGGCGCCGCGATTATGATGGCAGTTTTATTTATGAATGACTTTTTCTTCGTAAATGTCAGTCAGTAAAATCTTCAAATTTTTTTAAATTACCGCTTTTGTATTTTTCATAAACGTCTTCAACATCTACTCTTGCCATTTGAACTACTTTATTCAAGTTCATCATATGGACTGATTGGCCATTTTCCTCATCAATAGTATTTTGAAAGGTACAAAAATCGTTATCTGTAATAAAAATAGTGCTGCTGCCCTCATAAATATATTCCTTTGAATTTTCATCAATAATAGCTGGAGGAATAAAATAGTTTACAAAGACAACAATAGATGTTTTTTCACCCTTCACGGCTGTTACATTAATGCAATAATATGAGGCACACCCGGCATAGCTAAATTTAAGGCGCTGTTTTTCATTTGCTTCCAGATAGATGTCTGTATTTGTAGTTTCACTATTTTCAGCAATAATCTGCCCTTTAAAAAGCCAACGGCTCAGCATGACATCATCATAAAAGGCTAGTCGTTCATGGTCAGTGCATTCATGGCTTTTGGCACATGGGGCAATAATGCTAAAGGTAAAAAAGGAAATTGAAAGAATTATCGCTGTTAAAATTTTACGCATAGATGCATCCCCTAAATACCTATCCTTTTGAGGATAACAATTAGGACCCAAATAACAAGCGGTATAAAATTCACTTTAAAAAAAATTAAGTCTTTTTAACTGGTTTTGAACCAAATAATTCATTGAGAATAATCAGCACAGCGCCAATGGTGATAAAAGCATCTGCGGCGTTAAAAACTGCAAAAGACCAGCCATAGGCATAAACAAGAATATAATCCACCACGTAATGAAAACGCACACGGTCGATTAAATTGCCAAAGGCACCACCGAGCACCAGCAAATAACCAATATTAGCGAGCTGTTTATTCTTATCGCCCTTGAGCCATAAAAATATAACGAAAATAATAACCACAATAGTTAAGGCAATAAGCCCCCAATCATGGAAAGATGCCAACATTGAAAAAGCAATACCGGTATTTTGCGTGTAAAAAAGCTTTAAAAACGGCAAAACATCAATAGCTTGATAAAGCTCCATATGGGTGACGACAAGATGTTTTATCACTTGATCAAGCGCGACTAAAATGGCGACAAAAATTATCCCACCCCATAATGCTGATTTCTTCATGCTATACGCTCATCCAATACCAAAACATTGCGGCGCATTTCATAAAGCATTACCGCCGTTGCCACCGCAAGATTTAACGAATCTGCACGTCCTGCTTGTGGGATACGTGCAAGCTTATCACAGCTTTGAGCAAGACTGTCGGGCAATCCTTGTTGCTCATTGCCCATCATTAACATGATTGGCCCCTTTTTATAGGAAATAGTGCGATAATCCACCGAGCCTTTTAAATGGGTGCCGATAATGTCGCCATTAAAGCTTTTGCGCCAATTAAGAAATTCTGGCTCTTTAGCACGATAAAGCGGTACTGAGAAAATTGATCCCATAGTCGCACGCACTGTCTCCAAAGAATAAGCATCGGTTGTATCACCAATTAAGACGATACCACGTGCCCCAACTGCATCGGCAGTACGAATAATTGTGCCAAGATTGCCAGGATCGCGGACACGGTCAAGAGCAATATAGAGATCATCACGGCCAGCTTTCAACTGATCTAATGGCTGCCATTTTTGTTCAAAAACACCAATAACCGTTTGCGGATTTTCGCGCCGCGTAATTGATGTTATAACCTTGTCATTTGCTTCAATAACAAGTCCGCCACTTGCAACGGTGCGTGCTGCCACTTTTTCAATCGCTGGATTACCAAGCCCAGATTTTGCAAATACCAATGTGCGAATTTGCCAACCCTGTTCAAGCGCATCAATAACCAGTTTCAAGCCTTCAGCTATAAAAATACCTTCACGGTCGCGGAATTTTTTCAAAGAAAGCGCTTTTAAATCCTTGATAATTGGATTGGCAAGGCTGGTAATTTCTTTTACTTGTCCGGTTCTTGGTCTTGAATTATTCATCATGCAATCCAACGGCTAAATAATGAGGTTGATAGGGCGCGTTTTGCCTGTTCTTCACGTAAAATAAGCTCACCTGATTGAACTTCGCCTTTAAGGCCGCGAAAACGGTCGCGCATTAATTCATGAATCGCATAAAATGACGCACGGATGGAATAGGCAGTGAGTACGACAGCCAAAGGTCTATCAGATAAAATATCGCGACAACCCGCAACCATTTGCGGTAAATGGTCAAATAATTGCCAAACCTCGCCATGTGGCCCACGGCCATAGGCCGGTGGATCGAGTAATATAATATCATAGGTCTTGCCGCGCCTTGCTTCACGCTCGACAAATTTCATCGCATCTTCACAAATCCAACGGATTGGCTTGTCATTAAGACCGGCAACTTCTTGATTTTCGCGTGCCCAACCAATGGCTTTTTTTGACGCATCGACATGAGTAACCTCAGCGCCGGAGCGCGCGGCAATTAATGAGGCAATACCCGTATAGCCAAATAGATTAAGCACTTTTACTGGCCGTTTAGCATCAATAATCTGCTGTTCCATAAAACGCCAATGGGCATCTTGTTCAGGAAAAACACCAACATGGCGAAATGAGGTGAAACGGCCTAAAAATGGCATACCATTCCATGCCATAGGCCATGTTTCACCAAGTGGGGTTTTGGGAAAATTCCACCGTCCCAAACCTTCTTCATCGGTATTGCCGGTAAAAATGGCGTCGGCTTGTTCCCATTCCTTGATATCAAGGCTTGGCTGCCAAAGGGCTTGGCCTTCAGGGCGGATAATCTTATAAGGACCATAACGCTCAAGCTTTAAACCATGGCCACTATCCAGCAATGCGTAATCATTATCGGCAAGGGTTTCAAGAATAAGCGGTGCACTTCCTAATGGTCGCTCACCTTCCACCTTGGCAATCTCTATGTTGGATAATGCATTAAAGAGTGTTGCTTTATCAAATGGCAGTGCGGTAGTGGTTGCGCTGTCACCACTCTCGACAGGCTTTTCTGCTCGTCTCGGCTTACCGCTATGTGATTGGTTCTTATTATCCTCACTCAAGCTAGCTTGATCGCGTCTATCGCGGGGCTTTTGCGAGCCTTCTTGAAATAACCTTGTTTTTGCAGATGAATTAGCCTGTGAAGGGCGTTGTTTATCCCAAGACTTTGGCTTATCTTTTGCCACTTTTTGCTTTGCCATTGATGGTCGGGCTTTTTTAGATTTCACCAGAATATTGCCTGTAGTTGGATGGTTAAAAACTTATTTAAAATGAATGATGCGGGCATAGGCCCGCATGATAGTTTAACGTCAATAAAAGCCCGATTATGTCTAAGCCAAAGCGCTTACTTTAAATACTCGTTAAATAGCAAAAATGTGTTCAACACTGCCTATCTGCGACTATATTTTATGACTTAACAGCAATATCAAGATCATGATTGCGATTTTTTGCCTTTTGTGCTGCTAATTCATTTTGGCATTCATGCAAGGCTTTGCGGTATTTATGCTGTTCAAACCAAACTGCAAACCCACCAATGATCATACCGATAATTAAGAACAAAAATAGCCAGATAAAAAATGGCAAAGTAAAATGCCATGTAGTGCTATCAAAAGGGTTAAGCGCCAATGTGGCTGCAGCTCGATTGGCAACCATAAAGGCCACAACAATAATGGCTAATGGAATAAGGATAATTGCTGCTATGATGCGTTTAAAAGTCATTCGTCTTCGCTATTCAAACGGTCGCGTAATTCTTTACCAGTTTTAAAAAATGGAACCCATTTTTCTTCAACTTCAACAGCGTCGCCGGTACGCGGATTGCGCCCCACACGTGATGGGCGATTTTTTACGGAAAAAGCACCAAAGCCTCTTAGTTCGACGCGGTTTCCTTCAGCCAAGGCATCGGAAATTTCGTTAAACACTGTGCTGACAATGTTTTCAACATCGCGCTGGAAAAGATGCGGGTTACGGCTGGCAATGATTTGCACGAGTTCCGATTTTATCACAATTAATCTCCGTTTCAGCGAATTATAATATTCATGTTATTCTAGCATAAATGCTTAAGTAAAATGTTAAGTGTTTCAGTCTAACTTTTTTGTACGATCATGGCCTGGCATCAACTTGCCAAATATCACATTAATGTGAATCAGCAATTTAACCAATGAATAATTTTGTATGTTTCTTTTAAAACAATTTGCCGGCACTGTGAAGTACCTGAATTAAAAACCACAAAAAGTAACAGCTTTACAGCAATTTAAACTGCAAAAATTTAAAAATCTTTTCGAGATGATCCACTTACATAAATTGATAAACTATTTTGTATTCAAAACAAAATAAACTTTGCGGATGACTTATGAAGACAAGGTGTTTATCCGTCAATGCCTTTATTAAAATTTTGATATATTTCGGCAATATTTTCTAATGTTCAATCAATGCAACGCTTGATAAATTGACAAAAGTCAAACAGTTTGCCAAATCTAAGCAAACTGTCTAAGCAATTGAAGCATCGTAAAATATGATTTAGCTTTTACAAAGAAAATGTATTGCCAAGATAGAGGCGACGCACGTCAGCATTTGCCACGATCTCGTCAGGAGAACCATGAGTGAGCACTTGACCTGAATGAATAATATAAGCGCGATCAACCAGCCCCAATGTTTCTCTCACATTGTGATCAGTAATCAAAACACCAATACCACGACGCGTTAAATGACGGACCAATTGTTGGATATCAGAAATTGCGATCGGATCAATACCGGCAAAAGGCTCATCCAACAGCATGAAGTTCGGCTTTGAAGCTAACGCACGCGCGATCTCAAGACGGCGTCTTTCACCACCTGACAAGGAAATTGCTTGGGATTTTCGCAAATGCGAAATTTTAAATTCATCAAGCAATTCGTCTAATTGCAGCGCCCGCTTTTTCTTGTCTTTTTCAACAACTTCCAAAACGGCTTTAATGTTATTTTCAACACTCAACCCTCTAAAAATCGATGCTTCTTGAGGCAAATAGCCAATGCCCAATCGAGCGCGACGATACATGGGCATAGTGGTAACGTCAAAGCCATCAATTTCTATTGAGCCACCATCAGCAGGAACAAGACCAGTTACCATATAAAAGCAAGTAGTTTTACCTGCACCATTAGGTCCTAAAATGCCAACAGCTTCGCCGGCGCGCACACCAAAAGATACATCACTTACAACCGCGCGCCCACGATAGGTTTTACTCAAATTACGCGCAATCAGTGTGCCTTTATAGCGATTAACGCTGGCGTTATCTGTTTGCTCAACGGGCTCATCACTGCGTTCGATTTCGATTGTTTCTTCAACAATTTGCTGCATTACTATAACTTTATTCCGCGCGGTTCATGATAACAGAGACACGGCCTTTTTTCTGTTGACTGGAACAGCTTTCGAGAAAAGCCTTGCCGCTATCCATATGGGCAGTTAATTTACAACCGGTCGCAACATTATCACCGTCGGTTAAAACAACATTGCTACCTGTTAAAATCATAACATTGGTTTTACCATTAAAAGCACCTTGATCACCCGTCGCGATTTGCGTGCCTTGCTTGATATAGACCTTGTTTGACACTTCCATTTTTTCAATGCCGCTCG
Organism: Bartonella sp. HY406; assembly: GCF_025449315.1. NCBI lineage: Bacteria > Pseudomonadati > Pseudomonadota > Alphaproteobacteria > Hyphomicrobiales > Bartonellaceae > Bartonella > Bartonella sp. HY406. The sequence goes on along the minus strand of NZ_CP104893.1, from coordinate 276,884 downwards.
ATCCAAGTCCACCGCTTGCTGCTTGCTGTGGCTTTGTACCATCGGGCTTAGCGTAATAGACAATCATTTTACCAGCTTTAAGCAAGCGATCACCTTGGATAACCGTGACATTGCCAGTAAATACAGCAAGGCCTTCTTTGTCGCGCATTTCAAGGTTGTCAGCATCAATCTTTATAGGTTCTTTGCCACCAGACAGATTAAGACCAAAATTAGCTTGCTGAGCCATTGCAGCTGGCGCAAGCGTAAAAAGACATCCCACAATTAGAGCCAAACGACCCAGGTGATAACGAGTGCAAATATTCAGCATTCTTTGACGCTCCTTCACTGGGCACGAACCACCCATATTTTGATGTTCCATAACTTGGTGTTCCATAACTTAGTGTTATTGTGTTTTATTATCTGCTTCTTGCGGCGCAATAACCAGTTGGACTCTGCCGTTGAATATAAAGACCTGTCCATTTTCTTTAATACTTAAACTATCAGCCGTCAAATGTTCTCTGTCGCGAATTATTTCCACTGGTTCATTTGTGGTTAATTGGCTTGTTTCAATGTTGATATCCGCTGACTTAAAACTTGCATTGACACCATCACTGGTTGTAACCGTAAAAGGTTTTTCAAGCACCATACGACCATTAATACTATCATAAATCCCACCAATGGCAGATACCTCAGCTTCGGCCCGTTCGCCAAGTGGCATTTTAGCGGTAATATCCTCAAGCTCAATCAGGCCTGGTTTTAGTGGATCTTGCACTGCGCGACTAGCATTGAATGAGTAAGGCTTTTGGCTTTTTGAATAGCCTTCAATTTTTGGGCTAGTCATGACAAGTTTGTCGTTGCCATCAGTATTAAGCGCAACAACATCCGCTGTTGGACGGGCGGCAAAAAATGTAAACCATGCAAAAACCGCAGCAATCATCACAGCAATAATCGGTAAAAGAATTTTAATATATTTTACCCTACTGGAATGCTTCATAGCTGCCAAAAAGACACTATCCTTTTTGACACTTGTTGAAAAAATACTGCTATCGCTATTTTGACGATCGTCCACGCGGTCCTCTTACATATTAATTTTATATATTATGATATAATAATTATAATCTCTTTAACAAGGAATTATTAATTGCTCATGCTCCATATTAATAATTCACTCAATTAAACCTTTCTTTATATTTATAGTTAGCGCCCCTATTATCAATAGTGCTCTGCCAAACAGCAAGGGATAAATTTGGGGCATAAGCCAATGCTATTTTTGTAACGCTCATGTAACAATAAAAACTTGAAACTATATTAATATGAATAATGTTCTTGCTAAAGTTGTATAACACAAAAGCGGCATTTTTGAGTGATAAATTAATTGGAATTTAAAGATCAATAATGATGGATAGGCTTCGTTCTACACGCCTATATATGCGAAATTTTTATCTTCGCCTCATTCCATATTTTGATTTTTACTGCCGCTATTTTAAAAACTTGCATAAAATTTAGAGATATTTTTTTAAAAATCAGCGCATTTGTTTTTTCACAATATGAATCAAAAACAACCACAGCCCATAACTATAGCTTTACCATTTCAATTTCTGGAGTGAGTGGTGTATAAACAAGGTAATGTAAATATATTTTGTACAATCCATATATTGTTTTTAAATATCATAAATTACAATGAGGGCAAAAAATGAATATTACTACACGTAAAATGGTCCTTGCAGATTGCGAGCATGTGGCACCATTATTGCAAAAAAATGCCCAATCCAATCATGGTGGGCTTTTTGGCGAATATCCACTAAAAAAAGTTGAAGGCATGTTCAAAACCAGCCTAAACACAGTTATCGCGCAAGAAAGTGATAAGGTTGCCGGTGTTGTTTTTAGTTTCTCGGTAAGTTCTGAAAGCTTGCCACCTGTTGCTAAAAAAATTGTAGAGCTTTATCCTAATTTAACCCAAGATGATTGGTTCTACGGTCCTGTTTGTATTGACGAAAATTATCGTGGCCAAGGACTTCTTGCCAAATTATGCGACAAGATTTGCTCTTTAAATACGGGAAAGCCTATAGCATTTATTAATCTTGACAATATTGCGTCATTAAAAGCCCACGAAAAGATAGGTTTTAGTGAAGCAGGACGTTTCAAATTGGACAATGTTGATTGGCTTGTATTGGTAAAAGAGGATCCTTTCCGAGAGTAAAAATAAGTCCTGCGTTTAGTTTACCCCCTCAAAAATACGATTTTTTAAATAAAAAGCGCCGTTTGAGAACAGCGCTTTTAAAAGCTAAACACTGTATTTCCAAAATTCAACCCAGTTATTTTTGCTTATTTATCACTTTCAGCTGCTTCACTCCACTTACCCAATGAAGCAAGGGAGTTCATTTTGGCGCGGTGGGTAAAGGCGTTTTGACCAGCAAACACATTTTGCGCCTTTCCATCCCAAGCTTTAATTGCTGCTGCTTGCAAAGCGCGACCATACGAAAAACTAAGTGGCCAAGGTAAATTTCCAATTGCATTCATGGCATTAAGATGGGCTGTTGACTCAACGTCACCCTGCCCGCCTGATAAAAACGCAATACCTGCAACGCTCGCTGGCACGGTTTCTTTAAGACACTGCACGGTTTTTAGCGCAACATCTTCAACCGATGCTTTACGGGCTTTTTTGCCATCAATAATCATATTAGGTTTTAATATCATACCATCTAAGGCAATATTTGCGTCATTTAAAGCGATGAAAACTTGTTGAAGTACAAATTTGGTTACTTCATAGCAGCGTTCAATCGAGTGATCCCCCGGCACGCCATCCATGAGCACTTCTGGCTCGACGATTGGTACTATATTATTTTCTTGGCAAAGTGCTGCATAGCGTGCCAAAGCTTGTGCATTTTGTAACACTGCTCCACGGCTTGGTAGGCTTTTGCTATCTATAGCAATTACCGCTCGCCATTTGGCAAAGCGCGCGCCCAATTGATAATATTCTTGCAAGCGATTGCGTAAACCATCCAGCCCTTCGGTAATCGTTTCATTAGCAAAAAGTGCGAGTGGCTTTGCCCCCTCATCCACCTTGATGCCAGGAATTGATCCCGCTGCCTTGATGAGATCGGTCAACATTTGACCGTTTGAAGCCTTTTGACGAATAGTTTCATCATAAAGAATAACGCCAGAAATATAATTTTCCATCGCATCTTTGTCGGAAAATAACATTTCGCGATAGTCACGGCGATTTTCTTCTGTTGATTCAAGATGAATAGCATCAAAGCGCTTTTTAATTGTGCTGTTGCTTTCATCGGCCGCAAGAATACCCTTGCCAGTGGCCACCAATTTTTTGGCAATATCGGCTATACGTTCGCTCATTCACGGCTTCCTATAAGAGTTAATTATATGATTTTGGTAATGATAGGCAGAACAAATATGCTTTCATAAGGCAATGCCTAGATACCAAAAAACTTGGTAACGAGCATTGCCTTGGTGTTTAATCTTTATTTTTCTAGCGCAATAACACCTGGAAGCGGCTTGCCTTCCATCCATTCAAGGAAAGCTCCGCCAGCGGTTGAAATATAGGTAAACTTATCAGCAACGCCAGCATGATTAAGTGCTGACACTGTATCGCCGCCGCCCGCCACCGAAACAAGCTTGCCTAGTTTCGTACGCTCGGCAACGCGTTTTGCAACTTCAACGGTTGCATGATCAAAAGGCGTTAATTCAAACGCACCAAGTGGGCCATTCCACACCACGGTGGAGGCTTCATCAATAACCGCATTGATACGCTCAATCGAATTATCGCCAGCATCCAAAATCATGCCGCCTGCTGGTATTGCATCAATGCCGTAATTGTGATGGTCAGCATTAGCTTCAAACCGACTTGCAACAACCGCATCAATCGGTAGAATAATCGCACAATTTTGCTTTTCGGCCTTAACCATAATAGCACGCGCCGTATCACCAAGTTCATGTTCGCAAAGAGATTTTGCGACGCTATAGCCTTGGGCTGCCAAAAATGTATTGGCCATACCGCCGCCAATAACCAACGCATCAACCTTATCAATAAGATTGTTCAAAAGGTCAATCTTGGTTGAAACCTTGGCTCCACCAACAATTGCGACAACTGGCTTTTTAGGTTGCCCCAAACCTTTTTCCAAGGCTTCCAATTCGCCCTGCATTGCGCGGCCCGCATAGGCTGGCAAGACATGGGCAAGACCTTCAGTGGAAGCATGGGCACGGTGAGCGGCGGAAAACGCATCATTGACGTAAATATCGCCATTAGCTGCCAAAGCTTTAACAAATTCAGGATCGTTTTTTTCTTCACCGGCATGAAAGCGGGTATTTTCAAGCAAAAGAACATCGCCATCTTTCATTGCATCTACGGCTTTTTTAGCTTGCTCGCCAATGCAATCATCTGCAAAAGCAACTTTTTGTCCTAAAACACCTTCAACGGCAGAAATAATCTGCTTCAAGGAATCTTCAGCAACGACTTTACCTTTGGGACGCCCAAAATGAGCAAGCAAAATCACTTTCGCACCATGGTCAGATAGTTCGGTTATCGTGCGTTTAACCCGCTCAATACGGGTAACATCACTTACCTTGCCATCACTTACAGGTACATTCAAATCGACGCGCAAGAGAACGCGTTTTGATTTTACATCAACATCATCTAAAGTTTTAAATGCCACTTATCTTCTCCTCATTGCATTTAGTTAAATGCATTAAATAGCTTGGGCACGCCGCCCTAAAACACTTTAAAAAACAAAACGCCACACATTTTCCAGCTGAAAATGCATGGCGTTATAATATTCACGCGCTAATCTTAAAGGATAAGCGCATCAGCATTAAATGGTCTTTGCCAAAGCAACAGCTGTATCACTCATACGGTTTGAGAAGCCCCATTCATTATCATACCAAGTAAGAATACGGCACATTGTACCTTCCATTACCTTGGTCTGATCGGTGTGGAACACTGAAGAATGTGGATCATGATTGAAATCATGGCTTACCAATTTTTCATCAGTAAAGCCTAAAATACCTTTAAGCTGGCCATTGGCTGCATTACGGATAAGATCATTGATTTCTTCAACTGATGTCGCACGTTTAGCAATGAAAGTAAGGTCCACTACAGAAACATTAGGAGTTGGTACGCGAATAGCAACGCCATCAAGCAGACCTTTAAGTTCAGGCAATACAAGACCAACAGCCTTAGCAGCACCAGTTGAGGTTGGGATCATTGACAAGGCAGCCGCACGAGCGCGATAAAGATCCTTATGCATTGTGTCCAAGGTTGGCTGATCACCCGTATAAGAATGGATGGTGGTCATGAAACCCTTTTCAATGCCAATTGCATCATTCAACACTTTAGCAACAGGTGCCAAGCAATTGGTGGTGCAAGATGCATTAGAAACCACCTTATGATCTGCTGTTAGCTTATCATGGTTTACACCATAAACAACCGTAAGGTCAGCACCATCAGCAGGAGCCGAAACAAGAACGCGCTTTGCGCCAGCTTCAAGATGCATAGCAGCCTTATCGCGTGCGGTGAAAATACCAGTGCATTCAAGAGCGATATCAACATTATTTTCAGCCCAAGGCAGTTCTTTTGGGTCACGAACGGCATAAACCTTGATTGGGCCACGACCAGCATCAATTGTATCGCCGGCAACAGTCACAGTACCAGGAAAACGACCATGCACAGAATCGTAACGGAGAAGATGGGCATTTGTTTCAACTGGACCTAGATCATTAATGGCAACAACTTCGATGTCGGTACGACCGCTTTCGATAATTGCGCGCAAAACATTGCGTCCGATACGGCCAAATCCATTAATAGCTACACGTACTGCCATGGGTATTCTCCTGATTATTGGCATAATTTAAATATATGGCTTTTAAAGCCTATACCAAGTGAATTTATACGATAGTGATTTTATACAAAAAAAGGTAATTTTAAAAGCGATAATCCCATATTAATCTGTGGCATTGGAACGCATGATCTAAACTTAACGCCCAATCTTTGCCAATTAATGACGATTTCTTTTTAGCAACAAATATTTATACCTATTCTTGAAAAAATATATCTTTTAATAAAGGATAAGAAAAAAGCCGGCGGAAAAAACCGCCGGCTTGATGAAATTATTGAAGCTTTTCTTTTGCAGCAGCAACAACAGCATCGCTGGTAATGCCAAAATGCGGATAGAGTTCTTCAATTGGACCACTGGCACCAAAGCCATGCATACCAATAAAGATACCATCATTGCCAATGAAGCTATCCCAACCTTGGCGAATAGCCGCTTCAACTGCAATTTTAACCGGCGCTGAACCAATCAAAGCCTTGCGATAGGATGGTGATTGTTGCTCGAACAATTCAAAACATGGCACCGATACAACGCGAGTTGCAATGCCCTGCTTTTCGAGAATATCACGGGCATTAACCGCAATTTCAACTTCCGAACCGCTGGCAAAAATGGTAACTTTTGCTTCATCGCTTGCAGTTACCAACTCATAGGCCCCAAGACCACAAAGGTTGTCGCTATCAAACTCTTTCCGTAAACTTGGCAAATTTTGACGAGTAAGCGCGATAGTTGATGGAGCTTTGTGGGATTTTAATGCTAATTGCCAGCATTCAACCGTTTCAGTCACATCAGCAGGGCGGAAAACCAAATGATTTGGAATAGCGCGCAAGGAAGCAAGATGCTCAACTGGCTGATGGGTTGGACCATCTTCACCAAGACCAATGGAATCATGGGTCATCACATAGATAACGCGGATACCCATAAGTGATGATAAACGCATTGCAGGGCGCGCATAATCGGCAAAGCACAAGAATGTGCCTGAATAAGGAATGATACCACCATATAGTGCCAAACCATTCATGATTGCGCCCATTGCATGTTCACGCACGCCATAATGCATATAACGGCCAGAAAAATCATCGGGTGTAATGCTTTTGGTCTGGCTGGTCTTAGTATTGTTTGAACCAGTCAAATCAGCCGAACCACCAATGGTTTCATTCACAACACCATTAATGACTTCCAATGCCATTTCAGACGCTTTACGCGTTGCAACGTTTGGCTGATCATTAGCTAGCTTTTGCTTATAAGCATCAATTGCCGCATCAAAATTGCCCGGCAAGTCACCACGCATCAAACGGTCAAATTCTGCACGAGTATTGGCGTCAAGCGCTTCATATTTCTTGGTCCACTCAACGTGTTTCTTTGCCGAGTTAAGACCTGACAAGCGCCAACTATCCAAAACATCTTCAGGCACAATAAATGGTTCGGCAGTCCAATTAAGCGCTTTGCGAGTTGCTGCAATTTCTTCTGCGCCTAGGGGTGAACCATGCACCTTATTGGTGCCAGCCATATGAGGCGAGCCAAAACCAATGGTAGTTTTGCAAGCAATAAAGCTCGGCTTATCCGATTGTTTAGCTTTTGCAATAGCATCAGCAATTGCCTGTTGATCATGACCATCAACATAGAATGTATCCCAACCAACAGCCGCAAAACGCGCTAATTGATCAGTATTGTCAGCAACATTTACATTACCATCAATGGTAATATTATTATCATCCCATAGTAAAATAAGCTTGTTGAGCTTTAAATGACCGGCAAGGGCAATTGCTTCTTGCGAAATACCTTCCATCAAACAGCCATCGCCTGCTAATGCAAAAGTGTAATGGTCGACAAGATCACCAAAACGCGCATTCATCAAACGTTCACCAAGGGCCATGCCAACGGCGTTGGCAATACCTTGACCTAATGGGCCGGTTGTTGTTTCAATACCAGCAGCGTGACCATATTCAGGATGCCCAGCGGTGCGAGCGCCCAATTGACGGAAGTTTTTAATTTCTTCAATTGAAATATCTTCATAGCCAGTTAGATAAAGCAATGAATAAAGCAACATAGAGCCGTGTCCGGCTGAAAGCACAAAGCGATCGCGATTAGGCCAATGAGGCTTTTTAGGATCATGTGACATAAATTGGGTATAAAGCACGGTGGCAATATCAGCCGCACCCATTGGTAGGCCGGGATGGCCAGAATTGGCTTTTTGTACGGCATCGATGGAAAGAAAGCGGATGGCATTGGCCATCTGGTTTTGTTTCTCTGAATTTGTCATGAGCTTATTTTTCGCTTAATCTGGCATTGACGGGATGGGTGTAAACACGCCTTTTAAAAAGACTTAACCACAAATATCACTTAGGGCGGTTAAGTCAACATTAACGACAAATATACCTTATTTCAATAACAGTTTGTGTATTATTTGCTCCTATAACTTTCGTTCAATAATTATTTTAAACCTTTGGCAAAACACAATTGCCGGTTTTAAAAACTCATGCCAAACTCATAAGAAAACGTCTACAATCAATGAAAGTCCATTATTATATCGGACAATTTGAAAGATAAGTGGAATAAAATAAATTAACATCTTTCGTAATTTGCATGATTCGATTATGAAAGAACTTTAGGTGATTTTAAATTGGGCAAATCACTTAAATTACATTGTGATAAAAGCGAGAATAAAGGGTAGATGGATTTTTATCCATATGCTTTAATAGATAGGGTATAAAAGCCAATGGCAGTCAATACATCGTTAGAACAGGCGCTTGAGCATATGTCGCGTGCCCTTAACATGCTTGAAAATGCCGTCGAGGCTCGTATTGAAGCACAAAGCGACATGCAAGAATTTGAGGAAGAAGTGCAACGGCTAAATGCCGACCGCTCGCGCTTGGCGCAAGAACTCGACAGGGCTGAATCGCGCGGAGAGCGCCTTGAACAAGCCAATAAGGAAGTGTCCCGCCGCCTGATCACGGCAATGGAGACCATTAGAGCAGTTATCGAGCGATAGGAAAGTTAAAACCATGGCAACAGTGATGGTCACAATTGATGGCAAAACCTATCGTATGGCATGCGATGAGGGACAAGAGGAACATTTAGCGGGCTTAGCTGCCCGACTTGATCGCTATATTAGCCATTTAAAATCATCATTTGGTGAAATTGGCGATCATCGCCTATCGGTCATGGCGGGTATTATGGTCATGGATGAAATGACTGAAATTGAAAAGCGTGTCGAATATTTAGAAGACCAGAATGCCCAGCTCACTGCTGAGCAAGAAAACACTTCTTCCAATATTTCGCAGCAGGAACAAGCTTTTATCACACTTATTGATGAAGCTGCCAAGCGCATTGAAGGTCTTGCCATGCGGATTGCGCCAACAAAGTAGGTTTTAAACGACAGCTCATAACAATTAACAAAGACATTTTGTGCTAAAACCAGTTTTGACTATTTTTTAAAAAAGCTACTGGGAGATGCGAATGTTTACCATTTGCAACAAAAAACCTTATAAACACTTGCCTTTAGACGTTTTTTTAGCTCATATATAGATTGACACAATAAAACGCATAATGCGTTAATTAAAGTGAGCAAAAATAGCTTAGTGGAGTCGAATTTTATGGATTTGGTTAGTCATCGCTATAAGGCACTTATTGCATCTGGGGAAATTAATGAAGATCCTGCGCAAGTCAAGTTGGTGGCTGAATTTGATAAGTTGATTGATCGTTTGCGCGAAAAAAATCTTTCTCGCAAATCAAGTCCACTTGGTTGGCTATTCGGCAAACGCAAAGCCGCACAAGAACCCATTCAAGGTCTTTACATTTATGGTGAAGTTGGGCGCGGTAAAACCATGCTTATGGATTTATTTTTTTCCTGCTTGCCCCAAGGTGATAAAAGACGCGCCCATTTTAATGACTTTATGAATGATGTCCATGACCGCATCAACCAACATCGCCAAGCTTTAAATCGTGGTGAAACCAAACAAAATGATCCAATTCCTGTGGTGGCTGATGCTTTGGCAAAAGAAGCTCATATCTTGTGCTTTGACGAATTTACCGTAACCGACATTGCCGATGCAATGATTTTAGGGCGCCTATTCACTGCACTTTTTGATAAGGGCGTAACCCTTATTGCAACTTCAAACGTTGCGCCAGATAATCTTTACCGCAATGGCTTAAATCGGCAATTATTTGTGCCATTTATCGCAATTTTAAAAAAACAAGTCGAGGTTTATAATCTTGATGCGCCAACTGATTATCGCCTTGAAAAAAATGGCCGTGAGCCAGTTTATGTTTCGCCACTTGGCAATGAAGCGCAAAAATTAATGGATGCGGCTTGGCAAAATGTCATCGGTGATGAAAAAGCAGAGGCGAGCGAAATATCAGTACGTGGCCACTTGGTGGAAATACCCAAAGCGACCAAGGATTGCGCAAGATTTGAATTTTTCGATCTTTGTTCAAAGCCCCTTGCTGCCTTTGACTATATGGCACTTGCAGCACAATATCGCACATTTTTCATGGATAATGTACCAATACTTGATGATACGCGCCGCAATGAAACCAAGCGCTTTATTTTATTTATTGATACGCTGTATGACCATCATGCGCGGCTTTTTATCTCAGCGGCGGCTACGGCTGACAAGCTTTATGAAGGACGTTCTAATACAACTGAAACATTCGAGTTTGAGCGCACCGCATCACGCCTCTTTGAAATGCAAAGTGAAGAATATTTGCGCGAGTGGGCAGAGGGCGACCCGAGGAAGAAGCAAAAGAATGAAGCAGAGTAAAATGACTGTCCTGTTATATTCCCTCGCCCTATCTTGATAAGGATCCATCATGGCTTTACACGCGCTTGATTTATGGAAAATAGACGAGACACTATTTTTTGATTGCGCCCATTTGTAAGATTTCTATTTTAATCAAGATCTCTTACAAATGGTTATTGTTTTTAGCAATAATGATCGTAAAGTTGAACTTATCTTTGACCAAGGTTGGCGCACGATTGATATTTACTTAACAATATCAGGTAGCTTAGTAAGTGCCATCCATTTAAAACCAACCCAATATTTACAAATAGAAAACAATCTTATTTTATTGGGTGATGAAGAAATTATCAAAGACAGTCACCATACAATCATTGATACAAATGCACTCACGACAAGCGTAGAAATTGGTAAAGCATATTTTTAGGTAATATAACATCACGTAAAAATATTACCAAAAAATTTTGATTGGTGAAAATTGTAAACATGGTATTTTAAAAATATGAGACTTAGGGTCAGGCCAAGAAGTACTTAATTCTATTGAAACAACAAACATTGATATTAGATATTGGAAAAACTTTTAATCGCAATACCGATAAAGATCACGCATTGGTGTTTTACTAAACGTGCGCGTCATAAAACATTTGGCTTTTTCATAAGAATTTGCATCATCAATAATTTCAACTGTTTCTTTATGGCTAAAAGATCCACTCGCAACCCCACCCTTTGGAATAGTTTTTAACACATTGTCCAATTCATCACTGGTAATTTTAAGATATGGAATAAATAAACGTTTCTTATCGGCGCTTTTACCATCTAGAATATGTTGAGCCAGCCAAAATGCTGCATCAACAATCGCCGGTGGTGCACTTATAGAAATTGTTTCATAACCATTGAGTTTATGCTGCTCTTGCCACAATTGTAATTCATTTTGATTGCCCGACATAACGATAGTTGGTAGTGGCCGTTTTGCTGCAAGAAAGGCTTGTGCAACTTCATAGCCATAATCCCCCGAAACAAGTGCAGCGTCAATAGAAGGCAAGTCCGTTAAAATATTACTAACTGCTTTTTGCGTCTCACCTTCACCTTGTCTTGCTAAGACAGATGCGACCGGTTTAAAATGAACAAATCTCGATAATCCACCTATGCTACCGTTTTCAATTTCTTCGGCAATAGGATCATTGAGCGGAGCAGTTACAAACACAAAATTAAAGTGATTAGAAAAGTGTTGTCGAAAATATTCAACACGCTTCTCTCCAATTTCATCAAAATCAGAAACAACCTGCCATGCACATGGTTCACTGATTGTAGCACCCAAAAAAACAATAATTATATGAGCAGCACAAGCTTCTGTGACTAATTCACCCAAAGAGGCGGGTTTGCTTAAAAAACTAGGCGCGGTCGCATCAATAATGATAGCATCATAACCTTGTGCAATAATATCCCGAAATTTCGCCTTTTGCTCACTTTTTTTATCCGCAAGCACTGTAAAAACATCGGCCTTTGCAATGATACCACTTTTAATCGCTTCATTTGTAGTTTTTGTAAAACTTTCAAGCATGGCCTGATGCCAAGCGTCACCTGCATATATGTTGAACAGAGCAATTTTTTTATTTTCGGTTCCCGCATTTGCAAAATTACCACTTAATAATAGAATAAATAATATGAATAATAAATAATGCCGCATTTTATACTCCCGCTAAATACAATAAATTTAATACTCGAATAATATTCATCATAAGATTAAGGTTAGAAAGCAATATTTATGGGACTTATGGTCAGGGCCTATTAATTTAAACGAAATGATGGTGAAAATTTTTGTGAGAACCCAAAGGTTAAATGCGAAAAGAGCCGCCGAGAAATATAAATATTATCAAGGCTCTTCGACAAAGTTATCGCAAAAATTTAACATATCCTGAAAGGACACAAAAACAGCTGTAATCTACTACATCAGAAAGCTCAAATGGGTATACCACCCACTTTTCGCTTCCCCCCCTTTGAATTTAAAATGAATATATTTTTGCTGTTTAATGTGCTTGTTTCTTTTAATTAATAGGTTCTACCCCTAATCCTCCACCCGCAAACCGCTTTGCTTATTAAAGGGGTGAAGATCTTTGAGCGACACAGAAAACTGTAAATTCCCTTCATTATTTTGCTGTAAACGATCCGGCAATTCAATGGTTAATTGTTGCCCTTGCCACTCAACCAGAATTTGACAACCTGCACCGATTAATTCCACCAGCAAAATTTTAACATTAAAATTGAGGCAATCTTGACGGGGCTCACCCAATGACACAGCGCCGGGTCTAAAGCCAATATAATCGGCCTCTTTACTAAACACCATGCCATCTCCACCAATGGCGCTTAACACTGACCGATCTAAAAAATTCATCTGCGGCGAACCGATAAAACTAGCCACAAATAAGGTTTTAGGCTTATCATAAATATCAACTGGCAAGCCCATTTGCTCAATTTTACCCTTATTCATCACCACCAATTTATCCGCCAAGGTCATAGCTTCTAATTGGTCATGGGTTACATAAAGGCTCGTAGTTTTTAAACGCCTTTGCAAGGTTTTAATCTCTACGCGCATTTGACCGCGCAATTTGGCATCAAGGTTAGATAATGGTTCATCAAAAAGAAATAATTTAGGTTTGCGCACAATAGCGCGCCCCATCGCCACACGTTGACGCTGACCACCCGATAATTGCCGGGGTTTACGATCTAAAAACGGTTCAATTTCTAGCATCTTGGCGGCTTCCATAATGCGTCTATCACGCTCATCCTTTGGCGTTTTGCGATTTTTTAGACCATATTCAAGATTACCGCGCACGCTCATATGCGGATAAAGCGCGTAATTTTGAAAAACCATCGCAATATCACGCTCGGCTGGCTCGATATTATTAACCAGCTTGTCACCAATATATAATTCACCGCCGCTAATTTGCTCAAGACCTGCCACCATGCGCAATAAGGTGGATTTGCCACAGCCAGAGGGCCCAACCAAAACCACTAACTCACCATCATTAACTGATAGGTTAAGTCCTTCAATCACGGTAATGCCATTATCATATTGTTTTTTTATGTTAGAAAGCTTTATCGAAGCCATCTCATTTCTCCGTTTCAATCAGGCCCTTAACAAACAAGCGTTGCATCGACACAATCACTATAATAGGCGGCAACATGGCAAGCACTGCAACTGCCATTAAAATATTCCATTTGGGGTCATATTGTACCGATTCCACAAAAAGCTGGCGCATCACCACCAAAATTGTTTGATATTTAGCGTCAGTAGTGACAATAAGCGGCCATAAATATTGCACCCAACCATAAACAAACTGAATAATAAATAATGCCGCCAAATTAACCCGGCTTAGCGGCAATAAAATATCCTTAAAGAATTTAAATGGTCCTGCCCCGTCAATTCGCGCCGCTTCCAATAATTCATCGGGTACCGTTAAAAAGAACTGTCTGAATAAAAAGGTAGCTGTAGCCGAAGCGATCAGCGGAATAATCATACCCGCATAAGAATTAATCAGCCCCAAATCGGCAACCACTTTAAATGTGGGCACAATACGCACCTCAACTGGCAGCATCAAAGTTACAAAAATCAATGCAAAAGCGGTTTTACGAAATGGAAAACGCATATAGACGATAGCATAGGCGGAAATGATCGAAATCGCAATTTTACCAATTGAAATTCCCATTGCCATAATAAATGAATTCGTTAATAGCGGTGCCACCGCTGGTAAACCCATTTTTGTCATGCCGTCGCCAAGCACCAATGTATAATTTTCAATAGCATGACCACCGGGCAAAAGCGGTAATGTGCCAGTAGAAAATGCATCGGAACCATGGGTTGACGCAATGATGGCAATATAAACGGGAAAGCAGGTAATAATGATACCTACAATGAGGATAAAATAAGTAAGGAACACCATAAAAGGTCGATTTTCTACCATGATGGAACTCCTTAATACTGCACACGCCGCTCAACAAAGCGGAATTGAAAAATAGTAAGCGCAATAACTAAAATCATCAAAACGGTTGATTGCGCAGCAGAAACGCCGATCATTTGATTTTTATAACCATCATCAAAAACCTTATAGACAAGAGTATTGGTTGCCTGTGCCGGTCCACCTTGAGTGGTGCCATCGATAATTGCAAAAGTATCAAACATCACATAATTTATATTAATAATTAAAAGGAAAAAAGTTGTTGGCGATAATTGTGGAAAGACAATAGTCCAAAAACGTTTTATTGGCCCAGCCCCGTCAATTGCAGCAGCTTCAATTTGAGATTTTGGTATGGATTGCAAGCCGGCAAGAAAAAACAAAAAATTATAAGAAATTTGCTTCCAACTTGCAGCGATAATGATGAGTATCATCGCTTGAGTACCATTTACACGATGGTTCCAATTAACATCAATAAAATGTAATAAATAGGGTATTGTGCCAATGGTTGGATGGAAAAGAAACAACCACAAAACACCCGCAATGATCGGCGCAACTGCATAAGGCCATAAGAGCATTGTCGTATAAAATGATTTTGCTTTAATAACCCGATCGGCGGCAACAGCAAGCAATAGCGATATTCCCATGGAAAGTACCGTCACCGATACGGCAAAAATAACAGTCACATAAATGGCATGGAAATAGGCAGGGCTTGAAAAAATGCGAATATAATTATCAAAGCCGACAAATACAGTTTTAAAGCCAAATGGATCTTCACGCTGGAAAGATGAAATTATACCCTGTGCAGCCGGCCATAAAAAGAAGAAAAACGTTACCGCTAATTGCGGTGCCAATAGCCAATAGGGCAGCGTATTGTTTTTAAAATAGACCCGTTTTTCTTGCATAGTGCTTTTTTTCCAAATTTTAAGTATGGCCAATCAGCCTAAAAAAATGAAAGAGGAAATGCCCTTAAATGGCCATTTCCTCGGTTTTAAAATGCGCTTACTAGCTATTGATTAGCAGCTTCAAACTCACGCAATATTTGATTGCCGCGTGAAACGGCCTCGTCAAGCGCTGCCTTTGGTTGCTTTGACCCATTAAGGACAGCTTCTAATTCCTGATCAAGGATAGAGCGAATTTGTGGCATATTACCAAAACGCACGCCTTTTGAATTTTCTGTCGGTGGATTTAAATTAATTTGCTTGATAGCTATTTCAGTGCCGGGATTTTTTTCATAAAAACCTTGGCTTTTGCTCAGCTCATAAGCTGCTTTGGTAATTGGCAAATAGCCGGTATTTTGGTGCCAACGCGCTTGATTTTCTGGCAAGGACAAGAAATTTAAAAATTTGGCTGCGCCCTTATATTGCTCATCCTTATGTCCTTGCAATACCCAAAGCGATGCACCACCAATGATCGAGTTTTGCGGAGCGCCTTTTACATCAGCATAATAAGGCAACATGCCAAAGCCCACATCGAACTTAGCTTGCTTGACAATACCGCCGCGCGAACCCGATGATTGCATAAACATGGCACAATTTTGTGCAACAAACATTGGTGCAGAATCAAGAGCGCCAGCAGGACCGCCATAACGGAAAGTGCCATTATCCGACCATTTTTTCAGGTCTTTCCATAGGCGCTCTTGCAAGTCACCATTAAAAGTTAAAGTTGCATCTAATCCACCAAAGCCATTTTCTTTGGTGCCATAAGGAACATTATGCAAGGCCGAGAAATTCTCAAGTCCAATCCAATGAGCAGCATAAGTCATGGTAAAGCCGCAACTTGCTGCCTTTGAATCAAGAATTTTCTTAGAAAAAGCTTCAATGTCTTCCCAAGTTGTTGGTGCTTTTTCCGGATCAAGTCCAGCCTTTTTAAAAACGTCTTTATTATAATAAAGGATAGGTGTTGAAGAATTAAACGGCATAGACAGCATTTTGCCGTCAGTATCGGTATAATAGCCACTAACAACAGGCAGATAAGCAGATGGATCAAAAGCCTCTTTGGTTTCTTCCATCAATTTATATACAGGATAAACAGCGCCCTTAGCTGCCATCATCGTGCCAGTGCCTACTTCGTAAATTTGCACGAGTACTGGCTGTTGCTTAGCACGAAAGGCAGCAATCGTTGCAATCATGCTTTCTTCATATTCACCGCGAAAAGATGGCACAACCTTATATTCTGTCTGGCTTTTATTAAAATCATTGGCAAGGCTTTCAACTTCCTGCCCGAGCTGACCACTCATTGAATGCCAAAAAGTAATTTCTGTTTGCGCAAATGCAGTACTCATTGAAAGCGCTGATACAATTGCGGCAATACCAAATTTAACCAAAAAACCCATAACCTACTCCAAAGTTAGATCCAAATTCTCATAAAATATATGACCAGCCATGTATTTTGGCTCATTCAATCTCTTGGAGTTACCGCTTGCTTATTGCAAATTTATTACATTTTGTTGAATTAAAAAATGGCTCCTCCAAGTTGAACTGTTTCCTCAAACTGCAACTTTATTCAACAAAAAATTTGTAGCAATATTTTTAAGAAAATACAAATCTTTAGCTATTGAAATATCAAAAAGGGTTAACGCAGTTGGCATTGCGCTAAATACTGATAACATCACTGCCAAATGCAAATATCCAACCATTAGATTATATAAACATTACCCACCCCTCAATCGGTGAGCATCAAAAGGCAAAGCTGCACTTTAAATTATATATTTAATAATTATATTAAAACTTCAGCCGCTGGTAATTTAAGCGGGTATTAGCTTTTATTTTATAAGATAGATTGTAAAATCTTAGCTAGCTATAATTTTGTTAAGTTTAGAGGCGACTGCGCTGTTGATTAAAAGGCATTACTAATGAAGCTGCGTTTATTTGGATTTGTATTTTTTGCAGCTTTTTTTATTGAAGTTGCAAGCATTATAGTTGTTGGAAGACAAGTCGGCGTACTTTGGACGTTATTACTATTGTTTTTGGGAATGGTAATTGGGGGATCATTGATCGCAAAATCAGGCCGCGATATGATAACGCAAGTTCAAATAGAGCTTACAGCAGGAAGAAATCCCGACCAACACATGGTTAAAGGTTTAATGACCTTTATTGCCGGTATTTTGCTTTTTATTCCGGGCTTTGTAACGGATATTTTGGCAATTATTTTGCTCATTCCTTTTGTGCAAGAAAAATTGCTAAAATTCATGAAGAACCACACCAAACTTAACACAAAATATTACGCAGACCATCAAACAAGTAATCGTCGAGGTTATTCATCAACAGAGGATGGCGAAATAATCATTGATCTTGATAGTAATGATTATCGCAGTGAAAATGATGAAAAGCGTGACATTAAATACATAAGTGACACTAAAAACGATGATAACTTGCGATAATCCTAAAAAAAACGTAAAACTATTTCCAGCTTTTCTTGCCATAATTGTACTTACGTGATAGCGAATAATATATTCCAACGCTGGCGGGCCGTTGTTCGCCTTTAAAAGAAGGTAGTGTTTATGTCTGAAACAGATGCAAACAATAATGGTGCAACTGCACCTAGTCTTAATATTTTAACGCAATATATCCGCGATTTTTCTTTTGAAAGTCCAAATGCGCCAAATTCATTGCGCTTGCGTGATAATGCTCCGCCAATCAATATTGCTGTAAATGTTAACGCCAATGAAATGGGCGATGACATGTATGACGTTGTGCTTTCATTAAATGCACGTGCAGGCGATGAAAAAGACGTTATGTTCAATATTGAACTCGTTTATGGCGGCGTGTTCCGCGTGCAAAACTTCCCGCAAGAACATGTAATGCCGGTTGTTTTCATTGAATGCCCACGCTTGCTTTTCCCATTTGCGCGTGAAATCATTGCTGGCATTACTCGCAGTGGCGGCTTCCCACCATTGATGATTGACCCAATTGACTTTGCAGCAATTTTCCAACAGCGCATGGCTGAAGAAAATGCACGTCAACAGGTGCAAACAAACTAATCTTTAAAATGCAAAATGCCTCAAATGAAAATTTGAGGCATTTTTTTTAATTTACTTTAAAATTAGCTAGTGCCCTAATGATGTCCAGTTGAGCCAAAGCCTTTTTCGCCGCGCTCTGTTTGCGAAACTTCTTGTCGCTCTTCGCACTGTAACTGCACAACAGGCGCAATTACCGCTTGTGCAATACGCATAGCACGGGTGATTCTAAATTCTTCTTCACCTAAATTAATCAAAAGCACCTGAATTTCACCACGATAATCGCTATCAATAGTACCAGGCGTATTAAGGCAGGTTATGCCATGCTTTAAAGCAAGACCAGAGCGTGGTCTGATCTGCACTTCATAACCCAATGGAATTTCAAAAATCAAACCAGTTGGCACCAAAATGCGCCGGCCTGGGTTTAAAATAATCTGACGGTCTTTTGGGAGCGCAGCGCGTAAATCCATTCCTGCCGCACCTGCCGTTTCATAGGCAGGTAGATCCAAACCATTGCTATGATCAAGGCGGATAATACCAAGTTTAGGGAGGTGAGCAGACATCATCAATCCTTTTTAAAATTAAAGGTAAATATCACCTATATTCCAAATATTGTAGTCCTTTTAGTTGAAAATTTAGAAAAATTGTAGTTTGTTTACCTTTTTTATTTTCATTATTTAGAACCGAAGGAGGTGTAGAAACAATATAAACAGTTATTGGCTTGACTTTATTTTTTCCTTCAAGTCCACCGGAATTTGTAAGCAGATCTTCATAAAGGCTTGACTTTTTGTCCAGGTTTTCAATTATCCTGCTATTAATTAGGAAACTAGGCCTTATTTCCCTATCATCAACTCTCAAACAATTGTTAAAGCGAATACTAAAATTATTATTTTTAACATTATTAACCCATGCTAAACCATGATAAATCCGAAGTGATTTTGGTAGACGAGTAATATCTTGTCCATCAATTTTAATAAATAAATCATCAGTACTAATAATAGTACCATCTGGCATTGAAATTTCATCATTACAATTGCCTAAATATTTATCAACAACTACACTTAAACGAAGATTACGCTTTTTTACTATTATATTGTTTATTTTATTTTTTTTAATTTTTGAAAATCCATTTGAAAATCCGTCACCTTCATTTTCTTTTTTAGGATCATTATTAGCTTTTAAATTTATATCTAAATTTAAAGAGTAGCTATCGCTTTCATATTGGCTAATAGTACCAACATTATGCTTTTTTGCATTTAAATTTTCCTTTTTGGTAAAATCTTTTGCTATTTTGCACTCATTGCTATGCATTCCTATCACTCTAAAATGAGGGGATACCTTTATTCCTTTCACAGGACGTCCAAGATTAGCACATGTAACACGAGCATCGCAATTCGGATCTGGGCACTGAAAATTTTGCTTTGATGTAATAAACCCTTCTGCAAATTTTTTCTTTGCAGATATTATCGATATATTTTCTTTTAAATCTAAAGAAAATGCATGAATTAAAGTCATATTCTATACCTCATAATTTAAATTCAAATAAAGCTTAAATATTAAATATTAAATATAGATATAAAAATATGTCAATAAATTTAATTTTTATTATTTCAATAATACTATGAAATATTTAAAAAATTCAATCAAGGACAATCTTCCGACATTTTATCAATAAAAACAGTTGCCTCAAAAATGCGATCATCATCCTTGTCTGAATAACGATAAGTACCGCAAAGGCGGTGCCCACACTCCATTACACGTAATTGTTGAAAGGCCTTATTGGTGCAATCTGTATCAAATACAATATCATCATGCACCATCGTTGTACGGCTTTTGCAAGATGCTTGTTGGGCTGGCGGCAGTGCAATATTAACGCCATTTTTAGCGTCTTCTGCGCTATAGCAACGATTTAACTCTCTTTTCTCAATTGTTAAATTGGGCGTTAGCATCGGTTCAAACCAAGTGATACTGTAAAGGCCGGGGGTAAAGGTTTCAGCAATCGCATCGCGAGCTTTGCCTTCTATGAGCCGATCTGTATCAAGCAAACCACTAGCTCCATGAGCGATTGGCATAAATGAAAATATGACCAATAAAATAACAGATAATATACGCAACATCATTCCTCACAATCACTCATACGTTTTGCTGTAACATAGGCAACGGAATGAAGTTGATAAGCTAAATCTTGCGGCGCAACTCCATAATTAAGTGGCCCCTCATAAATGCCATCTCCTTTATGATCTAGGCTGAAACTTAGGTGGCTATAAATATCTTGTCCTTCATCACAAATATAATTAATGTCAATATTATCTGCAGCAAATCGATTGCCACGAAGAACGCAGCGACCCTTTAAAGGCTTGGGCGTGAACGGAATTGCCGCTTGATCCATACCCTTTTTCAAACACACTTCAACCGTATTTGTTTGCGGATGAATAGATGTTTCATCACGCGTAAGGCTGGTAACGGTAAATTGCCATTTACCAAAAGATTGATACTCGCCTTCAAGGCGGGTTCCTGGCACATAATTGGGAGCACCTTGCGCCATGACCTGAAAGGTTGACAAAAGATAGCTTAAAATTGCCAGTATCAATAGACGGTTCCATTTTATTACCATTACCGAATACCCATGCCTAGCGCAGTAGCACGCCCAAGCCACGCGCCAATAATCTGTAACTCCTCAAAAGTATAGCCCTTATCCTTTAGCACGCGGTCAGATGCGGCTAGCTCACCCATATCAGGTTCAAAAGCAATTTTATTGCCATAATAGCGCATAAGATCGCTATATTCAGTCATTGTCATCGGGGGATCAAGATAAAGAGGACCATCATTTAAAACCGATTGGACATAATCCTTGGCAAACTCGCTGTTTTTGCCGCCAGCGCCAGCTTGATCCCAGAAATAGGCACCAAAAAGGTTGATGAATTTAAAACTTTTATCATCCTGCATACGCTTGCTAAAAACTTCGTTGGCCTTATCAAACTGCGCTTTGGTAATATTATATTCAGCCTTTAACGCATCATCATTATCAAGGGGCATTTTTTTATAAAACCCATTATAAGAAATACGCGTATAAAGCTGTAGCGATACACCATCAACATCATCCAATAATGCCTTATCAAAATCAGCATCATTTTTTGCCACGGGTGGTGGTACTTCATGGGCAGATTGAATTGCCGCATCTGGTATTGGCGCAGCCACTACGATTGTTGATGTAATTGTTGATAAGCTAGCCAATAGGCCCGCTGCCAAAATAACTGAAAGAGCTTTTTTCATCATCCACCATTTGATTATTTTAAATATTTTCAAAATATAATAAATTATACTTTAAGAAAAATGTAAACAACAAATGGAAAGACATTAATAAATTATTTTTTATAATATGTAAGTTCTTTGCAATTTGGTATATTTATAATAAATTGCAATAAAAAACGGCGATAAGATTAATAATCCTATCGCCGTTAATATTTGCCTTAATAAGCCTTAAGACTAGTCAGTATCAAGCGATTTAACAATTGCTTCAACCATCTTCTTGGCATCACCAAACAACATCATTGTATTGTCACGGAAGAAAAGTTCATTTTCAACGCCAGCATAGCCAGAACCCATACCACGTTTTAAGAATAGCACTGTTCCTGCCTTATCAACATCAAGAATAGGCATACCGTAAATTGGCGAGGTTGGATCAGTTTTGGCTGCCGGATTGGTAACATCATTTGCACCAATAACAAAGGCCACATCAGCGGTTGGAAATTCTGAATTAATGTCCTCAAGCTCGAAGACTTCATCATAAGGCACATTTGCTTCAGCTAAAAGCACATTCATATGGCCGGGCATACGGCCAGCAACTGGGTGAATGGCATATTTAACTTCAACGCCTTCTGCCTTTAACTTATCAGCCATTTCACGCAAGGCATGCTGTGCTTGTGCAACCGCCATACCATAGCCTGGAACGATAATAACTTTAGCAGCATTCTTCATCACAAAGGCAGCATCATCGGCAGACCCCTGCTTAACCGGGCGTTGTTCAGTAGAACCACCACTAGAAGAAGCAGCTGTTTCACCACCAAAGCCGCCCAAAATCACAGAAATGAATGAGCGGTTCATGCCTTTACACATGATATAGCTCAAAATTGCACCAGATGAGCCAACCAGCGCACCAGTAATAATAAGCGCCATATTTTGCAAAGTAAAACCAATACCGGCTGCAGCCCAACCGGAATAGGAATTAAGCATTGACACAACCACAGGCATATCAGCCCCGCCGATTGGCACAATCATGGTAACACCGATCACCAATGCCAAAACAACAATAAGCCAGAAAACAAAATGACTTTCGCTCGCCACCAAAACAATAATGAGAACAAGAATAGCAACGCCAAGGGCAATATTGATAAGATGACGGGCTGGCAATAAAATTGGCTTACCAGACATGCGGCCATCAAGCTTCAAGAATGCAATGATAGAACCGGTAAACGTTACAGCACCAATAGCAACACCAATCGCCATTTCAACCAACGCGCGGCCATGAATTGAGCCAACATCGCCAATATTAAACGAACTAGGTGAATAAAGCGCGGCAGCAGCTACCATAACAGCTGCAAGTCCGACTAAGGAGTGGAAAGCCGCGACCAATTGTGGCATGGAGGTCATGGCAATGCGATCTGCAATTCTAGCGCCGATCACGCCGCCAATACCAAGACCTGCAATGATAAGGGTTATACCCAAAAATCCGGGAGTGGTTAATAATAGGGTTGTTACAATGGCAATGCCCATACCAACCATGCCATAAATATTACCTTTACGGCTGGTGGTTGGATGCGATAGACCGCGCAAGGCCATGATGAATAGAATGCCTGACACCAAATAAAGGAAGGCAGCAAATTGAACACTCATTATTTAAGCCTCACTTTTCTTTTTTCTTATACATGGCAAGCATGCGCTGTGTCACTAAAAACCCACCAACAATATTAATACTGGCAAGGACAAGAGCAATAAAACCAAAGGCTGTCGCCATACCAGAAGCAGACCAACCCACAGCTAAAAGTGCACCAACCACAATAACCGATGAAATAGCATTGGTAACCGCCATAAGCGGCGTATGAAGCGCGGGCGTAACCGACCAAACAACATAATAACCAACAAAAATAGCCAAAAAGAAAACAGCCAATTGGTAAACAAAATCCATAGAGCCACCCGTTGTTGTTTGGGTGATAGTTATAATAGTCTCGCTCTGATTTGCAGCAATCTGTTCTAAACTGTTTTTAGCTTGATCAAGGCTTTGAATTATATTTTCAATAGCAGTGGTCTCCATCATTCAGCCCCTTTCTTGGCGGCCTTTTTGGCAGCTGGTTTTTCTTCAATTTCTACATGGGCAAAAGCCTGATGAAGTATCGCCCCATCATGGGTAAGTAAAGTTGCCTTTACCAATTCATCATCTAGATTGATCTTCAACTCTTTGGCTTCCTTATTTGTCATGCTTTCAAGGAAAGCAAAAAGATTGCGCGCATAAAGTTGAGACGCTGTGGCAGCAATACGGCCCGGCATATTGGTGTAGCCTACAACTTGAACTCCTTCAACATCCACCACTTGATTGGCAACCACGCCCTCAACATTGCCGCCGCGCTCAACCGCAAGATCAACAACAACTGAGCCAGGACGCATGGTTTTAAGCATGTCTTTGGTAATTAATCGCGGTGCAGGACGGCCTGGAATAAGCGCCGTTGTAATAACAATATCTTGCTTGGCAATATGATCTTGGGTAAGAGCTGCTTGTTTTGCCTGATATTCGCTGGACATTTCCTTGGCATAACCACCAGATGTTTCAGCGGCACGAAATTCATCATCTTCAACAGCGATAAATTTTGCGCCAAGTGATGCCACTTGCTCTTTGGCGGCGGGACGCACATCATTGGCAGTTACCACAGCACCAAGACGACGAGCTGTCGCAATAGCTTGCAAGCCGGCAACGCCCGCGCCCATGACAAATAATTTAGCAGCCGGCACAGTACCTGCGGCAGTCATCATCATTGGCATGGCGCGATCATAGGTACTAGCTGCATCAATCACCGCTTGATAGCCGGCAAGATTAGCCTGCGAAGAAAGTACGTCCATCACCTGAGCACGGGTAATGCGCGGCATAAATTCCATTGTAAACGCACTAATGCCAGCTTTGGCAAGCGCTGCCACATCACCTTCATGACCATAGGGGTCAAGCATGGCAATGAGCACCGCGCCTTTTTTATAGGATGACAGTTCTTTTTCATTAGGCCGGCGAACCTTTAAAATAATATCGGCATTTTTTGCCTGACTTGCGCTTGCAAGGGTAGCGCCTGCTGATTCATATTCGCTATCTGGAATACGTGAGCGATCACCAGCTGATTTTTCAACAAGCACGCTATAACCAAGACTTATATATTTTTTTACTGTTTCAGGAGACGCAGCAACACGCGGCTCCCCCTCTGCCGTTTCTTTGGCAACGAAGATTATCTCGCCCAAGTCATCTCTCCTTTTAACTAGAACCAACCAAAGCATTAAAAAATGCTTCACCTAAATAAGGTGATACAATATTTTTCTTTGACACATTTTTGTTGCCCCATAACAGCACCATTATCAAGGTGATTGCAATGCTATTTTAACCTTATGAGGCAAAAAAAATTAATTACTTAATATAATTTTTTTTTATGTTTAGATATTTTGATCTATTAGCTATTTTTTTCAGCCTTTAGAATTGCCCAGAACTCTGTTTGGATCTGTACAAGATATTAGAATTAATAAAAATTTTAGCCCAAAAAGTGGTGAAATATTTTATAAATCTTGTTGATTTTTTAATTAACTATTTACTCTTTGCAAAATTGCTCTAACTCTTATATTGAAATGGAAGGTCACCTAAGCTCAGTAACTTACACAGCTTGTGTTGCAGTATTTTAATGAGCCAAGAAATGATTAATTGGTTTCGACAGAATGTCATAATATAAAATTTCAAAATTTAATTCTATTTGTATTAGAATTTTTATTTAAGAAAATTAGAAATTATGAGAATAATAAGCTTTAGATTTAAATATAAAGCCACAATCTATGACTATGAAACAGGAAGAAATATGATGAAAAAACTGTTGATCGCAGCTGTATTGAGCATCGCTGGACTTGGGGTTGCTTCTGCACAAGATGCAGCTCCTGCCGCAAATTCAGTTAGTTTCTCCGGCGGTGCAAGTACCGTACAAGAAACATTCCAAGATTGGACTGTATCTTGCGGCGTGCAAAATTCCAAAAAAATCTGTAGTGTATCACAACAGCAAATGCAAAATAATGGTCAGCGCGTCATGGCTATTGAGGTTATTCCAAGTGCAACCGACAGCAAAATCAACCTTGTTTTGCCTTTTGGTCTTCGCTTAGCTGAAGGCATGACCTATCGCATTGATAATGGCGCACCAGCGACCACAGCTTTCAATACTTGCTATCCAGGTGGTTGCGTTGCAAATCTTCCACTTACCAACCAATTGGTTTCTGGTCTAAAAAGTGGACAAAACCTCATTCTCGTTGGCAAGGCTTTTGATGGTGGCCAAGATGTAACGCTCACTGTTTCGCTAAAAGGCTTTAGCGCAGGTCTTGACCGCGCCGTTGCCTTACAGCAATAAGCTTTTAATTTCTTTAAAGTTTGAAAGCACCTGTGTGAAAACACAGGTGCTTTTTATTATTTATGAAACTTCCATATAAAGATCACCATTTTGCTTATATTTTTGTGCCATGGTCGCCATACCTTCATTTTTTTGCTTTTCCTTTTCCATTTCGTCTTTAATTTCGTGCGAAATTTTCATAGAGCAAAATTTGGGACCACACATTGAACAAAAATGCGCAAGCTTATGAGCTTCTTTCGGCAAGGTCTGATCATGAAAAGAACGGGCAGTTTCTGGATCCAATGATAAATTAAACTGGTCCTCCCAGCGAAATTCAAACCGTGCACGCGACAACGCGTCATCGCGCAATTGAGCAGCTGGTAATCCTTTGGCAAGATCGGCGGCATGAGCTGCAATCTTATAAGTGATAACTCCGGTTTTAACGTCTTGTCGATCTGGCAAGCCAAGATGCTCTTTTGGTGTAACATAACACAGCATAGCAGTGCCATACCAAGCAATTTGCGCCGCACCTATTGCCGATGTTATATGGTCGTAGCCCGGAGCAATATCGGTAGTAAGCGGCCCCAAAGTATAAAAAGGTGCTTCACCACAATAGGCTAACTGCTTATCCATATTATCCTTAATCTTATGCATGGGCACATGACCTGGCCCTTCAATCATCACTTGACAATCTTTTGCCCAAGCAATTTTTGTAAGCTCTCCCAAAGTTTCAAGTTCGGCAAATTGCGCCGCATCATTGGCATCAGCAATCGAACCTGGACGCAAACCATCCCCCAATGAAAAGGCAATGTCGTAAGCACGGGCTATATCGCATATTTCATCAAAATGCTCGTAAAGGAAACTTTCCTTATGGTGATATAAGCACCATTTCGCCATGATCGAGCCACCGCGTGAGACAATACCAGTAACACGATCAACGGTTAATGGAATATAGGAAAGACGCACGCCAGCATGAATGGTAAAATAGTCAACCCCCTGCTCAGCTTGCTCAATCAAAGTGTCACGAAAAATTTCCCAGTTTAGATCTTCGGCAATGCCATTAACTTTTTCTAAGGCTTGATAAATTGGCACAGTGCCAATAGGGACTGGGGAATTACGAATAATCCATTCACGAATATTATGAATGTTGCGCCCAGTTGAAAGATCCATCACTGTATCCGCTCCCCAGCGAATGGCCCATACCATTTTTTCGACTTCTTCCTCCATTGAAGACGTCACGGCTGAATTGCCAATATTGGCGTTAATTTTTACACTGAAATTACGACCAATAATCATTGGTTCACTTTCAGGGTGATTGATATTATTGGGAATAATCGCTCGACCAAGCGCAATTTCATTGCGGACAAATTCGGGCGTTACAAATGGTGGAATAGCTGCACCAAAGCTTTCACCAATGGTGCATATTTCATGCTCTAAATTTTCACGCCCCAAATTTTCTCGTATCGCAACAAATTCCATTTCTGGCGTTATAATACCAGCGCGTGCATAAGCCATTTGCGTGACGGCTGCATTATTTTTGGCGCGAAGTGGTTGGCGACATTGCAAAAATTCTGGTGTTTTTTTTGCCTCCGATACAAAACCGTTATCTGCAGCCTTGACGGTTCGCCCTTCATAGGTATCAACATCGCTGCGCGCCAATATCCAAGATTCACGAATAGGCGCAAGCCCCTTATCAATCGTAATATCCGTATTTTCATCGCTATAAGCGCCAGACGAATCATAGACAGGCAAATCTGGTTCATTACTAGAAGGATGCAATTTTATATAGCGAATAGGCACCTTTATTTGCGGATAAATAGTGCCTGATTTATAGTTTTTTTTAGAAGAAGGAAGTGCGCCAGTTGTTACTTTAAAACAATTTTCTGACATGGTGAATTCTCCTTGCTTTATTTAAAGGAAAATCCCTCTCGCCAAAGGTAAAGGAGAAAAATGCCTATTTGCGATAAGTCTAAAGATAAAGACGAGAAGCAGCAGACATCAGACCATCCCTCCACCAGTATGAGCTGGATCAGGTTCAACGGGTCATTGCGCTGCTTTAAAGCCAGCAATATCTCAGCCTCTTGTCAAGACACCCCAGGTACAAGCCGATCATTAGCTAAATATAATCAATTGTCAATGAGGAATAAAATCATTCTAAAATAAGCAAAAGGCCATTAAATGAATAATGACCTTTTTAAGTTAAACAATAATTTAAAGATAATTACGGATAAAGCCGCACGGTTTGCCAGTTTTCATCATCAATATTATCTCGTTTAAAGACCAAACGGTCGTGAAGGCGAAATGGCCTATCGTGCCAAAATTCAATATAAGTTGGACGAATGCGAAAGCCAGACCAATAAGGCGGGCGCGGAATGGAACCAACAGCATAGCGCAAGCCATATTCAGCGACTGCCTTTTCAAGTGCAAAGCGGCTTTCAAGCGGTCGTGATTGTTTAGATGCCCAAGCACCAATACGACTTCCGCGTGCTCGGCTATTATAATAGGCATCGGCTTCTTCATCACTAACAATTTCCACAATACCGCGAACACGCACCTGCCGCTTTAAGGTTTTCCAATGAAAACATAATGCGGCTTTCATGCTATTTAAGATTTCCACACCTTTTTGACTTTCAAAATTGGTGTAAAAAACAAAGCCATCATCATCAAAACCTTTCAGCAAAACCATACGCACATCGGGGAGACCTTGGCTATCCACTGTAGCTAAAGCCATCGCATTGGGGTCATTTATTTCGCTAGCGCTTGCGTCATCTAACCATTTTGTAAAAAGATCAAAAGGAGATTCCTCCTTGGTAAAGTCATCTTCTGTTAATGTATCATTTGTCATAATATATCCTAGCGCTTGTGAAATTCTGAGATAGAAGTTAAGCTCAAGTCGTCCGGCTTGATATGAGCCTATTAGTATTGCGTAAAGAGTTCAAGCATTGGTTACATCAAAACCTTTGTTTATAAAGTACCGGAAAGCTTTTGATGATTAAATTTAAAAACGCATTTTCTTGTTATTTTCGCCCCATAATGCTTGGTTTTAGCCTATTAGTGCTAGGGTCGTGCCTGCAAGCTTGCGTTATTGTGCAACCCAAAACACCGCAAATCATGCCTGATAACAGCATTATTACCGGATCAATTGGTGGGAATAGCGTAAATTTACCCAAGGTTGATTTAGGCGGCGACGAAAAAATCATGCGTGAACAAATAGCAGCGCAGCCTGATTCCTCAATCGTTAACTGGAAAAATGACGCAACAGGTAGCCGCGGAACCATGTCTATCCTTAACAGTTTTGTTGAAAATGGCAGCCAATGTCGCTCATTTAAAACCACGCGCGAATCTTTCAACGGTATTATGATTTATCAAGGCAAAGCCTGCCAGCAAAATGATACTTCGTGGAATGTATCGCAAATAAAAGCGCTTTAATTTTATCAAAAATAAATTTAGCTTGAAATTTTAGTTGAGTTTTGAGCGAAAGTCTGCATTGAAGGAATGGCGCATTATCATGTGTAATACTGCGTTGTAAGCGTTGCAATTTTTGACCATTGCCGCAATATGCTTTTTGTCAAAGTGCCATCGCCTATGGTGACATGATGATAATTGCCAATTTTTAAATCATCGCTTAAGAACGACTGGAACACAAGCCTTGCAACCAAGCGCCACTGACAATAAGCCCGTAACGCCTGTAGTTGATCGCCCAACGCCAATGATGGAACAATATATCGAAATCAAGGCGGCCCATAGCGATTATATGTTGTTTTATCGCATGGGTGATTTTTACGAATTGTTTTTTGATGATGCAGTTGATGCTTCGCGTGCGCTTGGCATAACGCTCACAAAACGCGGTAAGCATCTTGGTGAAGACATTCCCATGTGTGGTGTGCCTGTTCATACCGCAGATGATTATTTGCAACGCCTGATTACTGCGGGCTACCGCGTTGCCGTATGCGAGCAGATTGAAAACCCTGCAGAAGCTAAAAAGCGCGGTGCAAAATCGGTGGTGAAGCGCGACGTTGTTCGTCTTGTAACACCAGGAACACTCACCGAAGAAAAATTGCTTGATCCATCATCGGCCAATTATCTTATGGCTTTGGGACGGGTTAAAGGACAAGGCGACAACGGCTTTGCTTTGGCATGGATTGACATTTCAACCGGCGTTTTCAAAGTCATTGAAAGCAGTCTTGAACGACTTTTGGGCGATATTATGCGTATTGACCCTAAGGAAATTTTGGTCAGTGATGAGCTATTCCACGACCAATCCTTACGGCCCGTTTTTGAAATTTTAGGGCGCAGTGTTACAACACAACCACAAAGCCTATTTGATAGTGCAACTGCCGAAGCCCGAATTTGTAATTATTTTAAAGTGGCAACCTTAAGCGGTTTTGCCAATTTTACTAAGCCAGAATTAATTGCTATTTGCGGTGCAATTGCTTATATTGAAAAAACCCAAATTAGCGAACGTCCACCCTTGATGCGGCCGGAGCGCGAGTTTGAAGGCTGCAGCCTTTTTATTGACCCAGCAACGCGTCTAAACCTTGAATTAAGCCGTACTTTATCGGGGGATCGCAATGGCAGCTTATTAAAAGCCATTGACCGCACGGTAACCAATGGCGGAGCAAGGTTGTTAGCTGAACGTTTAATGACCCCTCTTACCAATCCCAATGTCATAAATCAAAGATTAGATGCAGTGGCTTTTTTCCTTGGTAATGCGCAAATTTGTGATGGCATAAGAGCAATTTTAAAAGGCATAGCTGATATGCCGCGCGCTGTATCACGCCTTGGGGTTGAGCGCGGCGGTCCACGCGATTTTGCCGCAATTTTAAATGCAATGTCCGCCGCCTTTTCGCTAACGGAAATACTAGAAAATACTTTATTACCTATTGAATTGGCGCAAGCTTTAGAAGCCTTAAAAACCTTACCCCTTCCACTTTACGCCCATTTAGAACGCGCCCTAGCCGATGAACTGCCCTTGTTAAAACGCGATGGTGGTTTTGTACGCACAAGCTACCATCAAGAGCTTGATGAAATGCGCGCATTACGTGATGAGTCGCGCCGAGTTATTGCAGCCTTACAAGCGCGTTATATGGATGAAACAGGCATTAAGACCTTAAAAATTAAGCACAATAATATTTTGGGTTATTTTATCGAGGTAACCGTCAACCAATCTGGCGCAATGACCGAAGGGGCTGACGCTAAAGCCCGTTTTATCCACCGCCAAACCATGGCCAATGCCATGCGCTTTACCACAACTGAACTTGCAGACCTTGAAAGCCGCATTGCCAATGCAGCCGATAAAGCTTTGACCATAGAACTTGATATTTTTAGTCAGCTCGAAAATGAAGTTATTGCAGTAGCCGACCTTTTACGCAATGGTGCCAATGCCTTAAGCTTATTTGATGTTACCAGCAGCCTTGCTATTTTGGCTGATGAACAAGGCTATTGCCGCCCACAAATTGATGACAGTCTTGCTTTTAATATTGTTGCTGGCCGCCATCCCGTTGTTGAGCAAGCTTTGCGCAAACAAGCAAGTGATCCCTTTGTTGCCAATGATTGCAATCTATCTCCGCATAAAAATGCGCAATTTGGTGAAATCTGGTTGCTCACCGGTCCCAATATGGGTGGTAAGTCTACCTTTTTGCGGCAAAATGCTCTTATTGCGATTATGGCGCAAATGGGTTCTTTTGTGCCGGCAGGCTCTGCCCATATTGGTACTGTTGATCGCTTATTTAGCCGTGTTGGCGCGTCTGATGATCTTGCCCGTGGCCGCTCAACCTTTATGGTGGAAATGGTCGAAACAGCTGCTATTTTAAATCAAGCAGGTGAACGCTCTTTGGTCATACTTGATGAAATTGGCCGAGGTACTTCAACCTTTGATGGTCTTTCTATTGCTTGGGCAAGTGTTGAATATTTGCATGAAGTTAATCATTGCCGTGCGCTATTTGCCACCCATTTTCACGAAATGACCGCTTTAACCGAAAAACTGCCACGTTTGCGCAATCACACGATGAAAGTGCGCGAATGGAAAGGCGATGTTATTTTCTTGCATGAAGTGGGTGAAGGTGCGGCCGACCGCTCTTACGGGGTACAAGTTGCCAAGCTTGCCGGCTTACCTAAACAGGTAGTAAACCGCGCGCGTGATGTTTTGAAGCAATTGGAAGATGGTGAAATTTCTGGCAAAGCCAATAAGCTTATTGATGATTTGCCACTGTTTTCTGTTGCTTTAAAGCATGAAGAAAAATCAAGCATTGATTCTGCTTTTGACGAAGCGTTTAAAAGCCTTAACCCTGATAATTTATCGCCCCGTGAAGCTTTAGACGAATTATATCAATTAAAGGCCCTATGGAAAAAACAACAAGCTGATCGTCATTGAGTTTCAAAAGCGGTAAGGATCGCATAATCCTTACCGCTTTTTCTAAAACCAATGCTTATGCTAATCGCCTTTTTAATCCTTGCGCAAGATGAAACGTCCTGCAAAACCGGTAAAAATTGCTATAAAAACCGCCAATAAGCCATATAGCCAAGCATGGGCATGAGCCAAATGATAGATAGAATAGGCAAAATGCGCTTTCATAATATCCATACGGGTTTCAGCATGGCTAACATAGGCGCCATCGCGGAATAAATACGCTTTGATTTGATAATTACCAACGGGCAAATTAGCAGGCAATTCAAAACGCGCCTTAAACAATGAAGACGGATCAAGCATAACTGTTCCCGGATTTTCGGTATAAAGATGTTGTTTTTTCTTCAAAGCAATGAGCTGTTCACGAAATTGGTGAACTTTTTCCTGGTCCAAACTATCTGACTGCAAGGGCATATAATCAATAGACAAACCAAGATCACGATAGGTTTGCGGCGCGGTAATATCCCGTAGCTCACTTGTTGCACCAAGATTATAATAAAGTGGTACAGACTTAAAGGTGAGCGCGTCAGCATTAACCCAAACACCTAAGCGGCGTTTTTTTTGGCGCATGGTCATTTCACGTGCGGGACCTTCAAGGGTCACAATAATATTATAGCGATTTTGGCGCGCAACCAAGGGGTCGGCATGCTGCACAACTCCAGCAATATAAAGATCAGTACCGGTAAAGTTTGTGCCAATAGTGATGGTATCAGTGGTGACAATAATTTGTACCTGCTCGGGTATTTGGGTCGCAACTGGCGCTGTTGATGTAGCATCCTGCGCTTGAGCATTGGCAGCAACTACCATTGTTGCTAAAACACAAACAGCTATTTTGTTTAAAAGATAGGGAAACAGATTTTTCATCACCTACCCC
The DNA here is from genome assembly GCF_025449315.1 of Bartonella sp. HY406. NCBI lineage: Bacteria > Pseudomonadati > Pseudomonadota > Alphaproteobacteria > Hyphomicrobiales > Bartonellaceae > Bartonella > Bartonella sp. HY406. The sequence goes on along the minus strand of NZ_CP104893.1, from coordinate 243,522 downwards.
GTCACAATGGTTAAGCTAAAGAGCTCGCTTGGGCGAATAAATAGCTGGAATGCTAGCCAAAGCGCCATAATTAATACCAATAAAGCCAATAAAAGACGTAACTGCTCGGCCTTTAACTTGCGACCAGCCTTGGTGCCATATTGTGCACCGACAACACCGCCAAGCATCAGCAAAAATGCCAAAATCACGTCAACCGATTGGTTGGTGATTGATTGCAAAACAGTGGTAAAGGCGGTGACAAAAGTGATTTGAAAAAGCGATGTTCCAACAACGACATTGGTTGGTACTCGCAAAAGATAAATTAAAGCTGGCACCATAATAAAGCCACCGCCAACACCCATCACGGATGACAAAATACCAATAACAAAACCAATACCTAAAACAGGAATCACACTGACATAGATTTTTGACGCTTTAAAACGCATTTTAAATGGCAGGCGGTGAATCCAACCTTGATGTCCAGGGCGGCGGACTGTTGGCGACATGCCACCACGCGCACGACGCATAGAGCGCACGCTTTCAATGGTCATTAATATGCCAATGCCACCAAGTAAAACCACGTAGAGCAACGAGATAATAAGGTCAAGTTGACCAATACGTCGCAAGAGTGAAAACAGCTCAATACCGATTGCCGAGCCAACCAAACCACCGACAACTAAAAATGTACCCATCTTTATATCAAGAGTACGGCGTTTAAAATGTGACAATGCGCCAGTAACCGATGAAGCAATAACTTGATTGGCACCTGTACCAACGGCAATTGCTGGCGGAATATTATAAAAAATTAACAGTGGCGTAATCAAAAAGCCACCGCCAACGCCAAAAAGACCAGATAAAAAACCGACAACTGCTCCCATGCCAATTAACACCAGCATATTTAAAGACATTTCAGCAATGGGCAGATAAATACTCATCTCTTAAATCCGAAGCAGGCTTTTAACGTTCATCTGTCTTATATTTCAATATAACTATAGGGCGAACCTGTTAGCCAGATTGAATGAAGCTTATATTTTCAAACCCATACCTCATAAGCATATGATGTATGGGTAATGAAAAAAGCGCTAACTGTCCATTTTATAAAACTTTTGTTCTATTATAGAACAATGATTTAGGCGCTTTTATGCGGTAAGGATAATAATCTTCTAAACTAGCTCAATTAATCAATATATTTTGTTGAATATAGCGGTTGAGACCACAAAATATATCAAAATATCATCACTAATGTCTCATTTGAAATCTATAATAGATCAAAAGCACGCATTATCAATATAATCAATAAAATTAGAAATGGTTAATTTTTTAGCAGTTAATTAGAAAACGCCGCATTTAATCCCTATTTAAACGATAATATTCGCATAAATAAGCGTAAACCAATTTTAAAATGGTTGCTTGAACTTTTTAATTATAGGACGATTGTATTGGATAAAAAACAATTGGGTAAAATTTTAGCTGCAGGTAGTGAACGCCAACAACAAGCCCGTGCCACACGTGTTAAGAGACTATTTTGGTCTACGTTCAAAAAAGCAGCACAATATATTCCATTTACCCGTGAACTCATTGCTGCATATTATTGTGCTTTTGATCCAGCCACTCCAAAACATGTCAAGGCAACGCTGTTTGCAGCGCTTGCTTATTTTGTTATGCCTATTGATATCATCCCTGATTTTTTGGCAATTATTGGCTTTAGCGATGATATAACCGTATTAGCTGCGGCCCTTGCAACTATTAAACCTTATATCAATGAACAGCATTTTGACCTTGCTGATGAGGCATTGGAAGCAAAAAACGTGAAAAAAAATGCGTATTAAGCAGAAAAATATGCACTTATTCACTTTTTAGTAACCCTATTTAAGCCATTATTGATTTGTTTTATAGAATTTGCCATTAAATTGCTATTTGCTAATTTGGGCTTAAACAATTAAAAGACAAAAATTATTTGAGTAATAGTCATTTTGGAAATTTATGATGTAGCTGTTAATGCACTAAAACCAAAAGACTAAAGATAAACAAAAATGAAACAAAAAAGTGAGCTGGTATAATGATGTTTGGAAAAACTTTTGTTGCAGCGTCAATCATGACCATTGGATTGACCATTGGTTTGGCAACTGCCGCCATGGCACAGAGCCCAACACGGTTAAATCAGTTTGATTACTGGGGCGCTTACTCCTATAAAGCTGGAACGGGTACCGTTTGCTATGTCTTGTCGGCACCTACAAAACAAGAGCCATCAAGTGTCAATCATGGCGATAATTTCTTTCTTATTTCCAAGCGTCCTGATGGATCGACAAGTTTTGAACCGCAATTCATGGCGGGCTACAATTTGCGCGCCAATGTAACGGTGACAATTGATGGTAAAGGTAGTTTCACACTTTTCACCAAAGAAAAATCGGCTTGGATTGAATCATCGCAAAACGAAACAAAATTAATCGCAGCATTGCGTTCGGGTACGACTATGGTGGTGAAGGCGGTATCAGCACGCGGTACCAATACAACGTATACTTACTCGCTTAAAGGCATTACCGCTGCATTAAACTCCATGAAAAACTGCAAATAATTTGCTTTAATTGATGGCTCACTAAACGGGATAAAACATTAAACATTAGCTATTCTTTTGATTTAATGGTTTATTTTGAATTTATAAGCCTATTAAACTCATAAACCCATGTGCCTTCACATGGGTTTTTCACTTTAAGACATCTTGCAATTTACAAAATAGATGGCCAACATCTTAGTTATAAGTTCCATATTGCATGTTAATAAAACTGGCTCATTTATCACTATTATAAAAAACGTGACCTTTTAGAATTTTTATGATATAAGCCTCCTTTAATGAGATATAGATTTTCATCAATGGAATAGAGATATTTGCACTTATTTGCCTTAACTTGACTAATGATGCTTAAAATGAGCAATCACAAGGGTGGCCTATCTGGATAATATGGATTAAACATTTCAATTTAAAAATTGAAAACTCCTTACGTCTTTGTGCAATGAATAAGTGCCATAATGAAACCAACCATAAAGCCTTTAGATAATCGAGCCTATTAATGAGCATTTCTTATGATTTAGCCCCTGTTGGTGCATGTCACAAAGCACCCCCACTTGTTGGCATGAGTGAAGCCCTGCCAGCCCTTATTGGCATGAGCCGCGAAGAAATGGCCGAGGCGCTTGAAAAAATCGGTGTTCCTGCACGTCAAACACGTATGCGCGTTGGGCAATTATGGCATTGGCTTTATGTACGTGGTGTTTCGTCTTTTGATGATATGTTTAATATTTCTAAAGAATTGCGGCAAAAGCTTGCACAAAACTTTACAATTGCACGCCCAGAAATTGTAACCGAGCAAATTTCAAGCGATGGTACACGCAAGTGGTTATTGCGTTTCCCACCGCGCGGTGCGGGGCGGCCAGTCGAGATCGAAACCGTTTATATACCTGAAGAAGGGCGCGGTACGCTTTGTATTTCAAGTCAAGTTGGCTGCACCCTTACTTGCTCATTTTGTCACACTGGCACACAGCGCATGGTGCGTAATTTAACCTCGGAAGAAATTTTGGCGCAATTATTGGTTGCCCGTGACAAGCTTGGTGATTTTCCAGATAAGGATACGCCTGATGGCGCGATTGTACCTGAAGAAGGGCGTAAAATTTCCAACATCGTCATGATGGGTATGGGTGAGCCGCTTTATAATTTTGAAAGCGTCAAAAAAGCTTTACTGATTGCATCCGATGGCGAAGGAATTTCTCTATCTAAACGCCGTATAACCCTATCAACGTCGGGTGTTGTGCCAGAAATTTATCGCACCGGTGATGAAATTGGCGTAATGCTTGCTATATCGCTCCATGCAGTGCGCGATGATTTGCGTGACTTGCTTGTGCCAATCAATAAAAAATATCCACTAGAGCAATTAATGGAAGCCTGTCGTAATTATCCCGGCCTTTCCAATGCACGGCGTATTACCTTTGAATATGTGATGCTCAAAGATGTTAATGACGGCGTTGAGGATGCAAAGCGCTTAGTTAAATTATTGCAAGGCATCCCAGCAAAGATTAATCTTATTCCATTCAATCCATGGCCTGGCACCAATTATCAATGTTCAGATTGGGAACAGATCGAACTTTTTGCCGATATTGTTAATCGTGCCGGTTATGCATCACCTATCCGCACGCCTCGTGGCCGTGATATTCTTGCTGCCTGCGGTCAATTAAAATCAGCATCTGAGCGCATGCGTAAAGCAGACCGCGAAAAGCTTGCTGCAGCCAATGCATAAAAGCTGTTTTTAAATTGCGATTATCAAAGCCCTGAATAAAGTTCAGGGCTTTTTTATTTACAATAATGGCAAAAGACCTTGGGAAAGCCAAAAAATAAACAACAAATCAAGAAAAGAATAAAAAAAGCTTTATGAAAAGACCTTTTTAGGTTTTAAAAGACTTGGATTATTAAAAACTGATCAATATTTTGCAGCGAAGGGAGGAGGTAAATGGCTTTATCAGCAGAATTACATTTGCGGCACTCCCAACAGCTAGTGATGACGTCGCAATTGGTGCAGTCAATTAAATTATTGGCTATGACTGGTATTGAGCTTGAACGTTTTATTAACGAGGAAATTGAACGCAACCCATTGCTTGATCTTGTCAATAAAAATGATAATGATATTAAAGATACTCGCCCAAATAGCGATGAAACACCAAGCCTCACCACTGAGGAATTGCAAAAATCGGCCTTTAGTCAAAGTGAAAATATCGCCACCGATAGTGCAGTGCTTAACGATAATATCTATGATAGCGCTCCAAGAATCGAAGATCCAAAACAGCCCGATATAAGGGCAGATTTTCGCTTAAAAGATAGTGCTAACGGTAATATTGACGATTTTGCACAATTTATCAACGCACCGATTAGCCTTCGCGCCCATATTGATGAACAAATTCTTTATAGTTTTCATGATTCGGTTGATCGCTTTATTGCCCGTGATCTTGCCGATCAGATTGACGAATCAGGTTATTTCATTGGAGATCTAGAAGAAACCGCCTTGCGGCTTAATCAATCAATTGCTAGGATAGAAAATATCTTAAATCGCCTGCAAGGATTTGATCCTATTGGTATTTTTGCGAAGGATTTAGCCGGCTGTCTTGCCCTACAACTTAAAGACAAAAATCGCTATGATCCAGCAATGGCAAAGCTTCTTACCCATTTAGAAGATCTTGCCAAACGAGATTTTGTTAAATTAAAGCGGATTTGCGGGGTTGATGAAGAAGACTTAATAGACATGCTTGGAGAAATTCGCGCGCTTGATCCAAAACCGGGGCTTGCCTTTAGCTCAAGCCCCACTGATATCATAGTGCCGGATGTCTTTATTACGCATAGTGGCGATGATTTTCGAGTTGAACTTAACCCACATCTATTACCCAAAATTTTAATCAATGAAAATTACAGCAATATTGTTTGCCGTGACAAAACCGATCAAGAGTTTTTAAGCAATGCATTACAAAGCGCCAATTGGTTGTTAAAAGCATTAGACCAGCGTGCGAATACGCTTTTGCTAGTGGTAAGCGAGATCGTGCGCCAACAACAGGGCTTCCTGCGCCACGGCATTAGTCATTTAAAGCCATTAAGCATGACTGCTTTAGCTGAAAAAATTGGTATTCATGAATCAACCATCAGCCGAGTTACTACCAATAAATATGTTGCAACACCACGCGGCACGCTTGATTTGCGCTTTTTCTTCACCACGGCGATTGCCGCCGCAGATGGCAGTGAGGCGCATTCATCAGAATCTGTGCGCCACCGCATCAGGCAATTAATCCAAGACGAGCCGGCCAATGCTATATTATCCGATGATAATTTGGTTGATTTGCTAAAAAAAGAGGGCATGGATATTGCACGGCGAACCGTTGCCAAATACCGCGAAGCAATGAATATTCCATCTTCTGTTGCACGTCGGCGTGAGAAAAAAGCACGAATTTTGTCCACAAAAGCCTAAATTCGACGATTGACATTTGCATAATTTGTGACTAGAACCCCGCAAAACTGGTGCTCAAATCAAGTTGTTTGTGGAAGATGCGGATAGTATTTGCGCTATTCATCGGTTAGGGCTACATTGGTCTTGTAACAAATAATAAACGAGGTTCACAATGTCGCTACGCATCTCAGGACAGCATATGGATATCGGTGATGCTTTCCGCACCCGAATTGAAGAGCGCATCAATGATGCAATCTCTAAATATTTTGCTGATGGCACTACAGGGCATATAACTGTAACAAAGTCAGGGGCAAAATATTCTGCCGATTGCGTATTACATTTAAGCACTGGTGCGGTATTGCAAACCACCGGTGACGCAATGGATCCGCAAGGCGCATTTGACGCCGCTGCTGAACGCATTGAAAAGCGCCTACGCCGTTATAAGCGCCGCATCAAGTCACACAAGAACGAGTCTACCAGTCAGGCTTTTGCTGATGTTGCTTATCGGGTTATGGAACCTGTCCCTGATGAAGAGGACGATTTTCCAGAAGATTATGCACCAACAATTGTTGCTGAAACATCCATGGCGCTGCGCCTATTATCGGTTGCAGATGCCGTTATTGAACTTGATTTGATGGATAATCCGGTCCTTGTTTTCCGCAATGCGGGAAGTGAAAAAGTTAATATTGTTTATCGCCGTGCCGATGGCAATATTGGTTGGATTGATCCATCAAATGTAAAACATACTGGAAGTAATTAAATTTAGCCCTATATGGTGCAAATTATACTTTAACCAGTAGCTATGCTGACTGAAGGGAAGCAAATATGATGGGTTTAAGTGATCTGATAGCGCCGGAAGCTATTATTCCGGCGTTAAAAGCGAGTTCTAAGAAACAGCTTTTACAGATTATGGCCGAAAGAGCTGCAGAATTAACCGGTTTACCGGAGCGCGATATATTCGACACAATTTTGCAACGTGAAAAACTTGGTTCAACAGCTGTGGGTAATGGTATTGCTATTCCCCATGGTAAATTGCCAGACATTGATAAAATTGTCGGTGTTTTTGCTCGATTGCAAAATCCGGTCGATTTTGAAGCGCTTGACGATCAACCTGTTGATCTCGTTTTTCTTCTTCTTGCTCCAGAAGGTTCTGGTGCGGATCACTTGAAAGCACTATCACGGATTGCACGCCTATTACGCGATTGCGACATGGTCAATAAATTGCGCAATAGCCACGATTCGCAAGCCCTTTATTCGCTTTTAACTGATCACGCTGTGACAGCCGCATAGTATTTTAAAAAACTTATGGAAAAGCCCGCTTTATGCGGGCTTTTTATTGTTTAAATATCAATACAAATTTATAAAAATTAGACCATAATGAAAAACCCACACTGCTATGAAATATACATAACAATAGGGTTTCATATAATTCCATCAACGCGGCTTAATAATACTGACAAAAGGCTTATTTTATAAGGTATGTTATGGTACTTGAAAGGCATATATCTAATCGATGGATACAAGCAGGGATAGTTATTAGTCAAAACAAAGATGCGATGGTTTTATGCCCCAAATGTCAAAAGCAAAATTTAAAAGTTTGGGATGTAAAAAGCAATTTTAATTCAAATGATATAGAACGCCATATGGTTTGCGAAAATTGCCAAGCTTATAATGCATTGCGTATAAAAAAATAATACCACTGATATTACAGCCAAAGACCAACCGACCTAAGTGATAAAGCTGCGCAAAAGCCAGTAGAATATTCATAATCAAAAATCATTTACTTTTAAGGACTCGACATAATCATAATGACGGCTTAACATTTTTAATTGCGGGCGCTGATATTTATCAAGCGATGTCATTGCAAGAAAAATGCAAAATAACAACTTATTGGGGGGATAATGCGTTATACATTACGTCAAATTCAATATTTTATTGCAACTGCAGAAACTGGAAGCATCACCCTTGCAGCAGAGCGGGTTCATATATCGCAGCCTTCTATTTCTGCCGCTATTGCCAATTTAGAAGAAGAATTAAAAGTTCAGCTTTTTATTCGCCGCCATGCCCAAGGCCTAGCGCTTACCCCAGCCGGCAAAACCCTATTAATACAGGCAAAATTATTGCTAGAGCAGGCAGAAAGTCTTTATGTTGTTGCCTCTGAAACAGCCAATGGCGCACGCGGACAACTCACACTAGGTTGTATGGTAACCCTTGCCTCAATGGTAATGACCGAACTTACCTATAGTTTTACATCGCAATATGATGAAGTCATTATAAATAATGTTGTTAGCGATCATCATGGTCTTCTCCAGAAGCTACAAAATGGCGAAATTGACGTAGCACTCAGTTATGACCTTTTAATTCCTGACGGCTTTGAATTTATTGAACTGGCAGAATTACCGCCTTATGTCGTAATGGGTGAAACCCACCCATTAGCAACTGCAAAATCTTTACAATTGTCTGACCTAGTACGCGAGCCATTATTACTGCTCGATTTACCCGTAAGTACTGAATATTTTTTATCATTGTTCTTTAATCAAGGTCTTAACCCCAATATTGCCATGCGCTCTCCCCACCAAGACGTATTACGAACAACGGCTGCCAATGGTTATGGTTATACTCTTGCCAATGTGCGTCCACGCTCTCATATTTCCATGGACGGACGCAAACTCATTCATATTCCACTTGAAAAAGGCTTAAAACCAATGAATATCGGTCTTATTGCGTTGGCTGGCACAAAAAAAACACGGCTCGTACAATTATTTTATGATCATTGTTATAAAATGATTTCTAATGAAGTTATCCCCGGAATGGATGCGCCTTATTAACTTCAATCCTAAAATTTTAATTTAACGCAATGCCACCTTACTGGAAAAAGCCAAGCTGCTAAAAAATTTGTTTTATATCACCCACTTCCATAATCTTAGCAGCAAGGCATAAATGTTTGATTGCTACATTATTGGGAAAAATACGAGCATAAAAACCTAAGCTTTCAGCCATTGATGCAATTTGGTAAGCATGGTTTGACATTTTTCTAATTGTTCAATAGCAATAAATTCATCTGGCTTATGCCCCTGCTCCATATTACCGGGGCCGCAAACCAATGTGGTAATGCCAGCATCTTGAAATAATCCACCCTCTGTTCCAAATGCCACAGTAGAAAAATCCTTGCTGTCACTCCATTTTGCCAAGTTTTGTGCAAAAGGCAATTTTACATCGGTTAAAAGCCCAGGATAGCGGCTTAATTGACTAAATTCAATATGTGTTGCCTGATGGACTGCCTGCATTTCTGGCAATAAAATATCCGATGCGTAATTTGCAATTTCAGTTAATGCAATATCTGGCTTACTATTTGGCAAATGACGAATTTCAAAATCAAATTCACATAATTGTGGTACAATATTAAGTGCGCTGCCACCACGGATTACCCCCACCTGCATCGTGCTAAAAGGTGGATCAAAATTTTTGTCTTGCGTTGCTTTTAAGCCATCAGCAACCGAAATAATTTTACTCATCATTTTAGCTGCATATTCAATCGCATTCACCCCTTGTGGCGCATAAGCAGAATGGCAAGCATGTCCATGGATTTGGCAACGCATAGCAACCTTACCCTTATGCCCATAAATCGCTTGCATTTGAGTTGGTTCACCGATGATACAAAAATCTGGCTTATCATCCATTAACTTTAACTGATCAATAAGATGACCAACACCAAGACACCCAACTTCTTCATCATAAGAAAAAGCAAAATGCAGGGGCATTTTCAGATCTGCGCTTAAAAACAATGGTAATGACGCTAACACACAGGCAATAAAACCTTTCATGTCGGTGGTGCCGCGCCCATAATAGCGGCCATCCTGCTCGGTCAATTCAAACGGCGGAAATGTCCATGCTTGCCCATCAACTGGCACGACATCCGTATGCCCCGACAATATGATACCGCCTTTTGTTTGTGCCGGTAGACAGGCATAAAGATTAGCCTTTTTGCCACTCGCATCATGAATAAGCTTTGGCTCTAAACCATAAGATTGTAATAATTCCTTGATGTAATGAATAAGATCAAGATTGGATTTATAGCTGGTTGTATCAAAAGCAACAAGCTGCGCCAATATCGCCTTAACATTTTCATTCATCCCCCGGAACTCCATAACTTGGTGCTTGCCTTGGATCAAGCGCACGAACCATATAGGCATCCATTTGAGGTGCATAATCTAGCCAAAGTTTTTGAAGCGCGCTAATTGGCGCATCATCATGCCAATCCACTCTTAAATCCACCATCGGCCAAGCTTGCTCACCAACAACTTTAACGGCTGCAGAATGCACGGGACCAGCCTCTCCCCCTGCAATTATCGCTGCTTGCAAGGCCTTTATCAAACGTCCAGCCAGTAACCCATCGCTGTTTTCAAATGCTTGCACCATGGCATCAATAACTGCAGTATTTGCCAACATATTGCCAGCACCGATACAATTATTGCCACTCACCACATGATAAATACCCAAGGTTTGCTTACCGCTAAAAGACGCGGTTTGCCCTTCGGCATCAATCATTGCAACTTGACGATAATCGGCAAAAGGATCTTCGGCTAAGGCTTTTTGCAAAGCAATATCAACGGTGTCGCCATTTTTTAAAAAGACAAGACCGCGCGGTCCCAAAGAAGGCAGAGTGATATTTTGGCTGGAAACCGCGCCAATTTCCGCTTGAAGCCAAGGACAGCGTGCGCCAACTGCAATGCTTGAAGAGCTCAAAGCAATGCCAAGCTGACCCGTTTGTGCGCAGCGTGCTGTAATTGAAAAAGTCATGATCGCTCCTTAACTAGCACTTTCATCAGGAATAACGGCAATTACGTCAATTTCCACCAACCATTGGGGTTGCGCAAGACCAGAAACAACAAGACCCGTTGAAATGGGAAACACACCTTTAAGCCATTTACCAACTTCTTGATAAACAGGCTCCCGATAACGAGGATCAATAATATAGGTTGTTGTTTTAACAATATGCGATAAATCACTACCTGCTTCTTCTAGCAATTGTTTGATATTTTTCATTGCTTGCTCGGCTTGAGCGCGTGGATCACCCAAGCCTATAAGATTGCCATCAAAATCAGTCCCAACTTGCCCACGCACATAAACAGTATTGCCGGCACGAACTGCTTGACATAAATCATTATCCAAGTTTTGATTTGGGTAAGTTTCCTTAGTATTAAACATACGAATACGGGTGTGAGTTGGCATTTAATGCTCCTAACAAATTGGAAAATAACATTTAAAGATTTTTATTTTTGCAAAAATGCTTTATTGCTATGGTTAAAAGCATTAAGCTCGTTGGCTCTTATCCCTATATTGCGTATATTTTTTTCGGTTAGCAATATGATCGGCAACAAATTTGGCGTCATGCCAAACACCCCAGATAAAAGATGATCCGCGCCGTGATAACCATGGTAGACCAAGGAAATAAATGCCTTCGTAATTAGAAACACCACGTTGATGTTTAGGGCGTTGTTGTCCTTGAAATTCGTCAATCTCTACCCAGCTATAATCAATTCCATAGCCCGTTGCCCAGATAATTGAGGTAATACCTGCCTCTTTGAGATTTAGCGATAAGATAGGTTCATCCATCTCTGGGGGATTGGGCAAAAATTGCCTTGCTTGCGGCTCTTGGGGTAAATCAAGTCCATTGGCTTTGATATAAGCATCGGCAGCATCAAGCAAAGCCAAATAGCTTTCATCACCAAGGCGGATATTTTCATTAAGATTATCCGCAAAAAACACTTCACCATCAGCAAAGGATTTCGTTAAGCCAACCAAAGTAATCCCTTGATGGGCAAGATTACGAAAATCTACCGTATGACCGCCGCGCGCGCCACTTACTGCAATGGTTACATGTTCTTTACCCGGCGCATTAGCAGGGGCATCCCAAAGCCCTAAAACGCCAAGCCACCAGCAAAAATCACGGTTACGATAGGAACGCGGTGGGCGATCATGGGCGCCAATTGAAAGATATACTTTTTTGCCCGCTCTTTGCAATTCATCGGCAATTTGCACACCAGATGAGCCAGCGCCAACTACCAATACCGCACCTTCAGGTAATTGTTGCGGATTATAATAGTCGGCAGAGTGAATTTGATAAAGATCAGAGCCAAGTGGGGCAATAGCTGGAATAATTGGCTTTTGAAAAGGCCCGGTTGCGATAACAATATTTTTCGCTTCAATAACGCCATTGGTAGTCTGTACAGTATAACCATAGCGTCCCTCATTGGGCATGACACGGGTGACTTCAACACCTGTTTCAATTGGTGCGTTAATTTGGCTGGCATAATCTTCCATATATTGGGCAATATCATCCTTGGGGATAAAAGCATCGGGATCGCCACCCTTAAATTCCATATCAGGAAAACTATCATGCCAAGCAGGACCATTGGCAACCAATGAATCCCAGCGTCCGGTGCGCCAAGCTTCGGCAATGCGATTTTTTTCAAGTACGATATGCTCAATATGATTATTGCTTAAATGTTCACTTGCTGCAATTCCTGCCTGTCCTCCACCAATGACAAGCGTATCAATAACCCGCTTTTGTTCAGCCATGAGTTCCTCTCCTATTATTGCTATAACTAGAGAGGTTATAAATTTGCATTCAAAAGGTAAAATATAATAAACCTAGGACGAAGCTAGAAAATACTGAGGTTAGAAATTAGTTTTTCACTGGTTCTTATTGCTGATGAAACAAATAGCATGTTCATTTTTCCGCCAAGCTATACGCCATGAGACCCCGCTACAACTGCAAGGGTCTGCATTGATTAAGTGAAACACATTCTAAATATGATGATTTGTTGAAAAACCTGTCATAACAGGGCGAAATATGAGGAACAAATTTGCTTTTTTCATTTGTTAATGACAAAGTGCGTAACTAAAATTTCATATTGTTGTCAAATTTCGGATTAGTATATGGACGCTGCCAGTTTTATAAATATTATCGGCTTTGGCCCTGAAGGCTGGGGCAAAGTGCTATTATTAGGTGCTTTGTTAACTATTGCTCTTGCCATTTGTGGTTTTTTTCTTGGTGCAGTGATCGGAATTTTGGCAGCTTGGGCAAAATTGTCAGGTGGTCGCATTTTGCGTATCATCGCCGAAACCTATACAACCGTTATTCGTGGTATCCCCGATCTTCTAGTGATCTACCTATTTTATTTTGGCGGCAGCAGTGCTGTCACCGCTATTGGGCGTTATTTTGGATCGGAGGGTTTTATAGGTTTTCCGGGATTTTTAGCCGGCGTCCTTGCTATTGCCATTTGTTCAGGCGCACTTCATACTGAAGTCTTTCGAGGCGCGTATAAAGCAATTCCATCAGGTGAAATTGAAGCCGCAACCGCAAGTGGAATGAGCCTTTGGATTAAATTTCGCCGAATTATTGCCCCTTTGGCTTTTCGCTATGCGCTACCAGGTTTTGGCAATGTTTGGCAGGTTGCCCTTAAAGAATCAGCCTTGGTCTCTATTGTTGGTATTATCGATTTGATGCAACAAGCTAAATTTGGTGCGGGCAATACGGGCTTACACTTCCAGTTTTATATAATAGCTGCTGCCATTTATCTTTTAATTTCGACAGTTTCGGGCAGTGCATTGCAAATATCTGAACGCATTTTTTCCCGTGGCATGAGGCGTTCACGATGAGCGATAATTTTTACATCGATTCTTTTTTTCAAATCCTATCGGGCGCACCACTCACCTTGCAACTGGCGGCATGGTCAGTATTTTTAGGCATGTTTTTTGCTTTATTGCTAGCAGGTATGCGTCTATCAGGCCTATGGTTTCTTGACTGGACCGCACGGTTTTATATTTTCATTTTCCGCGGGACACCTTTTCTTGTACAAATTTTCATTATTTATTATGGATTAAGTCAATTTCCCACAATCCGATATTCGTTTTTATGGCCAATTTTACGTGAACCTTATTGGTGCGCAATTATAGCTCTTATGCTCAACCATGCAGCTTACGGCTCTGAAATTATTCGCGGAGGTCTACGCTCTGTGTCAGAAAACCAAGTTGAAGCAGCTTATGCCTGTGGCATGTCACGATTTACCTGCTTTAGACGGGTGGTTTTACCCTTAGCAATAAGGCAGGCACTTCCTGCTTATGGCAATGAAATTATTCTCATGGTCAAAACAACCTCACTAGCATCTGCAATTACCTTGCTTGAAATTACTGGTATTGCAGGTAAAATCATTGCAGAAACTTATCGCGCGGTTGATGTTTTCATCATTGCTGGCGCAATATATCTTGCAATAAACTTTATTCTAACACGGTGTATCGCAATGATCGAATACCGTCTAAATGCTCATCAACGACCACCGGTCGAAATAGAATTGAAAGTATTAAATTCATGACCATTGCCGATAATATGAATACAAATGACGCCAATACAATGCCGGCATTGGAAGTGCGTGAACTTCGCAAAACATTTGGCAATCATGAAGTATTAAAAGGCATTTCATTTAAAGCGATGGAAGGCGATGTCATTTCTATTTTAGGCTCATCAGGTTCAGGCAAATCAACGCTGTTGCGCTGCATTAATTTTCTTGAAACCCCTTCTGCCGGTGAAATAATTGTTGCTGGTGAACCAATTAAAATGAAGCATCCGGGCAAGAAAAATTATGGGCCTGCAAGCCGTAAACAGGTCGAGCATATTCGCTCTGAGCTTGGCATGGTATTTCAAAGTTTCAACCTATGGAGCCACCGCACTATTTTAGAAAATGTGATTGAGGCACCAATTTATGTTCAAAAGCGTGATCGCAAGGACTGTATAGCCGAAGCAGAAGCCCTGCTTGAAAAAGTTGGCATTGCCGACAAGCGCAATAATTACCCTTCGCACTTATCGGGCGGGCAACAACAGCGCGCAGCTATTGCCCGTGCACTTGCTATGCGCCCCAAAGTCATGTTGTTTGATGAGCCAACATCCGCCCTTGACCCAGAACTTGTTGGTGAAGTGTTGCGCGTGATGCGTAGCCTTGCCGAAGAAGGCCGCACCATGTTGGTGGTTACCCACGAAATGGGTTTTGCCCGTGATGTTTCAAATCGTGTTTTATTTTTAGAAAAAGGTCATATCGAAGAAGACGGACATCCAGCAGACGTTTTTAAAAATTCGAAATCGGAACGTTTTCGCCAATTTATTAACCATGAGCATCAGCGTAACTATGACTAAATCACTTTCACTTCAAGCAGTGAGGCGCTCTAAATTCTTTGTTTTATCGCATTTTTCAATCTAAAAGCTAATTGAGCTTTTACTCAAAAATGTTTTAGAAAGGCATATTTTATGAAAATAAAAACCGCATTACTCGCAATTGTTGCAGCCATTTCTTTTAATGGGTCACTTGCACAGGCACAAGAAAAGCCAATTACATCTATCCGTATTGGCACTGAAGGCGCATTTCGTCCTTTCAATTTTACCAAGCCAGATGGCAGCCTAGATGGCTATGAAATTGACCTTGGCAATGCCTTATGTGAAAAAATGAAGGTGGAGTGCACCTTTGTCATTCAACCCTTTGACAGTATGATACCCGCGCTTAATGCAGGAAAATTTGATGTCATCATGTCCGGTCTTACCAATACAGCAAAACGGCGTGAAACCATTGATTTTTCACAATCTTATAGCTTAACTCCACAGGTTTTTGCAACCCTTAAGGGCAGTCCTTTAGATCCTTTGCCCCATCAAGGCGAAACTTTGCAATTGGCAAGCGATAAAGAAAATGCCGAAAAAGCCATAGAAGACATCAAGGTCGCCGTTAAAGGCCGTGTTATCGGCGTACAAACCGCGTCGTTAGGCCTTTCCTTACTTGATGCCTATTACAAGGATAGCAGCGAAATTCGTGAATATAAAACGACACAACAGCATGATCTTGACCTTAAAGCTGGCCGCGTTGATATCATCGTTGCTTCATTAGGCTATTTTAACGACCTTAAGACCAAGCCTGGTTATGAAGATTTAGTACTTGTTGGACCATATTATAAAGGTGGACTTCTTGGGCAAGGTGCTGGTGTTGGCATGCGCAAAAATTCGCCACAACTACAAGCAATGTTTAATAAAGCAATTGATGAAGCTAAAGCTGATGGCACAATCAAACGCTTATCAGAAAAATGGTTTGGTTTTGATGTAACGCCATAAGTTACAAATAGGGGAACACAATGAAACAAATAATTATAATAATTTCGAGTTTATTTTTGAGCATGGTGAGCATAATTGCCCATGCTCAAAACAAACCCATTACCGAAGTAAAAATCGGCACAGAAGCATCCTTCTATCCCTATAATTTTACTAAGCCTGACGGCACATTAGATGGCTTTGAAATTGAACTTGCGCGTTATCTTTGTGAAAAAATGCAAGTTAAATGCTCTTATGTTGTGCAACCATTTGATAGCATCATTCCCGCTCTTAATGCTGGAAAATTTGATGTCATCATGTCTGGCCTCACCAACACACCGAAAAGAGCGGAAGTTGTTGATTTTACCGCTTCTTACATGGCTGGTCCACAAGTATTTGCAACCATGAAGAATAGCCCACTTGCAAAGCTACCCCATGATGGCGAAAACCTATCCCTAGATGGTGATAAAGCTACTATTGATCAAACCATGAATGATGTAAAAGCTGCGCTAAAAGGGCATGTTATTGGTGTGCAGACAGCATCACTAGCCCAGTCTTTAGCCGCTGCTTATTTCAAAGATGTTGCAACCATCCGCGAATATAAATTGACCGAGCAACATGATCTTGATTTACGCTCAGGCCGGGTTGATGCCCTTATTGCGGCACAAAGCTATTTTCGTGTTTTACAAAAAAAGCCTGGTTTTGAAGATTTAATCATGGTTGGACCTTTTTATAAGGGTGGGATTTTGGGTGAAGGCGCAGGCATCGGACTTCGGAAGAACTCGCCAGAGCTTCAGGCAATGTTTAATCAAGCCATTGCACAAGCCATTAAAGAAGGCGTTGTGAAAGAATTAGGCATTAAATGGTTTGGTGTTGATGTAACCCCTTAAGATCAACCTTGAAACAACTACCTCAACTTAAATTATAGTGTTCTAAGCCCACTATACGGCTTTTATAAAAAGGCTTTAGGGCAAGGAATTTAGGAGTATAGAATGAGCAAGAATTCTCTTGATGTATGGGATATTGTTGAATCTAAAGAAGAAGCTTTTTTTGGGCTTAGTGACACGGTCTGGGATCATCCAGAATTGAATTTTAATGAGTTTGTTGCCTGTGACGCTCATGAAGCAATGCTCCACGCTGAGGGCTTTAAAGTTAAGCGCGGCGTTGCAGGATTACCAACCGCCGTTACAGGTGAAGCTGGCGAAGATGGACCTGTTATCGCAATCCTTGGCGAATATGATGCTTTGCCGGATCTTGGGCAGGTTGCTGGCCTTGCTGAAGAAAAGCGGGCAGATAATGGTACCAACGGCCATGGCTGTGGCCATAATCTTCTTGGCTCTGGCTCGATATTAGCGGCAGCAGCAGTCAAGGACTGGTTACAAAAAAATGGCGTAAAAGGGCGTATTCGCTATTATGGTTGCCCCGCTGAAGAAGGTGGCTCGGGCAAAGGTTTCATGGTGCGTGAGGGTCTTTTTGACGATGTTGACGTTGCTATTTGCTGGCACCCAGGGCCATTTGCCGGTTTAACCGATCCCATCTCGCTTGCTTGTATGGAAATTATCTTTTCTTTCAAAGGCCGCTCGGCTCATGCGGCGGCCTCCCCTCACCTTGGCCGTTCAGCGCTTGACGCAGTTGAATTGATGAATGTTGGCGTTAATTATATGCGCGAGCATATGCCATCATCTGCACGTATTCATTATGCAGTTACCAATACCGGCGGCGTTGCACCTAATGTGGTGCAGGCCTATGCTAGCGTGCGCTATTTAATTCGCGCCTTAACCTTGCCAGAAGTTTATGAATTGGTTGAGCGGGTAATTAAAATTGCACAAGGTGCCGCCCTTATGACCGAAACTGAAATGTCGCAAGAAATTGCCAGTGGTGAAGCCAATCTTATTGGCAATACACCGCTTGAAGCTATTATGCAACGAGAATTGGAGCGTCTTGGACCACCTATTTTTGACGAGCAAGATCGTGCAACAGCCAAAGAATTTCAAAAAACATTTAGCGCGCAAGATATTGAAGAATCATTCCAACGCTATGGCGTGCCCTATAAAGCCGACCAAAGTCTTTGTGAAGAAATTTTCAAGCCTTATGCAGGTGAAAGAGGCTTTATTGGCTCAACCGATGTTGGCAGCGTTAGTTGGGTTGTACCAACGGTTCAAATGCGCGGTGCAACTTGCGCTATTGGTACACAATTGCACTCATGGCAAATGACCGCACAAGGAAAATTACCCGTTGCCCATAAAGGCATGGCCCATGCCGCAAAAGCAATGGCGGCGACAGCTTTAGAAATTTTCCGTAATCCTGAGCAAATTGCTGATATGAAAGCCGACCTTAAAAAGCGTCTTAATGGCCACGAATTTGTTAATCCTATGCCAGATTACGTCAAACCAGCTTTGCCAAAAAATGAATAAGCAATTATGTGAAAAGCTCCTTTAAACAAAGGTCGTTTAAGGGAGCTTATCCTTTCAACAAGCAATTAATTGCAATAAAGCAAGACGTTACGCTCTATTTAGCGCTTTAAGCTTTCTTTATCGTTGTTTTAGCCTTATAGATGCAACACAAAAAGCTAATAATCGACCAAGTCATTGGTAAAGCGTCATTAACACATCAAAAAGGTTAATTTACAATGGTACAAAGCAGCAATCTATTACCCTTTTTACCATTTGAAAATGACGCCCTTCACTTAGAACCAAACACATCCTATATTAGTTTTGGTTTTGACCAGTGCCCACCAACAGAATGGCAGAGCCATTTAGATAATATTCAAACATGGCGTCCAAGCTATTTAAGATTAAAGCATAGCGGTTTTAACTGCCAAAGCGAGCTGCTAGATGGCAAAATTTATGATGGCGGCTTTTTAATGCTGTCCAAGCATAAGGGGCGCAACCAACAGTATTTTTTACAATTGCTTCAAGTCGTTAAGCCGCAAGGTAAAATCATCATTTGCGGCGACAAAAATCTTGGCGTGCAATCAATGCGCAAATGGGTTAGCCAATTATATGATATTGAGGGAAATCTAGCCAAATATCATGGTCAATGTTTTTGGTTTACCCGTCCCGATACGCTATCATTGGACAAGATCGAAACAACCCATATACAATCCATTACTTTTAACGACCAATTTATGACAATGCCTGGTATGTTTTCCCATGGGCGCATTGACCCTGGCTCACAATTGCTAATAAACACCATAGAAAATGATGTCAAAGGTGATGTGGCTGATTTTGGCGCAGGTTGGGGTTTCATTGCTGCTAAATTATTGGAAAAATTTCCAAAGATTTCACAGCTTGATTTATTTGAAGCTGATTTGGATGCTTTGGAGGCTGCCAAAGGCAATATTGTTGCACAAGCTGAATCACGCAATGTCAATTATTATTGGTATGACTTATTAACTGAAAAGCCTGAAATTTCTTATGATTGGATTATTAGTAATCCGCCATTTCATGAAGGACGGGCTAGCGATAGTAGCATTGGGCAGAATTTTATTGCACGCGCCTTTGATGCGTTAAAGCCTAAAGGGCAGTTAATGCTGGTTGCCAATAAACAATTACCTTATGAAAAATTGCTCAGTGAAAAATTTAGCGTTGTTGAAAAGCGCCTTGAGCAACAAGGGTTTAAAATAATCTATGCAAAAAAATAAAATGAAATAGCACTTTAATAAAATTGAAAATTCACACCAAAAATTTTCATTAGATATATGCGCTTAAAAATTTACCGGAACGTGTCATGAAAATTGAAACAGCAATGATATTGGCAGCGGGGCTTGGCACACGTATGCGGCCATTGACGCTTACTACACCAAAACCCTTGGTGGAAATATACGGCAAACCGATGCTATTGCGAAATTTGCAGATATTGCAAAATGCTGGCATTAAAAAAGTCGTTGTCAATATTCATTATCTTGGCGAGAAAATTGCTGATTATATCGCACAGCAAAAATTTGATGATATGGACATCATTATTTCCGATGAACGCGAACAATTGCTAGATTCAGCTGGGGGCATTATCAAAGCATTGCCATTACTAGGCGATGAACCATTTTTTGTGCTGAACTCGGATTCATTTTGGGTTGATTATAACCAATCAAATCTTTTGCGGCTAGCCGATTTTTTTGATAGTGACAAAATGGATATGGCGATGTTGGTTGTGCCACGCCTTACCGCGCCAGGGAATGAGCGAGGCGATTTTTTAATCGATGATGATGGTAGACTTAGCCGCGCGCCTGCTTTTGTTGATAATTCGGTTATTTATCCCGGTTGCTTTATTCTTAATCCGCAAATATTGGATAGAGGTAATCTTGAACCCCATTCATTAAATCATTATTTTGATAAGGCAATTGCCAATCATCGGCTTTATGGACTAGCACTTCTTGGCGATTGGTATACGGCTGGGACGATGGATATGATTGATGTGGTTGAAAATTTGATGAAGAGCCGGCATCAAGATTAAATGTCACCATTATACCATAGGCAATAGTTTGCTTGTTTTGCATGGATATTCATGCAAAAAAAATGCATTATTTTATAAAGTTTAAAGGTGAAGATATGCGAAAGCCGAGGCTTTTTTCGATTGCGTCTGGTGTGCCATTTCTTCCAACCTTGGTTGATGCCTTGACCAATGGTACTTTGCTTGACGGCCATAAAATTGATGATCCGCTAAGCCTTGCCAATGTTACCATTTATGTGCCAACGCGCCGTGCTGGTCGTGCGCTTCGTGCAGCTTTTGTCGAAAAAAATAAAACTACAGCCAGTTTTTTGCCCATCATCCGCCCATTGGGTGATGTTGATGATGATGGACCTTTATCGCTTTTATCAGGCGAAGAAATATTGGAAAAAGCGCCGCCTATTTCTACCATTGAACGGCAATTATTATTAGCGCGGCTTATTCGTCCATGGCGTGAAAATCTACCCCAGCATTTACGCCAATTATTCGGCCGTGAAGATATTACCATTCCAGCCAATACTGCTGATGCCATCTGGTTTGCTGGGGATCTTGCTAAATTGATGGATCAAGTGGAAACTGATGAAGCAGATTGGGCAGGCCTTAAAGATATTTGTCCCGACCTTGTTGCCGAATGGTGGCAAGTAACGCTTGATTTTTTACGCATTGTCA
Source organism: Bartonella sp. HY406 (assembly GCF_025449315.1). Lineage (NCBI taxonomy): Bacteria > Pseudomonadati > Pseudomonadota > Alphaproteobacteria > Hyphomicrobiales > Bartonellaceae > Bartonella > Bartonella sp. HY406. The sequence goes on along the minus strand of NZ_CP104893.1, from coordinate 222,324 downwards.
CCGCAAGCTGGCCTGAAATTTTGAAAGAACGCGGTCAGTCCAATCCTGCTTGGTGGCGTAATCAAATGATCCGCGAACATGCTTCAAGCCTTAAAAATAATCCACCAAAAGGCCCGGTTATAGCGGCAGGGTCAACGGGCTCTATTCCAGCCGCGGCAGAGCTTTTAAAAGTCATTGCCCATTTGCCTAATGGTGCGGTGGTTTTACCGGGGCTTGATCGCGACCTTGATGACAAAAGTTGGAATTCTTTAAGTGATACCATTTCCGATCCATCAATCTTTGGTAATCCACAATATGGTTTGCATTTACTTTTGCAAAAAATTGGCGCATTGCGTGACAGCGTTGAGCATATTGGTGATATAAGCCCCGACAAACGCGCAAGGGAATTTATTGTTGCGCAAGCCTTTCGCCCTGCTGCGACCACCGACCAGTGGTCAAAACTCAACTTAAAATTGGTTGAAGAAGCTTTTGCTAATTTCTCACTTGTTGAAACCGCAAGCGAGCGTGAAGAAGCGGTTACCATTGCCGTTGCTTTGCGTGATGCCATCCATGAGCCCGATAAAACTGCGGCCTTTGTAACTGGCGACAGAAATCTTGCCCGCCGTGTTGCGGCAGAATTAAAACGCTTTGGCATTTATGCTGATGATTCTGGCGGCAAGCCATTAAGTGAAACGGAACCTGCCGCGCTCATTCGTTTATTGTTGGATTGTGTTTTTTCTCCCGGTGATCCGGTGGCATTTTTGTCATTGTTGAAGCATCCATTAACGCGGCTAGGTAAACCACGCCATCAATTACGCCGCTTAGTTGAGCGTTTTGAGCTTTTTGCCCTGCGTGGCGGCACCGGACGCATATCTTTAGCCAATTGCCCTGCTTTTATTGCCGAACGCTTGCTTAAAATGACCGAGCTTGATAGCCATAATTTTGATCGGATTGATCCCTTATTAATTGAAGAAGCGCAAAGCTTTGCTGGTCTTTTGATGGAAGCTGCAAAACCACTTGCTGATTTTGCCAAGATGGAAGGTGAAGTCACCATCTTACAAGCAGTGGAAGCAACCATTGCCAGTTTTGAAAATTTCGGCCGTGACGAAGATGGTACGATTGAAAAACTATATGATCGCGAACCTGGGCAGGGTCTTATCAGTTTTATGCAAGAATTGGTGGCTGACCGCTCGGGTCTTACATTTCAAGCAGCAGAGTGGCCAGAAGTTTTTGCGGCAATTGGTGCAACAATCAGTGTGCGTATGTTACAAGGTGGCCACCCACGGCTTTATATTTGGGGTGCGTTAGAATCGCGCTTGCAAAATGTCGATACAATGGTGATTGGTGGCCTTAATGAAGGTGTGTGGCCGGGTTCTACCCGTAATGACCCTTTCATGTCGCGGCCGATGAAAGCCACTATTGCACTTGATCCGCCAGAGCGCAGCACTGGTATTGCCGCCCATGATTTTCAAATGATCCTTGGTAGCGAGCGGGTAATTATGACCCGTTCAGTCAAATTGGATAATGCACCATCTGTGCCATCACGCTGGTTGCAGCGGCTTGAAACGGTGATAGGCCAAGCCGATATGATTAAACTGCGCGAGCGCGGTGCCAAATATCTTTATTGGGCAAGAAAGCTTGATGAAGCCGATGACGTGCCGTTTATTGAGCGTCCTAATCCAAAACCTTTATTAAAATTACGGCCCAAGCATTTTTCAGTGACTGAAGTGGAAACGCTGCGCCGCGATCCTTATGCGATTTATGCCAAGAAAATTTTACGGCTAAAACCCCTTGATCCGCTTATTCGCGACCCATCGGTCGCAGAACGCGGTACGCTTTATCACGCCATTGTTGCAAGTTTTAGCGAACATGTACCAGTGCTTGATAGTGAATTAATGATCAATATGCTGAGTGATATTGCCCGCGAAGAATTTGATAAAATGCAATTACCGCTTGATGTTGAAGCGATTTGGTGGCCGCGTTTTCGTATGTTAATGCCGCAGCTTATTGCGTTTGAACAAAATTTATCACCGCGCAAGCGCTTACCGGAAATTAAAGCGCGTGCGGTTGAGATTAATGGAAGCGGCATTAGCCTTTCAGGACGCGCCGACCGTATTGATATGCTAGATGATGGCGGCGCAGAAATCTTAGATTTTAAAACAGGCTCCACTCCGTCAATCAAACAAGCCGCAACCCTTATGGCACCGCAATTAGCCCTTGAAGGGGCTTTATTGCGGCGCGGTGCTTTTAGTGAATGTGAAAAAGACAGCGCACCAACTGATCTTATTTATGTGCGCTTAACCGGCAAAGGCGAAGTGGAAGCGCAAACTATTTTAAAAGATGGTGATAAAACAGCCATGGAACTATCTGAGCTTGCATGGCAGCGATTGCATCAATTGGTCTCGCTCTATTTGGATGAAAACCAAGGCTATTTATCGCGGGCTATGCCACCATTGGTTAATTATGTTGGTGACTATGATCATCTTGCCCGCATTTGGGAATGGTCTGCAAGCGGCGATAGCAGCGTAGACACCGATGATTTGGGGAGTTAAGCCATGAAAGCAACAAGTAAAATTTCCGGCAAAATCCCCACCAAAGCCTTGGAAGCCCAAGCGCAATCATCTGATCCCAATACCAGTGTTTGGGTGTCGGCCAATGCTGGGTCGGGTAAAACCCATGTTTTGACCGAGCGTGTCATTCGTATCTTGCTTACTGGAACACCGCCATCGCGCATATTATGTCTTACTTATACTAAGGCGGCGGCGGCGGTAATGCAAACGCGTATATTTTCGCGCCTATCGCAGTGGACGCGCATTAGCGACGAGGAACTTGGCGAAGCACTACAAAAATTAGAGCATAAAAAGCCAGATACATTGCGCATCACTGCCGCACGCAAATTATTTGCCCATGCGCTTGAAACACCAGGCGGCTTAAAAATACAAACCATTCACGCTTTTTGTGAAGCACTTTTGCATCAATTTCCCGTTGAAGCCAATATTGCTGGTCATTTTGAAATGATTGATGATATGCGCCAAATCGCCCTTATTGGCGAAGCAAAGCGCCTTATCCTTGAAACTGCCTATAAGCGTGATGATGAAGCATTAAGCCAAGCTTTTGATCTTATTCTATCAACGGTAGGTGAGTTTGGGCTAGATCGTTTATTAAATGAAGCTATATATAAACGCCAATCCTTAAGCGAACCACTTTTACGCTGGCGCGAACAAGGAATTGAGTTTTTTCGTCAAATTTTTGGAGTTAAAGCCAGCGATAATCTTGAAAATTTAAGCTATGCTTTAAAACAAGCAGCTCTTTATTCGCCCGACCGCATTGCTTTGTTTTTAAGTGCTGGCGGTAGCAATATGGAAAAATTTTGTGATCGCATCGAGGCTTTGGCCACAGAGGCCAATTGGCGAAATTTCAAAGATCTCGCTCATGATATTTATTTTACTGGCCAAGGTAAGGCTCGCAGCCCAAAAACCATTTTTACTAAAGCCGTCCAAGCCGTCGCACCTGACGCGATAGATGAATTTGGCGAAAAGCATGATCATGTTTTGCAACTGATCGATGCCATTTGCGCGGTTGATCTGGTGGGGCTTAATCAAGCGGCCTATGTGCTAGTGGACGCATTAAACAGCCTATATAACCGCCTTAAAAAACGCCGTGGCTTTTTGGATTTTGATGACCTTATCCATAAAACCGTAGCAATGCTTAAACGCAAAGGCGCAGGCGAATGGGTACAATATAAGCTTGACCGTGGTATTGACCATATTCTGGTTGATGAAGCGCAAGATACGAGTCCCGCACAATGGCAAATTATTCGGCTATTATCAGAAGAGTTTTTTTCTGGGACAACTGCCCGCAATGAACGGCGCACCTTGTTTGCGGTGGGTGATGAGAAGCAATCCATCTATTCATTCCAAGGGGCAATACCTGAGGACTTTGCCCAAAATGGCCGTGCAGTTGAAAAGCGCGCCCTTGCTGCCAAGCTTGGTTTTAAAAAATTGCGGCTCGATTTTTCTTTCCGCTCCACTGCGGATGTTTTAAACGCGGTTGATCATGTTTTTGAGCATCCACAAAATTATCAAGGCTTAAGTGCTGAAAATGAAAAGACCATTCATGAGCCAGTGCGAAAAGATGAACCGGGCGAGGTTGATGTTTGGGAAGCCTTAACGCCTGATGAGGTAAGTGAGCCGGAAGATTGGCGCGAGCCGGTCGATCAATTGGCGGCTCCCGCTATTAAATTAGCGCGGCAAATGGCTTTAACCATCAAGCATTGGCTTGATAATGGCGAGGTGATTGCTGGCAAAAATCGCTTGATTACACCGCGTGATATTATGGTCTTAGTGCGTAAACGCGACCAATTTGTTCATGCCCTTTCACGTGAACTTAAAAACCTGCATATCGCCGTTGCAGGGGCTGATCGTTTGCGCCTTGCTGATCATATTGCCGTTCGTGATCTTGTTGCCTTGGGGCGGTTCGTTTTACAACCCTATGATGATTTATCATTGGCGGCAGTGTTAAAAAGTCCAATTTTTGGATTGAATGAAAATGATCTTTTAAAAATTGCAGCAGAACGCAGTGACCTACTCTATCGCGCATTAGAACAGCAAGCGGGTAATGACCCCAAATATCAACGTGCCTATGATTTATTGGAAGAATTGCGCGGCCTTGCTGACATTACTCCAGTTTATGAATTTTATAGCCGCATTTTAAGTGAGCATCATGGGCGGCGTGATATTTTAGCCCGTCTTGGCAATGAAGCCAGTGATGTGCTGGATGCATTTATGGATTATACGCTTGCGGTGCAAAAAACCGGACTTCCCGGCTTACAAGCATTTTTGGAAACCTTAGCTGAGGCACAGCCCGAAATTAAGCGTGAGATGGACCAAAGCCGCAATGAAGTACGTATTATGACGGTACATGCGGCCAAGGGTTTAGAAGCGGCTGTGGTTTTCCTTGTTGATTCTGGCAGCCGTATTTGGAACAGCCAGCACGAGCCAAAATTGATCGAGGTGGATAGCACAGCCAAAGGGCAAACAATCGAGACGGTTTTATTATGGCAGCCATCAAGTGATTATAAAACCGCTTTAATTGGCGAAGCAATTGACGGACTTAAACAACGGGCGGCGGAAGAATATCGCCGTTTGCTTTATGTTGGCATGACAAGAGCTGAAGACCGCCTGATTGTTTGTGGCTATAAAAGTAACCGCCCAACCACAGGCACATGGCTTGATCTTGTAAAAGATGCTTTGCAAAATGAAATGGTAGAAATATCCTCGCCCGTTGACGGGATAACCGCCTATCGCTATCAAATAACGCCGCCGCAGCTTGGCATGTATAATAAAGAAAAAGTGGTGGAGGAAGTTATGCAGCATTTTGATATGCCCAATTATCTTTTGCAACGCGCACCAGCAGAACAAGGCTTGCCGCGCCCATTGTCACCATCAAAAGCCAGTATTTTGATTGAAGATGCTCCCAATATCGACCCTCATGGCATGAGCATTTCACCAATCTTTCAAAAAACTGAGCAAAGCCAAGTACCAACGAGCTTAGAGCGTGGAACACTTATCCATACATTATTGCAATATTTACCTGATGTTGCAGAGGATAAAAGGCGCGCACTCACGCAAAATTATCTTGCTAAACAAGCAGGCCATTTTGACGAAAAGTCACGGCAACAAATGCAAAAAATGATTTTCGATGTGTTGGATAATCCCCAGTTCAGGCAGCTTTTTTCACAGCAAAGCCAAGCAGAAGTTGCCTTAATGGGGGTTGTTGATGTGCGCGGTAAACAACGTCCTGTATCGGGCCAGATTGACCGTTTAGTGGTTGATGACGCTCATGTTCTTTTTGCTGACTTTAAAACTGGCCAAGTACCAGAAAGCATGAATGAAGTGCCAGATGGATATATTTTACAAATGGCGCTTTATCGTAAATTACTCGGTGAAATTTATCCCAATAAGCAGTTTAAGGGCTTGCTGATCTATACCAATGGCCCTGTTGTTTTTGAAATGAATGAAACGCAAATGCGCAATATGGTTGAAAGCTTGTAACCAACAAAAATTTAAAGTGGTTTTATAAAGCTAAAAGAAGGCACACTTTGCCGTGTCTTATTCTATCTATTAGATCTATTGCAAATCATCTGCAGTTTAGAAACGATAAAAACTATACATGCTTTAGTTTTTTTCTAATTTCCTTATTTTCCAACTGAAATATATTAAAACCAATCGCAATTATAAGCGAACAATAAAAATGAGGCGGAACAATGAAATATTTTGCAGCTTAGCAAAACTATCCCATTGCTTCTATTTAATATTTCTCTTGTCTTGTGAAAGGCCAGAGCCTGTCCATCATGATGTGAAACGAAGTTTGCCTAAATGCACTTCTTTCACACGATAGAATATTTCACCTATGTGGGGAATAGCTAATGAGCAATGGAAAAGCTATCGAAATTAAAAATGTTTCGAAGATTTATGGAAAATATCATGCGTTAACGCCGGTTAATTTCCATATTAATGATAATGAATTTTTTACGCTGCTTGGTCCATCAGGTTGCGGCAAAACAACTTTATTGCGGATGATTGCTGGATTTGAGCAGCCAACCCAAGGCAGTATTTTATTACGCGGTCAAGATATTGCTAATCAGCCTCCCCATAAGAGGCGGGTTAATACGGTTTTCCAAAATTATGCACTTTTTCCGCATATGACCCTTTATGATAATATTGCCTATAGTTTGCAAAATCTAAAATGGGAGCAAAAGAAGGCCGCGACCCGTGTTGAAGAAATGCTAAATCTTGTCCATATGGGCGATTATGCCGCGCGTTATCCCGCAGAATTATCTGGCGGTCAACGTCAAAGAATAGCCTTGGCACGCGCTTTAGCACCAGAGCCTGAAGTGCTGTTATTGGATGAGCCTTTATCTGCGCTTGATCTTAAATTGCGCCAAGCCATGCGCAACGAACTTCGGCAATTACAACGCAAGACTGGTATTACATTTATTTTTGTTACCCATGATCAAGAAGAAGCGCTTGATATGTCTGATCGCATTTGCGTTCTTGGCAATGGTCGTATTCAGCAAATCGGCGCCCCAAGTGAAATTTATGAGTTTCCTGAAAATAAATTTGTAGCTGATTTTATTGGTGCTACCAATTTTTTTGATGTTACTATTTCGTCGGTAAAAGACGATAAGGCTGAAATTAAGCTACCTTTTTGTGCGCCTATTTTTGTCAATCAGCAAAATTTAAGCCAAGGCTCAAAAACCAGTGCATCCCTGCGGCCTGAAAAAATCAATTTTATCCTCAATGAGGGGGATATTACTGTTGATGGCACAATAATTGACGTTAACTATTTGGGTGCATATACCCAATATTCAATTAGTGTTGGCGATAGCATTTTGTGTGTTTCTAAACGCAATAATGTCAGCGGTGATCCTCTTTTTCAAATTGGCTCAACGACGCGTATCGGCTTTAGTCCTAACTCGGTTAGGATATTACGCTCATGATCAAGAAACCTATCAATAAATCCTATTTTGGCTTAGCCCCTGCCTATCTTGTGATGATAGTAACGCTGATTATTCCAATTGCTATTGTGGTCGTGGTGTCATTTTCAACGCGCGGCCCCTATGGTGGTTTTGATTATATTTTTACCACAGAAGCGTATCGTTCCTTGCTGTTTAATATAGGCTGGACAGATGAATTAGAGTTTAATCCGCAATATCTTATCATTGTAGGGCGCACAATCCTACTATCCATGGCAACAACGCTTATTTGTTTGCTGCTAGCTTTTCCGGCGGCTTATTTCATTGCGTTGCAAAATGCCAAACGTAAAATGTTGCTCATATGGTTGGTAACCCTACCCTTTTGGGTTTCGATGATTATTCGGGTTTATGCTTGGACAATTCTTTTGGGCAATGGCGGCTTTATCCAAAAAGCCTTTTATATGCTTGGTCTTATTGACGAAAATGGCACGCTTTTATTCAATGATGGCGCAATGCTAGTGGGCATGGTTTATTCTTACATTCCACTCATGATCTTGCCGATTTTCACCAGTGTTGAAAAGCTTGATCGCTCGTTAATTGAAGCCTCGCATGATCTTTATGGCAGCAGGTTAATCTGCCTTCGCAAAATTATTCTGCCGCTATGCAGACCGGGCATTGTTGCTGGCTCTATCCTCGTTTTTGTTCCAAGCCTTGGCGCAGTATTAGAACCAATGATCCTTGGCGGCGGTAAGAATATGACTATGGGTAGTCTTATTCAATTACAATTTGGCGCAGGGCGCAACTGGCCACTTGGCTCGGCATTTGCCATTGTGTTGATGGTGAGCGTTGTCATCGTTCTGATTATTCAGGGCATGCGCTCGATAAACCACGAGAAAAGGGCACTGTCATGAAAAATACAGATGTTCGCCGTTATCCGGGCTTTGGCGTTTTTACCTTAATCTTTTTTCTATATCTTTATTTGCCAATCGCTGTGGTGGTGTTTTTCTCATTTAATAAAAGCCGTATTGCCAGCAATTGGGGTGGGTTCTCATTGGATTGGTATGCATCGGCTTTACAAAATACCAATCTACTAAAAGCGGTTAAAACCTCATTAGAGGTTGCCTTTTGTGCAACATTGTTTTCAACTATTATTGCGCTAATGGCAGCTTTAGTTCTTTCACGCGGTCAGCAAATGCGGTTTCGCAGAATATCGGAAACCATCGTCAATTTACCCTTGCTCTTGCCTGAAATTGTCGTCGCCGTAGCAGTACTCATTTTGTTTTCTGAACTTGGCATTGTGAATGGCAAACTTAAATTAATTATCGCCCATACCACCTTTTGTATCCCCTTTGCCTTTTTGCCGATAAGGGCGCGCATGCAAGGCATGGATAAAGAGCTAAGTGAAGCATCAAATGATCTATATGCCAATTCATGGACAACCTTTCGCCGTGTGACGCTGCCTTTAATATTACCGGGTGTTTTTGCCGGTGCAATGCTGGCCTTTGTTATCTCACTTGATGATTTCATCACCAGTAATCTATTAAATTCTGGCGGTGGCACAACTTTACCGATTTATATTTATTCGCTGATTAAACAAGGTGTTACACCTGAACTTAATGCCATATCCACTTTGATTATGATCATATCGGTGATTATTGCCAGTTTTTCTTTCATCCTGCAACGCAAGAGTAAATAGACGCATAAAGCCACAAAAAGGGGAACAATATGAAACATAGACAGTTTAAGCAATTTACCGCATCATTGATACTAGCGGGAATCAGCGTTTTTTCTTTGAGTGAAGCCGTCTTTGCCCAATCAAAGAATTTAAATCTTTTTGTTTGGGCAGATTCCGTTTCGCCAGAACTCATCAAAAAATTTGAAAAGGAAACTGGAATTAAAGTCTCAGTTGATGGCTTCACATCTAATGAAGATGTTTTAACCAAATTGCAGGCGGGTTCATCAGGTTATGATTTGATCACCCCATCACAGCATTTTGTAAAAATTATGATTGATAGCAATCTGCTTGAAAATGTTGACATGAAATCACTGCCGGCATTTCAGCAAGTGGATAAAAAATGGTTTAATCAGTGGTGGGATCCAACCAATGAATATTCCTTTCCATTTTCCTATGGAACGGCTGGCTTTACGGTAAACCGCGATCAATATAGAGGGCCAATTGACAGTTGGAAGGTTTATTTTGAACCAAGCGCAGATTTGCGCGGCAGAATTGCAAGCCTTGCCCAACCTGACGAAGTTATTTCAGCCGCACAAAATTATCTTGGTATTCCCTATTGCAGTGAAAACCCCGCTGAAATGAAAAAAATTCTCGATCTTTTAAAGGCACAGAAAGATTATGTCGCTGTTTATTCCAGTGATAATATTGAAAACCGCATTGGTGGTGGTGAGGTTGCCATGCATTTTTGGTGGGATGGCAATTCAATGCGCGTTCGCCGAAATGACAAGGTCAATATTGAATATGCCATGCCCAAAGAAGGTCTTGTTGGTTGGATGGATTCTTTCGTTATACCTAAAAATGCCCCCCATAAAGACAATGCCATCAAATTTATAGAATTTATGGCAACGCAAGAAAATGCCACCATCCAAACTAATTATTATGGCCATTCATCACCGCTCAAAATTGATGAAAGCAAAGCTGTCAATAATAAGGATGTTGCACCAGAACTATTTCCAACGGTTGAAATCAAAATGCAACAAGCCTGCTCACCTGCTGCACAAGACTTGGTTACCAAGGTTTGGACGCAATTATTGCAGTAATTCATGAATGTGAAAGCGCATTTTTTTAAATTAAAATATGCGCTTTTGTTTCAATCAAATGTCCAATTACGTTAATAATTGGCGGAGATTATAAATGAATGGCAACGCATTTGATTATATCATCATAGGTGCAGGCGCAGCGGGCTGCGTTGTTGCTAACCGTTTGAGCGCTGATCCTAAATATCAGGTTTTACTGCTTGAAATGGGGCAAGAGCAAAAGAGCTGGAGAACCACAATTCCTGCTGGCATCCTTGCCATGTATGGCCGAGAACAATTTGATTATCGCTTTGCCTCCACCCCGCAAAAGCACCTTAATAATCGCCGCATACCCATGAATCGTGGTAAAGGGCTTGGCGGTTCAACCATCATCAACTCGATGATTTATATTAGGGGTTGCGCTGCTGATTACGATCATTGGGCACGCCATGATTGCCTTGGCTGGTCTTATGAAGATGTTTTGCCTATATTTAAGGATCTTGAACATAATTTACTTCACCAAGACCCAAAATATCATGGCTTTGATGGCGAGCTTTTAGTGGATAATCCGCGCGATGCCAATCTGCTATCCCATATTTTTGTCAAAGCTGGCAATGCATTGAATTTGCCAACCAATCTAGATTTTAATGGCAATAGTTTTGATGGCGTAGGTATTTATAATGTAACCCAAAAAAACGGTCAACGTTTTAGTGCTTATGATGCCTATGTAAAACCGTGCTTAGAGCGCAAAAACCTTACCATCTGGACAGGATGCAATGTTAAAAAATTAGAAATTCTCAATAAGAAAGTAACAAGTGTTGTTATCAAAAAAAATAATATTGAAACCAGCATTGAAGTGCGGCGCGAAGCTATATTGACTGCAGGTTCCATTGCCTCGCCAGCAATTTTGCTTGCATCGGGCATTGGCCCAGCAAATGAGCTTACCCAGCAAGGTATAGAAGTTAAAGCCGATATTCAAGGCGTTGGCAAAAACTTACAAGACCATATTGACGCCATGATAACTGTGCGCTCGAAAAGCCCTAAAACTTTAGGCCTATCGATGCAAAATTTACCCAAAATGCTTGCTGCACCTTTGCAATATTTTATGCAGCGAAAAGGAATGCTAACCACCAACTATGTTGAAGCTGGTGGCTTTGCCAAAACCCGTTATGCAAGTGATCTTGGCGATTTTACTGATCTTGCTGATATTCAATTTCATTTTGTCCCAGGCTACCGCAGCCATCGCGGTCGCCTTATGGAATATGGTCATGGTTATGCAATCCATACTTGTGTGCTGCGTCCCCAAAGCCGCGGCGAAATAACAATAAGGCGCGATAATACCGAGCTAAAAATTGATATTAACCCCAATTTCTTGAGTGCAAAGCAAGATGCAGCCATTTTGGTTGATGGCATAAAAATCGCTCGTTCAATCTTGGCAAATAGTGCTTTTGCGCCTTTTACCGGCAGTGAGATGCTTCCTGGAAAAAATGTTCAAAGTGATGACGAATTGCTTGCCTATTTACGCGCAAAAGCCCTTACCGTTTATCATCCTGTTGGCACCTGCAAAATGGGAACCGATCGCTCGTCAGTCGTTGATCCTTTAAGCCTTAAAATTCATGGCATGGACAATCTTAGAGTTGCAGACGCATCGATCATGCCATTTTTAATCAGCGGCAATACAAGTGCGCCAACCATGATGATAGCGGAGAAAGCATCACGTTTTATATGTAAGGATCGAACAATATAAGCTGCCAATTTTATAGGGATTTTGTCCAAATTCAATGAAAAAATCAGCAAGATCTCTAAGGACTAAGAATAGAAAACTTTAACAAAAATACCGTTTTAAATACGGAAGAAGGAGGGGATCGATGCGTGACCCACGTTATGACATTTTGTTTGAACCAATGAAAATTGGCCCAGTTACGGCTAAAAACCGCTTTTACCAAGTACCCCATTGTAATGGTGGTGGCTATCGTGATCCAACGGCTGCTGCAACCATGCGCCGGATGAAATCAGAAGGCGGTTGGGGCGTTATTTTTACTGAACAAACAGAAATGCATCACACATCGGAAATCACCCCTTTTATTGAACTTCGCCTTTGGGATGACGCAGATATTCCAGCACTCGCCCGTATGGCTGACGCTATGCATGAGCATGGCGCATTAGCTGGCATACAATTAGCTTATTCTGGCATAAATGGCCCTAATCTTTATACCAAGGAAGTACCACGCGGCCCAAGCGCCTTGCCGATCCGCACATTCACTAATGATCCGGTGCAAGCGCGCGCCATGGATAAGCAAGATATTAAGGATTTACGTCGCTGGCATAAAAATGCCTTTTTGCGTGCCAAGCAAGCAGGCTTTGATCTTGTTTGCCTTTATGGTGCCCATGGTTTTGGTATTATCCAACATTTCCTATCGAAGGCCACCAACCAACGCACAGATGAATATGGCGGCAGTCTTGAAAATCGATCGCGCCTCATGCGTGAACTCATCGAGGAAGGACGTGATGCCATTGGTGATACTTGCGGCCTTACTTTGCGTATTTCATTAGACGAAATGATTAGCGATCTTGGCTTTTCCAATGCTGAAGTACGTGACATGATTGAAATGAATGGCGATATTCCAGATTTGTGGGATCTTGCCCATGGCGCATGGGAAGATTGCTCTGGCCCATCACGCTTTAAAGAAGAAGCCGCCCAAGAAGATTTGGTGAGTGGTATTCGCAATCTAACCAAAAAGCCTGTGGTTGGTGTTGGTCGCTTTACTTCCCCTGATGTTATGGTGCGCATGATTAAGTCTGGCGTATTGGATTTTATTGGTTGTGCGCGCCCATCAATTGCTGATCCGTTTTTGCCAAAAAAAATCGAGGAAGGGCGGATAGAGGATATTCGCGAATGTATTGGCTGCAATATTTGCGTAACCGGCGACATGACCATGTCAATTTCACGCTGCACACAAAACCCCACCTTTATGGAAGAATGGCGTAAGGGGTGGCACCCTGAGCGTATGCAGGCAAAAGGCACAACCGAAAGCGTGTTGATAGTTGGCGCAGGCCCCGCCGGCATGGAGGCAGCAAGAGCCCTTGGGCTTCGTGGTTACACAGTCGTGCTTGCCGAAGCTGGAACTGAACTTGGTGGCCGCGTTGCTAAAGAATGTCGTTTACCGGGGCTTTCCGCTTGGGGGCGTGTGCGCGATTACCGCGAATATCAAATTAGCCAAATGCCTAATGTTGAAGTTTACTTTGATAGTAAGCTTACCGCAGATGATGTTTTAGAATTTGGCTTTGATAATGTTGCCATTGCAACAGGTTCGACTTGGCGGCGTGATGGTGTCGCACGCGCCCATGTGGTGCCAATGCCGATTGACGCGGCAATGCCAATTTATACGCCTGATGATTTAATGGCAGGAGCGGAGCTTTCCGGCCATGTGGTTATTTTTGATGATGACCATTATTATATGGGCGGCGTTATGGCAGAGCTTTTAATCAAACAAGGTTGCCAAGTAACACTGGTTACCCCATCCGCCTATGTTTCTGATTGGACACGCAACACGCTAGAACAAGCCACCATTCATCGTCGTTTGGTCGATATGGGCGTTGAAATCATTTTAAATCGCTCAATCTCCCAAATTCAAAATGGTGGGGTGGTTAGCGAATGTGTGTATTCAGGCAAGCAATCTGCCCTTCCAGCTGATAAGGTGCTTTTAGTAACATCACGCTTACAAAATGATGGGCTTTGGCAATCATTAAAAGCCATGCCCGATCAATGGAATGATCATGGCATCCAAACAATTAAAGTGTTTGGCGATGCCGAAGCACCAGGCCCGATTGCATGGGCAACCTATGCAGGACACCGCTTTGCACGTGAACTTGACGAGCCAGATATTGGTGATGCTTTACCCTTTAGACGCGAGGTAACCGCATTAGCAAGTTAAAGGCAAACCAATTGCTATTCAATTTTGCCGCGTGCAGCTAATCCTTTTAATTATTGCACGCGGCGCAATTCACTATCGTGCTTTTAAACTTCAACTAAAAAAGTGGATATATAAATGGCGACTCAAATGCTTTTTAAAAATGGTGTCATTTTAACCATGGAGAAAACTTGCAACAAGTTTGAACCGGTTTTGGCTGAAGCGGTTTTGGTCGAGGCAGGACTTATAGTAAAAGTTGGTGACCTTAGCGACCTTGCAAGCATGATCAAAAGTGATGCAGAGATCATAGATTTGCAAGGCAAAACCCTAATGCCGGGCTTTATTGATGCCCATTTGCACTTTATTTGGGGATCGCAATATCTTGATATGATTGGGCTACGCGAGGCAAAAAGCTTTGCTGAAGTTGAAGAAAAACTGGCAAAATATGCCAAGGATAATCCCCATCGCCAATGGATCACCGGCTTGGAGTTCAGCTATGGCTATGATGACATGGTGGGCAAAGAGTTTCATCGCTCAATGCTTGATAAAATTGTCAATGATCGGCCGGTTTTCTTTTATTCTGGCATGGCCCATGCGGCTTGGGCAAACAGCAAGGCCCTTCAACTTGCCGGCATTGATAAAGACACTAAAGATCCAGAGAACGGAAGAATTGTCCGTGATAAAGACGGCAACGCGACAGGTTGGTTGATTGAACAAGCCGCAAAAATCGTTGAAGCTAAAATACCAAAAGCCAGTGATGATGACACATTAGCAATGCTAAAAACTGCTATTATTGAAGCAAATAAACTAGGTATTACACGGGTACAAAGCGCCGGATTTGATGATGAAATGTTGCCGCATTTAGAAAAATTGCGAAACAATCACGAATTGACCTTGCGCTTTACTCTAGCAACCCTATGCAATCCGCCAGTATTGGATAAAGAAACACTTAATCTTGCATTAGAAAGGCATAAGCGGTTTAAGGATAATTTTCTTGATGCAAGAGTAATGAAATTTTTCATTGATGGCGTCTTAGAATCCCACACCGCTTATATGCCGGATGGCTATAATGATAAAATAAATGAACATGGTGATTTATTATGGGATAGCATGGCATATCAATCCGCCATTCATCAAGCACAAGCAGCAGGTTTGCAAATTTGGTCGCATGCAATAGGGCGAGGAGCGATAAGTTTTGCCCTTGATGGCTATGAAAGCGACATTGAACAATCACGCCAACAACGGCCAAGGGTTGAGCATGTAGAAATTCCAGCGGCGCAAGACTTAAGTCGCTTCAAGCACATAAACGCCATTGCATCCATGCAACCAGCAATGATCTACCCCAAAGATCAATGGGTAGGCATGGTTGGCGTTTGGGAAACACGCGCCGGCACCGATAATTTACCCCTCGCTTTTCCTATAAAATCGCTGCTTGACCATGACGCTGCTGTTGCCTTTGGTACGGATTGGCCAATTGTTGATCTTAATCCTTTTATTGGTATTCGAAATGCAGTGCTAAGACAAAGCCGTGATGGCGAACCTGCAAATGGTTGGGTTCCAGACCAGCGCATTAGCGTAATGGACGCTATAAATGCCTATACATTAGGGGCTGCCTATGCAGGACACCGCGAAAAATATGAAGGGTCAATTTGTGAAGGTAAATTAGCTGATCTTATCATTATTTCGCATAATCCACTAGAAATTCCGCCTGATGATTTAGCTGATATAGAAGTGTTAGCTACCTATGTTGGCGGACGTTTAGTCTATCAAAAGCAAAAATAAGCAATATTAAAAATTCAATGGCACTGCATGCAGCTTGCTGTCTTAAGATTAATATTTTTCCTATGCATTAGTTTGATTTTTTTTAGCATGAAAGCACTTTATCATTATGCAAGCAGTGATATGCTTTTGATAAAATCGAAAGTCTAAAATAATAAATATAAGTTGAGGGAATAAAATGAAAATATTAGTGGGTGTAAAGCGGGTTATTGACTATAATGTCAAACCACGCGTTAAAAGTGATGGTAGTGGCGTAGATCTTGCCAATGTCAAAATGTCGATCAATCCTTTTGATGAAGTGGCAATTGAAGAAGCCGTACGGTTAAAGGAAGCTGGTAAAGCCGATGAGATTACTGCGGTGTCTATTGGGCCGCAAGCCGCACAAGAAACCTTGCGCACAGCCCTTGCCATGGGAGCGGACAAGGCCATTCATATAAAAAGTGATGAGCGTTTAGAGCCACTCAATATTGCTAAGCTTTTAAAAGCCATCATTGAACAAGAAAAGCCTGATCTTGTTTTACTTGGCAAGCAAGCAATTGATGATGATTGCAACCAGACGGCGCAAATGCTAGCAGCGCTGCTAAATTGGGGACAGGCTACCTTTGCATCAAAACTTGATGTATTTGCCGACAAGATTGAAGTAACGCGCGAAGTTGATAGCGGCTTAGAGATTATTGAAGCACAGCTTCCTGCGATTGTCAGCGTGGATTTGCGTTTAAATGAACCACGATTTGCATCTCTTCCCAATATTATGAAAGCTAAGAAAAAACCTATTGAAGAAAAGCAAGCGAGCGATTTTGGCATAGAGCTGAATCCGCGATTGAAAATCCTTAATGTTGAAGAGCCAGCAAAGCGCAAAGCTGGAATTAAAGTTGCAACAATAAGTGAACTTGTAGCCAAGATTAAAACCAAAAATGCAGCGCTTTAAGGGAGGATAGCAAAATGACAATTCTTTTATTGGCCGAACATGACAATCAAAACCTATCGTTGCAAACCGCAAATGCGCTAAGTGCCGCCCAAGCCATAGGTGGTGATATCGACATTTTAATCTGCGGGAACAATGTTCAAACAGTAGCAGAGCAAGCAGCACAATTGCTAGGTATTCGCAAAGTTATTTTGAGTGAAGCAGATTATCTTGACCATCAAATGGCAGAGCCGGTTGCCGCCACCATTCTTTCTTTAGCAGATCACTATGATATATTCATGGCTGCGGCAACGACAACGGGCAAAAATATTATACCACGGATTGCAGCAAAGCTTGACGTTATGCAAATATCGGACATCATCGCCGTTGTGTCGCCAGACACTTTTAAACGACCAATTTACGCAGGCAATGCGGTTGAAACCGTCCAATCAACCGATAGTAAAAAAGTCATCACCGTGCGCACATCTGCATTTACTGCCGCTATAAATGGTGGCTCTGCCCCGATAGAACATGTAGCACCTGCAAATGATCCTTGCCTTACTAAGCACCTAAAAAATGAAGGCTCAAAAAGTGATAGACCCGAGCTTAACTCGGCTAAAGTGGTTATATCAGGGGGACGTGGACTTGGTTCAAAAGAAGCCTTTCAATCACTGCTTTTACCCCTTGCCGACAAGTTTAACGCAGCCCTTGGGGCAAGCCGTGCGGCGGTTGATGCGGGTTACGCCCCCAATGATTGGCAGGTAGGACAAACGGGTAAAATAGTTGCGCCAGATCTTTATATTGCCGTTGGTATTTCTGGTGCTATTCAACATCTTGCCGGCATGGGAGATTCAAAAATTATTGTTGCCATTAACAAGGATGAAGACGCACCAATCATGCAGATTGCCGATTATGCCTTGGTTGGCGATCTTTTTGACCTTATTCCAGAACTAACAAAATCGCTCTAATCATAGCAAGTACAATAATAAAGGGAGAACAATTATGGGCGATAGAACCTATCAACAATGGCAAAATGACGCAAAGAAGCTAACATTTCGCAAAGATATTTTCATCGATGGTCAATTTGTGGCAGCCAAAAACGGCGAACGTTTTGATTGTATCAATCCAGCTACTGGTGAAAAAATTGCAGAAATTGCCGCGGGCGGCGCTAGCGATATAGATCGTGCGGTTAAATCAGCACGGCGCTCATTTGAAAGCGGTATTTGGTCCAAGGCGGCACCAGAAAAGCGTAAAGAGGTACTTTTACGCCTTGCCGACCTCATCCGCAAAAATAGTGTTGAATTGGCTTTGCTTGATTGCCTTGATATGGGTAAGCGCGTTGTTGATGCCTACATGGGTGATGTACCAGGATCTGCAGCTATTTTTCAATGGTATGGTGAAGCTATCGACAAGATTTATGATGAAATAGCACCAACTGAAGCGGGTGATCTCGCCATGATGCGCCGTGTGCCGCTTGGCGTTATTGGTGCTGTTGTACCATGGAATTTTCCGCTTGATATGGCAACATGGAAATGTGCGCCGGCCTTAGCGGCGGGTAATTCTATTGTGTTAAAACCTGCCGAACAATCAAGCCTATCAGCCTTGCGGCTAGCCGAACTTGCCATTGAAGCGGGTTTACCTGAAGGTGTATTAAATGTAGTGCCAGGATTGGGCGCTATTGCAGGACAAGCTCTTGGTTTACATGAGGATGTTGATTGTTTAACCTTTACGGGATCAACCGCTACGGGCAAACGCTTCATGCAATATTCTGGTCAATCCAATATGAAGCAAGTATGGCTCGAAACGGGTGGCAAAAGTCCAAACCTTATTTTTGCCGATTGTAAAAACCTTGATAAGGCTGCCGAAATGGCGGCTTTTGGAATATTTTTCAATCAAGGCGAAATCTGCTCAGCAAATTCAAGACTTTTGGTTGAAAAAAGCATTCATGATGATTTTGTGGCACGGCTTGTTGCTTTATCAAAAACAATGCAACCGGGAGATCCACTAGATCCTGCTTCTGGCATGGGAGCTATGGTTGATGAGCGGCAAACCAATACAGTAATGGATTATATAGCCAAGGGTAAAAACGAGGCGCGATTGGTGAGCGGGGGAAATCGCATTTTGATAAATGACAAGGGTTGCTACATCACCCCAACTATTTTTGATCAAGTTAAGCCTGACAGCGTCATCGCCAAGGAAGAAATATTTGGGCCAGTCCTCTCAATCATTGCCTTTGAAAATGAAGACGAAGCCGTTGCCATTGCCAATGACAGTATTTACGGATTAGCAGCTTCAGTTTGGACGGATGATTTTTCAAGAGCACACCGCGTTTCAGCCAATTTGAAGGCTGGCACAGTTTCCGTCAATACTGTTGATGCATTAAGCGCAAAAACTCCCTTTGGCGGTTTTGGCCAATCTGGTTTTGGTCGAGATTTATCGCTCCATGCTCTTGATAAGTTCACCGGTCTCAAAACCATTTGGATGAAATATCAATGCTAAGCTGCTTTCTCAAAAACTAAGGTTAAACCTATTTCGCTACAATGAGCCGTTTTGGTTAACTCCCTATCGGCTCTCCCTTAGCTGCGCCCAATAAAATGCGCTAATATCCAACGCGCATCTTTGAAATAAGGACAGATAGACAATGACAAATGCGCTTCCAGACCGTGAGAGCATGGAATTTGATGTGGTAATTGTTGGCGCAGGACCTGCAGGGCTTGCCGCAGCAATCCGCTTAAAACAATTAAATGCCGATTTATCGGTTGTTGTCTTGGAAAAAGGCGCTGAAGTCGGCGCACATATTCTTTCAGGTGCAGTTGTGGACCCGATTGGCATTGACACTTTGTTACCTGACTGGCGCAATGACACAAGTCATCCGTTCAAAACACCGGTTACCGACGATCATTTTTATGAGTTAACTGAAAAAAGTTACAAAAAATTACCTGCTTTTATCATACCAAAAATGCTTTCTAATCATGGGAATTATATCGTATCGCTGGGCAATGTTTGCCGATGGCTAAGTGTACAAGCCGAAGCCTTGGGTGTTGATATTTATCCAGGCTTTGCCGCAACTGAGGTTCTTTATAATACTGACGGCGCTGTGATTGGTGTTGCTACTGGTGATATGGGAGTTGAAAAAGACGGTAGCCTTAGCGCCAATTATATGCGCGGTATGGAGCTGCTTGGCAAATACACCCTTATTGCTGAAGGCGCTCGTGGTTCATTGGCCAAACAGATTATACATAGGTTCAAACTTGACAAGGATTGCGACCCGCAAAAATATGGTCTTGGCATAAAGGAATTATGGGAAATTGATCCATCCCAACATCGGCCGGGGCTTGTACAACACGCATCTGGTTGGCCATTGGACAATCAAACCGGTGGCGGCGCATTTTTATATCACCTAGAAAATAATCAAGTAAGTGTTGGTTATGTGGTACATTTAAATTATAAAAATCCGTATTTATCACCCTTTGATGAGTTTCAACGTTTTAAAACTCATAGTCTTATTGCCCCAACTTTTAAAAACGCCAAGCGCATAGCCTATGGTGCGCGAGCAATAACCGAAGGCGGATGGCAATCGGTTCCAAAGCTAAGTTTTCCAGGTGGCGCATTGCTCGGCTGTTCCGCCGGCTTTGTTAATGTGCCGCGTATCAAAGGCTCACACAATGCCGTATTGTCGGGAATTTATGCTGCCAATTTCATAGCAAAGGCAATTCAAGATAAGCGCGCCCATGATGAAGTAACGGACATCGAGACCACTTGGCGCGATAGTAATATTGGTAAAGATTTATATAAGGTGCGCAATGTTAAACCGCTTTGGTCAAAATATGGAACAAAGATTGGTGTTAAATTAGGCGGTTTTGATATGTGGTGCCAAAGCTTATTGGGCTTTTCATTTTTTGGCACTTTAAGCCATGGCAAAGCCGATTATCAATGTTTGGAATCTGCGCAAAAACACCAACCAATATCTTATCCAAAACCAGATAATGTTTTAACTTTCGATCGACTTAGCTCGGTTTTTTTATCCAATACCAATCATGAAGAAAATGAACCTTGCCATTTAAAAGTACAATCATTAGACACACAGAAAACATCAGAATTGCAGATCTTTTCTGGGCCATCAATGCGCTATTGCCCTGCGGGTGTTTATGAATGGATTGAGAAAGATGGCATTGAAAACTACATTATTAATGCGCAGAACTGCCTTCATTGCAAAACATGTGATATTAAAGACCCCAATCAAAATATTAATTGGACATGCCCACAAGGGGGAGAAGGGCCAGTTTATCCCCATATGTAAAAATTCTCAGTCCATGCAATTATTTAAATTTTGATGCGAAAAGAGAAATCGCTTGATTGTCAGGGGTTAAAAAAAATGATAGAGAGTTTTTTCAATGACCGCAACTGGAAATAGTTGCTAGCGCGATGCGGGTGTAGCTCAATGGTAGAGCAGCAGCTTCCCAAGCTGAATACGAGGGTTCGATTCCCTTCACCCGCTCCAATGAGTTAATTATTACTCCGTTATATGAAATATAATCTTTACTTATTTTCTAAGAAAATTTAACGTTTATGAAGTTTAACGAGCATGAATTAAGAGCAAAATTGATTGCAAGTAATCTAATATTCATGGCTAATCATCATGATAGCAATGAAGTTGTCTATGTGATTATGAATTTTTTAAAACAGCATCATGATATTTATTGCGTCTATTTATTGGATACAATACCAGACCAAGGCTGTGAACATTATCGTCTTTGGGTTAACCAAAATATTGATGTATCTATTGAATATAATCTAGATGAAAAAACAATTGATGATTATAGTGCAAAAACACTTAATAAATATGATATTGACCACATCAAAGGTTCAAGGCAAAAAGATTTAATCAAATTGGTACAAGAACTAGCAAATATTGAGTGTGCCAAAAACAATAATGCTCATCTTACCAATGAAAAAACTAACCTGTAGATAAAATATAGCAAATAGCAGTCTTTCACTTTCATACTAAGCAGAGGCTGCAATTTATAAAAGTTAACCTAAGGCGTTACAAAATAATCTGCTCGCCCTTTTTGGTCACTTTGTTCCATAGCTCGGCCAATCGGCATATGATTATTACCACTTGGATTTTTTCCAATTAATTCTGATCCATCTTGTGGCAAGTCAGTTAAACTCATCGGCGGAATACGGGTAATTTTCTTTTGGGGGGCGACCACTTTAATCGCCGGAGCCTGAGCACTCGCTGGTTGTTTTACTGGAGAAATCTCTTCATTTTCAAGCACATTATCGGTTTTAATAGGACTTGGTTGATTGCCAAAAATCGCTTCAATTGGCGCTTTCACATAAAAAGCTAACTTTTGCCGGCCAGCAGGTGTAAAGCTGATACCATCATTTGTACGCAAGCGTGCCGTTTGCCCATTCATATCATAACCAGATAAGGCAAAAGCGCCCTTATCATCAACAAAGCCACTCCACAAATCGATAAATTGCCCATTTGTATTACCAATAGCCGCATTATAATATGCATTGAACCGCCCTGAACTTTTATGTAATTGCGGTTTACCGAAACTTGGCAGACTAACCCAAAGCCATGGCTTTTGTGTTGCTTCCAAATCTTTTACAATAGCTGCAACGCGCTCTTGATAAATTTTATCCCAATCTTGGCTACCAAACTCCATCGTTTGCCGATTGATTTTAAGAGATTGACGATCATTAGCACCAATAACAAAAATAATGATATCAGCCCCTTCCTCGTTAACAATCTTAGCTATATTCTCATGCCAATTATAATGATCTTCGCGCACCAAGCCCGATGAACCATCGGTACGTTTTATAATCCGATAGTTAGCATTATCTGCATAAATCTCATTAAGCCCCTCACTCATTGCACTTGCGACAAAGTCACCCAGAAATAAAATCTTCTTAGCATCAGTCAATTTTTCAATCTGGGGCGTAACAATTATCGGCGTAGCGACTGGCTTTGGTTTAGGTTGAGACCTATTAACTGGTTTGCGGCGAGTTGGGGGATTGTTATTTCTAGGCATAGCTTTAGGTGCAGCTTGCCTTGGACCAAAAAGCAAATCAAATAAGGTTTTTCGTTCTTGTGCATGGGCTGCTGAAATGGTGCTTATCAAGGCAAATGCCGGAACAAACCACAAGGCGACAAAAAAAATCCAAAATTTACTTTTATTCGTCATTTTCAAAAGCCTTTATCAAATGCACATCCCATAGACTAAAAATCCGTCTCATTATAACCAAACATCGTGTACTTTGGCTAACGATTTATAATTATTGTGCGCAAAGAATGACAGATTTAACTATAAGAATTAAAAATCAATTTGATTAGACAAATCATATTTCAAAAGGCTAAAATACTATTTTAGACCTTATCGTATCGCTGCTTATGATTAAAAATAGACAATTTTAAAAATATTCTAGAAAAATAGCTGTTATCTCATCGCATATTCTGGCACTACTAATATGATAAAAAATTTGCCACCTAATACTCTTAAATTAAGCGATGAAATATTTAAGCATGAAAATCGCATAAAGATATTGGGATGCGAATTAACTTGATTAAGGAGTGCACAAATATGGAAACAATTGATCAGGGCAAAACCATTTTGCTCATTTCGAGCCATGTCATTCGTGGTACGGTTGGTGTGCGCTCTTCCGGTTTTGCCCTTGAAACATTAGGGCATCATGTTTGGACTTTGTTGACTGTTACTATGACCTGGCAACCAAGACACGGGGTTGCGCATCGCTTAAATATCCCGATTGAAGATTTTTCTGCTTTTGCAGATGATATTGAAGCATCGCTTCATTCAACTGAAATTGATGCGGTCATGACGGGTTATTTTGCTTCTGCCAAGCAAGTAGAAATTGCTGCCCAGCTCATAAAAAAGCTAAAGCAAAAGCGACCAGACCTAACTTATTTATGCGACCCTGTCATGGCTGATGAGGGTGGCCTTTATGTGCGCGAGGATATAGCTACAGCCATTAAAGATCATTTAGTACCGCTCTGTAATATTCTTAAGCCTAATCGTTCTGAACTTGAATGGATGGTGGGACGAAAACTTGATAGCAATGAAGATATTATTGAAGCCGCACGCTCAACCCAATGCGATATGGTATTGATAACATCGGCTGCAGCCCTGCTTAAAAACGCAACAGGCAATTTATTAGTCCATGACAGTGAAATTTGGCTTGCCGAACACCGCATAGTGAAAGACCCTGTTAATGGATTGGGCGATCTGACGTCGGCGTTATTCTTAAGTCATTACCTTACAGGAATGAGTGCCAAGGCAGCCCTACAATTTACCACTGCATCGGTTTTTGATTGCCTTTGTGCAACGTTACAAAAACAATCGAATGAATTGGTGCTTGAACAAAGCTATCCATTATTTATGCGCCCTCACTCCCATATCACCATGCGCGCTTTATCTACCAAATAAAAATGCTGGAACCATAATAGGGGCGTTAACGTTAAAAAGATGTTTGCGATTTGGTACAGAAAATCGCACAAGTTTAATAGAAATAGAGGCAGAAATGAACGAGTTTCCAGAACATTTGCTAAATGGCTATAAAAATTTTGTACAAACACGCTTTAGCAGTGAGCGAAACCGTTATAGGGAATTGGCGGTTGAAGGGCAAAAGCCTGAAGTTATGATGATTGCTTGTTGCGATTCCCGCGCGGCACCGGAAATAATTTTTGATACGGATCCAGGCGAAGTATTTGTCATGCGCAATATTGCAAACCAAGTACCACCATTCCAGCCTGATGGTGAATATCACGCGACCTCGGCCGCCCTTGAATTTGCAGTACAATCACTCGAAGTAAAGCACATTGTCGTCATGGGGCATGGCCGTTGTGGTGGAATAAGAGCTGCCCTTGATATGGAGAGTAAACCATTATCGTCGGACGATTTTATTGGCCGGTGGATGGGGTTGTTAAAGCCGTCTGCTGAGGCGGTTAGTGGTGATAAGTCAATGTCACCAGCTGAGCGGCAAACCGCATTGGAGCGCATTTCACTGCGTTATTCACTTGCCAATCTTTCCACATTTCCTTGGATTGCAAAGCGCCAAAAAGCAGGGCTGTTGCAACTACATGCTGCCTGGTTTGATATTTTATATGGTGAATTGTGGGTACTTGATAAAGAAAGTGGCCATTTTACTAAGATAGAAACTGATGACGTGCTTTTAAGTGCCTAAAGTTTTAAAAATACAAATTTGTAATTGTTGAAAATGGCGGTTTAATGCTGCCTTTTTCATTTCAATTTAGGCTTATAATTAGAATAAATATTATTTTGAATAAGATCTTAGGTAAAGTCATCAATAGCAATCTGCATACATTGATAACTCTTTATGTCTTTATTAAATGCTTATTAGACTAATTAAGAAAGAAAGCGATAAAAAAGGGTTCCAAATTTTTGGTATCAAATTACTTTAAAACCAATATATCTCCGACGAGCGAATATAAAATTCACCCATCGGAGACGGTACCCCAGCCATAATATCATATCACTATAGTTGTATTATCACCCCCGAAATATACAAATAATCGGCAAATGGGCTTACGCAACCCTTCCGCTATAAGTGATTGCAATGATATCAGCTAAATCTTATAAGAAACTATTAAGATAGCTTTGTCTATCACTGAAATTGGGTATTTCAAAATAATTTGCGACTAAATAGAAAAAAATTCCAAAATTTCAATTAAAATTATATGATTATTTAATTAATAACATAACAAATTACTTATATAATGAAATATTGGCATTTTCTACTTAAACATTCGAACCAATTCGCTTTTGGCATTGAGTTTTATAAAATTGTGATTCATCCTCTACTAAAGTAAAAACAATGAATATTTTATTCCTAGGCTCAGGACCTAGACATGCAGTGCAAAAGGTAAACAATTTTCAACATGAAATTAAACTATTTCAACATTGAATTTCATTGTGCTGCTTGCCAAGGCCCTAAAAATGCCTTGCATATTATATTAAGAAAATAAAAGGCCATCCAAGCCACAAATTGCATAAATTTATATTAGTTAATAATACTCAATGCTAAAGCTATGAGATGGATTTAATTTCAATTCCCAATAGACTATTTTAAGTTTCTAAAGATCAACTGAATTTATGGGGATGTTTTTGGCAATAAAGCATGTAGTTTTCCAAGACAGAAAAATAAATAGCAAAAGAGGCGATCATTTTTTGACAAATTAAACAAATTGATTATTTTTTAGGCAAAATCACCTAATATATCACCTGTCATTTTTTCGTGATTTTTTAACAAATAAAAGCAAATTTTTAAAA
This sequence comes from Bartonella sp. HY406, assembly GCF_025449315.1. NCBI lineage: Bacteria > Pseudomonadati > Pseudomonadota > Alphaproteobacteria > Hyphomicrobiales > Bartonellaceae > Bartonella > Bartonella sp. HY406. Next base: position 196,209 of record NZ_CP104893.1, on the reverse strand, counting down.
GCCACCACGATAAAGCCCCAATCATAAGCCCTAAATCAAGATCTTTGCGACATTCCATTATAATTTACTGCAAAAAAATATTGGCGAAAAATTAATCAGATTGCCTTATATGTATGCAATCACTATAGTCATTTACAGAATCTAATTTATGGCTGATGAAGACTGCCATATTTCAAGTTAGATGATGCGAATAAACAGGATCATTGGGAGATTGAATTGATCATGACATCGGGTGCAGCACCATTAATGCACAAAGAAATCAAGCTATCAGATGACAATAAGGCTAATGCGGCTTTTGAAGCTTTGTTGTTTGAACATGTTCCAGAGGAAGATATTACAGCCTATGCATCAGGAGAGCTAGCCAATGCGGCGATCATTGCCCAAAAGGCGCTTCTTGCCCATGAAAATGGCGCTTCGCTTATTCGCATAGACAATGATGCGTGTAATCGTTCTGGTGAGCCAGTTAGCATTATCACCCTTGTTAATGATAACAAGCCCTTTTTGCTTGATTCTGTCATGGCTGAAATCAGCGAAAACACCCCATCAATCTATCTTGTTTCACATCCTGTTATTGATGTTGCGCAAAATGATGATCAATCTTTAAGCGTTAGCCGTGAAACAGCGAGCGGCCCTGCCCCAAGAGGCAAGCAACGCAAGAGCTTGATGCAAATCCATGTGCCATTATTGCTACCAGAACAAAGCGACACGTTAAAGCAAGGCTTAAGCGATGTTTTAGAGCAGGTTGCAGCTGCGGTGCGCGATTGGCAACCAATGCTTGACACACTTGACGATGTTGCCCGCCATTACCGCGCCCACCACCCACGCGGTCGCAGTGGTGATGCCGAGCGTGTTGCTGATTTTTTAAATTGGCTAAAAAATGATAATTTTACCCTGCTTGGCATGCGCGAATATCGCCTTGATAGCGATAAAACCAAGAAGACCAATAAAAATGAAGCTAATCTAGGTGAAGCAAGTACCGAACTTGGCATTTTGACCGATGCGTCCATTCGTGTTCTGCGTGAACATGCAATGGAAGAAATCACCCGTGAGGCCTTGTCCTTTATGGAAAGCCCTGACTTGATGATTGTAACCAAAGCGCGTATCCGTTCGCGCGTTCATCGCCGTGTTTGGCTTGATTACATTGGCGTGAAATTATTCAATGAACAAGGCGATATTGCCGGCGAATTACGCCTTGTTGGACTTTTCACCGCACCTGCTTATACAAGCTCTGTTTTGCGTATTCCTTATTTGAAGCCCAAAGCTGAGGCGGTTATCAACCGTCTTGGTTTTAATATGGAAGACCATTCTGGCCGCAGTCTCATCAATGTTTTGGAAGGCTATCCGCGCGATGAAATGTTCCGTATTGATGTTGATACACTAACAAATAATGTTGAACAAATCCTTGAGCTTGGAGAGCGTCCGCGCGTCCGCGTTCTTGCCGACCCCGATCCATTTGGCCATTTTGTGTCAGTGCTTGTTTTTGTGCCGCGCGACCGCTATGACAGCAAGGCGCGCGAAAAATTGGGCCAATATCTCATCAAGGTTTTTGATGGCGACTTTTTTGAATTTTATCCGCTATTTTTAAATAATGGTCTAACTCGCGTCCATTATATCATTCACCGTAAGGGTGGATCTGTTCCTGAATTTTCACAAGCCAAAATTGAAGAAGATGTTGGTGGACTTATCCGCAATTGGGAAGATCGTGTGCAACTTGCTGCTAGCAAAAAGCGCATTAATATGGATACTGTTCGCCTTGCGATGGATTTGCCACAAAGCTATCGCAACAGCTTTAGTGCTGATAGCGCCTTGCTTGACGCGGCTGAAATTCACAAGCTTTCAAAAAACAATCCGCTTGAGGTTAATTTCTATCATCACATAGAAGAAGAGCCGCAATTTGTCTCACTAAAATTATTCCATCTTGGCGATGCGCTCGAACTATCACTGCGCGTACCCTTGCTGGAAAATATGGGCTTCCGCGTCATTGCCGAACAAACCTTGGAATTGCATAATGGTGCTGGCGAAACCGTATTCCTTCACGATATGGAGCTTGAAAACGCCCATAAGACCAAGGTTGATCTTACAAAAATTGGCAAAAAACTAGCTGAAGCTTTTGAAGCCATTTGGGCAGAAGATGCTGATGATGATGCGTTTAATGGCTTAATTCAATCAGCTGGACTTGATTGGCGCGAAATAGTTATCATGCGTGCTTATGGACGGTATTTACAGCAAGCTGGTATTCCTTATTCGCAGGATAACCTTGCACGCGCACTCAATAACTTCCCCAATATTACCCGCGATCTTTATAGCCTTTTCCGCCTGCGCTTTGATCCTACTTGCCCTCATCATGGTAGTGAGGCAAAAGAAGCTGAAGTGCGCGATCGTATTGAGCTCGAATTGCAAGATGTGCCAACCCTTGATGATGATCGTATCTTGCGTTCATTCCGCACTTTAATAACCGCAAGCTTGCGCACCAATGCCTATAAACGCGAAGCTGATGGTAGCGAACGCAAAACCCTTGCCTTTAAGCTTGATCCGCATTTGATTGATATTTTACCTGATCCGCGTCCATATCGCGAAATTTTTGTTTATGGCCCAGCGGTTGAAGGTGTGCATTTGCGCTTTGGCCCTGTAGCGCGTGGTGGTTTACGTTGGTCCGATCGCCGGCAAGACTACCGCACCGAGGTTCTTGGTCTTGTCAAAGCCCAGCAAGTAAAAAATGCGGTGATTGTTCCAGTTGGCTCAAAGGGTGGTTTTTATCCCCATCACTTACCAATAACCAATGACCGTGCTGCCATTGGTGAAGCTGCTCGCCAAGCCTATATCATCTATATTACCGCAATGCTTTCCATAACCGATAATATTATTGATGGCAAAGTCGTTGCGGCAAAAGATATTATCCGCCATGATGGTGATGATCCATATTTTGTTGTTGCCGCTGATAAGGGTACAGCAACATTTTCAGATACAGCTAATGCCATTAGTGAAGCCAATGATTTCTGGCTTGATGATGCCTTTGCCTCAGGCGGTTCTGCTGGCTATGACCATAAAGCCATGGGCATTACCGCAAAAGGTGCATGGGAAGCTGTAAAACGCCACTTCCGTGAATTTGATCACGATATTCAAACCCAAGAATTTAGTGCAGTTGGTGTTGGTGATATGTCGGGTGACGTATTTGGCAATGGCATGTTGCTATCAACCAAAACGCGCCTTGTTGCGGCTTTCGACCACCGCGATATTTTTATTGACCCAAATCCTGATACCGACGCAAGCTTTGCTGAGCGTGAGCGGTTGTTTAACCTACCACGTACAAGCTGGCAGGATTATGATAAGCAAAAAATCTCAAATGGCGGCGGTGTTTACTCTCGCTCGCTAAAAACTATTACCTTATCCCCCGAGGCTGCTAAGGCTATTGGCTTTAACAAAACGAGCGGCACGCCATTTGAAATCATCAATGCTATTTTGCAAGCACCTGTTGATCTTTTATGGTTTGGCGGTATCGGTACTTATATTCGTGGATCAGGTGAAAATGATGCGCAAGTTGGCGATCATGCCAATGATGCTATCCGTATCACCGGCTCGCAAATACGAGCAAAAGTAGTTGGTGAAGGTGCTAATCTTGGCATGACCCAGCGCGGCCGCATTGAATATTCAATGAAAGGTGGCCGTTGCAATACCGATGCAATTGATAATTCTGCCGGCGTTAATTGTTCTGACGTTGAAGTGAATATCAAAATCGCATTAGCAAGCGCCATGCGTCAAGGTAAACTAAGCCGTCCGGATCGCAATATTTTGCTAAAAAGCATGACCGATGACGTGTCAAACCTTGTTTTGCGCAATAATTATCTGCAACCGCTAACCCTTTCCCTGGCGGAAAAACGCGCAGTGGTTGATTTGCCTTATCAAATCCGCTTCATGCATGATTTGGAACGGGTAAAACTGCTTGATCGCCGTGTTGAAGTCCTACCAGATAATGAAGCCTTAGCTGATCGCCAAGCAAAGAGAATTGGCTTAACCCGTCCCGAATTGTCGGTTATCATGGCTTATGCCAAAATTACTTTGCAAGCGGAAATTGCAACCAATCCACTTTCAGAAGATCCATATTTTGAAACTGCATTGTTTAACTATTTCCCACCCGCAATGCGCGAAAAATATGCCGAAGAAATCAGCAACCACCAATTACGCCGCGATATTATTGCAACATTGCTTGCCAATGATGTAGTAAACCGTGGTGGACCGACTTTCGTCAATCGCTTACAAGACAAAACTGGTCATTCAGCCGAATCGGTTATTCGCGCCTTTGTTTTGGTGCGTGATAGTTTTGACTTGAATTCTCTTTATGCTGAAATTGATGCGCTTGACAATAAAATACCTGGTCTTGTGCAAAATAGCTTCTACGCAGCTATTTCGCGCATGATGTTTGCAGTGACCAGCTGGTTGTTACAAAATGTTAAATTGGATAAGCCATTAAATGAGCATATCCAGTCAATGACAGAAGCCCGCATGGCTATTGAGCCGCAATTGGAAACGCTAATTCCTGATTATATGCGTGAACAAATGGCACAAGTGGCAGCAGAGTTTGAGGCACAAGGCGCACCAAGCGCTCTTGCTAAACGCCTTGCAATGCTAGAAACAGCATCGGTTGTACCCGATATTGCTTTGGTAGCCTATCAAACAGATTCTGACCTTATTGTTGCCGCCCAAACCTATTTCAAACTTGCTGAAATATTCCGCATCAACCGCATTGAAAATGCCAGTCGCACCATACCCGTGGTTGACTATTATGATGGCATGGCGTTGGCACAAGCCAATGATACCATTATTGATGCGCTGCGCCGCATGGTGATGAAAGCCTTGCGTGACTTTAAAGACGCTGAAAATCCGGCCCAAAGCTGGCTTGAAGCCGAAGGCAGCCACATTGAAGCTATCATTAATCGGATGAATACACTGATTGAGGGCGATCTTAATATTTCCCGCTTTAGTGTTGCAGCCGGCATGATGGCAGACTTGGTACGTAAGGGTAGTTAACGCCCAATCCTATACGCATAAAATATCTTAGGCATAAAACGCCGCCAACTTTTCAAGTTGGCGGCGTTTTTTTACTCAAAACTATGCCAAAAATACGCATCTCTTTGTTCAAAGCTACGCAGAATAGGCATTGTAACATTATTTTTAAACGCAGATAATGCACTCTTAGATTATTTGAATTTGCATATTTGAGCGGAAGAATTTCATTTTTTTGGTAATCATAATAAGACTCTCACAAAAAAAGTCCCCTGATGCAAATCAGGGGACTTTCTATTTCATTTTTGAATTGTAGGTTTTTAAAATTTAAACAACAATTTGGCCATTAGCAAGTAGAGTTGCAAGGTCAACGTTTACGTCATTAATGGTCAATAATGGTGTTGATTCATAAGAACCACCACTACCGTCGCGATCAACGTAAAGCACGGTATTGCCACCTTCTTGCTCTACTTTGAGGTAATCTCCAATCTTATCACCAACATCGATTTTAGCAACGCCATTTGAGTCAAAATGTGCAGGTCCGTCAGCATCGCGAACATAACCAATCAAAATATCAGATAAGTCAATTCGGTCTGCATTAGCATTGGTTGCATAATTGCCAAGGGTAAACTGATCTACCGTATCATGACCATTGCCACCCGTTGCATCGTCAGCAATTGCTTCATAAAGTAAGGTTGTATGTCCAGTGCCGCTTAGGATGAAATTATCATCACCACCACGACCATTTAAAATATTATTTCCATTGCCATCGGTAATAGTATCATTACCACTGGTACCATAAATGGCCTCTATATTGGTTAACTTAATGGTATAGCCAGTTGCAACATTTTGGAAAGCATCGGTAATGGCAAGACTTACGTTAATGCCAGTAGAACCAACCGCTGCAAAATCAGCAATATCCAAACCACTATTTGCATCCCAAGTGCGTTCACCATCGCCAACAACCCAGCCGCCGCCGCCATTATAGTAACGGGTACCAGCACCAATGAAAAAGGTATCATTGTAACCTGTACCAACAATACCAACGTCAGCGCTGTAACTATTCGTATTGGCGGTTGCACCATCAGCTTCAGCTGTTAAAACATAACCATTATAGGGTTCTGTTGCTTTAAGGTTAGTCCAGCTTGAATTTACATTTTCAACTGGATTGGTGCTGCTAGCAAAAGCTTGACCACCAAAGTCTTGTGAAACACCATTTTGGCTAAATCGCATGACTGCAGTATAGGTTTCATTTGGATCAAGACCATAGAAATGGACGATTGCCGAGCTATCATTCCAACCCGTACCATATTGCGGGTTGATAATCTGGCTTGCAACACGCACACCAGCTGAATTATAGATTTCAACCGTATTACCATAAAACGTATTGGAACCATCGGGACGGATGATACGCAAATGCATGGCAGTGCCATAATCTGGCGTATTTGGATTAGTGATAACAATCGATGCTTCACTGGTATTCGCACGTGATATGATCAAATCTTGATCACCATCCCAATCATAATCCATTGCAGCAGCACTTGCACCATTAACCGCAGCATCAAGTGCTGTTGACGTCATGATGGAACCACCAGCCGTTGCAACACCCATATCCTTGATATTTTTAATATCCCAGACAACTTGGCCGCTATCATCGGTTGTACCAGTATTATGGTAATAAAGCGATGTACCTATAGAATATTTGGCTTCAGGAACCTCAACAAGGTCCATTTTACCATCACCATCCCAGTCAATTGCAAGGGTAGATTTACCCATAATACCATCAGCAATGCGTTGCGGATCCTTAAGATTACCGGCACCATCATTATAAAAGATCATACTATCGGTGCCTAAAGTATCTGCGGCTGCACCCACACCAGCATTTTTGGATTGGCCAATAAATAGATCCATATAGCCATCGCCGTTTAAATCTGCCCAAGTCAAAGAAATGGTTCGTTCAAAACTATCCGACGAATTGGCTGCTCCAGATGCGCCACTGGTATTGAAGATATTGGTAAAGCTTTGCCCGAATGACCAATTTTGTCCCGTAGCCGAACTTACACCACTATTTTTCAGCGTTACTAAGTTATAGGTGGTTTCCCAAGTATAATTGCCATGAACGACTAAATCAACCGCACCACTATTGTTAAGGTCAACAACTGACAATTCGTGATCTGTTGTAAAATTACGAAGAGCCGTAGGCAACGAAGCATTGGCTGTTGGATAACCATAAGTATCCCACTGCTGGGTGCCTAGATTAAGATCTGCCTGCCCCTTATTATGAAGGAAGGTTGAGCTATCGTTTCCTGAGTCACCTAAAACAACGTCAAGCCAACCGTCACCGTCCATATCCAAGGAAACAGTACTACCAAAGTGAGTGAGCGAATTTACTTGAACGAGCGTTGCTTCGTAAGTACCATCAGCCTTTCCTACAAACATTGTTCCTGTTCCTGAACCTGCAATGCCAGCATCGTAAGTTCTGTCAGTCAAGAACATATCCATATAACCATCGCGGTTATAATCGCCATAAGTATATGAGCTAAATAGTTTTTCCCACGTATATTGGGCAGAAATAGCTGCGTTACCGACATTTGCCCAATTGAGCAATGAAGGCGAACCAAAGTTGCGGAAATCATTACCATCAGCTGAATATTCAGCCATATCGGTCATCATTGTCCAGCCGCCATTATTTCCAAGTCGCAAGGACATGGAATAGGTCGCATAAGCACCGCCGGTACCAACATTTGGCGCCATATTACTGTCAGTTGTGTCAATAGCAATTTCAAAACCTGAAGAAAGGCTACCATTTACACCGGACAAACTTTGTACAGCGGCATAATAGGTATAAAAAGTCCCATCTTTAAGTTCAGTTGGTTCGGTGAAGCTCCAGCTTGTACCGCTAACTGTGGCATAGCCGACAAAAACACTACCACGATAAACAGCAACTGTTGCGCCTGCTTCAAGCTCTTCACTTAAAGTGCCATGTAAAGTTGGTGTCGTATCATCGGTATAGCTACCAGATGGCAGGCTGTCATAAAGCTGCGTGCCGTAATCATCACTAAAATGCGTAATGCTTACAGTTGTGCTTGGTACACCATTATTAATGGTCACCTCTTTACTGCTTTCAGTACCTAAATTACCTGCAGCATCAATAACACGTGTTTTAAAGGTATATGTACCATCGGCAAGCTCTGTATCGCTATTATCCAAACTCCAGCTATCACTGCTAGCAGCATAGGTTGCATCTTGCCAAGTTTGACCGTTATCCAATGAAATTTGAACGCGTTCATTAGCTGCAAGAGTTCCGGTAACCTTTGCCGTAATAATCAAGGTTCCATCACGGGTAATAAAGTCATCACCAACATTACCTGTGTCTTCGGTAATTGAAACTATGTCTGAAGTTGCAGTTGGTGCTGCAGTATCGACATTAATATCAAATGCACTTGACTTTGTTCCTTCATTACCAGCCGTATCAGTGACAACTGCCTCAAAGCTAAATTTACCATCGCTAAAGGCTTGGGCATCAGTAACCTGATATTCCCATGTACCACCAGAAATAGTAGCAACGCCCAAAACAGTTGTTACACCATTTTCATCGGTAACTTTGATAACAACCCTTTCACCATCGCCAACGCCAGCAATTGTACCTTTAAGAAGAGGTTTAGTATCATCAGTATAGCTGTTGCTGGTCGTTACATCACCGGTATTCAAGCCGATATCATCATAAAAACCAGTAATAGAAACACTAGCACTTGTTGGTGCTGTCGTATCAATAACGACTGTTTGTGATCCGCCATTGGTGACATTACCAGCAGCATCAATGACGCGGGTCGCAATTGAGTGGCTGCCTTCAGATAAAGCACTACCAGTGTTATCATAGCTCCAGCTATTATCGGCAGAATTATAAACAGCATCTACCCAATTACCACCATCGATCGAGATTTGAACTTTTTCATCTGATGCTAAGGTCTGTGAGACACTACCATGGATGGTCAAGGTCGTATCACTGGTGATAAAATCACTGTCGCTAAAGCCTGTATCGGTTGTGATACCGGTAATACTGGCGGCAGAAGTTGGTGCTGTAAGATCAAGATTGATATCAAAGACGGTGGAAGTTTTACCTTCATTACCAGCACTATCGGTAACAACGGCTTCAAATCTATATTGTCCATCGGTTGTAAAAGCTTGGGCATCACTAACCTGATAGGTCCAAGTGTTACCGGTAACAGTTGCATAGCCAAGTAAGATTTTCTGTCCATCTGGCCCAGTAACTTTGACCGCAATACGATCTCCATCCTGCATGCCAGTAACCGTCCCTTTAAGAAGCGGTGTTGTGTCATCGCTCGATGTACCAGAAACGGTCATTTCACCTTGGATCAAACCAACATTATCGGTAAATCCGCTAATAGCAATTTCATATCCATCAATTGGCGCCGTTTTATCAATAGTAACATTCTGAGTGCTACCAACTGTCACATTACCGGCAGCATCAATAACACGGCTAGTAATCGTATGAGTGCCTTCCGATAAAACACTACCAGTATTGTCATATGTCCATGTATTGGTATCAGCATCATAGACAGCATCAACCCATGTGCCACTATCAATCTGAATCTGTACTTTTTCACCTGTTGCCAAGGTTTCAGAAACAGTTCCATTTATAATAAGCGTATCATCATTGGTGATGAAGTCAGTTGCGCTTGTGCCGGTATCATCACTAATGCTGGTTATAGATGAAGAAGCAGACGGCCCAGTTAAGTTAAGATTAATATCAAAACTTGCTGATATAGTTCCTTCATTACCTGCATTATCAGTAACAACGGCTTCAAAGCTATAATCACCTTCTGCAAGTGCTTGCGCATCTGTCACCTGATACTCCCAAGTACCATCGGTCACGGTTGCATAACCAAGCACCGTCTTTACACCATCAGCGCCAGTTACCTTAATAACAATGCGATCACCATCTTCGAGACCTGTTAAAGTACCCTTCAACAATGGTGTTGTATCATCGGTTGATGTACCAGATGTGGTCATATCACCTTGGATCAAACCAACATCATCAGCAAAACCAGTGATAGATATCGTTGCAGATGTTGGGCCTTGTGTATCAATCGTTATATCATGGGAGGTTGAAGTTGATGGATTACCAGCAGCATCACGAACGATAGTTTCAATAATATAACGACCATCGCTTAGCGCATGAGAAGCGTCATTATGATTAACACTATAAGTGCCATCATCATTGCGTGTTGCTTGTATCCAATCGCCAGCCGAGCCACTTGCAGGTTTAATCCGTAACCAAACGGTGTCCCCGGCTTCCAAACTGCCATTGATAGCAATGGTATAAATTAAGCTTGGATCATTTGTAATAAAATCTGAAGCACTTGTGCCAGTATCCTCGCTAATTGATTGCAAGGTAGCAGTTGTAGTTGGGCCTTGAGTATCAATTGTTACATCAAAACCTGTACCTGTGCTTTCATTGCCTGCCGCATCGGTTGCAGTTACAGTAAGACTATGATCACCTTCAGTCAAAGGATCTGTGGTAACAGACCACTTGCCATCACTGCCAACTGTTGTTGTTCCAACCACATTACCATCGCTATCTTTGATCGTGATGGTTGCACCAACTTCGCCAGAACCACTAAAGGTCGGTGTTGTATCATCGGTTGATGAACCAGATGTAATCGCCCCTTGGATAAAGCCAACATCATCGCGCACTTCATCAATCACTGGCGCTGCTGGCGCTGTGCCATCAATTTCAATGCCGAATATGACACTACCCTTGGTGCCTGCTGCATTTTCAGCATTAGCGGTGAAGCTATAAACACCATCAGCAAGATCTGTTGTTGGTGTTAATGTCCACACACCATTGCTATCAGCTGTGGTAACACCAACAACCACCGTTTGCCCATCACTATTTACATAGCTTACGGTTACAGTTGCATTAGCACTTGTGCTACCAACCATTTGCGGACGGCGGTCATCAGAAACACCATTATTGCCAACATTACCTTGGATTGAACCAAAATCATCAACAAAATGGTCAAAACCAACAATGACGTTGCTGCTATCAACTGTAAAGTCAAAGCTAGGACTTGCAGCGCTTGTATTACCCGCAGGATCGGTCACGGTGATGCTGATTGAATGATCACCATCAGCTAAGGCTGAAGGAGAATAACTCCAAGAGCCATCAGCATTAATTGTTGTTGTACCAAGAACCGTATCGCCATCCTTAATGGTAACAACACCGCCAGCTTCACCAACACCCGCATTGCCAGAAAGCACAGGTTGCTTGTCATCAGTTGTATCATTTGGTGACAAGGCACCTGTTACATCACCAACATTATCGGTGATGGTTGGCATTGATGGTGTTGATGGCGCAGTAGTATCAAGCACAATTGGATAGCCGCCCGTCATATTACTGAGCTGACCTGCCGCATCATTTGCCTGCGCTTTAATTGTATAAGTACCATCGCCTTTGGCAAAAGCTGGGCTGATTTCCAAGGTCCAATTACCATTGCTATCAACAACAGTTGTACCACCAATAAAGCTTGTTCCATCTGGAGCGGTAACATGAATGGTGATGGTTGAACCAGCTGTACCGGTACCGCCAACAACAGGCGTTGTATCATCAGTCACGCCATTTTGCTGCAAGCCACCTGTAACTGCACCTTCATTATCGCTAACGCTGGTGATAGCTGGATCAGATGGTGCTGCACCCACAACGGTGAAGTTCCAATCAGTCGTTGCTGGACCAATATTCCCAGCCTTATCAACTGGACGAGCAGATAAAATATAATCGCCAGGAATTAATTGTGGGCTTGGGTCAAAGCTCCAAGATCCATCAGCATTAACTGTTGTTGTACCGATAAGCGTTACATTACCTTCGGCGTCCTTATTATAAATATTGATGGTTGAAGCATCATCTGGATCAACCGAGCCTGCCGCACCATCATAAGTTGGTGTGCGATCATCGGTTGGATCACCACGATTGATTGTACCTTGGATCGTGCCAAAATCATCAACAAGATCCAACTTGCTTTCATCAATCGCATTTGGTGCCGTCGTATCAATATTAAGATCAAAACTAGCTGATTTCGAGCCTTCATTGCCTGCATTATCAGTAACAACGGCTTCAAAGCTATAGTCACCTTCTGCAAGTGCTTGCGCATCTGTCACCTGATACTGCCAAGTACCATTAGTTAAAGTTGCAACGCCAAGTACTTTAGTAATACCATCGGCACCAGTGACCTTGATAATAACTCTATCACCATCTTCAAGGCCTGTTATGGTTCCTTTGAGAAGTGGTTTTGTGTCATCGGTTGAAGTTGAGGTTTGAGAAATTTCACCCGTAATTGAACCAACATCATCATAATAGCCACTAATGGTAACAACGGCCGATGTTGGGCCTTGTGTATCAATAGTGATATTTTGTGTTGATGAGGTTGATGGATTACCAGCAGCATCACGAACAATGGTTTCAATAATATAATTGCCATCGCTTAACGCATGAGAAGCGTCATTATGATTAACACTATAAGTGCCATCATCATTGCGTGTTGCTTCAATCCATTGACCTACGGTTCCACCTTCTGGTTTAATTCTTATCCAAACGGTGTCACCAGCTTGCAAAGTGCCATTGATAGCAATGGTATAAATTAAGCTTGGATCATTTGTAATAAAATCTGAAGCACTTGTGCCGGTATCCTCGCTAATTGATTGCAAGGCAGCAGTTGTAGTTGGGCCTTGAGTATCAATTGTTACATCAAAACCTGTACCTGTACTTTCATTGCCTGCCGCATCGGTTGCAGTTACAGTAAGACTATGATCACCTTCAGTCAAAGGATCTGTGGTAACAGACCACTTGCCATCACTGCCAACTGTTGTTGTTCCAACCACATTACCATCGCTATCTTTGATCGTGATGGTTGCACCAACTTCGCCAGAACCACTAAAGGTCGGTGTTGTATCATCGGTTGATGAACCAGATGTAATCGCCCCTTGGATAAAGCCAACATCATCGCGCACTTCATCAATCACTGGCGCTGCTGGCGCTGTGCCATCAATTTCAATGCCGAATATGACACTACCCTTGGTGCCTGCTGCATTTTCAGCATTAGCGGTGAAGCTATAAACACCATCAGCAAGATCTGTTGTTGGTGTTAATGTCCACACACCATTGCTATCAGCTGTGGTAACACCAACAACCACCGTTTGCCCATCACTATTTACATAGCTTACGGTTACAGTTGCATTAGCACTTGTGCTACCAACCATTTGCGGACGGCGGTCATCAGAAACACCATTATTGCCAACATTACCTTGGATTGAACCAAAATCATCAACAAAATGGTCAAAACCAACAATGACGTTGCTGCTATCAACTGTAAAGTCAAAGCTAGGACTTGCAGCGCTTGTATTACCCGCAGGATCGGTCACGGTGATGCTGATTGAATGATCACCATCAGCTAAGGCTGAAGGAGAATAACTCCAAGAGCCATCAGCATTAATTGTTGTTGTACCAAGAACCGTATCGCCATCCTTAATGGTAACAACACCGCCAGCTTCACCAACACCCGCATTGCCAGAAAGCACAGGTTGCTTGTCATCAGTTGTATCATTTGGTGACAAGGCACCTGTTACATCACCAACATTATCGGTGATGGTTGGCATTGATGGTGTTGATGGCGCAGTAGTATCAAGCACAATTGGATAGCCGCCCGTCATATTACTGAGCTGACCTGCCGCATCATTTGCCTGCGCTTTAATTGTATAAGTACCATCGCCTTTGGCAAAAGCTGGGCTGATTTCCAAGGTCCAATTACCATTGCTATCAACAACAGTTGTACCACCAATAAAGCTTGTTCCATCTGGAGCGGTAACATGAATGGTGATGGTTGAACCAGCTGTACCGGTACCGCCAACAACAGGCGTTGTATCATCAGTCACGCCATTTTGCTGCAAGCCACCTGTAACTGCACCTTCATTATCGCTAACGCTGGTGATAGCTGGATCAGATGGTGCTGCACCCACAACGGTGAAGTTCCAATCAGTCGTTGCTGGACCAATATTCCCAGCCTTATCAACTGGACGAGCAGATAAAATATAATCGCCAGGAATTAATTGTGGGCTTGGGTCAAAGCTCCAAGATCCATCAGCATTAACTGTTGTTGTACCGATAAGCGTTACATTACCTTCGGCGTCCTTATTATAAATATTGATGGTTGAAGCATCATCTGGATCAACCGAGCCTGCCGCACCATCATAAGTTGGTGTGCGATCATCGGTTGGATCACCACGATTGATTGTACCTTGGATCGTGCCAAAATCATCAACAAGATCCAACTTGCTTTCATCAATCGCATTTGGTGCCGTCGTATCAATATTGAAATCCAACGAGGCACTTGAATCACTTGCATTACCCGCAGCATCCGTTGCTGTCACTGTAATCGAGTGATCGCCTTCGCTAAGTGGAGTATTTGGCGTTAACGACCAGTTACCATCACTATCAACAGTTGTTTCACCAATAATTGTATCGCCATCTTTGATCGTAATAATCGAGCCTATTTCGCCCGTACCAGAAAATTCTGGTTGGGTCTCGTTGGTGCTGCTACCAGCGGTTATTACACCTGTATTAGGCTCAGTATTATCGGTTGCGGTGGGGACAGCAGGAGTTGCAGGCGCAGTCGTATCAACGGTAAAGTCAAGCGCTGCACTTTCTTCACTGGCATTACCAGCCTTATCGGTCTCAGTAACAGTGATAGAATGATTACCCTCGCTTAACGCGGTTGAAGGGGTTAAAGACCAATTACCATCACTATCAACGGTTGTTGTACCAATAACGCTATCGCCATCCTTAATTGTAATTGTTGAACCTACTTCACCTGTGCCAGTAAATACAGGTTTTGTTTCATTTGTACTACTTCCAGCAGTAATGACACCTGTCTTAGGCTCGGTATTATCGTTGGCAGTTGGAACAGCTGGTGTTGCAGGTGCCGTAGTATCAACATTAAAATCAAGCGATGGGCTTGGGTTACTCGCATTACCAGCGGTGTCTGTTTCTGTTACTGTTATCGAATGACTGCCCTCACTTAGCGGTGTATCAGGCATGAACGACCAATTTCCGTCACTATCAACTGTAGTTGTGCCAAGAACTGTATCGCCATCTTTAATGGTAATAGTTGAGCCAACCTCACCTGTGCCTGAAAATTGTGGACGTTTATCATTGGTATCGCTACCAGATGTAATCACACCAATATTTGGCTCAGCATTATCAGTTGCTACTGGCAATGCTGGTGTTTGTGGTGCTGTTGCATCAACCTCAAGCGTAAAGGTGGTTGTAATAGTATTACCAGCTGCATTTTTAGCTTCAGCAGTAAAACTATAAGACCCATCGGCAAGATTTTCAGTTGGTGTTAGTGTCCATGTGCCGTCACTATTAGCGGTTGTTGTGCCAACAATCACTGTTTGCCCATCACTATTTACATAGCTTACGGTTACAGTTGCATTAGGCGTTGCATTACCATTAAATACTGGCTTTTGATCATCGGTTATACCACCTGTTGCGACGTTACCGGTGATTGAGCCAACGCTATCAACAAAATGATCAAAGCTTACAACAACTTCGGTCGTGTCAACAATGAGATCGAAACTATCACTTGCATTACTGGTATTACCAGCATTATCGGTAATTGTTACAGATATAGAATGGCTGCCTTCGCTCAGCGCAGGTGGTGTATAACTCCAAGAACCATCGGCATTTATTGTGGTTGTACCAAGAACAGTATCGCCATCCTTAATGGTGACAATACCGCCTGCTTCACCAACACCTGCATTACCTGAAATAACCGGACGCTTATCATCAGTTGTATCATTTGGTGCAAGCACACCTGTTGTTTCACCAACATTATCAGTAATGGTTGGTATTGATGGAGTTGATGGTGCAGTAGTGTCAAGCTCAATAGGATAACCAGTTGTCATTCCACTTAATTGGCCTGCTGCATCACTTGCTTGTGCAGCAATAGTATAAGTACCATCGCCTTTGGCAAATGCTGGATTAATTTCTAATGTCCAACTACCATCAGCTGCAACAACTGTTGTTCCACCAATAAAGGTTGAACCATCAGGTGCAGTTACATGGATAGTAATGGTTGAACCAACGCTACCAGTACCATGAAGAGTTGGTGTTGTATCATCGGTGACTTCATTACGTTGCAAATCACCGGTGACATCACCAACATTATCAACAATGCGCGAAATGACTGGAATGGAAGGTGCTGCGCCAACAACTGTAAAGTTCCAATCCGGTGTGGCATCACCTTCATTACCCGCTTTATCAACTGGTCGGGCAACAAAAATATAGTCTCCGGCGGTAAGGGCAGTCTGAGGATCAAAACTCCACGAACCATCAGCATTGACTGTTGTTGAGCCAATGAGAGTTAACGTACCATCAGAGCCCTTGTTATAAATATTAATTTTTGATGCATCAGCAGGATCAACGGAACCCGCAGCACCCTTATAGGTTGGGGTGTGGTCATCAGTTGAATCGCCGCGATTAATTGTACCCTGAACTGGCCCATAATCATCGACAAGATCCAGTTTTGTTGTATCAATAGCTGATGGTGCCACTGTATCAATATTAAGTTCGAAACTATTTGATTTTGAACCTTCATTGCCAGCATTATCTGTGACAACCGCTTCAAATGTATAATCACCATCCAAAAATGCTTGTGCATTACTTACCTGGTATTGCCATGTTCCGGCGCTGACTGTCGCTTCGCCCAATATTTTGGTAATACCATCCGATCCTGTCACTTTAATAATGACACGATCTCCCGTTTCAAGACCAGCAATGGTTCCCTTGAGTAACGGAGTTTTATCATCTGACGAGCTGCCAGATTGCGTAATATTACCGGTAATTGCGCCAACATTGTCAAAATAGCCACTAATAGTTACAGTTGCATCATTAGGTGCAGTTGTATCAATAATGATAATTTGGCTTGAAATTGCAGAACTATTACCTGCTGCATCACGTACAATGGTTTCAATAACATAATTGCCATCAGCTAAAGAATGTGCTGCATCATTATGGTCTATGCTATAGGTACCATCACCATTATCAACGGCCTTTATCCATTCGCCAACACTACCATCTTCAGACCTAATTCGCATCCAAACAGTATCGCCTGTTTCCAAAGTGCCATTAATGCTTATGGTATAGATAAGCGTAGGATCATTGGTTACAAAATCGGCGTTATTAAAGCCAGAATCATCGCTGATTGATTGCAAAATTGCTGTCGATGTTGGTGCAGTTGTATCAATTGTTACATCAAATCCAACACCACTACTTTCATTGCCTGCTTGATCAGTAGCAGTAACTGTAAGGCTATGATTACCTTCTGCAAGTGGGTTGGTTGTGATAGACCATGTCCCATCACCGGCAACAGTTGTTTGACCAACAACATTGCCATCTTCATCCTTGATTGTAATGGTTGCGCCAACTTCACCGCTACCTGTAAAGGTTGGTGTTGTATCATCAGTCGATGAGCCAGATGTAATAGCACCTTGAATGAAGCCAACGTCGTCAAGCACATCGTTAATAACAGGAGCTGCAGGCGCCGTTCCATCAATATTAATGGTGAAGTAAGCGTTGCCTTTAGTACCAGCAGCATTTACCGCTTCAGCCATAAACCCATAATTTCCATCAATAAGATCTGTTGATGGTGTAAGGCTCCATGCACCAGTGCTGTCAGCGCTTGTTGTGCCAACAATAATTTTTGTACCATTACTATCAACATAGCTTACCGTCACAACGGCATTAGCAGTTGCTTTACCCACCATTTGTGGTGTGCGGTCATTACTGATACCACCATTGTCAATATTACCTGTAATTGGATCAACATTGTCAACAAAATGATCAAAACTTACAACAACATTACTGGTATCAACATGAATATCAAAACCATCACTAGGTTTACTTTCATTACCGGCTTGGTCGGTCACTGTAATTGTGATGGTATGATCGCCTTCGCTAAGCGCAGGCGGTGTGAAGCTCCATGAACCATCTGGGTTAATTGTCGTTGTGCCAAGCACAGTATCACCATCTTTAATAGTGATTGTACCACCAGCTTCGCTAGCATCTTCTTGACCCGAAATAACCGGACGGCTATCGTCTGTTGTGCCATCAGGAGCAAGTGCACCTATTACATCTCCAACATTATCTGTGATTGTTGGCAAAGACGGCGTTGCCGGAGCTGATGTATCAAGAACAATCGGATATCCGCCGGTTATATTGCTAAGCTGACCAGCTATATCACTTGCTTGCGCTTGAATGACATATTGTCCATCCCCCTTATCGAAAGCTGGGTTGATTTCCAATGTCCAAACACCATTACTTCCGACGGTAGTTGTACCACCAGTAAAGCTTTCGCCATTAGGGCCAGTGACATAAATAGTGATGGTCGAACCAGCAGTACCCGTACCGCGCACAACCGGTGTTGTATCATCAGTCACGCCATTTTGCTGCAAATTACCGGTGACGGGTGCTTGATTATCGCCAACACTGGTAATAGCAGGATCAGCAGGGGCCGCACCAACAACAGTAAAATTCCACTCCGTTGTTGCCGGGCCTTCATTACCCGCTTTATCAACTGGACGCGCGGTAAAAATATAATCACCTGGTGTTAAAGGTGGATTTGGGTCAAAAGTCCATGAGCCGTCCGCATTAACTGCTGTTGAGCCAATAAGATGAATATCACCAAAGGCATCCTTATTGTAGATATTGATTGTTGCAACATCATCAGCGTCCACTGAGCCCGCAGCACCACTATAGGTGGGTGTGCGATCATCAGTTGAATCACCAGATTGAATTGAACCTTGAAGCGGCCCAAAATCATCAATAAGATCAAGACTATCATTGTTGATGGCACTTGGTGGCGTAACATCAATTGTTATAGCAAAACTATTAGATGTTGATCCCTCATTGCCAGCATTATCAGTCACAACTGCTTCAAAATGATAATCACCTTCTGCAAATGCTTGGCTATCAGTTACCTGATATTCCCAAACACCATTATTAACGGTTGCTTCACCAAGAATGGTGGTCACACCAGCAGCGTCAGTAACCTTGATGATGATACGGTCGCCATCTTGCAAACCAGAAATAGTACCTTTTAACAAGGGTGTTGTATCGTCGCTTGATGTACCTGATTGGCTAATTGTGCCTGTGATAGCGCCAACATCATCAAAATAGGCGCTAATGGCAACAATTGCTCCAGTTGGGCCTTGCGTGTCAATTGTAATAGCCTGCGAAGAAATTTCCGATGGATTACCAGCCGCATCACGAATAATAGTCTCAATTGTGTAGCGGCCATCAGCTAAAGAATGTGCAGCATCATTATGATTAACACTGTAAGTGCCATCATCATTGCGTGTCGCTTGTATCCACTCACCACTTGCGCCACCATCGGGCTTAATACGCATCCAAACAGTATCACCTGCCTCGACGTCGCCATTTATGCGGATCGTATAAATGAGCGTTGTATCATTTGTAACAAAATCGGTTGAATCAAAACCGCTATCTTCACTAATCGAGCCAAGCTCAGCTGTTGCCGTTGGCCCTTGCGTATCAATTGTTACATCAAAACCAGTGCCGGTGCTTTCATTACCAGCAGTATCGGTTGCGGTGATGCTAAGATTATGGGAACCTTCAGCTAAAGGATCAGTAGTTAGCGACCAATTGCCATCATCATCAACAGTTGTTTGACCAACAATAGTACCATCACTATCCTTGATTGTAATTGTCGTGCCAGCTTCTGCGGTACCGCTAAAGCTTGGCGTTGTATCATCGGTTGAAGAACCAGAACTAATCGGACCTTGAATGAAGCCTACATCGTCTAGAACTTCATTAATAATTGGGGCGGTTGGTGCTGTAGCATCAATTTCAATATTAAAATATGCATCATCTTTAGTACCAGCAGCATTAACAGCTTCCGCTGTAAAACCATAAGTGCCATCAGAAAATTCGGTTGTTGGTGTCAAAGTCCAAGCGCCATTGCTATCAGCAGTGGTCACGCCAACAATAATTTTTTCACCATCACCATTAATATAGCTTATCGTAATCGTTGTATTGGCTGTAGCATTGCCTACCATGACGGGAGTGCGATCATCGCTCACCCCATTAATATCAACATTACCCTGAATAGAGCCAACATTATCAACAAAATGGCTAAAACTTACTTCAACATTACTGGTGTCAACCGTAAGGTCAAAACTTGGACTTGGTTTACTTTCGTTACCTGCCATGTCAGTTACAGTGACAGTGATTGAATGGTTACCTTCAGACAAAGCTGGAGGGGTAAAACTCCAAGATCCATCCGGCTCAACCGTGGTTGTGCCAATAACAGTATCGCCATCCTTGATGGTAATTGTGCCGCCAGCTTCTTCACTGCCTACATTACCTGAAAGCACCGGCTGCTTGTCATCGGTTGTGTCATTTGGCGACAAGGCTCCTGTTACATCGCCGACATTATCGGTTAAAATCGGTTGCTGCGGTGCGTTTGGTGCAAGTGTATCAAGAATAACCGGATAACCGCCGGTCATGGCACTAAGCTGTCCAGCCGCATCATGGGCTTGAGCCGAAATAGTATAAGTGCCATCGCCCTGTGCAAAAGCTGGACTAATTTCAAGGCTCCAAACACCATCGGCATCTACAACAGTTGTGCCGCCAATAAAGCTTGTACCATCAGGATTTTGCACATAAATGGTAATAACTGAACCAGTTTCGCCTGTTCCAGTTACCACTGGCGTGGTATCATCTGTTACGCCATCTTTTTGTAACTCACCAACGACAGCACCTTCATTATCGGTTACGTTTGTAATGGCTGGGTTTTGCGGTGCATCACCAAAAACTGTAAAGTTCCAACCACTTGTTTCAGGGCCAATATTGCCAACCTTATCCACAGGACGAGCGGTAAAAATATAATCACCCGCATCCAAAGATGGGTTAGGGTCAAAGCTCCAAGAACCATCAGCATTAACTGTCGTCGAACCAATAAGCGTTACATTGCCATCAGCGTCTTTATTATAAATATTAATTGAAGATGCATCATTAGGATCAATTGAACCTACGCCACCGCTATAGGTTGGAATGTGATCGTCTGTTGGTCCGCCATGGGCAATAGTGCCTTGATAGAGGCCAAAATCATCAACAAGATCCATCAATGTTTCATCAATGGCAGCAGGCGGCGTTGTATCAACTTCAAACTCAATCGGTGTGCTTGAATCGCTTTGATTGCCAGCCTTATCTGTTTCGGTCACAGTAATCGAGTGGCTACCATCACCAAGCGGTGTTTCTGGCTTAAATGTCCAATTACCATCGCTATCAACGGTTGTTTCACCAATGATAGTATCACCATCCTTAATAGTAACCGTTGCGCCAGCTTCACCTTTCCCTGAAAATTCTGGTTGATTATCATTAGTGCTACCGCCACTTTCAATTGTACCAATAAATGGTTGAGCATTGTCGGCAGCATTTGGAGTTGATGGAGTTGATGGCTTAATTGTATCAACTTCAAACTCAATCGGCGCACTTGCATCGCTTTGATTACCAGCCTTATCTGTTTCGGTCACAGTAATCGAGTGGCTACCCTCACCAAGCGGTGTTTCTGGCTTAAATGTCCAATTACCATCGCTATCAACAATTGTTTCACCAATGATCGTATCGCCATCTTTGACGGTAATTGTTGAACCTGGTTCACCTTTTCCAGAAAATTCTGGTTGATTATCATTGGTGCTGCCACCACTTTCGATTGTGCCAATAAAAGGTTCTGCATTATCAGTCGCATTTGGAGCTGATGGCGCATTTGGCGCTTGGGTATCGACGGTAAATTCAAATGGATTGCTATGAGCGCTTTCATTGCCAGCATTATCTGAAGCAGTATAGGTAATAGAATGAGCACCATCAACCAAATCTGTATCGGGCTGCCAGCTCCAATTTCCATTACTATCAGCAACGGTAGAGCCAATAAACTGGCCATTATCATAAAACTTTATTGTCGAACCTGCAGCAGCGGTACCGGAAAACGTTGGACGTGCGTCATTAGTGCTATCGCCATTTGCAATATCACCTATAATGGCTTCAACGCTATCATAAACACTACTAAGGCTAGGAACAGCAGGTGGAGTATTATCAACAACTGGTGGCGGCGATTGATCAGAATCGGAGCCTGAGGATCCTGAAATCCCAGCAGCAAGCGCACCAGCGCCAAGCAATCCAAGCAATACTGCCGTTGCATCAATACCATCATTTAATTCGTGATAAATGACGTCAGGGTCTTCAATACCATCTTGACCTGATAATGCCTTGGTAAAGTCCACCAACAACAATACTTCACCGCCACTTAGCAATAAGTTATTGAATTCTAATCCATAGGTAAAGAAATTCTTAATAACAAGCTTTTCACCATCTTTAAACTCAATGACCAGATCGCCACCTTCACGGGCGTAATTTGCAATATCCCCCTTGGCTACATCAATGTAAAAATTGCCAGCTTCGTTGGACGCATTAACAATGCCCGACTTACTGGTGATTTTTGTATCAACATGGTTATTCAAAACGGATTTACTAGTCATTATCTTTACCCCACTTAACGCTCTGCGCGCATAAATGATTCACTCATGCCGATAGCCTCTCAAATTAGAAATAAATTGAGATAACACCAACAAATCAAATAATATTATTATATAGTCAAATATAATAACGAAGCTCAAACCTATAAAATAGTATAAATTAAAATTGAAAACAAAATTTACATTATAAAATGTAGAATAATAGGTAAATCAAAAATATAATTAAAAATATAACTATAATTATTCGATTTATATTATAAGTATTAAAAAATAAAAGCTTATAACTATGACTTTAATAATTTGTATTTCAAAAAGATTTCTCATCCAAGCTACTTATATTCAAACGAATAAAAGTCATATTGGTTCCACTGGACTCAAAATATTGATTTTTTGGTCAAAAATTGTAGTAGAGCAGATTTAAAAAATCGGGACTGCTTCTTAAGGTTTATTTCAGAATCTAATAAACTACTAAAATTACAATGTCAAAGGATATTAGCCATATTACTAATATTTAATATACTTGTTAACAATGAGGCTGCTTGTAAAGATGGCTATTGCCATGTTATAATATTGAAAATGCAAGTAAACTGCTGCTCATCACAATGAAGCACAGCCAAAGACAACGATATCAAATTTTGATTGAGAGCCTTATGACTGAACTAATTCTCCATTATTGGCCCCATATTCTTGCAGTTTTATCAGTTGTCATGGGTTTAACCGCTGCAATTCACGCAACAATGACCAAGCAAGAAGTGCGCACCGCTATCGGCTGGGTGGGCGTTATCATCCTTTCGCCTATTTTGGGAGCGGTTATTTATGCGATTATTGGCGTTAATCGTATAAGACGCAAAAGCGTTGACAGCCAGCGCCGTAAAGTCAATGAAATTGCGCATTTTCACTTCAGCGATTATGCGGTTGATAAGTCACTAATCGAACAAAATTATCAATATTTCGGCGCAGCCATGAGCCGTCTTGGCGATAAGGTCAGCCGCTGCAATCAAACAAGCGGCAATTATATTGAAGCATTAAACGATGGCGATCTTGCTTATGAAGCTATGCTCGATGCTATAGCTAATGCCAAACGCAGCATATTGTTAGAAAGCTATATTTTTGACCGCGATCCTATAGGAATAAAATTTGTAAACGCATTGGCTAATGCGGTAAAGCGCGGCATAGCAGTACGAGTTTTAATTGATGCAGTTGGCGCGCGCTATTCTTTTCCAAGTGTCGTGCATTTGTTAAAACAACATAATGTTCCTGTTGATGTTTTTAACGGCAATATTATCATCGGCCTGCGCCTGCCTTACGCCAATTTACGCACCCACCGCAAAATCATGATAGTTGATGGCGCAATTGCCTTTACGGGCGGCATGAATATTCGCGTTGGGTTCTCGCATCTTTTATCAGGGGATCAAGCTTATAACGACACCCATTTTCGTATTGAGGGACCAGCAGTTGCCGATCTTTTTCATGTTGCAACCGAAGACTGGATTTTTACCACCAATGAAAAGCTTACTGGGGCTGAATGGGCTATTCCCCGCCCTACCCTTGCACCAGGCCAAGGCAAAATAATCCGGATCGTTCCATCAGGTCCTGATCGCTGCATTGAAACCAATCATAAAATGCTCATTGGCGCCTTTTCGTTAGCACAAAAACACATCCGTATTAAAACACCGTATCTTTTGCCAGATCGTGAAATAATAAGTGCTCTTGTAACAGCGGCACGGCGCGGAGTTAGGGTTGATATAGTTATACCAGGCGAAAACAACCTAAAACAGGTTGATCGTGCCATGCGCGCGCAATTTGATCAATTATTGCAAGACAACTGCAATATTTGGCGAGCCGGTGGTACATTTAATCATTCTAAGCTTATGGTGATCGATGACAAATGGGCTTATGTCGGCACGTCCAATATGGATGCGCGTTCATTGCGATTGAATTTTGAAGTGGATATGGAGGTTATGGATTATCAATTTGCGCAAGAAATTGCCGAAAAAATTGATAACTCTATGCAAGACGCCCAACAAGTTTTGTTGCAAAACCTTATAAATCGTCCATTTACTGCCCGCCTTCTTGATCGGGTTATCTGGCTTTTTTCACCCTATTTATAGATACAAGCCACCCCTTAAGGATGATGGAGTGGGTGGCGCAAAAGTGGCACATAAGCAAAAAGCCATAAAATAAAAGCAGCACTCCAAAACAGTGATGACATCATATATTGATAATGGGCGAATGGAAAACCATCAATGAGTTGCGGCAAAACACGCATGATTCCGGCAAGACAGATCGCCCAAATGCTAAGTTTTGCTTGCCAAGGTATAATCGTCAAATCACGACCTGAATGGCGCAAACCAGCAATAATAAGCACCGCGATAACTGCTAGCCCTAGGGTTAAAATTGTTAAAACATGCAAACCAAGATAGGGCGATATTGAAGGATAGAAGCCCGATAATCCAATCAACAACAATCCAAGACCTGCACTTAAATTGGCCATGAATAAGCATAGAATTTCTGTTTTAAACACTGCCCGCCCTATAAACCATTCTGCCAACCGGTCGAAAAAAGCTGCTGCGGCTGCAAATGCCAAGTAATATTGCATCATTGAATCGGGCAAGAAAAATGCAACCACACCATAAAAAGCGGTTAAAAAAGCAGCAAGATTTCGTCGTCCTGGATGCGGGCGATAGGGACTGGATTTACCACTTGGATCAAGAGCAAGATTAACCACAACAATATGAATACGCGAAAGCGACAGAGAAAACAAAATTACAAATACTAAAATTTCACTATTAAGCGCGCGGCTTGCAAGCAACACATCCTCATGCCACCATGCCCATTTTAAACAAAATTCAACAATAATTAAAATAATCAACCAAATGGCAAATGAGACTGCTCGCGTTTGGCGCTTTTTTATGATTGGTTTTAGGATAAGAAACAATAAAAGTATTAAAAAAGAAAAATCAAAAAAACTGGCAACAATCATTAAATGGTCAATACCAAACAGACCAATTAACCTCGCTGGCAACCAAAGAATAAAGAGTAAAAATAAGGCTTTACCATGAACTGGTTTGGTGTCAGTCCATTCAGCAACGGCAGAGGTTAAAAAACCTGCAAGGGCGGATGAAAAAAAGCCAAAAATCATTTCATGACCGTGCCATTGTTGTGGCACTATATAATCGCTAGCGGGAAAAGAAAGCCCATAACCAACAACATAGATAAGTGGCATTAATGCTGCATAAATCGCGCAAATCGGGAAAAAGAAAAAGACACCTTCGGAAAAAAATGGGCTTTTAAATAGTTTTGCTCTCATCTAAGCCTCCGTTTGACCATTGAGCAATGCGCCAAAGGCAGGATCAACACGATAGGCTTCCATCATTTCAAAAATATCACGCTCACTGCGCTCACCCGCAATACCGGCAATATTGCGCTCAGTTATTATAGTGGCTGGTACACCACCAATTAATAAAAGCCGGTTAGCGATGCGCAAAGCTTCATGGAGATCATGAGTGATAAACAAGCCACAAAAACCAAGACCTTTTGCTTGTTGAATGATAATGTCTTGTAAATTGCGCCGCAGCCCAATATCAACGGCTGAAAAAGGTTCATCAAAATAGATTATATCAGGCTTAATGGCCAAAGCTCTTGCAACCGATACTCTTTGGCGCATACCGCCCGATAAAGCGGCGGGATATTTAAGTAGATCATCTTGGCTAAGGCCAACAGCTGCCGCCATTTTAACCACGATAGCGCGTTTTTCTTGGCGGGATAAATTATTTTTTATACCATAAGCAATATTATCAAAGGTGGTTTTCCAATTTAACAATCGCGGTTCTTGAAATACCACCGCTTGACGTTGATAATTGCGAATAATTTGCCCCTTAGTTGGTTGATGAAGCCCTGCTCCCATCTGCATCAATGTCGTTTTGCCTATGCCAGAGGGGCCAAGAACCGCAACGATTTCACCATCACATATCGAAAAATTTATATTTTCAACAATATTGCGGCCAAGATAGGCAAAAGCAACGTCTTCAAACAGAAGTTTCATGGCTTTAATCCTTCTTTATCGCTACAGTATCGTTTTCGCTTTTCTTTACGCCCCATGGCTCA
Source organism: Bartonella sp. HY406 (assembly GCF_025449315.1). Taxonomy (NCBI): domain Bacteria; kingdom Pseudomonadati; phylum Pseudomonadota; class Alphaproteobacteria; order Hyphomicrobiales; family Bartonellaceae; genus Bartonella; species Bartonella sp. HY406. The sequence goes on along the minus strand of NZ_CP104893.1, from coordinate 169,473 downwards.
TCAGCGTGGCGCCAGTTTTCCAATAATTCACGGATGGGATGAATAATGCCAAATTCTGTAATCAAAGCAAAAATAACCACCACCATTATAACAGCCGTTACCTTTGGAACATCAAAAGAGGTGCGCGCTTGCGCAAGAATACCGCCCAAACCACCGCTATAACTTAGTAATTCTGCCATGACTGCCACTTTCCACGCACTACCAGCCGAAAGCGACCAAGCTGGCATGACATGAGCCACCATTTGCGGCAAGGAAATTGTTCGTAAACGCTTAAACCAACCAATGCCGAAAGCACGTGCCATAGCATCAAGATTACGATCACGCGTTGCAATTCCTTGTGCGCTACTCATAAAAATTAATGGAAAAGATGCAACGGCAATGATCATAATCACCGATCCACCCGATGCCTCAAACCAAATAATTGCGAGTACAATCCAGCCGATAGGCGGCACTCCAAGTAATATTGTGATAATAGGCCGCATAAGCCGCATGGCAGCAAAGGAATATCCACATAATAAGCCGCCCAAAGTACCAATTAGAGCCGCACATAAGAAGCCATAAAGAGATCGCCATGCCGTTAATTTAGCCGCATCAACAAAGCCATCTTGCTTGATTAATGCAAGCAAACTTAAAAAAGTTTCCTGTGGTGAGGGCAGTACAAAACTGCCATAAAGTTCATGTGCCAATTGCCAAAAGGCTAAAAAACAAAAGAAACCAGCGAGGCCGGCAAAGCCCCCCCAAAAATAACGGATAAGCCATGAGAGATGCGACATAATCCGATAACGTATCATCCGGCAAAAAAACCATCATCAGGCAGTTTTCCGCCTAAAATATCGGGGTTTTGCTGCAATAATAAGCTGAATAATTCCTGCAAAGATGACTTACTTTCGCGCCCGCTATGTACGACAAGATTACTATGCGGCAAAGCTTTTTCTATAAGATTTGCTGGAAAATCGAGATATTTGGCAGCACTTTTAGCGGCCATTTGTGGATCTTTCAATATTTTCTCGGTTGCCAATTTGAAAATATCATTAAGACGCGTGATTTTATCATCTCCTTGTGCGCCTTCAAATCCTTGGCCAACTAAAAGGCCGGCTTGCGGTAAAATTTTACTTCCCGTCACCTTTTGCCATAAGTCTTGAATATCAAGGGCGCGAACCAAATCTTTATGGGCAGTTTCACTCATTGCTATGGCTGCACTGGTTGCTGGCTCAACCAAAACCGCAGCATTAACACGCCCCATCATTAGCATTGGAATAGCCTCTGGTGGGCTACCAATATAGCTAATGGAAATTTCATTTTGCCCGATATCATGAGCTTTTAACACCGCTTGCATAACAAGATCTGGCATATCATTTTTGAAAGGAACCGCGAGCTTTTTGCCCTTTAAGTCCGCAAGTGATGTAATATTGGCATCCTTTTTGGCAACAATATATAAAAGCCCATCAGTTAAAATATTGGCAAGCCGCAGCTTTACCCCCCGATTATAAAGATTAGCACCACTATAGCTTGGCATAATCGCCATAGTAATTTTGCCTGAGGTTAAACCAGCACGGATTTGATCGGGGCTATTCCAAACTTTAAACTGACAATTGGGAATAAGCTCGTCAAGCATGCCACTAGCAATCGCAAAAGCTGGGATAAGCGATGGCGTTGCTGGCGGGCCCCAAATAATGTTGGCCGCCTGCTCTTCACTTGTTTGCGCCAATACCTGTCCTATATTGGGTAGGATTATAGTACTTGTGGCCAAACCTAAAAGAACATGACGTCTATTCACCTTAAACATGATACCCTATTCTCCTTTGCACATGGCCATTAGGACTATTTCAGTATTTAGAACGAAGCCTTGATACCTGCAAAAAAACCTCTGCCATCACCTGGTAAAAAAGCCGCTTGGTCAGGTCGTGCAGAATCTGCAATAATGGTAGAAGACGCATATTTTTTATCAAATAAATTGGTTATTTCGCCAAATATTCTGAAATTTTTGTTGATTTGATATTCACTGCGCAAATCCACAATTGCATAGGCGTCATTGTAAAGCGTATTCATATTATCAACTGGAGTTTTGCTTGGCAGCCATCGCACATTGGTTTGAATAATCCATTCATCGATTGGCTGATATTGTAACATGGCATTGATAATATGGCGCGGCGCTCCAGCAAGATAATTATTGCCGCGTAGCGCATCATCATGAAAACGGAAATTTTGGTAAGTATAGGCCAAACGCCCCGAAAATTGGTTGGTAAACTGTGCACCAAGCCCGATATCAATACCAAAATGACGCGTATCATCAGCATTGACGGCACCAAGTGGTGCGCCGCTCACATCACGCAAACTCAATAATTCATTATCCACCCATGAATAATAGCTAGATAGATCAAAGGAGAAGCGATCAAACCGACCACGCCAACCAGCTTCCACTGTTGTTGCCTTTTGTGCATCAAGATCAGGCGTTGCAAAACTTGCATAGGATACAAAAGGCGTTGCTGGATTAGGGCGACCAGCGCTCGAATTTGGAGTGCCATTAATTGTCGCGATCAGATCATCTTGACTTGGCGGCTCGAAATTATGGCTAACGGCTACATAAGCAGTTTGTTCATCGGAAATTTCATAGCTAAGCGCAAGGGCTGGACTCCAACCAGAATAGCTATGCTTATAACTTGTATCGTTTGCCGCAACCGCACCATTAGGTAAAAGACGATCAGGCATGCGTGGATTATAGGCAATGGTTGGCCGCCTTACTCCATCATAACGATCATCATTATCGCGGGTGGCATGTGCAAACGACACAGATGGCGATAATGTCCATTTTTGCGCAATTGGCACATTTAAACCTGCAAATAGTGATAGGGTTGTTGAATCTAAATCATTGGCACCAAATTTTGCACCTTTACTGCCTGATTGATTAAGATAGTAATCACGCTCCATCGAACCCGTTGCATAAAGCAATGACAATTCGAAAAGGGGTAAAGCTTTACTTTCATCAGGGCTATATGCATAATGAGCAAGAGCGGTAAAGTCGCCACCTTTTGATTGACGCACGCCGGCTGAAACGGGAAAGCGAAACATATCATCACTATAGCTATAACTAAAAGCCACATCAAAAAGATGCGCACCCATTTCAAAACTGGTACGATTACCAATAAGATATTGAGTTGCTTCACGCTTTGGGCGATCACGCCAAACATTAGGACCGGGGTTAATTGCGCCATTTGGTGTTAGCGTTGGCCCAGACCAATTGGTTTGAGGGCGTTTTTTAAGCATCGTTTTATTAACTGGCCCCGCAACATCAAAATCAAGATCGGTATAACCTGCAAAAAAACGAGTTGTTACTCTATCATTGATACGAAAACCAATATTACCACTGATGCTCGTTCGCTCTGAAGCATTATAATCGCGAAACCCATCGCGCTTGCTATGATCGACTTGTATAAAACCATCATAATTATCTTTGGCAAAACCAAATTGGCCACCCAAATTATATTGACCAAAACTACCACCACTTGCGGTAAAGCTTGCGCCTTGCTGGCTTAAACCTGTGGGCGACACCATATTTATAGCACCGCCAAGCACTGTTGCGCCAATGCGATTTGCCATATACCCACGGTAAGCCTCGATAGATTGCGCTTGACTAGGATTAGCAAGCCCAACAATGTAAGATCCATCGGCGCGATTGAGCGGCAAGCCATTTTGCAGCATTAAAATACCGCGCTCTACAGGATTTTGTTGCAGGCCAGAGCCACGAATTTGAATACGTGGCTGATCGTTACCACCAAAGAAATTTTGAATAACCACACCTGGCACCTGCTCTAATGCACGCGATAAGGTAAGATTGGCTGACGTTGGCATATCATCTTGCGACACAAGATTAACGCCACCTGGCATTGCTTGGAAACGACGTTCAACCTCAGCTTCACGACCATTGTTGCCATCAATAACAACAGCATCAAGAACGATTGGGGCACCAGGACTTGCGGTTTGCGCGGTCGCCAACCCTGTTGACAATAATAGTGCAACTAAACTTGTGGCAAATAACGATTTATGGCCCAAATGGGTTTTTGAGCCTTGCTTGATGAAATGAGGCACCCCTACTCTCCTTACCTACAAAATTATTTGCAATAACGGAATGAATAAAATGGACATATTTCCAAATCAAACGAGGCAACACATCACTTACGCATCAACCAATTTTGCAAATTTTTACCAATAATGACATCAAACTTTCCCTCAAAAGCCCGTCGCAATTAGCGGCAAAATTTTAATTAAAACAATAATCTCAATCTCTACTTTGTCTTTTTATAATAATAGTTGTATTTTTTTCTCAACAAATAATACAAGCCCTTAAGCATAAAAAAATGTGCCAAAAAGGCGCATGTCATCAATTACACACAAAATTAGACTAGATTTTAACAAGTGTATGTTTATGACTTGATTTATTTCAATTATCCAAAAAACGCTATGAATTGACGCGTACATCAAGTGAAAAACAAATGTTTACTTTGAAAACCACGTTTAAATCCTGTATTATATGAATAATATGCAATTTTATAAACGGATTAATAACTCTTGCTGTGGGATGATAGGTTTGATCATTGCAAAAGAGGATTATCATGAAAAAATTTTGGCATAGGAATGGAATACAAAGCCAGCATGATGCGCCTACCACTATGGGTATATCGCGCCGCCAATTGGTCATTGGTTCAGCTTTTGCTATATTTGGTGCAAGTTTTGTTGGTGTTTCGCCGGCTTTTGCCGATGCAGGTTTTTTGCGTTGGATTGAGCAATTTCGTAGCACTGCTCGCCAATCGGGCATAAGTGATAAAACTTTCAATCTTGCCTTTCGCGGCGTTACTACGCCAGATCCTGAAGTCTTGAAAAAGGCGGCATGGCAACCTGAATTTAAAGATCCGACATGGAATTATTTTGATAATCGTGTTCAAGATGAAGCAGTAGCTCAAGGACAGGCCCATGGTCGCCAATGGGCAAAAGTTCTCAATGTTATTGAACAACGCTTTGGTGTTAGCCGTTATATTTTGCTCGCTATCTGGTCAATGGAATCAAATTATGGCGCAGCTTTAAAGCGCGATGATATCATGCGTGATGCTATACGCTCACTCGCAACCCTTGCCTATGGCTATCCCAAGCGGGCAAAATTTGGCCGTACGCAATTAATAGCAGCAATGCAAATCTTGCAAAGTGGTGATATTGACCGTTCACATTTAACTGGTTCTTGGGCTGGTGCTTTAGGACACACCCAATTTATTCCAACCAGTTATTTAGACTATGCTGTTGATATTGATGGCGATGGCAGGCGTGATATTTGGAATTCTATTCCTGATGCATTGGGAACTGCGGCTAATTTGCTCCACAAAAATGGTTGGCAGAGTGGCAAAACTTGGGGCTATGAAGTTATATTACCTGCCACCGGTAAATTCCCCGGTGGATCATTACGCCTTGCTGAATGGCAGCGTCTTGGCTTGCGCCGTGCTAATGGCTCAGCATTTCCTTTTCCTAACGATTCAGCAACTCTTAAATTACCAGATGGACGTGAAGGGCCCGTATTTTTGGTGACTAAGAATTTTAATGTCATCAAACGTTATAATTCAGCTGATCGCTATGCCTTTGCAGTCGGCTTATTGGCTGATAGAATTGCTGGCTATGGTGGTTTGGTGCGTGATTGGAGCCGGCCCTTTACGCCCATTAGCATGAGCGAGCGGCAAGAATTGCAAAATCATCTTAAAAGCCTTGGCTATTATAATGGTCCAATTGATGGGCGCATTGGCGAAGCTTCAAAAACAGCCATTCAAGCTTTTCAAAAGCGCAATGGTTTGAAAGCTGATGGCCACCCAAGCCGTGAAGTTTTAAGTGTTTTAAGACGGCGATAACCGCTAAAACACAATTTTATACGAATAGACTGTCATAAATTGGCATTAGGGTAAATGAATTAATCCCAATGCCATTTCATTTTGAAAAGGAAGCAATCATCCGATTTATTGTTGCCATTTTCGCCATCTTTTCTGGTCTAGCACTTATAATTTGTACAAGTCTTGCTATGGCACCTATTTTAGAAGAAGGTGTTAAAAAAGATAGTTTTTACGCTTGGTTTTTACCCACAGATTTGCAAAATTTTCCTATTCCCTCACATAATATTATCAAACCAATTAGGCTTTCTTTTTAAATATTTGAGGTGACCAGTTTCGAATATCGCGTGGTAGAGTTTAAAACCACCCTCTCGCTGTCAGAAATTATTAATTTTTATAAGCAAAGATTTCAACTTAAATACTGTGAAATCCACCCTCATAAATTTGAGCTAGAATCCTACCATTACTGTTTATTCTACAATGAAAATGACAATAATGTGCAGTATGAATATAGCCTATTTATAAAACAACAAGGCGATTATTATCGGGTGCAAATCAATTGGGGCGAATATGGTTAAAACAATCTATATTGAACCAATAATCAATAAAAATCTTAATCCCTTACGAATTGATTTTATTTTTTTAATTATTCTATATAAATTATATCTTTAGATGAACTCTTAATTAAAAAAGATATTGGGGAACTATGGTACATTCCAAAAATGGAGTACAGACAACGACCAGTTCTGCGCTCAAAACAAAATCTGAAAAAACCAAGCTGATTGTAGCAGCTAGTATTGGCAATTTTTTGGAAATTTTCGATTTTACCGTATATAGCTTTTTTGCTGGTATTATCGGACAAGTTTTCTTTAAATCAGAAGACTGGTTGACATCGCTTTTATTTTCGGTTGGCGTTTTTGGTGTCGGCTTTGTTATGCGTCCGCTTGGTAGCATCATGATTGGAGCTTATGCTGATCGCAAGGGCCGAAAAGCTGCTATGCTTTTGACAATTTTGTTAATGGCTTTAGGCAGTGCTTTGATTGGTTTTGCCCCGCCTGCTTCGGCTATTGGTATTATGGCACCGATTTTATTGGTCGTTGGTAGGCTATTGCAAGGATTTTCTGCAGGCGGCGAAATTGGTGCAGCAACAACATTGCTGATGGAATCGGCAGAACGTCATCAACGTGGCTTTTTTGTTAGCTGGCAATTTATCGGTCAAGGCTTAAGCTCTCTAACCGGTTCGCTCATGGCGGCTAGTCTAACAGCAGTATTATCGACGGAAGCCTTGCATAGTTGGGGTTGGCGCGTGCCTTTCATCTTCTCGTTGCTTATTATTCCTGTAGGGCTTTATATTCGTGCCCATATTAATGAAACCTTTGAAGCGGAAAGCCACACACAACAAAGCAGCCATCCTTTCGCAGTTTTGTTAGACAAGCATTTGCTACAAACTTGCCTTGGCGTTCTTTATATTTTACCTGTCACTGCGCTTATGTATATTTTGATTTTCTACATGCCAAATTATCTTAAAACAGTGACGACTATGGGAGAATCGCAGACTTTTCTGGTTACCAGCTATGCCAGTATTGTTATGATAATCTTCTCAATTATTTCTGGATTTTTATGCGATAAGTTGGAACGGCGTAAGCCAGTTGCACTGATAATTTTGCTCATTGCGCTTATAGCTAGCTTTTTTGATTTTTATTTTGTTGCAACACCAACATTATTCTTCATTTTCCATACCATCGGCATTGGTTGCCTTGGCCTTCTTATGACATTTAGCGTTTTAATGATTATGGAAGCTTTTGAGCGGTCAATTCGTGCAACTGCAACGGGAGTGATCTATGCTTTTGGTGTTACTATTTTTGGCGGCACAGCACAAATCATTGTGACTTGGCTTTTAAAAATATCGGACAAAAATATCATGGCGCCATTTTGGTATCTCGGGTCAGCCCTCATTATTGGTATTATCGCAGCTTCACTGTTTCATGAAAAACGTAACAAACGATAAGGTTTTGAACTATGAGTACAAAGCAAAATTTTCCTAATATTCAAAACATCCAAGATCATATCATGCGCTTTAATGATGATATGGTTGCTATTCGCCAAGATTTACACGCCCATCCAGAACTTGCCTATGAAGAGCATCGAACCGCAGATATTGTATCGAAATTATTAAAAAGTTGGGGCTATGAGGTTGAAACGCAAATTGGCAAAACTGGTGTTGTTGGCCAACTAAAATGCGGCAATGGCACCAAAACCATTGGTCTGCGAGCAGATTTTGACGCTCTACCGATTGAAGAGCAAACCAACCTTTCTTATTCCAGTAAAAATGCTGGAAAGATGCATGCTTGTGGCCATGATGGTCATACGGCCATGTTATTGGCGGCGGCTCGTTATTTTGCCGAAAGCAAGAATTTTGATGGCACAGTTAATCTGATTTTTCAGCCCGCAGAAGAAGGTTATGCCGGCGCAAAAGCCATGATAGATGATGGGTTATTTCAAAAATATCCATGTGATAAGATTTTTGCATTGCATAATTGGCCGGATGCGCCAATTGGCTACATGGGCAGTAAAGTGGGTACTTTCATGCCGTCTAGCGATACGGCTAAAATAATCATTCACGGCAAAGGCGGTCATGGCGCATTGCCTGAAAAAGCCATTGATCCTATTGCCATTGGTGGCATGCTCATTAATGCGCTACAAACAATCGTATCACGCAATGTACCACCTTCTGAAGCGGCAGTAGTAACCATTGGTAGTTTTCATGCAGGTTTTGCCGCCAATGTTATTCCTGATAGTGCTGAAATGCTGCTGACAATACGCTGTTTCACCCCACAAACTCGTGATTTACTACAAGAGCGTATCGAAAAAATTGCAAAAACGCAGGCTGAATGTTTTGGCGCAACAGCAGAGGTTATTTATAAGCGCGTCTACCCTCCGCTTGTTAATCATCAGGCAGAAACCGAATTTGCGCTTGACGTTGCCCAAAATGCCTTTGGTGACACAATGGTCAATCGCGATATGCCAAGAGTTTCCGGTAGTGAAGATTTTGCTTTTATGCTTGAAGAGCGTAAAGGCAGCTATTTAATGATTGGCAATGGTGAAAGTGCGCCTTTGCATAATCCCAACTATAACTTTAATGACGCACTCATCCCACTTGGTGGCAGTTATTTTGCTATGTTGGTTGAAAGCTATCTGCGTTAGGTCTTTTTAAAATTGTAAAATAATGTTGCTTGGTGTTGGTGGTTTTATTTGCAACCAACACCCCTTGCAAGGATTAGGAAAACGGCTGCCGATGATATAAGGATAGCGGTGGCTTTTATAAACCTACACCTATATATTAAACAGTAAAATACGAGTTTTTGCTATCAATCCACTTCAAAAATGACACAGCTTGGTAAAAAAACACAAAAAATAATAAAAAAAGCAATTTTTTTGATAAAGAAGTGCAAAAACAACTCAATCCTCTCTTGCAGTAAAAAAAACCGCTCCTTATATACCCATCAACTTGTTATGTTGGAATTTATTTCAAGCTTAACAAAATTAACGATTAGGAACCACATTACGGAACGCTTTTATAGGTCCTTGTGGTTCGCTGAATGGAGAGAAAAATGGCAAAAATTATTGGTATTGACCTTGGTACCACCAATTCATGCGTTGCTGTCATGGACGGCAAAACAGCAAAAGTAATTGAAAATGCGGAAGGTGCACGCACCACCCCATCAATCGTTGCTTTCACCGATGGCGGTGAGCGCCTTGTTGGGCAACCTGCAAAACGTCAGGCCGTGACAAATCCAGAAGGCACAATTTTTGCGGTTAAGCGCCTTATCGGTCGTCGCTTTGATGATCCAACCGTTGCTAAGGATAAGGCACTTGTTCCTTATGCTATTGTACGCGGTGACAATGGCGATGCTGCTGTTGAAGCAAAAGACAACACCTATTCGCCTTCACAGATTTCTGCAATGATTTTGCAGAAAATGAAAGAAACTGCTGAAGCCTATCTTGGTGAAAAAGTAGAACAAGCAGTTATTACTGTTCCTGCTTACTTTAATGATGCACAGCGTCAGGCAACCAAAGATGCTGGTAAGATTGCCGGTCTTGAAGTTCTTCGTATTATCAACGAACCAACTGCTGCAGCACTCGCTTATGGTCTTGAGAAAAAAGACGGTAAGACCATTGCTGTTTACGATCTTGGTGGTGGTACCTTCGACGTTTCGATTTTGGAAATTGGCGATGGCGTTTTTGAAGTAAAATCAACCAATGGTGACACATTCCTTGGTGGTGAAGACTTTGACATGCGTCTTGTTTCTTACTTTGCTGATGAATTCAAAAAAGAACAAGGCATCGATCTTAAGAACGACAAGCTTGCATTACAGCGCTTGAAAGAAGCTGCTGAAAAGGCAAAGATCGAGCTTTCATCGGCTCAGCAGACTGAAATCAATCTGCCATTTATCACTGCAGACCAAACTGGTCCAAAGCACTTGACCATGAAACTTACTCGCGCCAAATTTGAATCCTTGGTGGAAGATTTCGTCAAGCGCACCATTGAACCTTGTAAGGCTGCATTAAAAGATGCTGATTTGACCGCTGCTGATATTGATGAAGTGGTTCTTGTTGGCGGTATGACTCGTATGCCAAAAATCCAAGAAGTTGTTAAAAACTTCTTTGGTAAAGATCCTCATAAGGGTGTTAACCCTGATGAAGTTGTGGCAATGGGTGCAGCAGTTCAAGCTGGCGTTATCCAAGGCGACGTAACCGATGTGTTATTGCTTGACGTTACACCACTTTCACTTGGTATTGAGACTCTTGGTGGCGTGTTTACTCGTCTTATCGACCGTAACACAACTATTCCAACCAAGAAATCTAATGTGTTCTCGACTGCTGAAGACAACCAGAATGCTGTGACTATTCGCGTATTCCAAGGTGAGCGCGAAATGGCAGCCGACAATAAGATGCTTGGCGAATTCAACCTAGTTGGTATTCCACCAGCACCACGTGGCGTACCGCAAATTGAAGTGACATTTGATATTGATGCTAATGGTATCGTTAATGTTTCTGCAAAAGATAAAGGTACTGGTAAAGAACAGCAAGTGCGTATTCAGGCATCTGGTGGTCTTAGCGATGATGACATCGAAAAGATGGTTCGTGAAGCTGAAGAACATGCCGCAGATGACAAGAAGCGTCGTGAAATTGTTGAAGCTAAAAACCAGGCTGAAGGTCTTATCCATTCTGCAGAAAAATCTGTTGCTGATTATGGTGATAAGGTTTCGGCTGAAGATAAGGCTGCAATTGAAACCGCTATTGTTGACCTTAAGGCAGCAATGGAAGGTGATAATGCTGACGACATCCGCGCTAAGAGTGATAGGCTTACAGAAGCAAGCATGAAGCTTGGGCAAGCCATGTATGAAGCCAGTAATATGGCTGATGATCCTGAGGCTGCGGCAGATGCTGCAAGCGGCAAGGATGATGTTGTTGATGCTGATTTTGAAGAAATTGACGATAATAAGAAAAAGTAATGTAAAAATGCTTTAACGATAAAAAGCCCGGCCCACTTTAAAGCGGGTCGGGCTTTTGTCTAAAGCTCGAAATTCAAGACTATTGAGAATTTATAATGGCAATAGTTATCCTTTAAAATCTACGGCTTTAGTTCACTAAAGCCACTACCTATAATATTTTCATAAGATGTGTTCTATGGAAATGGAATAATAGAACAGGATTATTCAAGATATGAAGGTCGATTATTATGAAGTGCTGGGCGTTGCGCGTGGATGCGATGAAAAGGGGCTAAAGGCAGCCTTTCGCAAATTAGCAATGCAATATCACCCTGATCGTAATCCCGGTGACGCAGAAGCTGAACGTAAATTCAAAGAACTTGGCGAAGCCTATGATGTGTTAAAAGACCCACAAAAACGCGCCGCTTATGACCAATATGGCCATGCTGCCTTTGAAAATGGTGATCGTGGCTTTGGCGGCGGCGGAGGTTTTGGCGGCGGCTTTGGCGGTGGCTTTGCTGATATATTTGAAGATATTTTTGGCGATATGATGGGCGGCGGCCGCCGTCGTCGTAGTGACGGCCGTGAACGTGGCGCCGATCTTAGCTATAATATGGAAGTCACACTTGAAGAAGCCTATAGCGGTAAAACTGCACAAATTCGTGTGCCAAGCCATATTGTTTGTGACGACTGCTCCGGCACTGGTGCTAAAAAAGGCACCAAACCAAAAACATGTCCAACCTGTCAAGGTGCTGGGCGTGTAAGGGCATCTCAAGGCTTTTTCTCCGTGGAACGCGCTTGCCCAACTTGTCATGGTCGCGGGGAAGTCATTGAGGATCCATGCCCTAAATGCCATGGTCAAGGCAAAGTCGAGCAAGAGCGCTCGCTTTCGGTCAATATTCCAGCCGGTATTGAAGATGGCACACGCATCCGCTTATCGAATGAAGGCGAAGCCGGATCGCGCGGTGGACCAAATGGCGATCTTTATATTTTCCTATCGGTCAAACCGCATGAGTTTTTCCAGCGTGATGGTGCGGATCTTTATTGTGCAGTGCCCATTTCAATGACCAAGGCAGCGCTTGGTGGCGAGTTTGATGTATCAACCCTTGACGGCGCACAAAATTTAGTCAAAGTGCCAGAAGGTACGCAAAACGGCAAGCAATTCCGCTTACGCGGCAAAGGCATGCCCGTCTTGCGCCAAGAGGTAAAAGGCGATCTTTATATTCAAGTAACGATTGAAACACCACAAAAGCTAACCAAGCGCCAACGTGAATTGCTACAAGAATTTGATGAATTGTCTAATCATGAAAATTCTCCGCAATCGCACGGCTTTTTCTCACGTATGAAAGACTTTTTTGAAAACATGGGAAAAAACTAACTGAAATGCAATACCTTCAACACCATGGGTAAAGCCTATGGTGTTGAATCATTTCAAGCATTAAGCAATATATGGCTAGAAGATTTCATTGATTAAGAGGCAAATATTATTTGAGAACAGCCTTTAAAATATGCTTTTGTGGCCAAGATCTTATACTTGATGCATCGGGTGCTATTTATTGGCCAAGTAAAAAATTATTAATTATTGCCGACTTACATTTTGAAAAAGGCAATGCCTTTGCACGTCAAGGTCACCTTATACCACCCCTTGACACTAAAATTACTATTGAAAAATTAGCAAAGCTATTTGCGCATTATCAACCTGAAGCAATATTAAGCCTTGGTGACAGCTTTCACGATACGCGCATATTTAATTTTATCGCACCGGACATTCGCCAATATTTGACAAGCTTATCGCAACAATTTCATTGGATTTGGATTAGCGGCAACCATGATCCATTTTTGCCAGATAATTTAAGTGGCGAAATTGTTACAGAAAAAAAAATTCAGACCCTTACTTTTTGTCATGAACCGCAAATAAATGGTGAAAAGGGCCAAGTTTCTGGCCATTTACACCCAGCTAAGCGGATTAAACGCTATGGCGCATCTATACGCGGCTTTTGTTTTGCTACCGATTTTTCACGTCTGATCTTACCTGCATTGGGAGCTTATGCCGGTGGATTAGATCTTGAGCATCGTGCTTTTAACGGTCTTTTTGATGTCAAAAAATTGGTTGCATTTTTACTGCACCAAGGGGAAATATTTCCGATAAAACCACAATAATATTTTTGACAATTTCTTGTTCTAAACAATATAGCTATAAATAATATGTTGGCAAAGGGTAGATTTTTATTATAAGCCTAGTAATCATTAGATCTAATTATTTGATTATACGTCTTTTAATTAAAAGCAGCTTCACAGTTTGCCAAAAATGAATTAAATAAGATTTATGATAAATAACAGTTTTGAAAACTGAGAGGAAAAAGCAAGCGTGTGGATTATAGGAACCATTTTAGTGACACTTGCAGCTTTGTGTCTATTGCTTCAAATTGTAACTTTGCTTGTTGTGGCTATTCGCTCAAAATGGCATCCCGTTAGCACAATTGAGACTTGGTATGATGAGGGTGTAACTATCTTGCGGCCAGTTGCTGGTCTTGAAAATAATTTAGAACGTACACTTACTTCCGCTTTCACGCTAGACCACCCTAAAAAAGAAATTATTTTTTGTGTTTCGCGCGATAATGATCCAGTTATTCCCTTGGTTGAAAAACTAATGGCGCAATATCCTGATGTGCCATCACAATTATTAATTGGTGATAATCCAATTAGCCCAAATCCTAAACTAAACAACCTAATCAAAGGTTGGAAAGTCGCTCAATATGATTGGGTAGTGATGACCGATTCCAATGTATTGATGCCGCCTGATTATATTGCTCAGCTTTTTGCTCGTTTTAAAAATGATACTGGGCTTGTCGCTTCGCCGCCGCTTGGTACTGAGCCTGAAAATTTTGCTGCTGATGTAGAAGCAGCTTTCTTAAATAGCTATCAAGCACGCTGGCAATTATGTTCCGATACGCTTGGCAACGGCTTTGCACAAGGTAAGACATTATTTTGGCGGCGCGAGGTATTAGATAATGCCGGTGGTATTGAAGCCCTAGCGAGTGAAATTGCCGAAGACGCTGCCGCCACCAAGGTCGTGCGCTCACAAGGACTAAAAGTACGCCTATCTGCAATGCCTTTTGCCCAACCGCTTGGCGAAAAGCAATTTCAACCAGTATGGTCAAGGCAAGTTCGCTGGGCCAAACTGCGCCGTGACTCCTTTGCCTTTTTCTTTTACATTGAAATCTTGTCAGGTAGCGTTTTTCCACTGCTATGCCTATTGCTTGCAGCATGTTTGGGGGCGGTGTCCTTCACCTCCATTCTTTGGTTTATGCTTGTTTGGTATGGCGTAGAATTCATAACCACCGCTTATGTGGGGTGGCCAATGTCCATACGGCAAGCAATTGCTATTTTTTATCGCGATATTTTATTAGTAGCAGTATGGTTTTCAGCCTTTGGCAAAGGTGGCTATCAATGGCAGGGTCATAAGGTTGATATTGGTAAAAAATAATTTTTTTTTCATTGCCAATAGATCGTAAAATCGACAATTTATAAAATACTGGGGTCAATTTCAGTAACGCATCGTGTAGATTTGCGTTTAATACCTTTTTCTGCTAAAGATGCTGCAATTTCTCCAGTCTAGCGATGGGTTAAGCCAATATAAACATGTGTTGAAGATGGTTACGTCATGGTACAAAAAATAGACTTAAGTGACGATTTCCTTTATGTAAATGAAACCATCACCATTCATAAAAGCAGTTTTGAAGAAAGCTTTATTCGCGCAAGTGGACCTGGTGGACAAAATGTCAATAAGGTCGCAACTGCGGTACAATTGCGTTTTTTCCCGCATTTAGCTGATATTTCTGCCGATATAATTGATCGCCTAATTAAACTTGCCGGCCAACGCGCCACCAAGGATGGGCAAATTTTGCTTGAGGCTGATTGCTTTCGCACACAAGAGCGCAACAGAATTGATGCGCGCGAGCGTTTGGTTGATTTACTGCGAAAAGCAAGTGCGCCACCACCACCGCCAAGAAAGAAAACAAGGCCAACCAAAGCCTCGGTGGAGCGCCGCTTAGTCAGTAAAACGAGCCGCGGCAGCGTTAAAAAATTACGCGGCCGCGTTAAAGACGATTAGTCTATGTTCCTTTAGCCAAGTACGGACTTTTATCAAGTTGAAGAAATTCAACCATTCAAGTGGTGTAAAAATCGGCATTAATTGGATTAAAATTTTATTTTCTTGCCGATTTTTGAACAATTTTTCGTTATTTTTATAAATTAAACTCGTTTTAATCTTTTTCCTATAGTAATAAATAGCTTATAAGATGGTTAATATATTTATTGTTTGATCAATGGCAGTTTGCAAATGTTTGCGTGGCGTTGATAGATTGTTTCTGAAATGAGAATTGACTTTGCGCCTATAGAAAGTTGATTATCGTAAGATTTTTTTAAAATTGTGCAGCAATTTTATAAAAAACTTAGAAAACATCACCAAACAACAGTTAAATTGATGTGTTTCTGCTTAGCATATTTACCAAAAATAGAAAAATTTGCGGTAAATATTGCTTTAAACGATAAAGAGAGCGTCACTCTGAACCACCAGAAAAACGCTTAAGGGTTTGCCAAAAATAATTGGCTGGTTGTAAATTATGGGTGTTGAGCGATAGATCATGTCACTGGCATATAATTTCAAATTGGATTATGATGATGAGCGGCCCTTATTAGCTAGTGGGGAAAAAGCTCCTATTTTAGTAGTTTTGCATCAGGCAAGCTCTACCGCTGGACGTGTGGGACAATTATTGCAAAAGGCTGGTTTTCCCCTTGATATCAGACGCCCTGCCCTAGGTGAGAAACTACCCAAAACCCTTGTGCATCATAGTGGTGTTGTGATTTTTGGCGGCCCGATGAGTGCCAATGATCCCCATGATTATGTACGCTATGAAACGGATTGGATTAGTGTGCCGTTGCGTGAGAATAAACCGTTTTTAGGCATTTGCCTTGGAGCGCAATTGTTAACTCGCCATATTGGTGGCCAAATTCGCTCGCACAAGGACGGCTTGGTAGAAATTGGGTGGTATCCAATTGAGGCAACTCCTGTTGGCCAAAGCCTATTTAACTGGCCAAAAATGGTTTATCATTTTCATCTTGAAGGTTGTTTTGATCTTCCTCGTGATGCACTATTATTAGCAAGCGGCGCGAATTATCCCACCCAAGCCTTTCGCTATGGTGAAAACGCCTGGGGCGTTCAGTTCCATGCGGAGCTAACTCGCATCATGATGCAACGCTGGGTGGTGCATGGTGCGCAGCGCTTTAATGATATGGGCGCACAAAATGGCAAATGCCATTTAGATGGCAGGTTTTTATATGATTGTGCTTTATTAACTTGGTTAAAACAAGCGCTTAACAAAATTTTTCATATTAATGAATTAGCGTAGGCTTGCAATTTTCTAAAAGAGGAAATGCATGGACATTGAACATACCCTATTTTTGATGACCACACGTCCACGAATGTTTGTTATCAATGCTTCTGGCATGTATCATTTTTATTCTGGTGTATTTTCGCAAAAACGTGAAAGTGGTATATCAAAGGATAATGAAGCTAATTTATTGGTTTGCTTTCTTGAATGGAAAAAAAAAGCATTGGGAGTTAACAACCCCGAAGACCTTTTTAATTTTTATGACACTATGGAAAATGAGGACGGATTGGCCTGCATGGCGAAAGATCTTCTTTATGTTTATAAGACAATTTTACCCTCTTACATTCACCCTGCGGATCGACCTTATCAATAATTATAGTTTACGCGTTTAAAAATGTTAACTCACATTTTTAATCACCGCTAAAGAATTTCATCAAGCGGTTAATTTTATTCTCCAGTAAGACTGCTTAGAGCAGTTGATAAAATGATTGATCCCCTTAAAAACCAAAAAACTACTTACGATTTTCTAATTTCGTGTATGTTATATACCCTAATAGATATGCAAATAAATAATTGCATTTCTTCTGAATGCGCTGAAGATTTAATATTTTTGCCCAAATTTATTTCCTTCATTGAAAGTCGAACAGATAATAAAACCATTTTGGATATTTTAGAAAATGGACTTCTTTACACAGATTTTCCAATAATTTCAGGAGAAGAAATTCTCCATAAAAACCTGATGCAAGATTTTTTAAAAGTAAAAAATTTGCTGAAAAAAATGTTGACTGAAAACCATAAGAGTTTAGAGGGTGCTAAATCCTCAACAATTGATTTTAGACACCTTATCAAATAACAAAATGCTTTGCTGACATTAAAAAATAATCAGCTAGACCTATTTAAAAATACGGTCACACGCAAAGATGCTCATACCAAAATTATTTTTGCAATTTTAATGCAAGTCAATTGCTAAATCTCTACTGGGCGGTCAAGGCGATCCTTATTGCCAAAAAAATCAATATAGCGCTTAATTTCATCAGGTTCGCCAGTTGCTTTTTGCAAATTATCTGACAATTTAACAGCAGGCCTACCATTGGCATGGGTAACTTTGCACACCAATGAAATCGCTTTAAGGCCCGAAATTGCGTCCGGTGCGCAGCCAGCAAAATCATTGGTTAGGTTAGTCCCCCAACCAAAACTCATTCTTACCCGCCCATCAAAATGGCGATAGGTTTCTTCAATCGTATCAACATCCAAAGCATCAGAAAAAATCAATAATTTTTCGCGTGGGTCTTTACCATGCTCTTGCCACCACTTAATGATTTTTTCACCACCCTCGATTGGTGGCGCACTATCAGGGCGAAATCCTGTCCAATCTGCAACCCAATCAGGGGCATTGCGCAAGAATGAATCTGTGCCAAAAGCATCAGGCAGAATAATTAAGAGATTGCCGCCATAATAGCGGTTCCAATCCTGCATAACCTTATAAGGAGCAGCGCTTAACTGTTCGTCATTTTGAGCTAAAGCGGCAACCACCATCGGCAATTCATGGGCATTGGTGCCAAGAGCCTCGACATCCGTATCCATAGCTAACAGCACATTGCTAGTACCAGTAAAAGCTGTGCCAATGCCTTCTTTCAAGGCTTCCACACACCAACGCTGCCAAAGAAAGGAATGGCGGCGCCGCGTGCCAAAATCTGAAATGCGAATATCTGGCAATTTGCGTAAACGTTCAACCTTACCCCACATTTTGGCTTTGGCGCGCGCATAAAGCACATCCAAGGCAAACTGGCCAAGATTGCGCATTGCGGCACGTGAGCGCAATTCATTGATGATTGCAAGGGCAGGAATTTCCCACATGGTGGTATGGGTCCAAGGGCCAGAAAAGCGCAATTCATATTGGCCATCACGGCGGCGCAATTCATATTCGGGCAGTTGAAAATCTTGAAGCCAATTTAAAAATTCTGGTTGGAAAATATGGCGGCGGCCGTAAAATGTATTACCACCAAGCCAAATCATTTCTTTTTTGCTAAAGCGCAATTGCCGTGCATGGTCAAGTTGGGCGCGTAATTCATCTTCATCAATTTCATCGGCCAAATGCACAGTCTTGGTGCGATTGATCAGCGAAAAGGTCACATCAACATCGCGATAAAGCCCCCAAATCATTTGCAGCATAAGCAATTTGTAAAAATCAGTATCAAGCAATGATCGAACAATCGGATCAAGCTTCCATGTATGGTTAAAAACACGTCGGGCAATATCGGTGCGAGCCATCATTCATGAACCTTTAAACCGTCAATAGATGCATCATTGCTGCAATGCTCTATGATAATCTTTGCATATCATAGCTCAAAACCACTTTGAACCATTTATATGCTTTAGCTGCCTAGTGTTAAAGCAAGTTTAGCGACAATAAAAGTTAATTTATTGCTTTTTATTAAAAAAATTGCATTGTTTAAAATGACTGTAACTGCCAAGAGAATTTCTTTAAATATTTAATAAACAGTTAAGAAAAACTTGATATATGTCTCATCGATGCAAACTGCGCCGCATGGGGCTGGTCTCGAAATTTCGCACTCGTTTTTCTTGTTTTGGCGCATATTTCAGCATCCAACGGTTGATTTAACCCAGATCAACCTTGATGTCGCGCTCCAATAACAGCTCTTCAATATCCCTATAGCTTAAACAATAGCGAATATACCAATTGATAGCCTGAATAATGATCATTGCTTCAAGGTGCCCAACTACTAAAATTGGCTTTAAAATCATTTCTTGCCCTATAAAATAATTTGTTCTTTAATCTCGTTAGCATTTAAGGCTCCCTAAAATAGGCAGGCATAGTCTCAAGTTTTCTTATTTTTTACGTTAATATAAATTACAAGTAATATTTGCGACGAGGCCTAAAGATGCACTTAAATATTTGGGTGCCACGGCTATAAAACCAAAATAGGAGAAAATAAATGGTGGAAATAATAAAAGGTTTTGAATGTGATTTATTGGAAGATAAATTGAAACCATTGCTAGAAATGGGATGGTTTCAGGGAAGAGAAGTTGATATTGAAAATAAGCTAAACGACCTTATTAATGACGGTTGTATAGTTTCAAATTTTGCAAAGTCTTTTGCAAAACAATTTGATGGATTATCAAAAATAGAAAATTACGGTGAATGGAAAACGCCATTTGTTGAATTTGATTTGGGGGGGTCAATTGGATTTGATAAATTAGATTATCAAAGGTTTACAGATAATGGAATATTAGAAATGACCCCTATGGGCGAATATGTGATCACTTCTGGGTTGCTAACTGATAAATTTGGTAATTTTTATTCTTTTGATGATTGGGATAATATTACAAAACTTGGTTCATTTTCTGAATTTTTAGAAAGATTATGTAATAAAAAGCAGTTGAATTTTACTAAAATAAACATAAAATAATTATTTTTTAATAACCTTTTTGAAAAATATTTTATGTAAATTAAGCACTTCATTGGAAAGTGTAGCTTTCGATTTTATTAGTACGGAACTATCAAAAACGTTGGATTACCCCAAACTAAAATAGGTTTAAATCAAAGCTTGACGCAAAGACAAAAACAGTTGAAAAAGTCAGGTAAATTAATGTCGCTTTAGTCAAGCAGCTTAAGAATTTGATAAAAAAATATTTATCAAAAATAACAAAGACTGACTAAACTGCAATATTTTAACCGGCATATCTTATATGGGATTTTAATCAATATGAAAGCAATTGTAACTGGAACGGCAGGATTTATTGGATTTCATGTTGCAAAACAACTCCTTATAAATGGCTGGAGCGTGGTTGGCATTGATAATCTCAACACTTATTATGACCCAACACTAAAAGAACATCGGCTAAAATCATTGCAAAATGATAAAAATTTCCGTTTTTCTAAAGCCGATATAGCGCTGCCGGAAGAATTACGATCAGCCATATCTGATGATATGGATGCCGATATCATCATTCATTTAGCAGCACAGGCTGGGGTGCGCTATTCGATAGAAAATCCCTATAGCTATGTTCATTCAAATGTCACCGGACAGGTAACGGTTTTTGAACAAGCCCTTAAAATGCCAAAAAGCGTACCGATTATCTATGCAAGTTCCTCATCGGTCTATGGTAGCAATAAAAAGATACCTTTTAGTGAAAGCGACAGAGTTGATGGACCTGTTTCCGTTTATGCAAGTACCAAACGTGCTGGCGAGCTTTTAGCCAATTCCTATCAACATATTCACGGTTTACGCAGCATAGGTTTACGCTTTTTTACAGTTTATGGCCCTTGGGGAAGACCAGACATGGCACCTTGGCTTTTTACCGATGCTATATTGCATCAAAAACCGATAAAGCTTTTTAACTATGGCGATATGATGCGCGACTTCACATATATTGATGATATTGTCGATGGTATTATTGGTGCAATAAATCGTATTTTGAATACTGAAAACACGATCGAGCCAGTTTATAATTTAGGCAATAACCGGCCATCAAAACTTGAAGAATTTGTAAACCTTATCGAAAAGTGGACAAATAAGGCAGCAATCAAACAATATGAGCCAATGCCGGCAGCAGATGTGCCTATGACTTATGCCGATATAACATTAGCGCAACGCGATCTGAATTTTGCCCCCCAAACATCGCTTGATGATGGATTATCAAAATTTATATCTTGGTTTAAAGCTTATCACAAAATATAAGTTCACATCTTCGCGGTGCTTCTATAATCATTTTATTGGCTAACAATAGTAGCAATGCATTTTTGCTTGATACAGATATTATCATCGAAAATTATAATATTGGCAGCAAAGCTGCGCAATATAAACATCAAAATAAAGAATTATTAAAATCATTTTTGCGCATTACGCGACATTGGTAAATCTTCAATATTTTTGCATCCAAGCATAATCATGGTTTGCTGTAATTCTTCAATTAATAATTGAAGAATTATCATGCTACCTTTTTCATCTTGCCCCGCCAATCCCCACAATGGCGCGCGACCTAATAAAACTGCCTTTACGCCAAATGATAATAATTTGGCAATATCACTGCCACGGCGCACGCCACTATCGGCAAAAATAGCTAGCTTTTCGCCCATTTTATCAATAATTGGCTCAAGAACATCAATTGGGGTTACTGCACTATCAAAATTTCGGCCGCCATGGGCAGAGACAACAATGCCATCCATGCCGAGCGCCAATGCTTTTTGCGCATCATTAGGCGATAATATGCCTTTTAGGATAATTTGCCCTTTCCATGTAGTGCGTAATTTTTCAACATCACTCCAGTTGAGTTTATCCTCAATGCGCAACTCTTCATTTTGGCTTACGGACATAATATTATGGCGAAATTCTTCTGGATAATGCCCATAGCTTGGCATACCATTTCTTTTATATAATTGCAAAAGAACAAAAAATAGCCAATGCGGTGCGCCCAAAATATCCAATATGGAGCGCAAAGATGGACGAAACGGAATAGAAAAGCCGTTTTTTTGATTATATTCGCGCTTTGGTGATATTGGTGTATCAACAGTTACCATCAAAGTGCTTACACCTGTATTCCAAACTCTTTCTAAAAGTGTTTGCGTGAGTTTGCGATTGCGCCACATATAAAGCTGAAACCATAATTCAGTTTCTGCCGCATTTTGTCGAATATCTTCAATCGTGGTGACCGATTGGGTTGATACAGTAAAAGGAATGCCAAGTTTACCGGCGCTCCTTGCCAATTTTACCTCACCATCAACAGCAACGATACCCGCCAAAGCAGTAGGTGCAATAATCAGCGGTATATTATAATTTTTATTGAAATATTGGGTTGATAAATCTGGATTATCAATGCCTTGTAAAATTTTTGGGGTTAATCGTATGTTGGAAAAACTATTATGCAAATTACAAATTGCATGTTCATCTTCACTGCCACGATCAATATATTCAAATAAAAAACGCGGTAATTTTCTTTTGGCAGCCTGCCGATAATCGTGAAAGTTTAACAATTTTTTCATTTCGGCCTCAAAGAAAATATAATTAAAAATCAATAGGAATTAAACTTGGAAAACGATATGGATGTCGCAGCAACAAGCACATGGGGAACCAATTCTTTTTCAACTTGCTCAACAGTCCAACGGGTGGTTGGAACAGAAATATTAAGGCCGGCAACTGCAATACCATGCTCATCAGTAATGGCGGCAGCAAGCGAAATATCCCCCATAACTGTTTCATTGCTAATCAGCGCATAACCTTTTTCCTTAGTTGCCAAAATACGCTCACGAATTTTTTGCGGATCGGTCAATGAATAAGGAGTAAGAGGATTAAGCACGGTTGATTGCAAAATTGCATCAAGCTCATCAATAGGACGGCGCGACAAAATAGCCGTTCCTGTCGCGGTAAAAACCGCAGGTAAACGACTACCAATAGTAATATCAACATTGACAAGATGCTGGCCTGGAAAGCGCGCAACAAAAACAACTTCATTACCGTCAAGCTCTTGCAAATTGGTTGTTTCACCAATATCGCGGCTGATTGCGAAGAGATAGGGCGAGGCCTTATCAATCAACTCATTCGATTTAAGATAATTATAGGAAAACTGTAATATTTTTGAAGTTAGCGCATAATTTTTAGTTTGGCGCACACGCTGTAAATACCCCAAGGTTTCTAAAGTATAAACAATACGTTGGGTGGCGCTGCGATCCAAATTGGCTAAACGGGCAATATCAGATAAAGGCAACTGTCTTTGGGGAGCATCAAAAGCATGCAGAACTCTAAATGTCTTTTCGGTAGAACCAATGAATAAAGATGAATCCCTTGGATCATTTTCAATTTCGTTTTGTTTGGAACCCGACAAGAATTTGGGCATATTTATTCTTTCAATAATTTAAAAATTAAGCGATTTTGATTTAGATGCATATTTGTAAAAGAAGTTTATAATTTTTCAAAACCATATATTTAATTTGCAAAAAAAACAGCAACATTATTGTCAGCATATTTTAAATTAAACTGTTGATAGATTAAAAACCACTCCCTGCAATTCTTATCATTACAAGGAGTGATCTATAATAGCTAAAACTATTTTTCAAAACGCTCGATTAACGCTGCATAGGTTTCGCGCAGCGAATTGGATAGGTTTAAATTTGGCTTTTCCAATGGCAAAAGCATATGGGGCGCATTAACTTTAACAAGATCGAGCACCGACTTCATCGGGCCTGGATTTGTTTCGGCAAAAGTTAAATTGAGCAAAGGAATAATTGCGCGATGAATCTCAAGGGCTTCTTGAAGACGATTAGCATTGACCAAGTCAAAAATAAGCCGCCATGCTTTTGGTAACATGGTTGCAGTTACAACAATACCACCTTTTGCACCAGCTGCCATATGCAATGGGAAAAGACCATCCTCACCACTTAAAACCGAAAAATTATCACTAACCCCGGCGACAACCTGTAAAAAATGATACATGTCGGTGTTACATGCCTTCATGCCAATAATATTTTGATGATGGGATAATTTGTGAATAATTTCCGGATTAATGGCGATACGTGTGCGATAAGGAATTTCGTAAATTAAAACAGGTACAGGGGAAGCATCTGCATAACGCGAATAATAATCATAAAGTCCGGTTTGAGTTGGATTGGTATAATAAGGCGTTACCACTAAAAGTGCGTCAGCACCAGCACTTGCAAGATCTTTTCCTGCAGCAATCGCATCATAATAGCCAGCATCTAAAACCCCAGCAATAACTGGTTTTTTACCTTCAACTGCTTTTTTTGATAATTCGACAAATTTTAGCCGCTCAGCACGCGCCAGTGAACCATATTCACCCGTTCCGCCAATAGGTAAAACGCCATCAATACCTTGCTGTAATAGCCACGAAAACAAAGCTTTTGATGCATCAATATTAATTGTGTCATCATTATTAAGCGGTGTTGGAATTGCAGGGATAATACCCTTTAGGTCATGTGAAGTTAACATAATAATTCTTTCCAGAAGATAAACCAAACATCAATGAGAATGTCACAAATGTTTGGCAATTAAGTTTAACGATTAAGACTACGTTGGCGTAATTTGTCGGCAACGAAAATTAAAATAGCGATGAAAATCAAAAGTCCGCTTGATACGGCTGCGATTACCGGTGACACCGATAGGGTAACTTCATCCCAGAATTGCTTAGGTAAGGTGGTCGTAACGCCACCAGTTGAAAATAGCGCAATGGTAAGTTCATCAAATGATGTTGCAAAAGCAAACAAGAATGAGGAAAACATGCCAGCGCCTAAAATTGGAAATGTTACTTTCCTCAATGCTTTCCATGGTGTCGCGCCAAGACTTTGTGCGGCAAGATCTAATCTGACATCATAATTGCGCAGCACTGCCATCATCGTCATAACCACATAAGGTACCGCCACCACGGTATGACCGATAACCAAACCAAGAATAGTACCAACAATGCCAAGCTGAGCGAAAACATAAAATAAGCCAACAGCAACAATAATGCGCGGTACAATAATTGGCGACAAGATAAAGGCTAACATAATGCTTTTACCGCGCATTTGATGGCGCACCATTAAAAACGCAGTTGGTACACCAATAAGCATTGATAAAATACCTGTGCCGGTTGCGATGATGATCGAGCGCCAGATAGCTTGCATCCAAATTGGTGACTGCCAAATGGCCTCATACCATTTTAAAGTAAAACCGGTTGGCGGCCATGACAAATTGGCAGTACTAAATGATAGTGGGATCATCAAAAAGGCTGGCAAACTGATAACCACTAATAATACCCATACAAAGCTACGAACACCGACTGAAGCTTGCTCATTTTCCTGCTGTTTGCGTTTGGGGAAGATTTTTAGGATAAAATCGGTTGTATCACCAATATAAGAAAGTACGCGATTACCCAAAATGCGAAAAATTGAGTTTCGCTTATGCGTTGTCGTTGCACTCTCGCCAGTTAAGCTTTGAAAGCCAAAAATGCGATCATAAACCATAAAGATGACCACAACCACAAGGAGAAGGAAAACAGAAATTGCTGCAGCTAATTCCCAATTTAATGTTTGCTGTACTTGATCAATAATAAGCTGGGTAATCATGGTATCACGTCTACCGCCAAGCAAGGCTGGTACGATAAAAAAGCCAATTGCGGTGACAAAAACCATGATGCTTGCCGCAGCGACGCCCGGCATGGATAAGGGAAAATAAATCGTCCAGAATGATTTTCCAGGCTTTGCCCCCAATGTGCCTGCGGCGCGCGGCAAGTTACGATCGATATTTTCCATCACCGATAGCATAGTCATAATCGCCAATGGGATCATGGCATGAACCATACCAATAAGAACTGAATTAAAGCCATAAAGTAGGTTAAGCGGCTTATCGATAATACCAAAGCCGATTAATGTATTATTGATAACGCCATTGCGCCCCAAAATAACCACCCATGCAAAGGCACGCACAAGAAAACTTGTCCAAAAAGCTAACAAAACCCAAAATATCAAACGCGCTTTGGTTTTTTCTTTAGCACGGGAAATTGTATAGGCTACCGGATAACCTAAAATAATTGCAATGACTGTAGTGAAAAACGCAATCTTTAGCGTGATCCACATAACATTCATGTACAAAGAAGATGAAAAAATTTGCTGATAAGGGGCAAGAGTAAAGCCATCTTTGCCCCAAACACTCAAAAAGAGTAGCTGGAAAACTGGATAAAGCAAAAAGACCGACAATAAAATAATAATCGGTGCCACCATTAAAAGCGGCTTTAGCCATTTATTCTGTGCTTTGGCAGGACTTGGTGATGTGCTCATTTGCGTTCCTCACTATTTGGAAGAACAACACTGTCACTCACATCCCAGCTTAAATAAATTATATCATTAGGCTTATATTGTTCACTTTGATTGCGGGTCACAAAAGAAGCAACAACTTGGTTACCTCCCTCAATCTGCGTATTAACATAAAGCTTAGTCAAACTGCCGGTTACCATAACATCAAAAATACTTGCCTTGATGCTATTTTCACTCGGCTGATAAGAGATAATCATATTTTGTGGGCGGATCATGATATTGACTGATTTATCATTCGAAAAATCTACATTATTGCGCATGGCACGCACATTTATCGCCGTTCCAGCCAATTGCAGAGTGCATTCTTCGCCATGATCGCTTTTCATTTGCGCTTTAAATATATTGGATTCACCCAAAAATTGTGCGGTAAACAAGGATTGCGGCCGGAAGTATAAATCAGCAGGCGTACCCAATTGCTCAATAGCACCAGCATTCATCAAACAGATGCGATCTGACATGGTCATCGCTTCTTCCTGATCATGAGTGACATAGACAATAGTTGTACCCATTTCGCGGTGAAGTTGTTTAATCTCAATTTGCATATGTTCGCGCAAATTTTTATCAAGCGCGCCTAAAGGCTCATCCATCAAAATAATAGATGGCTTGTAAACCATGCAGCGTGCTAAAGCGATGCGCTGCTGTTGTCCGCCAGATAGCTCTTTAGGGTAACGCTGCGCAACTTGCGGCAAGCGCACCATTTCCAAAGCTTCTAACGCCATGGACTTTGCTTTATCATTGGGAATTTTTCGCATCTGCAATGGAAAAGCGATGTTTTCTACAATCGTCATATGCGGGAAAAGCGCATAATTTTGAAAAACAACCCCCAAATCACGCGCATGGGGCGGCGCAAAGGTCATATCGCGCTCACCGGCTAGAACTGAACCGCTATCAGGTGTGGTGAGGCCTGAAATCAAATTTAAAAGTGTTGTTTTACCAGAACCAGAAGGACCAAGAAGGGTTAAAAACTCGCCTTCGGGTACATCAAGATCAGTTGGTGCCAAAGCGATAAAATTACCATATGTTTTTTTGAGCTGTCTGATGGTTAAACTAGATGATCCCATATCGCTCTCCTCTTAAATTTTTGTTTGTTTCATGAATTAATTGGGTTTTAGGGGCAAATTGAACGATTTTTTAAATTTTTTAAAATGCTCGTGTTTTAAATCATTCATCAATCGCCATTTTTAGCCATTTAAAAACAAAGCACCCCTGTTCAAAAGCCCCAAAGGGCTTTTGAGTGATTAAAATGGCTTTATCTATTGTTGATTAAGCAGGCTTTTGGTTTAGCTCAAAAGCCACTGATTATAATCTGTGATGAGCTTTTCTTGATTGTCGCGCCAATATTTTGCATCAATCTGAATGCCTTTTTCACTATTAGCAGGGAAGCTTGGGCAATTTTTTGCAACATTTGGATCAATAAATTCAAAAGCATCAACTTGGGCAACACCGGCGGGGAAGAATTTCATGAGCTCGGCATTGCGCTTGGCATCGGACGCAAAAATAATAAATTCACGGCAAAGATCAGCATTGGGCGTACCTTCCAAAATAGACCAATTATCCACGCCCCAAATATTTTGATCCCAAACAACACCAATATCGCTGCCGGCTGCAATGGCCGAATGTGCGCGTGAAACCCAAACAGGCACCATGTCGACCTCGCCAGATTGCAACATTTGCTCGACCTGCGCGCCACTTGTCCAAAAGACTTCAATTTCATTTTTGATTTGATCAAGCTTTTTAAATGCTCGCTCGGTATCGCAAGGATACATATTAGCAATATCGACACCATCGGCAAAAAGCGCTTCTTCAATCGTATCAAAGGGATGACGACGCAAAGCGCGGCGGCCTTCAAATTTTTCAATATCATAAAAATCAGCCCATGAAGCAGGAGCTTGCTTATTTTCAAAGGCTTCATTGCGATAAGCAAGGATTGTCGCATAAATATTATTGCCAACACCCCATTCGCTCATATATTTTTGCGGAATTGTTGAAATGACCGGATCACTTTCAAGGCCATGCTTTTGCAAATATTTGCGCTCACCAGAGGTTAAGACAAGAATGGTTGGCTGAGAAATTTTAGCCATATCCCAAGTATATGTGCCAGTTTCTACCATAGAACGGATTTGCGCTGCAGGCTCTGCATTCGCAGGCACACCAATAACCTCAATACCGGTTTTTTCAGTAAATGGACGATAGAATACTTCGGTGTAAGCCTGATTATAAATGCCACCATCATCTCTTACAGTAATACGTTTTTTACCCTGTGCTCGTGATGGGCTCCAAACTGCGGGGGCGGCAAGCGCTACAGTGCTAAAAGCACCAAGTTTCAATAAATTTCTACGCGATATTTGATTTTTCATTGCATTCTCCTCACTTAGTTTTGCTCTCCCCTCATCACAATCATGAAAGCTTTGAGCTTATTTTTACAAAGACATTTATTACATATCCGGCAGCAACACACCCGGATTCATTATATTTTTTGCATCAAAGGCTGATTTAATTGCCCGCATCATTTTTAATTCTACATCAGATTTAAAATGTGCCATTTCAGGTAAATGCATGCGCCCTATGCCATGCTCAGCGCTAAATGTTCCCTTATAAGACAAAGCCGCTTCATCAACCGCACGCCTAAGGCGTTGTGCTAATTGGTCACGATTTTCACATTTTTCCCAAACATCAAAAGATAAAAATGGAATAAAATGAATATTGCCATCACCAAGATGTGCAACAATGATAATTGGTAGGTTTTCTATGATTGCATGAACATTGGTTGTGGCATCTTCGATAAAATTAACGATAGCCGACAAAGGCACAGCGCAATCTGTTGTAAGCCCAATACCCGCCTTTTTATTTGCCTCCGAAACGCTATGACGAATTTCCCATAAATCAAAATACTGTTTTTGGCTTAAAGCAATGATCGCATCATCAACCAATTCATTTTCAAAAGCTTGTTCTAAAACAGTTTGTAGAAGGTCATTTAGTGCGGCATCGGATGTATTGTCCGATAATTCGATTAACAAATGCCAATTATGGCGTTCTTGCAGCGGAGAGCGGCGGTCTGCCACAAATTCAACCACCAAATCTAATTGGAAGTCATTCATCAATTCAAAAGCCGAGAGTTTTGCCCCACATGCCTGCTGAAAAAGCGGCAATAATTTTAAAACACTATCCAATGAAGAAAAGCCGAGCCATGCAAGCGCATGATTATGCGGCAAAGGGTGTAATTTTAATACTGCCTTGGTTATTATGCCAAGCGTACCTTCAGCGCCAATAAATAATTGTTTTAAATCATAGCCGGTATTATTTTTGCGCAAACCATTAAGCCCCGACCAGATACTACCATCGGCAAGAACAACTTCTAAGCCCAAGACATTTTCACGGGTATTGCCATAACGCAAAACCGATGTGCCACCGGCATTGGTTGCAATTGTGCCACCTATTTGGCATGAACCTTCCGCACCAAGGCTTATTGGATAATAGCGATCAACTTCTTTGGCTGCGTCATGGATATTTGCTAAAATACAGCCAGCCTCGACCTCGATAGTATTGCCAATAACATCTACATTTAAAATGCGATTGAGCCGCTTTAAGCCGATAATCACTGCCTGTTTGCCACTATCATCGGCATTTTGTGGAACTGATCCTCCACAAAGACTGGTATTGCCACCTTGTGGCACAACGGCAATATCCAGCTCATAGCATAGTTTTAAAACCTTGCTTAGCTCATCCGTATTAGCGGGATACAAAATGCAAAGGGCCTCCCCCTCATATCTGCCGCGCCAATCCTGCGCAGCTATTGCAATTTCATCCCTATCGGTAACGACAGCCTGAGTGCCAATCAGCTTTGTTACATGATCAATAAATGCTCTTCCCATTTTAATCTCATTGCGATTAATGTAACTGCAATAAGAATACATCAATGAAAATGAATTACAATACTAATTTTTTTATAAACAGCTTATCTTCATTTTTTTCATCTCACCGCGAGAAATTTTTGATGTTTTACCCATGCAAAAATCCACCATGTTTAAAAACACAATGGTCAAAAATAGGTAGGCCTAAAACAACCAATAGCCTCACACTTTGATGTTGATCTAGCTAAAGAATAATTTTTGCAGCGAGGCTCAATCGGGTTAACATCCAATGAGAGCATAAATATCTTTGTTATTGTTTTATATTATATTTCGCGGCACAATAATTAATCCACTTTTGTATACGACTATTTTTGCTTTTTTCAGATAATTGGCCACTCAGTTCTATGCTGTAAGCAGTAATGTCGTCTTTTTTGATGGAACGGTCCAATTTTACCCCGTTATAAACACATTGATTATATTTGTTGCACAATGAAGTATTCTGTTGGCACCCTTTGTCAAGAAGATGAGCTAAAGAAACAACCCTTAGGATGCGATCGACATCTAATGCACATGCGCTGCATATCAATAAACTTCCAATAAATAGCATGTGCAATATTTTACGCATAATATTTCCTTTAAATGATTTGAATAAAAGCCAAGCATTGATGGAACTGGATCGTGTTTATCACGCCTTGTTTTTTTAAACTTAGGTATTGCTTTTTTATAAATATATAATGCCACTTTAAAGTGGCTATACTTTGTCACTTATAGTGTTAATCGGTTTTTTTAATAAAAAATTTAAGTGTTTTGTTAATTGGCCGCTATTGGTATTTGGATTTTGATAATCCATTTATATATTATTGCGATTTTCCACATACTAATAATTTTGGCTTTGTCGCATATCTTCGCATATCTATGAAGGAAAGTCATTCGGGTTATATTTCTTGTGCATCGGGAAATATATCATCAAGCATGTTGTCCCATCGCTTATCGAAATTACTCAGGCCAATCGACTAGTTTTGGCGATCATCAAATTCAAATAACAGTTTTATTTTATGGTGGCTTCTATGGATAGCAGTTTTCCATTTAATCCATGGCTTATCGCCTTCAAGTCGCGTAATGTCTTGAAGGCTGTGAAATAGATGAAGCTTTAC
Organism: Bartonella sp. HY406; assembly: GCF_025449315.1. Classification (NCBI taxonomy): domain Bacteria; kingdom Pseudomonadati; phylum Pseudomonadota; class Alphaproteobacteria; order Hyphomicrobiales; family Bartonellaceae; genus Bartonella; species Bartonella sp. HY406. The sequence continues at coordinate 137,896 of NZ_CP104893.1, read as the reverse complement.
CCTTGGACTTTTTCAAGAATGGCGACAATGTCCTTTTGGCCTTTTTGTTTTGCATGATCTAAGGCGGTGACACCATTTTTATCAGCAATTTTTGCATCTGCGCCATGATCTAATAAAATCTTGGTAATTTCGACATAATTTTTGCTACCATCGCCAAGAATGACCGTTTCTAGCAATGCCGTCCAACCAAGATTATTGACGTGATTGACATCAACGCCTGCTTCCAGCAAAGCTTTTACCGTTTCAACATGGCCGCGTTCACAAGCAGGAATAAGCGCTGTTCCGCCATAGCGATTAAGACTTTCCACATCTGCGCCATGTTCAAGGGTTAGGCGCAATATTTCTAAATGCCCACGTGCACCAGCATAAAGATAAGCACTATCTTGAATTTTATCCTTAGCATTGACGTCCGCACCCGCCAAAATCAACATGCGAGCAATGTCAATATCATTATCGCGGGTAGCAATCAATAAAGGAGTAGAACCATCGCTATCACGTGTTTCAAGCGAAGCACCAGAGTTTATCAACGCTTCAACTTTTGCTTTGTCATGCTTTTTAACCGCTTGAATAAGCTGGCTTTCTATTGGTTTTAAACTTCTTGCCATAGCTGATCCTCCCCAAGCGATTGACATGATACCAAGCCCTAGGCATAGAGCTTTCAACATATTCTTGACCATTTTAAAATTTCTCCTCACAACATTAAAATCTAAGAATATAGCATGGATGTAAATTGCGGGTAGTCTACAGATTATAGACAGTTTGTTTGTTAAATGAATGACAAAGCCGCATTTTAACAAAGTCTATTTTTACAAAATGCGGCTCGCTTCAAAGGTTAGTTACGCTCACGTGCCATTCATCAATAATAATGATTGAATGGATGCTTCTTTTTTCATTTCAATTTCAGTCTTTAGCATTTGCGCAATGGCTTCAATATCTTCAACCGCCAATATATCGCATTTACGGGCAACAACGGCAAAATCACCAATGGTCAGTTGTGTTAATCCCAATACACTATCGGGCGCATCACTTTTGAAATAGCGTTTAAAAGCAAATTGAATTTGGTCATAATTTAATGGCAAAAATTCAATTTTAAACAAAAACCGTCTAAAGACCGCAGGGTCTAGCCGCTCAACCAGATTGGTTGTCACTGCAAAAGGCAAAGGGTGGCTTTCCATCCAAGTCAGCATTTCATTAACCTGACTAACTTCCCAACTGCGAATAGCACCTTCGCGATTAAATAACAGCGAATCTGCTTCATCAATGATCAAGAATTCATTATTTTCAGCAACCTGCTTGAAGATGTTGGCGATGTTTTCTTCACTACCACCAACCCACATGCTTAAAATATCTGATGCGCGCTTATGGGCAACTTTCATGCCAAGCCTATCAGCCAAATGACGGGCAAAAAGTGATTTTCCTGTGCCTGATGCTCCCATAAACAAAAAGGATAATGGCTTTGGCCCGAGATGAACAATTTTTTCGACCAATTGCTTTAAATCCGCATTTGAATTGGCAAGCTCAATCTCGAAATTTTTTGCCTGTGCTTTATCCTTATCTAAAGCGTGAGGTACTTCACCGCCAAGCGCCTTAAACACCGAATGAACAGCAGAAACGGCCATGCGCCCATCACCGCCGCCCAAAGCCGCCGCTCTTAGGCCGCTTGCAAAAAGCGCAGGTGCTGCGGGTATCTTACTCAAAATCTCAAAGCTTTCACTATCAAGACGAACACCGTTTTTCTCAGCTTCTTGAGTAATAATCCGTTCGCGAATGACTTTTGCTGGCTTTGGAAATTCAATAATACGCAGCATACGACGCAAAATAGTTTCGCCAAGCTTTTCCAAGTCATTAACAATCCAAACTACTGGAATTTCGCTGCTTTCAACCAGCCTATTCATAAAGACTTTGGAACCAGCGCGACCACGTGGATCATAATTATCAATGCCGGCAAAAATATCATCAGCCTCATCAACAATGGCAACAACCCGACCTGCTTTTTTGCCAAGGGCAGACAAAAGCGATAAATGCACAAGACGTTCATAGCGCGATGGATCGGTTTTATTATCATCGCTTGCTTCACCAATAAAAGCAGCGCGTGCATCACTATGCTCGGCTAGAAGCTTGGCAAATTCAGTTTTACCGGTACCTGGGGCGCCATAAAGCAATATGCCAACGCCTTTTGCGCCCTTATCAAGACTACCACTTAATATACGAATAGCATCATCGCAATCTTGCGCCAAAAAATCATAATCGCTAAGGCTTAAGGTGGGTTTGGTTTGCAAGCCAACCAATTGGTTGCAAAGCTCGTCCATCTCAAAGCTTTCACCTTCAACGATCTTGATCAAAAGCTCAGATACGGTGCAGCTATCGCCATGGCGATCCTTAATCAGCCCCATTTGTATAAGGTTTGAATCATCGCGCAATAATTCACGCATTTGCATGATATTTTTACCAAGCACATCAGAAAGGTGCTTAAAATCTGGTTCACTGCGTAACCAACTATTATCATCAAAAGCTGATATCATTTTCATCAGTGGCAAAAACCGAACAAAGCGATAAACTGCATTTATAACAGCAACTTCATCACCATCTAATTTTAATATATCGGCGAGAATATCAAGACGCTTTTGCAAGTTTGATAGTCTAGGAACTGGCTGCTTTTGTTGAAAAATGGACGGCGTCAATGTTAAGCGAAAATCATCAATAGATAAACTCCCCTCTTCCAGCTTGACCATGCGATTAAATTCTGGAATCGAGAGACCTAATATAAGGTGATATTCCTCATACCAATTTAAAATTTCCTGATTAATTACATATTTATTGCGCTTCTTTGTACCATGCAAAATCCGCAAAAAATAATAGCCAATCATATAATATTCATAAGCATCGTCCCATAAATTAGCAGTATTTTGAGGCTGTTCTTGTTTATTAATTATATTATCCTGCATTATATCCTCTTTTTTCATGAGGGTGTCCTACCTAAGAAATATGACAAAATTTGTTATGGTCGAAACAAATTCGCTTTAAAACTGAGAGATAATAAAATAATTTGTACAATTTTTACTTGCTAAGACGTAGTTTCTTGGCCATTGTTAGCTTTCAATATCAAGCGTTACCGCCTTTATAAGACAGAATATTACTATTTTATAGTGAAAATAGAGGAATTTTCATGCAAAAAATAGCAATTTTATCCGATATCCATTTGCATGATATTTATTTTGGCTATGGTCTTTTTGAAGCAGGCAGTGGCGATCTTGGTTTACGTAGCTTAAAAGATAGCATGGCTTCCACCCGCGTTTTTAATGAAAGTATTGCCGCTCTTAACAACGCTCTTAATGATATTCAAAAACGCGGCATTAAACATGTGGTGCTACTTGGTGATTTAACCGATGATGGACAAGCCCCCAATTATCAAGCATTAAAAAATATTCTCGATAAAATGTCCTTGCGCTATCAAATGCATTTTTATGCGCTTTTTGGCAATCATGACTGTTTTGACGACCAAGGAAAGCTACTTGAAAAATGGTTAGTGAAAGCCAGTGATCAACAGGGCATTCATGTAACCGGTAACAAGCAAGCGGAAGGCCATGTATTTTATAGCCCCGACATGGTGTGCTCGACAAAAGCCCAAGCACTAGAATACACAAAGCATTGGGGTATGGGCGAAAGCCCAAATTTTATTTACCACGAAACGCCTAAAAAATGGCTGCAAGCATCGGCGAAAAACACTGATGATTATAGTTTTTTAGCAAGTGATAGTTCTTATTTACTTGAAATAGAAGATGATATTTGGCTTATTTTATTGGATGGCAATATTGTACGGCAAGATAGGACAGGCAAATATATTTTGCATGCTAATGCTGCTTGGCAAAAAACGCTTGAATATCGCCCCTATATTGAAGGTTGGATTGCCGATATCGTAAGGCGCGGCAAGCAAAAAGGCAAAACAGTTTTGGCTTTTTCCCATTACCCAATGGTTGGTTTTCCGCGCCATGAACAAACAAATATGCTAGCAGGCGGTGTAAGCTGGGCAAAACGTATGCCAGCCTTAGCCTTTAGTGAAAAATTAGCAAAAACTGGTCTTTGCTATCATTTTAGCGGTCATATGCATGCTCTTGGCCATTCGCAATTTAATAACCTCCATAATTATGCCATGCCTTCAACTGTAAGCTTTCCCGCAGGTTATGGTATCATTGAAATTGATAATGGCAACATCACTATTAACGCCATTTTGCTTGAAAATGTTGAAAATTTCGAAATTGCCTTTCCACTTTATAAAAATGAACGCAACAGCCATTTTAAAGATACCGATTTTATCGGAGATTACCAAGGCTTTCTTTTATCTTCTATCCGTCATTTAATTGACCATAAATATTTAAAACGCGATTGGCCCCATGATTTTCTAGACATCAAAGAGCAATTGCTTATCGCATTCATATCACCCCGCGCACTGCTTTATCGATCGGTACCGCAAAAATTAACAATCTACCAATGCCTTATTGATTATTATCTTTTGCTTTTTGGCTCCTATTTCGCACTGCCCTATATAGATGAGGAAAATATAGATTTTTATCAAAGCCTGCCGGTATGCTTTAACGCAGAAGAATTTCTAAAAAATGAGCAGTCTTTTATCTCACTAATCGATTTCTTAGGGATTATGAGCAAGCAAGCAAAATCTTTTGCCGCTTAAAAGCCTTTACTTTTTGCTGTGCTAATGATAATGGCCAGCTTACGGTCGCAGCCTACCCGTTTAAAACAAGGACAACATTATGCTTAGAGTAAACTATGCGGTACCCCATACCGCTGGCATTGCTATTAATGCCGCAATTAAACCACGTTTTGACATAAGGTGGTTTGAACTATGTTTATAATTTCCAAAGAATTTCATTTTTCCGCATCGCATCAGTTGACAGCCTTACCGCAAAGTCACCCATGCGCCCGTTTACATGGCCATAATTATATTGTGGTCATTGAACTTGCCGCAGAAGATCTTGATGATTTTGGCTTTGTTGTTGATTATCGAGAACTGGCTTTTGCTAAAAAAATCATTGATGATGAATATGACCATCGACATTTAAATGATGTTTTAGGCCATGATCGTGTCACAGCTGAAAATCTTGCCCGCCATTTTTATGAGCGTTTCAAACCGCAATGCCCACAAATAAATGCGGTTAGAGTAAGTGAAACACCAAAAACTTGGGCTAAATATTGCCCCAAGCATGACGATTAACGGTATTGATCAATGACTGATACAATTCGCATTTGCGAAATTTTTGGCCCCACCATTCAAGGTGAGGGCGTACTTATTGGCATGCCAACGGTTTTTGTGCGTACTGGTGGCTGTGATTATCGTTGCGACTGGTGTGATACGCTTTATGCGGTTGAAAGTAGCTATCGCCAGCAATGGCAGCCAATGACAAGCAGCACTATATTAAACGAAGTTGAAAAACTATCCAATGGTCGTTCTATTATGGTGTCCTTATCGGGTGGTAATCCTGCTATTCAACCGCTTGATAATCTTATTCATACTGGCAAAGAACGCGGTCATTCCTTTGCAATGGAAACCCAAGGCTCTATCGTCAAACCATGGTTTAAAGATCTTGATTGGCTGGTTTTAAGCCCCAAACCACCATCTAGCAAAATGCAATGCGACCGTACTATTTTAAAATCTGCAATAAAAGCTGCTAAAAATACCAAAGTCGTTTTGAAATTTGTCGTTTTCGATGATGTAGATTACCAATTTGCGCGATCAATTGGTGAGGAGTTTTGCGATATAGATATTTATTTGCAGCCCGGCAATCACACGCCGCCGCAACCGCAAGACCTTGATGGTGAAATTGATACGAATGGCATCTTAAATCGCATGGAATGGCTAATTGACCGTGTCTGCCTAGATGGTTGGTTTAAAGCCCATGTCTTGCCGCAACTGCATGTTTTGATATGGGGCAATAAACGTAGCGTTTAAAGATGAATACTATACAAAAATTCTTTCGATCGGAATATGTGGAATAATAATTACAATTCTGTAGCTATAGAATGTCAATCTGCATTAGCAAAGTTGACATTCTATTTTATAAAACTCTATGCAAAACCATTGCACAGTTTTGCATGAGATTTCTTAGCCAATTGCTTTGCGCCCAGCAATCAAGTCATCCACAACGGCGGGATCGGCAAGGGTTGATGTATCACCAAGGCTTTCAAATTCATTTTCAGCAATTTTACGCAAGATACGCCGCATAATTTTGCCCGAACGGGTTTTTGGCAAGCCAGGTGCAAATTGAATTTTATCAGGTGTTGCAATTGGTCCGATATCTTTGCGCACATGTTGGATAAGCTCTTGGCGTAGTGCATCGGTTGGTTCAATGCCTTCCATCAAAGAAACATAGCAATAAATGCCTTGACCTTTGATTGCATGGGGGAAGCCAACAACTGCAGCCTCTGCCACCGAGTGATCAGAAACCAGTGCGGATTCAACTTCTGCAGTACCAAGGCGGTGACCAGACACATTAAGCACGTCATCCACACGACCAGTTAGCCAATAATAGCCATCTTCATCGCGCCGACAGCCATCACCAGAAAAATATTTTCCCTTATAGGTGGAAAAATAGGTTTCAACAAAACGCTCATGATCTTTATAGATACTGCGCATTTGCCCCGGCCAAGAATCGGAAATGCAAAGATTACCTTCACCCGCCCCTTCAAGAACATTGCCTTCTGCATCAACAATATCAAGCTTCACGCCAAAAAACGGCTTAGTTGCTGAACCGGGTTTAAGATCGGTTGCCCCCGGTAATGGCGTAATCATGTGGCCGCCAGTTTCCGTCTGCCACCATGTGTCAATTACCGGACAACGACCATCACCAACCACGTTATAATACCATTCCCAAACTTCAGGATTGATTGGCTCGCCCACTGTGCCAAGAATACGCAGGCTTGTACGCCTTGAGCGGGTGACAAACTCATCCCCTGCCCCCATTAACGAGCGAATTGCCGTAGGCGCCGTATAAAAAATATTGACTTTATGCTTATCAACTACCTCCCAAAAACGGGCATTATCCGGAAAATTGGGCACACCTTCAAACATTAAGGTTGTAGCACCATTACATAATGGCCCATAAACAAGATAAGAATGTCCTGTAATCCAACCAGCGTCAGCCGTACACCAGTAAACTTCATTAGGATGATAATCAAAAACATATTCATGGGTCATAGATGCATAAACAAGATAACCACCAGTAGTATGTAACACACCTTTTGGCTTACCAGTTGAGCCAGATGTATAAAGAATGAATAATGGATCTTCCGCCTTCATTTTGGCAGGTGGACAATCACCCTTCACATCAACCATTTCTTCATGATACCAGATATCGCGACCTGGCGCCCAACCAATTTTACCACCGGTTCGGCGCACCACCAGTACTTGATTGACAATAGTATATTGGCGAGCAGCAATATCAATCGCAAGATCAACATTTTCTTTCAAATGAATGGGCTTGCCACCGCGTACACCCTGATCTGCTGTAATCACAAAGGTTGACTCACAATCCACCAAGCGGCCAGCTAAAGCCTCTGGCGAAAAGCCCGCAAATACAACCGAGTGGATCGCGCCAATACGGGCGCAAGCAAGCATCGCATAGGCAAGCTCTGGAATCATTGGCAAATAAATGGTAACACGGTCACCTTTTTTGACACCGCGTTTTTTCAACACATTGGCAAAGCGGCAAACATTGTCATAAAGTTCGCGATAGGTGATTTTTTTATCAATATAGGGATTGTCACCTTCCCAAATAATTGCCACTTGATCAGCACGGCTTTTCAAATGACGATCAATACAATTATAACTGACATTGGTAACACCATCTTCATACCATTTAATCGATACACGGCCTTTAAAACTGGTATTTTTAACTTTAGTGAATGGCTTATACCAATCTATCCTGCGGCCATGGCGCGACCAGAATGTATCTGGATCCTTGATACTCTCATCATACCATTTGGTATAAGTATCCGCATCAAGCAAAGTATTTTTCTTTATGCTTGATGGCACGGGATAAACTTTATTGGTCATATTTTCCTCCAAAAATGCGCTTGCCACACATGTTGATGATGCAATCCTCATGCATCATTCAAATGGCAATCCTCCAACGCCCAACCTCTAACCGGTCCTCCTACAAACCGTTTCATTAGAGTTCTTTTAAACCATAACCGCTTTTTTTATAAAAAAGAAGAACTAATTTAATTTTCGCAATTTCTTTAAAATTTTTACCTATTTCAAACAAATGATAAATATCAATTTATATAAATAATATATTGATAAAAAACCATTTTTATAAATTAAAAAGTATTTATTAGACTAGTAATTTCATATTTTTTTAAATAAAAACGATCTTTTTTTGAAAAAAAAAATTTAATAAAAAACTTAGATTTTAAACAATAGTAGCAAATTTTAGCGCATTCCAGACTTTATTATTCACTGTCAAAATTAGCGGCTTTTAAATTTTTTAATTGTTTCAGCCAATAGGTCTTGGCCATAATCGGCATGGCTAAAAACCACTTCGACATCGACAATGATCAACTTTTCTAAACTGGCAGCAAATTCTTGATCTTTCAAACGTACATAATCTTTGGCGGTGGTAACCAGCATAAGATCTTTGGTCTTTGCCTCAACAGCAATATTTTTTACCTCGCTAGCGGTAAAAAAATGATGGTCAGCAAAAACACGCTTTTCAACAATAATGCCGCCAAGCTCGCTTACACTTTCAAAAAACTTATCTGGATTGCCAATGCCGGCAAAGGCTAGCAATTTTTTATCCTTTAAATCGACACTGCTTGTTGGTTGTAATTTAGCATTAGTTATCTGCCCGCCATTTATTGGTAAAAACACTGTTTTATCAAATTGCGCTGCTCTATTGCCGATAATAAGAATTTTATCGGTAAATGCCAATTGCATTGCAAGCGGTGCACGTAACGGGCCAGAGGGAAAAACAGCTCCATTACCAATGCCGCGCAATGCATCGACCACCAATAGGCTTAAATTAGGCAATAATTTACGGCTTTGAAACCCATCATCCATTAAAATGATATCACAGCCATGTTCAATCAAAGATTGTGCCGCCAAAAAGCGATCTTGACAAACCGCAACAAGAGCATGGCGCGCTAATAATAAGGGTTCATCGCCGACCTTTGTTGCGTGATCTTTATCAATATCAACAATATGGACATTTTGTACCGAACCACCATGGCCGCGCGTTACAATACCCGGCTTTAGCCCCATAGTTTTCGCCGTCTTTGCAAGGCTTATCGCCACTGGTGTTTTACCAGCTCCGCCAAGGGTAAAATTGCCAATACATAAAACCGGCACATCAACCTTTGGCGCAGAATGACTTTGCATTTTTCTAGCCGCGAAATAACCATAGACCCAAGCAAAGGGGCTTAGTAAAAGGCTTGAAAGGCTGTTATTCTGCCACCAGAATTTTGGTGCCTGCACTTTTTTAATCCCGCTTATTCAACATATTATCAGCTTGGCTTAATTGCGCAGCAAGAGTTAGCGGTTGTAAAAATTTTTCCAATACTTCAAAACAACGCTCTCTTGCCCCACTTAATTGAGTAATGGTTTGGCGGCCAGATTCAATCATCCGCTCACGCACATCGGGCCGTTCCAATAAATGATGAACATAACCGGCAAGCATGGTTGCATCATCAACCAATTGCACTGCTTCATTTTTCATCAAAGCCTGATAGGTTTCTTTAAAATTTTGAATATTGGGACCACTTAATATAGCTGCACCGCTCAAAGCAGGTTCGATAGGATTATGACCGCCCTCGCCGGCTAAGGATTTGCCAACAAAAGCAATTTGAGTAAGGCGCAAATAAAGCCCCATATCGCCAACCGTATCACCTAATAAAATATCAGTCTCATTTGTTGGCATTTGGTCATAGGCTTTACTGGCAAAGGTCAAACCAATATCATCGAAATGACGGGCAATTACAGGCGCTCTTTCTACATGACGCGGCACAATAATTGTCAAAAGCCCAGGATGCTTTTTCAATAGCTTTTTATGCACCTCGGCCGCCATTGCTTCCTCTCCCTCATGGGTTGAGATAGCCGCCCAGACCGGGCGCAAACCAATTGCCTTTTTATAACGCTTAATCTCAGCCGGTTTACCTGGCAAAATAACATCAGCCTTCAAATTGCCCGATACCGATACACGCACTGCACCAAGATCGCGGAAATATCGTGCATCTTCTTCCGTTTGGCAAACCACCGCATCAAATCTTGAAAAGATTTCATAAGCAACGCGTGAGCGTTTTTTCCACGACTTATAAGAACGCTCAGATAAATGGGCATTAAGCATGATTTGCGGAATTTTCCGGTTAGCAAGCTCAAAAATTCGTACTGGCCAAATTTCAGATTCGCAAACAATAGAAATATCTGGCTTCCAATAGTCTAAAAAACGCCTTGTACAAGAGACAATGTCAAGCGGCGCATATTGATGGATAACCCTATCAGCAAAACGCTCATCTGCAAGCCTTGCCGACGCAACTGTCCCAGTTGTCAATAATATATTGATTTTCATCAATAATATACGTTCAACAATTGGAATAAGCGCCATTGTTTCGCCAACACTTGCCGAATGCAGCCAGATTAATGGCCCCAATGGGCGTGGTTTTGTCGCTTTACCAAGCCGTTCGCGCTTACGCTTTAATTCTTCCTTGCCACGTGCTGCACGCATTGACAGATAAAAAGGCGCAAAAGGGCGAAAGCTTGAGCCAAGCCCCCGATAAAATGACAATGCCAGTCTTGCTCTTAAATTTCGCATATCAGCCCCGCTTTTTGTGGTGAAGCTTATCATAAGCCTCAACAGTTAAGCGGTTCATAATTTCTGTAAGTTCCTGTCGTTTTTTTTCCAATAAATCATCATCGGCATCCTCCGGCACAAAAACGGCATCCCCCATGAGAAAAATAGACCGACCAAAAGGCAATGGTATAGCGGTTTTATCCCAAGTTTTCTCCAATATTTTTTCACGCGAAAAAGCATAAATATAAGGAACAATCGGGCGGCCAGATAATTTTGCCAAAAGAATAATACCTTTGCCAGCTTCTCGCGCTGTACCATGGGCAATATCGGCAATCATTGCGGTTGTTTTACCAGCACGCAAAGACTTATTTAAGGTAATGAGCGCACGCGCACCGCCGCGCTCCGCCTTTTGTTTGTCACCGCGCCCACCCGAACCACGCACAGTTTCAAGCCCTAAAACCTCACTTACCCGCGCATTAAGTTCCGCATCCGCCGAACGAGAAAACATGGCAATGATTGTTTCCCCCTTAGGGCGCAAAAATGGCCCCATAATATGGCGACCATGCCAAAAGGTAATAATAAAAGGATTATATTTTTTATGGGCTTCTTTAGGATCATCCGAGTCTTTTAACAATGGATTTGTCCAATAAACCAGCCGTAAATAGGTTGCCATAAAATGCACCAAAAGGGATTTAAAAAATTTTGAATCCTTTAAAGGTTGCCGAATTTTACGCCATAAACGTTTTGAAAAGGGATCTTTAGAGGGTTGGTTATTATCCATATTACAATCTTAATCTTATTCCATTTGTTAATGGCCTAGTTCAACAACACACTAGGCTATCAATCGATTCGATGTTTTGGCGCCCATTCTTGTAAATGAGAATCGCAAAAGCCATGCTTTTTTACTGTGATGCATCATCAAATGCAAAATTTGTATCAATTTTTTGTAAAAAATTTGTTTTTAATAAAACAGAACGCTTTTGTCTTTACGCGATTAAACATGGATTGTCATCCAGCAGTTACCAATACAAAATAATTTAACAATCCTATTGTTAAAATTCAATAGATCTCTATTTGCAGTATCTCAAACATATTATCTCAGCTCTAAGCATTGGCATGAATAAAATTTTGCAATTATGACAAATAATTCACGAGCAAAATTTTAAAAAATATGTTTAAACGCAATTAGGCTAAACTAGGGCTTCTTTGACTTAGCTTAAAATAAAACCGCTTTAATAATAAAACAATTGAACAACAATCAAATATTTAGATTTTTAAAAAAATATTGTTGCTCTAACAATTGCATCGCTAAGAATTATGATGTTTAACCGCCATTCATATCAAACATGCTATTTTTTAGTCAAAATTTAAAGTAATCGCCAAAAAGCGCAAGAAAAATAGTCCAGTAGGGCCAACAGGTAGGAAACCTTTATAATATGTCTGCCACAAAGCACATAACCAAAAGACTAGCCAATAAAACATCCAACTATTCATTGGCTAAAAGCCTGTCGGCTATGTTATCACTTTTTTTATTGGCAGGCTGTGTTGTTGGTCCAGATTATCAAAAGCCAAATCTTTCACTGCCAGCGAGCTGGTCTAAATCTAACAATTTAACGCCGCTGCAACCAGCGCAATTAGCCAATTGGTGGTATAAATTAAATGACCCCTTACTTGACCAATTAATTGATGTTGCTATTCGCGGTAATAATGATGTTGCAACCGCCAAGGCTAAAATTCGTGAAGCACGCGCTAGCCTTGCCTCGTCAAATAGCACATTATTTCCAAGTCTTAATGGATCAAGCTCTTATAATCGCAGCCGCACCGGCACGCAAAGCGACCAAGGCGCTTATCGCGGTGGCCTCGATAGTAGCTGGGAAATTGATCTTTTTGGTGCTAATCGGCGCGGTGTTGAAGCTTCACGTTATGGACTTGATGCTGCTAACGAAGATTTACGTGCAACATTGGTGACAATGATTGGTGATGTTGCAAGCTATTATGTTGAGGTACGCAGCCTACAAGCAAAACTTGCATTAACCCGCGAAAGCGTCGCTTCGCAGCAAAGCACAGCAAAGCTTACCCGCGATAAGTTTGCCGCTGGCGCCGTATCGCAGCTTGACGTATCAAATGCCGAGGGACAAACTGCTAGCACTGAAGCAAATATTCCTCAACTCGAAAGCCAATTAGCAAGCGCCACCCACCGTTTAGCGGTTTTAACTGGGCAACAACCAGCTGCACTTAATGCAATGATGGCAAAGCGCAAGGCCATTCCAACCCCCAAATGGCCAATTGCAAGTGGAATACCCGCCGATATTTTGCTAAACCGTCCAGATGTGCGAGTAAGCGAACGCCAATATGCCGCAGCAACAGCACGCATTGGTCAAAAGGAAGCTGCGCGCTATCCATCGCTTTCACTTACCGGCAATATTTCAACATCCGCTTCACAAATTGGCGACCTTGGACGCAATTCATCGATTGCATGGGCAGTTGGCCCAAGCTTTAGCGTGCCAATTTTTAATGGCGGGCAACGCGCTGCCGATGTAATGGCGGCAGAAGCTCAGCGCGATCAATATTTTATTGCATATCGTGCAAAAATTTTAACTGCCCTTGAGGAAGTTGAAAACGCCCTTGTTGCACTATCCAAAGATAGAATAAGAGCAGCCAAATTAGGACAAGCCGAGCGTTCCTATCGCCAAGCACTTGATCTTTCGCGCAATCTTTATACATCGGGTAATACTAGCTTTTTAGACCTTTTAACTGCTGAACGTTCTCATTATTCAGCGCAACAATCTTATATTGATGCGCAAGCATCCATCACCACCGATTATATTGCCCTAATGAAAGCTTTAGGTGGCGGTTGGAATGGAACATTAGATACAACTCGCAAAGAAGTTACCGACAGCAATACTGGGCCTCATATTCAACCAAGAGCCAATCAATAACAAATGCCAATAAGAAGCAAGCATATTTGCCAATAAAATTAAATTTTTTGATAGGAATAAAGACTTATGTATAAACCAAAAAAGAAATTATTACTGGTTATCATCGCCGCCATTGCGCTGATTATTGTCTATTTTCTTTATCAAATGTTATTTTCGAGCCAAACAAGCGAACCCAATTATATGACTGCCCCGATAAAACGCGGTGATATTGAGGTAACCGCTCTTGCGACCGGTATTGTCAAACCATATCGCTTGGTGGCCGTAGGCGCGCGCGCAACGGGTCGTATTATTTCACTTAAAGTTCAGCCCGGCAGTGAAGTAAAAGAAGGCGATTTATTAGCTGAAATTGACTCAACTACTCAAGCAAATGATCTTAAAAATAAAGAAGCAGCGCTGAGCAACAATCACGCTAAGCTAGCCGAGCTGCAAGCTCAACTAGTACTTGCGCAAAAAAACCTTGCTCGCCAAAAAAATATGATTGCGAGCAATGCAGTGTCAAAAGCTGATTTTGATAGTGCTGAGGCCGAGGTAAATGTGCGCCAAGCCCAAATTGACGCATTAAACGCGCAAATTATCCAATCGCAAGTGGATGTTGAGACAGCAAAAGTAGATCTTGGCTATACACGAGTTACGGCGCCTTTTGATGGAACGGTGCTCGCAACGGTTGTTCAAGAAGGCCAAAACGTTAATGCTGTTCAATCGGCGCCAACCATTGCAATTATTGGTGATCTTACCAAAATGACCATCCGCGCTGAAATTTCAGAAGCTGATGTTGTTAATGTCAAAACTGGCCAACCCCTATACTTCAATGTGATCGGTAATCCAGAACGGCGCTATGATGGCGTTTTGGAAGCGATTGAACCAGCACCTGAATCTATTCGCAATGACATAAGTTTTAACTCAAGTGCTAGCACATCTAGTTCATCTTCGTCGTCGGCTATTTATTATAATGGCATTTTCAATATTGATAATGCCGATGGTGCGTTGCGTACCTATATGACGGCTGAAGTCAAAATTGTCCTTGGCAAATCTGAAAATGCTCTTTTAATTTCAACCGATGGCTTAGGGGCGAAAAAACGCGATGGAAGCTATAATGTGCGAGTTCTTAATGAAAATGGCAAAGTCGAAATGCGAGATGTCAAAATTGGCCTTAATAATAAGGTGAACGCTGAAGTGCTCTCCGGCCTTAACGAGGGGGATAAAGTTATTACGGGCGGCGGCATGCCAAGTGGCCAACAAGGATCTGGCCGTGGTCGTGGCATGGGGCCGTGGTGAGTGTAATGGTAAGTCAAAAAAGACCACTTATCGTCCTTAAAGATGTGCGCCGCAATTATCCAGCCGGCGAAGGTGAAGTAAGCGTTCTCAAGGGCATTGATCTTACCATTTATGAAGGTGAAATGGTAGCCATTGTTGGGGCATCCGGCTCTGGCAAATCAACGCTTATGAATATTTTGGGCTGTCTTGATCGCCCATCATCAGGCAGTTACAAAATCAGGAATAGCGAAACCCTAGAGCTTGATGCCGATCAGCTTTCGGAATTGCGCCGTGACCATTTTGGCTTTATCTTTCAACGTTATCATCTTTTGGGTGAATTAACCGCCCTTGGCAATGTTGAAATTCCAGCAATTTATGCCAACATCAATCCAAGCGAACGAAAAAAACGCGCAGAAGGACTTTTGCAACGCCTTGGTATGGGCGAGCGTGTCAACCACCGGCCAAGCCAATTATCGGGCGGTCAGCAGCAGCGTGTATCAATCGCCCGCGCATTGATGAATGATGGCGAAGTCATCCTTGCCGATGAACCAACCGGCGCGCTTGACAAACAATCTGGCGAGGAAGTTTTGCGCATCCTTGAAGAGTTACATGCTGAGGGGCGCACAATTATCATCGTTACCCATGATATGAATGTTGCCCGCCGTGCTGAACGTATTATTGAAATAAGTGATGGTGAAATTTTAACTGACACGCCCAATATTACTGATGCCAATCCTGCTCAACATGGTGTTTCTGGTAAGGCTGATTTAATCGAAAAAGAAGATGTCGTTTATAAACGCAGTGGCTTTTTGCGCGGCTTTACCGACCGGTTCTTTGAAGCCTTTCGCATGGCAACCTTGTCAATGAACGCGCACCGCATGCGCACATTTTTGACCATGCTTGGCGTTATTATTGGTATTGCCGCCGTGGTATCAATGGTCGCGCTTGGTAATGGTACTAAGCAACAAATCTTAGAAAATATTAATCGCCTCGGCACCAATACGCTAACCATTTTTGCGGGCCGCAGCATGGCAGATTTACGTTCAGGCAAGATTACCACCCTTGTTGATGCTGATGCACAAGCACTTAAAGAACAACCCTATGCAGCCGCAGTAACGCCAAGCGTTTCAACGACAACAACGGCGCGGCGCGGGGGAATTGAAGCAAATGCATCGCTGACAGGCGTTGGTGAACAATATTTTTCAGCTGAAGGCGCAACGCTTGTTGCAGGCCATTTATTTGACGAACAAAGCGTTAAAGATCGCACTCTTGATCTTGTTGTCGATCAAACCGCCGTCTCAACACTCTTTCCTGATGACCCTGATAAGGCGGTTGGTTCAGTTATTTTTATTGGTAAAGTCCCAGCGCGCATCATTGGTGTAATTGAATTGCAAAGTTTTGGCCCTGCCAGTGATACATTATCGCTCTATTTGCCTTATACCAGCGTTCAAACGCGCTTTTTAGGCACCACCACAGTGCGCTCGATTACTTTACGTGTTGATGATGCCTATGATTCCCGGGTTGTTGAAACAGCGGTTAAAAACTTTTTAACCATGCGCCACGGGTCTGAAGATTTTTTCATTCGCAATAGTGATGAGTTCCGCGAGCAAATTATGCAAAGTTCGCAAGTCTTAACCCTGCTGATTGCATCCATCGCTCTTATATCACTGATTGTTGGTGGTATTGGCGTAATGAACATTATGCTTGTGACTGTATCGGAGCGCATTAATGAAATTGGTGTACGCATGGCAGTTGGCGCGCGGCGCAGTGATATTTTGCAGCAATTTTTAATTGAAGCTATACTCGTCTGTTTAATTGGCGGTACGTTAGGTATTGCTTTTGGTCTGTCGGTTGGCTTCTTGTTTGATGTGCTTGGCGCACCTTTCAAACTTATATACACCAGCGGCTCGATCATAGCGGCATTTTTATCATCTACCCTTATTGGTATTGTCTTTGGCTTTTTACCTGCCCGCAACGCATCAAAACTTGATCCTGTTGCCGCCCTTGCCAGAGATTAGAAATAAGAGATTAGAAAATACAAGATAATAATAGAGCGCATTTAAACAACATGCGCTCTATTATAATTCCGAGATATTTTTGAATTCATTATAATATTTTTATTTGCCATTGGCACACCGACCATATTTTTTTAGTATCTTTCCATTGTCAATGTTTTAAAAATATCTTCAAATAGACCGATTAGGGAGAACAAAAAATTTTAGCTTATACGTTTGAAGGATGTGTGAATAAAAGCTTTACCTATAAGCATTTTCATTCCTATGCCAAAATGATCTTTAATTGCTTAGAACAGGATATTCGAGGAATTTCATACGAATCTGATATTCTTACAATCCCAAAATATAAGCATTATCTCGAAGCAATTGATCCAATTTTTAAAGCAAATGAACCACTAAATAAAGTAACATATGCAAGCCTTAGCGAACTAAAAGACATTTCTGAATATATCTTTGACATACGTTTAGAGTGGCGCAATCATCATGCAAATGCTTTAGACCATAATAAAAAATTTGATATCATAACATTTTATATTTGGGACAGATATAACCAACACCCAAGTTTTGGCGATGCCATTTCGATAGTTGAACAACTTTGCTTACATGCCATGGACTTGATGCAATTTAAAAAACTAAAATCACCCGCACGCGGCGTTTTAATGTCCTATATTTCCCATGATAATTATTTACAGCTTAGCGATTTTACTTGCATTGAAACACTAGAGCATATCCCCTTATAAGGGAATTTGCCCAACTTGTAACATTTGATTAAAGGGGGGTTCTCGTCAATCCAGATTGGAAATCATATTACGCCCATTTAAATCCTTAAAGGCTGATATTATTATCCTCAGCATATTGCAGCAAAAATTCACGCATATTAATACCCGTATCACGGCTATCCAAAATATCATCAAGATTTTTACGTAAATCTTGTGCGTCAAGCGACAATAGCATTGCTTTTACCGGCCCGATCGATGATGGCGTCATCGAAATACGGTGATAGCCAAGCCCAATTAAAGCCATAGCGGTTATCGGTTTTCCTGCCATTTCGCCGCAAAGCGTAACAGGCTTTTCAGCTCTTTCACCTGCGCGGATAATATTGCGTAAAACGCGTAACATCGGCACTGAAAGCTGATCAAAACGGTTGGCAACTTGCGAATTACCGCGATCAACCGCCATAAGGAATTGAAATAAATCATTAGAACCAACGGAAACAAAATCCACCACTTCCATCAATTCATCAAGCTGGAATAAAAGCCCTGGTACTTCCACCATGGCACCAAGCTTGATGCGTGTTGGCTGGCCATAACCAAAGCGGTCAAGATAATTAATCTCACGGTCAATTAGTTCTCTGGTGCGATGAATTTCACTCACATCGCTTACCATGGGTAGCATCACCCGCAATTCGCGGCCAATAGATGCTTTTAGCAAAGCGCGTAATTGGGTACGCATTAAAGCAGGCCGATCCAGTGTCAAGCGAATGGCACGCCAGCCAAGAGCGGGATTTTCTTCCTGCTCTTTAAAGCGGAAATAAGGCAAAACCTTATCGCCGCCAATATCTAAAGTTCTAAACGTTACTGGCTTATCACCGATTTCCTTATAGACCGAGCGATAAAGCTGCTCTTGCTCGTTAGAGCGCGGAAAGGTTGATGCGATCATAAATTGCAATTCGGTGCGGAAAAGCCCCACACCTTCAGCGCCAGACTCAAAAAGCTGCGGCAGATCAACCAAAAGACCTGCATTAATCAACATAATGATTTTTTGACCATCGCGGGTTAATGCCGGTACATCACGCAAATCACGATAGGCTTGCTGACGACGAGCGCGAAAACGCGCTTTTTCGGCATAGGCTTTTTCAACATCAATGGCAGGGCGCAAATGCAAGCGCCCCTCTTCCCCATCAATAATCACTGGATCGCCATTTTCAGATAATGACACAGCACCTTTTGCTTGCCCAACAACCGGAATGCCCATGGCGCGAGCAACGATTGTAACGTGACTGGTTGGAGCACCATCTTCCAAAACAAGCCCACGCACCGAGCCGCGAGGGTAATCAAGCAGTTCTGCTGCGCCCATAGTACGCGCAACAATAATGGCATCCTTACCAACACTTGCAGCAATATCTTCGCGGCTACTTCCCATCAACTGATAAAGCAAACGATTGGCAAGGTCATCAAAATCTGAAAGGCGCTCACGCAAATAGGGATCGGTCAAATTAAGCATACGAGCGCGGGTATCGCTTTGCACTTTTTCAACCGCACCCTCAGCACTCAAACCATTGCGAATAGCTTCTTCAAGACGGCGCATCCAACCATTATCATTGGCAAACATGCGATAAGCTTCAAGCACATCACGATGTTCACCTTCACGCGCCACATCACCGCGCGCCAATAGATCATCAATGGACAGTCTTAACGAATCCATCGCCGTGGTGAGCTTTTGCAGCTCCAGATCAATATCTTCATTGAAAAGATTGGTAACCACGATGCGCGGTTCATGCAAAACAACAGTACCAAGACCAATACCCTCATTTAACGCGCGTCCGTTAAGCGTATAGGGGCGGCGCAAGTCAATATCTACACTGTTAAGAGATACGCGCGGCAAATCACCAGCGGCGATCATTTCAGCAAGCACCATAGCAACAGTTTCTAACGCCTCAACCTCGTCATCATTATAAATGCGCTGTTCGCGGTTTTGCACCACCAAAACACCCAAGGTGCGGCCAGCGCGCAATATTGGCACGCCAAGAAATGAAGAATAAATCTCCTCTCCCGTTTCAGGCAGATAGGCAAAGGCCGGGTGGACTTGCGCATTGGAAAGGTTTAGCGGCGTAGCATTAGCGGCAATCGTGCCAACAAGCCCTTGTCCAAGACGCAATTGTACAAGGTGTACCGCCTCAGGATTAAGTCCTTGGGTTGCATAAAGCTCTAAAACTGCATCAGAGCGCAATACATAAAAAGAGCAAACATCAGTCACCATATTATGGGCTATTTCGCGCACAATAAGATCAAGACGTGCCTGTGGCTCCATGGCATCAGCCATGAGTTCACGCATTCTTCTTAAGAGTAGTCTTGGACCGGTTTCGACCTTTGGCATTGGCTTGACGGGCTCCCACTCATTGGCAAGATCATTGTTTTAAAACGATTTCACCCAACCACATAATAATATTTAATTTCGACGGTTTTGAATAAATAATTGAATAGCCCTAAAATACATTCTTCTGATGCTTATTGCAGCTATTGATTATTCAAAAATATTCGTCGAATAGAGCATATTCCATTATAATAAAAAAGATAACATGTCGAATGTAATCGTTATCATACTATTAAAAGCCAAACACATTTTTTTGTAAATGGGCCTTTTTAGAAAATAATCGATTTATCAATCTGTATTTAACAAGCCCTCAACTTAATGGTGAAGGCTTGTCTTTTTTCATCGAATAAGATTAGACTTTTATCAAACAAGTTATAAAACCGGCAAAAGTCAATCCAACAATTAATTCTTAGTCCTTATCAAGACCATAAATTGCATGCAATGTACGCACGGCAAGCTCAGTATAGGCGCTATCGATCAAAATTGAAATTTTGATTTCTGATGTGGTAATCGCACGGATATTGATGCCTTTTTCAGCCATAGCTTTAAACGCGGTTGCAGCAACACCCGCATGGCTTCTCATGCCGATACCGATCACGGAAACCTTAGCAAGGCCAGTTTCCGATTGAATCGCATCAAATTCAATATCATTTTTATCGGCTTCAAGAATCTTGACTGCCTTTTCCACATCGCTCGATGGAACGGTAAAAGTCATGTCGGTTTTTGAACCATCTTCAGAAATATTCTGTACGATCATGTCAACATTGATATGATCTTCGGCTAATGGGCCAAAAATAGCAGCAGAGATGCCGGGGCGATCATCAATACGGCGCAAAGAAATTTGTGCTTCGTCTTTAGCAAAGGCAATGCCTGTTACAACCTGTTGTTCCACGATTTCATCCTCATCGCAAATAAGTGTTCCTGGTGGATTGATTAAATCGCCCATTCCCGGAGCATCGGGGTCTTCAAAACTAGAACGTACAAAGGTACGCACTTTATGAACCATCGCAAGCTCGACCGAGCGCACTTGTAAAACCTTGGCACCCAATGATGCCATTTCAAGCATTTCTTCAAAGGCGACTTTGTGCAAACGGCGTGCTTTTGGCTCAATTCTTGGATCTGTGGTGTAAACGCCATCAACATCAGTATAAATATCGCAACGATCAGCTTTTACTGCCGCAGCAATAGCCACAGCACTGGTATCAGAACCACCGCGCCCAAGGGTTGCAATGCGATTATCAGGTGCAATCCCTTGAAAGCCTGCAATAACCGCAACTTGACCAAGCGCGAAACGCTCAAGCAAAATAGTTGGGTCAATATCAAGAATACGCGCTGAACTATGGGTACTATCTGTGCGGATTGGGATTTGCCACCCCATCCATGACCGCGCATCAATACCCATATCTTGTAAGGCAATAGCTAATAAACCCGCCGTTACCTGTTCACCCGATGCCACAACCGTATCATATTCGCGTGCATCATGCATGGCAGAGGCCTGCTTTGTCCATGCTACCAATTCATTGGTTTTTCCTGCCATTGCTGAAACAACAACAGCAACTTCATTGCCTGCGTCAACTTCACGTTTAACGTGACGTGCTACATTACGGATGCGGTCGATATCTGCAACGGAGGTTCCTCCGAATTTCATCACAATACGCGCCATTTTGCGTCACTTGCCACTTCAAATTGGGGCCTATGCTTGAAAAGCAGTAGCTACCCTTATGTTTACTAAGAAGAACATCACGATCACGCGATATCCCAGCCCACTTACCATTGATTGACAACTATTTTAGCCAAATAGCAGTACAATCAATGCTAAAAAATTCCAAGATAATGAGAAAGCAATTTGGCATTTCAAATATCTTGATATATTCGCATATAAAACCTTAAGGGGTTTTCAATTGCAAGCGTCGCGGCCATAAATAGCAATCATTTTTCTATTAATATAATCGCTAGGCTTTACCACTATTTTTTCCTTATAGAAAAACTAGCAATTTCGCAAGCTAACAGTTTGGCAAATATATCAAACTTTGTGGGTATAAAGCTGCAATTTAGAAGCACTCGAAACAATAGTTTTATAGCGCTTGGTATTGGCAGCGTATATTAGCTAATACGCTCATAGCAAACAGCGGCGTGACCAGCACTTATATAGCCAAGTTCGCGGGCTGCACCTTTAGATAGATCAAGCACGCGGCCACGAATGAAAGGTCCGCGATCATTAATGCGCACCACAACTGATTTACCATTAGCTTTGTTGACAACACGGATTTTGCTGCCTAATGGCAAGGAGCGGTGCGCGGCGGTCATAGCTGATGGATTCATGCGCTCACCTGAAGCAGTTTTGGAGTAAAGCGCGTACCAAGAAGCACGTCCACATTGGCTAGCTGCAGATGCAGTTTGAGGCATAAGAGTAATAAGCGGCATTGCAATTGCACCAAGCAAACACACAGCTCGGCTAAGGGCAGAAGACATATCATTTCCAATTGTTATTGATAATATTGGTTAATGACTGCTGACCTAAGGGTAATATATGGCGATGCTGTGTTGAAAATTTGATAATATCAAATCGAAGAATTTTAAAAAAAATTGTATCAAAATGATAACTCTTATATTTTAAGTAAATTTATATTAATTATATTCCTATAATTATTTACATTAATTTTTTTATATTTTTATATTAAAAAAAATATCGATTGATTTATTTCAATTACAAATAAATGATATTAAAAATCAGGTATTCAATATTTTAAATAATTTACGATAGATTTTGAACAATGATCAAAGCTTTTTGGAAAAGTTAATTGGAATATTCTATTAGTAAAAGAAGCAGACGCTTCCTTGCCCAATTTTGAAAATGACCTGCCCCAATTGGTAAGATTTCCTTATTGTGGTCATAATTCAGTTAAGTTATTCACAGCCTTAGCGTAAATTTATAGGATTTCTAAACGATATTTCTATTTTGATTTTAGGAAATTTGACGCAAATTGGGAGATTTCGCCATAATTGGTCGATATGTGGCATGGTTAAATAAAAAAAATTAAATTATGACGCATTCAATTTGCTGAGGCTATCATCTTTCACCTAAAAAAATAACAAATGCAGCAAAATGCCATTAACGTTTTCTTCTCTTCACCATGTGCTCTATCGATTTTTGAGGTTATTTCAAGATGCGCTAAGTAAAATGAAGATCCTTGAAACTCTATTTTAGTTAGCCCGATAAGCTAACGAGCCCCAAAATGACGCTTCACAGTAATATTTGCTACAAGACGAAAAGCGCCATCACTTTAAATGCCACAACACTCTCCCGTTTAAATATTTCTAAAAATATTAATAACCGTGGGCGCTGCGCCATTGATTGACAGCCAACCGCATTTTTTCAACTGAATCGGTAACCAACCATTGTTCCGCAGGTAAACCTGCAAAAATTTCTGCGTAATTTTTGGCTACTCCCTCAGATGAAACATCTCTGATACAAATACCAATGATTTGATTGGGATATTTACGCATAAAATCTGCATATATTGTCGGATCATGCTCGCCTGAATCACCAATTAAAATAAAATGGCGATTTGGGTAAGCCTTGACCAAACGTTCAATGGAAGATGGCTTATGCAAGCGCGCTGCACCGCGTGGCACAATTTCGGTCCAGCGGGTTGTTTCGCGCAGATGCATGCTGCCTTCGGGATAGCCCGCCTTATTCATAAACTCAGATAAGAGTGGATAGAGCTGAATAGGCGAAGATGAAACATAATGAAAAGCAACCTCCTTATCATTGGCAAGATCGCTATACCATTCACTCATGCCATCAACAGCCACAAACTCCTCTAGAAATGTTTTGATCAATACTTGCCGGGTTTTCCCAACCTTGGTTTCTTTAATTGTATCATCAATATCTGAAACAATGGATAGACCACTTTTAGGAGCAAAATACGCCGTTGCCTGATTATGATTGGCAGGCTTACCTCGACCATTTAATTCAAAAAATATTTTTTTATTTTCTTCTCCAAAAGGCTGTGGTGGCAAAATGGCCACAACATCACCTGTTCTTCCGCTACGCTTAGTCAAAGGTAAGCTATGGCGATTACCAGCAATATCGGTAACGAGAATTTGCTTCCCCCGCTCTGAATCAACCCGAAATAATTGCGTGCGTTCATAAAAGCGTTGGCGTTCTGCAGGGGTAAGGCTTGATAGATCAATCCCTAAAAAAAGCGCGAGCATTTGAGTTAAGCCGGGTCGTCTTTGTTTTTCATAGACCCAGGCTTGCACACCTGCAACATATTTGCCATCGCTTTGCTCATAGGCAATATCGGGCAAAAACATTACATATTCATCACTTTTTAACAAAGGGTTCGCGGTAGCAACTCCTATCATTGGGACAATAAAACCAACAGTTGAGATTAGCTTGCGAAAGGCAGGAGAATCAACCCCCCTCATACGTCTTTTTTGTTGAATACCGAGATCTGCCATATGTTCAATACGTCCAGTCCTTGTACACCTCCCCAAAAGAGAAGCGGCTTGCAATAAACTTATGTTAAACCAATTTTCAAAGCCTTAACCAACAATGCTATTTATAAACTAGTCCTATTCTTTGTGTCTTATTCGTATTAGCCATATAAATATGGTATAACCATCAAAATGAGCGCCAGACTTTTTAATTTTGAACCAATAATTCATTAACGCTTGTTGCCGGCCTGCACAATTTAACGCCATTTGGCGACGCAACAATTGGTCGATTAATAAGTTCTGGATGTCCGTGCATCAGCGCAGAAATCTGTTCATCATTAAGCGTTAGGTCATCAAGACCAAATTTATTATAAGCTTCTTCCTTGGTGCGGATAAAATCACGCAACTCGATACCGGAGCGTTTAGCCAAGATATTCAACATTAATGCTGATGGAGGTGTTTTAAGATATTCGATGATATGAGGCTCTATACCACTTGCCCTGATCATATCGAGAACATCACGCGAAGTACTGCAACGTGGATTATGATAAATGATAACATCAAAAGCTTGCATATATAATCCCAATTAGTCATCAATGTATTATTGAAGAATATGCTTAAATTTTATTGAAACTTGCTATTTGACATTTTCATTAAAATCTTAACCTTATTAATAGGTAGTTTTAATTAAAACCGCCAATAAGCAATTTGTTAAAAGTCTAAGCAAAAATCTCATTTTACCAGCCTAATAAATGAAGCCTACATTAATCACAATTTTTTTCAAACAGAAAATGTAATTTACAACTGCATATTAAGAATAAAAATATAACAATTTTATTACAACCAACACAAAAAAATTTTAACTTTAAAAATCTAACATCCAAAAACCTTGAAAACCTGCTTTGCCACCACGGTTTCTATTGCATTATGTATATAATTATTTGGTCTATCATTAATTAGGATTAAATAAATTTTACCAACATGATATTTAAACCAAAGACAATAAAATTTGTCATTTGCCTCAACTTTGTTTTTGAGACTCACATAATTTATGCTAATCACCGATAAACGATGGGAAAACCCAAAGCAAAAGGAAGAATCATGTCTTATGATGTTGTGGTGATCGGTTCAGGCCCTGGCGGCTATGTTTGTGCATTTAAAGCTGCCCAATTAGGGCTTAAAACCGCAATGATTGAAAAGCGTAAAACATTTGGCGGCACATGCCTCAATGTTGGCTGTATTCCATCAAAAGCATTGCTTCACGCTTCAGAAATATATGCCGAAGCCTCTCATGGCTATGATTCAATCGGTGTTAAAATTGGCAAGCCGGAATTTGATTTTGCCAAAATGATGGAATTCAAGCAAAGCGTTATTGATGCCAATACCAGCGGTGTTGCCTTTCTAGCTAAAAAGAACAAGGTTGATACTTTTATTGGCACTGGTAAAATTGTTGCTCAAGGCAAAATTGAAGTAACCGCTGAAGATGGCAGTGTTCAAACTGTTGAAACCAAAAACATCGTTATTGCAACTGGCTCTGATGTTGCAGGTATCCCTGGTGTTGAATTTGAATTTGATGAAAAAACCATCATTTCATCAACCGGTGCTTTGGCGCTAACCAAAGTTCCATCAACAATGATTGTCGTTGGTGCGGGTGTTATTGGTAGTGAACTTGGTTCAGTTTATGCGCGTCTTGGTACAAAAGTAACAATTGTTGAATATCTTGATAAAGCCCTTGGTGGCATGGATGGCGAAGTATCGCGCAACTTCCAAAGACTTATGGAAAAGCAAGGCATTACTTATAAGCTTGGTGCTAAAGTAACCGGTGTTGAAAATGGCTTCATGGGTGCAACGGTGCGTTATGAACCTGTAAGCGGTGGCGAAACCCAATCGCTTCATGGTGATGTTGTTTTGGTTGCAACTGGCCGTAAGCCTTATACAACTGGTCTTGGACTTGAAGAAGTTGGCGTTAAGCTTGACAATCGTGGTTGCGTTGAAATTGACAATCACTGGAAAACCAATATTGATGGCGTTTATGCTATTGGTGACGTGGTTAAAGGCCCAATGCTTGCCCATAAGGCTGAAGATGAAGGTGTTGCTGTCGCTGAAATTTTGGCTGGTCAAAAAGGCCATGTTAATTTTGATGTGATTCCGGGCGTTGTTTATACCCAGCCAGAAGTTGCGTCTGTTGGTAAAACGGAAGAAGAATTAAAAGCTGCTGGCATTGAATATAATGTCGGTAAATTTCCATTCACTGCTAATGGTCGTGCACGCTCGATGCAGCATACAGACGGTTTTGTAAAGATCCTAGCTTGCAAAAAGACCGACCGGGTTCTTGGTGGTCATATTCTTGGTTATGGTGCTGGTGAAATGATCCACGAAATTGCCGTGCTCATGGAATTTGGTGGCTCATCAGAAGATCTTGGCCGTACTTGCCACGCACATCCAACCATGTCGGAAGCAGTACGTGAAGCAGCCCTTGCTACATTTGCTAAGCCTTTGCATATGTAAATTTTAAAAATGCTTAAACAAAAGCCCCTTTGGTTTTGCCAAAGGGGCTTTTATTTTTAATAGGGACTTTTTACAAATAAGGAGTGGCTATCGGCACAATTTTACCTGAGTCAATAACGATAACCCACCCATCAAAGGCCCAATACAACCATGGTCTTGTATTTTTCAAACACGCCATTGCCCCAGAGCAAAAACTCTTCAGCAAAGTTTAAAAATTCTTTTCGCGTTTTTTCAAAATATAATTTTTGATAAAAACCATCATCCTCAAAACGATTGAGGCTAGCCATGACATCTATTATGCTTTTAGCGTTTCGCCAATCACTAACCACATACTTCACTGCGGTGACGATGATTTCCCATTCCTCGTTATCAATTTTTGTTATGCCCCAATGGCAATAATTATCACGCACATTTTCAGCGATACATCTTTCAATAAACCCAAAGGCAGTTTCGTTTATGCATATTCCATCATCATAATAGAAATTCTCCATTTCATTTACATAGTCGACAATTCCTTGCTCAACGGGTACCAGCTGCATAGTTAAGCCACCTGTTAAGGACGAGCCGTAGTTGACTTCAAAATTAACAGTTTTTTTGTTAGACATTTTCTACCGTTTACGCATTTATGGATAAAGATTGCCGCCGCTAAATTTCATTTCTAGCTAATCATCGCCTCTCTTTTATGCATTTTTCATTAAAGCCAATTTGGGTTTTGGCACAACATGCAATTACACCAATAGTTGATGAGCTAGCAATTTTAACAATATCAAATATCATTACAAATGCGGCAAAAGGGTGTATTGTAATTAAATGGGATATATGTAAAAAATTATGGTACTTTATAACGCAGTTTAACGGCTTTTAAGCCTATATTATAAAAGGGGTATTTCCTTGCGCAAAATTCGTAAAGCGGTTTTTCCTGTTGCCGGTCTTGGCACTCGTTTTCTTCCTGCAACGAAGACAGTGCCTAAAGAAATGCTGACTGTTGTTGATAAGCCCGTTATTCAATATGTGGTTGATGAAGCACGCGCCGCTGGTATTGAGCATTTGATTTTTGTTACCGGTCGTAATAAGGCGGTGATTGAAGATTATTTTGATGCGCAAGTTGAATTATACCAAAATCTTGAATCGCGTGGCAAAAAAGAAGAACTAAGCCTTTTGCAAGAATTGCAACCTTTGCCGGGCACAACATCTTTTACCCGCCAACAAGATCCCCTAGGTCTTGGTCATGCGGTATGGTGCGCACGCGAACTTGTTGGCAATGAGCCATTTGCCCTTTTATTACCCGACATGATCATGCAATCTCAACAAGGTTGCCTATCTGAAATGGTGCGCCTTTATAATGAAACGGGTGGCAATATTATTGCGGTGCAAGAATGCGCTGCAGAAGAAGCCCATAAATACGGTATTGTTGGCAAAGGCAACAACATTGCCAATGGTTTTGAAATTACTGAAATGGTTGAAAAGCCAGCACCTGGTAGCGCCCCATCAAACTTATTTATTAATGGCCGTTATATTATTCAGCCTGAAATTTTTGATATTCTTGCCCACCAAGAACGCGGTTCAGGAAATGAAATCCAATTAACCGATGGTATGAAAAAGCTTGCAAAAAACCAAGAATTTTATGGCTATCACTTCCAAGGTAAAACCTTTGATTGCGGCTCAAAAGTTGGTTTTATTGAAGCTAATGTCGCCTTTGGTTTAGAACGTGATGACATGCGCGATAGGATTATAGGTCCGCTAACCGAATTATTAAATAATGCACAAAAATCATAATTGTAAATCATCCCTATTGATTTACAATATGTCGGCTTGATTTGTTAAAGTCAGGGTAGCTTTAATTTAGCTGTTTCCTGACTTTATTTTTTTAAATAACGGCTATATTTAAATCGAAAAACTACAGCACCGAAAGCTGTTATCGATAATTTTATAGACGGCGATAGAATTTTAATTTATTTGATATTATCATGGAAAAAATTGCAGACACAACAAGCATAGACAAACAATCTGTTATTCATTCTGCGCTCAAAACAGTGCAAAATGAAAAGGCTGGGCTTGAAGCGCTAGAGCAAGCTTTAAAAAATGGTCTTTCAGAGCCATTTTTAACCGCAGTACAAACTATTGCCGGCATAAATGGTCGCGTGGTTGTAACAGGACTTGGTAAAAGCGGCCACATTGGCGCAAAGATTGCAGCCACCCTTGCCTCAACTGGAACACCGGCATTTTTTGTCCATGCGGCAGAAGCCAATCACGGCGACCTTGGCATGATTGGCCGTAATGATGTCATTCTTGCGCTTTCCTGGTCTGGCGAAACAACAGAACTTAAAGGCATATTAAACCATTCACGTCGCTTTAAAATTCCGCTGATTGCATTGACCTCCGGCGAAGATTCAGCCCTTGGTCGGCAAGCTGATATTCTTTTGTTGCTACCAAAAGCTGAGGAAGCTTGTCCGCATGGTCTTGCGCCGACAACGTCAACCGGTATGCAATTGGCGCTTGGCGATGCTTTGGCTGTATCTCTACTTGAAGCACGACATTTTTCGGCAAGTGATTTCAAGATTTATCATCCAGGTGGTTCGCTTGGTGCAAGTTTAAGCTTTGTACGTGATGTCATGCATAAAAATGACAGTATACCACTGGTAAAATTGGGCACACCAATGCCGCTTGCTATGCAAGAGCTTGCGGCAAAGCATTTTGGCTGTGTTGCAGTTATTGATGACAATGGCAAACTCAGCGGTATCGTGACTGAGGGTGACCTTGCGCGCAACTGTAACCGCGACCTTTCACAATTAAAGGTTGATGATGTTATGACAAAATCACCGAAAACCGTAAATCCAGATGCGATTACTGCATCAGCAATGGCCTTACTTAATGAATATAAAATAAGCGCCTTATTGGTGGTGGAGAATGATAAACCGATTGGGATTTTACATTTCCACGATTTATTGCGCCTTGGTACATTGTAATTTGCCCAAAAACTTAATTCTTGTTTATTTAAACATTTTTTACATAAAACATAAAAATAGAGCTTTTAGGCCAATTTGAAAATGAGCCAAATGTTCTATTTTTTATTTACCAATAAAAGCATATTGCCCAAAGCACAAAGAATAAGCACAAAAGCGGTAATAAAAAATACTGGCTCCATACCAAAATAGCCCCCAATATAGCCCCCCATTAACGGCCCTAAAACCTGCCCAACATATTGGCAAGAAACCGATAGACCTAGCACGGTTCCAAGCTTATCATCACTAATATTTTGCCGTAAATTAGCGGTAATGCATGGAATAAGTCCGCCTAAAGCAACACCTAAGAAAAATCGTAAAATTGCAAGCTGCAAGGGTGAGGTAACAAAGGCCTGCGGAATAAGCAAAAGCCCAGAACAAAGTATGGCGATAATCAAAACCGGTTGATAGCCAACTTTATCGGCAAGGCTACCTAATCGTTTAGCTGATAATGCACTACCAAGGGCCGTCACCGACATAATAATACCAGCCCAAAAAGTCACGCCCTGTAAATGAGATTGTTGCAAATCACCAACATCAACAGTCATTAATTGTTGAACATAAAGAGTAATAATTGGCTCAATTGACATATTTGCAAACATCAACAACATTGCGGTGGTCAAAGCAATAATCACCGGTACAGTCATAACGCTACGCCAAGGTTTACTTTGCGCTTTATCTGGTACTTCACGTTTTTGAAATAGGCTTTTATTTTCTCTTAACATGAATGTCGTTACCAAAAAGGTAATAAATATAACCAAACCAACAACCCAAAAAGAAGCTCTGATGCCAATATAAATTGGTAAAATACCACCAATTAATGGCCCTAAGAAATTACCAGCCATAATACCTGATGAAACAAGGCCAATCGCCCATCCGGTTTGATCGCGCGGTGCTTGTGTTGCAGCTAAGATAGCTGCACCAGAGGCATAGCCGCCAGCAAGACCAGTTAAAAGCCGCAAGAAAAATAACTGCTCGATAGATGTTGCCATGCCCATTAAAGCAATGGAAATTGCCATGCCAAAGCTTGCCCGCACCAACATCAATTTGCGGCCATAAAGATCACCAAGCCGCCCCCAAAGTGGTGCGACAAGAGCTGCGGCAAAATAGGTTATACCATAGGTAATACCTGACCATGACGCAATGGAAGATGGTTTATCAACACCAAGATCAGCAATATAGAGCGGCAATATTGGCAGCAGCAATGTCATACCGACAATGGTGGTAAAAGCACCAAGGGTGACGATAATAACATTGCTTTTCCAATAAGGGTCGGCTTGCGCGCTCATTTTTATCTCTATCTTGTTGTTGCCATGTCTTGATCGTTAAAAACTGCGATGCAGTTTTTGTAACATTTGCATTAGCAAATGTGCTGTGCCGCAAATATGATTTTTTCATTTTTACATGCAGGATAATATGACAGTTAATTTTCAAAAATCTTTTAATAGGCTTCATTGATAAGTCTATGGTTCATACATAAATATGTCATGAACTTCAAATAATTATAACTGATATGAATGTGGTTGTTTTAGCAGAATTCCAATAAAACCATCAAGGGAGTTTTCATCATTTGGAGCAAATGGATAGCATATTGGACTTTTTAAAAATATTTTTGCTGATTGTAATTATTATTGCACTCGCGTCCATTCTTGCCGTCTATACTTATGGTCGCTTTGCTAAACAAGCACGCGGCGAACCCTCTTATGCTTTGCCTTTGGAAGAAAATGCAACCCAGATAGATCAATTGGTGCAAAAAATTGCCCATGAGCGTAATGGCCTCGGCGTAAGTTATAATGCCCTGTCGCTATTGATTAATAATCTTGATGCTTTTGCCGCCCGCGTTCTTGCAGCGCGCATGGCAGAGCGCAGCCTTGATATGATGTATTATATTTGGGACGATGACGTAACGGGGAGGCTCTTGCTTAACGAAATTGTTGAAGCGGCAGATCGCGGTGTCAAAGTGCGGCTCATTCTGGATGATATTAATGCGCAAGGTCGTGATCGCGCTTATGTAGCTCTTGACCAACATCAAAATATCGAAATCCGCATGTTTAATCCTTCGCGTACCCGTCAAAATGGTTTGCAACGTGGATTAGAAATGGCCCTGCGCGCCTTAACTGTAACACGGCGTATGCATAATAAGGCTTTTATTGCCGATGGTCGCCTTGCCTTTGTTGGGGGACGCAATATTGGTGACGCCTATTTTGGTGCGGGGCAGAAGTCTAATTTTCGTGATCTTGATCTCATACTCATTGGGCCAGAGGTACGCAATGCTGAAAGCATTTTTGATACATTTTGGAATAGCGAAGTGGTTTTGCCAATCCATGCCCTAACCCTACCGCGCACGCTTAAAAATCCCGATAAATGGAAAACAAAATTGCGGCTTTTCCGTAAATCGGCAAAGGCTCGCCCCTATCTTGATTATTTGCACCATCATTTGGGACTTCATCATTTTTTAGAAAAAAATGGTCGTCTCATTGCGGCCGATATGGTGAAAGTCATTTCAGACCCACCAGAAAAAGCCCTTAATAAAGGCGCAGATAATTGGCTTATGGAAATTTTAATGCCCTTTATCAATGAGGCAAACACCAATTTACAAATAACATCGCCCTATTTTATTCCAGGTGTTGCAGGCAGCGAGCATTTAACCAAAATTGCAGCTGATGGTTGTGATGTGCAAATTCTCACCAATTCCCTATCAGCAACCGATGTCGCTGTAGTGCATGGCGGCTATATGTGCTACCGCAAAAAACTATTAAAAGGCGGCGTTAAGCTTTATGAGTTAAAGGCCGATAGTGGTCATCACCATTTGCGGCTTTTTGGTTCAGGCCATGCAAGCTTACATACCAAAGCTTTTTTGATCGACCGTGAGCGTGGCTTTGTTGGCTCATTCAATTTTGATCCACGCTCGGCATCGCTTAACACCGAAATGGGCATTTTATTTGATTGCCGCGAAATCGCTATCATGATGGATCAACTTTTTTGCGAAGAAATCAATGATGATATGAGCTATGAAGTGATGCTTGATAAAAAAGACCGTTTAAATTGGCATGACATTGAAGATGATAAGCTTGAGATTTATAAACACGACCCCAAAACATCAATTTGGCGGCGACTTTTTGTGCAGCTTATTAGTTGGCTGCCGATTGAATCGCAATTATAGTATTGTAATTCTAGTTTTGTCGACTTGCTTAAAATATCAAGCATCTGTGTTTGATTAATGCAACAGCCATTTTTTTTATCAAAGTGCGCATTGTGAGCCGCTATTTCCTGTGATAAAATTGCGCCATGAAACATTGGTATACTGCCGACCCGCATTTCGGCCATAAGAATATTCTTCATTATTGCGATCGCCCCTTTGAAAATACAGATGATATGGATGCCGCCTTGCTGCAAAATCTGCAAGACTGTGTCATGCAAGACGATCATCTTTGGATCATTGGCGATTTTTATTGCGGCAAGAAAAACAAAGATGCCGCATTATTAAATGCCCTTTTCAACTCTATTCCCGGGCAAAAACATCTCATCATTGGCAATCATGATCACAGCAGCGTCAAGCGCCTGCCATGGGCAAGTATTCATGATCTTTTTGAGCTGAGTGATGGTGAAACAAAATTAGTGCTTTGCCATTATCCACTTTTAAGCTGGAACGGCGACCACCATGGTAGCTTACATCTTTTTGGTCATGTCCATGATAAGTGGCAAGGCACCAATAAAAGCATCAATGTCGGCGTTGACTTATGGGATTATAAGCCAACAGATCTTGAGGCGATAAAGCAACGCACCAAAACATTGCCGCCGTTAAAGCTTTGGAGCAAATAAGTCATTCTAGAGCGGTGGTGTGCCATTTTGGTCTAAGGCGTCACCTGCAAGATAAAGCGAGCCGCAAATCAAGATAAGGCTGCGTTTGCTTTCATCATTTATAGTTGCAATTTCCTGCAAAGCTTCATCAATCGAACCAGTTGCTGTTGCATCAAGCTTAGCAGCTTTTGCCATTGCAGCAAGATCCTTTGAATCAATACCCGCATCGGATGATTGCACCGGCACAGTAAAGACCTTTGGCGATAGGCAAGCAAAATTTTCAAAATAGGATTGGCTATCCTTGGTGTTGATCATACCAGCAATGAGATAAAGCCGATCATATTGATTGCTCATAATTTTCTTTAATGCCGCAACCGTAACTGCGCCAGCTGCAGGATTATGACCGCCATCTATCCAAATATCGCAATTTTTTGCAGCATGATCGAGCAATGCACCTGATACTAATTTTTGCATTCGCCCCGGCCAATAAACATGACGTAAAGCGTTAGCAATTTGCTCATCTTGAATTGCAAAGCCGGCAACTTTTACCGCTTGAATAGCACTAGCCGCATTTTGAATTTGATAAGCACCATTTAATTGTGGCAATGGTAAATCAATCAAGCCTTGTTCATTTTGAAAAGCCATGCGCCCATGTTCTTCATAAGCGGTAAAATCTTGGCCAAAAATATAAGTCGGTGCGTGATTTTTTTGGGCAATAGTGGTTAAAACATCTAAAGCCTCATCGCTTTGTTGCGCGCTAATCACCACCGGACATTTTTTCTTGATAATGCCAGCCTTTTCACCGGCAATGGCAGCAATTGTATCACCCAAAAAGGCTTGATGGTCTAACGATATTGGCATAATCAGCGAGACGGCTGGGCTTGCGATGACATTAGTGGCATCAAAACGACCACCCAATCCCACTTCCAATATAATTGCGTCGGCAGGATGCTCGGCAAAAAGCAAAAAGGCAGCGGCAGTCAATATTTCAAAAACAGTAATCGCTGCACCAGCATTTGCCGTGCCAATACGCTGCAAAACATCGGCTAAAACGGCATCATCAACAAATTGGCTACTTGTTTTTTGACCATTTTGGCTTGCACGCGTATTTTGCGCAAGGCGATAACGCTCATGCCAATGGACAAGATGGGGAGACGTATGGACATGGACACCATAGCCGGCTTCTTCCAATAGCGATCTTAAATAGGCACTGGCAGAACCCTTGCCATTAGTGCCAGCAATATGGAAAATTGGCGGTAATTTATTTTGCGGTGAACCTAATTTTTCTAAAAGCTCACTAATGCGCCCTAAAGACAAGTCAAAGCCTTTGGGGTGATGGCGCATAAATTCTTTGATAAGATCATCAGCCGTTTGACACGTTGTCATATTTTATCTCTTAAGCAAGCAAAACTATAAATTTATAATGGTGAATAGAAGCCTAAATTTTTGCATTAGACATGGTTTGAAAACTGCAAATGGGCTAAACGGGCATAAAGACCAGACTTTTCAACCAGTTCTTCATGCTTTCCTTGTTCAACAATGTGACCATTTTCCATAACCATAATGCGATCAGCTTTTAAAACGGTCGCAAGGCGATGGGCAATGATCAATGTAGTGCGCCCTTCCATTAATTTTTCCAGTGCTTTTTGCACCAGCATTTCACTTTCTGCATCAAGGGCTGAGGTTGCTTCATCTAGCAGTAATATTGGTGCATTGCGCAAAATAGCACGCGCAATGGCAATGCGCTGCTTTTGCCCGCCTGACAAAGTAACACCGCGCTCGCCAACTTCCGTATCAAAACCATTGGGCAATTCATGAATAAAATCATAAGCATTGGCAGCACGCGCTGCATTCTCAATCTCCGCCATACTGATATCAGGGCGGCCAAAGGCAATATTATCACGCATTGTACCATCAAAAATAGCAACATCTTGTGGAACATAAGCAATATGGTCGCGTATATCAAAAGGATCGGCTAGGGTAAGCTCTTGGCCATTTATAAAAATCTTACCGCTTTGTGGATCATAAAAACGCAACAAAAGCGCAAAAATTGTGCTCTTACCAGACCCCGATGGCCCAACAAAGGCTACATTTTCACCCTGCTCCACTGCAAAACTCAAATGATGAGTGGCTTGGAAATCCGGTCTTGTTGGATAGGTAAAGGAAACATCATCAAAACGCACACTGTCGCCCATATCCTTGGCAATGGCGCGCGCATTTTGTGCCTTGGTAATATCAGACTTTTCGCCCAATAATTCAGCAATACGTTCAGCCGCGCCCGTTGCTTGGGCAAGTTCGGCGCCAACTTCGGATAATTGCCCAAAGGAGCTTGCCGCAAAAACCGCATATAGCACAAATTGACCTAAAGTGCCGCCACTCATTTTACCGGCAAGCACGTCATTAGAGCCAATCCACAAAACAGCAACGACGCTACCAAAGACGAGAAAAATAGCAAATCCGGTTAAAAAAGCCCGCGATTGCACCGATTGGCGCGCTGCATTAAACGCCTTATCAACCAATTTCTTAAATTGCGATGAAACAAAATTTTGCGCATTAAAGGCTTGTACGGTGCGGATTGCCGCAATTTGCTCACCCGCCAAAGCATTAGCTTCCGCTAGCCTATCCTGTGCTTTACGGGTTCGTACACGCACTTTGCGGCCAAAGGCAATAAGCGGAATAACAATGATGGGAATGGTGATTAATACCAGTGTTGATAATTTCGGGCTGGTGATAATCATCATAATCACAGCGCCCACCGCCATAATAATATTGCGCAAGGCGACAGACACGCTAGCACCCACAGCGGATTTTATTTGGGTTGTATCGGCTGAAAGGCGCGAGACGATCTCGCCAGAATGAGAGCGATCATAAAAACCCGGCGACAAATCAACCACATGAGAAAAAACATCACTACGTAAATGATTGACGACTTTTTCACCAAGGGTAATAACAAAATAATAACGCGCTGCAGAGGCAAGACCTAAAATGGCTGCTAAGGCTAGCATCATGACAAAATAGGAATTAATCATTTCGCCGCTGCTATCGGAAAAACCGTGATCCAGCATACGACGAATGGCAATAGGTAATGCCAACATAACAAGAGCTGCAACAATTAATGAAATAAGTGCGCCCAAACAAATGCCGCGATTGCGCTTGATATAGGGGAAAAGTACCTTTAACGGTCGCGTCTTTTTACCATTTTTTTGGTTTTTACTGTTTTTTTCATCTTTTTTGCCGCGAAATAATGCCATTTTACTTTGTGCCCTTGTTATCGTCGTCATGCTGATGTATAGGCAGAATCTGATTTTTGAAAGCCTGTAATGTTAGATAGGTTTTCTTTAGCAAAAGATTAGTTGGTTCGCACCCCTCAAATTGGGATTAGCGGAATAAAGTTCAGGAAACGATAATGAAAGCTGACATTCATCCAAATTATCATGCCATCAAGGTTGTTATGACCAATGGTACAGAATACATGACCCGTTCAACATGGGGCAAAGAAGGCGATACTCTTAACCTTGATATCGATCCAAATTCTCATCCAGCTTGGACTGGTGGATCACAGGGTCTTGTTGACCGTGGTGGCCGCGTATCCAAGTTCAAGAATCGTTTTGGCAATCTTGGTATCTAAGCCTTTGGCGGATTTTTCAATTAAGTTACTGATATTTAATTGAAATATTTCCCTTTCTAATTCTTCTTTTGTGTTTTATTTTTAAAATATAATAAGGATATTTTAGACAATTTAAAAAAGCCGCGCATTGCGCGGCTTTTTAATTATTATTTCGCATAATAAAATTTAAAAATTAGCTCAGTGTAAAATACAGGGCATAATTATAGTGATAAGTTTAAATAAATCGTGGTATATTTTATGTTATTTATCCACATAAAACATGAAAAAAGCCATTTTATTTTTAAGACGTTTTTTTAAACATCCTCCAATAAGTCAAAATGAGGTTTGGATAAATCATGGTAAAGCTCAATAAGCCAGTATTACTAGCCCGAATCGGTGCGGCCCATGGCATTAAAGGCGAAGTGCGTATAAAAAGCTTTACAAGTGACCCACTTGCCTTGGGTGATTATGGGACACTTTATGATGCTAATGGCAACAATATCAAAATTTTGTCCCTGCGCCCGCAAAAAGATATGCTCGTTGCTAGGCTTGCCGGTATTGATAGCCGTGAAAAGGCCGAAAGTCTTAATGGCAAAGAAATCTTTGTTGAGCGCGATCAGTTACCTGCAGACCTTGAGGAAGATGAATTTTATCTTGAGGATCTCATCGGTCTTGCAGTCCATGATCTTGACAATACGCCAATTGGTAAAGTGCGAAGCCTATATAATTTTGGTGCCGGCGATCTTATTGAAATGAGTGATAAAACCGGTAAGCTCGTCTTTATTCCTTTTACTCAAGCAGCGATTCCAACTATTGATATTGCTGGCGGTAAAATCATTATAGACCCCGTTCTTGCCGGATTGGTGAGCGAAAAAGAAGATGAATTTACCGATGCAGAACTTGCAGAGGCACAAAAATTAGCCAATAGCTCACTTGCTAAAAACTAACCTTCAATAGCGGATCAATTGTTATGGCCTTTAATGCGCATATTTTAACGCTTTATCCTGAAATGTTTCCGGGCTTTCTTGGTCAATCATTAGCCGGCAAAGCATTGCAGCAGGAAATTTGGTCGTGCAACCCAATACAGATTCGTGATTTTGCAACAGGCCGTCACCGCAATGTTGATGATACACCGTCAGGCGGTGGCGCAGGCATGGTGATGAAAGCGGATGTTTTAGCAAGTGCGATTGATTCGACCCCTGCCGATTTGCCGCGTTTTTTAATGAGCCCACGCGGTAAGCCATTTAATCAAGCCATGGCGCATGAAATTGCCTCCCTTGATGGCGCAACCTTTATTTGCGGCCGCTTTGAAGGTGTTGACCAAAGGGTCATTGACCAGAGGAATTTGCAAGAAATATCAATTGGTGATTATATATTATCGGGCGGTGAAACCGCAGCTTTGGTTATTCTTGACGCAATTATCAGGCTTTTACCCGGTGTTATGGGCAATATGGAATCAGCAAGTGTTGAAAGCTTTGAAGCCGATCTTCTTGAGCATCCCCATTATACTAGACCACAAGAGTTTGAAGGCATTGCCATTCCTGATGTTTTAACCTCTGGCAATCATAAGGCGATCAATGCTTGGCGCCAACAGCAGGCCGAAAATATTACCCGCGAGCGGCGACCTGACCTTTGGGATAAATATTGTAAAAATACGAGTAAAGCTTGATTTATCACCTTTGCTAGTGTAAGGGCTACTCACAAGTTTTAGAAATCTATTTTCTAGATCCTTAAAATCAATAACGAGATTATCCGCTCCTGCCAATTGGCATAGTTTGAAGATAAATATTTATCAAACAAGTGTTTGGGCGTTCTGGCTTGTTGAGAAGAACAAGAAGGTCTTACATTATGACAAATATTATTGCTCAGATCGAAGCTGAACAATGTGCAAAGATTGAAGCAAAGCGCGTTTTGCCTGCTTTCCAACCTGGTGACACAGTTCGCGTTCTCGTACGTATTACTGAAGGTACACGTACCCGCGTACAGGCTTATGAAGGCGTTTGTATCGCCCGTAAAGGCGGCGGCTTGCAAGAAACATTTACCGTTCGCAAAATCTCTTTTGGTGAAGGCGTTGAACGTGTATTCCCAGTTTATTCTCCACTTGTTGAAGGTGTTGAAGTTGTTCGTCGCGGTAAAGTTCGTCGTGCGAAGCTTTACTACTTGCGCGGCCTAACTGGTAAGGCTGCTCGTATTGTTGAGAAAAAAGACAATCGCAATAAAAAAGCTGCAAAATAAGCTTTTATAAAGCTAAAATAAATAAAAAAGCCGGATAGTTTCTATCCGGCTTTTTTATTGGTTGATTATAAACTGTCGAAGAATATTAAACAGATTAGGCGAAGCGCCTTGCACCAAATACGCAGCCAATAACACCAACAGACACAACAACCATCATTAAATCAACATGTTCATGCAAGATAACTGCTGATAATATCATACCCATAAAAGGCTGCAATAATTGCAATTGACCAATTTTAGCAATACCGCCTTCAGCCAGTCCCTTATACCAAAAGAAAAAGCCGATAAACATTGAAAATAGGCTAACATAGGCAAGGGCAAGCCAACCATTTATTGAAATAGCGCTAAAATCACTAGGGCGAAATACAATGCTTAGAACAATCATTAATGGCAGCGATATAATTAAAGCATAAGAGATAACCAAGGGGCCACCAAGGCGGCGAGACAATTTAGCCCCTTCCGCATAGCCAAGGCCGGCTGAAATTATTGCAAGGATCATAAAAATATCGCCCATCGGCGCGGCTGAAAAGCCTTGTAATAGTGAGTAAGCAACAATGCACAAACTACCAATAATCGCAAACAGCCAAAATATTGGCTTGGGCCGCTCGCCTGCGCGCAATACTGCAAAAATTGCCGTCATCAACGGCATGAGAGCGGTAAAAACTAAAGAATGTGCGGACGTTGTATATTGGAGTGCAAGGGCTGAAAATAAAGGAAAGCCTACAACAATGCCAAGAGCGGTTAAAATAAGACTAAAGACATCACTTCTTTGTGGTAGTTTAGCTTTAAGCAAATAAACCACTAAAATTGCACAAATACCGGCAATGGTGGCACGCGCCGTGGTTAAAAAATAAGGATTCATATCCAAAACACCAATGCGAGTGGCAGGCAAGGAACCTGCAAAAATTGCCACCCCTAAAAAGCCGCTTAAATAACCATTGGACTTCTTAGATTTTGTAACGGTTGAACCAACATTGGTAATATGAAGTGAAGCATCAGACATTTTCTTGCCCTTATAAATTTTATGATTTGCAATTCGCTGATGAAAATTTGCCATTTTAACAAAATATCAGCGTTATTTTCTTTGTTTTTAATCACTATTGCGCAAAATCACTAGATACAGTACAGTACAATTTAATTAAACTGTACCGTTAAAAATATAAGTACAGTTATAAAAGATAGATCACTGAACCACAGGAAAAGGCTAGCGACGAATGAGTGTCATGGCAAATATGGTTGATAAACAAAAAACAGCGCCAATAACACGGGTTGAATTTGTGATGGCTGAGATCCGAGAGCGTATCGCGACCCGCCATTTAGCGGCAGGTGAGCGTTTGCCCTCTATCCGTGGTTTTGCAGAAAAAATGGGCGTTTCCAAATCAACCGTGGTTGAAGCTTATGAGCGGCTTTGTAATGAAGGTATTATACGCGCCAAAAAAGGTGCTGGATTTTTCGTATCTGGACATAATGAGCCGCTTGACCTTGCACAGATGGGGCCGCAGCTTGATCGTATGATTGATCCCCTATGGGTATCACGCCAATCGCTTGAAAGTGGTACAGAATTCTTAAAACCAGGATGCGGTTGGCTGCCAAGTCACTGGTTAGCCGAAGAAATTCTAGCTAAACCATTACGCCAAATTGCTCGCGCCAAATCAACCGCTATGACTAATTATGGACCAGCACAAGGTCATATTGGTTTGCGCACACAAATTGCTCGCCGTTTAACCGATTATGGTATTGAGGCGTCGCCCGACATGATTTTACTAACTGATTGTGCGACAGGATCACTGGATTTACTGTGCCGGCTACTTTTGGAACCAGGTGATACTGTTCTTGTCGATGATCCATGCTATTTTAATTTTCTAGCCACCTTACGCGCCCACCGCGTAAAAACATTTGGTGTTCCCTATTTAAGTGATGGCCCTGATGAAACAGTTTTTGCCCAATTGGTGAGTGATCATAGCCCTAAATTATATATTACCAATTCTGCTATGCATAATCCAACCGGAGCGATTTTGTCACCGCTCAAAGCCCATCGCATTTTAAAGATCATTGAAAACAATCATATGATGGTCATTGAAGATGACGTTTTTGCCGATTTTGAATATGAACCGGCGCCGCGTTTTTCAGCCTTTGATGGTTTAAAACAAGTCGCATTAACCGGAAGTTTTTCTAAAACTATTTCAGCATCAATGCGCTGTGGTTATATTGTTGCACCCAAAGATTGGATGAGCAAATTATCGGATTTGCGTATTGCAACGGCCATGGGTGGTATTAATTTTGCCGGTGAAGTCATTTATCAAATATTAAAAGATGGCAGTTATCGCCGCCATTGCGATAATTTACGCGGCAATCTTGCCCGTCTTACTTCGCGACTATTACCGCGCTTTGAAAATATGGGCTTTAAAATTGCCATTAAACCGCAAGCAGGCATATTTATCTGGGCGCAATTGCCCAATGGTCTCGATAGTGCCGATCTTGCTCAAGATGCTTTAAAGCAAAATATCATCCTTGCCCCCGGCAATGTATTTTCACTATCACAAACAAAATCTGATTTCATGCGCTTTAATATTGCCCA
This sequence comes from Bartonella sp. HY406, assembly GCF_025449315.1. NCBI lineage: Bacteria > Pseudomonadati > Pseudomonadota > Alphaproteobacteria > Hyphomicrobiales > Bartonellaceae > Bartonella > Bartonella sp. HY406. The sequence goes on along the minus strand of NZ_CP104893.1, from coordinate 95,625 downwards.
AAGCGATGACGAAAAAATTACGCAATATTTGCAAAATTGGTTGCATAAAAATCGGCATAAGCAATAAGGGAATCATTTATCTATTGAGCATATAGATAAGTTAGATTTAAACGGCTAAACTTTCGTGCATTTTGATGGTAAAACATTTTTTGACGAAAAATTATCGTTTAGCAGTAGAGTTTGCGTGAAGAGACTTGCGTTCATCCAAAAAAGGTATAAATCATTAGACCAATTCCAAAACAAAGCGGACATTTTGATTTATTTATGCTAGATTAGATCAAATGCATAATAAGCATATAAAATACTGGTAACTTAAAAAAGCTGGAGAGCGAGATGGATCTACGACCTGATCTTTACCAACACCCTAAATTAATTACTGTTTTTGGTGGTTCGGGTTTTGTTGGGCGACATGTGGTTGAAGCTCTTACCAAGCGTGGCTATCGTGTGCGCGTTGCAGTACGCCGCCCAGAACAAGCCTATTATATGTTGCAAATTGGTGAAGTCGGCCAAACTCAAATGCTTAAAACCAATGTGCGCATTCGTGAATCGGTTGCTCGTGCTTTGATTGATGCTGATGCAGCTATTTTTCTGCCAGGCGTTATGTTTAATGCTGGCAAAAATAACTTTGATAATGTTCAACTTGCTGGTGCAAAAAATGTAGCCGAACTTGCTCAAAGTGCTGGTATTCCACTCATTCATTTATCAGCTTTAACAGGTAATGCGCCGCAATCATTAGATTATGTACGCACAAAGTATGAGGGCGAGAAAGCCGTTCGCGAAGCGCATCGCGATGCAATTATCTTGCGCCCATCGGTTATTTTTGGGCCTGAAGATAATTTCTTCAATAAATTTGCTGATATGGCTCGTTTTTCGCCGTTCTTGCCTATTTTTGGGGGCGGCATGAATAAAATGCAACCAGTCTATGTTGGTGATGTTGCTGAAATGATTGCTCGCAGCATTGATGGTCAAATTGAAACGGGCAAAACCTATGAATTAGGTGGCCCTGAAGTCATGACGTTCCGCCAAATTATGCAAGAAGCCCTGCATGTTATTCGCCGCAAGCGTTTGCTTCTTTCAATCCCCTATAGTCTTGGCATATTAATGGGCGGTGTTTTTGGCTTGCTTGCAAAAATTCCGCTTATGCCTAAAATTGCAACGGCAGATCAAATCAAAATGTTGAAATTTGATAATATTGTTTCAAGTGAAGCAATAGCCGAAGGCCGCACCTTAGAAGGCGTGGGCATTAAACCACGCGCCATTGAAGCGATTTTAACTAGCTATTTATGGCGTTATCGGATTCATGGTCAGTTTTCTAAAGTGACCGCCCGCTAGACATTTTTATGTGCAATTTTTCTATAAAAGGGAAAGGTTTTATAACCTTTCCCTTTTTGCTTTTACAAATGAAATTTTACACTTAACTATAACGGCAGGGTTATATTATCAATTGAATTAGTCATTTTACTTAAAATCTAATCTGCGTTTAAATGAAATATTAGAAATAATTCAAAACATCAAAAAGGGGCATCAAAGTGCTGGTTGATGATCTGGTTAAAGATACAGAAATAGCCGCATTTTTTACCAAAAAGGCTGAAATTGCTGCAATGGTAAAGGTGGAATTTGCCCTTGCCAAGGCGCAGGAACATTACGCGCTTATTACAGAGGAAGCCTTGACGGTCATTGATGATGCTTGCCAAACATTTAGCCCAGATTTAAATGGCTTTGCGGCTGCCATGGCAAAAGACGGCGTTGCTGTGCCTGAATTATTGCGACAATTGCGCCAAAATATCGCGCCGCAATTTCAAAAATTTTTGCATCTTGGCGCAACCAGCCAAGATATTATAGATACTGGCTTGATGCTGCGTCTAAGAAATATTTTGGATATTTTTGAACAGCGCATTAAAACCTTAATTGCATTGCTTGCTGATTTGCAAATCCAACAGGGCGCAACGCCGCTTATGGCGCATACCCGCATGCAGGTGGCTTTGCCGTTTACGGCTTTTGACAAAATTCAGCAATGGAAGGCGCTATTGCAAGATATTTGCGCTGATTTTGGTTTTTATCGACAAAAAATCCTGCGTTTGCAGCTTGCAGGCCCAATTGGTAATGGCAAGAGCTTTGATGGCAATGTTTCGCAGATTGCTAATTTTATGGCGAAGGATTTAGGGTTGAGCTTGCAACATTCTTGGCAAAGCGACCGTAAACCGATTATTGACGTGGGTCATTTTTTAAGTCTTATCAGTGGTGCCCTTGGTAAAATTGGTCAAGATATCGCTTTGCTTGCCCAAAATGAGGTGGGAGAACTCGTTTTACAAGGCGGCGGCGCGTCCTCAGCCATGGCTCATAAGCATAACCCAATTGCGGCTGAAACCTTGGTGGCTATTGGACGCTTTAATGCAGGACTTATGGGGGCGCTTCATCAATCGATGATACATGAAAATGAACGCTCTGGCGCTGCTTGGACATTAGAATGGTTGGTTTTACCACAAATATGCCAAGCCAGTGGTGCAGCGCTATTATTAGCGGCGGAGGTATTAAATGGAGCAAAGTTTATCAATACAGTAAAGTCATAATATCATTTGGGAGGAAAAATGAAAACGCAAGTTGCCATAATTGGCGCAGGTCCTGCAGGTCTTTTGCTTGGACAATTATTGCACAAGCAAGGCATTGATACTTTAATTATCGAGCGCAAGTCGCCGCAATATGTGCTATCTCGCATTAGGGCTGGTATTTTGGAAGATGGCACAAGAAAACTTATTCATGAAGCTGGCGCAGGTATTCGCATGGAGCTGGAGGGCCATGTGCATTTTGGTGTTGAGCTTGCCTTTGATGATGATGTTCACCGCATTGATTTTAGCGAAACAGTACATAGTTCAGTAATGGTTTATGGCCAAACTGAAGTCACCCAAGATTTAATGAAAGAGCGTAAAAATTGCGGTGCGCCTAGCATTTATGAAGCTGATGATGTCATCATTGAAAATTATCAAGGTGATAATTGTCGCATTAGTTTTAAAAAGGATGGCGTCACCCATCAGGTTGAAGCCGATTTTATTGCCGGTTGCGATGGTTTTCACGGTGTTAGCCGGCGCACTGTGCAAGCAAAAATAGTTGAATATGAACGCCTTTATCCCTTTGGCTGGCTTGGATTATTAGTCGATGAGCCACCAATTGCCGAAGAATTGATTTATTCCAATAGCAAGCGTGGTTTTGCTCTTTGCTCGCAGCGCTCTCTCACAAGAAGCCGCTATTATTTGCAAGTTGCCTTAACCGATCATGTTGAAGATTGGACTGATGCTGCTTTTTATGATGAATTACGCCAGCGCATACCACAGAAATATGCTGATAGGTTACAAGGCGGCAAAAGCCTTGAAAAAAGTATTGCGCCCTTACGTTCTTTTGTTGCTGAACCTTTACGCTTTGACCGGCTATTTCTTGCCGGTGATGCCGGCCATATTGTACCTCCAACCGGAGCTAAGGGCTTAAACCTTGCCGCAAGTGATGTACGCTATTTATGGCAGGCTTTCACTGAATATTATATTGAAAAATCCAATGCTGGCATTGATGATTATTCAAAAAAAGCTTTGGCGCGCATTTGGAAAGCTGAACGTTTTTCTTGGGCAACAACCATGATGATGCATCGTTTTCATGAATCGAGTGCCTTTGACCAAAAAATGCAACGCACCGAGTTTGATTATCTTGTGTCTTCAAAAGCGGCACAAAAGGCTTTTGCAGAAAATTATACAGGTTTACAAAGTTTAGATTGAATGAAATGCTTGTGAGAGCCAAGCAAGAAAATTCAAACAAATAATATGGCAAGGAATGAGGATCAATTACTGAAAATAAAAAATTGGGAGGAAACATGAAACGCTATTTTACTGCATTACTGGCAGGCCTTAGTCTTATGGCGGGCACGGCTTATGCTGATACGATTAAGATTGGTATTATCGGACCATTTTCTGGGCCTTTTGCGTTGCAAGGTAAAAATTTTAAAGCAGGTATTGATACTTACATTGCTGAGCATGGCAATAAGATCGGTGATGATACAATTGAAATTATCTATCGTGATGTGCCAAGTGCCGATCCAGCCAAATCAAAATCGCTTGCGCAAGAATTAATTGTGCGCGAAAAAATCCAATATATTGGCGGTTTTTTCTTTACCCCCGATGCCATGGCTGTCACCCCCTTATTAAAACAGGGCAATGTACCGATGGTTATTATGAATGCCGCAACTTCCAGCATAACCACCCAAAGCCCTTATGTGGTGCGCACATCTTTTACCTTGCCGCAAGTGGTAACACCGCTTGGCCAAGTGGTGATGAAAAAGGGCGCCAAGAAAATCATTACAGTTGTTAGTGATTATGGCCCCGGTATTGATGCAGAAAAAGCCTTTATCACCGCTTATCAAAAGGCAGGTGGCGAGGTTGTTTCTTCCTTGCGCATGCCGCTTGCTACCAATGATTTTAGTCCAATTATGCAACGCATCAAGGATTCAGGCGCCGATGGTGCCTTTGCCTTTTTACCTGCTGGTCCAACCACTCTTGGCTTTATGAAAGCCTATGCCGATAATGGTTTGAAGAATGCTAATATTGCGCTCTTTGCCCCCGGTGATTTAACGCAAGAAAGTGATTTACCTGCCTTAGGTGCAAGTGCGCTTGGCATGTTTACCACTTTCCATTATGCAATTTCCCATGATTCACCCGAAAATAAACGCTTTGTTGAAGGTGCACAAAAAGCCATTGGTAACCGACAAGAATTATCTTTCACCGCTGTTGGCGCCTATGATGGCATGCATGTCATTTATAAAATGATTGAAGCGACCAATGGCAAAAAAGATGCGCAAAAGGCGGTTGATGCGGTAAAAGGCATGGCATGGATAAGCCCACGAGGGCCTGTGTCAATTGATCCTAATTCTCGCCATATTACCCAAAATATTTATCTGCGCGAAATTGCCAAGGATGATGCAGGACAGTTTTACAATAAGGAAATCGAAACCTTTGAAAAGCAGGGTGACCCCGGCTTGGAGCAGAATTAGAGAGTTTTTTGAAAAGTGTGAAGCGGTTTTCGGATAAAAATGCGGTGTAAACAATGCATTAGTGCGCTGATCTCATCCAATCAGATCGAAATGCGCTCTAATTGTAAAGAAACAGTTTCATCATCAGTTAGAGCACGCCTAACTAAAATGCTAAAATGGCTGGCTCTTATATTTTGTTGTGCGTGTAAAATGACTTTTATCATATAATCCATAAGGGGAAAGATGTGTTGCAAACAATAGCAAGCATCGGTGTTGATGCATTTGCCTATGGAACGGTTTTATTTATCATTTCCATTGGCCTATCACTCACTATGGGCTTAATGCGTGTGGTTAATCTTGCCCATGGTGCTTTTGCTATGATAGGCGGCTATCTTGCCGCCTATGGGGTCAGCGAACTCCATTTAAACTATTTTGCGGCAATGGCATTGGCGATTTTTGTGACAATTTTGATTGCCATTCCGCTTGAGCATTTTTTATACCGCAGAATTTATGATGCGCCTGAACTCACCCAAGTGTTAATGACCATTGGCATCACCTTTGTGATTATCGGTATCACCAACTATCTGGCTGGCCCGACATTAAAAACCATTGCCATACCAGAATTTTTGCAAGGTTCGGTTGATATTGGTTTTCGCGTCATTGCTGCCCAGCGGCTATTTGTTATTGCCTCTGGCATGATTATTGCCCTTAGTTTGTGGTTGTTAATTGAGCGTACGCGTTTTGGCATTAAGCTGCGTGCGGCGGTGGACAATGCCGATATGGCACAAATCTTAGGCATTAAAACCCAAACTATTTATACTTTAAGCTTTGCCCTTGCTATTGGTCTTGCTGCCTTTGGTGGCATTATTGGCGCGGAATTATTGCCGCTTAACCCCTATTATGCCATGCGCTATATGGTAACGTTTTTAGTGGTGGTGTCTATTGGTGGTGCTGGATCAATACCGGGAGCTTTGATTGCCTGTCTTTTACTTGGCGCGATTGATACAACTGGCCGCTATATTGTACCTGAATATGGCGAATTTTTCTTCTATCTTGCGGTGATTATCATTGTCATGTGTTTTCCGCGTGGTCTGGTTGGAAGGATGAAAAGATGAGCGATCATAGATCAAAAGATATCCCATCGCCGATAATGCAAGAGGCTGAGATATCTCGTTATAAAGTGCCAAAACGCTTAGATTTTGCAACCCCAATCGCTCTTTTTCTTATCCTTAGCATAGGATTTATTGGTTTTTATGTCTTTCCTGACAATCTTGCATTATTGACGCGCATCATATCCATTGCACTATTGGTTTTATCGCTTGATCTTATTACTGGCTATTGCGGTATTGCAACCCTAGGCCAAGCAGCTTTGTTTGGCACCGGTGCTTATGCTGCCGGCATTGCTAGCGCCCATTTTGGTATTTATGATCCTATTTTAATGACCCTTATTGGCCTTATTGCTGGCGCATGCGCCGGACTTATATCGGGTGCAATTATTCTTCGCGCCCATGGGCTTGCCCAACTCGTACTCTCTATCGCAGTGGTGCAATTATTTCATGAAATTGCCAATAAAGCATCGCAATGGACGGGCGGCAGTGATGGGCTTGGCGGCATTAGTGTTGATCCGCTTTTGGGTATTTTTGAATTTGATCTTTGGGGGCAAACAGCGTATTTATATGGCTTATTTTTGCTTGTCCTCGTTGTTTTTATACTTATTTTCATTGTGCGCTCGCCCTTTGGGTTATTATGTCAAGCCATCAAGCAAGATCCTGTAAGGGTTGAGGCTATGGGGGCATCCATCCGCTCCAATCAATTACGCATGTATATTATAGCAGGTAGCGTTGCTGGCATTGGCGGCGCTTTAAATGCTATTTCAACGCAAGTGGTTGGTCTTGATAGTTTAAGCTTTACCCTATCAGCAGAATCCTTGGTTATGTTGGTGGTTGGTGGTACTGGCTCACTTTATGGCGCACTCATCGGCGCGGTTACATTTTTATGGTTTGAACATATCGTCTCGGCTGCCAATCCCTTTTATTGGCTTACCATCATTGGCGCAGTGTTAATTGCTGTGGTGCTTTTTGCCCCGCAAGGACTTTACGGAAGTTTTCAAAAAATCTTAAAATTGGTGAGGTTAAAAAAATCATGACGGCGATTTTTGAGGTTTCTGGTCTTTTAAAAAACTTTGGCGGATTAGCCGTTACCAATAATGTCTCACTGTCCATGCAAAAGGGTGACCGCCTTGCCCTTATTGGCCCCAATGGTGCAGGTAAAACAACTTTGGTCAATTTGGTAACTGGCCATTTAAAACCAAGCGCTGGTGCGGTTATTTTGGCTGGCGAAGATATTACCAATGCTAAAATTACTAATCGAGTACGTAAAGGCTTGGTGCGGAGCTTTCAGGTAACGCGATTATTTAAAGATATGACACCAGAACAGCATATTGCTCTTGCGCTTATGCAGCATGAAGGCAAAACCAATCGCATCTTTGGTAATTATCGCTCAATGTCGCATATAATGGACGAAACCTATGCAATTCTTGCCAAGCTACGCCTTGATAGTCTTGCTTTACAAAAGGTTGCTTTTCTTGCCTATGGCCAGCAACGTTTGCTTGAAATTGCCATTAGCCTTGCCATGCATCCCAAGGTTTTGCTGTTGGATGAACCTGCCGCTGGCGTGCCGCAAAGCGAAACGGGTTTAATTGAAGATGCGCTTGCAAGCCTGCCCGATGATCTTGCTGTTTTAATGATCGAGCATGATATGGATCTGGTTTTTCGCTTTGCAAGCCGCGTTATCGTTTTGGCAGCAGGCAGCGTTATTTTTGATGGATCTCCCCAAGATGTCATTCAAGATAGCCATGTGCGAACTGCTTATTTGGGGAGTTATGCACAATGACCGCCTTATCTTTAACCGTTAGTGGGCTGAATAGTGGCTATGGGCAAACCCGTATCATTGAAAATGTGAGTTTTGAAGTGGCTAGCGGCTCGCGCCTTGCCATTCTTGGTCGCAATGGTGTTGGCAAAACAACGCTTTTTGCAAGCCTTGCCGGTTTTACCCGCCATTATAGTGGCACAATAAAATTAGGGAACAGAGATATTAGCAAAATTAGCCCAAGTGAGCGTGCACTGGCTGGACTTGGGCTTGTGCCGCAAACTCGAGATATTTTTCCAACGCTAACCGTTGAGGAAAATTTGATTGCTGGTCTTAAACAACGGTCAAAAACCGCAATTGAAGAAGCCTATGCGCTTTTCCCAAGATTGAAAGAACGGCGTAATAATATGGGGGAGCAATTATCGGGCGGCGAACAACAAATGCTATCAACCGCAAGAACTATTTTGGGCAAACCAAAGCTATTATTGCTGGATGAACCGCTTGAAGGCTTAGCGCCAGTTATTTGCGATGAATTAATGACGGCATTTAAAAAAATGGCGCAAAGTAATGATATGAGCATTTTGCTGGTTGAGCAAAGGATTGAAACAGCATTAGAATTTGCCGATCGTTTACTGATTTTAGAGCGCGGTCAAATTGCTTTTAAAGGCACGCCGCAAGATTTGAAGCAAGATCCCACCATTATCGAAACCTTGCTTGGCGTTGGTGGTTTGCATTAGAGCGTCAATAAGCACCGTTATTTTTTAAAAAACCAAATAAAAAGCCCATTGATTGCAATTTGATTATAATTGGAAGCAATGGGCTTTTTTGAAAAAATATTAAATGGCACAGACCCTATGGCATGCCTAAAGCATCTTTATAAAGCTGAAGCATTGCTTCTTCTTCCTGACGCTCATTTTCTTCCTTTTTGCGCAAACGAATAATTGCCCGCACTGCCTTGGTATCAAAACCAGAACCTTTACATTCGGCATAAACATCTTTGATATCATCGCTGATGGTTTTCTTTTCTTCTTCAAGGCGTTCAATACGCTCGATAAAGGAACGAAGCTGACCAACAGCTACCGCTTGTGTTTCATCTAAAATATCACTCACGAGACTCTCCACATTGGTGAATTTCAACATAATAATCTTGCGCTAAAAAAGCACAGGAAACTTTTTATAAAGTTAATCAATCAAAGCTATGTCGATTAAATACACAGCAAATTTTCATTGCCTCATCAAAGCTTTTATCAGAAGCTGACTATTGGCAGCATTGTTAAAGCATGGTCGATTGTAGCCGCTTTGATAATGCTCAAATTTGGTTTCCTATTAGCCAAAATGCTGGCATTTGTAAAATTTTAAACGCTAAAAACTGTCATATTAAGGCTTATGCACATTTTTGAAAAATCTAACTTAGTTTATTTAATAGGCACGCGTACCAAAATGCTGGACTTCGTGCATTTCTTTGCGACTATTTAAATCAATAAGCATTGGTGCTAATCGCTCCGCCCAAGCGTGAACGCCTGCTTCATCAACGATGAGGTCTTGGCGAATCTCAATCAAAATATGGGCATAGCCATTTTTTGTGCCATTTTTATAAAGCGTATCATTAATTAATGCGCCATCATAAGGTTCATTATCACCCACAACAAGATCACCTTCCTGACGCAGCATATCAAGAAGCGGCAGGGCTGCACGCCCATCCTTATCCCATAATAAGCCAATTTGCCATGGACGGCTTTGACCGCGCCATTTGGGGGTAAAGGAATGAAGCGACACAATAAATGGCGCTGTTTGGCTTTCAGTGGCAATGGCGGATAATTCATGGACAATAGCGTCATGATAAGGGCGATAAAATTGATTAATGCGCTTTTGCCGCTCTTCTTCGCTTAACGGATAATTGCCAGCAATGGTCGTACCATCTGATAATTGCATGATAAGGGTTGGATCATCCTCACCGCGATTGGGGTCAATTAAGAGTCGCGAAAAACCGCTCATTAAAGCTGGAACGCCAAGTTTTTTCTGCAAAACTTTTAAAAGTGGCTCCACACCAATATCATAAGCAATGTGACGCTCAAATTCTGATTTTGGCAGACCAAGTGCGCCATATTCATCGGGTAGATCACGTCTTGCATGATCGCCTAATAAAAGCATGGCCTTCGAGCGATCAGCTTCTATTTTATGAAAGGGTAAAAAGCTCATTCTTATTCCTGCTTGATTATTCCCAATTGTCAAAAGCTGTGATGACAGTAATAGAATCTATGAAAGATTTTTATAAATGATTTCCGTCACATATTGCAAATAGTCTTCAGGATCATGTAATTCATCTTCATGAACAAGCACTTTACCGCGCACTGAAATGCCAGCCTCATGAATGGTTTCACGGCTACCAGAAACAAGATGATGCCACCATTCAAGATCCTTACCATCGCTAATCAAGCGATAGGCGCAATTATCAGGCAGCCATTTTACCGTTTCAATAATTTCTTGGGTTAGCTGGATACAATCAGGTACAATAGATTTTCGGCTTGGATAATTATTGCAAAGGCAGGTTTCACCATTTAACAGCTTGCAGCCAACGCTGCTATTATAAATATCACCGCTGTCTTCATCTTCAAGCTTATGCATGCAACACCGCCCGCAACCATCACAAAGCGATTCCCATTCGGCCTTGGTCATTTGGTTGAGAGTTTTATATTGCCAAAAAGGTATTTCTGTAGTGCTGTGTTTCATAAAACAACCGATGCAAAATAAAAACTATGCAATAATATATAGGTAGGGCATGGCAAAAAAATAAGCCTATGAGGCCTTTTATTCATGCTCATCATGCTATTTACAACAAATATAATGTGGCAATAAGCATTTTATTAAAAGCCAAAAAGCAATTGATAATAAGGCTAATTCTGTCCCATTAAAACTAAAATGGCCCACTCAAAGAGCAGGCCATGATAATTAAAATGCTTGCTGGTTTACCCAATATCTAAATGATATTGACCAGCCACACAATTAACCCTGACGGGCTTTAAAGCGTGGTGCAGTCTTATTAATGATGTAAATACGACCCTTGCGGCGAACCATACGGTTGTCGCGGTGACGGGCCATAAGCGCTTTAAGCGAATTCTTAATCTTCATATCAATCACCGTTTTTTGCAACCCGTCGCCGGGCATAACACAAAAGCCCCAATAGGGGACTCTTAAAATCTGCTGTCTGATAAACTGTAAAGTGCCTATTTGTCAAGCCTTTCCCCGTAAAGATTTTGTTTTTACGAGGCATTTGCTTTAATAAACAGCATTTTTGCCGATAATACAAATTTGCTCATACCGTTTTAACCCTCGTTGGTTGCTGTTAAGAATCATTTCAATGATTTAACAATCAAGAGAGCCGCCTAATGACTTAAGACATTGGCTTTGGAAATTTGGTCAAGCTCGTTTCAAATATCAAGAAACAAGCCGCGTAAAATGCCCCATTTTGCGCCCTTCACGAACTTCGCTTTTACCATAAAGGTGAATTAAAACATCCGGTTCACTCAATAATTGTGGAAGACGCTCTACATCATTGCCAATAAGGTTTTCCATCACACAATCGCTATGGCGCTTTGGGTCGCCTAACGGCAAGCCAGCAATGGCGCGGATATGTTGCTCAAACTGCGATATAACGCAGGCAGCCTCGGTCCAGTGGCCGGAATTATGCACACGCGGTGCAAATTCATTGGCAATCAAACTACCATCCGCCAAAACAAAAAACTCAACTGCTATAACGCCAACATAATTTAGCGCATGGAGCAAAGTCTCAACATATTGGCGAGCTTGATTGGCTGTGTCATCAGAAATGGCTGCCGGAATGGTAGAACGGCGTAAAATGCCATCGCTATGACGATTTTCAGGAATGTCGAAGAATGCAACCTTGCCATCTTGCGAACGCGCCGCAACGACTGAAATTTCGCGGCTAAAATCAACAAAACCTTCAAAAATGGCCGGTTGATTGCCAATATCTGCCAAAGCGCTCTCGGCTTCTTTTTCATCTTCACTGGAGATCCGCACTTGCCCTTTGCCGTCATAACCAAAACGGCGGGTTTTTAAAATGCCCTTTCCCCCGCAAGCAGCAATTGCCGCCAAAAGTGAAGAAAGATCATCGACAGGGCGCCAAGGTGCAGTAGTAATTGCACATTCATTGAGATATTTTTTTTCCAAAAACCGATCTTGAGCAATTTCAAGCGCAGCTGGGTACGGTGCGATAGTGTGATTTTGCGCCAATTTATCAATGGCTGCCACCGGAACATTTTCAAATTCATAAGTAATAATATCGCATAATTCGCCAAGGCGATTTAATGCAACTTCATCATCAAAGGAGCCAATAATCACATCATTGGCACATTGCGCTGCAGGGCAATCGCTTTGTGGATCAAGAATAATGGTTTTGAAACCAAGCCGTGCTGCCGCCATTGCTAACATGCGCCCAAGTTGTCCACCGCCAATAATACCAATAGTGTCGCCGAGTTGTAGTTTTTTCATCCTTACACCTCGTCTACCGGAAATTCAGCAACGCTGGCGGTTTGACTGGCGCGCCAAACATCAAGACGGTTAGCAAGATCCTCATCATAAACTGCCAGCATAGCAGCACATAAAAGTGCTGCATTTACAGCGCCAGGCTTACCAATAGCAAGAGTACCAACTGGAATGCCAGCAGGCATTTGCACGATGGATAAAAGCGAATCTTGTCCTGACAATGCTTTTGACTGCACTGGCACACCAAAAACTGGTAAGGGGGTCATTGCTGCTGTCATGCCGGGCAAATGGGCAGCACCGCCAGCACCAGCAATAACCGCTTTAAAGCCCGCCCCCTTTGCGCCCTTGGCAAAAGAAACCAGACGATCTGGTGTGCGATGAGCGGATACAATGCGCGCCTCATAGGAAATATCAAGCGCGTCAAGCGTATCGGCTGCGTGTCGCATTGTTTCCCAATCTGATTGGCTACCCATGATAATGGCAATATCTGCATTGACCTCTGACATCGACAATTTCCTCTTTATGCGTTGTTAGGGATGGAATAAGCAAGAAGTTTAAAGTTAGGTTGCAATCTATTTAATTGCATCATGCAATAATATCAGGAATGATCTGGTCTTCCAGTTTTTGCAATTGATCCTTAATTGCCAATTTTTTCTTTTTTATACGTTGAATTTGCAGCGGATCGCAACCTTGTGCGCTCATCGCATTTATTGCAGCATCAAAATCAGCATGATCTTGTTTTAAACGGGCAACAGCGAGCTTCACTTCAACTTGTTCTTGTTCAGAGGCCATTTTTTTCCTGCTTTTTAAAAGCGACTGTTAAAGGTGGCATTACTTAAATTTCAATTAAATGATAGCCAATAAGCATTTTTCGCAATAACCGGTCACCATGTTTTCGCGCGCATGTTAGCACAATTTTACAGGCAATCAAAACATGCTTTTAGCAATCAAGGCAATATTTGCAAAAAAAGATAAATAAATAAATTTTAATGCACATCCCCCTTGATCAAAATTTAAAAATCCATAAATCTAAAAGGTAAGCAATAATTATTTATTGCAACATAGTATTTAAAGAGTTCAACAAAATGGAGGTACTATAATGACCATATCTGCACATCTTGAAGCATTGGAAAAAAAACATGATGCTTTAGAGGCTGAAATTAAGACAGCTAGTAATGCTCCATCCGTTGATGACCTTGTGGTCGCTGATTTAAAGCGCAAAAAACTCTTAATCAAAGATGAAATTGAAGCTCTGCGCAGTGAAGCTTAAAACATTTTTATCAATAAATCGAAATTATTTCTGATAATATAAATATTTGAGCGCCCTTGGTTTAATCCTATCAAAGGAGCGCTCTTATTTTATAGTTCAACAGATATGAACATTATTAGTTATAGATAATATTTAGCGCATCTAATTGTTTTCGGGCGGCATCAGCTTCTATATAGGTTTCCATTAAACGCATCATTTTACCCGATGATAAGCCTTCAAAACCCAAAGCGGTTACGGCAACTCTATAGATTGATTTATCAAATAAAGTTCCTGTTATTTTTGGTTTTTTCTCCAAAAAACGTTGTTTATCTTCAAGTGTTTTTGCAATCTTAAATTCTATAATGTGTGACATGAAACTAAAGGTTGTCATATTAAGGTTTACGAGTAAATTCCAAGGAATAAATTTATTGCCCCTTGGCAAAATAAAACCTTCAGGGGTTAAGGTAATAACCGGCTTGCCCTTACCCAACATATTTCTAAAACCTTTAAATAAAACAACGATACTTATAAGAAAAAGAAATATAGAAATGCCAGCAAAGCCATATTTAGCGTTATCCTCAAGAGGTTCATCTATATAAAACATAATTATAAATATTCCAATTGAAATGGCTAGAAAAATAAGACCTGAAAATATAGCTATAATTGGAACAATAACACGCCCGTGCCGAATAGGACGCACTTCATTTGCTTGGCGTGCAATATTCTTTAAAGCTATAATTTCTTGTAGCGTAAAGTCATTTTCTTCCAAATCACGGTTTTGCATGGGATAGGTTTCCAATTTATAAAAAAGATATTTATATAAAATATTTTAATATATGCAATTGGATTGTATATGTTTACTCAAATTTTATTTATAATTACTCTATAATAATATGTATTTCATGCTAAACCTAAAATCAATTAAGTTATAATCAAACCAATACTCATTCCTGCTCATTTTTCTAAATTATCAACAAATTACAATCACAAGGTGCTACCATTTAATTACGATGAGAATGCCTATCAGCAGCGTAAGATATAACTTATTGACGATTGGCAAGTAATATTTCATCTCAAAATCGTTATCTTATAAATTTGATCATCTACAAAAAACACGAAATCCTAATTTTTCGGCGGATTAAATATTTTTTGGATTTTTGTCTCTGGTTCCTGATCTATGAAATCGCTTATTTGTTGCAATTTTTTAGGGTGCTGTGCAATCCATTGCTGATAGGCCTTTATATTATTAAGCAGCTTATTTTTATTTTCCTTTGATAAAGCAAGCTGTGTTAAATTATAATCTAATAAAAGGCCGCCGCCATTACCCTGCGGTTGAATGGCAACACCAATTGTGTGTTCTTCATCCAAAAAAATAGGCTCTTGGCGCCTTTTTATGAGAGTAAAAGGCCCAGCATTTCGTGCTTTATATGTTAAAGCCAGAGCTAAAGAGTTGGGTACAATTATCAAAACATCGCTGTAACCATCGCGCTTTAAACCATAAAGGTAATAAAATGTACCGCCCCAACGTTTATCAACCCTATCAATTTTGACCGCACAAATATGTACCTTATTTCGCGTAAGCCGATGATAACAAAACCGACACCAGACACTTGCCCCCCACAAGCCAAGTAACACCATACTACCCATAAATATATAAATGGCCAGAAAAGCAACTAAACGTGTTTTTAACGTATCAATACCAACTTGAATTGTAATTTTATTAGGGTCATTGACACTTCTTACAACAGCAGATTTTCCGCGTAATGCAAAATTATCAGGAGTTAGAAAATCATATAAAGTAAATGGGTAGTCATCAAATTTACCTTTATACTTCTCTACTAAAATTCCATCTTTTTCAAAGCTAAAACCACATTCAATAAGATGATAATTACTTTGCCTACATCCATAATCAGCCTGTAATTCCGGAACGACCTCATAATTTTGAGAAATGACCCAATCTGTCCAAATATGCTTGAGAGGAAGATACCCATTGAATACGACAATAGCTAAAAAAGTCCCGCCAAAAAATACAGTCCAAAATATTGCTATGCCGGTAAAAAACCAAGTACCAGGATATTTTAAACGAATTTCTTTAACCGGTAGCTCTATATCTAAACTATTATCTTGTAGGTCATTCATTAGTTTGTCGCTTTTATATTCTAACTATTTATTGCCCCAATATATAAGGTAACTCAAAATCACTTATTGTTTAGGTGGGTTATAAGTTTTTTCAAGCTCAGTTTCTGGCATATTTTCAATATAAGCATCAAATTTCTGCAATGCTTCAGGGTTCTGGGCAATCCACGTCTGATAGGTTTTAATGTTGGTCTGTAATTTTGCTTTATCCTGTTTGGATAAAGCAAGCCGCGTTAAATTATAATCTAATAAATAACCACCACCTGCTTGCTTGGCTTCAATAGCTAACCCAAATTTTTGTTCTTTACTTAAAAAAATGGGTTTTTGACTTTTTCTTATCGGATTATTCGATAACTGCGTGCGTAGTGGCTTTGTAAAAACCCAAGTGTTAGGTGTCGGGTTTATTTTTAAAGCCTCAAGCACTTCAGCTTTTGTCAAACCATAATATGAGTAAACTCTACCAAGCCATCTATCGTGATATCCAACAATTTTGACGACTTTTAATCGGACATCATTAGGCACACTGCGCCAATATAAAACCCGCCACCAAATATATAGCCCCCAAAGGAAAACAGATAATATTATACCCCAAACAAGTTTTTGACCTAGAAAAGTTAAAAACCTTATTTTTATAGTCTCAACACCAAAAATAAAAGATACTTTAGTTGGGTCATTAACACTTTTTATCATTGGTGAATCGCCGGATAAAGAAAGGTTATCGGGAGTTAAAAATTGATACCAACTATAAGGATTATGTTCTCTGCGGTAATTTAATTTTTGTTCATTGCGCTGACCTAAATTAAATATCACACTACAATTTTTTATGTCACCTGCATTACCGACATCATCCCAACATTGATATCTAGCATAGCTATCTGGAATTATTTCGTAATTCTGCGAAACACGCCAATCATTTCATAAGCGTTTAATGCCAGCGTAACTACCCTCAAAAATTAAAAACCATATTGCTAACGCAGTAAAAAGCGTCCAAAAAGACAATACTAATATAATGATCCAATTCGTTCCGTATTTTAACCTAATTCTCTTTTTAGGTAACTCTATATCAACAGTATTATCTTGTATTTCACTCATTGCAACTGTCACCCTAACTACTATAGATATTTATCTAGTTTTTGGCTTTGCGTCGATTGCCTCACTTAATTGTTGCAATTTTTCAGGATGTTGAGCAAGCCATTGTTGATAGGCTTTAATATTGGTAATGAGCTTTTCCTTGTCCTTTTTTGATAAAACAAGATAGGTCAAATTATAATCCAGCAGATAGCCGCTACCAGCTTGCTGCGCTTCGATGGCAACACCAATGGTTTGTTCTTTATCTAAAAATATAGGCTCTAACCCGTTACGCAATTGCGTTGCTGCCAAGGCATGCCGCATAGGGTTTGGCATAACAATCGTAACTGATGAAGGCAAATATCTTATACCGCTAGCAGCAATAGATGGGCTTAAGCCAAAGAAGTGGTAAACTTTTCCCTTACCTTCAGCTACATAAATCGAAGCAATTTTGACTGCTTTCAGCTTCACATTATTGGGGAAACGCCGCCAATAATAAATTTCCCACCATATATAAAGCCCATAAAACCATACGGCTATAAATGTAAATTGAAACGCTTTTGTTATCAACAGACTTAAAAAACGTATTTTTACTGTTTCAATACCAAATAAAAAACTGGTTCTACTTGGATCATCAACACTCCTAACCATTGGAGATTTGCCTTCCATAGACAAATTCTTCGGCGTTAAAAAAACTTGCCAACTATAAGGATAATCTTCAAAACCATCTCTTAATTTTTCTTCTTTATACGGGTTACCAACATTGAATATAACACCACAATTAACATAATCTAACAGACTCTCATATTCGTTACAGCCAAAACCTGCATAAGCATTTGGAATAAATTCATAATTTTTTGAAACAATCCAATCATTCCATAAACGCTTAATTGGATAATAGGAACCTATAATAACAGGTCCAATTAAAATTAGACAAAAAGACAAAGTCCAAAAAGTTAAAACAAGTATAATCCCTAAATTGCTTCGATAGGTGAGCCGGATTTTTTTAACCGGCAATTCTATATCTAAACTATTGTCTTTTAGCTCACTCATTACTTTGCCGCCCTTGCTTTTTAAGCATTTATCTATTTTTTGGCTTTGCGTCGATTGCCTCACTTAATTGTTGCAATTTTTCAGGGTGCTGTGCAATCCATTGTTGATAGGCTTTAATATTTGCAACAAGTTTTTGTTTGTCTTGTGGTGATAGTTTTAGCCACGTTAAATCATGATCAAGTATATAACCGCCGCCTGCTTGCTTTGCTTCAATCGCAACAGCAATTGTTTTCTCTTCATCTAAATAAAAAGGCTGCTTATCTTTTTTAAAAGAAGTAAATGAAGTATTAAAAGCAGCAAGATTTATTAAAATACCGGTTGAAGAAGAGGGTAAAGTCCGCATATTCATAGCAAGTATTGATGGGCTTAAGCCATAATAATGATATAATATATTTTTTCGTCGGCTCTGCGTTACGTCAACAATTTTTACTGCTTTTAAACATACATCATTGGCAACACTGCGCCAATAATATATGCGCCAATAAAAAAACAAGCCGAAAAACCAAGCAACGAGAATCAAAAATAGTAATAATTGCCAAGCAAAATAAGTTAAAAAACGTATTTTAATTGTTTCAACGCCAAAAAGAAACGTTGTTCTATTGGGGTTATAAACACTACGGATCATTGGTGATTGTCCCTCTAAAACCAAATCATCCGGTGTTAAAAAATTAAACCAGCTATAAGGATAATTCTCAAACCTAATATTGAGCTTTTGTTTAAGCGAGGGAATATTTTCATAATATGTAACGCCGCAAGTTATGTATCTTGGACCCCCTCCGTTATCCCAACAAGAATAATCAGCATAAGCATTAGGAATGGTTTCATAATTTCTAGAAACAACCCAATCATTCCATAAGTGTTTCATAGGGTGATAACCACCAATCAAAAATGGTCCAAAAAACAATAACAAAAAAAACAGCGCCCAAGGTAAAACGGCTAAAACAATAGCCCAGTTGGTAAGATAAACCAGTTGAATTCTTTTTGCGGGTAACTCTATAGGTAAAATATTCCCTTGTATTTCACTCATTGACCATCACCCTTATTTTGATTTTTTGAATCATTTAAGCGGCAAGTTTTCCAATAATATGGTCAAGCAAAATGCGCCCTTTATCGCTAGCGCGTAAGCGGCTATTGCCAACCATTTCAATAAGGCCATATTCTTGTAATTCAGCCATCACCTTATTATCAAGCGGCTTTCCGCGCAAGGTTTCAAGCGAATGGATATCTAGCCCCTCATAAAGGCGAAGCCCCATAAGCAGCATTTCATCGGCTTGATTATCTTTGGTTAAATATTCTTCCTCAATAATACCGTGGCCTTTTTCTTCAACCAAATCGCACCATTTTTCTGGCAGTTTTTCGGTTATTGTAACCGTGCGCTTATCACCTTCAATAAAACGACCATGCGCACCAGGGCCAATGCCTAAATATTGCTGATAGCGCCAATAAAGTAAATTATGCTGCGATTCAGCCCCCGGCACCGCATGATTGGAAATTTCATAAGCGGGCAAACCACGCTTAGCCGTTATATTTTGGGTAATGTCATAAAGCAATGCCGCATCTTCAGGCTCTGGCAGTTTTAATTTTCCTGCTTCATAAAGGCGCTGAAAGGCAGTGCCTTCTTCAATAGTTAATTGATAAAGCGATAAATGATCGGCAGCAAGGTCAATTGCTTGATTTAACTCACTCTCCCATGATTGCGGTGTTTGATTGGGGCGAGCATAGATAAGATCAAAAGACAGGCGCGGAAAAATATCACGCGCGAGGCCAATTGCATAAATGGCTTGTTTAACATCATGAATACGACCAAGACGTTTTAGCTCTGCATCATCAAGCGCTTGCACACCAAGCGATAAACGGTTAACCCCAGCGCTTTTATAAGCACGGAAACGATCTGCCTCGACACTTGAGGGATTGGCTTCCATCGTAATTTCTGCCCCATTTTCAATTGTCCAATGGCGGGCAACTTCATTTAATAAATGGGCAACGGTTTGCGGCTCCATTAAGGATGGCGTGCCGCCGCCTAAAAAAATACTGGTAATGGTTTTATGGCCAATACGTTCGCGTAATGTTGCCATTTCACGCGAAAAAGCCGCACGAAAGCGCGGCTCATCAATACCGCGCATCCGTACATGGCTATTAAAATCGCAATAGGGGCATTTGGCCGCGCAAAACGGCCAATGGATATAAATGCCAAAAGGCTCGCGCATTAATCTTCCAGCATATTTTCGGCAAAAAGTTTAAAGGCACGGGCACGGTGCGACAGCGCTTCACTATCACCTTTTTTCCAACCATGTTTTTGGGTGGCCGACATTTCACCAAAAGTGGTATCAAAACCTTCGGGCTGAAAAATTGGATCATAGCCAAAACCTTGATCACCACGCGGTGGCCAAACAATTATGCCTTCAATTTCCCCACGGAAATATTCGGCATGACCATCAGGCCAAGCAAGGCAAAGCACACTCACAAAGCGGCCATGACGCTGCTCATCACGCACTGCGCCTTTTTCCTGCAAGGCAGTTTCCACCTTTTGCATAGCATGAGCAAAATCACGGCTACCATCGGCTTGAATAGCCCAATCAGCCGTATAAACACCCGGCTCTTTATTAAGACTATCAACTTCTAAACCAGAATCATCTGACAAGGCTGGCAAGCCAGTTGCTTTTGCGGCAGCAAATGCTTTGATATAGGCATTTTGCTCAAAAGTAGTGCCCGTCTCCACAGGCTCAGGCAAACCAAGCTCACCGGCTGATTTGGTATGAAAGCCAAATGGACCAATAAGCTCGGCAATTTCCTTTACCTTGCCCGCATTATGCGTGGCAACAATAATGTCTTTTGTATCTAGTGTACGCATTTTTAAGCCTTGGCAATTGCCTGTTTTTGCAATTCAACCAATTGGTTGATGCCATTACGGGCAAGCTTTAAAAGACTGTCGAACTGGTCTTGTGAGAAAGGCTCACCTTCAGCAGTGCCTTGAATTTCAACAATACCGCCCTTGCCAGTCATAACAAAATTGGCATCTGTTCCAGCAGTTGAATCTTCATTATAATCAAGATCAATCATTGGCTCGCCGCCAATAATACCACAGCTAATCGCCGCAACATGATCTTTCAATACGCGCTCAACGCGAACGATCTGGCGTTTTTCCATCAAAGCAAAGCAATCATAAAGTGCGATGAAGCCACCGGTAATAGCTGCGGTACGAGTGCCGCCATCAGCCTGCAATACATCGCAATCAACGGTAATTTGCATTTCACCCAAGGCTTGCAAATCAACAACAGCGCGCAATGAGCGGCCAATAAGACGCTGAATTTCAAGCGTGCGACCACCTTGCTTACCTGATGACGCTTCACGGCGCATACGGTCGTTGGTTGAACGTGGCAACATGCCATATTCAGCTGTTATCCAACCTTTACCTGTATTACGCATCCAACCAGGAACGCGCTCTTCCAAGCTTGCCGTACATAAAACATGGGTATCGCCAAATTTAACCAAACATGAGCCTTCAGCGTGCTTATTGACCCCCCGTTCAAAAGAAATTGGTCGCATTTGATCATTGGAACGGTTGGAATGACGCATGGAAAAGGCCTTTCTAATTTTATGCCACGAAAGATATTAAAAGATGCAATTCATAAGAACTTGATCTTTCATCGGGCACGGGGACAATATAAGATATAGCTGCTTTCATAAAATACCAAAAGCAGATTTTCACGTTTAAACTATTAGACTTTGAAATTAAATAAACAAATACGTATTTTGATTTTTTTTTCAATTTTTATCATGAATTGACTATATTGGTGTGGACAATTGTAATCGTTTGCTTTTGCTTTTTATAAATACATGACCACTATCAATCATTTATAATTATTGATCCTATATTTTAAAATAGCTATATATAAAGCAATGTATTTATGCGCTGCTTTTAACCGCGCTTAAAGCGAACAAAAAGGTTTTGGGTTTTAATATCATGTCATCGGTTTTTGATACAATGGGATTGGGTGAAATGGATGAGCGCTCTCGCGAGATTTTTCGCCGCATTGTTGAAAGCTATTTAACCGATGGCGAACCGGTAGGCTCACGTAATTTATCCCGCAATTTAACATCGTCCTTATCGCCTGCTACTATTCGCAATGTTATGAGCGATTTGGAACAATCGGGTCTTATTTATGCGCCGCATATTTCCGCCGGTCGGATGCCAACCGAGCTTGGCTTACGTTTTTTTGTTGATGCTTTTATGGAAGTTGGTGATTTACCGGCTAATGAACGCAAACAGATTGAAGAGCAAGTGCATGCTGCGGGTTCCAGCCAGTCAGTTGAACAATTTTTAACCGAGGCAAGCCAAGTGCTTTCTGGTCTATCGCGCGGTGCGGGGCTTGTTTTAGCAACTAAATCCGATGGATCATTAAAGCATATTGAATTCGTGCGCCTTGATCCGCGCCGCGCTTTAGTTGTACTGGTTAATCAAAATGGCGAAGTTGAAAACCGCATCGTAGAATTGCCAGAAGGCGTTACCCATTCACAATTAGCGGAAGCCAGTAATTACCTTAATGCCCACATTAAGGGACGAAGCTTAAACGAAGTGCGTGATGATATTGCCCGTGAACGTGATGAAACACGTGCCAATCTCGATACGCTTTCCCAACAATTGGTCGATAATGGCCTTGCCGTTTGGGGCGGCGTCAGTGCTGATATGCCAGCGCGCCTTATTGTGCGCGGCCGCGCAAATTTATTAGAAGATATTCACGCCAAGGAAGATATCGAGCGTTTACGCAATTTGTTTGATGATTTGGAAACCCGCGATGGCATGGTGCAATTGCTTGACCTTGCCGAGGAAGCATCGGGCGTGCGTATTTTTATCGGCTCTGAAAATAAATTATTTTCCCTATCAGGTTCATCGGTGGTGGTTGCGCCTTTTCGTGATAGCAATGAAAAGGTCATTGGTGCTTTAGGCGTTATTGGCCCAACACGACTTAATTATGCGCGTATTGTGCCGATGGTTGATTATACCGCCCAACTTGTCTCACGCTTATTGCGTTAAGTTAGCCAACAAAAACAATTAGCGGCAGGACATATTAATTTGAACGAAATGGTATGAGTAAATTTTTGTAAGAACCTAAGGATTAAATGCAAGAAGAGCCGCCGAGACGAAAATTTTCAAGGGGCTGTTCTTTTCTAGAAGGTGCAACCTTTTGCATTGATGCAAATAGCGCCCTTACGCAACAAGCGAGGAATAACCACCATGGGGCAGGCGGTTGCGATTGATCTTGGGGCCAATAATTAAACGATGATTAGACAGATGTTTTGCAATCACATTCAGATTACAACCCAAAATATGCAAATACTGAATTTGTGATCTTTCTTCACCCCCCATGCGAATAAGATGTCATGGCAACACTCTGGGTCGGTAAAGTGAGCAATCCCATATTGCTCAGGAGTGTTGCACTTCAACTTGGAACTCGCCTTTTTCATTAAGAACTTTATCGTTATAATAGAAACTTTAGACAATCCGAAAATACTTTTGATAAATAGCAATATCACTATCAAAAACTAAAAATAGTTTAAATTCAGATAGATCTGATTGTAATTAATTTTCAATCGTTAATATATTATTTACAAAAGCTGATATCAAACCCCTTACAAAACAGCATTATCCTCCTGTCCTTCTTGACATATTTCTACTTTCCTTATAATTGTAATTTTGTAAAGTTAAGAAAGTTTATACGTATGGAGGTGCGATACCTGCTTTGCAAATCTCACTTTCAAAAGCCATATTGGGAGATAGGTTATGAATCGGAGAACAATACTTAAATTACTCACCAGCATCACACTTGCTGGCATTATCGGCACTTCCTCAGTAGCACTGGCATCAGAAACAAAAACCATGGTTGTTGTTGTCAAAGAAGCCGGCATTCCATGGTTTAATATTTTGAACCAAGGCCTACAAGAAGGCGGGAAGGAATTTAATATCCATGCCTCAATGGTTGGACCTGCACAGGCTGATCCTGCCCAACAGGTCAAATTAATTGATGATTTGGTTGCTAAAAAAGTTGATGTTATCGGTCTTATACCTCTTGATGTAAATGTGACCGCTCAAGCAATCCAACGCGCGCGTGATGCTGGTATTGCTGTTATTACCCAAGAAGGTGACACACAAAAAAACAAAACTTGGGATCTTGAATTGATGAGCGCCAAGTCATTTGGTGAAGCGCAAATGAAGGCCCTCGCCCGCGAAATGGGTGAAGAAGGTGAATATGTTGTTTACGTAGGCACACTCACCACAACCGGCCATAATCAATGGGCTGACGCAGCTATTGCTTATCAAAAAGCGCATTATCCTAAAATGAAGTTGGCAGCAGATAGGTTTCCTGGCGCTGATCGCATTGATGAAGCCGCTAAAGTTACCCAAGCCGTTATCCAAACCTATCCAAATTTAAAAGGCATTCTTTCAATGGGTTCAAATGGGCCTATTGGTGCTGGTAATGTTATCCGCCAAAAGAAGCTACAAAAGAAAATCGCCATTGTTGGTACGGTCATTCCATCACAAGCGCAACAAATGATCATGACTGGCGTGATTAGGGAAGGCTTTTTATGGAATCCCAAAGATGCCGGCTATGGCATGGTAGCTCTTGCTCGTATGGTGTTGGACGGCAAAAAAATTGAAACGGGTATTTCGATCCCTCGACTAGGCGATGCGGTTGTCGATGAAAGCAATAATACTGTTCAAGTAGAACAAATTCTATCTATCAACAAGGAAAATATCGCTGATCTCGTTAAACTGGGTCTTTAATCAACGTGGATTAGAACTCGTTTTAAACTGTAGTCATCGCAGCGATGACAGGGAGATAGTGATGGTGAATTTTCTTGAGTTGCAAAATCTAAGCAAAACATTTGGCGGGGTTAAAGCGCTTTCAAATGTCGATTTTGATCTTGCAAAAGGTGAGATCCATAGCTTGGTTGGGGGTAATGGATCTGGAAAATCTACAATGATCAAGATTATTTCAGGTGTGCAATCTCCCGATTATGGCAGCCGACTGATTATTGAAGGAAAGGAGTATTCTCATTTAACTACTGTTGAAAGTAGTAATTTGGGAATACAGGTTATCTATCAAGATTTATCGCTATTTCCCAATCTTACTGTTGCAGAAAACATCGCCATTGGTCAGCATCGTGGTAAATTACATACGATAAGCTGGTCTAAAATTAGGCAAACAGCGTTAGCGGCAATAAAGAATATTAATGCTGACCTTGACCTTGATGAATTGGTGATCGAACTACCTATTGCCAAACGCCAATTGGTCGCCATATGCAGAGCTATTGCCGCCGATGCAAAATTGCTGATTATGGATGAACCAACCGCGTCCTTGACTCGTCATGAGGTCGATGCACTTTTAGCCTTAACCGTCGAGTTAAAAAATCGCGGCATCAGCATTGTCTTTGTTAGTCATCGTTTTGATGAAGTACTCGAAATAGCCGATCGTGTCACGGTTGTACGTGATGGCGTAAAGCTTGGTACTTATGATGCCAAGGATATGACTGAAAATCAGCTTGTTTATCTCATGTCCGGCAAGGAATTCCATTACGAGACGGCTGAACGCGCTATTGATCGAGCAAAGCCGATTTTAAAGGTCAACGAACTTAGCCGTAGCCATGAATATGATGATATTAATTTAAGCCTATATAAAGGTGAAATCCTCGGCATTACCGGTCTATTAGGTTCTGGTCGCACCGAGTTGGCCTTATCTTTATTTGGCATGAATAAGCCTGACAAGGGTACAATCGAAATTGAGGGAAAAGCGGTAAGATTTTCTTCCAATACCCAAGCAATACATAATGGCATTGCTTATGTTCCTGAAGATCGATTAAACCTATCGCTTAATCTTGACCAACCGATTAGTACCAATATTGTTGTTACTGTCCTTAATGCGATTAAAAGCAAATTTGGCATTATTAAAAAAAGCACCTGCAATGACATTGCCCGTCAATGGATCGGTGATCTTAAAATAAAGGTAGCTGATCCAGAGCTTGCGGTACAAACCTTGTCGGGCGGCAATCAACAACGCGTTGTCATTGCAAAATGGCTGGCAACCAACCCTAAAATTTTGATCCTTGACAGCCCAACGGTTGGCGTTGACTTCCATGGCAAGGATGGAATTTATAATGTTATTAAAAACTTAGCTTCAAGTGGATTATCTGTGATCCTCATTTCAGATGAAATATCAGAGGTTCTTTACCATAGCGACCGCATTTTGGTGATGCATGATGGAAAAATCACCGCAGAATATTTATCCCACCAGACCAGTGAAGCTGAGCTAAAGGAGGCCGTTTATGTTTGATCGACTTTGGAAATTACGTAAAAGTCAAGAATTTTGGCTCGCCATTGTAATCATAATATTTGTGGTCGTATTGTCGATATTAAGGCCAAATTTTACCAGTCTACAAAATATAATGGATCTTTTAAGTTCGTTTTCCTATATGGGCATATTGGTTGCCGCATTGCTAGTAGTTCTCATCGCTGGTGGGATCGATATTTCTTTTGCCGCTGTTGCGACCGTTGCGCAATATGTTGCTTTAACCATCGCCAATAATTATGGCATTGGCTGGCTTGGCGTTACACTAATCGCATGCGCTGTGGGTTTAAGCCTTGGTGTCATCAATGGGATTCTTGTTAGCACTTTGCGTATTCCAAGCATTATCGTGACTATTGCAACCCAAAGTGTCATATTTGGTCTACTCTTAACCATCACCAAAGGGCAAGATATATTTATGCTGCCTGAATGGTTTACTAACGGTGTTGACCTTGTTTTCTATACTGATAATGACGGTATGGAATATGCTATCAACTTACAAATAATTGCATTGGTGTTAACTCTCGCAGTTACATGGATATTATTAAATAAAACTAATATTGGTCGGCAAATTTATGCTTTTGGAAGTAATCCAGATGCTGCACAGCGTGTTGGCTTTAACGTCTTTCGTCTTAATCTTTTTGTCTATGGCTATATGGGATTTGCTGCGGGTATTGCCTCTCTTGTTCTTGCTCAATATACCCAATCAGTTTCGCCAACCGCATTGGTTGGAAAAGAACTTGATGTCATAGCCGCCGCATTTTTAGGCGGGGCAAGCGTGACAGGCGGCGCAGGTACCGTTGGCGGCGCAGTGCTTGGCATTGCCCTTATCGCAATTATGGAAAACGGTTTGACCTTGCTTGGCGTATCCTCTTATTGGTCACAATTTTTCACAGGCTTAGTCATTATTGCTGCGGTGATTAGTATGGCACGCGATGCCCGCCGGCGTTGGCGCGAAGCTCCAGGAGTTGCATGATGAAAGCCAAATCTTCAATTTTTCAAATCTTTAATAACAATAATACGCGCCTTTGCACATTATTATTGGCATTGATCCTTGTCCTTGGACTTTTTATTGGCGATCGTCTATTTTCTGAAGATGGCTTGCGCTCAATGGCTCTTCAGCTTCCAGAACTTGGTCTTTTATCGCTTGCAATGATGGTGCCACTGCTTTCTGGTGGCATCAATTTATCTATTATTGCAACGGCTAATTTATCAGCCCTCACCATTGCTTATGTCCTAACACTTATGCCGATAGATGCCAGTAATTCGGTTGTTATTTTTTGGCAACTAGGGGCAGTAGCGACGGGGTTTATAGTTGCGGTGATTATCGGCTTATTAAATGGCATATTAATCGGCTATTTGCGAGTTTCGCCCATTTTGGCAACATTAGCAACCATGACACTTGTCAAAGGGCTTGCCGTTGGATTAAGCCATGGCACTGTCATATCAGGCTTCCCATCGGGAATTGTTTTTATTGGCAACGGATCGGTCTTTGGAATTCCAATGCCGTTGGCTTTATTCATCGTAACTGCAATTCCAATGGCTATATTGCTTGGCTTCACACCACTAGGCATTAAAATTGCTTTATTCGGCTCTAATGAACGGGCGGTGCGGTTCTCTGGCATCAATACCCGAAAAGTTGTTGTCCAAATCTATGTCATCAGTTCAATTTTAGCTTTTTTAGCAGGGTTATTAATGATGGCGCGCTTTAACTCAGCCAATGCATCCTATGGAGAAAGTTATCTCTTGGTCACTATATTGGCCTGCGTTCTTGGCGGTGTACATCCCTTAGGTGGATTTGGCAAAGTAAGCGGCGTTGTTTTGGCACTTATCATCTTGCAAATTATCTCTACTGCTTGCGTCGTACTTAGTGTTAGCCAATTCCTCACCTTTGCAATTTGGGGAGGGATTCTTATTGCAGCCAGCATGTATGAGGCGGCTTCACTACGAGAATTTTTTTACTATCTATGGCGATCAAACTCAATAAAGCCGCCAATGCCAGTATCTTCTAGTGATAATACTACCCATTAGCTTACTTGACGCAATAAATTCATTTTTACAAAAATGCCTTCAGTTAAACATGGCAATGAAAGAGTGAGAAACAAATGTTAAAAGGTTTAGATGTTGCTCTCAGTGCAGAGCTATTAAATGTATTGATGGCAATGGGGCATGGTGACGAGATTGTCATTTGTGATGCCAATTACCCCTCTACAAGCATGGCAAAATATACAACCCATGGCAAAATTATCAATATGGCCGGTTGCGAACTGCCAAGGGCTGTTGAAGCCATTCTTTCGGTCATGCCATTAGATACCTTTGTTGACGTACCAATTTTTAGAATGGAAGTGGTGGGCGAAGCAGAAAAAATTATGCCTATCCATACCACCATTCAAGCGGTTATAGATAAGGCGGAAGGGAAAGCAATCAAGATTGGCTCGCTGGAAAGGTTTGAGTTTTACGAAGCATCAAAGAAAGCTTTTGCAATTGTGCGCACTTCAGACCTTAGTCCATATGGCTGCTTCATCTTGAAGATGGGGGTAATTTAGGCTTTTTCAAAAATTACGCTACACTTAAAAAAGTGTAGCATATTTGCTTAACCGTACTTCACAACATTACTAAATTTTGTAAATATTTAATTCTGGAGATTTACTATGTCCCTCACTCGTTTTGCAACCCGCCTTAACTCTTTTGCTTCCGCGCCTCATCTTGCATGGCCAGACCAAACAAGCAAGCCAACCCTTATGCAAATGGTTGAGCGAGCGTCCAAGGCCAATGGTCTCACCGATGTAGATTTAAACTATCCCGATCATGTCCTTGATGATCCAGCAACAGTGCGTCAGCGCATTAATGATCTTGGCTTAAATATTAGCGGGCTTGCTATGCGCTATTATACAAATCCAAGCTTCAAAATGGGTGCATTTACCAATCCTAACAAGGATGTAAGGCGCGCAGCGATTGATCTAACCAAGCGTGGTATTGATGCGGCGCGGGCGATGGATGCCAATATGATGACTCTTTGGCTAGGACAAGATGGCTTTGATTATAATTTCCAACTAGATTATGGGCAAGTTTGGGATTGGGAAATTGAAGGTATTCGCGAGGTTGCAGAACATGACCCTGAATGTTTGATCAGCATCGAATATAAACCAGATGAGCCAAGAGCACAGGCCCTATTGCGAGATGCTGCAACAACTTTACTTGCCATCCAAAATGTTGGCGCGCCCAATCTAGGCGTGACTGTTGACTTTGCCCACTCGCTTTATTGCGGCGAACAACCCGCATTTGCGGCATCCCTAATCCACCGTTTCAGCCGTTTATTAGGTGTGCACCTTAATGATGGTTACGCCAAACGCGATGATGGTTTAATGGTAGGGGCTGTGCATATGCGTTCAACCCTTGAACTTTTACGGCAAATTCGCAATGATGGTTATAATGGTGTTCTTTACTTTGACACATTTCCCGATGCAAGCGGTCTTGACCCTGTAGCCGAATGCGAAGCAAATATTGCAACAGTAACGCGATTACTTACCATTGCCGATCAGCTAAACGCCGATAATCGCCTTGGAGAAGCTATTGCACAGCAAGATGCGGTGAGTGCTATGCGCATTGTTAATGAAGCATTGATTGGCGCATAGAGCAATTTTTGCAAAAGCAATATTAGAGCATTTTTAAAAAGTCATTTTACACTTTTGATAAAAATGCTCTAATATTAGAAATATTGAAATATGTTATCAAAAATTTCGATCTCAAGTGAGAGGTTAAGCCCAATTACACACATAAATTTTATGATCCATATGCCTATTTTTATACCTATTTATAATGGTAAGATTACCCAATTGATTTAAATTGCAATCTATAATTTTTAACATTCATTTGAGAAAGCAACGTCGATGAAATTTAACAAAAACTTCAAAGCCGTCGGGCCTCATATTCGAATGATGATGCCGCTCCTTACCCCTCTTGAAACAAGAGTGGTTGAAACGGTTTTTTCGCTTAGAAGATTTGACGATGAAACGCCGCTTAAAGAACTTTCTGAAGAAGCGGGCGTATCCGAAGCTATGGTGGTTAAAATTGCAAAAAAGCTAGGCTTCTCCGGCTATAGGGATTTTCGCAGTGCCGTTAGCGAATATAACCGCTTGCCTACTGCCGAAATGCATCAAGAACTTTCGCCCGAAGATACATCACAGCAAATCGTCCAAAAAGTCTTTCGCACCTCTATTCAAGCTTTAGAAGAAACCTTGGCGATTATTGACATTGAAGCTTTTGATCGCGCTGCAGATCTCATTTATAATGCACGGCAACGTGATTTTTATGGTGCAGGCGGATCAGCCCAAATTGCGCGTGATGTCGCGCATAAATTTCTTCGTATCGGGGTTAGATCCAGCGTTTATGATGACTCTCACATTATGTTGATGTCGGCATCGCTACTTGGGCATGAGGATATCGCCATCGGTTTTTCTCATTCAGGCAATACAGTTGCCGTCATCGAGGCATTGCAATTGGCACGCCGCAATGGTGCACGCACAATTGCTATTACCAATTATAAATCCTCCCCACTTGCCCAACAAGCCGATGTGGTTTTATGTTCCACAGCACAAGGCTCACCATTAATGGGCGAAAATGCTGCGGCTCGCATTGCGCAGCTCAATATTCTCGATGCTATTTTCGTAGCTGTCGCACAACGTGACTATGATGCCGCCGAACGTGGTCTTAACAAGACCAGAACTGCGGTAGCCTCCAAGCGCAAGGATAAATTCATATGACCATCACCCCTGCCGTTGTTGTATTTGGTAGTATTCACTACGACATCATTGTTAAAAGCCCAGATCGCCCAAAAAAAGGTGAAACCGTTGCTGGTACGGCATGGCACCCTAAATGTGGCGGGAAAGGCGGCAATCAAGCTGTGTCGGCGGCAAATCATGGCGTAAAATCCGTCATGATCGGCGTGGTAGCATCAGACACATTTGGACAGGTTTTAAAAGATAATTTCAATCATCATGGCGTTGACACCCGTTGGCTGCGCACTATTGAAGGTGACGGCTCTGGCATGAGTGTTGCCATATTCGATGCAGAAGGCGATTATGGTGCAGTTATTGTTTCGGGTAGTAATCTTGCCTTATGTGAAGACGACGTAATCGCAGCCCAAGACGTATTTTGTAACGGTTCAATTCTTGTATTACAAAATGAAATACAAGACACAGCAAATGTTCATGCGGCGCAAGCCATGCACAAGGCTGGGGGAACAGTTATTTTAAATGCAGCACCAGCGCGCCCTTTATCTTCACAACTCGCAAAACTTATTGATATTTTGGTTGTCAACACAGTTGAAGCCGAAGCATTAGCCAAGTGTGCACCAATCAACTCGCTTACAGCTGCGCTGAAAGCCGCAAAAATTTTGGTTAAAGATTATCCCAATATTGTTGTTACCGCTGGTGGCGATGGCGTTGCATTTGCCTGCCAAAACGGTGAGACAGGGCAAATTCCAGCCCAAAAGGTTAAACTTGTGAGCACTCATGGTGCAGGCGATAAATTTATTGGGGTACTTGCAGCAGAGCTATTCAAAGGCGCTTCACTCGCGGAAGCCATCAGCGTGGGAAACAGTGCTGCGGCGCTTCACGTAAGCCAAGCCGAAAAATAGCCTATATCGTATTATAGTTGCTAAATGGGAGGATAAATGAAAAGTAATTGTCCTCATGCGAGGGAACATAACCTGCTTTTAAGTTCACTTATCTAAGGTATCCTATAAGCTAACAAGCTTAAAGACTAAACTTTTTCACCCCATATGGGATGTTTTAAAAGGAACGATTTTGATAAGTTATCACAAATAAAATCTTAATCCACCTATTACAAAAAAGTGCTTAGTTTACATACAATATTTTCTCAAAAATATTCGTTACTGAGGATAATTTTACAATTATTCATCTAAAATAAATTTCAGTATAATTAAATTTTCCATAATATAACCCTTTTAAAAATTCACAAAATGAACCAAGCCTGACAATATGATCCCAAACATCAAAAGAATAAAAATTTCCAAATTTATCCGTTAAAAGGCCTGAAGGAACTATATATTCACCTATAGGAGTTATTTCTAAAAGACCATTATCAGTAAACCGCTGATAATCAGGTTTCTCAAATGCTATTGAACCACCTAAATCAAATTCAGCTAATAACGTTTTATGTCTAGAATGGCACCATTCTTTGAACAGTCCATCAAATTGACGTGCAAAATTCACTGCAAAATCTGAAATTATACAGCCATCTTTAATAAGGCTAGACATTTTTTTCAATATCGACATTTCTTGTTGGAAACCAGCCCATTTCAAGTAAAGAATTTAACTCATTTTGCGAAAGATTATATTTAAAACCTTTTATAATCTCTATCATTTATTTTGTTTACTCCTATTTGGGCTTTACCGCTTTAGAGTCAAACTCCATTAATTTGCACGAAATAGTCCAGTCCCTAGTGATTGACTATTTATAAAACTCACTTTTGTATAATTTACTACTAGTTTTGAAATCTTGACTCTTTTTGCTTTATCTACCATAAAAACTTTATCCGTGATTTGATCACCAAATCATTAATTGCACTTAACAAGAAACATTCAATAATTTTATGAAAGATTTTATCCTATGGGTAAGCCTGCTGCTTTCCATTCGGGAAATCCAGCAGCTAAACGCTTCGCCTTATATCCCTTAGAATTGAGCATACGCACTGCCTCAGTCGATAAAACACAATAAGGCCCACGACAATAAGCGACAATATAACTCTTAAGCGGTAATTCTGATAAGCGTTGTCCTAGTTCAGCCGTTGGAATATTGATTGCGCCAACCAAATGGCCGCTTGCATATTCTTCATGTGAGCGCACATCCAAAACCACGATGCTTTGATCATGCATATCCGCCAATAATTGTTCAATCGAAACAGCTTCTAACTTAGAAAGTTTACTGATACTATCATTGATAACTTGCTGCATAGCCACTTGCTGGAACTCAACATAATCACGTAGAGACAATAAAAGGCCAATTATTGGTCCCTCGCCTAAACGGTAATGAATATTTTTACCCTCGCGGCGCGTTTCAACAAAACCAGCTCGACGCAAATGTTGTAAATGCTGCGATGTATTGGCAATCGACAAATGGCAAAGCTCTGCCAAAACCTCAACGGAACGTTCTGCTTGAGCAATATGGTTCAATAAACTTAAGCGATGGCTATGCCCTAAAGTTTTTGCAATATCAGCCATTTTTTCCATATATACAAGCTCAATTTGTGTCATGATGAGTTCTTCATTTAAACAATAAAAATAATTATATGAATTCTTGTTTGCCTCTGTCACACAATTTTTGAAAAACCAAACAATACACCTTTAGCACCCTATATAATATTTTATTGACATTGTCATTACCATAAATTAATCATTCAATATATTGATTGAATGATTAAGGGGACAATATTTATGAATGACTTTGATTTATTTTTTTCAATCATAATTATTGGCATCGGAGCAACATTGATTATGGATTTATGGGCATTATTTTTACAAAAAATATTTGCCATTTCATCTCTTGATTATCGTTTAGTTGGCCGCTTAATTGGCCATATGCGCCACGGCCAATTAAGCCACAATAATATTTTTAAAAGCCAGCCGATCGCGGGTGAAAAAATATTAGGATGGTTTTCTCATTATCTTATAGGCATTATTTTTGCAGCAATTTTCATCTATTTTACTGGTAAAAACTGGCTACAACACCCAAGCCTTTGGCCTGCTTTAGTCATGGGCTTGATAAGTACAGTCATGCCTTTTTTTATCATGCAACCAGCATTTGGTTTTGGCTTTGCAGCCAATAAAACCCCGCAACCTTTTATAGCTCGTGTTAAAAGTTTAAATGCGCATTTATCATTTGGCTTAGGTCTTTATATTGCAGCTTTAATATTTCTACCTTTATATCTACATTAAAAATATCAAACAGATAATCCCGCTAAATAGAAAAATGAAATATGGTTTTTTAATTACTATATCATAGATTTAACTCTTAATTTTTCTGATGCACTCATTACCATAAAATGGCCATCACATTTGCATTCTTGACTCTTTTTGCTTTATCCAGCATAAAGAACAAAACAAGAACATATTAAATGTGAGTCGAGCATGGATCAAGCTAATTTAAACAAATTGCGTCAGCAAATTGCCAAAATGGAAGGCCGTCCAGCTGCGCACATTTTATCAAATAATCAAATAGACCATTTTCATAAAGCTGATACAAATTATAATCATCAAAGCCTAAATAATGTTGAATTTAGCCATTTTTGCTTAGGTTTAAGTGAAGCAGATGAGATTATAAAGCCAATTTTGCGTGGATCATTACATGAAATTGTCCCTGCCCCATCGCATTGGCAAGCCGCTTATGGTTTTGTGTTAGCTTTAATTTTACGTGCCAATAAGGGTCAAAGCTTACAACCGCTTATCTGGATTGAAGATGATGGCATTTTGTTTGAATATGGTGGTTTAAATCCCTATGGCATTATTGCTATGGGGCTTGATCCTTCGCAATTAATCCTTATCCGCTGCGCCCATTTAACCGATGTTTTAAAAGCTGGTGATGACGCATTACAATTAAAAAATATTAGCGGTGTTGTTTTAAGCCTATCGGATAGTTGCAAAGCGTTGGATTTTACCACCAGTCGCCGTTTGCATCTTGCCAGTGAAAAAAACAATATTCCAGCTTTCATGCTCATGGCCAAAAACGCCCCCAAAACCAGCAGTGCTTTTACACGTTGGCGCATAGCAAGTGGCCAATCAATCTCATCGGGTGCAATGGCACCCGGTGCGCCTTTTTTTGATGTTGAACTTATTCGTAACCGCTCTGGCGGCATTGGCCATTGGTCTATGGAATGGAACTTTCATGACAAAACCTTTAGTGAACCGACTTTATCTCGCCCTTTATTTTCCATACCTACCAACCAATCGCATCATGCGTTCAAGGCAAAAAAACACGCCAGTTAAAAGTGAAAACAATGCCTTGGCTTTAATTAGCCGTCAGGCATCGGGACTGGTTATCACTGCTATCAACCGGCAGGCAGCAGCAAAAGGACTTTATATTGGCCAAAGCATGAGCGAAGCTAAAGCCATTTTTCCAGAATTTGAAGTACAAATGAGCGAGCCGCATAAGGATAGTGCTTGTTTAAAATGGCTAGCTGAAGCTGCTGAGCGTTTTACGCCGCTTATCGCCTATAATCTTCCCTTTGGTTTAATGCTTGATATTACCGGTTGCGATCATCTTTTTGGTGGCGCAAAAACTATGCTTGATAGGGTTATAGAATTTTATCAAAATTTGGGGTTTGAAACCAAAGCCGCTATCACGACGACACCCCATGCGGCACGTATTTTTGCGCGTTTTGGCAAGGGTGGAATTGTTGAAAAGCAAAATTTAGCTCCTACACTTGATACAATGCCACTTAAAGCCTTAGAGCTTGAGGGGGCAATTTATCATGGCTTAACCAAGGCTGGCTTTAAAACCATTGGTGCAATACGCAATTTAAAGCCTGCTGCATTAAATGCCCGGTTTGGCGCAGTACCAGTTACTAAATTACAATTACTCTATGGGCAGAAACATCATCCCATTTCACCAATTACGCCTAAACCTTTATACTATAAAATTGGTCGCCTTAATGATCCAGTGATGAACGAAGATCAGATGATTGTCGTATTAGAACCTCTAGCACAAGATTTTTGTAAAAAATTGCGTGATTGCGGTGAAGGTGCAAAACTTATCCATATTGCATTTTTTAGAGTTGATGGCGCACGGCAAATCATTGCCATTGAAACAAGTAAGCCCTTAAACGAAGCGGCGCAATTAATGCGGCTGATTAAAGAGCGTCTTACATCTTTGACAACGCCACTAGATATTGGTTATGGTTTTGATGCTTTTGCTTTTGCAGCTCTTGAATGTGAAAAAATTGTTGCAGTGGAGCAAAATCTATTTGTAAAATCCCAAGATAATAGTGAAATTACTAGCTTTATTGATAGGCTTTCCACCCGTTTAGGGCATGATCGGGTTTTACGCCTTGAGCTTCACCAAAGCCATATCCCCGAAAAAGCCTTTGCATGGCAACCCGCGCTTTATGCCGGCAAGGTAAAAACAGATCATTTTGATGAGGCGATGTTTTTTGCTCAAAATCAAGAGGCCGCAGAACGCCCCTGCCGCATTTTTGTGCCGCCGCAACCGATTGATGTGGTGGCTGCCGTTCCCGACAGCCCACCTGCCTCTTTTCGTTGGCGACGTGTTTTACACCGTATCCGCCTTGCTGAAGGGCCAGAGCGTATTGGTGCAGAATGGTGGAAAAATTCTGCACCCACCCGCGATTATTATCGGGTGGAAGATGAAATTGGCCGGCGTTTTTGGATTTTTCGCTATGGACTTTACAGCGAAAAAGCTTCGCCAAAATGGTTTTTGCATGGCCTATTTGCTTAAAAATTCAAGGTAGCCCAAAATGGTTGCAATTTTTGAAATGGTAACACGCAGCAATTATTCATTTTTGCAAGGCGCATCCCACCCCCATGAGCTGATTGAGGAAGCCGCGAAGCTTGGATATAGCGGCATTGGCCTTGCCGATATTAATAGTCTTGCCGGCATTATTCGTGGCTTAACCGCAGCCCGTAAAATACAGCAAGAAAATCCAGATTTTCGCTATTTGGTCGGCTGCCGCTTACAATTTACCGATAATATGCCTGATTTAATTGTTTATCCGCGTGACCGTGCAGCCTATGGCCAGCTTTGCCGCCTATTAAGCGAAGGAAAAATGCGCTCACAAATCAAAGGGCAGTGCCATATTAGCTGGGCAGATTTTTGCTTTCGCGCGCGGTTTTTCCAAATTATTACAATTGCACCAGCAACCATTCCCACTATTAAAGAGATTGAAACTTTAAAAAGCCAATTATTGCAAATTGTCAATGCTGCACCAAGGCAAGTTTGGCTTGCTCTTGATATGGCCTATATGGGCAGCGATCAAAGGCGCGCAGCCAAATTACTGACCCTTAGCCAGCAGGTAAATATTCCGCTCATTGCCACGACAGATATTCTTTATCATCGTAGCGAGCGCAGACCATTGCAAGATGTTCTTACTGCAATTTGCTTACATACAAGTCTTGATGAAGCTGGCTATCAGCTTGCTAAAAATGCTGAAAGACATATGAAGCCGATAATCGAATTGCAGCGAATTTACCGCAATTATGCCGATAGTCTTTTAGCGCAACAAGACTTTGTTACTCCCATTCACTTTTCACTTGATGAAATTTCCTATAGCTATCCTGATGAGCCAGTGCCACAAGGCAAGGATCCGCAAAACTATTTAAGCGATCTTACTTGGCAAGGCGCAAATGAGCGTTATAAAAATGCAATTCCAGATAAAATCACTGCCATCATTCGAAAAGAACTCACTTTAATTGATGAACTTAATTACGCACCTTATTTTTTAACTGTTTATGATATTGTTTCTTTTGCAAAAGAACAGGGCATTTTATGCCAAGGGCGCGGATCGGCCGCCAATTCTGCCATCTGCTATTGCCTTGGTATCACCAATGTTAATCCCAATGAAATAGATCTCTTGTTTGAGCGTTTTATTTCAAAAGCACGCGATGAACCGCCCGATATTGATGTTGATTTTGAGCATGAGCGGCGTGAAGAAGTGATGCAATATATTTACCGCCGTTATGGTTTAGAAAAAGCAGCCATAGTTGCAACTGTCATCAGCTATCGCGCACGAAGTGCAATTAGAGACGTGTGTAAGGTTCTAAGCCTTGGCGAAGATATATCCAATGCTATTGCCGGTACGATATGGGGATCTCACGGCGGAGAGGCCAAAGGCGAGCATATACAAAAAGCTGGTCTTGATCCTGATAATCCGCGTATTTACCTTGCCTTGCAACTTGTTGGTGAGTTGATTGGATTTCCGCGCCATTTATCGCAGCATGTTGGTGGCTTTGTTTTATCTCGTGAACGCCTTGATGAAATTGTACCCATTGGCCCTGCCGCTATGGAAAATCGCACTTTTATTGAATGGGATAAGGATGATATTGACGAAATTAAATTGATGAAAGTAGATGTTTTGTCGCTTGGTATGCTAACTATGATCCGTAAGGCTTTTTTATCGTTAAAACAATTTTATCACATCAATCATGGTCTTTATACTTTACCAGCAAATGATGAACAAACATATGCCATGCTACAAAAAGGCGACTCTATCGGCGTCTTTCAGGTAGAAAGCCGCGCGCAAATAAATATGTTGCCGCGCCTTAGGCCACAAAATTTTTATGATTTGGTTATTCAAGTTGCCATCGTCCGACCTGGTCCCATTCAGGGTGACATGGTGCATCCTTATTTACGCCGCCGCAATGGGCAAGAGCAAGTTTCCTTCCCCTCCCCCGATCCAGCTTTTGGCCCAAAGGACGAATTAAAACAAGTATTAAATAAAACTCTTGGGGTTCCGCTTTTTCAAGAGCAGGCAATGCGTATTGCTATTGATGCGGCAGGATTTTCCCCTGATGAAGCCAATGATTTACGCCGCGCCATGGCAACCTTTCGCCGCACGGGTAAATTAAGCAGTCTTGGCGGCAAGATGATTGGCGGCATGGTAAAGCGTGGCTATGATATTGGTTTTGCACAAAACTGCTTTAAACAAATTGAAGGCTTTGGCGAATATGGCTTTCCCGAAAGTCATGCAGCAAGCTTTGCCCATCTTGTTTACGTTTCGGCATTTTTAAAATGCCATTATCCTGATGTCTTTGCCTGCGCTTTATTAAATTCGCAGCCGATGGGATTTTATGCACCTGCGCAAATTATCCGCGATGCAAGAGAGCATGATGTGATAATTAAGCCGATTGATATCAATCTTTCCTTTTGGGATAATCATTTGGAAAAAAAGGACATAAAACAATCCCAGCAATGTTTTTTCCCCGTGCGTTTAGGCTTTCGGCAAATTAACGGATTTTCACGACATTGGGCAGAGATTATTGCAAAAAACCGGCAAGAAAACGGTGACTTTCATTCCATTGAAGAAATACATCACCGTCTTGCTCTACCACGGCGCGCCTATAATCTTTTAGCCGATGCCGATTGTTTCCGCTCGCTCAATCTTGATCGACGTGAAAGCCTATGGGCAACGCGGCGCTTACCCGATGATGAAACCTTGCCGCTGTTTAAACAAGTAAATGCTCAAGATATTGGCATGGAAGAAAAAACAATATTGCCAGTGATGGAACTAAGTGAACAAGTGATTGCCGATTATGAAACCACACGCCTATCGCTAAAAGCCCATCCGGTTAGTTTTTTGCGAGCCAATTTGGCAAAAAGGCAAGTTATTGATTGTGTAAGCGCTACACAAAATTGCAACCATGGTACAAGAGTTAAAATTTGCGGCATTGTAACCGTGCGGCAAAGACCTGGCAGCGCAAAAGGCGTGGTATTTTTAACCATTGAGGACGAAAGCGGCATTGCCAATATCGTGGTGTGGACAAAAGTTTTGGCGCAATTTCGCCGCGAGGTAATGAGTGCAAAATTAATCGAGGTGCATGGTTATGTTGAGCGTGATGCGTCATCAGGCGTGGTGCATGTGGTGGCGAAGAAAATTATTGACCAAACAAGTGAGCTGTTAAATCTTGCCCAAATGCCCGAGCGCTTCACTGATAATGATAATAATAGCGCACTCCATCCACGACAGGTGCGCATTTTGCCGAAATCTCGTGATTTCCATTAGTAAAATAGACGCGGTAAAGCTTCATCCCAGCAGTATCCACCGTTAAACTTAAGACAATTATCAATTGAACTTTGTTCAATTAAGTTTTGAGCAAGAAAAATAAGACTGTCACTTAACTGTAATCTTGATAGATTATTCAACACGCTGAGCTTTTATTGAAAATAGCTATTTTTAAAAAATTATGCCAATAGCAGTGTATAGTTTGAATGATGCACCTAAATTTTTTCATAAGTAAAAGCAAAGATTATAGCGGATTTAGAATAGTACTTCTTTTATTCATTACCAATTTTTAAATTCCTTTGGGGGCATCATGTCATCTGATATTTCAAAACCTGTTATTGAGATAAAATCATCCTTTGGTTTATCTAAATTGATGGTAAAAACGCTAGCAAGCGCAGCTATTATTGGTAGTCTCCTTGTATTATCGGCAATCAGCAACCAAGCTCATGCGCAATATGTTAGTGATGATATGCGCACTAAACTCGCCCCCAATTTTAAATTAGATAAGGTGGTGGTTTTAATGCGCCATGGCGTTAGGCCGCAAACCAACACCAAAAAGCTTGAAGAAAATACTGGCCGTCAATGGCCAAAATGGATTGTACCCGATGGCTTTTTAACTGGCCATGGCTATGCTGGCATTGTTCAGCAATCGCACTATATACTTGATACATGGCGAGCTGAAGGCTTGCCTATTGCCAATGGCTGCCCAACTTCTAAAGACTATTTTTTATGGGCAAGCCCAGTGCAAAGAACCGTTGCCACAGCGCAAGCAGTTGGGGATGGCATGTTTCCAGGTTGTGGTATTGCCCCGCAACATTTAGAGCTCGAAACAGATGATCCGCTTTTCCAAGCCGTTGATTTAGAGCTTGCCCAACCTGACCCTAAAATCGTTGAACAACAAGTCCTTGCTGCGATGGGTGGCTCACCAGAAGCGGCAGAAAAAAAATATGCTGATGATGTTGCCCGTTTAAGAGCCGCAGTATGCGGCGATAAAAGCGATGATTGTAAATTTCTTGATGAAAAATGGGGCTTTAAAAGTGAAAAGCCGGGCAAGTATAAATTAACTGGCCCGGTATCAGCTGGTAGCACCATTGCCGAGACGATCCGCCTACAATATAGCGAAGGCTTACCCTTGGAAAATGTTGCCTTTGGCAATGTTAAAAATTCTGACGATGTTGCCAAATTAATGGTTTTGCATGCCGCAAAATATGATCTCGTTAGCAATACGAAAGAAATTGCAACCCACGGTGGCCATGTTTTAATGGGGCAAATCTTAAATGCATTAGCGGCAGGGACTGCAGATCAAAAAACAAACACCTATGATCGCCTTAATGCACCTTTGGTGGTCTTTGTAGGCCATGATACCAATATATCACAAATCCAAACCATTGTGGATGCCAATTGGCATCTTGGTAATTATCCAGCCAATGACATTCCACCCGGCGGCATGCTTATTTTTAAGCGCTATTATGATGACGTCAATAAGGTCTATGCCATCAATGTTTCCTTCACGGCACGCTCGCTTGATCAATGGCGCAACTTGACTGAGCTTAATGGCGACAATGCTCCATTATCACAAGATTTTGGCAATGAGTCTTGTATAAAAGATAAAGAACAACAACTTTGCCGTCTTGATCAATTTATTGAACGTAACAATGCCCAAATCCAACAATTTGAACATAAAATTGATCTTTATAAGTAACAGTTAAATTTTGGCCAAACATAATCATAAAACTAAATTCGGACATTTTAAAAATACTTCAAAATGTCCGAATAGCCCAAAAATATTTAAGGCCTATAATATTAAAAATATTATTTTAATTTATATTTGTAAAAAAAATGTAATAATTTCGATCTATAAAGCAATTATGAGTATTTTTACCAATTAAAATAAATCTTTTAATTATTACCCAAGATTTAATATAATTTCAAAAAATACATACCGTAGAAAATATTACAACTTAATCATTATAAATTTGCTAAACCAAAATCGGCAATGATGTTATCCTCTAGCAAGGTTAACAAAGGATATTTATTGCTTATTTACAAATTGCAATTTTGTGATGCACCATGAACGCACTTTGTCAGGACCTAAAAGATGAAGCCTTTAAAGGCAATTTTGCCAGCCACTTTATTATCAATAGCTTTACTTCACAATGCACAAGCACAAGATGCTCCAACAGCTGAGCCGATTGATTATGTTCGTGTTTGCGATGCTTATGGCAAAGGCTATTATTATATTCCTGGCACTGAAACCTGTATGAAGATTTCTGGCTATGTCCGCCATGAAATTGCAGTTGGTGACGATGTGAGTGGAGAAACGGTCAGCAAAGCTTTTGGTGACCAGAATGACACATATCGCTCAAAAACCCGTGCTGAATTAAAATTTGAAACAAAATCCGATACCGAACTTGGAACGATGACCACCTTAATCAGCCTGCGCTCGGAATGGAAAGATGGTAAGGATGGTTCTGCTAGCCAATTACGGCGCGGTTATATTGATCTTGCGGGCGTGCGCATTGGCCTTACTGAAACCGCTTTTTATGAATGGACCGACGGTTATGGCGATGTTTTGACAGACGATGTCATCGGGCCAGCTAGCCATCGCACCAATGCGATTAGCTATACCTATGAAAATAAAAATGGTATTTCTGCGATTATTGCGCTTGAACAAGGCTATGGTAGTGAAAGCACTGGCTATCAATACAGAATGGATAATACTGGCAAACCATTTGTAAGCCATGCCTATGCGTTACGCCAACAAATTGACGACTATACCCCCCATATTGTGACGGGTTTAAAATATAGCCAAAAATGGGGTTCTATCGCTGGTGTTGCCGCCTATGATTCCTATTATCAAGAATGGGCGATGCGCGTGCGGCTAAATCTACAACTCACAGATAAAGCTTTTTTCTGGGCAATGGCGGCCTATAAAACTGCTGATGACTATTACAATGTTGATAAATCATTTGGTAGCAATGGCATAAAAACCTTTGCTGATGGTAGCCGTCGATTAGGCGTTTATCGCCAGATTAATAGCGCCTATGGCGATTGGGGCGGCGATTGGGCTGCTTGGATTGGTGGTACTTATGATATTTCCAAAAAGCTGTCATTTAATTATCAAGCCGCTTACGAAGATGCTGGTACTTTTGTCACCTCTGCCAATGTTAAAATTAAAATTACGTCTGGCCTCGTGCTAACACCTGAAATTGCCTATGCAAATTTCAATAATGATTATGGTTATAAAACCAATGATGGTCTTTATCGCGTCCAACAATCGCAAAAAGGACGCCATGCTGTTGCGGGTATCATCCGTCTCCAGCGCTCATTTTAATTCTTAGAATATAGGCTGTGAAAAATCCTGCACAATGGCACAATCCTTATTGCAATTTTTTCACGGCCTATAGCGGTTTATTCAATAACTTTGCAGCAATGGTACAAAATCAACTTGTAAAATTTGTGTTTCATTGGTGTTTTAGAGCAACCATTACTGGATAGGTTATGACAATCAAGCCCTTGGCATCCCCCATTGATAAGGATATGACCGGTTCCATAACGCCATCCCTTTCACCTCGCTCATCTTTACATTTTTGGCAACGCTTACGCTATCGCATCAAAATTGCTTTTCATGAACCAACAACGATTATCGGCATAATCTTAGCAATTATTTTTACTTATCTTATCGTATTGCCGATTATTTCTATTTTAATTGATGCAGTGACCGTTCAATTTGGTCATGAGCGCCGCCTTGGCCAAGATGCCGGCGCACTTACCGATTATTATATATTGCGGGTGCTTTTTTCACCAATATCAATTGATCTTTTCTGGCGGCCATTACTCAATACTTTAATGATTGCGGCTGTTGTTATTTTTTGGAGTGGGCTTTTAGGTGGCATTTTGGGCTGGCTCGTCAGCCGCACCGATATGTTTGGCCGTAAATGGTTTGCAACCGCGCTTATTATCCCCTATATGCTGCCCGAATGGACATTTGCGTTGGCATGGACCACAGTGTTTAAAAACCGCACGGTTGGAGGCCAACCCGGCTGGCTTGAAACCATTGGTCTTAGCCCGCCCGATTGGATTGCCTATGGTTTTGTACCAATTACCATCATCATGGTTTTGCATTATGTACCATTTGTGATCCTGCTTTTTGGCTCCGCCCTGCAACGCTTTGACTCACAATTGGAAGATTCTGCCCGTATTTTAGGGGCAAATCGTTTGCAAATAAGCTGGAAAATTATCATTCCATTAATGCGTCCAGCTTTACTCTCCTCCCTTGTTTTAATCTTTGCCAAATGCCTTGGCGAATTTGGTGTGCCTTATGTTTTAGGCCTACCAGTTAATTACCAAGTCTTATCCACCTCGCTCTTTCGCTCATTAGAATCTCGACAAACTGGCGTTGCCGGTGTTTTAGCTGCAGCAATTATGATACTTGGCATCATAACCTTGCTCATTGATGCGCGTTTAGTACGTGAAGCCCGCCGTTTTGTGACAATTGGCAGCAAGGGTTCAATGAATAGACCCAACCATCTTGGCCGTTGGCGTATAACTGCTACCGTCTTTGCCAGCTTTATTTTTGCCATTAGCGTTGCCTTGCCATTACTCGCGCTGATCCTGTCAACGGTGATGAAAATTCCGGGTAAATTTGCTCTTGATAATTTCACGCTTGATTTTTGGATTGGCC
This sequence comes from Bartonella sp. HY406, assembly GCF_025449315.1. Classification (NCBI taxonomy): domain Bacteria; kingdom Pseudomonadati; phylum Pseudomonadota; class Alphaproteobacteria; order Hyphomicrobiales; family Bartonellaceae; genus Bartonella; species Bartonella sp. HY406. Next base: position 50,961 of record NZ_CP104893.1, on the reverse strand, counting down.
AAAATCTTGGTACGGTTGCCATGCAATCAGGTATTTTGTTAACTCATGAATTATGGGCAGCTTTTTATAATACCTTAAAAATTGTTGGCATCGCTTCAATTGTTTCAGGTCTATTAGGTTTAATTGTTGGCTATGTGGTTATTCGCACACCGTTACGAAGTTTGAGCTTTTATTTGCGGCAAGTTACCTTTTTACCCTATCTTGTACCCGGCGTTGCTTTTGCTGCGGCTTATCTTTCTCTCTTTGCCATTGCACGCGGTCCCATTCCTGCACTTTACGGAACGCTTACCATTTTGCTTTTGGCACTCATTGCCGATCAAATGCCCTATGCATCACGGGCCGGAATTGCTGCGATGAGCCAACTTGGCAAAGACCCCGAGGAAGCTGCCCAAATATCAGGTGCGGGTTGGTTGCGCCGTATGATAACAGTGATTATCCCCATACAAAAAAGCTCACTTGTCACTGGTATCCTCTTGCCATTTATTTCTGGCATTAAGAGCCTTAGCCTTTTTGTCATTTTGGCTGTGCCAAGTACCGATGTGCTAACCACGTTTTCACTGCGCCTTGTTGATTATAATTATACACAAGCCGCCAATGCCGTGGTGCTGATCATTGCTGCCATTGCCTATTTTTCAACCCTTGCCGCTCAAAAACTTACCAAAACAAATCTTGCAGAAGGATTAGGAAGCTAATGCCGACAATTAAACTTCAAAATGCGCAAAAATCCTATGCGAAAAATGGGCAAAAAGCCGTATCAAATCTTGATCTTGAAATTACCAATGGTGATTTCATGTGTCTGCTTGGGCCGTCAGGTTGCGGTAAAACCACGACGCTACGCATGATTGCTGGCCTTGAAAACCTATCTGATGGTGAATTACTGATTGATGATCGTGTCGTGGACAGCGTTCAAAAAGGTATTTTCATACCGCCGGAAAAGCGTGAAATGGGTTTGGTTTTTCAAAGCTATGCGCTTTGGCCGCATCTTACCATTGAACGCAATACCGATTTTGGCTTGCGCTTACGCAAGGTGCCAAAGCTTGAACGCGAAGCGCAAGTTGAGCGTGTCATGAAAGCCTTGGATATTGAACAATATCGCGACCGCTATCCATCCCAATTATCTGGCGGCCAACAACAGCGTGTTGCCCTTGCCCGCATGTTGGCGATAAATCCCGGCATATTGCTGCTTGATGAGCCACTTTCCAATCTTGATGCGCGTTTGCGTCTTGAAATGCGTGCAGAACTAAAACGCATTCATAATGCATTTAAAACAACAATTGTTTTTGTAACCCACGATCAATGGGAGGCAATGACTTTGGCAACCACCATTGCGGTTATGGATAAGGGAACATTGCAACAAATTGGCACGCCCGATGATATATATAACCGTCCCGCCAACCGCTTTGTTGCGGAATTTGTTGGCAACCCACCAATTAATATTATTAATTTAAGTGACGCCAATGATAAGCCTATCGCCCAAGATATTGGTCGCTATTTAGCGCAATATAGCCAAAACTCAAATAATATTGCAGCGCTTGGCTTTAGGCCGGAAGCAATAGAAATAGCCCAAAAGGACATAGCGCATAAAGAAAATGTTTTTAAGGCTGATATGATGGTGACGGGCATTTTGCCAACCGGCGGCAATTGGATTATTGAGTTAAACAAGGATGGTCACACGGTTTTTGCCTCCACCCATCAGCCACCCAATTATGAAACAGGCAGCAAGGTTGCCATTGCCATTCAAGCCAAAAACCAGCATGGCTTTGATCAAACTGGCTCAAGAGTCGCGCAATTGCAATAGTTGGATGATATAAATTCAATTAAATCTTTAAAATCAACGCTTGCTCAATAAGGTGAGATGACCGTGGTAAACAAACAAACTATGTTAAAAATTTCGGGCACTAAAATATCAACCAAACGCCAATCACCTTTAAAGATTTTGGCTGTTGTTTTTTTGAGCCTTATTGCGACTTCGGCTTTTGCGAAAAGCAATGATGCACTTACAGCGTTGCAAGAAGCTGCCAAGAATGAAGCGCCAATTGTCATTTATGACAGCACTGGCAAAATCATTGAAATGGCAAAAGGCTTTAGTCAAAAATATGGCCTTAAAGCGGAAGGTCGCAAAGTCAAAGCCACCGCCCAGCTTGAAATGCTCATCCGTGAAGCGCGCGCCAATAATATTCAAGGTGATGTGTCAATCATTAGTGATGCTCCTGCTGCCATGGCGCAGCTTATCCCACAAAAATTTGCAATGAGCTGGTTCCCACAAGATCTTGTCAATGATGTGCCAGAAAAATATCGCGATCCACTCACCATTGTAAATAGCCCCAATGTTTGGGTTTATAATACCACCCTTTATGATAAATGCCCGATTGATAATGTCTGGCAGCTGACTGAAAGTGAGTGGCGCGGCCGTGTTGCCATGCAAGATCCTTTGGGTAAAAGCGCTTATGTTGATTGGTTTAACCAATTAGAGAGCCATGGCGATGAAGCGATGCGTAAAGCCTATGAAGTACAATTTGGCAAAAAAATTCAAACCGATGAAAAAAGTGCAACAGCTGCATGGATCAAAGCTTTAGCACAAAATGGCCCTTTGCTCACAGATTCAGACTCTGCGGCGGCCGATGCGGTTGCAGCTTCAGGCCAAAAAGAGCCTTTTTTAGCACTGATCAGTACCGCTAAATTTCGCGACAATAAAGAAAAAGGCATGACCCTTGGTCTTTGCACTGGCCTTAAGCCGCATATGGGTTGGCTTTACCCAAGCATTGGTCTTATAGCCACCGGCACAAAAAGCCCCAATAGTGCAAAACTCTTCCTTCATTACGCACTAACAGCTGAGGGCATTGAGCCACAGGCTGTTGATGGAAAAATTTCCACCAATCAATCAGTTGCTTTACCAAAAAATGAACCATCGGGCATTGGTACCTATCGCAACCAGCTTTTTGATTATGATATGGCAACCAGTCTTGATGATTGGGATAGACGAGAGGATTGGCAAGATTTTTGGCGAATGAATTATAAACGCTAATTTTTTACTATTATTAAACTCTAATATAAATTTATACAGCTTAACATTTGAAAAAAATTATAATTGATCAAATAAAAAAAGAAGTGTAAAGTATTATACTTCCTTAATCCCCAAGCAAATGACGCTAATTAAAAAATTAATTTGGATTTTTACCAGTTTTTTATTAAAGAGACACTATTGAAATATTATTGGCTTTTAAAAAGCCAAGCTGGATTTGGAATATTATGATAAAAGCGCATCAGGTTGAAAAGGGAGATTTGGACTTACCTTATCTCAGCCTTATTTATCAAAACCTTGCTCCTTATGGCAAAGATCTTTATCTTTCTGGCAAAGAGGGGGCCGCCGATATCCATCTTCTAAAAAGCTTGGATATTACCACGGTTATTAATTGCGCGGTTAATCTTGATTTTAATTTTGTTACCGATAGTCAAGCCGACCGCACCACCCACCAGCGCGATTTTGGCCCAGCAGAAATACGCTATTATAAAATTGGCCTAATTGATGGCGCAGGAAATCCTGCCACGCAACTTATTGCCGGTTATTTTACAATTGAAGCTGCTTTTCAGCAAATTTTGCCACAAAAAATTACTTATCCATGCCGCAAGCGTGGCAATGTGCTGATTAATTGCCGTGGTGGACGTTCACGCTCGGTTATTATGATGGCATTGTTTTTGCATATTAATGCTGAAAATGAATTTCCAGATATTGATGATGCCATTGCTTTTGTTCGCGAAAAACGCGAGATTTCGCCTGATGAATGGTTTAAAGCACCAAAGCCAATTTTAGTTGAATCCGCCCGCTGGGCAGCACAATGGATTAAACAAATAAAGTCGCAGCCTATTCCAGAAATGGCAATAAAATAGTTTTGTTCAACGCTAAAAAAGCGGTGCATTTTACCATTTATTAAAATGCACCGTTAAGCTAAATATTCAACCTATAAAATACTAATTTATTTAGCTGATAAATCCGTTACAACGCTTACCCGTCCAAGGATTTGTGGGCTGCTTAGGGCTTTCAGCCCATGATCCCCATGCACCAGTAAATGTTGAAAAATCGCTACTAAATTCTAAAAATGCATAGCCAGTGCCATATTTATCGGCCCATTTTAAAGTTTCACGCTGTCCCACTGGCGGCGATATTTGCGTTAATTTGCCTTCCGTTACCATTTCACCATCACGATAACGCATAGAGCCCGTTAAACTACCCGTTGGCGATATTTCAAGCGTCATTTCAACATTGACCATATAGCCGTTGTGATAAACCTTACCGCAATAGCGCCCTTGCGGCCGCATATCTTGCGCATAAGCCAGTAAAGGGCTTATAAGCAAAGACAGCAACACAATGACAGAAAACAAGCTTTTACGGATCATATAACTTTATCATTTATTAGAGTTAAACCATTAGTGATGATGCAATTATTAAGAAAAATCGCTTAAAGTCAATTTACCAATATGTTGGCCAGATTCCATCAACCGATGGGCTTTCCTTAAATTTTCAGCATTAATTGGTGATAAACTATCAGTCGCGGTTGGTGTTAGCAACTTATCATCAATCATCTCTGCCACTTGCTTTAAAATATCACCTTGGCGACCAATATCACTTGTTTCAAACATTGATCGCGTAAACATCGATTCCCAATGCAATGAAACAGATTTGCCTTTAAATGGCACAATATCAAAGGTCTTAGGCCCATCAATCAAGCCAATGCGCCCCTGCGGCCCGATGATTTGGGCATATTGCGGTTGATAGCCTTCAGAATTAGCGGTTGAAAAAATAAAATCAACATGGTTAAGCCCTAGCTTTTGCAACTGCTCAATAAAAGGCTTGGTATAATCAATCACTTGATCGGCGCCCATTTTAAGCGCCCAGTCGTGAGATTGTTGGCGTGAGGCGGTGGCTATCACCAAGGCATCAGTTTTAAGCCGCGCTAATTGCAAAGCCATAGAGCCAACGCCGCCAGCCGCACCCACCATTAAAAAGGTATTTTTACCCTTATGCACCCCTTGATCGATCCGTAACCGGTCAAATAGCATTTCAAAGGCCGTTAAGGCGGTTAGCGGAATTGCCGCCGCCGCTGCAAAATCCAAAGTCTTTGGCTTTAAGGCAACAAGGCGATGATCTATCGCTTGATATTGGGCGTTAGAACCCTGGCGGTTTATTGCACCAGCATAATAAACAGCATCACCTAGTTTAAAGCCTCTCACCTCACTGCCAAGTTCGGTCACAATACCAGCTGCATCAAAACCTAAAATACGCGGTTGATCATCAAAGGGGCCTGAAGCAAGGCGCGTTTTATAATCAATAGGATTAACCGAAATTGCCTTGATTTCAACCAAGAGATCTTGCGCGCCAATTTTTGGCATAGCAACATCGACATCGATCAAAGATTGGGAATCGTCAATTGGTAGTGATTTATAATAACCGACAGCCTTCATTCTTTCCTCCAATAATACCCTATAATTCTATTAAGACTATAACCTAATATATAGCAGCAAAGGAATGGCAAATTTATGTGAAAAAAAATTTAGTGCATGAGACTTCGTTATGGGAAATTTTAGATAATTTATTGCTTTACCTTAAAGGAAAAAATTTCCATTGCTTATATAGCTGCAATTATCTTGGTGTCAGAGCAATCTATGAACAAAATCACTCAAAGTAAAAATACAAAGCCACATATTATGCAATCATAAAATGTTACGCACAATATATCATTATTAACTTTTTAAAAATTTGGAAATTTTAAGAGAAAAATGGCGCACCCGAAGAGATTCGAACTCCTGACCCCCAGATTCGTAGTCTGGTGCTCTATCCAGCTGAGCTACGGGTGCATGCCCTGGCAACGTCACTGCGTTGCGCTTGCCGGTGTCTAAAGGGTTCGTTGGATAATTGCAAGACCAAATTTCAAAAAAAATCAAATTTTTATAAAAAAAAAATTAAGACATTGATTTATAACAAATAAATTTTATAAAAAAATATCCACACACCAAAGGATTAAGCGCTTTTTTTAGTGCCATACCATTTCGCCACATTATTTACAGCCAATGGTATACGAATCCTGAAATGCGTTCCGACCTTACAATCATCAATAAGCTCGATTGTACCGCCATGAGCGCGCACCAATTCAAGACAGATTGCTAAACCAAGACCTGTGCCACCATGTCCGGTACTACCATCAAAAGGCGTAAAAAGATGTTCTTTGGCTTTTACCGGCAATCCTGGCCCATTATCAACAATATCAAGAATCGCCGAATTACCTTCATAATGAGCGGTTACCGTAATATCGCGGGACTTATCCTTTTCCATTTCTGCCGGCGAGGTCATAGCTTGCACAGCATTTCGAAACAGATTGGTAAGAACACGGTTGAGCTGTTCACTATCAACCAACATTTCGAAATCTTCTGCAACCTTATTGTGGATATTCACGAGCTCGCGACCTGATACAGCAAGACTATCCCTTATATCATCAATAAGGGCATGCAAGGATACTAATTGTAAATTGGGTCTTTGCTCCTGCATTCGACCATAAGCAATAATACTTTGCGTATAGTTGATTGCCCGATCGATGGTGTGGATTAATTTAGGGGTTAGCCGTTTGCTTAGCGGATCATTCACCTCGGCCAAATGGTCTGAAATCAATTGCGCCGAAGCTAGGATATTACGCATATCATGATTAATTTTCGATACTGCAAGCCCAAGATTAGCAAGATGTTTTTGCCGCACATAATTTTGTTGCAATTCAACTTCAATTGCCGCAATACGCCGTTGCGCTGCCCCCATCTCATCACGGCGATTTTCTGGCACAATGATGCGGTTAGGATTATCAGGCTCGGCAACAAAATCAAGCATATGAAAATAGATAGCACGCAAGGGGCGCACCAATAATTCATAAACAATAAGGTAAATAATCGTGGTGGCAACAATGGCAATGGTGAGTGAAATTATCGCAAATTGCCATGTAAAACGCAGCATTTCTTCACGCAACTCGCTATTGGTGAAGGTCATCGAAAATACCTGATTGCTATCATCGGTACGCGCAAAAAGACGAATAATTTTAGGCGTACTAGAAAAAAGTGTTGTCACACCGCTAATGACTGACTGAGTTTCACTATAATTATTCAAATCAATATTCTTGTCGACGGAATATTCCTGCCCATTAAGCCTTATAGCTACAATCGAACCATCATCACGGGTTACAGTCAAAGCAAGGGCTTTCGTTGCCGAAAGAACCCTATGCTGCACCTCCTGATCAAGCACAATTCTGTCTTCATTAAGTAAAACATAAGATAGCGCCATAGCCGATTTGGTCTGATTTTCAAGCCAACGGCTTTGCATATTGGCAATGGAGGGAATAAAGGCCAAAATTTCAGTAATGAGAACTGAAAGCACCATCAAAAGCAACAAGCGTGTGCGAATACGCGAGAAAAACGGAATTTTATTTTCATGAGAGGCGTTAATATTTAACGATGGAACCAGACCTGCCAAGTCATCTTGGCTTGACATATCCATGCCATCAGTCGCGGTTTCATTAGTATTTAATGTCATGAAAAATAATCCAAATAAATGATAGCTTTGCTTATAATCAATTTTATCAGGCGACGAAACATAGAGAGCACCAAGAAAAGATGGTTTTCCGCTATCCTGGTTTCATTACCAAAATTTAACTGGCGCTTGTGTTGATTATGACACATTAAAGTGATCAGAACAAATTGCAATGCCCGTTTTTTGTTTGGCAATAGTTTTGGCTTTATGCAATATTTTTGCCCCTTGAATTTTCTCTCGAGTGGAGTACATCAAGAGAAAAAAGTCAAACCAATGAATTTATTGATAAATTTTATAAATGCCATTTTTCGCTAATCGATACGGCGCTGCTATTATGCTTTTAAGCAAAGTATTGGAACGGTTAAATTATCTCACTGGCTTTATCAAATATTGGCTTTATCAAAAGGGCATTTTTAAAACAGGCGAGAAATAATTATGATTCTTTTAAAGGCAATAATATCGAGGTGATCTAAACTAGCGCATATAGTCGTGTATTTTGTAAGCATTAAAATTATTTAACTTGATGATTAAAGGTATCTTTACCAAAAATATGTCAAAGCATATCGAAATATGATCAGAAAGACGACTTTAACTTTTAGAATTTATATAAATAAAACAATGGGCTGAATCCCGTTACACTTTATAAATAGCGATTAATGACCTTAAATAGAAACCGACTAGAAAAGCTAAAATCTAATCGACTAGCTTATTGTCATATAGCCGCATTAAACTTGCATAATATTAATACTTATTCGAGCGTTGTGGCATACACAATGAAAATTTCAATGCTGCATGAATGCAATATTTGAACACATAAAATCAAAGGGCTGAATGGATGAAAATTGGCAAAACCATATTAACGGTTGCCGCTTTAGGTACAGTTAGTGCCTTAGCATCATTAATGGCGATGCCGCTTTTTACCGCGCCAGCTATGGCGCAAAACCCTAACCAAAAATCAGGCGGTGGCAATGCCTCTGCGCTTGTGGTGGTTGAGCCCGCCAAAAAAGAAATCATAAATGATCATTTAACCGCTATTGGCACAAGCCGCGCTGATCAAACAGTTGCAGTCACGCCATGGTCGGCAGGAACGCTTGAAAAATTTTTTGTCAAAGCGGGGCAAAATGTCAAGATCAATGATCCAATTGCCAAACTTGACTCGGATAATGAGGAAATTGCCCTTGAGCAAGCCAAGGTGCAGCTAGAAGACGCAAAGCAGGCTTATGAGCGCATTATCCGCTTGCGCGAAACGCAAACCGTATCGCAAGTACAAGAAATTAGCGGCAAACTTGCACTTGCCAAGGCTGAGCTTTCAGTCAAAGACGCACAATTAACTCTGGAAAGGCGTACTATCCGCGCACCGATTAATGGCATGGTTGGTATTTTACCGATTGATGCGGGTAATTATGTCACCACAGCAACAACAATCGCCAATATTGATAACCGTAGTAAGATACTGGTCGATATTTGGGTGCCAGAACGCTATGCGCCATCAATTGAAATTGGTCAATCGATCAGTGCAAAATCTATCGCACGCCCGGGTGACAAGCCCTTTATTGGCACCGTTAGCGCTATTGATAGCAAAATTGATGAAGCAAGCCGCACCTTGCGGGTGCGCTCAGAAATTTTAAACAAGAATGATGTCTTGCGCGGCGGCATGTCCTTTGAGGTAAGCCTCACCTTTCCCGGTGATCCCTATGCCAGTGTTAACCCCCTCGCCATTCAATGGAGCGGCTCTGGTGCTTATGTCTGGCGGATTAAAGATAATAAAGCCTATAAAACTCAAGTATCCATCATTCAGCGCAATTCTAATAATGTATTGGTCAATGGCGAAATTGAAGCGGGGGATAATATTGTTATCCAAGGCGTGCAGTCATTGCGCGAGGGGATAGAAGTACGCTTTGAAAATCCGCAAGCACGTGTTGGCACACAGGCTGATAGCAATAGACAAGAGCCAACCACTAAGGGCGATGAAGAAGCCAAAGCGGATCACGCCAATGCAAAATAACAATTCCTTTGATAAAGATGGTGTGAGCGAAACAAAAAAGCCAAAGACAACCAATAAGGTTGGCTTTGTTAATCTATTTATTCGCCGGCCAGTTTTCGCCTTTGTGGTTAATGCCTTGATTGTTGTTGCAGGTCTTGCAGCCCTTTCTGGTGTGGATATTCGCGAATTGCCCGATGTTGATCGCCCTGCGGTTACTGTTGCAACAGATTTTACTGGTGCATCCGCCGAAACTATTGACCGTGAAATTACCCAAGTTTTAGAAGATGCTGTAGCGCGCGTCACCGGGGTTAAAACCATTTCATCGCGTTCATCCTTTGCGCGCAGCCGCGTGACAGTAGAATTTAATGATGGTGTTGATCTTAATGTTGCAGCGGCGGATATTCGTGATGCCATTTCACGCGTCACCAATGATCTGCCGCAAGCCGCGGACGCATCACGTATCATCAAAGCAGATTCCAATGCCGATGCGGTAATGCGCCTTGCGGTGATGTCCGATAGAATGAGCGTTGATGATCTAACCGTTCTTGCCGATGATCAGATTGCTGATACGTTGTCTGCGGTTGCCGGCGTTGCCGATGTGCAAATGTTTGGTGATCGTGATAAGATTTTCCGCATTGATATTGATCAGGCACGCCTTGCAAGTTACGGTTTGACGGTTGGCAATATCACCACCACCCTATCAGATATGGCGCTTGACGCACCAGCTGGATCATTACGCAGTTCTGACCAATCCTTGGTGGTGCGTGCAACAGCAAATCTTTCAACCCCGCAAGCTTTTGAAAATGTTTATATTACTCCAAAAATCCGCATTGGTGATATTGCCAATGTTACCTTAGGGCCTGATGTTGAAACATCAATCGTGAATGCCAATGGTCGCTCCGCCGTTGGACTTGGTATTATCCGGCAAGCGCAATCCAATACTTTGGATATTTCTAAAGGCATTACGCAGGCGGTTGCAGAGCTTAACAAAACTTTACCTGATGGTGTTGAAGTACGCATCACCAGTGATGATGCGAATTTCATCAAGGGCGCAATTCATGAGGTTGAAATTGCCTTGATCGTTGCCATTCTTGGCGTCATCGTGGTTATTTTTCTATTTCTTTGGGATGTTCGAGCAACGCTTATTCCAGCCTTATCGATTCCCGTTGCTCTCATCGGTACAATTGCTGCTATTTATTTAGTCGGTTTTTCCATCAATATTTTAACCTTGCTAGCACTGGTGCTTGCAACGGGGCTTGTAGTTGATGATGCAATTGTGGTGTTAGAAAATATTGTTCGCCGCCGCAATATGGGCATTGGTCCACGTGCAGCTTCAGTTTTGGGCACTAATGAAGTATTTTTTGCCGTTGTCGCAACCACTCTTACCCTTGCTGCGGTGTTTATTCCAATTTCGTTTTTGCCAGGGCAAGCTGGTGGTCTATTTAAAGAGTTTGGCTTTGTGCTAGCGATTGCAATTTTACTATCGGCAATCGTATCGCTCACCCTTTGCCCAATGCTTGCATCACGTTTTTTAAAAGAGCATAAGTCCAATGAAAGCGATCATCATGAGCCATTATTTTTTCAAAAATTAGGTGGTTTTATTGGCGGTTTTTATCGTAAAACTCTGCATTTTTGTTTAAACCAACCCTTAATGGTGATTGTTGCTTCAATCGTTTTTGCTGGACTTTCATGGGCGGGCTTTAATACATTGCAGCAAGAGCTTACGCCATCGGAAGATCGCTCATCTATCTTCCTATCAATTGAAGGACCACAGGGTATTTCGGTTGATTATCTTAATGACCAATTCAAGCAAATTGAAGCTATTCTTTCGCCCTTGCGAGAAAATGGTGAAATTGTTAGCACCTATTCCGTAGCAGGCACGGGCGGCTCGACCAATCGCGGTGTTATTATTTTAACTCTTGCACCATGGAATGATCGCTCGCGCAGTCAACAGGAAATTATTGGCGACATTAATACCGCCATGCGCAAGTTCCCATCAGTGCGCGTTCTCACCCGTGAAGGCAACAGCCTTGGCATTCGTGGTGCGGGCAATGGTTTGCAATTTGCAATTTTAGGGCAGGATTACGCAACCCTGCAACCCGCGGCAGAGGCAATTATTGCCAAAATGCAGCAAAATCCCAAATTCTTGCAACCTCGCCTAGCGGTTGATGCAACACAGCCACAATTATTTATTGATATAGACCGCGCCCGCGCCTCCGACCTTGGCATTGATATTTCTGGTATGGCACAAACCGTGCAATCTATGCTCGATGGGCGCAAAATTGGCTCGGTCTATGTGGGTGATCGTAGTTATGATGTAAAAATCGTATCCTCTACCCATCCAGTTAATGACCCAAGCGATCTTGAAAACATCTATATGAAAACTAGCGATAGCCGCTTTGTGCCAGTTTCAGCCATTGCTAGTGTTGATGAGCGACCCGTACCACCAGAGTTGCAACGTGAATCACGTATGCGGGCGGTAACATTGACCACCAATCTTGCATCAGACTATGCCCTTGGAACTGCTTATCAAGATGTCTTAGCTATTGCAAAAAATGAGTTACCATCAGGCAGCTATATTTTGCCTCTTGCTGAAGCAGCAACCCTTGGGGAAACATCGGCCGGTCTTATTTTGATTTTTGGCTTTGCGATTGTGATTATTTTGTTGGTTTTAGCAGCACAATTTGAAAGCTTTATTTCTGGTATTATTGTTATGGCAACCGTTCCGCTTGGACTTGGCTGTGCAGTTATCGCAATGATGATTTCTGGGGTTAGTCTTAATGTTTATAGTCAGATTGGTTTGGTCTTGCTTGTTGGCATCATGGCCAAAAACGGTATCTTGATTGTTGAATTTGCTGACCAATTGCGTGATCGCGGTATGAATGTGCGCCAAGCGATTGAGGAAGCTGCCAATATTCGCTTACGCCCCGTATCGATGACTATGATTTGCGCTATTCTTGGCGGTGTACCGCTAGTTTTGGCATCAGGAGCTGGTGCTGAGGCGCGTATTGCGCTTGGTTGGGTCATTGTTGGTGGACTTGGGCTTGCTACGATTGCGACGCTTTATGTAACCCCCGTTGCTTATTTGCTGCTTGGCCGCTTTATTCGCCCCAAAGCCGAAGAAGAAGCACGCCTTGACCAAGAATTGCATCATGCCAACAACAACCAAAACACGCACTAACATCTTAGCTGCATAAAACAAGCGTTTATTGTCTATTGCCTGTGAAAACAAAACGGTTTTCGCAGGCAATATTTTTAAACATGTTCATTTTCAATAAGATACGAATAAAACTTACACCTAAAGCAAAATTTTCATTTTTTAAATTTTAACATGCCACCGTTTAAAATCTTATATTTTGGCTAAAATGCCGGTTAAAAACGCTTTGAGGCAATCGCCAATAACACTCACCTGATAACCACCTTCTTGGATAATCACCACAGGAATACCCAAACGTGCAACAAGAATGGCAGCTTTATAAAAGGCATCGGTCGTCACTTTAACAATGCTTAAAGGATCATCCTTATGGGTATCATAGCCAAGGGCAAGAACCACAACTTCAGCGCCATAATTCTTAACATAATCAACGCCTAAACCCACACCGGTTAAAAAACTTTCATCATCGCTATTGGCGGCAATCGGAATATTAACATTATAGCCCAAACCTTCACCATAGCCTTTTTCATGAAGATAGCCGGTATAAAACGGATAATAAACTGATGTATCAACATGGATAGAAACCGTCAAAATATCGCTGCGGCGATAAAATATTTCTTGTGTGCCGTCCCCATGATGGGCGTCAATATCAAGAACAGCGATTTTTTTAAATTTTTGCCGTAAATGCTCTGCAGCAATGGCAGCATTATTCATATAGCAAAAGCCCGAAGCACGATCAGAACGGCAATGATGCCCAGAAGGGCGACAAAGGGCGTAAGCGACTTTTTCACCTTCAAGAATAGCCTCAGCGGCAGCCGTTGCACTATGGGTTGACCGTAAAACCGATAGGTAAGTAAACTTGCTAATTGGCACAGCAAGATCACCAAGATAATAACCGCTTTGGGCAATAAGATGATTGCTTGGACAAGGAGGCCGCCTATCCTTAGCAGGGTCACCATTCCAATAAGGGAAGCTATTGGGTAAAACCTCTACCCCATGCATGGGTAATTCCAACCAACGACTGTAAGCTGTTTCAAGATAATCAAGATAATAGTTGGGATGAACTTTTAATGCAGCAAGGCGGCCATAATCTTGCGGTGTTTCAACGCTTACGCCTAAATTTTCAAGAGCGATCAAAAGCTTTTGTGTTCGCAATGGACTATCGGTGGGCTTTGCTATTTCGCCATAACGCATAAATTGTTTTGGCTCATGCAAAGCCTGATCTTGATGATAAAAACCGCGCATTCTTCCTCCCCTTAGTAACACCACCTCCAATAAAAAGCTTCTTTAAAAAGCTAAAAAGTGTTACAACTTACAAACTATGCCACTGTTAAATAGGCAATTCAATAGAGTTCTTATCAGCGCATTTGATACAACTTTACGCGATGAAACTTTTTATTATTATTTTAATAACAGTTTAGCCTATTGCTTTTATTGCCAAGGTGCTATTGAATTACAGTAATGCTGCTAAATATTGTTTCAATGAACTGAGGCAAGAAATCTGTGAGACTGTTTAAATGAAAAACCATCATGATGCTGAAAGGCTAAAGCTAATTGGCGATGACGAAACCATAGATTTTATGCCCCTTGAAACTTATTTAACCAAGTGGATGCATGGTGACGGTGCAAAAATAGCAATTGTAAAACTGATTGAAGCTATTTGTCTTGGTGCATTTAAGCTTTCTAAGCGTGTAGCTGGCGGCCATCTTTATGGTGACCCGGGTCGTCTCGTTGGTTCCAATAGCGATGGCGATCTACAAAAAAGCATTGATGTTGGCTCGCATTATTTATTTTCTGAACTATTATTGGAAGCAGGAGCTGGCAAGCTTTTATCGGAAGAATCTGAAGATGTTATAAGCAATCCCGACGGCGGTGATTTTGCTGTTGCATTTGATCCGCTTGATGGCTCAGGCAATGTCGGCATTGGCGCGCCAATTGGCACATTTTTTTCGATTTTTCCAAATTCCTATAGTCATGACCCATTTTTAGTAAAGGGTAGCGAACAAGTGGCTGCTGGCTATATTTCTTATGGTCATAGTATTGATTTTGCTCTATCGGTCGGCGATGGGCTTATTTTGGGTGCGATGGAGCCACAAAGCGGCATTTTTTATATTTTACAAGAAAATGTTACTCTTGCCCCTGAAACATCCGACCTTGCTTATAATGCTTCAGTTTATCGCCATCTTTTTCCGCCAATGCGTCAATATGTTGATGATGTTCAACAAGGTAAGGTTGGGCCGCGCGGCAAAGATTTCAATATGCGTTGGCTTGGCGCTGCGGTTGGCGAGCTCCATCGTATTTTTCAGCGTGGCGGCCTGTTCTTTTATGTCAATGACCAGCGTAAAGGCTATGAAAATGGTCGCCTAAGACTAATTTACGAAGCATTTCCCATTGCATTTCTCTGTGACGCTGCAAAAGGCAAAGCCACCGATGGTATGCAAGATATTCTTGATATTGTACCAGCTAGTCATCATGCTCGCACACCACTGATTTTTGGTGCAGCCAATGAAGTCGATACAATCAAGACCTATCATACTTTAACCCAAAATCCCGAATGAGGAGAGTTTTTCATGGCCCGTATTACCCTTCGCCAATTGCTTGATCATGCAGCAGAACATGATTATGGCGTTCCAGCGTTTAATATTAATAATATGGAACAGGCACTTGCCGTTATGGAAGCTGCCCATGCGACTAATTCACCGGTTATCATTCAAGCATCGCGCGGCGCGCGCGCTTATGCCCATGACATCATGCTGCGTCATATGATGGATGCAGTGGTTGAAATTTTCCCTCATATTCCTGTGTGCGTGCATCTTGACCATGGTAATGGCCCAGCAACCTGCATGACCGCACTACAAAACGGTTTTACATCGGTAATGATGGATGGTTCGCTTAAAGAAGATGGTAAAACACCTGCTGATTGGGATTATAATGTGGGTGTCACCAAACAGGTTTCAACCATGGCTCATTATGGCGGCGCTTCAGTTGAAGGTGAACTTGGTGTGCTTGGCTCACTTGAAACAGGTCAAGGTGAAGCTGAAGATGGCCACGGCGCAGAAGGCGTTTTAAGTCATGACCAATTATTGACCAATCCTGATGAAGCGGTCAAATTTGTGCTTGAAACCAAGGTAGATGCTTTGGCTGTTGCTATGGGTACCAGCCATGGTGCTTATAAATTTACCCGTAAGCCTGATGGTAATGTTTTGGCAATGAGCGTTATTGAAGAAATCCATCGCAAATTACCAAATACCCATTTGGTGATGCATGGTTCTTCATCAGTTCCGCAAGAGCTACAAGATATCATTAACCAATATGGTGGCGATATTAAGCCAACTTGGGGCGTGCCAGTAGAAGAAATCCAACGCGGCATCCGCCATGGTGTGCGCAAAATCAACATTGACACCGATTGTCGCATGGCAATTACGGGTCAGATCCGCCGCGTTTTTGCTGAAAATCCATCAGAGTTTGATCCACGTAAATATTTGGCACCAGCGCGTGAAGCGGTTACCAAGCTTTGCAAACAACGCTTTGAAGAATTTGGCACGGCAGGCCACGCCAGTGCGATTAAGCCATTGCCACTTGCTGACATGGCAAAGCTTTATGCTGAAGGCAAACTTGATCCTATTGCTTCTTAAAAACTAAGGCATTTGAATAAATTAAAGCCGCGTGCCATTTAAAAAATAGCACGCGGCTTTTTATTTGATCAGCATAACATCTTTGTCGTGTACTAGCGTCAGCAATAAAAATACAACCTAATTTAATCAAACATCATATTCGCTTTCGCACCTAAAATTTTAACAAATAAGCTCAAACCACCCCATCTTCACCAGACCAAATCCGCTCAGTTGAATTAAAAATTCTGCTGAATAAAACCTGTTGACTTTTTTAAAAAAATAAATAATCCTACTCAATAGAAAAAATAATTCTATTCAACGGAATTTATTGGGGAGGATAAATTGATGACAAATAATAATAGCAGCGATTTAAACGGCATTGAAATGCAAGGTGGGGAAGCTGTTGCGCGCATCCTAAAAGCTTTTAACTGTGGTCCGATGCTTGGCATGGGGGGATTCCAACTACTACCTATGTATGAAGTTGCTGATAAGCTTGGTTTAGATCATTATTTAATCAATGATGAACGAGCCGCCGCCTTTGCGGCTGATGCCTATGCCAAAGTAACTGGTCGCGTTGGTCTTGCAGATGCGTCTTTAGGACCGGGAGCCACTAATCTTGTCACTGGACTTGGTGAAGCACTCAATGCTGGTACCCCCATGGTATGTGTCATCGGGGATACCCATCGTGATCACTCATGGAAGAATATGACACAAGAAGTGCGTCAGATGGACGTATTACGTCCAGTTTGTAAAGAACTTATCCGCATTGAAACAATACAACGAATCCCTGAACTAATGAAGCGCGCCTTTGCTGTTGCGACTTCTGGCCGCCCTGGACCAGTTGTGGTGGATATTCCAGAAGATATCATGCATGCAGTCCATACTTTCTTTGCTGATGATTTTGAGGTTGACCCTGCTAATGAAAGTGTACCAGCTTTGCGTTGCCGGCCTGATAAGGCTAACCTAGAAAAAGCTGCTGCTGCCTTAGCCAAGGCAAAGCGCCCGTTAATTCTTGCTGGCGGCGGCGTGCACATTTCAGGCGCAAATCATGCATTGGAACAATTTGCGCAAGCAACCAATATACCCGTTGCCCATACTTTAACCGGCAAGGGAGCAATTGCTTGCACAAACCCACTCAATGCAGGGCTCTTTGGTCGCTATGATCGAATTGCCAATAAGCTGATTGAAGAAGCCGATATATTATTTGTCGTTGGCTGCAAATTAGGCGAAATTGCCACCAAGCGTTATACATTACCACCAAAAGGCAAAACAATCATTCACCTTGACTCATTGCCTGAAGAATTTGGCCGCACAACCAAAGCAGACATAATTTTGTGGGGTGATGCACGCTGTGGGCTTGAAGATATGCTTGATACGTTAAGCGACAAGACATCACAATTACATGCAAACCACCAAGCTTATATTGATGATGTCGGTAACCGCATGGATACATGGCGTAAGGATGTTGCAGAACGCCTATATTCAAATGAAAAGCCAATTAATATGGCACGACTAATGACCGAATTGAACACAGCATTGCCTAATGATGCAATTTTAGTTGCCGATGGTGGATTTGCAGCTCATTGGAGCGGTCTATTATATGATACCAAACAAGCAGGACGTGGCTTTTTGCCTGATCGCGGTTTCGCGTCAATTGGATATGGATTACCAGGCGCCATCGGTGCAGCGCTTGCCGCGCCCGAGCGTACAGTTATGGCACTTACTGGCGATAGCGGCTTTTGCATGGTTTTAGGAGACTTGGAAACCGCAAAGCGGCTTAACCTTAATATTACAATTATAGTCGTCAATAATGCGGCTTCTGGCTATGTTAAAGCCTTGCAACACTTAGTTTATGGCACAGGGCATTATCATTCATCCGACCTAAATGAAGTAGATTTTGCAAAAGTAGCAAATTCGTTTGGTTGCACAGGTATTCGCGTTGAAGATCCAGACCAAATTGGCGCCGCCCTGCAACAAGCCATGACAATCAAAGGGCCTGTTGTGTTAGATGTCATTGTAACCCGTGATCCTGCTAAAATGCTGCCTGGTGTAGATAATCGCGCCGCTATTATCAAAAAGGGTGATCGCATAGCCTAATTTCAATCGCATTTGATTTGGTCTAACCACATTTACTCCCGATAAGGAGACGGGTTTGAATGTCTGGGGAACATCGGGAGGATTATATGACCAAAAAACCTAGTGAAACACGTAAGCGCATTATAGCTATATTTTCCAGTGCTTCGGGCAATTTGGTTGAATGGTATGATTTTTATATTTATTCTTTTACCGCGCTATATTTTGCATCATCATTTTTTCCACAAGGTGATAGAACAACGCAATTATTAAATGCCGCAGCAGTATTTGCTGCCGGCTTTTTAATGCGCCCCATCGGTGGTTTGCTATTTGGAAGAATAGCAGACCGCATTGGCCGAAAAAAATCCATGCTGATTTCGGTTTTGATGATGTGCTCTGGCTCATTTATCATCGCTATATTGCCAACCTATGAAACTATCGGTGTATTGGCACCCATTCTTTTACTTTTAACCCGCTTAATGCAAGGCCTATCTGTCGGCGGCGAATATGGTACAACCGCTACCTATATGAGCGAAGTTGCAATTTCAGGTAAACGAGGATTTTTTAGCTCATTTTTGCATGTAACATTGATTGGTGGTCAGCTTACTGCCGTTCTCACATTAGTCATATTGCAGTCGTTGTTAAACGATCAGCAATTGCATGATTGGGGTTGGCGTATCCCATTCTTCATCGGTGGTATTCTTGCAATTGTTGCACTGATTTTGCGTCGTAACCTTCATGAAACTTCAACACCAGAAACACGCGCCAAGACAAAAGAAGGCAGCCTTATCGGGCTTTGGAAACAGCATAGACGCGCCATATTATGCGTCATGGGCTTTTCTGCTGGGGGATCTTTATTCTTCTATTCCTTTACAACCTATATGCAAAAATATCTTGTCAATACTGCAGGATTTTCCAAATCTGATGCCTCGTCAACCATGACATGGGCTTTACTTGGCTGCATGATTTTACAACCCATATTTGGTTATTTTTCCGATATTATCGGCAGGCGTAACTCATTACTTATCTGGAGCTTTCTTTCTATTTTTATTACAGTACCATTATTAACATTAATCGGTCAGGCACAAACCTTAATGATCGCATTTGTGTTTATTATGGTGGGGCTTGCAACAGTGAGTATGTATAGTTCAATCAGTGGGTTGATTAAAGCTGAAATGTTTCCACCACAAGTGCGGGCGCTTGGTGTAGGTTTCCCTTATGCCGTTGCTAATGCACTTTTTGGCGGCACCGCCGAATATATTGCCCTTTGGTTTAAATCCATTGGCATGGAAAGTGGCTTCTTTTGGTATGTCACCCTTATGATGGTCATCACCTTTATATCGGTTTTAGCCATGCCAGATCCTCGCAAAAAAGGATATCTACAAGGAGAAGGTATTCATTAGATATTGCTATAAACTTGGTCATTTAATGTAATCAAGTAAACATTGCCCGATAATGTGGGATAGTATAGAGATAGCATAAATACCACTTGCTATTTTGGGAAGAAAATGACTGTTTCACCAAACCAAAATCAGGGAATTGAACGAACTGTTGCCCTGTTAAAAACGATTACGGATCATTGTGACCATGGTGTAAAATTAGCCGATGTAGCAGAGCTCACGCAATTATCGCGTTCAACTGTCCATCGGCTTTTATCTGGGCTTATCCAAGTTGGATTGGTTGAACAAAATTCTGAAACCCTACGCTATTTTCCAGCCTTTTTATTATATAGGCTTGGCAATAAAACTGCTAAACGATTTGGTCTTTTAAACAGTGCGCAAGGTAGTATCGCTCGCCTTGCTAAAGAAACTGAAGACACCGTTTATCTTCAAATTCGTTCGGGTGATGAAGCATTATGCATTGCGCGAGAAGAAGGTAATTACCCAATAAAAACCTTAACCCTAGCTGTTGGTGATCGGCGTCCTCTTGGCATTGGTGCGGGAAGCTTAGCCATACTTTCATCTTTACCTGATTTGGAAATAGAAAGGGTTTTAAAGCGTAATATAAACCAAATTTCGTCATATGGTGAAAAAACCATACTACATATAGAACAAGATGCAAAAATTGCCAAAAAACAAGGATATACCTTCAATCCCGGCCACTATATTAAAGGCATGGGTGCAGTTGGACTGCCAATCATCGATCAAAAAAATAATCTAATTGGCTCACTAAGCATTGCCGCTATAGAAACCAGGATGAGAGATGATCGTCGCCCTTGGCTCTTTGAGTTGATGAAGCGCGAAGCCGCAACCATAATTGATATTATGGCCGAAAGTGAACAAAATTAACCTTTAAAAATATTGTTCACTAAATAAAACTATCCCGCACCCTATGTTGCTTTAGGAGCTATTTTTTATCGCCATCAAAGCATATTTAAAAACTGTTTAAAGCGTTCTGATTTGGGCTTGGCCATTATTTCACTTGGATGTCCCTGCTCTTCGATTAAACCCTTATATAGATAAATCACTTGTGTTGATATTTCACGCGCCAAAGCCATTTCATGGGTTACCATCACCATGGTACATCCATCATTTGCCAATTGTTTAATAACTTGAATAACTTCGCCAACCAATTCTGGATCAAGAGCCGATGTCGGCTCATCCATTAAAATTACCTCAGGCTTCATCGCAAGTGCCCGTGCAATAGCGGCGCGTTGTTGTTGACCACCCGATAATTGTAATGGATATTGATCTGCTTTTGCTGAAATGCCAACCTTTTCCATAAGCACCTTGGCATTTTCAATCGCTTCATCTTTTGAAATACCAAGCACTTTGGTCGGTCCTTCAATAATGTTTTGTAAAATTGTTTTATGAGACCACAGATTGAAACTTTGAAAAACCATGCCTAAACGGGTGCGAATATGCTGCAATTGCTTTTTATTGGCTGCATATTGTTTACCGTTTTTTGCCAATTTTGTTTCAATAATTTCACCTGCAACACTGATCTCGCCAGAGTCGGGTGTTTCAAGATAATTTATACAGCGCAATAATGTTGTTTTGCCTGAGCCACTACTGCCAATCAAGGAAATAACATCACCCTTTTTTGCCTCGAAAGAAACGCCTTTTAGTACTTCAATATCGGCAAAGCTTTTATGAATATTTGTTACAGTTAATGCTTTGGCGGTCATTTTATGCTCCCAACTTCTTTATAGGAATGCTTTTAATTTTAAAACGTATTAGGCTTAATTGGATCTATAGCGCGTGAAATGTCTTTCAAAATGCGAGATCGATTTGGTCATTATCAAAACAACAACAAAATAAATGATACCTGCAGCCACCAATGGCTCTAAAGACAAGTTAAGGCTGCGCTGTAATTCGCGCGCTGTGCCCATTATTTCCATAACGGTAATTGTTGATGCAAGCGCCGTTGATTTAAGCAAAATAATCAAATCATTGGTTAAAATTGGTAAGCACTGACGAAAGGCGAGCGGCAAGGTAATGCGCATTAATATTTGGTTGGAACTCATGCCGATTGCTTGTGCTGCCTCTAATTGACCACGTCCAACCGACTTTATAGCACCGCGAATAACCTCGGCAGTATATGCGCCTTGATTAAGACTAAGCGCAACCAGTGCATACCAAAGTCCTTCACGCAAATAAGGCCACAAAAACGTATCATGGACTGGCAAATTAGGTAAAAGCTGTCCCACGCCTTGATAAATGAGATATAATTGAACAAGCAAGGGTGTGCCGCGAAACAAAAATGTGTAAAGGGCGGTTGGTTTTGATAGTAACCAATTGCGCGAATTTAAATTGATACCACCAATAGTTCCAATTAAAAGCCCAAATAAGCCAGCAACGAAAGTTAAAAATAAGGTAAGTGGTAGCGCGTGCAAAAGAATGGGAATAAATTCGATGACCCGTCCAAAGAAAACACCCATACCACCTAAGAATGACATATCAAATGATTGCTGATCCATATCAATACCCACGATTCAAGTGTTTTTCTAAACGCATGATAACGACAATAGAAACAAGCGTGATGACTAAAAAGAGAAACGCGGTAAAACCATAAAAGAAAACATATTCTCGTGTTGTCGAGGCGGCACGATAACCAGTATAAAGCAATTCTTGGAACGAGCCTAAAACAGAAATAATCGCGCTTTCTTTAATGATTGATAACCATAAATTACTCATACCTGGTACGGCGTGACGCATCATTTGCGGAAATATAATGCGTGTAAATATTTGCCATCTGCTCATACCAATCGATAAAGCTGCTTCAATTTGGCCATTTGGAATGGCTTGCAAAGATGAACGCAAAACCTCGGTCATGAAAGCGCCATTGACGAAGGCAAGGGCAATAATCGCGGCCCAAAATGGGCTGAGTTGAAATTCGTCACCCACTAAGTTGCTTTGTTTGAGCAAATTTTCAAGGCCAGTTGCAACCGCAAAATAGAGCAATAAAACCACCAGCAATTCTGGTAGGGATCTAACAATGGTTAGATAAATATTAGCTAAAACACGTAAAACTTTGTTTGAAGAAAGCTTAGCGCTGGCGGTAATCAACCCAAACAAAAAAGAAATGAAATATGCGACGAATGATAATTCCAACGTTAGCATAAAGCCCCAGAAAAACTGTTCGCCCCAGCCATCGTTACCCCATGATAATAAATGCAGATATTTTTCCATCATGCACCATTTACGAACATTAAATAACAGATCGTCATTCCATATCCCCTTTTTATAGTGATAAAGCTCAGCACAGAGACATAATATTTTATTTTTTTGCTTTGAATTATGCTTTTAGCGGCTAAGATTTTTTGTTTCTTAATTTATAAAAATGCACAAGATATCGCCTACTCTACAGTGGCACTATCAACCCATTTATCTTGAATTTTTTTAAGCGTGCCATCATCAGCAAGCTCTTGTAATGCCTTATTGACAATATCTAGGGTCTTTTGGTCACCCTTTTTAATTGCATAGGCAACACCTTGCCCCAACATAACATTATCAGGAATAATGAGTTTAATTTCGTAATTTTGAGCAAACGGTGTTTTTAGAAAATCTTCCGAAAAAGGCAATGGTGCGAGCATATAATCGGTACGCCCTGCAACAAGGTCGGCGGCGTTGTTATCAGCCGTATCATAACTCTTTAAATGTATATTGGGTAAATATTTTTTCATATATTTTGATTGTACACTAGCAACCTGCACACCAATAATTTTACCTTGCAAACTATTCTGGTCTAAAATATCGCCTTTTCCATCTTCAGCTTTTATCGTTGCAATTACGGTTCGGTCTTTTTTGACACCAACAACGGCTGTACCTTCAACAAAATAAGGCGTACTAAAATCGATTGTTTGGGCACGTTCTTCAGTTACTGAAAACGCACCAATCGCAAAATCAATCTTTTTTTCATTTAAGGAAGGAAGCAAACCATCCCAAGCCATGGATTTAAATTGGCATTTTACTTCAATGCGCTCACACAATGCGCGCGACAAATCAGCCTCTAAACCAATCCATTCGCCATTAGAGCGCACTGCCGTAAAAGGCAAATAAGGTTCAGGCGTCATGCCAAGCCGCAAAGGATTATCTGCATAAGCATAATTAGAAAAAAGAGAAAATATAACGAGGCTTAAAAACTTAATTTTCATTGTTTGACCTCCCAATCGATTAAAATACTTCATGTTTTATTGAGTATTTCGATAAAAACACTTAATATATTAACATGTAAAATATCCAGATAATAATATTTGCTGACTTATTATTCTTTTTTGCAAATATTACCGTATCGTGATTTTTAAAAACCACGATACATTTTTTGATTAAACAAATTTATTATAAAAGATATTTTAATTTTTAAACCAACGCAGCGACATGCAAGATAAGCCAGCATCAATTTTACCGATTTCGGTGGTTTTAAGCGGCACAACATTATAGCCATGGCCGGTTAGCAAATCGATTGTTTTTGGGAAATCCGATCCAACAAATACGGTATCATTAACCCGTAATGCGTTTGCTGCAGCTTCTTCACCCTCTGGCACAATAATTTGACGGAAACGCGAAAACACACCAGAAGCTGCTAAGCGTGCAGTGGAGAAAATAGTTTCGTCATCGAGCAAAGAACAATCAGTTTTAAAGTGTAATACGCCTTTAGGTGTTTGAACAACTTCACCCTTTTTGCCCAATTTTGCAAGTGCTTCGATAAGATCTTCGGCGCCTTTTGCATCAGTTCTTGCAGATAGGCCAATCATAACGGCGTGGGGCGCGTTGAGAACATCGCCGCCATCTGCATAACCATTTTGTGGCAAGCGCAAAACCGTATCAAACATTTTTTCAATTGTTGGTGCAATTTCTTGCACTTCATTGATACGCGTTTCGGCGCCCGGACGAAGCAAAATTGCGCCTTCACTGAAAACGAGCGCTGGATCTTCAACAAAGATTGCATCTGGAAAAGCTTCAAGTGCAGGCAATACGGCAACATTCACGCCAGCAGTTTTTAGTGCTGCGATATAAGCATCATGTTCAGCCTTAACACCTTCATAGGTAGGATTACCACGATCATCAGCACGCAAACCATTAACGACCGAGCGTGAAGGCTCGCGGACAATCACTGAGTTAAAGTTATATACACTTCTTGTTGTAGTCATTTTGAACCCTTTTCCTTACAAAGTTATCGAAAAATTGAGTGCAACCAATTTTTGAAAACCTAATTTTTGATGGGACTAACTGCCATGATTACTTTACTTAAATAAAATTTTTAATTGGATACTAATAATATGAATAGTTATAACGAAGTATATTTAAAACACTTCATTTTAAACTATAAAATATCAATACAAACATCCAAAATCAAATAAAGCCATATCTATGACCAATAAATCCCAATCCTCCTCGATTTTTCGTAATATTAAAGTTACAGTTATAATTTTTTATTTAAAACTGTAAAAATATACAAATTTTCGTTAAAATTTATAAAATTCGTCAATGCTAATTATACAAATTTCATAAAACTTGCAATATTGGCAGCCAAAAACAATTCTTATTTTAGGAAATTTTGCCCAATAATTACACTAAAAAGAAAAATATATTTTATAACTGTTCTTAAAGTGAAGAATTTTTTGTAGTTATAATTCCAACTTGGTAAGTTAAGTCGGCTCAATATTTCAAAATCAACCGATAAAATTGCATGTATCTTAGCTAACACTACTCAGCAGTAAACTGGTCTCGCTATTTAAAACACCATCAATCGCGCGGATTTCCCCTAAAACACGGTCAAACTCTGCAAGATTATCTGTGGTTATATTAGCAACCAAATCCCAATTACCGTTAGTAGTATGCAATGTTTGAATAGCGGCAATCCCGCGCAAGTGGCGTATAACCTGTGTGGTGGATTTACCCACAACTTCAATGAGCATGATTGAATGAACTGCATTTGCGTCATAATCATCGCGAACACGAACCGTAAAATTACTGATTGTGCCATTATTGACCATACGATCGAGGCGATTTTGTACTGTACCGCGAGATACTTTTAAAATGTCAGCAAGTTTAGCAAGCGGCGCTCTACCATCTTGCCTTAATAAGCCAATAAGGCGCCGATCGAGTTCATCAGGGATATATTTTGAATATAATGAATTTGAACTATTTTTATGCATTTTTATAACCCTGATAGTAAAATTTACAATTTAATGCTGATATTTTACAAGGTTCTATTAAAATTTACAATGTTTTCATTTTAGCAGAGCTAAAAATTTAAGCCTAATGAGTTTGTCCGTCAAAAGGCTTAAATTTTTGTGCCAAATTGCCATAGTTAAATTTATGAATAAACGTAGTAGGTTTTATCCACCATTTTGGTTGCTAGGGAAGCGCCGTTCAAGTAAACAACTATATAACGGTAGGACTATTTGTTTGTTAAGACTTAACCGATCTTTTTACTTCTTCAGCTTCGATAAAACGTTTGCGGCCAAGATAGCCGGCACCGTCATCAATATCAGCAATGATTGCGGCTTTTAAAGCTGCGCTATCCTTTTTCTCAAGAGCTGCCAAGGCTTCCTGATGATGATCGACAGTATAGCTTTCCGACAAATTTTCGGTGGCTTCACGCATAAATGGCCCAAGGCGCAGCCAAACAGATTCAATTAATGGCAATAAAACTGCGGCTGAGCGCTTTTGATATAAATAGCGATGAAAGGCAAAATTCTTTTCAATGCCAAGCTGAATATTACCGGTTTCATAGGCGTGATTGATTTCCTGATCAATACTGCGAAGGCGAGCAAGATCCATAAAGTCAACAAATGGCAAAGCGCGTTCTGCCGCCAATGTCTCAAGAGCAATACGGGCGGCAATGATCTCGTCAAATTTATTAGGATCAATATCAGGAATACGCACACGGCGATTATCAAGGTTTTCCAAGGCACCTTCTGCAACCAAACGATGCAATGCCTCACGAATTGGCGTTGCACTCACATCCAGCAAATCGGATATTGCCTTGACCGTCACTGGTTGAGCTGGCGGAAAATGCCCTGTCATAATTGATAGGCGTAGCGAGCGATAAACCCATTGCTTAATGGTTTCATCACTATGCTTTTCGTCTTGCAAAAGGTTTAACCCTGGCTTTTTTTTCATTGCTTTTCCTTGCCCAATTTTAAAATTGAGCCTTTTTAATTATGCCAGATATGAAAATATAAAATATCTTAACCAAACACCAGCAAGTTATTTTATTGCCCGTAAATATAGTGACCTTGAAGCCATTTTATTAAAAAAACGGCTTCAAAAGAATAATTGCGTTAGGATAGTATATTTTGCTGAAAAAAATCTATAATTTCATCGGCAACCGCATCTCTAGCAAGATTTTTTTCGCTTGGCTCAATGGCAGTGTCACGCACATTTTGCGGCAAAACATCTTCGCGTGCTTCATATAAAGCATCATAGAAGCTAGCACTAAATTCGGGATGGGGCTGAAAACTTAAAGCCTTATTGCCATATTGTAGCATAGCAAATTGACAAGCATTGGCTGAGCCAATCACTTTCGCATCCTTTGGCAATTCGACAACTTGATCTTGATGCCAAGCAACAAGATTTTGCGTTTCGCCATTATCACGCTTATATTCGATTTGCCCTACCGACCAACCGCCTTGAAATTTTTCAACCTTGCCGCCAAGGGCTTGCGCAATAGCTTGATGGCCAAAACAAACACCAACTAAAGGCCTAC
Source organism: Bartonella sp. HY406 (assembly GCF_025449315.1). NCBI lineage: Bacteria > Pseudomonadati > Pseudomonadota > Alphaproteobacteria > Hyphomicrobiales > Bartonellaceae > Bartonella > Bartonella sp. HY406. The sequence continues at coordinate 23,416 of NZ_CP104893.1, read as the reverse complement.
CGCTTGCATAAATTTCGCGGATAAGATCAAAAAGCGGCGGCAACCAAGCATGATCTTCATAAACGCCAAATTTAGAACCGGTAATCAACCAACCATCAGCCTCGCCAATTGAAGCGGGAAAAATACCATCAACAACTGGATATTCAATAAAATCAATATCCTTGCTTTGTAATAGCTTGACAAACAAGTCATTATAATCGCCATGATGGGGAATAATGGCGTCAGGTGCATGTCCTGTTTGTAAAATTCCAATTTTCATTGACCACTCCTGATCATGATGCGAGCTTTTAGACATTTACATAAACCCAAAAGCTCAAATTAATAGCTTAACAAAAACTAAGACTTCTCTATACACCTAATTTGTCGCGTATACCATACCACCATGCGCCAAGAGCTGTAAGCGGCACACGCAATAATTTCCCTCCCGGGAAAGGCAAATTTGGCAGGGACGCCCAAACATCAAAGCGCTCACTGTGACCGCGCACTGCTTCACCCAAAATTTTGCCCAAAAGATGCGTGGTGGTTACACCATGACCACTATCACCATGAGAAAAATAAACCGTATCGGATAATTTACCGATATGAGGAATACGGGTTAAGGTCAATGCAAAATTACCGCTCCATGCAAATTCAATTTTTGCATTTTCAAGCTGGGGAAAGGTTTTAAGCATATTGGGGCGAATAACTGCGGTAAGATTGCTTGGATTTTGCCCACCATAACCAATACCACCCCCATAAAGCATGCGATTATCAGCCGTGCGGCGATAATAATCCAAAACATAATTGGCATCTTCAACGCAATAATTAGCTGGCAATAGGCTTTCAATCAAATCCTTATCCAAAACCTCTGTCGTCATTACCTGACTGGATACTGGCATCATACGGCCACCAATTTCAGGCAAAAGACTTCCAATGTAGGCATTAGCGCAAACAAGTACATATTTTGCCTTAACCACGCCTTTACTGGTGTGCACAATTGGATTTGCTCCAGTATCAACACTGGTAACGCGTGAGTTTTCAAAAATCTTGCCGCCTTGCGCGCTTACTGCTGCTGCCTGACCAAGCACCAAGTTAAGTGGGTGGATATGGCCACCGCGAAGATCAATCATACCACCAACATATCGATCACTGTTGACATATTTGCCAACATCGCTCTTGGAAACCATTTCAAGACCATCATTGCCATATTGTTTCCAATTGGCGCGGTTTTCTGCCATGCCTTTCACCTGCTTATCGGTAAAAGCTGCAAAAAAACCACCATTGACGAGATTGCAATCAATATTATATTTTGCCACCCGCTCGCGGATAATGTCGCCGCCCTCAAGGGACATAGCACCAAGTGCATTGGCCTTTTCTTGTCCATAACGCTTGGCGATAACCATTAAATCACGGCTATAACCATTAACAATTTGGCCACCATTACGCCCTGACGCGCCATAACCAATACGGTCCCCCTCAAGCAAGACAACGGAAAAACCGTTTTCAACCAATTCAAGCGCGGCTGAAACACCGGTAAAGCCTGCACCGATTATACAAACATCGGTCGTGATTTCACCTTCTAACTCAGGATGAACAGTCTTGTCATTGGCGGTTGCGGCATAATAGGTTGCGGCATGACCTGGATTAGAAATGGTATTGGAATTAGAGTTTGTTGTCATATCATACTGTCCTTATATAGGCATCATATTCAACATCGGTTACACGCAAGGCAAATTCTGCCATTTCTTGCCTTTTACAACCGGTAAACAAATCACGATATTTGGGACCAAGGGTTGCATAAGCAAAACTTGATTTTGCAAAAAGCTGCAAGGCATAATCCCAATTGGTTGGTAGTGGTTCATGGGCGATATCATGATCATCACCATGGATTGGACCACCTGGATCACGGCGGGTTGTCATGCCTTCAAGCGCTGCTGACAAAATCATCGCAAGTACAAGATAGGGATTGGTATCAGCGCCAGCAACGCGGTGCTCAATACGGGTAGCCGCTTTACTCGCAGTAATAACTCGTACCGCAGCTGTGCGGTTATCATAGCCCCATGAAGCATAGGTTGGCGCGTGCTCACTTGGGGTTAGACGGCGGAATGAATTGGCGTGCGGCGCAAAAATTGCAATACTATCCGCCATATTTGCCAAAAGACCACCAACAGCATGCAACAGCACTTCCGATGGGCCTGTATCGCCAGCAAAAACATTTTTGCCATTTTCATCAAGTAATGAAAAATGCACATGCATACCATTGCCAGCCTGCGTGCCATATGGTTTTGCCATAAAGGTTGCATCAAGATCATGCTTGCGCGCAACACCCTTAACAATACGTTTTAGCAGCACGGCAAAATCGGCAGCCTTTAACGCATCAGGCACGTGATTAAGGTTGATTTCATATTGACCAGGGCCATTTTCACGCAAAGTCGTATCAGCAAGCACTTTTTGTGCGCGGCACGCTTCTGAAATATCATCAAAAACATGCTCATATTCTTGTAATTCAGCAATAGAAAGCACTTGTGTTTGCCCCGTATGCCAACGGCCATCACGGGTATTTGGTGGACGCACTGGATCCAATGCCGAGCGAATAGGATCGATAAGATAAAATTCAAGCTCGGTTGCAACCACAGGAGTTAGTTTCAATTTCTTGAAACGCTCCAAGACATTGATCAAAACCTGACGAGGATCGGCATAAAAGCCAGTACCATCACGGTTTTGCATGCCCAAAATTACCTGTGCGGTTGGGCGCTCCAACCATGTGACGCGCGACAAAGAATCGGGTGAGGGAAAGCACATTCCATCAGGGTCACCAGTACCTGTTGCAAGACCTGCATCATTAACGTCACGTCCCCAAACATCAAGCGCATAAACCGAACGCGGCATAGCCATGCCATTTACCAAAACATCCAATGCACGTTCACGCGGAATCCACTTGCCGCGCGGTACGCCATTAACGTCAATAACGAAGGCCTCCAATACGCGCAAATCAGGATTTTCTTCTATAAATTTCTTTGCTTGAGCTTCATCAATCATAATACACCAGAACTAAAGAGATAATTTTAAAAGGAAAACGATTCTACAATGCCTAAGCTGCGCTAATCCTCACCAGCGCGACATTTGGTCAAAGGAATCAATATGGTTGAGTTTATTGGAGAAAGGACTAAAACCTTTTGCAATTTTAGCTGCTCCAAAAACCGCTTGTGCAAATTTGTAGTAGTACTGAAAATCATCTTACACATTTTTTGGAAACTATTAATCAAAGCAAAAAAAGAATGTGTTCTTTTCAAATGAAAATCGAACTTGTTACCCTTGAAATTTTGGGCAGCCAAAAAAAATTCATTATTGTCCATTGCTATACCTCCCATGACATGATCCAATAGCTGCGATATTATTAATCGTCTTTTCTATCGGTCATATTTATATATTTGATCAATTATGCTATTAATTTGATCAAATGTAAAGAGCAACAGCAAATAGTTTTATAATTGCCCATAAAATGTGGGAAACTATCATCAAACTTTCAGAGATTAATTAGCGGCAAAATACCAAATTATGGCGTTTTTAAAAATCTAATTGCGCATTGCCGCTTTTGAAAATTGGATATTACACGCTGTAGATTGAAATGCTCAAAAGGTGAGTGCGCACAACTTGGCAAAGGCATGAGGCACTTACACACACCTATTAGGAGTACCTATTTGATCAATATTATGATTCGCAAGCAAGTTATAATATGGAAAATTTTTTACTGGCTTTTTAAAGGCTTTGCGGTAGTAATAATTTAACGGCAAGATGACAACCTTACCAATATCCAAAGGCAAATTCGTCTCAAACACCCATATCCTGATTTTCCACACAACGGCAAAAAAATCAGGACATGATTAAGCTAAATTAGTTTATTCAGCGTCGTCAAGTAGGCCTTTTTCGTCAAGAAAGGTTAGATAAACTTCACCTTCTTCTTCAAAAATTTCATCGCCTTCCATTTCATAGGCCTTTAACAATGGCACAACCGCTTCATCCTTACGATCAAGATCGTAAAGAGTTGCACCAATTGAGTAAAGCACATAGGGATTGGTTGACCCATCTACGCTTTCATAAGCTGCATTGAACGCCACCAATGCCTTGTCAAAATCTCCAACATTGCGATAACCATCGCCAAGAGCTGTATAAAGCCACAAAGCGGCGTCCCATTTGTCTTTAGGTTCTGGAAGCAAAGCTAAAGCGTCAGTCCATTTTGCAATGGCTTCTTCAAAATCACCATTTTCAAAAAGATCTTCACCATCTTCCGACAAGTCAGCTATTTGATCAAAGATTTCATCAGGCAATTCGTCTTGTTCATCAATTGTCATATCTTTTAATCCTTTTTGGCAAAGTCATTATGGCAGGTGTAAATCATATTACTTCATTTTCGTTACCGATGAAATATCAATTTATACAATTTTGCCAGAATTCTGATTTACGACTTTCTACACAACAAATAAATTTCCCTAAAAAATGTTTGCATTAAAATTTGCGTTCCCAACGAACTTGCTATTGATGTATTGATATTCAATCAAATATTTTAACAATAAATTTAATCATAAAATGAACATTCTTTATATTAACTGAGAAAAACCAAACCTATCACAAAAATATTATCACTATTGATTTATAGTATTTTTTAGCGAAAACGCCGATAATTAGCCTATATTTAAATTACAATAATTTTAAAAGACAGCATAAAAATATGTTAATTTTCAAGTTCTTATTGACATAAGGCATCTCTTCCATATCTATTTTTACCTAAACTTCAGTTTTGGGAGAATAGCGTGCTACTTATTATCATTAGTTTTGTGATCCTGCTATTTGGTTTGGCTGTCGCCGCTTTAGGCGTTCAGCTAGCTCTGGTTGGTGGTTCACCTTTTTATATCATTATGGGGCTTGGCCTTCTTATGAGCGGCTTCTTGCTTTTGCGCAAAAAAGCAAGCGGTCTTTGGATCTATACATTTACTCTCATTTTAACTTTTATCTGGACGCTTTATGAGGTTGGTTTTGATAAATGGCAATGGATCCCGCGTGGCGTTATTCTTGTGCTGTTTGGACTTTTATTATGTCTGCCTTTAGTATCACGGCCAATAAGAAACAATCACCAAAATACTAAACCCGCATCAAGGCTTTTGGGTGGTTCGCTTTTGGTGATTATTCTATTGGCTGTTGTGTCTTGGTTTATTGACCCTGCCACTTTTGACGGCGAATTGCCACAAAATGAAAAAATTGCCAGCACTATTGATCCAAGCCGCATGGCTGGAGATGATTGGGTAGCCTATGGTGGTAGCAATCTTGGCCAACGCTATTCAACCTTAAAAGATATTAATACCAGCAATGTTGGTAAGTTAAAATTGGCTTGGGAACACCACACCGGCGATTTTCAAGGCAAGGATGATTCTAGCGAATATACGTTTGAGGTTAATCCCTTAAAGGTCAATAATACGATTTATAGCTGCACACCGCATAATATTGTTGAAGCCCTTGATCCAGTAACTGGCAAACTTAAGTGGCGTTATGATCCACGGGTTAAAGGTAGTGTCATTTATGAACACCAGACCTGCCGTGGCGTATCTTATCATGAAGATAAGCAATTGGTTGAAGGCAATCATTGTCCTCGCCGGATTATTGCCACCACGGGTGATGCCCGTATGTTTGCAGTTAATGCCGATAATGGCGAAATCTGTAGCGATTTTGGCGATCAAGGTTTTGTTAATTTAATGGAACATCAACCTAATCAAAATCCCGACACTTTTATGATGACGTCCCCTGCGGTTATCTCGCATGATTTAGCAATCATTGGCGGTGCAATTGCCGATAATTATTATATTGATAATCCATCTGGTGTCATCCGCGCTTATGATGTGCATAATGGCCAATTGGTTTGGAAATGGGATGCGCAAAAACCCAATGAAACCAAGCCGCTTGAAGGCGATGCCACTTATGAACCCGGCTCTCCTAATGCTTGGACCGTTATGGCGGCCGATGATGAATTAGGCTTGGTTTATGTGCCACTTGGCAATAAGTCACCAGACCAGTTTGGTGCAAAACGCTCAGCTGAAGTTGAAAAATTTACTGCAGCCCTTGTTGCACTTGATGTTAAAACCGGTGAGTTACGCTGGAGCTTCAAAAGCATCAATCATGACCTATGGGATAGAGACTTGCCCTCACAGCCCGTGCTGCTTGATTTAGATTATCAGGGCAAAAATGCACCGGCTATTATCGTGCCAACCAAGGGTGGTAATCTTTGGGTACTTGATCGCCGTGATGGTACGCCAATTTACCCTGTCCATGAGGAAAAGGTTTCCGATAAATCTGATATTAAGCAAGAAACTCCAGCTGGAACGCAGCCAATATCCGCACTCAACTTTATTCCGCCTGTTCTTGAAGAAAAGGACATGTGGGGTATCACGCCTATTGACCAAATGCTTTGTCGGATGACCTATCGTAAAAGCCGTTATGACCGCAATCCATTTACACCGCCAAGCCTTGAAGGATCTATCGTCTATCCTGGCAATACTGGCATTTTCAACTGGGGTAGTGTTGCGGTTGATCCGGAAAACCAATATCTTTTCGGTACGCCGGTCAATATGGCATTCCGCTTTAGCGTTTATCCACGTCCAGACTTCCCACAAAATGCCGATGAGCGAATGGTATCAACCGGTCCTAAGCCATCGGGCGAAAATCTTGGTGGACCTTTTGCAGTAAAACTCAGTGCATTTTTATCCCCACTTGGTATTCCATGCCAATCACCACCTTGGGGATTGCGTGTTGGTGTTGATCTTGCAAGCGGTAAAACAGCATGGCAGCAAAGAAATGGCAGCGTAGAGGGGCAAGAATTTGCTGGCCAGCGCTTCCCAATTCCACTTGAAATGGGCACAATCAGCCTTGGCGGCCCATTAATTACTGCTGGTGGTATTGTCTTTATGGCAGGTACTGCTGATAGTGGCTTTAGAGCCTATGAATTAAAAACCGGCAAATTACTATGGGAAACACGTCTGCCCGCCGGTGGTCAATCAACACCAATGAGCTATCGCGGCGCTGATGGTAAGCAATATATTTTGGTTGCTGCTGGTGGTCATGGTTCAATGGGTAGCCCGATGGGTGATTCCATTCTTGCCTATACAATCGAACCGTAATATTCATTCTAAAAATCTTATAAAAAAGCCCTGCATAGTTGTCTATGCAGGGCTTTTAATTGGCAAAGTCATTTAAAATGACCGCTCACTTTTAGATTATTTGGTCAAGCACTGTTTGGGCGCGTTTACTAACATCACTGCCAAGATTTGCATTTAGGATATTTACAATTTGTTGCAATTGCTCTTTGCTTAATCCCGTATTCATGCCAATATTATAATGGCCTTGCAATTGCGCTTCAAGCCCAGGGATAGTTGCCAAAATTGCAATGGTTGCAACTTCACGGGTTGGATAATCCAAAATATCACGGGCAAAAATATCACCAAATAGATGGCTTTTCAAAAATTGATCAATGGCAGGGGCAAACTCATAAACCCCGCCCCTAACCGGCTGACCAACCACCTTAGTTTGAATTTTTGTACCAATTTCAAGCATGGATTGATTGGTAGCAATGGGGGAAATATCGCGACCAAGCTCATCATTTTTGCCCGCAGTTTTGCGACTGTCTAAAACATCTCGCAATGCGTTTAAGCCATTTAAACTACGCGGAAAACCAGCATAAGCATAGGTTTGAATGATAACTTCCTTTGCTTCATTAATGGTAACCCCTTCATCTAATGCTTTATCTAAAGCGCTCTTTAATGCCGCAATATCACCCTTAGCTGTAAAAGCTGCAATAGGAACAATCATTTGTTGTAATTGACTAAGCATAAAATGTCCTTTTTGTTCCAGTTGTTTGAATGAAACTTTGATAAAATTTGGCTTTTCAGCAGTCTTGTTCGTTATTGGTTTTGATTAAACCAGCTAAAGCCTATGAAAGGAATAGGCTAAATTCTTCATACTGCTATGAATAAAATTCATGAATACTAAACCGTTTATAATTTTACGCACTAATCCAATGTCCAATTTGGTTTATCCAAATCGATTTTAAAAATTGTATTTATGCTAAGATAAATTTACTGAACGCTTATTGCTTTGCCGGTATGGTTTACCATGTCAAAATGAAAAATGCGGCCGCGATCATCATAAACAATTAAATGGTTTTGCTGTTCTGCCAAACGATAGCGACTATTACCCCATGCGAGAGAGGCAATGACATCATTTTCATGCGAAATTGCATAGATATATTCATTATAGTTGACAATAAACGCATTATTAAAACCAAACATAGCAACGGAACTATTTTCTCCTACATAACGGTCATTAATTGAAACAAATTGCGTTTTATCAGCGCGCTCAAAAACATCACAATAATAAAGCTCAGTATTGCCTTCATCATCTTGCTGAATACCATAGCGATAGGCCATATAATCTTCGGGCAAGAACATACGAGTTACCCCACCCTCCTCGTCTGGAATAAAGTCACGCGAGCGTAAAGTTCTGCTTGGTAGCGAATAATACCAATTTTCAAGTGAGAATGACTTTTTCTGTGAGCCTCCATAACCAATAAGCCATTGCTCGCCTTTTGCAGTTGTTGGCACACCTTCAGCAAAGCGATGGCGATAACGGATCTTAAATACTGTCCCCGATAATTCTCCGCTTTTCCAAAGCGATTTTAAGCCTCGGGCTGTATCAAGCACATGAATAAAACCATCCGTTAGCGCAACTGACCATGAAACACCGTCAAAATCGCGCGTCATTGCTTGCAAAGCCAAATTTTTGAGCGGCGTTAAACTATTATCATTAAGATTAAGCCGTGTGATACGATATAAATTATCGCGCTGCATTAATAAAAGCACAATATTACCAGAAGCCGACACCACCAGTTGCGAAGCAGGCACATCATAAAAAGCCAATTGATGGCCTAAATCATCAAGAAGCACCACGCCGCCATCACCAAGGGCGGCAATAAATCGTCCTTCACTGACATAGACTATATCATGAATATCAAGTGGTCTGCCATTGGTTGGTGCTTGAAAATCACAAATATTACTGGCGCTAAATGCATCCAAATCATCTTGCCCCCAACCGTTTTTTGGCAAATCAGCGTCAAAAGCAGATTGTTGGCTGGCATGTAAAAGCCGCAAAAACTTTTGTTTATTAAGATAAAATGCGTTTTGATGATGCCGTAATAAGGCTGGCCTTGTAATGAAGCGGGTTAAAAAAATAAGTCCTTCACTACTGTCACCATTTAAAAATGCCTTATCAATTTCGCTAATGAGTGCCTCAAAAACTTTGGGATTTTTATTTTCAATAATTTGGGTTATTTTAGTGCGATAATCCTCAACCGTGTCTGATAGTAAAATTGCTCGTTTAACAAGCGCGGCAGCACCAAGTTCACCATCTGATTTTTCAGCTAGTAAAAGCCATTGCAATGCAAGATCACGCTGGTTTTTAAGCGGCCAGATAATTTGTATGGCACTCATCAAATTGCCATTTTCAGCTTCAAACAACGCCCATTCTTCGCGCAATCGAAAGCTCGCCGCAGATTCCTCATTTTCAAGGCGCAAAACCGCCGCAGCAAAAGCATGGTCGCGGCGCGCAACAGCAATAGCCCAATCCCATTGCCCAGAAAGGCAATATAGTCGCACAATAATGTCACTCGACATGTCCCAAGCAAGCGCAAGTTCGCCGGCTTTATCACTGCGGCCATTTTTTTCAAGGTAATCCAACGCTTCCACGCGCTCATTTAGCAATTCAGCTAAAACAAAAGCGGCTTCTTCAATGCGGCCCTGCTGATCAAGGGTTGTAAAAGCGCGCCAATAATAGCCGGCAAGCATCTTTCTTGCGTCTTCGTCAATATTGATAGATGGACCACCAACCTGCTTTGCGCCTAATTGCAAATTATCTCGCGGTCGTGGTACGCCAAACATTGGGCCACCATCGCTTTGACCTGATGAAAACGGTATAGCATGGCGCAAAGCATTTTCTATATCGCCTTGTTCAAACATGCGCAGCATAGAATTTAAATATCGTGCCTGCCGCATAGCAAACAAGTGGTTTAACTTGCTAACAATTGCCAACCGCGCCACCAATAAACGCCATAAGGGTGGGCGCATAATCTCATCTTCATCTCGCTCTTTAAGCCCATTTTTATTATTTTTTGAGCGATTTTTATTGTTTTTGCCTTCGGTCGTTGGCGTGGAACTGTTTTGAGTTTGTGGCTTATTTGACGCCATTTCTTGGTTTAGGTTTTCGACAACTGCACTTTCTGCACTTTGCGCTCTTATTGCATCATTAACGCCTTCTTGCTCAACGTCTTGATGAGTTGATTGCACGCTAGGACCTTGCGCCCGCGTAGTTTGGCGGTAACTGTGCCGCGTTGCTAAGCTGTCTTGATATTTTGTATATTGCTCAACACTTGTGGTCGTTATCTTATTAAAAATATTAGATATTAAAAATTTGCGTAATAAAAATATAAAAAGTGCCATCAACCCAAAAACAACCAACCAATAAAAAATTGAAGGGCTGCTACTATACTCGATAATTGGTTGAGCGACTGGATTATTTTGCGGCGTTGATTTTAATGGAATTGAACGGCTTGCGTAGATCCAAAAAAGTGCTTGAGCAATGAAACCTAAAAATGCTAGGCGAAAAACCCATTTAACGGTGTTATTAGAGCTTTTAGTTTGGCTTTTTTCTCTTGGATTGCCATAAACGGAGCCGCCACTATCATTACTCTTAGCTGCTGCCTTTTTCTTTAAGTCTTGTAATATTCTTTTTTGGCTTTCACTTGGCTGCGGAATATTATCACCCAATATTGCACGAGTATCACCGCTAGGCTTTGGCGCAATTTCCTCAATCTCTATCACTGGCGGCGTGAGATCAAAACTTTCATGCCAAGTATAGTTAGCAATATTTGCCCAATTTGACGGGTCAATAGATGCGCCTTGACTGAATTTTAAAGCCTTGGTTTCCTTGCCAGCAATGATCCAACAATCACAGACGGGCAATGTTTTCTGCTCGTTTTTATCAAGATCAGCAGTGGCAAGCATTGCACCATAAGCAATCAAGGGTAGCCCCGGTAAATCACTACAAAGCATTGAGCGTGCAACAGGAAATCGCAATAAATCACCACTTGCATTGAAATAGGATTCGCTACTACTTGAAAAGCGCAAAATTTGCGCGCCTTTTTGCCAGTAATGCCAGATAATGCGCTGGCGCTCACTTTCGCTATACCATTCATGGGGCAACCATAAGCCAGCTACATCGCGTCTTCCTTGCGCTAAAGGTTGGCGCACCGGTGAAAAAATTGTTTTATCCATTTTTATCCCCGTTTGCCTGCCCCGTATGCGCCATAATTTGCCGACTGTTGACATCAAAAAAGATGATGTCATGATCGACATTATGCATAACAATAGTACCCGAATAGATACACATTTCGGCGTTAGCTAGCTTTACCGCATCGCTATACCAGTTTTCAAAACGATCACCACGCCATGCACCAATGGTTTTCTTATGGTCCCAGATAACGGGTACCAAAACATTTAAAGCGTCATCAAACCATGTGCCAATGACCTTACAGCCCTCGGCCAAGGTGAATAGAGTTTCAACAAGCTGCTCACCACCAATTTTAGTCCGGCTTAACCAGTTTAAGCGGCTTTCATCATTATTTTGGGCAAGCATACCAGATACAAATTTTTGCGATCCCTTATAAGCTGGATTGTCAATATAGCCTATTTTTATAAATGTCTTGGAAGTTTTAAATGATGGCCCAAGATCAAAAAATTGTTTAACCACGTTATCTTTGACACTGATCATATCTATACGGAAATTTTCTTCTATATTTTTCAACACTAAAAAATGCTCATAGGAATAATATTGCACAGCATAAGTGTCGAGAAACGCTAAATTTTCTTTCAAAGGCTTGATTGTCGCATCGGTTATATAAAGGTTCTGTGTCAAACCGCCTGACAACCGCGCAATCCAGCCAGAGTCATTTTGATCAGTCATGACAATGAGCGGTTCAATTTTTTGTGTTGTTCTTGCAGGTGAATCGGAAATATTGGTTTGAATATTTCCCCTTAAAAGCTTATGGCCTTTAGCCCATAATTGATAATCTTGATCAACTTTTAATAGCAAGCTGATATGACCATTTATCATATAACCAGCTGCTACAATATGTGCGCTTTGTGGTAAAGACAACTTACGTATTTTAGGCTGAATTCGGCTTATATCAACTTCAATAAACTGGTCATCATTGTCGCCGCGCATGCGCAGCATGACTTTTTTACCATTAGGTGAAATGATTAGGGGCGACAAAAGCGAAGTATTAGTAAGCAGGCTGTGAGTTTGCTTTTTTGCTTGCGTTTCTTTTTTGACAAATTTAGCCGATAATAGGCGCTTACATTGCTTTTCATCGGGTAAAGGTAGCGCAATTTCAATTGCTGAGCGGCCATTTTGGTGCAAAACAACCTCAAGCGATGTACCTTTAAACGTTTCGTCAATGCTTAATCTGTGGCTTGCAAAAAGGCTTTTACCTTGATCATGAAATTTTTGGCTGCTGATAAACCAGCACTCATCGCCTTTGTCGCCTTGCCCAATAAAATTGCGCCATTTATCAAGTTTTTCAGTTGTTATTAAAGCAATGTGTCGGTCATCGAGCATTTGCCGCAAATGGTTGACATTGGAAAATTCATGCCATTGCGGTTCATTTTGCACAATGCCCCAATAAAATTCACCTTTTAGCAATTGCGCACGGCGAGATAAAAGCATTAACAAAGCTATATGGGCGACACGCGGCAAGCCAAGTTGCATAATGCCGACATCAAAAAGGGCAAGCACTCTCTTACCGCCATCGTCTTCAAGTGGCGGCGGCGCAAAAAACAAATGTTCATGCTGAGCAGCACGGCGCAAAAATTCATCGGGAAAACTATCCGCAAGCATCCATTCAGATAATAGCAAATTGGCATAATTTCCGCGTCGCAATACGGTTTCAAGCCCTGGCGCGGTTAATAACCCACCATTATCATTTGGGCGCGGCGCGGTTAATAAGGGATGCAAATGATGCAATATTTGCCCGATATCACCCTGCAAATCGGCTAAAAACCACTTAAGCCAGTGCTGCCACTCAGCCAATAAGCTATTTAATGTATTTGGGTTAGATGCTTGCTGTTGCGCCATTGTCATTTTGCATTTTCCTCTAACTCTTGGCGCAATAATGTCAGCACTGAAGATTGAATAGGAATTTGCCGATGCAAATCAATGATTTGACGTGGCTCTGGCCATAGCAAAAACGGCGATAGAAAACGCTTTTTAAAGGCTGCAAGCAAAAGGTCTAATGGCGCATTAGGCATGCTATGCAAAGGCAACCATAATTCTGGCGCTTCAAGATCATGGCCAATATAATGGCCATTTTCGCACCATGGTAAATATTGCAATGGCCCTAAAACCACAATGCCATAGCGAAAGCCGACAATTTGTAAGGCCGCTTGCCGCGCACTGTCATCAATGGCTTCCAAACGGTCAAGCAAATCAAAACTTGCTGGGCCAAAAACAACCATGCCTTTGGCCGTAAGACCATTTGGCCGCGCTTGCCATTGCCAATTAAACTTCGCCATGGCGTTTTTCCTGCAAACGCTCTAGCAAGCGGGAACGCAAGCCAAGCAATTCTTGCGGCACTGCATCACTTGCAAAATTGACATCAATTTCACGCAAGATATTTTCAATTGCGCTAAGATCACTCTCTTCCGCCTTAAGGCATAGATCCGCCATTTCAGCCAGACGCGCAACCCGGCTTGCCGGTTGCTCTGCCACTGCTTCGACTGCGCCATGCAAAGAAAAATTAGCCGCATCGCCTAAAATAGGGCGTAAAATATCTTGGGCAAATTTTTGCTCGGCCTCAGTTGGTACCACATAAAGCAAAGGCCATAAATCTTCTTTGCTGGCCTCAAATCGACCATTTAATAAAGCTGCTGCGGCAATTAAATTTTGGCAACGCACAATACGCCGATCTGATAGATTTATTCCGCCATGGCGCAGTTTGCGTATTGCATCAGCCAAAATTGGCCGCATATTTGCCATATCAACATTTGGCAACTGTGCGTTTAATGTTGCAATAAGGTCACCAGCCTTTTCAAAAGCTGCATTTTGGCTTTGTGCTTGCCAACCACCTTTTAACATATCTTCCAATTGATGATCGGCAATGCGGTCAACAAAAAGATGCATTAAAAAGCGATCAGCAAAGGCGGCAAGGGCAGGATCGTCAGGCAAGGAATTGGACGCACCAACACATATTTTTAAAGGGCAGATAAGTTCGGTATGACCGCGGCGAAAACGCCGTTCATTTAAAATACCAAGCAAAGTATTTAAAATTGCGGTAGAGCCAAGAAAAACCTCATCAAGAAAGGCAATATCAGCTTCAGGCAACATGCCAGAAATATCAGTTTCAACCTTGCCTTCTTTTAGTTTTCGCAGGTCAACCGGCCCAAATAATTCCGATGGTTCAGTAAAACGGCCAAGCAAATATTCAAAATAGCGTCCGCCAAAGCAATCAGCCACACGACGCACCACAGCACTTTTGCCGGTGCCGGGCGGACCAATCACCAATAAATGTTCGCCGGCAATCGCGCCTAAAACCATTAATTCGGCCAATTGCTCGCGGCCAATCATGCCTTCTGTCGCCAATCTTATGCGTTGCCGAATTAATAAAGTTGTTTGTTTAAGATCAACCATCATTGCCCCGTATGCTTATAATTCCTGCGTTTATATTCAAATGCCAAAAAGATTTAAATAATAAAAGCGCAATTGCCATGCAAATTGCCTTGCTTCTTTAAAAGATGCAATGAAATAGATATGACAGTAATGGTAATTTTATTGAAAAATAGCGCTATTTTAAATATTGTTATGCCAAATCTATGGTAAGCTTAGGATTTTCATGTTAAAATTTTGGTGCAAAATAGTCCTATTGCAATAAAGGAATAAGTGTCGTGCGCAATCCACTCATAAAATTATTCGTTATATTTTATGAAAAGGTGGTTTTCCATGGCTTATTCTCCCATACTCGACTTAACATCACTTAGCTATCAATTACCTGATGGTGATTGGCTGTTTTCCAATGTCAATGCTGTATTGCCTGTTGGTTTACATGGCTTAATTGGAAAAAATGGGGCTGGTAAATCCAGCCTTCTTGACATAATTGCCGGCAAAAAACAGCCAACAAGTGGTGTGCTTCAAACACCAAATCCAATTGGTTATCTTAACCAAAACATTAAAGATAGCACCAATACCACCCTTGCAGATCTCTTTGGTCTTGGTGACGATTTGCGTATGCTTGAGAAAATTGAAAAAGGCGAGCTTTTAGCTTTTGATAGCGATGAGATTAACTGGACTGCATTGGAAGATTTTAACGATCTTTTGCAACAAAGCACGATTAATAACCGTAATTTTGATACATTGGTTAGTAATTTAAGTGGCGGTGAGATCATACGCGCTAGACTTATTGGACTTTTTTGTGCCGACTATCCGCTTATTTTGCTGGATGAACCAAGTAATAATCTTGATAGTGAAGCACGAGATTTCTTAATTCAACAATTAACCCAAAATCCTTTGATTGTACAAAAAAGCATTATTGTCATTGCCAGTCATGATCGGCAATTACTCGAACATATGGACACAATCAATGAATTATCATTAACGGATCTTTATCAAGTGAGCGGTAATTATAGTGTTTATTATCACGATAGAATGCAAAGGTTAGCCAAAATTGAAACCGATGTTCATCAGGCAGAGGTTGATTTAAAAAATGTTAAAAATAAAGGCATAAAGCTTATTGAGCGGCAAAATAAGCGCGACCAAAACGGGAAACGCAAGAACAAAACTGCTAATATTCCAAAAATGTCATTAGATAAGGCAAAGAATAATGCTGAAAAATCTCGCGGCAAAACTATTGAACAATGCCAAGCTTTGTTGAGTAAAACGCAAGATATAATGACGGTTGCAAAATCTGCTTTGATCAAAAAATTGCCGATTGCTTTTAGGTTATTACCGACCAAGCTAGCGCCACAAAAGCTGGTTTTATCGGCAAATGAATTAACAGGTGGCTATAATGATATTATTCAAAATTTCAATCTCGAGCTTTACGGACCAAAACGCCTTGCGCTTCATGGTAAAAATGGTAGCGGTAAAACGACTTTATTAAAATTATTGAGTGGTACCTTGCCGATGAAAAGCGGCAATGCAAGTATTTTTGTCCGCTTTACCATGCTTGACCAATTTGTATCTTTGTTGGATGGCAATTCTACCTTGCTTGATAATTTTGCACGGCTTAACCCCATGGCCAATGATCGCCAATGTTTTGAGGCTTTGGCGCGGGTTGGTTTTCGCAACACTATGGCAAAAAGAATAATTGGTGATTTAAGTGGCGGTGAAAAATTGCGGGCTGGTCTTTGCTGTACAATTGGTAGCGATACGCCGCCTCAATTGCTATTACTTGATGAGCCAACCAATCATTTGGACATTGAAACCATCGAAGCCTTAGAAAACGGACTAAACACCTATGACGGCGCGTTAATTATTGTTAGCCATGACCGAGACTTTTTACATAATATACATATCAATGAAGAAATATGGCTGTAAGCTAAACTCTGTCCTGCTGTGAAAACAGGACAGAGTTCAATATGGGTTAAATATTGGTTTAAATAACGTTTAAATTGGCCATCATGCCAAGGGTTTCATGTTCTAAAATATGACAATGGAACATGCGGATGCCTTTTTCTGTTTGCTTAACCTTTATGGTTACTTTTTCATAAGGGCGCAAATTAAAACTATCCTTAAAGGCTTTAAACGGCTCATCGGTTACTTTGCCATCAAGTTCACGCTTAATAATTAAAAATTGCGTGCCATGAAGATGAAAAGGATGATCCATATGAGAATTGTTGAAAATTTGCCATTCTTCAACCGCATCTTGCTTGCTGGTTAAATCTATCCGATCCATATCATAGGTTTTGCCATTAACCTTGAACATATTTTGCAGCATGGCCATTTGTTTAGCCTTATCATTGCCCATATCCATATGGGCGTGATCCATTTCCGCTTCCGAAAACTCAACGCTTTTTGTTGCAGTAATTGCACCAAAATCGTCAATTTTTCGCAAGAAATCTGGTAATTTAACTGGGCTTGCATCAATCGAAATATCTGCCAACAGGACATCATCATGCGGCTCAGTTACCATCATTTTTTGGCGGTCATAATAATGGCTTACCAATTGTGACGATTGGTCTTTATCTGTTTGTAAAATCACCTCGACTCGCTCGGCAGGGCTAAGCATTAATTCATTGACGCCAGGACGTGGCTTTTCCAAAAGGCCGCCATCACTACCAACCACAATCCATTGACAATTAGGTATGGCAAGGCGCAAATAGCGGGCTGAACAAGCATTCCAGATGCGAATACGCTCGCCAGATTTGACGTTAATGCGTGGCTGTAATTGACCATTAATCAACACAAACTGCCCTTCGCGACCATTCATCCAATCCATCATGGTATTTTCAGGAATATTACCGTTTTTATCAAGGCGTAAGTCTGAAATAAGCCAATGCTGCTCGGATAAATCATTTAAAGGATCATTTTTGGCTTTTACAATAAAGCTACCAGCAAGGCCTTTTGCCACTTGCTCCGAAACATCGCCATGGGGGTGAGGATGATACCAATAGGTGCCGGCGCAATTTTGCGGCAAAGTAAAGCGATAGATACGACTTTCTCCCGGTTTTACCGCATCATGGGGATTGCCATCTTCTTGCGGCGGTACTGGTAAACCATGCCAATGTACTGTAGTTGATTGTGATAGTGAATTTTTAAAATGGATTTCAACCGTATCGCCCTCATAGACTATAATTTGTGGTCCAGGCAATTGGCCATTATAGGCCCAAACTTCAGTTTCCTTGTCGTCAGCCAAGTTAACTTTGATTGGCTTTGCTTCCAAATTCGCTATAAATACGCCTTGCTTATTAGCGATATTTTTCAAAAGCTTTAAGGGCTGCAAAGGCTGCTTGCTTGGCATTTTATCAAGCGGCATTAAATCCGCTAAATCATTCGACATGGCGGGCATGGAACCATGGCTATTATGATCCATCTTATTGTGATCCATTGCACCATGACCCGAATGGTCGCCATGCCCTTGATGTCCACTTTGTGCCAAAGCCTTATGGGCAACCGTTACCATGAGGGCGCCAGAGCCCAGCAATTGCAGAATTTTTCTACGATTCATAATTTACACCTAATATAAGAAAGTTAATTTTTTAAAAGCCTTAAAGCCATTTTTGCCAAGGCTTAAACTTCAAAAAATACAATCAAGACACTTTAGGTGGGGGTAATGGCGGTAGATAATTGCTTTGCACCATAAAAACATCATGGCTTAAAACCATAGTAATTTTGGTTGGCATTATGCTGTAGGAATAAAATTGGTCGATAGGGGGAAAGCAAAAGGCGCAGCCGGCCATTAAGCGACAACAATCTTGTAAGTGATGCGGTAGTTGTGAGGACTGATTAGCTACGTCCCTTGTGTCATGGCAATGAACATCAATAAGCGCTATTCTAGCATTATCGCTACTTATATCATTGGTTATCTCATTGCTCATTTTATACTGCATGAATGGCGGCGCCATTATATTAAGCGAAAAAACAAGCGCAAACATCACAGCCAAAACCATTAGTTTTGGATATTGATCCGGTCTTTTTTTTAAACTGCTTAAAATTTGTGTCACGATAGAGCAACTTAACATAGATTAAATTAAAAACTGCCAAAAGATGTCAACGACCCAATATTTAGTCAACCGGCAGTTGGTGAAAAGCCATGCAATAATTTTTAACTTCCATTGATCTTAGCCTTAATCAATTAAAAAGCCAATAAAGGATCGTTCACTTTATTCTGTTTTGCTATTTTTATGCTGCGAAACCATATGGAAAAACATTAAAATAATACCAAGCCATTGATAAATTGGTTGTAAAGCGCATAAATGCGCGTATATAGCTTAAAACAGGATTGCAACCATAATCGCTTTAATAAAATCTTCAAGATTGGATAAAAGTGATCAAATAGTTCAAATATATAGCTATGCTAAGGCTGCATAAGCTATTTATTTTATAAAATTTATTCAAGGTCAGGTAATAAGCAATGGTATCACTGCCACTGGATCGCATGCATCAATTGGAAAAACGCTTTGAAATGATTGAAGCGCAGATGTCACAAAATCCCGATTCTGAAACCTATGTGCGCCTTGCTTCTGAATATTCGGATTTGCAGCCGATAGTCACTCAGATTCGTGGTTTAAATAGCGCCCTTAGCGAATTGCAAGATTTGCAAGCCATGCTTGATGACCGTGATACAGACGCAGAAATGCGTGATCTTGCTGAGGCGGAGTTACCCGAACTTAGAGAAAAAATTGAAAATTTGGAAAAGTCCGTCCAAATTTTACTTTTGCCAAAAGATGCAGCCGATGAGCGCAGCGCTATTTTGGAAATTCGTGCAGGTACTGGTGGCTTAGAAGCTGCCCTCTTTGCCGGTGATCTTTTCCGCATGTATGAGCGCTATGCTAGCGAACATAATTGGAAAGTCGAATTGGTTTCAACCAGTGAAGGCGATGCCGGTGGATTTAAGGAAATTATCGCGACTATTACCGGTAAGGGTGTGTTTTCCAAGTTGAAATTTGAATCAGGCGTCCACCGCGTGCAGCGTGTACCTGAAACAGAAGCGGGTGGCCGTATCCATACTTCGGCAGCAACCGTTGCGGTTTTGCCGGAAGCTGAAGATATTGATATTGAAATTCGCAATGAAGATATTCGTATTGACACCATGCGTGCATCAGGCGCCGGCGGTCAGCACGTCAACACTACCGACTCGGCAGTGCGCATCACCCATCTTCCAACCGGTATTATGGTGGTGCAAGCGGAAAAATCCCAACATCAAAACCGCGCCCGCGCCATGCAAATCTTGCGCGCCCGTCTTTATGATATGGAACGGCAAAAGGCCGATAGCGAGCGTTCAGCATCGCGTAAAAGCCAAGTTGGTTCGGGCGATCGCTCTGAGCGTATCCGCACCTATAATTATCCGCAAGGCCGCGTGACAGATCACCGGATTAATCTCACGCTTTATAAGCTTGACCGCATTATAGTTGGCGATCTTGATGAAATTATTGATGCGCTAATTTCTGATCATCAAAGTGCATTATTGGCAGAGATGAGTGACGCGTGACCAGTAAGACCTTGCAAGAATGTTATTTGAGTGCAAAACAAGCCTTTAAAGACGCCGATATTGCCACTGCCGAACTTGATGCGGATTTGCTAGTAAGTTGGCTTACTGCGACAAGCCGTTTGGACCGCGTCAGCAATCCTGAATTGGTGATTACCCATCAATTAGTGATGGAATTGGACAGCATTATCAGGCGCCGACTTAATGGCGAACCTGTGCATCGCATCATGGGAAAGCGCAATTTTTATGGTCGTGATTTTTGGCTGAATAGCGACACATTAGAGCCGCGCCCTGATACCGAAACTTTAATTGATGTGCTTTTGCCCTATGTGCGTTCACTTGCACAACAAAAGGACAAAGTCACAATTATTGATATGGGCACCGGTAGCGGTGCTATTTCGGTTACCCTTGCTTGTGAAGAGCCAAAAGTTGACGCTATTGGCGTTGATATTTCACAAAATGCGCTTGATATGGCAAAAAGCAATGCCGCTCGACATGGTGTAGAGCAGCGCTTTACACCGCTTTATAGCAATTGGTTTGAAAATATTGTTGGAAAATTTGATATTATTGCATCAAACCCCCCTTATATTCCCCATAAGGAAATAGAAGAGCTTGATATTGGTGTACGTCAATTTGATCCAATGCGCGCCCTTGATGGTGGCGATGATGGTCTTGATTTTTATCGCCAACTTGCTGAACAAAGCCGCAATCATTTAAATGATGATGGCTATATTGCTCTTGAAATTGGTATGGGCCAAGAAAAAGATGTAAATGATCTTTTTGACAAGAATGGTTTTATCCTTGTTGAAGCAATTGCCGATTTGTCCGCCATTATCCGTGTGCTGATTTTTAAAAATAAAACCGATAATTGATTTTTTGCTGATATCCAAAATAAAGCCCAATTTGACAATGTCAAATTAGGCTTTTTTTATGAGATATTATTTGGCTTAAATAAAAAGCGTTTAAGTTTTAAGCTCAAACGCTTTTTAAAAAATTAACCCAATAGGCTTAGCTTGCCTGATCATTGATAAGGCGTTTTAACAATTCCAATTCCTGCGCCAGCTTTTGATCGCCGCCAACCAAATCCTCGATCTTGCGCACGGCATGAAGAACGGTGGTATGATCACGACCACCAAAACGACGGCCAATTTCTGGCAATGAGCGCGGTGTCATCATCTTGGCAAGATACATTGCAACTTGGCGGGGCTTAACGATAGTTCTGGTGCGGCGATTAGATAATAGATCCTGCTTGGATACATTATAATGGCGGGCAACTACACGTTGAATTTCTTCAATGCGAATGCGCTTTGGTTCACCGCTACGGGTCAAATGGCCTAATAATTCATCAATACGATTGATGGATAGTTCTGGCTCAAAAGATTGGCGGAATAAAAGCTGGTTAAAGGCACCTTCAAGGTCACGGCCTGAGCCTGAAACACTTTGGGCAATATAAGATAAAATATCTTCACCAATTTGAATGCTTGGTTCTTCTTGGCGAGCGGTGCGTAAACGGCGACGCAACATTTCAAGGCGCATATCATAATCTGGCGAGCCAATTTCAAGCGATACACCACCTTGCAAGCGTGAACGTACACGCACATCAAGCGATTCCAACTCGGCTGGTGCACGGTCCGCTGCAACCACTACTTGTTTGGCGCTATCAAGCAAAGTATTTAACAAATGGCAGAATTCGTGCTGGATAGACTTACCTTGCAAGAATTGCATATCATCAATGATAAGAAGATCAATATCGCGAAGCTGTTCTTTAAAGGATAAGGCATCATTATCGCGAATGGCAGTTGCAAAACGCCACATGAAATATTCAGCAGTTAAATAAACAACCCGTTGCGGTGTTGGGTGTTTTAAGGCAGCAGTTGCAATTGCCTGCAAGAGATGGGTTTTGCCTTGACCAACGCCAGCATGAATGAAAAGTGGATTAAAACGCAATGCGCCTTGGCTCCCCTCAGCTATAGAGCGGGCAGCGGCAAGAGCTACGCGATTGGCTGCACCTTCAACAAAATTTTCAAAGGAATAACGAGGATCAAGCGGAGAGCCAAAAATACTGGCATTGGAATAGCTAGAGCTTGTCTTTTCACTGCGCGCGGGACTGGCAACCGGTGTTGCTTGCTCACTTAGTTGAGGCTCATTTGCAATATTTGCACTAACTGTTGGTTTTGGAGCGCGATTCATGCCGCGTACAATTACTTCAACGCGCATAATAGCAGAGTTTTCTTCGCGCCATAATTCTGTAAGGATAACAGCATAATGGTTGTTAATCCATGAGCGTAAAAAAGCAGTTGGCACAGAAAGGCGAACCTGATTGCGCATATATTCGGCTAATTTTAAACGGCCAAACCAGCTAGAATAGGCTTCAGCACCAACCCGTGCCTTTAATTTTGCCGCAACACGTTCAAAGGCTTTTGCACCATCTTCATCAGAAATTATCATATTATTGGTCATTCCCTCAGCCATGCTATTCTCCAATGATGGGTCTATAGAAGAATTCCCAAAATTTTCTTCCATATTGTTCAAGTCAACATTTACCATCATCTTTAGCCTTTTACTCTTAACACATTAACCAATAGATTTTAAACTGAAATCGCAAAATTTCATATTTTCTATGCGGAATTGCCGCAAATTCATTTTTCCACCAACTGCAATATTTCTATGCAGTTATGCCAATCATTCCAAAGCCTAATAAAACCATCTAAATAAAATAGAGCAGTAGCTCACTTTTCAAGTGGTTTATATAAGCACAAAAATCCTCATCAAGCCCAAACACAAATAGAGTTGGACTATGCCTTTTTAGATCAAATTTTAGATATCACTGTGATAAGCGCCATATTCATAATTATTAACGCAGCTCTTATCTTGCCGGTGTGTAGACCACATTACAAAAATCGCTGGGAGCATTGCAAGTGCTGAATCCGATTCTTTTTTGTCCAATGTTTTTTTCAATTTTGCAGCAATTAGATTAGATTTTTTACCATCAACTTTGATTCAACACAGCTTTTTCAATTGAGATTGAGGTGAGCGTGCAAAACTACAACTTTAAAAAAAAATTATAATATGGTCTTGACTCTAAATAGTGTTATATACACCTATCCACATCCTGTGGATAAGCGCAATAACCAATTGATTTTATTT